>CAWANP010000023.1:0-105549 GCA_963783445.1 uncultured Chloroflexia bacterium | reverse complement strand
GCACGTGCTCGCCGCGGGGGCGCCGGCGGATGTCTCCATCCCCGACGCGTCCGGCCTGGACGCGCCCGGGATGGCCGCGTTCCTGGGGGAGGTCGGGTCGCCGTCCCTGGAGCGGCTAGCGCTCGGCTTTTGCGGGCGCGGGCTCGGGGACGCGGCGGCGATCGCGTGCGCGCGCCCGGGCCCCCGCCCGCGCCTGCAGCACCTGGCCCTGGCCGGCGCGTACCGGCTCACGGATGTGGGGCTGGCGGCGCTGCTCGGCGCGGCGCCGGGGCTGGTCTCCCTGGCCCTCCCGCACGCGTCTGCGCTCGGCGGCGCCCCGCTGGCCGCCGCCCCCACCCTGACCCGCCTCGACCTGTCCCACTGCCGCGCCGTCACCGGGCGCGCGTTGCTGGCCGCGCTCGGCGTCGGGGAGAAAGCGGGCAAGGGCCTGCCGGCCCTTGAAGCCCTCGCTCTCGACGCCGTGCCCGCCGTCGACGACGCCTTCCTCCTCGCCGCCGCCCCCGCCCTCCCCGCCCTGGCCGAGCTCTCAGTGCGCGCGTGCGCGGGCGTGGGCGACGCCGGGCTGGCGGCCATCGCGGCGCGCGGCGGCCTGACCGCGCTCGCGGCCGACGGCGCGGCGCTCACCGACGAAGGCCTCGCCACCCTCGCCGCCTCCTGCCGCGGCCTGCGGTCCCTCTCCATCGCCAGCTGCGGCGCCCTGTCCGACGTCGCGCTGGCGGCCGCGGTCGCGGCCCTGGGGTCCCTCACCGCGCTGTCCGTCGCCAAAATTCCCGCCGTCGGCGCCGCCACCATCGCCGCCCTGACCCGCGGTGCCCCCCGTCTCGCCTCCCTGGACGTTTCCTGGTCCGCTTCCCGGGTGAAGCGGTGGGCGCCCTGGCCGACGCGCGGCCGGGGTTGAAGGAGGTGACGTGCTACGGGTGCACCCAGATCCCCGCCGCCGTCCTGGACGGCCACTCCAACGACGCCCTCGTGTGCGTGGGGGCTCCCGCGGGGGCGGGGGTGGGGCTGGAGCGCGCCAAGGCGGTCATCGTGGTGCCGTCGTGAGGAGGCGGAGGGGCGCGGGCGTCGTCCCTGCCTTGTTTTCCTTTCTGCGCTCCCGCCTGCCTGCTTTCCCGTTCATTCCTTCTTCACTTCCCGCCGCACGCGCCGCGCCAACGCAGAGCCCGCATTCTTGCAAGTTCGGCCCTGGGGCGTCCGCTCGTGCGCTCACGCCGCCGCCCCTCTCTCTTCCTCTTCCCGCGCCGCAAACCACGCCGCCGCCGCCGCGGCCCTCTCCACCACCACGTTGAGCAGCGGGTCGATGGCCGCCACCGCGTTGGCGACACCGCCGACAATCGCCGGCGCGGTCGCGGCCTGGGCGAGGGCCGCAGCCCGACAGGCAGTAGCACGTGTGGTAGTGGTCGGCCGCTTTGCCCAGGGCTTGTCCCGCATGCCGCCGCCGCCGGGGGACTGGCAGCAGGCGAGGAGCCAGTGTGGGAGGGCGGCGGCGTCGTGGCCAGTGGGGGTGGAGGGGGTGGGGGTCGGCGGCGACGCCAGGAGCGCCGCGCCCGCGTCGGCGACGTCCGCCGCTAGACTCGCCCACTCGTCCGCGTCGGCGGCGGCGGCGGCGGCGTCCAGGGCGGCGCCGGCGGGCCGCCGGCGGCGGCCGCGGCAGCTGCGGACGCCGCGGCGGACGCCGCGGCGGCGGCGGCCCGCCGCGCGCGCTCCACGGGGCCAGGAATGCCGCCCACGGGCACGGGCGGCAGGGGTGGCAGGGGCGGCGTGCCGGGCGGCAGCCGCGCGGTCGCGCGCGGACTCGGCAGCCCGCCCCCGCCACCACCACCGCCGGCCACAGCCCCCCCACCCAAAAGGAATAACACCCGTCCACCAGCTTGTTGGGACGCCCCGCAAAGCCAGCCAGGGAGGGGTGCTGCAGGCGGGCGGCCCAGCAGGCGAGGCGGCGGCGGTCAAACGCGGGGGGGTCGAAACGCGCCCCCGCACGCTCCGCCAGCGCGGCCGCCGCCGCGCCGCAGTAGGCGTAGCCGCCGTGTGCTTCGTTGCCGGGGGCGCCGCCGAGGCCACCGGACGGCGTGGCGCACGCGGACAGAAAGACCGGCAGCCGCGCCGCGCGCGCGAGCGCGCCGGCGTCGAGGCCCGCGAGCGACGCCGCCGCGAGCGCGGTGTACGCGCCGCGCACGTCGGACTCGCCGCCGGCGCACACGCGGAAGCCGGAGGAGGGAGGAGGGTTGACAATACAAAGAGAAACGCGCGCAGCGATTCGCGGTCGATCGAGCTCAACGCCTCGCTACCCCGAGCGTCACCAGGGCCGCCACCGCGGCGTATGTGGGGGCGAGGTGGGGCGCCTGGCCGGGGCCGCCGCCGTAACCGCCGCCGGGGTGGGCGCAGGAGGACAGGAAAGAGATGGCGTCGGCGCGCGCGGCTGAGAGAGAGAGAGGGAAAGACGCGTCGGCCGCCCGCCCCGGCCGTTGTCCGCGCTGCGCGACGCGCCACCCCCCCCCCGCACTCCCTCGCCCGCGTCGGCGACGGGGTCGGGGTCGAGCGGCGCGTCCAGGACCGCGAGCGCGTGCACCGCCCAGAACACGAGCCACGGCCGCCCCGCGCCCAGGGACGCGTAGCCAGCGGGCAGCGCTCGCGGCGCGCGCCGGGCAAAGGCGGCGTGCGCGGCGCGGTCGAGGGGTGGCGGGGGCGCGGCCGCCGCGGGCGGCGCGGAGAGGTGGCGCAGCAGGCGCGCGTCGAGCGCGGCCTGCTCGCTGGCGGTGCAGGGCATTCAAGGGGGGGGGGGGCGGCCGCCCCGCGCGCGCGCCAGGCGCAGGATGGTGGTGCCGAGAGGGCGGGGGGCGTCCGCGCTCGCCGCCGGCCGCGCCGCGCCCCACACCCGCCACCCTCCCCTCCCCCCCGCCCACCCACCACCATGGCCTTTGCCGTCCGCGCTTCCGGCCTCGCCCGCCCCGCGGCCCCCGCGCGCCGCGCGGGCGCCGCCGCGCCGCGCCGCCGCCGCGGCGGTGAGTGGGGAGAAGGGGGGGCGCGGGAGGCTGCGCGCGCGCCAATTGCCCCCCCATGCGTGCGCCGCATTCGCACGCGCCGTGCGGGGGGAGGTTGGACAGCGGCGGCGACGCCGCGCGGCGGCAAAGGCCGGGGTCCAATAGAGCGCCCGCCCACCCCCCGCCCGCCGCCTGCGGCCGCCGGCGCGGCGCCCGCGCACCCCGGAGGGCGCGCTGGTTCTCGCTCGGTCGTAAGGGGCAGAAAAGAGCGCGCGCGCCGCCCTCCTGGCACGGCGCCGCGCGCCCGCTGCCAAAGCGCACAATCGCCCTCCCCCCCCAGCCCGCCCGCCGCCCCGTCGCCGTGCGCGCGGCGGACAACGAGGTGGACGTCGACGCCATCGTCAAGGACATCCAGGCCAAGGTGTGGGAGGGGGTGATTGGGTTTCCGCGCCGCGGACGGCCCACGGCGCGCGCGCGCGAGCGGGGGTGGTTGGGGCCGCATGGGGCGCCGCCGCCCCTCCCAGGCGCCGGCGCCGATGCGGACCACCGATTGGGCGGGCGCCAGGGGCGCCCGAGGGCTGCGTTCGCGCGGCGCCACCCCCGGCGCGCGCGGGCCCAGCGCCCCGCGCCGTTCGCCTCACCGACACCCAAACCCTCCCCCTTTTCCCTCCTTCCAGTGGGACGCCGTCGAGGACAAGCCCTCGGCCCTGCTCTACGCCGGAGGTGCCGTCGTCCTCCTCTGGCTCGCGTCGACCGTCGTCGGCGCTGTCAACGCGGTCCCGCTCCTCCCCAAGCTGCTCGAGCTCGTGGGCTTGGGTTACACCTCGTGGTTCGTGTACCGCTACCTGCTGTTCAAGTCGAGCCGCGAGGAACTGCTGGCCGACATCGAGGAGCTCAAGAAGAAGATCACCTCGTAGAGAGTGGGGCGAGGGGGCGTGATTCTCCTATGGTTCGATGGCCCGTGACCCTTGATTCGGGGCCCTGAGGAGGGCGCGGTGGGACGCGGGGCCCGGCGGGGAGGTGTGGGGCGGCGGCCGCGGCTCCCTCTGCCCGCGCGCGCGCCACTCGCGGCCCCCCCCCTCCGTCCCCACCCCCACTCACCGACGCGCGGCGGCCACAATCGGGCGCCGCACTTGGCGCGCCCCCCTGTCACGCGCGTCGGGGGGGCGGGGGCGGGGCAGGGGCCGCGCGGCGCGTGAGCGGCGCGGGGCGCCGCGGCCGGGCGCCCGCCCGCGACTGCAACAGGGACGGCAGGGACTCGGTTCGAGACAGAAGGGAGAGAGGAGCGTGGGGAGGCGGCAGAGGGGAGAGAGTGGTCACAGCGCGCGGCTCCGTCCCCCCTCAAAATCACTCGCCCGCCGCCGCGGCCGCCCGCAGCGCAGCCGCGAGCGCGACGAGGCCCGCATGAAAGTTTGGGTCGGGGCGGGACGTGCCGGAGCGGGTGTGCGCGAAATCGCACAACCGCACGGTCGCCGGCCCCCGCCGACATCCCTCGTCCCTCCCTCGCCGCCGCCCCCGCCGTCGAACACCAGCAGCGCGGACGCCGCGCAAAACGCAAACTCGGTCTGCGTCGACGCCCAGGCCGCGAGCGCATCGAGCGGGGGCGGCGGCGGGCAAGCCCGCGCGGCCGGCCGCCCACGCTTCCAGGGCCGCCCCCGCCCCGCCCTCCCGCAGCGCCTTGCACTCGGCCTTGGTCCAGCGCCGGTGGTCGCGCGTGGCGGGGCGGTCGGCCTGGGGAGAGGGAGAAAGAGGGGGAGGGTCTGAAGGGGCGAGGCCATCACCTTTTGTTTACCCAACAACACTTTCATTCCCATTCTCACCCGCGCCCCGCACAGCCGAAATCCCAGCGCCGCCTGCACCGCCGCCCCCCGCTTGGCCGCGCACTGGGCCACGCGGGCGGGCGGGTCGTCGGGGTGGGCCGAGGCGGCGCCGATTTTTATGTCTGCGACACAGGGTGAAGCACGGCCCCGCCACGTCCTCCAGCGCCAGCAGGACGCCGCCGGATGGGCGGTAGACAATACCGTGGTAGATGGGAAGGGCGGCGAGCAGGGGCGCGTTGGCGGCGGCCCAGGAGGCGGGCGGAAAGGCGGCTGCGAGCGCGCGCCCCGCGCGCCGCGCGCGCCGTCGCCTCCCAGTCCAAGCCCTCCCTCGCCAGCGCGGCCTGGACGTGCTGGTAAAGCGCGGCCTCGGCGTCGCCGCGCGGGCCGGGCTGGTGGGGGAGGAGGAGGCGGTTGGCTAGCCGCGCGCGCTCGGGCGAGAAAGAAGGGCCAGTCCGATCCACCCCCCCTCTCCTCCCCTCCTCACCGGCAGTGGCTTGTAGAAGCGGCCGGCGTCGTCGACGTAGGACCCCTCCTTGCCGTCTAAGGAGGGAGGTGGAGCGAGGTGTGGGGGTCGGCGGCAATCGGCCGCCCCTCTCCCACCTCCCTTCCCAGCCTCTATCTCTTTCTCTCTCACTCTCAAACATGTGGCCCGCCACCTGGTGCGGGCACGGGCGCAGATTGGAGGGCGCGCCCGCAGGCGCTGCCGTGGGCACGGCCCCCGCATCCGGCGGCGGTTGCGCCGCGGGCGTCGCGTGGGGCGGCAGCATCGCCCACCAGAGCGCTTCCCGGGCCGGCCGCCGGCCGCAGAGTGAGGGGAGGGACAACAACGCTCTCGTCGCGACGCGCTCGCAACAGCTCTCCCTCTCCTCTACCCCTCCCCCCGCCCATCATCGGCTCCAACGCCAACAGTTTCTCGTACGCCGCCACGAGCGCGGGCGGCCACCGCGCCGCCCCCGCCGCGCGCCCCGCCGCTTTCCACCCCGAGTCGAGCGCGGCGGCCGCCTCGAGCTCGCCCTCGGCCCGGGCGCCGTCGCCGCGCGCCCACTCGACGCCGGCGAGCGCTGCGTGGGCCTCGGCAAAGATGGGGGTGCGGCGGACCACGGCGCGGAGTTCCTTGGCCGCCGCCGCTGGGTCGCCGAGTTGCAGCAGGAGCACCGCGTGCCGGGCGCGGTACCCGGGGAGGCCCGGGGCCAGGTCGGCCGCGGTGCGGAAGGAGGCGGCGGCGCCGGCAAAGTCGCCGCCGCGTTGGAGGAGGCCCCCTCGATTGTAGTGCGCCGCGGCTTCCCCCGGGTCGGCCGCGATGGCGGCGTCGCAGTCGGCGACGCCGGCGGCCAGGGAGGCGGCGGCGGCGGCTGCGTCGCCGGCCGCGGCGGCACGCACGGCGAGCGCCTCGTGCGCGAGTGCCCTGTTGAGCCTCAGAATGGCCGAGTCCGCGGCCGGCGCCAGCGTTAAAGCCTCATCAAACGACGCCAGCGCGGCGTCCGGGTCGCCGAGAGATAGGCGCACGTTCCCGAGGTTGGAGAGGAGCGCGGCCGACGGCCCGTCGTCGGCGAGCGCGCCCTCAAACGCGGACAGCGCGTCCCCGAACCTCCGCTCGTTGGCCGCGTTCAGGCCGGCGCGCAGGGCGGGGGAGTCGACGTCCTCTACGCGGACGAGGTGCGACGGGGAGGCGTACGCGGGCGGGGGGGTGCGACGAGGGACGGTGCCGCGGTCGCCAGGAGCGCTGCCAGCGCTGCGCTCGTCAGGCGGCGGGCGAGCGCCGGCGCTGGCGCGGCCGCGGCGGGCGCCGGGGGCGGGCACGGCGCGCGTGGCCGCATGGAGTGGCGGGGCGCGAGCGCAGGCGCCGTCCCCACTCGCCGCCGCGGCCCCCGCGCCCGCGCGGCGCCCCCGCGCGTCAATGGCAGCCGCCCCGCAGGCGCCGGGAGCGCCCCTTCTCGACCCCGGCGCGCCCGCCATCGCGGTCAACGGCGTTGTGCGCGCGCTGCCCCCAGGCCGCGGCGATGCCACGTTGCTGCAGTACTTGCGCGGTGCGTGGCAACAGTGGGATGCGGCCATCGGCGGCGGCTGAGGCGGGGAGAGAGAAGCGGAATGGGAGAGGAAATCCCAACCCGAACCCCAACCCCAACCCTAACCCACCAGACGACCTCGGCCTCACCGGCACCAAGCTCGCCTGCGGCGAGGGCGGCTGCGGCGCGTGCACCGTGCTGGTGACGCGCGGCGGGGAGGGCGCGAGGCCTGTCAACGCGTGCCTCTTCCCCTTGTACGCGGCCGAGGGCGCGGCTGTGACGACCGTCGAAGGCCTCGGCGGCGGCCTGCGCCCCCCGCACCCGCTCCAGGCTGCCCTGGCGGCCGCGCACGGGTCCCAGTGCGGGTTCTGCACGCCGGGCTTCGTCGTCGCGGCGGCGGGGGCGCTGTGCGCGCGCGCGGCGGGCCGCCCCCCTCCCTCTGTTGCTGACGTGGAAGATCTCCTGGCCGGCAACCTGTGCTGACAATGTGGTTGTGCCCTGCTCTTGGTTCAGTTGGTGTTGTTCCAGCTTTGCCGTTCTTCATGTTCTTTTCCTTCTCAGTAAGGCGGGAGATGGCGGCCGACCAAGGTGTCGCCCGACTGCTGGCTCTGACGGTCTTTTTCACCGCTGCTGCCGCCGGACCGTTCATCATCCCACTGGAGCGGCGCCTGGGAACCTATGACCGGCTGCTGGCCGCGCCGATGTCGCTGCTGACCCTGCTGCTGGGCAAGACGGCGGTGGGAGCGTTATTTGCCATCGGCACGTCGGCCTTTGCCCTGATCGTCGGCGTGGTGGCCTTTGGGGCGAATGTCGCTCAGCCCTGGCTGCTGGCGGTCGCTGTACTCCTGGCGGCATTCTCTTTCTCGGCCTTGGGGGTGATCTTTGGCTCCATCCCCACCCGCAACCCAGGGTCCGTGCAGATGCCTAGCACGCTGCTACGCTGGGGGTTGCTGTTCATCAGCGGTGTTTTCATTGGCTTGAACGAAATGGCCCCAGCGGCGCGGGCATTGGCCTTTCTTTCGCCCCTGACCTACGCCCAGGACCTGATGAACCACGCTGTGCTCGGAGTTGGCCTGCTCAACCCCTGGCTGGACATGGCCGTGCTGCTGCTGAGCGGCGTGCTGTTCCTGCTGCCGTCCGTGTTAATGCACCGTCGTAGCCGGCGGCTCGGCCACTGAAAGGGACGCGGGCCCAAGTACTGCCCGCAGGACACCTCGCTACAGGTTAGACAACGCGACCCTCATCCGCTCCAGGGCTTCATACAGGGTGGACCGGGGACAGCCAAAGTTCAACCGGACAAACCCCTCTCCGCCTTGCCCAAAGGCCGCGCCCTCGTTCATGGCAACCCCTGCTTGCTCCAGAAAGAACTGGTGGGGAGAGCCATCGATCCCAGCCTCGCGGCAGTCGAGCCAGCCCAAGTACGTCCCTTCCGGTCGCCACATGGCAACGCCGGGCAACTGGGAATTCACATACTCGGACAAATAGTCCGCGTTGGCCTCCAGGTAGCGCAGAACCGCATCCAGCCATGGCTGGCCATCCCGGTAGGCGGCCAGTGCGGCCACAGCACTGAGGATGCCAGGCCTGCCCACAAGGCCAGCGCTGGCGGCCTGATACTTTTCGCGAAGCTCTGGATTCTGGATGATGGCCACAGAAAAGTGAAGGCCCGCGATATTGTAGGTCTTGCTGGGAGCTATCAGCGTGATGGTCCGGTCAGCAATCTCGGGATCAAGGGAAGCAATGGGCAGGTGTGGATACTCTGGGAAGACCAGGTCGCAGTGGATCTCGTCGGAGCAGATGACAACATCACGGCGGAGACAGATCTCGGCCATCCGCTCCAGCTCGTCGCGCCGGAATACGCGGCCCACCGGATTGTGGGGACTGCATAGCAGAAAGATGCGAGTCTTATCGGTGATAGCCGCCTCAAAGGCGTCATAGTCTATCTCGTAGGATCCGTCCGGCAGCCGCGTCAATTCCATCTCATCCAGCGTGCAGTTGACGTTGCCCGGGGCATAGAGCATGGGGAAATAGACCGGCGTCTGTACCAAAACACCGTCGCCTGGGGAAGTCACAGCATGGGCGGCTTGGTTAAAGCCGGTGACAACGCCCGGCACAAATACCAGAGCCTCCGGCGCCACCTCCCAGCCATACAGACGTTGGAGGCGATCCACAATGACCGGGCGCAGTTCTGCGGGTTCTTTGCCATATCCGAATATGCCGTGGTCCACCCGATCGCGGAGGGCGCGGATGACCGGTTCAGGCGAGGTGAAGTCCATATCCGCCACCCACATGGGCAACACATCTTTGTCGTAGAGCAGCCACTTTACGCTATCGCTAGACCGCCTGTCAATGAGGCGGCCGAGCTCCCGGTCCAGGTCGTGATCCGTGTAATGGGTCATCGTTGACGTATTCTCCCCCTGGTTTCTCAATCCATTGGGCATCGCCGTAGCTACAGCCAGGGCCATACCAACACAACCTTGGTCGCTCCGGGCGCCCGCTCAGGCGTTGTCCATTCTGCCAGAAGTGTAGCACAAAGCCCGCTTTTCTGGAAATCACGCAGTCGGACTTGATCAAGACGCCTCAGTGCTATTGAACCACTCGGCAGCGCACCCGTGAATGTGGCGGCTCCCAGAATGCGGTCAAGTCATGAATGTTCAGTGGGGAGGAGAATGGCATAGGCGCTTTCAAGGCACAAGAACGCAGGAAATGACCCAGCACGTGAGACAGGGTAGCCTGCTTCGCCTTGCGGGGCAGTTGCTCTCGCAAACAACCGAGTCCGCCAGAGGAATGCTCTGACAAACTCGCGGGGTTCGGGGCCAGGGTACAGATTCTTCTAGGGAATCCTACTCACTCTCAGCTTGGCTGGCGACAGAGTCGCCCCACAACTGGCAAGCAGTCTCAAGCCCTGACTCGGCGATCTTTTTGGCTGCGATCGTGGCGACCACGATGGCGATCGCTGGGAGTGCAGCCACCTGGGCAACCAACGTCGGTGCTAGAGCAGCCGCCAGCATCTTGACCCCATCCTGAAGGGCAGTCATGAGTTCGTCGTGCTGCTCATTGCTCTTGTTGCACAGCACGTCGTACAACTTGGGTTCCAGCTTGTCCCACCACTCCTGGCCATAGGCGATCATCTTGGCCGTCCATTCGGGTCCAGCTTCGGTATCAGCGGCGAAAGCCACCTCCGGTGGATCCCACAACTGGAGTTCGTCTTGAGCGGCTCCCTCATCTCCGGCCTGGACGCGGGCGGCAAGGGTCAGCATCAAGCCGTCCATATCGTCCTCCCACAGAGCATCTACGGCTTCTACCCGGGGCTCTTGGGCTTCCACCTGTTCTCTCCTTCCGGCGTCCTGCTGGGGGCCATCTGCAGGGAGCACCTGCCTATCCAGTCTCAAATTGGCGTCCGCGTAGAGGGTATAAGCCAGGGCCAGAGGATTCCCTTCGTTGAGATAGCGGCGGCGAAGGGTCAGCAGAATCGCACCGGCGCTCTCGCCCTGGAAAAAGAGTGTCAAGAATGCGCGGGAAAAATCGTCGGCAAAGACGGTATTCATCGAACACTCGGTACCGATGACGGCCCTGGCGCCTCGTTCGAGGAAAAACGGTACAAAGCCATCCGACAACGAGGGCAACACCTGGGCTGATTCGCACATGTTCAGAAACACGAATGGATGCTGTGAGAACTCGGACGGCACGGTCTCCTTGAGCATCGTCAGGGGAATCTTGCCCCGCGTCAGGCGCAGCCAAGAGTCACTGACGTCAAACAGGTCATCCAGGTGCTCGCGGACCGATTGCGGGCGGTCCTTGAGGGAAGCCGCTGTCTGTTGGGCAAACTGGCTGACCAGATCCGCGTCAAGCTGGATGTCGGTCGCAATCCGCTCCGTATAGCCATGGCAGAAGAAATAGTAGAGATCCTGGTCTGCGCCGGCCAACTTGCGCCCCATCTTGCGGCGGCTTGTCACAATCTCGGGCAGTACCCGATGGCCTGACCGGGAGTCCAAAGCAGCAAAGAAGGCTTTCTGCTCGGCCGCGCCCACCAAGCGCTCGTACATGCCCACGCTTATGCACAATGCATCATCAGTGGGCATCTCCGTCCGGGCCTGGCGATAGGTGTCCAGCATCCTACTGGTAAGAAGGGCAATCTCGTAGCGCCAGCCCCAGAACTTTTCCACGTCCACTGGCTCATCATCATCCCATGGTTGCGCCGTATACACCAGGCTCCAGGGAAAACAAAAGTCTCCGGCCAGATCCACAACCTGAATGGTAGAGCCATCCGGCAAGATCTCCTCCATCCAGTCCCTTAGCGCTTGTGCGGAGGCACTGGCAAAGAGCCTGAGATACAACTGGCGACCGACTTGGGCCAGGGCGCGGGTGGCCATCCGATAGGTTCGGGTATCCCGTTCCTGCAACAGATCAAATGCCTGCACCACGTTGTACAGTTGGCGCCGAGCCTTGGTGATCAGGTGTGTCAGATCGTCGCGCGTCATGTGCACGTGGCAGAAGAGTTCTACGGGCCCTGTGCCCTGCTCTCTACCAGCAACTGGACCATTGTCCCCAGGATCCACCAGGAAAGTGAAGCGGTAGCGGTCGGCGCCGTCGCGGGTAATAGTCAAGCTCAGATCGCGTGGTGGGAGCTTGGCCATGTCCGGGAAGCTGGCGGTTCGGGCATGGATCAACCGGGCGATTTGAGGATGCGCGCCGTGCGCAGTCTCGCCGGCAGCTACCACCTCGGCGCGTACCCGAAAGGTCTGTACCAAATAGGTTCGGTAGAACAGGCAGACCTCTAGCGTAGCCAGATCTGTCCCCCAGGTGCGGTCCAGCGGTACGGCCTGAAAGCGCACCAGATCAGAATCACCCTTCTTGGGCAGCCGGAGCGACTGAGTTGGTTCGGGAATCTCAAAATCCTGTGAGTTGAGACTGACGTACAGCAGGGCATCTTCCGCCTGGGGTTCGACAATGGCCTGGGCGCCGGCAGGGGCGCGATCCCAGTCAATGATGGAATCTTGGAGCAAGCGCCCAACATTCAGCGCCAAGTGATAGGCCCGGCCCACGACCAGCGACTGCCCGCCGGGAATAGCACTTCGATCCGCATCTTCGAACCAAAGATTGACGAACCTGGGCTCCGGTTCAGGCTCGAGGAGAGCCCTTGGCATCGAGTACACACTGTCCAGCACACTGTAGGGGATCGTGTCCAGGTCGTAGCCCCCACCCTTCGCGGTGCCATAGGGGAATGCATCCCGCAGGCCCCCGGGATACAAGCTCGCCGGGCTTCCATCCCGAACCAGTACCAATGCCTTCGAGCGGGAAAGGCTCTTGGCCTGCGTGCCGCTCATATCCTCCAGATCACGGACTTGACACGTTTCTGAGAATGCAGCCTCAAGCTGTTGGAGAGGCAGTTCCCAGACTTTGGTCGGGCCACTTTTCATACCCGCGCTCAATTCCACAATCGCGCGGTTCAACCCAGCTTTGGTTGACAGCTTGAACCCCCCGTCCGCCAGCTGCAAGAGCACGTATACCAGGGGCGTACCGCGGTACGGCCTGAGATCCTGTGCTACGCGGGCCAGGGGAGCCTTCTCTGGAAACCAGACAAAGGGCTCGCCAGTCCCCTCCGGTACGCTCTGGTCAAAGAGATCAAAGCTAAGCCCCTGGCTGCTCTTGTAGCTCTCGATCTCTCTGAGGGGGCGGACGAGGCCAACACGCTCACCTTTGCTGGTGACGAGGATGGGCATGCGGCGACGCGAAGCCAGTGTTTCGGCTTCACAGACCCCTGGTAGTTGGTCGCTTATCTCCCAGGGTCTGGGACACAGGTCTTCAGCCAAAGATCCAATGGGTGACGGGAGGATGCGCCGCCCAAGCTTCTTGGCAAGCTCTTTGAGCTGCGACACGGTGGTAGGCACGACTCGCCCATCTGGCAAAAGAATGACCATGGCCGACAGGTGCTGTGCCGGCCCTCCAGCTGCCAGCAGCCGGTCCCGAACTTGGGCCACAGAGTCGGTGCCCTGAACCACCAGGACATCACTGGCTTGAAACTGATCCCACGGGATGAACATGGCGCCTCCCCCCGGTACGCTAAAAATAGGTATCTATATTATACCATACTTTTTCAAGCTAGTCCAACCGGGTTGCTCTATCTTCCTGACTGTGGTAGACTGGCGCCTGCCAGATTGAGGCGAGGAGCCGATGTATGGACAGTTTTGATCTCTATGCCCGTTACTACGACCTGGACTATGCCGGTTTTGACGATGACCTGCAACTGGTCCAGCAGTCCGCGGTACGTTGTGGAACACCCATCCTGGAATTGGGCTGCGGCACAGGCCGATTGCTCCTTCCTCTGGCCGCTGGTGGCTATGAGGTAACCGGCGTGGACCTATCGGGGGCAATGTTAGAGATTGCCCGTGAGAAGGCTGCAGCGCTGGGGCTGAGCAACCGCGTCACGCTGGTGAAACAGGATATGCGCGAGCTAGACCTGGGCGGCCGCTACAATCTGGCTTATGCGGCCATCAATTCCTTCATGCACATGCTGACCACCGACGACCAGATAGCCGCCTTGAGCAGCATCCGCAAGCACCTAAACAGTGATGGGGTCCTTCTCCTCGATCTGTTTAACCCTCATCCGGACCGGCTGCTGGACTCCCGCGGCCAGGTGGTATTGGACAAGCTCATGACCGATCCAGACACCGGCCAGACCTTGATGAAATTCCGAACCCAGACGGTAGATCTTGCTGAACAGATTATGCACACGATCCTGTTCCTTGACGAGGCCAACCGCGAGGGTCACGTGGAACGTACAGTCTTTGCCTTTTCTCTGCGCTACATCTTTCGCGGCGAGCTGGATCTGCTCCTGGATCGCGCTGGATTCCAGCTCGAAGCGGTCTACGGTTCGTACGAGTTGGACGACTTTACTGGCGAGAGCGACAAAATGATCGCCGTCGCGCGACCACTGGAAAAGAGATTACCCGCCTAATGCACCTGCCAAGTGAGCGCCTACCACTGAGCCGGCGCGCCTTCCTTCGCCTGGTTGGTCTCAGTACAATTGTCGCCGCTTGTGGGTCGCCTCAGGCCAGCCCGCGCCCACCTCAGCCAACAACGTTGGCCATAGCGGCCCCGACCAGCAGCTCTACCCCCTTGCCGACGTCCACAGCCACTACAACACCGGCTCCCACGCCAACCGCAACCTTCACTCCCACAGCCACATCGACGCCCACAACCGCTCCTACCTCCACGCCTCCGCCAACGGCAACTGTAACACCTACGTCCACGTCGACGCCCACGGCGACAGCCACCCGTGGGCCGTTACGGGTCATCTCCCTCATCCATGGTCCGGCCCGCTCTCTCGTCGTCGACCATGTTCTCCAACGATTCGGAGTTGAAGCCACGACCGTACGCGTAGACCTGGAAGAGGTTGTCCCCGACCTACGCGACTTTGACGCCGTGATCTTTGCTGGCGGTGAATACCGTCCCGAGGAGTTTGAGGAGCCCATATTCCAGGCCGAAAAGGATCGGATCTTGGAGGCACTCGATGCCGGCGTGCCGATCCTCGGTATCTGCCTGGGGCACCAGCTTCTCGCCTACTGGCTAGGTGGTGAGGTACGGCGCGGTCGCTGGGAATTCGGCTGGCTGCCAATCGCCGTCAGCGAGGCAGGCCAGTCCGATCCACTGCTGGCTGGTCTGGGCGAGACCTTCTACGCTTTTCTGTGGCATGGCGACCAGGTGACGCGCCTGCCCGAGGGAGCCGAGCTGCTGGCCTCAACAGAGACATGCCCGGTACAGGCGTTCCGTCTGCGCGACTATCCTGTGTGGGGCGTACAGTTCAATCCCCAGTACAACCCCGAGATCGCTGAGGAGGTCATCCGTGGTTCCGCCTGGCTGCCAAGCCAAGGCTATGATCTTGACGCAATGGCCGCCATTGGCTACCGCGAGTACGAGAACGTAGCCGAGCAGATCTTTGGCAACTTCTTCCAGTTTGTCCAGCAGGGTGAAGGAGCCCATGCAGCATCTGGCAGCCCCTAAACTTCTGGCGCTATTGCTCGCCATAGGCAGCTTGGTCGGCTGCGGGCCACCGCCTGCACCTCCGGCAGCCCTGGCACCCCAAACCAGTCCAGAAGCAACCTGGACCTCTACGCCCACTCCGCTGTCTACCCTTTCCGCGGCGGCTGCCGCCTCCCCCACAACCAGCCCACCCTCTCCCACTCTAGCATCGACCTCGCATGCTACTGCTTCACCCACTTTGCCGCCCGCCGCCACCTCCACCGCCACCTCCCCCCCCCCTTCTACAACCCCATTACCAACCCAGCCGGCCCTCTTGACACCTGTTGCCGGAAGGCCGCTCGAATTCTCCCTCGGCTGGCGATTCGGCAGCAACGGGCATCTTGCCGATACAACCATCATCTACCAGGCCAGGAAGCCAGTCCTCGTTGTCGCCTCGCTTGATCGCAACACCTATGCACTGAACGGCGGTGGCGAGATTCTATGGAAGACAAGAACCGAGGGACCGGCCTATGCCCTGGCTGCCCTCGATGGAGAGTGGGTGGCCACTGCCGACGACACCGGCGCAGTCACACTTCTCAACGAACAGGGAGGCCGTCTATGGCGGCACGAACTGGGCAGCCGGGTGACAGCCCTGGAGGCTGGGCGGCAGGGGGGCTTGCTGGCGGGCGGCTGGCAGGAGGGCCCTCCCCAGGGCGGCCAGTTGGCCCTACTAAACACCGAGGGCGAAGAGCGAAGGGTACGCTGGCAGGTCAGCCTGGACAGTCCGGTCACCGACGTCACCATCGTGCCCGGTGACTCGCTTTCGAACGTCCCAGAGGAAGACTTGGCAGTAGGAGCTACCCTGAACGGAGAAGTTCGGGCACTGGAGCTCACCGGCCTCGAGAAATGGCGCTTCGATGCCGGGGCATCGGTCACGGGTCTCGGACCGCTGGAGGCGGAGGGAGACTCGCGCGTCCTCGTTGGCACGCAGGACGGCCGACTACTCGCGCTGGATGCAGGAACAGGGGGAGCGCAGAGAAGCCAGGCGAACACTGAGCGCCTTCTATGGCAGCATGTCCTGGGTGAGGGTGGGCCAGTCTGGCACACAGCCGACCTGGACGGCGACCCAGATCCAGAAATCGTAGCTGGAACAGGGGGCCAAGCCCCGTTGCTCGCCCTGCTTTCAGCCCAAGGGGAAGTACTGTGGCGTATCGCCATGGCCTCGCCGGTGAATGCAATTGTTTCTGCTGACATGGATGGTGACGGCAGATTGGAGGTGTTGGCCGGGCTGGCAAGTGGTGAGATCCAGGCCTACGACGCGCGTGGACAGTTACGGGGCTCGATCCACGCAGGTCTGCCAGTGTGGGCTCTGGCAGCAGGTGAGGATGGCAGCGTCTTTGCCCTGGCCGATGTCGTCGCCTGGCAGATCAGGGACATGGCCGGCCCGGCCGGAGGCCCGTGGTTGCCCCCTCCGGCGATGGTGTCTGCCTCAGAGGATAGCCTTGGCTCTCCCCCCAGAGCCGCCTCCGCTGCCAAGGATGGGTCAAAGGCCGCCACCCTGGTTTTTCTCGGCGACATAGCCCCGGGGCGTTCGATGGAGGCACAGCTGGCCCGCTATGGCCCGGCCGCGCCCTGGGAGGGGCTCGCACCACTCCTGGAGACCGCGGACCTGGCAGTGGCCAACCTGGAGTGTGTCCTTACCACCCAGGGTCGTCCTCTGGACAAGGAATATCTAATTCGCGCTCATCCTCTTTGGGCTCAGACGCTGGTCGATGCAGGGTTGGATCTGGTCACTGTGGCCAATAACCACGCCCTTGACTATGGACAGATCGGGCTGGACGAGACCCTCGAAACGCTGAGAGGATCGGATATCGCCGCCATCGGAGCAAGGGCGTCGGACGATAGCTCACAAAACCACCGACCAACTTTGTTCAACCTGAATGGGGTACGAGTGGCAGTCCTGGGCTACGCGGCACTCCGCTGGAACGGCTCTGCGGACGTACCGGCAACAGATCGTGTGGCCTGGGCCGAGCCGGGCGCCGTGCAGGCCAGCGTCCGAGCGACGCGGGAGCAGGCGGACCTTGTCGTCGTCTTGTTGCACGCCGGTACCGAGTATGCAGACGAACCTTCTCCAGGCCAGATGGCCGTGGCCCGGGCGGCAATCGATGCCGGCGCGGCCTTGGTTGTGGGGCATCATCCCCATGTTACGCAAACCGTAGAGCAGTACAAGCAGGGCCTCATCGTCTACAGCTTGGGTGATGCCCTCTTTGACATCCCCCGTCCAGCAGCTATGCGCGGTGATCTGCTGCGCGTCCACGTCACAGAGGAAGGACTAGCTGAGGCCGAGCTTTGGCCCTTCTGGATTGAAGACGCTTTCCGGCCCCGGTTCCTGGACAACGGCGAAGGGACGCCACGCGTCGAGACCATCTATCCCTGATACCAAGTCAGGGACAGCTCGACTTAGCGCTCGCCCAGGTCTCGGTCCGAGTGGAAGAGAGCCAGAAACTGTTCTGGAGCATCGCTTGGCGACTCCCAGGTGGAACCAATGAGGGGACGGCAACGTCCTTAAGATAGATGGCAGGGCATATGCGTGCCCAAGAGGAGGAGATCGAATGGCAAAGAGAAGATGGTTAGGTTGGGCAGCGATAGCAGCAACGCTGGCCCTGTTGAGTACCACTGTCTTGAGTGGAGGTCTATGGGCGAGTCAGGCGGCGGCTCAGGGCGAGGGCCTGGAATTGGCTGTCTACAACCAGAACCTGGCCCTGGTGAAGGACCCTCGTAGGCTAGACCTGTCGGCAGGGTTGAACGAAGTACGCTTTGGGGATGTGGCAGCCCAGATTGACCCCACCAGCGTTCACTTCCGATCGCTCACCGACCCAGATGGGACCATCGTACTCGAACAAAACTACGAGTACGATATCGTCAACTCGGCCAAGATGCTTAACAAGTACGTGGACATGCAGATTGGCGTGGTGACCGAGGATGGGCAAGAGTACTCCGGGACGCTTCTCAGCGGCCACGACGACGTCATCCTACAGGATGACAACGGACAGGTGAAGGTAATCCGGCTGGAGCGGATCAAGGAATTCGCCTTCCCGGCCCTTCCAGAGGGGCTGATCACCCGCCCCACGCTCGTCTGGCGGGTGGAGACGGCCCAGGGCGGTAGCCAGGATGTGGAGGTTACCTACCTTACGCATGGCATGAACTGGCAATCCGACTATATCGTCGTGTTGGCTGACAATGATCAGAGCATCGACCTGGATGGCTGGGTGACGCTGGACAACCGCAGTGGGACCAGCTATCCCGATGCCAAACTCAAGCTCATTGCCGGTGATATCCACCGGGCGCCAGCCGACGGCTATGCGGTAGAAAAGGAGATGGCCTTTGCCGCAGGGGAGGCCCGAGCCGATCAGGTAGAAGAACGTTCCTTTTTCGAATATCACCTCTATGAAATCCAACGGCCGGTGACGGTCAAGGACCAGCAGACCAAGCAAATAGAGTTCGTGACCGGCAGCGATGTCCCTGCCGAAAAGTTCTTTGTCTACGACGGAGCCCAAATGCACTTCCCGGGCTATTACCAGCCCATCGACGACCCCAACTACGGCACCGCCTCCAACAAGAAGGTCATGGTCATGCTGGAATTCAAGAACGGCGAGGACGAGGGGCTGGGGGTACCGCTGCCCAGGGGAACGCTGCGGGTATACAAGAAGGATATCGATGGCTCAACACTGCTCATTGGCGAAGACGCCATCGATCACACACCGAAAGACGAGCAGGTACGTCTCTACATCGGTGACGCCTTTGACGTTGTCGGCGAACGGATCCAGACCGATTTCAAGGCAGAATATGACGAGGACTGGATCGAAGAATCCTACGAGATCACACTACGCAACCACAAGAGCGAGGACATCGAGGTACGCATCGTGGAGCACCTGTTCCGCTGGACCGAGTGGAAGATCCTGGAGGAGAGCCACGAGCATCTCAAGACCGACGCCCGGACCATCGAGTATCATGTGCCTGTGGAGGCAAACGGCGAGACGGAGGTGACGTACACGGTCCGGTACGAGTGGTAGTACATGGCACTACATCCGGCTGCAGGAGGCAGCCGCGCCATGCAATGTAAGTTTCTGAGCATGTCGAAGGGTGCTTCGAAAAGCTCCAGGCAACTGGTTGAAACACGACCAGTTGACGCGTTTGACAAAAGCGCCATTCTGTGAGATAATGGTCGTCACGTGGAGCCTGCAGCAGTTTATCATCACGAGCTATCATAGAAAAGGGAGGTGGTGCCCATGGACTGTAGTAGTACACCAAGCGCCGTAGCATCGCCTCGATTCATCTGGTAGGCTACGGCGCGTACGTCAAGGGAGGGCCTCCTCAACTGGGGAGGCCCTCTCTCTGTGCAGCAGAGAAGGTGAAAAAAGCCATGCAAGCAGAATCTTTTGGCCTTGGCAAGCTGCCGATGGCGTTCCTGCAAACGATGCTGGAGCGCTACACAGGGCAGGACGAGCGGATCGTGGTAGGCCCGCGGGTCGGCGAAGATGCGGTGGTCCTGGACATGGGCGACCGCTACCTGGTGGCCAAGACAGACCCCATTACCTTCATCACGGACGAAATCGGCTGGTACGTGGTCAACGTCAATGCCAACGATGTCGCGGCCATGGGTGCCATGCCTCGCTGGCTGCTGCTTACGCTCCTGCTCCCGGAAGAGGGATCCGATGAGGCACGGGTCGAAGAGATTTTTTCTCAGGTATACGAGGCCTGCCAGGCATTGGGGATCGTGCTGTGTGGTGGCCATACAGAGATCACCTATGGGCTAGACCGGCCCATTGCCGTGGGTTTCATGCTGGGAGAAATGGAAAAGGCGGACCTGGTACGCACGGCCGGTGCGGAGGTGGGCGACCACCTAATTCTGACCAAGGGTATCGCCATCGAGGGCACAGCCGTCTTGGCCCTGGAGGTGGGTGATCGACTCAAAGAACAGGTCGGCACGGAGCTGGTAGCTCGGGGCCGGCGCTTCCTGAAGGAACCCGGCATCAGCGTCGTGCCCGATTCCCAGGTCCTGTGCCGTGCCGGCCAGCCCCACGCCATGCACGACCCCACGGAGGGTGGTTTGGCCACAGGGCTGTGGGAGATGGCCCAGGGCTCTGGGAATGGACTCGTGGTGGATCTGGCTCAGGTACGCCAGTTTCCAGAGACCGTCGCTTTCTGCCAGGCCCTGGATCTGGATCCACTGGGCGTCCTGGCTTCTGGCGCGCTGCTGGTTGCCTGCGCCCCGGAAGAATCGGCATTGATGGTGGAAGCGTTAGCTGGCGAGGGCATCGAGGCAGCGATCATCGGACGGGTAGTGGATGGGCCATCGACTGTACTCATCGAAACTGATGAAGGACTGATCCCAATGCCAACCTTCGAGCGGGATGAACTCCTGCGCGTCTTGGCCTAGCAACCTCTCCGAATACTCGCTCTCTAGCACCCGACACGGGGCCAGGGCTCTCTGGGATGAGAGTCGGGCGGTCGAGCGGGAAAAGAGATTTGACTTTTGGTTTGACCTGTGCTAAAGTTGACTTTCGCGAGTCGATTTGTCCAGCCCAATAGCTGCCCACAATCCAGGTCGGGGAGCAAGGGAAGGCCATCGCGGCCCATTGGCGGTGGCCCTCTACATGTCTGGAGACAGCGATGAGCGCCCCGCCACCTCTGCTGGATCCCAGATCCAGGGGGAACCAGGCGCGGGTTCGGACATGCAGCACACAGAGCAACGAAAGGGAGGGGCGAGTTGCCCACGATCAATCAGTTGGTGAGAAAAGGGCGCAAGCCCAAGTCGAAAAAGGAAAAAGCACCTGCCCTGCGCTATAGCTCCAATGCGCTCAAGGGGCAGACAACGCGGCAGCAAAAAGGCAACCCCCAGAAGCGTGGCGTATGCACCCAGGTACGAACCATGACGCCCAAGAAGCCCAACTCGGCGCTGCGCAAGATCGCACGCGTGCGCTTGACGAATGGCGTTGAGGTCACGGCCTACATCCCCGGTGAGGGACATGGGCTGCAGGAACACTCGGTGGTGTTGGTGCGCGGTGGTCGTGTCAAGGACCTACCCGGTGTGCGCTACCACATCATCCGTGGTGCGCTGGACTCTGACGGAGTGGACAGCCGCAAGCGAGGCCGCTCAAAGTACGGGACCAAGCTGCCCAAAAAATCGGTGATTATCTAGAGATTGGGGATATAGATATGCCAAGACGGAATCGTCCTCCAAAGAGGGACATCGCACCGGATAACAAATACAATAGTGTTCTGGTTGCGCGCTTTATTAACAAGCTGATGCAGCACGGCAAGAGGAGCACGGCACAACGCATTTTTTACAACGCTCTTGACATCGTCGAGGGCCGGGCCAAGCGTCCCAGCCTGGAGGTATTTGAGCAGGCGGTCAAGAACGCAACGCCGCTCCTTGAGGTAAAGCCCCGAAGGGTAGGTGGTGCAACCTATCAGGTGCCGGTAGAGGTCCGCTCCGAGCGCCAGATGTCCTTGGCCATCCGCTGGCTCGTCGACAGCACGCGACAGCGACCTGGCAAGACTATGGCAGAAAAACTGGCCAACGAGATTATGGACGCCGCCAGCAATACGGGGCAGACCGTCAAAAAGCGTGAAGACACGCATAGAATGGCGGAGGCAAACCGAGCGTTTGCTCATTACCGCTGGTAGGCAGTTCGTGGCCAATGAATCAACTAAACAATGACCAACCCTGATGGCTTGTTGGTCATTGTTTGTTTTTCGTTGGTCATTCTGCGAGGTTGTCCATGTCCAGGGCCATTCCTCTCGAGCGCACACGGAACATCGGGGTCATCGCCCACATTGATGCGGGCAAGACCACGACGACAGAGAGGATCCTCTTTTATACAGGCCGCACGCATCGCATGGGCAGCGTGGACGATGGGACAACCGTTACCGATTGGATGGCGCAGGAGCGGGAGCGGGGCATAACCATCACCTCGGCAGCCGTGACTTGCTTCTGGCGCGATTTTCAGATTAACATCGTAGATACACCGGGCCATATCGACTTTACCGCCGAAGTCCAGCGCAGTCTGCGCGTACTGGACGGAGGCGTGGTGGTTTTCGATGCCGTGGCAGGGGTAGAGCCCCAATCGGAAACGGTCTGGCGTCAGGCCGACCGGTATCAGGTACCACGGATCTGTTTCGTTAACAAAATGGATCGTATGGGGGCGGACTTTTGGCGCACCGTGACAATGATCCGGGAGCAATTGGCCTCAAACCCCGTGGCGATCCAGGTGCCGATAGGCGCCGAAGATAGGTTCATCGGCATCGTGGACTTGCTGACCATGCAAGCCATCATCTATACCGACGATCTGGGCACTGTCCAGGAGGCTACGGCCATCCCGGACGAGCTGCAGGTCTTTGCTCTGGAGCACCGAGACAACCTCTTGGAGCAGGTGGCCGAGTACGATGACCAGATCATGGAAAAGTATCTGGACGGGGAAGAAATCCCGGTCGATGAGTTGCGGCGCGCGCTGCGCGAGGCCACACTCCGGGGGAATCTGGTACCGGTACTTTGTGGCTCGGCACTCAAAAATAAGGGGGTCCAGCCAGTTCTGGATGCCGTAGTAGACTATTTGCCATCGCCCTTGGACGTGCCGCCCATGCCGGGCGTGAATCCTCGTACAGGTGACGAGTGGAAGTGCTACCCCGACGAGACCAGACCTTTCGCTGCTCTGGCCTTCAAGGTGGTGTCGGATCCGTACGTGGGGCGCTTGGTCTACCTGCGCATCTATTCGGGGAGGGTACGGGCTGGCAGTACGGTATGGAACTCGGTCAAAGGGCGAAAAGAGCGGGTGTCCAAGCTACTGCGGATGTATGCCAACCGCCGCGAGGAACTACCAATGATCGAGGCGGGCGACATCGCAGCGGCGGTGGGATTGAAGGACACATTCACCGGCGAGACCCTGTGCGATTTCACCCATCAGGTTGTCCTGGAGTCGATCAAGTTTCCTGAACCCGTGATCGCCGTGGCCATCGAGCCGCGAACACAGGCGGACCAGGACAAGATGAACGAAGCCCTCCGGCGGCTGGCGGAGGAGGATCCCACCTTTCGGGTGCGAACCGACGAGAATACCGGCCAGTTGATCGTCAGCGGCATGGGGGAACTGCATCTGGAAGTCCTGGTCGACCGCATGCTGCGCGAGTTTCGGGTGATGGCCAACGTCGGCAAGCCACAGGTAGCCTACCGTGAGACAATCACACGCGAGGCACGGAGCGAAGGCGAGCTTGTCCGCCAGGTGGGAGCACACAACCAGTATGGTCGCGTTGTATTAGAGCTTGAGCCGCTTCCTGTTGGCGCTGGCTTTCAGTTTGTGAACAAGACCAAGAGGAACGTCTTTCCCCAGGAGCAAGTTGACGCGGTGGAAGCCGGTGTCCGTGAGTCACTGGATGGCGGAGTGCTCGCCGGCTACACCCTTGTGGATTTGCGCGTGTCGCTCGTTGACGGGGAGTATGAGGAGGATGAAGCCTCCGACATGGCACTTCGCGCCGCGGCCTCAATGGCCCTGCGGAATGGCGTGGAAAAAGCCGCCCCCGTCTTGCTAGAACCAATCATGAGCGTGGAAGCCGTGGCGCCGGACGAGTCAAGTGGCGCGCTTATCGGCGATCTTAGTGCTCGTGGGGGACAGATCGAGGGCTTGCAGCCCCGAGGCACAGGAATGCAAGCTGTAAGGGCCATGGTTCCTCTAGCCGAGATGTTTGGCTATACCACGGACCTGAGATCAATGACCCAAGGTCGGGGCACTTCTACGATGGAGTTCGATCACTATGACGAGGTGGCGCCAGAGGTACTGGAACAGATTCTGATGGGCTGGCGCAGGTAACAGTCCCCTGTGGATTTGCCATGGATCCGCTTATGAGGTAGAATGGCGCGGTTTTGTGGGTTGTGCGACCTGCAACCGGTATGAAGAAAAAGGAGCACCAGAATGGGAAAGGCAAAGTTCGAGCGAACAAAACCACATGTGAACGTGGGCACCATTGGCCACATTGACCACGGCAAGACAACCTTGACCGCGGCTATCACCAAGACCTTGGGGATGAAGGGCTGGGCCGATTTCCGGGCCTTTGATTCCATTGATAACGCACCTGAGGAAAAGGCCCGCGGTATCACCATCGCCATCGCTCACGTCGAGTACGAGACCGAGAACCGGCACTATGCCCACGTCGACTGCCCAGGGCACGTCGACTATATCAAAAACATGATCACCGGCGCCGCACAGATGGATGGCGCCATCCTGGTCGTGGCTGCTCCTGATGGGCCCATGCCCCAGACCCGCGAGCATGTCTTGCTGGCGCGTCAGGTTGAAGTGCCGGCCATGGTCGTCTTTTTGAACAAAACCGACATGATGGACGACCCGGAACTGCTCGAACTGGTCGAGTTGGAGCTTCGCGAGCTGCTCAGCAGCTACGGCTTCCCCGGTGATGACATTCCCATCGTCCGCGGCAGCGCGCGCGACGCCCTGGAGAGCACCAACGAGGATCTGGACGCCCCCGAGTATGCTTGCATCTGGGAGTTGATGCGAGTGGTGGACGAGTACATCCCGACGCCTGAGCGCGACGTCGACAAGCCTTTCTTGATGCCCATCGAGGACGTGTTCAGCATCAAGGGACGGGGCACCGTGGTCACCGGTCGCGTGGACCGGGGAATGATCCATACCATGGACGAAGTCGAGATCATTGGCATCAAAGAAACGGTCAAGACCGTTTGCACCGGGGTGGAGATGTTCCGCAAGATCCTCGACGAGGGCATGGCCGGGGACAACGTTGGCTGTCTGCTGCGGGGCATCGATCGTGAGGAAGTAGAGCGGGGACAGGTGCTGGCCAAGCCAGGAAGCATCAAGCCGCACACAGAGTTCACAGGTGAGGTCTACGTCTTGCGGCGGGATGAGGGCGGCAGGCATACGCCCTTCTTTGCCGGGTACCGGCCACAGTTCTACATTGGCACCCTGGATGTGACAGGGGCGGTGGAGATGCCGGAAGGCGTAGAGATGGTCATGCCCGGGGACTATGTGAGCCTGGGTGTGAAATTGATCGTGCCGGTGGCCCTGGAAGCTGGTTCCCGATTCGCCATGCGCGAAGGCGGCCGAACCGTTGGCTCGGGTGTCATCACCGAGATTGTGAAATAGAGTAGCTCGTTTTCGAGGGGGCCATGGCCAAGCAGAAGATCAGAATTCGACTCAAGGCTTTCGATCACCGCATACTGGATCAGTCAGCGCGGCAAATAGTGGATACGGCAGAGCGAACGGGTGCTAATGTAGTTGGCCCGGTGCCACTGCCAACTCGCATCGAGAAATTCACGGTGATCCGTGGGCCCTTCATCGACAAGGATTCAAGGGAACAGTTCGAGATACGAACCCACAAGCGGTTGCTCGATGTCGTCGAGCCAGGTTCGAAAACGGTTGACCAGCTTATGCGGCTGCAATTGCCAGCCGGGGTCGACATCGAAATAACGCTTTAACAACCGAGAGCCTTCAGCGTTTAGCTGTCAGCCGCTGATATTGATGCGGCTGCAAACTGAAACCTGAGAGCCTACGCCATCGAGCTGGCAAGTGTACGGTACAACCAGCCTGCAGACTGCCAGCCCGAAGGGATGATGCGGGCCCGCCTAGCCTGGCAGTCCCTGGGAGGTAAGAATGAAAAGCATTGTAGGCAAAAAGGTCGGGATGACCCAGATTTTTGATGAGCAGGGGGAAGTCGTCCCGGTCACAGTCATCGAAGCTGGTCCTTGCTTTGTTGCCCAAATCAAAACGGTGGAACGGGATGGCTATGCGGCCGTCCAGTTGGGTTTTGAAGAAACCAAGCCCAAACACCTGACCAAGCCCCAGTTGCAGCATCTGCAAAAGAGCAATCTGTCGGCACTGCGTCACCTGCGAGAGTTCCGGATGAACCCGGACGACATCGCTGGCCTTGAGTTGGAAGAAGGTCAGAAAGTGACGGTTGATGTCTTTGATGCAGGCGAGTATGTCGACGTAGTCGGGACCACGAAGGGCAGAGGATTCGCCGGCGTGGTGAAGCGACATGGCTTTAGTGGAGGTCCCAAGACCCACGGCCAGTCCGACAGGCTGCGCGCCCCGGGTTCAATCGGGGCATGCACCACGCCAGGGCGTGTCTTCAAGGGCAAGCGAATGCCCGGCCGGATGGGCGGCGATCGCGTCACCGTTCAGGCATTGAAGGTGATGTTGGTGGATCCGGAACGGAACCTGCTCGTGGTGCAGGGAGCAGTGCCTGGAGCGAAAAATGGATTGCTGATGATTCGGCAGGCGCGCAAGACACGACTGATGAAGAAGGTGCGCAAGTAGTCCAGGGCAAGGCCCATCAGGGATCCGATGAGGAGTAGTGGCAAATGGAAGTGCCTGTCTATAATACGCAGGGTGAGCAGGTAAGCGAAGCCGAGTTGAGAGCTGATATTTTCGATGTGCCAATCAACCAGGCACTGATGCACCAAGCATTGGTTCGCCAGATGGCCAACGCGCACTTGGGGACGCACAAGACCAAAACACGTAGTGAGGTCCGCGGGGGTGGTCGGAAGCCTTGGCGTCAAAAGGGTACCGGCCGTGCCCGCCAGGGAAGCATCCGGTCCCCTCAGTGGCGAGGCGGAGGAACCGTATTTGGGCCAACCCCGCGCAGCTACCGCCAAAAGATGCCGCGCAAGATGCGACGCCAGGCTTTGCGTTCTGTTCTGTCAGTCAAGGCAGCCGCGTCACAGTTAGTGTTGCTTGATACCTTAGAGATGGCGGAACCAAAGACGAAGGAAGTCATGGGCGCCCTGCGGAATCTGGGGATCGATTCGTCGGCCTTGATCTTGTTGCCCCAGCGTGACGAGGTTATTCTGCGTTCGGTGCGCAACTTGCCAAAGGTCCAGACGCTGGTCGCACAGTATCTCAACGTGAGGGACTTGCTCAAGTTTGATTACATCCTGGTGCCGCTGGCTTCCTTGGAAGTGATCGAAGGGATTTTGGGCCAGGATCGGGTTCACGCATCAGACTGAATCCGGGTGCAGGAGAGGTGTTATGCACATCTATCAGGTCTTGAAACGACCGATATTGACGGAAAAGACAGATCTTCAGCGCGATGACAACCAATACGTATTTGAGGTGGACCGCCGCGCCAACAAGCTTCAGGTCAAAGAGGCAGTCCAAATGGTTTTTGACGTGGAGGTCTTGGCCGTGAACACCATGATCATGAAGCCAAAACGACGGAAACTGGGGCGCAAGACCATCACGACACGGCCTGCTTGGAAGAGGGCAGTTGTAACATTGGCGCCAGGAGAGCGGATCCAGGACTTTTTCGAAGGAGTTTAAGAGTCCGAGGTTGAGCGTTGGACGTTCGAGGTCCAATCTTGTCGAACAGCGGACATCGAACATCGCACTGCGGACAGGAGTAAGAGATGCCGATCAAAGTCTATAAACCTACATCGCCCGGTCGGCGGGGAATGAGCGTCTCCTCCTTTGAGGAGATTACCCGCTCAAAGCCTGAAAAGGCGCTGCTCCGCCCCATGAAAAAAAGAGCCGGGCGCAATTTCCGGGGAAAAATCACCGTCCGGCACCGCGGCGGAGGCCACAAGCGTCGCTACCGCGTTGTTGATTTCAAACGTGACAAGGCTGGTGTTCCTGGGCGTGTGGACTCGGTCCAGTACGATCCCAATCGCTCAGCCCGGATCGCCCTGGTGGCCTACGTTGACGGAGAAAAGCGCTACATCATTGCCCCGGTGGGGCTCAAAGTGGGCGACATGGTCATGTCGGGGCCAGAAGCCGAGATTCGAGTAGGCAGCGCCCTGCCAATTGTGAACATCCCTGTAGGAACGACCATCCACAACATCGAGTTGCACATCGGTAAGGGTGGCCAACTGGTTCGTGCAGCGGGTACTTCGGCCCAGCTATTGGCCAAAGAAGGTCGCTACGCGCACATCCGATTGCCATCGGGCGAGGTCCGGCTGGTGAACGTTCAGTGCATGGCCACCATCGGCCAGGTAGGCAACACCGATCATGGCAACATCAAACTGGGCAAGGCAGGACGGAAGCGATGGCTTGGGTTCCGCCCATCGGTCCGAGGCTCGGCCATGGATCCGGCTTCTCACCCACATGGGGGCGGTGAAGGAAGGTCGCCCATCGGTATGCCCAGTCCAAAGTCGCCATGGGGCAAGCCCACGCTGGGTAAAAAGACCCGGCGCAACAAATCCACTGACAAGTGGATCGTGCGGCGACGACGGAAGAAACGGTAATCACGCAGCGCGGACAACGCGTTGAGCAGGATCGAGCGCAGGTCGTACAACCGGCGTGGAGGTAAAAAGATGTCGAGATCACTGAAAAAGGGACCGTACGTGAGCCCCAAACTGTTGCATCGGATCGAGGAGATGAACCGGCCTGGCGTGCCCCGGCGGGTCGTCAAGACTTGGTCTCGTGCTTCGACTATCTTCCCGCAAATGGTAGGCCACACGATAGCAGTGCACGATGGGCGACGTCACGTGCCGATCTATATCAGCGAGAACATGGTCGGCCACAAGCTGGGTGAGTTTGCACCGACTCGGACCTTCCGGGGGCATTCCAGGAGGGAAAGAACCACGCGAGTGTCGAGAGTATAGGGGGCAGGTATGGAAGACTTTGAGGTCCGGGCCCAACACCGTTTTGTACCCCAGTCACCGCGCAAGGTGCGCCTCGTCGTCGATAGCGTACGGGGCATGGATGCGGAGGAGGCCTTGGGCGTCTTGAATCTAATGCCCCAACGGGCCGCCTCCTCGGTGTACAAACTGGTCAAGTCGGCCGTGGCAAACGCAGAGAACAATTTTGGGATGGCAGCGGAAGATCTGTATATCGCGAGCATATCTGCTGATGGCGGTCCTACCCGCCGTTGGCGCCGGTTTGGAGCGCGCGGAAGATTCAAGCCGATCCTGAAGCGATCGTCACATATCACTGTGATTCTACGAGAACGAACGGCAACAGAGTTCTAGGGGGGACTGCATGGGGCGAAAGGTACATCCTTACGGCTTCAGGCTAGGATACATCAAGGACTGGAAAGCTCGCTGGTACGCGGAGAAGGAAGAATACGCTGACCTGCTGGGTGAGGACCTAAAGATACGCAAGCTCATCCGCAACGATTTGGGTCACGCTGGCATCGCGGACATCGAGATCGAGCGATTTCCAAAGGCGCGGCAGGTGTCGGTCAAAGTCTGGACTGCCAAGCCGGGCATTGTCATCGGGCGGAAAGGGGCCAACGTCAACGCCTTGCGCAAAGACCTGGAAGCTCTGACGGGCAAGAAAATCCACGTGGATGTGGAAGAGGTAGAGCGGCCCGAATTGAATGCTTTCCTGGTGGCCGAGGGAATCGCCCAGCAGATTGAGCGGCGGATTTCGCACAAGCGTGCCATGGGCCAGGCAATTCAGCGAGCCATGCGGTTCGGTGCGCAGGGAGCGATGGTAACTTGCGCGGGGCGCTTGTTCGGTTCAGAGATGGCTCGTCGCGAGACAGTCCGTGAGGGACGAGTCCCTCGCCACACACTGCGCGCCAACATTGATTATGCCCAGGCCGAGTCCCTGACGACCTTTGGCCGCATTGGCATCAAGGTCTGGATCTATACAGGAGATGTGTTGCCGGAACGAGAGATCGAAGAAACGGTCAGCGCCTAGACGGGTAGCCGTTGGTGTCGGTAGCAACCAGCCAGATTTGGCAGTCGCAGAGCAGTTGGGTCTTTGGTTGAGGATCCAGGCTGGCAGATCCTACCGACCAGGACCAAAGATCCGACTGCAACACGGGAGAGTGTATCATGTTGATGCCAAAACGTACAAAATACCGTAAGGCACATCGAGGACGGATGAAAGGCAAAGCCGGTCGCGGCAATACCCTTTCTTTCGGAAATTATGGTCTCCAGGCGATGGAACCATGCTGGATGACCAGTCGTCAGATTGAAGCAGCACGCCGGGCCATTGTGCGCCACGTCAAGCGCGGCGGAAAGCTCTGGATTCGGGTCTTTCCTGACAAGCCAGTGACTGCCAAGCCGGCAGAGACCCGTATGGGAGCCGGAAAGGGTGCGGTGGATCACTGGGTGGCCGTGATAAAACCTGGACGCATGATTTTTGAGATGTCAGGCGTTCAGGAAGACCTCGCCCGCGAGGCAATGCGGTTGGCCGCTCATAAATTGCCCATCAAGACTCAGTTCGTCACCCGCCAGGAGATAGCCGGAGGGACAGGATGAAATCGCGGGAAATCTGGGAGATGACGCCAGAGGAGATCCAGGTCAAGTTGGACGACGCTTACGCTGAAATGTTCAACCTGAGGTTCCAGTTCTCCACTGGCCAAATGCGAAATAGTGCCCGTCTGGGTCAGATGCGCCGAGAGGTTGCCCGGCTGAACACCGTTCTCAGGGCGAAAGAGATCAGACGCATGCGAGAGCAGGAGATAGAATGACGGAACGCTCACGGTCCTACGAAAACCGCAAGGCCCTGGTTGGTCGCGTACTGAGCAACCGGATGGATAAAACGGTGGTCGTCCAGGTGGAACGGCGCAAACGGCATCGGCTCTACGGAAAAGTGATCACCATGCGAAAAAAGCTCAAGGCACACGATGGCGAAAATGCCTGTCAGATCGGCGACCTGGTCAAGATTGTCGAATCGCGTCCCATGAGCAAGGAAAAGCGTTGGCTTGTTACCGAGATCTTGAACCAGAGTTGATCTTTGGAATGAGGGTTTTCCGTCGCGCACCATCCGGATGCTTTGGCAAGGGTGCCCTCTTTGGGGCGAGGTTCGCGACACACCGTCCAATCTTGGGACCAGTCTAGAGTAGCAGCAACCCCTGGCTCCCTACAAAACGGGCAGGGGGAAGGCTGGAGGATAACGATGATTCAGCAAGAGAGCCGGCTTAAAGTCGCCGATAATACCGGGGGCAAGGTAGTACTCTGTATCCGTGTCTTGGGTGGCTCGACGCGGCGCTATGGGGGTGTAGGTGATGTGATCGTCGCCACGGTCAAGAGTGCCGCCCCGGGAGGATCTGTCAAAAAGGGAGACGTGGTCCAGGCGGTGATCGTGCGCACGGCCAAAGAGGTGCATCGGCGCGATGGTTCCTACATCAAGTTCGATGATAACGCCGCCGTGATCTTGGACCAGGCAAAGAATCCAAAGGGAACGCGCATCTTTGGCCCGGTGGCCCGTGAGCTTCGCGAACTCGGGTTCATGAAGATCGTGTCACTGGCCCCCGAGGTCTTGTGACGGGAGCTGGAGAGAGAAACATGGAACGGATCAAGAGGGGTGACACAGTTGAAATCATTGCCGGCAGGGATGCAGCCGCTTCCCGGCGCGAAGGGAAAAAGCTGCAGGGCACGGTACACAGAGTGGTTCGAGGCTACGAAATCGACCGCTTCCGCCGGAAAGTGAACCGGGATCACAGCAAGGATCGGGTCGTAGTCCAGGGCGTCAATCTCATCATCAAACACCAACGCCGTACGGGCGACGTGAAGACGCAAGTAGGTCGGATTGAGCGAGAAGCGCCCATCCACAGTTCGAACGTGATGTTGGTCTGCCCCTCGTGCAAAGAGGCTACTCGAGTGGGCTTTCGAGTCTTTGATGATGGCTCCAGAGCCCGGTACTGCAAGCGCTGTGACGAGGCGATAGACTAGCCCGCTGACCAAGGGCAAAGTGGGAGCTGACGGATGCCAAGATTGAAGGATCTATATCGCGAGCACGTGGTACCAACCCTGCAGAAAGAGCTGGGCTACCAGAACATTATGCAGGTACCGCGCATGGAAAAGATCGTGGTGAACGTGGGACTGGGCGAGGCTCTGCAGAATGCCAGAGCACTGGATGCCGCAGTACAAGATATCACCACCATCACGGGACAGCGGCCCATCGTCACGCGGGCACGCAAATCCATTGCGGTCTTTAAGCTGAGGGAGGGGAACCCTATTGGCACAAAGGTAACCCTGCGCGGCAACCGGATGTGGGATTTTCTGGATCGCTTGTGCAACATTGCCCTCCCACGCCAGCGTGACTTTCGGGGACTTTCCCCCGACTCGTTCGACGGCCGTGGCAATTATAGCCTGGGTCTAAGAGAGCAATTGATCTTCCCAGAGATTGACTACGACTCGATTGACAAGATCCGGGGCTTTGAGGTCACCATCGTGACCACGGCCAATACCGATGAAGAAGGGCTTCAACTGCTGAGACATTTGGGGATGCCCTTTGGCAGGGTTGAGCCGTTGTAGCATGGCTCTCTGGCCCAATGGCTCCATGGGGTTCTGAGGGGACGCGGGGCGGACAGTCACGGTTTGAGGAGGAAATGTGGCAAAGACAAGCATGATTGTGCGGGAAACAAGACGCAAGTATCCAACCAGGGTGCGAAACCGGTGTACTCTGTGTGGGCGGCCTAGAGGATACATGCGACGATTCAAGCTGTGCCGTATCTGTTTCCGCGAACTGGCCAATCAGGGCATGATCCCTGGGGTAGTCAAGTCCAGTTGGTAGCCATTGCTGGCCAACTGACGTGGGGATACGAGAAACTTTGAGAGTCTCGACGGCGACCAAAGAGCGGTCAAAGCACCCAAGCATTTGGGGCAGCGGCACTCAAGTGGAGTGAACAAGACTCCCAGAGTCGATTAGAAGTGAGGTGACGTATGCTGGTAACCGATCCGATTGCTGACATGCTGACCAGGATCCGCAACGGGCTGATGGTACGGAAACCCTTTGTGCTGATACCCAGTTCCAAGATCAAAGTGGCCATTGCACAGATTCTACTGGAAGAAGGGTACATCCAGGGGTATGAAGTAACGAACGAGCGACCGCAGCCCAATATTCGGGTATGGTTGAAATACGACGAGAAACGGCGGTCAATTGTGGCTGCCCTGGAACGAGTGAGCAAACCCGGCCGGCGGGTATACAAGGGCAAGCAAGAACTCCCATGGGTCCTGAGCGGCCTGGGGATCGCCATTGTGAGCACCCCAAAAGGAGTAATGACGGGCCGGAAGGCCCGGCGCCTGGGTGTAGGCGGCGAAGTCCTTTGCTATGTGTGGTAGGGGGAAATCATGTCTCGCATTGGCTTGAAAACTATCGCTTTGCCGGATAGAGTGCAAGTTGACGTTCAGGGAAGCCGCGTGGCGGTTAAGGGGCCAAAAGGTGAGTTGACCCGGTCCTTCCATCCCGACATGGAGGTTGTGTTAGAGGATGGAATTCTCCGGGTGCAACGACCGACCGATCACCGCACGCACAAAGCATTGCACGGACTGACCCGCGCTCTGCTGGCAAACATGGTGACGGGTGTTTCGGAAGGATACGCCAAGACCCTGGAGATTGTGGGAACCGGATATCGGGCCGAGTTGCAGGGCGAAAACCTGGTGCTGCACCTGGGATATTCCCACCCTATCGAGTTTGAAGCCCCGGAAAACATCAGTTTTGAGGTCCCGAGGGGCGGGCGAGTTGTGATAGTCCAGGGCATCGACAAAGAGGTAGTGGGCGAAATAGCGGCTCGTATTCGACGGCAGCGCCCCCCGGAACCCTACAAGGGCAAGGGAGTCCGCTATCAGGGCGAGTACGTGCGGCGCAAAGCTGGCAAGGCCGGCCGGGTCGGTCAGGCTTAGAGGCAAAGAGAACCATGGACAAAGCAAAGCGGAAGCGCATGGCGCGCCTACGTCGCCATGCACGTGTGCGAAAACGGGTATACGGTACCTCGGAGCGCCCCCGGTTGAACGTATTTCGGAGCCTGAAGCATATTCATGCCCAGGTAATCGATGATACTCAGGGCCACACCTTGGTGGCAGTCTCCACAATGGACCAGGAGGTGAGGTCTGAATTGGAAGACAAAGCCAAGATCGGCCAGGCGGAGACCGTGGGAGAAGTGCTCGCCAAGCGGGCACTGGCTGCAGGGATCACGCAGGTGGTCTTTGACCGGGGCGGCTATCAATATCATGGCCGGGTCAAAGCCCTGGCTGAAGCGGCGCGTGAGGGCGGTTTGGAGTTCTAGGGTCACTGGCAAAGATCGTATCCTTTTGCTCAGCCCGAGCTGAAACGATGTGATCGGTGCGGAGCAAATGCAAAGAAAGCCAGTGATCTGGACAACGTGGAGGGATGATGGGCCGTAGACAGAATAGAGGCGGAAGAGGCCGAGAGCAAGAAGGCGACGGACTCGACGAGCGAGTCGTGCACATCGCCCGGACCGCAAAAGTGGTCAAGGGCGGACGGCGCTTTGCCTTTCGCGCGGTCGTGATCGTTGGGGACAATAACGGCAGCGTTGGCGTGGGCGTGGGCAAGGCGAGGCAAGTGCCCGAAGCCATTCGTAAAGGGGCCGAACGAGCCAGGAAGAACATGACCTTGGTTCCGCTGGCAGGAACGACAATTCCCCACGAGGTTACGACGCGCTACAGCGCAGCCAAGGTGATGCTAAAGCCGGCATCGCCTGGGACAGGCGTCATTGCGGGCGGTGGGGTGCGTGCAGTTGTGGAGGCGGCAGGTATCAAAGACATACTTACCAAGTCGCTGGGCAGCGCCAACATTCTCAATGTCGTAAAAGCGACGCTGCAGGCACTACAGGAGCTGCAGGATCCGGCCATCGTGGCGGAACGCCGAGGGGTGCCGATGGACAGAGCCCTGCCTTTCTGGATGCGGGGGGAAGCTCATGAGTGACCGCGGGGCAGACACGTCTGAGGGCAAATTGCGGATCACCTGGGTCAAAAGTAGCATAGGCTATCCGCGCCGGCAGAAGGGAACGATCCGCGCATTGGGCCTCCGCCGATTGGGGGATGTCGTCGAGCAAGATGACACACCAGTGATCCGTGGCATGGTAGACAAGGTCGGGCACCTGATACACGTGGATGAGTCCGTAAAGGAAGTAAGGGGATCCTTCAGATCCCCTCAGGTTTAGCCAAGTGGGATGGGCGAAAAATGCAGCTACATGACTTGCATTCCCCGAAAGGGACAAGAAAACGACGCAAGCGAGTTGGACGAGGGATTGCTGCCGGGCAAGGCAAGACAGCGGGACGCGGTACCAAGGGACAAGGGGCTCGCGCTGGCGGCGGTAAGGGACCTTACTTTGAAGGTGGTCAGTTACCTTTGGTGCGGCGCCTACCTTTCAAAAGGGGTTTCACCAACGTCTTTCGAGTACACTATGTACCTGTCAATCTATACCGTCTAGATGGCTTTGCGGCCAATGAAGAGGTCACACCTAAGGCACTGGCCGCAGCGGGGATCATCAAAGCCGCGTCCCTGCCTGTCGCCATCCTGGGCAACGGAGAGATTGATCGGCCCTTGGTGGTCAAGGCCCACCGGTTCTCGGCTAGCGCCCGTACCAAGATCGAAGAGGCGGGTGGCTCTGTCGAGGAGTTGCCGTGGGACGTGAAACGCGGCCGAAGGGGGTAGGGATCCATGATCCAGGCTGTCCGTAGTGCTTTCGCACTGCCAGACCTGCGCAAGAAGATCCTATACACGTTCCTGATCCTGGCGATCTATCGCCTGGCAGCTCATGTACCGGTGCCGGGTGTCAATACCGCAGCCCTGAACCAACTGTTCGAGTCCAATCAGCTGCTGGGGTTGCTCGACCTTCTGTCGGGCGGGGCGATGGCCAATTTCTCAGTGATGGCGATGGGTGTCTACCCATACATCACGGCCTCCATTATCCTGCAGCTGTTGACACCGATCATCCCATCATTGGAGCGCCTGCAGCAAGAGGGAGAGCAGGGACGGGCAAAGCTCAACCAGTACACTTGGTATCTTACTGTGCCACTGGCTGCGCTGCAAGGCTACGGTCAAGCGGTGATTATGACCCAAATGAGCGGTGGAGTACCAATCCTCAACCAGTTTGGCTTTCAGGCTGCCCCGCTCACGACGCTGGCAATCCTGACCAGCATGACGGCCGGTACCATGTTTGCTGTGTGGCTCGGTGAGCTGATCAGCGAGCAAGGCATCGGAAACGGTACTTCCATTATCATCCTGGGAGGAATCGTTACCCGGCTGCCGCAACGGCTTCTGGGGCTGGTCGTTTCCCAGGAATGGTTGTCCCTCATTCTCTTCATGGTCATCACGACGATCACAGTCTTTGGTATCGTGTTCATCCAAGAGGGCAAGCTGATGATCTGGGTGCAGTACAGCAGCCGGACACTCGGCCAGCGAGGAGGGCGGCTGCGTCAGACACGCTCGGTACGAACCCACATTCCACTGCGGGTCAACATGGCTGGCATGATCCCGCTCATCTTTGCCCAGGCCATTCTGGTCTTTCCTAGCACCATCGCCAGCTATTTCATGGCACCGCTGGGCCAGGATCCTGCAACTTTGATGGAGACTGTTGCCTACTGGATAGACAGGGTCTTTAACCCACAGTACAACATCTATTGGCCGCTGTACTTCTTGATGGTCGTCGCGTTCACCTATTTCTACACCGACGTCATCTTTCAACAGCAGAATATGGCCGAGAACCTGAGAAAGCAAGGCGCCTCCATCCCCGGCATCCGGCCAGGCAAGCGGACAGCCGAGTATCTGACCCAGAAGGTACGTCGCATTACCTTGGTAGGCGCTCTGTTCCTGGGTACGGTCGCGATTCTTCCCTGGTTGCTCGGGCTCTTTGTCGGTCTCTTGCCAGGGACCAGCGCAGGAATCACCAGCGGCAGCAATGTGATGTTGATATCCTCAACTGGATTGCTCATTGTGGTGGGTGTGGTGCTGGATACCATGCGCCAACTTGAGGCTCAGTTGCAGATGCGTCACTATGACAAGTTCCTGCGCAAGGGAATTCTGGGTTAGGGAGGCCAGGACATGTCATCGGATGCGTTGTATCTGGTATTGCTCGGTGGCCCCGGGGCTGGCAAGGGTACGCAAGCAGAACGCCTGTCTGCGGCGCTGGAAATACCGCAAGTATCGACCGGGGATCTGTTCCGTGAGAACCTGAAAAAAGACACCGAGTTGGGGTTGCTGGCAAAGGGCTATATGGAGCGCGGAGAGCTGGTGCCAGACAAGGTGACCGTGGCGATGGTTCGCGTACGGCTTTCACAACCTGACGCGGCCAAGGGAGCCATTCTGGATGGCTTTCCCAGGACCGTCGCCCAAGCCGAAGCTCTGGACGAATTGATGATCGCCATGGGTACAGAACTGGCCGTTGTGCCCTATATCAGAGTGGATGAGGACATCTTGCTGGCGCGATTGGCAGGAAGGTGGACATGCAAAGCCTGTGGGGCAATGTATCACGAGATCTTTAGTCCGCCCCTACAAGCTGGCGTCTGTGACAAATGCGGTAGTGAACTCTATCAACGGCCAGATGACACGCCTGAAACCCAGGCATACCGGATCCAGGTCTACTTTGAGCAGACAGCACCCCTGATCGACTACTATCGGGAAAAAGATTTGCTGGCCGAAGTAGATGGCCAGCCTGGGATCGATGAAATCCAGGCCAAGTTGCTTGATATCGTCCGAGAATCATGATCAGTCTAAAGTCTGCGCACGAATTGACCCTGATGCGCCAAGCTGGCCGTATCGTCGCCGAAGTGCTCGGCCAGATCCGGGAAACAGTTGCTCCTGGTGTCTCTACCGGTGATCTGGAAGCAATTGCCGATGAGATCATCGTGGGCAAGTATAGCGCGATTCCGTCGTTCAAAGGTTACCGAGGATTTCCCGGAATGGTGTGTGCCTCAATCAATGAGGAAATCGTGCACGGAATCCCTGGTAAGAGAGTCTTGAATGAGGGTGATATCCTGAGCGTCGATGTTGGCGTCATCTACAAGGGCTATCACGGGGATTCGGCGATTACCGTGGGGGTTGGCGAGATCGATGACGAGAGCCAACGGTTGATGGATGTGACCGCCAGGTCGCTGCAGGTCGGAATCGCGACCGCAGAGGCAGGGAACTGGACAACGGACATATCCCAAGCGATCCAGGACTATGTTGAAGGTCAGGGCTACTCGGTCGTGCGAGAGTATACGGGCCATGGGATCGGGCGCCAAATGCACGAAGATCCACAGATCCCAAACTATCACGAACCCCGGATTGGGGGTCGGATTCGGTTGCGGCCAGGCATGACTTTCGCCCTGGAACCGATGGTCAACATCGGCGGCTGGCGAACGAGGGTCTTGGACGACGATTGGACGGTCGTGACAGCTGACGGAAAACGCTCGGCCCATTTTGAGCACACAATAGCTGTCACCAAGAATGGCCCGGAGATCCTGACCCAGCCATAGGCCATTCAAATAGCCAGTGGGCTGGGTGTCTGTCATTCCCGCATGATTCTAGCGGGAATCCAGCGGAGAGGTAAGAGATGAAAGTCAAACCATCTGTGAAGCGACGTTGTGAGAAGTGTAAAATCGTCAAGCGCCGGGGAATCGTGCGGGTTATCTGTGAGAACCCAAGGCACAAACAGCGGCAAGGATAAGATATTGGCCATTGATAGGAGGTGAACGATGGCGCGTATTGCGGGTGTGGACCTGCCTCGAGACAAGCAAGTTGAAATCTCACTGACCTATATCTATGGCATTGGGCTCAGCAGCAGCCAGCAGATCTTGGCAATCGCCAACATCGAGCCCGATACACGGGTGCGGGACCTGGCCGAGACCGAGGTCGCCAGGCTGCGTGAGGTGATTGATCGGAACTACCGGGTAGAAGGTGATCTGCGGCGCGAAATTGCCATGAATATCAAGCGATTGCAAGAGATCGGCTGCTACCGCGGTATTCGCCATCGCAAGAACCTGCCGGTGCGTGGTCAGCGGACGCGGACCAATGGGCGCCAGAACCGTGGCGCACGCAAGACAGTGGCTGGCAAGCGCCGGGCGCGAGCCAAGAAGTAGGGAGGCACAATGGGACGAACAGGTAGGGGGCCAAGGCGTGGACCACGTAGGGAGAAACGAAACATCCCACGAGGCCGGGCCCATATTCAAGCTACATTCAACAACACCATCATCACGATCACCGATCCCCTGGGGAATACCGTCGCCTGGGCAAGTGCCGGGACCGCAGGGTTCAAAGGTTCGCGCAAGAGTACACCTTACGCAGCGCAGCTTGCAGGACAGCGCGCGGCCAAGCTGGCTCAGGACAACGGAATGCGCGAACTGGACATTTATATCAAAGGGCCGGGGCCAGGTCGCGAAGCGGCTATCCGTTCGCTGCAAGCAGCGGGGTTGACCGTCAAGACAATCACCGATGTGACCCCTATCCCCCACAATGGGTGCCGCCCGCCCAAGAGACGTAGAGTATAGGAACCAGGTATCGCCGATTCGGGTAGCGGAGGAGCCTGAGGCTCTGGCCACCGCTGGCGGATTGTCGGGTACTCGGTCTTGGAGGTAGAATGGCAAGATACAAAGACGCGGTGTGCAAGCTATGCCGCCGTGAAGGGGAAAAGCTCTTCCTGAAGGGAGAGCGGTGCGTATCGCAAAAGTGCGCCATGGAGCGACGTGCTTATCCACCAGGTCTGCACGGCAAGCAGTCCCAATTCCGTCGGCGGAAAGCATCCGACTATGGGATCCAATTGCGGGCCAAGCAAAAGGCCAAGCGGGTTTACGGCGTGCTGGAGCGACAGTTCCGCCGCTACTTTGAGGAGGCTGAGCGCCGCCGGGGACTGACAGGAAGCAACCTGCTGATCCTCCTGGAAAGCCGGCTGGACAGTGTTGTATACCGTCTTGGCTTTGCGGCATCCCGGCCTCAGGCGCGCCAGATGGTTCGCCACGGTCACCTGGCAGTCAACGGGCGCAGGGTGAACATCCCATCGTACCTGGTTCGGACTGGTGATGTAGTATCAGTGCGCCCCAATAGCAGCCACAAGACTCTTTTCAAAGAGGTTGCCCTAGACCTGGAGCACAGGTCGGTCCCCCAATGGCTAAGCAGGGACGACGTGACCATGACGGGGCACGTCCTCGCCCTGCCAGAGCGGGGGGACATCGATGTTGCACTTGAGGAACAGTTGATAGTCGAGTACTACAGCCGCTGAGCCAAGCAGAGAGCAATCCCGTCCACCGCTAGGTACATTGGATTGCTCTTCTCAGCAGGTCGTAGTTCTTCGAACGAGGGGGTGCCGATTGTTGAATCTGGTATTGCCTAAAATTGAAGCCGACGCCCAGGCCAGGGACTATGGTCGTTTCGTGATCGGGCCACTCGAGAGTGGCTACGGGATCACCCTGGGAAACACGCTACGTCGGGTCTTGCTATCGTCACTGGAGGGAGCCGCCATCACATCTCTCCAGGTCAGAGGCATCCACCACGAATTCTCGACGATCCCGCACATTCGGGAAGACATGACATCTCTACTCCTTAATCTGAAGCAAGTTCGGTTCAGGTTCAGCGACGAGGTGGAAGACTCGACCCGACTGCGTTTGGAAGTGCAAGGTGCGGGAGTCGTAACCGCGGGTGACATTGTGTGTCCACCCATTGTTGAGGTAGTTAATCCTGAACTGTATCTTGCGACTACCGACTCGGCCGACGCCAACCTGGAGATGGAAATGACCGTCGCCAAGGGGCGGGGCTATTCGCCAGCCGAGGAACGGGGCAAGCTGCCCGTGGGCGAGATACCAACTGACGCGATCTTTAGCCCCATCCGCAAGGCCAACTTTAAGGTCAGCCGAGCCAGGATCGGGCAGGTAAGCAATTATGACCGTTTGGTCATGGAGATCTGGACCGACGGTACGATCTTGCCTGAGAAAGCACTGAGCACAAGTGCCGAGATCCTCGTAAGGCACCTGGCTTTGGTTGCAGAGTTCGGGGATGTAACCTTGGAGCTGGAACCTGAGGTTGAGGAAAGCCGGATCCCCGACCGGATTGCTGAAGCAAGTATCGAGGATCTGGATCTATCGGTGCGTGCGTTCAACTGCTTGAAGCGAGCAGGTATCGCCAACGTAGGTGAGATCCTGGAAAAGCTGGAAAGGGATGAAAGCGAACTCCTGGCCATCCGGAATTTTGGCCAAAAGTCGCTGGACGAGCTGAAGGAAAAGCTGGAAGCAAAAGGCTATTGGCCCCTGCCAGCTGCGTAGACGGAAGATAGGTTTTCTTTGGAGGCATGGACAAGAGATGAGACATCGTAAGGCAGGTCGCCATCTAAACCGGTCAAGCGGCCATCGGCGAGCGTTGTATCGCAATCTGATGACAGAGCTTTTCCGCCACGAGCGGATCAGGACGACGGAGGCCAAGGCCCGGGCGATCCGCCCCCTGGCGGAACATACACTGACCAAGGCACGCAAGGCCAGACCCGAACGGCTGGTAGAATTGGCCAAGCAGCGGGACACAGTCAAGCTCTCGGCTTGGTTCAACGTCAAACGGGCCGAGCAACTCATAGAATTGGCTGAGCAAGGGGAAGAAGAGGCGCTAACCAAGATGGCCCAGGGGATGGCCCTTCACGCCCGTCGCCAGGTACTGGCGACGCTGACAGACAAAGAGATTGCCCACAAGCTAGTCGACGAGATTGCACCGCGCTTTGAGGACCGTCCTGGCGGCTACACCCGAATGTTCAAATTGGGCATGCGCAAAGGAGACGCTGCCAAGATGGCGCTCCTGGAATTGGTGGAGTGAGGCATTTGCCCAACTACCGCCAGTGCGTGAGCAAGATCGCTGGCGATAGTGACTGCACCCAGGGGTGACACGATGAGCCCGTCGCTGCGGCTCCGGGCCACAGTGGAATACGACGGCACAGACTTTTACGGCTTTCAGATCCAGGCACAGGGTCGGACGGTACAAGGAGAACTTGAGCGAGCGATTGAACTGGTATCAGGCAAAGCCACCCGAGTGACTGGGGCTGGCCGGACTGATCGGGGAGTTCACGCTCAAGGCCAAGTTATCAGTTTTGAGGTTGAGTGGCGGCATGACGTGGCTGAGCTGCATCGGGCCCTGAATGCAGTTCTCGCCGACGATGTAGCTGTATTGAAGATGGGTTTGGCAGCAAAAGACTTCCATCCTCGCTTCAGTGCTCGGTGTAGGGCATATCGCTACACCCTTCTTAACCGGCAGTGGCGCTCGCCAGTGGAGAGGCGAGTTTCCTGGCACATAACTAGCCGGCTTGATGCGGAGCTGATGGTCGAGGCCAGCCGCTGGCTGATAGGCACCCATGACTTTGCCGCCTTTGGTCGACCTCCACAAGGTGAGAACACGGTACGAACGGTGGTTCGTGCCGAATGGCAGAAGCGAGATACTTATCTCACCTTTGACATTGAAGCCAATGCCTATCTCTACCGGATGGTACGCAGCATAGTTGGAGCGCTGGTACTGGTGGGTTTGGGACAGACGTCCTTGAAGGAGTTTGAGGCCATCTTGCATTGTCGAGATCGCAGCAGGATTAGGAAAATCGCACCAGCCCAGGGCTTGTGCCTGATGTGGGTCGATTATGCCAAGTGTGAAGGAGTTTGCAGTGAGGACTTTTACGGGAAAGACAGCGGAAATTGAACACGAGTGGTTCGTCATAGACGCAGAGAACCAAACCCTTGGCCGGTTGGCTTCAAGGATTGCTCCAATTCTTAGAGGCAAGCATAAACCAACCTTTACCCCACACCTCGACTGCGGTGACTTTGTGATCATTGTCAACGCAGAGAAGGTACGAGTGACCGGGCACAAGCTAGATCAAAAATACTATCATCGGCACTCTGGCTATCCTGGTGGGCTAAAGAGCATAAGATTGCGGGAGCAACTGGATAAGCACCCAGAGCGTGTGCTCCAGGCTGCAATCAAGGGGATGCTGCCCAAAAACAAGCTGGGGCGGCGGATGATCAAGAAGTTAAAGATCTATGCCGGCGATTCGCATCCTCACCAGGCACAACAGCCCAAGCCTTTGGATCTGTAGGGAGAGAAACTATGTCCAATGATGTTCGGTACTATGAGGCGGTAGGTCGGCGTAAGAGAGCCGTAGCCCGGGTTCGACTCTATCCCGGTAACGGGGAGATTGTCATCAACGAAAAGGGACTTCGGGAGTATTTTGGCCGGCCCCAAGACTGGCAGAGCGTGCTGGCACCACTACAATTGACCGACCATGAGACTGCGTTTAACCTCTCCGTCCTGGTCAAGGGTGGTGGTATTACCGGCCAGGCGGGCGCCATCCGCCATGGTGTGGCTCGGGCTTTGCTGGTGGCTGACCCAAATCTGAGGAAACCCCTGCGCAGAGCTGGCTTCTTGACGCGCGATCCCAGGGAGAAGGAACGCAAGAAACCTGGTCTCAAACGTGCCAGGAAGGCGCCGCAGTACACCAAACGGTAGATATCAGCAGGCGCCGCAACTGGATACAGACACCGAGTTCTTTTCTCCGAGAGTATCGGGGGCAGGTGCCCGGGTCGAGAGAGGAGACCTCTCTCGCGCATGATCTATTTCAGGAAGAAGGGGATGAAGCCGGTTGGCTCATCCCCTTTTGCTGTTTGACCAGCCGAGGGCGTGAACTGGGATATCCTGCGGAAGGATGGAGGGTGGGATGGCTACCACAAGTACCTGGCACTTGGCAGCGGGCATGATAGAGAATGCGGACACGACTGCCATATGTAACCGTAAGATTAGTGACTGAAAGACTATAATGAGTAGAATTTGATGTCGCCTCATTCAGATATTGCCAATTTACAAAAAGAATGGTATAATAGAGATAGTTTAGTAACCTGGTCCATCGTCTCTCAGGTTGGCTCCGCAAGAGTGCCAATCTGGACTATTGATTGCGAGAGATACAGTCATGCCAGTCCAACTGCAGATCAGCAGCTTTATGAGCAACCCGCTAGGTAGCCTCGTCTACCACCTTCTGCTGCTTCTGGTTGTGCAGGCGTCCCTGGCCATGGCTTGGGGGGAATGGCGGCGATCCCGGCAGGCACAAGCTCAGAGATTGCTGGTAGCGATGGCCGGGATCACCGTGGTGAATCTTGGCTACCTCGCCGCTGCCCTTATCACTCGAGCCAACTTGATCGATGCAGTGACCCTTCTCCCACCCTATGAGCGGTTTGCCAATACGGTGAGTATCACTTTCCTGGCCTGGGTCTTTGCCCCCCCGGTCAAGGTCAAGACAAAGTCATGGAACCTGGTACTCGGCGCCAACCTGATCCTTGCCATCGGTGCTCTGGCAGTGTCTACCCTACTCTGGCAGCGAGCCTTGATGAGCACGCCCGCCCTGGACCTGAACACCTACTGGCTGTCAAACCTCTGGAGCGTGTGGCAAATAGCCCTGATCCTGCTGAGCATCCTCGGCTTGGCAAAGAATCAGAAAGAAGGCTGGGGCACGGTCATGCTGGCCATGATTGTATTGCTGGCGGGCCAGCTCCTGCAGATGGTCTTCCCACAGGGAATGGCCAGACCCCACCTATCTACCTGGACACGACTGGCAAACTTGGTCGCCTATCCACTCATAGCAGTTGCCGTCTATCAGCGCACAGTTGCCGGACTCCGCGACCACAGCCGCCAACAGCAAAACATCAGCCAGGCCTCGCTAGACCAGATAAAGAGCCTGCTGGTGCTTTCTGAAGCCAGCCGGCGCATGTCTGGCTCCCTGGATCTCTCCGCCATACTCGACAGCGCGGTACAAGGTGTAGCTCATGCCCTGGATGCAGACCTGTGTGCTATCGCTCTTTTGCTGGAGGATGATCCCAGCCAGATGCGTCTGGCTGCCATCTATAACCCTGAGCGGTTAAGCCGCGGCGAGCTGATTACGTTCCCCATCGAATACCAGTTGGCGATCCAGCAAGCTATGCTTTGCAGGCAGCACGTAATCGTAGAAAAGTCAGACGATGTCCAGCTCAGGGCGCTTTTTGGTCTCCTGGGCTCCAGCGAGACCGGGCCGCTCTTGGTTCAGCCTCTGCTTTCTGGGGGTGGAGCAATTGGAGCCATCATTGTTGGCAATGCTCGTTCACATCGCCCCTTTACCCCAAATGAAGCAAAGCTGTGCCACTCCATCGCGGTGCAACTCGAAAACGCTATCCAAAATGCCCGCTACTACCAGATTGCCCAGAGAAACATCGAAGAACTGACAAAGACCCAGACCGAGGAGCATGGCTCGATTCAGAAAGCCCTGGCACGGATTCAGAAACTGACGGAGCAGCTGGAAAGTTCCGAAACGGAGAGCGAAACCCTCCGTGAAGCACGCAATGATTTGGAGATCAGTCTCCTGAGTAGTCGATCTGAGATCGACACGCTGACAAAACGATTGGCCGCATTGGAGGTCGATCTGGCCCGACAGGAAGCGGAGTGGCAAGGCACCCTACAGGCAATGCTGCCCGGCATGGCAGCAGGGGTTCTCGTGACCGACGCCCATAGCGTGATCCGGGCAACAAACATGGCCGCCGAAATTCTGCTGGGGCGAGGAGGCGACGAACTACAAGGAGTGGATCTCAGCGCGATAAGCGCCGACCGAAAATGGCAGCGAGCAGTCACGATGGCCAGTAGCGGTGAATCAGTCCATTTGGGAATGCAGGTTGGCAGCAACATGCTGACCTGTGATGTCGCTCCTCTGCCACAACCTGGCACAGATCAAGATGGCATGGAAGGGCTTGTCGCGATCCTGCAGAACATCTCACCCGAAGTTGAGGCCCAGCAAGCCAGGTTGGAGACGATTGCCTCCATGGTCGAGGAAATGCGAACCCCGATGAGCACAGTGATCGGCTACGCCGACCTGCTCCTCAGCGAAGCGATGGGCGGCGTAGCCGGTGTACAACGCAAATTCCTGGTACGCATCAAGGCGGACGCCGAGCGAATGATCCAAGCCGTCAATGACCTCGCCAGGGAAGCCGGTGGTGAGGAACATGGGACTCAACCAAAGTGGCAGACCGTACACGTGAATGATGCGATCGAGGCAGCCCTTGCGTCGGCTCGCGCACAGTTCGACATTAAGGCACTCTCTGCAGATCTAGAGCTCGCCAACGACCTTCCGGCCATTGAGGCCGATCCTGACTACTTGCAGCGCATCTTGTCTGGCCTGCTCTCAAACGCCTGCATAGCGTCGCCAGTCGGCGGGCAGATCCTGATACAGACCTGCCGCTTGGATGGGCCTCCATCTGACGGCCCTTTGGTCGAGAGCGCCCATGGCTTCATCGCCGTATCCATCAAAGACCAGGGTGGAGGCTTGCCTGACGCAGTCCTGGGCCAGGTATTTGACCAGACCCGCCCCAGTCAGACACCTCCTGGGCTTGGTGAGTCTGGGGCAGGGCTGGCCCTGGTGAAGGCGCTCGTAGAAGCACATGGGGGACATCTTTGGGTTGATAGCGCAGATGGAGTGAGCACGACATTCAGCCTTAACCTACCAGTCGACAAAGCGATAGACCAGACGATCATCGACCGTATTGCCAGTGAGCAGGACCAACCTGCCCCTCTGGGCATCACCACGGGGTAGCATGAGTTCGAGATGGCAAGGCGGGACAAGACAACCTGCAGGGCCTGACCGATTCTTCGAAAGCGCCAGGCCAATTCTGATAGGGCTGGTCGCAGCCAGTCTGATCGTGCTTACGCTGCTGACCACGGGACTCCTGGCAACGCAAGAGCAGGCCCTTATCTCTAGGATTGAGCCGGTGGCAACGGAATTGCCCGTTCTCCCAAGTACTACCTCAATGCCACTCTCTGCTGCTAGGCTCCCGGACAACCAGACCGCGCCGGCACGGACCTCAACCCCGACTATCCTGCCCCCTACGGACCAGCCAAGCCCGTCACCTACAGCATCGCCTACAACGTCACCAAGCCCGTCATCTACGGCATCACCAACACCATCGCCTACATCGTCACGTACGCCCGAACCCACACCAACCTTGTTGCCGTCTCCCACCTCCACCCTCGAGCTTGCACAAGCCAGCCAGTCCTCGCCTGACTCTGCAGTGCAATGCAAGGCACCCAGTAGCTGGCACAAGTATCGAGTGAAGAACAGCCAAACGGTCAAGTCTCTGGCAAATTACTTTGGCACCACTACCTCCAAACTAAAGAGTGCTAACTGCCTGACCAGCAACCATGTCCGCGCCGGAACTATCTTGTGGGTACCCAACGAGATCCCAGCCAAAACCCAGCCCAAGCCAACCTCAACGCCTGATAACAGTGGCGGAACGGAAGTACCGTGGGACCACCCGAGCTAGCCGGAGAAACGCCACTGCCGGTCGCCAGTTTGCTCGTACGCCTGCCTTTGTCGTCGATCTAGGTTCCCTCGCCGGTGTTCTGTGGCCCTTTTCATGTCCACCAATTCTCTGCCCAACGTGGCATTCTGTATCTCTTGTCACGTTGTCGAAAAGAAAGTCATGTCCATACATTCGAAAGGGAGTATATGACCACAAATCGGCCCGTGCATGCAAGCATGCGCGCAATTGGTACCATACTAGTGCTAGTCAGCTTGGCAGTGAGCAGCTTCTGGACAGTGACCGCCCAAGAGCCGCAGGGCGCGCACAGCCAGTCCGATCAGGCGACTTTTCGAAAAGAAACCTCCGATGCCGATAGCCAGGCTCGATACAGAACTGGTGAGGTAGTGGTAAAACTCAAAGGGCGCGTGACAGCAGCCTCGACGCACATCCTGCTGGATCAGTACGACGCCACAGTCCAGCAGTCTACCATCGCTGATGCCTACCAGTTGTGGCTGGTGCCGGAAGGTCAAGAACTCAATACGATCGAGGACCTGAACGCTGATCCCCGCGTACAGTATGCAGAGCCGAACTATGTTTACCATGCCGCGGTCGTACCCAACGATCCCAACCTTAGCAGGCAATGGGCGCATACCCTGATCAGATCATCTGCAGCCTGGGACATAGCCATCGGAAGCCGGAGCCTGACTATCGCCATCATCGACTCTGGCATTGATGCCAGTCATCCGGATCTCCAGGCCAAGATCGTGGGCGGCCAGGATATCATAGATGGCGATGCCATCCCTCAGGATGAAAACGGACACGGGACTCACGTCGCCGGCATTGCAGCTGCGGTGACCAACAACGCTATTGGGGTAGCAGGAACAGACTGGCAGGCGCAGATCATGCCCGTGCGCGTGCTCGAAGCTGATGGCAGTGGGACGAATTGGGATATTGGGCAAGGCATACACTGGGCCCATCAAAACGGAGCCAACGTACTAAACCTGAGCCTGAGTGGTCCAGACTATTCCCAGCATATTCGGGATGCAGTAAACGCCGCGCACGCAGCAGGTAGTCTCGTCGTGGCAGCCATGGGCAATTGCCGGGTCTACAGCCCACCAGAGTGTCCCGTCGCAAACCCCATCAGCTATCCTGCAGCCTATGACAATACCATGGCGGTAGCCGCAACAACCATCTCGGATGGATACGCTTACTATTCTCAGTACGGCAACTACTGTGATGTCTCTGCGCCGGGCGGTGAGATTGGCTTCCTCGGCGATCCGCAAGGCATCCTCAGCACCCTGCCCACCTATTCCGATTTTTACCTCAAGACAACTTATGGCTATGAAGAGAACTATGACTACTTGCAGGGTACATCCATGGCAACCGCCTACGTCACTGGGTTGGCGACCCTCATCTGGAGTGTGGATCCCAACCTTACCGCCGACCAGGTACAAGACGCCATCCAGAACTCTGCCGATGACCTGGGCAACCCTGGCCCAGACATGAATTTTGGCCGTGGCCGCGTCAACGCGCAGGCAGCGCTGCAAGCCATGGCTCCCCCAAAAGCGCCAACTCTCTCGCCGATTCAGCAGGGATGGTTCGGCGAATACCAACTCGATTGGAGTGACGTGCCAGGCGCCAGCAGTTACACACTGCAGGAAGACGACAACACTGCCTTCTCGTCGCCGGCCCTACGCTACAATGGAACCAAGAGCAGCTATCAGGTTTCCGGTCAGGATGGAGGCACTTGGTACTACCGTGTCCTCGCCTCCAACGCAGCTGGTGACAGTCCCTGGAGCAGTATTCAATGGGTCCTCGTCATCCCTGAGGCGACCACTCTGGCGCCCATCGATAATCCCGGCAACAAAGATGCGTACGAACTCAGTTGGGCGCCCTCAAGGGGTGCAATCGGCTACAAGCTTCTGGAGTCGCCAAGTTCCACAAGCGGAAGCGATGCCATCCGCTACATTGGGGCTGAAACCCGTTTCAAGGTGACCGGGCAGCCAGGAGGAACCTGGAGCTACGTCGTCTTTCCCTACAACTTGGCAGGAGACGGCGCCTGGAGCAACCGTGTAGACACGACGGTAGATCCTGCTGCGCTGCCACCGCCCGAGCTACGCGCCATCGAGAATAGTGACGGCGACGGGAACTATAGAGTTGAGTGGAAAACAGTCCAGAACGCGACGATCTACCTCTTGGAGCTGAGCCCCAACGAGTACTTTGACCACCCCACGGAGGTCTATGCGGGGACAGCCCGAAACTACATCGCGACCAGCCAACCTGGAGGCTCCTGGTACTACCGCGTTCGGGCATCCAGCCCGTCCGGAAAGAGCCCTTGGAGCAAACAGCAGTCAGTGAAGGTCAGAACCTTACTCTACCTGCCAATGACAGTCAAGAACCATAGAGTAGGGCACAGTGTACTCGGGATCAAGAACGGGGGCTTTGAGGATGGTCCCAAGGACTGGGACGAATCCTCGTCGAAGCAATTCCCCTTGATCGTCAACTCGGGCTTTCCACCAGGCACGGCGCCCCATGGGGGCGAGTGGGCTGCCTGGCTTGGTGGGTTGAGCAACGAGATCTCTACCATCCAACAGCGGGTGACCATTCCAACAGACGGACTCCACTTGACCTACTGGCACAAGATTGACTCCATTGACGAGTGCGGGCACAACTATGATCTGGGGGCCATCCTAGTTGACGGCACCACGGTCGACAAGTACGATCTGTGTTCTCAGGTGAGCACAAAGGATTGGGAGCCGCACAGCGTCAATCTTGGGGCATATAAGGGGCGGTCGGTGCTGCTGCAGATCCGAGTCAAGACGAACGACTCCAGAAACAGCAATCTATTCATAGACGACGTATCACTGGCGGCTGCCCCCCTTCTTGCGAGAGAAAGCGTGCCGTCCGAGGAAGAGACACGGGGAAAGATCCCAGACAGAGTCAGTATCACGAGTGCCCGGACAAAACCCGATGCCGGCAAACTACATCAGCCCTAGGCAGATGCAAGTCTCTGTCCAGTGCAACCTATCCACAACTCAATTGACTGACAAACGGTGTGGGCAGCGCCACGAGCGATTCCCTACATTTCAGACTGGGACACGCCATCCAACCAGCGTCCCTGGAGTAGCGTGAAGATGAAGCTAGCCACACGGCTCACCTTACTCGCCTTGGCCATAATGCTCCCCCTGGCCACAGGCTGCAGTTTCACCAGCGACCTACCGCTGCCAGTAGAAATCGCGCCGCCTACCCTGAGCCCTGCACCGTCTCCGAGTCTGTCGCCAGCAGATGACGTAGCCCTGGCCTTTCTCCAGGCCTGGGAACGCGATGATTATCCCACAATGTACAGTCTGCTCTCTCCGGACTCCCAATCAGCCTACCCAGAGGCTCTCTTTCGCTCAACCTATCACCAAGTCACCCAAGAGGCGACGATCGCAACCAAGTCAACACGTATTCTAGCCGCCTACCAGCCAGATACCCACGCCCAAGTATCCTTTGCTGTCGACTTCCAGACAGATCAGATTGGAGGCTTTAGCATTGAGAACCAGATGGACCTGAGTGTCGTACAAGGCCGCTGGGGAGTGGACTGGTCACCGGCCGTGATCTTCCCCCAATTGAGTGATGATACTCAGGTTCGCATGACGACACAGATTCCATCACGAGGCAACATTTACGACCGTTCTGGCCTTGGGTTGGCAGTGCAGGGCCAGATTGTTGAGATCGGCGTGGTTCCCGATCAGATGCAGGATGAGACAGCGGTACTGGCTCAGCTTGGTGAAGTCCTGGGGGTAGATCAAGCCGAACTCCGGGCCCGCTATGCAGATGTAAATCCAAGTTGGTATGTCCCGCTGGGCCGGGTCAGTGCTGAGGTGGGGAAGCGCCACTATATGAACCTTAGTTCCACACCCGGCATTGAGCTGCGGGAAGCTTGGGAGCGATCCTATCGCCCAGAAGTCATTGCTCCCCACCTGGTGGGAATCATCGGCCCGATCCCCCTGGAAGAAGCCGATCTGTGGCATGAACAAGGATACGGGCGCGATGAGATGGTAGGTTGGATGGGGCTGGAGCGCTGGGGCGAACCCTACCTATCCGGCGAACGGGGCCGGCGCCTAGAGGTCATTTCTGCGCAGGGAGGGCAGATCGCAGTCCTGGCCGACAAGCCACCGGCGGAAAGCAGCAACCTCTACACCACGTTTGACCGCGAGTTTCAACAGCAAGTCCAAGAGATCCTGGGACAACGTACCGGCGCCATTGCCGTACTGGAAGCGGCGACGGGGCGCGTGCTGGCTCTTGCCACTTATCCAACCTTTGACTCCAATCAAGTCTCCGGGGGAATCAGCGAGCAAGAGTGGCTGCAATTGGAGGATGATCCCCGCCACCCGCTGCTTAACCGGGCCACACAGGGGGCCTACCCAGCTGGAAGCGTATTCAAGATCATTACCATGGCATCTGCAATGGAGGACGCAGGGCTGTCAGCAGACAGCACCTTTGACTGTGATGGCGTTTGGTATGGACTGGGGCCGGAACTGCCAAAGACATGTTGGCTCAGCAGCGGTCACGGACAGATCTCCTTGTCACAAGCACTGACCGTTTCGTGCGATATCACGTTCTATCAAGTAGGACTGCTAGTCAATGATCTCGATCCAGAGCTCCTGCCTGACTATGCTCGTCAGTTTGGGCTCGGTTCACGGACAGGCATCGAGGTAGAGGAGAACGCGGGAATGGTACCGGACCCAGTATGGAAGATGCAAGCCAAGGGCGAGGGCTGGGCGCCGGGGGATGCCGTCAATCTGGCCATTGGCCAAAGTGAGCTATTGGTCAGCCCCCTACAGATTGCTGCGGCGCTGGCTGCAGTGGGAAATGGTGGTACGCTCTATCGCCCGAGCCTGGTGGAGTCGATCGCAGCCGATCCAAAGAAGCCGGATTGGACATTCGAGCCGACGGCCGTAGGACAGATTCCGGTCAGCCCAGAGAATCTTGCTGTGATCCAAAAGAGTCTGTACAAGGCAACTTCTGCTGCTCAAGGCACGGCATTCGAAGCATTTGAGGGGCTCGAGATGGAAGTAGCAGGTAAGACAGGCACAGCAGAAAGCGGGCAAAACAATCCTCATGCCTGGTTCGCAGGCTATGCTCCAGCTCAATCCGCAGAGATCGCCATTGCTGTAATCATCGAGCACGCCGGAATGGGAGGCGAAGAAGCGGCCCCACTCTTCCGGCAAGTAGCCGAAGCCTACTTTGAGAATGACTCTGGCCCAAGGCCTTGAGGTTCTCCTGCGCTTCCCCATTGCCTCCCTCTCAAAAGCAATTGCAGCTTGAGAACAAGCTATGGTACAATAGGCCGGTTTTCCACTAGGAGTTGTGTGATGACGCTGGCTTGTGCATCGGGCAAGGTTATCCTCTTTGGTGAGCATGCGGTGGTCTATGGCCAACCGGCAATTGCCGTACCGGTTACTGAGACGCAGGCCCAAGCTCAGATCGAAGCGGGCGTCCCAGGACAGGGCATGGTCGTTTTCGCGCCGGATCTCAACCACAGCGTCGTTGTGCGAACGGCGCCCGAAGATGATCCACTCGCCCATATCGTCCGGCAAACCCTGGCCGCCATCGGTCAGGACCAAGATCCTGACCTGACAGTCACCATCAGTTCCACAGTGCCCATTGCCCGGGGCATGGGTAGTGGGGCAGCCGTGTCCACAGCCATCGTCCGCGGTCTGGGCGAGCACTTTGCCCGCTGGTTTTCGTCACAAGCCATTTCAGATCTCGTCTATGAAACGGAAAAGATCTATCATGGCACACCTTCTGGCATCGACAACACGGTCGTTGCCTTCGAAAAGCCGGTCTATTTTGTCAAAGACGTAGTTCGCCGAGTCTTTTGGGTTGGACACCCTTTCCTGCTGGCAATCGCTGATACAGGAATTGAGAGCCCCACCAGGAAGGTAGTTGGGCATCTCAGGCAGCGCTACGAAGCCGAGCCTGACCGCTACAACCCACTTTTCCTGCGTGTGGGGGAGATAGCGATTGAGGCCCGTTCGGCTATCGAACAAGGAACTCCTGAGGCTATCGGCGGGTTGATGGACGAAAACCACGCATTTCTCCAGGAGATAGGCGTTAGCTGCCCAGAGTTGGACCGGCTGGCGCTCGCCGCGCGAGAAGGGGGTGCGCTTGGGGCCAAACTCTCAGGAGCAGGCTGGGGCGGCAACCTGATCGCATTGATTACAGAGGATACGCAAGGACGCGTAGACATGATGCTGCGCCTGGCCGGCGCGACAAACATCATCGTCACCGAGGTACGATGATGCTAAAACCCCGAGCATCAGCCCAAGTCTTCATATCTTTCAGCCTTCGATGAACTCAGGACAGGTTGCGGGCAAGGCACCCATCCTGAGCATAGCCCATAGCTCCCCATCGATACCGGGGAAGCGGCAGGTGATAGGAGATGATCCATGCGCAGAGATGGGCGAGAATGGGATGAGATCCGCCCCGTACGCATAACAACTGATTATGTAGACTACCCTGACGGCTCGGCACTGATCGAGATGGGAAAGACTCGAGTACTGTGCACTGCCACAGTCGAGGCATCCGTGCCCTCCTGGCGCCAGGGCAGTGGCGCAGGCTGGCTGACAGCCGAATACGCACTCTTGCCCTGCTCAACGCATCAACGCAGGAAACGGGAAACAGGCGGGCTGGGTGGGCGAACACAAGAGATCCGGCGGTTGATTGGCCGCAGCCTGCGCACTGCAGTGGATCTTGAGAAACTTGGAGAGAGAACGATCATCCTCGACTGTGACGTGATCCAGGCAGACGGGGGTACGCGCACAGCCGCCATCACAGGTGCCTACGTGGCCCTGGCCCTGGCCCTGAAGCGGATGGAGGCCAATGGGGACACGCCACAGGGAGTTCTACTGACACCAGTGGCCGCCACCAGCCTCGGCCCGGTTGAGGGCCAATTGCTGTTGGACTTGTGCTACAGCGAGGATTCTGCAGCAAGCTCCGATTTCAATATTGTCATGACTGGCGATGGCCACTTTATCGAGGTCCAGGGCACAGCAGAGGGTGAGCCCTATGGGCGCAAGTTTCTAGATGAGATCCTTGACCTGGCCGAAGCAGGCATCAGGCAGCTATTGGCCATCCAGGCCCAAGCACTGACAGATGCGCTGGAGGCAAGTCCTTGAGAAGGGCCTGCTCGTGTCTTGTCCTTGCACTCCTTGCCGCGGCTACGCTCTGTGTTTCGGCCCCACTGGCGCTACGAGCGTGGGTGGTACAACGGCAGAAGGATCAGATCTATCTCAATGTCGCTGACACACCAGCCATGCCCGTGGCCATCGTTTTTGGCGCGGGATACTGGCCTGGTGGACGCCTGAGCAATGCTTTGGCCGACCGCATGGAGACAGCCATCAATCTCTATCAGGCGGGCAGGGTCAACAAACTGCTGCTGACGGGTGATAACAGATTCGTAGACTATAACGAACCAGCGGTGATGGCAGAGTATGCGCGGGCCCGAGGCATTCCATCTGACGACCTGGTGTTGGATTATGCCGGACGGCGTACCTATGATAGCTGCTACCGGGCCGGCGCGATCTTTGGCATCAAAAAGGCAACGCTGGTCACCCAGGCATTTCACCTGCCCAGGGCCTCGTACACCTGCGAGCGGTTGGGGCTAGAGGTAGTGGGTGTCGTGGCCGACCGGCACACTTATCAACGCGCCACCTGGTTCAGCCTGCGGGAGCTACTGGCCCTGGTGCGCGCCTGGTTCGATCTGAACCTGCTCCGGCCACTTCCGGTACTGGGTGACCCGATTCCCGTTGACTGGGGCAGCCGTACAGGGGCTGCGGTGCCGCAGTACACGACCAACTGCACAAAGGACAGTCTGTAGGCAAAGTAAATAACCGCGGTTATCCAATCTCTTTGAGGAGTAAAGTAAATGCACAGAAGTCACAATCTACTCGAAATCGCCAGACCCAGGACTCGTGGCATCGCGCTCACGGCTTGTTTGGTGCTGTTTTTGGCCGGCTCACTGGCCCTGGCTTCTGGTCCGTCAGGCTTGGGTCCCAGACCAGTAAAGGCAGAACGGACGGCACCCAACCTTGTCCTCCCCGCCGGAGACGACGATACGATGATACACTCGGCTTTCCTGCCCGCCATCAGAACCGCTATCAAGTCTCCCCGCCCCATTGTCGTACACTTTGCAGCCACGCCGCCTCACGTCGAAAATGGGAGTAGTACAACCCTGAGCTGGCACATCCGTAATGCCGTCGATACGCTGACCTTGGAGCCCGGCATTGGTGACGTCACGGGGCGCGACAGCATCGTAGTATCACCCAGTCAGACAACCGCGTATACTCTCACTGCCAGGAACCAAGCAGGTACTACATCTGTACGAACAGTCGTCACAGTCGGTAGGCCGGTGATCGCCAGGTTCACCGCATCCCCGACGCTGATCTACCAGGGTGGCCAAGCCACCCTCAGTTGGTCGATTCTCGGTCACGTGGATAGGCTCACCCTGGAACCCGGCATCGGAGACATCACAAACCAAACCCAGTTCATTGTCTCACCCAGCCAGGATACCGTTTACACGCTTACCGCCTACAACTCAGCTGGCAATGATACGGCACAGGTTGAGGTCACCGTCGCTCCGCCCCCCGAGATCACCAGTTTTGACGCAGACCCAGAGGCCATCAACGATGGGGACGATGCGATGTTGATCTGGACGATCTCTGGTACGGTTCAGAGCCTGATTCTGGAGCCTGGCCACAGAGATGTGACGGGGCAGAACCAGGTGAACGTCTCTCCCACCGAGACCACAACCTATACCCTGAACGCCACGAACGGCTCTGGCAGCGACGTAGCAACGTCCCTTGTCAGAGTCAGCCCGGCGACCGAGCTATTAGTATTCGACTGGAACGAACCCGTCGAAAAGAGTGACAGTGGTTTCCCCGGCGAAAGACCAGAAGGCGCGGCCAATGACAACTGGACCCATCCTCCCAATTTCGCTGAAGGGACCTACCACTTTCGCGTGGAAATCCACAGCCAACCTGTCACTCAGGAAGATATGCAGGTGCAGTACTGTGTCTGGCAAAAGATTGACGGAGAGGCGGAGCAGCGCGAGGCTTGTGCAGAGCGGATAAGGGACCTGGATGGAAGCCCCGGCACGAAGGCCACCTGGTCACATGCCATCGACGATATGTGGAGCAAGTACGAACCGATCAACTACGCAGTAGAAAGAAAGAGACACGGCGCCGTGATCAGGAACAATCATGGGGATCCGGTCAGTGGCAAACAGGATTGGAACTGGAGTGGCGAAATTCCGGAAGAATGGTATCCTCTGGACTGGCGCTTCACCGTGGTCATCGTCGCCAAAGGAGAGACGTTCTCTGGATGGGGAAACTACCTCGAGCCCTAGACCTGACTGACTGATCCCGTAGGGTTCTTCTGTACTTGGCGGAGTCTCTGCAGACCTCCGCTGACAGAGCCATTGGGTGCTCAGCAACTAGTACTAATAGGCCCGCTTGCCAGACGGCAAGCGGGCCTATGTGATCCATAGTCATACTCAAATTGATTTACGGATCAAGCCGTCTCCTGAAGTTCCTCGTCTTCCCAGGGTACCGAGTGCCCCGACTGGGTCAAAAGCAGGGGACGCACATTGCGCTGGATGCTGTCCGCACTCACCACACACTTGACCACGTCTGAGCGGGAAGGGATCTCGTACATAACGTCCAGCAACGTCTCCTCGATGATGGTCCGCAGACCTCGCGCCCCTGTCTTGCGCCCGATTGCCACCTTAGCGGCAGCCTCCAGGGCGTCCTCGGTAAAGACCAACTCCACACCGTCCAGTTCCAACATACGGTTGAACTGCTTGGTCAGGGCGTTCTTGGGTTTGGTCAGGATGGCGATCATGGCCGCTTCGTCCAAGGGCTCGATGCTGACCGTCACAGGCAGCCGCCCCACCAACTCGGGAATGAGCCCAAAGGCCATCAGATCGTCGGGCGTGATCTCGCGGAAAAGCTCCGCCGCGGTCATCTCCCGCAGGCGGCGCCCTTCTTGGCCGGACGCGAAACCCAGCTGCCCCCTGGTCCCAACCCTCTCAGCGATGATCTGGTCCAGGCCTTCAAAGGTACCGCCGCAGATGAACAGGACATCCGTCGTGTTGACTTGGATGAACTCCTGCTGGGGATGTTTCCGCCCACCATGTGGGGGCACATTCACATCTGCTCCCTCAACGATCTTGAGCAGTGCCTGCTGAACGCCTTCACCCGAGACATCACGGGTAATACTGGGGTTGTCACCCGATTTTCGACCGGTCTTGTCGATCTCGTCAATGTAGATGATGCCTTTTGCAGCTCGCTCGACGTCATAGTCGGCTGCCTGCAGCAGGCCAAGGAGAATCGTCTCCACATCCTCGCCCACGTACCCGGCTTCCGTGAGCGCGGTAGCATCGGCGATAGAAAAAGGCACATCCAGGATCCGGGCCAGTGTTTGGGCCAACAGGGTCTTGCCGCAACCAGTGGGGCCCATGAGCAGGATGTTGCTCTTTTGCAGCTCCACGTCGTCCACGGCAGAGCCGGCATTGATCCTTTTGTAATGATTGTAGACAGCCACCGACAGGACCTTTTTGGCACGTTCCTGCCCGATGACATACTCACCCAGTCGCTCAAAGATCTCTTGAGGAGACGGAAGCTCAGACATGCCGCCAACAGCATTGTCCTGCTCCTCCTGCAGCTTCTCTTCCTCAAGGATCTCGTCGCAGAGCGCCACGCATTCGTCACAGATATAGACGTCATCAGGACCGGCGATCAGCCGGTTCACCTCCTCATGACTCCTGTGACAGAAAGAACAGATCTGCGCGTCTGGCTTCTGTCCTACCCCCATGCGGTATTCTCCTACGCCTCCGCCTGAGCGGCATCATCCTCATCGACCTGCTCTTCATCCGAAGCCTCGGCCTCTGAACTGAGCACTTCGTCGATCAGTCCATACTCCACTGCCTGATGGGCATCCATGAAAAAGTCCCGGTCAAAGTCTTCACCAATCTTTTCTACGGTCTGGCCTGTGTGCTCGGCCAGGATATGGTGTAGCAGATCTTGCATCCGCTTCAGCTCTTTGTACTGGATCTCTACGTCCGGCGCATAACCTCGCGCACCCCCACCAGCCGGGTGCATGTGGATGGTTGCATGGGGCAAGGAGAAACGCCGCCCCTTTTTTCCCGCTGCCAGCAATACCGTACCCAGGCTGGCGGTCCAGCCCACGGCGATGGTCGAGATCGGCGCTCGCAGCATCTGCATCGTATCATAGATCGCCAGGCCGGGATAGATCTCCCCACCTGGCGAGTTGATGAACATCTGAATCTCTTTGTCAGGATTCTCTCGATCAAGAAACAGCAATTGGGCTACGATCAGGTTGGCCACCTGGTCATTGATAGGCGATCCGAGAAAGACAACCCGCTCCTTGAGCAGAAGCGAAAAAATGTCATAGGCACGCTCACCACGGCCTGTCGTTTCGATCACCATCGGGATCAAGCTATTGGGTACCACAAGAACCTCCTAAAATTCGACGTGAGGGGCTGATGGGCCCGAGTGCACCAGCCACCGCAGGTTTTCAGCCTCCAAGAACCTATTCTAACCCCTTGTTGGGCAGAAATCTGTAAGATGCCGCCCAGTGAGAACCGGGTCCGCCCAGCCGAAGCGCGAAGTCCGGCGCCAATGCGGCTCAGTCTTCCTGGTCGCTTTCGGGCTCTTGGACAGGCTCCGGCGTATCATCCCCTTCCGCCGCTAGCGCTGCAGTTTCCTCAGCATCAGCCGTTTCGACGGGATCAGGCTCAACTTCTACTTCCACCACCACATCTACCTCTGCATCGACAGACGATTCTTCCCCAACCTCATCCGTATCAGCGACTTCCAGCGGTGGAGCCTCGCCCTTGGCGATCTGGATGGTCCTCTCCTGAGCCTTGCTTGTCATCACATCGTCTGCAATCATAAAGCGGCCGCCAGGGCTCTCAAGCGTTTCCCGCATCTCTTCGGCCTGTGGGCCCATCCTCTCAAGGATGCGCTCGATTTCGGCCTCGATATCTTCGTCCTCGACCTGGAGGTTCTCAGCCTTGGCAATCTCGCCCAGCACCAGGCGCTTTTTCAGGCGCTCCTCGGCCGCAGGAGCCAGATCTTCCTTGTAGGCTTCGCGCGTCTTGCCAATCATCCCCAGATAGGTATCAAGCTGGATCCCCGAGGAGGCCAGGTTGCTCTCCATCTGGTTTAGGGCGGCATCGGCCTCCCGATCGACCGCCTGGGGCGGATACTCGAGGATGGTTGCGGCTTCAATGAATGCATCCAGCGCCGCGTCAAGGTACTGGCTCTCAGCTTTTTGCAGGGCTTCGGTCTCCATCTGTTCCCGCGCACCGGCCGTCAGATCTTCCAAAGTATCATAATCCCCGACAAGCAGGGCCAGGTCATCGTCCAGGGGTGGCAGATCCTTCTCCTTGATCGAGTGCAGGTGGACCGTGACAATTGCTTCCTTGCCCGCGGCATCCAGGGCATCATCATCCTCGGGCACCATCAAGGAGAACGTCTTCTCCTCCCCGGCAGACATCCCCACGACCTCCTCTTGGAAGCCGGGCATCGGATAGGGAACCTCTGCCTCCAGGAGCACCTCTTGCTCCTGGTTGTTCATGATCTCCACTTCGCCAGCCGCAGCCTGCAGATCCAGCACGACCTGGTCACCCAGGGCAGCCGGCCGCTCTACCGGCACCCACTGAGCATGCTCTTGCTGGAGGCCAGCCAGGTACGCGTCGATCTGTTCTTCAGTAACAGGCTCGACCTCATAGGGGACTCTCACAGAACGGTATTCGCCCAGATCCACCTCGGGTGGGATGGGCAGCAGGACCGTCATACGAAAGGGATCCCACTCTACATCCTGCAATTCACCAACCTGGTACGGCTCGTACTCGACCTCTTCTATGGCTTCTTCATATAGTTCCTGGCCCCAGTCCTCAATAGCCTGCTGTTGAATTGCCTCCCGGCCAAATACACGGACCACGGCAGCGAACGGGGCTTTGCCCCGCCGGTATCCAGGAACAGTGAACTGGCGCGATATCGTGCGCGCAGTTTGGCGCAGTCTTTTGTCGGTCTCGGCAGCATCCAACTCGATGATGACGTTGACCTGACAGTCTTCCAGTCGCTCGGTTGTGACTTCCATCTCTCTACCTGCCTCTCTTGTCTAGTCGCGTTATGGTGCGTATTATACCTCACATCAAGGGACACCACAAATAGTATGAATGAATACGCCTGGTTGACAGCCAGGTCCAGGTATGTTACAATCCGGCCGCCCAGTCACTGGGCCAGTTTGTCATGTATACTACTTTCTCAACCTGCACTTCGAACCAGTGGACAAGATGGCCATCCATAGGAGGCACACGCTGTAAGGTCGTGCACCCTTGCACGTGGGCCCCCATCCCGGACATTTTCGAAAAGGATTCCCCAGGAATCAGGGAGATTTTGATTGGAACACCCACAAGTTAGAGACAAGCGGAGTCACAGGCTCATCTTTCTCAGCCACTGCTGCCTGAATCAGAATGCCAAGGTGCGCGGAATTGCCGAGTACCCCGGCGCCATCCAGCCGCTAGTAGAATTGCTCCTGGAGCATGGCGTGGGCATGTACCAGATGCCCTGCCCCGAAATGACCTACCTGGGCGCCATGCGCTGGGGACAGGTCAAAGACCAGTATAACAACCCAATGTTCCGGCGGCACTGCCAGCGTCTTGCCGAAGTAGTCGTCGATCAGGCGGAGAACTATCTGCAGTGCGGCTATCAGGTCCTCGGCTTTGTCATGATGGACGGCAGTCCAGTCTGCGGCCTGAACCGGACGCCCCGCCCCAAGGATCCTGATGTGATGTGGGGGGGTATGGCCTGGTACGTTCCCGAATCAGAGTACGTTCCCGGCAAGGGCAATTATTGCGAGGTCCTGCAGGGAGAACTGGCCCGACGGGGCCTCGACGATATTCCCTTTGTCGCCTCGCCCGAGTTTGACGAGGTCGGCACGATGGAAGAGTCCTTGCGCCAAATTTCGGGGTTGCTGGGCTAGCGCTTCGGTGCGCGAACCTACACCAGCCAGGAGGATCCGTGAAATCTCTGGAAAGGCTCATCGCCTCGGGCAATGGAGAACCGCTGGACTGCGTCCCCGTAGCGCCCGGCATTGGGCACTATGCGGCCGTCAAAGCCGGGTACCCGATGACCCAGGTTGCCTTTGACCCTGAGCTGATGGCCACTGTAGTCATCCAATCGGTCGAGAGGCACGGGCATGATAGCTGCAGCCCCATTACCGACTATGGTCTGGGTCCCGAAAGCATGGGCAGCCGGTCCGTGATCGGTGACTGGGAGCAGACCTACGTGGACGACTTTGCCGTCCAATCCCCTGCGGATGTCGCCCGGCTCGCACTTCCAGATCCGTATAAAGATGGGCGCATGCCGGTGATCCTGGAATGCGAGCAGATCCTGGTCGAGACGATGGGGGCTCGGGTCGGCGTCAATGGGGGGCTGTCCGGGCCCTTGTCTTTTGCCGCCAATCTACGCGGCCCGCAGCAGATCCTGTATGACATGCTTGACCATCCCCAAACAGTTCACGACCTGCTGGCGATTTCCCTGGAGGCGACAGAGTCGTTTGCTGAAGCTCAGGTGCGTCGGGGAGGCGTCCAGACAGTCAACATCTATGAGCCCATGGCCGCCATGATCTCGACCCCCATGGTAGAAGAATTCTCTTTTGCCTATCTGGAGCTGTTGATCCGCCACGTAAAAAGCCTGGATGCACTCGTTCTGCTGCACATCTGCAACGATACGACCAGGCTTCTGAACCGCATGGTAGAGATTGGTGCGGATATTCTGAGCCTGGACGTTCAGGTAGACCTGACCCATGCCAAACAAGTTGTCGCAGGACGGGCATCGATATCGGGCAACGTGGCCACCAACCGTCTGGCGCTGTCGACGCCGGAGGAGATCTATTTGGAATCGTGCCGCTGCATAGAAAAAGGGGCTGCCGGTGGGCGCTTCACCCTGAGCTCCTCGTGCGAGGTACCCCTTGAGACGCCGCCCGAGAATATCGACGCCATGGTTCGCGCCGCTCGCATATTTGGGGCGCAGCATCTACGACGGCACGAGCAAACTACAGACGCAACCGATTTGAAGGCCAATCACAGTCAAAAAAACTGAGAATAGGAGTGGGAATGAACGAGCACTTGCTTCGAGTAGCGATGGGAAAGGAACCCGCCGATCTGGCCATTACCAACGGTCAGATCGTCAATGTGTACAGCGGTGAGATCTATCCCGGAGGCGTTGCCATCGCGGGGGACAGAATCGCAGCAGTTGGAGACATCGAATATGCCATAGGCGACACTACAAAGATCATCGACGCCGGGGAAAAGTACTTGACGCCTGGCTTCATCGATGGCCACATTCACCCGGAGAGTGCGAATCTGAGCATCTCCCGTTTTGCCGAGATTGTACTTTGCCACGGCACAACGAGCGTATTCTCGGACTTTCACGAGATCGGCGTCGTGGGTGGCATGGACGCCATGAACGCCGCGCTGGAGGAAGCGGAACAGACACCGCTCAAGTACCACTGGGTGGTACCCTCCCATATTCCCTTCTCCCCTGGGCTGGAGACGAGTGGGGGATCCATCAATGCCGAGATAATCGAAGAAGCCATGGCGCGCGAGGAGGCGGTCGGTCTCTCCGAGGTTGTCTCCCTGTACGTCGCCATAGAGCATCCTGACCTGATGAAATCCATCGACGCGACGCGCAAGCAAGCCAAGGTCGTCTCAGGACACGGCCCCGAGACCAGTGGCCCCCTCTGGAATGCATTCGTCGCGGCCGGTACGACCAACGATCATGAATCATTGTCAGAAGAGGAGATCCTGCTGAGGGTCAGGACCGGCGTGCACGCCCAACTTCGGCACAACCTGATCGTGCCCACGCTGCCACCGATGATCAAGGCAGTGACAGAGAATGACATCAATACCGGGATGATCAGCCTCTGCACGGACGATACCACGGCGGTGATGCTGGCCTTCGAGGGCCATATGGACTACCTGGTGCGTCTGGCGCTGGAACAGGGAGTCGATTTTATCACAGCGATCCAGATGGTCACAATCAACGCGGCCCAGGCTTTCCACAAGGATTTTGAGATTGGGTCTCTTGCACCCGGACGTTACGCCGACGTCAACATTGTTGACGGCCCAGAAGACTTTAGTGTACTCCAAACAGTCGCCGGAGGAGAGCTGGTAGCTAAAGACCTACGGCCGGTACAGCCAATACCCTTGGCCGACCACAACCCCATTCTCATGGATACCTTCCATCTGAAGGCGCCCATCGATTCCGACGAGTTGGTGATCCCAGCCCAGGCTGGCGCCAAAAGCGCCCATATGCACATCATGCGCACCCTGCCCTGGGTTCCTATCACAGAGGGCGGCGAGGCTGATCTGCCGGCAAAAGATGGGTACATCGCCGCGGACGTCGAGCAGGACCTGATCCACATCGCCGTCATAGAACGGCACCATGGCACTGGCAACATTGGAAAGGCGTTCCTGGGTGGTATGGGCTTGAAGCGCGGGGCCATGGCATCGAGCATCGGTCACGATCATCACAACATCGTCGTGATGGGCGTGGACCCGGCTGACATGGCTTTTGCCGCCAACCGCGTGGTAGAACTACAGGGCGGCATCGTCCTGGTTGAGAATGGTCAGGTGATCGACGAGATTGCTCTGCCCATCCTCGGCCTGTTGACCGACCTGGATGCCTGGACGCTGGCAGAAAAGCGACAGACTCTCCTTGACAAAGCCCGCGAAATGGGGTGCGGTGTCTCGGATGCCTTTATGTTCCTGTCCTTCATCACACTGGCGGCGATCCCAGCTTTTGCCATCACGGACAAAGGTTATGTCGATGTAATGAAACAGGAAATCATCGACCCAGTTTTGGGCTATGCCTGAACAGGCGTGACCCATGGCCACCAAGGCTGCCAAGTAAGCACCAACCCAGCAGAAAAAGCAAGGGTGTAGCAAATGGGACTCACCTCAAACGCAAGATTTGAGGTGAGTCCCTTGAATAACAGGCTCCAATTTCTGTACTTCCTCGGCGCTACGGCGATACAACCACGATCGTGCCCAGCGAAACGCTATCCCCCAGCAACTGCCCTCTCGCGTCCTGTACCGGTAGTCTCTCACCTGCTGCCGGTGAATACATCCCCACCCGCAACTCGTACTCACCGGCTGGCAGCGAATCTGGCAGTAGCATACCCCGGCGATCTACAATCGTTTCGCTCATCTGCCAACTGCTTGTGGGCCGGGAACCACCCGCCGGGGCGGAATCGCTTTGAGCCACAAGTTGACCGTCGACGTTGAGCAAATGCGCAAAGATGTCATAGTCCATCCCCAGTATCTCGGTTCCCCGCCAGAACAGGGACAGCGGCACGATATCCCCTGACTGCCAGTTGCTGTCCTGCAGGTCAAAGCCCACCAACACTGCCTGGTCGCCCAGCAGTGCGCCCACCTCGACCGCCGGGGCCGCGGCAGGCGAGACCGTGCTGGCGCCATAGGTCACCACCTGCAAACTGTCCGCCCACTCGTGTCCCGCTTGAAAGGCATGGCGGCTGAGCCAATCCCGCGCCCAGTCTCGCTCCCCATCACTCCCCGCGCCCGCTGCATCGAAGGCTTCAGCATCGCCCAGCACCACGAACATGCGCTCGTACCCGGCCACGATGGCCGCCAATTCCTCCTCTGAGGCGGGAGCCAAATAGACCTCGGCCGGCCCTTCATAGCTCGACACAAATGGGGCCGCCAGATCAGAGGGAAACAGCAGGATCGCATCTACGGGTCGGGTCCGGCCAGTGAGATCCCCAGCCAGTTTGGTTACATACTCAATGGGGTAGTCCTCAGGCAAGGTATAGAGCTGGCGGTAAAGGTAGACCGTGTCGCCATCAGGCAGCGGGTAGGTTGCTTCCAGATCAAACGCCTCGGAAAAGAGGCGTGCCGGCGCTCCCAAAGAAGAAGCGTCAACCTTGGACGCATCCAGCATGGCCTCGATGACCTGTTCCTGTCCCGGGTTCATTCCTGCGTTCACGCGCTTCACCGCGACATAGTCATGGGCAAAGAGGCGCTGATAGGCTAAGGTTTCCTCATAGCGGTCCAGCATACCCTCCACCCGCAGGTGGGGATACTCGGCCAGGATCAGGTAGATGAATGCGCCGGCGTTGATCTGCCTCGTGCGAGCCAGCAGGCCCAGACTGAGTAGCTCGCGCCCTTGCTCCTGACGATGGACCTCCATGCGCTTCAGTATGTCTGGCTGGATCCAATAGTCCCGGTCCGTCTGGCCCTCGTCCGGGAGTTCCAGGTAGCCACCCTCGGCGAACAGTGTGGTTGCACCCCAGCCTGGCAGAGTACCCCCCAAGTTCTCGGAGACCCCAAATGTCTTGCTGGCAGGTTCGTAAGATAGGGCAAAAAACTGCAGCAAACCAAAGCCCACCACGAGCGCGAAAAGCGCCCACCTGAAGCCTCGCCAGGGCAGCTTGAGCAGAGCGGCGCCAAAGATGAGGGCGATCGCGGGCAGAACGGGAAGAAAGGCCCGCGTCTCCTGGTAGATGGAAAAAGTGAGCAGAAGGTAGGCCCCAGCAGCCCAGGCGACGACGACCCAGCCCTCGACCCGGATCGCCCGCAATGCCTGCCCCAGTGACCCCTGGCGGCGTAGGGTTACCACCATCGCCAGGACGAGCACAAGCAGGAACACGCCAAAGAGGAGGAACGACATGTGCTCATTTGCCAGCCTGCGCAGGTAAAAGAGGTAGGTATCCAGGCTGTCCAGCTGCAGCGTCCGCCCCCGAGGATCATTGACTCCGTAGCCGTAGAGCGCCATCCGCTGGACAAACTCCACGCGGGCCAGGTACCAGGTAGAGGCCAGCGCCGAAGCCAGGGACAGGGATGCCACAGAATTGGACAGCGGAGCCGAGGGCAGCATGGCAAAGTAAATGGCCAGGGCTGCGAGTGCCCACCAGAAGAACAGCAATGCCTCACCCAAGATCAGGTTCTGCACCGCCTCCCGATTGGGCAGATACCAGATTGCCGCCAGCGCCAGCCCGCCCAGCAGAGCCAGCAGGAGGCGTTTCCAGTAGATCCGAGGGCGCTGCTTCAAGCGCTGCCACATCGCTGGCAGCAGACCAGCGGAAAGGATGGCCACGATCACAGGACCAATGGCAAAGACGACAAAAGTACGCTTGGTAAGCAGACCCAGACCCAGACTCAGCCCAAAGAGTAGTGAGGCGCCTCGCCGCTGAAAACCATCCGTGGCCAGTAGCAGCCACACGCTCAGAGCGACCATGGCAGTCAGGGAAAATTCCAGGTAAAAGTGGCGGGACATGGCGTAGAACATGGGAAAAACCGCCAGCAGTACCACGCTCACCATGCCAAGGCCCCGCCCGCCCCACCGTTTTCCTATTCCGAAGGTTGCCACCAACAAGATCGCCATATAGACCACATTGACCATGGTCGCGATGTCAGAGGTCCAGCCAAACAGCCGGTACATGGGCGTCGCCGATGCGGGAAAGAGAGGAGGGCGTACCGGGTCACTGACCATAACGTCAAAGAGCGATTGGATCGAGAGGGGACTGAGCATCCGAGCATAGTTCAGGCTGTGGGCCAGATGGCGCGGCCTGTCCCAGCCCGTCAAAGTGACGTTCTCGGTGAGCCAGATCCAGTTGTTGATGGCGTGAAAGAGAACCAATCCGGCTATCAGCAACCAGGGAGCCAAACACACGAACCGCGTGGCGCCTTGGCTCCGCACGGAAGAAGGGGCGCTCCCGCCTTCTGAAACGGTATCCAGGTTTGAGGCCAGACCAGACATTGTTTATCCTACGCCTTCGAGTTCGCTCCGGGGCCCCACCGTCTGGCGGACAGGACCGTTCAGCCCTCCCCAGAGCAGAAACGCTGGTTAGCATAGCACCAATTCAGCTTTTGGTCAACTGAATTGCGCAGCAGGCCTTGGCAGTGGCCAGATCCTGGGCTGGTGGCTGTCATGAGCCTCACCAAGTGACTGTCATTCCCGCGAAGGCGGGAATCCACGCCTCGCCAGCCACGGCGCCGCTAAGGCAGGGGCTCAGAGCGTTGAATTACGGTATCCGGACCTATCCGATTGCGCCAGTCGATTCAAAGGTCCGCCTTGACGCACCATGGGTCCCCGAGTATAATGCCCAGGCTTGAGCGGGTCCGCCCCGGCGCAACGGGCCGGATCACGACCTACGGAGAATCACATGTCCGCGGCATCGTACCAACAGAGCCTAGCCCGTCGTCTGGGCACAAAGCTTTACCGCCTTGGTCCAGCTTTGCTGATCATAGCGCTCGTCGCCTGGCATGCCGTCCACAACTGGATCTGGCTTTCAAATAACACGGTACTGACAGGCTGGGACAAAGCCCGCCACCTTGCCCAGAGCCTGACCTACAACAACCTGCTCGCGCCCCTAACGCTGAGGACTTTCTTTGGCGCGCTCATCAGCGACTCGGTACGCCCGCCCTTTGCGCCCATGGCCGCTGTGCCCCTGTACCGGCTGTTTGGGACTTCCAGCGACGTAGCCGCAATGCTCAACATCCTCTATCTCGCCGTGGCCTTGGTAGCAGTCTACAAGATCGGCGTTCTGCTGCGTGGCCGCAGTCTGGGTGTCCTGGGCGTGCTGCTGCTGGCACTGTTCCCAATGTTTTACGCCATGTCCCGCTATTTCTACCTGGAATTTCTCTTGACTGCGCTGGTGGCGTTGAGCCTGTGGCTATTGCTCCGCAGCGATGGCTTCCAGAAAAAGCCTACAGCTTTGCTCTTTGGGCTCTGTCTGGGCCTCGGACTCCTGACCAAGAGAACCTACGTAGCCTTCATCCTGGCCCCAGTGGCCTTTGTGGTTCTGACGTCGGACGTATTCCCCAGCCTTTGGCGGCGCTTTCGGGGAGGTGTTCGGCTGAGATCTCCGGCACGCAGCTCTGGCCCTGCTTGGAGGACTGGTCCTGGCAGCGGCCTGGTTCCTTCCCAACTGGTCCGCTGTCCAGGGGCGGGCATTGGGAGGATGGATCTTTCCCATCTGGGCAGTTCTGGTGGCCATAACCATCTATCTTTTACTCAGACCTTCCGGTCCGGACGTGAACTTTTTGTCCGCTGTGTCTCTGGGCGCAGTAGTGGGCTCAACCTGGTACCTGGCAAACACCGGTTTTGCCCAGAGAATGCTGCTATTCGCCTATGGCGTGAACGATCCCCGCGGCCGGACTATCAAAGTCGGCAGCCTGCACACCTACACCGAGTACCTTGTTACGTTGATAAACCAGCATATCTCACTCTCTGTGACCATCCTGCTCATCCTCGCGGCGCTGGCTCTGGGCATTGGGCTTTTGCGCGGGAAAAGCTCCCTTGCAGCCTTGCGCAGGATTCGCTCCGGCTGGTGGGCCGTGGTACTCTGGCTCGTCGGTCCCTATGTCGTACTGACCATGTCTATCTACCATGAAACACGGGCCATCACGCCGGTTTTGCCAGCCATCGCTCTGCTGGGCGCCGGGCTTATCCTCAAAATCCCCTGGCGGAGCGTGCGCACCGTACTGATTGTGGTGCTGATGCTATTCGGCATCGTGCAGTTCTATGCCGTCTCTTTTGAACCACTCCACGGTCTGGTAGAAACCACCTCGCTCCAACTGCCCTTCTTGGGAAACACGGGCCTGCTAGGCCGGGGCGGATACCTCCAGGTGCCCGACGCCGCGGCCACCGACAGCGGGTACTGGATCGAGCCCGATGTGTTGGAGCGGATGGAGAAAGAGCGTCTGGCACATACTTGGGAAAGCGCTTCTCTGGGCCTTTTGGTCAATGCCAAACAGATCAACTTTGAGCATTTCGCCTATCTGACCCTGGCCGACGGCTACTATCCCCAGATCACCGTCGAGCGGCTGGCTCGGGCTCACGGACCCGAGCCGGTCTACCCTCGTCTGTTCCAACACGACTATGTGCTGGTCAAGCGGGACAACGACGCCGTCGATGCCGACAGCCAGGCGGTGATCGAACAGATCCTCGACGAACCGGCGACGCTCTTCCAGCAAGCTTTTACGCTGGACATGAGCTACCCCCTACCGGACGGAGACACGGTCTATCTCTACCGCCGGCTGGAGCGCCCGCCCGGCGGGGTGGCAGCCGACCTCTCTCCGGACCTGGCGCAAGCCCTCAACGCCATGGCTGGCGAGGGCAGTGCGGTCGTCATGATTCCACCGAACCTTGTCCCCTTACTTGGCCAACACCTGGAAGCAGACCTGGACACGTATGCACTGCCCGGCCAGGGCACAGCCGGGCAGTCCATGGCCGAGATTGCCATGGAGCCACGATCTGGTATTTGCGGTCTTTGGCGAGTGGGATGCGGACGAATTGGATCGGGCTGGAAGGCGCTGGCTGGACGAACACGGCTATCGGGCTTGGGATGGCTGGTTTGGACCCACCCAGTTGGTAGTCTATGGCCTGTCCACCGAGCCTGAACAAGCTGAGGTCCTACCCCTGGGCGCTGCCCTGGGCGGCAACCTGACCCTGCAGGGATACTCGATCTGGCCAGGACAAGCTGAGGATCAGAGCCTGCTCTACGTCACGATTGTCTGGCAGACACGCGAACCAGTGGGACAAGACTACAAAGTATTCGTCCATCTTGTGGACAGCGATGGCAAACTGGTCGCCCAGCGGGATAGCGAGCCGCTCAATGGATTAAGGCCGACGACGAGCTGGGCAAAGGACGAGGAAATCGCCGACCGGCTGGGTCTGTGGCTGCCGCCAGACCTGCCGCCAGGCGAGTACCAGATACTGGTTGGGATGTACAACCCGGAAACGCTTGAGCGACTGAGCGTTCTCGATGAAGCCGGAAAGGTAACAGGCGACAGCATCCCCCTGGGCTCCGTGACCATCCCAGCAGACCACTAGTCTGAACAGCCGATCCAAGCGCACTGATCGTTCTGTACCAGGCTGCGACGCCCCAATGATCGGCTCCTTGCTTTGTAGGGAACTCCTGGCCTTGAACCGCCCACCACGAACTCGGCCGCTCGGAGCCGATATTTCTAGTCTTGCAGGGCCGTGTCTTGTACAGCCGTGTCTTGTACACCTTCTTGCACGGCCCAACGGCCGGTGAGCATGGCCAAAAGAGCAAGGAGCAGGTCCACGACCACGGTGATACCCCGCAATAGCAGCATAGACAGAATGGCCACTTCGGCCCCCACGGCTGGAGTGAGCACAAGGGCGCCAACCCCCTCGCGAATCCCTAAACCTACCGGCGCAAAAAGGGCCAGAAATCCGGCCACAGTTCCCAGAGCGATGGAAGCCAGGGCCAGGGGGTAAACACCAATGTCCACTTCTGCAAGGGCCGCCAGGCACATATAGGCTCCCAAGCCGGCCAGTGCCCAGGTCATCAGGTACAGAAAAGCGACCCTGAGGTAAAAGACCGCATCCAATTTGGCCAGCACTTCATCCTGCCCGCGCGAGCCCGCTGCAGCGTCCCCGGTTGCCTCCGTCGCCGACGGTTCCGTCGCCGGCACCCTCTGCAGCCGCTCACCGATCTTCTGGGCCAGACTGATCAGTAAGCCCAGGAAGCGAGGATGAATGAGTATCAAGAGCAGGAGGGGCAGGATCAGGACCGTATATCGGAAGGCAGGCTGGAGCAGGCCCAGGACCGGTAGCCCGCACAGAGTAGCGGTCAGGATCCAAAGGGCCATCGAAATGGCAAAGGCGGCGCCGATCTGTAGGTTGCCGATACCTGCTGCGCGGGAAAGTAGGTAAAAGTTGCCAACAAAAAGTACTTTGCCGGGCAGATACTTGCCCAGCTGGGATATCGAGGTGATGCGGAACACGGTCCAGTATGTGGGGGGGGCATCCAGTCGATGGTAAATGCTGTACTGGATATAACTATAGAGAAAGCTGGAGAACCCGGTGACAACAAAGGCTGCTGCCAAAGGCAGCGGCTGGATCTGCCCCAACAACTCCGGCATGCGGTCACCCCAGCGCATGAGGTAGAAGGCTGCCGCTGCCAGGAGCAGGGCGAAATATCCAATCTTGACCGCTGGATGGGCGACGATACGCCTGATGCGGTTAACCATGCTCCCCTGCAGCCGTCGCATCTTTGCCCCGTTCGCCCACGATCTGGGCCGGGACGCCACGGGCGATGCTGTAAGGCGGCAGGTCGCGGGTGACCACTGACCCTGCCCCGACCACCGCCCCCTGCCCTACCGTGACCCCGCCCAGCACGATGACAGAGGCGCCCAGCCAAACGTCGTCCTCAATGACAATGGGGCGCTCCTCAGTAGGCTGGGCCCGGATAGGGACATCACGGCGGGCAAAGCTATGGTTTCCGCAGATGAGTTGCACATCGTTGGCCAGGAGCGCATCCTTTCCCAGGTGAATGCCGCCGTGGCCGTAGAACAAGCAGCGATGACCGATATAGGCATTGTCCTCAACAATGATCTTGGCGCCGCGACCAGCAACTAGATAGCAATCGCGGGATAGCCATACGTCATCCTTCAACTCGATCCGGCCGCTGAGGGAATGCGCATCAATGAAACAGTTTTCACCAATCATCACCCGCTGCCCCAAATAGACCGCCCGAGGCACCTGCCACCGGACGTCCTTCTCGATGAAGCAGCCCTTGCCCATCCCACCCAGCACGGAGTGGTAGGTGCGGGCCCTGAGCACCGAGCCAAAAACCGTGGGCAGACCGCTGAACAGGGTCAGGACAGTGCCCTGCCATACCCAGCGCCACAACGACCGCCCCCCCGTCACGCGCGTGACATAGCGTCGCATGTTTTGGCCGGTTCCATCGCCAATGCTTGCGGTAGTGTACGCTGGCGATTCATTGTCAGGCATCAGGTCACCAGTATAGAGCCTATGGGCGCGCAGCGGGAGCTGGTTGGCCACCTGTGGGATCGGTCTTGCGTGCTGCAAGCACCAGCCCATAGCCCCGTTTCTGCTCGGAGCGATCCGCCAGCGCCACGATCGGATAGATCAGCAGGGAACTAAGCATATAGACCAGGCGGCCGATACCGCGGTTGATACCCAAACCCCGAAAGAGATGAAAAACTTCAAAATGAAGGGCTCCCAGTCGCGTAAGGTAGGCGTGCTGATCCAGCACGTCAAAGCCCAGCCCCTGCAGCTCTTTTGCCAGCAGATCCCCATGGTACCGGCGCTGCACGTCATAGGTAACGGCCAAAGAGTCGTCCAGGCCCTGAGCGACGGAGGGAGCGTTGGCCACTTCAGGCCTCAGTAGGCGAGCCTTCATCGCGGGCGACAGATTCTCCAGAAAGCTCAAGGTCAGATCGTGATCGACATTGTCTACCGTGAGATAGAGCAATCCGCCAGGCTTCAGGACGCGGTACATCCCGAGAAGAGCGCTGTGGTCATCCACGATATGCTCCAGCACGCAGTTGCAGACGACCAGATCATAGAGATTTGAAGGCAACGGCAGGATGGCGCCATCTGCCAGCAGATAGGAAGCACGGCCATCCACACCGATGCCCTGCGCAGTTTGGTACGCCGCCTGCAAGTCAGATGCCGACAGATCGCAGCCATCCAGGCTGGCGTCGTGCAGGGCAAATTCTAGGGAGTAGAAGCTATGCCCGCAGCCCACATCCAGCACTCGCCAGCCGGCTACATCGTCTACCCAGGGCGCCAAATGGCTCATTTCCACGGCGCGCATCAAATTTGTATAGCGCAAGAGCGGGTAGATCAGCCGCGACACCGGCCGCGGCAGGCGGCTAAACCAGACCCCCAGGCTCATGTCTGATCCTAGTGGCTCGACTGCCGGCTGAGTGCCGGTAGGTAGATGCGCTCAATCGTACCGTTGCAGACGACCTTGGTCGTGTCCGGCGCGCTATAGTCGCCGACGTTCCCCGCGTTGTCGCGGGCCCGCACCCGAAAATCAAGCGTCTGGCTGTCAGGACTGACGTAAAAGCCATAGAACTGGGGAGTCTTGTTCAACCAGTCCATCCAGGGCCCACCATTCGCGCGAACCTGAAGATCGAAGGAGGCTATTCCTGAACCATCACCGTCATCGCCATCCCAATTCACAGGCACGAAACAACCACTGTTGGATGGAAGCGATGTGATCCGGGCCGTCGGCGGATTTGGATCCTCAGGTAGCCAGCCGATGCTAACCATCTCTTGGAAAAAAGTACTGGCAAGGATCTCCAGGCCCTTGGTACCAGGATGCAGCAAATCGACGTAAAAGGCCTCCCAAGGGCCATAGTTGTAGTAGGCCTGCCACGGATCGGTGATGGGCACCTTCTCCTTCTGAGCCACTTTGGTATATAGCAGTTGATTGGTGGCATTCACGTCGCCATTCCACTTGTCTCGCCTTGGAATAATCGTGGCAATCATCACCTTGATACCAGGAAACTCTTTGACGACCCGGACCAACAACAGGACGGCATAAGCGGTCTCGGCTGGGGAATACTGCTCTCCAGAGAGGTCGTTTGTCCCTTCCATGATCTCCACGAACTCGGGATTATGAGTCTGTATGCCTTCCCTGAGCCGGGCCTCAGCCGCTCGGGCCTTTTCTCCAGGCTTCCCGTGGTTGATCACTTCCGATTGGATGACATTGTTGTCCAGGAGCGATTCCAGGAAAACCGGATAGGGCGTTACCGGCTGGCCATCGAGATCGTTATACTGCGCCCATGTGATGCTGTCGCCGTGGGCCAGGTGCCGGTTGGGAACTATGGTGCCGGGCTGGCCTGGCATAGCGGTCCGCGGCACAGAGACAACCAAAAGGGGTTCGCCAATCCCGTCCACGCTCCGTCGCTGCAAAGGGGTCCCTGCGCCATCATTCGGTGCCAACCAAACCCACGAGGGCTCGTCACCAACTGCGAGCAGAGTAGGCGCCACTGCCCCCCCCGTCTCCATCCAAGTCGGCAATGCCCAGGTCTTCCCGTCCCAGGATGTCCAGGCAAAGCCCGAACTCTCCCCCGCGACAGCCCACGCCAGATGCAGTTTCCCTGCGGAATCAAAGGCCAGATCAGGCCGTCGCTCTTCCAGGAGCAGGTAGGGAGACGAGGAAACAAGGGACTCTGAACTCCAAGAGGAGCTGGAGTGATCCCAGTGACTGAGGTAGATCCGCCAACGGCCAATATCCTCTGTCTCAGCGCCCTGCCAGGCCACCCAGGGTTGGCCAGCAGCATCCAGAGCCACAGCCGGCCAGACATCCGGGGTATCATCCGGCGCGCTGACGCGCTGTTGGGGCGACCAGGCGCTTCCATCCCAATAGCTTGAATGGATCTCGTCGTTGAGCGAACCCTCGTAGCTGGCCCAGACCAGCCAGGCTTTCCCCGTCGCATCCACGGCCAGCCGTGGATGGGTATCATAAGCCTGGGGATCCTGGTCGTCGCGTCCCACCAGCCAGGCTTCGGACCAGTTCGCGCCGTCCCAGCGACTGACATAAACCTCACTATCCACACCGTCATGACCGATCCAGGCCAGCCAGAGCGTACCGTTGGGCCCGGAGGCCAGGAACGGTTGGTCGCCACGCAGCACTTTGGTCCCGGGCACCGTCACAGGCAGAGACCAGCCGTCGCTGCTCCAGCGGCTCACAAGTATCTCAGACTGCTCAGTCCCCCTGCTCGCCGACCAGGCGGCCCAGGGAACAGTCCCGCCATCGGAAAAAGCCAGGCTGGGCGAGTGCTCCAGTATACCAGGGCTTGCGCTGAGGGCGTAGGCCTGACGCCAAGTACCACCGATCCAGCGACTAAAGTAGACATCAGTATCGTGGCCATTGGCCACTTCCCACACGGCCCAAGACTGCCCCTCGTTGTCCACGGCGGAACTCAAGCCCCTATTCACACTCCCAGCCTGCCCCTCCGCCGGATAGGCAGCAGGGACCACCAGAAACGACAATGCCAGCACGACCGAAACAACTGTACCCAATCGATTCATCTTAAACCAGCTCACAATGCCACCCATCCCAAATACCCATTGCCTCCTGATATCCTGTAGCCAAGACCTCAACCTACTAGCCTGCCCCAGGCCTGCAATCCTACGGGGCAGAAACCTCTATGGTCTCCAGCACAATACGACCCTCATCTACTATAGCAGAACCTTCCGCAACGGTCAACCGGCGACCTGTAGAACTATCGTACATGCCAATCATCAGCCGGTACTCACCTGCGGGTGCTGCCGGGTCGATCTCGAGCAAATGTTGGTCGATGACAATCTCGCCCGGCAGCCAATCACTGGTAGGCCAGGCGCCCAACACCGGCTGGCCATCATGCTGGCCCCAGATCTCCTCATTCGCATCGGCCAGGTGAACGAACACCGAATAATCGGTGGCCATCGGCGCCAGGGCCTCCCAGTATAGCGTCAGCCCCATCACGTCTCCAGGCCCGACCACCCGCTCCAGCCTGTATCCTTGCAGTCGAATAGCTTCATCCAGGCGAGCCTCCGCCGGCGTCATCTGCTGCAGCGCCACCCGCAAAGGCAGGTAAGCCTGCAAGCGGAGGTTGCCCAGTTGCACAGTATCTTGCAGGTCGGCATGGCGGCCTAGCCACTGCCCCACCTCGCCCGTGCCATCCCAAGCTTCAGAAGGATAGGGCAGGAACCAGAGCCGATCGTATTCGGCCGACAACTGCTCCAGATCTTGTATAGTTCGGTCCGGGCGGGAGTTGGCTTGTTTGGGCAACACAAAACGGGGCAGGCTCTCTGAATCATAGTAGGCCAGGGCAGGGTCCGGGTAGTTCTGGATCAAAGCGTCCCCCGGCCCAGCATGGCCATCCAGATAGGCTTCCAACTGCCGCCAGCCAGCAGTTTTGGAGTATTCTGGCACAGTGTAATAGTTGCGCAGGGACAGGGTACTCCCCACCAAACATACGACGACCATGAGTCCCAAAGCCATTTGCCCCCAACGCCGCTGCTTGCCCAGCCAGGCTGCGCCAACACCCAAGAACATGGTTAAAGGGGGCGTGGCAGCAATGACATAGCGCTCATTGAACACGGGCCGCCGGAGTGAGGCCAACCATACACCAGCCAGAGGAACGGCTAGCCATAAGCCCAGGAACAGTGCCGCCCGGCCCTTTGTGCGCGCCGCATGCCACACACCCACCGCCGCCAGCACGCCAAAGGCCAGCAGAAAAGGTACAGCCCTTTCCTGCTGGATGGTTTCGCCGAGGCTAAAGGCGCGCAGGGAGCGCAGCAACATGGCAATCAGTGCCGGGGAGTCGCCGTTGCCTCGGTAAGTCAGGATCACGCGCCAGGCCAGTACCAGCCACGGCAGGTAGAGCAGCATCACCACCGCCCCAGCGGTCACGAAACCGATCAACCGCCGCCGGTAGCGCCGCCAGAAGGCAAAGACAAAAAGCATCTGGGCCAGTACGATAAAGAAGGAGTAGTAGTGCAGGTACAGGTGGGCGGCTGTCAGCAAGGCATAGGCTCCCCAGCGGACCCAGCCGCCTTTTTCCAGCGCGATCCAGAGGGCCAACATCGAGGCCACAGCCAGCGCAGTCGAAATGGCATACATGCGCGTCTCTTGAGCATGCCACACTTGAAAAGGGTTGATGGCCATGAACAGGCTGGCCCACACACCCGCCCTTCGGCCAAAGAGCCGCCGCACGAGGACAAAGACCATGGCCACTGTCAGCACCCCGGCCACCGCCGAGGGGAAGCGCATTGCAAACTCGCTGTCGCCAGCAACGGACATCCAAGCGTGCAGGAGGACATAGTCCAGGGGTGGATGGGGCTCCACGGTTCGCAGTGTCTCCGATACAATCTCCCGCAGAGGCTGGGTTGAGAATAGAACGCCAAAAGCTTCGTCGCCGCGCAGCTCCTGGTATCCGAGGCGATAGAGGCGCAGGCCCAAGGCCAAGCAGAGAATCAGCCCCATCAAGAGAGCATACTGTAGCCAAACTCTCCGCCAGAAGCTGGTCAGGCTACCCATTCCGCATCTTTCGAACACAGGCTATCACACACCACAGGCCAAAGAGCAAGCTCGCCAGCAAAGTAAACACAGATACCGCCATGCCCAGTATGACACTTGGCGGCCTGAATGCCATCTCTACCCGATGCTGGCCGGCCGGTACCTCTACGGCTCGCAGTGTGGCATTGGCTTGCACCATCGGCGCCTGGCGGCCATCCACACTGGCCTTCCAGCCTGGATAGTAGTTCTCGCTCACAACCAGCAACCCGTTGTTCGCCTGATCTACCTCAACCACCAGGCGCGAGGAGCTGAACGCCACCACCTTGGCCTGCAAAGTCCCGGCCTGGGTACCAGCCAATGGCGATGCCAGGGGCTCTGTGACCAGTGCTACGGCGTAGGGATCGAACTCTGGCTGAGCGAGGCGGTCCAGCACTTGATCCTCTCCGGGCAGGACCTCGACCTGATAGACGGTCCAAGCCCGCGGATGTTCGCCGTCGAGCCGGTGGACATAGTCCACCTCCCCTCTCTTCGCTGGCTCCTGGTAGACCAAGCTCGATGGTGCATCGATATCATCCAGCCAGGTCACAACATAGCCCACGTTCAACAGCTCCCAGGCCCTTTCGAGGGGAAGTGCTTCAAAGAGCCGCTCGTAACTGGCCAACCTCAGAGGACTGGCCCCCCAGGTATCCTCGAGACCAAAAATAGTTCCGTGGTTCCCTGGCAGTCTGAATTCATTGTGCACGCGGAACATCCCCGGCTGAGCCTGGAGTTCCCTGATTACACCCGTAGCCCGGATCTGGTTTTCGATCTTGCGCTCTTGAACATTGACGCGGGAGTTCACGGTCACCAGGTCAAACAGAATGAGAGCCAGGGCCAGCACCGTGCCCAGAAGCCAATTCCCACGTCTCCACCGCCAGACCAAAAGCCACACCAAGCTGGCAGCCAACAAGACAGCCACATAGCGGCCAAGATCCAGCACGGCGTCCATCACACCGGCCGAGCCGCCAAAATAGAGCAAGGTGAGCAAGGCGGCGACACCGAGCGCCAGGCCGAGCACCAGCTTAAGGAGTGCACGGGAGTCTCTCCCCAGTTTCTGTAGGTCCTTCGCCCGGACGAGCAGAGCTGCAAAGCCGTAGCCAGCCAGCAAGCTCAGGGAAAGGCTGAAAAGCAGGGCCGCCCGTTCCTGGCCGCGAAAGAGGCCAAAACCCGGCACATAGAGATAGAACAGGCTATAGACAAAGCTATCATCACCCACTGAGAGCAACAATGCGATCCCAGCCACAATGGTCCAAAAGGCAATCTCAACCCGCCACCATCGGCTCTGTCTCCTTGTTCCGGATGGTACCTCGCCGCGCAGCAACAGGTAGATCGCAAACATGGACAGCAACAGGGGAAAGATGCCTATGTAGAGGGGGGACCAGAAACCCGTCGCGTGGGGCAGAACCACTTGCACCAGATCCAGATAGGCAAAGCCACCCGACAGATCTTTATAGCCCAGTTCCGGGCGGCTGGACAGCTGCATGTACTCCAGACTGGGGACCAACTGCGCTGCGGCCAGGCCCAGGCCTGCCACCACAAACATGGCAAAGCCGCCGAGCACGAACCACCACGCGGCAAATGCGGTGTCTGTGTACGCCGGAGCAGATCTATCCTTGCGAACTCGCCAAACTTTGAACGCATAGTAGAGCGCTGATAGGTAAAGGACATACATCGCCGTTTGGGGATGCCCGGCCAGGATCGCCACCCCCAGAACCAGCCCCGCCAGGAGCAGGTAGAGGATAGCCAGTCGCCTCGGGCCGCAGGCCCACCGGGGATGCCTCTGTCCCGGCGCTATGGCCAGGTCCAGAAAGAGCAGGATCAATGGCAGCCAGATGACCGTCTCCAGGACTGCCAACTGGAGGACCGGATACGATGTGAGGTAACCGCCAAAAGTAAAAGTGATGGCGGAAATGAGCGCGGCAGCGCGATTCTGAAACAGCCGCCTGGCAAAAAAGTAGGTAAAGACCCCTGCCAGGAAAAAGTGAGCAATCGCTTCCAGCTCAAGAGCAAAGGCTGAGAAGCCCCAGATAAGGCTTGCCAGCATCGTCAGTAGGCTGAGGGGATAAAAGACTGCGGACTGGACGTCTGCCAGGAAGGGATGGCCGCTAAAAGTGTAGGGATTCCAGAGGGGAAACTGGCCCTGCGAAAGCTGATCGTACTCAAAGGCTGCGAAGGCATAGAACTGGTTGTAGAAATCACCCTGGCGGAAGGACCCCCGTTCCTCGGGATCGGGGGTGATGATACGCCAGAAGAAGAATAGGCACAATCCCAACAGCAGGGCCACCACCGCTAGATCACGGAGAAAGCCCTGAAGCCAGGGAACTTGCCCATGGCCTTGTGTGCTCATACGCCCGTGCATCCCATCCACCACGTTCGGGTAATATCCAGAACCCACCGCTGAACGGTGGAACCAGGGCAAACAGCAGCGCCCCCGTGTCCCGGCCTCCGGGGCATAGCAGGGGCGCTTGCTCTACCCACTGCCTCTGGCTGCGCCGGTGGGCCCTCCCCCGGCAGTCGTCTCCAATTCACCCTCTGCCGTTGCTGCCAACCCGGGAGGCTCCTCAGTTGCCTGCTGGAAAAAGCCTATACGCGTGCGCACCGAGTTGGCCCCTCGGGCTAGTCGCTTGATATCTGCCAAACGGCGGATCTTGAGCGCCTCGCCAATCACAAAGCCGGGCCGGTAATAATACTCGCGATAGGCCCGTATCCGGGCCTCCTCTACTTCGTCGGCACTGAGCCACGGAGTCTCGATGAGGCAATCCTCGGCCGTATAGTCGGCCCAGTCATCGCTCGTCAGCCAGCCGTTCTCCTTGCACTCCTCGTACAGTGCGGTGCCAGGATGGGGGATGGCGACAGCAAATTGGGTACTCGAGGCATTGATCTCTTTGGCAAAATCGATGCTCTCCTGGATCGTCTCCTGGGTTTCGCCCGGCATGCCAAACAAGAAGAAGGCCTGCGTCTTGATGCCCACCTCTTTGGTCAGATCGAAGGCGTAACGGATCTTGTCCAGGGTAATGCCCTTCTTCATCTTCTTGAGCATCTGTGGAGAGCCGGACTCGACACCAAACAGGATGTAGCCGCAGTTCGCCGCCTTCATCGCCTCAAGCATCTCGCGATCTACCGTGTCCACGCGACACTGGGCGATCCACTCCACCTCTTTCTCCAGTCCCCGCTCCAGGATCAACCGGCAGATGTCCATGACGCGCTGGCGGTCGATGGTAAAGGTGTCGTCATCAAAGTAGATCTCGTCATGGCCATAGACGCGCACGGCTTCCTCGATCTCGTTTACGACATTTTCGGCACTCCGGGCGCGGAACTTGTGCCCATAGAGGATGTCAGGCCAGAGACAGAAGGTACAGCGATACGGACAGCCCCTGGAACTCACCATGGCCGTGGGATGGCCACCGCTGTAGATGCCCGCCCGGTACCCATCGTCCTTAACAATATGCCGGGCAGGGAAAGGCATCTCATCCAAGGGCTCAAAGAGGGGCCGGTCTGGATTAACGCGTACATCGCCGCCCTCGTCGCGATAGGTAACGCCGGCTACCCCAGCCAGGTCACCACCAGCCTGCAGAGCACGGGCCAGGTCAGCAGCAGTATACTCGAACTCGCCCCGAATGACAGCATCCACAGCCAGATTTTCGGCCACTATCTCCTTGTCAAAGTAGGTGACGTGCGAGCCCAGGAGCGCGACAAAAGTCTGAGGCGCAGCCACCTTGATGGCCGCCGCCGTTTCCAGATCAAAGCCGATGGTGGGCGTAGACGTTTCGATGAGGGCCAGCCGAGGGGCATGGTCGCGCACCCGCTGGGCGAATTCCTCTATGGAAAGTTCGTCCATGATGGCATCTACAAAGGCGACCTCAAAGCCCGCTTCTTCGACCACGGCAGCGGTATAGGACAGATATATCGGATACTCTATGTATTTGTCACTGCGTTTGTGCGGCCATCGCACATCCGATCGAGCGCCGTAACCGGGGCCCGGCCAGGGCGGATTGGCAACCAGAACCTTCATAAAAATCCTCCAACCTGAGCGAAATACCTATCAAAGAACCAGCCTGATCCCCCGAGGCGAGGGTCAGGAGCCAGATCTCGGATCGATGCTAAATAGACCTTAACAATCAAGACCCAAGGAGTGGATCCACCCATCGTGTCACGCGCCACGGCCCCTCATTATACTGCACTTTGGCGTGGCTGACAACAGGCATGTCTGAAGTGACTCACTGCGAAGAATGGGCGTATTCGGCACATAGGCGGGCGATCTCACCCGTGAGCATCTGCCACTCGAATTCTTCCTTGACTCGCCGCTGGCCCAGGCGGCCCATCTCACGGCGGCGATCCTCATCGGACAGGAGAAGGTTGACCTTCGAGGCAAGATCAGAGGCGCTGCCTGGCGTGTAGAACAAGCTGGCCTCCTCATCACCTACGACCTCCTGCAGGGCCGGCAGCCGCGGTAGAACGGCCGGGATACCGCAGGCCCAGTACTCGAACTCTTTCAGCGTCACCCGGCCCCGTGCCGAAATCACATCGGGCAAGATGACGAGGCCGAGATCACTGGCCGAGATGTAGCGAGCAACCTCGTCCTGAGAGACCCAACCAGAGAAGAAGAAACGATCGGTCAATCCGGCTGATTCGGCCCGATGCACAAGGTCGGGTACGGCGGTACCGTCGCCCACCAGCCAAAACCGGGTCTTGGGATGCTCGGCGAGGATGGCCGGAGCGGTCTCTATCAGAAGCTCCGGGCCATCCTGAGGGTCGATCACACCGTGAAAGACGAGTACGTGACTGGCGTCCGGGGCATGGGCAGCACGCAGATCAGCGGCCTCCTGAAAATGGAACACCCGCGTATCTACACCGTCATGGACAATGGCTACCCGCTCGGGTCGGGCGCCATAGTCACGGACCAGAATGTCGCGCATGGCGCCGCTGATGGTGATGATCCGATCCGAGCGGCGTACACTGGTACGTTCCATCCAACGGCCGCCAGCAGCGGCCACCCTGAGCCAGCCGCCCTGATAATCGTCAAGGTACTCAAACAACAGGTCAGTCAGGTCCAGAACCGTCACCGTACCAGGTCGCAGCAGCTTGCCCAGCAAAGCGGCAAAGCCGGCGGCTGTGTTGTGCGTCAGGATCACGTCAGGCCCCAGGCGCCAGGCATAGGCCGCAACTCGCAAGATGTTCAGCGGATACGTCATAGCGTACTTGCGCATCTTGGCCGGATCCATGCGATTGACGCCGGCCAGGGAAAGCACACCCGCCGCACCCAGTTCGCGCTTTGCCTCGGACTCATCGATGCCAAAGGATGCGGCCACGTACACTTTGTGGCCCTGCTCGACCAGCGATCGGACGATGCTGAAGGTACGGGGAGTTCCTCCACCGCTGATTGGTACCAATTCCTCAAAGATGACGACGAGTACTTTCATAAGCCCAACTCCTCGTAGACCTGCTCCATTTTACGGACCTGAGCTTGCCAGCTATATTGCGCCAGGACCTTGGCCCGTGCCGCATCCCCCAGGCATTGTGCCCAATCGCCATCGGCCAGCAGACGCAGCGTGGCAGCCACAAACAATTCATCTACCTCGTCTGTTAGCAGGATCTCCTCACCGTCGACAAAGTCCTGGCCCTCAGCGCCAATGCGGGTCGAGACCACCGGTCGTGCATTGGCCGCCGCTTCCAGGATTTTGAGCCGGGTGCCTGACCCCGAGTCAAGGGGTACCAGGACCACGTTAGAAGCCGAGAGATAGTCGCTCAAGTTGGGGTGCACGCTGGCTCGGGCATCCACAAATCCAGTAAAGATCATTCGCTCGTCACCCAGTCCGGTTGCACTACCAGCTCCCTGACCAATGATCACGAATCTGGCTTCGGGATAACTCGCCCAAATCTCCGGCGCGATCCGGCCGGAGATATAATCCACGGCGCGAACGTTGGGGATATAGTCCAGTTTGCCAACAAAGGTCAAAATCGGAACATCCGGACCCAGATTGAGCTTCTGGCGAGCAGCGGCGGCGCCCTCAGGTCGGTAGTCAAAAAGACCAGGATCCACACCATGAGGGATGAGCGCAAATCTCTCCAGGGGCACACCGTACAAGTCGATCATAAAATCCCGGTCTACCTCGGACAGGGCCACAACCCGGTCGGCAGCACGACAGGCCCAACCCTCCAGCCATCTTACGACCTTGAGGAAGGGACTGGTGAGGCCAAATCGGACAAACTTCTGATACTCGACATTCTCCTGCATCAATACGACAGGAACACCGGTTCGCCTGCGCAACCAAAGCGCGGTCGGGGCAGTCCACAGCAGCTCTGCCTGGATCACATCGGGCCGAAAATCTCGAGCAGCCCGCAAAGCGGCCCGGTAGTACAGCGGATTGAACATCAGGCCCTTGTAGCCCAACCGGTCCAGGGATGAATCGCGACAATAGCGAACGGTCAGGTTGGGGCCCTGTAGATCCACATCACCGCGTTGGGAGTATAGGTAACACAGCAAAGCCGAGACCTGGTTGGTCTCGGACAGTACCTGCAAAGTGTGATAGATGGCCGTGCTGCTGCCATGCACCGGCGGAAAGACGTCGCACGGCGAAAGCACTAGGATTCTACGCATGCGCTGATCAATTCTTGGGTGAACCCTATGTGTCACTCCTGCCAGCTCGGTGGCAAGTTCCGGCGCAGCTCGATGTCTTCAAACTCCTGGCCCTTGCGCGCGCCAACCCGCTGCGCCCACTCTGCCATGCGTTGCACACCTTCATCGAGATCGACCGTGGCCCCCTGACCGAAAATCCGCCTGGCTTTGGCATGATCAGAATAGGCGTGACCCACTTCTTTACGGACTGGCAGGTACCGGATTCGAGGCTCTTGGCCAAACGCACGAGCCACAACCTCTGCCAGATTGTTGACCGTGTAAGGTCTGTCCGCCCCGATGTTAATAACCTGCCCATATGCATCAGGAGTGTTCACACAATTGGCGATATACGGTGCGACGTCGTCAATGTAGCTAAAGGCCCGAGTCTGCAACCCATCCCCAAAGATAGTCATGGGCTCGCCCTGCATGAGCTGGTTCATGAAAATGCCAATGACGTTGCGGTGTCGGTCTCCAATATTCTGGTTTTCCCCATACACATTGTGAGGCCGAAAAATGACAAAGTCCAATCCAAACAACTCGTGGGCAGCACGCAAGTCAAGCTCCACGGCGTACTTGGCGATACCGTAAGGATCCTCTGGTTCTGGCATCAGAGCCTCTTGCATGGGCAATTGATTCGCCCCATAGACGGCAATGGACGAGGTGAAGACAAAGCAGCGCACGTGATGCCTGACCGATTCGTTGATCAGGTTGACGCTGCCAATAAGGTTGTTCTCGTAGTTAAAGCGCCGGATAAAGTGGGACAGGCCCTCGGCAGCATAGGCAGCCAGGTGATACACATAGTCAAACGAGTGCTCTACGAACAGGCGCTGAACCAACTCATAGTCAGTAATGCTTCCCTGGACGAACTTTGCCCCGGCAGGGACCTGGTCCCGGAAGCCACCGCTCAGATCGTCGAGCACGACCACATCTTGCCCCAAAGCGAGGCAATGCCGGGCAACGTGTGATCCAATGAACCCGGCGCCTCCCGTGATCAATGCCTTCTCGATCATGATCCCTCCTGGGTATCATCCCAGACTTGCCGGACGGAATACTCTGCTTCAGCCTGAAAGGTGGCATTGCGCAGCATCTCACCCAGCAGGCCCACGCTGATCAGTTGAATGCCCACCATCAGGGCAGTAATGCCAAAAAAGAGCAAGGGCCGCCAGCCGAGGCCCCCCTGGACCACCCACAGCACAGCCAGGTAAAGCATGATCAGCGTGCCCAGCCCTGCAACGATGGTCCCCGCCATGCCAAACAGATGCATGGGGCGCCTGAGATAGGTCGTCAGAAAGAGCACGCTCAGGAAATCGATATAACCCCGCGCCAGCCGGCGGGCGCCATACTTCGAGGCGCCAAAGCGGCGCGGGTGATGGGTAACCTGGACCTCAGTGACCCTGTAGCCCTTCCAATGGGCCAGCACAGGTATGTATCGGTGCAATTCACCGTACAGCTTGAGATCGCGCACAACCTCGGACCGATATACTTTGAAGCCGCAGTTGATATCGTGCAATTGGAGGCCTGTGAGCGTCGAGACTGTGGTATTGGCAATCTTGGAGGGCCATCTCTTTGAGACATTGTCCTGGCGATTGGCCCGCCAGGCGCCCACCAGATCGTAGCCATCGTCGAGCTTGGCCAGCAGCTTGGGCAGCTCGTTGGGGTCATCCTGGAGGTCAGCATCCAACGTGACGACGATCTCGCCACGGACCAGAGCAAAGCCAGCCGACAGCGCTGCCGTCTTGCCAAAGTTACGGCGGAACTGGATTACACGAACATGCTCGCTGTCCGCCTGGTACAGGTCTCTCAAGACCGCCACAGAATCATCGGTGCTGCCATCGTCCACAAAGATAATCTCGTAGGCAAAGGGCAAAGACACAGCAACGTCAGTGACCGCCTCGTAAAGGGCCTCCAGCGATTCCTCTTCATTTAGCAGTGGGATTACGAACGAGATCATCCGAGTCAGTTCATCTGCCAAAGGGTCCTCCTGCCGTTCGCCCGCTCTGCCCCAGGGAAGTACCCAAATCCATTCCGAGCATCAAGCCATACGGCAACGCCCGGATTATACCACGAAACGATGGGGCTGTCTATCCAGGCAGCGGATCGAGTGATGGCGAGCAACCCACAATCACCGCCGGCACGGATCGCCTTGAGGCCAACGGATTGTGGTTCAGCACGCACCAATCTTGGCACTCAGCGCTGCCTCGAAGGCAGCATCCAGAGAAAAGGCAAACCCAGCAGTGGGAGCACAGCGCTGATGGCAAAGGCTGTGCGCATGCCCCAAGAGTCGCCCATCATTCCCAGCAGAAGGACAGCGCCCGAACGCAGGACAAAGGACATTGACATGTAGACGCCGTTGGCCAGGGCGCGATTCTCGGGGAAGCTCTCTTGCACAAGCGCCATGATGACCGGAATGACGGACAGGGCACTAAAACCGAGCAGCAACAATAAGGGAAACCGTAACCAACCGCTGGTAGCCAGAAAGATGAACATGAGGATAGGTGTACTCACCAGCGAGACAAGCAACACCACGCGGCGGCCGACCCGGTCACTGATCGAACCCCCAAGCAATGCCCCAGCCACACCTGCTGCTTCCAGGACAGCCAGAGATATGCCCGCGAACCACAGAGAGGATCCTTCACTGTGAAGAAAGATAGGGAGGTAGGTAGTCAATGCCGAAACCATAAATGCGCGTACCACGATTATGGCCGCCAGTGGTAGCAAGAACGGCCACATATTCCGCAACGCTTGCTGCCAGTGTAGGCCCGACGCGGCATCGGGCGGGCCCCCTGACAAGTCCCTGAGCCCAACCCAAAGCAGAGCCGAGGCCACCAGACCGCCTACCATCAGCCAGGGCGTTCCCTCCAGCGTCAGAAACTGTACCGCCGTGACAATGATGATGGGTCCCAGTGTTCGACCCAACTCGCCACCGACCATCCAGAATCCCATACCCCGCCCCAAGCTGCTGCCCGAGAGACGGCCAGCCATCACCGGTCCCACAGCGTGCAGTGCCGCGGACATGGTACCGGCCAGCAGCAGGAGCAGAACGAGGACGCCGTAGGTAGGAGCCACGCCCAGCAGGCTCATGGTTACGCCGGCCACAGCAGGCGCCAGAATGACCGCATAGCGCAGGCCCACACGATCTGCCAGGTGCCCAATGAAGGGCTGGGCCAGCGATGGCAGTTGCATAAAGACAGTCAGCATTCCAGCCCCAGTATTGGTCAGCGACATAGTCTCGATGAAAAGCGGCAGGAGCGGAGGGAGGAACGCAGAGTAGGTATCGTGCACCGCGTGGGAAGCCGACATGGCCGTCACGCGGTCCGTTTGGAATCGTTCGGCGTCAACCGGTTGAGCCCCAGCTACAACCTCGGTGGTCATCTTGCCTTCCTGAATTCAAAATTGGCTGTCCGGGCCAAAAGGCCCGGACAGGCTGGGAAGTATACCACAGTTGAGCGCGGCTCGCCAAACCAGATGGTTGGCATTGTCACCCAGGTAGAGCCCCCGCCTATGCCGTCAACAAGAGTGCGCTGCCGGTCGACAGCCGAAAGCCCCGCCGCATTGGACTAGAACGTCAGTGGCACAGGGGTACGGAAGGAGAAGGGACCTGTCTCGGCTGGAATACCCATGCCATGCTGATATTCAAGCCACAGCTTGACAGGAGCCAGAGTTTGCCGTATCATTCGGTCGAAAGGACCAAGTCTATGGCGTCAGCCCGAGATGCAGTACCAGTCAAACTGATAATAAGTCTCATCGCTGGGGAGCCTGGCCTTATCTCAGAGGCCAGGGCAGCGCTGGTTCGAGTTTATGGCCCCATCGAGATTGAGAGCGAGCTGCTTCCCTTTGACCACACCGAGTACTATGCCCCCGAGTTTGGGCTGAACCTGCAGCGGCGGATCTGTGCCTTTGTGCAGCTCATCGCCCCTTCACAGTTGCCAGACATCAAACTGAGAACCAACGAACTGGAGTGGTTAATGGCGAGGGAAGACAGGCGCCAGGTGAATATCGATCCCGGCTACATCTCCCTGGGCAAACTTGTGCTCGCTTCAACCAAAAACCACGCCCACCGAATCTATCTGGGCCAGGCCATCTATGGCGAAGTGACGCTGACCTACCAGCGAGGTCGATTCCGCCCCTGGCCCTGGACCTACCCAGACTATGCCAGCAGCCGGTACTGTACACTGTTTGACGAGATTCGAGAAATCTACAGGCTACAGCTAAGAGAGCAGCGGTGACAGCGGGGTATCAGGCAGGGGCCAGTACGTCGCTATTCCAAGATCAACTGAACTTCTGAGACCAGGCTGTCATAGTTCCAGCCCGATGCATAGACAGTGAGACCAGTGATCTGAGCCGGGCGGTTGTCTCCCAAAAGCTCCAAGAGATTGCCGGACTCGTACGGGTACCATACCCCCCTGGGGATCATTTCCCCTGTTGGCTGGCCCCAGGGATCCGGAGCGATGGGATAGGCTTGCGGGTTCTGATAGTAAAACCCGCGGGTCCAGAACTTGTCGCTGCCCCAACGGTCCTTATAGTCCAAACGAACAATGATGGGGAACTCGGAGCTGAGCAAGCCTCCCCCGGACAGGCTCTGGAAGTCAAGCAAGACGTCCATCGATACCGTCAGACGGTCAAAATCGCGCACGTCTTGATCCAGCCTCTGCTGGATAGCCACTTCGCTATGGGTACCATCATCCGGTTCGCGTCGCACCAATCGTATAGCTCGCCTTCCGCCATCTTCAACCTCTTGAATCGCTGGCGGCTCTACGGTCGACGAAAAGACCACCGTACTCGTAACCCAATACGTCTCAAGCGGCGGCTGAAATCTTCCATTTTCAATCAGGTTCTGTGCAGCGGGCAAGGGGTCCGCCGGAACGCCATCCAAGTCCACCCAGGTACGCTCGCCCTGGCGGAGTACCTCCGCGGACGCACCCTTGCCCACCGTTGCCTGGCCCCGAAGCACCGTGAACTGCGTACCCTCATTGGCCACCTCAATCCGGTAGCTTCCTTCCTCCAGAACCACGTCAGCATGCGGAGTGACCACTTGAAAATCGGTTGGACGCTTCAAAGGCAGGGCCACACCCACACGGACGATCCCACCGGTCATGTTTAACGTAATCTGGTTGGGCTTGCCGCTCAGACCAAACTGAGGGGCATGAGCTTGGTCCAGCTTGACCTTGGCCTCTCGATAGAGCGTCACGTGGCTGCGCTCAAACAGGTCCAGCGTCGCCCATGACGTGTCGTCGGTAATCACCTCGTCGCCTGGAGACAGCACTGCCGAGTCCGTGACGCCGATGCGGTCGGCCCCGTTTGCCTTATCAACCAGGACCGTACCTTCGATCACCTGCAGAAGCGTATCCTGATCCTCGATGGCATTGAGCAGATAGGACCGGACGCCCAGCGGGATGCCAGTTGCCAGCAAGCAAGAGAACACGAAAGCTATCGACAGAACCGTCCAGGCGACCCGGTCGGGATTCTTACGCATTCAGCGGCGCACCTCAAATCGATCGAATTCGCCGGTTGGGGCGATCCAGTGCGTCTCTACTTGGGTCACAAAAGCCATCCGTGGCCCCACCTGCAGAAACGCCAGCAACTCTCGCACAGCAGGCTTCGATCCTTCGGCAACAACCTGCACGGTACCATTCCACTCGTTGCGGACATGGCCAGTCAGCCCCAGCTCTGCGGCACGGCGCTGCGTATAGTAACGGTAACTGACACCCTGCACGCGCCCATGAACCACGGCCTGCAAGCGCGTAAGGGCAGGCGAGTCTTCTTTCATGTCCCAGGATTATATCATGTCTTGGCGCAGATGCAAAAAACCACAGGCGAGGCCAACGCACGCCCCCTTTCCAGGACATGATGGGGCTTCTCCCAAGGGGATCCCCATTCAGCCGCAGTGACTACTCCGACGTTGGCACCGATCTTTCCCGCGGCAGGGGCATAGTTGTTCGTTCTGCAGTCACATATATCGGCAGTACCTCGGACTGTTCCCAGGCCAGATGGATCCCCGTCTGGCCCAGGTGCTCAAGGGGTCCCAGCGGGGATTCAAGGTTCGCCGGTTGCTCCCGCAGGCTGCGCTGTTCACAAAATCCCTAATCTATGCTATAATGCCAGCCCAATTCACCGGGGTCTGGCTCGGAAAGAGCAACCTATCATCAACAAAGGCTTGGCAAGCCCTCAGGTTGAGCTTAGAACTCGCTCATCCGCGCTATTCAGGGGCTTGTCGAACCGGTAGCAGAGGAGAAAGCGAATGGCCGAACAGGCTTTCATCAAGGACATTGCGGATCACATCGGGGAGACCGTCACCGTCAAGGGTTGGCTGTATGCCAAGACTGGCAAGGGCCGGCTCCAGTTCTTACAGGTACGGGATGGCACCGGGATCATACAATGTGTGGTGTTCAAAAAGGCGGTCACACCCGAAGTATTTGAGACGGCAAGACAGCTGACCCAGGAATCGTCCCTCATCGTCACGGGCGCCATACGCGCGGACGAACGCGCCCCAGGTCTTCCCGGTGGCATCGAGATGGATGTCAGCGAGGTACAGATTGTCCAGGTTGTTTCGGGCGAGTATCCCATCACACCCAAGGAACATGGGGTCGATTTTCTGATGCAGAACCGCCACCTGTGGATCCGATCTACGCGCCAATGGGCGACGCTACGCGTGCGGGCTACGATCATCAAGACGATCCGGGAATGGCTGGATGATCACGGCTTTATGCTGATGGACACGCCCATTCTGACCCCAGCAGCCTGTGAGGGGACTACGACGCTCTTTGAGACCGACTACCACGGCTCGCCTGCCTACTTGAGCCAGAGCGGCCAGCTTTACAACGAAGCCAACATCATGGCTTTTGGCCGGGTCTATTGCTTTGGGCCAACCTTTCGCGCGGAAAAGTCGAAAACCCGGCGGCACATCCAGGAATTCTGGATGGTAGAGCCGGAGGCGGCCTACGTGGATATGTGGGAAAACCTGGAGATCCAGGAGCAGTTCGTCAGCTACCTGGTACAGACCACCCTGCGAGAACGACGCAAGGAATTGGAGCTGCTGGGGCGCGATCTTGGCCGCCTGGAAAAGATCGAACCACCCTTCCCGCGCATTCACTACGATGAAGCGGTAGAGATGATCAACAAGGCCGCCGAGGCCGGCGAGCGGGTTCCGCCTCAGGATGAATTGGTCCCGGCCATTGTCTGGGGCGATGATTTCGGCTCTCCGCACGAAACCTACGTGGCCGAACAGTTCGAGAAGCCGGTCTTTGTCCACCACTACCCCACGCAGGTAAAGGCCTTCTACATGGCCCAGGAGGCCGACCGGCCGGAAACCTGTCGCTCGTCAGACCTGCTGGCGCCCGAAGGCTATGGCGAAATCATCGGCGGGGGTGAGCGGTCCGGTGACCTGGCCTTTTTAGAGCAGCAGATCGAGGCCCACGACCTGCCTCGCGAGGCTTACGAATGGTACCTGGACCTGCGACGCTATGGATCCGTACCGCACAGCGGCTTTGGCCTGGGCATCGAGCGCACTGTGATGTGGATCTGCGGGCTGGACCACATCCGCGAGACGATCCCTTTCCCGCGGCTGCTGGGACGCATGTATCCCTAGTGCCGCTTCGCACCACAGATGTGGAACTTTGGTCGCTCGCATCGGGTCATGGTGCTTCACGCTGAAAGGAGCAGAAATCGCCAGGTCACGGACGCTTCGACTGGGCTCAGCGCAGGCCTGGCTCGGGCAGGGAAAGGCCAAGGTCTGTTTTGTGAAGGATCACTAGTCTTGCCAGCCAACACGTCAAGAACGTGGTCTGGGGAGTCCCCAACTTGTTGGGGCTTGTGCCCACCTGAGGCAGTGTCCCCGAACAAGGCTTCGACTTCGCTCAGCCGGGCGTTCGGGACTCCCTGCGATGGATCTGCAATAGACCAACAAATTCATAGAGCGATGCGCAGCCAAGTCGACCGGGGCGCTTTGCGCCGCAAGGGTTGCCACTGGCATGAACAGGCTGCCGATTGCACTGCCGCAATCAGTTGAGACCTTCTTTCGGAAAAGCTCTCGGCATGAGTTCGGCTGAAGGGGCAGTCGACCGCCGAGGATGGTTTGACGATTCCTGCCATGTGAACCGCAGCAGGCGGCATTCGACAGTCCCTGGCTGGGCTCGGTGGGTACCTCAGTCCGGATCTTGCAGACGCTCGGCGCTGGTATTGGAATACAGAACGAGGAATCGGGCAGTCGATTCCTCGTCTTTGTTTCGGGGCACGGTTGCGAGCAGGCCAGGCAGGGGCGGCTACATGGGCAGCCAGAAGAAGGCGAGGGCCAGGATGATATAGATGGTCAGCAGCATGGCCCCTTCGAACCAGTTCGATTCGCCGTCCAGGGACACCAGGCCGGCAATCAGGGCCGCGGCCATGAGGGCGATCAACTCGAATTGGTTAAAGACCAGCGTCAGCGGATTGCCCATCAAGAGGCTGACAAAGACCAACAGAGGCGCGACGAGCAAGGCAATCTGCAGGCTGGAGCCAACCGAGATGGCCAGGCTCAGCTCCATCTTGTTCTTGGCCGCTACCTGTACCGCTACCAGGTGCTCGGCCACGTTGCCGATGAGGGGAATCAGGATGATCCCCAGGAAGAACTCGCTGATACCGACTTCGACGACCACGTGTTCGATGGAGCCCACCAGCAACTCGCTCATCCAGACGATGGCGCCCGTGGCCAGCACCAGTACGAGCACGCCTCGGGCCACCGACCACTGCGGCGCGTCGTGCTCGACCACGGCATGCTGAGTCGCCCTCCACAGGGTTGGTTCTGCGCGCGCGAAACTGGTAGATCAGGGCCAGGGCATAGAGCCCGATCATCAGCCCCGCGACCCCGAGGCTGAGGTACTCGACCGCGTCATGGTTCACCGCCTCGATGCTGTGGCTAAAGATGGAGGGGATGACCAGGGCGGCCACGGCCAGCATCAGCAGAGTGGCATTCATCCCGGCGTGGCTGCGGTCAAACTTTTGGGTGCCGTGCTTCAGACCCCCGACCACCATGGCCAGACCCAGCACCAGCAGGATGTTGCCCAGGATCGAGCCGGTAAGCGAGGCCCGCACGAGATTGAGCATCTGCTCGTTGATGGCCGGGTTCAGCAGTCCCTCGCGGATGGCCATGATGGTGATGATCAACTCGGCCGCGTTGCCCAGCGTGGCATTGAGCAAGCCCCCCAGGCGAGGGCCCGTGTGAACGGCCAGCGCCTCGGTGGCCGTGCCCATCAGCCCCGCCAGGGGGATCATGGCCAGGCCGGCCGCGGCAAAGACAATCAGCGGGTTCCAACCGGCGAATTCAGCAACGAGGGCGAGGACAACAAAGACCAGTAGGATATTCAGATACTTCATTATCCCGCGGCCTCGCCCTCCCCATCCTCGACAATCTCCTCAGTTTCTTCTGTCTCTTCAGGTTCTTTTGTTTCGGGGATGGGCAGGACAAAGGGCTCCTGGACCGGCCCCCAGCCGCCGGCCTCGCCGCCGGTCATCTGCCAGACGTGGTACATGCGATGGAAAGCCGTAAAGAGTGAGGTCACGGCCAGGATGACCAGGGTGATGAGCATCTGATCGAGGATCATGCCGATGATCATGACCACCACACGAGGGATGCGGGTCATGAAACCGACCTTGCACTCTACACCCACGGCCTCAGACCGGGACCGGGTGTAGCTGACCATGAGCGAACCGATGGTGGCCACCATGATCAGTGGGATCTCGTAGGGATAATCGAACTGCCCTCCCGCATAGCCATAGTAGATGACCAGCGCCAGGAAGACGATAGACTCATCGAAGCGATCGATGGTCGAATCCAGGAAAGCGCCAAAGCGGCTGCTCTTGCCGGTTGCGCGAGCCAGCGTTCCATCCACCGCATCAAAGAGTGCGGCAAAGATGTAGGCCACGCCCGCCCAGCGGATCTCGCCCAGACCAGCCAGAACCGCTACCCCGGTCGTCAGAACCAAGCCAAAATAGGTGGCCATGGTCGGCGTGACATGCCACTTGTCGAGCCGGTTGGCAACAGCCACGAGCAGGGGGCGGCTGTACTCGCGGGCCTTACGATCAATGATGGACATGGGTGCTCCTCCCTTTCATGCTGCTCGCCCGAGATTGCAGGAGCGGCGAGCGTAGAACTCAAGAACGCGGGCTGCTGTCATCGTCTGGCCAGATCCGGTGGATCACCAACCACTGCTCCGGGTGCTGGGCGATATGCCGCTCCATGGCTGCCACGACCAGTTTCATGCCAGCCATCACATCGGCTTCCCTGTCCCCTGTACGCTGCAGATCGAGGGCTGGTTCTATCGTAACCTGGAATGAATTGTCTGGCAGACGGATGGCAAAAGCCGGGATGAGCGCCGCGCCGGTCCGCAAGGCGACGCGTACCGGTCCGTCGGGCAGGTGCGTCGGAGCTCCAAAAAAGTCGACCTCTATGGAGGAATCGGCCACATCCCGGTCGGCGGCCAGGCCAATGACCCCTCCGGCCTTTAGCGCTCGAAATAGCCCAATCATCGACTCGTCGGTGGGAATGAGCCTGATGCCGTGGCTCGTGCGCAAGCGAAGGGTGTATTGAAAGAGACGCTCCGGCTCAATGCGCTGGACCGGCGCCACCGCCTTGATCCCACGGAGGTTGGCAAATTGCATCACCAGGTCCACGTTGCCGAGATGGGCGGAGAAGATGATCGCGCCCTTGCCCTGTTCCAGGGCTTCCTCGAGGTTCTCCCAGCCCTCCAACTGCAAGAGATCTCCAATCTCCTGGCTGGTGAGGCGATCGAGGCGGAAGAGGTCATAGTGCCCCTTGAGAATGCTGGCGCAGGTCTGGCGAACGAGCGATTGCATTTGGGCATCGTCCACGCCGGGCCCTAGAACGTGACGAATATTGTCTTCAATAGCGAGAATGAGTTGGGGAGAGAAACGATAGAAGATCCAGCTTGCCCTATCGGCCAACCAGTAGCCAGCGCTCGCTGGCAAACGCCCTACCAGCGCCCCGAGAATTCGATAGACAGCAAAAGTCAGAAACCCACGCACCAAGCCTTTCCCCTCATCCAGAAAACCGCGTGCATCTTACCCCAAAAGGCCGGGCCTGTCAAGCTTGCCAAAGGATCCGTTCTATGCTAAAGTAGCGGCGATCTGTCATGAGTGCGTTTGGGGTGGATGTCTGGACCGCGAAAGGCACGAAATAGGCGAAAGGCGCGAAAAGGGCGGGCGCGAGGAGCCCGAAAGAGGTAAAAGGGACGGACGCAAAGAGGGCAAAAGGGCGGCACGAAAGGGGCGGGGGGGGGATGAGGCTGGCGATTTCCCATTCGTGGGACCTGCCGACGGATGAGGCCAAGGCGCTGCAGGCTGAACTGGCGGAGAAGGTTGTCACGGAGACGACCTTTGCGCCCGCTTTGGTACGGACCGTGGCCGGGGTGGATGTCAGCATTCGGGGTGGGATGGCTTATGCGGCGGTGGTCACCCTGAGTTTTCCGGAGCTGGAACCGGTGGACTATGCCCTGGCCGAGGCGCCGGCCACCTTTCCCTATGTGCCCGGCCTGCTGGCCTTTCGAGAGGGGCCCATTGTGCTGGCGGCCCTGGACAAACTCAGGATCTGGCCTGACCTCTTACTCTTTGACGCGCAGGGCCTGGCCCATCCGCGGCGCATGGGGTTGGCGGCCCACATGGGCGTGATACTGGACTGGCCCAGCATCGGCTGCGCCAAATCGCGTCTCGTTGGCGTCCACGAGGAGCCGGGCGAAAACGTGGGCGATTGGGCGCCTCTGATGGACGAAAACCAGAGGATTGGCGCCGTGGTCCGGAGCAGGGCAAGGGTGAAGCCCCTCTTTGTTTCCATCGGCCATCGGGTAGACCTGTCGACGGCCGTCGACTTTGTCCTGCGCTGCGGCCGAGGCTATCGCCTGCCCGAGACGACGCGCTATGCGCACAAGGCGGCCGGCGGCGCGCCGATCGAGCTTGGCATAGAGCCGCCACGGTCGTTGTGAAGGATACCGGGGGCCGGGAAATCGACACGGCCTGCCCCTACTCCACCTGGGAGTCAAGTATGGGCTTTGACGGCAAAATCGAACGTGCAGCGGAGCTTGTCCGCCAGGCGCGGCACATGGTGGCCTTTACCGGCGCGGGCCACAGCACCCGCTCGGGCATCCCCGACTTTCGCAGCCCGGGTTCGGGAGTTTGGGAAAAGGACGACCCCATGGCGGTGGCCTCCATCTGGGCCTTTCGGGTACAGCCCCAGAACTTTTACCAGTGGATCCGGCCCCTGGTTGACGTCATGCTCGACGCCAGCCCCAACCGGGCCCACACCGCCCTGGCGGAACTGGAGGGGAAGGGAGCCCTAAAGAGCGTCATCACCCAAAACATCGACAGCTTGCACCAGCGGGCGGGATCAGAGAGGGTGTTGGAACTCCACGGGCACCTGCGAGAAGCGACCTGCGTCCGCTGCTACCAGGTTGTGGCCGTGGACGCCGGCCTGCAACAGCTCGTCCGGGAGGGCCGGGTACCGCGTTGCGACTGCGGCGGCGTGCTGAAGCCCAATGTCATTCTCTTTGGCGAGCAACTGCCCATCCGCGTGCTCAACGAGGCCATGAAAGAAGCCCGCGAGTGCGATCTGATCCTGGTCGCCGGTTCGTCGCTGACCGTGCCCCCCGCCTCCGATATTCCCTATTTGGCCGTGGACTGCGGGGCCAAGGCCATCATTGTCAACCTCCAGCCCACCGCCTTTGACCAATGGGCCGACGTGGCCATCCAGGGCGACGTTGTGGAGGTCCTGCCCCGAATTGTTGAGGCGATCCAGTGACTTTTCACTAAACAGACCTTGGTTTTTCCCAGGTCAAGCCAGGCCTGCGCTGAGTCCCTCGACAAGCTCAGGAGGGACCTCGGCCGAAGTGTCCGTGACCTGGCGGTTTCTGCTTCTTTCAGCGTGAAGCATCGGGTCGCGGACCCGATGCGAGCGAATAAAGCGCTCACATCTGTGACGTGAAGCGGCACCAGGTTGGCATAGAAGGGGATTCCTGCGCTCTGACAGAGCGCGCCTCCGCCGGCAGTGGCGGAGCGAAATATCACGAGCAACCACACCTGGCCCAAAGGAGTGCATGATGGATCTGGACGCAATCCGCGAATTGTTCCCTGTAACCCAACACTGTGCCTATCTCAATCACGCCGCGGTGGGCGCCCTGCCCCGGCCTGTGACCGAGGCCATGACCGGCTACATTCAGGCCCGATCGCAGTTCGGCAGCCGGGCGGCGCTTGACTTTGATGATCGCGTGGAGCGGATCCGGGGGCTGGCCGCCCGATTCATCGGCGCCGGGCGCGATGAGATAACCTTTACCGGGAGCGTCTCCCACGGGCTGAACATCGTGGCCGCCGGCCTGGATTGGCAGCCGGGCGACAACCTGATCTGCGCCGAGACCGAATTCCCGGCCAACATCTACCCCTGGACCAACCTGCGACGGCGCGGCGTCGAGGTCCGCTTTGTGCCGGCCTGCGACAACTGCATCCTGGTGGAGGACGTGGCCGAGCTGATGGACAGCCGGACGCGCCTGGTGGCCATCAGTTTTGTCGAGTTCGGCACCGGCTACCGCAATGACCTGGAGGCCCTGGCCGAACTCTGCCACGAACGGGGGGCGCTGCTGTCGGTGGACGGCATCCAGGGGCTGGGCGCGCTTCAGCTCGACGTGGCGCGGACGGGGGTTGATTTTCTGGCCACCCAGGCCGCGAAGTGGATGCTGGGGCCCATCGGCGCGGGCTTTCTCTACGTCCGCCAGGAGCACCTGCCCCGGCTGGAGGCGGTCATGACCGGCTGGCGGGCCGTGGTGGACCGGGAGGACTATTATCGCTACGACTCTCCCTTGCGCGCTAGCGGCGAGCGCTTTGAGCCGGGCTCGCTGAACAGCGTGGGGCTGCTGGGCATGGAGGCCGCGCTGGATCTGCTGCTGTCGGTGGGCATGGAGACGATTGAAGCGCGCATGCTGGCGCTGGGCGATTTCCTCATCGCCGGGCTGCAGGAGCAGGGCTGCACCATCACCACGCCCATAAACGACGTGCGCCGCCGGTCCGGCATCGTCTGCTTTCGCCATCCGGCCGTCGAACCGGCGGCGCTGGCGGAGCAGCTTGAAGAGGCGGGGGTCATTGTCTCGATGCGCGGCGATGTGATCCGGGTGTCGCCTCACTTTTATAACACGGAGGGTGAGGTGGGACGGTTGCTGGATGCGCTGCCGGGGTGAGGGCGCGGATGGGGTCAGGGGGAGATGGGGTGAGGGGGAGATAGGGAGATGGGGAGATGGGGTTGTCGGGGGGAGTCTGGAAGTTGTTCGGGGGTGCGTAGGGACCCGAACAGGTTGGGGGCTCCTGTCATTTCATCTGAGGCTTAGGTGTGGCGGTGGACCTTGAAGCGGAGCATTTCTATGGGCTCGTTGGGGTCGGTGATGCCGGCTTTGTGCTCGCGGGTCCATTGGACCTGCTTTTCGACGGTGTCGATGCCGGCCAGGTCGGGGAGCAGCAGGCCGCGTTTCCAGGGCCGGGAGGCGGACTGGACGATGAGGCCGTAGCGGACCGGGTCCAGCTCGGCCTGGCTGGTTACGGCCTCCGGCCGGCCGAGCACGTCGACCTTGATGCTCAGGCCGGCCAGTTCATCGCGCCGGATGGGGGAAAAGCGGGGGTCGCGGGCGGCCGCGGCCACGGCGTTGCGGATCACCTCTTCAGCCAGATTGTCACAGGTGGGCTCGATGGTGCCGATACAGCCACGCAGCCGGCCGTGCAGGTGGATGGTCACAAAGGCGCCGGCCCGCTGCTGCATCTCGGGCGGCGTCTTCCGCGGGGGTTTGATCTGGTGCCCGTCCCTTACATAGACCTCGATGGTGCGACGGGCCAGTTCTACCAGGGGATGCGACTCAGCCATGGGCTCCTCTTCCTGCAGCCAGCCTGCACTCTCGTTCCGCAGCCGGGAATTCTCTGTTCCAAAAGGGCGAAAGACTCCTCCCCCAGCCTCAGCCTACCACCTGGCCGAGCAGCCGCGGCTCGCCCCATACGGCCCAGGCCCACTGGTGATTGCCCAGCCCATCGGTGACGAACTGAATGCGGGCCATATCGCCGGGCAGGGCCGGCATCTCGATCTGGTGCGAGCGCCAGATGCGGTCATGCTGGGTGTCGCTCCAGATGCGCCAGTCGTTGACAAAGATACGAAAGGCGACGACGTTGCCCTCGGCCAGTTCCGAGCCGTCGCGGATGCCGGTCGCGAACTGCAGGCGCAGCCCCTGGACATTGGCCGGCACGGGTACCTGGTACTCGACGATGGCAGAACCCTGCACCGGGGGATGCTGCCACAGGGCCATGCGCGTTTCGCCGCCACAGACCGTTTCGCCCACCCGGACCTCCATGCCGGCCGGATCGTACTCGGAGGACACGGCGGTGGGGCGAAAGTGTTCCACGAGATCGAAATGCCAGGGCTTGCCGCCTACCTGGCCGGGAGCTGGACCCTGCTTCCACTTTAGGTAGTCGATATAGCGGGCCAGCTCGGCCAGGCTGGCCGGCTCGAGGCAATCCAACTGGTTGACGATCTGTTCCAAAGCTGGCATCCTGATCTCCTTGGGCTGGCAAAAAGCGTTGATCTGACTGCATTGTTATGATAGCACACAATAGTTTGGGTGGCAAGTGGGGCGTTTGTCTGTCGGGGGGCGGTTGGGTTGGGTGCGCGGGTGGCGTGGAGCGCCCTGGGCTAAAGACCCAGGGCTACGGAGCGACGCCGGTTGAAACCGGCTTTCAGGCGTCGCTCTGCTCTTCAGGTCCCATTTCATGGGGCGCTGTTGGGTGGGCCAGTAACCTTAGGCCCGGCCGGTCTGATCTCGGCGCGGGGACGTACGGGCTGTGATAACAGGCCTCGGAGGTTAAACCAAACCCTTCGCTGAGCTCAGGGCAGGCTCTCCGAGGTCGGGCATGCGAACAGGCGCTGTGTCATGCCCGCGTAGGCGGGCATCCATTTTGGCCACGTCGGATTCCCGCCCCCCGACTGCTCGAGGGCAGGCTCCGTGGGAATGACAGTGCAGGCGGCGGGAATGGCAGCCTGGGAGCAAGGGCGGTCATGGCTCGTCGGGGGCGTAGCGGCGGAGGCTGCTGGGCTTGGTTAGGCCCAGGAGATGGGCGGTGCCGGCTTGGTCTCCGGTGGCGGCGAGGACGCGGTGGGCGAAGCGGGTTCGGAGGGCGCGGGCGCCCAGGCCGGGTTCGGGCGAGAGCGTGGCGAGCAGGCAACGGACGGTTTCGCGGTGGAGGGGCTGGAGGGGCTGGCCGAGGCTGGCCCGGTCGTGGCGGGCAAAGAGGGGCTGGTTCCAGTGAAACAGGGGATGGTTGTCCGAGTCGCCGCGGGCGGCCAGGTAGCGGCTGAGGGCGGCCCAACTCTCCAGATCGAAATAGAGGGTACGGCCATCGGGCGCGGTGGCGGTCTGGCTGTGGCCGTCCAGGTCCGCGCGGCGGAGGGCGAGCAGTTCACTGACGCGAAGGCCGGTGGCGCGGAGCGTTTCGACGATGGCGACGTTGCGCAGGTAGGCGAGATGGCGGCAGCGGGCCGAGGGCAGGTGGGGTTCGACCAGGGGGACGGCGGCGTGGGCGGCGCGGACGAGGGCGCGGACCTGGTCCTCGTCGGGCGCGGCGATATTGGCCAGGATGACGTCACCCCCACGGCCACCCTGGGCATCTGTTGGCCTGTTGCCGGCGACTGGGGGCATTGTGGTTGCGGGGGTATGGTGAAGGGGATGATGGGATGGTGGTGGCGGTCGAGGTTGGGCTGGGTCGGGGACCTTTGCCCATCAAGAGTGGTATCTTGTGGGGAGACTGGGCAAGTTGGCAACTTGCCCTACAGGAGGAGGGCTTTGCCCATCAAGAGTAGGGCACCTTCTGGCGGAGAAGGCCAGGGTGGTTGTGGAAGACTGGCTGTTGCTCTGGGGGATGGGCAGCGGATCGGCAGGATTTGGCGGATCAGGGGCGACCGATCCGTTGAATCCTGCGCATCCGTTGTACCATTGCCGGCGATACCGGCAACTCGACAGATCAGTCTTGCTTTTCGGTATCCAGGTGAGGGTTGGTCTCGCTCGGGGCTTGGCCTGATGGGTCGGGAGGGGGACTCTGGCCGAGCAGAGCCTGGATGCTGTCCAGTCGCGCGTTCACTGCGGCCAGCTCGGCCTGGATGCTGTCCGGATCCCCGGTTGCGTCCGGGGCCTCTTCATCGTCCCGGGCCTTGGGCAAAAAGAGGTTGGCCAGGAAACTGGCCAGCACGCCAAAGATGCCAACGCCCACGGTCATCAGCGCGATGGCCGCGGCTCGGCCCCCGGCTGTGATGGGATAGTAGTCGCCATAGCCTACCGTGGCCATGGTTACGATCGCCCACCAGAAGGCATCGCCGGCCGAGTCGATGCTGGCCCCCGGCGCCTCGCTCTCGAACTCGAGGACGGCGACGGTGGCAGTGGTGAGGACCACGAGGGCCAGCAGCACCGTGATCAGGGCCGCGGACTGGGCGCGGTTCTGATCCAGGTCGTCGCCCACCTGGCTCAGCCGCCGCAGGCGCAGGCTGCGCCAGATCTGGGCCATGCGTCGCAGGCGGGCGAAACGGAGGGGAAGGAGCAGCGGCACGCTGCCCAGAAAGTCCAGCCAGCCCCACTTCAGGTAGCCCCGTTTGCTGGGCGCGCGGCGCAGGCAGGCGAAGGCGTCGGCCAGGAAGATCAGGCAAATGGGCAGATCGAGCCAGCGCAGCGCCTGTTTGGTCGCATCGGTGAGATCCAGCAGGAGATAGGCGGTCACCGCCACCAGAGAGAACAGGGTGAGCGCCAGGATGAACAGCTCATAGACGCCTTTGCTCTTGTCGCGTCGAGCATGCCTTTTGGTCTTGGTGTGAGCCATGCGGTTCCCTGTCCCCAGTCCTGGCCTATTCCTCGCTCGGCTTGGCGTCCTGCTCGTCCCTTTCCTTCGCCCAGGTCTCTTGTTCCTCCACGGTCTCCTTGCCCAGTTTGCCCGACCAGGCACGCAGACCGACGAACAAGCCCAGGGCGGCGATGGGCAGGGCGATGCCGGCGCCGTATTGCAGCAGTTCATGCGTCTCCCCGATAAGGACAGCGCCCATAAAGTTGACGGCCAGGACGACGACGGTGACACCGATGAGGTTTGTTTCCAGCTCTTCGGTGGTGTCGATCCTCAGCCATCTGGGGAACTTGATCGGCTCGATAAAGAGCTGGTAGAGGCCAGCGGCGGTGATAAAGAGCACCGTGCCCACCAGGAAAAGGTGCACGAACTCGACGACTTCATAGATGATCTGGCCTCGATCCACCCCCTCGCTGGCACCCGTAAGGGTATCCATTGAGAGCGCAACGATGTCTATCAATTGTCGAAATAGGCCGATGCCGCCCAGAACGAAAAAGAGGGCAGCGGCAAGGAGTAGGCCGAGGACGGGTAGAATGATCAGATAGCGGGTACCTGCCAAAATTCGGGCCATGGGTCGAATCCTTTCTGTGTCGTCGATATGGTTCACGCCTTCGGGGTGAACGCTGCTGGTGTGCAGATTTAATGTACCCTCGGGTGCTGCTGTTGGGCAACGGGCAGGGCTTGGCATGGGCTCTGCGTACTGAACCGCTGCCCCTTCATGGGCACGGCAAGTATACTATGTTCTTGGGCAAAAGGCAAGGCGGGGTAGGGAAAACGAGAATTCTCATCTTGGCGATGGGGTATGATAGAAGTGGCAGGGATTGAGGCCTGCGGAGAGGGGACAAAGTGTGAGACTCTTGAGGTACCGCGAGATGAGGGGGCTCTTTGACATTTTCTGGGAGTCTGTGTATAATAGGAGACGGCTTGACTGGCGCAAGGTTGGCAGGTGGCAAGGCTCCAGGTTCAGTGGTAGCGGCCCGCGGTTGCTTGGTGCGTTCGTCAGGAAAAAGGAACAGGCAAGACCTCCCTGTCGAGAACCTTTCCGCCGGCCGTGGCAGATTTGTAACTTATTATTAACCTGGCGTTTACTTTCTCTTGTCTCTTGTGTGGTATAATGTAGGGAGTAACCTCCTGAACCGGCAACCTCTCGTGCAGCGAGCAGGGGGGTGTTGGCGGGATCCTTGCGTTATCACCGGATTTCGGCTGGTTGCCAACCTATTGATAGAGAACCCGAGCCGCAGTTTTCCACAAGGAGGTAGGAAATGAAGTCTATGAAATCGATTCTGGCCCTCACGTTGTTGGTCGCGTTGGTGCTGCCACTGAGTATTGCTTCGCCAGCAGTAGCGCAGCCCACCACTTGTCGTGGGCTGCATAGGCTTCCCTGATGGGGACGCCGAGAGCGGCAAAATGGTCAATGTCACCATTGGCCTGTCCAGCCTGGGCGACGTCGGAGCGGACCAACCGGTGTTCAACATCTCGCTCGAGGTCAGCAAGAACCTGTACCCCACCCAGTTCGAGCTCTGGATCTTTGACGGCGACATGGGCGGTGATTGGGACAGGCACCAGGGCACCTATGACCACATCACCTTCAGTCTCTATCCCGACCCGGACTTTGAGGGGAATACGACCGGCGCATGGCGGACGTGGGCCGGCAGCAGCATGGTGGACAACGGTTGGTGGTCGGTAGTTGTGCCCCACGATCCTGCTGCCCTGAGCCCGGACGGTAACTGGTATCGCTACCACCTGGTATCCGAGTGGACCGAATCCGGCGATTGCACCGGTCTGTGCGACGACCAGCAGAACAACTTTAAGGTCTCAGTCCAGGGCACGCCCTTCCTCCTGGCCGGCAGTACCATCGGCTTTCAGGCCTTTGGGCCCGCACCACGCCCCGACACCTGGGACCCCCTCACCATGGACCCACTACCTATCAAGGCTGGATCAGATTCCTGTTCAGGGTGGAGGACGAAGACACGAAGGTAATCGACCTCTACGACGGCGATGCGGACCGGGCCGATGGTGGAAATCCATGGGTCGTTCCCCCCATACCGGGCACAGAGCCAGCGACACCGACGACCCCAACTCGCCCGCCCCCGAGCCCGCCGGCCCCGGCTGCATCCCTCCCCCGGGGACGACGCAGTGTTGGCTGCCAAACTGCGGTGATCCAACATGGCGTGTGTCCTGGCAACCCACCCGACTATACCTACGCCTTCCCACCTATTCCAGACCTCCATTGAGACCGTGGTTGAGGGCGTGAACGCCGGTTCTCCACCCGATGATAGCCCGTATGCCTTCTTCCGCAGAGAGCCAGGCATCTATGCAACCGTGGCGCCATACCCGTTCGATCCGGTCGTGCACACCGGCTGGCCGGTGACCAACGACAATCCTTCGGGCGACAAGGAATGGGAGCTGTTCCGTGTTGGTCTCGAGGGTGAAACCCTGCGATCCACTGCCCGATGTGACCGTACCCGCGATTCCGGCAGGCTACTATGCCTGGCAGTTCGAGGGACTGGACACCCAGAACACGCTGTTCATCCACTCTACCTTTGACACCTACGGCCCTCCAGCCACCATCGGCAACACCGTCTGGTGCGACGAAGATGAGGATGGATTCTGGGACGGAATCCGCTCGGCAGCGCCGAAGAGCCGGGCATTCCAGGCGTCCTGGTCAACCTGTATGACGACACGGATATGGATGGAGAAATAGAAAACGGGCAACTGCCTATGCAGAGCCAATTGACCGATTCGAACGGCCAGTTCCTCTTCATCGAGCTCGACATCGACTGCGGACCACATCGTCGAGGTGGATGGCTCGAACTGGGACCATGGCAAGCCGCTTGAGGACCATTACCAGACCCCGACACAAGCCAGCCAGACGGGCGATCACTACAACCGTACCGAGCCATGGCCCATCTTTATCCCGACCAACATGGACTATGTCAAGGCTGATTTTGGATACAAGGAGGACCCGACTGACCTGAAGCTTGGCCTCATTCAGCGCAGGATGCCAGGGGGATGCAGCCATGGTGAGGTGGGTGACGGTGAGCGAGATCGGGACCCAGGGCTTTAACCTCTACCGCGCCGGGTCCTGGAACGGTCCGTGGACCAAGCTCAACGACCGTCTTATTGAAAGCAAGGCACCATCAGGCGTTCTTCTGGGCGCAGAGTATTCCTGGTTGGACGAGTCAGCGACGCCAGGAATCCGATACTTCTACCAACTCGAGCAGATAGATGCGGGCAGAACGCGGTGGCACGGGCCCACCATGGCGGGCTGCTACTGGCTATACCTGCCCTCACTCCTGAGGGCCCGCTAGTGTAGTGAGGGCTACGAGTGACTTTGCTCCGCCCGGCGAGCAATATCACGATGTGACTCTGGATCACGCTGCTGTAGTGTGGGTCTCCGTCGATGGTGTCGAGGGGGGGGATCCCAATCCCCCCTTCCTGCCGGATGAGCTGATGACGTACATGCCGCGAAGGGCCGCTACCAGATGCCTTTCAGGATGTAGGGGTCAACCTAGACGACCTGCGGCTGACAATCTACACCAACGAGGGTGGTACTTATAACGTCTTTGTGAAGTGGCCGGCGAGGCCTGAGTCATGCCGGCACAAGGGCTGATCTCTGCCCAACCTCGCCGGAAGTGATAGAGCGACATAAGGCAGACTGGCAACCGTGGGTGACGACCCGGGTTGGACTCAGCTGCGCCCGGGCTCAGACTCAAGGGAGAGCCGGGGTGGGTGGTCTCGAACGGCATTGGAGGTCTCTCGAAGCATCTCATCGGTCATAGTGTGCTTGACGAAACCCGGCAGAGATGTTACAATGGGGCTGCACTGGGAGATGAATGACCTTCTTCAGGGGCGAGAGTTACTGTGTCCGTGAGGTGCAGCCCTTCACACTGACGTTGGGCATGGAGTCACGAGTACCGCGGGGCAGAGATTAGCCTTTAGGTGCGGCGAGTAGACTAATCGTAAGCTTGCGGTCACCCGAGCTGGACCTCAGGACTGGAGGCCAAATCGGTGAGCGGCTGCGCAAAGGTGGATATCAGACGGTAATGGCAACCCTGGAGACCAGAATTAGCGTCAACAAGGATGTTCTCTTTAACGATGTAGGCGGCGAAGCGGTACTGCTGAACCTGGAAACCGGCCAGTATTACGGCCTGGACGAGGTCGGGACCCGGATGTGGTCTTTGCTGGCCGGCTGCGGCCAGATAGAACCGGCATACCGCACGCTCTTGGACGAATACGAGGTGACGGCGGAGCGCCTCAGGCGGGATCTGCTGGGTCTCGTGGATGAGCTGGCATCGCATGGTCTCCTGCAGGTCGACGGTGGATAGGGGAGTGCGACGTAAGCTCCACACGGCGCTGCGCCTGTCCGCGAACGATTGGTGGATGCTGG
>CAWANP010000022.1:0-9489 GCA_963783445.1 uncultured Chloroflexia bacterium | reverse complement strand
CGCTCCGGGCCACAAGGGCTTTCAGCGGTCGTGCTCTCTCTGCGCAAGAACCGGGTGGATTTTGCAGCTCAAATCGGCACAACGGATAACTCTCGGCTTGGTCTAACTCTAGATAATGTGGTGCCTTCGCGCCACATGAATCCTTATTCGTTGGTCACGCCAAACAGGAAACAGAGCTCACACGAAGGAAAAGGATTTATTGCGGATGATTTATTTTCTTGGTGGCCCCCCGAGAGTCGGCAAATCAATTATCGCCAAGACGATTACCAGTAAGTATAGAATTAACGTTGTGTCCACTGACTCTCTTGGTGCAGTGTTGGAAAACGTCGTAGATCCAGAACGAGAACCGGGCTTGTTCATCGTTAATAGATTCAATGAAATGCGTGTTGAAGACAGGATCGACTTGATGGTAAATAATACGACTGAACGTATTAATTACCAGATTGAAGAGAATCGCGCTGTTTGGAAAGCTGTAGTGCCTTATGTTCAAAGAGAGAGAGATGAGGGGCGAGATGTGGTTGTAGAGGGGGTTGCTATTCTGCCAGAATTGGTTAACCAGCTTGAAAATGTTGATTTTCGAGTTATCTTTATTGGAAATCAAGGGAACGAGCATAAAGAGAATATCAAGAGAAGTGCGCAGGAGACTGGCCATGACTGGATGCAAGATGCAAGTGACAAATATGTTGAAGCTTTTGCAATTTTTGTAATGGAAATGAGTAGGTACATAGAGCGTGAGGCACACATTTATGGTTATAATTATATCGAGATAAGTAGTAGACCATTTGACGATGCTGTGTGCCAGGTTGTAGAATCGTTGATGGAAAGATAACGTATGCGCGCACACGGACGCCAAATCCGCAGGGCAGGTTTGGCCAAGCTCATTCCCTCCTTGGGTCAATCGTCTGATAGATATCCCTACTACATGCTTGCCAGGTTTTTTTCAGGTGATTGTGCAAAAGAACTGATGACATTCGCGTTACTTTGGCTACATCAGGACAAAGCTCCCCAGCCCCAGTTGCACCGGATGGGGCTGTACCCCGAGGGTAAGCGGCGCGATGTTTTAGCTTCAGAACTGAGCAAAGAATGTTCAGAGCGACACCCGCCCCGCCGGTGAACAAATCGTTAGCTACCCATATTGCGCGTTGCGTCCAGTTGAATTCTTCCCGAACCAATGGCGTCCCCAATCCGCTTCAAGATCAGATGCTGGCAGATCGATCCTCGTGTCCTGCACAGAGAATCCATCCACAATGGGTTATGAGGTGGGCTGAGACCGATCGGAGTCCGGGCACGCACTTTGCCTTTGAGGCCCAGATCGGCTATAATCGTCGCCTGGCGGTCAGGTCAGGGTACTCTGCCACATGGTGGAGAGACCATCAATACCAGATCCCACAGTCGAATGCGTGGGCGCTGATGCCGTCAAGTTTCTGAAACAGCGCGGGTTCAGATCGACTATCTGAACCGCGAGCAAGGGCCTCGTCTTGCTCCATGCTGAAGGAGCGTCATCATGCCTGTTGAGGAGAGAACAAGTGGTTGCTAAGAACAGCAAGATCGTGCGCACCACCACCTGGTCGGCGGGACCGGGCTGCCACGGCGGCTGTGGCGTGCTGGCCCACATCGAGGACGGCAAGCTGGTCAAGATCGAGGGCGACCCGGAGCACCCCTGGAACCAGGGCCGGCTCTGCGCCCGCTGCCTGGCCATGACCCAGTACGCCTACCACCCCGACCGGTGACCCGCCCCCTCAAGAGGGTCGGGGAGCGGGGCGAGAACAAATGGCAGGAGATCTCCTGGGACGAGGCCTTTGACCTGATCGAGGAGAAGCTGGGCGCGATCCGGGAGGAGTACGGTCCCGAGAGCGTCATCTTTTCCATGGGCACCGGCCGGGACATCGGCGCCTGGATCTGCATGCTGGCCTACGCCTACGGCAGCCCCAACGTCATGTTCGCCCTGAGCGGCTCGCCTGCTACAGCCCCAGGATCTCCGCCGTGGAGACGGTCCAGGGCGACTATTGCATCCTGGACGCGGCGCAGTGGTTCCCGGAGCGCTACGACGATCCCCGATATGAGGTCCCCGAGTGTATTGTCATCTGGGGCTACAACATCCCGGCCACCTGCCCGGACAATGTCTTTGGGCACTGGATCATCGACCTGATGAAAAAGGGTACCGAGATCATCTGTATCGATCCCACGGCTGACCTGGTTTTCCTCCCGCGCGAAAAAGTGGCTGCCCGTCAGGCCCGGGACCGACGGCGCGCTGGCCCTGGGCTTTCTGAACGTCATCCTCAACGAGGACCTGTACGACCGGGAGTTTGTTGAGAAATGGACCAACGCTCCCTTCCTGGTCCGGCGCGACAGTGGCAAGCTGCTGCGCGCCAGCGAGTTGGTCGACGGCGAGTCCGCGGATGACTTTGTGGTCTGGGACAATTCCAGGGCACAAACTGCGATCTGGAATTCTGACAGGGCCGAGTTTGAAGGGCAGGACGTTGAACCGGCGCTGCAGGGTGACTTTCATGTCAGCCTCCCGGATGGTCAGCAGGTGGCCTGCAAGACCGTCTGGGATGGCTTCCGCGAGCGGGTGGATGAATATCCTGTTGAGCGGGTGGCAGAGATCACCTGGGTCCCGGAAAAGGATATCGTCCAGGCGGCGCGCATGTACGCCAAGGCCAAGCCCGCGGCAATCCACTGGGGTGTGCCCATCGACATGACTCCAGCCATCACGCCCACCACCCAAGCCATCACCGCCCTGTGGTGCCTGACCGGCAACCTGGACCGGCCCGGCGGCAACGTCATCTCGCGCTACGCTTTTGACGCTGTGGCCTACGCCCTGCCCGGCGCCGAGGGCATCATCAAGCTCAAGTCGGCGGAGGCCGATAAGAAGCGGATCGGGCGCGACAGGTACGGGCCCCTGCGCCAGTTCATCTGGCGGGCCCACACCGACCTGGTCTTGGACCAGATCTTTAGCGAGGATCCCTATCCCATCAAGGGTATGTGGATCCAGACCTGCAACCCACTAGCGGGCATCGGCCTGGATCCCCAAAGGTGGCGCAAGGCGCTGAAAAAGCTGGACTTTGTGGCCGTCGTCGACCTGTTCATGACGCCCACGGCCCAGTACGCGGACGTCGTCCTGCCGGCAACTACCTTCCTCGAAAAAGAGAGTGTCCGGAGTTGGTGGGTGCCGCTGCAGACTATCAACAAGGCCATTGAAGTCGAGGAGTGCAAGTCCGACCTCGAGATCAACTTTGAGCTGGCCAAGAGGTTCGACCCCGATTTTCGCTGGGACACCATCCACGAACTCTTTGACGACATCGTCCGGCCTGCGGGCATGACCTTCGAGGAGCTTCAGGAGAAGGGCTGGGCCTTCCCGCCCGAGGGGCATCCCAGCCACCCCTATCACCGCTACCAGAAGGGACTGCTTCGCCCGGATGGCCAGCCCGGCTTCCAGACGCCCTCGGGCAAGATGGAGCTGCACTCTATCCTGCGAGAAGACTGGGGATTGGAGCCGCTGCCGGTCTACGAGGAGCCGCCCTTTACCCCGGTCAGCCAGCCTGAGCTGGTCAAAGAGTACCCCTTGATCCTGTCCACCGGCCGGCGCTCGGCGGTCTTTTTCCACGCGGAGCACCGCAACATCCCCTGGCTGCGGGAGCTGGATCCCGACCCATTGGTCGAGATCCACCCTGATACCGCCAAGTCTCTGGACATCGGCGGCGGGGAGTGGGTCTGGATCGAAAACTGGATGGGCCGCTGCCGCTTCCGGGCCAAGGTCACGCTGGAGGTACCACCCTGGATGGTGATGGCCACCCACGGCTGGTGGTTCCCTGAGGAACCGGCTGAAGAGCCCTCCCTCTATGGCGTCTGGAAGTCCAACATCAACCAGTTGATCCCCATGGGTTCCCAGGGCGAGGACGGCCTGGGCGCGCCCATCAAGCACATGCTCTGCAAAGTCTACAAAGTGGGTGGAGGGGAGCGGGCCAATGAGCAGCAGAAAACCCGAGTACGGCCTGTTGATCGACTATGAGTACTGCACCGGCTGCCATGCCTGCGAAGTGGCCTGCTCCCAGGAATTCAAGCGCTCCGGCGGGCATGAACGGCATGCAGGTCATCGAAACGATCCAGAAATTACCCAACGGCAGGGCCTATCTGGCCTACCTGCCCTTTCCTACCGAACTGTGCATCCTTTGCGGCCCACGCACCAGGCAGGGGCTGCAACCCGCCTGCGTCCAGCACTGCATGGCCGCTTGCATGCAATATGGGCGTATCGAGGACCTGGCCAAGGAGATGGGCGAGAAACCGAGGATGGTGCTCTGGTCGCCACGCAGCTAGCACTTGTGCTGGCGAGACGTGCCTGGTGATCTCCACCACCGGCGTCGGTCTATGGCAGACCATGAGACTTTGGTGGCTCTTTCATTCTCCACGGGAACCCATGCTTATCGGGCGGCAGCGCTCTATTTGCCTGGGCGCGGTACGGGCGGTGGAAAGATTCGTTCCGTGTCCAAGGTCGGTCCTTGTCAGCCGTTTGCTACGTCAAATTGTAGGCAGATGAGGCAGCGTTTGTGGTCGTAGGGCGGGTCCGGTTTCCTGGTTCTGCGGATTCCCTTTGACAGCCCGTCTGTGACATGTTATACTTGCGCCATTGAGCCGTCGTCGCACCACCTGGAGGTTGTGTCTTGCTCCAGCATTCGCTCCTGGCAACAAAGCTGTACATCCCACCCGTCCGGCCCGAGCTAGTCTCGCGCCCACGCCTGGTCAAGCGGTTGGATGCAGGGATGAGGCGCAAGTTGACGCTCGTCTCGGCCCCGGCTGGTTTCGGCAAGACCACGCTGCTGAGCGAATGGATACATGGCAGCAGCGCGAGCACGGGAAGGGGTGCGCTCACCGCGCCCCTGCGAGTCGGTTGGCTGTCTCTGGATGAAGGCGACAACGATCTGACCCGTTTCCTGACCTACCTTGTGGCAGCTGTGCAGACCATCGAAGGCAAGGTGGGACAAGGACTGTTGGCTTCGCTCCAATCCCCTGGGACCGTCAATGCCGAAGCGATTTTGACCACTCTGCTCAATGAGATAGCTGACCTTCCAGCCGCCTCTTTAGGAATGGAGCATGGGCTCGCCTCAGGGCGCGGCCTGATCCTCGTCCTGGATGATTACCACGTCATCGAGTCCCAATCGATTGACAGGGCCCTCACCTTTCTTCTCGACCATATGCCTCCCGCTCCCGGAGGCTTGCACCTGGTCATCGCCAGCCGAACCGATCCAACACTGCCCCTGTCGCGTCTACGCGCCCGAGGACAGTTGACCGAACTGCGCCAGGGCGACCTGCGTTTCACTACCGGCGAAGCAGCCGCCTTTCTACAACGGGTCATGCGTTTGCGGATTTCGTCTGACGACGTGCGCAGGCTGGAGGATCGCACGGAGGGCTGGATCACCGGTTTGCAGCTGGCTGCTGTCGCCATGCAGGGCCTTGGCCAGACCAATCAAGTTGCAGGTTTCATAAAGGGCTTTAGCGGCAGCCATCGCTACGTCATTGACTATTTGCTGGACGAGGTTTTTCACCAACAGAGCCCTGAGGTCCAAGAGTTTCTGTTGCGAACCTCCATCCTTGACCGCATGGTCGCTTCTCTGTGCAATGCCGTGTGTTTCGGCCATGCCGGAACGCCTGATGGTTGCGAAGCCACCGCCTTCGCAGGCCAGCGGAACAGCCAGGAAATGCTGGAGCAGCTAGAGACGGCGAACCTGTTCCTCGTCCCGCTGGATGGCGAGCGGAACTGGTACCGCTATCACCATCTTTTTGCTGATCTGCTGGGGCAGCGCTTGCGCCAAACCCAGCCAGAACAGGTGCCAATCTTGCACGGCCAGGCCTGCGAGTGGTACGAGCGCCATGGCTTCCAGCCAGAGGCGGTTTACCATGCCCTTGCCGGGAGCGATTCTGAGAGGGCTGCAACCCTGATCGAGGCCAATGCTTTGAGTTTCATTGGCCAAGGGGCCTTTACCACCGTGCGAAACTGGATCGATGCTCTTCCCGAAGGGTTGGTACGGAACCGGCCCTACCTGTGCGTGTACCACGCTTGGGCATCGAACTTTACCCATGAGTTGAATGCCATTGAGCCCTGCCTGCAAGATGCAGAACATGCTCTGCAGGCCAAGGAACTGCCAGCCCACGATCCCGAGTCGCGAGACGTGCGCGGCCAGATCGCCACGCTCAGGGCCTGGAACGCCCGCCGCCAGCGGGACAACGAGCTGGCGATTGAACTCTTGCAGGAAGCCGTGGACCTTCTGGGAGATGGCAATCCATTTGCGCGTACCTTTGCCGACCTGAATCTGGGTCTGGCCTACCTGGATGACGGGGAGTTGGTGGAAGCCGCAGCCTCTTTGCGTGATGCGGTGGCGCAGGGTGGCAGATCGGGAAACGAGCTGGCCAGCCTCATGGCTACCAGCCACCTGGCCGCGGTCTTGATCTTGCAGGGACGCCTGCACGAAGCCGAAAAGCTATGCCGGTGGACATTGGACCAACAGTTGGCGCGCCACGAGAGGCCGCCTCCAACCTTGTGCATGATATATCTCCGTTTGGGATGGGTGCTGGCTGAATGGAATGACGTGGATGGTTTCTTTGCTCACGTGTCACAGGCTGTGGTTCTTGCCGACCAGATGGGCTACGATTCGATGGTGAGGACGGGCTCGTGGACGATGGCCTGGGAGCAGCAGCTTCTGGCCGAACAGGGCAAGGTCATCGAGTTCTCCGAGGAAGTAGCCGGCATCATAGAGCGGGTATTGGCCGCCGAAACCGGCGCTGGTGGGACGACGCACTCGTCAGACGGCGATGCAGGCACCTCGACAATTGAAGATCAGAACACAGACGTCTATCTGGAGGACGACGCATATTTCGAAATCTGGCCGGGGTACAGCGAGCATGCCCGGGCCAGGAGACTGGCTAATGAAGGCAAGGTGGAAGAGGCGCTGGACCTGCTGGCGCGGATATATGAATCTGCACGGATGGTTGAAGGGATAGGCCTGATGATTGAGGCCCGGTCTATGGAAGCACTGATCTGCCAAGCTCAGGGTGACCTTGACCGTGCCCTGTACGCGCTGGGAGACGCACTCACATTGGGAGAACCAGAGGGCTACGTCCGGACCTTCGTAGATCGCGGTGCGCCGATGGCTGAACTGCTGCATGAAGCTGCTGAGCGTGGGGTCATGCCAGGCTACGTACGCAGATTGTTGTCTGCGTTTGGGGCTGGTGAACCGGGGGATACTGCTCCGCCCCACCAGCCTCTCGTCGAGCCCTTGAGCCGACGCGAGCTAGAAGTCCTGCAACTCATTGCCGAAGGCCTCTCGAACCGCGAGATTGGCGAGCGGCTTTTCGTCGCCCTGACGACGGTCAAGGGACACAACCGCAGAATCTATGGCAAACTGCAGGTCCAGAGGCGCACTGAAGCCGTGGCGCGCGCGCGAGAGTTGGGTCTGCTGTAGGGTAGAAGGAGAGAGGAATGGCCAAAGGCATCTTGCTTGGAATCCTGCTGCAGTGTATCTCCGCCGTGGGCTATTTGGTCATCGTCAACGTAACCTCCATCAGGAGCGAGCTGTTCCGAACCGGCTTGATGATATGCTTTGCTGGGGTTGTCGCCTTGGTCGTCATGGGCTACACGGTGGCCTCTGGCCAACAACAGCCCTCGGCGATTCAGCCACAAGAGTACGTCTACATCGCGATTGGCTCGATCATGGTGATGTTTGTCGCGCAGGCCGTCTACTTTTATGGCGTGCAGGCTTCCAATATGACGACGATGGCTCTTACGATGCTGGCCTTTCCCTTCATCAGCTTGATTTTGGAGCTGATCCTGGGAAGGATCAAGCTGTCGTCGCTGGGCATCTATGACCTGGCCGGCTTTGCCCTGGTGGTCGCAGGCTATGTGGTCTTTGTGTCCAAGCCATTGCCAAAATAGGACGACACTCCCTCGGCAGTCCCCCCAAACACTACCCCCAAACAGTACTTTGGTATCTTTACCTGAAAGCGTTCTATCGCTATACTGGAGTGCATCAGGTAAGCGGCACTAGCAGCGATGGGCGGCCGCTTCAGGTACGGGGCAATGTCAATAGATATCGATCCAAATCAAGTAACAATCTACCAGATCCGGATCAGGGGCCACCTGGGCCAGCAATGGACAGACTGGTTTGAGGGGCTGACCATCACCCTGGAAGAGCAAGGCGATACGCTCTTGACCGGGCCGGTGATCGATGATGCCGCCTTGTACGGTGTGCTCAAAAAAGTGCGCGACCTGGGAATGCCGTTGCTCTCGGTCAACCGCGTTGCAACTGGCCAACCAGACACAATCGAAATCCAGCAGCGCCTGGATCAATCATAGCACACAAGGAGAAGAGAATGAAAAAGGTACCCGTCCACACAGTCTTCACCATCACCTATATCCTGCTTGCCCTGGTAACCATGATCCCAACAGCCACAGCCAGCAAGGACTGTCTTCTGGGGTATGAGGCCTTCTGCTCTTTCACCCCGATCAGCACATTGGGCCTGCTGGCTCTGGCAGGACTCCACATCTATCTGCACAAGAGAGAGGCTGTCAAGAAAGCAAGCATCTAGAGACGCTCAAGAGACCGAGAGAGAACACAGGAGGAGTGAGCATGGTTGAGATCAAACACGATGTAGCAATTTGTCAAAAGTGCGGCCTATGCGCGATGACGTGCCCGACTGCCGTGATCCAACAAGAGGAGAAGGGCACCATACCCACGATCGATGCGGCTCGCCTGGACGGCTGCTTCCGCTGCGGGCAGTGTGTGGCCATCTGCCCCCAGGGAGGAATATCGCACAGTCATTTCCCAGAGGGCACGGTGAACCCCGTCAGGCACGAGTTCGTTCCGAACTACGATCAAGTGTTGGAGCTTGTGCGCAGTCGTCGATCGAAACGATCATTCAAGAAGCGCAAAGTTGAAAGGGATGTGCTCGAAAAGGTGCTGGAAGTCGCCCGGCTCGGGCCCAGCGGACACAACGAACAAAGCACCGAATTTGTCGTTATCCAGGATGAAAAGCTGATCCACGAGATTGGGGCACTGACTGCCAAGGGCCTCGCGAAAATGGCGATGCCCTTCCGGTACTCCATCGGCAGACTGATGATGCGGCCCATGCTTGGCCGGCGCGGGGTTGAGTATGTTGCGGAGCTTGCGCCAGAGTTGGAGGGTATCGCGTCCCTGTTCAATGATGGGACGGACATCATCCTTCACGAACCGCCGGTTCTGGTTCTATTCTGCGCCGACAGCATCGGGGGTACTTTTGCCGGCACCAATGCAACCCTGGCCCTTCACAACGCAGCCCTGGCGGCAGAGACGGTCGGGCTCGGCTGTTTCTATACAGGCTTTGTCGTGCATGTCAGCGAGCGTGATGACAGCATCGCCAGACTCGTCGGCTTTCCGGAGACCCACAAGATCTACGGAGCGCTGGCCATGGGCTATCCCCGACTGAAGTTCAAAAAGTGGCCGGAACGGAATCCAGCGA
>CAWANP010000021.1:0-9255 GCA_963783445.1 uncultured Chloroflexia bacterium | reverse complement strand
CTACTACCTCCGCCTGTGCTTGTTCGTGATATCCGACCTTGAAGCGAGTGAACTTGAGGCCATGGGCAGTAGAGATGACAACCACGCGATGTTCAGGAAGAATCTCTCCACGAGCAATCAATTTGTCCAGTACCGCGAGAGCCACCCCGGTTTGAGGACAGCTATACAGGCCCGCACGGTCGGCGGCAGCAGCAGCATTGGCCAGCTCATCTTCGGTGGCCTGCTCGACCACGCCATCAAAGGCCTGCAGTACCTTGACCGCTCGCTCATAGCTCACCGGCTCACCGATCTGGATGGCGGTGGCCAGGGTTTCGGCCGCGGACACAGACCGGTACGCTAAAGCCCGCGAGATAGCTAAGGTAGAGGGGATTGGCGTTGGCCGCCTGGGCGCAGGCAATGCGCGGCAGCCTGTCAATCAGGCCCAATTCCCGCATCATCAGCAGTCCCTTGCCCAGGGCGCTGACGTTGCCCAGATTGCCCGCAGGGATGATGATCCAGTCCGGCGCCTGCCAATCAAATTGCTGCACTATCTCGATTCCAACGGTCTTTTGTCCTTCCATCCGCAGCGAGTTCATCGAGTTCGCTAGATAAATCGTCTGATCTGCGGTGACCTCGCGCACGATGCGCATACAACCATCAAAATCAGTGTCCAGCGCCAGTACCAGTGCGCCGTGAGCGATGGGCTGTACCAACTGGGCAGTAGAGACTTTGCCACGGGGCAAAAACACAATCGTCGGGATGCCAGCAGCAGCGCCATAGGCGGCCAGCGCTGCCGAGGTATCGCCGGTGGATGCACAGGCCACGGCGCGAATCGGTTTTCCATCAGCCATCATCTGCCGTACCACAGAAACCAACACCGTCATCCCCAGGTCTTTGAAGGAACCGGTGTGGCTATTCCCCGACAGCTTGACCCACAGGTCGGACACACCGATCTCTTTTCCCAGGCGTTCCGCCCAGAAACAGTTGGTGTGGCCCTCATACATGGAGACGACATGGTCGTTCTCCACTTCCGGACAGACCCACTCCTTTTTGCCCCACACGCCGCTGCCGTAGGGCCACTGGTTGGTCCGTATCCGACGGTCAAAGATCTGCCGCCAGTCGGCGGCGCTGCGATCCTTTAGTGCTTCCAGATCGTGCTCCACATCCAGCAAGCCACCGCAATCCTCGCAGCGATAGACTACATCGTAGATGGAGTATCGACGGCCGCAGCCGCGGACGCATTCAAGCCAACTATTGTAACCCATGTGCATTGCCTCCAAGCTAGGCGAGGAGAGTCGAAAGAATCATGCGCGCTACTGGAACTTCAACCCGTGTCAGACTTCCCTGGTCATTGGCGCAGAGCCCACTACATGAGTATCCACACGGTGGATGGGCTGGTAGCCCTGCTCGGCAAGATCACTGGTCGGAATGGATGCCTCGTCAGGTTTGTCAGAGAGGCCAAAGAGCAGTGCTCCTTGGCCCAGCCAGGCCAGTGCAGTCTCTCGAACCTCCTGCGTGATGACGATCTCGTCTGCAAGCAACGCGTCAATCGTTGCGCTTTCTGCCAGCCAGCCCATCTTTTCCACTGTGACCAAATATTCTGTGTAGCGAAACGCCTTAAAAGGGGTCGGATCGCCTTGCAGTACACGGTCATGGATGTCGCTGTGTATCCTCCGCAGACTGGCAGGCAACTCGCCAGCCTGGTCGTCCACCTCAGCAATGAACTGTTGGATGGCCGCCACCCGGCCCGCCCGCACGTCGGCCACCAGGCCATCCAATGGATACAGTCCGCTGCCCAAGATCAGGCAGATGTAGGCCAAATAGTCTTGATTGTCAGTAGTGAACGGGTGGAACTCGAGTTGGTTCAGGAGGTCATAGGCTGTCTGAAAGCTCTCCGGATCAAACTCATCGCCCAGCAGATCGCCAACCGTCCGGCGCACCGCCTCAACACGGGCTTGATCGATAACGTGATCGTTGCGTCCCCGCGCCCCCACGGCCGTCTTGTCCAGATCAACTATGACGGCCGTCGCCTCATCCACCGGAAAGCTCCGGTCGCGACAGAACTGGCGAAAGTCCGGGAGCGCCCCCCAACGGTTCGCCACGTAGAGCAGCCCCGTCTCACCTTCGACCAGTTCCACACGAGCCGGTTCATCGCGATCAGAGCCGATGAAGGCCAGCCCCGGCCAGTCTCCCGCATCGCTGATGTTTGTGAATGCCGTTCCATCGTTCATGGGTGTGTCGCCTACGTAGACCAGGCGCTGGATAGGGGTACCAGGCACATCAAGAGCCCGCGCCTGCTGGAGCAGATGGACGATCACCTGGGCGTACTCTGGCGCAGTTTTGCGCGGGACCAGGTCAGGTGGCAACCCTACCTTCCGGCGCACCTCTGACAGCGGTGGCAGCCGGGTGTCAGAGGGTACCAGGTTTCGGTAGACAATGCGATCGCCCAGGAATTCATGGACGGATGCGTAGCCATAGTTCTTCATTCGGTGCAACCTCCCAGACGCAGTCAAGATACTCCATTGTTGAGTAGCACCTGATCGTGGATCCTTTGCACAGCGTCAATCGCAGCCTCGGCTTTGACTACGAGCGAGATGCTGCATTCTGACGAACCCTGGGCAATCGCGATCACGTTGATGTCCCCCTCACCCAATGCACCAAAGATGCGATGAGCAACACCTGGGGTACCACGCATGCCCGTGCCCACAGCACTTACGATCACCACGTCGTCCAGCGACCAGACACGATCTACGTCCCGCCGGGCCAACTCCAAGGCCATCTCCTGCTCAATGGCCTTGACCACGGGTACGACCGCATCCATGGGGATGACAAATGAGATAGACTGCTCCGACGAGGACTGGGAGATCATCAGCACGCTGGCGCCCTGGCTGGCTACCGCTGAAAAAGTACGTGCAGCGATGCCCGGTACCCCCATCATACCTCGTCCCTCCACCGTCACCAGGCTCAGGCCTTTGATGGCAGTCACCGCCTTCACGGTCCCAGGCGTGCTTTCCGGCTCGCGGACAATGAGGGTACCTGGAGAGGCCGGATTGAAAGTGTTCTTGACCCGGAGTGGAATGCCGCGCTCTACGACGGGACGGATGGTCCGTGGATGCAACACCTTGGCCCCAAAGTAGGCGAGTTCGCCTACCTCGCTGTACGAAAGCGTCGGGATCACGCGCGCCTCCGGTACCATGTTCGGGTCAGCCGTCATCACACCGTCCACGTCTGTCCAGGTCCAGACTTCGTCGGCGTCCAGGCAATCCCCCAGAATCGCCGCGCTAAAGTCGCTGCCGCCCCGCCCCAAGGTCGTCGTGATACCCGTCTCCGTGGCTCCGATAAAGCCGGTCACAACTGGTACCGCGCCCTCGTCCAACAGCGGGCCCAGGCGCGCGGAAGCCCGAGTTCGGCTGGCCTCCATCAGCGGGACAGCGTTTTGAAAGGTATCGTCTGTGACAATCACTTCGGTGGCATCCACAGCCTCGCTGCGCAGGCCACGCTGGCGCAGCAGAGCAGCCATGAGGCGTGCGTTGATCCGCTCACCCAGGGAGGTGATCGCATCCATGGCCCGCGACGTGGCCTCGCCCAAAATGTAGACACTGTGGCAGAAAGCGGAGAACTCGTCCAGGTACCCGTCTACCCCCGCCAACAATTGGGTACGTTCGCTGTCAGATAAGAGCAGGGCATCCACGGCCCGATAGTGTAGAACGCGCAGATCCGTGACCATAGATCGATAGACTTGGTCATCGCCGGAAGCAGCCGTACTCGCGCCGCGGATAAGGGAATCTGTCACACCACTCATGGCCGAAACGACCACCACCAGGCGATCCCATTTGCTGGCCTGTGCCTGCACGATACTAGCCGCCTGAGTAAGGGCCTCAGCGCTGCCGACCGAGGTACCGCCAAACTTTAGGATCAGCGATCCCACCGTTTCCCTCCTATCGAGCGGGATCCAACTGCCCAGATAGCAGTTCTCTTCATCGAGATTCCGCCTGGCCGCTGGCATCTGTATCTTGAAGATGGTGTAGCAGTGCTTCCAGGCCCAGCCCGTAGCTTCGCCAGCCAAAACCGCTGATCTGTCCCACACAAACCGGCGCGATGACTGAAGTACGCCGGAAAGGCTCGCGGGCGTGGACGTTGGACAGATGCACCTCCACTGCTGGCAGAGCAACACCCGCGATGGCATCCCGAATGGCATAGGAGTAGTGGGTATGGGCGCCGGGATTGATCACCAGGCCATGTGCCCATTCGGCCGCTTGCTGTACTACATCCACGATGGCTCCCTCGTGGTTGGATTGAAAGGTCCGCAGCGCGATACCAGCCTCAGCAGCCTGCGATTGCAATCGCTCATCGATCTCGACCAGTGTCACCCGGCCATAGATGGCAGGCTCGCGCCGTCCAAAAAGATTCAGGTTGGGTCCGTGAATCACCTGTATCTGCCACATCGTTCTTCTCCCCTATCGTGCCATGCACGCATCCCTGGTCACGCCCCACGCCTTATCCGTCGCTCAACGTCTCCAAGACAGCCAAGACATCTTCCTGCCTCACCTGGTCTGTCATCAAGACCTCACCTACCGCCCGGAGCAAGATAAAGCGCAATGTCTTTCCCCTGCGCTTCTTGTCCGTGGACATGGCCTGCCAGATCTGCTCTGGCGCATAGCCCCGATACCGCGTTGGCAGGTCCAGACGCGCCAGTACATGCTCAATCCGTCCGGGAAGAGCCTTGCCGCAAAGACCCAATCGAGCTGACAGCAGTGACGCCGCCACCAACCCAATACCGACCCCCTCGCCGTGGGACAGCCTGTAGTCGCTCAGCAGCTCCAGCGCGTGACCAAAGGTGTGTCCCAGGTTGAGTACCACCCGGCGGCCACGCTCGTAGGGATCCTCTTGAACAACCCCGGCCTTGACCCGCAGCGCCCGCTCGATGATCCAGCGTTCCGGAGCCGGTCCGTACCGCTCAATCTGTTCAAACAGGTCAGGATCCCCGATAAGGCCTGTCTTTACAACCTCGGCCAGGCCGCTGGAAACCTCCCTGGCAGGAAGTGTGGACAGAGTCTCAGGGTCAATAATCACCAACTCGGGCTGCTTGAAGGCACCAATCAGGTTCTTCCCCCGCGGGTGATCCACAGCCACCTTGCCACCGACACTGCTGTCCACCATCGACAACAAGCTGGTGGGGCACTGAACCAATGCTACTCCCCGAAGATAGGTAGCCGCGGCAAAGCCCGCCATGTCGCCTACGACTCCCCCACCCAGAGCCAGTACCGCCCCGCGCCGGTCCAGTCCGGCCTCAATGAAAGCATCGTAGAGAACGCGCACCGTGTCCAGCGTCTTGTGAACCTCACCATCTGGCACGGTACAGGCAGCCACATGGTAACCTGCGCGCTCCAGACTGCCAGTGACCGTCGCCGCGTAGCGCTCACCCACAGGGGGCGTGGAGACCAGCACAATCTGGTCGCCTACATCCCGTGACCGCAACAGGTCTCCAGCTTGGTCCAGCAGGCCTCCCCCCAGGTAGATCGGATACTCGCCGCCCGGATGACTCACTGGTATGCTCTGGAGCGAAGCGATACCTACCAGGGCCAGAACCTGGCCGGCAACCTGGGTGATCGTCAGTCCCGTGGTATCAATCTGCAAGGGGATACGCCCGTAGGCCTGCTCCCGCTGCGCCAGCAGCGCGGCGATGCGAGCATCCCGGTCGGGAGCATCGAGCAGGGGCCGGTCCTGGACGCTCTCCAGCCTGCGCCGGATCTCGTCTGGCGAGGCGCTGAGGCACACAATCGGACCGCTGGCGCTCAAGATCTCCGCGTTGGCAGCCGGTAACAGTGCTCCGCCCCCGCTCGCGATCACGAGATTCTGTCTGGCGGCCAGCTCTCGGCACAGATCAGCCTCCAGGAGGCGAAAGTGCTCCTCTCCCCTCTGGCCAAAGACCTCGGCCACGCTCAGGCCCTCTCGCTCTGCGATAAGGGCATCCATATCCAGGAACTCTCTGCCCAGGCTGTGTGCCAGATTCTGCCCCACGGCCGTCTTGCCGGTGCCCATGAAACCGGTGAGGATCAGGTTCTCGGTTCCCAGTTTAAGAGAATCGCCAGGATGCATTATCCATCTCCAGATCTTGGAGGCTACCGCGCCGGAGAGCGGCAAAGCGGGGTCGCATCTCAGCCAGGCTGTCTCCTCCCAGTTTCTCCAGGAGGGCATCGGCCAGGCCAAAGGCGACCATCGCCTCACCCACAATGGCTGCACGAGGCACGGCACAGGTGTCCGATCGCTCATAGCGTGTCGCAGCCGGCTGGCCAGTAGCCAGATCGACCGATCGCAGGGGAGTCAGCGTCGTTGAGATAGGTTTCATCGCCGCCCGCACGACCACCGGCTGCCCCGTGGTAATACCGCCCTCAAAACCACCGGCACGGTTGGTCGGCCGGACAAGCAGGTCCCCTTCCTCCAGGATCTCATCGTGCACCTCTGTGCCGCGTTTGGCCGCATTCTCAAACGCAGGACCGATTTCCACGCCCTTGACCGCCTGGATGGAACCCACAGCCCACATCAAGCGGGCATCCAACCGCCGGTCCCAGTGGACGTGGCTGCCCAACCCGGGTGGCAGCCCAAGTGCGACTACCTCAAATACGCCACCTAAGGTATCTTTGGCGGTCATTGCCTCGCGGATGCAGGCGTACATGGCTTCCCCCGCAACCGGATCCGGGCAGCGCACGTTGCTCTCCTCAGCCTGGGCGAACCGCTGGGCATAGCTCAGTTCCTCCGGCAACGCAGCCGAGGCGCTGCCAATCCGCACGACGTAGCAGCCGACGGCGATCTCGACCTCTGCCAGTAGCCGCTGGCAGACCGCGCCGACCGCTACGCGAACAGCCGTCTCCCGGGCGCTGGCCCGCTCCAATGCCAGCCGCAGGTCCCCATAGCCATACTTGATCGCCCCCGTCAGGTCGGCATGGCCCGGCCGGGGAATGGTCATGGGTGGGATATCGCGCTCGCGCCAGTTGGCCCAATCTTTGTTCTCCAATTGCATGGCCAGCGGGGCGCCTGTGGTCTTGCCGCCCAACAGGCCGCCTGTGAAGCGGATATGGTCCCGCTCGATCCGCATCCGGCCACCGCTGCCAAATCCCTTCTGTCTTTTGCCCAACTGAACGTTTATGTCTTCTTCCCTCAGGCTTAAGCCCGCGGGCAAGCCTTCCAGGATTGCCGTCAGACCCGGGCCATGGGACTCGCCAGCAGTCAAGAAGCGCAACATCTCAAGCCTCCACGAAGTCGATATTGGATACTCGACGTCCTGCCCTGGACATCCAGTGCCTCCCTGGCTGCGGCAACCATGACTTCCACCGGCGCCGCCTGCCCAGTCCACAACTCAAAGGCCAGGGCGCCCTGGTGCACGAGCATGCCCAGGCCCCGGACCGGCACGGCGCCAGCAGCGCGCGCCCTGGATAGCAGGCAGGTGTCCTCAGGGTTATAGACCAGGTCATAGACCGTCCAATGCGACGGCATTGGAAGAGCCTCCGGCCACGGAGATGCTTCCACGTTGGGCCACATCCCCACCGGGGTCGTGTTGACCAATAGGCTGTAGGCATCCAGGTCCAGATCCTGTAAGCTGGCCGCCTGTATTAGCCAGGAGCCTGCTGGCTGGAAGCGCGCGCCCTGCATGTCCTGCACAAGACTTGTAGCCCGCCGCACTGTCCTGTTGTAGAGGGTAACCGAACAACCAGCTTGAGCCAGGGCATAGATCACGGACCGTGCACCGCCGCCAGCGCCCAGCACCAGTACCCGCTGGCCAGCGGGATCAAAACCCGCCTCCCTCAGCGCGACCAGGAAACCATCCCCGTCGGTATTGTGACCGACTAGCCACGCGCCATCAGCAAGGACGGTATTCACGGCGCCAATCGCGCGCGCCGCATCTGTGAGTTCGTCCAGGTAGGGCATAACAGCCCGCTTGTGGGGCAGGGTGATGTTGGCACCCCGATACCCATGCTCCCGGAGTTGGGCCAGGGTAACTTCCACTTTGTCGAGAGGTGTTGGTAGAGGGAAATAGCGCCAGTTGAGATCCAGCGCATCAAAGGCAGCATTGTGCATGGCCGGCGAAACGCTGTGTTCTACCGGCCAGCCCACCAATCCAACCCGAAAGGTTGGGTCCCCGACCACTGGGACTGGGCCAGTCACAAGCTGCGTGGGTGTGCTGGTCATCACACGTTTCCCCCCAGCTTTGCCAGCGCTGCCGCAAAGCCAGGGAAAGAGTCGGCAATGCAGTCCGTGTCCTGTACGCAGGTCTCACCCCTGGCAATCAACCCGGCCACGACCAGGGCCATCGCCAGGCGATGGTCACCATGGCTGAAAACCATGGATCCTTGTCCTTCGGCGAAATCAGGGCTCTGCAGTGGGGTTGGACCTTGAACGACAAAACCGTCTGGCTGAGCCTCGATCTCGGCACCCAGCCTGCGCAATTCCTGCACCGTGGTCGCAATCCGGTCGGTCTCTTTTACCCGTAGCTCGGCCGCGTCACGCACCACCGTTTCTCCCCGGGCCTGGGTGGCCGCTACAGCCAGGATCGGAAACTCGTCGATGGTCCGCACCACGAGTTGGCCGCTCACCTCCGTACCGGCCAGATCCGAAGCGCGCACCGCCAGGTCCGCAACAGGCTCGCCGCCCACCATGCGTTCATCTTCCAGCACCACGTCGGCGCCCATGGCCCGCAGCACATCCAGGAGTCCGGTACGGGTAGGATTCACGCCGGCGCCCTCGATCAGGACCTTCTGAGCCAGGCACCAGACTTGCTGCCACCAGGAAATAGGCCGCCGACGAAAAGTCCCCTGGCACAGCGAAATCAAGTGCCCGCAAGGGATAGCCCGGCTCAGCCACAAGCGCTGTCCACCAGTGGCCAATCCCCAGTCTTCAGTCTCCAACCTCGCTCCCATCGCCACCAGCATCCGTTCCGTGTGATCCCGCGCAGGCCCGGGCACGCACAGGCTTGTGGCCCCACCGGCGTACAGGCCAGCCAGCAGCAGGGGACTCTTGACTTGAGCGCTGGCCACGGGGAGCGTATAGTCCAGGCCCTGAAGAGAACCCCCCTGAATGGTCAGGGGAGGCAGGCGGCCACCATCCCGGCCCAGGACCGTCGCGCCCATGCACCGCAGCGGTTCTGCAATGCGCCCCATGGGCCGCCGCCTCAGTTGGGTATCGCCTGAGAGAAACAGTTGGGAAGGGCTGGCCGGCGAGGATGCCGGCCAGCAGCCGCATGGTCGTACCCGAGCGGCTGCAATCTACGACGTCGTCCGG
>CAWANP010000020.1:0-928630 GCA_963783445.1 uncultured Chloroflexia bacterium | reverse complement strand
TGACCCGGAGCGCGTGGGTCGGTCATCAGAGTCGTGGGGAGATGGTCCACATGGCGGGCAGACCTCCGGCCAACTTGGTCCAGCCAGCGTCTCCCGCGGAAGCGGTAGATGTACGCTTCGGCGTAATCCAGGACTGTGGGCGTCACCTGGACCGGTCGAAGCCGCCACGTACCACCTCTCCCGGCTGCTCCGGGTCCGCGACGCAAGACCAGCCATCGTGACGGTCCAGGCCATCGCGCGGCTGCGACCAAGTCCTTTCCACCATCGCTACTGACCGCGCCTGCCGCCTTCCAGCCTGCACCACCCTCGTAGGCCCAGTCCCCGTTGGTCGAATGGAAGGTCATCGAGTGGCAGTCGCGCAGCGCGCCGCGCCGGTGACCGGACCACGTTCTCACCGCCATCCTCACTGCGCACCACGGCCCCAAACTCCATTCCGGCCAGAATGACGCCGGGATCCTCAGGAGACACAGAGAGGGCATGCACGTAAGCTGAGAAGGGACGCTCGGCTGGAGAGAACCACCACCAGCGCCCAGGGATGCGACGAAATCCCTGTGACTCGTGCCACGAATCGCCCCCGTCCTGGGAAATCGTGCAGGCCTGCGGGCCTCATTCCTGCATAGATGGTCCGCGGACGCTGGGGATCGACTGCCAATGCCTTGACGGTCAGTCCTTCCAGGCCGAGTACCGCCCAGCTGGCTCCGGCGTCGGTCGAGCGCAGAATCCCCTCTCCTGTGTGCCGGCGTAAACCTGGTTGCTGTCTTGTGGATCCCTTGCCAGGCACTGAACATTGTAGCGTTCTGCCACGACCTGGGTTTGCCATTCTCCATCGTAACCCCGTTCGGCGCGGCTTACACCTAGCCCATCTCGACCGTCAAAGCTGCTAGAGATAAAGACCTTCGCATTCATGAATACACCTCTAGACCTTTCCCAGGAATTGTCTGATCTGGCTTTCCCACGCGGTTCATCTCCACACCGGCCCTATGGATCCTGTTTATATCAATTATATCACGAGAATAGTATTTTGTCAAGGCCAAAGGACTCAACTCCCTTGTCCGATGGGTGAGATGTGATAGAATGAGAGTGCTGGGATATGGCTTTCCACGAATTCAAGACTGAGCAGAAAGTGTTTGCCATGAAGATCATTGTTGTCGGCGGGGTGGCCGCCGGCATGTCGGCTGCGGCGCGGGCCAGCCGCCTGGCCGAGGACGCCGAGATCATCGTCTTTGAGAAGGACCGCTACGTCTCCTTTGCCAACTGCGGCCTGCCCTACCACATCAGCGGCGCACATCCAAGACCGTGACAAACTGCTGGTGGTCACCCCCGAGGACCTGAGGAGCCGGCTCAACCTCGACGTCCGCACCGAGCACGAGGTACTGCGCATCGACCGGGAGAGCAAGCGGGTCCTGGTCCGGGACCGACGCCGGCCGGAGTTCTGGGAAGTCGTACGACAAGCTGGTTCTGACCCCCGGCGCGCGTCCGTTGCGGCCCCCGATCCCAGGCATCGACCATCCCCAGATCCATACCCTGCGCAACATCCCTGACATGGATGCCATCAAGGCCGAGGTCGATGCCGGCGCCAAGAGCGCGGTGGTGATCGGCGGCGGCTACATCGGCGTGGAGATGGCCGAGACCCTGCGCCAGCGGGGCTTGCGGGTCTCGCTGGTCGAGCTGGAAGAGTCGATCATGCCGCCCCTGGACCACGAGATGGACCGGGCCCTGATCTACCACCTGGAGAGCTATGGCGTCGAGCTGCACCTCGGCTCGGCGGCTGCGGCCTTTCACGATGTCTCGGGGCGGGTCGAGGTCGAGTTGCAGAATGGCACACGGCTGATCACCGACCTGGTGATCCTGGCCATCGGCGTCCAGCCCGAGTCCTCGCCTGGCCCGCGAGGCCGGGCTGGAGCTGGGCGTGCGGGGCAGCATCAAGGTCGACGCACACATGCGCACCTCCGACCCCGACATCTATGCCGCCGGCGATGCCGTCGAGGTGACCGACACGGTCACGGGCGAGCCCGCCGTCGTCGCCCTGGCCGGGCCCGCCAACCGCCAGGGGCGTATCGTCGCCGACCACATCTTCGGCCGCGACAGCGCCTACCGCTCCACCCAGGGCACCTCGGTCGTCAAGGTCTTTGACATGACGGCCGGGGGCACCGGCGTCGACCGAGGCCACCCTCCACCGCCTGGGCATCCCCCACCGCAAGGTCTACGTCCACCCCAACGGCCACGCCGGCTACTATCCCGGCACGCACCCCATGCACCTGAAGCTGCTGTTCGCGCCCGACGACGGCCGCATCCTGGGCGCCCAGGCCGTGGGCTTTGACGGCGTCGACAAGCGCATCGACGTCCTGGCCACCGCCATCCGCGCCGGCATGACCGTCCACGACCTGGAGCACCTGGAGCTGGCCTACGCGCCGCCCTATGGCATCGGCCAAGGACCCGGTCAACATGGCCGGCTTTGTGGCCTGCAACCTGCTCCGGGGCGACCTGGCCCAGTGGTATGCCGAGGACTATCCGGAGGTCCTGGAGGACGGGCACCGTGGTCGACGTCCGGCCCCCGGCTGCCTTTCGAGACCTGGCACATCCCCGGCGCCATCAATATCCCGCTGACCGAGCTACGGGAGCGGCATCGACGAACTGCGGGCAGTGGCCGGCGACCAGCCGCTGTACCTCTACTGCCGCGTGGGCTTCACCAGCTATTTGCCCTCCGCGCCCTGGTGCCAGTCTGGCTTTGACCAGGTTTACTCTCGCTGTCGGGCGGGGTGCAGACCTTTGTCCTCTACCACCGCAACAAGCTGGCCACCGGCCGGCCCGGCGTGCCCTTTGTGCCCTATGCTGAGGACAAGATGGCGGAGGAGCACGGCGCGCTGGTCAATCCGTAGGCCCTGGCAGCCTTGTACAGAACCGCTACTGGTTTTCCCGGCGGTCTTGACCCGGTTCTGTTGTCAATTTGCACACGGCAATGCACCACCTGTTTGCAGCAAGACTACACCACCTCTTTGCACCAAAAATGTACCATCGGTTTGCGGCAAAAGTACGCCACCTGTTTGCGGCCAAGATGTACCACCATTCCCGGGAGGTGAGACTCCTTTCCTGAAAGAAGAGCTTCCAAAACGAGATTCAGACGGTAGGCTCTTGGTTTGATAGCACCTCCTGTTCTAGCCGTTGGCGGCCCTGAGCCCGGAAGCTAGCACCACGAATGATGACAACCTCGGCCCGATGAAGCAGACGATCCAGCCCGGCCGAGGCCAGCAATGGATCACAGAAGAGATCAGGCCATTCGGATGGAGCACGATTGCTGGTCAATAGAATGCTGCCGCGCTCATACCGTTCGTTAATAACATCATAGAGATCCTCCGGCGAGGGAGGAGGAAGAGGCTTTAGCCCAAAATCGTCGAGGATGAGTAAGTCGGGGCGCAAGTATGTATTCAGCCTGCGTTCCCAGGAACCATCGGCGCGGCCACCGTTGAGATGTTGCAGCATCTTGTGGACGTTGAGGAAAAGCACCTGAAAGCCCTGGCGGCACGCTTCCTGGCCAAGAGCTTGGGCGATGTGTGTCTTTCCTACACCGGTTGGGCCGCAGATCAGCAGATTGCGCTTCTGGCGGATGTAGTCACCGGCGGCCAGGGCCAGGAGCTGCTGGCGATTGAGAGTCGGGTTGAAGTTGAAGTCGAAGGTTTCGAGAGTCTTGGTGGTGTTGAGGGTTGCCCGGCGCAGCCGTAACTTGAGCTGTTTTTGTGCCCGGCGTTCGACTTCATCCTCCAGCAAACGAGACAGGAACTCGACGTAGGACCACCGGCCTTCAATGGCCTGCTGATTGCGCACATCCAAGGTTTCCAGCACGCCCGACAGCCGCAAGTGCTTCAACTGGGGAGTGAGTTGGTGTTTCAGTTCCATGACTTGCCTCCAAGCACGCGGTTGACCAACTCTTCGGCACTGCGCATGAAGGTGGTCGCGGCAGGCAAAGTCACGGCGACGGGTACGGGCTCATCCTCCAATCCTTCGGTGAGGATGCGCTTGACGGTTTTGTATGCTGGGTCATCGAAATACAGTGCCCGTTTGCAGGCTGCTTCCAGTCGTGTGTCGCCGAACTTCTCGCGCAGCCTGATCAGACGACCGGCCGTGTACAGCCGGTCGAGGACCGGATCGTCCAGCAGGGTTTGCACCACCTGCCGGGCAGCCGGACCCACTTCGATGGCGGAGGCCAGACAATTATCCCGGTTTAGGACAAGCCCTGGGACTTTCTCAGGCGGGAGGTGGTCGAGGTGAGTGAGCCGCTGGCCAGGGTGCTGGGCACGTTCATGGGTAGCGAGCAGCTTGCGCTTCAGGGTGTAAATGCGCACCTGCTGGATACCGCCACAGACCCACAACTCCTGGCCATGAAGACGATGAGGGGCCGAGTAGTAGGCTTTGTCAAAGTTGACGTAGCAATCCCGGCCGAGGGTCACCTGTTTCCAGATAGCCAGGTCGTAGGGTGTTTCGGGCACCGGTTGGAGCTGGGCCAGCTCGACCTCCTGGAAGCGGACCAGGGGTTTTTCCTTGGTGGTGCCGTGAATGCGCAAGCCAGCCTTGTTGTTGCACCAGGCGAGAACATCCCGATTGGCCTGGGTGAGGGTCGTGGGTTCACGCCCGCCCAAGAAGTTACGCTTGACGTAGTGCACGCCACCCTTTTCCACTTTTCCTTTGTGCTGGGGCGTTCTGGGTCGGCAAGGGGTGATCAGAAAGCCATAGTGCTCGGCGCAGCCCCGGTAGGATTGCTGTACCTCGGGGTCATCCCACGTAGCCTTGATGATGGCCGCTTTGAGGTTGTCGATCCTCACTCGCCTGGGAACTCCGCCCAACCAGGTGAAGGCATTGCGGTGCAGCCGCAACCAGGTCTCCAGTTTTTGGTCGAAGACGAACTCGGCATACTGATGGCGGCTCCAGGACAAGGTCATGACAAAGACCCAGGCTCGACGCAGTTCGCCAGTGTCCGGGTCGATCAGCTTCCCGGCAAAGCCGAAATCCACTTGCGCTTCTTCACCCGGCTTGGTCTCTACCCGCACGGTGGCTTCTCGGTGGCGGGGCTTGATCTTCTGCGCCAAGCGGTATACCGCCCAGTAGGAACCGGTGTAGCCACGCTCTTCCAGGCGACACTGGATGGCGGCGATCTCGACGTTCTCTTTGAGCAGTTGTTCGATCAACTCACGATAGTTCTCGGCTGTGGATACGTTTTGCGGCGGCGTTTGCTTGGGCATGGTTTGGTCCAGAAGCTCCTGGAGATCTTCCAGGGGCGGCAGTGAACCTTTCAACATGTATTGGTTCAGCGGGAAATGGAGGATTGCCTCTTCCCAATAAGACACTAGGGCGGGCATAATTCAGCCGCCTCGATCCTGACTCGACCGCTCTGCTTTGGAGCCATTGCTGCATCACTACGTGACAGGCTCCTTCTCTTGCGGGCCGCCGCAAGCTTGCGGTTGCGCTCGGCAAAGATGACGGGCTCGCGACCTTCGAGCTTGTCTTTGGGCGTCACATAGCCGATGGCGCTGTGCAGGCGCTCCTGATTATAGTACATTACAAACTTTTTGACCAATCGGCGGGCATCTTCCAGAGAGAGCGGTGTCCCTGGCCGGATGCACTCTCCCTTCAGCGACTTGTGCCAGCGCTCAATCTTGCCGTTGCTTTGAGGATAGTAGGGACTGGTACGCACGTGGGTCATGCCACATTGCCGGATGAACGTCTTGAAATCCCTGGCTATGAACTGGGGCCCATTGTCCGAGATGATCCGTGGCTTGACCTGGGGAAACCGTTCCCGAGCTCGCTGCAAGATGATCTCAACGTCAGCTTCTGTCATCGTCTCCCGGATCTCCCAATGGACCAGATAGCGGCTGTAGCCATCCAGGATGCTGCATAGGTAGTAGAACGTGCCACAGATGTTGATGTAGGCGACATCAATGTGCCAGTGCTCATGCGGCTTCTCCGGTTGCTGGAACCCTTGACCTTTCTTTGACGGTTTTTGATTCCATCTGTTCAGAAGCTTCGCTTGCTTGAGCACCCGGTAGACACTGCTGGGGCTAGCGGCCACGATGTCGGCGTCGATCATCATGTACGTCAAGCGCCGATAGCCTTCATCGGGGTGCTCTCGGTAGAAATCAATGATGGCCTTTCGTTCCCATTCCTGCAACCAGAAGGTACGTGGCACCTGGCCGTTATGTTCGTTAGCTTGGCCGTAGCGTCGTCGCCAGTCGTAGTACTTGCTTTGATTGATCTCCAACCACTCGACGAAACGAGCCATCGGAATGCCTGATTCTCTACTCCACTTGGTCACGAAATCCACGACTTCATCGCGCACTTGCTGGGGCACCCAGCAGCCCGTCAGGATGCCCCACGTGACTTTTTTAGGACCACGTACTCCTCCATCACTTCGCCCAGGACCTCGTCCTTCTTGGCCAGCTTGGCTTCCAGCTCGGTGATCTGCCGCTTCAGCCGAGTCGTCTCACTATTCCGAGACCGCTGGAAACAGGATTCGCCCGCCTGCTCGAACAACTGCTTCTGCCAACGATAGAAGACCGTGGGCTGCAAACCGTATTCGTCGCAGAGTTCCGAGACCGGGATCTTGTCCAGAAGATGCTTCCGCAGAATGGTTACCTTTTCTTGCGCTGAGTATTGTTTCCGTTTCTTTGGCACGAGATAGACCTCCTGTTGTAGTCTAATTCATCGGAGGCGTTTCTCCAATTCCAACTGAAGCATTACAAACAGACCTTGGGTCGTAGCCCAGTCTCGATAGGCTTTGACGGTCCGGCGGTCGATGTCGGTGTCCCGCTGGATCCGGCGATTGCTCGATCCGGCGCGCATATGTAACAGCAGTTCCCGAATATCCATTGTGTCTTTTCTCCTGTTCGCCATGGTGCCTCCTGGAATGAATGAATTCACTCCAAAAGGATAAGGTAGGAACAGGAATTTCACCGTCAGGGGTGGTACATTTTGGCTGCAAAGTGTTGGTACATATTTGGTGCAAACCCCTGGATCAGTTTGGGTGCAAACTGCTGGATCAGTTTAGGTGCAAACCCGTGGATCGGTTTAGGTGCAAACTGCTGGCACATTATAGCGTGCAAAATGATACGTGGAACTGGGCCTTTCGTTTTTCGTTCAACCCCAGCCGTTCCAGCAGGTCGAAGCGGGGCGCCACAGAGTGATAGGCGCAGAAGAACTTCATCGCTTCGTCAGGCGTGATGCTCTCTGGCAAGCCCGCCGACTGCAACTGCACGCCGATCAGGTTGCGCAGTTTGCGGGACTCACGCGTTGGGTCGACGCCTGCCACCCGTAACGTACCGCTGTCCGGGGCACGCAGACCCTCCAGACTCTCCAGCGTGGTGGTCTTTCCCGCGCCGTTAGGGCCAAGCAGGCCGAATATCTCGCCCTGCTGCACATCAAAACTGATGTCGTCCACGGCGACGAAATCGCCGTAGGTTTTGCGAAAACCTTTTGCTTCGATTACCGAGTCTTCCACAGGATTTTTGCTCCTGATTATTCTTCTTTCTGAAGGGCAGCCAGGGCTAGAGTAAAGAGCCCAATGGAAAGCAGCGTCACTTGGGTGCTGACGTCGGCAGCTTCCGGCAAAAAGCCGAGGATGATGCTGACAACTGCCATGCCAAGGGCGACTGCTTTCAAGACGAGCCTGACGATCTTTTGCGTGTTCTCCATTTTCTTCCTCCCTTTCTATGCTGCGGACGATTATGCGGCGACCTGCCTCAGATCCGTTCCCTCCGGCCAAGAATAAGTCGGTAGGTAGATTCGCGTCTCTTCACCGGCCCACTCTGGCGGAAAACTCGGGTGCGATTCACTAGCCCTGCGCTAGCTACTATCCTTCCTTGGCTGTGGTGGTTTCAGGCTCTCTGTTGCCGGACTTGATGACTTGAATCAATCGTCTGCCAAGGGAGATGATCAGATTGCAGACCAGGAAGGTAGAGACCGCCAGCGAACTTGAAAGAGCGCCTCACCAATCGTTGAGGCCGAGTCTGGGTTTTGATGCTTTCGGCAATCCGGCGATGATCTCCCGATATTCGGCCTCATCATCTGCGTTGAAGCTGTGTCGAATCCAAGGATTGGTTAGTAGGCGATCAAAAGCCCATTTGCGATCTTGCACGAGAGAGAGCGAGATCACGCAGCGAGCTAACGAAACTACTCTTTCTTCTCTTTGTAAACCGTCACAAACCAAAGGACTCCAACCCCCGTGAAGAATAGTCCTAGACCACCCATGACTTGAAAAAACATTGTCATTACTTCAGAAGCGCCCATGTCATCCTCCCTTTTGTTACGAGTCTGCGAACCATGCTATCTGCTACCTGAAACATCAAGTCAGCTCCCATTGTACACCAGGATGGTATTGGTGTCATCGCCCGAGAGTGCTATTTGGGGGGTAATCTTGGGCCTGGTGTAGTATCAGGTGAGTCAAGGGTAGACCTCCGTATCATTGGTGTTTTAGAGGACTTCGTCAAAATCCTTTTTCACGATAAATAGACAACTCAGGGCAATCACACCAATGATGCTATACACGATAGTTACCATGCATACTGTGGGCCATTCTCCAATAAATAGTTCGGATAGACCTATAGCGATGCCAGCTACCAGCATCATGACGCCCCAGAACACACCGAGTTTCCATGCAAAACTTGCTCTCTTCTTGAGCCCCCACGCACAGAACAGCCCCAAGATGCCAAACAGTATTTCGTCCCAAAATGGTCTAACTATCAAAAAGCGCATACCAACCTTGCTTCCTTCATCCAAAATCTCCCAAGTTAAAGATGAACCAGGATATTCCATCGAAATATCAAATGTAATTTCTGGAAAAGCTATGAAGAAAACTGAAATCAAAATTACAACCATTGACATAGTCGCAATAATAAGCCAGGTATATTTTGCGAGTCCATTTTCACTAACAGTTGCTTTCATTTGGGAATCCTTCCTTGATTGATGAAATCTCGTATCCTCAGCATACCCGCAAGGTGGGATTAGTGTCATCACCCGAAAGGGTAATTCAGGGGGTGATTGCAGGCTCGGAATATGAGAGGATAGGCCCGGGGGTACAAAAAAGCGGGCTGCTATTGGCTAGCCCGCCAGGTTCTATTGTCTCTGAGGTGCTGCCCAGGGAGGGACGGTAGGGATCAGGTGGAGGGCAAAATCCCCAAAGCTCTGGCCCTGGCAACCGCTTGCGTGCGGTTGTTGACACCGAGTTTGCCGTAGATATTGCGGGTGTGGGCCTTGACTGTGTTCAGCGAGAGGAAAAGCCTGGACAGCGATTTCCGGATTGGTCAGCCCTTCGGCGATGAGTTGGAGCACTTCAAGTTCGCGTTCGCTCAGAGGCTCAACCAATTCAGATTCTGGGGACTTGCGGTTTTCGATGGGTCAGCTTGCTCTGGTTCGGCAACGGGGAATGCTGCCAATAACCGACGAACATAGTCTGGTTCAATCCCGCGAGACAGGGCTTCGTAGAGCAGACGGGCCATCGGCGGGCCTTCATCCACAAAGATACGGATAAAGCCTCCCGGCTCGGCCAGGGTGAGGGCTTGCTCCAGCGTGGTCATCGCCTGGGCTGTATCGTCCTCCGGCTTGAAAAGCCAACGCCTGGAGGATCAGAATCTCGATCACTCTCGAAGTACGTCCCCCCGCTTCTGCTGCCTCGAGCAAGCGCTGCAGCAGCCTGGCTGCTTCATCCAATCGCCCTTGAGCAATAAGGATACGGGCAAACACGATATACTCCATTTCGTGCAGATAGGTAGGTTCTCCATCAGGATCCAACTCACGCTCTCCAACCCATTGGGATGCAGCCTCCAGTTTACCTTGTGCCAGCCATATCCGCACTTGCCAGGCTGATAACTGGAGGTAGGCCCAAAGAGGCAGATCGTATTCGCGAGCGGTATTCTCCATCGATTGGATGACATCTTCGGCACCAGTTATGTCCCCACTGGAAAATAGAACTCTCACCAGACACAGGTTGCTCCAGGCTATCATACAGCACATCCCCGCCACGTGCAGTCAGTTCTACTCCTTTTTTCGCCTGATCTATTGCCCTATCTAGATCATTTAATTCGGCCAGAACCTCGCCCCATATCCCCAATAACCAACCGACTATTGCCGATTCTGAAATTCCACTTTCGTCTGCTCTCTTCAACTGGCGCTCGCAGATATCTATGACCTGCTGCAACTTGCCTTGTTGTCTCAAGATCTCGGCTAGTCTCAAATTGACTATCATGAGAATGTAGGTGTCGCCTGATGCTTTGCCTGTCACCAACGCATCTGACCGGGCCTCGTGCGCTGCTACCATTTGGCCCTGGCTAGCATATGCATCCCCTAAGGTAATTAAAGCAGCGCTGCGCCACGGTAGTTCTTGTTCGGGTAGATACTCAAGCGCCTGACGCGCATACCGAATAGTCCTTGGTATATCTCCACTGTAAGAAGCCAAAAAGGAACGGATGGCGGCTACCCTGCCTACCAGTTTCATCCTGTCAGTGTCAGACAGTTGATCCTTATCTGGTGAGGAGACAAGCTCTTGATCTGTGTCAGGGTCAAGCATCTTTTCGGCAGCCTGGAGACTCCGATCAGCCGCATCCAGTTGGCCGCTGGTAAACAGATTCCAGGCGTGAAGGATACAGAGATGTGGTTTGGAGAATACCAATTCTTCTGGCAATTCAGCCAGCCAACGCCGCAATGTAGTCTGATCACCACGCTCGTAGTTAGCACCAAATTGATCCTCAATCAAGTACGCCGCCCGTTCGAAATATTCGCCGCGCAGTGCATGATCTATGGCCTCATCGACGAACCCTTTTTGCTCGTACCACTCGCTGGCCCTGCGGTGCAGAATTGGCAGTCGTTCTGGTTGGGTTTGGTGCAAACGCTGCCGCAGCAAATCAGCAAAGAGATGGTGATAGCGGTACCAACGCCGTTCGTTGTCCAGGGGGACGATGAACAGGTTGGCGTGTTCTAACATTTCCAGGATCGCCTGGCCGTTGTCCTGGCCAGTGGCGTTCGGCATGCGAACGCACGGCATCGCACAAGGAGCCGGTCAGTCGGTCGAGGATGGCCGTTTGCAGCAAAAAGTCTGGACACTTTCAGACTGCTGTTCCAGGACTTCTTCGATCAGGTAGTCCAGCACAAAGCGGTGGCTGCCGGTAAAAGATTTGATGAAGCTGGAGGCATCTTTGTGTCCTTGCATTGAAATGCCCTTGCAAAGCAAGGGCTGCCAATTGCAGGCCGGCAATCCAACCTTCGGTGCGGGTTTCCAGCGCGGCGATGTCTTCTGCTGAAAGGTCCAGGCCCATCACCTGGTTGAGAAATTCGGCGGCTTCGGAGGAGGTAAACCGCAAGTCCGCGGCGCGTAGTTCGGTCAATTGGCCCCGGGCGCGTAGACGGGCCAGGGGCAGGTGTGGATCCTCACGGGTGGCGATGACCAGGTGCATCTGGGGCGGCAGGTGTTCGAGTAGAAAGGTGAGGGCATCGTGGATGGGCTGGGCTTCAATGAGGTGGTAGTCGTCGAGGACGAGGATGATCCTGTCGGGGATGGCGGCAATCTCGTTGATCAGAGAGGTCAGGACGGCCTCGGCCGGCGGTGGCTGAGGGGATTGGAGCATGCTCAACGCTCCTTTTCCAATGCTGGTCTCCGTTCCTTCGTCTGGCAAGGCAGCGATCAAGTAAGTCAGGAAGCGCGCCGGGTCGTTGTCGCCTTCATCCAGCGACAGCCAGGCCATGGCCAAGGCGGAGTTGCCCTGCCCAAAGCTTGAACCCATTCACTGACCAGCGTGGTCTTGCCAAAGCCGGCCGGAGCAGAGACGAGGTGAGCTTGCGGTCCAAGCCCGCATTCAGCCGCTCGATCAGGCGCGGGCGCGAGACCAGCTCGGGCCGGATGGGCGGAATATACAGTTTCGTTTGCAGGAGCGAATGCTGCTGCATGACCGTCCCTCATGTCGCGTGCCGATAGCTCCGGACTGTAAGTATACCACGTCACAGATGGACAGTCAAAGAGGATGCCCATTGACAGGATCCAGAGCTCATCCCAGGACCACGAAGGGGGTGGTCTGCCTATGACCAAATGGCGGAAGAGGGTGACGAGGACCGCAACCGGACTGGGGAGGAACAGACGCGGTCAATGGGGGAAGAAGTATCGATACCGGACATTGAATCCTCTCTCTAGTTGTCTTCCTATTTCTAGTTACTTATGATGATTTCAGTGTCTCCGAGGGACCTCGAGTCCCTGTCGCGGGCTATTTCGCTAGTATGGCCTGGTAGACTCTGTGGGTTTCTGCTGCAACCCGGACCTCACTGTTCGGCAGAACGTCCACCTCGAACTCATCGAACCCATATGCCTTGATCTAGTTTCCTTGAGGTGTATCCCCGGCGGACCTACTCAGTATGGCCAAGATTCCTGACTTGGATGTCACCCCACTTAGATCGATGACCTGCATGCCCAGACCCAGGCTGATGACGTGGATGTGGGAGTCAATGAAGCCAGGGACAGCAGTTTTTCCCGCCAGATCGATCACCTTCGTGTTGTCGCCCAGCAGAGGGTATACTTCATCGTAGTCTCCAACCTTGACTAGTCGCCCATCCTTGATGGCGAGGGCTGAGGCGAAAGGCTGTTGCTCGGATACAGTTATGAAGCACCCGTTGTGTAGCAACATATCAGCGTGCAATCTCGATCCCTCCTCTCCATGGTTCCATTATACACTACTTGTCTCAGCCTGTCAGGCAATGACAGACGCTGCCAGATCGTGGTCTCCGGGTCTTTGGCCGGCTTATGGGCGATGGCTCCGATCCCGAGCACCCGCTAGTGCTGGGTGGATGCCATCTCGAGGAGGACACCGTACAAATGGGTGTCGTGTCATCTACCCGGAGCTCCATTCGGGGAATACTTGGGGCAAAGGTGATGGTAGAGCCGATGATGACCATGGACGCAAGAGACCTCGGCTCCCGGTCGTGGGCTATTGTGCTAGTATGGCCTGGTAGATCCTGAAGGTTTCTGCTGCAACCTGGGCCTGGGTGTAGTAGGCCATGACGCGCTCCCGGCCTCGCTGGCCCAACTCTGCCCGCAGGTCGAGGTCGCGCAGCAGCCGCGACAGGTGAGCCCGAAGCATTCTCACATCATCCTCGGGGAATACCAGCCCCGCGTCATCGATGACGCTCGGGATCTCGCCCGAATCAGAGCCGATCACCGGCACGCCACAGGCCATGGCTTCGACCAATACCCGGCCGAACTGCTCCTTCCAATTGGGGCGCGTACGCGACGGAACCACGATAGCATCCAATTGCTGGTAGTAGCCCGGCATCTGGACTGAGGGAATCCACTCGTCAAAGGTGACCCGGCCAGCGATGCCCAGGTCGCGGGCCCGAGCCTGCAATGATTCCCGGGATGGGCCACTACCCTGGATGTAGGCCCGCCACATGCCCTCCAATCCGGCCAGGGCCTCCAGCAGCAGATCCACCCCCTTTTCCTCAACCAGCCGTCCGACATAGCCGACGACAAAGCCCCTTCCAGGGTCCCGTGATCCGCCGGGCTTGAAAACCTCGGGATCCACACCGAACTGGGGGATCACGGCCATGGGGCCCTGGTAGCCCTTGGCCCGCCAAACTCCGGCCGATTCTTGGTTGCCGGCGATGCCATAGTCGGCATGGTTCAACACGTAGCGCTCCAGCAAGCGGAAAGGCAGAGGGTAGCGGCGGATGATGTTCTGCCAGGAGAAGAACAGGCTCCTGGCCCCCGCGCGCTGGGACAGCCACAGGGCGTGGGCCGTGGCCAGGTTGTAGGGCTCTTCATCGATGTGGACCAGGTCAGGTTGCACGCGGTGGATCTGCTTGCCCAGTCCGGGATAGAAGTGCAGGTGAAAGTTGCCGTTGAAGGCCATGGGCTCCACGACCAGGTCGTAGCCAGCCGTGTGCTGTCGCTCCAGTTGGGTCACTCCCCGCTCGTCGCGCCAGTAGGGTGGCACGACCACGGTCAGGTCCAGGTCGGGGAAGCGGGCCAGTTCCTCCAGCTTTTTCTGGTAGGCGCCGACGATACAGGCCTTGGACAGCATCAGGACGCGCATGGACCCTGTCCTGGACTGGTTTGCAGGGGTGGATGGTCAGGAGCAGCGTTCAGGACTGGCAGTCCTCTGCCAGTCTCAAAGTGCGCGCCTGAGGGGCAGGATTCGCGTTCCGCAACGCTTGTCGGTAAGCGAACAGGACTGCCAGTCCTCCCAAACCTGTAACTCAAACCAAGGGCTTCAATCATGTGCTTCCAAACCCTGAAGGGTATTTTGACAGCATTAGTCTGTTCCCGCGTGCAGCGTCCTGGTAGGCGGCCAGAGTTTCGCGGGCCGTCTGTTCCCAGGTGAACTTGGCAGCCTGTTCTGGCCCGCGCCGGCGCAGCTCGGCAGCCAGTGGTTCATCCACCAGGCAGGCGAGCATGGCCCCGGCCAGACCATCCGTGTCGTCAGGGTCGAGGGCGAAACCGGAATCGCCCAGCAGTTCCGGCAGCGAGCTAGTGTTCGACGTAATCAGGGGCGCTCCACATGCCAGCGCTTCCAGTACCGGCAGCCCAAAGCCCTCGTAGCGCGAGGGAAAGACGGCGCAGGCCGCGCCGCGGTAAAGAGCAGGTGCGTGGGCCTCGTCCACCCACCCGGGAAAGAGAACGTCGTCGCCGATGCCCACCGCCTCCACCAGGGGCCGGGGATCGTAGAAGGGCGGCTTGGCCCGGTCTGGCAGTTTGCCTCCGATGACCAGGGTCACGTCGTCGTCCGATTGGGCCACGGTAGCAAAGGCCTCGACCACGCTCTCCAGGTTCTTGCGTTCGTCGTGGCCGGCCAGGTAGAGCACGTAACGCTGGGGAATCTCATAGATCTCGCGGAATAAGTCATCGTCGGGTTCGGGCTTCGGGCTGAACTGCTCACCGGCGGCCAGGTAGATACAGCGTACCGATTCGGGCGGCAAGCCCAGGTGCTGCTCGATGTCACCCTTGGAGGCCTTAGAGTCGGTGAGCACAATGGCTGCGCGCCGGGCGGCGGCCGCCACCAGGCGGGTATAGAGCCGTACCGGCGGCCCGCCCCGGTACGCTGGCAACAGCAACGGGATGAGGTCATGGACAGTGACCACCGTAGGAACGCCTGGCCATAGGGATGAGCCCCAATACGGGACGTGGGCTACGTCGGCGCCCCACTGGCGGCAGACGCGGGGAAAGGCAATCTGCTCGAACAGAACCTTGCCCAGCCTGCTGCCCCACCGCTCTGACTCAAAGGGCCAGAACTCGAGCTGGAGCCCCGGAATCTGGCGTTCCGGGATGCCTGGCGGGGTGACGAGGAGGAACTGGTGCTCAGGTCCCACCCCGGGCATGGCCCGGAGCAGGCCGTTGAGGTATTGGCCGCTTCCGGTGCCGAGTTGGTCCAGGAACCAGGCGTTGATGGCGATGCGCATATAGGCTACCCTTAGGTGGCAGGCTCGGCATACCAGGTCGAAGCCGCTGGTGTCTGATGACAGACGACGGACGACAGACCATAGATGGCAAGTACCCTGACTAGTGTCCGTCGTCTATCGTCTATCGTCAGGATCAGAAGCAGAATGGCCAACTTACTAGCCATGAACCATCTCTCAATCCGCGTAGCCCTTGGGATGCACGCGGTGCCAGTCCCAGGCGCTCTGGACGATGTCGCGCAGCTCGGGGTAGCGGGGCTGCCAACCCAACTCCTGCCGAATCTTGTCCGAGCTGGCAATGAGCGCTGGCAGGTCACCGGGGCGCCGGGGGCCTGACACCGCAGGGATTGGGTGGCCGGTCACCTCGCGAGCCATCTCGATCACCTCGAGGACAGTGTAGCCCTCGCCGTTGCCCAGGTTGTAGGTCCGGCTGCCATCGTCCAGGGCGCGCAGCGCCAAGATGTGGGCTTGGGCCAGGTCCAGCACGTGGATATAGTCCCGCACGCAGGTACCGTCGCGGGTGGCATAGTCGGTGCCATAGATCTGGATGCTCTCCCGTTGGCCCAGTGCCACCTGGAGTACCAAGGGCACGAGGTGGCTTTCGGGCCTATGGTCCTCGCCCCGCACAGACGTGGCGCCGGCGGCATTAAAATAGCGCAGCGCTGCGTAGCGCAGGTCGTGGAGCTGGTCCAGCCACTGCAATACCCGTTCCAGGATGAACTTGGATTCCCCATAGGGACTGCCAGGAACGATCTGCTCCCCTTCGTCAATGGGGATCCGCTCGGGTCGGCCAAACAGAGCAGCCGTAGATGACAGGATGAAACGGCGGATACCATAGTCTACCATGGTCTCCAGCAGGTTGAGTCCATTGGTCACGTTTTCGCCCAGGTACATGAAGGGCTTTTCCATCGATTCTCCCACTCGCAGGTGCGAGGCGAAATGCATGACGGCCCCAAATCTGTGACTGGCAAAGAGGTTCTGCAAAGCCTGCCGGTCGGCCAGGTCCCCCAGGACGAACTGTGCCTGAGGATGTAGGGCCGCCCGGTGTCCCTGAATCAGATTATCCAGCACGGTGACCTCTTCACCCTGCCGGATTAGCTCTTCAACGACGACGCTGCCGATATAGCCCGCGCCGCCTGTCACAAGAATGTGCATGGCTGCTCCTTCAACTGCCTGGCTCGATCTTCTTCACAATACCTGCCTACGAACATCGAACTCGACACATCGAACTTAGAATCTTACGAAACCCAGTTTCCCCAGAAGGCGAAAGTAGACGAGCAAGAGTTCTATATCCCGGCTCCCGGTCTCCAGTTCCACAAGGTTGGCGATGTCCGATAGGGATCGGGTGCCATCGGCCCAGTAGAGAGCCAGGGAGGTCAATGTGTGATATCTCCAGCCTTTGCGCCCCTTGAGCAGCTGGCCCCAGGCCTGGCAGTCCTCATCGTCCAGGCGGTGCAAGTGTTGCTGGAGCGGAATCGGCCCTCGAACCTGGCGGACAGGTACCATCTCTTCTGCTTGCCGCTCCTCTTCCGATATCTCGCGGGGCGGGATGATGGGCAGTCGGCCGAGGCCCAGGGCAGCCGCGTGCAGGTCCACGCCGCCCCTGGCCCAGGCCAGTTCGCGCTGGACCGCCTGTTCTGCTTCGGCCTGGAACTCTTCCACCAGGCAATCGGAGGGCGCCAGCCGTTCCAGCGTGGCCAGGGCTGCCTTCTGCCGGTCCAGCAGGTAGGCCAGGCGGCGATCGAGGTCGATGATGGTCCGGGCCAGAGATTCGCCACTGGTTTGATCCTGCGCTTCCGTAACGGCTGTTTGGGCAGTTTCGACTACACGCGCCTTGAATCGGGCCAGCATCTCATAGCCCAGCCAGATCGCATCCTCGGTGCCCGCTGTTGCCAGCCAGTAGGCGTAGGCTGCGGCCAGCGTCCCGGAACGGGCCAGACTCTGGGGATCGGTGCGGTCGGGCGTGTCGGCCGAGGTGTGGTAGAAACGGTCGGGCCACTGGATAAGCATGGGCATTGGTACGCCCACAGTGGGGTCGGAGAAAATAAAGTGGTCGCTGCCACCGGAAAAGGGGACCTCCGCCTGGCGGTAGAGCGGGTAGGCGCCCATACCCGTGTGGCTGGGCGACACGCCGGTCATGCCCTTTATCTTGGGGAACTCGTCGCGCAAGCGGGCCAGCAGGTCGGGAGCAAAGGACGCGGCAGCTTCCGGTGGGCGCTCGATGAGCCAGGAACTTCCCGTCTGGTTCTGGTCCTCGCCCACCATGTCCAGGTTGACGCCGGCCACCATCCGGTCCAGGTCGTCTTCGCGCCCGGCCAGATAGGCCAGCGATCCGGTCATCTCTGGCAGCCACAGGAAGCGGATGGTGCGCTTGGGGGCCGGCAACTGGCCACTGGATACCAAGGACTGCAGGGTTCGGGCAGCCTCCAGTGCCGCGGCGGCCCCCGAAGCATTGTCGTTGGCCGAGGGTATGGGGTGGCAGAGATGGGCGACTACGACGATCTCGCCGTCTTGCTCGCCTGAGATGGCCGCCGAGACGATCTCCATAGCGCCATCATAGAGACGGCTGTCTACCTTGACCCGGACACGCACTGGCTCTTCTGCTCTCACCAGTCGGTGCCGCAGCGCCTGCCCCTGGCGTGGCGTCAGGACAAAACCAAAGCAGTGTGCGTCGCCCGGCAGCCACCAGAAAGAGGTATACTGCCGGATATCCGCCAGGTCGCCCTCGAGTCTCACCGGCGGCACGGGCCGCATGCCGTCAAAGATCAGGCCGATGGCGCCCCGCTGCACGACGGCCAACTCCCAGACGCGCCGCAGGTCCCCACGGGTGAGCACGACCTTGCCCTCCACGTCGAGGCCGTCATAGTCGCTCTCCTCCATGCCATCTTCCAGCAGTACGATCTCAGCCTCGCCCTCAAAAGGCGCGCTGCGCTGGATGACAGAGATGGGACTAGCCCGGTAATTGGCCAGTTCGCCGGCATGCTCCTCGGGGGCGATCAGGTGCAGTGTGGCATCGGTGCAGTCCCACTCCTGGAAGCTTGTCCAGCTCCAGAAGCCTGTGCTTTCGTCGGCAGGATAGGAGAGGACTTCCGAGTCCAATCCTGCCTCAAGCAGGCACTGGTGGATCCACTGCGCCGCCTGGCGATAGCCGGGGCTGGCCTGAATACGGTGGTAGCGGCTCAGATCGCAGACGGCCTGCCAGGCCGCATCCCCGGAAAGTTCCTGCCAGATCAATTCGCAGGGTTGTCGAAGGTCCTTCATGGTCTCCCCCCTTGTGTGAGGTAGTCCGCATTATAGCGCAAGAAGGAACTGACAACAAACCTCTGGAGGTGTGCTGATCATACGCTTGGCTGGGGGTGTCCGCCTGGGTGGTCGGTGTTCCGCGAGCGCTGACGCTGGGGGAGCCAATGGATCTCTACGAGCTCTTCCAGCGACTTGAATTCCGGATCGCCGGTCACCAGTATAGGTGACTCTGTATCCGGCAGCAAAGGCGTCAGCATACGCGACAGATGTACTGGCATTAATGTAGCTGGAGCCAGTGGACTCTCCCGTCCTACCGGAGCAATCTCCAAGCGCGTGGCCTCGATCGTGGCCAGTGCCGCATAGAGCCGCTCCCTTCCCCAACGTCGCTCCACGATGTAGGCCATCTCTCCGATGTTCACCCAAGTCATCAGCAACCGTATTTCTCGGTCTTGCGCTTGCCGCAGCAGGCCAGCCACATCCTCAGCACCAGGTTCTCCTCCCAGCAGCGCGAGCAGTGCAAAGCTATCCAAGACAAAGGCTTCAGTCACCGATTTCCTCCCCTGGCTTGCTCACGTGCCCGTTCCGCCAGTAGATCGTCTGTCATTGAGGGGCCGGACTCAAACATGCCGTGCAATGCTTCAACCGGGTCGTCTGGCAGGGGTACGAGGGCCAGCATCTGGCCATAGTCCACACCTGAACGCGATACCCCTTTTTCAGCGCGCAAAGCTCTCACGGATGGCTTTGGGTATGACCACCCAGCCTTTACCTGAGACCGTTGCAGTATGCATGTAGCCCTCCGTAGTATACCGTTCTTGAACATAGTATACCCTATCCTCTCAATAAGTGCAACACTATGGTCTTGGTAGGTCTAGAATTCATGTTGGTATTACTTCTACGCGGCCTTATCAATGAAGGCCAGGCTGGGCGCTGATGATGAACTCACCGGGCTGTATTGAGCGCGCGCGCCAGTTTATCATTGAGGGTCTCCCGAATCAGCGCAGGATATTGGTCGAGACGCAAAGATCTCCCGACGAAGGGCAGTATGCTCCGGTCGGGAGATCAGGTCTGAGTACAGTCCGAGGTCCGTCCTGCAGATTCCTTGCTTCGGCTGTGCTCTGGCTCTGTATGGCCGATGCCTTGGATCTTGGCCCGGCGACCTACGCTCCGCGGGCCCTAATGCCCCACGATCGCTGAAATGATGCCCAGTTCAGCCATACCATCCACCATCAGTTGCACAGCCAGCGCGGCGAGCAGAATGCCAAAGACTGCCTCGGTCACGGCTAGGCGAGCCGGGTCGAGATGCTTGGCCAGTTTGTCCGAGATTGACAAAGACAAGCAGGTTCAGCGCGCCCATCAACAGCACGAGGACGACCAGGATGGCGTACATGAGCCACGAGTCGGCTTCTCCCGAGCTGATAGTCAGAACCGCGATCCCGGCCGGGTTGAGCAGGTAGGGAACAGCCAGTGGATAGAGGGCCATCTTCAGCGCATCCCTGCCGCTCGCTTTTTCGTGGTGGTCACTTTTGCCCGGACTGGTCAGCATGTGCAGGCCAAGCAGCAGCAGGACGATGCCACCGGCGATATTCAAGGCGCCCGGAGTAAAGTGCAGCAACTTCATCAGAAAGCCGCCCAGCAGCACCAGGATCAGGGCGGTGACGACCGCTGTCTGCACCATCCGCCGCGCCACTTTTTTCTTCGTATCCTCATCCATCTCTGCGGTCAGGTCTAGGAAAGGCACGAGGGCTATCTTGGGGCCCATGCCGATTAACAACAGGAAGAATAGATCGATAACCACCCAGACAGTAATGTCACCAAAATCCATTCTCGTATGCCTCCATGATCTCTATGCCCAATCGTACACTCAGACAGTTGTTGGGTCCATTTCCGGCCGGTCTGCCGCACCGGCAGCCTTGGCCTGCCGCTTGCCCAGTTCCCCCGCTGCGGGCATGAGGATCACCAGGCTGATGAGGGCGATCACCATCACGTAAGTCATGACGTCAGAGTCGAAATTCTGGCCGGCCACAACCAGGGCAGCTGCGATGTTGCGCTGAGCTGCACCCAGTCCCATGACGCTCTTGATGCCGCTGTCTGAACCGCCCAGTAGGTAGCCGATGGCCAACGAAGCCAGGATGAAGAGGATACCGGCCAGGATGCCCCACGAGCCGACCAGGGCGATCATGCTCTTGAAATTGAGCACAATACCCAGCACCATCAGGGCCAGCAGGGCGATGTTAGAGGCCATGCCAAAGGTAGGCTGGATCTTGGCGGCCGTGTCCGCGTACCTTGCTCTGATGAAGAGCCCGGTGGCCAGGGGGATGAGCATCATCACGATCAGGGACTGGGCAATATCCCACGGGTTCACCTCAACTCCCTGCAGCAGCAGAGGCAGAACCAAGGGCAGGTAGATGATGGTCACCACCATGAGCAGCACCATCAACCCCACCGAAAAGGCGGCATTGCCCTTGGCCGCCTTCCCCCAGTTTGGGCAAAAACGGCGCGCCGGCCGCCGTCGCGAGCAGGATCAGGCCGATGCCCACCGATTCATCCAGGGGCAGTACCAAGGTGATGACGATGGCCACGATGGGCACCAGAATGAAACTGGCCACCAGGGCCAAGATCACCAGGCGGGCATTCTTTAGTGGTTCGATGATCTGCTTCATGGTCAGGCTCAGGCCCAGGCTCATCATGCTGCCGATGACAAAGACCAGCATCGACAATTGGGCAAGTGTTGCCATTATCTCAGTCATGTTCGCTTCTCCTCTCAAATCTGTGTTGGTACTGCTGAGTCAAAAGGGGGAGTACCATTGCAAAGATTCCCCCCTCTAGTCCTTCGTGGCAGGCGTGGCGGTGCTTCGCAGTGCTCGCCATGACATGTGGCCTGGCTCCACCGCCGTTGCCCCACATCACGCTTGGAGCAGGGACAATGAACCCTTCTGTTGGCAGGGAGGGGACGCAGTTGGCTCCGTTCTCCTGCCAGCATGCCGCATGTGGTGTATTCCTATGAGCATTATACCACAACCGCACCGACCTGCTCGCTTCTCAGCAGCATTCAAGTTAGTGCCTTTTGATTTCTTTCAGCCCACAAGCTCCGCTCCACTTTTCCCCCGGACAAGCAAGGGTTACTTTTCTCCGATCAGAGCCAGTACCTCAGGCAGCAACTGTTGGGTCGTGGCCATGGCCTCGTTTCCATGGATGGTGGGGTTGCCCTGCCAGTCGCCAAAATAGCCCCCTGCCTCCTTCAGGATGGGAGGAAAGGGGCCGCAATCATAGGCATTCATGATGGGATCCAGCATCAGCTCTGCGCGCCCGGTCGCCACCAGCAGGTAGCCGTAGGCGTCGCCCCAACCGGCACGGTAATAGGTCGCCTGCTTGATGCGCGCCCATGCCTCCGCGCGGCCGTAGGCGGCAAAGTTGGCCACGTCGGTGTAAGCGACGACCCCCTCCGCCAAGGTCTGTGCGCTGGATACCCGGGCGCGGCGGCCGTTCCACCAGCAGCCCAAGCCGTTGGCGGCCGCGAGCATTTCGTCCAGCGCAGGGTAGTAGGCCACGCCCACTTCCACGGTGCCCTCGATCTCGAGGCCGATGAGCACGGCGTAGAGGGGCACACCCCGTACAAAGGACTTGGTGCCGTCAATGGGGTCTACAAACCAGCGGTGGCTGGCTCCCGAAATCTCCTTCGGCTCGTATTCTTCCCCGACGATGCCGTGGCGGGGGTACTGCGCCTCAATGCGGCTGCGGATGATCTCCTCCGCCTGCCGGTCGGCGATAGTGACCGGCGACTGGTCAGCCTTCATGTCCGGCCGCAGACCGGTCTGATAGTAGCCCAGGGTGGACCGGCCGGCAAGATAGGCGGTTTCAATAGCAAACTCGAGATACTCGCGCAATGGTTGGGACATTTTCACTCTCTCTTGGTACTCCTGGCACCCACTCGTACGAGACCAGGGTGTGGGTTGTGGCCAGCGTAGAACGGACGGCGCGTGCTGGCGTGCCTTTGTTCAATGGCTTGAATGTCTATGTCGTAGTCGATGCTCACAGATGCCTGATCATCTGCAGACAAGGGTTTCCGGGCCCCCACAGATCAGGGAACTCTTCCAATGGCCGGAAGCCCATCGCCAGGTAGAACCGCCGTGTCCGCGCATAGAATTCATCTGGATGCCGGGCACTGAGTGTTTTTACCTGCAGGTACTCGATACCCCTTCGCCGCAGATAGCGCTCTGCCTCCCGGACCAATGCCTTCCCAACACCCCTACGGTGCATCTCAGGAAGAACAGCCATGACGTGGATCTCAACCGAGTAGGCGCTGTGTTCTACGAGCGTGAGAAAACCAACAGACTCATCCCCATCCTGGGCAAGGAAGGTTGGAGACTCCTCGATGTCCAGGATGTACTGGTTGGTTGCCTCTTCGATCCCAAACCACTGGGGCAAGGAGCGAAGAATGGGCTCACAGACAAAAGATCTGCCCAGGAACGGCCCTTTCACAATGATGTCCATTCCCCTGACTCCGTTTGTCGCAGTATCGGCGTGGCGTGAGGCAAGTACTGGCCGCCATCTGGCCAAGTTGATTATAGCGCAGGTGTGGTGAGCTGGCAACCTGCCCAACAAGGCGGCTCGCCCTTCGCCCTCGGGAAGCCGGAGCTGTTCTGGGACAGGGCCCACGTTCCAATGCTAGCTTGTTCACCCAGGAACCCCCGCGGCTGATACTGTTCGCAAGAACTCTACCACGTGCTGCCTGTGGCTCTCCATCTGACCGGCATCGCGGAGAAATGAACTCCTGCCTGCTCACCCGTGCAGTTTCCACATCTCTGTGCTAGAATGGGAAGCAAGTCTTTCAGGAGGCACGGATGCAGACCATACGACCGCTTGCTCACAGAATCTACGAGACCCCACCTTCGGCCACGGTTCGCATCGCCGACCTGGCCTCCGAGCTGCGACGCAGTGGCACGCGCATCCTCGATTTTTCCGCGGGGAGGGCGGCGGAGCCGAGTCCCGACTATATCAATCAAGCAGCGTCCGCGGCCATGCTCTCGGGCGATACCCATCAAACCCCGGCCCAGGGCAAACCGGAATACAGGGAAAGCATTGCGCGCAAGCTATACCGGGAGAACGATCTTGTCGTCGATCCGGATAGCAACGTCATCGCTACCCTGGGCTGCAAGAATGGGCTGACCCTGGGCTTGATGGCGATCATGAATCCTGGAGACGAGGTCATCGTAGAGGACCCTTGTTTTGTGAGTTACGGGGCAACCATCGGCTTCTTTGGCGGAACCTCCGTGCCCGTTCCCCTGCGCGCTGAAAATGGTTTCCGCTGGACTCGCCGCGAACTGGAAGGGGCGGTCAACGATCGTACGCGCTGCATCCTGCTTTGTTCGCCACAGAATCCCACGGGTACCGTGCATACGCAGGATGATCTGGACATGGTCGCAGCCGTGGCCCGGGAACACAACCTCTGGGTCATCTCTGATGAGATCTATGAGCGCTTGACGTGGAAGGGTCGCCGCCACGTGTGCATGGCCACACGGCCCGGAATGCAGGAACGCTCCATCGGCTTGATGGGGTTCACCAAGACCTTTTCCATGGGGGGCTGGCGCATCGGTTTCATGTATGCGCCAGAAGCCATCATCCAGGCGAGCCTCGTCTTTCAGCAGCACCTGATGACCTGCGCGGGGTCCTTTCCTCAGGCGGGAGCGGCCCATGCTCTTTCGAGAGACTACGAACCCGAAGTGTGGGAGATGTGGCGGGATTGGGAGAAGCGCTGCGAATACGTCGCCTCGGCAGTTGACCGGATGCCGAAGCTATCCTGCCGGATGCCGGAAGGCGCCTTCTATGCCTGGATCGATATCCGCAGTACGGGTGAGACGTCAACCGACTTCTGTGAACGCCTGCTCGCGGAGCAGCACGTGGCCCTGGTACCCGGAGCTGCATTTGGTCCTAGTGGGGAAGGATATGTGCGGATGACCTGCGTCAAATCCTGGGTGGATCTGGCGGAGGGCCTGTCCAGGATAGGGCGTGGGGTACAGTAGCCTGGGTAGCTTATTGGACTGGGCATGCTATTTCATCCACCTCAAAAGCAGGGACCATGCTGCCGGGCTTGACAGTACCATGGGTCCGACCGGTGAGTTTCGCGCGCTAGTACTCGATCACCTTTGGTAGTGATCGTGCAGCATTGATGCAGTGCTTGACATCCTTCAACGGGACCATGGCCTCTGTGTAGCCCATCTCCAGGACGATGGCCACCAATCTCTCAGACAACGCTTCTGGCGTACAGGCTGCCAGCTCCTCCACTGTGCTGGCCTCCGCCTCGAATAGGAGTCGGGCAAAGACCGGCCCCACGCCGCTGACTCGTGCCAGATCCGATAGTTTGACCAGTTCTAGCAGATCGTCGCCGGGCACTTTGGCCAGCCTGGACAATTCAACCCTGTCGCCTTTGGTCCGTCCACGCTCAAAGAGGTGCTTCGAGTGCTTGATGCTGAGGGCCGCCAGGTTTTCCACATTTCCAGGGTCGATGCCAGGGAAGGATCCCAGGCCCACCGGCTTGGGCACGTAGCTGTTCGCTTCCCGGCGCAGGATGACGAGATAGTCCATGGGCAATCCGGATGCCTGCGAGAATGTCTCCACGCGCCTTTTGGCCTTCAGGGCATCGATCAACGCTTTCAGATTGTCGATGCCCATGGACTCTAGCACCGCAAACCGCTCTGGAATCTCTTCTTTCAGGACCTGGCGCCCGGGCAGTACTTCACCTCTTTCCAGGCTATCCCTGAATCGCGCCAGACTGAACGCCTCGAGGTCAATCCCATATTGATCGGCCATAGCCCCCCCCCCATAAATTCTCCCAAAACGTCAGGATCGAGGTTCTCCTTCAGGGGAAATGCTCTCTCTTTTAGTACTTACCACGCTGCTGTTGCTGTACGAACCTCGACCGAATCGCAGCCATTATATGGCAAGGGCCCTCCAGCGTCAACTCAGAGAGAATGCTCAAGGATCCCTAGGGAAACTGGCCCGGGCCGAGGCTGCAGCCAGAGGCATCCCCATACTGGCAGGCGTCTTTCTCTCAAGATGTTGGACATGCCTGTTCAATAAACGTCGCGGCATGGCGGATTGCCCCAAGGTGGGGCACTCGGGCCGAATTCCAGATCGCTCAGCATCTGAGCGCTTCCTTCCAGAATTGACTCCTGGGCGCTTTTGCGATAGAATGGTTTTTTACCCCTTTATGCTGGTGGTTGTGTGCTCTTTCACTGGGGCTGATCAGCGTGTTGATCTGGTACGGCATGGGTAAGCCTGCGGAATGTGGGTATCAGGCTTTCTAGTCAGGACTGATCCAGGGGGAGGGAGGAACAGGATGGCAAGTGATACGGAATTGCAGCTGATCCAGCGCGCTCGCGAACACGTAGACGAAGGCTTCTATGTGAACAATCTGCGCGACGTGGTCGACCTGTACCGGGAACCACCCCTCGTGACCAGGTGGCCCTCGGCCCTTTTTGTGTTGCGGACGATCACGCTCAATATCATCTACGAATGGGACAAACAGCCTGTTGTTTCTGCTGATGCGGACAAGGTTCGCGCTCGACTGCAGCCCCTGTTCCGCCAGGTCCTGGACCTACTGGCCAGCGACGCAGATGCCGCGCAGATCTATGCCGCGCTGGACGACCTCGTTCTGGCCTGGACAGAACTCAGCGTCTAAGGCTTCCAAGGCTACCCTGGCGACCCATTCAATCGCAACTGGTCCTGAAATTGGACGGGCTCCCGTTTGTGGTGCGCGCTTCAGCTCGCTTCTACGACACTGAAGCCTGCCCTGAGCAAAGTCGAAGGCGCCCCGAAGGGCGCCCACTGCGACTCGGGCTTTCTCACTAGGAAATGATCTCTGTCAGTGCGCCAGAGTCCGGTCTTTACCTACCAAGGGCGGCCTGGTCTTCCAGAAGCCTGTCGCCTGCTCAAAGGCGTGGGCTAGCTGGAGCACGCCCCAATCATCGTGGTGCCGACCCACGATTTGCAGACCCACCGGAAGACCCCCCTCCGTGAAGCCACAGGGCACCGAGATGGCGGGCAAGCCCAAGACGCTGACATAGTAGCAGGACTTCATCCAGTCGATATAAGTCGCCATTTCGACGCCGTTGACCTCGGTCACGTAAGGTTGGGTGACGTCAAAGGGTGGCACCTGGCTCACGGGGAAGGCCATGAACTCGTACTCTTCCATGAATAGCCGGACGCGCTGGTATAGTTCCGTGTGCTTGCGCTCCGCACGGCCGATCTGGGGGCCCATCAGTTTTCTCCCCTCCTCGACATTCCAGACGACTGTGTCCTTCATCTGTCCAGGATGGCTGTCCAGCAGATCCCCGTAAGATAGCTCAAACTGCCAGGCTCGCAGAACTTTGAAAGCTTCGTCTGCTCCGACGAAATCGGGCTGAGTCTGGTCGACTTGGCAGCCCAGTTCATCGAATACCCCGCGCTGGTCCTCCAGCACGGCCGTAACCCGTGGATCGACGGGCAGTCCTCCGAAATCTGGACTCCATGCAATCCGAACACCGTGGAAATCGCGAGCCAGTGGCTGGCGGAAGCCCTCGCCTGGTTCGGCGATGGAGATCGGAGAGCGTGGATCGGGACCCGCCATAGCGCTGAGCAGGAGGGCAGCGTCGCCCACGGTACGGGCCATGGGCCCTTGCACGCCCAACGTTGCCCAAGCGGCCAAGCTTGGCCACGAGGCTACCCGACCGGGGGACGGCCGGAAGCCAACCACATTGCAGTAGTTGGCCGGGTTTCGCAGGGAGCCGCCCATGTCGCTGCCGTCGGCAATGGGGATCAGGCCGCAGGCCAGGGCCACTGCTGCCCCGCCGCTGCTGCCACCGCAGGTCTTGGACAGGTCGTAGGGGTTTCTGGTAACGCCAAAGACCTCGTTGTAGGTCTGGGACCCCGCGCCAAATTCGGGCGTGTTGGTCTTGCCGATGGTCAGCGCCCCGGCCGCCCTGAGGCGTTCGACGATGAGGGCATCTTCCTCCGGGACAAAATCGGCAAAGATGGGGGATCCAAAGGTCGTCCGGATCCCTTTTGTGGGGACGAGATCCTTGTGCGCGATGGGCAGTCCATGCAGCGGTCCCAAGGGCTCGCCACGCGCCACAGCCTGGTCCGCGCGATCTGCTGATTCCATGGCATGCTCTGGCAGCAGCGTCACGATGGCGTTTACCTCAGGGTTGTAGCGCTCGATCTGCTCGAGGTGCGCAACCATGACCTCGCGCGCGGACAACTCTCTCCTACTAATGGCTTGAACCAGGTCCCGGGCGGTCATGAAGCAAGTTACCAAATTGGACACAGTCATCCTCCTTCAGACTAGAGACGATCCTGCTGCACCTTCCCGGAAGCTGTGTCCGGGCGAAGACATTGAATCCCTTGAACTCAACGAACTGGGTCAGAATCGCAGCCAGCGACAAGATTCTGGGAAGTTTGTCGGCCATGCCCCGCACTGCAGCCTACTGGTTATAGCACATTCCCGGGTACAGTTCAAGTCTCGAGTTTGCCAGAACGTTAAAGCGTTGAACCGGAGAAGCAGTTACCTTGACAACCTACCATAGGTTGGTGTATTATCTTAATTAGTGGAATGCTATTCCATTATCCGGAACGATTCTCGCACAGATCCTTTCAGACGATGTCCTGATTCCGTCCCGGGAGTGCTACCGTGCTCAATGCCTCGTCCGTGGCAGCCGTTGATCGACTGGTGAGAATACTGGATAGCTTTTCGGCAGAGCAGCCGGGTTGGTCGCTGGCGGAGCTCAGTGCCCACCTGCAGTTGCCAAAAAGCACGCTTCACCGCTTCCTCGTAAGTCTTGAGACCCACGACATCCTGCGACGGAACCCCGATGACAAACTCTGGCGCCCCGGCTACAGGCTATTGGGCTGGGGCGAACTGGCGGAAAAGACCATCGGCCTCAATCACCTGGCCCGGCCACTGATGCGCGAGATTGCCGCCGCTACGGGAGAGATGGTTGTGTTGACGGTCCATTCCGGACAAGAGACGGTCTGCACCGAAGTGATTGACGCTCGCCACTCTGTCCGGTTGGCCTTGGAAGTCGGGACACGGCGGCCCCTCCACGCTGGCGCATCCTCCAAGATCCTCACCGCCTACCTTCCAGAGGCCGAGGTCCAGGGCGCTATCCGGGATCGGGGCCTGCCTAAGCTGTGCACCAATACCATTACAGATTTGGAAGAACTGCAGGCCGAACTGGCCAAGATCCGCGAACTGGGCTATGCTCAGAGCCTGGAAGAAACGGACCCGGGCGCCTGGGGGATTGCTACGCCCATCTTTGACCGTGGAGGCGCCATGGTTGGCGCCATCGGCATTGCCGGACCGATCCAGCGCCATAGCGAGGATCTGGCGCGGCACTATGTTAACCTTTGCCGGGAGGCTTGTCAGCGGGTTTCAGAGCAACTTGGCGCGCGACTAGCCCCTGCCGTATCCTGAGTTCGGTGGACAGTGTGGCTGGGATAGCTGGGGTACAGACAATAAACACCAGATCCGGGATCTGGTACACTAGAATAGATGGAGGGACAGAGATGGTTGATCTTGTCGGAACGGACATTCTCGACGGTGCGCAGTTCACCCGCGACGAGTTGGTACGTATCATGGAGGTGGCTGCTGATTTCCGGCAGCAACTTGAGGAGGGACACCCGTCTAAGCTCATGGATGGCTATGTGATGGGATCGCTCTTTTTTGAGCCCAGTACTCGTACCAGGCTGTCCTTCGAGACGGCGATGCACCGGCTGGGCGGTGCTGTGGTGGGTTTTGCCTCGGCCGGAGTCTCATCCACAGCCAAAGGCGAGTCGCTGGAAGACACGATCCGGACCGTTGACCAGTACGTGGACATCATTGCCATGCGCCACCCCGAGATCGGTTCCGCCCGCCGGGCGGCCGCAGTCGCCGATGCGGTGGTGCTCAACGGCGGCGATGGTGCGGGCCAGCACCCCACGCAGGCCCTATTGGACCTGTTTAGCATCGAGTCGGAATGCGGCGGGGTTGACGGCAAGACCATCGTGCTGTGCGGTGACCTGAAGAACGGCCGTACCGTGCATGCCGGGGTTGAGCTTTACAAACACTATGACTGCAAGATGATCTTTGTGGCGCCCCAGGCGCTGGGAATGCCGGCCGGCATCACGGCTAGCCTTCGGGAACGGGGCACCCTGGTGGAAGAGACGACGGAGCTGGAGCCGGCCCTGGCCGAGGCGGACGTGTTCTATATGACCCGCATTCAGAAGGAGCGCTTTGCCGACCCGGCCGAGTACGAGGCGCTCAGTGGCAGCTACGTCCTGACCCGCGAGATCATTGAACGTGTGAACCCAGGCGTGACGGTGCTGCATCCCCTGCCGCGGGTGGACGAGATTGCGACCGACGTGGACAGCCTGCCCGGTGCGGCCTACTTCCGCCAGGCAAAGAACGGCGTCTGCATCCGCATGGCCCTGATCGCCCTGGTGTTGGGCAAGGTGTAGAGCTGCAAGGGTGCCAAGATCTCAGGAGTGCGTACATGGACCAGCATAGGTTCAACATCCTGGGCAAGACGGCAAGGCGCAAGGATGGCGTAGCGCGGGTCACCGGCCAGGAGAAATACACACCAGACATCAAGCTGCCCCGTATGCTGCACGGTCGCATTCTGTCCAGCCCCTACGCCCATGCCCGCATCAAAAGCATCGACACCAGCGCTGCCGAGGCGATGGGAGCTGTGGTCCTCACCTGGGACGATATTCCCCACATGCGCTACAACGAGCGCATCATCACCATTCCCTCGGTGCTGCACAAGGACCACTATGTACTGGCGGACAAAGTGCGGCGCATGGGCGAGGCCGTGGCCGCTGTGGCAGCCGAGACCGAAGCTCTGGCGGAAAGAGCGGTGCGCGCCATCCGGGTCGAGTACGAGGTGCTGCCGGTCGTCACTGACCCCTTTGAAGCCATGGCAGCCAGGCACGGCGTCGATCTATGATACCGTCGACTGGGGGCCGGACGAGATCAGGATCGAGAACAACATCGCCTGCCAGCGCGACGTGGAAGAGGGCGATGTGGACACGTGCCTTTGCCGAGGCGGACGTCGTCGTGGAGGGCCGTTTCAGCACGCAAAAGATCTACCACGCCCAGATGGAGCCCAAGTCCTGTGTCTGCCGGCCAGAGCCGGATGGCGGTCTTACTGTCTGGCCCACGACCCAGTCGATCCACAACGTGCGCATCCTGCTGGGCGAGATCTTTCGATATCCCCCTGAGCAAGATCAATGTGAAGAAGGTGCCGGTGGGTGGCACCTTTGGCTCCAGCATCCAGATGAACCCGCCCATTCCCATCTGCGCGGCCCTGGCGCTCAAGGCCGGCCGGCCAGTAAGACTCACCCTCACGCGGGAAGAGGACGTCCACGACCACACGCGCTACGCCTCGCACATCCACCTCAAGCTGGCAGCCAGGAGCGATGGCACACTGACCGGCGCCGAGATGGAACTGGTGGGCGACATCGGCGCCCACAATATCCAGGCATACTCCTTCCTGGGGGTCAGCATCGGCTGGCTGGTTTCTCTGTACAAGCTGCCCAATGTGCGCTACAAGGGCACAGCCGTTTACACCAACAAGGCCATCTCCTGCGCCATGCAGGGCTTTGGCAATCCCCAGGTCACCTTTGCCGCAGAATCGCTGATGGACGAGCTGGCGGACAAGCTGGGCATGGACCCCCTCGAGCTGCGCCTGAAGAACTATGTCGGCCTGGGCGACACTTTCTGGGGGCAGGGACCGCTTGGTTCGGTCCATCGTGCAGAGCGATGGCGTGCCCGAGTTGCTGCAGCAGGGCGCGGAGGCCATCGGCTGGGATACCCGGCCCCAGGCACCGGGACCCAAACCGGTCGCCGCAGGCGGGGCATCGGCCTTGCCCGCGGCTTCCATACCTCCAGCGCCGGCGCGCCGCAACCGGGCGACGTGATTGACTTTTCGGGCGCCATGGTCAAGGTCAACATCGACGGCTCGGTGGACGTCATCACCGCGCTGATGGACCACGGCGGCGGCACGCTGGAAGCCATCGCCAAGCTGGTGGCGGAGGAGCTATGCGTGCCCCTGGACAAGGTGAACATGGCCCCGGCCGAGACCTGTTCAACCGTCTATGATTGTGTGACCCACGCCACGCGCGGTGTGTATGCCGGCGGCGGCGCGGCGGTCAAGGCGGCCAAAGAGGTGCATCAAGAGTTGCTGGATACCGCTGCCCGCTATCTCAATGTCATGCCCGAAGCATTGGCGCTGCGTCTGGACGAGGGGCTTGGGCAGAGCGTGGTCTATGCCCCCTCCATGCCCGAACGGTAGCATGACGTTGCAGGAACTGGCCACCCGCTGCTGGGAACAGAGCTGGAAGACCATTGCCTCGGTGGTCAGCTACCGTCCGACCAATTGCCCGCCGGCCTATGTCACGGTCTTTGTGGAAGTTGAGGTCGATACCTGGACCGGACAGGTACAGACCCTGCGGGCGGTGATGGGCAGTGACTGCGGCACGGTGGTCAACCCGGTAATGGCCGCCGGCCAACTGGAGGGCGGCCTCAGCAAGGGCGTGGGCTATGCGCTGTACGAGAGCAACAAGTGGAATGCGGATGGCCAGGTGGCCGGCGGCGGCTACTGGATCGATGCCAAGACAGCGGCCATCGGTGAGACGCCGCAGGTGGACGATCTGACCATCCATTTTGCCGATACCTACGAACCGACCGGCCCCCATGGCGCCAAGGGCATCGGGGAGGCAGCGGCCAACCCGGTGGCGGCCGCCTACGCCAATGCCATCACCAACGCCTTGGGCATCCGTTTCTACGAGCTGCCCATCACGCCGGAAAAGATCCTGCGGGCGCTGCAAAGCGAGGAGGCTTAGCCATGTGCCAGGAAAGCCAAGCCTATCCCATGACCAACACCCACATCCTGCTGAACGAGTTTGAGTATTTCGAGCCAGCTTCGCTGGCCGAGCTGTTTGCGCTGCTGGCCACGCACGGCGAGCGCGCCCAACTGCTGGCGGGCGGCTCCTACTTGCTGGTGCAGATGAAGCAGGAGCAGGCTGCACCAGAAGTGGTGGTCAACATCAATCACTTGCAGGGCTTGAGGGGCGCTGCCTGGCGCGACGACCAGCTTTGTATCGGCGCGCTCACGACGATCCGCGAGACCCACAGTTTGCCCGTGGTACAATCCGGCTACCAGGCGCTGGCCGAAGCATGCGCCGCCTTTGGCTCGATGCAGATCCAGATGATGGGTACCCTTGGCGGAAACGTGTGCAACGGCTCGCCTGCCTCCGACGCCGTGCCGGCGTTGATGGCTTTTGACGCTCAACTGGTGCTGGCCGGTCAAGGAGGGGAGCGCACGGTTCCGCTGTCCCAGTTCTTGCTGGGCCCAGGCAGGACCGCCCTGCGGGCCGGCGAGGTACTGTCTCACGTATTGCTGCCCAAGCCGGAGCAGGGAACGGGCAGCGCTTTTATCAAGCTCGCACGCGTGGCCGCTGATCTGGCCAAGGTGAGCGCCGCGGCTGTCGTCGTCCGCGACGGCGATAGGATCAAGGACTGCAAACTGGCCTTTGGTTCTGTGGCCCCTACCGTCTTCCGGGCGGTCAAGACGGAAGCTTTCCTGCAGGGAAAAGCCTTCAGCCCGGATCTGGCATTGGCCGCCGGCAAGGTCGCCATGGGCGAGGTCTCGCCCATTGACGACGTGCGCTCCACGGCCTGGTACCGCCGTGAGGTGACGCAGGGCGGTGACCTACGATCTTCTGATGGCCGCCTGGGATCGCGCAGCCAGGGAACGGCCCTTCGTGGACGGGGCGCTGGTCAGTACGCCGGCGGGTGTGGCCAAAGCCCTGGACACGGAGCGGCCCGGGCTACAGGCCGGAGCGGGCGAACAGATGCCGCTCACACTGCGGGTGAACGGCGAACAACGCCATGCTTGGGTGACGCCCAATGACCTGCTGCTGAACGTATTGCGGGAAGATCTGGAATTCACCGGCCCCAAGTATGGCTGCGGCATTGGCGAGTGTGGCGCGTGTACCGTGTTGCTCAACGGCCGGCCGGCCCTGGCCTGTCTCACGCTGGCGCTGGCGGCCGATGGGGCCGAGGTCGTGACGGTCGAAGGCCTTCAGGCCGCCGATGGGGCCTTGCACCCCCTGCAGGAGGCTTTCCTCGACCACCAGGCTTTCCAGTGCGGCTACTGCACGCCCGGAATCCTGATGATGTCCAAGACGCTGCTGGATGACATCCCTGTACCGGATGAGGACGACGTACGCGAGTACCTGCGCGGCAATCGCTGCCGGTGTACCGGGTTCGCCAGCATTATCCGCGCCGTTCTGAGTAGCGTGGAACAATCGCATGGTGCGCCGCCGAATATCGGGCATCAGGATTAGGATATTGGAGGAAACAATGCTACCAGAGTACGGTTCGCTACAGCCGGCGACGCTGGACGAGGCGCTTGGTACGCTGGCCGGAGTGGATGATGTGCTGCCCATCGCCGGCGGTACCAATCTAGTCATGGCCATGCGCGCTGGGCAGTACTGGGGCAAGAGGCGATGGATGTGACCCGGTTGGCAGAGTTGCGCGGCATCCGTCTGGAAAATGGACACGTGGTTATCGGCGGCGGCACCACTGCGGCCGAGCTGCTGGATTCCACACTCATCGCCGAACACGCCCGGCCTCTGCACCAGGCCACTCAAGTCTTTGCCAACCCGCTGATCCGCAACCGGGCTACCGTGGCAGGCAACATCGCGGACGCTTCCCCGGCAGCCGATATGGCCCCGCCCCTGCTGGTTCTGGACGCGGAGGTGGGTCTGGCCAGCGCATCCGGGAGCCGCTGGATCCCCTTGGACCGGTTCATGGTGGGCGTCAACCAGACCGTACGGAAGCCCGACGAGTTGATCGTCACCCTCCGCTGGCCGCTCTCCACGGCGCGCAGTGCGGGTGCTTTCCACAAACTGGCATTGCGCAAAGGCAGCGCTTGTTCAGTGCTGAGTGTGGCGGTGCTGGCAAAAGTCAATGGCGCCGGGCTTGTCTCTCAGGTCAGGATTGCGATGGGAGCGGTGGCCGCCAAGCCCGTCCGTGCTTTCCGGGCCGAAGACGTACTGGTAGGCAAAGTCCTGACAGACAATGCTATCGAAGAGGCCGCCCGGTTGGCGGCAGAGTCGACAGAGCCCATCGATGACGTGCGCGGGACGGCTTCCTACCGTCAGCGTATGGCCGGCGTATTGACCCGTCGCTTGCTCACAGAGGCAGCGGCGGAACTGGGGCAGGAGTGAAACAATGACACCGAAACTGGTAGAACTCAATGTGAACGGCCGGACGCACCACGTCGCCCTCGAGCCTCACATTACCCTGCTGCGGGCTCTGCGCGAGCTGGGCTACACCGATGTGAAGAACGGTTGCGAAAAAGGCGAATGTGGGGCCTGCGCTGTGCTCCTGGATGGCGCCGCGGTCAACAGTTGCCTGGTGCTGGCCTGGCAGGCCGACGGCTCAGAGATCGTGACCAACGCTGGCCTGGGGACGATGGATGCCCCCCACCCATTGCAGAAAGCATTCGCCGACCATGGCGCGGTCCAATGCGGCTATTGTACGCCCGGCATGATTGTCTCTGCCAAGGCATTGCTGGACCGGGAGCCAGACCCGAGTGAGGAGGAGATCCGCGAGGCGCTTTCAGGCAATCTCTGTCGCTGCACCGGCTACGGGCAGATCTTTGAGGCGGTCAAGGTTGCCGCAGCCGAGATCCGGTCGCAGACAGTGCAGCGCGAGAAGGGAGGTGCATGATGGAGGCACGATACAGCGGCCAAACCACTTCCTCCCGTCGATCTGCCGGAACTCCGCCAGGTGGGCAAACCCTTGCGCCGGATCGATGCCATGGGCAAGGCGGTGGGTCACACCACCTATGCGGGTGACTATTCCATGCCCAACATGCTCCACGCCAAGGTTCTCCGCAGCACCGAGCCGCATGCCCGGATCGTGCAATTGGATGTGAGCCGGGCCGCTGAGCTGCCGGGTGTGGCCTGCGTGCTCACAGCCGCCGATATGGAAAACGCCGGAAAACTCACCACCGATCTGCCGGGCCAAACCGGGCAGCAGCGCCGGGCCGGCTCCGATGCCCAGGTGCTGGCGGCCGAGATCGTCCGTTTTGTGGGTGAACCCATCGCCCTGGTGGCGGCCGAGACCATCGAGGTTGCCGAGCGAGCGCTGGAACTGATCGAAGTCGAGTATGAGCCCCTGCCCGGTGTATTCGACCCCCAGGAAGCACTTGAGCCGGGCGCCCCCGTGATTTACGAGCCGGATAACCTGGTCGCCAGGTGGAAGATCCGCCGGGGGGATGTGGACAAGGGCATGGCGGCGGCCGACCTGATCGTAGAGAATACCTTCCGGGTCCCCTTCCAGGACCATGCCTACATCGAGCCGGAAGCGGGCCTGGCCTGGGTGGATGGGCAGGGCGTGATCAACATCCGAGTCTGTACCCAGGTGGTGGAGCATTTCCGCAGCATTGCTCGCGCCCTGGGGGTTCCCCAGAACAAGATCCGTATTCGTGGAACACTGTTGGGTGGTGGCTTTGGCGGCAAAGAGGACATCACGGTAGAGATCTTTCTGGCGCTTCTGGCCCAAAAGACCGGCCGACCAGTCCGCCTGGCCTACACCCGCGAGGAGTCCTTGATCGGCCCATTCCAAACGCCATCCCTTCACCATCACCCACCGTACCGGCGTGCAGCGCAACGGCCGGCTAACGGCGGCGGAGATCAAGCTGGTGGCTGATTCGGGCGCCTATCCCTACCTCAGCCCCTATGTCCTGCTCTACGCCACGGCCATGTCCAGCGGCCCGTACCGCATCCCGCACCTCAAGGTCGATGGCTATGCGGCTGCCACGAATCAGACCTTTGCCAGCGCCTTCCGTGGTTTTGGCGGTCCGCAGGCATGCTTTGCCTATGAGGGTCAGATGGACGCCATCGCCGAGGCATTGAACATGGACCCCCTGGAACTACGCAAGGTCAACTACTTGCACACAGGCGATCCCATCGCCACCGGGCAGGTCATTGACAGCGCGGCCTGGCTGGAAGAGACGGCAAGCCACGCGCTGGCGGCCCTGGGGGAAAGGACGCCCGACCACGGCCCGGTCAAGACGGGCTGGGGCTTTTCGTCCTATTTCCAGTCGTATGGACGCATTACCTGGATGCACGATACCAGCCGCGCCTGGGTTGGGCTGGAACTGGATGGCACGGCCGTGATCCGCAGCGGTGTGCCGGACCTGGGTGCGGGACAGATCAACAGCCTGGCCCAGATCACGGCCGAGATCCTGGGTGTGCCGCTGCACGACATCACCGTATACAGTACCGACTCGGCCGTGACGCCGCTGGCCGGTACCTCTACCGCCACCCGGCAGCTCTACATGTCTGGCAACGCGGTGAGCATGGCGGCCTACGCCGTCCGGCAGGTATTGCTGGAGCGGGCGCAGAGACACTTTGAGGAGGAAGTCGAGGATCTGGATCTGGCTGAGGGCCGGGCATTTGTCAAGAGCGACCCGGCACAGTCGATGCCGCTCAGCGAACTGGCAGCCATCTGCGCTGCCGAGGGGCTGGAGCTGTCGAATCTGGCCCAGTTCAACGCCCCCTTTACCGGCCCGCTGGACCCCGAGACCGGCCAGGGGCGGATCTGGCCCGATTTCACCTTCGGCGCCCATGCCGTGGAGGTGGCCGTGGACATGGAGACCGGCCAGGTGGATATCCTCAAGAGCGTTGGCTGCCACGATGTGGGCCGGGCCATCAACCCGGATGCCTGTGAGGGCCAGATCGTCGGCGGTGCGCACCAGGGCCTGGGCTACGCAATGTTGGAAGGATACCGCATGAAAGAGGGGCAGGTTGTCACGCCATCGCTGGCCGAGTATCTCCTTCCCACCGCCGTAGACTTTGTGCCCAGCCAGGCCATCATATTGGAATCGGGTACTGGCAAAGGCCCCTTTGGCTCGAAAGGGATCGGTGAACCAGCTCTGACGCCAGCCGCGGCGGCTGTGGCAAACGCCGTCGCCGAGGCGGTTGGAGCCCGTGTCTACGAGCTGCCGCTGACGCCCGAGCGGGTGTTGGCAGCCATCGATCAGGCACAGTCTGGCCAGGTCTAGCCCAATATGACAGGGAGAACCCAGTGCGGAAATCCGTACCATGATTGAGGAGAAGCAGAGGTGGAGATAAAATACGATCTATTGTTCGCCGGCGGTACAGTGGTCACTGGCGAGGGGATGCGGCTGGCCGACGTGGGGATCCGGGGAGAAAAGTTGACTGCCATCGGCCGGGATCTGCCCCAAGAGGCGGCCAGGGAGGTCGTTGACGCCCGCGGCAAGTACATCCTGCCTGGCGCCATCGATGTGCACGTGCACCCCGTCTATCTGGACAGCGTGGAGCACTGTTCCACCCTGGCGGCCTATGGCGGGACCACGACCGTGATCCATTTTGCCTACGCCCGCACCGGAGAAAGCTTGCTGGACAAGGTCGAGGAGATGAGGGCGGATGGGTTGGCCAACTCCCGGCTGGACTTTGGTCTCCATGGCGGCATGTTCGAGGCGCCCCGTCAAGTGCCCGAGATCCCAAAAGTGATGGATCTGGGCGTCCGCTCGTTCAAGTTCTTCCTGACCTACCTCAAGCAGGGCTGGTACACCGATGACTACCAACTGATCAAGGGCATGGACATCCTGGCAGAGCAGGGCGGCATGGCCATGGTCCATGCTGAGAACGGCGGTGCCATTGACTACCTGGAAGACAAATACCTGAAAGGGCCCCGGCGCGGCGTCGGCCCGTTACTTTAACGCTTCCCGGCCCGCTGCACTGGAGGAGGAAGCCGCTTTCCGCTCGATCCGCCTGGCCGAGCTTGTGGATTGCCCGCTGTACATCGCCCACGTAACCTCGGCGCGGACGGTTGACCTTATCCGCCGCGAGCAGGCTGCCGGACGAAAGGTCTTTGCCGAGACCTGTCCCCAATACCTGACCCTTACCCAAGAGATCATCGAGGAGCGTGGGGCGCTGGCCAAGATTGGGCCGCCCATCCGCTCGGCTGCTGACCGCGACGCGATATGGGCCGGCCTGGGGGATGGCACGCTGCAGGTAGTCTCTTCAGATCACGCGGCCAAGGCCAAAGATGTGAATGGGGATTTCCTGGAGCAGGGCTTTGGCTCGCCACAGATGGAAACGCTCCTGCCTCTGGTCTACGATGGCGGCGTGAACCGGGGCCGGATTAGCCTGGTCCGGCTGGTTCAAGTGCTGTGCGAAAATCCGGCCCGCATCTTTGGTCTCTACCCGCGCAAGGGCACCCTGGCCACTGGCTCGGATGCTGACCTGGTGGTCTTTGATCCCAACCGCGAGTTCACCATTCACTCAGAGAACCAGCACTCGAAGGCCGGCTATACCTTGTACGAGGGACGGACGGTTCTGGGTTGGCCAGAGATGTCTTTCCAGCGCGGGCAGCGCGTCCTCTGGCAGGGGCAGGTGGTAGCAGGACCCGGCGGCGCCCATTTCCTGCCTATACAACCAGCCCAAATCGAACCACTGACCGTCTGATCGGAGTCTGTCTGTTTCACATACCCGTCATCCTGAGCGAAGCGAAGGATCTCGGTACTTGGAGGAACACTTGGAACCAAAGATACTCACCGGAAGTGAAGCACTGGCCTTGGGTGCGCTGCGCGCCGGGGTGAAGGTCGTGACAGGCTACCCCGGAACACCATCTACCGGCGCGATTGCCAGCCTGCTCAAGATGGATCTGCCGGACCGCCATGTGGAGTGGAGTACCAACGAAAAGGTAGCCTTTGAGATTGCCGCCGGGGCGGCCTGGGCTGGCCAGCGAGCGTTGTGTACCACAAAAATGTCGGGTGTCAACGTGGCCTACGACTCGCTGATCTCCATCGCCTACTCTGGCGTCAATGGCGGCCTGGTAATCTATGTGGCCGACGATCCTGGCGTCAGCGCGGGTATGTGCGAGCAGGATACGCGCGGTTTCGCGCTCATGAGCGACCTGCCCATTCTGGAACCGGCTACGGTGGCGGAGGCCTACGAGATGGTCCCGGTGGCCTTTGACCTTTCGGAAGAGACCGGTACCCCGGTCTTTGTCCGCCTGGTGACGGCGCTGGCCAACTCACACGCTTCCGTGACTGTGGAGGAGCCTCTTCCTCCCGCCCTTCGAGAGCCGATTCTGGAGCGCGACATCGCCAAGTACACCAAGGCCGGTTCGCTCATCTGCCTGAACCAGCACCGCGACCTGATAGCGCGCCTGGGAAAGTCGGCGGCAGTCATTGAGCAGATGGGCATCAACCGGCTGCGCCTTTCGGAAAACGCTGGCGGGTTGGGCATCGTGGCCGCTGGGGTGGTCAATGCCTACCTGGAAGAGGGTTTTGAGGTTACAGCCGAGTATGGCTCTGACCGTGAGGCCGTCTCAGTGCTCGAGGTCCGGGCCAGCCACCCGTTCCCGGCTCGTCAGGTGCAAGAGCTACTGGCCCACTGTAGCGCCATCCTGGTACTGGAGGAGCTAGAACCGTACCTGGAGCAGGGTGTGATCATGGAAGCCCAGCGGGCCGGCTTTGAGGGGCGTATCGTAGGCAAGCTGGAGGGGCCTCTCAGCCGGCTGGGCGAATACGGCCTCAATCAGGTCGTGGAGGGGCTGGCGGACGCGCTAGATCTCTCGATCCCGCCAGGCCTGTTCCAGGGAAGTACAGAGGCGGAGACCCTGGCCGCCGCCCGGCCCATCACGGTCTGCGCCGGATGCCCGCACCGGGGAACCTACCTGGCCATCAACCGGGCCTTGAGAAAACTCCGCTTCAAAAAGGATGAGGTGATGGTGACCGGCGACATCGGTTGCACCATCTTGGGCATGAACCCGCCCTTTGACACGGTCTGGAACGAGGTCTCTATGGGGGCCAGTATCAGTTTGGCCCAGGGTTATGTCCACGGCGGCGTCGAGACCCCGGTCATCGCCACCATCGGAGATTCTACCTTCTTCCATGGCGGCATCCCGGGGTTGATCAATGCTGTACAACACCAGGTTCCCCTGACCCTCATCATCATGGACAACGGCTGGACGGCCATGACCGGTATGCAGGTCAACCCCGGTACGGCCGGGGCGTTCCAGTCTGGTGGGCAACAGGTGGATATCGCCAAGATCGTCCCAGCGCTGGGTGTTGAGCACTTTTTTGAGATCGATCCCTTTGACCTGGATGGCTCCGCAGTGGCGATCCAAGAGGCCCTGACCCTGCCCGGGGTCAAAGTCGTACTAGCCCGGCAAGAGTGCGCCATCCAGTCCGTGCGGCATGGCCACCAGACCGGCCTTGTCCAGGTCGATGCAGAAAAGTGCAACCTGTGCAAGTTGTGCATCATCCAGACCGGCTGTCCGGCCATCGATATCGGTCAAGATACCATTGTGATCGATCCCAGCCTGTGCGACGGCTGCGGGCTGTGTGCGGAGGTATGTAACTTGGACGCCATCGTGAAAGAGCCATCGCTATGAAATATGACCTGTATCTGGTTGGGGTAGGCGGTCAGGGTGTCCTGACCATCGGCGATGTCATTACTGAAGCGGCGCTGCGCTCGGGAATTCCAGCCAACTTTTACCCGACCAAAGGGATGGCCCAGCGTGGCGGCTTTGTCAAGGCCCAGGTGCGGTTGGGCCGCGAGATGGTGGGACCGCAGATCTCTGAGAAGGGCGCGGACCTGGCCATCGCCACGGAGCTTTCGGAATCGCTGAGGGCGATGCGCTTTGTCAGGCCCGGCGGCGAATTGCTGCTCTTTGGGCACGTGTGGCAGCCCACGGCCGTCATGCTGGACAAGGCACCCTACCCTGGACTGGAGGCCGTCGAGGAACAGGCAGCGGCCGCGGAGATCATCCTTCACTACCTTGACCCGGCGGGCGTACCGGCGCTCGACGGACGGCCCGTCCCGGCCAACGTGTACGTCTTGGGCGCTGCCCTGGGCTTGACGCGCCTGGGAAACGTACTGGACCCAGCCGCGGTGGAGGAACTGGTCGTCTCCCGCTGGAAACGCGGGGTAGAAGCCAACCGGCTGGCATTCCGGGCAGGGTTAGAGGCTTAGATGGACCTACAGAGTCTGTTCTACCCGCGTGGGGTGGCCGTCATCGGATCCGCGTCCCCGGGAAAACTGGGCTACCAGCTCATCCGCCAACTGCAGGGCGGCGGCTACCAGCCCGTGTACGCAGTGAACCCGGCTGGCAAGGGGCTACCTGCAGACCAGGAGCAGGTTGCTGTGCCAGGCTTTGCATCCATGGTACAGATCGGCCAGCCCGTGGACCTGGCGGTGATCGTCTCTCCCACAAGTACCGTACCGGCTGTGCTGGAGGACTGTGGGCGGGCGGGGATCAAGGCGGCCGTCATTATCACGGCCGGCTTTTCCGAGGTAGGCAATCATGACGGAGAGGCGGAGGTGGTGCGTGTAGCACGGCGGTACGGCATCCGCGTCGTCGGCCCCAACTGCGCCGGCATCGTCAACACGCGCCACAAGCTGACCCCCACGTTGGAGACCCTGCCGCCTACTGGAAACGTATCGCTTATCGCCCAGAGCGGCGCCGTGGGTGGCGTAGTATTGGCCTGGGCCAAGGAGTTCGGCCTGGGCATCTCCAAGTTTGTGAGCTATGGCAACGGGGCGGACCTGCGCGAAGTCGAGTTGCTGCGCTACCTGGCCGGCGATCCGGACACAGACGTGGTGGCGCTGTACATCGAGAGCGTCAGCGACGGTCGGGCCTTCATGGAGGCAGCCCGGTACTGTACCCGGCACAAGCCCCTGCTGGTCATCAAAGCCGGCCGGACCGAATCGGGGCAGCGGGCGACCCTGTCCCACACCGGCTCCATGGCCGGCGCGGATGCGGTCTACGATGCGGCCCTGCAGCAATGCGGCGCCATCCGGGTTCAAACAGTGGAGGAGATGTTTGACGCCTGCAAGGCATTCAGCGTGTTGCCGCCGCTGGCTGGCGACCGGGTTGTCATTGTGACCAACTCTGGCGGCCCGGGGGTGATGGCGGCGGATTGGGCGGAGGAGATTGGGCTGGACGTGGCCGAACCGAGTCTGACGGGCCAAGCCCGGCTTGCCGAGTTCCTGCCCCCCCACTGCGCCTTCAAGAATCCGGTGGACCTGACCGTCGAGGGTACCGAAGACGGCTACCGCCGGGCGCTGCTGGCCCTGGTCGAAGAATACGACGCGGCGCTGGCCCTGAACATCGCCCCGGCCTACCTCGATTCGGTGTCGCTGGCGCGCGGCGTCTGCGACGCGGCCGAAAAGAGCGGCAAGCCGGTCGCGGCGGCCTTTTTGCCAGCTCAGATCGTCAAGGATGCGCTGCCCTACCTGGAATCGCGAGGGATACCCAGTTTTGCCACCGGAGAGCGGGCGGTGAGCGCGCTGGGTCACATGGCCCGTCACCAGGCACGGCAGAAGGATTGGCGACCCTTGCCAAGTCCTGACCCCGAACAACAGAACCCCGGGCTCCTTCCTGGATCGGCGCGGATGCTGGAACACGAGGCGATGGACTGGCTGAATGCCAATGGCTTCCCCGTCCCGGACCATTCGTTTTGCAGCCACCGTGGAAGGGGCTCTTCAGGGATGCCGCGAGATCGGCTACCCAGTGGTGATGAAGGTCGTCTCGCCAGATATCCTGCACAAATCCGACCTGGGTGGGGTAGTCCTGGATATCCAGGATGGCGCCGCGGCGGAATCTGCGTTCGCCCGGCTGCAGGACGCGGCCGCCGGCAAGGATTTCCGCGGCGTTGTTATCTACCCCATGTTCCAAGGGGCGCAGGAAGTACTGCTTGGCCTTTCAAGGGATCCCCAGTTTGGCCCGGTGGTGGCCTGTGGCCTGGGTGGTGTCTATACCGAAGTCTGGCAAGATATCGCGTTGCGGGTGGCGCCGGTGGATACTCGGGAGGCCGGAGTCATGATCAGAGAGTTAAAGTCGCTGCCCCTGCTTCAGGGAGCGCGCGGCGAGCGTCCTTGCGACTTGGATGCCCTGGCCAGTCTACTGGCCGAGTTCTCTCAACTCCCCTTCCGTATCCCGGATATCAGCGAGGTCGACCTCAACCCAGTTTTTGTCTTCCCCGAAGGACTTGTGGTGGGGGATGTACGAATTATCAACAGGAGCAAGTGACTATGGCGTCCAAGAGTCAAACCCCAACCAGGAGTGAAGAACTTACGGACCTACGTTCCCGGCATGCCCATAGAGGATGTGCAGCGCCAGTATGGCCTCAAAGATGTCATCAAGTTGGCGTCCAACGAAAACCCCTTTGGCTCCTCTCCCAAGGCCCTTGCAGCGATCTGCCAGGCGCTGCCCCGGCTCAATCAATACCCTGACTCCGGATGCCATGCACTCCGCCACGCCCTGGCAAGAGCCCTCCAGGTGGATCCAGAACAGCTTGTCGTCGGTAACGGCGCGGACGGCGTCATCACCCAGATCTGTATGGCCTATCTGGATGAGAGAAGCCACGTCATTGCCAGCGAGTCCTCCTTCCCAAACCACGAACGATTTGCCCACATCATGCGTGCCCAGCTTACCAAGATCCCCCTCAGGAACCTAACGTTGGACCTGGAGGCCATGGCGGACGCCATCACGGACAGAACCACGCTAGTCTTTGTCTGCAACCCCAATAATCCGACCGGCACTATCGTCACCGCCAAGCAGGTTAGAAGCTTCATGGAACGGGTTCCGGATCACGTGCTGGTGGCCTTTGACGAAGCCTATTACGAACTGGTCGATTCCGATGAATACCCAGAGACGATAGCCTACATCCGCGAGGGACGTGAGAATGTTATCTTGCTGCGTACCTTTTCCAAGGTCTACGGCTTGGCCGGACTCCGGCTGGGCTACGGTGTTGCCATGCCCAGTGTACTGGCCCCGATGAATCAGGTCAAAGAGTCATTCCCGGTGAACCGGCTTGCTCAGGTGGCAGGGATCGCGGCCCTGCAGGACCAGGAATTCCTGCAGCGAACGGTGCGGGCCAACCATGCATCCCGGTTGTGGCTGTATGAGCACTTTGAGCGGCTGGGTCTCTCCTATGTTCGAGAGCCACACCAACTTTGTGTTGTTCCACATCGGTCCCCATGCTCTCGATGTCCAGCAGGAACTCCTGAAGCAAGGCGTGATCATCCGCCCCTGCGTCAGCTACGATCTTTGTGATTGGCTTAGGGTGACGGTGGGCACGCCTGAACAGGACGCCCGGTTCATCGAGACACTGGAGCGCGTGCTCCAGGGAATGGCAAATGGGGTCTAGAGGCTATCTGGGTCCGGGCCAGGTCAGGCATGGTTGGGACCTCAGCCCCTCGCAGGGAGTTGACGCTTCAAGGTTCTTACCCTATAATCAGCAGACGTAGTACGGTCCTGCATGATACAGAATTCCACCAGGAGGGTGAGTATGATACGGCTATACGACAAGGAATCGGACACGCTGATCGGCACCATCACAGCTCAAGATCTTCAGTTTTTGATTGACCAGCTTGAAGAAGAGGACTCTGAGGATCAAGATTACTACATCGATCGCGCCTCGCTCGTGTGGTTTGAAGAACAGGACGCTGATCCGGTCCTGCTCACCCTGTTGCGCGAGGCTTTAGGGGACCGCCAGGGAATGGATATCCGCTGGGAAGAGGACTGACACAGGTCAGTTGGGCAATCGTTGCCCCCTTGATTGCCCGCGTTTTTATTAATTCTACGGAAAGCTCGATCCGTGTTGAGCCCCTATGCAGTCACGTCTGCGTACACAACACCGGTCAATTCCTCGGACACGGCCCACAATCTGTCCGCGACCGCCTGGTCGTGGGACTGGTTGCTGGAGCGAACCTTGATCGGCCCCCCGCCCAGCTCCATGAAGCCACAGGGACCGATAAAATCGCCGCCCTGTACATCTGGGGCGGTGGCTGCGTACAGCGTTGGCAGCGCGCCCTTTTCGGGGCGTTGGGCAAGCAACGGGTTCAGCCAGCGGAGCAGCGCATAGTTTCTCTGAAGGTTTGTGCCCGCCCAGCCGGGGTGGGCAGCCGCGACGATGACGTGGGTGCCCTTGAGGCGCCTCTGTAGCTCGTGGGCAAAGAGCAGGTTGGCCAGCTTGCTCTGCGCATAGGCCGCCGCTGCATTGTAGGAAGCCTCGCCCTGCAGGTCATCAAAGTGGATACTCCCCGCGCGATGGGTTAGGCTGCTCAGCACGACCACCCGCGAGCTAGCGGTACGCACGATCAGGTCCAGCAACAAGCCGCTCAGTGCAAAGTGGCCCAGATGGTTGGTGCCGAACTGCAGCTCAAAGCCCTCCGCTGTTTCCTGGCGCTGGGGCGGCCTCATCACCCCCGCGTTGTTGATCAAGAGGTCCAGGCGGTTGTGGCTTGCCCGGTAAGCCTCGGCAAAGCGGCGTACCGAGGCCAAATCGGCCAGATCAATCTGCATCATTTCGACATCGCCACGGGGATTCTCGTCCCGAATCCCTTCGGCGGCTTCCGTGCCCTTCTGCCTGCTGCGGCAGGCCATGATGACCGTGGCTCCGCCATGAGCCAGCGCGCGGGCCGTCTCGTAACCGATGCCGCTGTTGGCGCCGGTGACGATGGCGATCCTGCCGCTTTGATCGGGCATGTTCTCACTGGTCCAGTGGTTGTTTGACGACACGAATTCTCGATACCTCTCTCCAGCCGACCTGCAGCGGGGAGTATACCACGTTCCTGATCCTCTGTTAAGTTGGGTCTTACTGCGGGCATGCAACCTGATGGATCCTGAAATCAAGTGCATCCATGACTCAGTCCGGCGCAGAGCTAGCATTGACCTGGTGGCTACGCCGTTCCAGATATACTTTCCCTTCGCTGCCATCCACTGTGATTATCTCGCCGCTCTGGATGCGCTTGGTCGCCGCCCCCGTGCCCAACACAGCGGGAATGCCGTATTCCCGGGCGACGATTGATCCATGGCTAAGCGGGCCACCAACGTCGGTGACGATAGCCGCGGCACGAGCAAACAGAGGGGTCCATGCCGGCGTGGTGAGCGGAGCTACGAGGATGTCGCCTGCCCCGAATCGCTCGAAATCCTCAGGGCCATGTACGACACAAGCTCGGGCGGTTACGCTACCTGGACTGGCGGCCACACCCTTGAGGTCATCGCCATCGCGCTTGCTGGCTTTCGATGCTTTGATGTCCTCCATCTTTCTGCCCAGGATCTTGAGTTCTGGCAGCATCTGCGGCGGCGTTGCGCGCCTGGCAGCGCGCCAGATCGCCTTGTACTGGGGGATGGCGGCCGACACACTGCTCAGTGTCTCACCCCGATCAATCCTGGCCGCGGCTTCCTCAACCTGGTCCTGATTCAGCCAAAAGACATCGTCGGGTACCCCGATCATGCCTTCCTTGACAAAGCGGCGACCCACCTCATGGAGAATCTGGCGCAGCAAGGGGTAGCCCATCCCGACATCGGCCAGCCCATCTTCGCGCAGTGGGGCATAGCGCTGGGCCGGATCAAGTGTGCCTCGAAACAGCTTCAGGCGCAGCCCCTTTAGCCTATTCAACATGGCCTGTGTCGCCTGCTCGCGCCGGTCGGCCGCGGCCTGCTGGCGAGCGTGGGGGTCAGCCCCCTGGTCACTGAGGAGCCACTTACACGTATCCAACAATGGTGCAGGGTCGTCCGCAGGTACCGGATTGGCAAAGTCCAGGTTGTAGATGGTGTGGCCGAAGCGCTGCAGATGTGCCTGGAAGCGACCCTGCCATTCGAGCCAATCATCTGCCTCCACTCCCCGCGGCGGTTGCAGAGAGGACGGCTCGAGCTGGACAGCGAGTTCGGAGGTAGGCGTGGTTTTCAGGTAACTGGACAATCCCGGGAGCGTGCGCGCCCAGTTGGCAAGGTCGTATAGTGATTTTTCCGCCTGGATGGGCAGACTGTCAAAGCCCATCAGATAGACTGGCGCTGCCGGATCGTCTCGGCCTTTGAGCAGCGTACGGTAGGCCAGGGCGAACAGCCCCTCGCTGATCCAGGCGGCTGGGATGACGCCCGACACCAGCGCCCCATAGGCGTCGACTGCTGCCTCCATAAGCTCGCGCGCCGCGCCCACGAGTTCGGTGGTCGACAGCTCGCGCCAGCCCGTGCCCTGCCAGCGCTCGACCGTGGCCACGTAGCGCGGGCGTCCCATGTCGACCCACCGTTCTACCGCGCCCGTGAACATGCGCTTCATGATCCCAATGCTGCCCAGGAGTATCCGGCCAATCTGGCCGGGCGTCCACGAGCCATTGTAATAGGCGTATTCATTGACGCTGATGATCAGTTCGTCTGGCACGAGATCCGGCCTGCCTAGAAAATCGGCCAGCAGTCCGCCCAGGCTGGCATTGACCGCGGCCCGGCCCATCGTGCCGAAAAGGGGAGTGAGTGGATCGGCCATTAGTTCGACGATGTTGTTGCGCACGGCCGTATAGCTGCCCTGGGGCAACTTCCACTCGGTCGGGACGGGAGGCTCAGGTTCGGGTAGTGCCGTGATGGGCCGCGCCTGGACGATAGCGAAGGATGGCTGTGCATGGGCACCTTTGTCCGCTGCGGATGCAGCATCTACCCCCTCCGGTACGACCCACTCGATGTCCATGGGCAGGCCAAAGTGTTCCTCGATTCGCGTACCCAGACGAACCAGTTCGGCGGCTTCCGAGTCAGAGAGGACGGGCGCCTTGGCCAACGTCTCAGGGACGATCTTCTCTTGCGTACCACTGGCAAGGCGGACTGTCATTGTCTGTTTGTCAGCCGTTTCGCGTTCGAGCACGCGGCCCGTGGCCTTGTCCACGACGAGTGTGTCCGGCGTCACCAGACCACCCACGATAGCCTCGCCCAGGCCCCAGGCCGCGCTGATCATGGCCTGATCGCGCTGGCCGGTGACCGGGTTGGCGGTGAACAATACGCCAGAACTCTCTGCGCGCACCAACTGCTGGACGATGACGGCGACCTTGTGTTCCGAATCCAGGCCCTTGGCATTGCTGTAGGCCTGAACCCGCTCACCGTGTCGCGAGTGATAAACCGTGTGGATGGCCTTGTAGATCTCCTCGCCACTGTGCACGTTGAGTACTGTCTCAAACTCACCAGCAAAGGAAGCCATGGCCGAGTCTTCGCTCATCGCCGAGGATCGCACCGCAAAGGTCATGGGGGGCCGTGCATCCGTCTTGCCCGCGGTTCCCCATAGATGGCTGAGCTGGGCCTGAACCTGCGACCAGGCTTCAGCGCTTATCTCGTCATCGACAAAGGCACTGGGCAGAATGACAAAACCATCCGGCACCGGAAAGTTGGCCCGGTACAGCCTGGCCAGCGTGCCGCCCTTACCCCCGGCTTGCGGCTGTTGTTCTGCAGTTAGCTCGTCAAAGGATTTGACTTTGTCATTCACTTGCTTTGCTCCCTTCCAGTTCTGCGCTCCACTCGCCTACGGTCACCGAGATCAAGGCCAGGTTCAGGTCCCAGATCTTGGCCAGAAGGCCACGCAAGGCGGCCTGGTCAGCAACTGGGCCGGTCAGCAGGGTTGTGGGGAAGTCGTCTTGTTCGCCTTCGTGGACCATGGCCATTCCCTCGAGCCAGTTCGCCCAGCGCCTGCCGATCCAACCTTGAACCCGGATCTGAACTCTGTACTGCTCCACCATGATTGGACTACTTTCTCATCTATGGCCCAGTCTTCCGTCTCGACCCTACTATAGCATACAAAAGGGATGACGCGCATCATCCCAGCGGTATGATTCGGGTATGATTTATCCTCTGGAATGGGACAGAACGCCGGTTGCATGGGTCTGGCAATCCTCAGCTTGCTTTGAGGAGGAGCGAAGCATATTGCTCAAGCCAGCTCGGGACTTCAGATCAGCCTACCTAGGAAAAAGGTTCCTGTCATCCTTCGACTGCGCTCAGGACATGCTCTGAACGAAGTGAAGCATGCCCTGAGGCACGAAGGGAAATCTCGGCTGGGCATAGAAGAGATCCTTCGCTTCATTCAGGATGACGTCGTACCTGGTGCGAGGTTTTTACCTCCAGAACAGACCCATATTCCTCCTTTGAGGAACCCCATGGGCATGGAATCTACTGTCAGACTGGCTTGAAGGCCATGGGCAGTGGAGGCCGTGTGGAATATGTGGCGCGTTCCCGCATGTTGTTAGCGTGGCAAGATTCCCAGCTCTCTGGCCCGGATGACTGCCGTCTTCCGGTCGTGAACGCCAAGCTTGCCGTAGATATTGCGCGTGTGCGATTTGACCGTCGGCAATGAGATCACCAGCTTCTGCCCGATCTCGGCGTTGGACAGTCCTTCAGTGAGGAGGTGGAGCACCTCCATCTCACGGCCGGTCAGGGGTTCAACCAGGACTGGATCGTCCTGGCGTTGCATCAACCGGAGAGCTGCCGTACTCCTGACCTGTTGCTGTATTGCTGCATCAAAGGCAGCGATCAGGCGTGCCGCATAGTCTGGTGCAATGCCGTGTGAGGCTGCTCGTCCAAGCAGGGCATACATCGGCCGGCCGCAATCCACAAAGGTACGGATGTACCCCTCTGGCTCAGACAGGGCGAGTGCTGAACCCAGCGCCTCGAGTGCCTGCTCCTGGTTCCCCAGAGATTGCAGGGAAAGGCCAAGCAAAGTCTGGATCTCGATAACGCTGCCCATGCGGCCGGCAGCCTCGGCCCGTGGCAACAGCTTGTCCAGCATGGCCTGCGCCTCGCTCGGTTGGCCCGTGGCCAACAGTACGCGCGCCAGCGTCAGATCTTCGAATTCGCGCAGGTACTGCACTCCGCCCACTTGGCGATAGTCGCGTGCCCAGAGAAGTACTGCGTCCGCGTTCCCCTGCGCCAACCAGATGCGGGCCTGATAGGCCGCGGTCACCATGGACAGTCGTGGGATATCGCTGCCCTCAGCGGCTTGGACGGCAAGCTGGATCGCCGTCTGGGCCGCCATAGCGTTGCCCTGAGCTTGTTTCACCTGGGCCAACAGGGCGTGCATGCTCCCAAATGCCTCGGCGATCCCCCCGCGATCCAGTAGCTCCAGCCCCTCCTGGAGGTGTCGTTCGGCCGCCGGTAGATCGTTCTGCTCGTACAGGATCTTGGCCAGCCCCAGCCCCACAAAGCCGGTGAGCGAGGAAGGCGTCCCATCTACCGTACCCATTTCCATGGCCTCTTCCAGAGTCTGGGTTGCCAGGCGTAGCCGCCCCTGGCAGATCTGCACTTCGGCCAGGTTGCAGACAAGGGGTACAGCGGCGAAGGGCATCCCCTCCGCCTGAGCGAGATTGATGGCGCGGGTGAATGCCGGACCCGCCTGGGAAACGTCACCGGAACGAAAATGGGCCATACCCAGGACAGCCGCGCCCCGAATCTGGCTGTTGGCATCATCCTCCTCCACCTGCTCCAGAAAGCGAAGCGTGAACTCCTTGGCCTGTTGGACATCGCCGTGCACCACCGCATAGGACCCCCGATCGGCCAAAATAGCCCGAAGGACCGGTCCAGCATCCGGGATCGAAGGAGCCGCCCGGAGCGAAGCCTCCAGATCATCGAGAATTCGCCCGGCGATCCCGGTCTGCCCACTGGAAAAAAGCGCCCGGCTGGCAAAAAGCCGCAGCCAAGGACGGGTGCGCACGATGTCATCGGGCAGTGCCTGCAGCCATCCCAGTAGCGTGGCCACGTCCAGCCGCGACCAGATCGGTACCCGGGTAATGGCGCGCTCGACGACGCCGGCCGCCAGGCCATGGTGCTCAGATGCCAGGGCATGGTGGATCGCTTCGGCGGGTAGCTCATTTGCCTCGAACCAGGCTGCGGCTCGCCGGTGTAGTTCGGCCACGCGCTCCGGTTCGGTTTCCTGGAGCCGCGCCTGCAGCAGATCGGCAAAGAGGCTGTGGTACCGATACCAGGTACGCTCGTCGTCCAGGGGCACGACGAATAGATTGGCCGCTTCGAGTTGGTGCAGCGTTTGCTGACCTGGATTCGGGAGATTGAAGCCTGGGGCCTCCATCCCCTCTAATCCTGAATCCCTGATATCGACTACCGCATCACACAACGGCCCGCACATCCGCTCCAGGATCGACGTTTGAAGCAAAAACTCTTGGAGTGGCCGCGGCTGGTATTTTAGGACTTCGTCGGCCAGATAGTCCAGGACAAAATGGTGCCTTCCCGAAAAACTTTTGATGGTACGGGCCGTGCTCTCTTGGTCGTGCTCTTGCAGTGAGGATGCGCCTTGTAGAGCCAGGGCGGCCAACTGAAGGCCGGTGACCCAGCCTTCGGTCCGCTGCTCCATGGTAGCAATCTCGGCAGAACTAAGCTTCAGGCCCATCGCTCGGTTGAGAAATGCGGCCGTTTCCGCCCGGGAAAAGCGCAGGTCCGGCTGACGGATCTCGGTCAACTGATCACGCCCTCGAAGCCGTGACAGGGGCAGGGGTGGATCGTGGCGAGTGGTGATGACCAGGTGCATGTGGGGCGGCATTCGCTCTAGCAAGAGGGCCACCGCACGGTGGACAACTGGTTCGGTGATGGCGTGGTAGTCATCCAGAACGAGAACAAAGGGTTCGGCGGTAGCGAGGTCGTTGATCAGCATTGTGAGCAGGAGCTCGGGCTGCAGGGGATGCACTGTCTCGAGAAGGCGCTCCACGACTTCTCCCATATCCTTCTGAATCTCCTGAAGCGCAGCGACGAGGTAGCCGAAGAAACGGACGGAAGCATTGTCGCCTCCGTCGAGGGAGAGCCACGTGGACGCCCGGTTGCTGCTATGCAGCCAGGCGCTGATCAGTGTCGTTTTTCCCGAGCCGGCAGGCGCAGCGACCAGCGTCAGCTTGCGGTGGAGCCCTGCGTTCAGGCGCTCGATCAACACTGGTCGCGGGACCAACTCTGGTCGCACAGGTGGGACATACAGTTTTGTCTTTAGGAGTTGCATGGTCTTCTTTGTTCTCTACGAGGGCCGAGCCGCCTCGAAACTGTGGCGACAGCGCCCATGACCTCAGGAGACTACGATGGTTGCGGGCTGTTTCCCTGTGATGCTACTCAGGTAATAATGCCACAGGAGCCGCGCAGCGACTGCCCGCCACGGCCTCCAGTTCTCACCAATGGTCTCGAGTTCGTCCGGGGTGGGGCGTGCGGCCAACTGCTTGATCCGCTGCACCGCAACGGCCAGGGCGAGATCTCCAAGGGCCAGATGTCCGGCCGGCGGAGCGCCATCAGGAGGTAGATATCCGCGGTCCACGGCCCGATGCCTTTGAGTTGGGTCAGCTCGACCGCACAGCCATGTCGTCCATCGTCCCTAGCGCGGCCAGGTCGAGATGGCCTTTGCCCAGCGCGTGCGCCAGACTGCGGCCGTAGCCGGTCTTTTGGCGGCTGAAACCGATGGATTTGAGGCGGCCATCATCCAGTTCGAGAAACCGGGCCGGGGTAAGCGGCGACGCCGCGGCAAGAAGGCGGTCATAGGCTGCTTGTGCCGACGCGAGCGATACCTGCTGTTGCAGGATAATGTGCATGAGCGTGGGGAACCCAGGCTCCCGCGCCCACATGAGGGGTGGACCCAGATCCTCCAAGATCGGGGCCAGATCCGGGTCGCGCTCCGACAGGACGCGCAAGCCCCGCATCAGGGTCTCTGGGGTTAGCGGCGCTGGTACGGACATGGTAACTGGCGGCCTTCAGCCACAGCCCTGGCTTGAGCCGGGGCGTATTGAGCCTTCTTATGACAGGATCCCATCCAGGTCCAGCAAAAGAACCCGCAGGGCTTGGGCAATGTCGACCAGCTTGCCGGGATCCACCATCTCTGGCTTGTCTCTGGCCGTGTGTGCCACATAGGTCCACAGTTCGTCGAACCGGTCCGAGGTGATGGCCAGGGCCGGCCTCTGCTGCTGGACAAATATCGCGTGGTCGCTCTGGTACCATGGCTCGCCTTCGATCATGCCTGCCTGGACGGAAAACACCCCGCGTATCGGACCGGCAATCTCCGCGGGGCAGCCGTACAGAGAGTAGGCTGAATTCCCCTGGTGATAGCCCGCTCCGTCCATGTTGATAGCCAGCGCGATTTCCTCGAACTTGCCCTCGTTGTCTCTGAGAAACTGCATCTCTCCCGGGGCAGAGTAATAGTCCTCGCCATTCAGGGCAACGATCTCCAGGCCAAGCTTCCCGGAATAGTCCTGCAGCAGCTCAGCGAGCAGGAGCAGAACCACCACCCCGGTGGCATTGTCCAGGGCGCCGGGGGTGCCCTGCTTGGCATCAATGTGGGCGCACACCACCACCCTGCGACCGGAATGGCTCCCACTGCGAGCGACGACGTTGCAGCCCTTGGCGGGCAACCGCTCTGCCTGAAAGTCAAGGACGGTTTTTCGACCCGCATGGCGGGCCAACTTTGCCCCTTCCTCTTCCGTCATATAGACCGAGGGGATGTCGAAATCGCCGTCCTCGATAAGGGGAAAAGGGATATACCCCCGCCCGCCATCTGGGGTCCCGAGAGGTAGCGGCGACAATGGCTCCTGGGGGCCTTGTTCTCCAGCAAGTCAATCATCCGCTTGTGGTGGTCGGGGTTGTAGAAGGTGAAATTCTTGGGCATCAACTGCTCTGCGGCTATCTCCCCGTGGAGCAGCACGATCCTTTCCGATACTTCGCTGGCTGCCAATTCTTCAACAGTGGATGCAACAGTCAGAGGAGCGCTGGACTGGCAGTCCAGGGAGTAGGGGCTGACAAGGCCTCAAAAGGCTCGCCGTCAGCTTCGAGATGGACGTTTCCATGGCTCCAGTCAATGCAGTCGAATTCCCGGTACTCTGTGCCAAAGCCGAAAGATGCCACCGTCTGGGCAAAGAACTCTGTTGATGCCCGGTTGCCTGGGCTGCCTACGGACCTGCTCGGGACATCCAGACATAGTCTGTGCAGGTAGCCACATGCCTTCTCCGCCAGGTGATGGATGACATGGTTCTCCTCCTCAGGACGGCTGCACGTAGCCTGGCTCGTGCAGCACAATCTCCAAGTCCCCTGGGGCCTTGAAAGACGTGGCAGTGCCCCATTCTGTTTCGGTGGTGGGCCCGGTGAACTCGACCCCCCTGGCCAATAGCTCAGCCACCGTACTTTCGATGTCGTTGCAGTAGAACGAGACGTGTTGTGCGCCAGAGTCGCGGCCCTTTTCTAGGTCAACCGGATGACAGCCCACTTCGGCCCCTGGGAGATCAAAGATCAGCCACCCACCGCCGATATCGAAGGATCTGAGTTCCAGTTTATCGCGTAGAAAGGCACGGAGTTCCTCCGAGGCGGAGGAATAAAGCATGGCATGGACACCTCTTATCATCGCATTCTCCCTGGAAGTGGAATCTGCGCTTTGGGTAACCGCTACGCGGCCCTGCCGCGCGCCTCCACGGGCCCGGGTGACAAAAGCACGGATAACACGGCCAACACGACGAGTACGGCCCACAGCGCAGCCGCCAGCGCTACGTACAATACCAGTAGAAGGATGCTATAGCCCTGCGCCGAATGAGTACCCCGACCAGAATCTCCGCCAGGAATAGAATGCCCAGCCCGGTCGCGGCGCGGCGGACTGCCCCGTTGTTGGGCTGCAGGCGCCAGGCTTGCACGACCACCGCGATGAGCAGCATGCCCGCTACGGTAGCGAGTAGGAGACGCGCCGCCCGGAGCCAGCCGTGCACATCGACAGGCACCAGTTGCCCGCCATACAGGGGCCAGCCCAAACACCTGACAAGCGAGCCACTCTTTGCGACGAGGACCCCGCTCACCAGAACCATGAATACAGCGATGAGCGTCCACAAGGTCAACTTGGCAAAAGCGCTGTGGAACAGGAGCCTTTCAGGCAGGGTGGGATCCGCATGACGGGCAAAAGCCACCACGGTCGCTGTCAGCACAAGGGCCAGTACCATCAGCGCCGAGCCAAGATCAACGGCCGCCAGCCCGGGCGACAGTCCTTGCAGAACCACAAGAGCGCCAAAGATGATCACGGCAATGAGGAGGACGACGGCAAGCGCCAGCGACCGGCTCACCCACCGGATCGAGTGGTATCGCCACAGGCCCACGACTGCCGCGGCGACGATGAGTAACGATGTCAGGCCAGCGACGACCGGTGAGAGTACTCGATGATGGAATCCATCCGCATAGGAGGCACTGGCTGGCCGTAACACCCTGGCCAGTCGGGACACCCCATGCTTCCCCCGGTGACACAGACGATGCCGCCTGCCGTGATCAGGAGATAGGTCATAAGGGATGTGATGAGAAGCAGGTAGCGGTACCGTCTGGCGATAGGCATCCCGCCCTCTGATCCTTGGTCCCTACTGGGGCTTTTGGTACTCACTCGTCAAAGGACTCGCAGAACCGTGACAAAAGGTCTGCCTACGCCTCGCAGGGTGGCTCATTGGCGATGGATTTGATCAAGTCGGCTGCTGCTTCGATCTGGTCTGCCGTCCCGTCGATGCCAAGCCAGGCCGCGCCTTCCGCGCCATAGATCCCTCCGGAGGCGATCAAGCGCGCCTCCGCTCCCGTCATCAAATTGATGGCATCCACCTCCGTGAAAATCTGACCTGATATGGGGTACAGGCGCGGGCCCTCTGCCCCAGGAGCATTGCACCAATCGGCCAAGCTCTTCACGTCATCCAGCACGCGTTTCTCCAACCCCACAGGCACCAGCAGCCGCACCCTCCGGCCGATCATGGCTGACATGGCCGCATGGATCGTGCCAGCTTTGGGGTGGCCATCTGTACCGCAGCCCAGCCGTGTTGGTCGTAGGCATTGGCCCCCTTCAGAATCACGTCGCCCGCCTTCAAACTGTCCTCGACGTCAAAAATCGTCTTGCCCTTCTGCCACTTGCCGTCGCGTATCACCACGTCACCCGGGAAATTGGCTTTGGGCGCCTTGGCGCCCGGCGCGGTCGTCATGCCCCGCCGGAATCCAATCCGCGAGAATCTGTCAGCTTGCCCCAGTGACTTGAGGACCTCTTCAGCCACGTAGCCGTTCGTCGTACCGGCAATGACAACCAGGGTTCCTGTGTCAAGAGCAGCCTGTAGGTCAGGGTGATGGACCATTGCTTTGCCGATCAGCCGCTTGCCCATGGAAGTGGTCAAACAAAACTGCTTCATTTCGTTCCCCTTTCTTCTCGCTACTTGATTGATCTTCAGGTCCTGTGCTCTTCTCCCGACCTGTCCATCGGTACCGTCCCCACCGCCCATCGGCCGGAGATCGGTTCACACTATATCATGAACTCCAGAACAGGACCAGTTTGGAGCGGGCATGTACGCTGGCTCTCCTTCTGCTGCCCGTACGGCCCTGGGAGTAGCTCAAGGCAGGAGAACGGATATCAGGTCACCATCACGCAGAACGATCTGTCCATCGACGTCGAGCGTCGCACCATGCATGAACAGATCGTAGTGTACTTTGCTTTTGACATGCCCGCCCAGGGTGATATTGGTGCCGATGCCAATGTGTACCACCCCCAGGACTCCCTCGTCCTCCAACATCAGCCCGCACAGCCGCGCCTGGGGGTTGAGCCCGACCCCTAGCTCGGCAACGTTGTACACAGGGGGATCGCCTGCCCCACGAAGTCTTTGCGCAATACGCTGGCCTGTGCGCCGCCGTCGATCTTGGCTATGGACCCATTTCCTCACTTTCACTCGTACCGGCTCATCCAGCAAGCCGATATCCAGGTAGGGAATGCTGGCGTCAGCCACGATGAACCCCGGGCCGAGCCCTCCACGGGAGAGAAATTCGCCTCGATGGTGGGTACCGTTGAGAATTGACCCGGTTCCACGATGCAGGTCAGGGCATTGCCCCGCCGCCCGGTCGCGTCCAACCAAAGATCCGTCCCCGCGGGCGTCGCCAGGTGGACTGTTTCCCCCCCTCGAAAATGGCCGCCAAGCGGCGGCAGATCGGTGCCTGGGCTGCAAAGTCGGCTTCGATGCCTCCGCTCACCAGCATACCAGGGCTAAAATCGGTCAGTACCAGGCCCCGCGTCCCGGCCTGCGCAGCCTCCTTCACTGCCTGGGTGTGGGTGATAGAGACCGACACCGGCGCGAAAGACGTCGGCCGCGGCCATGGCTGCGGCAACCGGGGCGGGGGGTTCCTGGCCGTGGGTTGTCCGCACCGGCATTAGGCAGATAGTGGCCTCTGCGCCAACCTCCGCAGCAGCCAGCGCCAGCGGTTGGGCCAGACCCTTCAGTTTCGGATCGGTCACGATGAGCACGCTTTCGCTCGCCTGTGTGTGGGTGCAGAGCGTGAGTAGCTTGCGCGCCCCCTGGAGCATTCCCTGCTCTGCCATAGCTCGCTATCTCCTCCAGCGCGGTTTGAAAACGACGGCGATGCCCTATGCCTGATCCTGCTCCAGAACCTGGATGATGCGCAGTACCGTCAGGTTCACCGGCGTGAGGATGCCATAGATCTCGCCCAATTCGACCACCTTCCCGCCGAAGATCTCCACCCTGTCTTTCGCCCAGCTTCCACATCCTGCAGCATAGACGTCTTGCCCTGGGGAGACAGGGTATTGAGAACGGTGATCCAATCCTCGATTTCCCCGGCCACCAGATTCACCCCGGCAGCTTGGGCCAATTGGACCACTTCCGCATCAACGCCTCCATCAATGCCCGGGCCTGCGGCGATGACTGAAAAACCCGATGCGGAGCCCCATTACTGCCGATGCCTGGTTCGCGCCGACGTTGACCATGAACTTCCACCACAGCATACGCAGCATGTCGTGGGGCGTTTCATGGGGATCCCGGCGCGACTAAATGCCTCCCGTACGGTTCTACCCGAGGGCTGAGCTGGGCGTTGGTCGCCTCTCCAAAATAGTGCATGCCCGGCTTGGTATAGGTGATCTGGTTCCCCTCACGCACCGCGTCGATGCCCACCGAGATGGTATACAGCACCTTGTCCATCCCATAGGCAGCGCCAAGGATCTCCTCGCTATCCAGTCCGTTCATCACCGAGACGATGGTTGTCTCCTCCCCAACCAGGTTCTTCAGGTCGGGTACCGCTTCCAGGAGATGGTGGTGTTTCAGCGCCACGATGATGAGATCGGCCGGTACGTCAGCTTGGTCAGGATGGATGACCGGAACGGCATACGCTTCGCGATTGACCTCCAGCCCGTTGCGCGCCAGCCGCTCGCCTCGCGGGCCCCGGGCCACGACACCCGCCGAAACACCTGGTGCATCGTGGAACCTGGCTGCAAAGAAAGCGCCCATCGCCCCCGCACCCAGGATGGCTACCCTCTTGATCTGCTCCATAGGCTATCCTACTCACTCCTCACAGGTTCATTGTCTCCCAAGTCAAGTACCATGATCAGAGACCCGCCCTCCGCTCGCTGAGGCTTGAACCCAAGCTTCTCGTACAGCCTCCTGGCTGGATTCTCCAACTCAACACGCAGGCCTAGGGCCGGAAGGCCACTCTTCCTGGCCCGCGCGATCAATGCCTCCAGTAGAGCGCTCCCAACACCCTGACGGCGCGTTTCACCCACTACGCCGATACCGATCTCCGGGATCTGCTCGTTGACAAATCTGTAGGAATGATCATCCTGGCGCCAGGGATGGTACCAGGCCACACCCACCGGCTGCCCGTCTTGCCTGACCGCGATCACCACCCTGTCTCCTGCTCGCTGCCCCCAGTCCTCAAGGATCTTGGCCAACTCCGGATCCGCCAGCCCCACCTCCAGCGGCGGCCGCTCGCCCCCTGGTCGCCAGTACACCGCCTCGTAGAGCATCTCTTGTAGAAAGTCAATATCTTCACCTGTCCCGTTTCGGATCTCTATGTGCTGCATGTTTGCGCTCCTGGCTCAACCCCTCAGTCAGTTGTCTGAAGGACATCGCTGGCAGATGAGGGGTAGAAACACCGGGCAGCCCCGATCTCGGATTGCATAAGCATCTTCCGGTGGTGGGAATTCGACCATGACCAGGTCCTGTCCACCATCCCGGTCGAGGTCGAGAAATGAGTAGTAGAGATAGGTGAGGTGAAAATCCAGGGGCTGTCGGCGGTAGCGGCCCTGGCCATCGTTTAGGAACAATAGCGGGTCGGGATCCTCATAGTCCGTGTGTTTGGCCAAGAGATCCATGTCGCCGTCACGATCCAGGTCCCGCAGCTCCAGGTATGGGATCCAGACCTTCCGATCCACAGGATCCAGTCTTGATGTAGTCTCGTTTCGAAATGTGCCATCCCGGTTATTCACCAACGCCTGGATATAGCTCCCCTGGGCCGGCTGCTTTTCGTACACCATAAACAGGTCCGGATACGCATCGCCATTCAGATCGACGGGTTCGATGTCATGAGCGATGTCAGAAGTATCATGGTCCTTCGCTGTCATGGAGTCAGGCAGCAGGCCAAATACTCCCTTCCCGTCGTTCACCAGCACCTCAGAATTTGGCGTCGAGTGTTCGTTATTGATGTCGTCGCCGGCGTCGCCGAGGATCAGGTCTGGGTCCCCATCGTCGTCAATATCGCTGAAGGCGCAGGTCGTGTAGCCATTCTGATTCAGGCTCACCAGGGGCGGCAGGCGCTTCTTGCCCACCGAGAACTTGCCGCTGCCGTCGTTCAGCAGGATCTGCGGGTCGATCTTCCGCATCTCCCCAGATGTTGCCGTTGTACAGGTCGATGTCGCCGTCCCTGTCTATGTCCGCGGCGGCTGCCGAGTGCGTAAAGTCACTCTGCTGGGGCAATCCGCTCGTACCGTCCACCAGTTTGCCGCCGGGGGCGCTCAGCACCAGCGTGTTCTGGTACCCGGGAAACGGGTGTGCATCGTAACCATGATCCGCCACAAAAAGGTCAGACCGGCCATCCCCGTTGAAATCGGCGACAACAACCTGGCGCGGGTTCTGTACGCAAGGAACCGGTCCCTGAAAGATGGCAGGCGTTGCCAGTACCATGCCGCCTTTTTGATCGCTGGCAAGTATGTCCAACGCAAAGGTCTCATAGGACTGGAAATTCACTTTGGTGAGCACAACATCCTCCCACCCGTCGCCATTCAGGTCAGCGGTTGTTGGCTGAGATTCGTAATCACTGGCGTCTTCAGCAATCCGCACCATGAATTGGGGATCGCCGTAGCGGGGCAGGCACGATTGCAGTGAGCCTCTCCATGATGGCTCTGCCGGTGCATGGGGATTCGCACTGGCAGTTGGAGTATAATCTGCCGTGAGGGTCACCCCCTCGTAGGCGCTGCCTACCATGGGAACATCCACCTCCATGAGCACACAGGCTTGGCAAAACCAAGAACACAACGAGAGCTACTCTGTGTCGCGATCTGTATATCATTCTTCGCTTCTCCTTCGATGATTTCTGCTTGTTCCATAGCCGGCTATTCGCGGTCCTCATTGTGGGCCATCCCAGAACAAGAAACTCCGTAGCTTGTCATTTGTCTACCCTATCGCGCTCCGGCCGGCGGAACCTCCCCCGGAACTCGTCAGCCGGGTAGCGGTGCTCATTGGTCTGCAGCTTGCCCATCACCGCCGAGCTGATGTCCAGATCCAGGGCGTTGCTCAGGCTCAGGCAGTAGATCACAATATCAGCCAGCTCATCGGCCACAGCCGCCCGCTCACCAGGCTCCTGGACGGCATCCCGCGCCTCCTCAGTCGTCAGCCATTGGAAATGCTCCATCAACTCCGCGGCTTCAATGGCGATGGACATGCTCAAGTTCTTTGGAGAATGAAAAGGCTGCCAGTCGCGGGCGTCGACAAAGGCAGCCACCGCCTGCCGGAGGGACCCGACGGTCGTCTGGGTGTCCAATTCCATGGTTCTACTCCTGCGCTAGGTATGGCCCGTATTGTACTGGAAGGGGGCGCAGGTGTCAAAGGGGATGAATGGGAAACGATGACAGCGTCTGGGGATTGGCGCCTGCTCAGGACGGCCACTTCTCCCACAGTGCCAGTTGGTGGGGCGGTCTCTTGCCATCCAGCAGGATGTAGGGTGCAGCCCGTTCTGCCACGGCGCCGGCCTTGCCCAGATCATCCAGCTCCCGCAACGTACCCTGCCGCCGCCATGCAAGGAGCCGCCCCACCGAAGTGGGACCCAGTCCCGGCACGCGCAGCAGCTCCCGCCGGGGGGCGCGGTTCACCTCAATCGGGACTGCTCGGGATGGTTGCGGGCATACAGCATCTTGGGATCGGCCTTGCGCGGCAGGTTGCCCTCCTGGTCAAAGACCAGGTCCTCATAGCGAAAGCCATAGAAGCGCAGCAGCCAGTCGGCCTGGTACAGGCGGTGTTCCCGCCAGGCGGGCGTGGGCTCGCGGCCATCCAGGGCGGTGCCCGGAATGGGGTTGAAGCGGCTGTAGTAAGCCCGCCGCAGGTCCAGATCTCTGTATAGCTGGTCCATGGTGGACAAGATCTCACGATCCGCCTCTCCGGCGGCCCCGACCACGAACTGGGTAGTCTGGCCCGATGGTGCCAGACGGCCGCCACTGGCGTCCATCAGCTTCTTGGCAATCCTCATCGGCCGGGTCAGTTCCTCAAAGAACGCCTTTCGGGGCGCGATGGCCTCCAGTCGCTCGGGATTCGGCGCCTCCAAATTGATCGATACCCGCTGGGCCAGTTGCAGCGTTCGCTCGATGTGGCTTTCAGAGGCGCCGGGCAGGATCTTGAGGTGAACGTAACCCGAGAACTGGTAGCGGTTGCGCAGCAGTTCCACACAGTCGATCATGCGGCCCATCGTGCCGTCGGCGCTGGCGCACACCCCAGAGCTGAGAAACATGCCATCCACCAGGTTGGCCCGCTCCAATCGATCAAAGGCCCGAGCCAGCTCGTCCGGTGTGAACTGGGTGCGGGGTACATCCCGGCTGGCGCGCAGGCCGCAGTAGTAGCAATTCTTGTTGCAGACGTTGGTCATCAGGACCTTGAGTACGCGCAGCCGCTTCCCGCCCTGCATCTTGGTGGGATAGATCCAGCGATCCAGATCGCGATCTGGCAGCATCGACCTTTTCGATGCTTTGAGTCTGCCCGCCGGGGCGCCACTGGCCGTGCACAGATCATACTGCGCCGCTTCACCCAAGGTTTCGATCTTTTGCATCAAGCCCATATGCCCATCTCCTCACCCCCATTATACGCACAAATGTTCTAATTGTCAAGTCCGAACGTCGATGGTTCTTGCTCCGATTCAAGTCATGTCACCGCACCTGTCATTCCCACCAAGCTCCATTCAACCTGTCCTGAGGCCCCTAAGGATCCGGTCCCAGAATCCGATGACAGCCCGCAGGTCATCGGTCTGCGTCTCTGCGGTGAGACGTAGGCAATCACCAGTCCAGACCAGGTTGACAAATGCAGGTCGGAGGTGTAGAATTGCCCGACAGGAGATGGAGGCGAATGTTCTATCGTGAACGGGCCAGCGTCGTAGCCACGCTGGTTGTGCTGGGCCTAATCTTGGACGTATTTCTACAGCTCCCGAGCTGGATGCGGGACCTGACCGTATTGGGTTCTCCTCTGACCATCAGCATTTCCCAAACGGTGTTAATGTCCGCGCTGCTGGTGGGCATCGTCTGCAGTGGAACCGACGTCATTGTACGCTCCCATCCCACCGCGCGCCAGATAGAAGCCCGCTTCAGTTTTGTCACCTGGACCTTGCCGGCGCTAACCGTGCTGCTGGCCGTGGTCTTGCTGCCCCAGGCGCCCACGTTGCTCTACCGGATGGCTGGCATGCTGCTGACCGGCCTCATCCTGATCCTGGTCATCAGCGCCGAGTACTATACCGTGGATCCCACCCACCGGCGCTACCTGGCCGCCAGGCTGAGCCTGAACGCCTGGGCCTACCTGCTGGCGCTGGTGGCTTTCGTCCTGATCTATTCGGCCAAGGCCCGCAGCCTGGTCTCGGCCACGCAGGTTACGTTGATCAGCACACTCCTGGCCCTGGAGCTTTTGCGAAGCGCGCGGCGAAGCTTTGGCCGCACGGCGCTCTATGCCCTCATCGCCGGGCTGATCACGGGTGAGCTCATCTGGGCCATGAACTACTGGCGCATCCAGGGCGTCATCGGTGGCCTGATCCTGCTGCTGGGTTTCTACGTGGCAACCGGCCTGGCCAACCAGCAGCTCCAGGGGCGGCTGACGCGTCGCGTACTCATCGAGTACGCCGTCGTGGCCCTCATCGGACTGGTGATCCTGCTCCAGTTTCAAGTCGTGCAAGGCGGTGGCTACGGTTTGACATTTCCGCCAAACTGATCTAGAATCCTGGACAGTGGCCTATGGTCACTGCCGAATACCATCTCATGAAGGGAGGCCGTTGGATGTTCTACGACATGATTGCACAGTGCATCGATCCTGCTGCCGGCGACGCTGGTCGCCGCTGTCGTAGTGCGCCCAAATGCCCTTAGTTATTGTTTACTACGGGCCGTGGGGGCACTGCAAACCCCACGGCCTTTTTTATTTCCCTGGACGTACGCCGTCCAAAAGCCGTGGGATGTGTCCCACGGCTTTTGTTGTGTGTGGCCCCGGTGCCCTCGCAAGGCGGTATGGCATGGCACTGGATCGGGTATGGGTTCTTTCTGCCCTTCAAAGGGCCAGGGCTGGATGGGGGGAGCGGTGGACTCGATTCCGTGTTGGAGGATTGGCCAGATGGCCAATGGTCAAATCCTCCACCTGGCCGATGTGCCACCGGGATCCAGGGTCTATACTCGATAGATTGTAGCCAAAGCTCGTAGTGGGCGCTTCAGCGCCCCGATTCGCGCAATGAACGTCGGGAAGGCGGGTCACTCGAATGCCTACTACGGACCTATGCCGAGGTCTGCGGACTACCGGCAAGGAGGGGAGAGCACACCGATGTGTGGAGAAGGGGGAAAGGACGATGGAAGAAGTCGGCCGCTACCTGAGGCGGCTGGGGCAGTTTAGCCCGAACGCGCGCTTCTATCTGCTGAGCGAGCTTGTCATTGGCCTGAGCTTCAGCATATACCTTTTGATTTTCAACCTGCATGTGGATAGCTTGGGTTATCCGCGCAGTTTCCTGGGGCAGTTGCAGGCACTGCCCAACCTGATTGCTCTCTTTGCGGCGGTCCCGGCCGGGGTCATGGTCGACTATATCGGCCGCAAGCGAGCACTCCTACTGGCCAACGTTGGCCGGGCGCTGGCCACGGTGGGCATCGTGCTGGCGCCGGACCCCAACTGGCTGCGTCTGTCGATGATCACCTTTGGTGTCTCGATGTCGTTGTGGATGGTCACGGCATCGCCTTTTATGATGGAGAACTCGACGGAGGAAGAACGAAATTCGCTCTTTAGCGCGCACTTTGGTCTGACGACGCTGGTTGGTTTCTTTGGAACGCTGGTGGGCGGCTACCTGCCCACCTTCTTTGGCCAGCGTTTGGGTGTGGATGTCGAGAGTTCGGTGGCTTATGGAGCTACCCTGGCCGTCACAGCCGCCTTGTGGGCGTTGTCCCTGATTCCGCTGTTCATGATCAAGGAGCAGCCCCGGCCGGCCGCTGACCGCATCCGTTCTGTTTGGCCCTGGCGCAATCTCAGCAGTCCGCGGATGGCGCTGCGCATCTTTTTGCCCTACATCGTGATCTCGATGGGATCCGCGATCCTGATCCCGTACATGAACCTCTTTTTCAAGGGGAGTTTTCCCATCACCGACCGGGTCCTGGGCATGCTGTTTGCCGTGTCGGCGGTGATCACCGGTACGGCCACGCTGGCCGCACCGATGCTGGCCGATCGCTGGGGCCGTATCCGGGCCTTGGTCATCACTCAGCTTCTGTCGGTTCCCTTCCTGCTGACCATCGGCTTTGTTCCGATCCTGTCGCTGGCAGCCTTTGCTTTCTGGATACGGGCAGCGCTGATGAACATGGGCGGGCCGCTTTACGACGCCTTTGCCATGGAGCAGGTGACGGCGCGGGAGCGTGCCACCATCAGTGGGCTCATGGGCATGAGTTGGAGTCTGGGCTGGATCTTTGGGTCCATTCTGAGCGGGTACATGCAGGAGAATCCCAACATCGGCTTCAAGCCGATCTTTGTGATCACCTGTGGGCTCTATGTACTGGCCGCGATCCTGGTACGTACCTTCTTTCAGCGGCTGGATGATGAGCAGCGGCGGGCAGCGGCGCTCAAAAAGTTGGGCGTCATCGACTTGACGGCGGCGAGGACGAGGCAAGCTACGACCAGCCATGATGGCTCTCGACAGACAATTGGGCGCGAGCGGAAGGCAGGGCATGGAGATGGATGAGCGACAGAAGGGGTGGATTTGGTCCGAGCCCGGTGGCTATGACCGCTGGACCGCTGCTGAGGCATGCATCTACTACGAGCGCTACAATGACCTGCTCGACCTGGTCGTGGTTCGATGCCAGGTCAGGGCGGATGACCTGGTGCTGGACATCGGCACCGGGACCGGTGAGCTGGCCCGGCGTTTCGCCCTGTGCCGGGGCTGCCGGGTCATCGGGCTGGATCCCACAGAGGGAATGGTCGACGAGGCGCGCCGCAAAGCGCGTGAGGGGAACTGGGGGGACGTGCGCTTTCGCGTTGTCGATGCGCCTTTCCTGCAAATCCCCTATCCTGATGGGACCTTTGACGCCGTGGGCAGCACGCAGGCCTTCCACCACCTGCCCGAGTACCACAAGCCAGCGGCCGTGCGGGAGATGGCCCGCGTGCTGCGTAGAGGTGGGCGGCTGGCCATCGGCGACGTGATCTTTCACTGCCGGGCAGACTTGAAGGCGGCGCTGGCCCGCTGGCCCGAGGAACTGGAGGAGGAGCACTTTGCCTATCTGGAGACGCTGCAGCCGATGTTCCGTGAGGCCGGTCTGAGCATCCACGCCGAGCAGTTGAGCCGCGCCAACTGGGTGGTGTGGGGCAGAAAATGATGCAAATCAAGACCCGACAGGTTTCTGGCGACCGGCCAAACGGGGGATGGGCTTGTCCTTTGGAGAACGCTTTTGCCGTACAAACTGGAACGAAAACCTGTCAGGTCTGTTCACACCAGGAGAAGAGTTCATGAATAGGGAAATTATCATTCGCAACTACCGCCCTGAGGACCTTGGTGCCTTGGTGGCCTTGATCAACGAATCGGATGCTGTTGACAAACAGGAGCGGGCTACGACCCTGGCCGAGATGGAACATGAAATGAGCTTCCCGACCGAGCACCCGGAGACCGACTGTTTCCTGGCTTGGGACGGCGACCAGCTTGCTGGTTGGACCAAGCTATACGTGCGCCCGGGCAGCGGGGAGGCGGACAGCACGATCTATTGCTGGGGTGTGGTCCATCCCCAGTGGCGGCGGCGAGGACTGGGCCGCCGGCTGTTGGAACGAGCCTATCAGCGGGCAACCGGCTATCTGTCCGAGCTTGGCGAGGGAGCGGTCAACTTCCAATGCAGCGCCAGCGACGTCGAGTTGGACCGCTCAGCCTTGCTGAAAGCCTTTGGCTTGGAACCCGTGCGTTACTGGGTGAACCTGGTCCGGCCCCTCAATGGCAACCTGCCGCCGGTGGAGCTGCCTGCCGGCATCCGGCTGCGGACCTTTGAGCCCAAGCGGGATGTCGAGGCGGTCTGGCAGGTGGACAACGCAGCCTTTCGCGATCACTGGAACCACGGCGAGGGCGAGCTGGAGGAATTCCAGCACTGGATCCAGAAGCCCCACATGCGGCCAGAACTCTTTCTCCTGGCCGAGGATGAGGCAACCAGCGAAATCGTGGGCCTGGGGCTAAACGAGATCAACCCCGACCGGATCGCCCTGACCGGCCGCCGGGAGGGCTATATCGACACCGTGGCTGTACTCCGGGCCAACCGGCGCCGGGGGCTGGGCACGGCGCTGTCTGGCCCAGAGCCTCCATGCCCTAAAGCACGCCGGGCATGGAGTCGGCTGACCTAGACGCCGATACCGAGAATCTGACCGGCGCCATGCGCCTTTACGAGCGATTGGGCTTCCAGGTACGGAGGACGAGCATATCCTACTGGAAGTCGATGCGCGAGGGGTGAGTGAGACGATGACGATGAACCAAGGCGAAAGGGAACGCAGGGGCTTTGCGGTCCGGCCGATGACCCTGGATGATGCAGATCAGATCATCGACCTGATTAACACTGCCGCGCTGGCCGACACGGGGATGGCCGGCACGAACCGGAGCGAGCAGCTCAACGAGTGGGGCCTGCCCCAGTTCAATATGGAGACCGACACGCATCTGGTGTTCGAGCCAGGCGGGCGGCTGGTAGGTTCTGTCGAGCTGTGGGACATGCGACCGCACGTTCGTCACTACGTGGCCTGGTACGTGCATCCGGACTGCCGGGGCCTGGGCATCGGCGCCTACCTGATCGCCTGGGCGGAGGAGCGAGCGCGGCAGAGTCTGGACAAGGCGCCGCCGGAAGCCTCTGTGGTCCTGGCCTCGATCTTTCCGCACGAGAATGCGACGGCTCACGAGCTCTTCCTGTCCCATGGGTTCGCGCTGTCCCGCTGCTTTTTCCGGATGCGTATCGAAATGCAGCCGGACGTGCCGCCGCCAGATCCGGTCTGGCCGGAGGGCATCAGTGTACGGCCCTATGTCTTTGGCCAGGATGACCGTGCTGTGTACCATCTCATGGCGCTGGCCTTTCAGGATCATTGGGGCTACGTCGAGGGCGAGACCTTTGAGCAGTGGCTTCACTGGCTGGAGCACGACCCAACCTTCGACCCATCGCTCTGTTTCCTGGCCCTGGCCGAGGGAGAGCAGCTCGCTGGCGCGCTGATGTCCCGACCCAAATGGGAGGTAGACCCGACCGTCGCCTGGATCGACGAGATCGGTGTGCTGCGGCCCTGGAGGCGCGGGGGCATCGGCCTGGCGCTGCTGCGCCAATCCCTGGCCGAGTTTCACCGCCGGGAAATCTACAAGGTGGGCCTGGGCGTCGATGGCGAGAGCCTGACCGGCGCGACGCGGCTCTACGAGCGGGCCGGCATGCACGTCTTTCAGCAGCGCGACGCCTACGAAAAGGTGCTGCGGCCCGGCAGGGATCTAACGACCAGAGCCCTGGAGTAAGATCGCTCCTAGTACGCGCCCATAAAAGCCATGCACTGGGCCCAGAAAGTGGCACTACCGTTCGTAGTGCGCGCTTCAGCGCGCTTTCCTGGCCCATCCATGGCCCAAACCGCGAGGGGCCCATGAAAGGAGGAGCTTTATGATTGAGACAAAAGAAATGCATACGTCAGACATAGACCGGGTCGCAGAAATCGACCGCTCTGAGCACGTGACGCTGGGCTACTTTTTCCGGGATGGACGGCTCGAATCGGAAAGCGTGGACTGGCCGGTGCCCCGCTGGTTCGCCGAGGGCGAGTCGGAGCACAGTGTACCGGCCAAGGTGAGGGACTGGAAGCCCCTCTTGGAGCAGGGCGGGACGATGTTCGGAGCTTTTGATGGGGACCTGCTGGTGGGGCTGGTTATCTACCGCCCCGAGCTGGCGGGTACCACGGCCCAGTTGGCGGTCCTGCACGTGAGCAACGGCTATCGCCGCAGGGGGATTGCTACCCGGCTCACGGCGGAGGCCATCCGCCAGGCCAGGCAGGACGGGGCGACAGAATTGTACGTCTCGGCCTCGCCTTCCCGGTCGGCAGTGGGCTTTTACCAGAGCCAGGGCTTCCGGCTTGTCGACAAGCCTCATCCAGAGCTGTACGCGCTGGAGCCCGAGGACATTCACATGATCATGACACTGTGAGGTGGATTCCCGCTAAGAGCATGCGGGAATGACAGGAGAGAACCAACGGTGATGCAAGACGACGCAAGCATAGAAAAATACGAGCAGTATGAAGAACTCTTTGATCCGCTCTGGGCGGACCCAAAGGCAGGGCGACGCCAGCCCAGGGTCAGGCAGATGCTCAAGAGATCCCGGGAAGAGATCATCGCTGAACTGACCGATGACCTGGACGACGTGGATCTGGGGTTCCAACCGACTTACCGGCCGTCGCGCTACGAGGCGGGCTGGCTGCTGAATTCGCTCTATACTTTTTACAACGAGGGGCTCATCACAGACGTGCTAGCCCTGGTCAAGGGGGGCAAGGAGGCCAGCGTCTACTGCTGCCAGGCCCACCCGGCCACGGGCCTGGACCTGCTGGCGGCCAAGGTCTATCGGCCCCGCATGTTTCGCAACCTGCGCAACGACAAGATGTACCGCCAGGGACGCGATATCCTGCTGGCGGGCGGCGGGCCGGCGGGCCGGGATTCGGGCTATATCGAACGCGCCATCCGGCACAAGACGAGTTTTGGCCTGCAAGCGGCGCATACGTCGTGGCTGATGTACGAGTTCACGGCCATGGAACGGCTGCACGAGGCCGGCGGCGCGGTGCCGCGGCCTGTGGCCTCCAGCGAAAACGCCATCCTGATGACCTACCTTGGCGATGAGGTCATGGCCGCGCCTACACTGAACACGGTCCGCCTGGAACCCCGGGAGGCTGAATCGCTTTTCCGTGAAGTACTGCGCAACGTGGACCTGATGTTGCAGCACGACCTGGTCCACGGCGATCTGTCGGCCTACAACATCCTGTACTGGGAGCCTGAGGACTCGGCGCCGACGATCTCGCTCATCGACTTTCCGCAGGTGGTCAACCTGCACGCCAACGACAACGCCCGTGCCATCCTGCAGCGCGACATCCAGCGCACCTGTGAGTACTTTCAACAGCAGGGGGTGGCCTGCAATCCAGCGGCCATCCTGCAGGGGTTCTGGGACCGCTACGTGGCGCGTCTCGATCCCATGGATGAAGCGGCCGATCAGTCCCGGCTTCTGGCCGAGCTTGAACGGGCTGCCGAGGCAGGCCTCAAGGCAACGCCCGCCTGAGGGCCGTTCACGCCCTTCCTGGAAGCGGCCTTCTGTGAAGGCTTGAGGCTTCCAGGAAGGTGCTCCCAACGATGGGCAGATGCATTGCCACGGCCGCCAGGGAAGCAGTGTAGGGGGGACCGATGCAAAGAGTCAAACAGAAAGACTATGAACGGGTGCGGCCCATCTTGGCCGGCCTGGCCGAGATCCATCTGAATGTTACCGCCGTGCTGGACGGCAACTGCTGTGGCGAGGTCTATGCCGACGACGTTGCGCAGCCCCGAACGGTATACTTGAACTCCAGTGGCGCGCACTACCTGGCTGGCCGGAGCGACGACGATGCCTTTAACGCGGCGTTGAACGCCGCCCTGCCACGCGACCGGTACTTTGTGCTGTTCTGCGATCCCAAACAGTGGGCTGCTGCGCTGCCCGCCGTGCTGGCGGGCACGTACGCCATCCAGACCGGGCGCCGCTACTATACGCTGGCATCGCCCAAGATACCGGACTGGCAAGAGCGCATCCCCGACGGTTTCTCGATGCGGCGCGTCAATGCGGATCTGCTGGCTTCGGGTCTGAGGAATCGGGACAGCGTCCTTGGCTGGATCCGTCACGAATGGCGGTCGGAGGCTGCCTATCTGGAGCAGGGCTTTGGTTCGTGCCTGGTCCACGATGGCGCCATCGTGGGCTGGTCGTTGGTGAACTATGTCCATGGCGACCGCTGTCAGATCGGCATCAATACCGCTTTGGAATACCGGCGGCAGGGTCTTGGTACCTTGACCGCGGCGGCCAACGCCGCTCAGGCGGTAGCTCGGGGCTTCTCTACCATCGGCTGGCACTGCTGGGACAACAACGTGGGCTCGATGGGCGTTGCCGGCAACGTGGGCTTCCAGAGGACTGCGGAGTATGAGGTCTATATCAACCACTGGCCGGCAGAGAATATCACAGACATGAGCCAGGATGAATTCCGGGCCTTTGCCAGGCGCTACGAGCGCTGGTTTGAGGAGCAACCTCCCTCCAGCGGCTATCCGCACGTCGTGGCGGCCAAGGCCTGGGCCCTGGGCGGAGACTGGCCGGGGTGCTTCCGGCACTTGAATGCCGCCGTCGAACTCGACTGGCTGCGCGGGGTCGATCACCTGCGCCAGATCTGGCCCGAGTTCTTCCGGACCGCCGAGCTGGACCAGATGCCCGAGTGGCGGGATCTCGCCCGGAGATTCGCCACCATCGAATGAACTGCAAGCCGAGAGGCCTGACGTGAAACCACCAGGCCCCTGGAACCGAACCTTAGGACTGAACGTCTCCCAGGAGGAGTTGACGTGTTAACGCTAGAACGAAGGGCCCAACGGACAGACGAATTATCTATCCCACAAACAGAATGGCCCACCAGTAGGACCATTCTCATACCCGATGCACCGGCTATCCCGGGCCTCACCTTTCGCGGCTTCCGCAGCGAGGTCGACTACCCGGCCATGGTGGCCGTGCTGGAAGGTTCCAAAGAGGCTGACGGCCTGGAGCGGGTGGACACTGTTGATGACGTGGCCCGTACCTACCGCCACCTGATCAACAGCGACCCCCACCAGGACATGCTCTTCGTAGAGTTGAGCGGTCAGGTGATCGGCTACGGCCGGGTGTGGTGGGAGCGGGAAGTGACTGGTACAAGGCTGTACGCGCACTTTGCCCACCTGCTGCCTGCCTGGCGGGGGCTGGGCATCCGCCGCAGTATGCTGCGCCACAACGAGGGCCGCCTGCGAGAGATTGCATCCCAATCTCGGAACGGCCGTCCGGATACGGGACCAGGCTGTTTCGACGTCTGGGCTGCCGAGACCGAGGTCCACTGGTGTTCGCTGCTGGCCAGCGAGGGCTATGCCGCTGTGCGCCACCACCTGGACATGGTCCGCCCCCATCTGGAGGACGTCCCCGAGCTACCGCTACCTGACGGCATGGAGGTCCGGCCGGTACGACCCGACCAGCTCCTCCAGGTCCGGGATGCCGCGGACGAGGCTTTCCACGAACACTGGGGGCAGACGGAATCGCAGCTCATGCGGTTTGAGGAATGGCGAGGCTCACCGACTTTCAGCCCTGAGCTGTGGCAGGTGGCCTGGAATGGCGACCAGGTAGCCGGCATGGTCTTGAACTACATCGACCATGCCGAGAACAGGGAGTACCGCCGCCAGCGGGGCTATACTGAGGGCATCTGCGTGCGCCGCCCCTGGCGCCGCCGCGGCCTGGCCCGAGCCCTGCTCGCCCGCAGCCTGCGCTCGCTCCGCGAGCTGGGTATGGAGGAGGCCGCCCTGGAAGTCGACGCCGAGAACCCGAATGGCGCCGGGCGGCTGTATGAGAGCCTGGGCTTCCGGGTGGTCAAGCAGCATATGACGTACAGGAAGCCGCTCTAGCCTGACCCCCAGATCCTGGTTTAGCCAGACCTGACAGGTTTCGGAAAACCTGTCAGGTCTCTTGCACTATCGCACCGCGCTGACGCTTGCCGAAACCCCCAAACAGGTGTACAATCTCCACTGGTGTTCGAACAAAGCGGTTCTACCTCTGACAAAGAGCATGCCAGCTTTTGACACAAGGGGGAAAGTCCATGCTAGACATTCTGATCCAAAACGCAGAGCTTGTTGATGGCACGAACACGCCCCGGTATCGGGGTGATGTGGCCGTGGAGGGCGACCGCATCGCCCACATCGGTGCGCTGGAGGGCGCTACTGCCAGAACCGTCATTGACGCGACAGACCGTGTGCTGGTCCCCGGTTTTATCGACATGCATTCTCACGCCGATCTGTCGCTGCTCGTCGAGCCGGAGGCGGAGAGCCTGGTCCGGCAGGGGATCACGACCGTCGTAACCGGGCAGTGCGGTCTGTCACCGGCGCCGCTGACAAAGGAGTACAAAGAGGATACGCTCCAGACCCTGAGCATGCTCCTGCCGCCCGGGGTGGCCATGCCCTGGGAAGAGATGTCGTCCTTTGGCAGTTTTCTGGATTACCTGGAGCGGACAAAGATGGCGGTCAACGTCGTGCCGCTGGTTGGAGAGGGGATGATCCGGGCGGAGGTGATGGGCTACCGCAGCGATGCGCCCAGCAAAGATGAAATGGCGCGGATGCAGGGGCTGGTCCACGAGGCGATGGATCAGGGCGCGTTCGGCGTATCGACGGGCCTGATCTACCCGCCAGGGTCTTTTACCGGCACAGAAGAACTGGTTGAGGTGGTCAGGCCGGCTGGCGAGCGTGGCGGGCTCTACTTTAGCCATCTTCGGAGCGAGGCGGAGACCTTATGCGAGGCGGTGGGCGAGGCCATCGAGATCGGGCGCCGGACCGGGGCCGGGGTCCAGATCTCCCACCTGAAAGCGGCCGGCCGCGAGAACTGGGACCAGGCGCCCGCCGCCCTGGCGATGATCGAAGGAGCGCAAGCCGAGGGACTGGACGTCACCGCCGACATGTACCCCTATGCCGGTGGGGCCACCTATATGGCCGCGCTGCTGCCCAAGTGGGCGCTGGAGGGGGGCACGCCGCGGTTGCTCGAACGGCTCGACGACCCTCAGGAACGAGCGCGCATCGTCCAAGAGATGGAGGCCGGTGGTGGCAACATTGTGGGGAAGGTCGAATGGGACAAGGTCCTGATCTCTAGCTCGGCGGAGCGCGCCTACGTCGGCCACGCCATCTCGGATCTGGCCGGCAGGGAGGGAAAGGATCCCCTCATCTGGGCGCTGGATGCCCTGCGCGAGACCGCCGGCAACATTGGCATGGTCGTGCTCTTGATGGCCGAGGAGAATGTTCGCATGCAGTTGCGACATCCGGCGGTGATGTTCTGCACCGACGGACTGGGCGTGTCGGCCGATGGGCCGATGGTCAGGGGCATCATGCATCCGCGCTTCTTTGGTACCTATGCCCGCATCTTTGGCCATTACGTGCGCGACGAGGGGCTCCTGTCCCTGGAGGAGGCAAGTTGGAAGGCCAGCGGGTTCCCGGCCCAGAAGCTCGGCCTGGCGGATCGGGGTGTGATCCGGGAGGGTTGCAGGGCGGATCTGGTGGTCTTTGATCCGGCCACGGTCCAGGACCGGGCAAGCTATGTGGATCCGCTGCGGTATCCAGCGGGTATTGAGACCGTGCTTGTCAACGGTGAGGTGGTTGTTGGGGATGGGGAGCTGACAAGGGGCCGGCCGGGGCGGGTGATCCGGCGAGGGGCGTAAAGCTACCTTCCTGGAAGGTGGGCTGGCTGGGAATTAGTTCGCATACGGATCGGTGACACGATAAAGGGCAGCGCATTCAAGTCCGATGGCACCTGCTACCGCTGGTAGCAGGCCACGGTCGAGGCGGTGGAGCCTGATGGAGTCGTGTTCATTGCCCCCGTTGGCCATCGGGTTGAGGAGATTTCGGGCGCCCGGGCATCGGAGCATCCCCTGATGCGGAATGTTCTGCCTGTGGGACACTCTTCGTTCGCATCTGAGGATGCTCTGTCCTGGCCGAATATTCTCATCCGTTCGAAAGCCCGTCGTTCAAGATGAACAACCCCTTTGGGTTATTCGTGCTCAGCAGCAGATCCCTGACTGGGTGGCATTATTCGGCCAGGATACCGTGCCCGTTTTCCTCATCCTTGAACCAGGGCTAGGGAGGGTAGAACCGCTAAGAGTTGGGGTTGATGGCTCGACGGAGCCTTGGAACGGGAGTTAAAACGAAGCAAAATGAACCCCAAACCGGGCTAAAGAATATCGGCAGGCTAACCTCTTGCGGATTTGGGGTCACCAAGAGTCTTGGGCAAGCCAGAAGACCTGGGAGGTTGCCTCAGGGAGGCCAAGAAGCGATCAGCAAGCAGGGGGTAACGCGCCACGCGAAAAGGCGCTCGCGAGGCGTCCAGAGGGAGAAAGCTACGCTCAGGTTGAGTAAGCAGCCAGGGTCGCTTCGCGTACCAACCGGGCCAAGGTTGTCAGGGTCGACCAGGCATCGGCCAGGAAGGTAAGTGCTTTGCCCCGCAGGCCACCGTAGACAGGTAAGCGTTTGAGCCCCCAGTGCTTGAAGGTGGCATTGCGAGCTTCTGAAGCGTTTCGGGCTCGATGGTAGAGACGTTTCCAGGCCGGGGAGCCGACAGGCAGGTCGCGAGCCAGACGGATGGAGCCATTGGCAAAGCGTTCCCCCAGGTTGAAGATGCGACCATAGGAGTGGTCGGTATTCTGGTATCCACACTCACCAGGTGGGTAGCTGACGTTGTCTAGAGCGACAAGGGGCTCAGCATCTTCCTGGAGACAGACTTTGGCGCAGAACCACTTGTATCGTTGGCGGTTGGCGTCAAAACCATTGGCCGTGAAAGCATAGCCGAAAAGACAAATGGGCCGACCTCGGTCATCATAGCCCCGGATGGGCCATTCCTTTTTGTTCTTGTCGGTATCGTGGGCGCGGAGATTGACGATCCGTTTGGCGCCGAGGGTGTAGACGGTGCGCAAGAATACATCGTAGCCAAAGCCCGCATCACCGGCCACCGCATCCAGGTCCAGGTGAGGATAGAAGCGGGACAATTGCAGCAGGAGGGCCGTAGCCGGGACCTCTTCGCGCCCGTTGGCGGCCAAGAAATCGCCCAGCAAGGTGAGGTGAAAACGGCGGTTGGGATCGGACAGCAATAGAGGTAAACTCCGATAACCGTAGTAAGGCTCACCGTCACTCTTTTTGTCCTTTTTCGTCGGGTCAGTAGATCGATTGGGGCTAGACTTGGGCTGGTTGGAACCGGTGTACCAGACAAAACGAGCTTCAGTATCCCTTGGTGTGGCCTGACGGCAGGCATCAGCGCAAACCAAGGTGTCACAATCACAGCCCTGGCGCTCCTTCTCTTTGGCCGGGCAGGGACGTGGGTTGTCGGGAGAGGTAGGGTGGTAACAGGTTTCTTGCACGGAAGCACAGCGCATTCGAGATGCGGCATGGTGGAGCAATCCATCGGGACAAACCAGGGCCTGGCTCCATGCCTCGGGGCTAAGCAGGTTGGCTTCACGAATCAACGTAACGGCACCAACCAGGAGTTGATTCAGGTACTGGATGGCAACCTCGACCGTGCGTTCTTCATCTACTTTCACGGTCACCGAGTCACCGTTGGCGTCAGAATGAAGTCCCAGGGCGGTGAGGGAGTGACGCAGGCCACCTTCGGTGGGGAAGGCGCCAGCGGCGAAGCCGAAACGTTCTGCATAGTCGGCATAGCGCTTTTTGGCCAGGTTGCGCAGGGTTTTGGCCCGATTCCAAGCGTTGGTGATCTGCCAGCCGTGGAGGAGAAAGATCGATACCGGGTCGAAGGGAATCTGGCCTCGGGGTGAGGACCAACCCAGGCGTTGAGCGAGGACAGGACGCAAGCCGGAGAAGTCGACCAGTCGCAAGACGAGGTCAAAGTCGGACAGCTCATCCCAGGCTGCCGGGTCTTGCAGGTCTTGCCAGCCCAGATAGACATACTGGGAACGGTATCGGTACTTGGGCGAGGGCGGGACGTCGGAGGGTGTTGGCCAACACAAAGGCAGGCGCTCTTGCAGACCCAAGAGACTGCATTGGGCGACAAAGTCCGAAGCCTGGGCACGAGCGTCGACAGCACTGAGTTCACCGGCCATTGTGCCCTCCCCGCCACCGCAACCAACGTTGAGTCTCAGCTTCTACCGCCTCATAGTCGGCCAGGGTGTGGCGTCCCAGGAGAGAGCGCAGTTGCTGGGAGTGAGCGGGTTGGCGAAGCCAGATCAGAGCTTCAGTATGCAGTTGGCGTGCCCGCTCGCCGCTGACGCCCAACGCGGCGCCAATCTGAGCATAGAGGACTTGGGGCTGCCCCGTCAGTTCGTAGCGCGCCAATATGACGATTCGCAACCGCTCTGGCAGCCGTGCAACGAGATCCCAGAAGGCGGAGCGGAGGGCCGATGCTTCCCAGGCTTGGGCCGGGTCGGTCGTACCTGACACCGAAGAAGAGGCTTCGTCGAGGGGAAGATACGCCATAGCCCGAGAATGGGCACGCTCAGCGAGTTTGACCTCTCGCCAGACATGATGCATAATACAGGTCCAGGCGTTCGGACCGCTTGTAGCCAGTTCGGTTCTCGAGTATAATGTCGTAGGTCTGAACGAGGAAGGAAACCCGCAGAGAAAGCGGCACTTGGCGATGAAAAGACAACGATGGTTCTGGTTCTTTCTGGTTGGGACGGGCTTGGTCGGACTGGTGATGACTCGGTGTTCGCCTGGAAATCCAGCAGTGACGGCCACGCCAATCAAAACCCGGCTTGTGCCGGCACTGGCAACCAACACTCCGCGACCAACGCTCACGCTCCAACCCAGTGCCACACCCACCTCATCCCCATCGGCCTCTCCGACGGGCGCCACAGCCACTCCCAGCCCGCCTGTGCCAGCCGCCACCGCCGTTCCAACGGACACGCAGCCCGTCCCTTCGCCGACACAGACGCCCCTGCCCCCTACCAGCACAGCATCCCTGCCGGCGACGGTGCGACCGCCGAGCCCACGACCGCCAACGGCCACGACCAGAGCCCAGCCCCCACTTCCGCCCCAGCAGGGCGGAGAATGGGATATGGAAGCTGGCTTTGTCCCGGGGGCCTCGCCGCTGGGCGAAGACTGTCCGGGATGGGCTGTTGCTGTTGGTTGGCAGGCTTTCTTGGCGCCGGGTGCGCCAGCATCCTCATGTCTAAATGAGAACAAGAATGTCGCCAACATTCACGGCGGTGAACGCTCTCAGGAAATCACGTTCGACTTTATCAGCGCCGAAGCGGGCATCTACCGCCGGGCGCAGACCATCCCCGGCCACCAGTACCAGATCGAGGCATGGGGAAAGCATGTGCGCAGTGACTCGCCTGTGGAACTATCGCTGGGCGTGGACCTCACTGGTGGGGAAAACTGGCAAGCAACATCCGTGATGTGGCATCCCTGGAACGAGACTGGAGAAGATGTTTGGGTACATACCCAGGTGACGGTTCGTGCCTCCAGCGAGACTCTGACGGTTTTCCTAAAGGGCCATCACCCGTTTGCCGCGCAAGGGGGCGCGACGCTGTTCGATGATGTCCGTGTGGAGGATCTAGGGCGGTAGGGTTGCGAGCCCTCTCTCCAGTTGGATAGCGCGATTATTGCATCAGCATTGCCTCTGGGGTCACTGTCCAGGTTAACCTTCAGAGCGGTATCCGTACCGTCAGAGGGAGGGGCTGTTGCACATTGCGTCCATGAATACAAGAATCTAGCCAATGTGAAAAGCGGCCAGCGTTCGCAAGAGATCACATTCGACTTTGTCAGCGCCGAAGCCGGTATCTACCGCGAGGTCCAGACCATCCCCGGGCATCACTACCAGATCGAGGCCTGGGGCAAGCATTTTCGCAGCCAATCTCCGGTAGAACTCTCGCTGGGCATGGACCTCGCCGGCGGCAGAGAGTGGCAGGCCGCATCTATGGCCTGGCACCCTTGGGATGAGATCGGGGAGGATGTCTGGGTACACACTCAAGTTACCGTCCGGGCAGGCGGCGAGACACTGACTGTGTTTTTGAAGGGTTGCCACCGCTACGCCGCGCAGGGTGGTGCGACGCTGTTTGACGATGTGCGCGTTGCAGATCTGGGACACTGGCTGAGCCGACAGTCTTTTGGAGAAATACTCCATTCCTGGAATCTCAACATCGCTTTGACCTGTCGTGTTGTTTCACGTATAATACCGGTAAACCGATCCTGTGATACAGTGCCTGCAACATCATTGGAGCATGGGGAGCATATGACGATGCGGCCCGTCGAGTGACAATTGCCATGATGGACAATGCCTGCGATTGGTTCCGCAGGCACCTGTAGCTGAAGAGGGCGCCAAGGTAGACGAGATGGATTCTAATCGGAAGATGTGGAACCAGAGTCAGAAAGCATTGCGGTACGCCCTGGAGGGCCCGGGTGATCATGAGAGGGCCATTGAACTGTTCCTGAACCAGCACGCCATGGTCCACTCGGCCACGATGTCTGGATCCGGCCTGTGGTCTTTCGAGGATGAGGTACTGCAAGACATGACCGAGAATGCCATCCGCTGCATCCCGCAGAACTGCGAGCATTCCATCACCTGGATCATCTGGCATCTGGCCCGCATCGAAGATATCACGATGAATCTGCTGGTAGCTTGCAGCCCGCAGATCCTGTACCAGGTTGACTGGCTCAACCGGATCAAGGCGCCCATCCACCATTCTGGGAACGCAATGGATGGACAGAGTGTAGCGGACCTCAGCTCGGCGGTTGATATTGAGGCCCTGGTAGCCTATCGCCGAGATGTCGGCCGCCGGACGCGTGAAATCGGCAGAGGGCTTCGGCCCGAGGAGTTAAGACAGAAGATTGAACCATCCCGCTTGCAACTGGTGAGGGAAGAAGGAGCCGTAGTTGAGGCAGCGGATGGGATCATTGACTACTGGAGCAAACGCACCGTAGCAGGACTATTGTTGATGCCAGCTACCCGGCACAGTTTTCTCCACTTCAATGAGGCGCGGCGTGTTAGAGCAAGCGCCATTCGATAGGGGGATCCAATGAAAGCCAGACTCCTGGTCATCGCGATACTGGCCCTACTGGTCAGTTGCGCACCGACTGAGCCCACGAAAGAGACATCCATTCCTTTCGCCTGGGCGTATCGTACGGGCGACTATGTCAGGGGGACCCCACTCGTGAGCGATGGCGTCGTCTATGTGGGCGCCGACGACAATGCCCTACACGCCCTTGATGCCGGTACTGGAGAAGCGATCTGGAAGTACGAGACGGCAGACAATATTACCTCTACACCGGTCGCAGGGGAAGACACTGTCTACTTTGGCTCCTGGGACGGTACCATCTATGCGTTGGATAGCGGGGAGGGTGATCCGCGCTGGGAGTATGAGACAGATGGCTGGGTGACTGCGTCCCCTGAGATGGGAATTGGCCGCCTCTATGTCGGTTCCCACGATGGCTTCCTCTATGCCCTGGACGCCGAGGACGGCGAGCGGATGTGGTGGTACAGGACAGAAGGCCCCATCGTGGGTGGCGCCGCACTGGCTGAACCCACGGTTTTTGTCGGATCGAGCGACAACTATCTCTACGCCCTCGACACGTCCAGGGGCGAGCTGCAGTGGCGCTACCTGACCGAGGGTGATATCGTCTCCACTCCGTCCGTCGAGTCCGGGACCGTCTATGTGGGCTCGGCTGACCGGAACTTCTATGCCATCGATGCCGCTAGCGGGGAATTGCGCTGGGCCTTTGGGGCTGATGATGCCATCGAGTCATCACCAGCCATTGCCAATGGAGTTGTCTTTTTCGGCGCCAATGACGGTCAATTCCATGCACTGCGCGCCGGAGACGGGCACCCGTTGTGGCAATTCCAGGCCGGGGACACAATCCGGTCTTCGCCGGCAGTATGGGGTGACCTGGTCTTTTTCGGCTCTGACGATGGCTATCTCTATGGTCTGGTACAGGATACAGGAGAGCTGGTGTGGCGTTATCGAACCGCAGGCCCTATCGCGGCAGGCCCTGCCGTAGCTGATGAAGGACTGTTCGTCGGCTCTACCGACCGGCATCTGCACGCCTTCGACCTGAGGTCAGAGTAGGAGTGTCACAGTGAAACTACGGGAGACAGGAGGTACTGATTGGCAGCCCGGCCGCCGGCGGTGGATCCTGGCCATCGCGCTTCTAGGGTTGATCGTCGTGGCGATCGTTGCCTGGGTATTCCGCGACTATGTGCGCTCGCCCCAATCCCTCTACCGTGAAGCGCAAAGGGCACGGCCAGAACGGGCCGTAGTGTTGTATGCCCGGCTGGCCGAGAAACTGCCCCAGATTGAGGAATATGCACAGCTTTGGTCGGCCGAGGCCATCATGCCAGATCTTGACGCGCTGCGAACGATGCAGGCCGTAGCTGCCTACCGGCCGCAGAGCCCCGCAGCCCACCAGGCGCACATCGCCATGGCCCGGCACCTGGCCAGCATGGCGGCACCGGAGGCAGAGGAGGAGTATCGAGCGGCTCTGGCGCTGTACGAGAACGTCGCTCTGCGCCTGGAATTGGCACGCTACCTGAAGGAGCAGGGAGATGGCGATGGAGCCTACGCCGAGTACCTCGATGTTCTGGGCAAGCGAGTTGATGCTTTCGAAGGTATGCGCAGTACAGGGCAGGATCCACTCATGGTGGCCAGGGATCTGAACGCAGCCTATTACTACAGCGATGCCCTGGAGACTCTGCGGGGGATCGAGGACCCCGAAGCACTCCCCTTGCGTGCTGCTGCACTGTCCGGGTTGAAACGCTATGATGAGGCAGAGACAGCATACCAGGCCTGGCTCACGGAGGCACCCGATGAGGGCGCGGCTCAACTGGGCCTCGCCCAAACCCTGGTACAGCTTGGCCGTCCTGACGAGGCCCTAGCTCTCTTCCAGAACCTAGATACGGCCGACAGCAAACTGGCCCAGGCCGAACTGCTGGAAGCAGAAGACCCTGCCACGGCACTGGCACTCTATGTCGAATCCCCCTACCCGGTGGCTTGGTGGTCGGCGACTACACTGCTAGAAGCGCAGGGACGGCTGACAGAGACACTGCCCCTCTATGCCCGCCTGGGAGAGACGCAGAACTACCTGTCAGATGACGCCGCCTACCGCCTCTATATACTGGCGCAGAGGGTAGACGATCAAGATGCCCAGGCTGAGGGCGAGACGCTGCTGAAAGGCATTGGCTTGAACTGGCTAGCTCTGCAGGCTGGCGTTCGCGAGCTTGGACATGAGCTTGAGCTAGCGGAATCTCCGCCCCTGGCCGCGGCAGGCAGCGAGATCCTGGAAAAGGCACGGGCACTGGAGGCCATTGGCCGACAGGAGCTGGCCTACATGGAACTCAAACTCGCCGCGCAATCCCAACATGCGCCAGAAGTAGAATTAGCCATGGCCGAGGCATTGGCCTCAAGGGGCCAGGCGCACGATGCTCAGGCCATTGCCGCAGAGTTCTTGGAAGAGCATCCGCGAGCACCGTTGGCCTTCTGGGAGTTGAGTTATCCGCGGCCCTATTCGGCCACCGTGGAAGCAGCGGCAGAAGAGTTTGACGTTGACCCGCTGCTAATCTGGGCTGTGATACGCGAGGAGAGCCGTTACGATCCAGAGGCGCTGTCCTACGTCGGGGCTCGGGGCCTGATGCAGATCATGCCACCCACCCAAGCCTGGATCGCGGAGGAGTTGGAGGAAGAAATTCCGCCAGGCGATGCATTCACTCCTGAAACCAACATTCGCATGGGAGCCTGGTTTTTGCACTTTCTCATGGACTACTTTGGCGATGACCTGGATCTGGTCATTGCGGCCTACAACGGCGGCGCGGGCAGTGTGGATAGCTGGACAGCGGATCCATTGGTCTCCAACCGGGACGACTTGTTGCGCTGGATCAGCTTTGGGGAAACACGGGAGTATCTATCGCGGGTGTCGCTGAGCTACGAGATCTACAAAGCACTGTACTCGGTTGACAGCAACGGGGAATAGGCTTAGGCCTTGTTCCCTCCGGGCTCGATCAGTACTTTGCTTATTCCAACGCAGCTCCCTCCCAAATTGACACCAGAACTAATGTTCGGTATACTGTTCCTGCACTTTTGCCAGCTGGAAATGAGGAAAATCCCACTGGCGATCCAAGAGCCTATCCATGGAATCCTTTCACGCGTGAGAGGATCCACGCGTGAAAGGACTCACGTTGGGCAAGAAGCGCAGGCGCAAACGACAACGCCAGTTGGATATGACCGTGGCAACCATCCATCAGCGCTACGGCTCCCGGTCACTATTCAAAGGAAGATCAACTCAGACAGCTAGCCCTGCCGCAGAGATTCCCCACATCCCTACCGGCTTTGCAAAGCTCGACCAAGCTCTGGGCATTGGCGGATTGCCCAAGGGGCGGGTATGCGAGATCGTGGGCCCTGCTACCTCGGGCAAAACGACCCTGGCCCTCAAGTTTCTGGTCCAGGCCCAAGCCAGGGGTGGGCAGGTGGCTTATGTCGACCAGGCCCTCTATTTTGACCCCGACTATGCGCACCGATGTGGATTGGACCTCTCCCGCCTGCTAATCAGCAGGACCCACGACATGCAGGAGGTTCTGGCCACAGCCGAGGCATTGACACGCAGTGGCGCCCTATCGGCCCTGGTCTTTGATGCTCTGGATTTTGTTTGGACCGACCCCGGCACCGCACCTCACCTGGAGGCCACCCTCAATCGTCTGACGCCCTTCCTGGTCCGCTCTGGCACGGTCTTTCTCGTCTTGCACGAATCTTTCCAAGATCGTTCCCCTGCCCTCTCGGCCCTAGCTCATTGTGCTGCCGTACGGCTAAAGGTCATCCGTGAAAAATGGTTGCGGCATTACCAAGACATCCGAGGCTATGAGGCCCGGGTTGAAGTACTCAAGAACAAGCTGGGACCTGCCGGCCGCGCCGCGGCCATCACCATCGAGTTTAACGGTACTGTCCATGGCAACGGCCTGTAGCCCCTTCTGGCAATAGCGCCTTTGAAAAAAATGCTGACCAAAACAGATCGCGTTGCGCCGGTTAAACCTGGCGCAACGCGATCCTGCATGGAGGTAGCTAGAAAACGGGTCACAATCGCAACAGGGGAAAGCCCCGTCCGTCTATGGTGTGGACTCGGGTCGCTCACCCAGCGTCACATCTACCACGATTTGCTGACCATCGCGCAAGACGGTGAGCGCCACATCCTGGCCTGGCTTGGATCCCCGCAGGATGGATAACAGATCCTCCATCAGGGCTACCGGTTCTTCATCCACAGCGACGATGACATCGCCCCCTACCTGGATCTCCTGCCCATCGACTTCCAACGTCTCGGAGCCACTGCGCAACCCTGCCTCAGCAGCAGGGCTGGCCTGCACGACCTCCCCTACCAGGACACCCTGCTGACCGGAACCAAGATCCATCGCCTCAGCGATATCAGGCGTGACCGTCAAGCCCATGATACCCAACCAGGCGCTAGCAGTCGTACCTCGCTCCTGCTGCGTCTGCGCTGGTCGTTCCTCTTGTTTGGGCCGGCCAGCCAGACTCACCCGAACCGCTTCTTTCTCGCCTTCGCGCAGCACCGCCAGCGTGACGGTATCGCCGACGCTCGTGCTGCGGGCCAGGTAGGTTACCAGGTCATCGAACTCGTGCACAGGTTCATTGTCGATGGCCACAATCACGTCACCGCCAGCCCGAACTCCCTGCCCCTCTATCTCAACGGAGTGGTCGCTGCCCTGCAGACCCGCCTTGCTGGCCGGGCTATTGTCCACCACTTCGATCACCAGAACACCTCGCTGGCTGGCATCAAGATCCATGGCCTGGGCCAGAGCAGCAGTCAGTGAAGTACCGCTCACACCCAGCCACGAATGCTCATAGTAGCCATCCCGGATCAACGCCGGTACGACCTTTTGCACGATAGCCGAAGGGACAGCAAAGCCGATACCTGCATTGGCCCGCACGGGCGATTCAATGGCCGTAGGTACGCCAATGACCCGGCCCCCGTCATCCACCAATACACCACCCGAATTCCCTGGGTTGATGGGCGCATCGGTCTGGATGATGTCCGGTATGGTATAGGCTGGCCCCATCATCGTACCTGCTGCCACTGGCAGGGACCGGCCCAAAGCACTAATAAAACCCACAGTCATGGTACCATCCAGGCCAAAGGGATTGCCAATGGCCACCGCCAACTGTCCCACTCGAACCTCAGTCGAGTCTGCCAATTGAACCGGCAGCAACTGGCTGGCCGGAAGATCGACCTTGACCACTGCCAGGTCGCTATGGGCATCTGTGCCAACCACTTCACCGGCAACAGAGGTATCATTGTAGAAGGTGACCGTGATCTTTTCCGCACCATCGACAACATGGTTGTTGGTTACAATGTGGCCTTCTTTATCCCACACAAAGCCAGAGCCCAACCCACCTTGCTGCGGAGGAAACCCTTCCGGCAGGGATGGATCCGAGGGCGAACTGGGGATATCGGGATGGCCCGAGGGCAGAGCGCCTGCTCCTTGAAGTACCTGGATATTGACCACTGAAGGAGTCACACCCACATAGATCTGCTCCAGCCTCGCCTCCAAGGCATCCAGAAGGCTGGCCAGCATGGGGTCGGCTGGTACAGTCCCCGTCAGCGGCGTTGAAGGCTGTATCGAGGATGCCGGCGCGGATGGCCCGACCTTTGGCACAGAATTTGCGGCTATGGCCTCGGGCGCTGCCACGGCTCCAGAGGGCGGCGGCGCTGCCTGCGGATCTTGGAGCTCCCCACTCCGGGACAACAGCTCCTCTAGTGCAATGGTCCCCAGCGTCGCCACAGGCGCGCTGCAACCAGCGAGCCCCAGCACAGCTATCAGAAGAAATACAAAGACCACAAACAATCGTTTGCTCATAGTGGATCCTTTCTGTCGATTGTTGTTCAATGACATTTGTGGGGTCTAGCCAACCGCAGGATGGACGAGCCAATACTCTCCCGAACCCCACGGACTCCATCGCCAAACCCGAATCATCCGTCCAGAGCCTGCGGAAGGCTAAATCTGCCGCTAGAATAGCACAGAGAGTATCGATCTGTCCTTAAGGGAGGCTACCATGGAGCTTAAGAGAACCTTAAGAAGCTATCCACAACTCGACCAGAACCCACCTATCGGGGAGAGACACTCAGTCTACCACCCAACCCCTGGCCCGATCCACGGCCCGCTGCCAACCAGCGTACAGGCTATCTCGCTGCTCGGCTGGCATGGCTGGGGTAAACTCGGCGTCGACCCTCCACTGGCGGGCCACCTCATCCAGTCCAGACCAATAGCCCACGGCCAGCCCAGCAAGATAGGCGGCTCCCAGCGCCGTCGTTTCGGTGACTGCCGGTCTCTGGACGGGTACGCCCATGATGTCGGCCTGGAACTGCATCAACAGATCGTTGGCAGCAGCGCCACCGTCGGCCCGCAGGGTCTGCAGGCGAACCCCACCCGTGTTGATGGCATCGGCCGTCATCGCGTCCAACAGATCCCGGCTCTGGTAGCAGATCCCCTCCAGCGCCGCGCGGGCCAGGTGTCTCCGGTCAGTGCCTTGTGTCAGTCCCACGATCGTTCCGCGGGCATAGGGGTCCCAGTAAGGCGCACCCAAACCCACAAAGGCGGGCACAAAGTAGACGCCGCCAGTAGTGGCTACCTCGCGGGCTAGCGCTTCGGTTTCGGCCGCGTGGCTGATGATGCCCAGCCCATCGCGCAGCCACTTGACAACGGCCCCAGCGATGAAAACACTGCCCTCCAGAGCATAGGTCACACCAGCACTCGCATCCAATTGCCAGGCGATCGTCGTCAACAACCCCTGATCCGAGGCTACCACATGTTCTCCAGTGTTCAGCAGCAGAAAACCACCGGTGCCGTAGGTATTCTTGGCCTGCCCCGGCGCGAAACAGGTCTGGCCAAAGAGCGCCGCCTGCTGGTCGCCAGCCGCACCCGCAATGGGTACTTTTGCACCCAGTAGCTCAGCATCAGCCTGACCATACACCTGCGACGAGGGCCGCACTTCCGGGAGCATGACCCGTGGAATACGAAGCTCGGTGATGATGTCATCATCCCAATCCAGCGTGTGGATATTGAAGAGCATCGTACGCGAGGCGTTGCTCACATCAGTCACGTGCAGCCGCCCGCTGCTCAGCCGCCAGATGAGGAAGCTGTCGATGGTACCAAAGAGCGCATCCCCGCGTTCCGCCTTCTCTCGAAGGCCAGGCACATGATCCAGCAGCCAGGCTAACTTGGTGCCCGAGAAATAGGCATCTACCACCAACCCCGTTTTGTCCCGGATAGGGTCCACCCAACCACCATCACGGAGATGGTCGCACATTGCAGCAGTACGCCGGCACTGCCAGACGATGGCGTTGTGCAATGGCACGCCTGTCTTCCGATCCCAAACCACCACCGTCTCGCGCTGGTTGGCGATGCCCAGGGCCGCCAGCTGCGCCGCTTCGATGCGGGCCTCCTTCAATGCCTGCCGCGCTGTATCCAATTGGGTATTCCAGATCGCTTCTGGATCATGCTCCACCCAGCCGGGCTGCGGGTAGAGTTGAGGAAACTCTTGTTGGGCAACACTGATGATTCGCCCATCTCGATCAAAGACAATGGCCCTGGAACTGCTTGTTCCCTGATCCAAAGCTAGGATATACGTTGCCATGTCGGTGATATCCTCCTCGTACCCATGTGGGGTCGATAGTTTACTAGTTCTGATCCTCAAACAGGGCCAGCCAGGCATCTACCTCGTCCGGTGTTGGAGGTGTATCCTTCTCAGGTGGCAGGGTATCCTCCTGTGCCGCCCCAGACGTCGGGGCCAGATCGGCGGCAAAGGCATCAGCACTGCGTACCCTGGCGCCACTCCGGGCCACCGTCTGAGCTAGCTGCCGATCCGAAGTGACGACCAGCCAGCCTCGAGGGTCCCGGCTGCGGCGCACACGCCGGGCTATAACGGTATCGGCACTGCTGCCGTGTGGAGCAAAGACAACATCAATTCCACCCTGGCGGCGGACCTCCGACAGCGAAAAGGCTCCACCAGCATCAAACACGACAGTGATCCGCCGGCCCGTACGCGCCCTGTAGGACACCAACATACGGACGAGTTGATCCTCGTCGTCGGGATCTTGCAAAGAAATGGTAGACAGCCGGCCAATTAGGTTGTGACCATCAATCAAGATAGGCAGCGTCTAGACTCCTACACCATGGGCATTGAAGGATCCTGGGGCACGCGATCTTGGGCGCACGAGCCCAGGGAGTGCATATCTTTTTCGGTGGTGACCTGGAACCCCGCACGCTTGAGCAAAGCGGCTGTCACACCGTCACCTTGTACCAGCGTACCTGCAAATCGTCCTTCGTGGATCTGGCCCACCCCACAGGAAGGACTGTGGCTCTTGAGGATCGCCTGTCGAATATCCAGGTTTCGTGCCAGACCCAGCGCTCCTGTGGCCCCAGCGACGAACTGGGCCGTCACATCACTGCCATCGCTAGCCACTACGCGCGCCTGCCCGTCCAGTACAGCATTGCCGTCAAGGCCAGCATAGGCATTCTCAATCTCTGCTGGCAGGCGCGGCGTCGGCAAGCCGCCGGACACTTCCGGGCAGAAGGGAACGATGTATCCTTGAGATGCCAGCTTGCGCAGCGCCACGTCTGGGCAACTCTGGCCATCAAAGCGACAATCCACCCCCAGCAGACAGGCACTCACCAAGATCAGTGTCACTTTTTGAACCTTTTCTTCTGCCCCACACTCATCCTGCTCCAGGCCATGCGGCCCAGTGAGTCTGGGCGTTTCGCTTTGTGCATTGTAGCACCACCCCACACCACTGTCAACGCCCGCGCTAACGCTTGCCCCCACTATCCTTTTGTGTTAGAATACAGTTCATGCCGCCCGCCCCGCCTGGTGCGATTGGGGGCGGTAACTTTTTGGGACACAGGAAAGATGCTCGACGCCGTGCCGGTTCTCTTACAAGCTCTTGTCTGGCCCCTGTTAGGAGCCATCCTGATCCTGATAGGACGGCGGTTCCTGCCCAATTGGTTGCGCCGGCTGGTCGCACTGGCCGCTGCTCTAGCTTCGCTGGCTGTGCTCTGGTCCCTTCGAACCGGGTCCATTGAGCGAGTCGAGATTTTTTGGGAGCCCCTCAATCTCTTCCGCATGAGCCCAAGTCTGTACCCCGATACCCTGGCACTGCTGGTAGGGATCACCTTGGCCTGGCTCACAGCGGCTACGGTCTTGGGCGTTCACGGTGCACAACCCCAATCAACAGCATGGCATGGGCTGGTCCTGATAGCGCTGGCTGGTTGCCTGGCCATAACCATGGCTACCAATCTGATCACACTGGCTATCGCCAGCGCGTTGCTCGACATGGCGCTAATTGCCATGGCTGTGTTTGAGCCGCACGATGCCGACCGGGTTGCGTGGCGAATGGCCGTGCCCGGAATAGCCAGCACGCTCTTGCTCATCGTCTGCGCCCTGCAGATGGGCGCATTGGTGGGTACCGGTTCGCTCTCGGCCCGCGAGGTTCCACCGGGAATTCTCACCCTGGTAGGGGTAGCCGGTCTGCTTCGCCTTCTGGCCTACCCTCTGCATCCTAGAGGCTTGCATACACCCGAAAATGCTGCTGGTCTTTTGCTGTCCGCGGGTGCCGGGATCTATCTCATCGCCCGCATCCAGACCATTGATCCCGGCGTGGCCGGTCTGGAGTGGATGCCTACCATCGGAGGCATAGCCTTGCTAGCCGGGGGAATCCTGGCTTGGACGGGAGCAGATCGCCTGGCGAGGAGACCTGTCCCTTCGGCTCTGACGCCTCCCGGCGTTCCCGGGGCTGAGGAACCCGGTTCCCGACCCAGCAAGAGAGAGGGGCAGCAGGCCAAGGACTCGCTGCAGCCAGCACTCGCCAGGGTCTGGTCTGGAACCGCTGTCCACCAGACCGGCCTTGCCCTTGCGTTCGTTCTGCTCGTCGGGAATTCGGTACCCTGGCCTCTCTTTAGCCTCACCCTCGCCCTTGGCATGATAATCATCTGGTGGGATGGTACCCATACAAGAAGAGCCAGCTCCCGGCCTCAGCGGTTCCCACTGACCATCCAGAACTGGTGGGCACAAGTACGGTCGACAATAGCGGGACGATTTCCCACTCTGGCCCGCTATGCCTCGGCCTTTCTGCCAGCCTTGGCCCTGGCATCGCTTGCCGGCATACCGCTCACGGCTGGCGCCAGGGGGCGCTGGCTATTCTATAGCACGTTGTTGGGCAAGACACAATCCGGTTTGTTGATCCCTGTACTTGTTGCCGACAGCTTTCTGGTAGCCGGGCTGGTGCTCGCGTTCAGTTCTGGCCTAAAGCGGGCGGGAGATCGGATGCCCTCGCCTGCGGCTCTCCTGGCCATGCTCGCCCTTGCCGTTCCCTTGATTGTCCTGGGCATCGCGCCCAGTGTTCTGGGCCTGGATCCCATGCAACTGCCCGACGTCTCGCCCTGGGGTCTAGGATTCCTCTACGTGCTACCTTGGCTCTTTGGTGTCTGGCTAGCCCGAATCAGCGACAGACTGGCGAAATACTTCGAGCCTGTCTATCGCCTTATCAATCTGAACTGGCTCTTTCACGCTATGAATTGGCTCGGCCAACGGCTGGGTGGCGCTATCTATTGGGTCGGACAGGTCGGTGAAGGACAAGGTTGGTTTGGCTGGATCCTCATTATCATGGCTCTGGGCATCATGCTCCTGATCATCCGTTGAGACTGGAATTCTCCAGTCCCGAGGTGGTATTCCTGAGAAAGTGAATGGAAGCATTCTCTAGCCTTTTTGAACTCATGGCTGGGACACCAGCTATCATCGGGCTGTTTCTGACAGCCCTGGTCATCTTTGTAGCCTCTGACTGGCGGCTGTCTCTGGCAACGCTGCTGGTTCAGTATCTCCTGGTAGGGTTGGCCCTCACCCGGTTCATTGCACCCGAGGTTGCTGTGGTCAAAATCCTGGTGGGAGTACTCGTTGTGCCCATTCTTTACTTGGGTACCCGGCATTCACATCGAGTTGATGGACCTGGAGACAACGATGAGGGTGGACTGCACCTGTTGGGGCTGAAGGTGGGTTGGGATGCCGGGCCACTGGGTCTACCCCTGCGCCTGCTGGCAGTACTCTTTGTCTTTCTAGCCCTTGTACGCATCCTGAGCCAGTTCCAGTCGCCCTTGGCGCCCGCTGGCTTTTCCATCGAACTGGCCTTCGTAGCCATTTGGATGGGCAGCATGGGCATAATCGGCCTGGTTCTGGGCGGAGGGCCACTGCGCGCGGCCAGTGCCATACTGACCATCCTGGCAGGCTTTGACCTGGTCTATACCACGTTGGAACGCAGCTTGGCCATTGTCGGCTTCAATGGCGCCCTCACCCTGTTGACTGCTCTTGCCTTTTCGTACCTGGCCGCCGTCCAGGCCATGGGCATTGGCAATGGCGAACCGGATCAAGAGGGGACTGTGTCGTGACCCCCATAGCAGGTCCCATCATCCTCGTGGCCTTGCCACTGTTAGTCGCCGTCGTGACCTACCTGATCCGCCGCTGGGCGTTCTTGGTTGCTTTCATCGCCGCCGCAACCGTGGGCGCACTGGCCCTTCTTTGCTTGTACTTGCCCCTGGACCGTTCGGCATTTGTGTTGGGGCAAGAGATTGGCTTTGGTCGGCCCGTCGTAATTCTTGGCCGCAACCTGGTACTCGATCCAGGGGGACAAGCATGGATGGCTTTTATCTTTGGTCTGGCTGTGGTTTTTTACCTGTTTTCTTGGCGGATATCACAGGGTCAGTCTTTCGTCCCTTTCAGTTTGGCTATCCTAAGCCTATATGCCTTCATCGTCTTGCTCCAGACTTTCTCCCTGGCAGTCCTTGTTTTTGCCATTAGCGTTACCCTAGCAGTATTTATCATTCAAGGGGGGCGGCGTTCCTCCATCCGGGGCGCCCAACGATATCTTTTGATCACCCTCTTATCGGTTCCGCTCCTGCTTGCTGCCGCTTGGCTGGTGGACCAATCGCTGTTGGCCCCGGGAAGCGCGGACATGACCCGCCAGGCCATGTTACCTGCTATGTTGGGTTTCGGCATGCTGTTGGCTGTTTTCCCGTTTGGTACTTGGATGCCCGCCCTGGCGGCCGATGCACCACCTATCGTCACAGCTTTCGTCTTTACAGCAGCGCAGGCTATGGCGCTTTACCTGGTACTGGTCTTTGTGCGCAGCGCCTCCTGGACGCTGACCGACCCCGCCGTGTCCACGGTGATTCAGTTGGCTGGGTTGGTGATGGCAGCCATTGGTGGCCTGATGGCTTCTGCGCAGCGCGACTTTGGGCGATTGTTCGGGTATGCAGCCCTCAGCAACCTGGGATTCCTCCTCTTGACCCTGGTCATGGGAGGCAGTCAAGGTCAGGTTCTCGCCCTACTGCACATGGCCAATCGCGCGCTAGCCGCCACCCTATTGGCCGGAGCGCTTTCCATCATCCGCCACCGTGCTACTACCGACCAGTTTTCCGACCTTCAGGGCGTGGCACGACGGCTGCCCATCGCCACCATAGGATTGGTACTGGGCTGTCTGGCATTGGCAGGCTTTCCCCTCACAGCTGGATTCCCTACCCACTGGGCCCTTGGCCGAGCCGTGTGGAATTGGGCCCTTCCCTTCTCGCCTCTGGCACAAGATGCGGGCGCAGTCGCAGGTACAACCAGCGGAGGACAATGGGCAGGGGGGCTGGTTCTCCTTGCCCTCGTTATTGCATCGGGTGGCATTGTCATCGGCACATTGCGTGGACTCGGCGCCATGTTGGGTGCTGACCCCCGGGAGGACATGGCCCGCCAACCGATCATTGCCTCACTCATGGTCGTGGTCATGGCAGCCATGGTGATCCTCCTGGGCCTCTACCCTCAACTCTTCTTGGACCCGATACTCAACGCCGCAGAGGCCCTCTCTTCATTCTGACCAATGACGAAGGATAGAAAAAGTCCCTGCTTCTTCATACTTTGTCTGGGAGGTAAAGACTATGGTTAGGACATCACGTCTTCCCGGCTTCTATGACCTGAGTGTCGACGAGCGGGCAAGCCGCGTTTCCGAGTGGGCTGGCCTGAGTGACGAGGAACACACGACGCTGACCACATGCGGTTTGTCCTCCGAGCGGGCTGACCAGATGATCGAGAACGTGGTAGGCATCCATGGCGTCCCGATGGGCATCGCACCCAACTTTGTCATCAACGGCCACGAAATCCTGATCCCCATGGCCATCGAGGAGCCATCAGTGGTTGCTGCCGCTAGCTATATGGCCAAGATCGTGGGCGGTGCAGGGGGATTCACTACCTGCTCCTCCGAGCCGGTGATGATCGGCCAGATGCAGGTTCTGGAGGTTTCCGATCCATGGGCTGCCAGGTTCGATCTGATGTGCCAGAAACAACAACTCCTCGACCTGGCCGACCAAACCGACCCGGTGGTGGTCTCCCTTGGCGGCGGAGCACGTGACCTGGAGGTACGTGTCTTTCCCGACACGCCCGCAGGACCGACCCTGGTTGTCCATCTTCTGTACGACACCCGCGATGCCATGGGGGCCAACACGGTGAACACCGCCATCGAGGCCCTGGCTCCTCTGGTAGAGGAGATCACGGGCGGTCGAGTACACTTGCGCATCCTCTCCAACCTGGCTGACCACCGGCTGGCCCGCGCCAAATGCATCATCCCGCCGGCACTATTGGCTTTTGGCGACTTTGAGGGCGAGCAGGTGGTCCAAGGCATTGTCGAGGCCTATGCCTTTGCCGTCGTGGATCCTTATCGGGCAGCGACCCACAACAAGGGCATCATGAATGGCATTGATGCCGTGGCCCTGGCCTGCGGGCAGGACTGGCGCGCCATTGAGGCAGGGGCTCACGCTTATGCAGCCCGCGACGGGCGCTACACATCCCTTTCCACCTGGACGCGGAATCGGGAGGGCAGCCTGGTGGGCACACTGGAGCTACCGCTGGCTGTGGGCATCATTGGCGGGGCGACACGGGTACATCCTGGTGCGCAAGTCGCCCTCAAGATCTTGGGGGTTCAGACTGCACGGGAGCTGGCCGAGGTAATGGCTGCGGCGGGCCTGGCCCAGAACCTGGGCGCCCTTCGTGCCCTGTCCACCGAAGGTATCCAACGGGGCCATATGACGCTTCACGCCCGACAGGTTGCCATCGCTGCAGGCGCATCCGGAGACCAGGTGCAAGCTGTTGCTGGTCGCCTGGTATCTGAGGGAGTCATCCGCCTGGATCGCGCCCAGCAGATCCTGGACGATATGGCTGGGAGTCAGTTGGGAGACTGAACCCTTACACCAACACGCGCTCTAGCGCCACGGTTACCTGTACCCACTCTTCTATGCTCAGGGTCTGCGCCCTGCGTCTCGGATCGATACCAACACCCTCTAGTTCCAGTTCAACGCGAGCAGGGGACAGCGCCAGGCCTCCGCTCAGCGAGTTGCGCAGGGTCTTCCGCCGTTGGCTGAACCCAGCGCGTACGATTCGAAAGTAAGCCGCTACATCCACGCCATCGGGCAGCACTACAGCCGGATGCTCACCGACCTCAATGCGCAAGACCACTGAATCGACCTGGGGCGAGGGGTAGAAGGCTCCGGCCGGGATCCGGGTAACGATCTTGGGCTGGCCGTAAAACTGTACGCTCACTGCCAACAGGCTCATCTCCCCTGGCCCGGCCACGATGCGCTCGGCCACCTCACGTTGGACCGTCACCACCATCAGTTGGGGACGTGGTTCATCCTCCAGGAAGCGGCGCAGGACTGCCGATGTGATATAGTAAGGCAGATTGCCCACGACCTTGTACCCTGAGTGTGGGATGCCCAAATCGGGAATCCGAAGGATGTCACCGTGAATGATCTGGACGTTGTCCAGATGGGCCAACTCCTGGCGCAGGGCTTGCACCAGCCCATCGTCCAGTTCGACGGCCACGACACGCTCAGCCTGCTCAGCCAGAGGTCGGGTCAGAGTACCCAGGCCAGCCCCTACCTCGATGACGGTATCCTCGGGCGAGAGGTCTGCTGCCGCCACAATGCGCTGCAAGGCCACTGGATCAACGAGAAAATTCTGCCCCAGTCGCTTTCGTGGATGCAGGTCATGAGCGCGCAAGAGTGCGGGGATGCTCTTTGCCACGTTAGCCTTACCTTCCTCCCAGGTCGAGGCTGATCTACCGCTTGCGGTCAGGGTACCTGGGCCAATCGGGCAATACCCAACGGATCTCATCCCTGGGCGGAACCGGGGTCAGGATGTAGATGTCGGACCACCAGTGCCACGACTGGTAGTTGTGTTGGTCAAAGCCGAGGTCGACAAACTTGCCCTTAACACCGCCGCCCGTATCGCCTGCCCGGCCAATTCCGTAGCCGGGTATGTACATCTTTGTCCGGAGAGGAATGACCTCCGGATCCACGGCCACAATGCCTTTGGTCAGAAACCAGCCCAGACGGGTGTAGCCATAGCGGGGATGGGTCTTGGGTTTGCCCGCAGAGCGCGCCGTGTAGGATGTGGTATAGACCCGCATTTTGCGCCAATACTCCATCGGCCCGTCCGGGGTATCCAGCGTACGAACGACGATCTTGGTCCCGTAGGCCATCGTCTTGGTAATGGGCGGTTGTGCGGCCCACACATCTTCCAGATAGCGGTCTACCTCCTGGTCATTCTCGTACACGATGCGGAAGCGGCGCTTGGTCAATCCCACCTGGCCATCCTGGGCCAGCCGGATGTTGTCGATCTCTACTTCAGGGTCGCCAACCCAGACTGTCTCAAAAGGGATCGGCTCAAACTCGACGGCAAACTCCTCCCGAATTCGGGTCACGCCGATCGTCAGGTCTGGCCGAACCGGATCGGCCAGATCTGGCTCGGCGCGATCCTTGCCCACCAAGGCGATTCCCTCCTGACCCAAGACTCCGGCCACACTCTCAGCCCGCGTCCGGGTATGTATCAAGCGTCCATCGACTTCGACCTGGACCGGCACGGAGCGCTGGATCTGCAACGTCATTCCCGGCGTGACGCGTTCCTGAAGGTTCGGGCTCACCTATCGCCCATATAGAGGGTCACGCCGTACTCCTGCAACACCTGGCCCACCGTGGTCAGGGTTGTGTGGAGGGTCTTTGTCGTGCCGTCATCGTCCAGGGTGAGAGACGTGGCCCGTTGGATCCGTATCGTTGGTGGATCATCCGTGTCGCGATCCTCGGAGAGGTGTAGAACTGCGCCTTGGCGCTGCTGGCCTGAACGCAGCGCACTTGTGAGCGGTGCGCTCAGATCGACAAGCTGGCCATCCAGCCAAATCTCATCTGCAGGGCCAACCTCCACCTCGGCCTCAGCCAAGAACTCGCCCAACCGTTGTGGCGTGGGTGCGGATCCGAAGGACCTGGTCATTTGCGCTCAACACCACCGGCCTCGCCCGCTGCACCCGGATGACGGTATTGGCGGCCAACGGGACATCCAGGTCCGGCCAGACGAGGTCCTCGGGGTAGAGGTCCAACCCCGCATGGTCCAGTGCCGCACCCACCGTCGCAGCGTGGGTACGTACCTGGGATGGTATACCATCCACCTCTACGACTATCGGTAGGCGGGTTCGCATCAGGCCAAGGGCCAAGATCACGAGCATGCTGGCCGCCAGGATCACGGCCAGCAGTCCCTGCAGCCAACCGGGTATGGACCACCTGGCACGCCTTCGCGTCATCCCTTTCGATGCCAATCTACCATCCTCTGCCACTCGGCAGCGCTATCTCTGCCGGATCGATGAACCTGACGGGCTCCCACCCGTCACAGACGTTGCTGCCGCCCTGCCCGCTACGTAGCCGGTTGAGAAAGCAGCCTGCAGATTGTATCCACCAGTGTCGGCCTGCACGTTCAGGACCTCACCGGCAAAGTACAGGCCTCCAACCAGGCGTGAAGCCATCGTGCGAGGATCGATCTCACGCGTGTCCACGCCCCCGGCCGTCACGATTGCCTCCTCCAGCGGGCGATGGCCCACGATCGTCAGCCGAAAGTCATGGAGCAGTTCCCGCAGCCTCCGCCGCTCGACAGCCGTGATCTGGTGGCCTGGCTTGTCGGGAGGGATGCCAGTCCGCGCCACCACGACATCGATCATCTTTTGCGGGCAGCAATCCCTTGAGCAGATTGCGGTAGGTCCGCTTGCCATATTGATCCAGATCGCGTCGCAGCCGGACATCCAGCTTCTCTGGGCTGAGGCCGGCTTGAGATTGATAGCCACTTCCAGATGGCCCTGGCCCAGCCGGACCACGGCTGGGCCACTCAAGGTGAGAATGATCGGGCCAGAGATGCCATAGTGGGTGAATAGCATCTCGCCGAACTCGCGGGCCACTTCCTGCCCATCCAGCAACAGACGTACCTCAACGTTCCGCAACGAAAGACCCATCATCGCCCGGGGCTCCGTACCTGCAGACAACCAGGGGCACCAGCGCCGGCCGGATGGGAACCACTGTGTGGCCAACCTGCTCCGCCAACCGGTAGCCATCGCCGCTGGAACCGGTCTTGGGGTACGAAGCCCCTCCTGTGGCAATGATGACAGCCCCGCCACCTATCTGCTCCCCCCCTCCAGGGCCACGCCCAGCAACCGGTCATCCTCATGGAGCAAGGCGAGCGACTCTGCTCCGAAGCCGGATCTGCACACCCTGGTCCCGAGCGAAACGGACGAGTGCCTCTGCCACCTGGTTCGCGCCACCCATCCCGCTGGGCGATCGCTACTAGCCGGAAAGACCCGCCCTCCGCGCTCGACTACTGTCGCTACCCCCAAGTCCTCAAAAAAGACCATCAGGTCGGGTGCAAAAAAGCGGGCAAAGACGTTGCGCACAAAGAGATGGGAGTCGCTCCCGGGAAGGCTGCCGGGCATCCCCGCCTGGTCCGAGAAAGCAAAGTGCTGGATAAAGTCGTCCAGCTCAGCGGTGTTGGTAAGGTTGCAGCGGCCCTTGCCCGTGATCCGCAGCTTGGTACCCAGACGAGCAGTCCGCTCCAGCAGCAGAACCCGCGCGCCAGCGATGGCTGCCTGCCCAGCAGCCATCAACCCTGCCGCCCCGCCGCCAACTACCACCACCTGTCCGCTTTGATCCATCGCTCCCCAAAAGAACAAGCTGGAGTTTCGAGCCTGGGCGAAGCATCGTCTGCCCTCCCTCCACAGCTCACCACTCCAGCTTCTTATAAGTGCTGGTCGTGCACCCCCTGTCGAACCGGGCCGCCCGGCTTACCAGAACCAGCCTGCTCCGGCCAGGCACCCCTGCGGCACCCAAGAGTTACCGCTTACCGTTGCTTCCTCCCGGACCTGGCGGGGTTCACGGGCTCTTGCCGCGCAGGACCCAACCTTCTTCGCCACTTAGCCTGGCAGTCCCGTCCGACCTACAGCCCTCGAGAGGGAATTCGACCCCGCTACGGCGGATTGCGGGTACAGGGCACCGCCAGCTCCCCGTCTAGCACGACCAAGCGGATGTTACCACAGAACCACTGATTGGTCAAGCAGCGGGCACAATAGGTTTTCGTTCAATGCTGTGTGGCCATTGGGTGCGCAGCATCTGCCAGGTGCGGAGCGTTCACCGCCGCAACTCAGATGTATCGTTATAGCTCGTAGAACCGGCGTACAGCATCAGCCACATGCTCGATCTGCTCGTCGCTCATCTCCGGGTAGATCGGCAGCGACAGAACCTCTTTGGCCGCCAGCTCGGACTCGGGCAAGCTACCCTCTCCCAGATCCAGGTCAGCGTACATCTCCTGCAGATGCAAAGGCACCGGGTAGTAGATCATGGATCCGATGCCCTGGTCGCTCAAGAAGATGCGTAGTTCGTCCCGGCGCGGCACGCGGATGGTGTACTGGTGGTAGACATGCTTCATCCCGGGCGCAACATAGGGTGTAGTAACGGGCGGACCGGCTAGCAACTCATCATAGCGAGCCGCCACCCTGCTGCCGCTGGACGCCCCACTCCTCCAGGTGGCGCAGCTTGACGCGCAAGATGGCTGCCTGGATCTCGTCCAGACGGCTATTATAACCCACGCGCTCATGGATAATACTTTACGCGCCCGCCATGCCGCCGCAGCACATCCAGATGCTCAGCCATTTCGGGATTGCAGGTCACGGCCATGCCCCCATCCCCATAGGCTCCCAGGTTCTTCGTGGGGTAGAAGCTCAAGCAGCCAATGATACCAAAGGAACAAGCCTGCTGGCCGTTGTAGGTTGCGCCGATGGCCTGGGCGCTGTCTTCGATCACGGGCAGGTCATAGCGCACAGCCAGCTCCATGATCGCATCCATGTCCGCAATTTGGCCAAACAGGTGTACCGGCAGGATCGCTTTCGTCCGGTCGGTGATAGCCCGCTCCACCAGCAACGGATTGAGATTGAAGGTTCGGGGATCGATATCTACAAACACGGGTCTGGCCCCGGCCCGTGAGATGGTATTGCCCGTAGCGATGAATGTGAATGGCGTCGTGATCACCTCATCGCCAGGACCGATCTCCAGAGCATCCATTGCCAGACGCAAAGCATCCGTGCCAGACGCCACACCGATGCCATATTCACAGCCGCAGTACTGGGCCACCTCCTGTTCCAGGGCCTTGACATTGGGCCCCAGGACGAAATGGCCACTCTCCAGCACACCGAGCACTGCGGCGTCCATCTCCTCGCGAATGTTTTGGTACTGTCTTTGTAGATCAAGTATTGGAATCATTCCAGGTCCTTTCGCATTTTCCGCGCTATTGATTCTCGGCCCACTCTCGCTCTGGCACGGGCCGGACTGGACGGGCAGGAGCACCCATTACCAGCGTTGCCGGGGGCACGTCACGAGTCACAACCGAGCCAGCTGCCACAAATGCCTCGCGGCCGATCTCGATGCCCGGCAGCAGGGTTGTATTGGCCCCTACTCGCGCTCCGTGGCGAATGGTCGCCCCCTTACGGAACTTGAATCGCTCTGGCGTGCGTCCCATAAAGTTGTCATTGGTAGTATAGACGCCTGGGGCGATGAACACGTGGTCCTCCACGGTCATATAGGCCGTCACATAAGCTCCCGTCTGGATCTTTACATAGTTACCAATGACTGTCTCATTCTCTACCGTCACGCCCCTACCCACGATGACATAGTCGCCAATGGTGCATTTCTCCCGCACAAAGGCTTGGTCGGCGATCATGGTCTGGCGTCCAACCCTGGTTCCGGCGTAGACGATTGCCCCGGCACCGATGCTGGAACCATCACCCACAACCAGGCCGGGCAGTGACTCGCGGATCTTGACTGTGCTGGTTGGGCTGGGGCGAGGCTGCTTGCCCAATACCGCATTGTCACCGACTACTACACCCTCACCCAGGATGGTACCCTCCTGAATGACGACATTGTGCCCGAGCGTGCATCCAACACCGATCTTGACGCCCGCCTGAACTACCACATTCTTCCCAAACTCGCATGCCTGCCCAACGCTGGCAGTCGGGTCGATCGAGGCTGTGCCAGCCTGAACCTGGTTCAGATTTTCGCCGCTCATAAATACATCAGTTCCCCTTCATTGTCCAATGATCGCTGCAAGGCATCCAAGATACGCAGTACCTGCAGCCCGTTCTTTCCATCCGACAAAGGTTGTTGTCTCTGATCGACACAGTCCAAGAAATGCTGGCACTCGAGCCGGAGCGGCTCCTGCATCTCGATATTCGGGGCATAGATATCGCCGAAGCGCAGCGTGAGGGCATCGCCATAGGAACTGTATTCTGGCACCCGGTCCACACCCTTGTCATAGATCCGCAGCTTTTCCGCAGGCTCCACATCGTCAAAGACCGCCATCTGCTGGCTCCCGACCACTGTCAGGCGCCGTACCTTATGAGGATCTAGCCAACTTACGTGACTGTGCACCAGCCGCCCGTCGGAAAAACGCAGCGTGAAAAACACCGTGTCTTCAATGCCCGGCTGCAGATAAGCCTGCCCCTGTGCGGCCACCGTCACCGGCATTTCCCCCAGCAGGTATAAGGCCACTGAGATATCGTGAGGGGCAAGGCTCCACATGGCGTTCTCGTCCTGGCGGACCTTGCCCAAATTCCGCCGTTCAGTGTAGACATAGTAGACATCGCCCAACTTGCCCTCGTCGACCATCTTCTTCAAGTGAGTAACAGCGGGGTGGTAGAGCAGCAGGTGACCGACCATCAGTACCAGCCCGCCCGCGCCGGCAATATCAACCATTTCTTCCGCTTCCTCAACCTTTAGGGCAATTGGCTTTTCGACAAAGACATCCTTGCCCACCTCCAAGGCCGCCCGCGCCACGGGAAAGTGGGTCGCCGCCGAGGTGGTTACAACAATCGCATCGATCTCTGGATCTCGGAAGAGATCGTCGGGGTTTGTGGTACAGACAAGACGAGGATACTGCTCTCGCACGCGCGCCAAAGCTCTTTCATCCAGGTCACATACCGCTTTGACCCTGGCTTCCGGCAGTCTTGTGAAATTGCGCAGCAGGTTCGGACCCCAGTAACCCAGGCCTACCTGCCCAAGCGTAATCATGTGCGTCTCCCTAGTTCGTTTTAGTCCAGCAAGGCCTTGATTCGGGCGGCAATGAGATCCATGGCCACCTCGTTGAAGCCACCTTCTGGGATGATGATGTCAGAGTACCGTTTGCTGGGCTCGACAAACTGCTCGTGCATGGGCCGAACAGTCGCCAGGTATTGGTGAACAACCGACTCCATTGTCCGGCCACGTTCTGCGATATCGCGTTGCAGACGGCGAATAAAGCGGATGTCGGCTTGGGTATCTACAAAGATCTTGACATCCATCAGCGATCTCAGGACACTGTCAGCAAAGATAAGGATGCCCTCAAGAAGGATAACCCGGTGGGGCTCGACTCTGTGGGTCTTTTCTGTACGCGTGTGTGTCGTAAAGTCATAGATCGGCATCTGGATGGGCTGCCCATTTTTGAGATCCTGCAAGTGGGCGATCAACAGTTTGTTGTCCAGAGCATCCGGATGGTCAAAATTGCGTATGGCTCGTTGAGCCAAGGGCAAGTCGCCCAGAGCCTTATAGTAGGCGTCATGTTGAATGAGCGAGATCTGGCTGGTGCCGGCTCGATCTAAAATCGCACGGGCCACTGTTGATTTTCCTGACCCTGTACCCCCGGCCACACCAATGATCACTGGTTCCATCACTCCCCCTTCGCTTGCGCTCATAGATAGTGCAACAGATCAATTCCGCTGAGCAGTCCCAGGATCGCAACTGCAGCCGCGACCATGACCAGACCGGCAGTCCAACGCCCCCACCGCCCTCCAGTCCGTCTCGCCAAGAAGCTCATCGCCGTAACCAGCAAGGCGACAACGACCCAACCCTCACGGGGACCACGAGTTGTGGAGACTCCCTGGATTTGCCAAGACCACCAGAGACTTACGACGAGTCCAGCTCCCAAAGAAACCAGGGCCAATGCTGTTGCTCGTTTCAGTAGAGCATGCAGCTCGATCCAGCGAGGCCATTGTATCCTGGGGATACGCCGGGACAGTATGGCACGGAGGGCCAAGGTCAGCCCGGTGCTGCCGGCCACAGCCAGCCCACCAGTTCCTGTCAAGAACAACACCCATTGGAGTTGCGAAGGGATCGTGTGTCTGTCACAATCCAGGAGAAGCTCACTCGTATCAGCCATGCAGACTGCTGTGAAGACTAGAACCAGAACGAACAGAACCACCACCAATCTGGCAATATCGACAGGCAGCCGCCAGGCCAGCACAAGCTGGACCACCAATATCGCCAGGGCCAAGCCCAATACCACCAACCGCGGGTCGGAAGATTGGGCTGCAAGCAGCGACCGCCACAAGTGGCCATGGGTGGCTGCTATCACAACCAGTGCCACAGCCAGAGCAATCACGGCCCCGACCGTTGCGCCTACGGCCAACAAGCTCCACCTGCTCCTAGAGTGAAACAGCGCCAAGCACAAAGCGACTACTGCGATCACCAGCAGCAGCGCCGCTAGCCCCACCCACAGGTACGGTGTGAATGATTCACCCATCATCAGACAGCATCTCTTCCAGCCGGTCAGCGAGTGGCTGCCGCCAGAGACTCCCCCTGGCCTTGGGTAGCGCGAGTATCTGAACGAAGGCCGAACTCCCATCGCCCGCGGTCACTGCAATCCACAGCACACGTGGTCGCGCAAGCCAGCCGGCGGCCATCGCGATCAACGCAACCATTATCCCGGCCAGGATCAAGCCCACGCCGGGACGATGGCCCGCCCCAAGAATTGGACGGTAGCCTAGCTCCACTTCTAGATACAGATCCTCTAATTCTGCCGGCCCGCTTTCATAGATCACCACCTGTGCTCGCTGTTCCGCGCTGCTGGCATCGGGACTTCCGGTCTGAAGGAGCAACATCTGCAACACAGGCTCGCTCTGGGCGCAAGGCGGCTCAAAGGTCAAGGCCAGGAACCGATCGTGACCCAGTACGAGAATCAAGGCCTGGTCATCCGGTGTGGCGAGGACAACCTCAATGTCGTTGGTCACGCCCAGATTCTCAGCCTCAGCCTGAAAAGTCAGCGGCCGCCCAGTATCATCTTTGCCACGCATCCGGATGACGGGAACATACCCTGCCTGCCTCACAGTCACGCCCGGGAGCGCAACAGGGCGTCCAGTGCTCGCCATACCTTGTCCGACTACGGTCCCATCCCGTAGCCAAGTGACCTTGCTCCCATAGTCAAGCAGCCGCCCGGCCTCATCCTGCTGCACCTCAAACTCATCCAAGCGGACCATAAGGCCCGTACCGTGGCCTAGCGAATGGCTCTCTCCAGGGGCAGGTCGCCAATCCTGAGCCTGCCAGCCCCAACTGCTCACAATTCCCATGCCAAGCAACGCTGCCAGCAGAGCGCCGTAGACTACCGGCTCAGCCCAAAGGGCCAGTGCCCGCCTGACCGCCACCTGATTTGGGTTCGCCATGCCAGGAACATCGATCCAACTATAGCCGGTCTGGTCAAGGACATCACCAAGCCGAGATAGGGCAGTCTGAGGTGAATATGGACTATGCAGGCGGATCCGGGGCGCATGTCTCCCCCATGAGGCAAAATCAGTGATATCCCATCGCTTTCGAACAGAAGCTTTCCAGGCCAGACTGGCTGCTTCCACACACCACACAAATAGGGTCAGCCCGGTCAGAGCCAACAGCAGGTAGAACCAAAGCGCATGGTAGACATCAAACAAGCCCATCGCGTAGATGAGGCCGCTCGCCGGACCGGAGACACCCAACTGAAGCGCAAGCCAGGCCTGGGGGTCATCCACCGCCTGCGGGGGAATCTGGGGGATCACCGTGCCCAGCACCACGGCCAGGGCGACAAAGCCCAACAACGCCATCAGAGTCTGGGGGGAAGCAAGGACTCGCCATATCAGGCTCAGCGGTTCGAGCCTTGGCTCTGAAGGACCTGAGCCCGTGGGAGGCTCAGTCTCAGGACCGGTAACGTCGGTTGGCCGTGAAGTTGGGGTATCCTCAGTCATCGATTCCGTTCTTGGTCATGGTTCCAAATGCGGGTGGGACCCGGGAATTTCGCCACGCCTTGAGACAGTTATCCGCAGTCACATGATTGGACAGGATCTCAAATCCTCAACCAGGGCAGACGAAAGGCCCCAACCGAAACCTGGTTGCCAGGCGTTGTTGGGGCCTGCCTCTGCGTACTGAGCCACCCAAGGGACTTGAACCCTTAACCTGGCGCTTACGAAGCGTCTGCTCTGCCGTTTGAGCTAGGGTGGCATCGCACCGGAACCCGGCCGGTGACAAGGTCATTATACCAGCCTTGCCGCCAGATCGCAAATTGGATGCGAGGAGAGTGCCCTGCCGTCGTTTCGGCTGCTGCCAGCTCCTCCGCCTTTGCCGGAATGCAGTTAAGCCTCGGTATGTTCTCGATCGTTCTGGTGCTTCACCACAGCCTTGATGAAGGACTGAAACAATGGATGAGGGCGCGTGGGTCGTGACTTGAGTTCAGGATGGAACTGAGAGCCCACCATAAAGGGATGGTCGGCTAGCTCACCGATTTCTACCAAACGACCATCGGGCGACAGTCCCGAAAAAACCATACCCGCGGTAGTCAACAGGTCGCGATAGGTATTGTTCACTTCAAAGCGGTGGCGGTGCCGTTCCTGTATCAGTTCGGCATGATTGTAGGCTTTTGCCGCCCTGGAGTTGGGCACCAGTTGGCACGGGTACAGCCCCAAGCGCATGGTCCCCCCCATCTCGGCGATATCCCGCTGATCCGGCATGAGGTCAATGACCGGGTACTCGGTCTTGATGTCAAACTCGGTCGAATTCGGCTCGTCACTACCCAAGGCGCTGCGGGCCAGATCGATAACCATGACCTGAAGGCCCAAGCAGAGTCCCAAATAAGGCACCCGGTTCTCCCTGGCAAAGCTTGCTGCTTCAACCTTACCTTCGATGCCACGGTAGCCAAAGCCGCCCGGCACGACGAGACCATCGAGGTCACTTAGCCTCTCTACGCCGTGGCGTTCAATCTCTTCGGCGTTGATCCAGTCAATCTCTACAGCCACTTCGTGGCGCAAGCCGGCGTGGTGCAACGCCTCCCGCACACTGAGATAGGCATCGTGCAGTTCAACGTACTTGCCCACCATCCCCACCCGCACCGGCCGTCTGGAGCGTTGTTCGCGCATAGATTCCACAACCGCTTGCCAGCCGTCAAGGTTGGGAGGATGAGCCGAAGTCAGCCCCAATCTCTCGACCAAATAGTCACCGATGCCAGCTTCTTCCAGGACCAATGGTACTTCATAGATGATCGGCGTCGTGACCAGCGAGATGACCGCCCGCTTTTCCACGTCGCAGAAGAGAGCGAGTTTGTCTCGCACAGCATCATCAATGGCATAGTCTGAGCGGGCGACAATGATATCGGGCTGGATACCGATCCCGCGCAGTTCGCGAACGCTATGCTGGGTAGGCTTGGTCTTGATCTCGCCAGTGGAGGAGATGTGCGGCAGCAATGTCACGTGGATATAGACCGTGTTCTCCCGTCCGACGTCCACCCGCATCTGGCGGATGGCCTCCAGGAAGGGCAGGCCCTCAATGTCGCCCACAGTGCCACCGATCTCAACAATGACCACTTCAGCGCCGCTTACACGTCCTACCAGACCGATGCGACGTTTCATCTCATTGGTGACATGGGGGATCACCTGAATCGTTCCGCCAAGATAGTCGCCCCGGCGCTCCTTGGCGATCACCTCAGCATACACCTGGCCCGAAGTGACATTGCTGGCTCCCGTCAGGTTCTCGTTGATAAAGCGCTCATAGTGACCCAGATCCAGGTCCGTCTCTGCGCCATCATCGAGAACGAATACTTCACCATGTTGATATGGTGACATGGTGCCGGGATCTACATTCAAGTAAGGGTCGAGTTTTTGAATGGCGACCCGAACCCCACGGCTCTTGAGTATCCGCCCGATGGCGGCAGCTGTTACGCCCTTGCCTACGGAAGAGGCCACGCCACCTGTGCAAAAGATATACTTTGTCATTCTCCATCACCTCAATGCTATCCAGCGACCACCAACCAGGACCTGATATTGGACCATAGCTGTTGCCACAGACTATTGCCCACCACCCTCAACGTGCCGGTATAATCGTTCGTAGATGTAATATCCCTGATAAACTCTCTGAAGATACACCCGGGACTGGTCGAAGGTGATGGCCTCTACAAAAAAGTCCAAATCGTCGCCGCCAGCCTCCAGCCAGCGACGCGTGTTGCCCGGCCCGCCGTTGTAGGCAGCCAAGGCCACCAAGATCTGTTCGTCAAACACGTTCATCTGAACTGCCAGGTAATAGGCTGCAAACTGGACGCTGATCGAGGGCCGGTAGAGATCCTCCACGGCGAAACCCTCCACGCCCAGGCTGCGTGCGATCCCTCTCCCCGTAGCCGGCATCACCTGGCCCAAGCCCCGCGCCCCAGCATAGGACTCGGCGGTAGGTTCAAAAAGGCTTTCCTGCCGGATCAGGGATGCCAGGATCAGGGGATCCAGGCCTCGTACCTGAGCCTCGGTTGAAAGCAGATCGGCATAGGCCAAGGGATAGGCCAGGCGCTGTACGTCCGCGGGCGCGCTGTAGATGGTACCTTGCGGCCATAGTGCCGCCACTCGGAGAGCAGAACGTGCGGCCAATCCATGAAATCCCTGCTCGCGCAGGAAAAAGGCCAGTTGGGTCAAAAGCAGAGGATCACCCCAAGCTGAGGCACGAACTCGGTCAAAGGCATCGACGGCATCGTCCCGTAGCCCGACAGCCAACAATGCCGCCCCTCGCTCCAGGTTGAGGTCGCTGGCAAGGGTTGCGGGCAATTCAAGCGAGTCGGTACTGTCCAGCACCTGCACCCACTCATTCAACCAGGCCAGCACCTCCTCCTGAGCTTCAGCCTCACTCCAAGGTTCCATCTCCAGATCATTGGTGATAAAACGTGTCGCCGTCAGTGACTCCCCGGCGCGGATCTGATTCACGCGGAAGGCATAGTAGATATTGGGTGTCTCAGCGATAAGCTGGTCCCAGTAGTCGCCGTACTCTTGAGATTCAGGTGTAGCACCGAGCTTGCCCAGCCAGTAGAGGCTCTTGCCCCGGTAGGAAGACTTGGCATAGGTGCCCACCAAAAGCTGCCAGTCAGCCACTGCTTTGTCCAGGTTTCCAGACCGGTAGTGGGCCAAACCCGCCCGCCATAGGGCCTTCTGAGCATCCGTGGCACCTGGGAAGCTGGCCTGCATGTCCTCGTAGAGCACCGCAGCCCGGGCGTATGCGCCTTCCCGCTCACGGATCGTGGCGGCCTGCCAGAGTGCCTGCGGGGCCAACTCATGATCCGGGAATTCTTCTGCCAGGTCTTGATAGGCCTTGACCGCCTGGGTGCTGCGTCCCAGCCATGCCTGTGTGTCAGCTACCTCCATCCGGGCCGGGACCGTCCAAGTGCTCTCTGGATGGTCAGCGAGCAAATGCCTTAGCGTCTTTAACGCAGCAGCCGCCTGGTCAAGGTCGCGGTACGCCTGTGCTTTGCGATAGAGAGCCTCGTCGGTCTTTTCGGTGGGGCCTGTGGACAGGTAGCGGTCAAAGGCCCGGATGGCAGCGCTGGTTGCGTCCGGGTGGTTTTCGCCGGCCCAATAGTCCACGAGGCCCCGTTGAAACTCGTCTACATCGAGGCCGGCGTCTACCAACTCTATCAGGGAAAGATAGGCGGAATCCGCCTTTGGATAGTTATCCACGGCACGACGGTAGCGAGCATGAGCATCCGTCGTCTGGCCAGCAGCAGCCAGAGCCTGCCCAGCCGAGTATTCAATGTCGGCCCGTTGGTAGTCAAAGCGGGCAAGAGGAAGCATCGTATCATACTCGGCCACGGCAGCCTCATGGTTCTCAAGGGCCAGGTAAGCAGTTGCTATCTTTTCCCGGAGGAGGAGCTGGGTAGATCTGTCGTTGGTTGCTGCCAGCCCCTGTTGGTAGGCATCAATGGCTGCCTCGATATCTCCCTCTGCGCTAAGACAATCTCCGAGCCACTCTTGTACCATGTCGGCCAAGACGGTATCGTTTGCCAGGTAGGCTCGGTAGTGGAAGACAGCCTGGCGACATTTGTCAACCGCATGGTAGGCACGGGCCAACATGAACGTAGCCTGGGACAGGCGGTGGTCATCTGGATGATCGGCAATGAATACTTCCCATGCTGCGGCCGCGTCCTCATAGTCACGGTTCAGCAGGTAGCTCTCAGCCAAGCGGTAGCGTGTCTGCCTGATCTGCTCGGGCGGGAGGGAATCGTCCAAGAGGACAAGATAGGCGGAGATCGCCTGGTCATAGTCACCGTTGGACTGGTATCGCTGGGCTGCCTCAAGTTGTGCATCGGGTCGAGGGCTCAGCGTGGAGGTCGGGGACGGAGTCGATGTCCAAGTTGGACTGGCCGTGTCTGTCGGGGCCGGGCTCAGGGTTGGTGTCGATGTCCGAGCTGGTCTGGCTGTATTTGTCGGTTTCGGAATCAGCGCAGAGGGTACTGCTTTGGTTGGCGCGGCCTCCGAAGCCGGTCGCGGTAGCGTCGAGGTTGGAGTAGCAGTCTCGCTAGACAGCTCCAGGGTACTACGTACTTGGGTAGTGGCAAGAGTCAGCGGGGAAGCCATCGCCGCTGGGGTCGGTGTGGCCGCTGACGCCACTGTGGATGTTGGCGGGGCATCGGTGCAACTCACCAACAACACACAAGTTCCAAGCGCCATCAACAGGAGAAACTCTATTGACAGCTTGGGACGTTGTTGCATGGGTCCATTATCTCCCTAAAGGCGAACCTTGTCAATTCCTTCACCAGCCTGATCTTGGACAGGCTGCGCTTTCCCGGCTGTACCCGGCGGAACCGTACCGATCCCAACCCAGGCAGTCAATGAATGAGCCTCCGGTACACCCGCCCACCCAGTAGTCCCGCGGATTTTGACAAATGAGACCGAGTATGCTACCATTCCGGCCGCAATAACTAACCTGGACACTCATCCAGAGGGGTGGAGGGACCGGCCCTACGAAACCCCGGCAACCAGTTGCTCGCTCGAAGCTGGGCGAGGACCGTGGTGCCAATTCCGGCAGGGTGCAACAGCACGCAGAGGTTGCTGGCGCCCCCTGGCAGATGAGAGGCGGCAATTCGCCAAGAGCTCTCATCGTGGGAGCTTTTTTTGTGCAGTGAGGAGGGTGCCTATGCGTACCATAGAGTGGAATGATACCGCGGACGGGGGCCAATCAGCGGGTACAGTCAGAATGATTGACCAACGCCTTCTGCCGCTACAATACGTCGTGGTTGAGTTTGACGATTATCGGGATGTGGCGATGTCCATCAAGGAGATGTACATCCGGGGCGCGCCAGCCATCGGCGCGGCCGCAGCCTTTGGTATGGCGTTAGCGGCCCAGCAGAGCAAAGCATCCACGCCTCAGGAACTGCTGGCTGACCTGGACACAGCTTCAGACGTCATCGGTACTACACGCCCAACAGCGGTCAACCTCTTCTGGGCCGTGGACCGCATGATGCAGACAGCAAAGGACTCTACGGCTCCGGATGTATCGAGCATCGTTGAGGAGCTGATCGTTGAGGCCAAGCGTATCGCCGATGAGGATGTGGGCATCAACCGCCGGATGGGGGCTCACGGGGCAACGCTTGTCGAGGAAGGGACTGGCAGGGCCTGCAACATCTTGACCCACTGCAACGCCGGCGCCCTGGCCACGGTGGACTATGGTACAGCTCTGGCAGTCATACGGGCCGCCCACGAGCAGGGCAAGAACATCCACGTATGGGTTGACGAGACAAGACCCCGACTGCAGGGCGCTCGGTTGACATCGTGGGAATTGATGAATGAAGGCATACCCATGACTCTCATCGCCGACAATGTGGCCGGTCATTTGATGCGCACCGGCCAGGTGGATATTGTCTTTGTCGGCTCGGACCGGACTGCAGCCAACGGCGACGTGGCCAACAAGATTGGCACCTACAAGCTGGCCGTACTGGCCAAGGAGAATGGCATACCCTTTTACGCTGTAGTACCCACCTCCACGGTAGACCTATCGGTGCCCACTGGCGATGACATCCCCATCGAGATTCGGGAAGATCGGGAGGTAACTCACGTTCGCGAATGCCAGGTCGCACCCGACGGTGTACAAGTCTTGAACTTGGCCTTTGACGTGACACCCCACCGCTACGTAACTGGCATCATTACCGAGAACGGCATTGCCTATCCTCCCTTCAAACGGAACCTGCGGAGAATGGTTGAAGCCCGTCCCGAATCGCCTTCCAGGCCCGCCGAGGTCGAAGCCCAAGGGGCTAGCTGAAAAAGATGAGTAAGTCATTCGAGGCAGGACTTCAGTCACTTGCTGCAGGAAGCCTGCCTCACACCGACCCAGCGATTGCCTGCAAGCTCGCGTCGGAGGCCTTGGACATCCCAACTTGGCCCCAACTGCCGCGGCGATCGTTCCTGGAGAACATGTATGTCCAGTACAGCGAGCAATTCCCTGGCATAATTGTGAATGGGGGCCGGGTTTATGTAGATCGAGCCCAGGATTTGGACCCCGCTCTAGAAAGGTTGTACATCGCCTACTTGATGAACGACCTGGAGCACGCGGTCATCAGCGCTGACTATGCCGCAGGATTGTATTCGTTTCTGGACTCGGATCTGGATCAATCGCAGTCCTCCAAAACTGGCAAGGACAGACGGTCTCTGGTCAAGGGCCAAGTGACCGGGCCGGTGAGTTGGGGGCTGACGGTTGTGGATCAGAACCGGAGGCCTGTACTCTATGACGACGTTTTGGCCGAAGCAGTGGCGAATCATCTACGACTCAAGGCCGCGTGGATGGAGCAGGAGCTACGCAAGTTGTGCCCACAGACCCTCATTTTCCTGGACGAGCCCTATATGAGTAGTTTCGGCTCGGCATTCTTTTCCCTGAACCGTGAGCAGGTCATCACCCTGATGGAAGAGGTCTTTGCCGGGATTGAGGGTCTGAAGGGCGTGCATTGCTGTGGCAACACCGACTGGTCGCTGCTGCTATCCACCAGTGTGGATATCCTCAACGTGGATGCCTACAGCTATGCCGAAGCCCTGGCGCTCTATCCCGACGATGTGGACGCCTTCCTGGAACGCGGCGGCGCCATTGCCTGGGGCATCATCCCATCCAGTGATCAGGCACTGGACGAGACAGTGGACAGTCTGGTAGATCGATTCCATCACGCCATTGGCCTTCTGATGGCCAAAGGATTGCATCAGGATGATCTGTTGGCATCGGCCCTGATCATGCCATCCTGTGGCTGTGGCTCTCTGGCGGTCGAGACAGCAGAACGGGTGCTCGAATTGACTGTCGGAGTGGCAGAGGCACTGCAACAACGGTATGGATAGCTACAACAGGACGAACCACACACATACAAGGCAACAATCCTGTCTCCAAAGGGCATTGGATTTGCACATGAAGGAAGAAGACACGGTCACATGAGTATCATCATCACCGGTTCCGTTGCATACGATTATCTGATGTCCTTCCCCGGCCGTTTCAGCGAGCATATCTTACCGGAACAGATCCACCAGGTGAGCCTTAGCTTTCTGGTAGATACGATGCACAAACGCCGGGGCGGTACCGCTCCCAACATCGCCTACAGTTTGGCCCTGCTGGGTGAGCGTCCGATGGTCATGGCTACGGTCGGCCAGGACTTTGGGGAGTACCGCGCTTGGTTGGAGGCTGCCGGTGTGGATACGTCTGCCATGGTGGAAATAGACGACGAGTTCACCTCTTCTTTCTTTGTCAATACTGATCTGGACAACAATCAGATAGCCAGCTTTTACATCGGGGCAATGGGCAAAGCCGACACCTTGTCCTTCAACAACCTGGCTTCCGAAGCCATCGAGATAGCTATCATCTCACCCAATGCCCCGGCGGCCATGGTCAAATATGCCCGCGAATGCCAGGCGTTGGAGATTCCCTACATCTATGATCCTAGCCAACAGATCATCCGGCTCAGCCCCGAGGAACTACTGGAGGGTACCCGTGGGGCGCGGATGCTTATCGTCAACGAGTACGAGTTCGGCATGATCAGGAACAAGACCAACTTGACGGACGAGGAATTGCTCACCCTACCCAACGCGACCATCATCACCCAGGGCGAGGATGGGTCAACTATCTATCTGGGCGACCGGACGCTGTCTATCCCCATCGTGCCACCGGATCCCCTGGTCGAGCCAACCGGCGTGGGCGACGCCTACCGAGCTGGAATCATCAAGGGCATACTACACGGGTTCTCCTGGGAGACGACAGGCCGCATCGCCGCTTTGGCCGCCACCTACGTCCTAGAGCAACAGGGCACACAGGATCACACCTATGCGCTGGACGATTTCACGGCGCGCTACCGGCAAGCGTTCGGAGACGCGCCGGAATTAGATTCCCTGAAGCGCCTCCCGGAGCGGTCAACCAATTAGTGCACAATGCAGCAGAAAAGCAAACCTATCTTGAGCAAGGAGTAAATACGTGACGACAGAATATGATGTAAAAGACCTGGGCTTGGCCGACGCCGGCCAGCGCCGTGTCGAATGGGCTGAGCAGGAGATGCCGGTACTGCGCCTGATCCGCGAGCGGTTTGAGCGCGAGAAGCCATTGGCGGGTATCCGCGTCGCCGCCTGCTTGCACGTGACCACCGAGACGGCCAACCTGATGCGTACCCTCAAGGCTGGTGGTGCAGATATACGACTCTGCGCCAGCAACCCCCTGAGCACGCAGGACACCGCAGCAGCAGCCCTGGTGGCCAAGTACGATGTGCCGGTGTTCGCCATCAAGGGTGAGGACAACGAAACCTACTACCGCCACATCCATCAATCCATTGAGCACGGACCTCAGCTTACGATGGACGATGGGGCCGATACCGTAGGTGTGCTGCACAGAGACCGTGCCGACCTGCTGGACGGCATCATCGGGGGTACAGAAGAGACGACGACTGGCGTCATCCGCCTGCGGGCCATGGCTGCCGATAACGTGCTCCGCTATCCCATCGTGGCCGTCAACGACGCTACGACCAAACACTTTTTCGACAACCGCTATGGTACTGGCCAGAGTACCATTGATGGCATTCTCCGTGCCACCAACATTCTGTTGGCTGGAAAAACCGTGGTCGTGGGTGGCTACGGCTGGTGCAGCCGCGGTATCGCCATGCGGGCCGAGGGCATGGGCGCCAACGTGATTGTCACTGAGGTGGACCCCTTGCGTGCCCTGGAAGCGGTAATGGACGGCTACCGCGTAATGCCCATGCTGGAAGCGGCCAAGGTTGGCCATCTCTTCGTGACCTCTACAGGCGATAAGGACGTGATCGACGGTCGCCACTTTCAAGTGATGAGAGATGGCGCAATCGTGGCCAATTCGGGTCACTTTAACGTCGAGATCAACATCCCGGCCTTGAAAAACCTGGCAGTTTCTGTGCACGAGCCACGGCCTTTTGTCGAGCAGTTCACCTTGGCCGATGGCCGCCGCATCTCGCTTCTGGGTGACGGTCGCCTCATTAACCTCGCCGCTGCAGAGGGGCACCCTTCGGCAGTGATGGACATGAGTTTCGCCAACCAAGCCCTCTGCGCTGAGTACATGGTCCAACATGCTGACGAATTGGAGCAGACCGTGTACCCCGTGCCGGAGGAAATTGACAAGGATATCGCTCGCCTCAAACTCGAGGCCATGGACATCGAGATCGACGTCCTGACTCCCGAGCAAATCAAATACCTGGCCTCGTGGCAGGAGGGGACATAGAGCCCGGTGTAGAACCCGGCTTCCCCACCTTCTGACGGAGAAGCCGGGACAGCAGATCTGCGAAAAGGAGCGCAACACGATGACTACGACCTTTATGACCTCACCAAAGCATTTTTTCACCTCCGAATCGGTCACCGAGGGCCATCCGGACAAGATCTGCGACCAGATTTCGGATGCTGTATTGGACGCAATGATCGCTGACGATCCTAACGCCCGAGTAGCCTGCGAAACCGCCGTCACGACCGGCCTGGTACTGGTGATGGGAGAGATTACCACCAGCACCTATGCCGACATCAACAGCCTGGTGCGCGGTGTGATCTGGGACATTGGCTACACCCGGGCCAAATTCGGCTTTGACGGTGAGACCTGCGGTGTCTTGGTGTCTATCAAGGAACAGAGCGGAGACATTGCCCTGGGCGTGGACAAGGCGCTGGAAGCCAAGCTCGGGGAGATGAACGAAGAGGAGATCGAATCCCTGGGCGCCGGCGACCAGGGCATGATGGTCGGTTTCGCCTGTACCGAGACGCCGGAATTGATGCCCATGCCCATCATGTTTGCCCACAAGCTTTGCCGCAGGCTGACCCAAGTACGAAAAGAGGGGGACCTGGCTTATCTACGGCCTGATGGCAAGAGCCAGGTGACGATCGAATACGAATTTGGCAAGCCCAAGCGCGTAGAGGCGGTCGTCATTTCGACCCAGCACTCGGCCGACGTGGATCAGGACAAGATCCGCGACGACATCATCCAGCAGGTTATCGAGTACGTAGTACCCAATGACATGATGGATGAAGACACAAAGATCTATGTCAATCCCACGGGTCGCTTTGTCGTCGGCGGTCCCAAGGGTGATGCCGGCGTCACAGGCCGCAAAATCATTGTGGACACCTACGGCGGCATGGCCAGCCATGGTGGTGGCGCCTTCTCGGGCAAAGATCCGACCAAGGTAGACCGCTCAGGAGCCTACTATGCCCGCTACGTAGCCAAGAACGTGGTAGCGGCTGGCTTGGCCGATCGCGTGGATCTGCAGGTGAGCTATGCCATCGGCGTGGCCGAGCCCCTTTCGCTGGCCGTAGAGACTTATGGCACCGGCCAGGTATCTGATGCGACGATCCTGGGGCTGATCGACAAACACTTTGACTTCCGCCCGGCAGCCATCATAAGCGAACTGAGCCTGCGACGGCCCATTTATCGCGCGACGGCTGCCTACGGTCATTTTGGCCGGGACGACATCGACGCCCCGTGGGAGCGCACCGACAAGGCTGATACCCTGCGTCAGGAAGCGGGACTGTAATAGGGAGCGGGCGGTCCACATTAGGGCCGCCCGCCGTTCAACTATTTCCTCCACTATCGTTCCCCGTTGTCACCTCACCGGTCAGACAGTGTTTCAAAGAAGCCTCGATCGCGTAGCCACTGCAACATCTCCAGCAATGCCTCGTCACGCTGGCGAATGACCCGCGCCTCCTGGCCCGGAGGCCAGTCATAGAATCCTTTTCCGGCTTTCGCCCCCAGCTCCCCGCGCGTGACTTTGTCCTGGATCAGCTGCAGGGGCTCAGTTGAGCGGTTCAACTCAGGAAGCAAGTACGTTTGGATCGCCAGCGTGAGATCCAGACCCCCCAGATCAGCAGTCTCCAACGGGCCGACAAAGGGAAACCGCAAACCAAAGCTCAACCTGGCGATACGATCGACGTCCTCGGGTGTGGCGATTCCTTCAGCCACGATGGCGATGGCCTCCCGGCGCAATGCATGCTGCAGGCGATTTCCCACAAAGCCAGGCACATCCTTCCTGACCAATGCGGGGCACTTGCCAACGGATTCTAAAAGCGTACAGGTAGCTTTAACAGCCTCAGCCGAGGCAAGATCTCCAGGCATGACTTCAACGATAGGAATGAGGTAGGGAGGGTTCCAAAAGTGTGTCACCAGGAACCGTTCCGGATGATTGAAGACAGCCGCCATATCGCGCACGCAATAGCTAGAGGTCGTACTGGCAATAACCATGTCGGCCAGGCAGTGCTCCTCCACCTGCCGCAGCACATCGTGCTTCACTGCAAGGTTTTCAATGACAGCCTCGACCACAAAGTCGGCCTGGGAAGCTGCTTCAGCCAAATTGGGCACCAATTCGATACGTTCAAGCACACTCGCAACCTGGTCATTTTCGCCTAGGCTGTCCCCCAGACAGGTCTCGAGGTTCGCCTCGATGCGCTGGATAACGTTGCCAAGAACTCGGTCATCCAGATCGGTCATCACCACTGGAATGCCAGCCAGGGCAAACAGTTGAGCGATGCCATGCCCCATCGTTCCAGCTCCAATGATCGCTATCTTGTTGATCTCCATATGATTCTTCTCAAGGGTCATCCGTTTCTACTCCACGATCTGATTCGGCCAAAGATGCGTACCGATCGAACGAGCAACGATCTCCCTGCATATCTTTAGCCCATTGCCACTATTGGTCATGATCACAATACCAATCCCAAGTTCCTTGCATCCAACCGCGAATGACTGGATACCCCTGGATTTGCCATGCTGCCAGAAGAACGGATCACCAGCACTGTGTATTATTCCCCATCCCAGACCCCAAGAGACGGAAGCATCAATGCTAATCTGAGGTTTCACCATCTCATTCTTCAGTGCCTCACTCAGATGGCACAGGTTCTCCCGAGCTGGCTGCATAAACTCACTGAGAAATCTCGCAAACTCGATTGGCGTGCTGAAAAGACCGCCTGCCGCATTGTTGAACCGATAGTAATACTTGACAGGCCTGCCAACTACGTGCGCTTCAGTAGCTTCTCTAATGTCGTCGCGCGAGACCGCGTAGAAGCTGGCATGCATACCCATCGGGGCAAGGAGATTTGATCTCCATGTATTGAGCCAGCGATTGACCGGATAGGTGTTCTATCACCCTCTGTAGGTAGACATAGCCCTCGCCAGAATAGGAGAATCTCTCCCCAGGGTTGAACATCAAACGCAGCGCCTGGCCATTCGGTCGCCAGTTCGGAAAGCCAGCAGTATGACTCAGCACATGGCGCATCGTGATAGATTTCAGTCGAGGCTCGTCGGGCAGGTAGGGTTCAGGCAAGTAGTCGGCCATCGGGGTGTCCAAGTCAAGCAGACCTGTCTGGCACATTCGTAGAGCGGCATAGGCAAATGCTGGCTTACTCAGCGATTGGGCAGAGAAGACCGTTTCAGTCGTGACGGCTTCTCCCGAAAGCGTACTCTTGACCCCAAAACCTTGGGCCCAGAACAGATCTGCGTCCTTGACGAGGGCGATGGAAAGCCCTGGGATGACAAAGCTCTCCATCCAGATAGGGATCAGAACTCTTAGATCGGCAGCGAGCATGCCGGCAGGAACTGCAGCCATGATCACGTTCCGACGACAAAAGCGCCATCCACTCGCATCACAGCACCTGAGACAAAACTCGCCTCGTCAGATGCCAGGAAGAGATAGACATTGGCCACCTCCCGTGGCCGGCCCATCCGCCCCAAGGGAATGTGAGCCCGCATCGCCTCCAAGACCTTTTCGGGCATCGAGTTAAGGATTTCGGTGGTAATTAGTCCCGGCGCCACCGCGTTAACCCGGATATTGTGGCGCCCGAACTCACGGGCCCAGACCTTGGTCATTCCGATCACGCCAGCCTTGGTAGCGATATAGTTCGTCTGGCCAAAGTTGCCATCCAGGCCCACAACGGAGCTGGCATTGAGGATCACGCCCCCTCCCTGCCGGATCATATAGGGCGCAACAGCCTGGGTACAGTTGAACACTCCTTTGAGGTTGACGGCAATGACCCGGTCAAAATCGGCCTCGGCCATCTGCTTCACCAATTCACCATCCTTGACCTTGACCAAGGCGGCGTCGGCCAGAATCCCGGCATTATTGACCAGCACATCGATCTGGCCCAACTTGTCTGCGACATCGTCCACCCATGCCTGTACGGCATCCCTGTCGACAACGTCTACCTTGTAGAACGTGACTTTGGATCCAAGCTCCTGAACCACAGCCCGGCCCGCCTCCTCTTGCACATCGCAGATAACGACCTGGGCCCCCTCTTCCAAAAAACGCTCCGCGGTGGCTTTGCCGATTCCGGCCGCGCCACCGGTGATGAGGGCAACCTTGCCTTCCAGACGCATGTCCCTGCCTCCCTTATCTGATATGCCTTGATCACGAAACGGCATCATGGTACCCTACTCCAGGGGCATTGTCAAACCCTACAGCATTACAGCGTGATAGATCAGGTTAGCCACGATGACAGAACAGGGCCTGCAACTGGAAGACAATTGAAGAGGGATCAAAGTAGCCGGCCCTCTGCAGATGGGCCTTTGATTCCATCTGATTGGACAAATCCCGGTCAAGGATGTATAATCTGGGACGTTAGCTTCAATGAGGAGGCCACCGTGAAAGTGCGGATCGTCCAACCTGAAGATTCGGGGACCGGCGGTGTCGTCGTATATTGTCTAAGCAGGCACCTCAGGAGCTAAATGACAGGCTTGAACACAGCGAGGTGCCTTTGTGATCCAAGAGAGGGTAGCGACGTGAAAGAGATTGACGCAAAGAAGATTACGGAAACCGTCGCTCGATTGTGCATCGAGAGCAACTATTACCTGGGCGAGGATGTATTGGCCGCGCTACGTTCCTACCGCGAGGCGGAGGTCTCGCCGGTTGGACGTGAGGTACTGGATCAAATCCTCGAGAACGCAGACATTGCCCAAAAGGAGCAAGTCCCCCTCTGTCAAGATTGTGGTCTGACCGTTGTTTTCTTGGAACTCGGCCAGGATGTGCATATCGCCGGTGGTGACCTAAACAAGGCCGTCGCCGAGGGGGTACGCCAGGGCTACGAAAAAGGCTATCTTCGCAATTCCATGGTGACTCAGCCGTTCTCCGCCCGGATCAATACCAATGACAATACTCCGCCCGTTGTCCATACCACCATTGTGCCCGGCAATGAACTCAAGATTACCGTGGCCCCAAAAGGTGGGGGCAGTGAGAACATGAGCCAGCTGGCCATGCTCAAGCCCGCCGATGGGCGTGAGGGTGTGGTCGACTTTGTGGTCGAGTCGGTGCGGCGAGCGGGAGCGAACCCCTGCCCGCCGATCATTGTCGGCGTGGGCATCGGCGGTTCGGCCGAAAAGGCGATGTGGTTGGCCAAATACTCGCTCCTGCGCCAAGTGGGCCAGCCCAACCCTGATCCCGAAGTGGCTGAACTGGAAGCCGATATCCTGGAGCGGGTGAATCGCATCGGCATCGGGCCACAGGGCTTTGGCGGCCGCACAACGGCATTGGCGGTACACGCGGAGACCTATCCGTGCCACATTGCCAGTCTGCCCGTTGCTGTCAACCTTCAGTGCCACTCTGCCCGACACGAGGAGGCGGTACTGTGAAACTGACAACCCCTTTGACGGATGACGCTATCGAAAAACTCCATGCTGGCGACAAGGTCAGTATCACCGGTGTCATCTATGTTGGGCGAGACGCGGCCCATAAGCGCATCGTGACAAGCATGGATGCTGATGAGCCACTGCCCTTTGATCCTCAAGGCCAGATCGTCTATTACATGGGCCCCGCTCCGGCCAAACCGGGCGATCCCATCGGCTCAGCGGGTCCGACAACCAGCTACCGTATGGACCCCTACGCTCACCGCCTTATGGAGGCGGGCCTGAAGGGCATGATCGGCAAGGGCAACCGTTCCATGCCGGTGCGCAAGGCGATGCAGAAGCACAGGGCAGTCTATATGGGCGCCATCGGTGGGGCAGGGGCCCTCATCGCCAAGAGCATCAAAAAGGCAGAGGTGATTGCCTATGACGATCTGGGTGCCGAAGCGTTCCGCCGGCTGGAGGTAGAGAATTTTCCAGCCATTGTCGTTAACGACATCCATGGCGGCGATGCCTACGAGGATGGATTGCGGGAGCACAATCAGGAATAGGGGGCAGCGATGAGGGTCCGACTATCGGCAGAATCGGTGCACAGTGAGTTGGTGCACCGCATCGAAGAGTACAGTGGTCAAGACCTGATGGCCTGCTACCAGTGTGGAAAGTGTGCCGCCGGATGCCCGGTAGCCTTTGCCATGGACATACTTCCCAGCCAGGTGATCCGCTATGCCCAGCTAGGCCTGGTTGATAGGCTGCTCGACAGCCAGACCATCTGGCTGTGTGCAGCCTGCCAGACTTGCTACACTCGCTGCCCCAAGGGTGTAGATCTGAGCCGGATCATGGAAGCCCTCAGAGAGATCGCCATGTACGAAAAAGGTAGTCACATGGACTATGACGACCTGGGCCACGCCATCCCACCCGAAGAAATGGATATTTGGCCGCAGCAGGCCTTCATTGGCGGCTTTCGCAAGTATACGGTATGACGGACAGAATACCCGGCATCTGCCATCCTAAAACCAGTGGCTGCTCGCCCTTGTTTTCGGATATTGACGGAGTGCAGTGGGAGGCACGGACCCATGAAGGTACCCTATTTCCCCGGTTGTACCCTCAACACAACCGGCAAGGGGTTTGACAACGCCGTACGGGCTTCGACTGCAGCGGTGGGACTGGAGTTGGTCGAGCTGTCCGAATGGAACTGTTGCGGTGCGACCTATCCACTCATTGTCGACAACATGCTGGAGTTGGCTGCCCCTGCTCATATTCTGGTAGCAGCGCGCGATGAGGGTAGTACGGTCACGACCGCCTGCACCACATGCTACAACGTCCTGAAGCGAACGAACAGATTCATCCGCGATCACAAGGAGGAGCGAGAACGGATCAACGCCTTTATCGAAGCCGAATACAGCGGTGAAGTGGAGGTAATGGACATCCTGCATCTGCTGCGTGACCAGATTGGCTTTGATGCTGTTCGGGAAAAAGTACAGAAACCGCTCAAAGATCTGCGCGTAGCCTCGTATTATGGCTGTATGGTGCTCCGTCCGCCAGACGAGGTAGCCTATGACGATCCCGATCACCCCCAGTCATTGGACGATCTTATGGCCGCATTGGGTGCTACGCCGGTGGACTTTGCCCACAAGAACGAGTGCTGTGGGGCGTACCTGGCGGTCAAAGATGCTCGGATCACCCGGGAAATGGTCTATACCATTCTCAGATCCGCTCAGGCCGCTGGGGCCGAGGCTGTGGCTACCAACTGTCCCCTGTGCCAATTCAACCTGGACAAGCAACAGGCTGAAATGCGCAAGATCTATGCTGGCTACCAGCCCATCCCCATCTTTTACTTCAGCCAGTTGATGGGCTTGGCACTGGGCCTCGACGCAAGCGAATATGGATGGGACCAACACTATATTGACACACAGCCGCTCTTGACCGAACGAGGTCTCTGGGCGCACTCTGCGTGAGGTTGGGGAAGGCAACGACTGATGGGATCTAGCGCCAAGGCGCAGAACGGATACAGCAAGCGGGTGATGATCGTTGGCGCTGGCATCGCCGGCATGCAGGCTGCGCTGGACATTGCCAGTTCCGGGTATCAGGTGGTGTTGGTGGACCGGCTGCCCTCTGTCGGCGGTCACATGCACCAGCTCTCCGAAACCTTCCCAACCCTGGACTGCGCCCAGTGCATTATGACACCGCGCACCGTGGATGTGGGACGCCACGAAAACATCCTGCTCCACGTGTATGCCGAGATCGAGGATATCTCTGGTGAGGTGGGCGATTTCCGGGTACGCATCCGGCACAAACCAGCCTTCGTGAACTGGGATGCCTGTACTGCCTGTGGGGAGTGCTCCGAAGCATGTCCCCAGATGATACCTGTCGACTTTGATCGCAGTATGGAAATGGCTACGGTGATGCGCAGTGGCAAAGTGCGGCACGTCGGTACAGGCAAGGCCATCTATACCCTGTCACCCCAGGCCGTACCCAAAAAACCGGTGATCGATGTCGACTACTGCACCTATTTCCTGCGGGGCAAGTGTCGTCTCTGCGAAAAGGTCTGCCCTGTAGGTGCCATCGATTTTGAACAGGAAGCTGCCTGGGTCGAGGAGCGTGTTGGGGTCATCATCCTGGCCACAGGCTACGAACTCTATCCTTTGGAGAACCTGGGCGAATATGGGGGTGGTCAGGTACCAGACGTCATCGACGCCCTGGCCATGGAACGCCTCCTGAGCGCCTCAGGACCGACGGCCGGCACCATGCGCCGTCCCTCCGATGGCCGGCAGCCCCGGGAAGTTGTCTGGATCCAATGCGCCGGCTCCCGGGACCCAGAGTTGGGGATGCCCTACTGCTCCAAAATCTGCTGCATGTATAGCGCAAAACAAGCCATGCTCTACAAGCACAAGGTTCACGATGGGCAGGCTTACGTATTTTATATCGACATCCGCTCGGCTGGAAAGCGCTACGAGGAGTTCATCCAGCGGGCCATGGAGGAGGATCAGGTGCTTTTCATTCGCGGCAAGGTCAGCAGGGTCTTCCGCGAGGGTGAAAAAGTCATGGTCTGGGGTGTAGATACCCTGACCGACCTGCCAGTCGAAGTGGCTGCTGACCTGGTGGTGGTTTCACCGGCGATGGTTCCTTCTGAAGGCACACGAGAGCTGGGCGCGATGCTGGGGCTCGATGTCGATCAGTTCGGATGGTGGATCGAAAGAGAGGGGAATCTTGCCCCTCTTGAGACAGCACAGCCCGGCGTCTTCTTGGCCGGAGCCGGGATCGGGCCCAAGGACATCCCCGAAGCGGTCTCACAGGGAAGCGGAGCAGCGGGCAAAGTTCTCTCGCTCTTGCGCCGCTGGGGCAGTCAGGGAGGCCAGAATTGATGTCTCTGCCCCGCCCCAGGAGGAAGGAATACGGAAGGCTTTGTCACCAGGTCTTTCTGGTGGCTCCAACATTCAGTGGTTGGGGTGAGCAGCGCGCCAGGCAGTTGGCCGCAGCTATACAGGAAAACGCATGAAGCGCATCGGTATTTTTGTCTGCCATTGCGGAACGAATATCGCCAGCACGGTCGACGTGGAACGTGTGGTTGAAGCCGTACAGGAGTTCCCTGATGTCGTGTACGCTATCGACTATAAGTATATGTGCTCCGATCCGGGCCAACAGCTCATACGCGATCATATCCGTGACGATAGGCTGGATGCGGTCGTCGTCGCCGCATGTTCGCCGGCCATGCACGAGACAACTTTCCGCAAGACGGGCCAAGCGGCCGGTATCAACCCCTACCAGACCGAGATTGCCAACATTCGCGAGCAGTCAAGTTGGGTTCACCAAACGCAGCAGGAGGCAGCCACCAACAAGGCCATTGAAACCATACGTACCATCGTCGCCAAGGCCCACTACAATCAATCGCTGACCCCACATTTCCTGCCCCTGGTCAAGCGGGCGATGGTTGTGGGCGGGGGCATCGCCGGGATACAGGCCGCACTAGACTTGGCCGATGCAGGCTATCCCACTGTACTGGTGGAAAAGACTGGGCATTTGGGCGGGCGCATGGCAGAACTATCGTCCCTGTACCTCGATTTCGGTGGAGCACCGGACCTGCTTGGAGAAAAGATCGAAGCGGTCAGGACACACGCCAACATCCAGGTGATCACCAATGCCGAGGTCGCACAGGTGGGCGGCTATGTGGGAAATTTCGTCGTCACCGTAGAACAAAAAGCCGACGAGGAGATTTCCTATTCTTTCGACATTGGCGCGATAATTGTCGCTACCGGATTTGACCTCTACGACCAGGAACGCCTGGGCGAGTACGGAGGCAAACGCTATCCAGACGTGATCGATGGCCTGCAGTTCGAAGAGATGCTGCGTCCCGATGGCCCCACCGGCGGCGAGATCCGCCGTCCCTCGGACGGCCAGGTCCCCAGGGAGGTGGTATGGGTACAGTGTGCTGGCTCCCGGGACCCCGAACTGCACATGCCGTACTGCTCCAAAGTATGCTGCATGTACGTGGCCAAACAGACCATCCTCTTCAAACAGCAGGTTCCCGAAGGACAGGCTACCGTCTTTTACATCGACATCCGCAGCCAGGGTAAGGGCTACGAAGAGTTTGTCCAGCGTGCGATGGAAGAGCATGATGTGCTCTATCTGCGGGGAAAGGCATCCAAGATCTTCCAGGAGCCGGCAATGCCTGTCCCTGAGGATCCTGCAAGCGAAAACTCGGCAAACCTGAGCGACCTGTCGAGAGGCGCGGCCAAGGGGAATGGAGCAAGTCCGAATGGCCGAGTTACGGTCTGGGGTGTGGATACATTGACCAATCTGACAATTGAGGTCGAGGCCGACTTGGTCGTGCTGGCCACAGCGACGGTTCCTCGCGCGGACGCCCAGGAACTGGGCCAGAGGCTGCGGATCAGCACCGACGAAGACGGCTTCTTTAGCGAAGCACATCCCAAGCTGCGCCCGGTGGAAAGCCTGACAGCGGGCATCTTTCTCGCAGGGGCGGCCCAGTTCCCCAAAGACATCCCCGAGACGGTGGCTCAAGCAAGTGGCGCGGCCGCCAAAGTGCTCAGTCTGTTCTCTCAGCGACAGATGGTCCAGGAACCAACCATCGCCTATGTAGAGCCCGATATCTGCTCTGGCTGCGGCCTTTGCATCCCGTCGTGTCCCTACGATGCGCGCATGATGCACGATTGGCAACACATCGCCGTGGTGAACACTGCCCTGTGCCAGGGTTGTGGGGCTTGCGCCATGGTCTGTCCCAACAAGGCTTGCCAGGTGCGCAACCTAGCCCACCGGCAGATCCTCTCGATGATGGAGGCCTACCTGTAGCAGCAAGCAGGTAGTGAGGCAAGAAGGTCATGTTCAAGGAAGGTATCATGCAGCCCGATTTAACCTTCATCGACCAGGTCAGCGAACTGAGCCACCAGAACGTGAGCCGTTGCTACTACTGCCTGCGCTGCTCGGCAGGCTGCCCATCGGCCTACGCCATGGAATACGCACCGGCCCAGATGCTGCGTTTGGTCCAACTGGGCCAGAAGGACGCCCTCCTCCGCTCCTCGGCCATCTGGCTGTGCATCGGCTGTGAGACCTGCGGCACCCGCTGCCCCAACGAGATCCACGCCGGCGCCGTCTTTGACACCCTGCGCCACATCGCCCTGGCCGAAGGAGTCAGCCCGGCAGAACAATCGGTGTTCAAACTGCACGAGGCCTTTCTGGACAGCATCCGCACCTGGGGCCGGCTGCACGAATTGACCATGATCCTCCAGCACAAGCTCACCAGCCGCGACCTGTTCAGCAACCTGGACATGGGGCTGGACATGTTCATCAAGGGCAAGATCCATCCCCTGCCCAAGCGCATCCAGGGCATCGGCGAGGTCAAGGAGCTGTTTGAGCTGGGAGACGAGGATTCGGGGTGAGGTCGGGATGACGAGACGCTATGCCTTCTATCCAGGCTGCACGCTGCATTCGACCGGCGTGGAATTTGGGGTCAGCAGCGAGCTGGTCTGCCAGGCGCTGGACCTGGAGATGGTCGAGATCCCCGACTGGAACTGCTGCGGGGCGTCGTCGGCCCACTCCATGGACCCCACCCTCTTTCTGGCCCTGCCAGCCCGCAACCTGGCCCAGGCGCAGAAAGTTCCTTCGACGAGCTCAGACCTGAGCCTGGCCATCCCCTGCGCCGCCTGCTACTCGCGGCTGGCAGCCGCCAACCTGGCTCTGCAGCAAGACGGCGCCTTCCGGGCCAGGATGGAGTCGGTGCTGGATTTCGAATATGAAGGCCGGGTACGGCCCCGCAGCCTGCTGGACATCCTGGCCAACGACCTGTCCAGGGAAGCCTTGACGGCCCCGGTCAAGACGCCGCTGGAAGGGCTAAAGGTCGTGGCCTACTATGGCTGCCTGCTCATCCGGCCGCCCGAGTACACCGGTCGCTGGGACGACCCCGAGCACCCACAGACGATGGACCATATCATCGAGCTGATGGGCGCCGAGGCGATGCCCTGGAGCTATGGTGTGGACTGCTGCGGCGGCAGCCTGACCCTGAACCGCAGCGACGTGGTGGTCCACCTGGTGGACAAGCTGGCCATCGCCGCCCACGAGGCGGGGGCCGATGCCCTGGTCACGGCCTGCCCCATGTGCATGGCCAACGTCGATGGACGGCAGCTTTACCGCGGCGGGCCGCCGCTGCCGCGACCGCCCAAACCCGGCTATGAACCGCTGCCCATCTTTTACTTCACCGAGTTGATGGCCCTGGCCTACGGTCTGTCTTTGAAGAAGGTATTGGGCAAACACCTGGTCGACCCCCGGCCTCTCTTGGGCCGGTTGGGCCTGGTCTAGCGCAGGAGCTTTCAACGTGGAAAGAGCCGATTCATTGGACAGAGGCAAGGACAGCGTCCTGGTCGCCGGTGGCGGCATCGCCGGCATGGCCGCGGCGATGCACCTGGCCGAGCTGGGCATCGAGGTCTACCTGCTGGATACCGCGCCGGCCATTGGCGGCTCGATGCACCTGCTGGACCATACCTTTCCCACCAACTCTTGCGGCATCTGCCTCATGCTGCCCCGGCAGCCGGCTTTCTGCCCCACCTTCGAGTGCGAAGCCAAAGAGAAGGTCCACCTTTTGCCCTACGCCGAGGTCGCGGCGGTAGATTGGGGAGCTGGCGGATTGGGAAACGGAGTGCCCCAGGTCACTGTCAACCACAAGGCCCGCTACGTGGACGTGGACCGGTGCAACGGCTGTGGCGACTGCGCCGCCGTCTGCCCTGAAGCCCGGCCCCACGACTACGAGGGCAGGCTCTCGCCGGTCAAGGCCATCTACCGGCCCCCGGGACTGCGGGCGGTACCCGATGCCTGGGTCATCGACATGGAAACCTGCACCCGTTGTGGCGCCTGCGTGGAAGCCTGCCCCACCGGCGCCATCGACCTGGAGATGGCGGACCGCAAAGAGGTCCTGGATGTGGGCGCCGTGTTGCTGGCGCCCGGCTACGCGCCCTTTGAGGCCCGGGTCAAGGGTGAGTACGGCTACGGGGTCTATGACAACGTGCTCTCTGCCCTGGAGTTTGAGCGGATGGCCAGCCTGGCGGGTTCCAGCGTGGCCCATCTGGCCCGGCCGTCGGACGGCAAGGCGCCGAAGCGGATCGCCTTTGTGCACTGCGTCGGCTCGCGGGACAACCTCTGCGGAGCAGGCTACTGCTCCTCGGTCTGTTGCATGTACACGGCCAAGCAGGTGGCCCTGGCCAAGGCGCTGGACCCGGAGCTGGAAGCGACGGTCTTTACCATGGACCTGCGGGCCTTTGGCAAGGATTTCGAGGCCTACGTGGAGGGGGTGCAGGCGCTGCCAGGGGTGAGGTACCTGCGGGCCATGCCCTCGTCGGTCTACCAGCAGCAGCGGACGCGGGACCTGGCCGTGACCTACGTGGGGGAAGAGGGCAAGCTGCAGGAGGAAGCCTTTGACCTGCTGGTGCTGGCGGTGGGCTTGGCGCCGCCGGAGGGGATGCAGGCCCTGGCCCGCGAGCTGGGGGTGGCGCTGAACGAGTACGGCTTTGCCCGGACGGGTAGCTACCAGCCGACGCACATGGACCACAGGGGTGTATTCGTAGCCGGCGCTTTCCGCGAGCCGAAGGATATCCCCGAGACGGTGGCCGAGGCGGCGGGGGCGGCGGCTGAGGTGGCAGGGTATCTGCGGGCAGGCGACGACGGACGATGGACGCCAGACGACGGAGGACAGGCGGCAGGGGAGATTGCGCGACGTCTCGGACGAGGAGCCCAAGGTGGGCGTATTCGTCTGTGAGTGCAAGGGCGAACTGGCGCCTGTTGGCGTACCAGAATTGGCAGCTTGGGCGAAGGAGCTGCCCGGCGTGGCCCTGGCGCGGGCGGTGCCGGAGGGCTGCTCGCCGGAGGGGCGGGCGGCCATTGCGGCGGCCATTGGCGCGGAAGGGCTGAACCGGGTCGTGGTCGCTGGCTGCTCGCCGCGGCTGTTCGGCGGCGAATTCGAGGCGATGATGCAGGATGCGGGATTGGACCCCCGGCTGCTGGCGCGCGCCAACCTGCGGGAGCAGGTGGTCTATCCCCATCGCGGCAACGGGGTGGGCCTGGCCGGGAAAGCCCGATCCCTGGTCGGCATGGCCGTGGCCGGCCTGAGGACCATGGCCGGGGTGGAAGCCCTGGCGCTGGGTGGCAGCCAAAGGCTGACTCGCCGGGCGGTGGTGGTTGGCGGTGGGGCGGCGGGGATGGCGGCCGCGCTGGCCCTGGCCCGGCTGGACATTCCCGTGGTGCTGGTGGAGCGGGAATCGAGCCTGGGCGGCCAGTGGCGCCACATCCACTACCAGGCGGACGGCAGCGACCCGCAGGCGGCCCTGGCTGACCTGGTGGCCCAGGTGGAGGCTGAGGGACGGATTGATGTCCATCTCGGCGCCGAAGTGGTGGACTGCCAGGGCAAAGCCGGCCAGTACCATACCATCATTGGCGGGAACGGCCACGAAGAGGCAGCGGACCACGGCGTGCTGGTGGTGGCCACGGGCGGCGGGCCAGCGGTGACGGAGGAATACCTCTACGGCCAGGACCCGCGGGTGCTGACGCAGCGCGAGCTGGAGCAGCAGATCGCCGACGGCACGCTGGCCACGGTGCAGCGGGTGGTCATGATCCAGTGCGCTGGTTCGCGGGAGCCGGAGCGGCCCTATTGCAGCCGGGTATGCTGTACCCAGGCGGTCAAGAACGCCCTGAAGCTCAAGGCATTGAAGCCTGGCCTGGAGGTCTATGTCCTCTACCGCGAGGTGAGGACCTACGGTTTCCGCGAGACCTACTACCAGGCGGCGCGGGATGCGGGGGTGGTATTCCTGCGCTACGAGCTGCCGGACAAGCCCGTCGTCAAGGCGGAGGGGGACCGGCTGGCGGTGAGCCTCGCCGAGCCGGTGACCGGACAGTCGCTGGTCTTGGAAGCCGGATTGCTGGTCCTCAGCGTGGGCATCGACGCCGAGGAAGAGGGGGCGCTGGCGGGCAAGCTGGGGGTGGCCTTGGACGGCGACGGCTTTTTCCGGGAGGAGCAGGCCAAGATGAAGCCCTTGGATCTTCAGAGCGCGAAAGGGGGCGGCATCTATGTGGCGGGGCTGGCCCACAGCCCCCGGTTCCTGGAAGAAACGCTGGTCCAGGCGCGGGGGGCGGCCATGCGGGCTGCGGCCTTTTTGGCGCCGGAGGTGGTGGTGGACCGGCCGGCGTCGGTGTGGGTCAACGAGCGGCTGTGCAGTTTCTGCGGGCTGTGTGAGGATGCCTGTCCCTACGGGGCGCGGGTGATGAACCAGGACACGCGGGTCGCGGACGTGGACTATGCTTTGTGCCAGGGCTGCGGGGTCTGCGCCATGGTCTGTCCCAACAAGGCCACCCTGCAAAAGACCTTCGAGCACAAACAATTGATGGCTGCTGTTGATATGGCCATGTCGTAGGAAGGGATGAAAAGGATATGCTAATCATCGAGCGAATGACACCCAATCCGGTGACTATTGCCCGGGAGACAACCGTCAGGCAAGCGCTGGAGATTATCGAAAAGCGCAAGCTACGGCACCTGCCGGTCTTGGATAACAAGGACGTGCTCGTCGGTATCGTGTCAGAAAAAGACCTTCTACGGGCCAACTACGACGATTCAATCGAAGAAGTCATGACGACAGACGTGGTCACAGTCACCGAGTACACTGCCCTCGAAGAAGCTGCTCGCATCATGGCCGATCAAAAGATTAGCAGTTTGCCTGTTATGCGCGGCAGCAGGCTGGTGGGGATCATCACCGAAACAGATCTGTTCAAAGTCTTTCTCGAGTTGCTGGGCGCCAGAGAAAAAGGTGTACGCCTTACCATGCTGATACCCGAAGAGAAGGGGATGTTGGCCAGTCTCACTGGTGAGATTGCCTCGATGGGCGGCAATGTCTTGGCCCTGGGCACATTTATGGGTGAGGACCCCACCAACCGGATGGTCACCGTAAAGGTTGCCGATGTGCCAAGCGAAAAGCTCGTAGCCATTATGGAAGCCCTTGGTATGGAAATCCTGGACGTCCGGGAGGAGTAGATGGCTGAGGCCGAGTTTGAACCCAGAATCATCGCCTTTCTGTGCAACTGGTGCACTTACACCGGTGCCGACCTGGCGGGTACATCCCGCATTCAGTACCCGCCCAACATCCGCATCATCCGCCTCATGTGCTCCGGCGGCCTGGACCCGGTCTATGTCTCCAAAGCTCTGTTGGAGGGCGCCGACGGCGTCCTCGTCGGCGGCTGCCATCCCGGCGACTGCCACTACCAAAGCGGCAACTACAAGGCCCGCCGCCGGATGGCCATCCTGCAGAATATCCTGGACCAGATGGGCTTTGATTCCGACCGGGTCTGGCTGCGCTGGATCAGCGCCAGCGAGGGCCAGTACTTTGCCGACACCGTGACCGAGATGGTGGCGACCCTGAAAGAGAAGGGACCGAATCCGCTCAAGGGTATTGGGTCGATTTGATTGGAGACGGGCTACTGTTTCATATTTGGCGCGAGGGTGAGGGATGATTGAAGCAACCATAGAGGTGCAAGACAGCATACAGCAGACGATCCAGGGGGTATTGCGCCGGCTACTGGAGCAAGGCGCTGTGGATGCCTGGCTCGTGCCGATGGCCTTGCCGTCGGGCAGCGTCGCGCCGATGTTGGTCAGCGACCCGGAGGCGCTGGAGAAGGCCGATCCCCTGGCGCCGGTGCTGCCCATCAACGCCGCGCGGGCGGTGGCCAACCTGACGGTGACCGGCCACCAGGAGAAGCTGGGGGTGGTCCTGCGCGCCTGTGAGATCCGGGCACTGGTCGAACTGGTCAAGTTTCAGCAGGCCAAGGCCGGTGCGGAGTCCGGGGACCAGGTTCTGATCGTGGGCATCGATTGTCTGGGGACCTATGGCGTCACCGATTACCAAGCCGCGGAGGACAAGGGACAGTTGGTGGCAGAACTACTGGCGGGTGCCGCAACGGGCGAGCTGGCTCCCCACGAGGGCCTGGCCTTCCGGGCTGCCTGCCAGATCTGCGAGCAGCCCCTACCTGATGGCGACCACATGGACCTGACCATCGGCTTGGTGGGGGTCGAGCCGGGCAAGGTCTATCTCAGGGCGCGAGACACGCTGGCCGAAGCGCTGGGTGTGGCGGCCAACGGTGCGTCAGCCGGTAGGGCGGAGGCCGTAGAAAAGCTGGTCGCAGCCCGCATAGAGGCCCGCGACGCTGCCTTTGCTGCGTTCCGGGACCGGGTGGACAGTATGGGTGGGCTGCTGGAAGAGTTTTCCGCCTGCATCCGCTGCCACAACTGCATGACCAACTGTCCCATCTGTTACTGCAAGGAGTGCATCTTTCGTACGGCGACCTTTGAGCACGAGTCTCAGCTCTACTACCAGTGGGCGGCGCGCAAGGGCGAGGTACGGATGCTGCCTGACACGCTGCTGTTTCATCTGACGCGCTTGAACCACATGGTGACCAGTTGTGTGGGCTGCGGGCTGTGCACCGAGGCCTGTCCTGTGGACATTCCCGTGGGTACGGTTTTTCGGGCCGTAGGGGAGAAGGTACAGGCGATCTTTGACTATCATCCTGGCCGGAGTTTGGAAGAGGCAGCGCCGGTACAAGAGTTCCGCGAGGATGAACTGACAACTCTGGGCGAAAGGCCCCACTCGTGAAACGTATTTCGTACTGCGCATTGCGCCCTATATCTGGTGCAAGTACCCAGCATGTGTTATTGAACCCGTAGTACGTTTCACGCATTACGATTGACTGTGGAGGTTCCTATGACCGAAGCCAAGATGATCCCTATATATGTCATGGGCAAACGCTACTCCGTGCCCGATTCACTGACGATTATGGGCGCTCTGGAGTATGCTGGCTACAAGTTGATCCGTGGGGTGGGATGCCGGGCAGCCTTCTGCGGAGCCTGCGCGACCGTCTATCGGATTGATGGCGATCCCAAGTTGCACATCGGACTGGCATGCGGTACCCAGGTCGAACCAGGCATGCATCTGACACAGATTCCATTTTATCCGGCTGAACGCGCTCAGTACCGGTTGGACGAGCTGGAACCGACCTTTGCCACACTGATCCGCCTCTATCCCCAGGTGCTCAAATGCCTGGGCTGCGGTACCTGTACCAAGAGTTGTCCTCAGGACTTGCAGGTCAAGGACTATATGGCAGCCGCGATGCGAGGCGACATCGCCCGGGTGGCAGACCTGTCCTTTGACTGCATCATGTGTGGAATGTGTGTATCCCGCTGCCCGGCTGAAGAAGCGCAACCCAACATCGCCATTCTTGCCCGGCGGCTGTACGGTCGCTACTTGGCTCCGAAAGCCCAACACCTAGCCGAGCGCGTTGCCGAGATCCAAACCGGGGCCTACGATGATGACCTGACCAATCTCAAGGTCATGCCCGAAGCCGAACTACGCAACAGGTACAACACCCGGGATATTGAGCCTGACTAGAGGTTCGGTCCCAAGCCCACCAGGAGACGTATTACTGAAGGAGAAATGGAATGATAGACGGATACACACCCGCCATGCGCGAATCGATCAAGCGAGTGGAAGCCACCCGCCCTGCCCGGCTGCAGGAAACCTGGCCCATGATGTCTCCAGCCGAGAAACAGGAGATCCTCCGCCAGTTCCATCCTGACTACAAGCCCGAAGGGATGCGAGAACTGCGGGTAGGACCTGCCAAAGGCATGCGCACCCCGCACGAATTGGCCGACCTGCTGGAGGCACACAGCTTGCTGAGAAACGTCGAATTGGATCTGAGCCAGATCAACTTTGAGACCGACGTTCTAGTCATCGGTGGTGGGGGCGCTGGCTCGGCAGCCGCGCTACTGGCCCGGGAGCAAGGCGCCAGCGTATTGATGGTCACCAAGCTGCGCCACGGCGATGCCAATACGATGATGGCGCAGGGCGGCATTCAGGCAGCCGACAAGCCCAACGACAATCCAGCCATCCACTACCTGGACATGATGGGTGGCGGTCACTTTAGCAATGATCCGGATCTCGTGGAGGCGCTGGTGCGTGATGCGCCTGAGGCAATTGCCTGGCTGGAAAGCCTTGGCTGCATGTTCGACAAAGAGCCAGACGGGACACTCGTCACCATGCATGGCGGCGGCACCAGCCGCAAGCGAATGCACTCCGCCCGGGACTATTCTGGCGCCGAGATCATGCGCACCCTACGCGATGAGGTCCGTTCCTACCCGGAGGATATCACCGTCATCGAGTTCGCCCCGGCTATCGAACTCCTACTGGATGACAATGGACAGGCAACAGGAGCCGTGCTGCAGAACTTGGAGACAGGAGAGTATTGCATCGTCCGGGCCAAGACGACAGTACTGGCCACCGGTGGAAGCGGGCGGCTCCACTATCAGGGGTTTGCCACCACCAATCACTATGGGGCTACCGGCGATGGTGTGATCTTGGCTTACCGCGCAGGCGCGGATCTGTCTTTTCTGGATACAATGCAATATCACCCCACCGGGGCTGCCTATCCGGCCCAGATCGTCGGCCTGCTAGTAACCGAAAAGGTGCGAGGTTTGGGAGCCCAAGTATGTAACATCCACGGCAGCCAGTTCGTCTATCCTCGCGAGACCCGTGACATAGAGGCCAGCGCCATCATCCGTGAATGTACTGGGCGGGGCAACGGCATCGTCACTCCGACCGGATTTGTCGGAACCTGGCTAGATTCACCCATGATCGACGTCATCCACGGTCCCGGGACCATCGAGAAAGAACTCCCGGCCATGGTCCGCCAGTTCGCCCGTTTTGGGCTCGACATTGTCAAAGACCCGATGCTCATCTATCCAACTTTGCACTACCAGAACGGAGGCGCTACCCTCAAACCCGACGGATCGACCAGCGTGCCGAATCTTTATGGGGCGGGTGAGATCAGCGGTGGGGTACACGGCCGCAACCGGCTGATGGGCAACTCGCTGTTGGAAGTCACAGTCTATGGGCGGAGGGCTGGCCTGGCGGCGGGACAGAAGGCCCAGAAGATTACAGCAGGCAAGCCATCCTTGGATCACGTGGTTGCCTGGGAAAGACAACTGCATGAAGCAGGAATCGAGACAGGCATCGAATCGCCCGCTATCCTGCCGGACTATACCCGGCGGGTATCTGCATAGACGCCGCGCCAACGAAAAAAACCCTGCCGGATGCAAGACCCGGCAGGGGTTTTCTATGTGGCTGGGGGACAGGGATTTGAACCCCGACTAGACGATCCAGAGTCGCCTGTCCTACCATTAGACGATCCCCCATTGGTACGCCAGGAACACTGAGTCCCAGACAACCCAATTTTAGCATGAAATCATCGTCCTGACAAATTAAACCGTCAGGGAAGCAAGGTTTCCGATTGCCCTGTCCATGCGCTCAAGGCAGCACGGCTTGCCCAAGACCGCCATTGTGTCGAACAACGGCGGTGCCACCTTCTTCCCAGTAACCGCAACCCTGACTATGCCAAACAGCGGTCCGGCCTTAAGCTCCAACTCAGCCACCAACTCGCGCATTGGAGGTTCCATCATCTCAGGCTCAAAGTCGGCCAGGGGGGCCAGGGCCTCGCGCGCCTGCTGCAAAGCGACCAGCGACTCGGCAGCCGTCATCTTTTTGCCGACCAGCAGTTCAGCATCATAGGCCAGTTCATCTTGAAAGAAAAAGTCAGTCCTTTCTACCACCTCGCCCAGAGTTTTGAGCCGCTCCTGGATCAGTGGCACGATGGGATTCATGTCTGCAGCCGTGATATCAAAGCCTGCCTCGATCATGAAAGGGACTACTTGCTCGGCCAGGGCGTCCGCCTCAAGCTGCCGGATATAGTAACCATTCATCCACTCCAGCCGCTCGTACGAGAAGCGTGCCGGCGAACTGTTGACCCCAGATAGATCAAAGTACTTGACCAATTCCTCTCGGCTAAAGATCTCGGTCTTGTCGTCATAGCTCCAACCTACGCGAGCCAGGTAATTGATCATGGCATCTGGAAGATAGCCCTGCCGGCGAAACTCACGGATCTCTACTCCCCCGTGGCGCTTGCTCAGCTTCCCCTTGCCGGTGGGAGCCAAGATCAGCGGCAGATGGGCAAAAACGGGGATCTCCCAGCCGAAAGCGTTATACAGCAAGACGTGCTTGGGTACTGAGGATAGCCACTCATCCCCGCGCATGATGTGACTGATGGCCATGGCATGATCGTCTACGACAACCGCTAAATGATAAGTGGGAAAGCCATCACTCTTGAGCAGAACCAAGTCGTCCAGTTTCTGGTTCTCCACAGTAATGTTCCCGTAGAGCACGTCTTGAAAGCTAGTTTGGCCTTCCAGCGGCACCTTGAACCGGATCACCGGCGTAATGCCTGTGGCCTCGTACTCTGCCCGCTGCACTGCGCTCAGAGCACGACAGTGGCGATCGTAGCCGATATTCTGCTTCGCCCGGCGCTGTTCCTCCCGGAGGGCAGTCAATCGCTCGGGCGAGCAGTAGCACTTGTAAGCAAATCCTTCATCCACCAGCAGATCGGCATAGCACTGATACAGGGCGAGTCGCTCAGACTGGCGGTAAGGACCATAGTCGCCACCGACCTCAGGACCCTCGTCCCAATCCAGCCCCAGCCAGCGCAGGCTGGCCACAAGGTCAGGCACGGCATCCGGGTTGTAGCGGGTGCGGTCCGTATCTTCCACACGCACAATAAAGGATCCGCCATGGTGGCGGGCAAAGAGCCAATTGAACAGTGCAGTCCGCGCCGAACCAACATGGAAATAGCCGGTGGGGCTGGGTGCAATACGGACGCGTACAGGTTTGTCGGTCATGCATTTCCTCTTTGGGTCTCTGGTTTGTGGCCGCGCACGAACTGGCACCCAAGCATCTATTGCCAGTTCGGGCACAGTATACCACGCCGTTCAAAGAGAGGGTAATCTCAAGCACATCGAGTCTGGGCCAGTCGCTCCTCCACCGTCTGTCGAAGAGCGCCAACAGTGGTTATGCGCGGCGCAAAGCCCAGATCTGCCCAGAAACTGGCGGCTTCCTCATTGCCCGCCACGTAGCGGAGGGAGAGATCGTGGATACCACGGTCGCAAAAGAAGCGGCACAACTCCTCCACCAGCCGAGATCCCACACCAGCCCGTCTGTGGCACTCATCCACGAATATCTGGTCCACGATGCCTGCTCGAGTTGGAGAATAGCGCTTGTTGGCTGCGACCCTACCAAAAATGACACCCACTACACCATCGCTGTGGTGTTCTGCAACGAGAGCACAAGCGTCTGCGGCCTTCAGTCGAGATGTTACTTGGCCCCTGAATTGTGCCCGGGCCTCTGGCTTCATCCGCCACACCTCCGAGTTCGACGCTTCCAGGTGGTCCTGAAGGCCCAGCAGCAGTTCTACCATGCGGTCCAGGTCGACCGCCCGGGCAGGCCGGATGACATAGGCTTGGGCCCGGCTGGAGTGGCCGCTCTGGCCCGTGACTATGGGAGGTTGGGGATCCACGTCAGGTACTTTTCGGATTGGCGCATTTTCCACCCAAGCTGGCGGTGGTAGGTAGTATGGGGCTGAAACAACCGGGTACAATCAACCACGGACGCGTTGCCCACGATCTCGATCTGTGACAGATCACCCACGCCTAGCCCCATCTGCCTGCAATAGTTGAGGTAGCCCACGTTATCAATGGAAAAACCCATCAGGGTTGTGCCTACCACGTCCGCAGCAAGAGCATCCGTGCTCGCCAGTGCCAGACGCCACGGTACCAGGGTGCCCGCGCTGGGCCCGTTGCCTTCCATCGCCTCGTAGCCATCGATCACTGCCAGGTGGGGCACCACCAGCGGCGCTAGCAAGGCAAGGTTGAGGTTGATGACCGGGTAGCTCTGGTGCATCTTCATCTTGTCGCTGGATTGTTGGGCGCTCATTGCCCGAAACTCTAACCACTCTGCAGGGGGCAACCCCCGGACCCATTGGGGCATCAGCCGCCACAGAGCCTGGCTCACTTTCCGCATGGGGCTCGAATTCCCATTTTGGGAAGGGATACTATGGGAGAGACGGCTGATCAGGGAACCCATGATCATATTCTTCAGGCTGAGGGTGACAATGACTACATCGTGTGTCTTGGGAGGGCCCACCGAGATACGAAAATCGCTCTCCACTACGCTGCGAGCGAGCTGCAGATGCAGGGGTTGCATCCGCCAATCGTACACCTCTACCGGCAGTGGCTTGTCGTGGTTCAGATCCACCAATGCCGCATCATAAGCTCGGGCCAGAGGCTCATAGCCCAAGAGACGGAATGCATCGGCAGCTGGCTCCGCGGACGGCCCTTCGGCGATGGTAAGGGGGCCATCATAGCGGGCGCGCACGAAATCAAGCACGGCCCGCACAGCATCTGCGTGAGTGCAAGCCAGCGGTTTGCGAGCCATCACGAAATTGGGCTTGATCAGTACCTGTCTTTTGCCAGCGAGGTCTATGGTCTGGGAGAGCAATCTCAATGCATGGCTGATATTCTCGTACCGGCCGCCAGATTCATCACCGTCCTGAACAAGGGCAACCTGGCTTCGAGCGTCATCTGGGTTACGTTGCATCAGTCAAATTCGAGCTTTTTTTGACGCATAGCCACGCTCTCAACCAGACCGATGCCCAGCATGAGAGTAAGAAATGAGCTGCCACCATAGCTGACAAAGGGCAACGGAATACCAGTTACCGGTGTCAAGCCCAGGTTCATGCCAATGTTGATCAGGCTCTGGAACAAGATCAGGGCCGCTACGCCTCCAGCGATGAGTCGCCCAAAAACGTCTCTCGACCGCTCAGCAATGCGGACGATTCGCCACAAGATCAAGAACAGCAAGCACATCATGACCACAGCGCCCAGAAAGCCCAATTCCTCGGCAGTGACGGAAAAGATAAAGTCGGTATGACGGACCCGAAGAAAGTGAAGTTGGCTTTGTGTACCCTGGGTTAGTCCCTTGCCAGTCCACCCACCTGAGCCGATACTGACCAGGGCCTGGTGAACGTTAAAGTAGGAATCAGGGTCACTGGCCGGGTTGAGGAACAGCATGAGTCGTCGCTGCATATAGTCCTGAAGACTCAACCAAACCAACGGCAGCACAATCACGCCTGCTCCCACCAAGACAATCAAGTGCCGCAGCCGGATCCTGGCCATCCAGGCTACCACCACCCATATCGCCAGCAGGGTCAATGCAGTACCCAGGTCAGGCTGGAGGTAGATCAGAAACATCGGCAAGGCGACCACGGCCAGCGACACCAAGACAGTACTGAACTGCTCCATGCGTTCCTCCCGGTCCGCAAAGAACTTGGCCAACACAAGGATGACCAGGATCTTGGCCAACTCGGAAGGTTGTACTGTACCCTCTCCAAGCCAACGCTGCGAACCGCCGGCTACCTGCCCGATCACAAAGATAATGCCCAGTAGAATCAGAGTCAGCACATAAATTGGGTTCCGAAGTATGTCCGTGACACGAAAAGTAAGACAGTCCAGTGCATAGACCACAGCCAGACCTACGACCATCAGATAAGGAGTCAACTCTGAGAGGTGGTCGGGCAGGGCAGCAATGGAAGCGGCGCCTACCAGGCGGGGGAGGGCAAGGATGACCACACCGACTAACCCGATCAGTACTGCCGCCGCCACCGTTCGTGTGAGTAGCAGATCCAACTTTGAGATCCACAGCTTGTCTGCAATGAACACAGCGATCACCAGCGCTACTCCCAAAAGGGCCGGTGTGATGTCAGTCAGAAGGATGGCCAGAGGTGAAGCGGCCTCAGTAGTTGGAAATTGCCCGAAACGCCAGGTAATGATCATGCCAACACTTGCCAGTCCCAACACAAGGGGTGTAAGGACAGCGAATGGATGTTGGACAATTTCAATCAGCCGATAGTCGACAGAGGCGGTGACCAACAGAAGTACAGTACCAGCAACCAAGTACATAATCTGGCGCTGGACCGCATCTTCCACCCCCAGAGTACTAAGGGTCGCGCTATAAATCATGATCGCGCCGTAAGCCGATAAGAGCAGCAGTGCAGCTAGAAGAAAATAGTCGAACCTGCGCCAGGAACGCCTAGATATCATTGCACGTCATCCCGCGCCATCACCTCCGGCTCTTACGCTGGTCCGCCCTCGCCTGGGCCGGCCGCGGCTGCCAGGTGCGTTTGCTGGTCCAACTACCGGTATGTCGGCCACCAACCGGCTCTCTCGCCTTCCCTGGGTAAAAGTCACTTCTACCCCGCTGGATTCGATCTCGACGTAGCGGGAGATTACGGTGATCAGTTCATCTTTCATCTGATCCAGCAGAGCAGGCGAGATCTTGATTCGGTCATGAACCAAGACCAGTTGCAGTCGCTCCTTCGCAATCTCACGGCTAGTCGGCTCTCGGCGCTTGAAAAAGCCATCCAGAAAACCCATAGTGCCTCCTGACCAAAAATCTCAATATGCGTATGCGCAAATCAGCACTCGCTCGTAGGCAGACCCGAGCGGCCAATCTGGAGGTTTTGTTGGTTGCTCACTTGCCCACCTACCCATCCACCTACTCTCAGCCGCGGATAAAGCGGGCCAGATGGCCAAATACGCCCGACGACTCCTTGATGGGCATAAACGGAATGTCCTGCCCTAGCAGCCGGCCAGCAACGTTACGGAAGGCTTGGCCTGAAGGAGTCTTGCCATCCAACACCACCGGCGTACCTCGGTTAGAAGAGATCACAATCTCCTTGTCTTCGGGGATAATGCCAATCAGATCGATGGCCAGGATCTCGACTACATCGACCGTACCGAGCATCTGCCCACGACGGACCATCGCCGGATCCAGGCGGTTGACGATCAGCTCAGGTTGATCTTTTTCTTCGGCCTCGACCAAACCTACGATCCGGTCAGCATCACGTACTGCTGACACCTGGGGTGTGGTGACAATGATCACCCGGTCGGCAGGGGCAACGGCGTTGCGGTAGCCCTGCTCAATGCCCGCCGGTGAATCTATGAGGATAAAGTCAAAGTCGGGCCGCAGTTGGTCGCATAGATCGACCATCTGTTCCGGATTCACAGCCGTCTTATCGCGAGTCTGGGCTGCCGGAAGCAAATAGAGTTCTGACAACCGTTTGTCACGGATCAGAGCCTGGCGCAGGCGGCAATGCCCCTCCACAGCGTCCACTAGATCGTAGACAATGCGGTTCTCCAGTCCCATGATGACGTCCAGGTTGCGCAGCCCAATATCAGCATCGACTGTCACCACACGCTGCCCCAACATGGCCAACGCCACGCCCAAGTTCGCCGTTGTAGTGGTTTTGCCGACCCCACCCTTGCCTGACGTGATGGTGATAACCGTTGCACTCATGTCCATCTCCTATCCAGTTCGGGGGGGGCTCCGAGCGGGTGGCAGCTGGTGAACCTATCTTTGCCCAAAAAGGGCCTTCAATCTCAAATTCCAGCGTCCAAGCCCGGACTTCCCACCTCCAAGCCCTAGCTTTTGCTTTCCCTGCGCATTCCATCGCTCTACCACAATTGCTCCCTCATGGACCAGGGCCATTTCAGGCACCGTGGGCGGGCGGCCGCGCTCAGGCGAGCGAGCGATGTGCGTCCCGATGCGGATCTGGCGGGGTGCAAGTTGCAGAGCACAAATGATCGCGTCTTCATCTCCCATTGCCCCGGCATGTACCGTACCCCGCAGCTTTCCCCAGACAATAACGTCACCGCCAGCGACAACTTCAGCTCCTGGATTCACGTCCCCGATCAGCGCAATATGGCCTGCATGGCGCAGCGCTTGCCCCGAACGGAGAGTGCGTCGCACGACAAAGCCTGCGACATCTTTGCGAGAGATCTCTACGGGCACAGTGGGCGCAGGGGAGGCCTGGGGAGCTTCCAGTCCCAGTTCACGCGCCGACAAACAGGTGGATGGGTGCGTGCCTTCGACGGCCCAGAGCGTCACGCCAATCTCCTCGAGCATGCTACCAATCGCCGTCAATTGCTCGATGGAAAGCGCCCGGTCTCCGACACGCAGCGCTACCCTTCCCCCGACGAAGAACGAGGCTTTGGAGCTTAGCTGGGCTTCCATTTCATCTACAACTTTCTCAAAGGGACCGTCGCCCAGCGTGATGACCAACCCATCGCTTGTGCCCTTGATTGTTATTGCTTCCCCCGCCATAGAGCCGCCTTTTCACATCGGTTCCCACCAAGGAACCACAGGTTCCTGCCTGTTACCTCCCAAGATGATCCGATTTGGGCATATACTTTACTGGTCCAACCGGCTCACTCACCCACCTTATTGTATCACTGCGATCTGATTCCCCCAATCCCCTTCAGGGCGTATGTCAAGGAGTAAAGTCTTGCCCCTTGTGTCCTAGACCCTGAACAAAGCCACATGCGACTTGGGACTACTCACATGCCTCTGCAGCCGCAGCTTTGACGAGGATCTAGCCGCCAGTGGGGAATCATGATTCTTCCAGATCCGGATCTTTCGTTCTAGACTTCAGGGTCATGGTCCCGCTACCTCGATGGCCATGTCGCCAAAGTAACTCAATGCACGCTGAAAATCAGCAGTCGCATAGAACTCGCTCTTTGCATCCCAGGGATCGTTGGCCCAAACGCCTTCTTGATTGTAGCCAGTGACCACGACGACATGCTGCCAGGGTACCAGGGTCACCGCCTCGCCATTGATCGTGACCGTCGCCGGGGTGCTGGGCTGGCAGTCATAGGTCACCCAGGCAATGACCGGGTTTCCCCGGGCAATGGCGGCCTTGATCCCATCGAGCCCCCCCTTCACTGGCCGGGCTCGAAGGCCACGGCTGTTCAAGACATCCAGGACCGGGCCAGCATAGACACCATAGTCCTTTGTCCCACCTGTAGGGCCATCCACGTTCCCTCGAAAGCCAAGATGAGGATTCGGATCCAGCGGCAGAGCAGCAAGCACATCTGCTTCACTGAGGCCAACGTTATGATATTGGGCGCTCATGGATGCTGCAGAGGATTCGCAGCTCAAGTTGTGGCTCTGCCTTTGCCGGGCAACCTCCAATCGGGCTTTAGGGGGTAGCACATCTTCTGTCTCGAGAGAATTCATCTTCGCGCCAAGGCTGTCCAGGGCATTCTGAAAGCTGTCGATTTCCGCCTGGATCGCGGCCACAGACGCCCGCAAGTCAGTCATCTGCTGTGAATCCCCGGATGTTGCCACTGCTGCCTGGAGCGCTGCTATCTGCTGGCTCACATCATTGGTTTCAAGGGTTGCCAGGCGAGTCTCTAGTGCGGTGGTAGCGTTCTGTACAGCGAGAAGCTTGGATTCGGCCTCCTGGCGCTCATTCTGCAAGTTGGCTACATCGGCCTGAAGGCTCTGAACCCTCTTTGTCTCCTGCCAGACCCACACCCCCAGTACAAGAAAGGCCAAGGCCATCACGGTCACCAAGGCTAGCAGGAGCCAGACAGCGCCAGAGGCCGGCTGTTGTTGACGGTCCCCCTGGGTCATGGTACGTCCTCCTCGCGATTCTGGCCAAAGTAGAAATTCAAAATCTCATTCGCTACGGGCACCGCCGTGGCCGATCCCTCGCCACCACCAAAGATGAACACCACCAGCGCGATTTCCGGGTCTTCATAGGGCGCAAAGGCAGTGAACCAGGCATGAGTGGGCAAATTCCCTTCACTGTCGCGATCGGGGATGCCATCCTTGTTCCGATCGATAAAGTACTCTGAAGTGCCTGTCTTGCCGGCGACGGCCACACCTGGGACATCAATACCGTGAGCTGTAGCACTTGGTCCGGCCACAGCAGAACGCATGCCCTGGCGCACGATTTCGAGATTCTCCGCCGAGATTGGCAGATGACGGATCACATCGGGGGCAAATGCTTGGGCCACATTCCCCTCACCATCTATGACCTCTCGCACGATCTGAGGACGGTAGAGCGTACCGCCATTGGCAATGGGAGTCACAGCGTTTAACACTTGCAGAGGAGTAGCCAATACAAAACCCTGGCCGATAGACATGTTATAGGTATCGCCCGTCACCCAGGACTCACTGTAGTTCACGCGCTTCCACTTGGTGGTGGGCACCAAACCCGGAGCTTCGCCTGGCAGATCAATGCCGGTACGGGTTCCCATACCAAAGAGTTCGGCATAGTAGCCCAGTCGCTCTTCACCCAGACCCTCAAACTGATCGCGATAGCCGCCACCCACCTGGTAGAAAAAGATGTCGCACGACTGGCCCAGAGCAGAGACCACGCTCAATGAGCCATGCTGACCATGATAATCATGGTAAATCCAGCAGTAGAATGGCTGAGCCAGGCTGGGATCCTCAGGATAGAACCGGTTAGGCAGCCACAAGATACCGCCACAGAAATAGCGTGTCTGGGCAGTGATGACCTCCTCCTCCAATGCGGCTGCGGCCGGTATGATCTTGTATGTGGACCCTGGCGGGAACTGACCCGAGATGGAATGGTTCACCAAGGGACGGCTAGGATCTTCTTGCAGGACCTGGTATTCCCTGGCCGAAATACCCCCTGTAAATTCGTTGTTGTCGTAGCTAGGCAGTGAGACCATGCCCAGGATCTCGCCGGTCTGGGGGTTCATGGCCACGGCGACGCCCTGCTTTTTGTAGTGAGCTTTCAGTTGGCGCTGGAGAATGTCCTCCATTGCCTGTTGCAGTTCCAGATCCAGGGTTAGGCGCAGATTGTTGCCGGCAACGGCAGGCTCTAGCTCACCAGCCGTCTGCACTTCCCGGCCGGCTACGTCTACCTCTATCAGCTTCTGGCCATCGTGACCCCGCAAGTCCTTTTCAAAGCTGTATTCCACGCCAGCAAGTCCCACCTCCTGCTGGTAGAGATCGTACCCCTGGGCTTCGTAGGCTTCTGCTTGTTCCGCCGGGATCGGCCCGACATAGCCCAGCATGTGGGCTAGCAGTGGGCCGTACAGATACTCTCGCACGGGCTCGACCTGAACCAGTACCCCTGGCCAATCCAGATGCTCCTCTTCTAGAACCAAAGCGACCTCACGGGGGACATCGACCTTCAGGCGGGCTGGGCGGTACGGAGCCATTTCCGCATCTTCTAGCACGTCCAGGATACCCACCTTCGACTTGCCATAGGATGAAGACGTGGCTACGAGCGGATCGTTGGCCCCATAGCCAACCATCGGCATTTTCAGCATTTCAGCCAGTTCTAGCAACATCATATGGCGCTCAGACTCGTCTTCCGGGAGGTAGGCCGGGACAACTGACACCGTAAGCTGAGGCTGATTTCGTACCAGGAGATGGCCCCGGCGGTCATAGATGACGCCTCTGGGGGCAGGACTGCCTTCCAGGCGAAAGCGGTTGACATCAGCAGCTTTCTGATAGTAGTCACCCCGGATCATCTGCAGCCGCCAGAGCTGGGCGATCAGCCCCAAGAAAGCGACGACGAGAAGGATCCGAAATACCGTCAGCCTACCCTTTGTGTCCGACGGCGGCGCGCTTGGCTGCCAGTCACGTCGAATGTCATGCTGCAAGTTACCACTCCATCTCTTCCTGGCCAAAGTGCACGTGCAACCAGCGCATGGGCAAGAAGATGATCGGCGCCAGTACTGCATTCAGTACTGCTGATGGCAGAACAATGCGGACAAGACTGTCCAGCCAGACCACAGGTTGGCCCGAGATCCACACAATCAAGAGAAAACACACGTTGTATAGTACTGTGGCCAAAAACATGATCACAGCCGGGAGAAGGATGTGAGCCGTAAACGCGCTGTTCTTTCCCAGTCCCGATAGAAAACCGACAAGCATCAGGGACAATGTAGCCGCGCCAAAGGGTGCCCCCGAAATAATATCTATGGTAACGCCAGCGATAAATCCCCAGAGGATGCCTTCCCTAGGACCTCGCAGAAGGCCCCAGCTGACCACGAGCAGTACTGGCAAATCGGCGAAAACACCCCAAACTGCCAAGCGCGGTACAACTGTGGCCTGCAAGATGACAACAACAACCAGGAACGGCACAACCAGATAGGTAGTCACAGTCTACTTTCATCGGTTCTCGTCTGACTGATCAGCATCCTGGATGGCCTCAAAGTCGGTGACAACCAACACTACTTCCAAGTGATCAAAGTCCACCGTCGCCTGGACAGCGGCCATCTGGTACAGATCGGAATCCTTGCGCTCCACCTCGGTGACCTGGCCGATCAGGATCTGGCGCGGAAAGTTCCCTCCCAGACCCGAGGTAAAGACTGTATCACCAACACTTAGGGTATCGCTTTGGAGAACGTTGTGCAATCTCAGCGATCCGTCTGCTTGGCCCTGGATCAACCCGCTGGCTCTTGTACTCTGGGTCAAAGCATTCACCAGGCTACTCTGGTCGAGAATCAGCAACACCCTGGACCAGCCCTCACCTACCTCGGAGATCCGCCCTACCAGACCCCGATCAGTGGCTACTGGCATATTGCGAGCAATGCCTTCCTCTCGCCCCACATCCAGGGTGATGTAACGTTGGAGGTTACTGGGGTCCCGGCCAATCACCCGCCCCACCACATGTGCTCCCTGCACATCAAAAGAGGGATTGGCGTGGGAAAAGTTCACTAGATCGCGCAGGAGGGCCGCTTCGCCCTCCAATTCTCGGTAGCGAACGTTCTCGAGCAAGAGACGGGCATTCTCGGCTTCCAGATCACGATTGCGCTGCCGCAGATCCCGCAAGTCACGGGCCGTCCGGGTTAGTTCACCAAACCGCCCCACAACCAAGCTCGTCCCTTCTTGAAGGGGCGTGGTAACCCTGGCCAGTACGCCTTCAACAGGCGCCCACAGACCGGCGCGATGGAGCACAAAGCCGGCCAGCGCAAGCAGAATCAATCCGAGGGGGAGCAGACCTTGGAAACGCTCGCGGCTCATCGCTGTGTGGGTTCGAGGCTTGAGGTTGGAGAGCCTACATCAAACCACAAATCCTCAACTTCGAACTCCGAACCTCGAAGGTCGAACATGGCTAGTGAACGGTACTGCCCCGCTGCAGGCTAGCCAATACCGTGTGCAATCGATCCAAATCCTCCAGGATTTTGCCAGCCCCGCGAGCTACGCATGTCATGGCATCATCGGCCACATAGACTCGCATCTTGGTCTCTTCTGACAGACGTTGGTCCAGGCCCTGCAACAACGCTCCACCACCAGCCAAGGCAATCCCTTGCTCCATCAGATCAGCAATGAGTTCGGGCGGAGTCTCATCTACCGCGTCGCGCACTGTATCAACGATGATGCTCACCGAGTTGGCCAAGGCTTCTCGGATTTCGACACTGCTCACCTCGATCGATTCTGGCAGACCGGTGATCAGATTCCGCCCCTGAATAGGCATTGTCTGCTCCTGGGGCAAAGGGTAAGCCGAACCAATGGTAATCTTGACCCTCTCGGCCATCCGCTCCCCGATGAGCAGATTATACTTCTGCCGGGCGTACTGGATGATATCTTCATCCATCTCATCGCCAGCCACGCGAAGACTGCGACTGACAACGATGCCGCCCAAAGCTATCACAGCTACCTCTGTGGTACCTCCACCAATATCGACGACCATGCTACCCAATGATTCAGTGATAGGCAATCCGGCACCGATGGCGGCCGCCATTGGCTCCTCGATCAGATAAGCCTCGCGCGCGCCGGCCGAAAGGGTTGCATCATGGACGGCTCGCTTTTCTACCTCGGTCACACCTGAAGGAATGCCAACAACGACGCGCGGACGCGCCACAGGCAACAGCGACCGGTCATGGACTTTTTTGATGAAATAGTGCAACATCCGCTCAGTGACGTCAAAGTCACTGATCACCCCATCACGAAGCGGGCGAATGGCAACAATGTTGGCAGGTGTTCGTCCCACCATCTCTTTGGCGTCAAGGCCAATCGCCAGGACTTTTTTGGTATTCTTTTCGATCGCCACGACCGAGGGCTCATTGATGATGATCCCCTTGTTGCGCACATTGACCAGTGTATTGGCCGTCCCCAGGTCTATGCCGATGTCCTGGGAAAAAAGCCCCAGGATAGAATTCAAAGGACTAAACACAAAAGACCCCTCTTCAGTGAGATACCGCCGCGGCACGCTGACCCATGGCCCAGACAGGCGGTGCGTTCCAGGCCATTATACCACAGCATCAACAAATGGGAAAACGGCTTGCATCTATTTGCCACGCTTGCTCGAACATGGTATAATCTTTTGATGTCACCCGGAAGATGCCGCGGTGACAAGACTGCATCGGTAACAACTTGGAGGCATGCTGTGGACTCGTTTGTACCCTATATTCAGATCATACAGATCATCATCTCAATCGCCCTGATTGTGGTTATCTTGGTCCAATCCAAGGGGGCAGGCGGTCTCGGTGGCATTTTTGGTGGTGATTCAACTGTCTACCGCACTCGCCGTGGTGTGGAAAAGACCCTGTTCAACGCAACCGTTGGTTTGGCGCTGGCCTTTTTCGCCATCTCTATCGCTAGCGTTCTTGTTGTGTGATGACATCCTCCGTTTCACACCTGATCACAAGGGTGTTCCATGGCACACACGGGCCAGGGAGCACCTTTCGTGTCACTGGAGAGATTGCGTGACCCGTCACATCGTGTGGCAGGCTGGATTGGCCTTCTTGGGCATTGTCCTCGTCTTTTTCATCCTCTTTCAGTTGGCCTCCAGCCAGACGCCTGTGGAAACCATAGAGGTCCCTGCTGCTGGAGGCACCTACGTCGAGGGCGTTCTGGGGTACGCACAACTGATCAATCCCATCCTGGCCCCGCCCATGATCCAGGCCAATCCGGTCGAGCAGGACTTGAGTACCCTCGTATTCGATGGCCTGACTACACTGGATGCCACGGGACAGGTGTCTCCAGCCCTGGCGCTGGATTGGGAGGTCTCAGAGGATGGCACCGTCTATGACTTTCGTTTGCGCCAGGGTGTGACCTGGCACGATGGAGCTCCTTTCACTGCAGCGGATGTGGCCTTTACCGTACAGGCCATGCAAGACCCCAATTTCCAGGGTGACGCGAGCTTGCGTGAACTATGGCGCACCGTGATCGTAGACCAGCAGGATGATTTCTCTGTCCGGTTTACCTTGCAAGAACCCTTTCCATCCTTTCTCCTCTATACCAACATTGGCACTCTGCCTATGCATTTGCTCAGTGATGTTCCTGCTGCGGATCTGCCACAGGATGACTTTTCCACCAAGCAACCGGTGGGGACCGGACGGTTCATGGTTGAAAGCGTGTCCGCCGACGAAATAGTTCTGGCGGCCAATCCAAACTACTGGGGCGCCAGACCAAACATAGAAAAGATAGCATTCTGGTTCTATGGCGAGTGGGATGGATTGTTGACAGACTATGAGCTGGGCGAACTCCATGGCTTCCACCCCCCCAGGCTCCAAGAACTGCCAGGTCTGGTTGAGACACCAACCCTCCAGATTCTTCTCAGCCCAGTCGGCTGGCTATGGCATTGTATACCTGAACCTTCAGCGCGAGTCCGTACCCTTCTTCCAAGAGAAAGAGGTACGTCAAGCATTGCTCTATTCCCTTGACCGCCATCTGTTAATCTCTGAGGTTCTGGGTGGACAAGGTCTGGTTGCCGATAGCCCTATTCTGCCTACCACTTGGGCTTATGATCCATCCGTACGAACCTACCGGTACGATCCTGAACGAGCCATTGGACTGCTGGATGCCAGCGGGTGGTTGGACTCTGACGCCGACCGGATTCGGGATAAGGAGGGTATGGACTTGGCTTTCACGCTCCTTACGAGCGACGATCCCGTGATGGTCAGAATGGCGGAAGAGCTTTCCCGCCAGTGGCGCGCAGTCGGCATCGAAGTGACAATCCGTCCTGAAGCGGATGATGCCGCGACGGATTTTATCCGCAACCGGAGCTTTGACGCAGCCCTGGCTGAGATAGGTCTGACGGCAGATCCCGATCCCTATCCCTTGTGGCATTCTACCCAGGCAGAGTCGGGGCAGAATTTTGCGGGCTTTGCCAACCAGGATGCAGATCTTCTGATGGAAGACAGCCGATTTACCGCAGATCCAGAGCAGCGCACAGAACTGTACCACTCTTTCCAGCAACTCTTCGCGGAGGAGGTGCCCTCCTTGCTGCTATACCACCCCATCTATTCCTATGCTGTCGATGATCAAGTGCAAGGCGTCCAGATCTCTCCGTTGTTGTATAGCAGTGATCGCTTTCGAAACATCACCGACTGGTACGTCGAGGTCCAAGAAGTTGTGGTCACTGAAAACGACGACCTTGACAAAATCAGCGAATAGTGGTAGAGTTCGGGTTGCTGGCCGAAGTGGCGGAACAGGCAGACGCGCTGCGTTCAGGGCGCAGTGGGCTTTATGCCCATGTGGGTTCAACTCCCACCTTCGGCACCAAATCCCGGTCGAAAATGACCGGGATTTCTTGCTCTCACGACCAGGTGAGGCAGGCCTGGCGAGAGGCACTCAAAGTCTATAGAGCAATATACACAAGATGTCCAAAGCTTGGTGTTTGATCACTTCGATTTCAGTTCAAATAACTCATTTCTATTCATTTTCAGTTTATAATATACGGATAGGTTCACATTTGACTTTTCGTCCACGATGCGGTATACTCTTGCGTGGAGATAATCATGACTGACGAGAAGAGTCGCAGAACACCCTTCATCAACCAATTCTTGTTGATTCTAATGGGTGCTATGCTTGTATACCTGGTAGTCAGCTTTGCCCGCCAGATCACCACGGGCCACCAACGGACCGCGGAGTTGAACAGAGTCAATGATAGGATCCGTGTTGCTGCAGCTCGAAAAGCCCAGCTAGAAGAATACTCTGAAACTGTCCTCTCCCCGGATGCCCTTGACAAGTGGGCAAGGCGGTACGGTTTGACCAAACCCAACGAAGTCCTGGTCATAACGTTTGGAGCGGGGACGAAAGAGCTAGCCCCTGAACAGGATATCTTGGAGGAGAGGAGAAAGCCTGACTCTCCTCAAGGCGCGTGGTGGGACCTGTTCTTCAGGGCACGGTAAAGTCCGGCATTGCTCATACTCGCACAAAAAAGGACATGATGGGTGTAGTGATACCCTCCATCATGTCCTTTTTTTCCTACCTTATGCTTCAGTGGCAATCGTTCAGGCTCTGTGTACCATGGCCTGCAACTATGCCCACAGTTCCTCGGCGATTTCTGGTAGTCCCAAGCTGATTAATTTCTCGCGTGTTGGCTTGCCAGTGTCCCAATCCCACTCACGGCAGGCATAGTACTCATCGAGCAACATCTCCATACGCGGCGTCCGGCCTCTGGAGCCGTTGGACATGGGGATAAGCAGCCGCTCGGGCAACCGGTCGTTGCCTCGCCGGACGCCGAGGCGATTGTTGAACGCCCGCTTGAGATTAAAGATCCGCTCACCAGTCCGCTGCCACCACACAATGTCTGATGACCAGCCGGTGACTTCTGACAGTAGCTTGACCAAGACCGGTGCCGTAGGATTGACGAACACACACATGATCGCGCTGTTATACAGCGTACGCCAGTCCTGGACCTTTGCCGCGACTTTTGATTTCCCCCGGGTTTTGAACCGCCCGCTGGGGTAGATGCCTACCTCGGGTAATGTCAATCCCATGTCGACGGCATACATGTCGCCCTGCAGATGGCAAGCCCCCCGTGGCGATGTAGCATATATGACGGCCATACCCGACAGGGCACGGGGATCGTGGGCCGCCGGTTCCAGTCCGTTGACGTGCACCGCCAGGTCGTCAGCTTCGTAGCGAGCTGAGATCCGCTTCACGCCATCAGCCAGGACATCGCCAAAGCCCTTCCGCTGGGCGATCATCTCCAAAAGCGTATGTGCGACCTCGATGTCGCCCCACTTCAAGGGGAGGCCGCCAGTATCCGCAGAGGTGATGAACCCCCGGTCGTAGAGCAGGAAAGCTAGTGCGATGGATGACCCGGCACTGATGGTATCCAGGCCATAGCGATTACATAGATGGCCAGCGTAGGCCACGCCAGGCAGGTCGTCCACCAAGAGTTGGGAGCCTAGCATCGCGACCGTTTCGTACTCGGGCCCATCCACGACCTCCACGCCATATGGTGTATCCTCTAGTGTAACCTCCCGGCCGCAGGCCACGGAACAGCCGTAACAGGGGACAGCGCGAGTCAGGATGGTCTCCATCATCGTGACGCCGCTCAGATTGGTAGCCTGATCAAACCGGGGTTGGCTCCAGTACTTGTTGGGCATGTTGCCCCACATCATACTCATGTCTACAAAGGAGGCCGTTCCCATCTGGCAATAGACCTGAGAGGTGATGTCGTCCATGACGGTCTTTAGCGCGTGCTTGGCTGTCAGTCGGAAAGCTTCTCGGTCAGCGAGCGGCACCCGTTGTGTGCCGTTGACCGCAATCGCCTTCAGGTTCTTGGAGCCCATCACCGCACCCATCCCCGTCCGACCCGCAGCTCGTCCGTGGTCATTCATGATGGCCGCATAGAGCACTTGGTTCTCCCCCGCCGGCCCGATACTGGCTACACGCAACTTTTTGTTGCCCATCTCGTCACGGAGTCGCTGCTGAGTTTCGTAGGTATCCAGACCCCACAGACCAGAAGCATCGTGAAGGATTGGAGTCTGGCCCGCGACGATAGATAGCCAGACCGGCGTCTGTGATCGCCCTCGGATGACAATCCCGTCGTAGCCCGAGAACTTGAGTTCCGCACCCCAAAAGCCACCCGAATTGGATTCCCCCCAGATGCCGGTCAAGGGCGAGATGGCACAAACCTCATGCCGCCCGCATGACGGAGCACGTGTCCCGACCAGCGGGCCGGTCATGAACATCAGGGTATTCTCCGGTCCCAAAGGATCCGTATCTGGCCCCAATTCGTCGTACAGGTAGCGCGCGGCATATCCCGCACCACCAACGAAATCATGGGTCCACATAGGATCCAGCGGCTCGTCCGCAAGTTCACCACGGGTCAGGTCAACAATCAGCAACTTGCCCATGTAACCGCTCATGCCTTCATCTCCTCCGATGTATCTACTGTGAACCGGCCTCTGCACCGGCACCAGGACTTGATCTCTGCTGAATCACAACGCCGCCTATAGCACAAAAGGCACACAGGGCGGCGCCGGATAGAAAACGCGGGCCGTCTAACTCGACCCGCATGGATGTTCAGGTATCTGCACCTGCTGGACTCGCCACTTGGTAGAGACACACATTGCTAGAAATCAATAGACCGCCCCTCAAACGCGCAGCGAAAAACTCTTTCCATCTCTTCATCCTCGGGAAAGCGAAGGCCTACAAGCAGGGCGCTGTCATTGAGTGCATTGTCGACCAGTTTAGGTAACCTGGCCTCAAAATCCTCTCGAGAGACCCCCGCCTCCTGCAGCGAGGCAGGCTGGTGAATGGTACGCGCAAGAGTCCGGATCGAGGCCGACAGACTGGCCGCGGCCTCGGCCTCATCGCCAGCAGGCAGATGCAAAAAGCCCGCAATGTCAGCATAGCGGGTGGGCAGGTAGCCCCGGACTGTGAACTCGATGGTGTAGGGCAGGAATAACCCCACAGCCCTCCCGTGAGGTACGGGCAGCAGGGCACCTGTCGAATGTCCCAATGCATGAGCCATGGCCGCCATGGAATTGCCAAAGCCCAGCCCAGCTATGGTGGCTGCATTGTGCATCTTTTCCCGTGCTTCCGAGTCATCGCTACCCTTCTGCCAGGCCCGAGGCAGATAGTCGAACACAAGCTGGATAGCCTTGAGACAAAGGCCATCGGAAAAATCATTGTGCCAATGAGCCGTATACCCTTCCACCGCATGTGTCAGGGCATCCATGCCCGTATCAGCTGTGATCTGGGCCGGCAAAAAGCTCACAAAGGACGGATCTATGATCGCGAGGTCAGGGATGTTCTCCGGGTGGCCCACCGAGAGTTTGCAATCCTCATCTGTGTCGGTGAGGACAATGGGCCAAGTGGTTTCGGCCCCAGTTCCGCTGGTCGTGGGAATCGCTACAAGATGCGCCTTCTGGCGCAGCCCCAACCTACCCGTGGGCGCCACATCATCCGGCGCCCGACCGGGCAATTCGTATTGGATCCAGATTGACTTGGCGGCATCCAAGCACGAGCCACCTCCCAGACCGATGATCCAATCCGGCCCATAGCCTAGAGCCTCCTGGGCGCCCTGCTGGACGGTCTGCATTGAAGGATTGGGTTCTATCCCGGCAAAGACAGATGTCTCAATGCCAGCCTCTGCGAGTTTGGCCTGCACTTGGGCCACGAACCCCAGTGCAACGATGTTGTCATCGGTGACGATCAGGGCCTTCTGCCCCTGGATGTTCACCAGGTATTCTAGCGCATCTTCGCCAAACACGATCTCAGGGCTACGAAAGAACCACACTTTTCACCCCCAAGGCTGCCAATGAAAAATGACCAATGACCAGATCCCGGGATGTTGGTCATTGGCCACACTGTTCCCGAAAAAACGGCGTCGTTTTTCAGTTGATTGACTGAGGCACTACCCCATTGAGATCGTTTACCAGGGTATCGACATTGATGCCGTGGGCCATTGCACCTTGCTCTACGTTCTCAAAGCGGGCAATGGCACAACCAAAACACATCAGCCCGTGCTTCAAAAAGACCTCGATGGTCTGAGGATAGGTCTGCACTACTTCACCAATTGGCATGTCTTTCGTAATCGTATCCATTTGAGTCTCCCTTTATGCAATTTCAGAAATCGTTGGCTATCCCAGTTCCGCCTCACCGGGATAGACCGTACCTTCGAGTTTGGCAATATAGTGTTCTGCCTGCAAGGCAGCCTTGCAGCCAGCCCCCACTGACGTGGAGATCTGGCGATAGGTCCAGTCAGCCACATCCCCAGCGGCCCATACTCCCTGGACACTTGTACGCTGGTCATCGTCGGCCACAATGTAGCCACTCTCTGTCAACTCCAACTGACCATCGAGAAAGCCAGTATTGGGCACAAAACCGATAGCAACAAACACACCCTGCGTGGGGAACAGTGTCTCCTCACCGGTTTTGACATTGCGCACGTTGAGTCCAGTGACAAAACCCTCGCCCACCATGCTAGTTACAACCGTATCCCAGAGGAACTCTATCTTTTCATTGCTGAAAGCTTGCTGCTGGAGCAGTTTCTCAGCGCGCAACTGGTCCCGGCGGTGAATGATCGTTACCTTACTGGCAAAGCGTGTGAGAAAGACCGCTTCCTCCACGGCCGCGTCCCCACCACCCACCATGACAATCTCCTTACCCATATAGAAAAAACCGTCACACGTGGCACAGTAAGACACGCCCCGTCCCGAAAGCTCCACCTCGCCAGGTACTCCAAGCTTACGGGGCGAAGCGCCACTGGACACGATTAGCGCCTGAGCCTCGTATTCGCCGCCATAGCTTACGACTTTGAAGGGCCGTGTAGAAAGGTCCACCCCCGTGACAATATCCATCTCAATGCGCGCGTCAAAGCGTTCTGCCTGCCTCTGCATCAACTGCGCCAACTCCGCGCCACTGATGTCTTCTGGGAAGCCCGGGTAGTTTCCAATTTCGCTACTAACGGCCACCTGGCCGCCTAGCTGCTGACCAGCAAAGACCAACGGCTTCAATTGCGCCCGCGCTGCATAGATTGCCGCAGTGTATCCCGCCGGCCCGGTACCAACAATGACCAGTTTTTCCATGATGTAACCCCTTCATACTGCAAGGTGAAGCCCTCGCCCGCGATCTCAAGTTGCATTGTACCCCCTTTTCCATCCCTTGACAAGAAGTGGCCTGCAAGATGCATGCACAATTGCTGATGGCTTCAGGAGGTCGATTAACCGTAGTCTGTCTTTAATCAACTACTTCCAGGCAAAACTTTACAATTCTATCATTTTGGTGTATAATCTGTGAGTGAGTTTCATGCGACGTGCGCTGGACTATGCTATCTGCCCAACCGGCAGGCCAGGCCCAGGCCCGGGTAGATGGCTGCGAGGGAGGTCGTTGAGGATGAGCTATAGCCTGCTGGGAGTACACGTGAACATGAGTACCGGTGGTTTGCCTGAAGTGATCCAGGAATGGAAACCACCCCTTGTGGTGACCCTCGACCACAGCGATGTCTGGCGCGACGTCAAAGGCGCCTCGCCCGACACGATCCTCGTCGGTCGCCTCTATCAGGAATGGGAGCCCGACTTTGCCAGCGATTCTCTTGATCCAATTCAAGCGGCTCGCGAGCACTGTGAAGAGATCCTGCCTTGGGCTGAGCGGATGGGCGAGACCTACAACTACTGGCAAGGGGTCAACGAGCCAATCATCACGGATCATGCAGCCATGCAACGGTATGCTGATTTTGAAGCTGAACGAACCCGCCAGTTACATGGTCACGGCTTCAAGGCGGCGGTTGGCAGTTTTTCCGTAGGCAATCCTGAACTGGCCTATTGGCAGAGCTTTCTGCCAGCATTGGAGGCAGCCCTACAGTACGACGGCGCGATGGCACTCCACGAGTATGCATGGCCAACGTTGGACAACGAATATTCCTGGTATTTGCTTCGCCACCGCAAAGTATACGACGGCGAGCCGGAGCATGGGTGGGAAGGCCTACCCTGGCATTTGAGGGCTCTGCCACTCCTAATTACAGAATGCGGGTTGGATGGTTTGATCGAACAAGGGTATCCCCCCCGCGGTTGGCAAGTCCTCTATGGAAAGGACCCCGATCAGTATCTTGAGCAATTGACCTGGTACGACGCCGAACTTGAAAAAGACCCCTACGTTGTGGGGGCGGCTCTCTACTGTTGCGGCACAGCCGATTGGCAGTGGAAAAGCTACGATATTTGGCCCGAATTCTCCCAGGTCCTGGCACAGAAGGCCAAGCCCATCTATCGCTTGGCATCGACCCATCTGCCACCGCCTCCTTTTGAAGGCGATGCATTTTGGTACGAGGTCATCATTCGCATGGATCGGATCGTAGACTCGCTGGAACACAAGCTGAAGCCCGTACAGGTACAGGAAATGGAAGGAGAGAAGTGATGGATAGTCCAAAGATCTTTGATCGGCAAGGACACGAACGAGATTGGGATTGGCTTGTGGCCAACTTTGGTAACATTGATCTCCAGAGGGCAGAGATTTCAGAAGGAGAACGCCTGGCCTTCCGCATTACCAAGCTCCAAGAGAGCGAGGGGCCAGCTGTACAGATTGTCCATGTGACGGTTGAGGGCGGCGAGCCCCTCGAAGGCATTTCTGTTGCAAGACACTGGCCAGATGCCCCCGAACTTCCTGTATGGCCCCCGCCCGCAAGCCTCTGGCGAGACAGAGGCGTCCACGGCAAGACCAACGTAGAGGGAGACATCGGTTTTGGTATGGGACGTGGCGACTATTACTTTCCCCCCAGTGGTGGAGCCAGTGCAGTCTGGGTCGCCGATGCAGCCGGCCCGTCAGATTTTCTCAGTGGTTTGGGGATGTTGGGTGGCACGAACCACCGGCATGTGGATGTTCACTATCAGCTTGAGGCGGCGGAGGCATCGCCACCGCCTGCACCCGCGCCACCGCCTGCACCGGCACCACCGCCATCTCCGACACCACCACCAGTGCCACCTCCATCGACTTCCTGGCCCGGCTTTGATATCTTGGACAAAATCGGCCATCGCCAGGATCCCTACTGGTTGGAGCATCACTTTGGAATCGTAGAGCACTACCCCACACCCGAGCCTAACGCATACCGCCTGGCTGCCCTCCATGAAATTGAGGGCGTCCATGAGTGCAAAATCACCATCCTGAATGAAGCCGGCGTTCCAGAGGAAGGAATACCCATATCCTTCCGTCGCAGGGATGGAACAGAGAGCCGTGTCAGAGAGACTGGGGCCGATGGCACAGCACGCTTTCCGCTAGAGAGCGATGCTAAATACCCAGTACCTGGCCAGGGGCCATACCTGGTACTGGTGAAGCGGGTCGCAGGTAACAGCGATGCCGTGATCGGTCTGGGCCGAGTACTGCGTACTTCCCGTCACCTGGACGTCACCTTCAGGTTTATGCCTGGCAAGGCCCCAACAACTCCACAACCACCGCCATCTCCGCCGCAACCATCTCCGCCACCTCCACAGCCACCTCCTCCCCCCGTGCCTCCTCCGCCATCTCCACCATCCAAGGAGGCGCTACAACAGCTCCTCGAAAGGCTGGATCGCATAATTGCCTTGCTCGAGGAGCGGATCGAGTAGCCAGCACATCGCATATCAGTTGCCCCTGGCCGCGCCGGCCGGGGGCTTTTCGTTCTCGGCTGGAACAGGTTGCCAAAAGAATGGGGTTGTGCTAGACTGAGTTTATGACCAGGGCGATTGTGCAACGCTTCCACCTAGGGATCCTGCTCACAGTCCTGCTGGCCTTTGGCCTGCGGCTCTATGCCATAGATCGCCAGGATATCTGGGGAGATGAGGCATTTAGCATTTGGCTCAGCGGCCAAGCCCTCCCCGAGGTAGTAGCTGGCGGCTCCGACACCCACCCACCCCTCTATCCCTCGCTGCTCTATTTCTGGTTGCGCTTTGCCGGATCTATTCCTCTGGCCACGCGATTCCTCTCAGTCCTGACCGGAACCCTGCTAGTACCGGTGGTCTACCTCCTGGGTTGTTACGCTTTTCCCCCTTCTCGTTCACCATCCTCTGGCACTGGCCAGGATAAGCCAAAACTCGGAAAGAACTTGAAGGTCGGTGGCCTTGCCGCCCTCTTGGTCGCTGTCTCGCCCATTCTGGTCTATTACTCGCAGGAAACCCGTATGTACGGCCTGGCCACCCTTCTGGCCGCAGCCTCAATCTATTGGGCCGTACGCCTGATCAATGAGCCAAACTCGCGGGTAGCCTGGCTGGCCTATTATGTAACGACTCTCGCTGCAGTCTATACACACTATTATGCCTTTTTCGTCGTTCTGGCCGAGAACCTGACCCTAATTGCATTCTGGCTCCAGCGCCGCCAGCGCCGCAACTTGATCCACTGGATTGTTGCACAAGGGTGCGTCATCCTGGCCTATCTGCCCTGGATCCTCGTCCAAATTTCATTCTTGAGTGGCAAGGCGAGCACCCGCTTCAATGAATGGGGCTTGTCCACAGCTCTTCGCATTGCGGGCGAGACCTTTTCCGCTTTCGGCACCGGGCTGGCTGTCCCGCCCATGGCAACCGTCCTGGTCAGCAGCCTGTTTCTCATTGCTGTAGCCGCCGGTCTGATGGCCTTGCTTCGTCGTTCCCTGCCCCAGTCATGGCTGATCGCCGCCTATTTCTTCCTCCCACTGTTTCTCGCCTGGGCCGTCAACCCTATTATGCCCTTCTTCTATCCCCGCTACTTACTGCTCATCGCGCCCGCTTTTTATCTGCTGGCCGCGCGGGGCGTGATGGCCCTGCATGATCTGTGGCGCCCCTTGGGTGCAGTAGGGGCTGTGATTCTGCTTGTCGGGAGCCTCTACGGCTTGCTGGGCTACTATACCGACGACGCGTTCCTCAAGGGCCGCTATGGACAGATGATGGCCCATATCCAGGCCAACGCCCAGCCCGGCGACGGTCTCATCCTGGCCAACCAACTCCAGCGCCCGATATTCCAATACTACCAACCCGATGGGCTGGAAGCTGCCTACTTTCCAAGGTACGAGTACCCGTTGGAAGATCCACGCACTACTCTTGACCTGAAAGCGTTTGCCAGCCAGCATCCACGCATCTGGTTAATTCGTTTTGGAAACCCGGCCGAGTATGATCCTCAGGGCCTTCTGCCTCGCTGGCTGGCGACCCACGGCAGCAAAGCTTACTTTGATGGTTGGGTGGATGCTGACCTCTCGCTCTATGTCATGGCGCCTGCCGGAGACCCCAGCGCGATCCAGCAACCACTGAGTATCGACCTGGGGGATCAGGTGCGCCTCTTGGGCTATGCCCTCAGCGCCGAGCAGGTAGCTCCTGGCGACACCTTGCTTTTGACCCTGTACTGGCAAGCGCTGGCCCCAATTCCTGAACGGTACACCGTGTTCACGCACTTGCTGGACTCATCTGATCGCATCGTTGCCCAGATAGATAGTGAGCCCCAAGGCGGAGGCCTGCCCACAGATCAGTGGGGCACAGACCAGGTCATCCAGGACAATTATGCCCTGGTTATTGACCCCAACGCCGGATCAGGACTCCATGTCGTTGAGGTCGGCATGTATCTCCTCGAGACCCTCGAGCGACTTTCCATCCGTGACGCCAATTCGGGCACACCCTTGGGCGACCGGGTGTTGATTGGACCCGTCGAGGTACAGACCCCATGATGGACAGAGCCAAGCTTTCGAGATCCTGGGAAGTGACAATCGTCCTGCTCATTACCCTGGTCGCCGGTATCCTGCGCTTTTATCGATTGCAAGAGGTACCGCCCGGCCTCCACTTTGATGAGGGCTTCAAGGGCGTTACAGCCCGTGCCCTGCTTGAAGGCGCTCCCCTCCGGCTGTTCTTCGAGAGCGACATGGGCGAAGAGCCCATCGCCATGTACCTGGTGGCCGCCGCGCTGGGCCTCGCTGGCCGGGAGCCATGGGTCATCCGCCTGCCGTCGGCCCTCGTTGGCACCTTGACGGTACCTCTGGCCTGTTGGCTGGGCCGCGAACTCTTCCATGCTTACCTTCTGGGCCGCTCCCGCCCCCGCAGGAAGGCTCAGCCATTACCAATCCCTGCCAAAGACTCCACTCTGTCCCAACAAGAGGAGCGAATAGTCTCCCAGGAGCAGATCTTTGGCCTGGTTTCCGCCCTGGTCCTGGCAATCCTGTACTGGCACCTCAGCTTCAGCCGCATTGGCATGGAGCCGATCCTGGTACCCTTTTTCGCTACCCTGGCCATTGCAGCCTTGCTCCGCGGCTTGAACACCAACCGGTGGCCCTGGTTTGCTCTGGCCGGATTGGCCCTGGGTGGCAGCCTCTACACCTACAAAGCCGGCTATTTTGTTCCGCTTGTTGTGGCTCTATTCGTCGCTTGTGCTGCCGTCATGGAGCGCGGTTTCCTCACCCTCTACTGGCGGGGCCTGGTGCTGACTGCCCTTGTGGCCCTGCTCGTCGCTGCCCCCATTGTCATCTACTTTGGTACCCATCCAGCCAACTTTTTGCAGCGTCCGGCCAGCGTAGCTTTGGCAGGCAGCGAGTATGAATCTCCCAGCCCTTGGTCAGGTCTGGCGAAGAATATTCCCAGCGTGCTGGGGATGTTCTTCCTACAGGGCGACCCCAACCCCCGCAGCAACCTGCCTGGCCGCCCAGCCATGGACCCGTTTCTGGCTATCCTGTTTCTGATTGGGCTGGGACGGGCGCTGGTCGATACGCTGCGAGGCCGGACGATGGCGGCCCTGATCCTGATCTGGATCGGGGTTATGGTCCTGCCCACCCTGATCACCGAGCATGCCCCCCACTTTGGCCGCGCCATCGGTGCGACGCCCGCACTGGCTCTTCTTTGTGCTCTGGGCGCCTGGACCCTGTGGCAGGGCGCTGCAAGGCTAGATCGCCAGTGGCCAAAGGTGGCCGTGGCTTTGCTGTTGACCGTAGGGCTGGTTTTTTCCGGCATATCTACAGCGCGGGCCTATTACCTCACCTGGGGAAGGAGCCCGGACCTATTCTACGCCTACGATGTGGGGCTGGCCGAAATTGCCGAATACATGAACACCCTTCCCGCTGACCAGGATGTCTACTTGACACCGACTTCCCGCGACCACTTTACTTTGGAGTATCTCGCCCGCCGCCCCTTTGCCAGCTTTGACGGGCGCGCGGGGTTGGTTTTTGCCCCGCCGGAACGGGATGCCACGGTCGTCGTTCTCTTGCGCGAGGACAGCGCAACCTTGCCTGCCCTTAAACAGATGCGTCCCGACGGAGAGGTCACCTGGACGCTGGCCGACAGCTTTGGCCGTCCCTACGCCACAGCCTACCACCTACCAGCCTTGGCTGGCGAACTTGCTCCCTTCCCCCTACCGAACCACCCCATGGAAGCAACATTCGGCGGTGGAGCGCGCTTACTGGGCTATTCTCTCGACGCAGAAACAGTCGCACCAGGGAGTAGCCTGAACCTGATCCTCTACTGGCAGGCATTGGCACCGCTCGACGACGACTATACGGTCTTTGCCCATCTGCTGGGCAGCCCTAGCCCATCGACCGGCAGCCCCATCTGGGCAGGACACGACGCCCAGCCGGACCTCGGCCACTATCCCACAACCTCCTGGCGGGCCGGTGAAGTCATTCTCGACGTGCATCCGCTGGCCGTGCCCGTCGATACGCCGCCTGGCGAGTACCAACTGGAAGCGGGTCTGTATCTCCTGGCCACCATGGCCCGCCTGCCCGCTGCCGATGCCGAGGGGCAGCCCATACCCGACGATGCTGTTTTGCTGGGGCCCATCCAGGTCGAGGATTAGAACTTCAATGGATATCGATGATCGGAGTTCGGAGGAAAAGCCATGACCCTCAAACGCCATTCTTGGATCCGCGAACTCTTTGTGCCAGCCTTTCTCTTGCTGATCACACTTGGATTCTTTTGGCGCATACTTTTCACCCCTGACACCTGGAAACCAGCCGGCGGCGGCGATTTGGTATCATTCCTCTTTCCCACGTACCGCTTTGCTGCCGCCAGCCTGAGGTCCGGGCAACTGCCCCTGTGGCAACCCCACCTATACAGCGGCGCACCCTTTCTGGCGGACATGCAGTCGGGGCTCTTCTATCCACCCAACCTGGTCCTTTTTCTCCTGGCTCCTGATTTTCCCTATAAGGCCATGGAGTGGATGGCCGTCCTGCACATCTTTCTGGCCGGTCTGTTCATGTATCTCTGCTTGCGTTACCTGGAGCCTGGTCGTCCCATGCGCGTACCGGCTGCTCTTACGGGCGCCATCGCCTACATGTTCTGCGACCTGTTCATCGTCCACTTTGGCAACCTCAACCTCATCGCTGTGGCCGCCTGGCTGCCGGTTGTCTTTCTTCTTTTCTGGCGGGCGCTTCGAACCCGGCGCCTGGGGTGGGCCCTGGGCGCCGGCGTCGCTCTTGGCATCGCGACGCTGGAAGGCCACCTTCAGATCACGCTTTATATCGGCCTGGCCCTGGCGGTAGCCGCTGTCGTGGAAATCGCGACCACCCCACCACGTGCGCCAGCGCTGGGCAGTTCGGCCGGAGGGATGACCGGGAGGGACACAAAAAGCCACCGTGGCTGGCCGCTTTTCGCCCTACTTGTCACCGCCGCCGTTGCCATTGGTCTCTCGGCGCTCGTTCTCCTGCCTACCCTCGAATATACCGGCCTTAGCCCGCGCGCCGATCTACCCTATAAACAAGCGGCCCGCTTTTCCCTGGTCCCTGGGCTGCTGGGCGAAATGGTAGTGCCCGCCCTATTCAACACCCGGGAGCCAGGCCAATACTGGGGTGTCTGGGATCGCGTAGCTGTCGGCTACCTGGGCATCTTTCCCCTGATCCTGGCAGGCATGGCGGTCCTCCTGTGGTGGGGACGGCGTATCCGCATGTTCGCCGTCCTGGCTGGTGTCGCCTTTCTTCTGGCTCTGGGGGGCGAGTCGGTGGTCCATGGCTGGGCCTACCGGCTGCTACCAGGCTTTGGCCAACTCCGCGCCCCGGCGCGTACCATCCTCCTGCTGGATTTTTCGCTGGCCGCCCTGGCGGCCCTTGGCTTGGGCCATCTCCTCAAACCGATGGATCGCCGGACTCGAGGATCATTTGAGAAGGTCTGGCGGGGATTGCTCTGGCTTACAGGTGCTGCGGTCATCATCGGCGCGGCCTGGGCTTACCTGGTCATCTACCAGGCGCAGGACCACGATCCGGCCGTATTCTGGCGCGTATCCACCGCGGGCAGTGGCGTGATCTTTGCCCTGCTGATGCTGGTGGCTGGCATAGTCTGGCTTAGCGCCCGGCGCGCAGGCCGCCCAAAGCGGCGGATTTTGGGCTGGCTGGCCGTCGGGCTCGTTTTTTTGGATCTTGCTTCGGTAGGGGCCTACACCGATCTGGGCAACAAGCCACCCACGGCTGGCTTTGACCACCCTGAGATTATCGACTTTCTAAGGCAAGAACCGGGGATCTTTCGTATTGACTCGCGCACCGATGTTTGGGGCGCCTGGCAGCCTGACCTGGCCCTGCTGGCTGGACTGTATGACGTGAGCGGCGTTGACAACCCACTTGTCGTGGCTGATGTTGCTCGTTTCTGGGAAGGTACAGGTGGTCGCTCAACGCGCCTTTACGATCTACTGGGTGTCCGCCATGTGCTCGGCAGCAAAGATGTAACACTGGACTGGGACAAGTTCAGCCTGGCCTTCGACGCAGACCCAACGGTCAATGTCTATCGCAACGAGACGCCTCTTCCTCGCGCCTTTGTGGTACATCGGGCGATCTCGGCCGCCGATCATGACGACGCCTGGGCCCGTGTTCAGGAACCCGGTTTCGACCCCGCTACGACTGTGGTCCTCGAGGGAGGCCAGTCGATGGACACTCAACCTGGCAGGCAGGCCAGCGTGGACTTTGTACGGTATGACTCGAATGCCCTGGAGATAGCGATCGATACGCCGGCAGAGGGCTATCTCTTCCTCAGCGATCCCTATTACCCCGGCTGGCGGGCAAAGGTGGATGGCGAACCAGCCCCGATCCTTCGGGCAAACTATGCATTCCGTACCGTCGCGGTCCCGGCCGGTTCGCACCAGGTGACCATGACCTTCCAACCGACGTCGTGGGTTGCTGGATTGGGGATCACGGCCCTGACTCTCTTGGGCCTCATCGTCTTGCTGGTAGTCTTTCTCTTTGGGCGGCGCCAGTCCAGCCAACAGTAATTGCCCGGCCCCTTCTGATATTTGTCATAGACAGATCAGCAGGGTATGATATGCTGGTCCGGCGGAAAAACTACGCATCGAGGCGGAGATGTCCCAGTCATCCATCGTCGTAGGACGCGTCGTCAAGCGTCTGTTTGGTACCCTGCCCGGCCTGCTCATCCTGGTCGTGGCCTGGGATGCCCTAATTGTAGCCACGCTATCGCTCTTCTCCGGGCCTGTTCGCCCCCTGGGTTTGGCTGAACTACTTCGCGTGGATCTCAGCGATGCCCACCGCGTGGGCCGCATCATCATGCTCTACCACTCGCTGGCCATACCCTTTGTGGCCGCATTGGTCTACCTTGTCCTGGACCAGGTGTCCATGGGCACGCCGGAGAAGGAGAGAAGGGTACGCCGATCCATCGTGGTACCCGTCACCGCTGGCTATATGCTTACCAGTTTAGGTGGCATGACTTTCGCCTATGGTGGGCGGAGCTGGATCGCCCACGGTATCTACTTGGTCGGGCTTTCGCTCGTATTCTATGCCGGCGTACTGCTGGCGGTCGCTCTCTGGCCTTCACGGCGCTGGGCCACCGATCCTGCCCACTACGCTCACCTGGCCGGTCTTCCCCTGGAGCGATTGGCCTTCTTCCTGGTGGCCGTCTTTACCCTCGTCTCAGCCGCCATCGGCGGGACGGCCGGGGCCTTTTTCGGAAACGGCTTTGTAGCCTTCCTGGCTGAGGACATCGTCCGGCAGGAAGTACATACGACCTACCAGTTGATGATCATCGCCCACCTGCACATTATGCTGACCCTTATCGACGTGATGATCCTACTACTGGTCATCCGCACGTATCGTGTCTCAGGCCGGGTGCACAAGATCGCAATCCCCCTGACCATCATTGGCACGGCCATTGTCACTTTCGCTACCTGGTCGGTCATTGGTTGGGAGGGCGCCCACAAGGTGATCAACATCGGCTCGGCGTTTTTACTACCCGGCGCCATCCTCGTCTCCATCTGGGGCTTTGCCTTCTTGATCCGTGAGCGGATCGGCGAGGCACAGGCCAGTCTGGGCCAGAGGATCCGGGCCTTGTTTGCCGATCCCATCCGCTTTGGCATCTTTTTCGAGTTGATTTTCGTCAACCTCGTCGTTACCGTACCAGGCGTCACCGTCGCCTTTAACCTGGACACCTATCGCTCGCCCGCATACCTGGCCATAGAAAGGACGATCCTGGTCGGACACTGGCACACCCTGGCTACCCTATCGGCCGTCATCGTTCTCTTGCTCATTGCCGACAGGCTGGGCACGCGAGGCTGGCTACGCCAAGTTTTTGGCTGGGGCCTTTTGCTGGGGTCGACCCTCTCCTTTGTGTTTGTCAACGTCTACATGTTCAGACAACCAGGCCAAGACAAGATGTGGACCATGCCCCTGTTTGAACTGGGTATCGCCGTCAGCCTGGTGATGATTGCCATCTTTGTGGCCGCGCAGCTAGCCCAAACGGTCAGAACAGAAGCCTGACGCGGCCACCCTGAGTGGGCGCGGCGGAATGCGATGGATTGACATTTTCCCCTGAGACTGATACAATAGAGCTATGAGGCCATCTTTCTCGTTCGGGCTCCTGCGAGCTCGGATACAAAGGAGGTGAAAGGGCATGTCTGAGGAGTACGCGATCCCGCCAGCGGACGATCTGACCGACAACGATCGTATAATGGCCGCCCTGTCTTACCCAATTCCCATCGTGGCCATTGTCATTCTGTTGGTCGAAGAGATGAAAGCCCGTCCTTTCCAAAAGTATCATGCCGTACAGGCCCTGGCTGCCAACGCCGTTCTCTGGACCGCTATCATCCTGCTGAGCTGCATCCTGGGCACGCTTTCATTTTTTCTCGGGGCGGTATGCAGCACACTTGCCTTTCTGCTGTGGTTCATCACCCTCTATTGGGCCTATCAGGCCTATAAGGGCTTGTACTTTGAGATCCCGGTCCTCACCCAGTTTTTGCAGAATCAGAACTGGATCTAAGTCCGGCACAACCGCAAAGCCAAAGAGCGAGAAGATTTCCCTCGCTCTTTGTTTTTTCAGGAGCGCCTTAGTTGACCCTTCAGTCCAAGCGCTGGCAGATCGAACCACAAGTTGACGAACACCAGTTGGCGCGCTACCCTGACCTGGCGCCGCTTGTCGTCCAGTTGCTGCACAACCGCCGCCTCGATGACCCGGGCCCGGTCCACGATTTTCTGGCGGGCCGCGTGGCGGTGGACAACCCTTTCCAGCTCAAGGGCATGAGCGAAGCCGTAACCTGTTTGCGGAAGGCCATCGACAATGGCGAGGCGATCGCCGTGTACGGCGACTTTGACGCCGACGGCGTGACCGCCACCGCCCTCCTGGTGCAGACGCTGTCCGCGCTGGGTGCACAGGTCGTGCCCTACATCCCCGACCGGCGGAAGGAGGGCTATGGCCTAAACCTGGATGCACTGCGAAAGCTGTATTCCCGGGGGGTCCGAGTCATCGTCACGGTCGATTGTGGGATCCGCTCAATCCGCGAGGTCAGTGAGGCAAGCAAAGGGTTGGCCATGATCATTACCGATCACCATACACCCCTGGACGAGCTGCCGCCTGCCCTGGCCATCATCAACCCCAAGCAGTTGGGTTGTCCCTATCCTCACAAGAATCTGGCAGGCGTGGGCCTGGCCTTCAAGCTAGCCCAAGGCTTGCTGCGCGCTCAATCAACAGCAGGCCGGGGCTGCGACCTCGACGAGGATTCGCTGCTGGACCTGGTGGCCCTGGGCACGGTCGCCGACCTGGCTCCCTTACTGGGCGAGAACCGCTCCCTGGTATGGCGCGGCCTGGAACTCCTGAACGAAGCGCGACGGCCTGGCATCAAAGCCCTCATGGCTGATGCCGGCGTGCGCCGAGGTCAAGTGGATGCCGCCACCATCGGCTTTCGCTTGGGACCACGTCTCAATGCCGCTGGTCGCATGGACTCAGCGATGCTGGCCTACCGACTGCTGGCCAGTACAGAGCCACTGGAGGCAAAGGAGCTGGCGGAGAGATTGGGCAAGCTCAACCGGAACCGGCAGGCAGCAACCGAGGAGATCGTCACTGCTGCTGAGAAACAGGTAGAAGCTGACCATCCAGACGCCTATCTCCTGATGGCAGCCGGCGAGGACTTTCAGTCGGGCATCGTCGGCCTGGCCGCCAGTCGCTTGACGGAAAAGTACTACCGCCCCAGCGCGGTAGTTGAACTGGGCAAGGAGAAGAGCCGGGCTTCCTGCCGGTCCATCCCTGAGTTCGATATCACGGGCGCCTTGGACCACTGCGCGGATCTGCTGATACGCCATGGCGGTCACAGAGCCGCTGCTGGCTTTACCGTTGAGACCCGGAACCTGGATACCCTACGCCAGAGGCTGCAGGCCATCGCCGCCGAAAAGTTGGCCGGGACGGAACTGCGACCCACCTTGAGGATCGACGCTGAGATCCACCTGGAAGACGTCAGTTGGGCGACACACGCCCTGCTGGGCCAGATTGAGCCCTGCGGCGTCAAGAATGCCCAGCCTGTGCTCCTCAGTCCGGGACTGGTGGTACGCGGCCGGCGGGCCATCGGCAGGGAGGGCAAGCACCTCAAGCTCACGTTGAGCGACGGCCGGGGAGTGGCCTGGGATGCTATCTATTTCCGTGGTGGCCACCTTGTGGGCGAGGTTCCCAGCCGCGTCGACGCGGCCTATGCCCTGGAGGCCAACGAGTGGAACCACCGCAAGCGCCTGCAGCTCAACGTCCAGGATCTGAGAGCAACACCCAGCGAGGAAAACAGTCTTTGACACCAGCTGCACCACGTTGCGTACTATCGTTCAGACCAGAACCCAGCACAGTACAAGAAAGGGAAGCTACGTGGAGAAAAAGTTCCAAGAACTCGAGACGCGCCTGACAGAGATCAACAATCTCGAATCCGCTGCGGCGGTACTCGCGTGGGACCAAACCACTTACATGCCTCCGGGAGGCGCACCGGCGCGGGCCCGCCAAATCGCTACCTTGGGGCGGCTGGCCCACGAGCGTTTCATCGATCCGGCCATTGGCAAGCTTCTGGATGATCTCCGGCCCTACGAGGAGAGCCTGCCCTATGGCTCGGATGGAGCTAGCCTCATCCGAGTGGCCCGCCGTGATTATGAGCGAGCTACTAGGGTCCCTCCAGCGTTCGTGGCCGAGATCGAGAACCACGCGGCAGCGTCCTACCAGGCCTGGACGGTGGCCCGCCCAGCAGACGACTTTGGCGCGGTGGAACCCTATCTTGAGAAAACCGTGGATCTGAGCCGCCGGTACGCAGACTTTTTTCCGGGCTACGAGCACATTGCCGATCCCCTGATCGATGAAGCAGACTATGGGATGAAGGCATCTACCTTGCGCACCCTTTTTGCCGGCCTGCGCCAGCAACTGGTACCCATCGTGCAAGCCATCACCGCCCAGCCCCCGGCCGATGATTCATGCCTTCGCCAGGCTTTCCCCGAGGCCCGTCAGGCCGCTTTCAGTACCGAGGTCATCGAGCGATTCGGCTACGACCTGAGTCGGGGCCGGCAGGACATCTCTCCCCATCCCTTTACCATCAACTTTTCTGTCGGCGATGTGCGCATCACTGTCCGTGTCCAGGAGGGGTTTTTGGGCGAGGAGATGTTCAGCGCCTTCCACGAAGCCGGCCACGCCATGTACGAGCAAGGCGTAGCCGCCAACCTGGAAGGTACCCCTCTGGCCCAGGGCACTTCGGCTGGCGTACACGAGAGCCAGTCACGCCTCTGGGAAAACATCGTCGGCCGCAGTCGCGGCTTTTGGAGCTACTTCTACCCCCGTCTGCAGGCCAGCTTCCCTGATCAACTGGCCGCCGTACCTCTGGATACCTTCTACCGGGCCATTAACAGGGTTGAACGCTCCCTGATCCGGACCGGCGCCGACGAGGTGACCTACAACCTGCACGTCATGCTGCGCCTCGAACTCGAGCTGGCACTGCTTGAGGGCAGTCTGGCTGTGCGCGATCTACCCGAAGCCTGGCGCGAGCGATTCAAAGCCGATCTGGGCATCGTCCCGCCTGACGACCGCGACGGCGTACTGCAGGATGTCCACTGGTACGGGGGCATGATCGGCGGCCGGTTCCAGGGCTACACGCTGGGCAATATCCTGAGCGCCCAGTTCTATGAAGCGGCATTGCAGGCTCATCCCCAGATCCCGGATGAAATCGCACAGGGCTGTTTTGACACTTTGCACACCTGGCTGAAGGAAGAGATCTACCAGCATGGGCACAAGTTCACCGCCCCGGAACTCATCGAGCGGGTCACCGGCGGCCCCATGCGTATCGAGCCCTATATCCACTATCTCCGGGAAAAGTACGGGGAATTGTATACATTGCCTATGAGTAGTGCTCCCCCCGCGCCCCCTGCTCCCAGCGATTAACCGGGAGGAAGAGGTTTGGGAACAAGAGGAAGAAAGAAAGCCCTACTCGCAGGACGTTGGGAGAAGATCAGTGACGGCTCATCTTGCCCATTTCTGGCTTTAGACGAGCAACACGCCTCCATCCACAAGGCCAACAAGTAGGGGAGCATCCGTCTCGAGGCCCTGAGGTGCCATGACACAGGCCAGGCTCTCACCAAACGCTATGCCTGGCCTCCATTCTGTCCAAGAGCGACCACCATCGCGCGACAGGAGCAACCCATCGCTGAGCATTACCAGGATGTCAGTCTCTTCGGGGTATTCCGGGGAGAGAAGGATGGCGTTCACAGCGCTGCAGATCCGGTCTTCGCCCAGACGTATCCAGTTGCGCCCCCCGTCCTCTGAACGGTAGAGTCCGTGGGATTCCGTGCCGGCAAACAGAACACCGTCCGCGGAGTATGCTGGCGACAAGGCCAAGCTAAGTACTGGGGCCAGATCGAGGGCAAAGTCCACCTCTCGCCAGGCGCGCCCCCCATTCGTGCTGCGAAAGATGCCCGAGTCGACGCCCACGAACAGCGTTTCGTCCCGAGCAAAGTCCGGCGAAATGGCCATGCAGATGGTGTTCAAGTCCAGAAGGCCAAAGTTCCAGGCAACCCAATGTCCACCACGGTTGGATGTGCTGAATACCCCATCCTCCAGCGTGCCTGCCAGCAGTATGCCATCCCGGGCATAGTCCGGCGAGATGACGAGGGCAGAGACTACCGGAGGCGGTGATGGCAATTGGACAACATCCCAGTGCTCGCCCCCGTCAAAGGAGCGCAGGATACCACCCGGCACGCCTGCAAACACGGTTTGGTCGGAGGCGAAATCGGGTGAAATGGCGATGGCCATCGTCGGCAGCGGTGCGGTGAGATTCAGGGTCTCGTAGGCTGGCTGCCAGGTCCCCCCGCTATCCTTGGAGCGGTACAGGCCCGAACCTCGTGCCGCAAAACAGATCCCATCCTGTGCAAAGTCGGGCGAGGTCGCAAGGGCATAGGTAATATCCTGAAGCCGTATCTCTTCGGTCATTTGATCTCCACTCTGGACCTCAGCGCGCTGTATTGGTCGTGCTGATGCCCGTAAGGCGAGTGGTCGGCTCGCGAACCAAAGGGCCCGCGAGCCGGCCACAGGCAAAGCCAATGCTGCCCTTGCTAGTGATTGTGGCGGTAAATGTCCCAGCCCATGTAGGTCGTGATCGCCTCTTGGAGTACATCCGCGCAGTGGTCTCGGGTCAGGGCCACGTGGTGTTCGAACCCGTTCTTGCACACGTAGTCCATGAGATTCTGAAGGTTTTCTACCTTGCAGACGGCGGATCCGCCATCAATAGCGATAGGATCATCGGTAAAGTCACCCTCTCCCAGGTAGGTCTTGATGCTGCCTTTGGGATCATCGGTGGACATGCGGAAGAAGGTCATCGGTCCTGCAGCGACCTGGCCCTTCAGGGCGCCAAAGCATCGATCCTCTCCCAAGGAAGCGCCCAGGACGTCCAGGCTAGAGATTTCGACCTCTTTTCCCATGAAACTCACCGGGTAGTTGCTGCAGTGGACATTGATGCATTTGTCCCGATCGTCCCCATAGTTATTGTTCCAGTCCTGGAAGCCTGGTGGATTCCCCGAAGCCAGCAACAAAGCGTACATCGAAACCGCACCAACCACATCCACCTCACAAGCACTGGGCATGAGGCGTTCTCCCATCATGCTCATGGACAGACACGTGGCGCAACCATAATTCTTCTGGATCGAGTCCCAGCACTCGACGGCGCTGGCATCGCACTCGTTGTCGTCCATCCAGCGGTCGAGCACGATCGATAGTTTGGCCTGCCTGAAGATCTGCTCCACTGGGATGTGCTCGGGGATCCTGCCATACGCCCTGATTTCCTCCAGTTTGCTCTGAACAGCTTTGTCGTCGTCTCCGAGGGCCTGAGCACCAAAGATGATCTCTGAGAGGTCGACGGGAATGACAGTGATCCCGGCGGCCTGGAGGATTTTCTCGCTGAAGCGCACGGTTTGGAAGGCCGCCGGCCGCGCACCAATGGCGCCGATCCGCGCGTGCTTTAAGCCCTTGACCACGCGGCAAACTCGGGCAAAAGAGTCCAGGTCCTTGGCAAAATCATCACTGTCGATGGGGTAAGTGTGAAGAGAGGTATTGGTGAAGGGAATACTGTACTGGTACAGGTTGTTGCACACCGAGAGCTTGCCGCAGAAAGCGTCCCTTCTGTTTGCTACGTCGAGTTTGTCCAGGTCGTCGTCACAGGCCTGGACCAACACCGGAACGTCCAGCTTGGCCAGGTCCAGCGTCTGTACAACTCCGAGTTCATCACCAAAATTGGGAAGGATTATCACGACACCATCGATCTCGTTTGCCTTCTCCTTAAAGAGCTCGGCGCACAGTTTCGCATCACTCAGGGTCTCGATGGCGCCGTTGGGCGTGGCATCCTCGGGTGAGATGACATAGTCGTAGCCCAGTTCATCGAGCTTGGCCAGCAATTGCGGGCGGGCCGCTGTTGCCAGAGCGGGGTTGAAAAAGCCGCGTGAAGCTACAATCAAGCCAAAGGTAGTCTTTTTCTCCATGATTCTCATTTTGTACTTCTCCTTTTCTTTCTAAAGGTTTTTGCCTTGCACGTTGTCTGTCCAACGCCAATGCGGATAAGGAATGCTAGTCCTGTTTCCACCTGGCAGGCGTCCATTTTCTATCACTTTTGCTGCTCTCAACCACCCTTTCCACGAAAAAGACCCCCCGTGCCCCGTCGCAGACGGTGGGAAAGTCAAGCTCTAGCTCAGTGGGCTCTATGCCCATGAGCTTGGCCCGCATCGTGTCTGTCGCATTGAGATAGACGTTTGCAAAGGCTTCGAAAAATGCCTCGGGGTGGCCCCAGGGCAGACGCGCGGCGCGCTGCGCTGCCTCACAGAGATAGTCATTGCCACGCGACAGGGTCTGCACTGGCTCCTCAGCGGGAGCATAGGCGAGATAGTTGGGGTGTTCCTGATGCCAGGTCAAACCCGCTTTGGTCCCAAAGACCCGAATGTTAAAGTTGTTCTCACAGCCCGCGGAAATCTGAGAGGCGGTGAGAAAGCCTTTCGCCCCGCTCGTGAAGCGCAGTAAGACCATGGCATCATCATCCAGGAGACGGCCCGGCAGAAAGCTGGTGAGATCGGCGCAGATCTCGTCCAACTCCAGGCCGGTGATGGTCCTCATGAGGTTCTCGGCGTGGGTGCCAATGTCACCGATGGCCCCTCCCAGCCCAGCGCGTTCGGGATCGGTGCGCCAGTCCGCCTGCTTGTGCCCAGAGTCCTCCAGTTTGGTCAAGAGCCAGCTCTGCGAGTACTCGACGATTACTTTGCGGATCTCGCCCAGCATGCCCTGTTGCACCATGTGGCGCGCCTGCTTCACCATCGGGTAGCCTGGATAGTTGTAGGTCACGGCAAACACAACGCCTGATTTTTCGACGGAGTCAATCAGGCTGGCAGCCTGTTCCGAAGTATGGACCATTGGCTTGTCCAGAATGACGTTAAAACCCGCATCGACAAAGGCTTTGGCAATGGGAAAGTGGAGATGGTTCGGCGTGACAACGGAGACAAAGTCGAGGCGCTCCGCTTCGGGCCGGGCATACTCTTTCTCGAGCATCTCCTCCCAGGTATCGTAGGCGCGATCCTGGGGGATGTGCAGATCCCTGGCCGACAGCTTGGCCTTTTCCGGGGTCGAGGACAGCGCCCCGGCTACCAGCTCCACGTCGCCATCCATTGTGGCTCCCTTATGGTGCACCGAGCCAATGAAAGAGTCCCGCCCCCCGCCTACCATGCCCATCCTGAGCTTACGTTCGAAGGTTGTTGTACTATCTTTGCCGTGTACCATAGGTTATCCTTTCCATTGAAGGTGTTAGCCGGACACCATCTTGTGCCACAGGGCCTCGGCCCTGTGGGAGCTGCGTACCAGGGGACCCGCCGCCACGCCACGGAAACCCAGGCTTTCCGCCTTGGCCTGGTACCAGGCGAACTCGGCCGGCGGGATGTAGCGGTCCACCGGAAGCTGGCGATCCGTCGGCTGAAGGTATTGGCCCAGCGTCAGCAGATCACACCGTGCCTGCCGCAGGTCGTAAAGTGTCCGCAACAACTCGGTCCTGCTCTCTCCCAGCCCCAACATCAAACCCGACTTGGTCACCATACGTGGCGCCAGGGCTTTGGTCCGGGCCAGCACACCCAGGGATCGCCGGTAGTCGGCCCCCGGACGCACACGAGGGTAGAGTCTGCACACAGTCTCGAGGTTATGATTCAACACGTCCGGCTCAGCGGCCAGCACCGTTTCCAGTGCTCTCTGCAGATCCGCCAAAATCTGGGATGAGTACCTCGATAACCGTCCCGGGCGACCGGCGGCGTGTTGCCGTCACCGTCGCCGCAAACTGCCGGGCTCCACCGTCGGGCAGATCGTCCCGCGTGACCGAGGTGATGACCACATGCTGCAGGTTGAGCCGGACGACCGCTTCGGCCACACGCTCTGGCTCATCAGGATCCACCGGCGCGGCACTCCCCCGCTTCACGGCGCAGAAACGGCAGCCCCGGCTGCAAGAATCACCAAGGATCATGAAGGTCGCCGTGCCTTGACCAAAACACTCGGCAATATTGGGGCAGTGGGCTTCCCGGCAGACGGTATGGACGCCAAGGTGCTCGAGCAAACGCTCCATGTGGTCCACAGCGCTCTCTACCTGAGGCGAGATGCGCCGCCACAGCCAGGCTGGCTGCTCGAGCGCCCTCGTGCCGTGGCCCATCAACGTAGCATTCCTGCTCTTCCATCACCTTGCATCCAAACACCTGGCCAAAGGTCCGCCCAAAACGCTCGGCCACTTGCTCCAGATCTGGCGTCCAACCCAACTCGCGCGCCATTGAGGTCACCCCGGCATCGGCGTTGCCGCATGGAATGAGCAGGTCAAAGTGCGCCATGTCAGGAGTCACGTTGAGCGCCAGGCCATGACGGGTGATCCCGTCCCGCACAGCCAGGCCCACTGCCGCGATCTTTTTACCAGGTCCATTGCCATTTGATGAGCCCATCCACACGCCAGGATGGCCGTCCACCCGTTGCGCCCCCAGGCCATAGGAATCCAGCACCCGGATGGCCGTTTCCTCCAGGCGCCAGACGTGGGCGTGAAGGTCGCCGTCGGGTGGCCGGAGAATCGGGTAGATCACAAGCTGTCCAGGGCCATGGTATGTGGCCCGACCGCCACGGTCTGTCGGGAATACGCGAACCCCCGACTCGCGCAGCGCCGGCGCAGTGGCCAGGACATCGTTTTCGCCTCCGCCACGACCAATGGTGATCACCGGCGAATGCTGGAGCATGAGCAGTGTATCGCCGATCGTCCCTGAAGCTCGGGCCAGGGCCAGATCCTCCTGCAGGCGACAACTCTGTTCGTACTGGACCGTACCCAAGCGGTACGCCGTCACAACGTTCACAAGTACCCTCTGATCATGGGCTTGCTTTGCCATTCCCTACCAGTCAGGCAGGTGCAGCGAGCGTTTCTCGACATCCATCGCCGCGTCTACCAATGCCTCGCCGATGGCCGGGTGTGCAGGGATGAAGCGCATCAGTTCGCCAACAGTGGCTTCTGACAGCATGGCGACGCTCACAGCGTTGATGAGTTCCACGGCGCCGGGCGCCATCACGTGGGCACCCAGGATCTTGCCATACTTTTTGCTGGCAACAACCTTGATCATGCCGGCCGTCTCGTCCAGAATCATCGCATAGGGATTGATGGCCATTGGAACCTTGCCGACGCTCACCTCGATGCCCTGAGCTTCGGCTCGCTCCTCGGTGAGACCCACCCATGCGACTTCAGGCCAGGTGTAGAGGCAGCAAGGCACAGGGTCATAGTCCATCTTGGTGGACTTGCCCATTGCATTCTCGGCTGCGACGATGCCTTCGGCGTTCGCCATATGTGACCACATGGGGCCTTCGGACTTGGCCATGGGCGAGGCGATGTCACCAACCGCATAGATGCTGGTGACACTGGTCCGCATGGTTTCGTCCACCAGAACGGCGCCGGACTCCATCTTGAGCCCCAACTCGCGGAGACCGAGCCCGGTTGAATTCGGCAGGCGGCGGCTAGCAAGTACCTTGTCAGCAGGCACCTCACCTTTGCCCTCCGCCAGGATGACCATCAGCGAGCCATCATCGACCTGCTGAATCGTCTCCACGTCAATGCTTCTCTTGATGGCTATCCCGGCATCATGAAGCAGCTTGCCCAAACGCTGCGCAAGCTCGCGATCAGCCCCGGGCAGCAATTGCCCTCCACTTTCGATCAGGGTCACTTTGCTGCCCATTGCGTGGAAATACTGCGCCAACTCGACGTCCCAGGGCTGGCTGCCCAGGATGGCCATGCGCCCGGGGATCTCGCGCAGTTCTACTGCCTCTTCTGTGCCAATCACACCTGGCAGGTCAGCCCCCTCGATGGGCTTGCTGAGCAGCGACTGATCCTGTAGCCAAGACGATGCTGCGGGCGCGGAACAGCTCTCCGTCGACCTCCACGGTTTCCGGGGCAACGAGCCTGGCCCAGCCTTCGATCAGGCGTATACCGCGATCGGTGAGCAACTGCTCTGTACCCATCCGCAGGCCTTCGATGATCAGATCCTTGCGCTGGTGCAGCACCTCCATGTCAATGAGGGGCTCTCCCACCTGGATGCCGTAGCGTTCCGCCTTGCCCAGGGCAGCCATCATGCGCGCCGCGCGCATGAGCACCTTGGATGGGATACAGGCAATGTTCATGCAGTTGCCGCCGTAGAGGGCGCCCTCGATGAGGGTTACCTTGCCGCCCAACTGCACCGCCCGCATCGCTGCAGCAAAGCCGCCCGAGCCAGCACCGATCACGATGAGGTCTTGTACATCCTCCATAGTCTAGGTCTTTCCCTCGGCAAAGATCAACGCAGGATGCTCCAGCAGTTCCACGAGGGTCTGCAAAAAGGCGGCACCCGGCGCTCCATCCACGACACGATGATCGATGGTCAAGCTGAGCGTCATCCTGGATCGCGCCGCGATCTGGCCGTCGGCCAGTGCAAGGTGCTGACTAATAGCTCCCACACCCAGAATCGCTACCTCTGGCGGGTTGACAATCGGCGTGAAGGTATCTACCCGGTACATCCCTAGGTTGGTCAGGGTAAAGGTTCCACCAGTTACCTCATCGACCGAGAGCTGGTCCACACGGGCGCGCTCAGCCAGATCTTGCAGGGTCCGGTTGATCTCCTGGACGCTCTTCTTATCAGCCTTATGTACCACCGGCACGATCAAGCCCCGGTCAAGCGCTACCGCTACACCCAGGTTGATCTCATCGTGGCAGACGATTTGCTCACCCATCAGCGTGCTGTTGAGGATAGGATGTTCTCGCAGCGCCACGGCCACAGCCTTGACGAGCAGGTCGGTGTAGGAGACACCCGTACCCCAGCGCCGGCGCAGGACATCGCGCAGGCCGACCAAAGAGGTCACATCTGCGTGGCTGGTCAAGGTGAGCTGGGCCATGGAGCGAAGACTGTCCGTCATGGCCTCGGCAATGGCCTGGCGCCTGCCGGCAAAGGGAAACACCTTGGGCAGGTCATCATCAAGGGGCCCCTGTCCCTCCAAGACGCGCAGCACATCATCTTCTGTGATACGGCCATCCGAGCCTGTCCCCTGAATCCGGGCCAGGTCCAAGTTCTCTTCTTCTGCCATTCGGCGGGCCAAAGGGGTGGCCTCGACGCGCGGCTGTTTATCGTGGAATGCCTGCACATCCTTTTCGCTGATGCGACCGCCCCTGCCACTACCCTGCACCTGGGTGATGTCCACACCCAATTCCTTCGCAAGCCGCCGGGCGGCTGGAGACGAACGGACCTCGCGGGGTCTTTCGTCCATTTTAGGCGCTGAGTCCGGCGTCTCTGCTGTAGGAACGACATCATCCGCCACGATTTCTAGCGCTGTCACTTTGTCAATCTCGGGCATGGGTTCGCCAGGCTCCAGGATGACGCCAATGACATCGGCCACTCTGCGGCTTTCCTTGGGTTGAGTCAGAGTGCGCAGGATACCAGAGGCCGGGGCCTCCACCTCGTACGTAATCTTTTTGCTCATCACCACGACGACAAGCTGGCCCAGCTCCACCTGCTCGCCGTCCTGTACGAGCCATTTGACGACCTTGCCCTCTGTCATGGTCAAGCCCAACTTGGGCATAGTCAGTGTTGTTGCCATCCCCTCTCCTTGATGTTCGCGGATTCTTGGGCACTATGGGTGAATTGCTGCATGTACACGCCCCGCCACTTGAAACGTGGGTTCACACGATAAAGGCACCCTCAGCAACCGCTTGTGACAGGGCCCGCTCCACGTCCACGATCCAGGGCCCGTCGAGGTCAAGTGTCACATCAGCGCTGTCGCTACCATGTAGCGTGATCTCGCGCTCACCATCCAGCGCCAGCACGGCAGGGCGTAGAGAATCCACAGGATGGTTGATCCCTGGTCTCATCTCGACAATCTCCCCAATGCCTACCGGCGCCAGGGAACCCGGGGCAATGGGGACCATCACCTTTCGGCCATCTTGGGCTATGGTAGCGGATGCGCCACCCGGGTGGGCCGGATCCACCGGATTCACTACACCAATGATCGCTGACAACCCGATGTTGATGGGCTGGGCGCGGGTCACAAAGACCTGACGCAGACTCCCAGTCTCCCAGACCGCCCGCGCCCCGACGAAACTGGAAGACACCAAGGCCACTTCAACGAGCGCCTCATCGACCATCTCACCATTCACGCGTACCAGCAGGCGCTTGTGCCGCCAGCAGAGAGCCTTCCGGTCGGCATCGGGACGCAGGGCAACATAGGCCGCAGCAGAACCGGCGATCGTCCCCTCGATAAAGTAGGGCACAACGTTGTTCGTGCCGGTTGAGAGCGGCAGCAGAGGCACTTGGCCAGCTCCCTTGGCCACAATGCGGCTGGTTCCGTCGCCTCCCAGGACGATGATGCAGCCAGCCCCGGCATCACGCAGGTATCGGGCTGCCCGCAGCGAGTCAGCAGACGTATGCTCAATGGGCATGTCGATCAGCGACGCTGCGTCGACGACCTCGGGCCGGTCGCGCAATCCCTTTAGCGCCCGAACCCCGATGCCAAAGGGGTCAGGCATGATCTCCACCCGCCGCGTACCGGAAGCATACAACCCCAGCAGCAGTCGCCGGACAATGCTGACCTTCTCATTATTATTCACCACCGTCGCATGAGACACCAGGCGCCTGATGTCTTTGCCCGACGCAGGATTGGCAATGATGCCTACGAAACCCAAAGCCGTCCTCCAGACCAAGCCATGTCAGTCAATGAATAGGATCTTGCCGCACTCGCCCGTACGAAAGAGATCAAAAGCTACCTCCGCCTCGGACAGCGGGAACCTGTGCGTGACCGTTTGCTCCACTGGCAACCCACGCTCGACCAGGGCGAGCATCTCGTTGAACTCGGCCGTGTTAAAGTTGCGGGTCCCAAAGACGGTCAGCTCCCGGCAGATGAGGTGCTCCCATGGATTGAGGCTCAACTGATGACTGACACCGACAACGACCAGCGTACCCCGCTCTTTCAAGCTGACGAGGCCCTGCTCGGCGACCACCTGGCTGCCGACACAATCAAATGCGACATCAATTCCGCGTCCCTGGGTCCAGTCCGCGAGTATCTCCGGGATATTGTCGCGACTGGGATTCAGCATCAATTCTGCCCCAGAGATCCTGTGCCATGGCAAGCCGATAATCGCTTAAATCCACACTCGCCACCCGGGCACCAAATGTCGAGGCCACCATCAATGCCCCCAAGCCAATGGGACCAGCACCCCACATAGCTACCTGGTCGCCCGGCAGTAGCTTGGCACGCTTGACTCCCCTGAACGGTGTCCCCAACATATCCACCAGAAGTGAGCCTGCTTCAAAAGAGAAATCGTCAGGCAGGGGATGACAGCAAGCCTCCGGCACCAAAACGCACTCGGCAAAACCGCCATCCCGCTCAAAGCCGATGGCTTCCAGTTCCTCGCAAAAGTACAGGTCCCCCCTGAGACAGTGCACGCAACTGCCACAGGTCACGTGGCAATTGATGGCCACCCGGTCGCCTACCTTCAGCCGCGCAGGCTTGTCGACCGCCACGACCTCGCCCGCGTTCTCGTGTCCCGGAATGGTCGACTGGCCTGGACCTTCCAGGTTCTCACGATCCGTACCGCAGATGGCGGCCGACTTGACCCGAACCACCACCTCGCGACCCCGCGGCTCCGGGGTGGGCACCTCGTCGAGCGAAATCTGGTTCTGACCCAAAAAGTGAATAGCTAGCATTTCCCTTTACCCTGTGTACTACTCTATGTCTCCATGAACTCGCCACCCGCGACGACCAACTGCTCGCCAGTGATGTGGCTGGCCAGATCGGAGGCCAGAAATACAAAGGCGTTGGCTTGATCGCGGGGCGTGGCAATCTTGTCCAGGGTTGTCCTGGCCACCAGTTCATCCATCAAGCCGGGTACGCGATCGACGACGTCGCGCAGCATCCTGGTATCTGTTGCACCTGGCAAAACGGTGTTGGCGCGAATCCCATGCTGGCCCAACTCCAGCGCCAGCACCCGCGTTAAGCCGATCACGGCTGACTTGGAGGCGCAGTACGCAGCTCCCTTGGTATCGGGCTTTTTCCCCGAGGCCGAGGACATGTTGATGATACAACCGCCGCCGCCCTGTCGGATCATCTGCCGGGCTGCCGCCTGAGCGCATAGGAAGGTCCCCCGGATATTGACCGCAAAGACAGCATCCCAGTCATCGAGGGGGAAATCGACGATCATGTGACCGCGGTGGATCCCAGCGTTGTTGACCAGAATGTCCAACTGTCCGAATTCGGCCACGACAGCGTCCACTGCCTGCTGCACGTTCGTCGAGTCGGAAACGTCCAGGTACAGAGCAACGGCGCATTTTTCGGCCTGCGATCCCGCACGCTCATTGATACCTTGGGCTACGGATCGCGCCTCATCCAGCAGCGTGTCTGCCACAGCTACTTGAGCCCCTTGCTCAGCATATACCTCTGCGATAGCACGCCCGATGCCTCTGGCAGCACCGGTCACAAGTGCGATCTTGTCCTTCAACAAAGCCGCCACAGCATGTCTCCTCTACTTCTCATCCGGCCCCCACACGTGTCAGAGCTGCCGGGCTCTGCCCTCCATCATTCGCTGGAAGCGGCCTACCCCCCGGTGACCTGCCTGACTGCCGCGATGATCTTTTCCTCGCTGGGCAGCACATATTCTTCCAGCACCGGGGCAAAGGGTATGGGCACCTCGCGGGCGGTCACACGGATGACCGGCTCGTCGAGGTAGTCCAATGCCTTCTCTGCAGCGATGGCGGCGACCTCGGAGCTGACGCTGCACTTTGGCCAGGTCTCCTGGACTACCACCAGGCGATGCGTCTTTCTGATCGATGCCAGTATGGTTTCTTCGTCGAGAGGATCGACGGTACGCAGATCCACGACTTCGACGCTGATCCCATCTTTGGCCAGTTCCTCTGCAGCGGCTAGCGACTTGGTCACCATATAAGAGTAGGTCACAAGGGTCACGTCTGAACCCGCTCGCTTGACGTCTGCCTGGCCCAAGGGGATCGTATACTCTTCCTCCGGGACCTCGCCCTCTACCTCATAGAGCTGCTTGTGCTCAAAAAAGATCACGGGGTTGTTGTCGCGAATGGCACTCTTGAGCAGGCCTTTGGCGTCGTAGGGCGTGCTGGGAAGCACAACCTTGAGCCCAGCGACAAAGGCGAACATCGACTCAAACATGTGTGAGTGCTGGGCAGCGGCCGACACATAGCCACCCACCGGCGCCCGGAGTACCAGAGGCACCGAGATCACGCCGCCAAACATGTAGCGCATGTTGGCCGCCTGGTTGATCAACATATCGGAGGCAATCGTGATCCAATCTGAGAACTGGAGTTCGACCACGGGGCGGAGCCCTGTCGCTGCCGCGCCAACGCCTACTCCGGTATACCCCGCCTCCGACACGGGCATGTCAATTATCCGCTCCGACCCAAATTCCTCATAGAGCCCTCGAGTGGCGCCAAAGGCGCCGCCGTAGGGACCGATGTCGATACCCCATAGTGCCACGGTTGGATCCCGGCGCAGTTCTTCAGCCATGGCTTCTGCTAGTGCTTGTGCGTAGGTTAGGGTTCTCATGCGTGTCACTCCTTGATCCAGGGCTAGGCCCACAGGTCTTCCAGCGCCGACTCGGGCTCGGGCAGCGGGCTTGTGCGGGCGAACTCGACCGCCTGGTTCAGTTCCTCCAAGACATCCGACTCGATCTTGTCCGCCTCAGCGGCGGTCACAACGCCCTGATCGATCAACAGCTTACGGTAAGGGGCGATCGGCTCTCGCTCGAGCCAGGCTTCCACCTCCTCCGGGGGGCGATAGGTATCGGGCTCTCCCTCAAAATGCGTTCGCCAACGGTAGGTCTTGCACTCGATCAACGTCGGCCCCATGCCAGCCCTGGCGCGGCCCACCGCTTCCTTGCAGGCTTCGTAGACGGCAATGACGTCGTTGCCATCGATGGATAGACCCGGTATCGCATAGCCCACGGCCCGGTCGGCTATGTCTTCCACCTTCCGCACGTCACTCTGCTTTGTGCCGACGGCATAAAGGTTGTTCTCACATACGTATACGACCGGCAAATCAAAGGCGGCAGCGATATTGACTGCCTCGTGGAACGTGCCCTGGTTTGAGGCACCATCGCCGAAAAAGCAGACGGCCACTTGGCCTGACTTGCGCAGTTTTGCCGAGAGACCGGCGCCGGTGGCGATGGGCAGGCCGGCGCCGACGATGCCATTGGCACCCAGGATGCCCAGGCGAGGATCAGCGATGTGCATGGAGCCGCCCTTGCCCTTGTTATAGCCCGTGGCCTTGCCGTACAGTTCGGCCATCATCAGCTTGATATCCCCGCCCTTGGCGATGATGTGGCCATGACCGCGGTGAGTACTGGTAATGAAATCGTCGTCATTGAGCGCGGCGCAGGCGCCGACGGCGACCGCCTCCTGGCCCAGGTAGAGGTGCACAAAACCTGGCATCTCTCCTGCGGCGAACAGGTCCTTGACGCGGTCCTCAAAATGCCTGACCTTGAGCATCCGCTCATACATCAGGAGCAGCTTCTCACGTGAGGTTTCCATTCTTCTACCCTTTCGTTAGCCTTCCAACAAGGCCAGGCACATCGCCATCGCCTCTTCGCTGGGTACTATCGGATCCAGCTCAAAGCCCACGTACTGGTCATAGCCTGCCTCACGAAGGGCTTTGAAGATATTGGCATAGTTGAGTTCACCCGTGCCCGGCTCGTGGCGACCAGGAACGTCTGCCACGTGAACGTGTCCAATCACATCCAGGTTGCTGGTGAGGGTCTGGATGACATTGCCCTCCATGATTTGCATGTGGTAGATGTCATAGAGCACCTTGATGCGAGGGCTATCGACTGCGCGCACCAGCTCAAAACCGGTGGCAGAGTACTCCAAGTAGAAGCCAGCGTGGTCCACCTGGCTGTTCAAGGGCTCGAGGCCCAGCGTGACACCGGCCTCCTCAGCCAGAGGGGCGATCATTTTGAGTCCCTCGAGCACGCTCTCGTACTTTTCCTCGGCCGCTAGCTCCGGATATTGGAAGCGAACAGACCGGTCTTCGGCCAGCTCATCGGTGAGCAGAAACAGCCCGGGCGAGCCGACCTCACGGGCTTTTTCCAGGCTCTGGGCGACGCTGGCCACAAAGCCCTCTCGTTGCTCAGGGTGAATGAGCGTGCCGCCCAAGTTGGCCTGGAAGGAAGCGATGCCAATGCCCGCCTCTTCCGCTGCCGACTTGATGGCGGGCAGGTCCTTGTTGTCCCAATTCCAGAACTCGATGGCATCAAAACCGGCGGCCGCCGACTTGGCGATGCGTTCCATGAATGGAACCTCGGTATAGATCATTTCGATACAGACTGAAGATTTCATGTCCCTACCTCCTTTGACAGTCATTCCATCTTGTCACCGGACCAGCACGTCCGGAACATCAATATCGCCATTGGGCGTCTGAATGCTTCGCATCGGCCAACCAGGACCCGCCGACGCGAGTTCCGGTCCGTCCTCTGTGAGGAGTACGAACTCTTCAAACTTGGCCCCGGTGATGGTGACAAAGTAGTCGTAAGCCTGCCCTTCGACGACACGCGCCTCTGGGTCCTGGCACCGGGTAGCATCAGCAAGGACATAACCCGTGATGCCACCCTGAAAATGGTACATCCATTCGCCAGAATACCCCAGCACCCGGTAGAGGCGTATCTGCTCGGCAAGGATGTCGGCGAAAAGCACACCTGGCGCCAGCATCCTGGCCACATGTCCACCAATGGTGGCCGTCCCGTTGATGGCCCGCCTGATGTGCGAGGGGGGCTCCCCAAAATGCACCAAGCGGGTGACATTGGCATGCAGCCCCCATCGTCGCGCGGCGGGATGCAGCAGCGCATACTGCTGTAGCTTATTCTCGGTTGGGATGGGATGCCGGTAGTCCCGGATTCGCTGATCAAAGCCGACGATCAGAACATCGATGGTCAGGCCTTCGAGCGCGTAGCGCTGTAGCAGCGTGGCAGCGACTTCTTGTTCGCTCAGCCCGGGTTCCAGCTCGTGAGCTACCTCGGTCAGAATCCGGTTGGCTGTCCGGCCTATCCAACGGCAGCGGAGCAGGTCAAGATCGCTGAGCGGGAAATGCAGGTCAACCAGGGCAGAGCCGCAGGGCCGGGCGCCGGACAAGGGAAAATCGGCACCCACCGCCATGCCTTTGGTAAGCTGGAGGATCTTGTCCTCGGGCGAACCCTGGTGCCAGTAGCGGGTGACAAGTTCATATCCCTGCCCTGCCACCTGTTCGTCGATGAAACGCTGGCCGTCCATGGAGTAGGAAACGAGCCATTTGTGATCCCTGGTAATGACCAAGTAGCCGAAGCCCATTTCGCTGGTCGTGACCACCCGGCTGTCGCCACCAGCCGTCATCCAGGCAAAGTTGTCCTGGCGCCCGATGACCACCGCATCTAGCTCTTCCTGCTCCAGAAAGATATGAATCCGCTCTTCTCTTACCCTGGCATCAGATAGGACCTGCTCGGGGCTTCCGACCTGTTCCATTGAGAATCCTTGCTCCTACAGCTCGATACCCAGGAGGTGAAGGCCAATCTCCTTCACTTTGTCAGGTGCACCGGTATACAGCCACAGGATTAGCTGGTCCGTGCTGCACGACCGGCCGGTTTCGCCGCCAATCGTTGGCAGGTTGCATTCCAGCTCGCCAAAACCACCGGCATTGCCGTCGTCATTGTAGACATGGATCGAGTGACCCCGGCATCCGGGCGTATGGTCCGGTTCTTCAGCGTAGGGCATCGAAGGATTGTTGAAAAAGTTGCGAACGAGCAGATAGCTTTGACCGTCATCGAGGTCATTGTAGTAAGCGAGGCGCCCAAAGACGTGCGCAGCCTTGTAGCCGACCTTGTACTGCCGGTCACCGCTGATCTTGAGGCGTACGTGGCCAGGGTAGATGCTCTGGAGGCTCTCATCTACGGGTTCATAGTAGTCGGTATACTCGACGCGGGGTGAAGCAGGGATCACCAGCACTCCCCCAGGGTTGAGTTGGGTCAGGCTCCAGGCCTCACTCACAATGTCGTCCCTTTTGCGCTCAGACAAGGTCACGACCTGTTCGTATCCAGCATACAACACCCCGTCCAATAGCTCCGGATAGCCCCCCACGTTTCTCAGTGGATCCTCGACCTGCCGGATCAGCCTCTCCAGGTGAAGATCCTTCTGGCCCGAGGCGAGGTTGTAGGCCTGCAGCGCCATGTCCTGGGAAAGGCGCCACTGACCGGACTCCGGTTGTTCCAAAGCGTAGGTTCCTGGGTCAACCTGCTCGGGCCAGAACACAGTCCCCCAGAAGTCGCTGCGGTTGGGAACATGGTATTGGATCTCGGGGGCGATCCACATGCGATCGCCCCCTATGTTCCAATTGCCCGAACGAAGGAACGCCTGGAACGTATCGGGGTCAGCAAAGGCATCATTGGCCCAGAAAATGCTCTCGCCGTCCTTTGAGAGGAAAGGGCCAAAGATACGCCCACCGTACTGCGAAATAACGACGGATACGCCATTCTGCAGTGCTAGGACTTGATAGCGCAAACCATTTTCTTCCAGCCGATCAGTGATCTGTTGGTAAGTGATCCCGCAACTCATAGCTAACTCTCCTGCCAGATGTAGCTTGCCCACCCCAGTACTAGTCTTCGTCTTCGACCGGAGGGTAGACCTTCTCCGGCGGCATCCTGCCCTTGGGTCGCTCGATCAACTCGATGGTGACGCCGATCTTGCCCTCGGTGTCCAGGTAGGCATAGTGTCCATCGCCGTCATGGCCAAACCCGGCCCCGTCCTGTGTCATCACGATGCCTGCGGCATCAGCTTCGGCGATGGCCTTTTGCATATCCTCAACAAGCACGCCAAAGTGGTGCACGCCGTAGCCATGCTCCTTGATAAAGTCAGCGTAGACCGTGTCGCCCTCTACCGGCTCGATGAGTTCAATGCGCATCGGGCCCAGATAGGAAAGCGCGACCCTCATCTTGTACTCGCTGGGTTGTCCGTGGTAGGTCATGCTTTTCACCAGCGGCTTACCGTAGGTGTAGAAATGCCAATCACCGATGCCAAACAACTTCCAGTAGCTCTCGACGGCCTTTTCCAGATCTTCCACGAGGATCGCCACCTGGGCTATGCCGTTCCTCAAGAAGGGAAGTACCTGCCCAACGCCCCCGTCAGTCATAGAGGTACTCCTCATCAGGGAAGAATACAGCCTTCAGGACCTTGCCCTCGAGGGCCATCATGGCCCCCTTTTCGAACTCGGACAGGGGGAATCGGTGCGTGATCAGTTTGTCTCCGGGAACCCGACCCGAAGCCAGGAACTTGAGGGCGGTACGCTGGTGGCGGGGCGCAAAAGCGCTGGTACCAATGATCTGCAGTGCCTCGTAGTGGACGATGTTCATATCCACACCTGGCTTGGCGTTATCCTTGGGCAAACCGCCAAAGATGAGGATCCGCCCAGCCTTTCTGGCCATCTCGACGGCCTGGACCGAGGCGATGGGCGCTGGGGTAGCGGTAATGACCACGTCTGCGCCTTTGCCGTCCGTCAGCCGGCGTACCTCCTCGACCAGGTCAGTTTCGGCTACATTGATGGTGGCATCTGGCCCAAAGGGTTCAGCGAATCGCAGCCGGTCGTCCACGATATCGGCGATAAAGATCTTGTCTGCCCCCCGGGCACGGGCCAGGCTGATGTGCGTACACCCAACGGGCCCGCTGCCGATGATGACCACGGTATCACCCAGCCCGACCTGGCCACGCTCCTGGGCGTTCACACAGGAGGAAATGGGCTCAGAGATTCCGGCCAGCGCGGGGTCGAGTCCCTCTGGCAGACGGTGAATAGTACCCAATCGGACACACTCCTCAGGAATGGAAATGTACTCGGCAAAGCCGCCGTGCCATTTCTGCGCGATCTCGACGTAATTCTCGCAAAGCTCGTACCGCCCGTCGATGCAGAAATCGCAGACGCCACAGTAGGCGTTGGGGCCGACGGCCAGCCGCTCGCCCACCTCCCACGGCCCCTGGTATTCGCTGCCGACCTGGACCACATCACCGCAGAACTCGTGGCCGATGATCCACGGGAAGGTCACCTTGCGATGTCCGCTGCGCAACGTCCTCAAATCAGAGCCACACAACCCGCAGGCGATCACCTTCAGAAGAAACCCACCCTCCGGGCAATCCGGAACCGGTACCTCCTCCACGCCGAACTCCATCGGGGCGCGGACAACAACCGCTTTCATTGTCTCTTTCATCCTTCGTTTCCTCCCGGTCTGTTCAGGCCAAGCTTCACCTATGTGTCCATCGCAAGCTGGGCGTCCTGCACTTTTCGCAGCTCGTACACAAATTTGGCGGGATTGGGTGCGAAATTCTCTTCGGTCAACATGTCGCCCTTGGCGATGTCCTTGAGGACCTTGCCGCCAGAGGCCAGGCCAAGCGGAATCGCCTTTTGAGCGTGAGCATCCTCAAAGATATAGGTGCGACCGAATATGTCCGGACTGCCGATCTCCCCAGCTACCTCGCCCGGCTTCAAGTCGCGCTTGGCGATGGTCGCCACCTCTGAGACCATCTTCTTGGAAACAATCGTACTCTCGCCATAGATGACGGCTTCGGCAATGGAGACTGGGGTCTCAATGGCGCAGAGGTGATAGGGCCGGTACAGCGTGTAGTAGGGCCCATCCCCCATGGAATAGAATTTCATATCTACCCGGACCCGCGGGTCGGGCGAGGTGATGATGGCAAAAACACCGGGCGCCACTTTGCCAGTGGAATAGTCGACACAGCCGCGCCGGCTGAGGACGCCGCCGTCTTCCTGGGGGACAAAGACCTTGTTCAGGTCTGGCACATCGGCCTTGACGCCATGCATGCCCGGCACGTCCGGTACGAGGCCGGTGGCGTTGGACATGGCAGCCAGTTCGACCATGGTCTTGGATCCATCTTTGAAGGCAGACAGCATCTTGGGGTTCATCCCCTTGCTCTCGGCCTCTTCCCGGCAGGAATCGGGGGTAGCGTCAAAGTTGATGATATTGTTCTTCCCCTTGCCCAGGCATACGACCTCAAAACCCATCGTCCCGGCCAGGTTGTACAGCATCTTGCATACCCCTGGCTCATCACCTGAGGCAGCCGTATAGACACAGCCAGCCTTCTGGGCCAGGCGGTGCAAGAGGGGACCCACCGTCACGTCGGTCTCTACATTCAGCATGATGACGTGTTTGCTGTGCATAATGCAATTCCAGGCCACCCGGGATCCGACCTCGGTCAGGCCCGTTGCCTCGACGACCGCATCCAGGCTTTCCAGCTTGGCAAGCATCACCGCGTCCTCGGTGACCACATACTTGCCCGCCCGGAGTGCGTCCTCTGCTGGTCCTACCTCGTTGGTGACAGCGATCTTGGACTCGGGAATACCCATCGCCGCCAGCGCGGCCAGGGGCCGGTTTACATCGATGTCCGATATGGCCATCGTGTCCATGCCGACCATCTGGTTGGTCACGTGGGCCAAGCCCGAGCCCATCTGACCACAGCCGACCAGACCGACCCGAATCGGCTCGCCCTGTTCTTCCAGTTGCTGCAAATGCTCATAAATCTCCATGTTGTCTCCTCAATGACCCTTTCATGTCATTCCCGCCTGCGCGGGTATCTATCTAGACATCTGCGGGCCTCTAGTTTTATTGTGCTTCACACCGTCCCGGCACACCCCACCAAATCCATCACGTGTGCAGTATCTGTGTGGAAAAAGTCGATGGCGCGCGAGATGATCCCATGGTATACTACTGCATCTTGATCGGCATCCTCCAACCACCGATGGATATCCGCAGCAGCCCTCTTGCCCATGGCCGTATAGTAGCATACCTTGCTGATGCCGCTTTCAACGATCTCCATGTACTGGCTGTCAGCCAATCCCGAGGCGCCGTGCATTACCAGCGGGACATCGACCCGGGAATAGATGTCTCGCACCAGGTCGAGATCCAGATGGGGCTCGCCTTTGTAGGTACCATGCGCGTTCCCGAAGGAGATTGCCAGGGCGTCCACTCCCGTTCTTGTCACAAAGTCCGCCGCCAGTTCCGGGTCGGTGTAGATCCCCTCGGGATCGTCATCAGCGAACGCCGCGGTCGCAGCCCCATCGCCTGATTCCGTTGCGTCACCGGCGATGCTGCCGAGTTCCGCTTCGACGCTGACCCCCAGCGCGTGTGCGACCCTTACTACCTCTTCTGTTTGTTTGATATTCTCCTCATATGGCAGGGTCGAGCCGTCAAACATGACAGAAGATGAGCCCAGGTGTATTGCTCTCACGACAGATTCCAGACTGCCGCCATGATCCAGTATCGTGGCAACCGGCACGCTGGCCCGCTCGGCGACGTTCACCAGCATGGGCATGGCCAGATCCAGCGGGACCTGGGGCGTTACCGCCTGGTTGAAGGCCAGGATCAGTGGTGCGCGCAGTTCCTCGGCGGCCGCAACCTGGCCGATGGCCATGTCCAGGTTGCCCCCCAACAGGCTGAGGACCCCATACCGCCCGCGCCTGGCTTCTGTCAATATCTCCTTGATGCCGACAAGAGGCATTCTCCATTCCCCCTGGCCAGAGGCAAGAGATCAAATCGTCCCTTGCTTGGCCCTCTGAGCGAGCCAGTCTATCGCTGCCTAGACACCCACCGCATAGCCGTTGGGATATTGCGGGCTGATTTGATAGTCGACAATGCGTTCGAGGAGCTTTAGATAGTCGATGCCATCCTTGGCCGCCGTGTCCGCATCGGGCACCATCGGCGCGCTCTCGATGGTGCAATACCCATCGTAACCGATCCTCTTCACGGCGCGGAGTACGGCCTTAAAGTCGACCGTCCCGTATCCAGGTGTGAGGGAGTTGGAATCACGAAAGTGCATGTGCCAAAGCAAGGGATGGGCGTCCATCACTGCTTCGTAGGGATTCAGTTCCTCAAAGTTCGCGTGGAACCAGTCCAGTTGGATCCCGATGTTATCCCGGCCGGTCAAATCGATCATACGCTTGTGATTGAGCGCTGTATTGACAAATTTGCCCATCTCCAGATGGTTGGTCGCCTCAAAGACCAGCCGGACATTCTTTTCCCGGGCATAGTCGGACATGCGCTGCAGGGCATCCACAGCAATGGCTGTACACTCGGCAACATTGCCGGGGGTGATGTCGTCGTGAATAGCCACGGCCACGGTAACACAAGGAGCGCCCAGTTCCGCGGCGAAATCTGTCGTCGACTTGGTTTCCGAGACGGCCAGATCCGCGGTCTTGGGCTCGGTCAGTGTTTTGTAGGTCGGAGAGAATGGATCCCACTCCTCGCCCCAACACTCGTTGACGCACGAGATTCCTAGCCCAAACTCCGCCTTGAGCTTTTTGTTGGTTTCGAGATAGTCCTCCATCTTGACGCCGAGCCCGTAACGACCCTTTGGCGGGGTGAGTTCGATGGCGTCGTAACCCAACCTCTTCAGGCGGTCGTAGGTCCTTTCTGGATGCAGATAAGTCTCTTCCTGTCCAAACGTGAGCTGCATATAACTGAACTTCAGTTGTTTCATCGTGACCCTCCTCTTAGATGCCTCGCGGATTTGTCATACCAGCAACATGTGCCTCGTGCGGGCAGTAGGTGCCCCGCCCAGTTTTCAGCTTTGCCCATCCGTCTACTCGGCCCAGCCCCGGCCATTGGGGTGGATGAAGGCTTTGACGTCCTGCTTGGCCCGCAGGTTGGCAAAAGCTGTTTCCCACTCATCGAGTTCATAATAGTTTGTGATCATCGGGTCCAAGTCAAAAACACCGCGGTCCAGCAAGTCGATGGCATGCTCCCACGTCTCCTGGCCATTCCAACTCCAACTGCCGCGGATATCAAGCTGTCCCAGGCTGACCTGGTCGAGATTGACCGTGATCTTGCGTCCCCACAGGCTGATAAACACGACGACACCCTTGCCGCCTGGACCCTCGTAGGCCTTGCGGGCGCAGTCGATGGCGTGCTGCACGCCCTCCTGGCTGGCCGAGCATTCCAGCACGAATTCGGCCCCTTTGCCACCGGTGATGTCCATCACCGCCTTTTCGGGACCATCCTCGGAGTAGAGCGTATAGTCGGCTCCGCATTCGCGGCCGATCCGCAATCGCTTCTCGTCACTCTTCAGGCCAATGAGGAATACGCGGCGGGCGCCGCAGAGCTTGGCGTACTGGACGGCCATGATGCCCATCGGTCCAGGACCCACGACAACGACGTCGTCGCCAACCTTGACCTGCGCTCGCTCCTGGATCAGGTGATGCGTAGCGACGATGGGCTCGGCCAGGCAGGCGTGGTCCAGCGAAACGTGGTCGGGAATGCGGTAGATGACGTGTTCGGGGACACGCATGTAGGGCGCGTAGGCGCCATCGATGGTGACGCCCAACCACTGCCCTTCGCCACACTCGATGTCGGTGACAAACTTGTCGCCTTCCTTGACCCGGGTCACGCCCTTGCCAACCTGATAGGCCACGCCGGAATACTCGTGCCCCAGGGTGACCGGCGCCTTGTAAAAGTGCCGGTCCTCCTGGATCAGCAAGTCGCTGCCACAGACACCGGTGGCCCAGACCTTCATCAAGACCTCGCCAAGGCCGATCTCTGGCACCGGTACCTCACAGAGTTCGACGTGGCCAACTCCTTCTTTCGTCTTGCACAATGCTTTCATCGTTCACCCCTTCGACAGGATTTTGCAGGGCAGGCACGTCCTGTCCGTCGGGAACCTGCCCGATTTTCTCGCCTGCTACATGCGGTGGTGGAGCCCCTTCAGCGCCGGGTAGACCTCACGGTACAGCCCGTATCGCTCCTCATAGCGCGCTGCCCGCGCCGGATCGGGATCGAACCTCTGCTCCAGGTGCAGCAGTTCCTCCGCTGCCTGGGCTGCACTGGAGAAATACCCCGCGCCCATACCCGCCAGCAAGGCAGCGCCCCAACCCGCCGCCTCGGTGATGCGAGGCACAACCACCGGGATCCCGGTGATATCCGCTTTGAGCTGCAGCCACAGCTCGGAACGTGCCCCGCCGCCGATGGCCCGCAATTCATCGATGCCCACCCCGCCAGCCCTGAGCAGGTCCAGATTGAGACGCAGCTCAAAGGTCAGACCCTCCAGGATGGCCTTGGCCAGGTCGGTCTTGCCGGTGGCAAAGGTCAGGCCCAGGATGGCGCCCTTGGAAGCAGTGTCAAAGGTGGGCGTGCCGCTGCCGGCAAAGTGGGGCAGTAGCAGGAGCGACGTTGGCTCCGGCGAAGCACCGTGCAGGAGCAGATCATAGGCGTCAAGACCAGCATCCTCCGCTTGTCGCATCTCTTCTTGCCCCAGTGTGTCGCGGAACCAGCGCAGGAGCAGCCCGCCGCTGTGGTTGAGGGTCATGGACAGGAACAATCCAGCTACTGTGTGGGCATAGACGGAGATATTGCCCCGGTACAGGGTTTCATTGAGCGTAGGAGACCCCAGCGCTACCTCTACGACTTCGGCCGTACCGGTGGAGACCATGGCCAGGCCGGGCCGGACGAGCCCGACGCCCAATGCCCCGCAGGCTTGGTCGTGTCCACCGGTGACGACCAGCGGCGCCTTGGCCAGCCCCAGGTCCTCGGCCAGAGCGGAATGCATGGGGCCCACGGCCACACCTGAGGGTTTGACGGTCGCCAGCAGCTGTGGATCCAGTCCAAGGGCTTGGAGGATTTCCGGCGACCAACGATCAGCGAGGATGTCATAGAGTTGTGTACGCGAGGCGAGGCAGCAGCTGATCACCGCCTGTCCCGTCATCTTTTGGATGATGAAATCCTCATATAGAAGAAAGCGCTCGGCCTGCGCCCACAGGTCGGGTTCGTGCTGCTTGAGCCACAGGAGCTTGGGCAGGGTGTTGATGGTATGGACCGGCATGCCGGTGTGCTCAAAAAGGTATTCAGCACCCAGCCTCTCACAGAGCCAGGTGTTTTGCTCGCCGGAGCGGGAATCCATACCCAGGATGGCCGGGCGCAGCGCCCGCCCTCGGGCGTCGACCGGCATCACGGCCTCGCCCTGCACCGAGAGCCCCAGGGCAGCGATGTCGCGGGTTCCGGCGGCAGCAACCGCCTCGCGGATGGAGTCCTGGGCCAGCCGCCATACATTCTCGGCATCCTGTTCGGCCCAGTTGGGATACGGGATATCTACAGCATACTCCCGGCTGGCGCTGGCCAGGAGGGTACCTGCCCCGTCAAAGATAGATGCCTTGCAGCCTGTTGTGCCGATATCTATACCTGCGAACTGCATGGGTGTGTCTCCCTCGATTGCGTCGAAGCTGCCGCCATCCTTCTCGGAAGTGAGAACTGTTGCACGCAGCATCACCAGCTCTCGGGGACCCGAAAGCAGGAAGATGGCTGCTCAGCACAGAAGTCATTCCACTGCCTGGCCATCTTTTGCAGAGAACGGTCTTGGCGAGTAACAAAGCCGCGCACTTTCCACGGGCCTTCACCGGCCTGAATGGCCAGGGTCTGCTGGCAGTAGTCGTAGTAATCCTTAAATCTGCGCAACCCAATGTCGATGGCATAGCGCTGCGGTTTCCTGCTCATGGGCGAGCAAGGGTCCAGGGTATGCGCCATGTTGATCATCTTTAGCAGGTGCGGTGGATAGCTACGCCTGATCCGCCGCGCCACACGCAGGGTCTGTTGAAAGGCTTTTTCGTCTTCCCCCGGCAAGTTGAAGGGAAAGTCGTCCGGGGTGGCACAGCAGTTGCGTTCGTTTTCCACGACTTTGCCCCCGGATCGATAGGTCAGGTTGGGAATGGAAGAGAGGGGGGTAGCGGTGTCAGCGCACAGGCGTTTTGCCAGCGCAAGCAGGGGCTGCTCGGCATCGTGTTTGGCGGGATGGATGTACAGCACATCGGGCACGGTGGCATCTCCTCCTATTCAGCCACCGGACTACAGTTGCTTTCGCTGGGCAGGCTTGGGCAGGGGGGCCTGCTCCGGCTCGCCGTGAAGGACCAGTACGTCAACGGTGAGGGCCAGCCCGGCCGTACTGAGGGCGCCATAGACTGCCGCCTTTAGCACGGCCGTGGCGTCATAGATGCCGGCCTGCAGCACGTCCACGACCTGCCCGGAGACCACATCAAAGCCATGCACAGAGCCGGCCAACCGGACTTCGGCCATCACGTCGCTGTCGTCATAACCGGCATTGGAGACGATGGCGCGGAAGGGCTCTTCCATGGCCTTGATCAGAATGCGATAGGCTGCGCGCTCATTGGCGTCGGCGCTCCCCGCCAGCTTCTCACGGAGCGCTGGAACGCAGGACAGGAACGCTGTGCCGCCGCCGGGCAATACCCCTTCTTTCATGGCCAGCCGCAGGGTGGTCGCCGTGCGTTTTGCAGTTTCCACCCTGGCATTGACCTCCATCTCGGTTGCGCCGCCAATCCACAGCGTGGCCGTGCCACCCATGAGCTTGCCGATGCGCTTTTGCAGGGCCTCTCGATCCTGGACCGTGTCAGTGTAGTCGTAGGCGCGGCGCAGGCTGCTGATGTGCTGGCGCAGCGCCCTGGGATCACCTTTGCCGCCAATGATGCCAAACTGCTTGTAGTGGGCCCAGACACGGCGGGCACGGCCCAGATCTTTGGCCTCGATGCGATCAAGGGTGTCGCCAGCTACTTGGATAAAGGGGCGGCCGCCGGTCAGGATGGCAAGGTCTTGCAGGGCGTCCGCCCGCTGCTCCTTGACCGAGCCAGGTGTCCTGACAACGACGGCCTGGAACCTGTCGGGGTCCTTGTTCGCCAGCAAGAAGTGGATGACACTCTGAGATACCTTTTGGGCGACGATGAGCAGGGCGGGGATCTTGGAACGGATGGCCAGCTCAAGGGCGGGATAGAGCTGGCTTGGTTCCTCGATCTCGAGGTCGCTGATCAGAATGGCGGCATCTTCAAACTCGATCCGTGGCTTGCTGTGGTCGGTATACATCTCCCGGGAAAGCAGACCGCGTTCCCAGTACATGCCTTCCACATATTCGCGTTCCACCTCCCGGGTGTGGCCCTCGCGGATTTCCAGCCGGCCCCACTCACCGACGACGTCAAAGACCTCACCCATGTACCTGGCCAGCGGCGGATCATAGGAGAGGGATTCGGCCATCTGCGCCAGTTGTTTGCTCCCTTGCACCTGTAGGGACGAGTCGTTCAACTGCTCCAAGATGAGGCGCATGCCCTGTTCCAGGTAGGATTTCAACTGCATCGCATTGCCGCCCGCGGTCAGGTAACGCACTCCCTCGTTGTAGACCCGCTGCAAGATCACGGCTGCCGTCGCGGTCCCGTCTCCCACCTGCTGTTGCAGGCGCCAAAGGAGGTCTCGAACCAACATGGCGCCGATGTCCGCGTTGGGGTCCTTTAACTGGATAATGTGGCGGGCGATGGCTCCCCCGTCATCGAAAGCCTTTGGCGTCTTGCTGTGGTAATCAACGTTGTCTATGGCCACCAGGCGCGGACGCGGCCCCAAGGTGGGCCGGACTGCGTTGGCCAGTACGTTCACTCCGCGCTGGAGATCACGGTGGGTGGCCGGTTGAAAGACGACGCTGCGTTTCGGCATAGAGCTATCCCTTCACGGCTCCCGACATTACCCCCTCGACAAAGAAGCGCCGGAAGAGCAGGTAGACGAGGACGATGGGTATCACAGAGGCCACGATGGCCGAATAGATGACCTGGAAATTGGTTGAGAACTGGCCCACGGCGCTCTGGGTGAAGGGCAGCAGTGTGCTGTTTTTGGGGTCCAGATAGACGTAGGGCTCCAGAAACTGGTTGTAGATCAAGGGCAGCATGATCACGATCAGGCTGACGATGGGTACCTTGAGCAGCGGGATGAGGATGTGGCGGATGTACTGCCAACTGCTGGCGCCATCAATCATGGCCGAGTCCTCGATGTCTTTCGGGATGGCGCCGATGGCCGCCGTAAAGATCATCACCGACAGAGCGGTCCCTTTGATGTTGATCAGGACGATGGAAAAGAGCTGGAGCACGGTGCGCACAACTCCCTCGTCCGCGTAGGCGGGAATCAGCTTGTAGAACCACTGGATCATCATGTACTGGGGCAGGAGAATGAGCATGGCCGGGATCACCATCTGGAGCAGGTAGGTGTTAAAGACGACCATCTGGTAGTTGCGCCTCAATCCCGCCAGCCCATAGCCGGTCAGAATCGATAAAAAGATCAACAGGGTCAGGCTGACGGCGGTAACGATCAGTGTCCTCAGCAGCGCGCCCCAGAAACTGGTGCCATATAGCTGCCCGGTCAGCAGTGTTTTCCAGCCGTTATAGGTGTAGAACCCGGCAAAAAAGTCCTTGATTTCCTGTTCTGGAACGTCGTATTTTTCGGCGATCTGACGCAACGTGGTGCGGGCCATCATGAACTCGGTCTGGGGAATACCCAGGGCGTCCTTCAAAACCCGCAGGTCCAGATCGTAGAACACGCTCAGGTTGCCAACCTGGGCATCCATGCTCACCTCTTCGGTCTCGGGCAGCCATAGATGCAGATCCGCAGACTCTTTGGTGGGCACAAAGCTGCGGATAAAGAGCGCGTAGAAGGGAAAGAGGGTGACAGCCGTATAGACTACCATCACTACGATGGCGAATATCTTGAGAAGCCGCCGCTGCCTGCTCACAGTGAACCCTGCTCTTCCAGCAGTTGTTGTCATGGGTACCATCCTCCTTCTAGTATTGCAGCCGCCGCTGCAAGCGCTGCAGGGCCACACCGACCAGGACCAGGGGCAGGAAGGTGATCACGGCCAAGGTCATGCCCATGCCCAGTCTCTCGACCTGGAAGCCGTAGGTGAAGAACAAGACGCTGAGCAGTTTGGCCTCCGGGTTGACGTACAGGGCGCCCATGGCCACCAGCTCGTCAAAGACGGCGAAGGAGCCGATGAGGCACATGGTCGTGGCCAGGATGAAAGATGGGATCATCTGCGGGAAATAGATCCTCCACAGCCGCTGCCAGTAGGAAGCGCCATCGACGATGGAGGACTCAATTGTCTCCTTGGGGATGGCCAGCAAGCCAGCCAAAAAGATGGCCATGTTATAGCCGGCGTAGCGCCAGCCGACCAGCAGGGGTAAGATGAAGGCCGTACCCTCCGCCGAAAAGATGTCTATGGGCTCTTTGAGGATCCCTAGCTCCATCAACAACAGATTAGCCGTGCCGGTTTCGCGGGAGAAGAGCATGACGGCCATGTATCCAACGGCCAAGCCGGAGACCATCAAGGGCAGGTAGACGATGGTGAAAAACCCGCCCTGGAAGCCGACTTCGTAGAGCAGCAAGGCCAGGCTCAAGCCAAAGATATAGACCGTCATATAATTCAGCACTACAAAGACGAGCGTGCGCCGCAGGGCAGGAAAATAGTCGGCCTGGACGCCAGAGTCGGTAAAGAGCGCCGTAAAATTGCGCAGACCAACCGGGTTGATCTGAGGGTCGTTGAACTGGGCGATGTCTGTGAACAGGAAGGGGATGGCCACAAAGAAGGGGATGATCGTCAACGTGACGAATAGGATGAACTGCGGCGCGATGAAGGCCAAGTCTCGCCGGATGCGCCTGCTCTCCATCTTGCTCATCTTTTTCTTCTTGCCCTTGGCCGGAGCGCCAGCGGCCTGAACGGGTGCAGCTTGCATAATCCTACCCCTCGAATAAGAAATCGTCGGGCGGCCCATCGCCAGTCGAACCTGTCGTGTCCTCAGGCAGGCCGCGGCAATGAGCCGCCCGTACCCGTCAGGGCAACCACGTTGGCTACCCTTGTAGATGGCTGCGAGACCTTGCTGCGCTAGGCCGGGAATTCGTAGCTTGCCTCCCAGTTCGCCTGGGCCTTGTCCAGAGCTTCCTGGACTGTGATATTGCCCTGCAGCACGTCGGCCAGGACCTCGTTGTTGCCGTTGGACTCCCAGTCCCAGACACCCTTGGAACCCTTGACGCGGTAGGGGCTGGCTGCCGTGGTGCCGTTGATGCTCTGGTCCCATGCCGTATCGGCCCACATGCCACCCTCGGTGGCGATTTCTTTGAGGACCTTCTGGTATTGCGGTCCTTGCAGGTCTAGCGGCTCGTCGAGGTCGTACAATGGCCAGCGGCCTTCGGCCTGAGACTTCATAGGCACAGCCTCGGGGCTCCAGAACCAGCTCCAGGCAGCCTGCGTCTGCGCCCAGTGGTCTGTGTCCTCGTTTCCGGCGCGGATGAACCACTGGTTGTCGATGTTTGGCGGCTGGGCACCCTGGATCCAGGGACTTTGCCCCTCGGACGGCGGCGTCGCAGGCAGACCTTCCTGGTGACCGGCGGTCGCAAACTCGGAGCCAGCGGCCAAGGCCTTGTCCCAGACCCACGGCCCGTGGAGCATCATCACCGACTTGCCGGCGATGTAGGAGGCCTCCATGTCGCCCTCCCACTGGCGGGTCCACATGCTGGGCGGTATCCAGCCTTCGTCGTTGGCCTTTTTGAAGAATTCGTAGTAGTGACGGTAGGGCGAGTCTTCGGCGTTGAACTTGGCCTTGCCAGTCCAGCAGTCGACCTGCCGGGCCCGCTGCCCATCGCCGAAGGCCTGCGGTATCAGGTCGGTATAGAGGTTGCCGTCGACCCAGTTGTGCCAGGCCTGGTTGTAGAACCAGTCCACGCCGTCGGTCTTGGCGGCCCACTCGGCGCCGTCGCCCAGCCACTTCTCCAGATCGGCCCAGGACTTGACGTCGTTGTGGGGATCGAGCCCGGATTGCTGCATGAGCTCGTCATTGTACTGCCAGGTGACCACATAACCCTGGAAGACGTCCAGGGATGCGGGGTCCAGGCAGACCATGCAGGTCCGACCACGCGTTCTTGACGTCGAACTGCCAGCGATCCCACCAGGGAAAGTCCAGCTCACCCAGGTTGACGGCCATCTCATAGTTGTTCTTGTCAAAGAAGATCTGCATCTCCTGGGTCAGCTCGATGGCGGGCAGGTAGCCGCCAGCCACCTTGGCCTCGTGGGCCGCCGCCGTGTCCTCGTTGATGGAGAAGACACTGACCTCGCTGTCAGCGCTCGAAGAGTTGAAGACGTTCCAGATCTCCGCGTACGGCGCCTCGTACTCGGCGAGGGACATCACGTCCAACGTAACCTTCTCACCCGCCGCTGGCGCCGCAGTTGGGGCCGGTGCTTCGGTCGCAGCCGCGGCTGCTGGTGCTTTGGTCGGCTCTGCGGGCGCTTCGGTTGCCCCGCATGCCGCCAGCCCCACGCCTGCCGCGGTCAGGGCGCTGACGCGCAAAAAGTCGCGCCGGCTCAGTCTGTTTTCTGACATTTTTTCCTCCTCAGTTTTTTTCATAGGTCTGTGTACGGACAACATCTTGCTTTCTAGTTTGAATTCCTCTCCACCTCCTTTCTTGTACTGATCCTAAGCGAATACTCTCAAGATTGCACACCACCTCCTTCTTGCCGCGCATCCTGCGCTGAACCCTCTGCAGCTTGACTCCAGCGTGGACACGCCCGGTGGCGCGATCAAACCCCATCTCTCAGACGCGCCAGTGTGCGAAAATCCCCCTTCACATGCTCATAGATCTGCTTGTAGAGCGCAAAGTACTCCATGTAGCGGTCGTGGTTACCCTGGTTGGGCTCCATGCGGTCGATATACTCGGCCCAATCCTTGGCCACCGAAAAGTCTTTCAGTACACCTGTAGCCACCCCGGCCAAGATAGCATCGCCAAAGGGGGCTCCCGTTCTGCGCTTGACAAGAACGGTCGGTACATTGAACACGTCGGTGATGATCTGGCGCCAGAGCTTGCTCACGGCGCCCCCTTCGTTCAGCACGATGGGATCGTTGATCTCGATGCCCGCTTGCACGATCAGCCGGTACGAGTCGTACAGGGCATAGGCCACCGCTTCCATCATGGCCCGCACAAAGTGTCCCTTGGTGTGGTTTAGCGACAGGCCAAAGACCACACCCCTGGCCCGTGTATCCCAAATGGGGGTCCGCTCGCCCATCAGGAAGGGCAGGATGATCAGGCCTTCGCTGCCGACCGGGACCTTGGCGGCCTGAAGATTGAGCAGGTCGTAGGCGCTGACACCCAGTGAGCGCTCTGTCTCTACCTCCAGTTGCGAGAAATTGTCGCGGATGTAGCGCAGGGACTGCCCGCCTGTCATTGTCGAGGGGATGGTCATGAAATTCTTCTTGGAGTCGACGGTGAACCCGAGGTTGATCATCGACAGCCCTTCAGGCGAGAACATAAAGTCCGGATCGGTAAAGATCACGCCAAAGTTGCCGACGGTGCCCAGGTTGCTCATGATGTCGCCTGGTTGGGTGACACCGGCGGCGATGCAACTGGCGTTAAAGTCCACCTGGGTGAACACCGGAATGCCTGGCGCCAGGCCTGTCTCGGCTGCTGCTTCGGGCGTCACTTTACCGGCGATCTCCTCACAATCGACCAGATCGGGCAGGATGGCCGGGTCGATGCCTATCTCTTGCAGGATCCCACCATCGAAGCGTCGCCCCAGAATGTCATAGGCCACACCGAAAAAGGGAGCCGCGGGATGGTTTACCACGGTTGCGCCGGTTAGCTTGAAGGTGACAAAGCCATCGATGGTCAGCGCTTTGCGGATCCGATTGAAGGATTCGGGCCTGTTGTTCTTTTCCCACAGCAGGTTGACGATCGATGGGTGATCTTCCAGCCGGTTTGCCGTGAGTTGCATCAGTCGCTCTTCTCCAGCGACCTCTTTGAGCCAATCGACCTCTTTTGTCGCCCGCCGGTCCATCAGGTTGTAGGCGCGGTGGATGGGCTGGCTGTTCTCATCTATCATCACCATGGAGGGGAGGGCTGAAGAGACGCCCATGCCCCGGATCTCGGCCGGGTTCACACGCGATTCGGCGAGGCAGATCTGGATCAGCCGGCAGGCGACCTCCCAGTAGCCCATGGCATCATGTTCCGACCAGCCGGGCTTGTCGTGGTAAAACGGGTACTCCTCAAAGGCAAAGCCCAGGACCTCGCCTTCAGGGTTGATGATACAGGCCTTGGCGCCGCCCGTTCCATAGTCGAGTCCCAACAAGTAGTCAGCCATAGCTTTTTCTCCCCACTGTCCAGCATCACTGCGAAGGCGCGACATCCCAATCTAACGAATCTAATCGGCCAGCAGTTCCCGCGCCACGACCACGGCCGACCCGGCATCCGGTGCGTAGCCATCGGCGCCAACCTCATCGGCATAAGCCTGGGTCACCGGGGCGCCGCCCACCAGGATCTTGACCTGATTCCGTATACCGGCCTCTTGGAAGGCATCGACTGTGTCCTTCATTTCAACCATCGTCGTCGTGAGCAAGGCTGACATGCCAATCAGATTGGCCTCATGCTCCTGCGCCGCTGCCACAAACTGCTGGGCTGAGACATCGGTGCCCAGGTCGACCACAGTTAGATTGGCGCCCTCAAGCAGCATGCCCACCAGGTTCTTGCCAATGTCGTGCAAGTCCCCGGCGACGGTTCCGATCACGGCGGTTCCGGCCTGTACAACTCCGGACTCGACCAGTTTCGGTTTGAGGACCTCCAGAGCCATCTGCATGGTACGCGCTGAGATCAACACGTCGGGGATGTAATACTCCCCTTCATTCATGCGCCGGCCCACCTCGTCCATTCCCGGCATGAGGGCGTTCTGCAGGATGTCGCTGGCGCCTATTCCTTCCTCCAAGGCCTGGGTGGTCAACGCTTTGATCTGGGGACCGGTGCCCTGGATCAAATTCTCCCGTATCGCGGTCCGTATGTCTGGCATGTCGCTGTACCCTTCCTCTGAGACCTGAAGGCTGAATGTGGCCCAAAACCTCAGGTCCTTGCCCATGTCCTGATGGGGTAGTCGCGGTATTTGATTGCGGTTTCGAAGGTCTTGTGGAAACGGTCCGGCGTCACGTCTGCTTGGACGTTGTGCGAAGGGAAAAATACATAGCCTCCGCCGGGCGCCAGGATCTCAATGGTGCGTTTTACGTCCGCCTCGATCTCATCCAGGGTGGCAAAAGGCAGCACCTGCTGGATATCGATGCCGCCTCCCCAGAAGCAGATGTCCTTGCCAAACTCTTTTTTCATCTTGGCGATGTCCATGTTGGCTGCGCTGCGCTGGATGGGATTGAGGATGTCCACGCCAATATCGATGAAATCGCCGATGACGTCAAAGACCGCGCCACAGGAATGGTAAAAGACCTTGGCATCCGTCTTGGAGTGGATAAAGTCAAAGATGCGCTTCTGCCGCGGCTTGACGAACTTCCGGTACATGGCCGGTGAGATGTAGAGGTTGGTCTGCATGCCCACATCGTCTCCCTGGCAAACGACCTGGACATGGTCGCCGACGGCATCGAGAAAGCTGTCCCACAGCTCGATATCGGTGTCGGTGATTTTGTCCAGCAGCGCTTCGGCGAACTTGGGGTCCCAGGCCAGGTCGACGCAGAACTGCTCATAACCCCGCAATACACAGCCGCCTTCAAAGGGACCCAAGGCCATGATGTCAGCGATGATGGCATAGTCCGTGTTCTCGTAGAGCGCTTTTGCCTCTTCCCTCAACCCCTCCACACGTCCTGGATCGTAGGGATCAGGCCAGACCGCCTTTTCCAGGTCCTGTACGGTCTCACAGTCTGCCAGGGGGCGCTCGACCACGTCATAGTAGTAGGATGCCTTTTTCCAGCGGATGTTGAACTCGTCGTAGAAGCTGTCGTCGGGCATCTCCTTGGGCTCGAATTCCCACGGACCCTTCATGGCCACCGTGCGAAAGTCCACCTCGTAGCGCTCGTAAAAGTCCTCCCGGGGATAGACCGTGTCCATCTGCCTGTGAGAAGTCGTGGGCTCAGGATCCCGCCCCATTCCCAGGTACTCCCGCAGATTCTGATAGGCGATGCGGGTGGGCGCCGTGACAATGGTCGCCCCGCAGTCGATGGGCATCTTGTCCGGTTCCTTGTGATTGAGCGCTGTTGCGACCCTCTCGCGCGAGTTCACCGTTTTCTCTCCCTCCGTACAGTCTTCCGAGCGGCGGCCCTTAGGCCGTCCCGTGTTCTTTCTCAAGCTTCTTGCCCACCGCCCCGCTTGGATGGGTCTGGCCAAATGCCTCTTTGGTATAGCCTCGTTGCTCGAGCAAAAGAACACAGAGGACGTCGCCCGCCGCACCATTCACCAGGGAACTGCCGGTGGCCACCATGCCGTAGGGGTCGATGTCTCCAACTGCTCTTACCTTGAACACGGCATCACACATCTGTGCCAGCGGCGAACCTGGGTTCTCTGTCTGGGCGATCAGCTTGGCGCCCCGGGCGCGGGCGATCTCGGCGAACTGATTGATCTCGGCGCTGTGACCACCCTTGGAAATGAGGTACACGATGTCTTCTGGGGTGACAGCCCCCGATCCTCCATGCAGACCATCGGAAGCGCTGATAAACAAGGAGGGTGTTCCACTGCAGGACAACAGATGGGCCAAGCGCTGGGCAATGGCCCGTGAGGTACCGGCCCCGGTCACCAGCACATGTCCCTGGCAGTTGAGCAACAGCGAAACGACATCCGCCAAACCGTCATCAAACTGCTCTGCCAATGCACTGACCGCCTCAGCTTCACGCTGGACGATCCCTTTTGCCCTGGCAATCATGTCTGTCTTTGACTCTATCACGTTCCTCATTTGCCCCTGTCTAGTTCTCTTTGGCAAGCAGCGTCTCGGCGGTTACTAGATCGGTCACCAACACATCCAGAATTTCGCCGCGCAGCGCCGCCCGGATCATTGCGTACTTGGCCGTTCCCCCAGCAATGCCGATCACACGGGGGATCTGGCGTATCTGCTCAATCGTCAACCCGATAATCCGCTCGTCGATCTCGAGACCAAGGGGATTTCCATCTCTGTCGAGGTAGCGGAGGGCGATATCACCGACGGCCCCCAGCTCCTGCAGGCGTTCGAGATCCTGCCTGCTTAGGATGGTACCTGTACGCAAGACAATGGAAAAAGGCGTGGGTACACCAAGGCCCACGAGCGCAACATCGGCCCCTGCCGCTAGATCGAGCACAGCAGAGATTTGAGCATCGGACTTGAGCGCTTCGGCCATCTGCCGCGAGGCCACGATCCCCGGCGCCGGCAACAGCCGCAACCTGGCCCCCAGCTTCCGGGCGAGATGCTGGGTAAGCTCGGCCGAGTGTTCCAGGGTATCCACTGGTCCCAGACCACCCAGGAGTTGCACGACTGTGACGCCAGGCCAGGACCGGTAGGAGAGGGCATCCACCATGGCCAGGATCGAGGTACCCCAGGCTGTGGCAATCACCTCATCGCCCGAGATGCAGCGGTTCAGGCACTCGGCCGCCGCGGGACCCAGCTCTCGCACCACAGTTGGATGGTGTGCCGGATCGCTAACAGGCACAACCACCGCCTCCTGTAAACCAAATCTGCGTTCCAGTCTGTGCTCCAGGTCAGCCATGCCGTTGGGCGGGGGGAGAAGGGAGATGCTGATGATGCCGCTATCACGGCCACTCTGAAGCATTCGGGAAACCTTGGGCCGGGATAACCCAAAACGATTGGCGATCTGCTTTTGCGTCAGACCGTCAACATAGTAAGATTGGGCGATCCGATATAGCAACCGGTGCTGCTCACTGCTTATCGCCACATCATCTCCAAGAGTGACCAAACGTTCAGCCCTGAACATATGCTCAGCAGTATATCACAGCCTTTCTGGCTTGTCAAGCCGGTGACAGAAACGTTCTGGCTAGCAACCCGGGCCAGCAGTATACCCGGCCGCATCCCGACGGAGCCTGATAGAAGATCGTCGGGTCATGTCTTGGCGCAGGGGTTGTTCAGAACCAGCTTTTTGGGGCTCCAGCCCTGCCGAGTATTCGCTGACTGCTTGCCGGTTCCCGCCTTTTGGAGTACAATACACGTTGACAGAGCAAAGCGTTCAACTGGATGGTTCATACCACTGCAGGAAATTGTACATGCTGTCTATGATAGAACACGGCTACCTTCTTGAGACCTACGGAGGTGTGGGAACATGCTGATCACTCACGGCACGCTGGCCACCATGGGGACGCCCAACCAGGTCGTTCCCGACGGCGCCCTGTACATCGAGAATGAGCGCATCGCCGATCTAGGGCCCAGCGCCGAATTGGAGGCCCGCTACCCCAGCGCCCAGCGACTGGACGCTGGCGGCAGCCTGGTTCTGCCTGGACTCATCTGCGCCCACACCCATTTCTACGGCGCCTTTGCCCGAGGCATGGCCCTCCCTGGCGATCCACCCGCTAACTTTACAGAGATCCTTGAAAAGCTGTGGTGGCGGCTGGACAAGGCGCTGTGGCCCGATGACGTGCACTATAGCGCCCTGGTTGGGCTGGTGGATGCAATCCGCCACGGCACCACCACCCTTGTCGACCACCATGCCAGCCAGCGACGCATCGCAGGTAGTCTGGACCAGATCGCTTCAGCGGTAGACCAGGCCGGGGTACGGGCCTGTCTCTGCTACGAGGTCACCGATCGCGATGGCCGGACAGCGACGTTGGCCGGCATCCAGGAGAACAGCCGCTTCATCCGGCATGTGCGGGAGCAGCGGTACCAGAGTGATCGCCTCGCCGCGACCTTTGGCCTCCACGCCTCGCTGACCCTCTCCGATGAGACGCTGAAGGCCTGTGTAGATCTGGCAGGGCAATTGGGCGTTGGCTTCCACCTCCATGTGGCCGAGGACAAGGCCGACGTACGGGATAGCCTGCGCAAGAGCGCCCTGAGGGTGGTGGAGCGCCTGCAGGAGTTCGGCGTGTTGGGGCCTTTGACGCTGGCCGCCCACTGCATCCATGTTGACCGCATCGAGACCGAGATACTGCTCGATAGCGGCACGATGGTTGTCCACAACCCCCGTTCGAACATGAACAACGCCGTGGGCACCGCCGACCTACCTTGGATGCTGCACATTGGCATCCCCGTGGGCCTGGGCAACGACGGCTTTTCCAACAACATGTTCACCGAGATGGCCACGACCTACCTGGTCCACAAACAGGCCACGGGCGATCCGCGTACATTGCCCGCTGACCAGGTGATCCAGATGGCATGGGAGCACAACGCCCGGATCGCCCAGGTCTACTTTCCGGCTCTGGGTCCGCAGTTCGGCCAGTTGGCCAAGGGCGCGCCAGCCGACGTCATCCTGGTGGACTATGATCCACCCACGCCGCTTACGAGCGACAACCTGCCCTGGCACATTATATTTGGCATCGACGGCACCGGTGTAGACACGACCATCGTTGCCGGAGAGATATTGATGCGCAACCGGAAGCTTCTAACGCTGGATGAGGCAGCGATAATGGCCCGCGCCCGCGAGCTGGCAGGCAAACTCTGGCAACGAGCCTAAGTCTATCCCAAGACCCGCTCAAAGATCCTCATCTCGAGGCCACGTCGGCCCCGAGACGAGGACCCAAGTGGGTTCAGAGGGTAGCAAGGGGACAACGTGACAAATCAGCGAGAACCGATCATCGTCCACAAGAATCGCAAGCGCGCCATCTGGTCACTGGCCATCGTTATCTTTATGGTGCCAGTCAGCGCCTCGCTCGTACTGCTTGGACTGCAGCCCGGCCGGCCGGAGGTGGCCTGGGCACTGGTTCTTTTTGGCATAATCGGAATCGTGGCCTTTATCGGCAGTGCCATACGAATTGTCCACACTATGCGCTCTCCCTGGTACCTGGAACTTGCGTCCCAGTATCTCAGTCTCTACACCCCCACCTACGACCTTGACATCCCATGGGACCGCATCGCGGGTATCGCCGTAGATGAAGTGAACCGGAAACCGGGTTGCGTCCTTGTCCTGGAGGACCCAGCCGCAGTGGCAGATGGCGCGACCTTTCACCCTGGGAGCAAACGCCGCGACGCGGTCACCGACCCGGCCACGATGCAGGCCCGCATGGAGCAAGCTTTTGACAACAATGGATACCATCTGGCCTTCCCTGGCCGGATCCTGGAGCTGAGCCCTGACGAGCTGGCCGAGTTGCTGGCCCAAGCTCGAAATGGAGATTTTTGGCGGGAAGAGGAGAGGCAGTCATGAAAGATTCTTGGTCACGGCTGAACGGACCGCTCAAGATCGGACTGGTGATCGGCCTGCTGGGAGCACTGCTGACGGTTATTGGACTCGTCCAAGGCAACTTTGCGCCCTTGACGCTCCGCACTTTGCTACTGGGCATCCTCCTGGGCGGTGGTTCGTGGGGACTGGTCAGCTGGGCCATCGCATCTGCCGCTGCAGATGTGACCGGATCCGCAGCAGAAGGTGCGACCGATCCAGCCGCCGCCGATACACGTACCGCTACGGCAGATCCAATGGCCACCACAGACCAGGAAGCCGGCTAGATACCTGGATCCCAAAGCCTTTGGACGAATCGCTGCCACTTCCATGATCAGAGGAACCTTCACAACCTAGGAAACCCTCAATCCTCCACAATCTCTGTCACGCACATCCATAATCTCTCCACATTTGGTTGGTACCCTATGGGCGAAAACCAAAACAGTTGGAGGTTGAAATGGACGAACGTTTCAGAGGTAAAGGTATTTTGATTGGCCTGGGGGCAATGGCTATCGTTTTCCTGTGCATCCTGCTGTGCGGGATGGGGGCCATGTTCGCCAGCCCCCGCAGCCAGGTCTACGTGCAGCCCCCGGTGGCCCAAGAGGGCAGTGCTCCACCGCCACCACCAGCGCTATACGGGCACGGACCCGTTGGTATGGGTCGCTACGGCACTGCGGGCCCCTTGGGCTTTCTCTTTGGCGCCATCGGCGCCCTTTTCAAGCTGGCCTTCCTGGGCTTGCTCCTGCTGCTGGGTCTTGGTCTGGTGAAACGGATCTTTTTTGGACACCGCTGCTGGGGACCCCCGCCTGGCTGGAAACCGCCGGAGGGTCAAGAGGGTGAAGGAAAATCCTACGCAGCCTGGGGACCGAGGGCCTGGCACCGCCATCACCGGCACTGTGGACCGCCCCCGTGGTGGGCAGCTCCATCTGAACCGGATGCTGAGGACGACGAGCCCGGCGAGCAGTACGGGGTTGAGGAGTAAGTAGGGAGGCAGGTCCCGGTGGGGCCGGATGCCGGCTCCACCGGGAGCCCCGGAGGGAGGTCACATGCCACGCAACGATAGACTCAGCCAGCAGACAGAAGAACCAGTCGATTGGCCGGCGGTCTTGGACGAATACGAGGTTCGATTCCTGGCCCTGGATATCGATGCAGATGGCGACCTTTTGAAGCTGTTTCAGTCCCACCCTGAATGGACTCTTGACACTGAGAGTGGAGGGGCAGTACTGCTCGCTCACAGTCACGCTGGCCACAACGACCATGACCAGGCCGGACCACACGGTGCTGCCCGGCTTGCAGCATAGAGATGTACCGGATTAGGAGTTTATTAATATGGGTGACAACAGACCCTACCCGAACCTAGCCTTTCGTGGTATGGCTTTCTGGTTGAGGCTGCGGGAAGTCTTTGGCGATCTGCAACAGCGGCTGGTAGAAGCCGGGCTGGAAAAGGGACAGATCGTCCTGGACTTTGGCTGTGGGATCGGAAGCTATACCATTCCCGCGGCCCAGATCGTGGGAGACGCCGGAACGGTGTATGCCCTGGACATGCACCCCCTGGCCATCGAAACGGTACAGCGCCGGGCGAGAAAGGAGAATCTGTCCAACGTCAAGACCATTCACTCCGACCTGGACACCGGGCTGGCCAGCCAGAGCGTAGACGTCGTACTCTTGTATGACGTATTCCACATGGTACCCAACCAACCGGCACTGCTATGGGAACTGCACCGGGTGCTAAAGCCTGGTGGACGGCTTTCGGTCCTGCCGGACCACATGGCCGGCGACGAACTTCTATCGACCATGAACCATGGGAACCTTTTCGGCCTGCACTCAGAACACGGAGCGGTGCTCGAGTTCACGAGTGTTCAGGGGCTCTAGAGACAAGCGATGGCTCAGACTGTCCTCATAGTAGACGACGAGGCCCGCATCGTCAAGCTGGTGCACGACTATTTGGAGCGTGCCGGCTTTGATGTGCTGGCCGCCCACGATGGCGAGATGGCACTCCAGGTCGCCCGCAGGGACCAGCCCGATCTCATCGTCCTCGACCTGATGCTGCCCGGTGTGGATGGCCTGGATGTCTGCCGCCGCCTGCGCCAGGAGAGCGGCGTGCCCATCATCATGCTCACCGCCCGCGTGGAGGAAGCCGATCGCATCGTGGGCCTGGAGCTGGGAGCCGATGATTATGTCACTAAGCCCTTCAGCCCGCGCGAGCTGGTCGCTCGCGTCCGGGCCACGCTACGACGCGCCAGCGGCGAAGTGGGGCCGGCTACAGTCCTCCGCTCCGGCGAGGTGGAATTGGACACCGCTGCTCTGACGGCAACAGTCGCCGGCCAACCGGTGGAACTAACCCCCACCGAGTTCTATCTCCTGGCCACCCTGGCCCGCCAACCAGGGCGCATATTCAGCCGGGAGCAGTTGCTAGAGGCGGTTCACGGTGTAGCCTTTGAGGGCTATGACCGGAGTATCGATTCCCACGTCAAGAACCTGCGGCGCAAGATCGAGCCCGATCCCCGCCAGCCCCACTACATCCAGACCGTCTACGGCGTGGGCTATCGTTTCATGGACCACTGAGGCGACGATGCGCAAGAAAAAACACTGGCCCCGGCACCACCCACCCTGGTGGGACGAGGACCATGGGAAAGCATGGGGGGAGGGACACTCCCACGGACCGGCCTGGTGGGACAAAGAGCATTGGCAGGAAGGGAAAGATGGGCCACCTCTGCCCCCCTGGGCGAAGCATAGGCGGAACAATCGTGGGTGGCGTCACGGAGACAAAGCCCTCTTTGTTCGCTTTGCCATCGCCTTTGGCATCTTGGTGTTGCTGGGCTGCGGCGCGTTGCTGGCTTTCGTCACAGGGCTCATGTTTCTGGTACGCCAGCCGCCTGGTACCGACCCTCGTCCCTTTCGTCTCGTACTCTTGCTGGTGGGGGCCTTTGTCCTCTTTGTCATTGCCTTTCGCCTGGTGGGCCGCTTTGTGGCTAGAAGGATGACTGGGCCGCTAAACGAGACGATGCAGGCTGCCGACGCCATCGCCAGTGGAGATCTATCGGCCCGGGTATCGGCGGAAACCAGCGGCGAGTTCCAGCGATTCACACGCTCCTTCAACCGCATGGCCAGCGCTCTGGAGACCGCCGATCGGCAGCGGCGTGAACTGCTGGCCGACGTGGCCCACGAGCTGCGCACGCCGCTAACCATCATCCAGGGCAACCTGGAGGGCCTGCGGGATGGTGTCTATGAGCTTATACCTGAACATCTGGAACTAGTACTCGATGAGACGCACAAGCTTAGCCGCCTGGTGGAGGATCTGCGCCTGCTGACGCTGGCAGAGGCTGGCCAGCTCCCGCTGGACCTGCAGCAGTTGGACGTGCGGCAGCTACTGGCCGATGTATGCGATGCTTTTTCTTGCCAGGCAAGCGAGGTCGGGGCGGCTCTGCTTACCGACATTCCGGCGTCGCTGCCGCCGCTGGTTGCTGATCCCCAGCGCCTGGGGCAGGTACTGGGCAACTTGGTGGGCAACGCCCTGCGGCACACGCCAGCTGGCGGGCAGATCACCCTCGGAGCAGAACTAGCCACCGAGGATGCGCTACGGCTGTGGGTGGCCGACACCGGGGAGGGCATCCTTCCTGAAGATGTGCCTCGCATCTTTGATCGCTTCTGGCGCGGCGATCCGGCACGTGGCCACGAAGCGGGCGAGGGCATGGGTCTGGGCTTGGCCATCGCCAAGGGGCTGGTCGAAGCCCACGGTGGCCGGATCTGGGCTGAGAGCGACATAGGACAGGGGACGTCCATCTCTTGCATGCTGCCCCTGCAAGGTCCGGCCAGTTATCTCAATAGGAGCACTGATTCCAGGATAGACCCCACCTGATGGGCATTGAATTCATGCATTCTCGAACAACCCCAATAGACAGATTCCGTGCCTCGTCCGTCGTCCGTCTGGTCTATGTTTGACTTTTCCCCAGTTCATGTTATAATCCCTTTCGTATTTGACCAGGGGAATCGATTCACCTTGCTTCTGGTTCATTTTGGTGGCTTCAACGGCGCGAGCGATTCAGGATCTCCGGTACAGACAACCTACCAGGGAGAACCCACCCTTTTCTTGCCGGTGCTATCGCTCTACCGATCTTGGGCGTAAGGATGGAGAACACGAGCGTATGGGCTCTGTGCAGGAGAGAACCGTGAACCGAGCGTGCTGGGTGCTGGCTCTGCTCGCTTTGATGGTGCTCTTGGGAGGTAGTTGGGAGGTGGCACAGGCCGAACCCCAGGCTCCTCTGACGCCGCCCAACCCCGTTTTGCCCCTACAGCAATCTGACATTGTGGCAGACACTCTCCCAGCCTCCCCGGTGCAGGTTCTGGGACTTCCGCCTCTGACTGCCGTCCTGGTTGTGGGTCCCCTGGATGAGGATGGCTCCCGAACGAGTCAGGAAAAGGCCAATATGGACGCAGTCGCGGATGAGTTTGAAGCTCATGGCGTGACCGTTCATAGGTTCTACACGCCCAACAACGACTGGGAGCAGATCAAGACCGCGGCTCGCGGAGCGCACTTTTTCCTGTACCGAGGGCATGGGGTCTATCGACCTCCCATGCCTTATCCAGACGTGGGTGGCTTTGCCCTTCATGATAGCTTCATACTGCCGGATACCATCCGAAGTGACCTGGAGCTTGCACCCGGCGCCATCGTGATGCTGTACGGGTGCTTCACTGCAGGCACCTCTACTCTTGATGAGGGTGGAATCAGTAGCCAGGAAGCCAGGCGTCGCGTCAGCCAGTATTCCGCTCCCTTTGTAGATGTAGGTGCAGCAGGTTACTATGCCAATTGGTACGATGACGCTTTCCAGCAGCTCGTACGCTATCTTTTCCGGGGCATGACACTGGGGCAGGCCTACGAGTCCTTCTATGACTTCAAACAGGCCACGGTCGAGCGATATTCCTACCCCGATCAACCAGGTTTGAGCATGTGGCTGGACAAAGACCACTGGTGGGAAGCCTGGCAGTACAACTATGCCTTTGTTGGCCAGCCCGACCAAACGCTGCAGAGTCTGTTTGGACTACCAGAGATGGAGGTGAAGCCAGCGGGGATCGTGCACATGGCGGAGCCTGAATCTTCACCTCAGAGCTTCAAACTGAAGGTCGGCAACACGGGCCCGGGGGAATTTGCCTGGACGGCCACGTTGACGCCCACAGCTCGGTGGCTAGAGGTACAAATCTTGAGCGGCACCAGCGGACAGGATCTGAGCGTCGTCGTGGATCCTGCCAGGAAGAAACCGGGTACCTATCAGATCGATATCCGTATTGTCGCCGATGATCCGAGCGTTCAGAACAGAGACCAGACCGTCTCAATCACTCTGCAGGTCAAAAAAGAGCTTCATGGTGCCTACCTGCCCACGATCTACAGATCAGTTCCGTAGCAGCCAAGACCAATGGAAATAGAAAGGGACCTCCGTCTGGAGGTCCCTTTTTTGCATCACCTGTCAAGAAACTTGCAGCCCCGGTTTCCGAGCGGTAGTTGGAGCAGCTTCAGATAGGTATCCGGCGCTACGCTGTCAGCCGGGCAGCGGCCATTGAACCCTTTTCTGTCAGTGACCAAAGCTTCCCCGGGCCTGTGACAGAACATCCGCCCATTGAGCAACCGGAACAGTGCCCACCGCAGCCAACATCCACAGCGCGCAGGTATCCGAGCTTTGCTAGCTCTTCCAACATCGCTTCCAGAAATGGCCGAGAGATACCCAATTGCTCTGTCAGATCCTCGTAGCTGTGGATCCCACCGCTGGCCACGAGCTGCAACATTCGCTCTAGCATGATCAGATCCGGCTCGCTACATAGTAGACGGCGATACCAGCCGCCAGGGATATGCTCAGCAGCATACCCACGCTGAACGCCGTCCAAGCCCAACTCTTGGTCTCCTGTTTGATAGCCGCGACCGTGGCCACGCAGGGGACAAAGAGCATCTGCACAACCAGAAAGGCCAGCGCTGCTGACGGCGTCAAGACGCCAGCCAGGGTAGCACCCAGCCCGGCCGCTGCCTCGCCCGTACCGAAGAGAATACCCATCGTGGCAATCGCGTTCTCCTTGGCCACAAAACTGGTCAACAGAGCTACCATCATGCGCCAGTCCAGCCCCATCAGTTCCCCCAGCGGGGCCAACGCCTTGCCCGCACTGGCCAGGTAGCTTGTCTGGATCTGGCCGTAGGGAAGAGTTGACAAGGCCCAGATGATAACCGACATGATCAGGATCAGCGAACCAGCTTTTCTGAGGAATTCGCTGACGTTTTGCCAGACCTGGATGCCGATGGTCCGGGTATTGGGACGGTGATAAAGGGGCAGCTCCATGATAAAGGCTGCCCGCTCGCCCTTGAGGACCCACCGGTTGACCAGCACTCCCACCACTGCCAGCACAAACAGGGACATGGCGATCAGGCCCCAAGCCACCAGGGCAGCCGCGCCCCCAAAAAAGATGGGGGTGATGAACACAATGACCGCCATCCGTGCGGCACAGGGTACCAGCGGCGCAAGCAGGATCGTCAGCAGTCGGGCGCGGCGCGAGTCGATAATGCGCGTGCCCATCACTGCCGGAACGTTGCAGCCAAAGCCCAGGAAAAGGGGCAGAAAGCTTTTGCCATGGAGCCCCATCAGGTGCATGAAGCGGTCCATCACGTAGGCGGCACGGGCCATGTAGCCCATATCCTCCAGCAGAGCCAGAGCGGCAAAAAAGATGACCAGGATGGGCAGAAAGGTGATGACAGTCCCGGCTCCACCGATGATACCATCCACCACCAAGCCGCTGAGCCAGGCAGGCGCACCCGCCAGCAAACTGGTACTGACGTCGGCCAGGGTGCCAACCACGTAGGTCTCTAAAAGCTCTTGTAGAGGTATACCGAGGGCGAAGGTCAACCAGAATACCACACCCAGGATAGAAGCCAGAATGGCCAGTCCCCACAGAGGGTGGGTCGCCCAACGGTCAAGCCGTTCGGTGAGGGTAATCTGGCCAACGCGCGGTCGCGTCACGGCTGCCCGGATCATGCGGCCCACCCAATCATAGCGCCCGCTGGCCACCGCCAGCACGGCATCCTCATGGGCCATCAAAATCTCGTGAACCTGATCCCACTGTTCGGCAGGCAGATATTTGTCGCGCATCATGGCCGTGATCTCGACGTCGCCCTCCAACAACTTGAGGGCCACCCAATCGCCCGGATAGGGGGCTGGCACCCAATCGCCTACCAGCATCTGGATCTGGTCGAGGACCCCGCGATGGTCATCGCGAATTTCTGGCAGATTAGGTTGGTAGGGAACCTCACCCCGGGCTACCTGGTCCACGGTTTCCACCAACTCCCGCAGCCCTGTATTCTTGGCTGCGACCATAGACACTACGGGCACGCCTAATGCCGCCTCCAAGACCTGGGGTTCGACCTTCATCCCCTCGTCGGCGGCAACATCCACCATATTCAGCCCCACCACCACACGTGAGGGCAGAGGCAGTAACTCGGCCACCAGGTACAGGTTCCGTTCTAGCGACGCCGCGTTGACCAGAGCAATCACCACATCGGGCCGCTCCTTAATGATGAAATCACGGGCTATGACCTCCTCTGCCGAGTTGGCAGTCATGCTATAGGTGCCCGGAAGATCTACCAGATGGATGGTCGTGCCGTTGAAACGAAAGCTTCCTGTCTTTTGCTCGACGGTCTTGCCCGGCCAGTTACCGACGTGCTGGCTCATGCCTGTCAGAAGATTGAATACAGTGGACTTGCCCACGTTGGGCTGACCGGCAAGCGCCACCGTCAGCGTCACTTCTCCGTTGAGCACAGCCTCCGCCTGTTGGGCTACATCCCTGACCCGTTCAGCCTCGACGGCCATCATCCCCTCCCGCCAGCCGTTCGACGAGGATCTTTTTGGCTTCACCGCGCCCCAGTGCTATCCGTGTATCACGCAGGCTGACGATGATGGGCCCATGCCCATAGTTCTGGACCACCCGCAGGTGGGTGCCGGGTGTGAAGCCCAAGGATGCCAGGCGGCTCAAAAAGCCATGCCCCCCTTGCATCTTGCGTATCTGTGCCGCTTCTCCGGTGCGCACAGTGCTGAGGCTATCGCCATCTGTTCCTATCGTCTTTGATTCCATGCTCACATATTTTCCCGTAGCAGATTTGGTTCCACAGCGCCTGCACCATCTCGACCCCAGTGGCCAACGCCGGCAACTGGCTCGTTTTTACAGGACAAGCTTCAAGAAAAACGAGCCCAGGCCCTTCCAGGAGCCGCTCTCAGCCTGGCTGGGCAGACCCATTCAGCCCGCGATGGCGGCAATCGACACAATAACCAGCCAGTTCTACATGTGTACTGGCAATCTCAAAGCCATGAGCCTCACTTGCTACCATTGCAGCTTCAGAAAAGACAGCGATGTCTATCTCGATCACCCGGCCGCAGGCAAGGCACACCAAGTGAGAATGCTCATCCTTGCTGTCCAACTCGTAGTGGTGGTGCTCCTCGTCCAAATGCAATTCGTGCACCACCCCGGCCTCTTTGAGGACGCTCAGTGTCCGGTAAACCGTGGAAAGGCTGAGGCTCACATCCTGACGCCGGCCACGTTCATAAATATCGTAGGCATCCAGATGCCCAGGATCTGGGTGCCCGGCATCCAGATGCCCAGCGCCAAGATTCTCACTGGCCTGAGCCAAGATGGTCAGAACCAACTTGCGCTGGGGCGTGATCCGTTTGCCTGCCGCTCTCAAGCGGCGCTCGCCAACGACTACCAGATCGTCCATCGACTTCCCGGCCTCGATGCTGCCGCCTGTGGTCTACAATGCTCAAACTGCAAATGATTCGCATTTGCAACTTTGACCTACACTATACATCAAGTCACCACAGGTGTCAAATCTTTGTTAGCTGGGACTGGGGCTAGCCCTGTGGCGGCAAGTTGATCCGCCTTGAAAAGTGGATGGGCAAATGGGCCCAAATGGTGTATACTAGCGATGCAGACCCGAGCGGATGCTTGAACACGTACCTTCGGGCACAATGAGGGGAGAATGGCAAAGCATGAGTACGAAAACGATCCTTTGCTACGGCGACTCGAATACGTGGGGTTGGAATCCGGCCACGGAGGACCGCTATGCCCGGGATGAGCGCTGGCCCGGCGTCCTCAGGCAGAGATTGGGCGACGGCTACCTGGTCATCGAAGAAGGCCTGAACGGACGGACAACGGTATGGGACGATCCCATCGAAGGCTACAAGAACGGCAGGGAATACCTGGTCCCCTGCCTGGAAACACACAAGCCCCTCGACCTGGTCATCATTATGCTGGGGACCAACGACCTGAAAGCCCGCTTTTCCCTGCCGGCCTGTGACGTCGCAGCCGGAGCCGGCGTCCTGGTCGATATCGCCCTGAAGAGCGAGACGGGCCGCGGGGGCAGTTCGCCGGCAGTCCTGCTCATAGCACCACCGCCCTTTGGGGCAATGTCCGATTTCTCCGAAATGTTCGGAGGAGGCGCGCTCAAATCCCAGGGGCTGGGCAAGCACTACCGCCTGGTTGCTGAGGATCACGGTTGCGACTTTTTTGATGCCGCCGAAGCCATCGTCTCCAGCGACCTCGACGGGATCCACCTCGATTTGCACGAACAGCGCAAGTTGGGACAGGCGGTCGCCAGCATCGCACAGCAGATCCTGGCAAGATAGCCGCCACCTACTCTGAGAGGAGTCTGTCGATGGCGGAAATCATAGTCGTGGGCAGCCTGAACATGGATCTGGTGATCAAAGCAGATCGGATGCCCTTGCCGGGGGAGACGATACCAGGCCATGGCTTTCAAACCATCCCCGGGGGCAAGGGAGCCAACCAGGCGGTAGCAGCCGCCCGGTTGGGTGGTTGGGTAGCGATGGCCGGGCGGGTAGGCGATGATGACTTTGGAACAGCCCTGGTCGAAAACTTGATCCTGCAAGGGGTGGATGCCAGCCCGGTTCGGGTAGACGGCAAGGCGGCAACCGGTATTGCCCTGATCATCGTCGACCAGACAGGAGAAAACAGCATCGTCGTGGCAGGCGGCGCCAACCTCCGAGTGAGCCCGCAGGACATCGACCCCCTTGCTGGGCTGTGGCCCCAGGCCAAACTGTTGCTGCTGCAATTTGAAGTTCCATTGGAGACAGTCGCATATGCGATGGCAAAGGCTGCCCACCACGAGGTGAAAGTCATCCTGAACCCGGCCCCGGCGCGGGCCGTATCGCCACAACTCCTATCCCAGGTACACTATTTGGTTCCCAACGAGATTGAAGCATCCATGCTGACCGGAGTAGAGGTCAGGGATTTGGCCTCGGCCGAGGGAGCCGCGCGGAAGCTACTGGGCTACGGCGTGCCCGTAGTCATTGTCACTCTGGGCGAGAAGGGGGCCCTGGTGGTGACCGGGGAGCAAGCCTTCCACGTGCCCACCTGGCAGGTGGACGCTGTGGATACCACGGCAGCTGGCGACGCCTTCAATGGTGGGCTCGCTTTGGCCCTCGTCCAGGGCCGTCCCCTGAAGGAGGCGGTCCGCTACGCGACCTGTGCTGGCACACTGGCGGCGACCAAATTTGGCGCGCAAACCTCATTGCCCTCGGCCGAGGAGGTGCAGGCCTTCTACGAGAGAGGCACTCCAACGTAGAAACAGAGCACAACGGGCTATGGATCGGGGCTGCACGCAGCCCTCTGGGCCAACGCGCTTGGATCACAGACCTGTCTATTTCTGAACCGGCAGGGCGGGTCGACGACACCTTCGCACGGCCGAGATATTTCTCCAGGCACCCATCATTCTGCAAAGTGCAGACGAATACGTAGTGTATGAGTTTTTGCAGAACTGGGAACTGTAGTATAATGTGCTTCAGAGCCAAAGCCGAGTTCAGGAGGTATTGATGGCAGCAACAAGGGACATTCCTGGGAGGCAAAGGGGTGAGCAAATAGAGATCTTCCTCCGCAGTCATCCCGTGTTCCTTGTATGGAGGCTGTTACCCCCTTTGCTGCTCACGTTCATGGCCTTGGCGCTAATAATTGCTGGACTTGCCTATTCCTCAGTGGACTATATCTGGATTGCGCCAATCGGACTCGCCCTTGTTGCTCCACCGGTGATCTGGCTGGCCTGGCGATATGCCCTCTGGTACTATAGCTATGACATAGTCACCAACCGACGCGTGCTGGACTTTGTGAAGCAACCCTTTATCTATGAGAGGCTGAACGAAGCACAGCTCGACCGAGTACAGGATGTACAAGTTGTCTTTCCAAACCCCTTGGCCGTTCTACTCAAGGTTGGGCATGTGATCGTACAGACTGCAGGTATGGCGGGGCAGCTCAGATTTCATTTTGTGAGCAACCCCAATCAAGTGCAAGCCAGGCTACTTGCTCTGGTCGCAGCAGTTCAGGGACCTCAACGACAATCGGGACCCATGGATCAACTGGTTGATGCTTTGAGGCTATCGGTTGAATCGTTGCAGCCCAACTCCGGGCCTACTCCCACCCAACCCACTGCAGGGGGCGAAAAGGGAGACAGCCCAGCGGCAGATTCTGGCTCGAATATCCTTCGCGATATGGTTTTTTATCATCCCGTTGTGGGAACGAATCAAAGGATCTGGCACAGGCACTGGTGGATACTATTGAAGGCAGTCTTTTTGCCTGTAGTCGCCACCGCAGTAGCACTTTTTGTCCTGATTTTGATACCTGCCCCGATCGTTGACTATATTGCTGTGGCGATATCTGTCATCACCATCTTTTGGCTGATCTGGCAAATCGTAGACTGGTACAATGATATTTACATAGTCACTGATGATCGGCTCGTGGACATTGAGAAGAAACCACTGTTCTCCGAGGACCGGCGGGAGACTCGTTTGATCATGATCCAGAATATACACTATGTTCAACCGAATCTGATTTCCCGCTTACTTGGCTTTGGCAATGTCCTTGTTGAAACCGCTGGGCGCATGGGGGCTTTTACATTCAAGGATACACCGGAGCCCCAGGAAGTTATCAGAGAGATCTCGGCGCGTTGGGAACGGGTCCGGCAGCCACCGCAGACAGAGGCAAGTGGCGAAGCAGCCAAGGAGTTCGTCAGCCTATTAGACCAATATTATGAGCTAAGGCGCAAATAGCAGGCTTTATCCCGACGAGCCAGACTGCCAAGAGCAGTCACTTCCGTTGACCAAGCGCATCCGCAATACTCCGCATGATCTGCAGCAAGACCACTCGATCCACCATACCAGGGTCCTGCACCATGGCTGGCATTTGCCCTATGGCTCGTGCGGCGCCAAGATCCTCGGTGAGCCTTGCCTGCGCAATCAAGGTGGCGGCTACCTGTCTGGCCATGGCCTCTGCGATGTCTTGTGGCAGCTTGGTTTCTCCCAATCCAACCTGGACTATTTCGATCCCCCAGTCGGCAATGTCAGGCAGCGCCCTAAGGGTACCACGCAAGGCCCTGACTAGCCCCTGTCTTCTTTGGAGGACATCATTATAGCTTAGCCGTCCCACCGCGTCCATCAAGGTTTGCGTAGCCACCTGACCTAACACAGATGGCGTCGCCTCTGGCCCTGGGCTATCACGCAAGAAAGCCAGAGGGTCTATGACCCGCCAGATCAGGAAATAACTGACGTCAAGATCGATGCCCTCATGGGTGAAACATTCGATCGACTCCACAGTCTCAGTGCGCGGGCGCATGTCCACACGGATCGGAACATCCACGGTTCGAATCAGGAAGAACCTACCACCTTGCACACCAGGATCCCGGTAGTTACCACCTCGCCGGATGATCAAATGCTCATAGCCCTCAACTTCCACCACCCTGAAGACGACGAGCATTGCCAGGGCAGAGCCGATCAAGCTCCCCCCAAAAGCCAACACAGCAGTAGTGCCAAGCACAAAATAGAGCACGGAGGCCAGCGCCAAGACGAGTACGAACCACACCAAGATCGCATACACCACCCTCATATCGCACAACCTCCTTGCCCAGGCAGTTCGTTTGATCAGATCACCCGCGGGGCTTCAAGCTCAGCGTACTGCACATAAACCATGATACCATAGCTACGGCAAAATACCAAGTGCGGCTGTCACAAGACAGGCTGCTAGTGCTCTTGGCTGAAATAGGCCACTGATTAGGCGACAAGGGACTTGCCCCTGCGCGTCTATCTGAATGGTTTCGCCATCGTGCGGTTGTCGTAGGCGATGAGGGCCAGCATCTTGGCGATCAAGTCTTTCCACCTGGTTCATCCAGGAAGCCTGTTGGGCCGTTCGCTGTGCCAGTGTGCCGGCACACTGGCACAGCGAACCAAGCTCGGCGCCCAGACCTCGTTGCCCTCAGCCCGGGAAGTACAGGCGTTCTACGAGAGGGGCGCTCCAATCTAGCCATAAGACAGAGAACCCATCAGGAAGGTTCCTCAGCAATCATTGGGTTAGCTGCTTGAGGATCGATCTGGTCCAGGCTCTCGCCCGCTCGATCTCGCCGTCGTACAGGGGGCCTTCGCGCTCAACAACATGAAAGGTCTCTGGTGGGACGACGCGCTTGCCCCCAAGCTTGCGAAGCCTTCTGTCCAGCTTGCGGGCGGCCGTAAAATGGGCCAGCCAGGCAGACATCTTGTAAGAGGTATCAAAAGCCGCCACCGGTGTGCCGCGCAAGGTTCGTCGAGGCAATGTTTCGAAGACAGGTCGAACCGCCTCCGGCAGGCTCATACGATGCGTGGGGCTGCCCATGATCACAAGATCGCACCCGGTCAGGTCAGAGACGGTCATCTCGTCCATGGAAATTACAGAGGCCGCTCCTTCCGAACCAATCGTCCCGGCGATCGCTTCGGCGACCTGTTGGGTGTTGCCAAAATTGGAAAGGTAAACAACCAGGGCATTCATCTATAGACCTCCCAGACGAGCTATGGATCGGGCTGCAGGCAGCCCTTCGGACCAACAGACTTAGATCACAAACCTGGCTATTGCGGAACCGGCAAGGCGAGCGGACACTACCTTCACGCGGTTGGATTTGTGGGGAGTATAGAATTCTTGGTGGGGCTCGGTCCAGCCGCAGGTTTCCCAGTATTCGAGGTCGATCGAGTCCTCGCTCATTCGTTGCCAATACCTCTGCTGAATATTGAAGGTCATCAGGGACAGAAAAGATGGCTTGGCAAACCGCTGCTCATGGATGGCGTCAAAGAGCTCCTGAGCAATACTCTCCGTTTTGTTCAGATAGCGGGATTCTGCTTCACTCCGGTGCATCGAGGCTCCAGTCTTGAACCCTGTCTGTCCCACGATGTAAAAGCCCCAGGATCGCAGTGCCATGTTGAGTGTTCTCAGCGCGTGCGCCGCTGGTCCGTTCCCAACCGTGGCCACGAGATAGGCGCACTTGCCGGCAAACTCTGGGCGATGGCATATGTACGCCAGCCGGTCCATCCAGTTTTTCGCCGCCCCGCTGACATCGTTGACATAGACCGGACTGGCAACAATGAGGCCATCGGCCTCATTCATCTTGGTCTTAATGGCCTGCAGACTGTCCCGCAGAGGGCACAGCTCCTCTCCCTTATCAAAGCAGGTCCGGCACCCCTGGCACGTGCGGATATCCTCGCGCCCCAGGTACAGGGTCTCCATCTCGAACAATTGGCCGCTGCGGGTGACCAGCGAGCGCATCTGGGCCTCGATCATACCCACAACTTGGGCCGTATTCCCCCTCCTCCGATAGCTGCCTACAATGGCCAGAACCTGCATATCATGCTACCTCAGCGCCCGATGGTTCTCTCCTGTAGAGCGCATGCAGCGCAAAAGCGGCGACCTGCCCGGGGTCCAGCCAGACGCGCCCCTCCTCGCTGACTTGGGAACCAGTACCCAGGTAGATGGTCATCAGCAGCAAAGCCGTAGCATCGGGGTCCACCTGCCGGAAGTAGCCTTGCGCGATGCCAGGGACGAGGATGTCCCTGCTGACGAGCTGGAACATCGGCTGATAAGCCGCGTACATTTGCTGCTTGAACTCGACGTCGGGGCCATAGAGCGTATTGATCATAACCCGTGCTTGAGCTAGATGGTCCGTCACAAAGGCGAAGCCAGCCTCAAAGAAACATTCCATCCGGCGGCACGGATCCTCTTCCTGTTGAACGCGGCCCATGATGAAGGTCAGATGAGTGTTGGCGACCTCGTCAATGATGGCCAGCATGAGTGATCTCTTGCTGTCAAAATAGTTGTAGATCGTACCTTTGGCGAATCCGGCCGCCCTGGATATGCGGTTGATGTTCGCGCCCACATACCCTTCGCGGGCAAACTCTGCTGTCGCTGCCTCTAGCAACAACTTTTGAGTTTCACTCCGAACTTGATGGCGTTCAGACTCTTTGTGGCGTGGCATGGAGCACATCCTCTCTAAATATGGGTGACCGGTCACCCATATTTTAGCACAGCAAGCACAGGTTGTCAAGTTGGCAGAGAAATCGGGTACAGATCTGGACGGTTGGGGGTACGCTAGCGGCTGATCATCAACCCCGGTTGGCAGGTCCGGCAAAAGTTCGTCGTGCGGCGTGACCGAGTCACCTTACTGATATCGTTGGCGCAGCGGGGACAGGGCTGTCCGGCCTTGCCGTGCACCGACAGGAAATCGCGCACCTCAACGTCGATGGCCGATCCCACCCGATTTCGGAGCGTGTCAATGGCCTCGGCCAGTACGATGCGCATGGCTTCATAGAGTTGCGCTACTTCCTCAGCGCTGAGGGTGGGCCGGCGGCGGAAGGGGTAGATCCCGGCCCGCCAGCAGATCTCGTCGGCGTAGGCGTTGCCGATGCCGGCCACAAAGGTCTGGTTGGTGAGCACGCCCTTGATCTCGCCCCGGCGCGGGCGCAACCGCTCCCGGAAGACGTCCAAGGTCAGATCGGGGTCGGTGGCATCCGGCCCCAGCGTGGCAAAGGTGGGGACCTGGCTCAAGTCGTTGGTCAGGTAGACCTTGCCCATGTCCTTGGCATCGTGATAGCGCAGTTCGCAGCCGTCAGCCAGTTGGAGCACCAGGGCGTCACGCTTCCGGTCGCGGCCGAGGGGTTCGCCGTAGCGGATGCGCCCGGCCAGCATGGGGTTGATGACCGTGTGAGTCCCATCGTCCATAGGCAACAGCAGAAACTTTCCCCGGCGCCCGGCGCCTATGAACCGTCGTCCCTCCAGGTGCTCTTTGGCATCGCCACCCAGCAGATTGCGCACCAACAGGGGGCGGCGCACGTCGGCCACCTCGATGGCTGCATCGCTGATCCGTGGCGCCAGGTACTCGCGGATGACCTCCAGGTCGGGCAACTCGGGCATGACTCACCACCCTGCTCCTTGATTTCAGGAGCACGATAACACAACACACCGCCGCCGTCAAGTCGGTGAGAGCTGTCCTTGCGTGTTGCCTGGCAATGCTGCCCAGCAGTTTTGCAGTGTGTTGGTTACAACTCCTGCGCCCGTTGCGACAGGCTAGCTTGCATAGCGGAACTCTTCCAGGTGCCGGTGGCTGGCCTCCCAGCCCAACATGGCCTTCTTCCGCGATGCCCCCCACTGATAGCCATGGATCCTGCCTGTACTGCTGATCACCCGGTGGCAAGGTATGAGATAGCCGATGGGGTTACGGGCGATGGCACTGGCCACGGCACGGCTAGCACTAGGATTGCCCAGGTAGGTAGCCAAATCTCCATAGCTGGTCATCCCACCGCGAGGAATGTTCAGCAGCGCCTGCCAGACGTTTACCTGAAAATTGGTACCCTTGAGCAAGAGATGAAATGGGCGCGATTGATTTGCAGGAACGGGCGCAAAAATGCGGTCGACCAACAGTTGGGTTTCGTCCGGCCGTTCAGTGAACCTGGCTTGGGGCCAGCGACCGTGCAAGGATTGAAGGACAGGCACCGAATCAAGGCGATTGACAAACTGTAGGCCACAGATGCCCCGCGCAGTCGTAGCTATCAGGCAGGACCCAAAGGGCGAATCGTGAAAACCGTAGGCGATGTCCAGACCCGCCCCCTGACGTTTGTACTCACCAGGAGTGATCGCCTCGAAACTGACGAATAGGTCATGCAAGCGGCCGGGGCTGGAAAGCCCAGCGTCAAAAGTGGCATCCAGGACACGCTGGGATTCTTGCAGCTTCTGCTTGGTGTACTCGATGGTGAGATACTGCAGGAACTGGGTAGGGCTGACGCCCACCCAGCGCTTGAACAACCTCTGAAAGTGGTACTTGCTGAGGTGTACGCTGCCTGCTATCTCCTCCAGGCTTGGCTGCGCGCGGTAGTTGGCCTCCAGGAAGCGGATAGCCTGTTCGATACGTTGATAGTCGTCGGCCTGCTGTGAGAATCCGTTTTTCATCATGCAGCCAGTATAACAACTCTTGGAGAAGATTTCCACCCGGATCTTGCGCCGTTCGGCTCACCATAGCTCGATGAGGAGGCCAAAACAACCCATCTCTGGCAAAAGAGTCGAGGGTTCTCTATGAACCCCCGACTCTGCATCCAGCGCGGATGTAGGCCGAAAGCGCGTCCTACCGCTCACGCATCACGTTTGACCTACGCTGGCAGTCTACTTCTGACGCCCTACTTCCACTTGATGGTACAGCCCACCGGCGGTGTGTCCGCCACGGGCGGCTCTTGGCCGGCCAGCACCGCGTCCAACGCGTTCTGCAAGTAGGGCACTGTGGCCTGTGTTTCGTCATAGTTGTCGTCGGGGGCGCCATGATAGCGGAGCTTGAGATCGGCGTCGAACATAAAGACCTCAGGTGTTCGCTCAGCGCCATAGGCCGTGGCCACCTCCTGCATCTCGTCATGGAGATAGGGATAGGGCAGATCATACTCTTGCGCGAATTTCTTCATTCCCTCAAAGCTATCAACCGGGTACTTGTTGGGGTCATTGGCATTGATGCCGGCAAAAGCTACGCCCTGCCCAGCATAGTCCTTGGCTATTGCGATCAGCCGGTCCATCCAGCCCAGCACGTAGGGGCAGTGGTTGCAGGTGAACACCACCACCGTCGCTTTCTTGCCAGCGCTGATGTCGGCCAGTGAATGGGTCTTGTCATCCACTCCCGGCAGCTCAAAGGCGAGCGCCGCGTCTCCAATCTTGATCTTTGTCATCTTGAATTCCTCCTCATAGATTTGGCGTCAATTTTCGCCTTCCCGCAGGCTGTGAAACCCTTTCGCTGGGAAACCTGCTGAAACAGAGCCTCGCCTTGGCACTGCAGCCCGGCTTCCGAGCCCACGGAAAATACCTGACCAGCTACAAACTGTCCACGACTGCAGAACCTAGGCAAACCAGCCAAGGATCCGAGATGGCAACTCCTCCCGGTTGTCCTCAGCGGCCTGAAACACGACCTGGTCTACCGAACCTAGCCTTTCCTGCAACTCAGCCAGCAGAAAATCGCGGACCAAGACCAGGGAACGGTCAATCTCACCCAAGACCAGCCGGGGCAGAACCGGGGACAGGCCTATGTCACGCCATAGCTCTAGCTTGCCGATCTCGTCCACGACCAAAAGGTCGCAGGCGCCTACGGCCCCATCTACGACATCGACAGTCCAGGCCAGCGCCGTTGTTTCGAAGGAATAGATGCCAACCTGCGGCCCGCCCAGGTCCCTATCGGTCCGAGCCAGGATACGGCGCTCGCCACTGCGGATATCCACCCCCCAGATACCGGCCTTCTGGCCACAACTGTTCATCAGCGCCGGGGCGAGCAGCCCGCCGCAAACCAGCCCTTGCCGCCGCGCCAGACCAACCACACGCTCGGCGACCGTCGTTTTTCCGACGCCCACCGGCCCGGTTAGCAGGCCCACCTCGGCCTTCCTCGCATTCTCGACGGTGCTATTCATTCGATCTGGTATCAAGGCGGCTAGGCTTTGCGCCCCACGAGATGCTCATGGAGCCACTCCTGAGGAATCAGGCAGATGAAGCGCAGGACATCGTCGCCCGTATTGCGGAACTGGTGCATATCACCGCCCGGCACAAAGACGGTACTGCCGTGGCCGATGGGCTGGTCGCCCTGGTCCGTTTTGACGATGCCCTGGCCCGAGAGCACAAAGACCTGGTGCTCCCACCAGTGACTGTGATGGGGTGTAACGTAACCCGGCTCCACATCAAAGACACGCATGTTGAAAACCGGGGCACCGTCGTCCGGCCCGATAACAGTGCGCATCGTCACCCCTTCGACCTCTAGCGTGCCTTCCACTTCCTGGAAATCCCGAACTTGGATCATTTTCCCTCCAATTTGCATACTACCATACCAAAGATTCAACGCTATGTGCAGATTACTTGAGATTGGGAGTTCGTCATCCGTCCTTCGTCTATCAGCGGCCGCCTACGGTTTTCCGTCCTCCCAACTGCCAGCGCGCTGTGGTTGCGATCAGACGCCGCCCCATGCCCTCGTAGCTTGACCGTCCCGCAAAAATATCCACAAAATGGCGGATTGTCTCCGGGTTGCGCAGGCCCAGATTGACACACAGCTTGGGCCAGCGATAGTACAGGTTGGCTGTCAGCCCAGCTGTGGCCAGGCTGTGGCCGATCTCCTGCCAAACCGCCGCCTCGTAGCCCGAAAGGTCATCGGCGATGATGGCCTCTGATGCCAGCCGGGCGCTGGCGATGGCGTAGCGAATGCCCTCACCGATGAGCGGATCAACCAAGCCCGCGGCATCCCCAACCAACAAGCACCGCCGGCTGGACAGCTTCTCTTGAGGCTGACCATACCACAGGGGCCAGGGTGGAGCCTGGTAGCAGGGGAGCGGATGGCCATAAAGCTCCCCGCCGTCCAGCTTGATGCCAAGTCGCTCCAGCTCGTTCCGCAGTGCCAGACGCAGATCGACACGCCCCGGACAGAAATGCGCGATGCCCACTGACAATGTCTCTCCCTTGGGAAAAACCCAGGCATAGCCCCACGGGATCGCGCCCAGGGAAAAGATCGCCCGACTGCCATACTCGGCTCGCAGAGACCGGTCGCCGTTTAGTGGAATTTCGGCCTCCAGCGTGCCCCCCAGTTGCCGGTCCTGCCGCAGACCCAGACACCGGGCCACCGCTGAAGCTGCACCATCAGCCGCTACGACGTATCGGGCAGTGATCTGCCGCTCGCCTACCTGAACCTGTACCGCGCCACTCGTTTCGGTCACACTCGTGACTGCCTGACCAGCCAGCACCTCTGCATCCGAGCGGGCCAACAGGTAGGCATCAAACTCGCTGCGCAGGACCATGACAATGGGCTGCTCAGGCAGTGGCGCGTCCACTGGTGGCAAACCAGGAAAAGTCAGACGGACTTCTCTCGGCGCAGCCCGGATCACGCCTTCAAAGGGGAAGGGGAACCGATCCAGGGTAGAGCGCGGGATCGCCCCGCCGCAGGCCTTGTAGCGTGGCAGGTGAGCCTTGTCCACTACCAGCACTGCAAGTCCGGCTTGTCCCAAGTAATAGGCGGACGCTGCCCCCCCAGCCCCTGCGCCAACGACGATAACGTCAAAGTCGGCGCGTTTCATGCCTTCCATGCCTGCCTATGGTCCAGCCTCACCAGGATGCATGCAACTGATCCCCTGCAAAGTGGCCCGCAATGGCGCGCTCCTGTAGCATCACAAAGAGGGAAGGGCAAAGAGTCACGGGCAGGGCGCACCAGTGATTGATTGGGAACAAGATGGCTGGGACGACTTTGGAGGTCATTTCTAGTCGTAGAGACCCTTGAGCTGGTTCCGTTTCACGCGAGTGACCTCTTGAGCCATTTGCATCGATTCGGTCATATAGCGAGTCAGATCTCCCCCCTGGCTCTTTGTATCGCTTTCGTCACGATTGCTCCATTGGACCTTGACTTCTTTGATCCTGTAACCAGCTCTATCGACCAGATGCAGGAACTCGACGTCATAGGCCGTGACTTTCCAGCCGGCCGGCTGTTCCTCCTGTCTTAGAAACTCGAGGTATGGAAAGATCTCTAGTGCCACCTGACGACGGCACAGCTTGAAACCGCATTGCGTGTCGACAATGTCTCGTAGCAGGAAGATACGCCGAAGGGACAGAAAGACAAAACTACCGGTCTTTCTAACCAGGGAAGAACCCTCGCGCGTGGTGTTTCGGGAGCCAATGACTACGTCAAAGCCCTCTTCAGACCAGGGCAAGAGTATTTCCAGTTCGCTGATCGGCGTGGACTGGTCCATGTCAGTGAAGAGAAGGGCCTCGCCCGCTGCTTTCTGAATCCCAGCCCAAAGGGCCGCTGGTTTTCCGCCGTGAGGGATGTCCACCAGAGCAAAGCCCTGCTTGTCCTGGATGCTCTGCTCAACCAGGCTTCGGCTGTTGTCGGTGGATTCATCGTTGACGACGATCACTTCCCAGGAAAACGCCTGGGCCGCCAGGTACTGGTTCACTTCTTCCAGTACCCCTCGCTCCAGGTTCTTTTCTTCATTGTAGCAAGGGATGATAACCGACAGGAACGGTTGGGTGTCTGCCACTTGAGCGTGTCCCCTTCTGGCAAGATACATGCCGCCGGAACAATGATACATGCTCCGGCCTACTTTGTCAACCGTATGCCAGAGCCAAGATCACATAAACCCAGGGAACGTGTGGGCAGTCCGGATGCTCCAGGGCCGTCACCAAGAGAATCTGGGCACGACGGCCCAGTACGGACCCAGGCTGCAAAGTGTCTGGGTCGGCATCTCACCCTGCCATGGAGGGATCAACCGTGGGCTTGCTTATCGGGCGGCGGCAGGTAGCCCAGGGTGCGTAGTACCTTTCGCAGGCGAGGCAGGTCTCGCTTGTGGACAAGGGCAGTAGATGGTGTCACAACCTGGGCAATCAGCCCCCGAGTTTCGGGCAGCACCGATAGATCCCTCAGCACCCGCTCGTTTTTCACCCTCAGAAGTGCAACCTCCTCCAATTCTACCTGGCCAAATCTGCCGGCCCATAGGCGGAGCTGGCCTGCCAGATTGACGGGGACTTGCTTCCCACTGGCCTGTTGCAGAAAGGCCAGCACCTGCTCAACCTGGATATCCCGGGCCAGCGCCCGGCCCAAGCTGCCGACCGTCAGGGTATAGCGGCAGGGCTCCTCGCACACCAGTTCAGCGAAACGTTCCAGTTGAAAACGCGTATATAGATTGGCCGGCGCTGGCACATCGACATGGAAGTCAGGATGGACGACGATGGGAGGCGAGGATGATTCCTCTGGCTCGTCAGGCACCAGACCCAGGAAACGGATCCCTGCCTCTGTGAGGCGACATGAAATTTGAGAATCGTCCGTTGCTGTAGCCACGATATCCAACCAGCGAATCGGCTCAGCAAGCAAATTCGTGATGAGAGCCCCTTCCACGTGGTCCCACGCCCCATAGCCGGAGAGATAGTCTCCACTGGAAGCATCCCGTATGTACCAGCTCGTATAGTCACCATCGGGCCGCTGAAAGTCGGGGTGAGTCTCTTTGACCGCCTTCACGAGTGAGTCCAGCGACCACCAGGCATCCCGGGGGCAGTGGGCTAGCAGCGCAAGAAACGCCTTCCGGGCTGCAACAGCATCGTATCGAAGGTGCCAGCCGGTCTCTAGATCGCATACGAGGCTGGGCACGTGGCATAGATCGTTCCAGGTGGGATCGCTACGCCAGGCTTCTTGCAGTGCACTTAGTTGAAAGGTCGGCGACGCGCTCAGCCAGCGTTTGACCGGCGCTCTTTCTAGACTCAGGAACTCACCCTGACGGGAGACAAAACCCAGCCGTCCAGCCAGGTGGAGTAGAAGGGTCAGACGGCGCTCATCGCCATCTTGCAGGCGACTGCGAAGGCTGACCACATCGCTACGCCCAAGACGGCCATCAGCGTAGGTCTTTACATCGTGGGCCTGAAGATGGACCAGGTAGGAGAACATGTCTCGGACCAGAGATGATCCTCCGTTCTCCTCGTGGGCCGGCGGGGAAACCGTCTCGACGACAAAGCTTTCCTCAACACGTTGGGGTTGGGGTAGCAGAAGGATCAGGTCTTGGGGAATATGGATAAACTCGGCCGGTCCAGCTTTTCCTTCGGCAAAAGCACGGAAGCTGAGCCCTGCGTACCACAGCTCTTCGGCGGGATTGGCAGGGTCCTGCCACAGCGTCTCTCGTTCCAGGCGCCCTGGGCCAATGGGCCGTACCTGCCCAAAACGCCGGGCAAAATGTGGAGCGAGCAGCCGTCCGCCAGCCGCCAACAGCGCATCCAGAGCTTGGCGCCCTTCTGGGCTGAGGCGGGCCAGAGCCGATCTCACCGACAGCGGCTCAAGCAGGGCTGTAGCCAACTGGTCAACGGCCTCGGGCTGCCGATTGGTGGTCAATGTTGCGCCCCGGTTGTGGGCCAGAGCGCGCAGCATATTCATGTCATAGTCAATCAGGAAGCGATGTAGTTGGTACATCCGCAAGAGTCCTCATTCTTGCCAAAACATCCAGGCCTATGTATAATGGCGCCCATGTGTCGTCTGAGCGATGCAGGGCAATTCGCCCGCTCCTTCATCCGACCCGTGGGCGTGTCAGGAGATACTTTGTGAACGATTACTCATCAGAATCTGATCTACAGCAGACAGCAGGCACCTTTGGCGGCCTGTTTAAGCAAGCCCGTTTGGGATGGCGATTGCTACACGATGGCCGCGTCCCTGGCTGGGTCAAGTTGATTCCTTTTGCAGCCTTCCTCTATTTTCTGTCACCCATCGATCTGATCCCCGATCTGATGCTGCCCGGCCTTGGTGAAATAGATGACGTCGTGGTACTCTTGCTTGCGCTCAAGGCTTTTGTGGATCTCAGCCCACAAGGTGTTGTCCGCGAACACATGGAAGACCTGTTGGGTCGAAAAGAGAGCATGTACTCCGAAGACGAGCCAGCGACCGGGTCTACCATAGACGCATCTTATCGCATCATCGATCCAGACATGGAATAGAACACCGCTTTGGCCACTGGGACAAGTTGGGGGATCTCTCCCAACTTGTACTTTGTCACGGGCCACATTCTGAAAAGCAATAAGGGAGACCTATGAGCGACACACGATATCGCCTACCCAATGAGGTGGCAAACCAACTGCAAGTATCACCCTCCACGCTGCGCAGGTGGTCCAACGAATTCACAGACTACCTGTCGGACATGGCTGGCCGCCCCCAGCCGGAAGCCGGGGGACAGGCCGCCCACCGCCGTTACACTGACGACGATCTGGAAACACTAATGACCATCAAGGGCCTGCTGGCCGAGGGCTTGACCTACATCCAGGTCGGCAGGCGGCTGGAAGCGCTGCGTCTGCGCCAGGACGTCGGCGACGTGGTCGAAGAACAGATGGACGACTCTCACGTCACGATTCTGGGGCCGTCGCTCCAGCAACCATTCACCGCCGCTCCGGCAGTGGCCGTCCTGGCAGACACCCTTCACACCGTTGCTGATGGCCAGCAGATGCTGTTGGGCAGCCAACAAGCCAACCGTGATCTTCTGACTGTCGTTCTTCAGGACAACTTTAGCCTCAAAGAGGAAAATGGCAAGTTACGGGACCGCATGCTCGAGTTGGAGCGTGACCTGGCCGAGATACGTCGGCTGGATGCTACACGGCGCGAAACCCTGGACGCCCGCTTACAGGAACTGGAGGGTCAGGTTCGCCAACAGACTTCCCAAGTCAAGCGCCCCCAGCCCGCAAAACCCAAGGAATCCAGCAAGCGGCCCGGCTGCCTTTCCCAGATCTTTGGCCCGATGGGCTAGGGAGCAGGAACCATCTCGCCAATCAGATCATACTCCATCGCGCTGTTGATGCGCACCGGCACCATTGCGCCCACAGATACATCGCCGGGCAGCAAGACCAGACCATCGACCTCCGGTGCATCCCGATAGGATCGCCCCACACTCAACCCATCCCCCCTTCCCTCCACCAACACATCCAGCGTACGTCCCACCTGGCTCTGGTTCCGTTCCAGGGATATTGGCTGCTGTAAGGCCATCAAACGATCGTGCCGCTCCGCCCTGAGCTCAAATGGAACGGGATCGGCCAGAGCAGAGGCGGCGGTCCCATCCTCAGGAGAGAAGGTGAATACACCAACCCGGTCGAAGCGACTCTCTGCTGCAAACTCTAGGAGCGCCTGGAATTCCTCATCTGTTTCCCCTGGATAGCCAACAATGAAGGACGTGCGTAAGGCTACGTCAGGGATAGCAGTCCGAAGGTCGGCAATGAGCCTCCTGGTGCGATCTATTCTGGAAGGGCGCTTCATACGCCGCAGGACATCAGGATGGGCATGCTGCAGTGGTAGGTCAAGGTAGTTGCAAAAGCGCGCGTCACTGGCCATGACCTCGATCAGGCGGGGGCTGACGTGCCCTGGATAGGCATACATCAACCTCAGCCAGCCCAGATCCGGGACAGCATCCAAGATCTTCTGGGCCAGGTCTGGCAGAGCGTCCCTTTCGCCCCTGTCATGACCGTAGGCAGTCGTATCCTGAGCAATGAGGATGATCTCCTTGATCCCCTGCTGCCGGACGAGATGGACGGCATCCTCGATCACTTCCCCCGGCGGTCGACTGACCGCAGGACCCTTGATGAGCGGAATGGCACAGAATGCGCAGGGGGCGCTGCAGCCATCGGCGATTTTGAGATAGGCGGAAGCACCCTGGCTGGCCGTACGCGGGCCGCTACCCTCCGTCGCGAGGATTGGCTCGCCAGGCAAGGATAGGTAGCTCTTGGGCTGCGAGCCTCGAGCATCCTGGAGATCTTGGACCAGCGTCCCTATCTCATTCCAGCGGCGCGTACCCAGGAGTGCGTCGAGGCCCGGTACAACCTCGACTAGTGACTCCCCCCATCGTTGAGACAGACATCCAGCAGCGACAAGCATCTGGTCCGGGCGTTTTTGGCGAGCCAACTGCCTCAATTCGCCTATTGATTCTTGGCGGGCATCCTCGATGAACCCACATGTATTCACGATGAGTACCTGGGCTTGTTGTGGATCATCGACTGGCCGGTGTCCCAGGTGTTTGAGCAGCCGGGCCATCCCCTGGGCATCTACCAGATTCTTGGGGCAACCTAGCGACTCGAGATAGTAGTTCATGACTTGAGTCCTGTCTAGTCATACGGCTATGATTTGCAGCAGACCGTATGGGGCTACAGTGTACCACGGGCAGAAGGGCTTGTCAAAGCCTGGCGGACTTGTACAGTGATTGCCTTCACGCCTAACCTGTAGTATAATCAGGCAACCGCAGACCGTATCGCCAGGCCAGATCTGAGCAGATCCGAAGATGAACCAAGGTATCACGGATTGAGACTGGGCCTGAGATACTACTCTGTAATATATTGATAGGACCCAGCCAAAGGAGGGAAACTGCAATGGAACTTGAGACTATTGGCATGAGCCCCTTCCCGCCACCACCGCCACCGCCACCACCACCACCACCACCGCCACCACCACCGCCAGGGCCTCCGCCGCCACCGCCAGGGCCTCCGCCGCCACCGCCGGGGTCACCACCGCCTCCACCAGGGGCGCCACCACCTCTGCCTCCGGGACCGCCTCCACCAGGGGCACCACCACCTCCGCCTCCAGGACCGCCTCCGCCGGGGTCACCACCACCTCCGCCTCCAGGACCGCCTCCACCAGGGGCACCACCGCCTCCGCCTCCGGGACCGCCACCACCTGGACCACCGCCACCACCTGGTTCCCCTTGAGCCACAGAACTTAACCGGACGATCTGTCATCCTGAGCAGAGCGGCCATGTCGCCAATGCAATTGGTGGGAAATTCGATGTATTAGTAAGAAGTCAACCACAACACACAGAATAGCTTCTCACAGCCGCAATCCTGCGCGCGCACAGCCCGTGTAGCGAGTACGTCTGTCGGGCGTAGGGTAGTCGTCAAGCGTCCATCCAGCACGACTTACAGCTTTGTGGTATGATGCTTTCACCAAAAGGGGCATGGCCCATGGCGGGCGAGCAACCTCAGGGCCAGGAACTACAAATGGGTAGGACCATCCGTCTGGAGGTCAACATGGGTCATGCTTATTTTTGGTATCTCTTCTCCTCCTTTTGATTGAGAGCCAAGGGTACAGGGGCCACCCTTGGCTCTCATGTTTCTCCCCAAAATCTCATGCAGCCGATGTGAAATCTCTTCCTGGCCATATCCGGTAGCGGAGGCCTCAGTGTTCTGGCCATGAGCTTTCGTCCGGCCTGGGCTATGGCCTACATGGGCGAGAACGTGAGGAGCGAGGTCAAAGTCTGAGGGTACGATGGAAGTCCTCGACTTGATGGAGTCCAACGGGGCCAGCCATGTTCGTTCTGTGACGATGCTTAGTTCAAAGGCTCAACAATCACGTCATCGAAGGACATCACGCCTTCGCTCTCCTCACTGCCATAGAGAACAATACCGATCGTTCCTTTCAGGAATATCGAGCCCATCGTATCAGTATAGTCCACTGCCAGTTCATCGCCCACGAAACACTTGATGTGCGCCCCCTTGACTTCTACTACCATTTCGTACCACTGATCGTGGTGCAGGTCCTGGTTCAAGGAAACCTTTGCCAGTTCATGGGGGTTGGTAAAGTGGTAGTAGTACTCGTCCTTCTCCGGAGAAGGACTACCGGGCTCGTCGTAGGTCCGCATCGTGAAGAACTGTACCTTGTCCTTATCGTCTTCGCGGATCAATGCCTGGCAGTAGTAGCCCTCAAACCACTGGCCCTTGTTGCTAGACTCTTCAAAGTTTCCCCGGAACCAAAGGCCCACCTTCTTGCCGCTGTGGGCCCTGAACTTGAGTCGGGCACGGTAGTCGGTCCACTCTTCGGCGCCCGGGACCAGGACCATGGTGATAGCATCCTCCGCATTCTTTTTGCTAGTCCCATGGGCTGAGTGATGGAAGGCGTAACCTCCGCTGTCCTGATAGCCAGCATGTGCGTCCCAGTACCACTGGCCCGGATCTAGCCGTCCCAGGTGCAGGTACGGCGTCCACTTGCCGGCGCCGTCCTCAAAGTGATCCTCAAAGAGTACGCTTGGCGTTGGGGTAGCCGAAGGCCGTGGCGTGGGCGGGATCGGTGTGTTCGTTGGTACCACAGAAGGACTGGGCGTGACCGTAGGCGGCGCGGCGGTCTCTGTTGGTTGGAGCTGGGGCGTTGCCGACGGAAGCGGCGCCACCGGTACCGCGGTGGACGTCTCTGTCGGCGGGATAGGTGTAGCTGATGGAGGCGGCGGGGTGTCCGTAGGATAGGGTGTGAGCGTAGGAACCAGCGTGTCAGTAGGCGCTGGGGTCAGGGAAGCCACATAAGCCACGATCTGCGGGCTGTTGACGCCCAGCCCATAAGCCAATTCTACCAGAGCCCTGATCTCTGCCGGGCTCCGCCCCTCAGACAGGTAACGGTCGATCAGTCCACCCAGCCATTGACGGGTATTGGGCACATTCAGCTCACCCAACGCCACCCGGGCTTTCTCCAAGTCGCGGTCCTGGACATAGACGACCGCCACCTGGACGGTATACTCCTCTTTGGACTGGGCCGGCCCTTTGCTCCCTTGACTGAGCAACAAACCAAGTCCCACTGTGACCACCAGACACAGGGCAACACCGAGCCCCCCGGCCAGGATCGCCCACTTGAACCATGGTTGACGCATTATCTTGTCCTGCTCCTCAATGCCCTTTTCCAAGGCTACCTCGCACCTTCGCACTTCTTTGGCCTACGTTCCACCAACTCCAGGCCCGTCAGTATAGAGCGGGATGCATTTCTCGTCAAGTCTCGCAGCGACGTCCAATTTGCCTTCCCCAAACCTCAGCTTCCCAGTTCCCCGATGCAAGGATTGACAGTCCACTGGATGTACGGTAGAATGGCCTCAGAGCGTATACTCTGCTAAAAGTGCCCGTCAGTTGGCCCGGAGAGAGCCCATGAACCCTCAAGAGGTCCAGGAATTCGCCCAGACCCTGATTGACAACGTAGAGCGTGTTATCGTTGGCAAGCGGGATGCCATTGAAATGCTTATGGTCGCGCTGCTGTGCGAGGGCCATGTGCTCATCGAGGATGTACCAGGCACAGGCAAGACAATGCTGGCACGCGCTGTAGCTGCATCGCTGGGTCTGTCTTTCAAGCGTCTGCAATGCACCCCAGACCTGCTGCCCAACGACATCACTGGCGTTTCAATCTTTAATCAACAGACCAGTGAGTTTGAGTTCCGGCCCGGCCCGGCCTTTGTCCACGTCCTGCTGGCCGACGAGATAAATCGAGCAACTCCCCGCACCCAGAGCGCCCTGCTGGAGGCCATGGGCGAGGGACAGATCACTGTCGACGGCGTGACCCATTCCCTCAACCAGCCCTTCCTGGTTTTGGCTACCCAAAACCCCATCGAGTACGAGGGCACTTTCCCCCTGCCTGAAGCTCAGCTAGACCGCTTCCTACTCAAACTGTCGTTGGGCTATCCCTCACCGGAGGACGAAAGCCAGATACTCCTCAACCTGCAGCGGGAGCACCCCATCGCCAGCGTCAACCAGGTCGTAGACGGCACTCGGCTGCTGGAGCTCCAGCGTGTGGTATGGGAAGTACACATCGACGACACCGTTCGCGACTATATCGTGCGTCTTATCCACGCCACGCGCGGCCATGCCGACCTTGCTCTAGGGGCCAGCCCCCGGGGCAGCCTGGCCCTGTTCAAGACATCCCAGGCCCTTGCCGCCCTCCGCGGGCGCGATTTCGTCCTACCCGACGACGTCAAGACCCTGGCTGCGCCAACGCTGGTTCACCGCCTCATCGTCCGCCCCGAAAGCGCCTTGCGGGGGTACTCGGCAGACCGCGTCCTAAGCTACTTGCTGAAGGCGACGCCACTGGACATTGGCGACCCGGCGGATCTAGCTGCTGCAAGTCCGAGTCTGGAATAGGGACCGGTCGGGGCGCCAGGAGGAGAGAAAATGCGTGGGATCCTGCCATTCCTCCTTGTCCTGGTCGCCGTTGCCTTTTTCACCAAGGTAGACTTTTTCTTTTACCTCCTCTACACCCTCGCAGGTATCTATATTCTGGGCCGGATGTGGGCCCGATGGTCTCTGGCTGCCGTGAAGGTCCAGCGCCAGCACGATCACCGGATCTTCTTTGAGCAACCCTTCGCTGTTCAGGTAGAGGTCCACAACCGGGGCTGGCTGCCAGTACTCTGGCTGCGCCTCAGCGATAACCTGCCCGCGGAACTGGCTCCAGGTGGCCATTTCCGTCGCGTCATCTCCATCCTGCCCCGCGAGCGACTGAACCTGACCTATACCCTGAACGGCCGGCGCAGAGGCTACTATCAGATCGGTCCCCTGGTCGTGCAGGGCGGCGATCTGCTGGGGACAACCACCTACGAGTACAGGCACAAGGACAGCGAGAGCGAGAATAGCGAGTCGGTCATCGTCTATCCCAAGATCATCACGCTGCGCGATCTGGGCTTTCCCTCGCAATCGCCCTTTGGCACCCTGCCTAGCCGCGAGCGCATCTTTGAGGATCCTACCCGCATTCAGGGGGTGCGTGACTATCAACCTGGCGACTCGCTGCGCCGCATGGATTGGAAGTCGAGCGCCCGGATAGGGACCCTACAGGTCCGGCGCTACGAACCAGCCATCGCCCTGGAGACCGCGACCTTTCTCAATCTCGACGCTGGCGACTATCGCCAACCCGAGCGCCATCATGCTACCGAACTGGGTATCGTCACCACAGCATCAGTTGCCGTCCACCTCGTTGAGAAGCGACAGGCCGTTGGGCTTCTCACCAACGGCCATGACCCTTTAGCTGAGGACTCCCTTGCCGGGTCTTTCCTGCCCCTGCGCAAGGGCCGTGCGCACCTGATGCACGTGCTCGACCTCCTGGCCCGCATTGAAGTTGCCCCGGAGGGTCAGGCTTTACCCTTTCTCGATCTCCTGACCCGCAAGAGTTTGGGCCTACCCTGGGGCAGCACCGTAGTCATTGTCACCTCCCGGGAAGTCGACGGCCTGATGGACACCCTCTTGGCGCTCCGCCGCAGGGGCCTGGTCATCATCCTGGCCCTGACCTGTCAGGACCGCGGCTTCAAGCTCACTTCCCGGCGGGCCAGCCAGATTGGAGTCCATACCTACCGCCTATGGTCCGAGCAGGATCTAGACCTATGGCGATAAAGCCTATCTTCCCACGGGTACTTCCCTCACCATGGGTGGTGCTCATCTGGAGGCGCGTCAGTCCTCAGGAGCCCATCCATCAGTTGAGAACCTGCGGGATAGCCTCCTCAGCCCCAGGTGCATGGACAGGGTACAATCGATGGTAGACCAGAGGTCTGGCAATTGGTGGGTGGAGAACCTGCTGCGTCCGGTACTGATCGCGGCTATGATGACCTGCCTGGCGGCGCCCCTCGTGACGGTCCTGGAATGGCTGCTACCGGGCTGGGATGGCACCTACTTCTTGCTATTCTGCTTTCTTGCCGGGATGGAGGGGATCCTGTCAGAACGTGCCTTGAGAAGACGGCGCATCAGCGGCTGGGCGTACCTCGGATCTCGGGCCGCAGAGTTGTTGATCCTGCTCCTGCTTCTAAAACTGGTGAATTATATCCCGCTGGGTGTGGATCAGCTTTGGGCTGATGCCCAAGCATGGCCCTCCAGTCCCGGTAGCTTTGGGACTCCCGTTGATTTTCTCACGGCGTTGGTTCTTCTTCCCTTGTGGACAGGAGCCCTCATGGTCGCCCGCCAGGCGAGCGAACTCGACGCTGACGAGGAACTTGCGCCTGCCCCACCAGACAAGACCTCCACAGAATACTATTTGTGGCTGACACAGCCGCCACCGGTCCGCCATCGCCAGGAAGCCCTCAACGGGCTGGGCGAAGTGTTTCTGTGGGGCGGCATCTTGCTCCTGCTCGCGTCGGCCCTAGTTTACGTCCTGTTGCCCATAGCTCCGGATTCGGTACTTCCCACCCTTCTTTACTTCGCTCTGGGAGTGGCTCTGTTGAGCCAGGCTCGATTTAGCGTAACTCGCGCAGGATGGCAGAGGCAGGGGATCCCCGTCCAGCGCGGCATCAGCCACCGGTGGCTACTCTGGACCGTGATCTTTCTTATCGGCGTTGCACTGGCGGCCAGGATGCTGCCTACCGAGTATACAATGGGGCCGCTCCTGACCCTGCTCTACATCCTGGGTCTCATCGCCCAGGCTGTCATGGCCATGATCACCTTGATACCCTATCTGCTGGGCCTGCTGCTGTCCCTCCTGTTCCCGGGCGTTGAACAGCCGGCCCGGCCCGCTACCCCACTGGAGTTGATGCCACTCCCCGAACCCTCAGTCGCTTCTTCGGCCCCTCCTCCATGGCTCGAAGTCCTGGTTTCTGCTTTCTTTTGGACCTTGATCCTCGCCATCGTAGGATATGCCCTCATACGCTTTTTCCGGGATCGACTTGGCCTGTTGGATGCCCCGAACGGTGCAAAAAGTACCTGGCGGGGCCGCCTGCTGGCCTGGCTGCAGAGCCTGCGGATCTGGTGGCGGAACCTGGGCCAGGGTTTTCAGGACAGCCTGGCCCGCCGCCGGGCCAGGCCGGATGGAGAGCCACCCACAGCCTCAATTCTAGCCCGCTTTCTCTCCTTACGACGACTGCCCCCACAGGAACTCGTCCGCTACTACTACCTGTCTGCCGCGAGACGGGCCACCCAGGCAGGCCAGCCTCGCTCCCCTGAGCAGACACCGTACGAGTATCAATCCAGCCTCGACCAGCGATTTCCCGATCTGGAGCCCGATCTGACAGGCCTGACCGATGCCTTCGTCCAGGCTCGATACAGCCCCCAGCCAGTGGAAAAAGAGGACGCCGAAGCGGTCAAACCACTCTGGCAGCGCATCAAGACAGCATTGCGCCGCCGGCGTACAGAAGCCTGAACACGCCTTGCACCCCAGTGGCATCTCTGCTATACTCCGAATATGAACGACTTGGAGAGCAAACTGGCCAGGGCCTGGGCCATACGCCAGGCCAGATTTCCCGACGAAATCACCTGGTCCTACCCATTGGACACAGCGGTTCTGAGCCTGACCGGCGAGCAGTGCGCCCTGGACTGCGCCCATTGTGGCGGCCACTACCTGGGCGGTATGCGCCCTATCTGGGCGTCTGAACCAGATAGCTCGACCAGTTGCCTCATTTCGGGTGGCTGTGACCCTCAAGGACGAGTGCCGGTACTGGCCCACGCGGACCATGTCCGGGCCTGGCGCCAGGGCCGGAAGATGAACTGGCACGTGGGCTTTGTCTCCGAGGCTGAGATGGAAGCCATCACTCCCCTGGTAGATGTGGTTTCTTTTGATTTTGTGGGCGATGATGCAACCATCCGCGAGGTCTATGGAACTGACCGAAGCGTGGACGATTATGTCGAAACCTACCGCCTGTTGCGACGCCATCGCCCGACCCTTCCCCACGTTACAGTCGGGCTGCGTGGCGGGGCGATGGGCCACGAAATGCCTGCCTTTGAACGCTTGCAGGAGCTGGGGCTCGATGGACTCGTGATCCTTGTCTTTATCCCCACGCCGGGCACCCGGTACGCCGACCGCCAGCCGCCGGCGGTGGGTGTGGTGGCGGAACTCCTGGCAGAAGCGCGCGTGCGCTTCCCAGACGCCCCCCTCTACCTGGGCTGCATGCGACCCAAAGGCAAATACCGCAACGAACTTGATCCTATGGCCGTACAGGCAGGGTTCAATGTGATCGTCAGTCCCGCACGCCCGGCCCGGCAGCGGGCTGCTGAACTGGGCCTGGCCATGCGCCAGATCCGCGAGTGCTGCGTGCTGTGAAAACCTACGCTGTGGCTTGTCAGCCCTGCCATTTGATGCTACAATATGCAGGTCAGACAAAAGCCTGACAGGTCTGAGTAGTTGCTGAAACCAAGAGAAAAGGAGGTTCAAAGAAGAACATGAAAGTCGATCCGGGCTGCAAATATCATGAAGAACACGAATGGGTCCGTGTAGAAGGGGACGAGGGCGTAATTGGCGTCAGTGACTACGCCCAGGAACAATTGTCAGACGTTGTCTATGTGGAACTGCCCGAAGTGGGCGACAGCTTTGAACCTGGTGATGTGCTCGCGGTGGTCGAGTCGGTCAAGGCTGCCTCGGACGTGTATATGCCCATCAGCGGCGAGATTCTGGAGATCAACGAAGCGCTGGAAGACTCGCCGGAGCTGGTCAACCAGGATCCATTTGGCGAAGCTTGGCTTGTACGTATCGCCATCGCAGACATGGGCTCACTGGACGCCCTGATGGATGCTGAGGCATATACAGCCTTCGTCGCCGGACTGGACGAATAACCAACCCATCAATCCACCAAGCCACCCATCTCGGCGCTCTTGAACCGGGAAGCCGGCCATTGGTTGATTGGTGATTTGAAGGAGTTGTCCATGACCTACCTTCCGCACACGGACGCGGACAGGCTGGAAATGCTGGCCGCCATCGGCGTAGAACAGGTAGATGACCTTTTTCACGACGTGCCGGCGAGCTATCTTTTCCCCGAGCTGAAACTGCCAGAACCACTGTCCGAAATGGAGATCATGGCCGATCTTCAGGCCATGACAGAGGAAAACTTGGATACCGGTCACTTTTCCAGTTTTCTGGGCGCTGGCGCCTATGACCACTATGTCCCCCGCATCGTGGACCATGTCATTAGCCGCTCCGAGTTCTATACGGCCTATACCCCATACCAGCCTGAGATCAGCCAGGGCACGCTACAGAGCATATTCGAATACCAGAGCATGGTCTGCGCCCTGACCGGCATGGATGCAGCCAACGCATCGCATTATGACGGTGCGACCTCTACCGCCGAAGCCGTGATCATGGCCATCAGCGTGCACCGCGGGCGCCGGAAGAAGGTAGTCGTCTCCCCGGCTGTCCACCCTGAATACCGGGCCGTGGTCCGTACCTACACGCAGGGCATGGGTGTCGAGGTTGTCGGCGACGACACCCCTTCGGCGCCCATGGGACAGGAGAGCGGCACCGCGATAGGGGATCTGGCAGGTCTCGTGGACAAGGATACCGCCTGTCTGATCGTCCAGAGCCCCAACTTTTTCGGTGAGATCGAGGATCTGGAGGGCCTGGCTGAAAAGGTCCACGCGGTCAAGGCACTCCTGATCGTGGTCACCGACCCCATCAGCCTGGGCCTGCTAAAGCCGCCGGGCGACTATGGAGCCGATGTGGTCGTTGGTGAGGGCCAGGCCCTGGGCAACGGGCTGAACTATGGCGGGCCGTACCTGGGAATCTTTGCCTGCCGCCAACAGTACGTGCGCAAGTCGGCTGGACGGCTGGTAGGGCAGACCGTGGATGCCGAGGGAAAACGAGGCTTTGTCCTGACCCTCTCTACCCGCGAGCAGCACATCCGCCGCGAACGCGCCACCTCCAATATCTGCACCAATCAAGCCCTTTGCGCTCTCGCCACAGCCGTCCATCTGGCCGCTCTGGGTCCGGCGGGCCTGCGCAAGCTGGCCGAGCTCTGCTATCACAAAGCCCACTATGCCGCCACCCGCATCGGTAAACTGGATGGCTACCAGGTTGTTGGGGGCAAGCCCTTCTTTAGGGAATTCGTCGTTCGCTGTCCCACACCGGTCAAGGATGTCAACGACTATCTGCTCAACGAATGGGGCATCATTGGCGGTTACGATTTGGGTCGCGACTACCCCCGTCTGGAGAACCACATGCTGCTGTGTGTGACCGAGGTCATCAGCCGCAGAGAGATCGACGCCCTGGTAGATGCTCTGGCCGAGTCGGTAAAGGAGGTGGGCTGATGAAAGCAGACTTTGGCGTTCGCTGCGCTGGCGCAGAGCCGATCATCTACGAACTGAGCAAGCCTGGCCGCACAGCAACAACACTCCCAGCGCTGGATGTGCCCAAAGCCGAGTTGCCACCCGAGTCCATGCTCCGCGAAAGCGTAGACCTGCCCGAGGTCAGCGAGCTGGACCTGGCCCGTCACTATGTGCGCCTCAGCCAGCTTAACTGGGCCATCGACATCGGATTCTATCCCCTGGGCTCGTGCACCATGAAGTACAATCCCAAGGTGAACGAGGCCGCCGCCCGCCTGCCCGGTTTTGGCAAGACCCATCCCTACCAGAACCCCCACACCGTGCAAGGCAATCTGCTGCTCATGTACGAACTCCAGGAGATGCTGAAGGAAATCGGTGGTTTTGCCGGCGTGACCCTGCAGCCTTCAGCAGGGGCCCACGGCGAGCTGACCGGCGTACTGATCATGCGCGCTTATCACGTCGATCGTGGAGACGAAAAACGCACCAAGATCATTGTGCCCGATAGCGCCCATGGTACCAATCCGGCCACGACAGCGATGAGCGGTCTGGACGTGATTGAGGTACCATCGGATGAGCGGGGCAATGTCGACTTGGAGGCCCTGCGCTCCGTCTGCGACGAGACGATCTGCGGCTTGATGCTGACCAACCCCAATACCCTGGGCCTCTTTGAGGAGCAGTTGCCCGAGATCATGGACCTGATCCATGGTTGTGGTGGGCTGATCTATGGTGACGGCGCCAACTTTAATGCCATCATGGGCATCGCCAAGCCAGGAGAATTGGGCTTTGACGTGATGCACTTTAACCTGCACAAGACCTTTTCTACCCCGCATGGCGGTGGTGGGCCCGGCGCTGGCCCGGTGGGCGTCACCGAAAAGCTTGTGCCTTACCTGCCCGGCCCTATCGTTGAACTCTGCCACTGCACGGAGGCGGGGTGCGACTGTAGCTGCGGCAAGGATTGGGACGAAGCAGCCGAACAGGCCGGCGATGCAGAGGCGATCTGCTTCCACCTGGTCATACCTGAGAAGAGCATCGGCCGTGTGAAGGCTTTCTACGGCAATTTTGGGGTCTTGGTACGGGCTTACACCTATATCCGCACGCTGGGCGCTGAGGGCCTGCGCCGGGCCAGTGAGATGGCTGTACTCAACGCCAATTACCTCAAGAGCCAGCTGGATGGCGTCTTTCCTATCTCCCACGACCGAACTCACATGCACGAGTTTGTGGCCCAGGGAATCATCCCCGGAGCGCCCGATGTCCACGCCCTGGACATTGCCAAGCGCCTCATCGACTATGGCTTCCACCCACCCACCAACTATTTTCCCCTCAATGTGCCCGAGGCGCTGATGATCGAGCCGACAGAGACCGAGAGCAAAGAGACTCTGGATGCCTTTGCTGCAGCGTTGCGCTCCATCCGCGACGAGGCGTTGACAGACCCTGATGTGCTCCACGAGGCGCCCTACACCGCACCCGTCGGCCGCCTGGACGAAGTCCGAGCGGCGCGCCAGCCGATCCTGCGCTGGCAGGGAGATTAGGTCCAGGCCTAACTTTGACGAGCGTACGAGAAAGACCTGGCAGGGTTTGGAAACCCTGCCAGGTCTTTCCATACCTTTCACCAGACAACCGCCCAGGTGGACACTTGGGCGGTTTTCGTATATAATGCACGCAAAGGACGGTGGAGACCCGGATGGATTGTCCCAATTGCGGCGTGTACAACCCAGAGGAACGTGACATCTGCTGGCGCTGCGACCAAGCGCTGCCCAAGCCCGAGGAACCGAAACGAAAAAGGGATCCGCAGTCAGCGATGCGCCGCATGTGGATCATCATCGGCATCGTACTCGTGATCTGGATCCTGCTTACCTGGTTGCTCCCCATGCTGACGGGCGGGCTGAACATTCCCGGACCCTAAACCAGAAGCCCGGCCACGCATCTGTGATCTGGCAGCGAGCCAACGGGCCTGCCAGCCCCCTCGTATGGAGGATCTTTGGCGCTTTTTTGCATAGACATCGGCAACACCAACATACTCATGGGCCTGTACCAAGACAGAGAACTGGTGACCCACTGGCGTATCGCCACCGACCACCAGAAAATGGCCGACGAATACGCCATGCTGATCCTCAATCTCTTCGAGCGCTCGGACCGGGATCCAGCATCCGTTGAAGGTGTGATCGTTGCCAGCGTGGTACCCCCGCTGACAGGCATCTTTGAGAAATTGTCCCACCGTTACTTTGGCCAGGCTGCTCTCGTGGTCGGCGACTCGATAGACGCGGGAGTGCACATCCGCTATGACAACCCCGCCGAGGTAGGAGCCGATCGGGTGGTCAATGCCGTGGCCGCCTGCCACCGTTATGGCACGCCGGCCTGCGTGGTAGACTTTGGCACCGCTACCACTTTCGATGCGCTCTCGGCCGAGGGAGACTATCTGGGTGGCGCCATCGCGCCTGGTATTGGTATTGCTGCCGAGGCGCTGTTCCAACGGACGGCCAAGCTACCCCGCATTGATCTGGTCCGCCCGCCGGCCGTCATCGGCAAGAATACCGTCCAGTCGATGCAGTCAGGGCTGCTCTTTGGCTATGTTGGCCTGGTGGAAGGCATTGTCGCTCGCTTCCGCGCCGAACTGGGGCCGGCCATGAAAGTCATCGCCACCGGTGGACTGGCCCCGCTCATCGCTGCCGAGACGGGTGTGATCGATGCGGTGGATCCCTGGCTGACGCTCGAGGGGCTTCGCCTCATCTGGGAGATGAATCTGGGATAGGGGGTCGGGGAATTCGGTCTGTTCCAGTCCCCAGTTTCCGAACCCCATGTCTCCCTCGACAATAACCATGAACCTCAAAGGCAAATCGATCGTTCTGGGCATCACCGGTGGGATTGCGGCCTACAAGGCGGCGGCGCTGTGCAGCCACCTGGTCAAGGTGGGGGCGGAGGTGGATGTGATCCTCACCGATGCCGCCCGCGAGTTCGTCACCCCCTTGACCTTCCAGGCCCTCACCCACCGCCCGGTCGTCACCGACATGTTTAGCCTTCTGGCAGAGACAGACATCGGCCACGTCAGCCTGGCCAGGCGCGCTGCGATATTAGTTATCGCCCCCGCCACGGCCAACACCATCGCCAAGCTGGCTGCTGGATTGGCTGACAACATGCTGACCACCACTGCGCTGGCCGCCGAGGCGCCCATCCTGCTGGCTCCCGCCATGGAAAGCCACATGTGGAGCAACCCCCTGACCCAGGACAACGTGGCCCGCCTGCAAAGGCTGCGCGACGTGACCCTCGTCGGGCCTGGGGAAGGGAGGCTGGCCTCGGGAGCCAGTGGTATAGGGCGCATGGCTGAGCCAGAAGAAATTCTGGATGCAGCCTGCTGGGCACTGGGCCGGCAGGGCGCGCTGGCCGGGAAGCGGGTGATCGTCACTGCTGGGGGCACGAGAGAGCCATTGGACCCTATCCGCTTCCTGGGCAACCGATCCTCAGGCCAGATGGGCTACGCGCTGGCCCGGGCTGCGCGAGACCTGGGCGCCCAAGTAACGCTGATCAGCACAGTCGGGCAGCGTAGCTCCCTTTGGCGCGGTGTTGGTTCCGGTCGAGACCGCCAGGCAGATGCGTGATGCCGTGCTGGAAACCATGGACAATGCTGACGTACTGATAATGGCGGCTGCTGTCGCCGACTATCATCCCGTGGCTGCAGCGGCCCAAAAGATCAAGAAGGGCGAAGAAGGTCTGGCAATAGAGCTGGCCCGCACGCCCGACATCCTGGCCCAAGTCGCCAAGATACGCCAGGACAACCAGGTGGTCGTCGGTTTTGCCGCCGAGACGGAAAACCTATTGGAGAACGCCCAGAGCAAGCTTGAACGCAAGCGCCTGGATCTCATTGTGGCCAACGATGCCCGGCAGGCCATGGGCGCGGCGACGAACCAGGTTACGCTCCTCCGGACCGACGGCACGGTTGAGGAGATGCCAGTTCTGTCCAAGGACCGAGTCGCGGAACGGATCCTGGACCAGGTGGTGATTCTGCTCGGCGGGAACCCGTTGGTACCATGAGCCTTCCCAGATCTGACCCGATCAAGCGAGCATCCAGATTGCGACAGGAAGCCGACTCTGTTCTGAAAGAGGTCAGGCTGTACGATATCTTGAGTCCCTATGGACAGGTCGTGTTCACCGGGAGCTACTTCCTCGACCTGATGATGTACCCAGACATCGACGTCTACCTGTCCCAGACATCCATCGCAGAGGCTTTTAGCGTCGGGAGCCAGTTTGCCAGCTCTGCATTGGTCTACCAAGTAGTGTTCCAAAAATCCAGAACCCCAGATCTGCCTGGCGGCTTGTATTTGAAGGCCCGGATCGACTATGGCGACTGGGAACGTCCTTGGAAGATCGACATCTGGTTCATAACGGATGCGGTCATTGAAGCAAAGATGGTAGAGATGCAGCGCTTCAAAGAGAGAATGACCCATAACCTGCGCGAGCAGATTCTTCGCTATAAGCACTCGATCCTGACTGATGCAGGCCGAACGCCGATGTACAGCGGGTATTTCATCTGCAAAGCCTTCATCGACGAGGGCATGTCAGATTCTCAGGACGTGACGCAGTATCTGCAAGATAGCGGCATCCAGATGTCTTGAGCGCCCGACGATAGACCATACGAAACTCGTATCACGCATCACGTATGACGCAACACGCATCACGGAGACTTTCATGACCAGGACCTGGCACAACGCCATCACCGACGTTCCCGGCATCCGCGTAGGGCACGCCACCAACGCAGAGGCGATGACCGGCTGCACGGTGGTCCTATGCCCGCCGCAGGGGGCCGTGGGTGGGGTAGACCAGCGAGGTGGGGCGCCCGGGACCCGAGAGACTGATCTGCTGCGGCCCATGCACATGGTGCAGCGGGTCCACGCCGTACTGCTGAGCGGGGGCAGTGCTTTCGGCCTGGATGCAGCCGGTGGCGTGGTCCGCTGGTTGGAGGAGCAGGGGATTGGTTACGACACTGGCGTGGCCAAGGTGCCCATTGTCCCGGCTGCCGTCATCTTTGATCTGAGTCTTGGCCGCGCCGACGTCCGGCCCGATGCAGCGATGGGCTACGCCGCCTCGGAGGCGGCGGGCGAAGGCCCGGTGCTTGAGGGCAGTGTCGGCGTTGGGACTGGCTGCAGGGTAGGTGCAATCCTGGGTGCGGCACGTTCGACCAAATCAGGCATCGGCACAGCCAGCATAGACTTGGGCCGGGGGCTCGTCGTAGGAGCCATCGTGGCGGTGAATGCCTTTGGTGATGTCATCGATCCTCGGAACGGAGAAATCCTTGCTGGGGCGAGGGCACTGAGAGGTGAGGGCTTTGCGGACACGCTGGCGACGATGAAAGGCATGATGGGCAAGGCCGTTTTACGTTTTGCTGCTCGAGGTCAGACCGTCGTTGGAGTGGTGGCCACGAACGCGCGCCTGACCAAGGAGGAAGTGAACAAGGTGGCCCAGATGGCCCACAATGGGTTGGCGAAAACTGTGCGACCGGCGCATACGATGCTGGACGGCGACACTTTGTTTGCCCTGACCAGCGGTCAGAAACGAGGCGATGTGAATCTGATTGGCGCCTACGCCGCCGAAGTCGTGGCAGAAGCCATCGTCCGCAGCGTCACAGAGACGCAGGACGACGGGCGGACAACGGACGAAGAATGACCCATATCCAATACGGATTCTCCAGTACCCAGACTTGGACGGTATCCTCGCTGACCCGGCACATCACAGGACTGCTTGAATCAGACGATCTGCTGCAAGACATCTGGCTGAGCGGTGAGATATCGAATCACAGGCAGTATCCCTCGGGGCATCTCTATTTCACCCTCAAGGACGCAGATGCGGCGCTTAGCTGTGTGATGTGGCGCTCGGCGGCGGGACGCTTGACCTGGAAGCCCAAGCAGGGCGATGCGGTATTGGCCCATGGGTATATCTCTGTTTATGCTGTCCGGGGCAGTTACCAACTCTACGTGGACCAGTTGCGCCCCGCCGGCCGGGGTGATCTGCACGCCCGCTATGAGCAACTGCGCGACCAGCTCAAGGAAGAAGGGCTATTCGACGACCAACACAAATGCCCTCTTCCCGAGTTCCCCCAGGTGCTGGGCATCGTTACCTCGTCGCAGGCAGCTGCCCTGCAGGATGTCCTCAACGTACTGCGCCGTCGCTACCCGCTGGTGCAAGTGCTATTGGTTCCCACGTTGGTCCAGGGCGATCAGGCCCCAGACCAGATTGTCGCCGCGCTACAGATTTTGGATGGCCGGGACGACGTGGACCTGATTCTGCTTGTCCGTGGCGGCGGATCTCTGGAGGACCTGTGGGCCTTCAACGACGAGCGTGTGGCAAGGGCCATCGCTGCCTGCCGCCACCCGGTGGTCAGCGGCGTAGGCCACGAGACCGATTCTAGCATCGCCGATTTCGTGGCCGATCTGCGGGCGCCCACGCCCTCCATTGCTGCAGAGCTGGCCGTCCCCGACCAGGCAGACCTCCGGCAGATGATCCTGGCCGGGGCGACCCGGCTGGAAGGGGCCATGGGGCAAAGATTGGACCAGGCACGACAGGCACTGGATCAGCGGCAGAGGGAATTGCAGCGCCTCTCCCCTCAGACTCGATTGGGAGCCTATCGCCAGCAGGTAGACGACCTCACACACCGTGCCAACCGCGCCCTGACAAGTACCCTGGCACTGCGCCGCTCCAGGTTGGTAGGGCTCCAGGCACGACTGGGAAGCCTGAGTCCGCTCTCTACTTTGGAGCGAGGCTATGCGGTCGTCCGGCTGCTGGATACGGGTACGGTGGTACGCAGCGTGGACCAGGTGACCAGCGAGGACCCGTTAGGGATCCGCGTGCAGGACGGGGAATTCGAGGCCGTGACGAGGAGCGAAACATGACGAGCGAAGCAAAGAGCCCCATTTCGGTAGAGGACCTATCCTTTGAAAAAGCGTTCGGCGAACTGGAAGAGACTGTTCAGCGCCTTGAAGAGGGGGAACTGACACTGGAGGAGGCCATCGCCCTCTACGAGTGGGGTATGGCCCTGGCTCGACGTTGCGGCGACTCTCTGGACGATGCCGAGCTACAGGTACGAAAGTTGGCAGTGGTCAACGACCAGCAGCAATTGGGTATGTTCTTCGAAGGCGAAGCAGAATAGGCGACTTGGATTGGTTCTTTTGCGAACCTAGACCAGTTCACGCAGTACCTCCACAAAGCCCTCAGCCTCTGGTGTAAGCTGGCCATCCCTCACCAGGGCCTCGCTCAGCGGGCCCAGTTCCTCGACACTGCCATTCATCAGCCGTTGTCCCAGGCGCGAGCGACCCAACTCTCTCAAATCCTCCGTGAGCGGGTCAGCCACCGTGTGGTCATCCCGGATCTGCCCATCGCGCATGGTCAAAATGCGATCCGTGGCCCGCGCTACCCGCCGGTCGTGGGTCACGACGATAATGGTCGTCCCCTGGCTCTTGTTCAATTCAGCTAGCAGTTCCATAATCTCTGTACCAGAGGTGCTGTCCAGGTTGCCGGTCGGTTCGTCGGCCAGGATGAGTTGTGGTTCGTTGGCCAGAGAGCGGGCAATGGCTACCCGCTGGCGCTGGCCGCCTGACAGTTGTGAGGGCAGATGCTTCGTGCGGTCGGCCAGCCCAACCAGATCCAGCAACTCCCTGGCCCGCGCGCGCCGCGCCCGGCGGCCGATGGGTTGCCCGCGCATGGGCACTTCTACATTCTCCATTGCCGTAAGCGTGGGCAACAGATTGTGTAGTTGAAAGACAAAACCCACCGTCTGCGCCCGGAACTTGTCCAGGTTGCGGACGGCTGCCAGATCCTGACCGTCGATCAATACCTGGCCGCTGGTGGGCCGGTCCAGCCCGCCCAGCATGTTCAGCAGCGTGCTCTTGCCGCTGCCCGAAGGCCCCATCACAGCGACCATCTCCCCCTGTGGAATGATCAGATCCACCCCATCCAGGGCCCGTACCTCGTCGCCGTCTCCGTAGATTTTGGTCAGTTCCCTTGTCTCAACCAGTGCATCCATGTATCACAATTCTCCCACGGACTATCCTATTCGTACCTCAGCGCCTCAACCGGCTGCATGCGCGTCGCCCGCCAGGCAGGATAAAGCCCGCCCAGCACACCTGTCATCAGGCCTACTACCAGTGCCAGCAAGAAAAGATCGAGCGTATAGCTCGGCTCCATCATCCCCTTAATAGCCGGAATCTGCATGATTGCCCAGGCAAAACCCAGGCCCAGGAGAATGCCCGTAATGCCGCCAATCAAGCCCAGGACCAGCGCTTCGCGCAAGGTCATGCCCACCACCTGGCGCCGCCGCCAACCCAAGGCTCGCAGCACGCCGATTTCGCGCGTCCGCTCCAGGACACTCATCAGCATGGTGTTTAGCATTCCGACGCCGCCGATTAGCACAGCCAGGAACGCGATCTGGCCAATCATCTGCTGCGATGCCTGGAGGTCTGGTATGGCCTCAGTAAACTCGGAGCTGAGGGAGACGTCGATCTCGGGGAAATTGGCGTCCAGGTAGGCTTTGACTTCCTCTACCTTGCCGGGGTCGCGGAGCTTGATTCCGTACATGGTGACCTGGTGCGGCCTGCCGGCCAGCCTCTGGGCGTCGCGGAGGGTGATCACCCCCCGACCTCCTCCCAGGCTACCCCTGTCTCAAAGATACCCACAACCCGGAACGAGCTGCCCAGCACGCGGATCGTGTCGCCCACCCCCTTGCCCAGCGTTTCAGCGGCCTGATGGCCCAGGAGCATCTGCCGGTTGGTGGCCAGCGGCTCCCCTTCCACGATTTTGAAATGATCGATGCCAAACTCACGGGGATTGTAGCCCCACAGGATGAAAAAGGCCATCTCTTCCGTACTGGAGAAGGCAAAGCCTGTGCCAGAGACCCCCGCCACGTCAGGCAGCGCGGCCAGGCGCGCGCCCACCCGTTCATCGATGGTGCTATAGCCCATGTCAGAGACGTCCGCCTCCAGAGCCATGAGGTCCATTTCACTCCCCATGGCGATGGCCGTATAGCCCTCTCCAAAGCCCGCCATCAACCCCCTCAGGCCGACGATGGCCGCAATACCTACGGCGATTCCGAGTACGGTCAGGAGGGTACGGGTCCGCCGCCGCCAGAGATTACGCAGCGTGAGTCCACCCGGCAGGAAGCGAGGCGGATCCGAGCCACCACCGCCCTCATAGTTCAGCGCCTCCAGCGGCAGCAGGCGACTGGCCCACCAGGCCGGGTAGGCCCCGCCTACCAGGCCCAGGATCACCACGACGATCAGGGCCCGGACAAAGAGGTCGGGCGTAAAGTGGGTGCCAGCCATACTCAAGAAGCCAAGCCCGCCGCTGCCACTGATGAGACTGACCAGCCCGACTCCCAGGGCGATGCCGACAAGGCCGCCCAGGAGGGAGAGCACCAAGGATTCACCCAGGATGAGGCGCATGACCTGGCCCCTGCGCCAGCCGAGGGCCCGCAGCAAGCCGATCTCCCGCGTGCGCTCAAAGGCTGACATGAACAGGGTGTTGGTCATCACCAAGCCGCCGATGAGAATGGCCAGACCCGAGATCCCCCAGGCAAAACCCTCCATATACGCGACCATCTGCTGACGGTCGGCGAACTCGGACGTGGTGGACAGGGTCACGTCGTCGAGGTAGCGATCTATCCTGGTTCGCAGACGGGCTTCTTCCTCGGGGCTCCGCAGGCGGAGGTAGTACATGGAAACACGGCGCGGCTGCAGTAGCAAGGACTGAGCCTCATCCAGCGCCATGACTGCCCCACCATCCTCAAAGGCGGAACCGGTTTCATAGATGCCAACGATGCGAAAAGCCCCACCCGTGATGCGCAGGGTCTCGCCTACCCCCTTGTCCAGGCTATCCGCCGCAGTCCGGCCGAGCAGAATGGGCTTGCCCCGAACCCGCCGCGCTTCGTCCAACGCCTGACCCTCAACGATACGGAAATGGGTGATGGCGAAACCCTCGGGGTCGTAGCCATAGATGTAGAAATAGGGCGAATCCTCAGCCTGGACGTTGCCTACCAGCGCGCCATCGACCTCTACGACCTCAGGCCAGCCCAGCAGCAGCTCGCCGACCGATTCCTCCAGTCCGCCCATGGTAATATCCATAGCGCTTTCCTGGGTGAGCACCAGGTCGGCATCGCTGCCTGTGGCCATGGCGTCATAGCCCGCGCGCATCCCGGCTGCCATTGCCCCTAAAGCAATGATGGCCGAGACACCGATGGCTATGCCAAAGAGCGTCAGCAGTGTGCGTCCTTTGCGGCGGAAGAGATTCTTCCAGATCATGTATCACTCCGAAGAGGCATCAGGAGACCGAGAGGACCAACAGGTCGGCCCCACAGACCCCTTCAGACTCATTTGACCAACTCGGCAGCTTATTCCGTCTCGATATCCACGAATGCCGTCATGCCCCAGCGCAGGGCAGGATCGGTTTCTTCGAACTCGATGATCACGGCGTAGGTAGTGGCGCCCTGGCCCGGTGTGGCCATGGATGCGATGCGAGCGACGCGGCCCGGCAGAACCTTCTCAGGCAGAGCATCAAAGGTCAGGTCGACGGGTTGGCCAGGCCGAACCACAGCCACGTCGATCTCATCCAAGTCCGTCGTCTCCACCCGCAGATCGGCCAGGTCACCCAACACCATCACGGTCTGGCCCGGGAGTACCTCCTCCCCCTCGCGGACATATACCAGGCCCACGGTTCCATCAAAGGGTGCGGTCAGCCTGGCCCGGTCAAGCATGGCCTGGGCCGTGGCGACCGTTTCGCGCCCCTGAGCCACAGCGGCCTCCGCCACAGCCACCTGCTCAGCCGTGGGGCCAGCCAGCAGCCGGTCCAGCGCCGCCTGGGACTGGGCAGTCTGGGCTTTTGCGGCTTCCAACCCCGCCTGAGCCTGGCTCACGGCTGCACCGGCCTGTACGACCTGGCTCTCGGCCTGGGCCACCTGCGTCTCGGCCTGGGTAACCTGGACTTGACTCAAGGCCTTCTGGGCCCGGGCGTTCTCGATGGCAGCTCGTGCCGGCGCCAGGTCCGTTTGGCGAGGGCCAGCGGCCAGCCGATCGTACTCTGCCTGCACCCGTTCCAGGTCGAGGGTCGCCAGCTCCAGGGCCAGCGCCTGGGGTGTGTCACTGGACCTGTCTGAGCGGTCGTACTGCGCCTGGGCCAGGCGGACGGCTGCGCGGGCCTGCTCCAAACCGGCGAGGGCGCTGGCCAACTCCTCCGCACGGGCGCCAGCCTGGGAACGCAGTAGTTCAGCCTCTGCGATCTTGACGCCGGCCTCGGCGATGGTCACCTGGGCCTGGGCAACCGCTACAGCATCCTGAACGGCAGCCACCGCCGAACGTGCCTGGCCCAGCCCCGCCTCAGCGGCCTCGATCTGCGCCTGAGCTACCGCCCCATTCGATTGAGCGGCGGCCACGGCCTGCTCTGCCGACGCCACGTCCTGCGGGTGGGCCTCCGCCTTGACTTGAGCCAGGCTGGCCTCCGCGGAAGAAAGGGCTGCTTCCGCTTCGGCGACTGCCCTTTCCAACTGGATGGCGTCAAGCTCGGCGAGCAGTTCTCCGGCCTCTACGTCCTGCCCTTCCTCCGCGTACATGGTGGTCACCGTGCCCCCCATGGGGAAGCTCAGGTTCGCCCACCGGGCCGGGCGTACCTCACCCGTCGCTGAAACAACGTTAACTTTTTCGACGGTTGGCACGGCGTCCATCGGGTCAGAACTGTCTGACGAACCACCAGAGTCGCAAGCTACAAGCGACAGCGATAGCAGGAGCAAGACGAGCATCACTGATATTCGGGTAAGCATGCAAATACCTCCTTGAAAGACACAACGGCGCTGAGTCGACCGGGCTGACCCCCACATACAGCAGCAGACGCCCGGCCTGAAAGCCGGTTCGGCGCCTGTCTGATTACCACTCTACTGTAGAAGGCCGGTCGCAACTTGACGCCCACGGGCCATCTTTAAGACAACCACTTGACAGCCATTGTCAGAAAGATCCATACCCGACAGGCCACCACGCCAGCTTCTTGAGGGGGAGGGCCTCAGTCAACATCGGTGCAAGCTAGATGGCCGCTCTTCGCCCTCGGCCACCAGCACTGTTCGGCTATTGATCCGCCGCGCCAGGGTTTGCTGGCGCACTTTCCCACATCCTGAGAAATTCTCGCACCTGATCGGAGGTATGCAGGAGGGAAAATCGGGTCACCTGCCGCCCCAGATCGTTCAGACGCTGCTCCAATTCTGGATCCTTGGGACGTCCTGCGACATCAAAGGCATTCCAGGCTTCGGGGATCGAGACCTCCTCCGGGATCACCCAGGCATGGAGCGCCCGGCCAATGGAACGGAGGGTGTTGAGCGCATGCACCGCCCCTGTCCGTCCGCCAGAGACTCCGACGAGGCCGATCATCTTGCCCTCAAATTCTCGAAAGCCCATGAGGTCCAACGCGTTCTTTAACACGCCGCTAAAGCCGCCATGGTAGACGGGCGTCCCCAGAAGGATGCCGTGCGCCTCAGCCACGTTCTGGCGCATCTGGAGCACCCCATCCGGGTAGGTGTTCTCATCCCTACGCCCATCGCAAAGAGCAAGGTCATAGTCGCGCAGATCGACCAGATGGGTCTGGGCTCCCACCTCTTCCGCACCCTGCAGGGCGACCCGAAGCGCCAGACGCGTGTAGCTGGCTTCCCTCAGACTGCCGCAGATGCCAACGACGCGGATAGGTGGATCCATTCTCTCTGACTTCATCGCATTTCTCCAGCCTGGCGCCTGGGGACATCCTGGCTTTCAGCCCGATGAGGACCTTGTGCGCCTGGAATGGTGGCATCCATAGCCCGACCGACTAGCTCATCACCTCGGTCACGACAAAGATGTACCGCAGGGTACCTGAGCCAGTATTCACCACGTTGTGATCCGTCTGCGGGGGACAATATGCTGCAACCCCAGGCTCAATGACCAGAGGATCCTGTCCGACGATCAGTAGCTCACCCTGCCCTTCCAGGACAGTGATCAATTCCTCCCAGCCCTTGGTGCTGTGCATTCCCACCGAACTGCCTGGTGCAAGCGTCACCACCCCTGAGTGCAAGGCGACGCTATCCGGAGGTCCCTCCAACACGGGCGAATATTGGGCTGCTCCGTCACCAAGCGAAATTAGACGAGACTGAGGTTTGTCTTCCATAGCGTTGACTCTGACCTTTCTGTCAAGAATCTTCTCTTGCCCTGGATCGCTAGCGTGTACCGCGCAAATCCGCCAGAGAGCCAAGATAGGGGGGATGATCTTCGACCTCGCTCCTGGCCAGTACTGGCACACAGATACTGGTTGAAAAGAAAAGCACCCCCAGCAGGGTTCGAACCTGCGACCCACGGCTTAGAAGGCCGTTGCTCTGTCCACTGAGCTATGGGGGCGGATAAGCTATCAGCTTATAGCTAGCAGCACCCGGCAAGACGCTGCCGGGTCATACCCTGGCAGATGATAGCTCTCATAGACAATATTCTAGCCCAGGATGGGCTGGTTGTCAAACCCTACGCTGTTGGACAGCACCAGGCCGGCAGCCTCAGTCCAAGAACCGCGCCAGGCCACCCTCCGCTACCCAGGACCGAAAGCTGTCCAGATCGGGCAGCACCACGTCGGACAGGTGGCGGACGACCCAGTTGGCAGACATGGGCGAGATAGTGACCAACGGGCTGCCAGCTCGAAAACCCTCCCACATCTCGATGGCCGTGCCCATGCTTGCCTCGGGCGCAAAGGCCACCACCAGATCAGCCTGGCCCGCCAGAGCAAACAGCTCCAGCAGCGTCGCCTTGGCCGTGTCGTCGTCATAGTCCACGCCATTGGGATGGAGTTCGTTGGGATCCACGATTACCCAGTCAGGATATTGGGCCAGGATCGCCTCGGCGATGTTCCGGCGGTAGTCCTGGGTATCAATGTAGCGGTCCAGCCGTGAGCCCTGCATGATACCAGCGATGAAAACCTGCACGGTAGGCCTCCCTATGGTGTGTTTCGTGGTGCGGGCTACGTGTTGCGTGGTGCGCGATCTGGACATCACTCTCGCAACGACGAATCCCTAGTCTCTAGTATCCAGTCTCTGGCCCCTAGTGCCGGTAGGGCAAAAACTCGGCACCCAGCAATTCGCGGGCAATGACCAGGCGCATGATATTCATCGTTCCTTCGGCGCCGATGGAATAGGAGCGGATGCCGCGGATGCCCATCTCGACCGGACACTCTTTGGTGTAGGCCATGGCCCCGAACCAGTCGGCCACCTCGTTCATGATGGAAAAGCCACCTGGGGGGCGCGCAGCTTGGCCAAAGCCGCGGCCAGGGCGATGTCATAGTGGGTTCTGGGTCCCGGCGCCGTACTTTTGATCCATCGTCCACGCCGCCTTGTAGACCAACAGGCGCGTGCTCTCCAAGTGGGCATAGTGATCGGCCAGGGGGAAGGAATGCCCTCGTACGCAGCCAGGGGACGGCCAAAAGCCTGGCGCTCCTTGACGTGCTCCATGCCCATCTCCAGCACCGCCTCGGAAGCGCCCACACAGGTCGCGCCAATGAGCACGCGCGCCGCCGAAAAGCCCTCCATGGCGTGGTAAAAGCCGCGGTTCACGTCGCCCACCCGGTGGGCATCAGGCAAGCCCACGTCCTCCAGGGCAAAGCCTCCGGTCGAGATGCCCATCCGGCCCATGTCCTCAAAATAGGTGGGCGTGATGCCCGGCGTGCCTTGCAGCGGCAGGGCGAAAAAGGTAAATGCCTTGTGCTCGGCCTCGGGGTCTGGGTCCGTGCGGGCCAGCAGCAGGTGAACGCCGCCCATCTCCAGCGATTCGCGCACGCCGCTGATGTACATCTTTTCGCCGTTGAGCACCCAACTATCCCCCTGCTGTACCGCCTTGGTCCGGCAGGTCCCAAGAATGTCAGACCCGCCCTCAGGCTCGGTGGTAGCGATGCCCAGGAACGCTTCGCCGGCCACACCCTGGGCAGGACTTTGGCCTTGAGTTCCGGCGTGCCGTACTGGTCAAGGATAAAGCCCCAGGCCGCCTCCACCAGGTAGAGCACCGGCACCGCCAAGCTGATGTCGGCCCGGCCCAGTTCCTCGGCGGCGATGGCGGCCAGGGTCCAGTCCATGCCCGCGCCGCCATACTCTTCGGAGCAAACGGGGGCCAGCAGACCCAGCCGGCCATGCCCTTGATGATCTCGCGCGGGATGCGCTCCTGGGTGTCGATCTCGCGCACCCGCGGGGCGATCTCTTTCTGGGCAAAGTCGCGCACTGTCTGCCGCCAAAGCCGTTGTTCCTCGTTCCAACCAAAGTCCATAGTCATCCCCCCTGCTCATGAGACTGGGAATCGTAATCCATGGTACGTGTGTGCGTGTTACTGTTGCGTATTGCGTATTGTGTGAGACGGACAAGAGGACGCTCTGGCTCTTGTCCATCTCTCTCAGTTGGATCCAAGGTACCAGGCGCGCTAGTCACACCTGGCACCCTGGACAATCATCGGTTCGTGCAGGCCCGAGGCACCCGAGAGCAGTACCTGGAGCAGTGCTATCTACAGCTTGTCGGCGACGGCGCGGGCCACATCCAGGGTACCGCTATCGCCACCAAGATCGTAGGTGCGAACCTGGCCTTCGGCGATCACGTCGGCGATGGCCTGCTGCAGTGCCGCGGCCGTCTCGGTCTCGCCCAGCCAATCAAGCATCAGCTTGGTGGCCAGAAGCATGGCAGTGGGATTGGCCACGTACTTGCCGGCATACTTGGGCGCGGAGCCGTGGGTCGGCTCAAAGACCGCAAACTCGTCGCCAATGTTGCCGCTGGCGGCAAAGCCCAGGCCGCCGACCAATTGGGCGGCCAGATCGGAGATGATGTCACCAAACATGTTGCTGGACACCATCACGCCATAGTCCTGGGGATTCTTGACCATCCACATCACCATGGCATCGACGTTGGTCTCCCACAGCTCAATGCCCGGGTACTCTTGGCGCGATCTTGCGCGCCTCGCGCACCATCAAGCCCGAGGTTTCTCGGATGACGTTGGGCTTTTCGACGAGCGTCACAGTGGGATAGCCAAACTTTGCCGCATACTCGAAGGCATGGCGCACGATGCGCTGGCAGCCCGCGCGAGTAAAGATCCGGGTCGACAGGGCAATATCCTCGGAAGAAACGCCCTCAAAGGCAGCCATACCGGGGCTATTCTCCTCCAGGACCGACCGGACTTCGGCCGGCAGAGGATGGAATTCGACGCCGGCATAGAGGCCCTGGGTATTCTCCCTAAAGACCACCATGTCAATGCCATCCTGGAAGTTGAGGGGGCTGCCCTTGAACGCCCTGCAGGGCCGAAGGTTCACATAGAGGTCAAATGCCTGGCGCAGGCGTACGATGGGGCTCCGGTAGACGAGCCCCTGGCCCTGAAGCTCCGGAACCAATTCGGCCTCGGCCTCCTCCTTGGGCTTGGAGGTGATTGCCGCGAAGAGCGAGCAGTTGCAGCTCCTGAGGATGTCCATCGTACGCTCTGGCAGCGGCTCGCCTTCCGCACGCCAGAACTCCCAACCGATGTCAGCATTGACATACTCGGCGTCAAGGTTGATTTTGTCCAGAACGATCTTGGCTGCGTCCATCACGTCGTTGCCAATGCCGTCGCCGGGCATCAGCGCAATCCTGTACTTTGCCATTACTCAGTCCTCCTTGAGGTTTTTCTGTTCTCCTTTAGAATACGAATACCTGATTCGGTTCAGGCACTAGGGCTTCGGAGCAACCAAGCGCCGCTGGCGCATGGAACGTACCAGGTAGCCCAGGGCTGGCGGAATAACGACCAGCATCACCAATTGTCTTGTCAACTGCAGGGCTGCCACCAGCCGCATGTCGCCGCCCAGGTCATGGGCGATGATGGGCATGGTGCTGGCCCCCCCTGGCACAGCACACAAGAGCGCTGTAACTGGATCGAGGGGAGTGAGCTCTGACAGTCCCCAGCCCAATAGCAGGCCCACACCAATCAACACTGCAATCATGGCAGCCGCCGGGACCAGAACCTGGCGCAGCTTGCGCAGGCTAGCCTTCGATACCTGGGCACCCACGGCGGTTCCAATGAATAACATAGCCGCATTCCGGAACCCCGCGGGCAAAGGGCCGAGATCCGCGCCCATCAGATTGGCGCCCCCCACGACCAAGATGGGCCCCACCATGTCGCCGGTTGGTATGCCAAGCCTGAGCGCAAGCCAGCCGCCAAACACGCCCAAGGCAAGGACAGCCAATGACGACGCCAAGCCCGCCGGTTCTTCCGGCGTCGGAGCCAGAGATGATGCAGAAGAGAGCCCCGTCAACAATGGTATCAGCAGCGGGACAAGCAGCAGAATCGTCGTAAGTCGCGAAAAATGGATGGCAGAGACCACTGTCGAGTCAGCATCCACTTCCTCAGACAGGGCGGCCATGGCCGGCAGCCCCCCTGGCATCGCACTCATAATGGCGGTTGGCCAGTCCAGACTGGCCAAATGGGACAAGGCCCATCCGAGGAACAATCCGACAGCCAGAACAATCCCTACGAGTCCGAGCATGGGCAGGAGGGCAGCCTGAAGTGGAGCCCAGAGATCTGAGCCAAAGGTCGCGCCGATGACGGTGCCCAGCAGCAAGCGTCCAACCCTGCCATATCTCCCCCGCCAGAGACCAGGTTCGCCACCCAGCAAACGATAGATGCCACTAGCCACCAGCGCCCCGGCAATGACGCCTGCGATCAGACCCAGGGCATAGCCAACCAGTGCGCCGATGGCTCCGACAGACAGCAGCACCAATCCCTGGCCAAGCTCGGAGAGCCAGCCCCGGCCGCGCATCCGGCTATTCGATCCCCAGTTTTCTCTTGACGTGGGGCACCAGCCCGCCTGTATCCAGGATCTCCATCACCGATGGAGCCAGAGGAGGAAAGCTGTATTCGGCGCTGGGGGTGGTGACCACACCCGCGTCAAAGTCGATGGTCACCGTGTCCCCCGTCTCCAGAGTGTCTACCGCGTCACAGGTAACGATGGGCAGGCCCTCGTTGATGCAGTTCCGGAAGTAGATGCGGGCGATGGATCGAGCCACGATGGCGCCCACACCTGACTCCTTCAAGCAGATGACCGCCTGCTCGCGCGAACTACCACAACCCCAGTTCCCCCCGGCAACGATAATGTCTCCCTGCCGGACATTCTGAACGAAATCAGGATCCAGATCCTCCAGGGCATGCTCGGCCATCTCCTTTCGATCGGAGATGCTATAGGTATACTTGCCCGGGAAAATGACGTCGGTATTGACATCGTCGCCATACTTCCACACGCGGCCCGTGATTCGGGTCTCCAAGGTTTTCCTCCTAAGTGAGAAAGGGTTTCGGATGAGAATTCTGACGCGACTATACCTTGCGAGGATCGCTGATCACGCCAGCCAGCGCTGAGGCGGCCACCGTGGCTGGGCTGCCCAGGTAGATCTCTGCATCGCGGCTACCCATGCGCCCCCGGAAGTTGCGGTTCGCCGTCGAAATCGATCGCTCGCCAGGCGCCATGCAGCCTTCGTGCGCGCCCAGGCACGGTCCGCAACCAGGATTGAGCAGTGTGGCTCCTGCAGCCAGCAAGTCGCTGATAACACCCGCATCGATGGCTGACAACAGTACCTCACGGGACGCTGGCAGGACCAACAAGCGTACGCTCGGCGCGATCTGCCGGCCTCGAAGAATGTCGGCTGCTGCCTGCAGATCCTCCAAACGGCCGTTGGTGCACGAGCCAACAATGGCTTGGTCGATCCGGGTACCCGCAGCCTCCGAAACGGGAACCGTATTGTCCACCCGGTGAGGCTTGGCTACCTGCGGTTCGAGTTTGCTCGCATCGTAGTACAGCTCCCGAGCATAAGTCGCATCCGGGTCAGGAAGGATCTCCAGGTATGCCTCAGCCGTGCGCCCTGCCAACCAGGCCCGGGTCGTGGCATCGGGGGCCACGTAGCCATTCTTGGCGCCCATCTCAGCGGCCATGTTGCACAGTACCTGGCGGCTGCCCACACTCATCGCCTCGATGGTCGGCCCGGCGAACTCCACAGACATATAGTCGGCGCCACTGGCGCTGATGTCGCCAATGATGTACAGGATCAGGTCCTTGGCCGACGTCCGTTCAGGCAGGTCGCCCTCGACGACAATGCGCAGGCTTTCGGGCACGCGCAGCCATATTTCGCCGGTGGCCATGACCGCGGCCGCCTCGGTACGCCCGATACCGGCCGCAAAGGCACCCAATGCCCCATGGCTTGGCGTATGCGAGTCACTGCCCACGATGAGCATGCCAGGCAGGGCATGACCATGCTCCGGGAGAACCTGGTGGCAGATTCCCTCACCAACGTCATAAAAGGCCGACGATGCCCTGCTCCTGGACAAACTCGCGGGTCTCTTTGTGGCTTTGAGCATAGGTTTCGTTGGCAGCGGGGGTCACGTGATCGAGGATGATCACGTTCATACCAGGGTCGGCCACCCGGTCCACGCCCATCTTGCGGAATGTCTTGGCAACGGCCGAGGTATTATCGTGAGTAAGGAGCTTGTCAGGCCGTACGGTCACTATCTGTCCCGGTACAACCTCATCCAGACCAGCTTTCAAGGCCAGGAGCTTTTCTGCAAAGGTCTTACCCATGTGTCATATACCCCCTCTTTGGGACTGGCACCCTGTTTGGCCTATTGTATTCTATTCGGTGCCAGATGTCAACATCACCGGCTTGGACTGCCAACTTGCAAAGCCCCTGGGCTGATGCTATAATTGAGCGTCTTTCTGGCAGCATCATTTTGGGCGGCCGTCCCTCTGGACGAGCCGCCGTTTCAAACAGGGAGTAGAACTTTGGAGATGTTAGAGCATCAGTTGGTCGAATTCTTGACCAACTTGATCCAGGCAATTGGCTGGTTTGGTGTGGTGGTCATCATGGCCCTCGAGAGCGCCAATATCCCCATTCCCAGTGAGGTGACCATGCCCCTGGCTGGCTGGATGCTGGTGCAGGCCCGGGGGGGGACATCTCTGCAGGCCTTTCTGCTGGGTGGGTTCTGGGGCGCTGTGGGATGCACCATTGGCTCCGTGATCTCCTATTGGCTGGGTGCGTGGGGTGGCCGGCCGCTTGTGGAACGGTACGGCAAGTATATCCTCATCCACGAGGAGGACTTGGAGAAGGCGGATCGGTGGTTTGCCCGCTGGGGCGACTGGGCAGCCTTTATCTCGAGGCTACTGCCCATCGTGCGGACCTTTATCTCTTTTCCCGCCGGGGTGGTGCGCATGAACTTTCCCCGCTTTACGGTCTATTCCTTCATCGGTTCATTCATTTGGTGCGGGCTGCTGGCCATGGGCGGTTTCTATTTTGGCGAACACTGGGAGGAGCTACGGGCCCTCATGCGCCCCTTTGACATCCCCATCGCCATTGTCATCATCGCTGCATTTGTCTACTATGTCTACCACCACATTCGCAAAGGCTCAAAGAAAACCGCCTTGGCGGATGCGGAGGGCACAGAGTGACCCTCTCCCGTCCTCCGCTACGCGATAGCTACGAGGGCCTGTACAGCCAGGCACTGGCGGCGCAGCGCGCTGGCGGCACAGACGCCGCTATCAACCTCTACCACCGTCTGGTCAGCAGACTGGGGCGCCTGAATGAGAGGATTCTTGACCGGCGTCCTGATCTGGGCGAAATGCACCTGCGGGCTGGCCAGGAACTCACCGAACTGCTCCGCTCAGAAGGCCGCTATGCTGAAGCCTACGAGACCAAAAACTTGCTGGCTACGAGACATCCTCACATGGCCGAGGAGTGGCGACGAGACCTGGCAGTCATGCGCGTTGCCAAGGGAGATGTCGACCCAGGCTTGGCCGAACTGCGGGCCCTGGCCGAGGAAGATGCCGGCAACCCCGGGGGCTGGATTGCCCTTGGCAGTGAGGCGCGCATTGAGGGCCGGTTCACGGAAAGCCAGGCGGCACTCGACCGCGCTTTGGAAGCCAGCAGCAGGGACAAGCCCCGGGATCTGGCTGACGTATATTTCCAGCGCTTTTTATTGTTCAAAGAGATGGGAAGCCTCGACAATGCAGTTGCTGCCTGGGAAGAAGCAGTGAACTGGGATCTGGAAAAGAGATCCACAATCCGCGAGCTGTACACGATGCTCGCCGACGCCGGCCGCTACAGCGAGGCGCAACAGTACATCGACCAAGATGAAAACCCACTGCAGAGCGGCTTTCAGCGGGGGCTCATCGCCCAGCTAACCGGCAACAACACCAAGGCTCGCGACGAGTGGCAGGCAGTGGCAGAGCTGGATCCAAATTCCTTTGACCGTGGGCATGACTGTTGGGTAGAAGCAGTCTTGCGCCTCGGAGATCCCGAGCCAGCACTGCGAGGACTTCAGGAGCTTCTGGAAAAGATGCCAACACCGCGGCTCTTAATGCTCGCTGGCATTGCCTGGGCCATGCGGGATGATACAGAACTGGCCAAGGCTCTTCTCCAACAATCCATCAAGCAGCTACGCCGGCATCGCCCACCGAAGCAAAAGCTAGACAGCACCGACTGGCGCCTGCTCAACTCGCTCATCACCGACGACAAGATGAAATCTGAACTCAAGCCCTACTTTGCCGTTGTCGAGACGGTCTGGGGCTAGTCCTTAGCTCTACGCCAGGCAGGCGAACTGCTAGGGCACTGCCCATTGTTTGCGTTTGGATGGCCGTGGGTTCTATGCTATAATCCGCCGTCGTGCGATTGCTGCCCTTTCCTCGTCAGGAAGGGGACGGTGGCTAACTGAGCGTTGTACTACTTTTGTGCCCGCTCAATGACGGTATGTGAGGTCATAGTGCATGCGTTTTGCTGAGGCAGAACAAAAGTACCACCAACTGGAGAAGAAACTCGTTCAGGGCGAACTCTCCGAAGAAGACTTCCTATCACAGATCGCAGAGTTGCGGGTGGTAGACGACACTGGCCGTCGTTGGATGCTCAGTGGTCGGAGCGGTCGCTGGCTTTTGTACGACGGCCAGCAGTGGATATTCTCCGAGCCCCCCGAGGAGCAAGTCGTTGTCGAGGTTGAGGCCAGCCTAGAAACCGAGCCCGAGACTGATGTCCAGGCCCAGGCTGAACCCAGCCTCAGAGCCGAAGAAACAGCCAGGGCAGAGGCGGAAATCCAGACTGTGGAAAAAGAGGATGAGCCACCGAAGGTGGCCGCAGTCCCAGCTGCAGTACCCGAGTCTCCACCGCCAGAGCCAAGGGGTCCCCAACCCCTTGCTTCCCGGTTGCTGACCATCGCGCTCGTAGGCCTCCTTTTCTTTAGCTGCCTCATCGGCGGGGGTATCGCCAGTTGGGTATTTTTCCTTCGCAATCTGGGCGATACCGAACTCGTGCCCACAGAGGTCCCAGTTGTGAGCATGGTAGAAACCTATACCCCGCGCCCGGCGACGCCCACTTATACACCCACCTTCACACCTACCCCCAGCCGCACTCCGACTCCATCGATCACACCCATTACAAGTGCGACACCCATCCCCACCGACACCTCCGTCCCCACCAATACCGCGGTCCCCACAGCAACCTGGACACGCCCACCGTCAACGCCTACTTCCCAGCCCGCTGTTTCGTCCCCAACGACCCTCAGCAAGGCGCCCACGTCTTCTGCAACGACGGCGGCATCTGCGCTGGCGACTCCTACGACGCCAAGCGCCCAAACCTATACCATCAAGGTAGGGGATACCCTCTCCGAGATTGCGGCACGGTTTGGGGTGAGCGCTTCAGCGCTGGCCAAGGCCAATGGCATCACCAATGCGGCACTGATCCGTCCGGGGCAGGTCCTCGTAATTCCTGCGGCTGGCACCTCAGCGTCCCCTAGCGCCCAGACCTACACAGTAAAAGTAGGGGATACGCTTTCCGAGATCGCGACGCGATTTGGCGTGAGCGCGACAGCCCTGAGCGACGCCAATGGTATCACCAATGCGGCCTTGATTCGTCCTGGCCAGGTTCTGGTGATCCCGGGCCCAGGCACTACGGCTGCAGCGGGATCCAATCAGCCCACGCCGACGTGGACGCCTATTATCGTGCGGACACCCAGTGTCTCTGCTACAACCAAAGCGACCTCCACGTCTGCTCCCGGCACCGCCACAACCAGCCCAACTACTACCGCGAGCACGCCTACATCTACACCCACACCAACCAACAGCCCATCACCCACACCAACCAAGAGCGGGCCCACGCCCACACCCAAACCAACCTCTGTACCGACAGCCAAGCCAGCGGATCTATCTGGAAAGATCGCCTTCACTGTATGGAACCCGTACAATCAGAAGTATGAACTCAATGTCAGCCGCATTGACGGTACCGGTCGCAACATGCTTGGTGAAGGATTCCGCCAACCTCAGTTCCGCCAGGACGGCAACTTGCTGGCCGTCAACGGCGATGGGGCATCGAATCTCGAGCACCTGGTTACGATGAATCCTTCGGGAGGCGAAAAGACCGGAGTCAGCAACTATGCAGAGGACAGTCATCCCACCTGGTCGCCTGATGGCGCCATTGTTGCCTATTCTTCCAGTTCCTGGGGAGATGGGAGGGTCCGGCTGGGAGTTGTCCACGACATGTTTGGTGTGCAGCAAAACTGGATCCCCCTCGGAAATCTACAAGTCGAGGGCAAGTTCCCCTTCTGGATGGCCGATGGGCGCATCGTCTACCAGGGTTGTGACACAACCGGGGGAGGCGGCAACTGTGGACTTTATTGGGTGGGGGCCGGTGGCGGCGATTATCACCGCCTGACCTCCCACGAGAGGGACACAGCGCCCTCGGGCACTGGAACCCGCGTGGCCTTTATGTCTGATCGCGATGGGAACTGGGAAGTATACACCCTCGATATGAACGGCGGCGCAGCGGCCAAGCGGCTGACCCAGAATCCTGCCCAGGACGGCCTGCCCACCTGGTCGCCCGATGGTAAATCGATCGCATTCGTCTCCAACCGGGGCGGAGCGTGGGCCATCTGGGTGATGAACGCCAATGGCAGCAACCAACGCAAGCTCTTTGACCTGGGCGGCGGGTACGGCGGCGGTGAGTATGACTGGACAACCGAACGGATCTCCTGGGCGCCGTAACATCCGCTGGGATTTGATCCTGTCTCGCAGCGAGGCCTATAGAGCCGAATGGCTGGCTCTATAGGCCTTTGTCTGAGAAAACGGGGCTTGGATAGACTATGTCAGAGAGGCAAGGTGCGGGCCGCCAGCAGGGGAATGGCGCGGTGACATTAGAGAGCTTGGGTGCTCTGATCCTGATCTTGGGGCTCGTCGCCATGCTATTCCTAGGCAGCGCCCCCATCTCCTCCAGCCACCCGGTGTTGGGAACACCGACCTTTACGCCAGCCCCTACCATCATTGTGGCTCCAAGCCCAACGCCAAGTCCGGCGCCAACGGCCACACCAACGCAGCGTCCTACGATGACACCGGCGCCGACGGCCATACCGACACAACAGCCTACGGCCACCGCAACCCTCACGCCGGCCTCTACTGAAACGCCGACCCTGACCCCAACCGCAATCACACCAACCGTCGCGGCAGCCACTTCTCACCTCTGGCTATCATCTCCCATCGGTCCGGATAGTACGGGTGACCAGTACCCCGGAACCTACTTTCCCTACGGCGCCACCATAGAAGGACGCTACTACCGGCACCACGGCGTGGACTATATGAACCCCGCCGGTACGCCGATACTGGCCGCTGCGGCAGGGCGCGTTATAGTCGCTGGCAACGACCTGGAGACCATCGTTGGCGTCAAACCTGATTTCTATGGCAACCTTGTGATCCAGGAACTGGACCAGACATATCAAGATCAGCCTGTTTATCTGGTCTACGGGCACCAATCGGAAGTCTTGGTCCAAACGGGCGATCATCTGGAGCCTGGCGACATCGTAGGCCTGGTCGGCATGACCGGCGTGGCTATCGGCAGCCACCTCCACCTGGAGGTGCGGTATGGCGAAAATGACTATGCGGACAGCCGCAATCCCGTCCTTTGGCTGCAGCCCGAGGACGGACAGGGAATCATCGCCGGTCTGGTGGTCGATGCGCAGGAACAGCCGGTCCCCGAAACGCCCGTGACCTTCTTCCGCGCTGCCGAGCCTGGCAAGTGGTGGCGGCAGTCCTTGACCTATGCCGACCAGGATCCCAAGGCGCCGGGGACTCCCCTTGGCGTCGACGATCAGATCGGCGAGAACTTTGCCTTGGGCTACGTACCTGCTGGCGACTACCTGGTCAAAGCCCAGATCGGGGAAAAGTCCTATGTCCAACCAGTGACCGTAGCAGCTGGGGAAGTTGCTTTTGTCCTGATCTCAGCGGCAGAGTGACCTACTTCCCGTGCCAAAACAGATATCAAAGGAAGACGGCGCCAGTGCGAGCCAGGCGCCGTTCTTTTGTCTAACATTCAGTTGGCAGCCCTAGATCTTATGCCGGATCCAACTCCCGGGGCGCTGTGTACATGGCCACGATGTTCTCCAGCGGCGTGTCGGCCTGGAGATAGTGGGCCGAGGTACAGATGTACCCCCCTCCCACACCCAGCACCTGGCATCGATCCCGCACCTCGGCCTCTACTTCATCCGGTGTGCCGTGGGGCAAGGTATGCTGGATATCGATGGCGCCATGGAAGGCCAGCCTGTCACCAAACTCGGCCTTGATGCGGACCATGTCCATACCCGCAGCCCGGGGCTGGAGTGGGTTCAAAACATCGATGCCCATCTCGTCTACAAAGGCGGCGATGAATGGGTAGATTGCCCCGCAGGAATGGTACATGATCTTGACCGGGTACCTGGCCGCCCGGATGGCCGCATTCAGGCGCTGGTGGCGGGGCAGGATGTACTTGCGCCACATCCGCATTGACATGAGGGGGCCGTTCTGGATACCCACGTCATCGTAGGTATAGACCATGTCCAGCAGTCCGCCCGCGGCCTCGATGACGCGCACAGTGTTTTCGATATAAACGTCGGTAAATCGGTCCATGATGGCGCAGGCCACTTCGGGCTTGTCCACCAGGTCCAGGAGAAAGCGCTCAAAACCGCGCAGCGCCCACGACCACTCAAAGATGCCGCCCACCTCGTAGCGCAGGTGGTGGCGCAGGTCGCCGTTCAACTGCTCGCACTGCTCCCGTACCCCTGAAACATCCCAGTCATCGGGACTGGCCCAGTCCCAGTCCAGCACGTCGCCAACGGTCTCGGCCTCGGCCAGAGGATGGCCCGCGTACTCGTCATAGGTACCAAACTCGTTGGTCACTGAGCGGCGGTGGGTGCCCCAGGCGTCGATATAGGTACCGTCGGGCAGGTCGCGAGCCTTGGCGCCCACATAGCGCGTCGTGACCATGCGGCAGTCGATCCCCAACAAGCGCAGGATCTCCTCATCGTCAGCACCCAAGCCTGTACGTAGTTTGTCCCAGACCTCTGGCACCGCCCAGAAATCAAAGGGAACCCGGTCCGGCTGGCGATGGGCCAGGGCCGTTTCCACGCGCTGCCAAGGGCTCACGTCCGAGCCCTCGGGCCGCCCGTAACACTCCTCCAGATAGATTCTCAAGTCCTTGGACTTTTTCAAGATTTCCTCGCTCAACCCCCGCTTAACCTGAATCACTGTTTCTCGTACGGTTTTCCCTCGGCCGCTGGTGCTCTAGAGCGACCTACAACTCCTGCGACAACGATGATGGTCAGGATGTAGGGCGCCATCTGCAGGAACTCGGGCGGGATCGATTCGTTGATAAAGGGCAGCAGGGGCTTGATGATCTGCATCTTGACCTGCATCGCGTTGGCAAATCCAAAGAGCAGGGCGGCCAGGAAAGCGCCAAATGGGTTCCAGTTGCCAAAGATCATGGCCGCCAGAGCCACAAAGCCCTGTCCGCGGGTCATACCGTCCTCAAAGGTCCCCACCACGCCCAGCGAAAAGTAGGCCCCGCCGATTCCGGCGATCAGCCCGCCGATTATGACGCTGATATAGCGCATGCGATTGACGTGGACGCCCACCGTGTCGGCTGAGCTGGGATGCTCGCCACAGGCTCGCATGCGCAAGCCCCAGGGGGTGAAAAAGATGAGATAATTGACCGCCACCAGCAGGATAAGCATGATATAGACCGTGGGCTGGTTGACGAACAGGATCGGCCCAATGATCGGTATATCTGACAGTACGGGGATGGCAATCAGGTTGAAGGAGCCAGGGTTACTCAATCCGGCCGGCTCCAGGATGCGGAGGTTCAGGAATCGCGTGCCTCCAGCAGCCAGGATGTTGATCACCGTGCCAGAGATGATCTGGTCCACCTTGAACCGGATCGACAGCACAGCGTGGAGCGCGGCCATAAGCCCGCCGATCAGGCTGGCGGCCAGCAGGCCCATCCACAGGCTATCAAAGATGCTGGCAAAAGCCACAGCGGCAAAAGCGCCGGCGAGCATCATGCCTTCGATGGCAATATTGATGATACCCGAACGCTCGCAAAAAATGCCGGCCATGGCGCCCAGGGTCAATGGCGTTGCCGCTGTCAGGGTAGCCTGGAGCATGCCTGGCAGGTTCATGCTTGTGCCGCTGGTGACCCATACCAGGAAGCCAAAAGCTGCCACAAGGGCCACCAACCAGCCAGCCACGGCCCACAGAGAAGCCAGGCTGCGAAAGAGCCGCATCCCGGCCACAAAGAAACAAAAGGCGCCGATCATGTACAGCGTGGCCTGGGATGGCAGGGACAAGAGTGTGCCCAGCACCTCGTCGGTAAAGACCGATTGATCACCCGCCTGGGCGCTGTAACCTCCGAGAAAGAGAAAGAACGCGCCCAGAGCCACGAGCAGCAGAATGCCCATCAGGTCGCGTCGACTCATGCCAAGCGTTTTGGGTGCATCGATGGTTTGTGCTTGAACTGTCATGGCTGCCCTCCCCTACGCTCCCCATCCACGCGAGAAGACCGGTTCCTCTACCTCTTCCTCCCTGGGCTTGCGGAGACGGTAGAGCATGCGGATGATCTCTGGCGCGGCGATAAAGATGATGACCAGGGCCTGGATAATCTGTACGATCTCCGTCGGAACCCCGGCGACAGACTGCATGCGGGCCGCCCCAGAGCGCAGCATGCCAAAGAGCAAGCTGGCGCCAACGACGCCTGCGGGATGGCTCTTGCCCAAGAGTGCCAGGGCGATGGCATCAAAACCATAGCCTGCCTGGAAGCCGAGGGCAATGTTGTGGGTAATGCCCAGACCCTGGACCACGCCGGCCAGACCGGCCAGACAGCCGCTCAGGAACATGGCAATGACAAAGGTCCGGCCCACCTTCATGCCCGCGTAGCGGGCCGCATCGGGATTGGCGCCCACGGTCCGCAAGCCAAAGCCCCACGCCGTTCGAAAGAGGAACCAGCCGGTGAGCGCCGCTACCAGGAGGGCCAGGACAAAACCCCAGTGGACCGTAACCGGATGGTCCAGAAAGCGGGGCAGGTAGGCGCTGGATAGGATCTCTTTGGTCCGGCAAGTACCCTGGGTATTCTCCAAAGGTCCGCACAGCAGCCACTCGCTAAGCCGGTACACCACATAGTTGAGCATGATAGTGGTAATTACCTCGTGAGCCCCAGTTCGTGCCTTCAGGAAGCCGGCGATGGAGCCCCATAGTCCTGCTGCGGCAGCACCAATGATGATTGCCAGAGGCAGGTGGAGTCCCGCCGGAAGACCGGTGAGAGAATAACCGACAAAGACAGCAACCATCCAGCCGATACCAATCTGCCCCTCAGCGCCGATGTTAAAGAGTCCGGCGCGAAAGCCCAGGGCCACAGCCAGGCCGGCAAAGATATAGGGCACCGATTGGACCAGGCTGTCGCTGGGCCCGCGTAGGGCACGCAGGAGAGGCTTGAGCCCTTCTCCGCTCAAGGTCTCACCCAGGGCCTCAAGGATCTGCGGGGGTTGCCCAGTGCGCCCTCGTACAGGGCCTTGTAAGCCTCCGCCAGTTGCTCAATCCTACCTGGATGGCCGTCAGGAGTCCTTCGGCCTGCATGGTCTGGTATACTTCCTGGTCGGTGAGGATGAGAATGATCCCACCAATGAGCAAGGCCGTGAACACCGATAGCGCCGGAACGACCAGACCCCTCAGCCGTGTAGCCAGCCACTGCTTCATCCAGGGCCAGCCGCCATGCCAGATCGATATGATGGCCAGCAGGATCAGGCCGATCAACAAGGTGATGGGCCACAGTCCCAGGGCGAGTAATAAGAGCAAGATCAGCCACTTTCTCAGGAGAATAGCGACGGTCGCCAGCAGCGCCACAATCGCCAGCCGCACCCATAGAGGTAAGCCAGCAAGCCCTCGCCGCGTTCCAGATTCGACCGGTGGGTCGCTTCCCCACCGAGGAGGAGTTTGTTGTTCAGTCAAGGGAGCTACCTCCTTCCACGGCGTCTTGTCTTGCCCCGGCGAGCCCGCCGGATATGTCCCCTTTCGTCCCGTTTTGCGGTTCGCCGTCGAGGGAGGCGCCAGCCATGAGCAGGCCCAGCTCCTCGCGGGTGACCTCTTCAGCATCCATGGTACCCACGATCTCGCCCTCGTACATCACCGCGATCCGGTCCGACAGGGCCATGATCTCGTCCAGCTCGACAGAGACCAGCAGCACGGCGACCCCCTCGTCCCGCTTTTCGATGAGCCGGCGATGGATGTACTCGATGGAGCCAACGTCCAGGCCCCGCGTCGGCTGGGCGGCGATGAGCAGCTTGATGGGCCGGGAGAACTCGCGGGCCACGATCACCTTTTGCTGGTTGCCGCCCGAGAGATTCTGGGCCGGCACAGTGATGCTGGGCGTCCGGACGTCGAACTCCTTCGACACCCTGCCGGCATAGTCGTAGACCGTGTCGAACTGGATCTGAGGCCCCACGGCAAACGGCGGCTGGTAGTAGGTACTCAGGATCAGGTTGTCGTAGATGGGAAAGGCAGTACCAAGCCGTCTCGCTGGCGGTCCTCGGGGATGTGGGCCACGCCCAGCTCGGTGATGGTGCGCGGCTGAGGCATTGGTCACGTCCTGGCCCAGTAATGCGGGCCGTACCGCCAATGGCCGGGCGGAGGCCCGTCAGCACCTCCACCAGCTCTGTCTGGCCATTGCCCTGCACGCCAGCCACCCCCAACACCTCGCCGGCCCTCACAAACAGGTCCACGCCGCGCAGGACCCTGTTGGCCCGCGAGTCATCCGCCGCCAGCCCGGTCACCTCCAGCACCACGTCCTCGGGAGAGGCCGGTCCCTTGTCCACGATCAGAGGTTACCTCGCGCCCTACCATCATCTCGGCCAGTTCCTCTTCCGAGGATTCGGCTGGCGTCGTCTCGCCCACCACCCGGCCATTGCGCAGGACGATGACGCGGTCGGCGATGGTCAGCACCTCTTTGAGCTTGTGGGTGATAAAGATGATCGACTTGCCCTGGTCCACCAGGCCTGCATGATCTCGAATAGCTCTTCGGTCTCCTGAGGGGTAAGCACCGCTGTTGGCTCGTCGAGGATCAGGATCTCGGCCTCGCGGTACAGGGTCTTGATGATCTCCACCCGCTGCTGCACACCCACCGGCAGGTCCTCAACCAGCGCGTCAGGATCTACGGCCAGACCATACTGCTCCGACAGATCGCGAATGCGCCGCGCTGCCACGCGCCTGTCCAGAGCTGTCGTGATCTCGCGCACCGGTGGATAGGAAGCGGCGGCAAACAGAATGGCCAGGAAGACGAGCGCCGGTATCCACTGGCGTCCGTCCAAGGCGAAGGCCAGGCCAACAAAGAGTGCAAAGCTGGCCACAGCGACGATGGGAAAATAGACGCGGAACCGAAGCCGGCTGAGTGGCCCAGCAGGACAGGCAAGGCCATAGAGAGCTGCCACCGCAGCCCGCTCCAGCCAGGGCGGCCAGGAGCCACTGGCCAACGCCGTCGAACGCAAAGATGCTGCCCACAAAAAAGAGCAGGGCGCTACCCCGCTCGCCAGCGCCAACGTCTTCCAGGAGAAGGAGAACCGTGTCGGCTCGGTGCCCATCACAATGTTCTCGGCCACGGTAAAGACCGGGACCAATTGAAAGTGCTGGTGGACCATGCCAATGCCCAGCTCGATTGCATCGTTGGGATCTTTGATCTCTACTGGTTCGCCCCGGATCTCGATCTCGCCCTCATCCTGGGTATAGAGACCGTAGAGGATGTTCATCAAGGTGCTTTTGCCAGCGCCGTTCTCGCCCAAGAAGGCCAGGATCTCCCCTGCTTCAGCGAGAAACTGACGCGGTCGTTGGCCAACACCCCAGGGAAGCGCTTGGTTACGTTGCGTGCCTCCAGAATGGGGACCATCGTCGCTCCCTTCTACAAAAGGATTGGCAGGACTGGCGGATCGCGGCGCGTCAGCCTGAGATCCGTAAATCCTGCCAATCCATTCTTCCTCTGCGAACGGTGCTGGGGCCACTGGCGTACCTGCGGTCCTGCACCGTTCTCAGGTCTGTTTGGGAAGACTCCTGCGAAAGCAGGCCAGCGGGCGCCTGAAGCTCGCAAGGATCAAGGTTATCCGGTTATTCTGACGGTGGCCAGCCGGTCGATAGCTCGCCGGCCATGATGCCCTCGATGATCGCCTCGACTTCGGCCGTCAGCTCGGCGGGAATCTCGCCCTCAAAGTCGTGGTAGGGTGCCAGGCCCACGCCGCCATTCTCCAGCGTGCCGATGTACAGGCCGCCACCGGGGAACTCGCCCTTGACCATGGCCTCAGTCACCGTGAACACGGCGTTGTCCAGCCGCTTCATGCAGCGAGGTGATCAGGATGTCCTTCTCGTTGGGCAGCGTAAAGTACTGGTCCACGTCCACGCCGATGCCCCACTTGCCCCGCTCCTTGGCCGCGGCGATACCACCGTTGCCGGTCTTGCCGCCCACGCCAAAGATGACGTCCACGCCCTCGTCGATCAGCGAGTTGCCCTGGATCTTGCCCTCATCCGGCGCCTCAAAGTCGCCGACGTAGACGCCCTTGACCTGCACGTCCGTGCCCTTTTCCTGGTTGTAGTAGTCCACACCGGCCTCGTAGGCGACGATGAACTGCTCCACCGGCGGAATCTGCATGCCGCCGACCCAGCCTACCTGCGGGTCGTCGGGATCCTGCATGCGCCGCCCAGCCTGCGGCCAGGTAGCCGATGGGGAAGGACGCCTCGTCGACGTTAAAGACGATGCCCGCCACGTTGGGGATGGGCGGGTCGTAGGCAAAGTCGATGATGGCCAACTTGGTGTCGGGGTACACCTCGGCCATCTTGGCCGTCGCGTCGCCCAGCAGGAAGCCGACGGTGATGATCAGGTCATAGCCCTGCTCGGCGAACTCGGTGATGTTCTTCTCATAGTCCGCCTGGGCCTGGCTCTCGATGAACTGGGCCTGCACACCCAGCTCCTCCTCGGCCCTCTCCAGCCCGTGCCCAGGTGTTCTCGTTAAAGCTGGCATCGTCGATGCCACCCACGTCCGATACCATGCCGACCTTGAGGCCTTCACCAGGCATGCCTCTGGCTCTGCCCTCTGGCGGCTCACCCCAACCGGTCCAGATCTTGCCGGCGATGATGCCTTCCATGATCGCGTCGACTTCGGCCGTCAAGCTCGGCGGGGATCTCGTCCTCAAAGTCGTGGAAGGGCGCCAGGCCCACGCCGCCGTTTTCCAGCGTGCCGATGTACAGCCCGCCACCGGGGAACTCGCCATTGGTCATTGGCTTCAGTCACCGTGAACACGGCATTGTCCAGCCGCTTCATGCACGAGGTGATCAGGATGTCCTTCTCGTTGGGCAGGGTGAAGTACTGGTCCACGTCCACGCCGATGCCCCACTTGCCTCGCTCCTTGGCCGCGGCGATACCACCGTTGCCGGTCTTGCCGCCGACGCCAAAGATGACGTCCACGCCCTCGTCGATCAGCGAGTTGCCCTGGATCTTGCCCTCGTCCGGCGCCTCAAAGTCGCCGACGTAGACGCCCTTGACCTGCACGTCCGTGCCCTTTTCCTGGTTGTAGTAGTCCACCCCGGCCTCGTAGGCCACGATGAACTGCTCCACCGGCGGAATCTGCATGCCGCCGACCCAGCCGACCTGCGGGTCGTCCGGATCCTGCTGCGCCGCCCAGCCTGCTGCCAGGTAGCCGATGGGGAAGGCTGCCTCGTCCACGTTAAAGACGATGCCCGCCACGTTCGGGATGGGCGGGTCGTAGGCAAAGTCGATGATGGCCAACTTGATGTCGGGATACACCTCTGCCATCTTGGCCGTCGCGTCGCCCAGCAGGAAGCCGACGGTGATGATCAGGTCATAGCCCTGCTCGGCAAACTCGGTGATGTTCTTCTCATAGTCCGCCTGGGCCTGGCTCTCGATGAACTGGGCCTGCACACCCAACTCCTCCTCGGGCCCTCTCCAAGCCCGCCCAGGTGTTCTCGTTAAAGCTGGCATCGTCGATGCCACCCACGTCCGATACCATGCCGACCTTCAGGCCGCCTTCCTCCGGCTCAGCAGCAGGCGCTTCCGTGGGCTCAGGGGCCGGGGCCTCGGTCGCCGCCGCCTCGGTGGGTTCTGGCTCCGGTGTGGCACCGCAACCAGCCAGCGCCAGGGACAGGACCAGCAGCGCTACCATGGTAGCAAACATCCACTTCTTCATCATCTTCCTCCTTTGGTTGGAACTGCGTAATGCTCTTTTGGAAATGAACAACTGATTGTAGACACGAGGAAAGTCTGGTCGATGGGCCACCTCCTTGTCTCGTTCGGGCCTGGATGAATCCCAGCCCACCAGGTAATATTATACCCCATCTTTCCTGGACAGGCAAGCCTTTTACATGCTGGTGAAACTGGCAACGACTTTCTTAATGGAGGGAGCCCAGGGGGCCGATGCTTTGTAGGCTGAGTATCCCTCCCCAGCAAGAGGCGAGACCTCAATCCTGTCCCGCGTAACTGCGAACGCATTACAGTGGCGGGAGACCGCCTGCTGGCTGCTCACTGGGCTGCTGTGCCGGACTGGTCTGGATCACCTCGCGGGTGCCACTACCTCCAGGGGCTGGACCAATGATGCCCTGTTTTTCCATCGTTTCGATAAGCCTGGCAGCTCGCGAATAACCGATGCGCAACTGACGTTGGAGCATCGAGATCGAGGCGCGTTGGTGCTCCTGAACGATGGTGATCGCCCTGGGCAACAACTCATCCTGCTGCGCGGCCTGCGCTTCGGAGTCTTCTATCTCCTGCCACATCTGACGTTGGACCACCTCTTCGGGCTGGACCGGCTCCTGAGCCAGGCGCACTCCCTTCCAGTAACGCACCAACGCCGCCAATTCCTTGTCCGATACATAACAACCCTGGAGGCGAACCAACTTGCTGGAATCGGGGGCCATGAACAGCATATCGCCCCGGCCGAGCAGCTTGTCCGCCCCGGTGCTATCAATGATCACACGCGAATCGACCTGGCTGGTCACGGCAAAACTGATGCGCGCCGGAAAGTTGGCCTTGATGAGTCCGGTGACGACATCCACACTGGGCCGTTGGGTAGCGATGACCAGGTGGATGCCCGTGGCCCGTGCCATCTGGGCGAGGCGACAGATGGCCCGTTCTACCTCATCGGGCGCGACCATCATCAGATCGGCCAGTTCGTCGATGACCACCACGATATAGGGCAACGGCTTCTTGCCCTTGGCGAGCAGTTGTTGGTTATAGACATCAATGTTCCTGGCTCTCGCCTGGTTGAACTGCTTGTACCGATCGTCCATCTCGCGCGTGGCCCAGTTCAGCACTCCGACTACCCGCTCCAGCTCGATGACCACCGGCGCTCGCAGGTGGGGAATGCCGTTGTAGGTCGTTAGCTCGACCATCTTGGGATCAACCATGATGAACTGGACATCATCAGGGGTTCGGGTACAGAGCAACGAAGCAATGATCGAGTTCACACACACGCTCTTGCCCGAACCGGTGGCGCCGGCGATGAGCAAGTGAGGCAGCGTCGCCAGATCAGTGGCGATGGGATTGCCCGCGACATCCTGGCCAAGGGCAATGGGCAGGGGCCCTTTTATCTTGCGGAAGGGATCGCTCTCCAGCACAGTACGCAGGGCCACCAAGGCGATCTCGGAGTTGGGAACCTCGATACCAACGATGGAGCGGCCAGGCACCGGGGCCTCAATTCGAATGGGCGAAGCGGCCAGCGCCAGCGCGAGGTCATTGGACAGGCCAGAGATCTTGCTAACCTTGATCTTGGACCTGGTAACCCGGCCGTTGCTGTTTCGCTTTTCGATGTAACCGGGCTCCACGCCGAACTGGGTTACGGTCGGCCCCTGGTTTACCTCGACTACCTTGGCCGGTACAGCGAAACTGGACAGTGTGTCCTCGATGATTCGCACCCGCTCGCGGATCTCGGTCTGGCTCAACTCTTGCTCTTCGGACTTTTCCAGTACTTCGTCTGTCGCTGGCAGATGCCATGTCTGCTCGCCACCAATGATGCGCGGAAAGACACTGCCAGATGGACGCATGGCTGTCAGCCCAGCCTCTGCTTCAGCGGGTGGCAGTTCGCGCAAAGGCTGGCCCTGCGGCAGTAGATCCTTCTCGCGTCGCGGCAGTTCGATGCGCGGCAGCCGTGCCTGTTCCGGTACCCGCCGGACTGCGTCAATCATGGCCAACCACATCTCGCCGAGCGACTTGCCCAACACAATGATCAGACAGATGACCACTAGCGTCACCAGTACGAGCACCGCCGCTGGCGTGCCGAATCCCGACACCAGCAACCCGCTCAGCCCATAGCCCACGTAACCGCCACCACCGCCTTCAGCGGCTACAGACCGGGGGTCGTCTCCACCGGCAATGAGGTGCAATAAGGCCAGTCCGACTACAAATAGGAACAGCACGCCCCATGATTTCACTGGCTGGAAGTGTATTTCCCGATCGAAGCCCAGAAAGGTCAACCAAAGGCCTACCGCAGCGAACCAGACCGGCATCAACCATACGCCCCAGCCAACCCCTGTCTGCAGGAACCCGATCCACCAATCCATCGCCGCTCCGCGCTCGACAGGAATCAGGCTCAGCAAGGTCAAAAGAGCTACCAACAGCAGCAGGATGCCAAAGACCTCGGGACGCAAGAGCCCACCCAGATCCAGCCCGCTGCCTGATTTCTTTGTTTTACTCCTCTTTGTCATCGCTTTTCCTACGCCTCGGCCCTATTATACCCTTTCTTTGCTATGCGCGCAAATGTTCTAATTGAGCCGAAGAGGGTGCAGCCTGCCTATTGTAAGCTGATCTGCGATCCGTGCTCCGTCTTGACCACCTCGATGCGGACCGGAAAGGCGTCCTTTAACTCTTCAATGTGCGTGATCACCAAGATGCGTTCAAAATCATCCTGGATGGAATTGATAGCTTCCACGAGACGGCCTCGCCCCTCAGCATCCTGGGTACCAAAGCCTTCGTCAATGACCAGCAGTTGGAGCTGGGCGCCAGCGCGCCGGGCCAGCAGCTTGCTCAAGGCGATGCGGATGGCAAAGTTGACGCGAAAGGCTTCTCCACCCGAAAACAGCTCGTAGGGCCGGGTTCCCAGATCGTCGGCAATGTTGATGTCCAGTGTCTCGACGGTATCGCCCTTGAGCGTTTCGCGCTGGGTCTCAAAGCGGACGTGCATCCGGCCCTCGGTCATGCGCGACAGCAGATTGTTGGCCTCAAACTCGATCTCGGGGATGACTGCTTCGATGATCATGGCCTGGATGCCTTTCTTGCCAAAGGCCAGGCGTAGCTCGTCATAGACAGCCTTTTCCTCGGCCCGCTGCTTGCGGCTGGCCTCGTGCCGTGACCGTTCCTCAGCCAGATAGTGGCAATGGTCCAGTTTCTGCTGGGCCGCACCCAGCGAAAGGCGGGCCCTGGATGACTGAGCCTGAAGTTCATCGACTCCTTTTGCTCGGGCCTCAACTTGGGCCGAGACCTCTGGCAATCGAGCCACATCGCTGGCCAGTGACTCCTGCTGCTGCCGGTCGTCGGCCAGAGTTTCCTGCCAGCGGCCCTGCCGGGTCAGGAGATCCTCCAGCGCGGCACGATCCTCATCCACTCGCTCTTGGGCGGCCTGGAGCTTCCGGTACAGTTCCTCAAACTCGCCTAATTCGACCGCCTTGACCTTGGCACCCTCATGAGCGCTGCGGTCGTAGCCCAGGCGATCCAGTTCAACGGACAACTGGGAGAGTTGGGACCGCTCCTCGACGGCATAGTCAGCCACCTGCAGGCGGGCCTGTAGCGCGGATAGCTCTGCGCCTACTGAGTCCAGGTCCGTTGAGGCTGCCTGAGCCTCGGTGAGCGCCTGCTCCAGCTGGGCCTCCTGTCGCTGCACCTCAGTCTGCCCGGAGAGTTCATGCTCTAGCCGGCCTATCTCCACTTGCAGCCTTTGCTGCTCGCGCTTGATCTCCCGGCCTCGGGCAGAATTAGCCCGGTAACTGTCAGCTAGTGCCTTGCCCTCGCCTTTGATCTGAGCCAGTACCTGGTCGCGGTGATCGTCGGACAGGGCTTGGCCGCATACGGGGCACTGCGCTTCGCCTGTCTCCCGTTCCAGCAGTTTCATTCTTTCTTCGAGTTCATCGATCTCGCGGCGAGACTGCTGGTTGTGCACTTGCAGGCCCGCAGACTGCTCGGCCAGGGCCTGGCTCTGAGTTCGGGCCCCATCGCGCTGCGCTTGTTGCTCAGCCAGATGGCCCAGTCGCCCGCGAACCTCAGCCAGCCGGCGCTCATGGGCCGGAAGTTGCGCGGCCCGGCCAGCCAACTCCTGGGCCCGCTCGGCCAGGCGCCCCACCTTCAGATCAAGTTGGTGGCGGGCTGCATCCACCACGCGCTCCAGCTCGTGCTGCCGGGTTCGGAAGCGCGTATACCGGGCCAGCCCTTCATTCCACGTATCCTCGGCATGGCGGGCCTTGACCAGAGCAGCGTAGCCCTCCTCAACCTGCCGTCGTTCAGCGAGCAGTCTTTCGTTCGCGCCAATGCGTTGCTGCCGCTCAGAGATCTGCGCCTCAATCTCGCCCATTTCCTGCTCGGCCCGGGCCATCCGCCGCTTCAGGTCCTGAAGGCGAGCCTGCTGGGATTCGAGTGACTGCTGTTCGTGACGGATTTCCCGCAGTAGGGCCTCTGCCTCCTTAACCGCGGCACTCAATCCGGCAAGGTGCTCAGTAGCCCGAGCCAGTTCAACTTCGTACTCGGGCTGGCGAGCCAGCTCCCGATCCACATCCCGGAGCAGTCCATCCAACTCTGCCACCTGGCGGTCCTTTTCCTTGGCCCTGTCCTTGGCCCGCTGTTCGTACTCGTCATACAGGCTCAGGCCCAGGATATCACCCAGCACCCGTTTTCGCTCGGCCGGCGTCCGGGTGGTAAAGGCGTCGGCCTTGCCCTGGAGCAAAAAGGCTGAATTGGTAAAGGTCTCATAGTCCATGCGGAGCAGCCGGACGATGGTCGCTTGCGTAGCGCGGATGGTAGGCTCGGCGATGGTACTAAACTGGCCATCGTGCTGAACCTGCAGATCCAAGAGGGTGCGACCTCGCTTGGCGCTGTCGCGCTTGCGCAGTATGCGGTAGACCAGGCCGCCCAGGCCAAAGATGAACTCGACCTCCATCTCCGACTCGCCGAGATGGATTAGCTCGTCGTCGCGCTTGGCGCGGGCCTTACCCCACAGGACCCAGGTCATGGCGTCCAGCAAGGCTGACTTGCCATGGCCGTTGGCCCCCGTCAGACAGGCAAGATGGATTCCGTCAAAGTCCAGAGGCGGTACATTGTCGCGATAGCACATAAAATTGCGGACGCGGAGCTGGAGTGGGATCAAGGTTCTCTATACCCTTTGTGATCCAATGTAGGGAGACCCCGGCCACACGTACATGGCCGGGGCCGTTGCCCAAGCTAGAGCGGGAGACGGGATTCGAACCCGCGACAGTCTGCTTGGAAGGCAGATACGCTACCACTGCGTTACTCCCGCACACTCGGAGCGGTCGGTTCTGAACCGGCCGCATAGAAAGTATACTCGATTTCGGTTCCCCTGTCAATCAGGTACGCGAACAGGGACCAGGGCTTTCCCATCCACGGTGCACCCCTAGCACGTCTTCCTGTGCGCAGGGCCAATATAGTGTGCGCTACCGCCGTGGGCAGCCACAGCGTACGGGCCGCATGCTGGCCAGCAAGCAGTCCAGCCCTTCAGGTATTGCCTACGTCTCACTATTTCTTTTTTGCGGCGTGAACGTACTTGACGGCGTGCTTAAAGACAGCGACCTCCAGACCGTCATCTCGCCTCAGGAATAGGGTGTACTGATCGTATGCCTTGAGTACACCTTGAACCGCCTTCCCATCTAGGAAAACGATCAGCACTTCTCTGCCCTTCAGGCCCTGCAGAAACTTGTTCTGCGTCTGCTTTGGTATTTGGGTTGCTTCACTTGACATCTAGGTCTCTCCTTTGGGAATCGCAGAGACAACGATTCCGATGAAATCAATGCATCGATTCTAGTCCTCGGAGGTTTCCGGTGAGCCAAAGGGCTCACAGCTTCTGAGGTCTACTAGCCTGCAACCAGCAGGCCGATGGCCACCAGCACCGGTGTGGCAACGGTCAGGAGGACGTTGTAGCCCAGGTAAGGTATCAGTTTCCCCACGTCGTCGGCATAACGGTATACCCCCAGCGCCGTGGGTACCGCGCCCATGATGGTGAGGAGACCCAGGAGACTGGCGGCAGGCAGCAGCGCCGACAGAACACCAGCGACGATGGCAAAGTAGGTCAAGAAGAGAAACAAGCCGTAGATGAAACTGCTCTTCTTTCTGCCCAAGACGATAGGATAGTGTCTCCGGCCCACGCTCTCATCTGCCTCTACGTCCGGGAACTGATTCAGTAGCAGTAGGTTGCTGACCAGGAAGGTGGGCACCAGCGACGCAACGAAAGCCGTCCAGGTGTACTCGCCAGTGAGGACAAAATCGGTGCCCATGACCATCAACAACCCAAAGCCGAGACCGGGCGCCAGAAGACACAGAAGCGGTGAATGGGTAACCCAGGGCGTATAGGCGACGATGACGAGCAAGCCAAGGATCCCCAGGGGCAAGATAGACCAGCCCCAGACGGCCAGAAAATAGAGGCCGATCAAGGCCGTGAGCGTCAGCGCGACCAAGCCAATGGTCAGTGCCGAGCGCGCCATCTCGGGCTTGGCAGGCAGCGTGCCGCTTCCGCCACTGAAGGGAGTGCGCTGGGTCTGGAGGTCCAAACCACTGCGGAAGTCAGAGTATTCATTCAGGGCGTTGACGCTGATGTGGGCGGCCGTTGCGCCCACGAAGGCCAGGAGAACGTGGACGGGGTTAATCTGGCCCTGGGTCCAGATGGCTGTACCCACGCCCAGCAGTACGCAGGCCGGCGGCAGTACAAGAAAAGGCAGGCGCATGGGGCCCAGTAGGGCTTTTGGTGAATTCATAGTTTAGCATCTCTCCACGGTCGGGCTTTTGGACCTTGATTTTGCCGATCCCGCTGATATAAGCCCAGCCATCTCCGCAGCGAGCCTCACCGTCTGCAGGTGGACCTCCACGGTGTCCTGTACCTTACGTCCGTAGCCACCGGCCATCACGATGGCGACCGGCAGTCCGGCCTGGCGGCACATCGAGAGTACCAAACGATCCCGTTCAGCCAGACCAGCCTTGGTCAAGGCCAATCGCCCCAATAGATCGCCCTCGTGGGGATCGGCGCCGGCCAGATAGATGGCCAGCCGCCGTCCCTGATGACTCGATCCGGAAAGGCTGCTACAGACCTGGTCCACGGCGCTCCGCACGCCGGGAACCAGAGCTTGCAGGTACGCCGCATCCTCGGTACCATCATCCAGCCCGATATCCAGATCGCTCTGCTCCTTGAACAGCGGAAAGTTGTTCTCGTTGTGGATGGAAAAAGAAAAGATGGTGGGGTCGCCGGCGACAATCGCTGCCGTGCCGTTTCCCTGATGGACGTCACAATCCAGAGCCACGATCTGTTCCACGCGACCTTCGGCCTGCATGGCGCGGGCGGAGATGACAATATCGTTGAAGAGACAGTAACCCTGGCCGCGATCGCGGAAAGCGTGGTGAGTACCTCCCGATAGGCTGACGGCGATGCCGTCAGAGAGAGCAGCCCGGCAGGCCGCAATGGTCCCACCCGCTGACCGCCGCGCCCGTACCACCAACTCTGGCGACCAGGGCAGGCCGATACGCCGGATCTCCTTGGGCGTGAGATCCCCCGCCTGCACGCGCGCCAAATAGTCCGCGTCGTGGGCACGCAGGATCTGCTCGTCGGTGGCCTCCTCAGGCACAATGAGGTCATCCGCGGAGACCAGGCGCGCAGCGACGACAGCCTCCCGCAGCAAGCCATACTTTTGGCTGGGAAAGCGGTGCCCTTTGGGCAGCGGAAATTGGAATTGATCGGTATAAAAGACTCTCATGCTGGCCAGCCTTGTGAAGGCTCACAGCTTTCACGAGATTCTAGCGGATCTTGCCCCGGCCCTGGATAGGCCACACGACTTCAACAATGCCATCCCGTACACCAACCAACTGGTCGTGCAGGCAGACAGTCACGTCTCCATAGCCTACGACGAAATCCAGGGTATCGCCAACTTGTATCTCTGAATTGGGTGCTGCCAACCGGAGCGTGCCGTGCTCGGCGGACATGGAGGTAGACTCGACGCCGGCAAGACCCACAGGTTGCGGGGTGGCGTGCCAGGTGGGCAGCGTCTTGAAACCAGCGTCCACGATGATGCGTTCGGGAACCGGCCGGCTGGTAACCTGGGTGCGGACGAACAAGGCGGGTTTCGTTTCCACCCCCCAGCTCTGGCTGGCCACATCACCAAAGATAGCACCCCCAGCCTGGATCTCGGTGATACCTGGTTGGAAAGCAGTAACGTAGAAGGTACCGGTCCCTCCGGCGCTGACGATATTCACCGGCAAACCGGCCGCCTGGCAGCGCTCGGCGCTGCCTACGAGCAGCCCGACAGCCTCCTCGATCACAGGCCTGCGCCCCTCCAGTTCAGGTTCGCCCCGAGCATGACCCTCCCAGGCCATGAGCCCCTCGTACCGCAGGCCTGGGGTATCGTACACGAGGCGGGACAGTTCCAGGGCTGGCAGGCCGGGGGCGATGCCGGCGCGATGCATGCCGACCTCCACCTCCACCAAAACACCTATCTCCACACCCTTGGCCCTGGCCGCGGCGCCCAACTCCGCGACGTTGGATGGGTTATCGACAGCCACTTTTGCGTCAGCATGGCGGCGGAGGTTGGCCAGGCGGGCCGCCTTCGTCGGGCCCACAATCTGGTTGGCAATGAGAATATCAGTGATGCCGGCGGCAGCCATAACCTCCGCTTCGGCCAGCTTTGCGCAGGTGACGCCGATGGCGCCAGCAGCTATCGCTTGGTGAGCAATAGCCGGTACCTTGATGCCCTTGGTGTGGGGGCGCCAAGACACTCCCGCAGTCTGAAAGTAACCTGCCATATAGGCGATGTTACTTTCCAGGACGTCCAAGTCTACCCAGAGTACAGGCGTATCCAGATCAGATTTTCTGCAGTTGATTTCGGTCATGGGATTTGCCTCACTTGAGATTAGGTTTTTTCAGAAACCAAACACTACCTACTTGCCCGATCTGGGCAAGGTTCCGATTCATTAAAATGGCCGCTGAGTCGCCGGCGTGGCCCACAGAAAAGAGTTTGTCTGCCATCATGGTGGCTGGGTGCCAAAGACAACGTCCCACACGGGCGAGCTGACCCCAAAGCGCTGGTCAGACGTCTTGTAGTGGTGGCGCAGGTGGTGGCGCTTGAGGACCTTTCCGATGCCCCGGCGCATCGGGATATGGTGGCTGGCATAGTGCAACATGTCGTACACCAGGTAGCCAGCGATGAAACCGGCAAAGGTGGGAACGAGCCACCAGGGTATACCCAGAAGTACGTCCAGAACTAGGTAATAGGCCGCATAGAACAACAGGGCCAGGGGAATGCTGGCGGCCGGCGGCATCACCAACCGGGTCTTGCACTGGGGCTGATGGTGGTGCACACCGTGAGAGAGGAAGGAGAGTCTCCTCTGCCAGGCGGTACGCGGCCGGAAGTGAAAGATGAAGCGGTGCATCAGGTACTCGGTCAGAGTCCATAGGAACAGGCCAAGCAGAAAACCAAGAGGGATGTACCAAGGGCTCACCACGCTCCCCGCACCATAGATCCTGATGGCGAGGAACAGAAAGATAAACACGACCGGCAGCCAGATGATTAGCACCACGGCCGGATGGATGTGAGTAAAGAACTCGAGAAAATCCGATCTGAACAGACGGACCGGCGCTCTATCGTGATTGATCTCGATGTGTGTCGTGGTTGCCATCTGGTCACCACCGCCGGAAGCGCAGAACGCTGTGCGGTATGTCAGTTGGGGCCCCCTGCCTCTCTCCTACCTTGCTGCCCCATTATGCATCAAAAGGGCGAGATCGACAAGCGCACGCTGAGCTGGGGCGGAAACGGGTGACGTGTTCTTGCTCACACCGCCTCCATCTTTGAGGCCCCGCCGGTACCGTGGTATAATCAGAAGATCGCAATCAACTTCCTGGACGATTGTCGTGGGCCGCAATCCTGACCCGATTTCATCGAATCCAAGGGATTCAACACGTGCACCCGAGCACAGCCTCCAGGAAGTTTAGCAGCTCAAGTACCGCACTGCGGTCTACTGATAATGGCTGCCAGTGAGGAAATCTGGCATGAACCAACCCCAATTGGATTCCGACGCCTTGAGAGACGACCTATCTCTCAAGGTGGTTGTCTACACCGATGGTGGTTGTGACCCCAATCCCGGCCCAGGTGGTTGGGGGGCAATCATCCACTGGAACGATCGCGAGTGGGTACTCAGCGGAAACGATCCTGCTACCACAAACAATCGCATGGAACTCCAGGCGGCAGCCGCGGCCCTGGCGCTGCTTCAGGGGACACTGGGCGGCTGCCAGGTACAGATCCACACCGATTCCCAGTACTTGCGCCAGGGCATCACGGAATGGATCGATGGCTGGGTACGCCGCGGCTGGCGTACCAGCAGCAACGAACCCGTCAAGAATCAAGACCTGTGGCGCCTGCTGCACCGCTTGACCCAGGCACACGATGTATCCTGGCACTGGCTTAAGGGACACGCCGGCCATCCTCTCAACGAACGGGCGGACCGGCTGGCCAGCGAGGCACAGAAGGCACTCCAGCGAGGCCCCGGTGCGTCGAATACCCATCAGCCTGACAGCGACAACCGAGCCAGCGTCGAGATCTGCGTCAAAGCATCCTGTCGCGGCGCCCAGGGACCTGGTGGCTGGGGTGCTGTGCTACGCACCGGCGAGCACGCCAGAACCCTTTCCGGCCGTGAAGCCTCCACGACGGCCAACGCCATGCTGATCCGCGGCGCGACTGGGGCACTGCAGGCATTGAACCGCCCCTGCCGGGTGGATCTCTATTCCGACGCCAAGTACCTGGTTCAAGGGGCATCGCAGTGGGTCAAAGGCTGGCAGGCGCGCGGCTGGCGGACCCGTGACGGCAGTCCGGTGGCCAACCAGGGCGAGTGGCAGGCGCTGCTGGAAGCGGCCCGGCCCCACGACGTTTCCTGGCTGCTGGCCCAGGGAGACGCCATCCCCGACGATCTGAAGCAGGCCGGCGAACTGGCTAGCCAGGCAGCGACTTTGCAGAAAGAAGACGGGGAGACATAACCAGACGTCCATCGTTGCCGGATAGAGTCACCGGCTGTTGCCGGCAGCATCGGGCAGTTTGGTACCACATGAGCTCAGCCCCCGCTTCAAATTGAGCATGGCGTCTGCTCGCTGTTCATCTGCAAGATCCAATTTCGTTGGCAATCACAGGGTCGCATCCGGCAGTTCATCCTCAATGTCGCGCACGTGCGGGTTCGAGCGTGCCACCAATGTAACCGCCACTTTGGCCAACCCCATAAGGACAAAGATCAGGCCGATGCCGCGCCCGGGTCCGGAGTCCAGGATTTGCCCCACATTGTTGGCCAGAGGCCCGCTGGCTGCCAGCAAGGGATTGAATACCCTGTCAGCCAGAGGCCCTGCCAGGAGATAGGCCAACGGCGAAGCAGCTCTGGCGACCATCTGTTGAGTAGCAAAGACTCGCCCCTGGACATCGGGCCCGACCTTTGTCTGCCAGATGGACTGGTTCGAGCCGTACACGATGGCGATGGACAGGTGGGCGCCAAAGACGCCAAGGGCGACCGGCCAGAACGATGGCCTGAGACCAATCAGAACAAAGCATAGGCCACTCAACAGTTCACCATAAAACACGCCTTGGATACGACGTTGGGGCCCGCCCCAGACGCTCATCACCAGACTGCCTGCAAGCATACCGACCCCAGCGATGGAGATGATGTAGCCCAGGACACCGCTCGACGTCCAACTGAGAATCATGGGCGTAATCAAGGCCCCGACCATGCCCCACATGAAATTGACGACCGCAAAGAAGACCAGCAGGCCCATCAGACCGGGGCGGGCCCTGATATATCTCCAGCCAAAACCGAGATTGTGCCATAGAGATCCCTGTTCTTGAGTACTGTCCGGAGCAGCCTTGGGTCTGGGAAGCCGGACGAGCAGCAGGGTGACCACGGCAAAGACAAAAGTAGCTACATCGATCAGGATCACGCCCTTCAACTGAATCGTGCCAACTAGGACACCTGCCAGTGCCGGGGCCAGGATCTCTGAAGCTGCCTGTCCGAACTGCGTCATCCCATTGGCCCGGCCCAGGTGCTCCTTGGGGACCAAGAGGGACGTGACTGCCATGAAGGCAGGCCATTGAACAGTGCTGAAGGCGGCGCTTACCGCTGTCAGCAAGTAGATGTGCCAGATTTCCAGCCGGCCCGAAAGAATCAGAAGGACGACCATCAACGTGCTAAGCCCGGCACCGGCATCACCGGCGATCATGACCCAGCGGCGATCCCACCGGTCAACGACAGCCCCAGCCAGAGGTGACAGGACCACCCGAGGCAGGACAGCGCACAGCCCTATCAAGGCAAACTGTGTAGCCGAGCCCGTACGCTGGAACGTCCAGACACCCAAGGCAAAACTGGTGAGCCCCGACCCAACCAACGAAACAGCCTGCCCTAGCCAGACAATAGTAAACGTGGTCATCCCACGTGACGAGATCCTCGCAGTCATAGAACAGTCCTTCCTCAGCCTCAAAGCTCCTTGACGGTGGGACAGAAGCACGAGAGAGCTCGAAGACCGTCCCGTTGTCGGAAGTCAACGCTGACCGTGAATTCAGGTCTTGATGGCAGGCCAGAGTAGGCGAACAGTCTCCATTCTAGTCGTCCTGCTCGAATAGGCGGTGGCTGGCGCTGGCATCATAGTCCATGTTGTAGACCGCCTTCAGTGCCGCAATACGCTCGTGGATCTCCGCATCAAAGGCGGGTTTTCCCTCAAAGGCATGCAGGACAATTCCCTCCAACAGATCGCCCAGCGACAGATCGAAATACTCGGCCAATGCCTTAAGCACCTTCAACATCCTCTTCTCAATGCGCACCCCTGTTTGCACCCGCTCTACGCGCAGTCTGGGTTGCCCCGCAGGCAATACATGTTTTTCTTCCGGCACCTTCGTTCACCTCACATTCTGGTTTCCCTGGAAATGGCCTACTCCACAAGTGCACTGTGTTATATTGGTACCTAGTTACATAGATACCACACTCTCTGGCCTTTGTCAAGTACGAATACATCGTCGAAAAACTGCAGACCACGATGCTCAGGACACCCAAAGCTCTTTTGCATCTCAAGTATGCTTCTGCGGCATTTGAGTGCCTGCTCACCAGTGCAGTACCGGCTGGATCTTGAGTATAGGCCCAGATGCCTCGGTTCACGCACAGCGAGAAGCATACCCTGGCAAGGTTACGCAAACTCTACCACCCAGCCAGTACTGAGTAGGACACAACACATCAAAACCAGGCAACACTTGACAGTGTCCCATTTTCTGCTATAATGGTCCGGGTGCCGAGAGATCGACGCATTGGAACCTGCCACGGCAGTTCCCAGCTCTGTTCGCCCTTCAAGGGGCCATACCTCGGCACGCGGCGCTGCATCGGCGCCATCGTAGATCGTCAGCCGAGCCGGACAACTGGACCGGCACCGCCCCGTTTGGTCCGGGGAGAAGATTGTCATCAGTTTGGGATACTGAGGGCATCAAACAGGGGTAAGGGCTCGCAGCGATATTCCGCATTGGCCTGGCGAGGTTCAAGTACTGGGGACAGAGACCAGCCAGCCTTTTGCACCAGCCAACCTCTTCTGACACTCGAACCTCACTAGGAACGTACTCGAATACCCTAGCAGACCAGAACCGTGAATGTGAGGGCGACTCTCGGTACTGGCTGAGCCTGACTTCCGGGGGTATCGCGCGAGACTCTCCAACCCACAGAACACTGGATAAGGAGGTGCGAGCCACGCCAACCGTGCTATCATTCAGTTTGGGCTAGATGGGAACCATGCAGCACATAGATCCAGAGCTTTGGAAAAGCCAATGCCTGAGAGCAAAAAAGGGGGAGGAGTACCTCATGAATCGCAAAGGAACCGTACTTTTGGCAATTCTGGTCATCATATCCATGCTTCTGGCCGCCTGTGGTGCGCCGGAGCCGGAGGTGATCGTTCAGACCGTCGAGGTCGAGAAAGAAGTTGTCAAAGAAGTTGAAAAAGTCGTCACCGAGATCGTTGAGGTCGAAAAGGAGGTCACCACCATTGTAGAGGGGACCCCCGTCATTGAGACGGTGGTGGAGACCCAGGTTGTTGAGGTGGAAGTAGAGAAAGTGATCACGGCCACACCAGAGCCGGCTGCTGGCGGTGGCACGCTGACCATCGCCTCCACCTCGGACATTGACAACTATGACCCGCACTGGAACCAGTTGATCGCCTTCAAGACCTTGGTCGGCCACAACATATTCAACTATCTGACCGATCTGGATGCGGATATGCAGGTTGTGCCTGATCTGGCCAAGAGCTGGGAGATCTCGGACGACGGCACGGTTTACACCTTCCATCTGCGGGAAGGAGCCAAGTTCCACAACGGGCGCCCCCTGACTGCCGACGATGTGGTCTATTCCTTCAACCGGGTGACCGAGCAGGAAACCATTTTCGCCAACAAGATGGACCCCGTCGAGTCCATCGAGGCGCTGGACGAGTACACGGTGCAGTTCACGCTCAAGGCGCCCTGGGCGCCATTCCTGGGGGATATCGCGCTGATCGCCATCGTGGGTGAAGATACCGAAGCCCAGCTTCAGACTGAGCCCATCGGTTCCGGGCCCTTCCGCTTTGTGGAGTGGCTGCCCAACGACCAGATTGTCCTGGAAAAGAATCCAGACTATGACATCCCCGGCGTGCCCAAGCTGGACGGGATCGTCATCAAGATTTTGCCAGACAAGACAGTGTCCCTCACCAACCTGGAAGCAGGCAGTGTCGACGCTGTCTACGACGTACCGGCAGCCCAGGCCGACCGCTTCAAGGGGCGGGATGACATCGTCATCCAGACACCCAACGCCTCCAACAGCCTATTCCTGCTCGAGATGGCCATTGCCAAGTACGAGCCGCTGCAGGATGTCCGTGTGCGCAAGGCGCTGGCCATGTGCCTGGACAAAGAGACCATCAGCCAGAATGTGTACTTTGGCCATGCGGGACCCCAGTGGAGCTCGCTGCCCAAGAGCTCCTGGGCCTACATCGAACCCGCAGAGATCCCCTACGATCCTGACAGCGCCAAGGCTCTGCTGGCCGAAGCCGGTTACGCCGATGGTTTCGACCTCTCAGTCAAGATCATCACCGGTGTGGGCGTGATGGAAAATGTCACAACCATCTGGCAGGATTGCCTGGGCAAGATCGGCGTGAACCTGGAGATCGAGGTCGAGGAACTGTCCACCTGGCTGGACCACTATATCGGGCGCGATTACCAGACCATCGCCAACTGGATGAACGTCCAGGACGACCCCCACTCGATGTACGACACCATCTTTAAGCCCCACCTGAACGATGAGACCAGCTACCCCAACGAGGAGATGCTGGCCCTGATCGAGGAGGGGGCCGTCACTACGGATCAGGGGCGGCGCAAGGCCATCTATGCCAAGATGCAGCAGATGGCCGTGGATGAGATGGCGCCGGTGATGGTTGTGGTGTCCCAGCCTGTGATCGGCTTGGCTACCCCCAAGGTCAAGGACTGGACGATGAACAGCGCGGGCCTCATCTACTTTGACAAGATCTACCTGGAAGAATAGCCTCTGAGCCCTACGGGCGCAAGCTGGCAGGATGCCTGCCAGCTTGCGCCCTGTGGCGCGCCAAACAGAATCTCGACGAGGAGCACAAGGGCGTGGGACGGTACTTTATTCGCAGGGCACTGCAGCTGATTCCGGTTCTATTCATCATCTCGCTGGTGGTCTTTGTCTCCATGCAGTTGGCGCCAGGTGATCCGGCCGTCATGCGCATGGGAAGAGCGGCCGCCAGGCCCGAGAACCAGGCGGCCTTGGAGCGACTGCGCCACGAGATGGGGTTGGACAAGCCCATCTTGGTCCAGTACGCCATCTGGCTGGGTTCAGTCCTGCAAGGGGACTTTGGTGATTCCAGCCGGAGCGGGCGCTCGGTTATGGAGATGATCGCCGGTACCCTGCCCGCGACAATCATGCTCGCCCTCGTCGCCTTTTTGATCTCTCTGGTGATATCTATCCCGCTTGGGATCGTGGCGGCCCTCAAACAGGGAACAACCTTGGACCGGGCGATCATGGCCTTCGCCGTAGCCGGTGTAGCCGTACCGGCAATTTGGCTGGGCCTGACGCTGATCCTGATCTTTTCCGTGAAGCTGAACTGGCTGCCCCCCGCAGGCTATGTACCCTTTACCGAGGATCCAGCAGAAAGTCTGAAACGGGTGCTGATGCCTGCCGTGACGCTCTCGTTCTACCTCACGGCCACTTTCACCCGCTTCCTGCGGGCTGACATGATAGAAGTCCTCAACGAGGACTATATTCGGACAGCCCGGGCCAAGGGGTTGCACGAACGGCTTGTCCTGTCGCGCCACGCCCTGCGGAATGCCTTCATCCCCTTGCTGACAGTGATGGGCATCGAGGTTGGCGCTTTGTTGGGGGGAGTGGTCCTGGTAGAACAGATCTTTGGCTGGTCGGGGATAGGTTGGCTGACCCTCCAAGGGGTCTACAATCGAGACTACAACTTGGTCCAAGCGGCCATCGTGCTCATTGCCGTTGCCTATACCATGATCAACTTTTCAGTCGATGTGGGCTATGCTTTTCTGAATCCTCGCATCCGCGAACAGTACAAAGCCTGATGAACAAAACCTTGATTAAGAGTCTGAACTATCTGCGGCGCGACTGGTCTTTCGCCATCGTGCTAGCCGTCATGATCTTTTTTCTGCTGACCATTCTCATCCCCGGGGTCCTTGCACCCTATTCCCCCTACGAGCAGCATCCCAAGGATGCCCTTCAACCCCCATCCGGGAACTACTGGTTGGGGACAGACCAGTTTGGCCGGGACATCCTCAGCCGGCTCATCTACGGAGGGCGCGTCGCGCTCCTGGTGGGGATCGGCTCGGTGGCGCTGGCCACCTTGGTCGGCGTGCCACTGGGTCTGGTTTCCGGCTACTATGGCGGCCCAGTTGATGCCGTCATCATGCGCATTCAGGATGCTCTGCTAGCCTTTCCAGCCGTCCTGCTGGCCCTGTTGATCATTGCCAGCTTTGGGGCATCGGCCGTAAACGTTGTCTTGACCATTGCCATCGTCTTTGTCCCCCGATTTGCACGCCTGGTACGCGGCAGCGTTCTGGCTCTCAAGGAACGCGAGTTCGTGCTGGCCAGCAAGGCCATTGGCGCCAAAGACCGGCGGATCCTGTCCCATGCCATCCTGCCCAACACGGTCGCCCCTATCACCGTACAGGTCACGCTGGGGATTGCCATAGCGATTCTCATCGAATCGGGCCTAAGCTACCTCGGACTGGGAATCCAGCCCCCAACAGCGTCCTGGGGGAATATGCTCCAGCACGCCCATGCCTATCTCTATCAGGCGCCGTGGTTTGTGATCGCCACGGGTGCGATCATTTTTGCCGCGGTACTCGTCTTCAACCTGGCCGGGGATCGGCTCCGCGAGATTGTTGATCCACGCTTGCGCAAGCTGTAGAGGCGCCCTGTCTCGGGTGGCCCTGCCCGCCACTTGAGCGTAGCTCGCAGCATTTCCCCCGATCTGACCCGAGGCTGGAAGGAGACGCCCATCCGTGAGCAGTCTTGCATATCCAGGCCGGATGTGCTACACTTTGCCTTGGCAATGTACAGGACACCAGACCACAGCACAGGCAGGTACTGGCCAAGGTATCCTCAAATATGTTCATTCTCACCTTCATTACTGTTCTCCTGGCCAGCCTTGTCGCGGGTCTCACCGGTTTCGGATTTGCGATCATTGCCGTACCAATCTTGATGATCCTGATACCGCCCAAGGTCGTGGTGCCCCTTGTCCAACTCCTTTCAACAGTACTGCAGATTGCAGTACTGATAGAAGCCAGGAAGTGGATCAACCTGAAGCGGATGTGGCCGTTGCTCCTGGCAGGCATCATTGGCGTGCCCCTGGGCACCTATCTGCTCTTGATCCTGGCTCCCCAAACCCTGCGCATTCTGGTGGGCGCGGTGGTGGTCGTGTCTGCCCTGGCCATGCTGGCCGGATGGCGGTGGTCGGTGCGCAACGAGAAGCTGGCCTCGGTGCCGGTGGGGCTGGCGGGCGGCGCCCTGGGTGGCAGTACTGGGATTCCGGGGCCGCCGGTGATTCTCTTCTTTTCGAACCAGGAGATGCCCAAACAGTCTTTCCGGGCCAATCTCGTCCTGTACTTTACCTGTGTCGGGCTGGTGGCGGTGCTGTCCCTGCTCATCGGAGGGCTGATTACCAGGGAAGTCTTGGTGCACTGGGTGGGGTTGCTGCCAGCTGTAGCGATCGGAACGTTGGCAGGTGTGTGGTTGGCGCGGCGCATCAACCAGGCCCGGTTCCAGCAGATCACCCTAGGGGTGCTGATCCTGACTGGGATTGCAGCCATTGCCTCCGGTTTGAACCTGTTCTGAAATGACCCTGGCCAACCAAATTCCATGCGATGGAACATCACCCCAAGAGCACAAGCTTGTCCGAGGTAAAACCAACATGATGGCCACTGCGCATCAACGAACAGTCATTGACATGCACACACATATACACCCGGACATGGCGACCATGCTGGCTGAAATCATGGAGGCCAACTACCTAAGCCGGGTGGTCAACCTGGGCACGCTCGAAGCACTGGGCATCCCTGTGCCGGAGGGGCTGCGCGCTTTCCGAAACGTGCTGGGTGATCGCGTGATCTATTTTTCCACGCCCGATTTTAGCCAGATAGCCCCTGGCTTTGGCCTACGCATGGCCCACGATCTGTTGCGCAAGGTGGAGGCCGGGGCTCGCGGACTCAAGATTTTCAAAGAATTGGGGCTGCGCCACAGGGACATCGGCGGCCAGCTCATCCGGGTCGACGACCCCCGCCTGGACCCGCTGTGGGCCAAGGCTGGCGAGCTAGCTGTACCCGTCCTCATGCACATCGCCGATCCTGTGGCCTTTTTCCAACCCCTGACGGCAGACAACGAGCGATGGGAGGAACTCCAGGCCCATCCCGACTGGCATTTTGGCAAACCCGAGTTTCCTGATCATGATACCTTGCTGGCCCAACGCAACCGTGTCATCGAGCGGCATGCTGGCACCATCTTTATCGGCGCGCACCTGGGCAACTATCCGGAAGACCTGGACTATGTGGATGCCTGTTTGGATCGTTATCCCAACTTTCACATAGACATCACAGCTCGTATCGGCGAGCTCGGCCGCCACCCGGTGGAGAAGGTACGGTCGTTTTTTCTGAAGCACCAAGACCGAGTGCTGTTTGGCACCGACCTGACGCTCGGCTGGGATGTTTTTGACGAGCCAGAACATATCGACGCCGCTACGATCAAGCAGTTCTACGACGCCCACTGGCGTTTTTTCGAGACAAGCGAGAGACAAATCGACCATCCCTACCCGATTCAAGGGCGATGGAAGGTGGAGGCCATCGCCCTCCCCGCCACAGTCCTGGAAAAGCTGTATTCCGGCAATGCGCGGCGCTTGATCCCCGGACTCGCATAGAAACACCAGATGGAGACCAGAAAGAACTCTCGCCAGGGTGTCCATTTGTGACAGGCCCAGCGGGATTGTCTACGACAAGAGAGGTACCATGCTCAAACCTACACTCGTCGTCCTGGCAGCCGGTATCGGTAGCCGCTATGGCGGATTGAAGCAGATCGATCCCATTGGCCCCAATGGAGAGATCATCCTTGATTATTCGATCTATGATGCCCTGAGGGCAGGATTTGGCCAGGTTGTCTTTGTCATATCGGCTACTATAGAGAAAGCCTTCCGAGACCGGGTCGGCCAGACCATCGAAGGACAATGTGAAACCACCTATGTGATCCAGAGACTGGAGGATCTGCCCCAGGGTTTTGAGATCCCACCTGGAAGACAGAAACCGTGGGGCACTGCGCACGCGACTTGGACGTGCCGCGACGCAGTCAAGACCCCCTTTGCTGTGATCAATGCCGACGACTTTTACGGGCGCTCCGCCTATCAGGCCCTGAGCCGCCATCTCGGGAAAGCGCAAGGCCCGGAGGCGGTACCCGATTATTGCATGGTCGGCTATCTGTTGGAGAACACTTTGACAGAGCACGGCCACGTCGCACGTGGCATATGCACCGTGGACGAGGCTGGCTATCTGGTCGAGGTCCACGAACGGACCCGGATAGAGAGGTTTGGCGAGACGGCCGGATACATAGACGGCGGTGGAAACTGGATCGAGATACCCCTGAACAGCGATGTCTCCATGAACTGCTGGGGGTTCACCCCCAGCCTCTTTTCCGAGCTGGATGCCCATTTCCCACCCTTTCTCCGCGAAAACTCGCAGGACATCCAGAAGGCCGAGTTCTTTCTTCCCCAAGTGGTCGGACAGCTCGTCCAAGAAAGCCGGGTCAGGGTCAGGGTTCTGCCCTCCGGCGACAAGTGGTTTGGGGTCACCTACCAGCAGGACATGGCCTGGGTAAGACACGAGGTACGGGCCTTGATCCGCCGTGGCATCTATCCAGAATCGCTGTGGGAACAAGGCTGTTGAATCCCAGCATTCGCCCAAGGCAGTCTTTGAGCCCCCTGCACATTGTGGCTGGGTGCGCTACCAGATCGAAGCGAGGAATGACAGATGGATATTGAGCGTCTTACCGCACAGATGGCCAATAGTGCTGCCGGAATCAGCGCATTGGTACAGAATGTATCGGACCAACGAGCGCGCTGGAAGCCAGACCCAGACACCTGGTCGATCCTCGAGGTGATCAACCATCTTTGGGATGAAGAGCGAGAGGATTTCCGCGTCCGCATCGACTACACACTCCATCGTCCGGGTGAGCCCTGGCCAGGGATTGATCCCGGAGGCTGGGTAACGGAACGCAGGTACAACGAAAGGGACCTGGCAGCATCCCTGGACGGATTCCTCTCTGCCCGAGAGGCATCCCTGGCCTGGCTTCGCCAGCTTGCCGGACCCGATTGGGAACTAACCTACCAAGCTCCCTGGGGGCCAATCAGGGCTGGTGATGTTTTTGCGTCCTGGGTGGCCCACGACCTTCTGCACACCCGCCAGCTCATCGAGTTACTCTGGATCTACACGACAGACCAGCTGAAACCATATCGCACAGAGTATGCTGGCGAATGGTAGCCCAACGCCTGTAGCCTCAACTCCTTGCTGGCCCGCACCAGACTCTGCTCCGGCCACTGCACGACGCCGTGTTCAATGAGCATGCAGAGCTACCAGTACCTTGCGTCTATCGTCAGAAAGTCTGACGATAGACGCATGTGATATCTGGAACCGTCTTTCTCGCTCCCCCTCATGCTCATGGCCTCCAATCCTCTTGACTTTATCTTATTTTAATGATATAATCACAACTAAACAAGATCTGCTAGTACTACAACCTCACTTGAGGTTTGTGTGATAAAGGATGATGTGCGATAATGGTCTCAATACTACGTGAACAGGGAAGAGACCCATGATACCCGATGAATTGGACCGATGGTCCTACTGATTTTCAGGATTTCCAAGCTCGTTTTGCTCCTTTCTTTGCTCGTAGCGAGCCGCGAGAAGCAGCGCGTCGGTACCTTCGCGGTCTGCTGGCGCCGGTGCAGCGCAAGAACTGCTGGCAGATGGCAGAGGTGGTCGGCGAGCAGGATCCGCAGCCGATGCAGCGACTGCTGTACAGTGCGCGGTGGGACGAGGATGAGGTCCGAGATGAGTTGCAGTGTTTTGTGGTCGAGCAGTTCGGAGATGAGGCCGGGATTGGCGTCGTGGACGAAACCGGCTTTCTGAAAAAGGGCACCAAGTCGGTGGGTGTCAAGCGACAGTACACGTGGCACAGCAGGCAAGGTGGAGAATTGCCAGGTAGGCGTCTTTCTGACCTACTTTGCTCCTGGCGGGCGTACCTTTCTGGACCGGCGTCTCTATCTGCCGAAAGAATGGTGCGCTGACGAGCAGCGTCGCCGGGAGGCCCAGGTAGCCGGCATGACGTGACCTTTAAGACCAAGCCAGAGCTGGCGGTGGAGATGCTGGAACACGCTTGGGCACAAGGAGTGCCTATGGCCTGGGTGGCGGGAGATGAAGTGTACGGAGATGCCCCCTATGTGCGCGACGCGATCAGCCGAGGCGGGAAAGAGGTACGTGCTGGGCGTCTCGTGCCACACGCCGGTCTGGCGAGAACGTCCGCCGTTGGAGGAACCTGTTGCTGGTAGCAAGGGGCGACCCAGAACGCGAGCCTCGTTTGGCGGAAGGAGCGTCCTCTGCGGAGACGGTCGCAGCGGTGATCGCCTCTCAACCGTCGGATAGCTGGCAGCGACTGACCGTGAGTGAGGGAGAGAAAGGGCCTCGTCACCTATGACTGGACCCGAGTGCGGGTCGTGGAAAGCCGAGAAAGACTGCCTGGCCCCGAGAGTTGGTTGCTGGCCCGTCGTTCCATCACCGACCCGACGGACATCGCCTACTACCTGTCCAATGCGCCGCAGAGCACTTCCGCTGCAGACCATGGCCGAGGTGGCCTGCCGCTCGCTGGAGTATTGAGACGACCATCGAGGAAGGCAAGGGAGAAACCGGTCTGGATGAATACGAGGTGCGGTACTGGCACAGTTGGCATCGTCACATCACGCTCTCGATGATGGCTCACGCCTGGTTGGCTTCCATCCGCCAAGCGGCGGGGGAAAAACCACCGGACCCGGAACTGGCCGAGTTGAGCGTCCCGGAGGTGCGGCGACTGCTGGAGATCGCCCTGCCACTCCCGCCTCGCTCTCGCGAGCTGCGGCTGGCCTGGTCTCGCTGGCGTCGAGCCAAGCGACAACAGGCTCGTCGCAGTCACTATCGACGACGGGGCGCTCCTTGGCCTGAAGCAGGTATTCATAGAAATCCGTTCACCGTAAATGAGGTTGTAGGGGTCAGATCATGATAGACGATGCACTCCATGAAAGGACCCGGCTAGTGCAACGCCAAAGGAGAGACACCATGAGTACTGACAAGCAATGTAGCCACGCGGAGCAGATACGAGTCGTCGCCATACAGGAGAATGTACAGGGCTGTGAGGAGTGCCTCAAGATCGGCGGCACATGGGTGCACCTGCGTATGTGCCTGACCTGCGGGTACGTAGGTTGCTGCAACTCTTCGCCAGATCGCCATGCCCGCAAGCATTGGAAAACGACAGGACACCCCATCATCCAGTCCGTGGAACCAGGTGAGGACTGGGTCTGGTGTCAGGTCGATGAGACATACCTGAAGGAGCTGCCTCCGCTGGCCGCATCCTGACATGAGATGGCGTGAGGACCCACCGGATAACCAATGGCCTCGTCACAGCAGATCACCCGTAGCTATCTGCTTATTGCCGGGCTGTACACCCTGTCGGCCTCGGTCATCTGGGGCGTCAATACCCTATTTCTGTTGGATGCCGGCCTGACTATCGGCCAGGTCTTTGTCGTAAACGCCATTTTCACCGGTGCCATGGCCCTCTTTGAGATCCCCACCGGCGTACTGGCCGACACAAGGGGCCGGCGCACATCCTTTTTGCTCAGCGTGGTCGTGTTGCTCATCGGTACCATCGGCTACATGGCTGCATCCTACGCCGAGCCCGCAGCCGCTTTGGCTCTATTGGTTGTCTTCTCCGTAGTATTGGGGCTGGGCTATACATTCTACTCTGGAGCAGTGGAAGCCTGGTTGGTAGACGCGCTGGACGCCACTGGCTTCGAGGGTAAGCTGGATCATGTTTTTGCCCGTGGTTCCATGGTTTCCGGCGGGGCGATGCTGGTTGGCTCCATAGGCGGCGGATTGCTGGCCAGTTACGATCTCACACTAGCCTACTGGGCCAGGGCGGCGCTGCTGATCCTGGTCTTTGCCGTCGCCTGGTTCCTCATGCACGACGTGGGATTCACGCCGAAGCAGATGCGCCTGGCCGAACTGCCCTCGGTAATGGCTGAGGTAGCGCGCCTCAGCATCCGCCATGGTTGGAAGCAACCCTCAGTGCGACTGCTCATGATGATCACATTCGTTCAGGGACTATTCATGGCCTGGGGCTTTTACGCCTGGCAGCCCTACTTCCTCGAGTTGCTCGGCGCCAACCTGCCCTGGGTGGCGGGCGTTATCGCTGCATCCGTCTCCCTGGCCACTATCCTGGGCAACGAGCTCTCCGAATTGCTGATCCGCTTTGTGGATAGGCGAACCACCATCCTTTGGAGCGCCGCCCTGATACAGACCGCCGCCATTCTGGGAGTTGGGTTGGCGGCCTCTTTCTGGCTGGCCGTGGCTCTCTACCTGGTGTCCATGCTGGCCATGGGCATGTGGTCGCCCGTGCGCCAAGCCTACCTTCATTCACTCATCCCCTCAGAACAACGGGCGACAGTCGTCTCTTTCGACTCGCTGGTGAACAGCAGTGGCAGTATGATCGGCCAGACGGGGTTGGGCCAACTGGCACAGGCGCAGTCCTATGGCGCAGGGTACCTGGTTTCCGGGCTGACCAGCGCTCTGGTCTGGCCGTTGTTGGGCATGCTGCGCCGGCGTGACGCCGAGGTGGACATGATCCTCCATAGGGCCGGCCAGCGGGGGGCATGTGCAGGCCAGGGCCTGCCCTGCGTCGCTGCGGTGGATTCATCCGCTCGCACGGGCGCCTCAGCACAGGCGAACTGAAGTAGCATCTGTTGATGAGAGGGGTCACTGTCTCAGGGAACGGACCAGGAATCGGCAAGATAAAGGATCTTCCGCAGCCTGGGCCTTGTAGGTGCGATGAGCTTGGTCGGGCGGTCCGCCCACGGCTTTCCCGGCTTGGTGCGACTGGTCGACCGCCATTGACAGCCGCACCCACCTGCACTATACTGTACGGGCGCAGCCATGGATGACACTGAGCGGAAGCAGCAACTCAAGCAGACCTTTGCCCGCCGACGGCGCAACACAGTCATCGGCATGATCCTCGTGATCCCTTCGGGTTTTCTCGCCGGCTTTGGCATTGCGGCTGTCGCGGAGGGAATAGCCCTTCTGGGCATCCCAGCCAGTATCTGGACCCCCACCAGCTTGGTCGTCTTTGCTGGAAGCATAATCTTTTGTGCCGTGAACTGGCGCTGCCCGGCTTGCGGCGCGAGCTTGCCCATCCATGCCAATCCTATGCGGTGCAAGGTCTGCGACGCAGATCTACGGTGATGCTACGGGTACCCGGAAGATACCCAGAGCTGTAATGCGCTACGTAAGATTCGTGTGGTATCTTGAAATAAGACACTTGACTCCAGATGTATTGCATTGAGGAGAAACCATGAGTGACGGGGAACAGAAAAAAACGGTGCGGGTCCAGCGCCGGCGGCGTACCTCATCTTCGGGAGCCGAAGGCCGGAAGAGAGCGGATGCGCCTAGCCGCAAACGATCGAGCGACGGGGGCAAGAGCGCGCCTCCGCCCAAGAGACCCACTGGAACGAGCAGCAGCCAGAGGCCGACAGGGCCGCGCCCCTCGGGCGGACTGCCCCTTGGCCGCGGGCGCATGTCGCCGGTGATGTTGATCGGGCTGGCGGTCGTTCTGTGCATCTGCCTGGCGGGCTACGTATTGCTCTCAGGGGGAGGGGATTCGGAACAGGCCGTCTACAATCCACCAGCCACAGAATCTTCTTCATCAGCTTCTGCGCTCCCGGAGAAGCCCACCTCGACCCCAAGGCCCATCGTACCCCAATCGCCTACGACGCCTCCTGAGCCCTTCAACCCTCCGTCAACCAGCACGGAAGGGCAGTCCTGGCTCGTCATGTTCTACCAGGATGCTGATGACAAGATCCTGGAGGAGGACATCTATGTAGACCTGAACGAGGCCGAGCGCGTCGGTTCCAGCGACCGCGTGCACCTCGTGACCCAGATCGATCGCTACCGGGCCGGCTACCGGGGCGACGGCGATTGGTCCTCCACCAAACGATTCTATATCACGCAGGACAATGACCTGCAGCGAGTAAACTCCCAGCACGTGGAGGATCTGGGCGAGGCCAACATGTCCGACGGTCAGACACTGGTCGACTTTGTCACCTGGGCCGTCGATACCTTTCCCGCAGACAAGCACGTCCTGATCCTGTCCGACCACGGCATGGGCTGGCCCGGTGGCTGGAGCGATCCCGCACCGGGCGGAAGGGCAGATCCCAGCATCCCCCTCTCGTCCGCCTTGGCGATGAGCTGTTCCTGATGGAGCTGGATGAGGCCCTGGGGGAGATCCGGGATCAGACCGGCATCGAGCAGTTCGAGATGATCGGCCTGGACGCTTGTTTGATGGGCCAACTGGAGGTCTTTGACGCCCTGGCGCCCCACGCCCGCTATGCTGTGGCTTCGGAGGAGACGGAACCCGCCCTGGGTTGGGCCTATACTGGCTTCCTGGAGGAACTCGGACGAAACCCCGACATGGACGGCGCAGAACTGGGCAGGCTGATCGTCGACAGCTATATCCAGGATGACCAGCGCATCGTGGACGACCAGGCCCGGGCCGACCTGCTCAAGCAGGGCTCGCCCATGGGCGGGCTCTTTGGCCTCTTTGGCGCGCCGACAGCCGAGCAAGTGGCCCAGCAAATGGAGCAGAGCAGTACCCTGACGGCCGTCGACCTGGCGGCCATGCCGCAGTTGATGGACAGCGTGAACAACCTGTCCTTCAGCCTGCAGCAGGCGAACCAGCAAGATGTGGCCCGCGCCCGGACCTATGCCCAGTCCTTCACCAGCGTATTCGGCCGGAAGGTGCCACCCTCCTACATCGACCTGGGCAGCTTTGCCCAATTGCTCAAGAGGGAAAGCGGCGATAGCCGCGTGGCGCAGGCCGCCGACCAGGTACTGGCCTCGCTGGACCAGAGCGGTTGTCGCCGAGAAGCACGGCCCCAAAAAGCCGGGCGCGACGGGCGTCTCCATCTACTTCCCCAATTCCCAGCTCTACCGCTCGCCCGTCACCGGGCCGCAGTCCTATACCGCCGTCGCGCGACCGCTTTGCCGACGAGTCGCTGTGGGACGATTTCCTGGCCTATCCACTATACCGGCCGGACCTTTGAGCCCGCGGCCGGCACTGTGGCCGTCCCTGATCGGGGCGCAACCGTCACCGCGCCGGGCGCCGGCCAGATCGAGGTCTCTCCCATCAGCCTCTCCGACAACGTGGCCGCCCCTGGCCAGCCGGTTCTCCTGAGCACCGACATCAGCGGCGAGAATATCGGCTATGTCCACCTCTTTGTCGGCTTTTACGACCGGGAATCGAACGCGATCTTTGTCGCCGACCGGGACTACCTGGAGAGCGCCGATACCCGCGAGATCGACGGCGTCTACTACCCGGTGTGGCCTGATGATGGCGAATTCACCATGGAGTTCGAATGGGAGCCCATCGTCTTCGCCATCAGCGACGGTGTGGACTCGGTGGTGGCGCTGTTCACGCCGCAGAGCTATGGCGCATCTTTTGAGGATGCCGTCTACACCGTGGACGGCATCTATACCTATGCCGACGGCGAATCCCGCTACGCGCGCCTCTACTTTAGCGATGGCATGCTTCGCCAGGTCTTTGGCTTCACCGGCGAGGGCGGCACAGGCGCGCCCCGCGAGATCATCCCCCAGACCGGGGACACCTTCACCATCCTGGAAAAGTGGATGGACCTGGACCAGAATGGCAAGGTGACCAAGGTTGCCACGCAGGAAGGGGGCACCCTGACCTTTGGCGACCAGATGTTCACCTGGGAGGACCTGGACGCTGCCCCGGGCGACTATATCGTCGGTTTTGCAGTCGAGGACCTGGATGGCAATGCCGTTGAGGTCTACGAGAGGGTACAGGTCCAGTAGCCCCAAGCCACCCAAGTACGAACGAGCAAAAAGGCAGGCTGATCAGCCTGCCTTTTTGTATAGAGCCTCGATCCGGCCAATCATCTGGGTTCTAGAAAAGTCGCGATTCCACGCGCTTGCGGCCCTGGCGGCCCATGGCAGCCGCCAGAGGAGGATCGTCCAGCAGCCTGGCTACGGCCCTGGCCCAGGCAGCCGGTTCGCCAGGGGGCACGAGAAAGCCTGTCTGGCCTTCGGTGACGATCTCCGGGCAGCCATTGACCGCGGTGGCCACCACAGGCCGGGAGTAGGCCATGGCCTCCAGCAGGGCATAGGGCGCGCCCTCCCAGCGGGAGGTCAGGGTCACGACATCGGCGGCGGGCATGAACCGCGAGGCATGCTCGCGCCAGCCCAAAAGGTGCACGTGCCTTTCCAGTGCCAAGTTCGCGGATGCGGGCAGCGACCTGCCCTTTGAGCGGGCCATCACCAATCAGGGCAAATTGCGCGTCAGGGCGTTCCTGTACAACCAGGGCTGCGCCTTCGACAAAGGCTACGGGGTCTTTCTGAGCGCTGAGCCGCCCCACCTGAAGGACCAAGGGCCGCTCCGGGTCCAACTCCAAGCTATGGCGCAAGTCGCCAACATCCGCGGTCACCTTAAGGCCAGCCAAGTGAATGCCATTGGGAATCGTGACGATTTTGCCTGAGGGGATGCCCCAGCACATCAGACGCTGCCGATCGGCCTCATTGACCGAGATCAACGTACCGGTGATGTGGGCCAAGGCGCGCTCAAAGCCCATGTAGAGCCAGTACCAGCGCGCCCGGCGGAGGTCAATCGTCTGGGGAGTATAGAGAATGGGCTGGGGGCCGGCCAGGCGGGCAAGGGGCCGGGCGACGAGGCCGGCCTCCTGGCTATGGATGTGGATCACATCGGGACGCCACTCCCGGATCAAGCGGACGAAACCAGTCACAGCGTGCGGCGACCAGGCCACCTTGCGCAGCGGTAGGGCAACAACCCGGGCGCCATGTCGCTGAAGCTCAGCTGCGGCGAGAGGGAGACACTCGGGTAGAACGACGGTCAGATCAAAGCGCCGTGGGTCCAGGCCCTGCACCAGGGAGAGCACGTGGGTTGTCTGGCCACTGGCCTGGGGTTCATAGTAAACCAGAAGGACTCTCAAACCGGTTTGCCTCCTCACCCGACCCTGCTGTACCATACCCCTCCAAACACTCCGGCAACCTGTACAAGCCATGATACGCAGCGCAGCCTGTTTGTCAAGTAGAGAATAGACCCAGCTTCCCTTGCTCTCCTTTTCGTGCTATACTTGTGACAGTACCTGAGAGTTCTTTGCGCATCCTTGTTCTTCCACGAAAGGTAAGAATGGAGATTTTTGCCGTCTCCTTGGCCGTAGTCAGCGGTATATGTCTTGGGACCGGCTTGATCCACCTCTTCATCGGCCTGCGCCGGCCAGGCAGCGACTTGAAGTACTTAGCCTTCGGCCTGTTCGCCCTGGCCTATGGTGGGGCCGTGCTTACCGGCTTGCTCATGTACAGAGCTGCTTCTTTGCCACAGTTTCTGGCAGCCGATAGGTGGAGTGGGGTATTCGCTGGCCTAACCTACATCTTTCTGATCTGGTTTGTGGCGGTCTACACCGAGGTACAGCCCCTGCCCTTCCTGGCCGCGCTTACAGTTCTCTTTGGTGTGCTCATCACCGCTCATGTTACGAGGCCGACGCTCATACACGGGGAGATCGTTGGTATCTGCGTCATTGTCCCTGCCCTGGGGCGAGGAGATCGCATTACTGGAAGCCACCGAGAGCATCTGGGAGATTCGTCTTTATCCTCGCTCAGATTTTCACCATCGCCTTCGTTTTCTATGCGTGTTATCGTGCAGTACCGCCGGGGTGAACGGCAAGAAGCCCTGCTATTGGGAACCGGCATGTTCTTGTTTGTGGTCACGGTCATCTTTGATAGTCTGGTTGAGAGCGGCCTTATCAACTTTCTCCTCGCTAGCGATTTTGGCTTTTTGCCCCTTGCCACCGTTATGAGTCTTAAACTGGCTCAAGATGTCATCCGGACTGAGAACGAACTGGCCCGCCACCGCAACAACTGGAGGCGTTGGTTGAGGAACGTACTGCTGAACTCAACCAGAGCAATCGGACGGCCCGGGCGCTGCTGGACGCTCCACCAGATTCGGCCCTGCTGATTGATCCCGAGGGTACCATCCTCGACATCAACGAGACGGCTGCCTCCAGGCTGGGTACGAGCGAGGCGAAGGCGCGAGGGACGAGCGTATATGACCTTTTGAACCGGATGTGGCTGAGGTCAGGACGGGCCAGGGTCGCAGAAGCCGTTGAAAGCGGCCAGCCGGTGCGATGGGAAGACGTACGCTACGGCAGGTATATTGACAACAGCAGTGTACCCCATCCGCGACGACCTGGCCAGGTGGCAAGCGATCGCGGTCTTTGGCGCTGATATCACGGAGCGCAGACAGGCAGAAGCGCGCTGCAACTGCGTGTGGCAGAGCTAGCTACCCTCAATCGCATTGCCCAAACGCTGGCCACCGTGACCGATCTGTCTAGCGGCCTGGGCCAGGTCAGCGCGATGATCACCGAGCTTTTTGGCCTCCGCTATACCCACGTGCTGCTGCCAACGGAAGAAGAACGCAGCTCTAAGGATCATGGTTGGTTTCGATCGCGAGTCGGGGCCCGATGAGGCTAGCACCGCTGGCCATCCCCGCTAGATAGATGCCCTTCCTCTCCACGGGCGTTGCACAGCACAGAAGTCTGTGATGCTCCCCGACGTCCAGTCTCTTGCACTGGAGGATCCGGTCGGGGAGTTTGTCGCAAGCCGGGGGATCCAGAGCGTGCTGCTGGTCCCACTGCTTAGCCACGGTACCGCCATTGGCCTTCTGACCCTGGCCCTGGATGAGCCTGGACGGTCTTTCACGCCGGAGGAAAAACGCCTGGCCGAGACCTTTGCCGGTGATCTTGCCGCCGCCATCGAAAATGCCCGCCTGGCCGAGCTGGCCCAGGCTGCGGCCGTCAGCGAGGAGCGGGGACGCATCGCCCGCGACCTGCACGATTCGGTGACCCAGACCCTCTACTCGGCCAGCCTGATCGCCGAGGCGTTGCCCCGGGTGTGGGATAGGAATCCAGCCGAGGTCAAGCCCAACCTAACCGCCATGCTCATGCTGATCCGGGGGGCGCTGGCCGAGATGCGGACCCTGCTTTTTGAGTTGCGGCCTGTGGCCCTGGAGGAAGCCAGCCTGAGCCGGTCTGCTGCACCAACAAGCCGACCTCTTGACCGGGCGTACCCAGATACCCGTAGAGGTAACCATCCAGGGCGAGGACCATATGCCAGCCAGGGTCAAAATCGCCCTCTATCGCATCGCCCAGGAGGCATTTAACAACATCATCAAGCATGCCCACGCCACGCAGGTTGCGGCGACCTTGCGGAATCTCCCCGATGAGATTACGCTCACCATTGAGGATGATGGCCGGGGATTCGCTCCTGGTTCGGTCCTTCCCGAGCGCATGGGATTGCGCATCATGCAAGAACGAGCAGAGCAGGTTGGGGCGGAACTGGCATGTTGAGAGTGAGTTGGGCCGAGGCACGCGGGTTGTGGTAGCGTGGCCGGCACACAAAGGTCGGGTGACGACCGATGACAAATGATAGACGGAGCACCCAATGAGTCGAACCAAATCCAATCCGGATCATGCTTGTCGATGACCACGCTATGGTCCGCAGCGGGCTGAAGCTGTTCCTATCTGGCGAGGATGACCTCGAGATTGTCGCCGAGGCGGGAGACGGCCAGGAAGCCATCGATCTCTGCCCCGAGGCCCGACCGGACGTGATCCTCATGGACATCGTCATGCCCGGTGTGGACGGTCCCACGGCCACGGCCCGCATCCGCCAGGCATACCCCCACATCCAGATCATTGCTCTGACCAGTTTTCTGGAGGAGGACCTGGTCCGCGACGCCCTCCAGGCCGGGGCGATCAGCTACCTGCTCAAAGACGTGGGCGCCGACAAGTTGGCCGAGGCCATCCGGGCCGCCTACCGGGGCCGGGGGACCCTCGACTCAGCCGCGGCCCAGATACTGGTGCAAGCGACCCGGCAGCCTCCACCACTGGGCCACGACCTGACGGACCGGGAGCGCGAGATCCTGGCCTTGCTCGTGGAGGGTCAGACGAACAAGGCGATCGCCCGGGAACTTGGCCCTCAGCCCCGGGACCGTCCGCATCTATGTCAGCAACATCCTCTCCAAGCTGGGAGCCGCCAACCGTACCGAGGCGGCGGCCCTGGCGTTGCAGCATGGCCTGGTTCGGTTGGACGACGGAAGATAGACGATTAGCGAAAGCAGCTCACTGCTGAACTGAGGAAAGGTGATGTGAGCGACGGGGGGGGTTTGACCGCAGGGAGATAGCGCAGCACCTCTACCTGCGATATACCTCGCTGCGGTGACCGATAAGGTGGATGACGATCATCTGTTTTGCGTGCAGTATTTCGTATACGACGCGGTAGTCGCCAACACGAAGCTTGTAGAAACCTACCAAATCGCCTGTCAGCGCCTCCGGCTTCAAGTCGTCCAGGTTCTCTGCCAGCCAATGGACTCGTCGCACAACGCGACGACCCACTGCTCTATCCAACTGCGCCAGTTCCCGGGCGGCCGGATCCAGGATCCGAATGCGGTACAAGGCTCAGCCCAAACCGAGTTCCGCTATCACTTCCTCAAAGGGCTGGCCATGTTCCCCAGAAATGACGGCTTGCCTTTGAAGTAGCAGTCTCTCCCGCACCGCTCCTCTGATCTCAAATCCCTCATCGGGATCGCCCAGAAGTTCGATGAGTTTCCTTTCAACAGCGCTCTCAATCACAGATTCCAGCATTTCTCTGAGCTCATTCGGGGTCATTTGAGCAACCGTTTTTGTAGCCATATGCAATTCCTTTCCGGCAACGGGCTCAGGCTCGATGTACCTGATCTGCTGTCACAGACCTGCGCTCTCCAAAGGCCAGATTCTCCTCGCCCGAACACAGCATAGCATACTCGTACAAGGGTGTCAAGCATCGAGCCATATCCATCTTCCGTCGTCCGTCATCCATCATCTGTGGTCCCCAATGAGCAAGGGCAAACCTGCACCTCCATATAGGACCCAGACCTGACAAACGTCAACCCCGGAACTTGACGGATGGCAATTGTACCCGGCGGTCTCTCCCTGTATACTGAAGGGGAGTTGTGGCTTGAAGGCGCGCGAGGATGGGTGGGTAGACCACCGATTCGCGCCGTCGTGCCGCACGAGAAGGGAGTCCCTATGGACATCTTGTTGGCCAGTGCACGGTCGGATCTACGCTTCGCCCTGGAAGTACTCCTTCGCGAGCAACCAGGGCTGGCCGTCATCGGCACGGCCACAGGCAGTGAAGGGCTGCTGGCGCTGGCCAGAAGCACTTGCCCCGACCTGGCGATTCTTGATTGGGACCTGCCCGGCCGGCCACCGACTGACGTACTAGCCGAGGCCTGTACCCTCGATTGTCACCCCTACTTGATCGTCCTGGGCCGGAATACCAGGGACCGGCAGGCGGCGCTGGCCGCCGGCGCCGATACTTTTGTCGTGCGGGGAGATCCGCCCAGCCACCTGCTGGCTGCTGTCCAGCAGGCCAGAGTTCAACGAATTGCCACGGCAGATGCCGCAGTACCTTCTGGAGTGTCCTCTGTGGCAGAACCGATTCCCACAAACATGGAAGGAGAATAGGCATGGCCAATCCAACCTCAAAACCTGCACAGACCGTCAAAGGTCCCGCCTTTGAATGGTGGATGTTCTCATTCATCGCCGCGGGCGCAGGGTGGAGCGCCTTTATCTCGCTGCTGATCCCACCCTACGTCACCGAATCGAGCGGCAACGCCGCCAACGCCGGGATCGTGATGGCCATCATCAGCCTGGCAGCGGTGCTGGGTCCGGTACTGGGCGGATTCGCCGACAAGTACCGCGCCCACCGCCTGGTGTTGAGCCTGGGCGTGCTGGGCCTGTCCCTGGGCTTTGTGGCCTATGCCATCTCGGCCGAGGCACAGGCGATCCTGGCCCTGGATGCCATCCTGCTGGGCGTGTCCGTAGCCGCGGTCAACTCCGTGGGCCCGGTCTTTGTCATCGGCGCGGGGCTGTCCCAGGCGCTGCAGGCCAAGCGGCTGACGGTCTTGAACCTGCTGCAGCCGGTCGGTCAGGTGATCGGTGGTGTGATCATGGCCGCCGCGTCCAGCCTCGACTTCAGCGCCCGTTTCTGGATCGCAGCCGCAGTGATCCTGGTCTGCGCCGTGATCACCTGGTTCGCCAGCGCCGGGCCAGCCAAACGGATCCTGCTGCCCGAGGACAAGCCCGAAGAGCACCTCGAAAACCAGAAAAAGTCCTTTGGCTTGAAACAGGTCCTGATCTCTTCCTTTGGACTCTACCTGCTGGTCCTCGTCCTGAGTTCGGTGGGCAACAATGGCATCAACGCCCAGATCGCCAATATCATGCCCAACGTCTATGGCATGGACCAGCAGACCACGTCGGCCTTGATCTCGCTGGCCGGCCTGTTCAACATTGGGCTGTTCGTCGTGGCTGGCAGATGGCTGGCCAGTTCAGGGGGCATGACCGTCTTTAGCGCCGGCAACGTGATCCGGCTCGTCGGCGCCTTGGGCATGGCCGTCTTGGGCATGGTAGCCAAATCGCCGATCCTCATCGCGGCCGCCTTTATGCAGATCCTGTACCAGAGCAACCCCTTCGTACGCCTCACCCAGCCGGTGGTGGCCATGCGCTTTGCCTCCATCCCGGCCGGGCAGGCCAGCGGCTGGGTGATCGCGGCAGCGGCGGCGGGCTCCTTCTTTGGCTCGCTGATCGGCGGCTGGCTGGCTGATGCGGTGGGCTTCAACGCCATCAACTGGATGGCAACCATTGCCGTTGGCGGCGCGGTTCTGCTGCTCTTTGTAGGACTATGGCCGGCGGAACGCAAGAAGCGGTCGGAAGAAACAGCAAGCGCTGGAGCGTGAGGACGTGAAACGTGATACGTGATGCCTGCGCTCACTTTTCACGCATCACGCATCACGCACCACGCATCACGCAAGACGTACCACATCCAAGGAGTGACACAGCATGTTCACATTCTCGCTAGCTGAGGCCTTTCTCACACTCTTTATCGGCATGGGACCGATCAAAGTGCTATTGATCTACATCGCCAAGACCCAGGGGATGGACAAGGCCACGAAACGTTCCGTTGCCCGCCGTACGGTGCTGGTCGCCGCTGGGGTCGCGGTGGCCCTGTTCATCGCAGGCGCCATCATCCAGAAGGTTCTGCACTTTTCCATCGGCGCTCTGAACATCATCGGCGGCCTGATCCTGCTCTTGCTGGCGATCAAGATGGTCCTCGGCGGAGGGGAAAAGCCCCAGGAGGGGGAGGGCGCGGCCGTCGATCCCATGAGCCTGGCCATCTCGCCGCTGGCCATCCCCCTGACGCTGAACCCGGTGGGCATCGTCACCCTGGTGGTGGCCTCATCTGAGGTGACGGATATGCCCAGTTCCATCGCTGTGGTGGTCATGATCGCCATCGTTGCACTCATCGACCTGGGCGTGCTCTTGGGTTCGGATTATGTGGCCCGCTATCTCTCTGAGGCCACTGTCCATTTACTAGAAGTACTCTTGGGCATTTTTTTGGGCGCCATGGCGGTCCAGCTCATGCTCAATGGGTTGGCGGACGTGGGGGTTATCACACTTTCTGGGGGGCACTAGCGGGCTAGACGAATGAAGTATGACCAAGGTCGAAGGATGAAGTTGCGTTCTTCTCTCGGCGTCCGTCCGCCGTTCGTCCGTCGTCGCAAGGTCAAAGTAGTGATGAAGAATCGAGAGGAGAGGGAAAGATGTGTTGTTTTCTGAGTTCACTGTGGCTGTTGGGGCCGAGGTTCGCCTTCTTGATCTACTGGCTGATCCCCTATGGGCGGCTAAAGATCGCGGCGGCGTTTGGCGGCTCCTGGTTCTGGGCCCTGCTGGGCCTGATCTTTTTGCCGTGGACGACGCTGATGTTCACGCTGATCTACCCGGTCTTGGGCTTTGACTGGGTGTGGCTGGGCTTCGCCGTCCTGGCCGACATCTCGGCCTACGCCGCCGGTGCGGCGCGGCGCAGGGATGCGTCGTTCTACCGTGGACCGTAGAGGACAACGAACGATAGACGAAGGACCAAGGACGACGAGTACCATCGTCCTTGATCCTTCGTCCGTCCGCCATCAACCGCTTGCCCAAAGCAAACAGTGTAGCGGTGAGAAGGACGATTGTGTTTGAGAGGAGGAAGTAGCCACAATGACTGGCCAACCGCTAGATGTAGTTCCTATGTGGTTGTTATATCCCCTGACCGTGCTGGCCATGCTGGCGACCATGGAAGTAGGCTACCGTCTGACCAGAGCCAGGCAGCGGAAATCGCTGGACAAAACCGACGCTGGCGTGGGGGCCATGTCTGGCGCCTCCCTGGCCTTACTGGCCTTCCTGCTGGCGTTTGTGGTCAGTATGGGCTCCGGCATTGCCACTGAGAGACGCCACCTGGTGGTGGCTGAGGCCAATGCCATTGGCACCGCCTACCTGCGCGCCGGCTACCTCGACGAGCCATACAAGACCGAGGCGCGAGATCTGTTGCGCGAATACACGGATCTGCGCCTGGCCGCGCTTGACCCAGCGCAGCTTGCTATGGTCATCACGCGGTCAGAAGAGATTCACAACGAGCTGTGGGCCAGCGCAGAGGTGATTGCCGTGGAGAGTCCCTTGGATACGATCAGCGACTACCTCAGCTCTGTGATTGAGGTGATCGACCGCCACGCCGAACGCGTCGCCGTTAGTGTGGACCTGCGGATCCCGCCAACCGTCTTGCTGGGCGTGTACCTTGTGGCCTTGTTCACTATGTTCCTGGTGGGCGTGCAAACCGGCTATGGAGAGAAGCGTAACTACCTGGCACTGGTCGTACTGGTGCTAATCCTTGCGGTGGTCTTTCTGCTTATTGTCGATCTCGATCGCGCCCAGGACGGTCTGCTGCGGGAACCGCAGCTGCCCTTGTACGACCTCCAGCGCCAGTTGAACACCGGCCAGTGAGTGGTGAGCTGGGCTTGAAGACCAGGACTCTTCCATCCCGCATTCACGTACTGGCCAAACCAGCGGGAGCGCCTTGTACACTGGCCTGCGCCCACTCCTTCTTCCTGGACAAGGAGCTGGGCATTGTGCTGACCGCATAGTGGTACAGCTCGTCCTCAACGGCCTGGCCGATGTAGGAGTCATCACTCTGTCTGGGGGGCACCAGCAACTTCAGACCTGACAGGTCTCGTATAAGGTTGCTGTCAAGCTCGGTTCGCGCGCTGCAAAAGATGTAAATCCGATTCCGTTTGCGCCGAGACCTGTCAGGTCTTGGGCCAAAAATCGAAAGGGGAAAGAAATATGTGTTGTTTCCTGAGTACTCTGTGGCTGTTGGGGCCGAGGTTCGCCTTCCTGATCTACTGGCTGATCCCCTGGGGTCGACTCAAGGTCACGGCGGCGTTCGGCGGCTCCTGGTTCTGGGCCCTGCTGGGCCTCATCTTCCTGCCGTGGACGACGCTGATGTTCACGCTCATCTACCCGGTCGTCGGCTTTGACTGGCTGTGGTTGGGCCTGGCCGTCCTGGCCGACATCTCGGCCTATGCTGCCGGTGCGGCGCGGCGCAGGGATGCGTCGTTCTATCGTGGGCCGTAAAGTGCAAAGGACGAAAGATGAAAGAGTTTTCGCCCACTGTCGTTCGTCTTTGTTCGAAGCGATAGAGTAATAGTGAGAAAGCAAGAGAAACAGAAAGGGAGACATCATGTCAAACGAAACAAATCAAGCCTTGGAAAATATGGCTTACGCTTTAGGCATTCAGGCCTACGTCTGGGGATATCCCGTGGTTATCAGCGAGAAGCGTAGCCGCCTGGGAATGGCCAGCTCTGAGGAAATTGTCCCCCATAAATTGCGGGGACCGCTGAATACGCTAGTGTCGGCCAAGGCGCTACTGACGCCAGATTTTGAGAATGTTCAATCGCCCAACAACGATACGCTGTACACCACAGCCTGGCTTGATCTCAGTGACGGGCCGTTGGTCTATCACATTCCAGATATGGCCGGGCGCTTTTACACTTACCAGTTTATTGATGCCTACACCAACAACTTCTACTATGTCAGCCAGCGCACCTACGGTTTTCAGGAGATGGACTTTGCCATTTGCGGCCCTGGATGGACGGGCCAGTTACCTCAAGGTGTCACCCGGATAGACTGCCCCACCCCGACCGTCTTCATCATTGGCCGCCTCGGGGTTTCCGGGCCGGACGATGTACCGCCTGTTCACGCCCTGCAAGAGCGCATGGCGCTGGTTCCCCTGAGCCACTTTGGCCAGAGTGATTACAAGCCTGAGACCTTGAAGCTGGCCAAACCGGCCCGGGCCTACGACGGCCCGCTTGGTTTTTTTGAAGAACTGGGCGACCGGATTGTGCAGAACCCGCCGCCACCCCAGGATTATGGCTTGATGGGGCTGTTCAAAGAAATTGGTCTGACCGTTGACCACGGTTTTGATGCGGACTCCTTGTCTGAGCCAATCAAACGCGGTCTGGAACGCGCCCTGCAAGATGGCGAAGCCGTGATCGCCGCCAAAGCCAAAAGCATGGGGCGCGAGGTCAACGGCTGGCAGTTGGCCCCGGTCGCGCCGGAATATTTCGGCAACGATTATCCTTATCGTGCCGCCGTTGGCTGGCAATCTATGTATGTCAATGACCCCATCGAAGCCTATTACCCTGGCGTTTATGCGGATGGCGACGGGCAAACGCTGGACGGCTCCAAACACAGCTACGTCCTGCGCTTTGAGGCCGGTCAGACGCCGCCGGTGAACGCGTTCTGGTCAGCCACCATGTATGACCTGGAGAAACGCTTAATGGTGGCCAACCCCATCCACCGCTACAGCATTGGCGACCGTACCCCCGGTTTGCAGTACGGGGCCGACGGCTCTCTGGAAATCTATGTCCAATACCAGTCACCCGGCCCGGAAAAAGAGTCGAACTGGCTGCCCGCGCCCAACGCGCCCTTCTATATGCTAATGCGCATGTACCTGCCGCAAATTGAAATTCTCAATGGGCAATATGAAATCCCTGCCGTTCAGCAGGTTGGATAAAAATAGTAAGAAAGGAAAATATCATGTCACAGAATCCAGCTAACTATTGGGATGAACTTCGGGCGCTGCCTTTCCCGGAGAATTATCCAACCGAGGAGGCCGCCCAGCGGCTTTATGACGAAATGCTCTTTCAACGGGCCTGCCAGGTTGTGATCTGGGCCATGCCCGCGATGAGCGTTTACGCGATGAAGAAGGGGTCGGAAGCGGCCTTTGGCGCGGGCGGCAACGTGCTGGTGGTCTGGAAAGATCGCCTGACCGCCAAAACATTGGTCAGCACGCCCAACAGCGATGTCATTTATGCGATGGGCTATATTGACTTGAAGCAAGACGGCCCAACCGTCGTTGAGGTGCCGCCCAAACAGCAGGGCATCCTGGATGATTTCTGGCAGCGGCCCATTACCGATGTGGGCTATGTAGGGCCGGACAAAGGCGAGGGCGGTAGCTACCTGCTCTTGCCCCCTGATTATGAAGGCGAAACGCCCGAGGGCTACTACACCTTCACCTCGCCCACCTACAATGTCTTCGTCTTCTGGCGGGCCTTTATCAAAGACGGCAACACCGAGGAACCGGTCAAGCTGATGGAGCAAACCCGTATCTATCCGCTGGCGCAAAAAGACAATCCCCCGGAGATGATCTTTCCCAACGGGTCAGGGGTGGAAGCCGATATGCTCTTCCCCCAGGATTACCGCTACTTTGAAATGTTGGCCGAATATGTAGCGTACGAGTACGTCGGCCCGGAAGATTGGTCGATGCGGGGTATGATGGCCTCACTGCGTATTGTTAAAGACAAACCCTTTGTCCCCGATGAACGGATGCGTGAAATCCTCAGCGCCGGGGCCGAAGTGGGCATCAAAATGGCCAAGTCTCTCCGTTTCGGCGACCACCTGCCCGGAACCTTGTACTACCAGGACCGGCAGTGGCACAATGTGCTCAATGTCTTTGACGTGGAGTACAAGGAGGACACATTCCTCAACGTCGACGCTCGGATGGGGATGTTTATCATTGGCTACTCTACTAGCGCCGCCATGATCATGAACATGGTCGGCAAGGGATCAAAGTATCCATTTGCCTACCGTGATGTCGACGGAAACTACCTTTCGGGCAGTAGTTCCTATCGCCTGCATGTCCCGGCGAATGTCCCGGCAGCCAACTTTTGGTCCGTCACGCTGTATGATGCCTCCAATGCCTCAGGGCTGGACAACGGTCAGCCGTATCCGTCCATCGGTTCGCTGGACGACCTGGAATACAATAGCGACGGCTCGGTAGATCTCTATTTTGCGCCTGAACTCCCTGAAGGGGCGCCAGAATCCAACTGGCTCAGAACCGTGCCTGGGAAGGGATGGTTCACGCTCTTCCGGCTCTACAGCCCGACAGAGCCGTTTTTCGACCAAACGTGGAAGCCCTGCGATTTCGTCAAGATTGCATAGGAGGCTGAAACTCAGACAATTGATCGATAGGGGTTGTATAGCCCACGTACGGTTGGTGAAGCAGTAGGTCGTAAACTAGGACCGCCAGTCGCGCGACAGCGTCGCGTTGGAGGACTGGCAGTCCTACCGACAGAGTGGGGCCCAAATCGACAGAGAGCCAGTCAACTGCGCGCTCGATCCGGAGGCTCTTGAGTCGTAGGTCTATTCGTGGTAAAATGTACCTATGACCGAGACATCCGACCTGTTCATCTTATGGCTCGTCGTGGCGGCTCGCTTCCTGGTGCCGCTCCTGATCCCGCGCTACCCGCTGCCCGGCATCCTGGCCGCGCTGGTCATCGACGCAGTCGACCAGACGGTCTTCCAGCAGTTCACAAACCTGCCGCTGGAGGGCTACCAGGGCTACGACAAGGCCCTGGACATCTACTACCTGACCATCGCCTACATCTCGACGCTGCGCAACTGGTCCAACCGTTTTGCTTTCCAGGTCAGCCGCTTTCTGTTCTATTGGCGGCTGGCCGGCGTGGCGCTCTTTGAGCTGACCCAACTGCGGCCGCTGCTGCTCCTCTTTCCCAACACCTTTGAGTACTTTTTCATCTTCTATGAGGCCTACCGTCTGCGCTGGGATCCGCGGCAGATGACGAAAAGGCTCGTGATCGGCGCGGCAGCCGCCATTTGGATTGTGATCAAATTGCCGCAGGAGTATTGGATCCATATCGCCCAGCTTGACACGACCGACTTTATCAAGGAAAATGTCTTTGGGGTTTCGCTGGACACACCGTGGAGCGAGGTCCTGGCCGCGAATCTGTGGATCATCCCGGTAGCCATCGTCGTCGTGGTCCTTGCCATCATACTACTACGCTGGGTTGTCCGACAACTGCCAGCCGCCGACCGGAGGTTGGAGTGGGCTGCCGATGCCCATCAGCCAGCTTTTAGCGACGAGCAGGCTAGGCAGGCGTTGGCTGAAGAAGCCCGTAGCATCTTGGACACCGCGCTCTTTGAGAAAATCGCCTTGGTGGCACTGGTGAGCCTCATCTTTGCCCAGGTATTGCCAGACGTACAGGCCAGTAGCCTCCAGCTTGCCATCGGGGTGGCAGTCATCGTCGTCATCAACACCGCGCTGAGCCACTGGTTAGCCCGGCGCGGCTTTGGGCGAGTGTCCGCAACAAGGCATTTCGCCGTGATGGGCTTGGTCAACGCCGGACTGTTCTTAGTCATCGGCCTGCTGCTTCGAGGGCAAGGCGGAGCCATTAGCTTTGGAAGCGCACTCTTCTTTGTACTGCTCCTGACGCTGATCGTGACCATGTTCGACCGCTACAGGCAAGTATACTTGATGCGCTTCGCGGCGAGCGGCTGACGCCCTATGGCCCGCCAGTTTCCGGCTGCAGTTGGTCACTGGCTGCCATCTCATTGGCAGGGGTAGGAGGAAGGTTGGACCCTCATGGACACGAAGCTCGATTGGCGGATCGTTTTCCCGTGGGAGAACGACAACAAGGGATGAGGGCAGAAGAGCCCAAGTTGGCTAGACTCGATCATGAATGAGCCAGTGGTTCCAAGCACAGTCCATGCAGATCCGGTAGGTGCGGTACAGGCATTCTACGATGATCACCCGTATCCGCCACCGGTCACCGGCCTAGATCGCTATCGCGAGTTTTGGAGCGATCCGGACCGGCTGCGCGTCGAATATCACCTGATGTGGCCCGAGTCCGCCTACCGCCAAGATCTGGAGATCCTCATCGCTGGCTGCGGGACCTCTCAGGCGGCCAAGCACGCGCTGCGCCAGCCTACCGCCCATGTCACCGGCATCGACATCAGTACCACCAGCCTGCGCCATACCCGCGCGTTAAAGCGCAGGTACGATCTGAAAAATCTCGAGGTTCGCCAGCTTCCCGTCGAGCGCGCTCACGAACTGGGATGCCGCTTCGACAAAGTCGTCTGCACCGGGGTGCTCCATCACCTGGCCGACCCAGACGCGGGGCTGCGTGCGCTGCGCGCTGTCCTCAAACCGGAGGGGGCGATGTACGTGATGGTGTACGCCGCCTACGGCCGGGCCGGGATCTATATGCTCCAGGAGTACTGCCGCCGGCTTGAGATTGGTACCTCCAGGGGAGAGATCGAGGATCTGATCGCCGTGCTCCGGACGCTGCCCAACGGGCATCCATTGGCCCACATACTGCGCGAGGCACCCGACATGCAGCATCCAGATGCCCTGGCCGATGCGCTGCTGCACCCCCGAGACCGCGCCTATACCGTGCCCCAACTGTTCGATTTTGTAGAGCGAAACGGGTGCAGGTTTGGCCATTGGTACCGGCAGGCACAGTACTTGCCCCAGTGTGGTGCGCTGTCCGCCACCCCACACGCGGAGCGTTTGCTCCAGCGTCCTGCACGGGAACAGTACGCTGCGGTCGAATTGTACCGGGGCGCAATCGCCCGGCATAGTTTCATCGTCTATCGTGACGATTATCCAGGCGAAAGCCAGGCGATCCAAATCGGCGACGGCGACCGCTGGCAAGCCTATGTGCCCATCCGCCAGCCCAGGACGATCTGCGTTAAAAAGAACCTACCCCCTGGCGCTGCCGGTGTGCTCATCAACCAGGCCCACACGTACACCGATCTGGTCCTGCCCATCGACCGGTACGAGAAACGGTTGTTCGAGGCCATTGACGGCAGGCGGACCATCGCCGGGATCCTGAATCATGCAGCGACGCCTTCAGGTAAACCACGGCGCCAGGCGCGCGCACGCGCTTTTTTTGAGCGACTCTGGTGGTACGACCAGGTCGTGTTTGATGCTTCGAGAAGCACCGGTCCAGCGGAGGTAGCGCATGAGTAGCGGCAGCCCAGCCCGCATCCACGTATTGGCCAAACCGACCGGGGCGGCCTGCAACCTGGCTTGCGCCTACTGCTTCTTCCTGGACAAGGAACTGCTCTACCCGGACAGCCGGTTCCGCATGAGCGACGAGGTGTTGGAAGCCTACATCCGGCAGCTCATTGAGGCCCACCGCACACCGCAGGTAACAGTCTCATGGCAGGGCGGGGAACCAACTCTGATGGGTGTGGATTTCTACCGGCGGGCCATCGAATACCAGAAACGGCACGCCCGGCCGGATATGGTTTTTGAAAACACGATGCAGACCAACGGCACGCTGCTGGACGACGAGTGGTGTGCGTTCTTCAAAGAGAACAACTATCTCATCGGCATCAGTATCGACGGGCCGCGCCACCTACACGACACCTACCGCCTGGACAAGGGCGGCGGACCGACCTTTGACCGGGTCATGCGCGGCCTGCGGCTGCTGCAAAAGCACGGCGTCGAGTACAACGTCCTAGTCGCCGTCAACCGCACCAACGCCGACTATCCGCTGGAGGTCTATCGTTTCCTGCGCGACGAGGCCAAGACGACGTGGATCCAGCTCATCCCCGTAGTTGAGCGCATCGATGGCGCAGGCCACACGATCTACCAGAAGGGCACCCACATCTCCGATCGCTCAGTGCGAGCCGGGCAGTGGGGACGCTTTCTGATCCAGATCTTTGATGAATGGGTGCGCCACGACGTGGGCCAAATGTACGTCCAGACCTTTGAGGCCGCGGTGCGCAACTGGCTGCGAATGCCCACCTCGGGCATGTGTGTTTTCGAGGAGACCTGCGGGCTGGGCCTGGCCCTGGAGCACAACGGCGACCTGTATTCGTGCGACCACTTTGTCGAGCCCGACTACTTGTTGGGCAACATCATGCAGGGTAGGGGCGGGGGTACCCCACCCCTACTGGAGATGGTCAATTCTGAGAGACAGCGCCAGTTCGGCCGGGACAAACGAGACATGCTGCCCCGCTATTGTCGAGAGTGCGACGTGCGCTTTGCCTGCCACGGCGAATGCCCCAAGAACCGTTTTCACACTACACCGGATGGGGAACCCGGTCTCAATCATCTGTGCGCCGGTTGGAAGGCGTTCTTTCACCGTGCCAATGAACCAATCCAGATGATGGCGACACTGATGCGCATGGGCCGTCCAGCCTCGGAGGTCATGCGCCTCATGGCTGGAAAGGAGGGCGAATGGAAAACGGCCCTGTCCAGGGCTAGACGGACTGACGATTGTCCCTGCAACAGTGGGCTCAAGTTTGCACAATGCCACGGATGGAGGCGCCCCGAGCATAGTCGGAAAGGACGTAGAACGGCCGCTCGACGCCCGCGCCCGCCGGTCCGCGTAGACCCTAAGGGTTTTCCGAAACCCTTAGGGTCTGGATGAGCCTCAGCCAGCGGGGTAGTTGCAGCTAGATGCTGCCTCAACAAACCAAACCATTGGAGGTAACGAAATGCCTAACGGAAAACCCAATATCCTGATTTTGTGGGGAGACGACATCGGCTGGTACAATATCAGCCACAACAACCGGGGCGCGATGGGCTACCAGACGCCCAACATCGACCGCGTCGCCCGGGAAGGGATCGAATTCACCGACTACTATGCCCAGCAGAGCTGCACCGCCGGGCGGGCGGCCTTTATCACCGGCCAGAACCCGGTGCGTACCGGGCTGACCAAGGTGGGTCTGCCGCACGCCGACCTCGGCTTGCAAGCCGAAGACCCGACCATCGCCGAGCTGCTCAAGCCGCATGGCTATGCCACGGGGCAATTCGGCAAGAACCACCTGGGCGACAAGGACGAGTTCCTGCCCAGCAACCACGGTTTCGACGAATTTTTCGGCAACCTCTATCACCTGAATGCTGAAGAGGAGCCAGAAGTACCAGATTATCCGAAGGACCCGGAGTTCCGAAAGCGCTTTGGGCCGCGCGGCGTGATCCATTCCTTCGCCGATGGGCGTATCGAGGACACTGGCCCGCTGACCAAGAAACGCATGGAAACGATTGACGATGAGGTCACCGAGCACGCCATCCGATTTATCAAGGAAGCCCACGCCGAGGGCAAGCCCTTCTTTGTGTGGTGGAACTCGACCCACATGCACTTTCGCACCCACATCCCCAAGGAAGCGGAGGGCATCAGCGGCCAGGGCTTTTACAATGACGGCATGGTCTTGCACGATCGCGCTGTCGGGCAAATGCTCGACCTGCTGGATGAGCTGGGCATCGCCGAGGATACCATCGTGCAGTACTCGACCGACAACGGCCCGCACTTTAACTCCTGGCCGGATGCGGCGATTACCCCCTGGCGCAGTGAGAAGAACACGAACTGGGAAGGCGCCTTCCGGGTACCTGCCTTTGTGCGCTGGCCGGGCAAGTTCGAGGCCGGCAAAACGCTTAACGGCATCGTCACCCACCAGGAGTGGCTGCCCACACTTCTAGCGGCAGCCGGCGACCCGGACGTCAAGGAGAAGCTGCTCCACGGCCACGAGGCCGGCGATAAAACCTTCCACGTCCACATCGATGGCTACAATATCCTGCCCTACCTGTTGGGTGAAACCGACGAAAGCCCGCGCAAGTTCTTCTTCTACACCAACGATGACGGCGGAGTTACGGCCATCCGCATCAACGATTGGAAAGTGGTCTTCATGGAGCAGCGCGCCAAGGGGATGCAGCTCTGGGCAGAACCGTTTGTCGAACTTCGTGTGCCCAAGATCTTTAACTTGCGGCGCGACCCCTTTGAGCGGGCAGACGAAAGCTCCAATACCTACTGGGATTGGTGGTTCGATCATATTCCTGCCATGTACGTCGCCCAGGCTTTGACAGCAGAGCAGATCCAATCCTTCGTCGAGTTCCCACCGCGCCAGAAACCGGCCTCCTTCAACCTCGATCGCGTACTTGAGAAGATGCAGGAAGCCGCGGACGGAAGCCTGCACTAGCATCTGCTCAGGACTGGCGGTCCTCCAACGCGACGCTGTCGCGCGACCGCCAGTCCTAGAAAACGCAATGATTTTGCAGACAGACAACGCACCCACTGGCCTGGGCAAAGATGTTCCTATCCTGGGCTGGCTGCCCCAAGGTGCGAGGACCAACAACTGAAAGGAGGAGTTAGGGGATATGACAGAACGCACGGACAGTACAGAGGTCAAGACAGTCAAGGTCGCTGGTTTCGGACTCCGGGCGGCAGCGTTCTTGATCGACATGGCCATTGTCTGGGTCCTGGGAATGCTCATGGGCGTTGCGATAGGCCTCGTGGGCACGCTGCTCACCATGTATAGCGCAGACGGACCGGCGCCGATGGACAGGCTGATCATCCTTGGTGGGCTCATCTTCTCTATCGCCTACTATCTGGCCACCTGGACCAAGTCGGGCCAGACACTGGGCAAGATGGCGGTGGGCATCAAGATCGTCGGTCCCGATGGCCAACCGCCATCTGGGGGCAAGGCCGTGCTGCGCTACCTGGGCTACATTCTGAATGGGATTCTGCTGTCCATCGGTTTCCTGTGGGCGGCTTTCGACCGGAAGCGCCAGGGATGGCACGACAAGATCGCCGGCACCTATGTGATCTATGACGACGAAGAGTTCTCGGACGTGGCCGCGGTCAGGCTGGAGCCTGCCGATAACAAGCCGGGCTGGGTCTGGCTCGTGCTCTGGATCGTTCTGGCCCTGACTATGCCCATCGCGCTGGCCTCGACGATTTGGGGCCTGGGGCCCTACGTGGCCAAGCTCCTGGTCACCCTGTTTGGCGTCGGGGGCTAGCTGTAGCGCGGAGCAGTACCAAACACGGCACCCTATCAGCCGCCGGCCCGTTCAACTTCCCTTCGTAAGACTTGCAAGGGCGGCTTGGGGAACCAGGCGATATCGGGTACAATGGCACAATCCCGGATCCGGTTTGCAGATCGGGCCAAAGGCCTGCTGCGTCAGAGATCCTTGAGAGTGTCAATACTGTACGAAAAGGAGAGCTTCAGCCGTGAGAAAACACCGGGAATCGCGAGCAAGACACCCTGTCATCCGCATACTGGCCATCTGGGTGATCCAGGCCCTGGCCCTGATCATCCTAACATTTCTTCTGGATGGCCTAAAAGTGCCCGACCTGCGAGTCGCCTTTGCCGCCGCGGCCGTCATCGGCCTGCTGAACGCCTTCCTATGGCCGCTCTTGAGCTACGTCCTGCTGCCCTTTGCCGTCCTGACCCTGGGCCTGCTGGCCCTGGTGCTCAACGGCGCCATCATCTACTTGACTGCGTGGATCGTGGACGGCTTTTACGTGGACAACCTGTGGACGGCTATCCTGGCCGCCCTGGGTCTGACGGCCATCAATATCATCGCCAGCACCCTGCTGACCATCGACGACGACAACTCGTGGACCCGCAACATGGTGCGGCGGCGGGCCAAGCGGATCGCCAAGCCGGAAGAAACCGACGTACCGGGCGTGCTATTTCTAGAGATCGACGGCATGTCCAAGCCGGTACTGGATCGCGCCCTGGCCAATGGTTACGTACCCACCCTGGCCCGCTGGATCGAGGAGGACAGCCACCGGCTGGTGGGCTGGGAAACCGACCTCTCCTCCCAGACCTCGGCCAGCCAGGCCGGCATCCTGCATGGCAGCAACGAGAACATCCCCGCCTTCCGCTGGTGGGACCGCCAGGAAAAGCGGATCGTCTCCTCCAGCAGCCCCGACGACGTCGCCCGGCTGGAGAAGGAGCACTCGGACGGCAACGGTCTCCTGGCGGAGGACGGCGCCAGCCGGGGCAACCTGTTCTCCGGCGACGCCCCCAACGTCATGAACACGGCCAGCACCATCAAGGACCTGTCGCGCTTCCACACCCTCGATTTCTATGCCTTCTTCATCAACCCTTACAGCTTGGCCCGGACCCTGCTCCTGACCATTTGGGACATCATCCTGGAAAAGTGGCGATTCTGGCAGGACCGGCGCCACGGGGTCCAACCTATCCTGGGCAAGGACAAACGCGGCGGCGTGTATCCCCTGATGCGGGCTTTTACCACCGTGATCATGCGCGAGCTGAATATTGAGACCCTGATCGGCGACATGTTCGCCGGTGTGCCCTCGGCCTATGCCACCTTTGTCGGCTACGACGAGGTGGCCCACCACTCGGGCGTCGAGTCGGAGGATGCCTTTGATATCCTCTACAAGCTGGACCAGCAGTTCGGCCGGCTGGAGAGCGCCGCCCAACAGGCGCCCCGCCCCTACCACCTCGTCGTCCTGTCTGACCACGGGCAGAGCGGAGGGGCCACCTTCAAGCAGCGCTACCACATGACACTCGAGGAGCTGGTACAGGGCCTGCTCAAAGAATACCGCGTCGAAGGGACAGCCGACGTGCACGAGGACTGGAAATACGTCAACGTCTTTTTGACAGAGGCCATGCAGAGCCAGCAAAAGGCGGTCAGCGAGCCCCTGGGCCGGGCGCTGCAAAGCCGCACGGTGGATGGCCAGGCTGCCCTCGGACCGGAGGCTGGGACGGATGAGGGCAAGGATGATGAGGTCGAAGGCACGGAGGAGGATCCAGACCGGGTCGTCGTGCTGGCCTCAGGCAACCTGGGCCTGGTATATGGCGCCGCGCTCGACGAACGGATCACGCTGGAGGAGCTGGAAGACTACTTTCCAGGCCTGCTGGATGGGCTGGCGCAGCACGAGGGGGTTGGCTTTGTCATGGTCCATTCCCGCGAGCACGGGCCGGTGGTCATCGGCGCCCAGGGCTGGTCCTATCTGGATGAGGATCGCATGGAGGGCGAGGATCCGCTGGCAGGCTTTGGCCCCAACGCGGCGGAGCACCTGCGTCGCACGGACGGCTTTGCCGACGCGCCCGACATCCTGGTGAACAGCTTCTACGACGTCGAGACCAACGAGGTCGCCGCCTTTGAGGAACTCATCGGCAGCCACGGCGGCCTGGGAGGCTACCAGACCCAGCCCTTCCTGCTGTACCCCTCCGAATGGGAGATCGGAAGTGGCGAGCTCGTGGGCGCCGCTGCTGTCTATCACCAGTTCAAGCGCTGGCTGGGTGAGCTTCAAGGCCAGGGATGATGGAATACGCATGGGGCTGAGGAGTTGGGGTGCAACCGTCGCCTGCAGCAGCCGGCTGTGCGGCAGCCCTAGGAACGGGGCCCCAGCGTTGAGGATCGTGGGCCACAAAATGCAAACGCTGAAGCGTAGAGGGGGGTAGTCACCGATGCCAACCGGATTGGCGGCCTTTTTCGGCCTGGTTGTCCTCTATGGTGCATTTGCCGCGTGGTTAGGCCGGTTCTCGATCACGATGCCCATCATCTTTGTGGCGGTGGGCGTGCTCCTGGGTCCCCAGGGCTTGTTCGCGTCCAAGGGTGTCGAACTGCTGACGGAGATGACGCTGGCGCTCCTGCTCTTTGCCGATGCCTCAACATTGAACTTTCGCCAAGTGCGCGACGACGCCCTCCTGCCGGCCCGGTTGCTGTTCATTGGAATGCCGCTGATCATTGCCCTGGGGGGGATCTTGGCCTTCGGCCTATTCCCAGGGGAGGAGATTGGCTTTGCCTTCCTGCTGGCAACCATCCTGGCGCCAACGGACGCCGCGCTGGGGCTGCAGATCTTTAACAACCCGCGGGTACCAGTACGCATACGCCGGGCGCTAAACGTAGAAAGCGGGCTCAACGACGGAATCGCCACGCCTTTCATCGCACTGTTCACGGCCCTGGCCTTGGCTGAGGAAACCCACCAGGCGGGTGGCTGGTTGCTGTCCTCCTTGAGCGAAATCGGCTTTGGCCTGGGTGTTGGGGTACTGGCCGGATTGCTTGGCGGTTGGCTCTTTGCAGTCGCCGTCAAGCGTGGCTGGACGGCCACAACCGGCGAACAGATCGGTAATCTAGCGCTGGCCCTGTGCGCTTTTTGGGCGGCCAAAGCCCTGGGGGGCAATGGATTCATCGCCGCTTTTGTGGGCGGCATCCTGTTCGGCCATGCCACCCGCGAGCGCTTGCATGTGGCCACCGAATTCACCGAGACCAGCGGCACGCTGCTGTCTCTTTTTGTCTGGGCCGTTTTCGGCGCCAACCTGGTGCCGCCCCTGCTGCAGTCGTTCAACCCGCTGGCGCTCCTGTATGCGCTGCTCAGCCTGACGGTGATCCGCATGATTCCGGTGGCCATCTCGATGATAGGCGCAGGCCTGCGGGCGGACACAGTTCTCACGATGGGCTGGTTCGGGCCGCGCGGCCTGGCATCCGTCGTATTCACTTTGATGGTCTTCGAGTCTTTCCACGAGGCCGGTAGATCCTCTGATCTGCTGGTAGACGCAGCCGCCTGGACGATTCTGCTCAGTGTGGTGCTGCACGGGATTTCGGCTGTGCCCCTGGCCAACTGGTACGCGCGCCGGCTGGAGACAGCAGATCCATCGGCCCCGGAGATGGTGGATCTGCCCGAGTTGGGCATCCGGCGCAGGGATCCATTGAGTTGGCTGAAGCTCTCTCGGCAGGCAGCTGACTGACGACCCAGCAGGCAGTGTCGTCCACGGTCTTTCATTAAAGACCGAGTTTGCTGGCCGGGTAGTTGCATCCGGAGACGAACATCTAACAATTAGGAGGCGCAAATGGCAACATTGGTAGTTCTCGCATTCAAGGACGAGACCGGCGCGGGGCAGATGCGCGATGAGTTTGTGGACCTGCAGAAGCAGCACCTCATCACGCTCTCCGACGCGGCCGTGCTTGTCCGCAAGCAGGACGGCAAGGTCAAGGTCAAGCAGGCCGTCAACCTGGTAGGGGCCGGGGCCCTGGGCGGCGCTTTCTGGGGCCTGCTCATCGGGCTGCTCTTCCTTGCGCCCTGGCTGGGCCTGGCCATCGGTGCCGCCAGCGGCGCCATCGCCGGCAAGCTTTCTGACACCGGCGTGGACGACAAGTTCATAGAAGAGGTTGGCGACACCATCGAGCCGGGCCATTCGGCCCTGTTCCTGCTCGTGGAAGAGTGGACCGAGGACAAGGTCATGGATCATCTCAGCAAGTACGACACCACGGTCTTGCAGACCTCCCTGTCAGAGGAAGACGAAGCCAAACTCAAAGCCGCCTTTGGGGCGGAGGAGTAGATTCGGGACGATGGACGACAGACGATGGAGCAGGCGCTTGGCCGCCCGTCGTCGGTCATCGCCCTACACTGAAAGGAGAGCAAGAATATGGTTTCAACCCTAGCTATCGCTGTTCTAGCTGGCCTGCTGGGCATTGCCTTCTGCTTTGTCGGCTACCGCTTTTTCCTGGTCATGCTGCCCATCTGGGGCTTTTTTGCCGGTTTTTGGATCGGCGCCATGGTCATTTCGATGCTGCTCGGTGGAGGCTTCCTGGGCACCACAATGGCCCTCATCGTGGGCGTTGTGGTGGGCATCATCGGGGCCGTCCTGTCCTACTTTTTCTACATGGCGGGGGTGATTCTCATCGCCGCGGCCTTTGGCGGCATGCTGGCCTCGGCCATCATGGGCGCGCTGGGCTTTGGCCCGGGGCTGATCACCACCATCGTCATCATCATCAGCGCCATCGTCGCTGCCGGACTCACGCTGCTGCTAAACATCCAGAAGGCCGTGATCATTGTCTTCACGGCCATCGCGGGTGCAGCACTGATCGTGGTGGGAGTCATGGTCCTCTTTGGCCAGGTCACCCCAGCCGACCTGCAAGCCGGGGGAGGTTTTCTGAAGCCCATTGTCGAGGGTTCCTGGTTCTGGGGCCTTGTCACAGTGGTGCTGGCCGTAGCAGGCGCTGTAGTTCAGTTTCGCACCAGCTCGGACTATGCCTTTATCAAAGATGACTATGTGGAAGGCTGGGGATAGGACCAGCCAGTACCCGAGAACCTGAATTGGAGGAGCTAAACCATGTTCTATATTGACCCAGTCTATTTCTGGTACGTGTTCATCCCTACCATACTGATATCGATCGGCGTGCAGCTCTATCTTCGGTCCACTTTTGCCAAGTGGAGCAAGATCAAGAATAGCTCGGGGCTGGTGGGCCCCCAGGTGGCCAGCCAGCTCTACGGCCACACGTCACTACAGCCGGTCCGCGTCGAGCGCGTCAAGGGTACTATGACGGACCATTTCGATCCGGGGAACAACGTCGTGCGCCTGTCCGACCCGGTGTCGACCCAGCCCTCGGTGGCCTCCATGGCCATCACGGCCCACGAGTTGGGCCACGTCCAGCAGTACCAGACCGGCTCGGCCCTGATCAAGGTCCGTGGCTTTTTGCTACCGGCCCTGCAGTTCAGCCCAACGCTGTCCTACATTGCCATCCTGTTGGGCCTGTGGTTCAACATGACAGGAATGCTGTGGCTGGGCATCATCTTTTTCGCGCTGATGGTTCTGTTCTCGATCCTGACACTGCCGGTAGAGATTGACGCCAGCCGGCGGGGGACAAAACTGCTTCAAGAAGCAGGCTTGATGCGGTCCGACGCCGATGCCCAAGGATCTAAGGCAGTACTGACCGCCGCAGGGCTGACCTATCTGGCTGCGGCCGTCACCTCCATCCTGCAGCTTTTGTACTATATTAGCATCGCGAACCGCAGGCGTTAGCCTGAATCAGGAACCAACCCAGACTGGGCCAGTCGCGAACCCAGTGGGGCACCGCGACTGGCCCAGTCTTGAGTTAGGCTCGGCCAAGGCGCCAAACATGGACAGCCAAGAAAGCACCCAGAGAACACAGCAAGAAGCTCGCATAGCCAGCCAGCAGCTTCTGCGAACCGTGACCTGGCTGGGCGCCGCCATCGTGGCCACCATGTTCGTAGCTTCTTGCGTGCTGGTCCTGTACTTGCTGAGCATCTGAGGCGGACAATGGATCTCCTACTCGAGCCCCAGGCCTGGCTAGTGGTCATTCTGCTCACCATTCTGGGCACAGCAGGCAACTTGGCCCTCTTTGAGCTGGGCAAACAAGGGACGAAGGCTGTCTTTCAGCGTTTTCCCCGAATCAGAACTGAACAGTGGGAGAAGGTCGGACGATTGTATGAACAATATGGGTCCCGCGTTCTTGCCTTGTCAGCCGTGCCCGTACTGGGCAGCGTGGTTACTACTGCCGCTGGGGCCTTTGGTGTGAAGCGACTGGCGTTTCTATTCTGGGTCATCCTGGCCAAGTTTCTCCGCAATTGGCTGCTCGCGGTGGTTCTATACGAGCTGTACCACCGTTTCACCGGGTGAGCTTTGGACGCAGTCTACGAGGTTCGCGGATTGCTATCTTTGCCAGCCGCGATATGGAGCCGCTCAACAGATCGGCCGTCGAGGGTGTACGAGTGCGAGAGGATGCACCGGACTGGCGCAGGAGCAACGTGTGGACGACCAAGCAAGTAAGCGCAGGCCCATAGCCATCCTCTGGATCGCCATATCCCTGGCCGTGGCAGCGATTGTCGCTGCCCTGCTGGTCTGGCGGAGGCAACTGGCCAGAAGGCCGCGGCCCGAGCCACAACCGATGCAGCCCGATGCAGTGCTGGACCTGCAGGGATTGACCGAGGAGGAGGCTGCTGCCCGCCGGCTGGAAGGCCAGGACAATGCCATCCTTTTCAATCCTCCCTACTCCAAGCGCGAGATCCTGAGGGCAAATACCCTCACCATCTTTAATCTCAGCCTGGTTGGCCTGGCTGCCGTCCAGATTCTTCTGGGCAAGCCACTGGACGCCATCTTGACCGGCGTCGTGCTGGCCTTCAATATCGGTATCAACGTCGGCCAGGAGTTTTGGGCCCGGAGGCGATTGCAGGGCGTAGAGCAGGCTGCGCGCCCCCTGGCCAATATAGTGCGCGAGGGCAAGGTCCGCAGTATCGATCCCGGCGAGGTCGTGCGGGGCGATATCCTGGTTGTAGGACCTGGAGACCAAGTACTGGCTGACGGGCAGGTGTTGGGCGAAGGCCAGATCGTCGTCGATGAATCGATGCTTACCGGTGACAGCCACTTGCATACCAGGCGCGGTGGGGATCCTGTCTACGCTGGCAGCTTTTGCATCTCTGGGTATGGCCCCTATGAGGCCCAGAAGGTAGGCAGTGAGCGCCTGATCGCAGCGCTCACAGATCAGTTCCAGGCTATCAAGGAAGAATTGACGCCCCTGGAGCGGATTGTAGACCGCATCCTCCGCATTCTACTGGTTGTGGTGGCAGGTCTCATTGCTCTGCTGCTGCTCGACTATTATGATTTTTTGCTCCAGGGTCTTCACGTAGACGCCGTCTCCAGCGCGGCCAGCGTGATATTTGGCCTGGCTCCTGCCAGCCTCTTGCTCATGATCCTGGTGAACTATACCATGGGCACGGCAGACCTAACCCGGGTCGGCGCGTTGGTCCACCGCTCCAGGTCGGTCGAATCACTGGCACAATCCACGGTTATCTGCTTCGCGCAAGCGGGCATCGTGACCGGAGTAGGCGTGGAGGTTGAGCCAATAGCCTCCCCTGGGCCCAGCGCCAATGGTACGAGCCAACCCGACCTGGCGGAATCACGCATCCGCCAGATCCTTGGTGACTATGGGCGCAGTACGTCGGCTGACAGCCGGGTGGTACAGGCCATGGCCGGCGCTTTCCCAGGTGGCCGCCGCAACGTTCGCGAAGAAGCTCCTTTTCTCTCCGTTTACGGCTGGAGCGGCATCGCCTTTGACGACCCTGATCTACGCGGCGTTTATGTTCTGGGCGATCCCCAGGTACTCGAATCGCATCTGACCAGCGGTACCAGCGAGCCGGCACCAAAGTTGGCGGGCGGATCCGCGCTTGATAGCTGGCGGGACTGGTTCTCAAGTTTCAGGCGGCTCTTTGGGCAGGCCAGGAATGCATCGACAGAGAGAAAGGATGGCTCGTCACCCTCCCTCTCACCTGAAGAGCCAGCAGGGGCACGGAACCCGAGCGCGAGCACGCCGGCCAGAAAGGAAGCCGACGGGGATAGCCTATTCCAGCGCCTGATGGTGCGGGTCAACTCGATGCTGGGTCGCCAGGAGCAAGGCGAAGCACACACAGATGTACAAGCTACCTCTTCGAGCGACGGAGGCGCCCCTGTTCAACAGGCCACTGAACTGGTCTACCTGGTGGCCTACCAGCCCGACCTGGAACCACTCCACTCCGGCGAAGGGGCGCCTCGGTTGCCCGCGAAACTGATTCCCCTGTGCCGTCTATACTACTCCGAACAGATACGTCCTGACGCTATCGAAACCGCCCAGGAGCTTTCCAAGGCAGGCGTAAGCCTAAAGATCTTTACACCGGACGCCCCAGAGCATGCAGCCGGTCTACTGGCGCAAGCAGGAATAGGATCGGATGGTGGCATACCGCTGCCCAGTGTCACCGCACCCGAATTGGCTGCGCTGGACAGAGAGCGACTGGCGCAAGCCGCCTCAGAGAATACCCTTTTTGGCCAGGTGACGCCTGAGCAAGCGGGACAATTGGTCAGCGCCCTCCGGGAGCAGGGCAAAGTCGTGGCCGTGGTAGGCGATGGGGTCAATGACCTGCCAGCCATGCAGAAGGCCCATCTGTCCATTACGCGGCACAGCAGCAGTCCGGTACTGCTCAGCATGGCCGACATGGTCTTGCTCAAGGGCTGGCCCCAGGTGCTATCGAGCGCTCTGGACAAGGGACAGCGCGTCGCCAATGGACTGTTCGACGTCCTAAAGCTCTACCTGACAAACTTGTGCTACCTGACCCTGCTCATCCTGGTCATCTGGGGTACTGGCATCGGCTTCCCATATCAATCAAAGCAGGGTTCCCTCATCGCCATCACGACCCTGGTATTGCCCTCCCTCAGCCTTTACCTGTGGGCAGCCCCGGGCGTATTGCCCCGCAAGAACCTGGACTGGCATCTGGCCAGGTTTGTGGTACCGGCCGGAGCCACAATCAGCGCTGCAGCAACAGTAGTATATCTCTTTTTCCTGAGCCAGACTGGCGAGGAGACCTACGCTCAGCTTGCTCTCACCTGGATGCTGGTCATCTCTGGCCTGGCGGTAGTCGTCCTGGTACGGCCGCCCTTTCAGAGCCGCATTCAGGCAGATAGGGACAGTCAGGATCGGAGCGGCGACTGGCGGCCCGCAGTGTGGGTCCTGGTACTGCTGGCCCTGGTTTTTCTCGTCGCCCAGATTCCCCTGGCAGATCAGTTGTTTGGGCTCACGCCCCTGCGCCAACCCCTGGACTATCTGGTCGTGGTCCTGGCCGTGCTGGCCTGGGCCCTCACCGCCAACCTTATCTGGTGGATCGCTCCCCTGAGGCGCCTGGAGCAAGCAGCTCGCAGCTAGCTGGCCACCGGCGTCCACCAAAGGCAAGACTCCCCTCTCCCAGGCCGTCAGCCCTCGCGCGGCCCAAAACACCCGTGCACTCTCAGAGACACAGGTCAGCACCAGGATCGTCACCTCTCTCATAAAGGTGACGATCTCCGCGTAGACATCTGGCGGGGAGGCCACAGACACACCGCCCGGTAGTCGTTCGAATTTCCTGATGAGAATTCGGTCCAGAAAGGAGAAGAGCGCTCAGCTGGCGACTTGCCCCCGAACGCCCTTATTAAGGAGAGACAATGTTTGCAACAGTATACCAGGCGCAGGCAGCGTTGTCATCGGGCAGAACATTGATTCCCCCTACGACGAAAGGTCCGCATCCAAACGGAGATTCTCCACACACAGCCCAGGAGCTGTAGAGCAAATTGGGGAGGGCTCCTACGACAAAAGGCGTACGCGCGGCATAAGAAATCTAAGCCATAACTAAAGATCTTGAAATTTTAATGTAAGAATATCAATTTGGGTCTTGACAAAACTCAAGTTCCATGTTAGAATATTGAAGGTTCAGTCGAAGATTCTTAATCTAGGTATGGCATCTCTGGTAGACTTCTGATAGGAGGAGACTCGATGTATTTCACAGACCCGCTCACAGTCGAAAAGCAAACAGCGTTGCGCGTAGAGACAGTCCGACGCCAGGCCCAATCCCGCGCTCTACTGCGCCAGATAACGTCAAAAGAGGCGAGCCTGCCCCACCATGGTCACCGTCTGTTGCACTACATGGGCCATCAACTGGTGGTGTTGGGCGAATGGTTGGAGCAATACAGCGCTCCGCAACCCTCGTACCAGTAGGGCCGTACCCGACCATGAGGTTCCAAGCACGCCCGCAATCAGCAACCAAGAGTCACTTTTAGAGGAGGCAGGGAAATGTATCCAGTAATAGGCAAATGTCCAGTCTGCGGCGACACACTATCCGTAGCCCGGCTCCATTGCCGGAGTTGTGATTCGGCCCTGGAGGGACAGTTCAGCCTGGGCCACTTTTATCAGCTGTCGCCCACGCAACTGGCCTTCGTGGAGACCTTTATTCGCAGCGAGGGCAAGCTGACCCGCCTGCAAGATGAGCTGGGCATATCTTATCCCACCGCTCGAGCACGCCTGACCGAGGTGATCCAGGCCCTGGGTTATGAAGTCCGTGTGGAACCAGAACCGGTTTCTGTCGAGGAACGGAAAAAGATCCTGGAACAACTGGCTTCGGGCCAGATCACGTCGGAACAAGCCGTGGAACTACTCAAGGGCTGACAGGAGGAAAAGAATGTTCGAGATACGGATTCAGGTAACAGAGGGCAACCTTCTGACGCTGGATGAAATGGCTGGGAACATGGTGCTGGCCGGCGAGGATAGGACCGATATCTTGTTCCGGTCTCGCGATGGCCGCGAGGAGGATTTGAGCGTCGAGGAAACAGCAACTGGGCCGGTCATCTCCGCCCCGATGAACTGCGAGATACGGGTACCCTCGTCGGTCCAAGTGTCCGTTCGCCAGGTGGCAGGTAACTTGAGGGCCAAAGGGCTGGCAGAACTCAACGCCGAGCAAGTGCGCGGGAACCTGAGGCTGCAGGCCGTCGCCAGGGCAACACTGGCCGAGGTCTATGGGAACTTGAGGGTGGATGAGACGGATTCACTGCGTGTAGTGGGTACCGTGTACGGGGACGCGCATCTGAAGGCGGTACCGGCCATCGACATACAAAATGTTCGCGGAAACATGCAGGTGAAAGCAGCGGATCAGGCCCGCGTGTCGCGTACTGGCGGCAATCTGCAGGCCAGGGAGATCCGTGGGTCCCTGAACGCTGACAAAATAGGCGGCAACGCACACTTGCGAGGCATCGGCGGTACGCTAAGCCTTGACCAAGTTGCGGGCAATCTGGTAGTCAAGGATCTATGCGGTGGAGCCAAGGTTGGCAGGGTCGGCGGCAACCTGGTGTGGAACGGTACACTGGGCGCCGGCTGCACCTATCACTTCAGGGCCGACGGCAATGCTACGCTACGCTTGGACGAGGACACCAACGCTCACTTGACGCTGAAGGCCAAGGGCAACCTGCACATACCAACGGCTCTGACCGTGGTACAACGCGATGGAAGCACACTGTCTGGAACCCTGGGCGATGGCAGTTCAGAAATAGTCGTTGAAGCCAAGGGCAATGTCCTGCTCGGCGGTGGACAGCCAGGAATCGGCGCCGATCTCGGTGAAGAGATCTCGCGGCAGGTAGAAGAGGGCCTGCAAGCCATCGACCTGGAGGCTATTGGACGCCAGGTGGGCGAGGAGATGGAAGCGGCCATGTCACGGTTGCGCGTCAAGCTGGAGGACGTGGACTGGGAGCGCGTCGGCCACCAGGCCGAGCAAGCAGTAGAACTGGCCATGGACCGCATGCAGCGAGATATGGATCGAATGGTCGGCAAAGCGGCCCAGCAGCAGGAAAAGGTAGAGCGCAAAGCCGAGAAAGAAGCACGGCGGCGAGCGCGGCAGGAGCGCAAGGCACGCAGAGAAGGGCAAGAGGGACCAGAATCGAAAGCACAAGATCTTCCAGTCGAAACAGCCTACAAAGCCGCTGAGCCCGAACCCGAACTGGACGACGAACGATTGAGCATCCTCAGGATGGTGGAGCAGGGCCAGATCAACCCTGAAGAAGCCGAAATGCTCTTGGACGCCCTGAGGTAGGCGCCGGCTGGCAACGAGCTAGACAGAACTACCAGGCTAGAGCAGAGAGTACAAAACATGGAGAATCGCGGAAAGCGGGGCAAGTGGCAGGTTCCCTTTTTTGCCATTTGGACGGGCCAGGCATTTTCCCTGGTCGGCAGCAAAGTGGTCCAGTTTGCGCTGGTCTGGTGGCTGACCGAACTGACCGGTTCAGCCACCGTGTTGGCCACGGCCACCATGGTGGCCCTTGTCCCAGAGGTGATCCTGGGGCCCTTTGCCGGCGCGTACGTGGATCGCTGGAACCGGCGGGTGGTCATGATGGCGGCCGATGCCCTGGTGGCCCTGGCCTCTCTGTGGCTGGCCTATCTGTTTTGGATCGGGGCGATGCAGGTATGGCACGTCTACGCCATCATGTTCATCCGTGCTGTAGGCAGCAGTTTTCACTGGCCTGCCATGCAGGCTTCAACCTCGCTGATGGTCCCCAAGAAGCACCTGACGCGCGTGGCGGGCATGAACCAAACCATGAATGGCGCGCTGAACATTGTGGGGCCCCCCTTGGGAGCGCTGCTTATGGTGGTCATGCCGCTCTACGGAGTCATGCTGGTCGATGTAGGTACGGCCCTGCTGGCCATCGTCCCGCTGTTTCTGGTCCGCATTCCTCAGCCCAAGCGGCTTGACATCATGGCAGAGGCCGGGGAGAAGCCGTCGGTCTGGGCTGATGTACGCGCTGGCTTGCGTTATATTGGCGCCTGGCCAGGGCTGATAGCCCTCATTGTTATGGTCATGATCCTAAAGATCGCCCTTACTCCAGCCTTCTCCCTGCTTCCGCTCCTGGTCAGTGCGCACTTTGGCGGCGACGCAGCCCAATTGAGCCTGCTCGAAGCCATCGCTGGTGCGGGCATCGTCCTGGGTGGTTTGGCCTTAAGCGTGTGGGGGGGATTCCGGCGAAGGATCTATACTTCACTGATGGGCGGAACCATCCTGGGTCTGGGCTTTTTCGTGCTGGGACTCACCCCGGGAAGTCTGTTCTGGGTGGCCCTTGGCAGCATCTTTGTCGTAGGCTTGATGATTCCCCTGGTCGATGGACCCATCATGGCCATCCTCCAGGGAACGGTCGAGCCCGCTATGCAAGGTCGGGTGTTCACCATCATGGGCAGCTTGCTGTTGCTCACCTCGCCCTTTAGCCTGGCTATCGCGGGACCGGTCAGCGATTGGATTGGCCTTCAGGTCTGGTACCTGGCCGCCGGTGTGCTGTGCGCCACCCTGGCCCTGGCAGGGTTCTTTGTACCCGCCATCGCCAACATCGAAGAGAACCACAGGGGATACTCCGCGAAGGAGCAGAAGCTGGCCCCTTCCGCAGCTGAAGGGGCGCTGGCCACAGTCCCTGCGGAGGTCGCCGCGGCCGGAGACTAGGCGCTACAGGACACAGTGCCGCGCAAAGACCCGGCAGTTGTGATGCAATTCCTTTTGCAGCTCGCTCCTTGGACAGCAGGGAAAAACGTACCTTAACAGCAGTCAGTATTCAAGATGTTGCTTTTTCGCGACTGTGCTATAATGGGCTCACCTGACACCAGAGAGTGTAGCAAAGATGGTCCTTACCGCAACAGCAGGCACAGTACCCAAGGTCCAGGGCAGCCTGCGTCCCATGGATCCTACCCGAGACCTGGGAGCCATTGCCGATCTCATCGAAGATGCCTTTGCCCACGAGATAGACGAGCGGGGCCGGGCTGCTATCCGCGAAATGCGCTGGATGGCGCGCCTGACACCCCTGGTCTGGTGGTGGTCGCAGGCCGATCCAGCCTTCCAGGATACCTTCAACGGCTTTGTCTGGGAAGAACCCACCCCAAGCGGCAGTGGGACACAGATCGTGGGCAATGTCAGTCTGAATCGAACCCCTGGGAGTCACCAGCGCAGGATTATCTGCAACGTGGCGGTTCAAAAAGGGTACCGGGGCCAGGGCATCGGACGACGACTGACAGAGGCAGCCGTAGTCGAGGCGCGGGCCAGTGGGGCCGAGGGAGTCGTGATCCAGGTATATCAGGACAATCCCCGCGCCCTCCGGTTGTACACTGACCTGGGCTTCTGGGAGGGTGCCGGGGAAACTGACCTCCAGCTCACGACCATCGAGCCGGTCAACCCTGTGGCTGCTCCTGGCTACCGCCTTCGAGCCTGGCGGCCCTCCCACGGAAAGGCCGTGTACGAACTGGCCCGGCTGGTGACCCCCTCACCGCAATCCTGGATCAGGCCCCTACGGGCTAGCAGCTACCAGCCAGGCTGGTGGACGCGCTTTGGCCAGCAGGTGGCAAACCTGGCCAGGGGGCAGCGGGTGTATCGACTGGTGGTACTGAAAGAGGAACACCTTGTGGCTATGATGACAGTAACCGCTGCCCTCAGGCGCGGCGACCACCAACTGGAGTTGTTGGTCCACCCGGAACACCGCGACCGGCTAGAGTGTCCACTCGTGAGCCGGGCACTATACATGCTTTCCGCCGCGCCATCCAGACCGGTTCGGGCCACGGTACCTGCTGATCACCGTGCCGCGCTGACCGTACTCTACGATAGTGGCTTTGAAGAGCAGCGAACACTCTTGACCCTTAGAAAAGACTTTGATCGCAGAGGATAGACTATGCAGGATGGCAGAGTCAGCTATGGGCGGCTCTTTCTCAATCGGAACTTTGTGGCCCTCTGGCTTGGACAGACCATCTCGTTCATCGGTGATTACTTTTACTTCCTGGCCATTCCCATCATGGTGGAACAGCTCACCGGCTCCGCGCTGCAGGTGGGTCTGTCGGTCATCGCCAGCGCACTGCCCATGTTGCTGCTGGGACCGGTGGCTGGGGTCTTTGTGGATCGCTGGGACCGCAAGAGGACGATGGTCATCTCCGACCTGTTGCGCGGGGGACTGGTACTCGCTTGCCTGACGGTTCAGACGCCGGACCAGGTATGGATCTACTATATCGTCGGCTTTCTGATGTCCTGTGTCAGCCGTTTCTTCTTTCCAGCACAGAACGCGGCACTGCCTCTCATCGTCACCGACAAAAACGATCTACTGGCGGCCAACAGCCTGATGCAGATCGTGCAAACCGCGGGTTTTCTGATCGGCCCCGCACTGGCCGGCTTCTCCATCGGGTTATGGGGGGCGCAGGTGGCCTTCCTGGTGGACTCGGCGACCTACTTTGTCTCGGCGGCAGCCATCTTGACGATGAAGGTCCCACGCACCACTACAGGCCGGCAAGCGACGAGTGGGAAGATCGCCACCATATGGGCCGAGATGCGGGAGGGCATCGCCTATCTCTTTGGCAATCGGACAATGGTTGGCGTGCTGCTCTGCTTGGGGGTGGTGCAACTGGGCATCGGGGCCATCCACGTGATCTGGGTACCCTTCATGCGCCGGACTTTTGGCCTCGGGGCCGAGGGACTGGGGGCGGTAGATGCCGCTCAGGGCCTGGGCATGGCCCTCGGCGGAATCACCTTGGGCTTTGTGGCTGGGCGATTAAGAAAGAAGGATCTGGCAGGATGGAGTATCATCTTTATCGGGGGCATGATCGCTCTGGTGGGTCTGGCTCCACCTTTCTCACTGGTGAACCTGATCCCGGGTCTGCAGATAGAGACAGCAATGACCGACATGAGCATGGGTCAGCGACTGCTCCACATGCCACTTCTGCTGCTAGCCTACAGCTTTTTGATCGGCGTGGCCCTGGTACCAGCCCAATCATCCCTGATGACCATGATGCAGCTGGCTGTACCCGATCTGAAACGTGGCAGGGTGGGCAGCGCGCTGAACGCCGCAACCACGGCCGCTGGATTGGTTTCCATGGCAGCTGCTGCAGCAGCAGGAGAGATCATCGAGTTGCGGCTTATCTATTTTGTCTCCGGCCTGATCACATTGTCCGGGGGCATCGTAGGGCTTCTGGTACTGCAGGAACCCGAGGTACAGGATAGTGAGCCCGTCATAGACGGAGCAGCGGGATGAACCTAGGCAGAACCAGGATTGAGCGGAAGGTGAAAGTGGATGCCAGCCACGGCCCATGAGTAAATCGGGCCATGGTAGACACCAGTCTTTCACGGCCCAGGTGGAGCTATATGCGGCTAGATGGTAGAAAACGGAGATTCGTAGTAGACACATTAGTACCGAAATGAAGGGGGGTTCCAATGACAACAACAGAAGATCGCATGCAGATCCTGAATATGGTGGCGGAAGGGATTATTTCGGCCGACGAGGGGGCCAAGCTTCTGGCCGCCTTGGAGCCGGAACAGAAAAAAGAGTCTGACCAGAGCATGACCGGGCCCAGCCGGCCCCGCTGGGTTCGCGTCCGGGTCACCGATCTGGAAACGGGCCGGAACAAGGTCAACGTTAATCTGCCTTTGGGCCTGGTAGAAGTAGCCGCCCGGCTGGGTGCCCGCTTTGCGCCGGAGCTACAGGGCATGGACGTTCGCGACATCGTGGAGCAGGTCAAGAGCGGCGCACAGGGCAAGCTCGTCGAAGTAGAAGACATCGAGGATGGGGAGCGGGTCGAGATATATGTAGAATAGGTACCCTGCACCGAGAACCAGACTAACAAGGCCCTCTCCAAAGCTTTGGAGAGGGCCTTTGGCATGGCGGGCGAGCCAGGCCAGCAAGTTCAATTTCAAGCGGAGAGTTCCTGACAGATGCCCCTTTGCTTCCGCCAGGAACCCTCCGACAAGCAAAGCCACTACTTCTTTTGCCGCTTCTTGTAGCCAGCGGCAAAACCATAGAAGGGTAAGAGCAGGGGTTCAACCTTGGTGGTCAAACTGACACGGGCGCTCCACAACGCAGTACGGGCCTTGGCCACAGGCTTGGACAAGCGTTCAGCTACAGGCCAATCAGCAACCGGGATAGCCACCGGTTCCTGCGGCTCCCAATGGAAGGCTGCGGCCGCCCAGGTAAGCCCGGCACCAAAGCCCACAAAAACAATGTGATCGCCCGCTTTGACTCGTCCCTCTTTAACAGCATCGACCAACGCCAATGGGATAGAGGCCGCTGAGGTATTGCCGTAGCGGTCGATATTGATCATCATCTTTTCCGGTGGTACGCGGAGCCTGCGCCGTGCCAGCTCAATGATGCGGTCATTGGCCTGGTGGGGGATAATCAAATCGATATCATCCGGTGTGAGGCCGCTGTCTGTGATCACTTTGCGCGTTGAATTGGCTAGGACCCGCGATGCAAACTTGAAGACCCGGCGGCCGTCCATGCGCAAGTAATGAAGACGCTGGTCGACAGTCTCGTGGCTGGTTGGATTGACGCCTCCGCCACCGGGATAGATGAGCGCGTCATAGTCGGAGCCATCAGAGCCCAGATCAAAGGACAGGAGACCGGTCGGCTGTTCGCTGGCCTCTAACACCACAGCCCCCGAGCCATCGCCAAAAAGGACGCAGGTCGTTCGATCCCTCCAATCAATACCAAAGGACAGGTGCTCCGTGCCAATGACCAGAGCATTGCGGTAGGCACCAGTCTGGATGAATTGGCTGGCGGTAACCAACGCATATACCCACCCAGAGCAGCCAGCCTGGAGGCTGAAAGCCGGCGCACCGCTGGCACCCAACTGATCCTGGATCATGCTGGCCACCGCAGGCACGAGATAGTCGGGCGTCGATGTAGCGATGATGATCAGTTCCACGTCGGAGGGGGACAGCCGGGCCACGGCCAGCGCCTGCTTGGCAGAGGCTAGGGACATGGAACAACAGGTCTCATCAGGGCCGGCTATGTGACGCTCCCGAATGCCGGTACGGGTGCGGATCCACTCATCGCTGGTATCCACCATCTTTTCGAGATCTTGATTGGTGAGTACCCGCTCTGGGACATATTTGCCCCAGCCTGTTATCCGCGCATAGTTGGTCATAACTACCTAGACCTCACCGATCACAAGGAGAAATGGCTTGGTGTAGTTCCCCAAAATACCAAAGAATAGCCCCGAAAAAAGGCCTTCTGCTAGTGTGAGAAGGCCAGCCGGAACCCTGATTCGTCAGCCAGTGGCGGTGTGGGCTGCTCGGCCGTGTCGAAGGCGCCATACAAAAGCGACAACCACACCCACAACGGAGGCTACCGAACCAACAGCCGCCGCACCAATGAGAATACCTTTGCGGTACTGCTGAAACATGTTGGGTCCTGGCTCATCCCCCCGGACCTGGGCCTCCAGGAGTAATTCCCCGTGAAGACGCCGACGGTAATTCGTGTTGGGTTCCACCGGCACCAGGATGCCCTGGAGTTGCTCGGCCAGGTCCAGCAAAGACTGCACCTGGTCGTTTCGGGTGAGCCTAGTTGTCTGCTGCGTACGCAGCCCAACCAATTCGTCGGCTTGCGCCGCCAGGATTTCTCTTATCTCACGCCTGTTCATCATGTCCTCCCCCCCGGCGTCCTTGTCGGGATATTCACCCACCACGGCTCAGAATCGCTAGACCATCTAATCCAGGGCGCAGACCTTTTGACTCACGTCCGGCAGCCCATTTGCCAGGGGCACGTCCACCCCGGCCCGGATACTGATCGGTGCTCCATTATGTCGTGTTTCTGGAGGAGTCTGGATGGTAGTCTCCAGATTGACTCAGTCGCACGCTTGAACATAAGCGTTCTCTGCAGCCACTGCCCCGGAGCCAAAGGTCAGGGTGCTTGGCTCGCCAGCTCCTGGCGCAGGGCAACCAATGTCCGATGGTAGAGCGATTTGATCGCCCCCTCGCTGCGACCCATCGTCTGACCGATCTGGGCGTTGGGCATGCGTTCCACGAACTTGAGGATCAACAACTGCTGCCGATCAGGTGGTAGGCGATGAATCGCAGCCAAAAGTTCGTCGCGCCGCTCACCCTGGGCTACCTGCTGGAAGGGACCATCGTCGCCCTGAGATCCCACCATGGCCAACCGATCGAGCGAGACGACCTGTCGCCTGCTGTGGTCACGGTGCCAGTTTGCCACCAGGTTGTGAGCGATCCGATACAGCCAAGATGAAAAGGGCGCTCCCCGCTGTACATAGCGAGGGATGTGATTCAGGGCTTGATGAAAGACCTTGGCCGTCAGATCCTCAGCGTCGTGGTGGTTCCCGGTACGATAAAAGATATAACTATAGATTTTTTCGACATACCGCTCGTACAAAAGACCGAAGGCGTCCGGATCGGTTTTCGCCTCTTCGACCAAGGCGACCTCGTCTGCCAGATTGTCCACCAGGGTAGCCTCTCAGGCGCCTGCCGGTCTCGCACAATAAGAACACCGACTGGCACAAATGGTTACGCGCTAGTATAACAGAGACGGGGGAGATGGTCAACTGAGGTTCGCCGGACCGACAACCGTTTGATGTTGGAGACCAGATCTGGTATAATTGCACCGCAGGTCTAGCCTGGGAAAGCTGGAGTACGAGGTATGGACGACCGGTGTTGCACAAAACGACGGGAGGCCGCCGTATGCGGCCACTACTGTGGCACGTGTGACTCTTTGCTCGAGGGAACTTGCTGTGGCTGCGGCTATCAATTGGGCGAAACATCCAACGGCGAGTGTCCTCTTTTTCAGTGTTGCATTGTGGAGCGGGGATTGGCTCACTGTGGCCTGTGCGTGGATTTCCCCTGCCAGTTATTCTTGGGCCATGCCCCACCGCTGGACGTAGCGCGACGGTACCAGGCTCTTTGCCGCCGCACCGAGATTGGCACCACAGCCTGGTTGGATGAGCAGGAAGAAACAAAGTAACCCGAGCACACCCGTATCAGCGCTGGTAGCAGCAACACCATCGCCAAAGCCTCCACCGGCTCAACCGTGCTCGCCCGCCATGCTCGGTCAGGTATCCGCCGGTCCTCCTTCCTCCAAACCTGCAAGACTGGCTCTCCAACATCCAATACCAAACCTTAGGCGCATCTTGGTTCTGTTCTGCAATCACCTCCTCCGCAGTCCGGGCGATCCGCCCCAATGAGAACTGTGGCCACAATGTAAGGATTTTACATCCAGAATATGAGTTTGTCGTTTATAATTGCACTCGAATAGCATACAGCACTGGCATGCAGGAGTGTTTTCGGTGAGCGAGGTAAGGATTTTGGTCGTAGAGGATGAGCCCAGCATCCGCGAGGTATTGAGCCTGTATCTGCGGCGGGCCAACTACCAGGTGACCGTCGTTAACAATGGGAGGGAAGCGCTGACCATGCTGTCCAGCCAGATACCCGATCTGGTGGTATTGGACCTGATGCTGCCAGAAGTGGATGGGCTGGAAATCACCCGCTGGTTGCGAGAACGAGGTGACACCCCCATCATTATGCTGACAGCACGCGGCGAAGAACAGGATCGAATCGCCGGGCTGGAGATGGGCGCCGACGACTATGTTGTCAAACCCTTCAGCCCCCAGGAGCTGGTCAGCCGGGTGAGGGCTGTACTGCGCAGGACCAAGTCGTCAGCACCAAGCAGTACCAGCGGGCCGCTGGTATACGGCAGCCTGAAGATCGATCCCCAGACCCGGCTGGTGGAGGTGGGCGGCGAAGAAAAGCAGCTCACTGCCAAGGAATTCGACCTGCTATGGACTCTGGCCTGCCACCCCCGGCAGGTATTCACCCGCGACCAATTGCTGGACCTGGTGTGGGGACTGTCAGAGTTTATCGACCCAAGTACCGTGACGGTGCATGTGCGCCGCCTGCGGGAAAAGGTTGAATTAGATCCCGGGAACCCCGAGCATATCCGAACGGTGTGGGGGGTAGGGTACAGATTTGAGCCATGAGGCGGTCATGGAGATGAGGGAAGAACACCAGCCTTCGTTGAGGCGACACTTGCGATTCCTGGGCGCCGTGGCCTTGAGCCTGGCCCTGGCACTGGGTTTCTTCTTCTTGCTGATGCGCCCACCCATGACCGACCTGGGTCTTATGACCCTATTTCTGGCCATCACAGCTATCATCTCTATTGCCATTGGCTACGGCGCCTATCGCCTGGGCTGGATCAACCGCTCGCCGCATATCAGTTGGGTCCTGCTGGGCGGTTATGCGCTGGCCAGCGCCCTCACTTTTTTGAACGTCTGGGTGACGGCACGGCTCATGTTTGCCAGCCAGCATGACCTTCGCCTGGCCACAGTTCTGCTCCTCTTTTCCGGGGGGATCGCGATATCCGTAGGCTATTTTTTCTCGGCGGCCCTCACCGACCGTATCGTGACCCTGAACCTTGCGGCCAATGAGTTGGCTCAGGGGCAGTTGAGCGTGCGCGTCCCGGTGGTGGGCAACGACGAGATGGCCAGCCTGGCCCGCACCTTTAACGAGATGGCGGCACGACTCGAAGAAGCCGCTGACAAACAACAGGAACTGGATAGTCTGCGCCGCAACCTCATAGCCTGGGCCGGCCACGATCTGCGCACTCCTCTGGCCTCCGTTCAGGCCATTGTGGAGGCACTCGCCGATGGCGTCGTGGAAGATCCGGACACTGTAGACCGTTATCTGCACACAGCCCAGCGAGAGATCCGATCCTTGTCACTTCTGATCGACGACCTCTTTGAGTTGGCCCAGTTGGAGGCCGGCGGCCTGCGCCTGGACCTTTCGCTGAACTCAATCTCTGACCTGATCTCTGACACAATGGAGAGCTTCTCTCAGCTGGCTACCCGCCAGGGAGTGACATTGGAAGGGCGCGCAGACCCGGGTGTAGATCCGGTACTGATAGACGCCCGACAGATCGGTCGGGTACTGTCCAACCTGCTGGGAAACGCCATGCGGCATACGCCACGGGGGGGTATGGTGCTGGTGCACGCCACAAAGGTGGAGAATACCTCCAGAGTAGAGGACAGCGTGCTGGTGGAGATATCGGACACGGGGGAAGGGATCAGTTCCGACGATCTACCCCACATCTTTGAGCGCTTCTATCGCGGCGAAAAATCTCGCAGCCGGGCTACAGGCGGCACCGGTCTCGGCTTGGCCATTGCCAAGGGGATTGTCGAGGCACACGGCGGCCAGATCAGCGTCGAAAGCCCGGTAGACCAACAGGGTACCCGTTTTTCTTTCACCCTGCCATCATCCTGAATCCCTTTGCAGTCCGCCACAGCCCTTCGCGCCAGGGTTCAGGGGTATCACATGGCACGCCACGATACTGCGAACACAGACAGATTGTAATCATTCCGTAAGATTTGGGTAGTATATTCTTTATATCTGCAGGCTATCCTGCCCAATGAAATGACAGGACTCTGGATTGAGTAGGGAGATAACAGCATGGTCAAGATCAAACCATCGGAGATCACACCGGAACACGCCTATATGTCCCGGCGGAGGTTCATCAAGGGGGTCGGCGCCCTGGTAGCCAGCTCGGTAGTTCTGGCGGCCTGTGGGACAGCGGAGACTCAGCCGATCACGCCCACCATCGTCAAGATTGACCCGACAAGCAATCCAACGGCGAGCCCAATAGCCGGCCCAATGGCCACAGAGGTCTCTGCCACATCGGTGTTTCCACCACTGAGCGCCAGCGCTGACGAATTGGGCCAAGAGCTGACGTCCTTTGATGCAATCACCAACTATAACAATTTCTACGAGTTCACCACCAGCAAAGACAGGGTAGCCAAGCTGTCAAGCGAATTCAGGACTTCGCCCTGGGAGGTAGAGGTTGGCGGCTTGGTCCGCAAACCCAGGACCTTTGACGTCGACGATCTGCTCAAATTCAACCAGGAGGAACGGATCTATCGCATGCGGTGCGTCGAAGCCTGGTCTATGGTCATCCCCTGGGTAGGCTTTCCTCTGGCCAAGCTGCTCAGCGAGGTAGAACCCATGTCGGAGGCCAAGTATGTCCGCTTTGAAACCCTCTACGATCCCGAACAAATGCCTGGTCAAAAAAGTCCCATCTACGAATGGCCGTATATCGAAGGGCTGCGCGTTGACGAGGCCATGAACGATCTAACCATCCTTTCCACAGGCCTCTATGGCAATTCCTTGCTCCCCCAGAGCGGGGCTCCGGTGCGTCTGGTTGTACCATGGAAATACGGGTTCAAGAGCATCAAGTCTATCGTCAAGATCGACCTCGTGGAAGAGATGCCTGTTTCGCTGTGGATGGCTGCTTCCCCTCGCGAGTATGGCTTCTATGCCAACGTCAATCCCGAGGTGTCCCACCCACGTTGGTCCCAGGCCACCGAGCGCCGGATTGGTCAGGGGGGGCGTATGAAGACACTCTTTTTCAACGGCTACGCTGACGAGGTTGCTCACCTCTATGAGCCCCTGGACCAGAAGGATTGGTATTACTAGCCTCGATGCAAACGCGCATGTTCAAGGCAGACTGGCTCAGAAAACACTGGCTTCAGATCCTGGTCCACGCCGGGGCGTTGCTGCCCCTGGCCTTGATCCTCTGGGACTATGCACAGGGCGCGTTTCTCGTTGATCCCGTGAGGGAGATCACAACCCGTACCGGCAGGGCGGCCATCATCCTGGTCGTGCTCACACTGGCCTGTACACCCATCAATACCGTCTTTGGTTTCCGCCAAGTATTGCGCGTCCGCCGAGCCCTGGGCTTGTACGCCTTTCTGTACGTCGGCCTGCACTTTTTGACCTTTGTGTGGCTGGATTACGGCTTGGATCTACCCTTGATAGTCCAGGCCATCTTTGACCAGCGCTATGTGCTGGCTGGATTTGCCTCTGGCTTGATCCTACTGCTCTTGGCGCTGACCTCGACCAAAAACTGGCAGAGACGCCTGGGCAAGAAATGGAAACAACTGCACCGCCTCGTCTACGTGGCAGGCATACTGGCAGTTGTGCACTACCTGTGGCTGGTAAAGGATATCCGCGACCCCGTGCGCTATGGCATCGTTGTAGCCATCCTATTGGTACTACGCATTCCACACATCCGGCGGGCTGTGAGCAGTATGCGCCACAAGCTCAGAACAAAATGAAAGCCCCATGGGTCTTCTGGCGCACCGGCCTGATCTCACAACAGGGTCACCCCCAGAATGGGACCGATCTGCCATATTGGCGAGCGTTCCCTGTCTGTTGTGGCACAATGTTTGCCGTCTATTGCCTTTTAAGGTATAATGCGCGGGCATGGCGTGACCTGCCAGAGAAACATTGCACTGGCAGTCTCGCTTGGTGCGACGCCCACATGGTCTGTCTGCTCAGGCCACAGAGCGTTGATCATACACACGAGGAGATCCAAACATGAATGTGTTGTTGTTGCAGGACGTAGAGCGATTGGGACAGGCAGGTGAAGTCAAAAGGGTCGCCGACGGCTATGCCCGCAACTATCTTTTCCCACGGGAACTGGCAGTGCTTGCGATGCCAGGAGCCGTCAAGCAGGCTGAAAAACAGAAGAAAGCCGAGATCCGACGCGAAGCCCAGGCCATCACCGAGGCCCAGGCTTTGGCTGCCAAGCTGGATGGAATGTCCGTCACCTTCGAGGCTCGTGCTGGTGAGACAGGCCGCCTGTACGGCTCAATTACCAATGTGAATATCGCCGAGTCGCTTTCAGAAAAAGTTGGCGAAGAAGTGGACCGGCGCAAGATCGAACTGGATGAACCACTTAAGGACCTGGGTACCCACGCCGTCACAATTCGGCTGGCCGCCGAAGCTGAGGCCAAGGTCACGGTGGTCGTCGAGCCCGAGGAAGAAGCTCCGGAAGAGAGCTAGACCGATGGAACAGGATTGGAGTGAGCCCGAGATTCCGCTGGACGAGGACGAAAAACGCCGCCTGGTCATCCAGTTGGTCACCCAACTTCGCTGCGTGGATTGTGGTCGCCTCTACGATCCCGAGGACTTTGCTCTTGTGCACCGGTGGGAAGAAGTGTGGGTACTGAGTACCCGATGCCGCCACTGTGATGAATTGTGCCACGTTGTTGTCTATATGCGACTGGATGTAGAATCAGAGACTACGACCGATCTGACCCCGGCTGAGATCGAAGCATCGCATGAATGGCCACCGATCTCGGCCGACGATCTACTGGATGTGCATGCCTTTCTTCAGGGATTCGACGGGGATTTCGAAATGCTCTTTTCCGCTTGATCCCACACCCGCACCACCAGACCGCCACAGAGGTGGCGGTCTTTTTTGTGTGAGAATGCCAAGATTAAGAGAGGGCAGCAAACCCAGACAGATGCCAACTTGACAGACTGGCTGGCTTGTGGTACTATTGAATACATGAGCATGTATTCATATGTTCGGTTGAACCCATGAGCGACAGCCACTGTACCGATACCTATGTGCACGGCGAGCGCGTTCAAGCGGCCCTTGAGCATCTGGTGGAAGACGCGACCGCCATCCGCCTGGCCGAGACTTTCAAGGCATTGAGCGACCCAACCCGCGTGCGGATCGTCTCGCTGCTGGCAGGGGCTGAATTGTGTGTCTGCGATCTGGCGGCGGCTCTCAAGATGAGCCAGTCAGCGGTATCGCATCAACTCCGAAGCCTGCGCGACCTGAGGCTGGTTCGCTGGCGGCGTGAAGGCCGGCAGATCTTTTACACACTGGACGACGACCACGTTGCTGACCTGTTCCAGCGGGGCCTGGACCATGTGATACATGGCTGAGCTTCGCCATTCCATCCAGCAGTGGCAGAGCAATTGCAGAAGCGGCCCGGGTACCAGAGCTGGGACATGGGAGTACAAACTTTGAGCGACAAGATCAGGATCGAAATCTCCTGGCTGCTACCCCTGGGTAACAGTTGTGAGTCTTGCTGGCATAGATTGGAAGAAAGGGTCCAAGCTTACGGGGGCGTAGAACTGGTACACATGGATCAGGAAGGCGAGACTCCCATAATCTGCATTCACTACGATCCTGATCTAGTCAACCCGAATATTGTACGGGCCATTGCTGTTGAAGAAGGCGCCCATTTGGACTGGCGCTATGGTCATGAGACCTTACCCGTCAGTGGGATGGACTGCGCCGACTGTGCGCGAACGCTGGAAGCAGGAGTTGGGCGTCTGGATGGCGTATTGTGGGCCTCTGCCAACTTTGCAGCCTCCACCCTGGCCGTCGAATACGATGCCGAACGGACAGAACGTCCAGTCATCGTATCCCGTGTCCGAGCCCTGGGCTACGACCTCCAGTCCCCTGCACCCTCCCGCGAAATAGTCTATCAGGTCGATGGCATGGACTGTGCTGACTGTGCTCTGAATCTGGAAGAGGCGCTCAAGCGCACATCTGGCGTGGCCCAAGTGAATGTGGACTTTACCCTGGCCCGACTGCGCCTCACAGCCGACGATGGCACGGAAATCGACCCGGTTGTCCACCAGGTCGCGGAAAACATGGGCTACTCACTCCGCTCGCAGGACACCGGGCATCCCGGCAGGGCCAGCAACGTTGAGGGCTGGCGAGAGCGGTTGTGGCGCAAGCGCCGCGATCTGACGACGGTGGGCTCCGCGCTGCTGATTGCCGCGGGCGTGATCCTGGGTCTGTTAGGAGCGCCTGAGGCAATGGTGGCCGGCGCGTACGTGGCGGCCATCCTCGTAGGTGGCTTCTATATTGCCCGGTCTGGATGGGCCGCGCTGCGGACGGCTCACTCTCTCGACATGAATGCCCTAATGACCATCGCCGCAGTAGGTGCGATCTTTGTCGGCGAGTGGGCCGAGGGCGCGGTAGCCATGTTCCTGTTCTCCCTGGGCAACTCTCTGGAAGGCTATACGATGGACCGCGCCCGGAACGCCATCCGGAGCCTGATGGAACTCTCGCCCCGCAGGGCGACCCTGATCCACGGGGAGCACGAGGAACAGGTACCAGTCGAAGACCTGATCGTCGGCGATCGAATTCTGGTACGGCCCGGCGAGCAGATTCCAATGGACGGTGTGGTGCTCACGGGCCTGTCGGCTGTGAACCAGGCCCCGATCACCGGCGAGAGCGTACCAGTTGAAAAGGGAACAGGCCAGGAAGTCTATGCCGGCACAGTCAACGGCCAGGGGGCGCTCACCCTGCGCGTGACCCACCTGGCGGCTGACACGACCATCGCCCGCATTATCAAGATGGTAGAGAAGGCCCAAGCCCAGAAAGCCCCCTCGCAGCGTTTCGTCGACCGCTTTGCCCGGGTATACACACCGGCGGTGATTGCGGTTGCGGCCAGTGTGGCGATACTGCCGCCGCTATTCGGCTGGCTAACAGGTGCAGGTACCTTTGCTGCCCTGTTTGGTGAGTGGTTCTACCGGGCTCTGGTACTGCTGGTGATCGCCTGTCCCTGTGCCCTGGTCATTTCTACGCCGGTCACCATCGTGAGTGCTATCGCCAGCGCAGCTCGCTCTGGCGTGTTGATCAAGGGCGGCGCCCATCTGGAAGCCTTGGGCTCGCTAAAGGTGATGGCCTTCGACAAGACCGGCACCCTGACCGCCGGCCAGCCGCGGGTGGTGGACGTCCTCTGTCTGGATCACCAGGCAGGATTGGCCTGGACAGAGTGCCCCAATTGCAGGCACATGCTGGCCGACGCGGCAGCCGTCGAGCGCCGTTCAGAACACCCACTGGCCCGGGCCGTAGTGCAAACAGCCGGGGAGCAGGGCCTGGCCCATGCCTTGCCAGCAGCAGAGGATGTGGAAGCGCTGACTGGGCGTGGCGTACGGGGCCGGGTGAACGGCCACAGCATCACAGTCGGCACTCACACCTTCATCCACGAGAGTGATCCAGATCTAGTCGAGAGCCCTCTGTGCGATGCCGTCCATGCCGCCCAGGACGCCGGCCAGACGGCGATGGTCGTCCGCGACGACTGTTGCGGCGTTCGCGGCTATATCGCTGTGGCCGATACGGTACGGCCGGGCGTTCCGGAAGTGATGGCCGCCCTGGCCAGAGTGGGCATCGAGCGAAGGGTGATGCTTACCGGCGACAACCCGGCCACAGCACAGGCCGTAGCCGCAGCAGCGGGGGTAGACGATGTGCAAGCTGAATTGTTGCCGGAGCAAAAAGTGGCAGCCATCGAGGCCCTGTTGGACGAGTACGAGGCCGTAGCCATGGTGGGTGATGGAGTTAACGACGCTCCGGCCTTGGCGCGGGCGACGGTGGGCATCGCCATGGGCGCGGCCGGCACCGACACCGCGCTGGAGACTGCTGATGTGGCCCTCATGGCCGACGATTTGAGCAAGCTGCCCTTTGCCGTCAAACTCAGCCGGCGAGCGCGGGCCATCATCCTGCAAAACATCGCCCTATCGCTGGGAATCAAGGCCGTCTTTTTTGCCCTCGCCCTGTCTGGTACGGCAACGCTGTGGATGGCTGTCTTTGCTGACGTGGGCGCATCGCTCATCGTCACCCTCAATGGAATGCGACTGCTACGACAGCAGGAGTAGTCCATGCCAGGGTAGAGCTAGTCAGTTTTCGATGCTGCCCCCCGTCGCCCGTGACATTGCTTGAACTTTCTGCCACTCCCACAAGGGCAAGGATCGTTGGGCTTTGCGTCAGAAAATGCCTGTGCCCGCTCCAGATCCCGGGATCTGTACCACTGCATGATCTCTGATGGTGCGCGATTCTCCCGCAACAGGCCGGTCATGATGCGCATCGGCTGATCGACGTGGTGAAAGAACAACTTGTAGCCGGCACACAGGTAATTCAGCCCCGATTCGCCATCAGAAGTCTTGATAAACCGGTTGCGGGGACAGCCCCCGTGACATGCAAAGCGCACGTCACATTCGCGGCAATACTTGGGCAGCGTATCCCGCTTGTCCATCCCAAATTTCCGCTGCTGGTCTGAGGCCACCAGTTCGATCATGTGCGTTTCCTGGATATTGCCCAGCAGGTAATCCGGCTCCACAAAGTGATCGCAGGAATAGAGGTCGCCGTTGTGCTCCAGGGCCATTGCATTGCCACAGGTGGGTGCAAAGATACACAGAGAGTGCTGCCCCACGTAGCTGCCAAGGGTGACGTCAAAGATCTGAACATAGACCTTGGCCACGTCCCGTCGAACCCACTCTTCAAAAACGCCGATCATAAAGCTGCCGTACTGCTTGGGCTTGACCGAGCGGTGGGTGACCATGTAGCCGTCCTGCGTATAAAGGGGGCGATCCCCCCCGGCCTCTCGCTCCAACCCTGATTGGCCTGCGGTAGCAGGTCCGGCGTTGCTCGTTCGATGATGGGTATGAACTGGACAAACTCGGCCTGCAACTCGTCCCGGAAAAAGCGATAGACCTCTACGGGATAGTCAGCGTTGGCCGCGTGCACCGTGCACAGAATATTAAAGTCCACCTCGTGCTTGCGCAGGATCTCCCAGCCGCGCATCACCTGATCAAAGCTGCCTTTCCCGCCCTTGTTGACCCGGTAGGCATTGTGCAGCTCTCGAGGCCCATCCACACTAAGGCCAACGAGAAAGTTATGCTCCTTGAGGAAGGTACCCCACTCATCGTCCAGTTGCGTACCGTTGGTCTGCATGGAATAGCTGACACTCTGCCCTGGTTTCTTGTACTGCTCTACAAGGGCCGCCGAGCGCTTGAAAAACTCCAGGCCCATCAGTGTTGGCTCTCCACCCTGCCAGGCCATGGTAACCTCTGGCACACGATGTGACTCGAGCAACTGCTTGATGTAGGTCTCTAGCAGTTCGTCCGCCATGCGGAAGCGGCTGCCGGGGTAAAGCATCTCTTTAGAGAGAAAGAAACAGTACTGGCAATCGAGATTGCACACGGCCCCTGTCGGCTTGACCATGACGTGGTAGCCAGGTGGAGCATTCTGAGGAATCGTTTCCATGTTTGCCTTTCTAGCGTTCACCAACGCTCGTATGTTTCTGGTTTGCCCTAAATCGCCACCGCTGGCGCGTCCATACCCATTTTCTGATGGGCGCGGGCCATATATGGTGTGTTATAGTGCCAGCCAGGCTGCCCGTCGGGTGCCAGCAGGATAATACCCCCCACGCCGTTTACCCTGCTGGCCAGCCTCAGGATAGCGGCCTTCGCCGCGCCATGCGGGTCGCCCTGTTCCTGCAAATGATGCAGGGCGAGCCGGGCCAGAAGGACTTTGGCGATGGCCTCGCCCCAGCCGGTACTGGAGGCGCCGCCCAACTCATCGTCGGCGTAAAAGCCACAGCCCACCATCGGCACGTCCCCTACCCGGCCGGGCATCTTGTTGGGCGTTCCCCCGGTCGAAGTACCGGCCGCAAGATGCCCATCCACGTCCAGAGCCACGCAGCCCACCGTGTCCGCTGGGCGGGTAAAAGCCTGCCGCGCTGAATATGCATAGTCAAACAGCAGCCGTTGCCACCGTTCAAACTCGCGGGGCACGGCCAGATCGGTCAGGTCACAGGTGGGAAAACCCATCTTGTGGGCAAAGCGCTGGGCGCCCTGGCCGATCAAAAACACGTGCTCGCTCTTTTCCATCACGGTCCGCGCCAGCCGGATGGGATTGCTGATGAACTGCACGCCAGCCACGGCACCGACTTCCAGATCAGTACCATCCATAAACCCTGCGTCAAGCTCTACCTGGCCGTCGGCGTTGAGAAATGAGCCCCGTCCAGCGTCAAAGGTCTCGTCATCCTCCATGACCACGATGGCCGCCTCAACAGCATCCAAGGCCGATCCGCCTCGAATCAACACATCCCAACCCGCCTCGGCGGCTAGCCGGGTACCATCCTGATGAGCCTTGTGCAAGTCCTGCGGGATATCCCAGGCGCCTCCGTGGACAATAATCGATGGTTGCATTCAAATCTCCCGGAATCAATCGGCAAGCGGCAGACCGGGCTGTTTGTGACGCTGCAAACCCAGGACCAGGGAACGGACATCACTGGAAAGCCGGAATGAAAGCCCCTTGGGCACGACAGCCAGTTCCCCGCTCTCGAGGTCGTACTGCCCGTGTTCCATCTCCAGAATCAGCTTGCCGTCCTGGCAAAAGACCAGGCTGTCCTGCAGGTCCATCTGCTGCCAGGGGCCAGTCCCCTCGCAGAAAGTCAGGTGGACGGAAAAAGTATCCAGATTGGCCAAGACCACTGGCCTGAAAGGAACGACGATCTGGCGCCCCATGGCCGGCACGCTGACTTTTTCCAGGCTCCGCCCTTGCTTCAGGGCAAAAATACGGCGGTCACCATTGCGACGATTGACCACCAGCCGCGGCTGGAGGAGCAGGACTTGTGAATGCAGTAGGGACGACGAGCGGTGCCCCACTCCTTTGGGCGCCACGGCCAATTCGCCAGGCCGCAGGATCGCGGTTCCCCAGTCGCTTTCGAGGCTGATGGTACCACTGTAGACCAGAAACAGCTCATCTTGGTCCAGGTGGTGATGGCGGGGCAGCGTTCCCTCGCACAGAAACACGCTCAAGACCATGTCATCGATCGACGCCAGGTCGATCATGGTGAACGGTTCTGTCAAACGGCCGGCGTGGTCGGCAACGCTGATGACCTCGAGTTCTTGGGGTTCTGTCACAGTTTTCATCCCAGTCGCGCGGGCGTTATGTCCTGCTGAGCCTGGTATTTCCCCTGCTTGTCGGCATAGGATACCTCGCAGGCCTCATCACTTTCAAAAAAAAGCACCTGGGCGATTCCCTCGCCAGCATACAGGCGTACTGGCCAGGACCCAACGTTGGCGATGCACAGGGTTGCGTTTCCCTCCCAGCCAGGCTCAAAGGGGGTGACGTTGACCATGACACCACAACGAGCATAGCTGCTTTTGCCCGTACACAGAGTCAGGACATTCGGAGGAATGCGGAAATACTCAACCGTCCGGCCCAGGACAAAGCTCTGGGGTGCCAGCTCAAATACGTTGGTGCGCGTATCAACAAAAGCATTGGTAGACATTGCCTTGGGGTCTACCAGACCCTGACCAGCCTCGCCAGCAACCAGTACTTTGAACTCATCCGCCAGGCGGATGTCATAGCCATAGGACGACAGGCCATAGGAGATGACGGTGCCCCGTACCTGCACTGACTCAAAGGGTTCAATCATGCCCTGTTCCAGGGCCATAGACCGGATCCACCGATCAGGTTTAATGCTCACACGCGCCTCTCAATGACTCCGGTGGTTGCCCATGGCTAGCGTCACAGCTACGCGAGCACATGGGGCTCACCCCTCGCCAAGCTCCAGGTGCCCCGGACGGCTGCTCATCGCCCGCATTATACTCGAAAAACCGGAAAGAGACAAAGACGCAATCTTGTCACTAAGGTTCTTCAAGGACCAGATTGTCTATCAGGCGAGTCTGGCCAACGAATGCGGCCAGGGACAGCAATACTCCGCCAGTGACGGTCTCCAGCTCCTGGAGCGTGTCAGGATGGGCACAGGAAACGTACTGCAGGCGAACCCTTGGTTCGCCCGCGATAGTCTCGGCCACGATCTTTCGCAATCTGCCGGCGCTCCGCTCCCCAGACTCAAAGGCCGTTCTGGCTGTCCCCAGTGCGCGGTACAGCACGAGCGCAGCGTGGCGCTGCCGGGAATCCAAAAAGGCGTTGCGGCTGGACATTGCCAGGCCATCCAGATCACGCACGATGGGACAGGCGACGACGTCCAATGGGTAACTCAGATCGCGCGCCATCTGCCTTATCACCGCAACCTGCTGGGCGTCCTTCTGGCCAAAGTAAGCGCTCTGGGGTTGGACCGCGTTGAACAACTTGGCCACCACCGTCGCCACACCACGGAAATGGCCGGGGCGCATCGCACCCTCCAGCAGCCGCGCCACCTCCTCCACCGTGACCCACGTTTGAAAGCCACCCGGGTACATCACTTCAGGGCTAGGCATCCAGACCAGGTCTATCTCTTCCGCGTCCAGCAGGTCTAGATCTCGGGCCAAGTCGCGGGGATAGGAGGACAGATCTTCGTCAGGACCGAACTGAGCAGGGTTCACAAAAATGCTGACCGCCACGCTGGCACAGTCGGCCCGAGCACGCCGAACCAGCGACAGGTGGCCTTCGTGCAGGGAGCCCATGGTGGGCACCAGGCCCACCGGTTCGGCGAGTGCTGCCCGCGCGCTGCGCACCTCGAAAAGGGTGATGGCGGTTTGCATGTTCAACGCTCCGGGTGCACGAGGGCCTTGACCAACAGCCACAGCGCACGATTCACCGGGACAGAAAACCCACAGGATTCGCCCGCGGCGACAATAGCCCCGCAGATGGCATCGATCTCGGTCGGGGCACCCCGCAACACGTCCTGAAGCATAGAAGAAGTATTGCGGGCGGTCTGGCTGGCCACCGCCTCTGCGGCAGCAACGGGATCTGGGTAGCTCAATTGCTGGCCGCATGCGGCAGCAACGGCCGCGGCCTCACCAGCGACGGAGGCCAGTAGTGTCCGAGCTGCGGGGCGGACCAGCAGATCTCCATTAGGGACACGCAGCAGGGCGGTGAGTGGATTGATCGCGGCATTGATGACCAGTTTGCTCCACAGCAACCGGTCAACGTCTGGCACAAGTTCCACCGCAAAGCCAGCCCCTTCCAGTAGTTTTGCCATAGGAGCCAGCCGAGGGTGTGCGCCAAGCGAGATGGTCCCCGTCCCACCTGGACGCACCCGTCCTGGCTCCACGAGCGTGGCCCCATACGTGGTCACACCCAGGGCCACGCGCGGCGCCCCCAGAAACTCTACCAGTCTCTCGCAGTTGCCCAACCCATTTTGCAGGGTCAACGCCACACCTTCCGGCGACAGGCAGGCGGCCAGTTGCCGGGCAGCACGCTCTGTCTGCCAGGACTTGACCAATACCAGGGCAAGGCGAGGTGCCCCGCAACCAGCCGGATCGGCAGTGACCTGCACGGGATACACGTGCTCGGAACCATCGGGGTCGACCAGGCGAACACCCTGGGAGCGCAAAGCATCCAGGCCCTCTGGCCAGGTACCCAGGAGCGTTACCCCTACGCCTGTTTCTGCCAGCCGTGCCGAAAAAAGGCAAGCCAGCGCCCCGGTCCCAACAATGAGAACGGCAGCAGTCATCTGCTCACCGGGTACGACAAAGGGGGAGATGCCATCATGGATCAGGTCCCCCGACCTCCTCCAGAAAGGCATCCCACTCGCCATCCCGCATGTCTACAGTATGCTCAGGCCCAGGGAAGGCCTTCCCTTCGACGTCTTCTCGGAAGGCGGCAAGGGCACGCGCCATCTCTGCATGCAGATCTGCGTACTGTTTGACAAACTTGGGCGTGAAACGATCAAAGAAACCAAGCAGGTCATGTGTGACCAGTACCTGGCCATCGCACCCCAGCCCAGCCCCAATGCCAATGGTGGGGATCTCTAACTGCTGGGATACAAAGGCGGCCAGCCGGGCAGGGATAGACTCGAGCACCAAGCTGAAACAACCAGCCTCCTGCAACAGAAGCGCATCATCCAACAGGTGACGGCCAGCCAGTGCCGTACGCCCCTGGGAACGGAAACCACCCAATTGTTGCACACTCTGCGGAGTCAGGCCCAAGTGACCCATGACTGGGATCCCGGCAGCGACGATCGCACGGATGGCATCCACGCGCTCCCGTCCTCCTTCCAACTTGACGGCATCCATGCCGGCTTCCTGCAGGAAGCGCCCTGCATTGAGCACAGCCTGCTCCACCGAAACCTGATACGACATGAAGGGCATATCGCCGACCAACAAGGCGTAACGCGCCCCCCGCGCTACCGCGCGACAGTGGTGCAGCATATCCGCCATCGTAACCGGCAACGTGTTCTCATAGCCCAGCACCACCATCCCCAACGAATCGCCGACCAGGATCGAATCAATACCAGCCTGATCTGTGGCCAGGGCTGTAGGATAGTCGTACGCGGTTAGCATGGTAATAACCTCGCCACGCACTTTCTTCTGTAGCAAAGTGAGCGTGGTGATCTTCTTTCGGCGCGATGAGGACAAAGTCGTGGACATAGCTGGCACCTCGGTCCGGATCTCGACAAACAGAACGACTCCTCGTATTATAACGCACAACAGGCATCCTGTCCACTAGCCTGAAGGATGCCCGTTGAGAATGCCAAGTGATCGACTCAATCTCTCAGTCGGTGAACCTCCTTGACCTGGGCAATGACGTCGTCCACAGGCCGCTCGCTGAATGGCGATGGACCCAATGGGTCCACCAGTTGCCAGCCAGCGTCGCCCAGGAGCACAGCAAAGGTATTCAGGACCGAGTAGGCCAGCGCCTCCAGGTGATAGCCACCTTCCAGGGTCCAGACCAGCCGCCCCTCGCACAGCTCTTCGGCCAGCTCCACCAGGGCCCGGGCGATGGCCGCATATCCACCGACAGAAAGATACATGTAGGCCAGGGGATCATCCCAGTGGGCATCGTAGCCAGCCGAGACAAGTATAAGCTGAGGTTGGAAGCGCCAGGCAGCCGGCCCCACTACTTCCCGAAAGATCTGAGCAAAGCCCTCATCCCCGACACCGCCACCCAGGGGCACGTTGACGATGCCGCCTGCGCCGTCGCCGCGCCCTGTCTCGCGCAGGTCTCCGGTACCGGGATAGTAGGGATACTGGTGCGTTGAGATGAACATCACGCCCGGATCACGTTCGAACGTATCCTGGGTGCCGTTGCCGTGGTGGACATCAAAATCCACGATGAGCACCCGGTCCAGCCCGCGCTCGGCCAGCGCATAACGGGCGGCAATGGCCACGTTGTTGAACAAACAAAAACCCATTCCCCTGTCACGGAGGGCATGGTGCCCAGGAGGGCGAACCAGGGCAAAGGCGTTGGCTAGTTGGCCATCGAGCACGGCCCTTGTCGCCTCCACCAACCCACCAGCAGCCATCAGCGCCGCATCGTAGGAGGCAGGTCGCACGTAGGTATCCGTATCCAGATGGCCACCGCCTTGCCGGGCCACTCGCTGCACCTGGCCTACGTAGCGACCCGAGTGTACCCGCTCCAGCCGCTCGGGAGTGATGGGCGCTGCGGGAACAGGTACCAACCGGTCCAGCATGCCATTTTCTTCCAACACCCTCAGGATCGTTGTGAGCCGCTGCTGGTTCTCCGGGTGACCACGCAGGTCGTGTTCCAGGTAGATGGGATCGTATACGTAACCGGTTGTCATCGATCGGTTCCCTCTGCCTACATCTCCCGCCGGCCCTCAAGGGCTCGGCCGAGCGTCACGGCATCGGCATACTCCAGGTCACCGCCTACGGGTAGCCCTCGCGCCAGGCGGGTAAGCCGCGCCCCCAGAGGTTCAAGCACGCGGGCCAGGTACATGGCCGTCGCCTCCCCCTCAAGATTGGGGTTGGTCGCCAGCAAGACCTCTTTTACCGGTTCGTTACTCAGACGGGCAACGAGTTCATTGATCCGCAGTTCATCAGGACCGATGCCCTCCACCGGCGAGATGGCGCCGTGGAGAACGTGGTACAGCCCCCGGTACTCTCCAGTGCGGTCGATGGCCAGCACATCCAGCGGCTCCTCCACCACACAGATGATCGAACGATCGCGCCCTTGGTCCTGACAGATGCGGCAGGGATTCTCCACGGTGATATTAAAGCACACGCGACAGAAGGTGGTCTTCTGCTTCAGGTCAACCAGCGCGCCGGCCAGGAGTTCGGCCTGCTCCGCCGGACGACGGAGCAGGTAAAAAGTCAGCCGCGAAGCAGATTTGGGACCGATACCTGGCAACTGGGCAAAGGCTTCGATCAGCCGGCTTATCGGTTCAGGTATTGCCGCAGACATGGATTTGCACTCCTTGGGCCAGCGATCGGCTAGCCCAGCAAGCCACCCAGGTTGCCCAATCCGCCCAGCCCACCCAATCCACCAGTCAGCGCACCCAAGCGCTCGGCGGCCAGCGCCTGCGACTGCTCGATGGCTTCATTGACCACAGCAACCATCAGATCCTGGAGCATCTCCACGTCTTCTGGATCGACGACTTCGGGATCGATGGTGATCGACTCCACCCGCTGGTGCCCATTGATGACCACCGCAACAACTCCGCCGCCCGCCGTTGCGGTAACCGTCTCATCGCCCAACGCATCCTGTGTCTGGACCATCTGTTCCTGCAGCTTCATGATCTGTTGGCGCATGTCCGGCCGCCCGCCCGGCTGCTGGCCCCGAATACGTCGCCCTTTGCCTTTTGCCATTTGTCTTCCTCCTATTTCCTACCATCAATCTTTAGCTTCCAGAGGCAATACCGTTGATTGCCGACATCTACTGGTTGACTTTTCTACGGCTCTTCAATAACCTTGGTCTCCCCACCATGTTTCTCGGCCCAGCGCGTGAGCTGGCCCAAGTCCTCGGCATCCAAGGCTGGTTGCGGGGAAGCCGTGTCGGGGACCGGCTCGGAGGGGCCAGGAGCTGCCCGAAGACCAGGTTGATAGTCCGAGGCCAGTACCAGCTTGACATGACAACTGGTGCCCAATACCTCGCTAAGCGCATCCTGGACCTCTACCTTCCGTTGGGGATCTCCGAGCTTATCCCGCAGGAAAGGATAGGGAAAGGTCACAACGACCTGGTTGCCTGTCACTTCAACCGGCGTGCAGCCAGAGCGCAAGGCCCCTTCCGCAGTAGGGTTGCGCTGCCGTACAGCGACCAGTACCTGCTCCCAGACCCGCTCTACCACCTCCAGGGTCAACTGTCCGGAACTGGTCTGGGCCTCCACAACGGGCTCAACATCTCCAGTGCTTTGGGCCGGCGCGGGAGGTGCCGGAGTTGGCGTGAGATCAGGAACTGAGGACTCTGCCACACGACGGCCCTCCGTCTTGGGCGCAGCGGGCGATGGGGCAGGGGGAGTCGAAAGAGCCAGCTCCTGTCTATCTGTAATCTGGCTCGAAGCCTCTGGCTCGGCAGTTCCCATCACGCTTTCCACAAGGGCAAGTTCCAGTGGCAACTGGGGGATCATCTGCAGTCCCCCCTTGACGTCGGTCACTGCGTGTTAAAGAGGCGGATGGCCTGCAGCAACTGCCCCGTCGGCATCCGTTGGGCCAGAGCTTCCATCCCGGCGGCCTGCTCTGCCGTCGCATTGAGCAAGCGCGTGCCCGCTCCCTGGTTGACCAGCAACACACCACGCAGGTATTCCACCACTTCCCGGCCGAACTGGCGCGGATCTGCGCCATCACCCACCGTACGATTGATCGATCCAGGCCTCCGGCCACGTTCCATCAGCCAGGTCAGTAACCAATTGGCTGGCCGCCTCGCCCGCGACAGTTCCCAGGACCATCTGCACCTGGTCCAGCGTGATCTGATCCCCATAGCTGGTCAGCTGATCCAGCAGGCTGATGGCATCCCGCAGGGCGCCGGTACCCTGATAGGCAATGAGTTCCAGCGCCTCGGGCTCAACGGCAATCTCCTCCTGTTCGGCGATGTAGCCCAGCCGGTCCACGATGGTCTGCAAGGGGATACGCTTAAAGTCAAAACGCTGGCAGCGAGAGGTAATGGTCGCCGGAATCTTGTGGGGATCGGTGGTGACCAGAGTAAAGATTACGTGCGGCGGCGGCTCCTCCAGCGTCTTGAGCAGGGCGTTGAAGGCCGGCTCGGTGAGCATATGTGCCTCATCGAGGACATAGACCTTGAATCGGCCCTCGTTGGGCCGAAAGCCGACCTTCTCCCGGATATCCCGGATCTCGTCGATGCCCCGGTTGCTGGCGGCGTCGATCTCGATCAGGTCCAGCAGACGCCCCTCGTTGATGGCCACGCAGATGGGGCAGGCGTTGCAGGGTCTTTTCCCTTCGGGGGCCTGGCAGTTGACCGCCTTGGCCAGCAGGCGGGCGGTGGTCGTCTTGCCCGTTCCCCTGGGCCCAGTAAAAAGATAGGCGTGGCGGATCTTGCCCTGGCGCAGCGCATTGCGCAGTGTCCGGGTGATCGGCTCCTGGCCGACCACTTCGTCGAACGTCTGCGGACGGTACTTGAGATAGAGCGCCTGAGCGGCCATGGAATCTCCTCATGCAGTGTCCTCGATCTTGAGGCCCTTACTAGTTTACCAGAGATGGGCAGTTTCTGCAAGGTCAGAGATGTCGTTACAGACGTGACGATGATGGGCAGGCGTCTCAAGTAGAAGGAACAACCATGTGAGGGATAGACACTGCTACGACACAGCCTTTCTTCTCTGCGTTTAGTTTGCGCTTTCCCAAATCTTGCGGTACAATCCAGGGCAACACCAGCAACGCTGCGGCAGAGGATGATCGCTGGCGTCCAGTGGTCTGCGCAGGCCGGAAGGGTTTCTTGGCCTGCTGCACAGAGAGTGAGAGGAGTCAAACATGTCACCTTGGCTTAAAGCGGGACTGATCGGTGCAGCTGTGCTCGTCGCGCTCAACGTATTGGGGTTGATCCCCTGCGTCGGCCTCGTCACCTGTTTCTTGGGCCTGTTGGTCTATGGCGGCATTGGCGCTCTGGCTGCCCATTGGCTGCCTCCAGTGCGCGAACCTGGGGCTGCCGCCGGCCAAGGAGCAGCCGCAGCTGTACTGGCTGCAGTGATCGGCGGGTTCGTGAACATGATCCTGACCACGATCCAGATGAGCCTCCTGGACACCTCGGCCATTCTTTCCCAGCTTCCGGCAGAATCGCTCCGGCAGATGGAAATGGCAGGTATTGACCCTTCCATATTCACCGGGCCAACTGCTGGGCTGTTCTATGGCGGCCTTTGCTGCCTGGGAGGTTTGATACTGGCCGCCATTCTCGGCGCCATCGGCGGCGCCATCTATGCCGGTGTGAAGCCTGAGTAGGTTTATGCAAGAGAAACGACCCAAGCAGGGCTGCCCCTTGCGGGGGCAGCCCTTTTCCTTCGCTCATCGTGGCGGAAGGTTCTGAACACAAGGATGACACCATGGCAGAAGACCTGACAAGCGAGTTGGACCTGGACGAGGACGGCCACTGCCCCGAATGCGGCGCAGTCATGGATGAGGACGACACGGTCTGCCCCCAATGCGGGGCTGAATTTGGCTACTATTGCCCCGAGTGTGACGAGGAGGTTCCCGCGGACGCCTCCATCTGCCCCCACTGCGGCGCAGAGATGGATGAGGGCTTTGAAGACGAGGGGGAGGACACGGAGCCTGAGGATGAATCCAAGCCGGAGGGGGAGCGCGCAGCTTTCTGTGCGAACTGCGGTGAGCCCATAGACACAGAGGACGAAGAATGCCCCGCCTGCGGCGTTGATCTGTGTTCCGATTGCGGCAGCCCGTTGGTAGAGGACGATGAGGTCTGCCCAGAATGCGGCGCCGAGTTCGCGTTTGCCTGCCCAGACTGTGGTGAGGATCTCCCAGCCGATGCAGTGATCTGTTCCCACTGCGGCTATAGCTTCGAGGACGAAGAAGAGGAGGAGGATGACTGAGGGCGGTATCGAACTGATCCTCCTGAAGCCTGACCCGGTCCTTGAGGGTCCCGACACCACCCGCTGCCCGGCCTGCGGCACGGGGGTCTATCTCAACGACGGGATCTGCTCAGCCTGCGGCCAGGTTTATTGTCCGGGATGCGGGCATTCCCTCGAAGATGATGCGTTTGAGGACGTGGGCATCGAAGACGTGGGCATCGAAGACGATGCCTGCCCGAACTGTGGCCTGGCGCTGAGCTTTCCCTGTCCCGGCTGTGACTTTCCGGTTGCCAGCGGGGCCAAGCGCTGTCCCGAGTGCGGCGTCCTCTTTGTACGGCGCTGCCCTGCCTGCGATGCGCGCATCCTCGATGGCGCCGAGGCCTGCCCCGAGTGCGGCCAAGCTTTCTCGCTGGAGAGGCGCACGCTGGCAACCATCTTTGCCTCGGAGCCCGGGCTGGTCTTGCTCAAGTGTCCGGCCTGCACGGCCAAGTTCGGCAGTGAAATGGGCGCTTGCCCCGAGTGCGGCCAGCGTGTCTGCCCCGAATGCTACCTATTGCTGAAAGACGAGGAAGTCGATTGTCCCCACTGCGGCTTTCATGCCGCCCGGCCCTGCCCCGCCTGCAAAGCCAGCGTGGGTTTGGGGTCCCCCGAGTGTCCTGGTTGCGGCCAATCCCTCTGTCCAGCTTGTGGCGCCGCGGTAGGGGAGAACGACACAGCTTGCCCCCGGTGCGGCACAGAGCTGGAGTTGTGTTGCCCCCGCTGTGGCGCTGACCTGGAGCCGAAGATGATGCACTGCCCCGCATGTGGCCTCGACTTTGGCCCAAATAGTCCGGAGTGATTCGCTGGCGCGGTTACCCACCTAATTGGAACTCATGTCCCCTAGGACTACCACGATCGCTTGAACTCGACGTGCCAGTTATACCAGTCGGTGGCCACGCACTCACCCTGGTCCCTGAGTTCCTGGCATCTCTCGCGAGTTATGTCAGGCTCACAGCAGGCACAATACCCTGCCGCCCACAGGTCCTCGAGAGGTGGCGGAGCGTGGGTGGGCAGATCGCGGGTCAGATCGCTCTCACACGCCCCGCCCTCACCACTGGCGATGCAGATCTGGGCACCTTCCATCCCACTGAATTCAACCTCGCCGGGCCCCCAGAACGGATCATCGCCCTTGTGGCCTGAGACCTGGTACAGACCCGTGTATCGCTCATGCACCCACACACTCGGGATCTGGTTCCCGGCCGCATTCAGCACGGTAACACGGATGAGCTTCTGGCCTTTGAATCCGCAGGTATGGCCTTCTCGTCCAGGACCATCTAACTGGGCCGTATAGGTCCATTGCACGGCTGCCGTCGGCGATGGCTGCGCCGTCGCTGTTGGCTCGGGTTCCGCGGTATGGGTCGGTTGGGGCCTGGGCGTGTCCGATGGCACAGCGGTAGCCGTCGGCGGGACTGGCGTATCTGAGGGGGCAATCGTCGGCGTGGGTGGAAGCGTCGGTGAAGCCGTCGGCGCAGGCGGGATCGCCGTCGGCGTGCTGGTCGGTGGCTCGGGTGTGGCCGATGGCACAACCGTTGGCGCCGGTACATCTGTTGGCGTCGAGCTTGGTTGGGGTAGAGGCGTACTGGTGGGTGACAGCGTCGGCGTGGCCAAATAGGCCAGGGACTGCGGGCTGTCCACACCCAGCGCTTGGCCCAGCACGGCGAGCGCACGAATATCCGCGTCATCGCGCCCCTCAGCAATGTAGAGGTCAATCAAGTCCGCAAGCTGTTGATCGATATCTGACACTTCCAGCCGTGCCAATCGCGCCTGGGCCCTCTCCAGATCGTGATCAGAACTGTAGGAGGCCGCAACCAGGACGACATAGACTTCCTGGGACTCTGCTCCCAGGCTGGCCAGGGCCGCATTGGAACGGCACGGCGCCTTGATACCTCGACTGAACAGCAAACCCAGCCCTAACCCTACTATCAAAGCCAGGCCAGCGCAAAGCGCCGCGATGAGAATGGTCCGATTGGTCCCTGGTTCTTTCATCGTCCTGCACCGCTCCTTGATCTAGACTCGGACGCCAGTATAGGGGAGAATGCTCTGTTGGTCAACTCCGGCCGACACCCCATCTGGGCGGGAAAGGGACCCCAAGTGCTGCCCTCTCTCCGCACAGGGTGAGAAAACCTACAGCAGTGGCCAGCGATTGTGTGTTACAATCAGATGCGTAGACCTGCGGTGTCCCGGGAGGTGTCTCAAGGCTTCCACTCTGAGTGCCCCATGGCACAGGGTACCACTCTATATGACAGAGATTCGCTTTCGGGCAGTCGTCATCCTGAGTGAAACGAAGCATGTCCTGAGTGCAGTCGAAGGATGACAGGATTGAGTCTCTTGGCAGGCTGTACCATCAAGTCCTTACGCACGATCCCGGTGCAGTCACACACGGCACAACAGAACCATCTCGTAATCCCGACCCATCTACTGGGATGGATGTACATGGATTCACAGGAAATCCTTGATGGTGGGGTAAGAAACCAACGCCCAGGGGCGTCCTAACTACCGTATGGCGCCGCTGATCTGATGTTAGCCGGCTTGAGTCAGGTACCACCGGCATGCCGCCATGCTCATCAAGGAGAGGAGACACGAAATGGGAAAATCTCAGAATCCGCACCGGTCAGACCCTTCGCCTGGGAGGAACCGCTGCGCCGGATCGCGTTGGTGATCGCCCGCCTGGGCCTGGCCTTTCTCTTCTTCTCGCAGCTCTTTTGGAAACTTCCCCCCCAGTTTGGCTGTGGCTCTGAATTCGACTTTTCCAGTGAGGGACCCGATGGTGCGCTGATCCGCACGAGTGGCCTGTGTGACTGGGTCGGTCTCGAATCTGTCTATGCTGACCGCGAGCGAAGTTTTTTTGTGATCCACGGCCCCGATGGCGGTACCCTTTTCTCCATGGGCCTGGGTCCACTGGTCAAACTCAACGGTTTCTTTGTCAACAGTATCGTGCAACCCACCTTTGGCGCCTTCGGCTGGGTCATCTTTTTTGCCGAAGCCTTTGTCGCGGTCACACTTTTCCTGGGTCTTCTCAGTCGTGGGGGTGCGCTCGTTGCACTCTTGCTGTCGCTCCAACTGATGCTCGGTCTAGCCGGTGCCTGGGATCCCGCGACCCATCTCAACGAGTGGGAATGGAGCTACCACTTGATGATCCTGTTGTCGCTCGTCCTGCTTGGCATTGCTCCTGGCCGCATCTTTGGGCTGGATGCACTGCTGAGACCTCGTCAGGCTGACAGCGCCGCCCGCGGCCGATGGCTTGCCAAGCTGTACCTGGCCCTCAGTTAGCCACCACCACCGGGGTCGCCCTGTGACGCTGCCCCACCACCCTTGTAGGAGGCGGAAATGGTTCATTCTGAAACGGCTGCAGGACCCGCAACAGACACTGCTGGCAGCCCGCCCGGCGAAGGGACACCACTCGCCTGGAAGCTGTGGGTCTATACCAACTATGACTGTAACCTGAGTTGCACCTATTGCGTGGCCGAGTCCAGCCCTCGTGCTGCGCGCAGGGGACTGAGCTTCGAGACCGTGCAGCGGCTCGTGGACGAGGCGATTACCATGGGCTTTGGCCACCTGTTCTTTACCGGCGGTGAGCCCTTTATCCTGGACGAGATCTATGACATGCTGGCCTACGCCTCAGCCCGGGCTCAGACGACCGTCCTGACGAATGCCATGCTGCTGCACGGCAGCCGCTTGGAACGGCTGGCAGCCGTCGCCAGCGACAAGCTGACGGTTCAGGTGAGCCTGGATGGCGCCCGGCCCGAGCAGCACGACGTCTATCGCGGCGCGGGTACGTGGGCAAGGACCATGGAAGGAATCCAGCGCCTACAAGAGCGTGGACTGCACCTGCGCCTGTCTACGACCGAAACGCCGGCCAACAGCGATCACCTGGAGGAATTGTACGTACTCCGTCGTTCCCTCGGCATCCCTGAGAGAGATCACGTCATCCGGCCGCTGGCCCACCGGGGTTTTGCCCAGGAAGGGATGGAGGTAGCCATCGACAGCTTGATGCCCGAGGTTACCGTCACTGCGGATGGCGTGTTCTGGCATCCCCTGGCTTCGCCCAGCAGTTGTGACATGCAGGTGAGTAACAAGATCTTTCCCCTGGCCACGGCTGTGGACTGCATCCAGCAGCAACTCGACCAGTTGCTGTACTCCAAGGACGGGCAGCCACAGGCCATCACCTGAGGCTGAGCCACGGGCTTCCGGAGGAAGCCAAGAACAGTACACATCCTGGACGCCGTCCAGGATGGCGAACCATCTGTGCATTCAGTTCTTTTGGAGTGTGGCACTACATTGTTGGATCAAGGAGGCGGTTATGTTGACCAAGACCACACGCGAGGCGCTCAGCCGCCATGCGCCGCTATGGCCCATCGCCCTGAGCCGCGTGCTCATCGGACTGCTGTGGTTGGGCACGCTGCGCTGGAAGCTGCCGCCCAACTTTGCCCCCGCGTCCGGACGGGGACTGTTTGACTGGCTGATACTGGAGGCCCAGCACCCGGCTTTTGGTTTCTATGGTGCTTTTGTCGAGTCGGTCGTGATTCCCAATTTTCCCCTGTTCGCCTGGCTGATCTTCTTGAGCGAGCTGGGCGTGGGATTGCTGCTGGTGACGGGCACATGGACGCGCCTGGCAGGCGCCCTGGGCCTTCTCATGTCCCTCAACCTGGGGATCGGGCTGCTGGAGGTTCCGGGCGAATGGCCATGGTCCTACGTCATGATGGCCATGTGGCACGGGCTGTTCGTGGTCGCGGCCGCAGGGCGCGTACTGGGCGTCGATGCCTGGCTGCGCCGCCGGTTGCCCGCCGGGTCCCTATGGCTCATCTTCACCTAGCCAAGCTCCCTTGATCGGCAGAAGTCTCGACACTCGTGATAGGCGAAGGTCTCCGACCGAGCCTACCCAGTTCAATAGAGAAAGCTCATGCTTGTACTTATCCTTCTAGCCCTACCGATTGGCCTGGCCTTTGGCTATGCCGCCCAGCGCGGCCGGTTCTGCATCAACTCGGCCTTCCGCGATGTGTACCTGGTCCGGGACAGCACGCTCCTGCGCGCCTTTGTCCTGGCCGTGCTCATTCAGATGGTCGGCGTCCAACTGCTGGTTCAGGTTGGCCTGGTCCAGGTCTGGGTGATCGAGTTCTTCTGGCTGGCGAACCTGGCCGGCGGCCTGGTCTTTGGCGCGGGCATGGTCCTGGCCGGTGGTTGCTCAGGAGGCTCGTGGTACAAGTCAGGCGAAGGGCAAACTGCCTCCATGGTGGCCGTGGCCAGTTTTGCTGTCACTGCGGCCCTGACTGAAGCTGGCTTCCTGGCCCCGGTCCGGACGTTTCTGCAAACACCCAGTATTATGCCCCGGCCGGATGGACAGGGTCCGACCTTTTCTATGCTCCTGGGCCTGCCCAGCCCGTGGCTCATCACTATACCTGTGGTGCTCCTGGCCGGCTACTGGCTGTTGCGCAGCCCCCGCCAGCGCGCCTTCCGGGGTTGGGCCTGGCCCAAGACCGGGCTGGTCATCGGCCTGCTCGGCGTGTTGGCCGTAGCGGCTTCCTGGGCCACAGGGCGCCCCTACGGCTTTGGCATCACGGTGTCGACGTCGCACTGGCTGCGCTGGCTGTTCAGTTTTGACTCGAGCCTTCTCAACTGGGAGAGTTTCTTTGTTCTGGGCATCCCCCTGGGCGCTTTTCTCGCCGCCCGCCTGGCCGGCGAGTTCCGCTGGCGCTACCCGGGCGCGCGTCAGATGGCCAGGGCGGTCGCCGGGGGCGCTCTGATGGGCTTTGGCGCCATGGTGATGGCCGGCTGTACCATCGGCCATTCCCTGGCCGGCATCCCGCTGCTGGCCATGAGCAGCCTGACCAGTACCCTGGCCATCATTCTGGGCACCTGGGCGGCGGCCTGGTTGCTCTTTGGCCGCAGGGCGCGGGTCACACCCACCCACGACCTGCGCTCCGTAGGCGAGGTCTGTCCCTTTCCCCTGGTGCGCGCTCAGCAGGCACTGGCTGCACTGCAATCCGGCGAGCAACTCCGCGTGACCTTTGACTGCATGCAGGCCCTGGAAAGCCTGCCGCGCTGGGCTGAGGGCCAGGGACACACCGTCATAAGCCGCCAGGATCTGGGCGATGGCGTGTGGCAGATCGTGATACGAAAGTAACAAGATGCCTATCATTGAGATTCTTTACGCGGTCTGTGCAACCCTACTCGGCATGTACGGCCTGAACAACCTGATATTGACCGGGATCTACCTACGGCATCGCAACGATCCTGTGCCAGAGCCCCCGGCGCCAGCAGACTGGCCCCTGGTCACGGTGCAACTCCCCATTTACAACGAGTTGCATACCGCAGAGCGGCTGCTGACCACTGTGGCCGCCTTGGACTATCCGCGCCACCGGCTGGAGATCCAGGTGCTGGACGATTCCACCGATGCCACCCGCGAACTGGCGGCCCGGGTCGTTGGAGGTCTCCGCAACCAGGGCATTGATATCGTCCATATCGTACGGCGGGATCGGTCAGGCTTCAAGGCGGGGGCGCTGGCGGCTGGCATGGACCAGGCCAAGGGCGAACTGATCGCCATCTTTGATGCCGACTTTATGCCGGAAAGCGACTTTCTGCAGCGGGTAGTACCCCACTTTGCCGACCCTGCCGTGGGCTGTGTCCAAACCCGTTGGGGCCACGTCAACCGCGACTATTCGGCTTTCACCCAAACCCAAGCCCTGGGCGTCGATGGGCATTTTGTCGTGCAACAGGCGGCGCGGGGCCAGGCCGGACTGTTCCTTAACTTTAACGGCACAGCTGGCGCCTGGCGGCGGGCTTGTATCGAGGATGCCGGTGGCTGGCAGGGAGATACGCTCACCGAGGACCTGGATCTCAGCTACCGCGCCCAGTTGCGCGGCTGGCGGATCACCTACCTGCCAGACGTAGTCGTTCCCGCAGAGTTGCCGGCCCAGATCAGCGCCTTCAAACGGCAGCAGGCCCGCTGGGCCCAGGGCAGCATCGAGACAGCAAGAAAGCTCATAGGTCCCCTGCTTCGCTCCAGCCAGCCCCGACACGTCAAGCTAGAAGGGATTCTGCACTTGACCGGTTACCTGGTCCACCCCCTGATGCTATCGATCATCCTGCTGACCTTCCCCATGAGCTTCTCCCGCAGTTGGGTTGTGCTGGGCATCCCCTGGCTGATGGTCACCGCTGCGGGTCCTCCCCTGTTGTACGTTGTGGCCCAGACCGGTGGCGGCACAGAATCACGCCGTCGCCTACGATACCTACCCCTATTGGTCATGCTGGGCATGGGCTTGAGCCTGAGCAATACAGGGGCCGTGCTGCGAGGGGCGCTGGGAATCACCCGAAGTTTTCAGCGCACGCCCAAATATGACCTGCGGCAGTCAGCGGATGCCTGGGTCGGCAGCGTCTATGCCCTAAGGGGAGACTGGCTGATCCTGGGTGAGGCAGCGCTGGCCATCATGGTCCTGCTGATGTTCGCCATGCCCAACATCCGCTGGACCTTTGTGCCCTGGTTGCTCCTGTACGCCGGCGGCTTTGGCTATGTGGCCGGCATCAATCTCCACCAGACCCACCAGTTGCGCCGATGGCTGGCCAAGCAGCCCAGATAAGCATCAGGTACAAGGGCACGTATTCCACTAGTCGAACAGCGTCATACTCGCGCGGGTTGGCCGGGTCCAGGTAGGTCAGATAGGACAGGGCCACAGCGGCGGACAAATAGATACCCGGCAGGAGAAAGCGGCCGATTCTGCTGTCTTCCAAGCGCTTTGGCGTCAGGAAAGGCAACAGGGGGATGAGCAGAGTTACGTACCAGGGATGGACCGTCGTTGCCAGGAGCAGGTAGGCAGCCAGGGGGACAGCAGCCAATCTCAGGAGGGCCAAATCGTCATCGCAGCGGCGGCTCCAGCGCCAGACGCCCGCCAGCACCAAGCCCAGCATGCCCAGCGAGAGCACTTTGGCAGTTCGGATGGGCCCAAGCCCAACAGCCTCCAGCGGTACGGCCCCTGGCGTTGGGTAACCAGAGATTGCCACCTCCAGCCAATGGTACAGCCCGCCATTATAGTTCCAGTAGGCGGAGTAGATGCGGACTGCGCCAAAGAGCCCTGTACCATCCAGCGGTCCCAGCAGGCCCCATCCCCCGCCCAAGGCAAAAGCCGTACTGATCGCCACGACCAGCCCGCCATAGACCAGCACATAGCGCCAACCCCATCGCCGCCCTACCACCGGCAGCAGCAGTACCGGCAGGACTTTTGTCAGCGTCGCCCCAGCCAGCGCCACCACCGAGAGCAGGCGCGAGTGCGCGGACACAAAGGACCGGCGGTCCCCAGTGGCCGGCACGACCAGAGCCCACAACGCGGCCATCGTCAGGCAGATCATCAGCGCATCCACGACATGGGCGCCATGGGCGAACTCTGCGACGACCAGAGGATTCCACAGGTAGATGAGCACCCGCGTGCGCGGCAGCCCGAGCCGGCGGAGCAGATCCATCACCAGTACGCCCGTCATCAGGTCCAGGAGTACGGCAGTGACCTGGAAAGCCAGAGCGTTTCCGGGGGCCAAGCGGTACACGACGGCGAATAGCGCCTGGGCTGCCGGCAAGTACGGCGAGGCCATCCAGTTGTTGTTCACAAGGGCCCGTTGGGGCGAATCAAGGGCGTCGAGCAGCGGGGAATTCACTGGCAGCGCGTAGGGGCTTATTCCAGCGTTGGCCAGCCGGCCATCCCAGATATAGCGCCAGACATCGTCGGACAGCGTAGGCGTGGTGAACAACAACGTGGTGCGAAAGACCAGCCCCAGGCCCCAGATGAGAAACAGCGCCTTTCGCCGCTCCGGCTGTCGCAGCGACCACCAAACGGCGAGCCCGTAGAACACAAAGGCAGCCGCATACAGCCCCAGAAAGGGCAGTGTCTGTTGCCGTAGATTCCCCAGAATGACCATGCCGGCGAAGCACAATTCCATCGCCAGACCCAGTGCGGCAGGGATCCACGGAGCACGGATCCCCTCAGCGCCTCGGGAGTCCTCGACTTGTCGAGGGCGGTCAGGCGGGGGTCTTTCAGCTTCCTGAGGCATGGGCTTTTTGCACCATCACCTCGGTACTTCCTCGCGAAATACGGGAGCCAGCATCTGGTCCACCGGCGCATACCGGTCTGTGAGCGTCACCGCGCGACCTTCGGCCAGCAGGGCCTCGATCTCCTCAGCGTTGAGCAGTTGATTCGCCAGGAGCGTAACGCCGTCGCCCGCATCGAACGCCAGAAGGACAACCCGGTCCAGAGGTGCATCACTGGCAATGATCACAAAGGTGCTGCGCGCGGTTCGGCGCCAGGCTTCGATGGTGGGCGCCAGGTAGACGTGACGAAAAGTCTGTTGCAGGGTGCGGACATAGGCGCGCAGGAAACGCCCCCGGGGGCCGTCGACAATGTTGACCACGTATAAGCCGTCGTCCACCAACCAGGCCCGGACCCGGTCGTTGAACTCCTTGGTGGTCAGGTGGTAGGGCACCGAAAAGTCGTTGAAAGCATCGCCCATGATCAGGTCATACTCAGCCACAGGCTCCCGCTCCAGGTAGAGGCGAGCATCCTCGTTGTAGCTCGCGATCTCCGTGTCGCGCCCCAGTCCCAGGAAATCGTACGCCACCTCGGTGACCCCGGGATCAATTTCGATCACGTGGACGTCGCTGCCCGGATAGGTGACCTCCATATACTTGGGAAAAGTATACCCGCCGCCTCCGATAAAGAGCGCTCGCATGTGGTCATCCTGACTGGCCCGGTAGGCGGTGGCCTCGGCATACATCTGTTCGTAGCCGTAGACTAACTTTGTTGGATCATCCAGCGAGGTATAACTATGAACCAGCCGATCCAGCGTTAAGACACGGACAGGCTCGCCATCCCGCTCCTGTTCGTGGACCTTGATGCAAAAGTAGTTGGTCTCGCGCGTACAGGGACCGTGCAACCATTCCAGCTTGGCCGCGACTATCGTGCCCCCGGCCAGGATCAAGGCAGCCAACAACAGCCACAGGGGGCGGCGGCCGACCAGAAACAACAGGCCCAACACGAGCAGGACCACCGCTACACCCCAGACGATGACGTGGGTACCCAACCACGAGATCAACAAAAAGCCGGTGGCAAAGGTCCCCACGATGCTGCCCACAGTACCGGCAGCATAGATGCTGCCCACTGTCCTACCCGTTTTGCTCAGGTCGCGCACGGCCAGCTTGGCTACGACAGGGGAGACAGTCCCCAGGATCAAGCTGGGTACAAAGAACAGCGCTGCAACCAAGATCAGGATCTCGATGATGATCGGCCAGTCGCCCGGCGTCAGCTTTCCCAGCACATCCACCGCCAAGATGCCGAAGGAGGACAGGCCAGCCAACACAAAGATGCTGCCCAGCAACTGCAGAGAGGCCCAGCGATCGGCCAGCCTCCCCCCAGGTAGTTCCCCAGGCTGATCCCGGCCAGCACCACCCCAATGATGCTGGTCCAGGTATAGAGCGACACGCCAACGTAGGGCGCCACGATCCGGCCAGCAACCAGCTCCAAGATCATGATACACCCGCTCGAGACAAAGACGATCAGGTATGGATGCCAAAGCCATGGGTGCAGCAGCGATTGGGAGGTGGCTTCCATCGTACTGGCGGCTGGGACTTCCTCTTTGCCTGTAGAATGCGATCTCGATTCCACGGAGCCTCCCGGCGTCAAGTCTTTCGCTGGACTTGTGATCTGTCTCGTAGCACAAGTATGCCATAGAACTCCCATTTCTGCAATGGCGCAGATGCGGACCACGAGTTGCTTCGTTGTACATCTCCCGGCAACCCTCCCAGTTTCGCCACGTGATGCCATCTGTGCTAGAATGGTCTCCGGTGCGAAATGGATTCGGTGGAGGAGAGTATTATGAATCGAAACGTATTGTGGATGGTCTTGATCCTGGCAGCCTTGGTCCTGGCTGCCTGTGGAAGCGGTGCCACGGGCAGCGAAGGCGCTCCCACCCCGAACCCGGTAGCCACTGTCGCGGAGGCAGTGCAGCAGATGGGCCAGATTGCGGGAATGGGGCCGGGCAGCGGCATGATGGGCCGCCATCACGTCACAGTCCCGGAGCCCTATGCCGGACTTTCCAATCCCGTAGAAAATGACGAGGCGTCACTGGACCGCGGCGCCGAGCAATATTCCACCCTGTGCGCCAGCTGCCACGGCGACGGCGGCATGGGCGACGGCCCGGCCGGGGCGAGCCTTGATCCGGCCCCGGCGCCGGTTGCCCACACCAGCCAGATGCTGGGCGACGATCTGTTGTTCTGGCGGATCAGTGAGGGGGGCGTAGGGGAGCCCTTTAGCTCGACGATGCCGGCCTGGAAGGATTCCCTGGACGAGGGGGCCCGCTGGGACTTGATCAACTATATGCGAGCCCTGGGCCAAGGCCAGGTACAGCCCCAGTACGCGGCGGGCGGCGCCGCATTTGATCCGGCGGTAGAACAGGCGGCTCGGACCGAGATGCTGGACCTCGGTGTGGAGCAGGGCGTGATCAGCCCAGAGGAAGCAGAGATCTTTGACCAAGTCCACAGCGCCATGGATGACCTGACCGCCACGGGCAACACGCAACGCCTGGGCGGCATGGGACAGATGCGCGATGCACTGCTGGATGCCCTGGTCGAGGCGGGGACCATCACCCGGGAGCAGGCCGACGCCTTCAACGAGGTCCATGACCAGCTTGAAAAGGCTGGATTGATGGAGTAGGCGCTGGTTGCCAGACTTTGACCTTGTCCAAGATAACAGAGGTCGCGCCCCAGGATCAGGCGCGGCCTCTGTTCACACAGCCCCTCCCCCTTCTCCCTCGCAGCCCCAGGCGTGCAGCACCTCCAAATCGGCCCGGTCTGAGAGGGTGCCCAGCACGGTCTCCCTATCGACGCCTTCCACACGCAACGTAATGTTGATCCTCCCGGGCTGGCCAGCGTCGTAGGCCACCACGGAACAGATATTGCCCTGCACTGCGGCGATCCGCCCGGCTACCTCCGCCAGCTGGCCGGGGGTATCGGCCACCTGAACCGTCAACCGCAGCGAGTCGCTACCGCCGCCCAGCGCCGCCGCGAACTGTTCAAAGATGTCCGTCTCGGTGATGATGCCCACCAGCCGCCCTGCCTGCACCACGGGCAGGCTGCCGATCTTGTGAGCCACCATTCTCATCGCCGCCTCTTCCAGGGGGCAGTCGGGCGGCACAGTGACCACCTCGCAGACCATGACCTGGTCGACGCGGTGCTGGCGCTTGGCAACGCCAGGCGACCCAGCCTTGGACAGAAAGAGTTCCAGGTCATCGCGGCCCACGATCCCGGCCAGCCGTCCATCGCCGTCCACCACCGGCAGATGCCGGAACCGGCCGGACCTGAGCAGCATCATCGCCGCCAGCGGGTCACTCCTTGGCCGGACGGTGACGGGGTCTCGGGTCATGCAATCTTGCACCAACATCAGCCACTCCCTGTGCAGCAAACTCTTTGCTTTCCATGAGTTCCACCGCTAGTATAGCATAGCGTACCGGCACAGGCAAGCGCCTAACACTGTCTCTGGACCCTGGCCACCAGATCTCCCGCTTCTCTGGGGTGAGACCGGTCTGCATTCACACAGCTATCGTAACAAAGTTGCCCCTGACGGCCGCAGAGCAATCAACGCAGACAAGCTCGAACCCATTGCTAGCCCCTTGGGGGATTTGCTCTGGGGTATCCGCGCAATGAAAGTATAACAGCACGTCACGGAAAATGGGCTGTACCGGAAAATGCTCCTTGATTACACCCAGTACGGTCTGCAGGTTCGAGGCCAGGCGCGTACCATTCCTGGCAAGTTGCGTATCAACAAGAGGCTGGGCCTGTTCCTGAAACTCCTCTCAGCTGGCATAGTTTCCATAGGCCCACTGCTCGACGTAGAATTCAAATAGCTCATGCCGCAGTGTCACTTCGGGCTGAAGCAACATGATTCCGTCCTCAGTCTCGCCAGGTGACTTGTCCCGCCTGTTCTCTCCAAGGTACAGGCATTGGTGTGAGAGGAGGAGAAACTCAAACACCCCCAGAATTCCTGGGAATATGCAAGGACTGCCGTGCTATCCCTACCATCGAGAAAAGGGGGTGGCCCTGGAGGGCCATCCCCTTTCGTTATCTGCTGATCGTTTCGGAACTTGGCTCCCGTGGCCGGGGCTGGACACTGCCGGCTGCCAGGGGAGCTTTGCTGTCTGTGCCTAAGGTTTGGTGTAGTACGGATACGGGTACGGCGGCAGCCAGTATATCGCACAGGTTTCCCTGTTCAGATCAGGATCATACTCCCAGCCGGCCTTGGTCACTTCGGTGACCCAGATCTCATAATCGCCCGCACCTTCAAAAATCCCGAATTCAGCGATGCCCTGGACGTTCGTTTCCGCTTCAGTGACTTCAACAGTCCCATCAGGCAGTGTCCACTCAGCGCTGACGATTGCGCCTTCTACCATGTCAAGATCGGCATCGCGGATGTGGATATACGCGATCATCATGTCCGGACCCCCAGAAGAGCGCCCGGTATAGGTCAGCCGGGCACGGTGAACCCACATTGGGATATCACCCTCTTCAGCCAGTACGGGGATAGCGCCCATGGAAGCCAGCAAGCCCATAATGATCGCCAGGTACAGCACACGCTTGATTTTCATCGTTGAAAGTTCTCCTTTTCTACAATGGTGTGATGGTGAGGAGCATCTATGGCACTTGAAAGCGACGCCAGCCAGGTACCAATGGATGCTTCTCACATATCTAACGCAGAGATGGCAAAAAGGTTACACTGAAATTCGCGTGACCTCAACCAGCACTGAGTGGGTACGCGAGTTGCGGCTGGGCAGCGTGGGCTCCGTGCTGGTCAAGACATTGGCCGCCCCAGCAGTATCGGTACCGTCCGATTCAAAGGAGGGCCACGCGCCCTCCAAAGACAGACGACGCCTGGCATAATGTCCTCGGTCACCCTGGCTCCGATGCGCGTCCTGCCCTCGGGACTGGCAACGATGACCTGTGCGCCGTTCTCGATGCCCCTTTCCGCCGCATCGTCGGGGTGCATCCACAACGCCTGCTTCTCCCGCTCCCTAAACCAGGGGATGTTATCATACTGGGAGTGAACGCGATATTTCGGATGCGGGGTAACCAGCCGCAGTGGATAGCTGTCAGTCGTTTCAAAGTATCCTGCACTTGGGGATAGGCGAAAATCCCGTCTCGGCATAGGCTCTGGACGATATCTCTACCCGGCCCGATGGCGTATTAAGCGGATGCTCCTGTGGGTCGGCGACGAAATCAGACAGCCCCACCCTCAACTGATCCGCACCCAGATAGATGCCCGTACGCTTAAACTCCTCATAGTCCGCCACTTCCGAGTCCGTGACAAAGCCCCTGAGCCACTCCTCAGCGCTCTTGCCCTCGGAGAAGTCGGCTAGAAAGCCCAATCTCTCCGCCAGCTCGCAAAAGATGTCATAGTCGTTCTTGGCTTCGGGCATGGGTGGCACCGCCTGGTTGGAAAACAGCAAATAGTTGCCGCTATCGGGAAAGACGATGTCGTCTCTTTCCAGGAAGGTTGTGGTGGGCAAAACCAGGTCGCAATGACGCGCCGTCGGCGTAAGCATAAAGTCGTGGCAGACGGAAAACTCGACTTGGGCAAAGGCCCGCATGTTCTTGTGGATATCGCTGCCCTGCACCACAATAGTTGCCGCCGACGTTGTAGATCGCCTTGATGTCGACAGGATAGCCGCCCCGCTTCCCCTCCAGGATGGCGTCGGGCCAGCAATATTGCGGCACGGAGGCCTGGACCGGATTGGAGGGCCAGCCAATCTCTCCCATGCGGGCAGGTGGCAGCACATTCCAGAGCGGAGAGCCCGACGAACCGCCCAGGATGCCCAGATTGCCTGTGGCAACTTGCAGGGCGATGGCCATGCGGCTCGCTTCCTCCCCGCCGATGGTGCTTTGAATGGACCAACCTGGGATGAGGGCGGTCGGGTGGGTACGCCCATACTGGCGCGCGAATTGGACGATCGTCTCGGCGGGTGTGCCGCACACTCGCCTCCGCCCACCGAGGTGTTCTGGCCTCTGCATCTGCGATACCCAAGAACGTGCTGCTCGAGTTCGTCAAAGCCCATACTGTACTTTCGCAGCAAAGGCGCGTGTCTACCAACCCTTCCTCAAGCAACACATACAGCACAGCCATCATCAGGGCCGTGTCCGTCCCGGGACGGACAGGAATCCATTGGGTGCCCAGCGTCTTCGCCGTCCTGGACCGACGGGGATCGATGACGATCACCTCGACCCCTCTGGATCTGGCCTCCCGGATGTGGGCCTCTGTCTCGCAGCCCATGCGGGTGTCGGCGATATTCGCGCCCCACAGGACAATCAGGTTGGAGAATTGCAGGGTAGCCGGCGTCAATCCCTGCCGGCGAACTCCCCAGGACAAAGGGAACAGCAAAGCTGGCCGCAGCCGTACTATAGTTGCCAGTGGTCTCGGGTAAAGCCGCCGAACATTGCCAGAAACCGCTTCGTCAGGCCGCCGGTGTTGTGCAACGCGCCCCGGCAAGAACCACCCCCTCCCAGGTAGAGTATCGCCTCGTTCCCGTACCTGGCCTTGATGTCGGACAGCCTGCTCGGCCACAAAGTCCAGAGCTTGTGGCCAGGAGATCTCCTGGAATTCGCCCGAACCCTTGGGCCCGCTTCTGAGCAGCGGTCTCTTGATCCGATCGGGGGCGTACAGTGCCCTGGTCATCTGACATCCCTTTTCACAGCCGTACATGTTGGCACGCCCAGGGGATTGTTGGTGATTCTCGTGACGCGGCCGTGCTCAATGTGGGCCAACAGCGGGCACCCACCGCCGCAGTCTAGGTTGCACGAAACCGGTACCGTTCTTGTCGGCATACGCATCCTTGGAAAGTATCAGCGAGGGAAACAGCCCTACGCCGTTGGTTCAGAAGCGCGCTTGCGTGACCTGAACCAGAACAGAGTGAGTACGCGAGCTGTAGCTGGGCAGCGTCGGCTACCGTGCTGGTCAGGACATTGGGTGACCCGGCCGTTTCGGTGCCGTCCGGTTCAAAGGAGGGCCACACGCCCTCCAGCAGACAGACCACACCTGGCATGATGTCCTCGGTCACCCTGGCTTCAATGCGCATCCTACCCTCAGGGCTGGCAACAATGACCTGCGCGCCATTCTCTATACCCCTTCCCGCTGCATCGTCGGGGTGTATCCACAGCGCCTGCTTTTCCTGCTCTCTGAACCAGGGGATGTTGTCGTACTGGGAATGAACGCGGTATCTTCGGGTGCGGGGTAATCAGCCGCAGCGGATGGCTGCCGGTCGTTCGAAACTCTCCTGACTTTGGGAAGGAGGAATATCCGGTCTCAGCATAGGCTGTCGAGGATATCTCCACCAGGCCCGATGGCGTACTCAATGGCTGGCTCTGAGGGTCGGCTACGAAATCAGAGAGCCCCACCCTGAGCTGATCGGCCCCCTGATAGATGCCAGAACGCTTGAACTCCTCATAGTCAGGTACGTCCGAGTCCGCGACAAAGCCCTTGAGCCATTCCTCAGCGCTCTTGCCCTCGGAAAAGTCGGATAGAAAGCCCAGTCTCTCCGCCAATTCACAAAAGATATCGTAATCGTTCTTGGCTTCGGGCATGGGAGGAACTGCCTGGTTGGAGAATAGCACATAGTTGCCGCCATCGGCAAAGACGATGTCGTCCCTCTCCAGAAAGGTCGTGGTAGGCAGGACCACGTCGCAATGGCGTGCTGTCGGCGTAAGGACAAAGTCATGGCAAACGGAAAACTCGGCCTGGGCAAAAGCCCGCTTATTCTTTTCGATATCGCTGCCCTGTATCAGCCAGTTGCCGCCGACGTTATAGATCGCCTTGACATCTGCGGGATAGCCACCCCGTTTACCTTCCAGGATAGCATCAGGCCAGCAGTATTGCGGCACGGATGCCCAGGACCGGATTGGAGGGAACCCCAATCCTACCCACGCGGGGACCTGGCAACCTGTTCCAAATCGGTGATCCCGAAGACCCACCCAGGCTGCCGAGGTTGCCTGTGGCAACCTGCAGGGCGATGGCCATGCGGCTTGCTTCTTCTCCGCCGAGGGTTCGTTGAATGGACAATCCCGGGATGAGGGCGGTCGGGTGGGCACGGCCGTACTGCCGCGCGAATCGCACGATTGTGTCAGCCGGCGTGCCACAGATTCCCTCCGCCCACTGTGGTGTTCTGGCCTCCACGCCCGCGTTGCCCAGCACGTGCTGCTCCAACTCGTCAAAGCCTAGACTGTATTTTTGCAGAAAGGCCCGGTCCACCAGATCTTCTTTGAGCAACACGTGCAGCACGGCCATCATCAGGGCCGTGTCCATCCCGGGGAGGACAGGGATCCATTGGGTGCCCAGCGTCTTTACTGTCCTCGACCGGCGGGGATCGATCACGATCACCTCGACCCCTCTGGATTTTGCCTCCCGGATGTGAGCCTCTGTGGCGCAGCCCATCCGGTTGTCGGCGATATTCGCGCCCCACAGGACAATCAAGCTGGAGAAACGTAGGGTAGCCACGTCAATGCCTGCCGGCGAACTTCCCAGGACATAGGGGACAGCATAGCTGGCTGCCCCCATGCTGTAGCTACCGATGGTCTCGGTATGGCCGCCAAACATATTCAGGAAGCGCATGGGAAGCATCTTGGTGTTGTGCAGCGCGCCCCGGATGGAACCAGTCCCTCCCAGCCGGAGTAGCGCTTCGTTCCCGTACCTGGCCTTGATGCCGGACAGCCGCTCGGCTACATAGTCCAGGGCATGGGGCCAGGAGATCTCCTGGAACTCGCCCGAACCCTTGGGCCCAGTTCTGAGCAGCGGTCTCTTGACCCGATCAGGGGCATACACAGCCCTGGCCATTTGACGCCCCTTTTCACAGCCATACATGGATGGCCCAACCAGGGGGTTGTTCGTGATTCCCGTGATGCGGCCGTCCTCGGTGTGGGCCAGCAAGGGCACCCACCGGTGCAGTCCAGGTTGCAGGTAACCGCTATCGTTCTTTTCGACATATCACCCGTCCTCTAGTAGGGTCCCCCGCCCACTCTGTCTGCGAATCAGGGAACTGGATAAAGCGATCGCAATGAGGAGAGCCCCAGCAATCAAGCTAACCGCCAGGCCGGCGCGGAAGGATGGCGGGCTGTATCTGAACTCGACGATGTGTTTCCCCTGCCGCAGAGGGACAGCTCTGAATAAATAGTCAGCCTGGTAGATCCGGTCCTCTCGCCCATCCACAAACACCTGCCAGCCGGGATAGTAGGTGTCGGTTAGCACCAGGAAACCATCCGCCTGAAGCTCGGTCTCGATCACAACCTTTTGTGGCGAGTACAATGCAATGTTGGGTGGGGGCGGCCAATTGTGGGTGATGAGTGGCAAATAGACGTCTCCCGCAGTTGGGAACGACCCGGGGCTTTCTGCTTGCGCGACGAGCCAATCACCTTGGTCCTGTATTGGGAGGGGCTCCTCCTCCAGAATGACGCTGTGGCCAGGATCAAAGCCCTCACTCAACAAGCGGCTCAGTACGGCCTGTTCAGAGGGAATGACCTCCGCCTCGTAGACGACAAAGGCCCTGGGTAGGACGGATTCGTTCTCATAGACCTCATGACCTCCACCGGCGTAGGCGCTGGTGTAACCCGGGAGCTCGATTCCCTTTTCCACGAGTGCAAACTTGACCCCGGCCAGATTGCGTAGCTTCTCGCTTTTGCCAAGCGCTTCGAGGAATACCTCGTATCGCCGCAGGGCCAATTGAGAGACATGGCCCTGAGCGCTGTAGAGACCGTAGGCTGTGGCCATATCCTCCAGAAGGTACTCCACCATGTCCTCACGGCCAAAGGAGAACACCCGGTACAGGCCCAAGTTCTGTTGCAGGAAGTCTGTGGACCCGGTCTGCCGTGCATAGTACGAGCCCTCGCGTACCGGATTAATGGCAGTTCCTCCTGCCAGCAAAAGGTCTACCACAATCAAACCGACCAGTAGGATCTGAAACGCGGGTGCCTTGATCCGCCTCTTGTTCCAAAGGCAGATGAGCAGGAACCCTGCATTGCTAAAGAATACAAACAGCAGCACCGGATTCAAGGATGACAGCATCATACCCGGGTTGTCCGAGAGCTGAACCAGAGGGAGCCGGATGAGCCCGTGGACCAATATCAAGATCCGTCCCAGCGACTGTTCGGGAACCAAACCGGTCCCCAGCTTTTCGAGGCTACTGGAGCACTTGTTGGCCAAAGGCCACTCCCGCCAGCAGCATCAGGGAAAAGGCCAGGTTCAGCCAGCCCAGTATTCGCCAGAAACGGGAAAAGCGGCTGGATTGCAGGCCATCGCGGTCTCCCACCAGGGCATCATAGCCATAGCCGGCCAGGACAGCCAGGGAAAAGGTAACGGTAAGCAACCATCGAGCCGGAACACGAAAGAAGTTAAAGCCGGGCACATGAACCAAAAAGTTGTACAGGGGTGTGTAGCGTCCCAGAGCCAGCAGCAGGGAAAACCCCGCCAGCAGGGCAAAGAAGGTCACGTTCCTGTCGCGCTTCCGCTTGAGCCAGGCCCAGGGAACCAACAGCAGGGGCAGGATGCCGACGTAGCCGTGCAACTCTTCAAATAGCCCTTCTCCTTTGAAACCGATGACCGGATTGCCATGAATACCTGGGAAGAAAAAGGTCAGCGGGTGGTAGGGAGGAAGGGAGAAGACGGTCATCATGCCGTGGCTCAAGCCTGTGGCCCGGGGCGAAAGTGCCTTCAGTTCCCAAGTTGGAGCAATCTGCACGGCAGCCAACAAGAGCCCGGCCACAACTGCCAGAACCATCAGCGCCAGGAGGACAGTTGTCCTTCTTCTCTTTGCCTGGGGGGCAGTTTCGGCGTCCCGCCACAGACCATACAGCCAGAAGGCGCCATAGGCTCCCAGAGCGAGCAGCGTATAAAAGACAACCTGCGGATGGGAAGCAAAAACCTGGAGGGCGATGGCCCCGCCGCACAATATGGCATACGACAGGCTCCTGGTCTCAAGCGTCTTGACAAAGAGAAAGAAGACCAGGGGCAACCACACGCTGCCCGTCATGATGGGCAGATTGGTCAGTTGGGCCATCATGTATCCGCTCAGGGAAAACGCAAGTGCCGTGATGAGGGCCCCGACCCGGCTCATCCTCAGCCCGCGGGCCATCACATAGCTGGAAACACCCGCCACGACAAAGTGGGAAACGATGAACCAACTCAGAGAGAGATGCGGTGACAGGGGAAGAAGGAACAGCAAGTTTAATGGGTTGAGCGCGATCACATCTTGATCCGCCAGTTGGGGGAATCCAAATTCGATGAAAGGGTTCCACAGAGGCAGCTGACCCATGGCCAACAAACGCCCCTTCAAGACGCCCAGCGGGTAGTGGATCATGACCACGTCCCTGTAGTAGAGCGTCTTGTCCAGAAGGAACAATTCAAAGAAGGAGATGACCGGGAGAAAGAACAGCAGGAGCAGAACTAAGAGATCTCTTCGGTCGGGTAGCCTTTGTCGCCAGTCCATGAGAAGTTATTCGCTCAGTTGCGCGAGAAGCGGATCTGCCGGAACTGCTCAAGAAAGCCCGGCCTGTCTTCTGCCGGCTCGTGGTTATCCCACACCCCGGAGGCCAGGATCCGGTCCAGGCGGCTTGTGGCTTCCTGCGCAGCATGGGCAAGCTCAGCACAACGAACCGGCGACAAGAGCAGAACCAGCGATCCCATCTGAAGCTCGCAATCCTCATCCAACCGGCTGGTGACGCGCAGATCCTGATCGCGGAGGGAGGTGGGTGGCAACGCAGTCACGGCTTCCTCTAATAGACTGGCCAGGCGCCTGAATTCATCTCTGCCAAGGCGCACAGTAACGCGCCCCCAGGTCAGGTGGACAAGGCCATGGCGGCAAGCAGTGATAAAGTGTTGGTCGTCGAGCTGAGTCAGCCGGACAAAATTGGGCGTCATCGATACCCCTCGCACCTTTTGATAAGCTCCAGTTGGTAATCCATTCTACCTCAAGTCGGCCCAGGTGGCAAACCGGTTCTTGGCTGACAGGCAACGGCGATGGCGCGAGACGCGCTGGAACCTGCAACACCTGCTGTATGTCGCCTACACCTAATGTTGAGATGGACCATGGATCCTTTGCCCACAGGAAACCCACGTCAAACTGATGACAGCGAGATTGTTTTCTGATACACTGGCAGCATCAGGCCGCCGGCAACGACTGACACACGTGCCAGAATCTGGCGAGAACAAAGGAGGATGCTCAATGTCACTCGACGATTTCTATCTTGCGGGGCGAATGATGAACCTGCAGGTCGCGGGAGAGTTAAAAGATGCCGAGGCCAGTCGCCTGGCAAGCATCGCGATGGCTGGCCGCGAGCAAAGCCGGCGCTTCTGCTGTGGCGTCCTGGCCTGGTTGGGCTATCGCCTGATTGCCTGGGGACAGGGCCTAGAGGACCGCTACAGCGACGCACCCTCATCCCCTGTGCCTCAGTCCGCCAACCACCTCTCAACCTGAAACGACAGTCCACTGGAAGGAAAAAGGGGCCATGCAGCGGCGCGTCCGAATACTGATTGCCGACGATCGTCCTCCCTCCCGAAATGGGCTGCGGGCGCTGATGGCAAGCTGGCCAGCCGTCGAGGCCGTCTATGAGGCAGCCGACGGCCTTGAGGCCCTGCAGCTTGCGGAGGACCTTCAGCCCGACGTGGTACTGATGGATGTCCGGATGCCCGTGATGGATGGCCTGGAGGCGACGCGGTTGCTCAAAAGCAGGTGGCCGGCCATCAAGATCATCGCCCTGTCCATGAGCGATGGGTACCGGGCCGACGCTATGACCGCGGGGGCGGACGGGTTTCTGACAAAAGGGGGCCCGGCCAAGGATCTGCTGGATACGGTTTCCCGAATTGGAGGAACCAACTGTAGCCCGAAGGAACGCGCAAGCACGATCGCCCCTCGGACGATTTGTGCCGCCTGCCCCCCTTGAGCCGCGCTAGCCGTCCGAACCCAGCCTCACAGAGTTACCCCATGAGGCTCTGGCTCTATTAGGAGATCGAGCAATCGCAGGCAGTTGCTCTTTGTATCCTCCCCAACCTCGGCCACTGGCCCCACGCAGGAGGGACAGCCCCGCTGGCAGCGACAGGCACGGACCAGGTCGCGGGCTGCCAGCAGCAGCGTGTCGTGAAGCTGGTACAGCGCCTCGCTAAAGCCCAACCCACCCGGTGCATTGTCATAGATGGTGATGGTGGGCTGCTGGGTGTATGACGACTTGACCTCACTCACCACGCCAATGTCCCGGGGGGCGCTCATCAGGTACAGCGGTGCCAGGTGGCGGACCACGTGGGACAAACCACTCATCGTACCCCGTACCATGCGGTCCTCCTCCACCCGGCGGTGGCAGGAACGGCAGAGGGTCACCAGATTCTCCAACTGGTTGGCCTCCAGGTAGTGATCGTTCTGATCCCGCACGTAGCCAAAAGTACGGAAGGGCTGGATGTGGTGCACATCGTGGGCCCGGTTGGGGCGCTCTGCCGCCCCACAGTGGCGGCAGACGTGCCCATCCCGCGCCCGGGCCTGGTTTCGTTGCCGCTCCCAATTGGGTCCCCGATCATCCCGCCCCATGTTGAGCAGTCCCTCCCGCTCCAGTTGGGCCGATAGCTCTGGCACGATGTTGAACCAATAGGCCGTGGTCTCCATCTCCTGTTCGGGGATGCTCTCGGGATCGAATCTCGCCCCACCCCAGGATCTCGTGGGTGTACAGCCGTACCTTCTTGTACGAAGTTGCTTTGGACGTGAGCAGTACCTGACCATGGGCCTTGAGCATTTCTGTCCCCTTCATCTGCTCGTTCACATCCATGACCTGTACATTGACCGATTGACTGGCCTGGGTATAGTATCCAGCCTCGACCGGTTCTACCTCGGCGCGGCGTCCCTCCCAGTCCAGTTTTCTCACCTGATAGGAAGCGCCACCGTGGATATAGATCGCTCCCTCGTGGATCAGCAACGGCACGCTCTGCCGGTCGACCACACCAATCGCGCGGCCGCGCAGCCCGCCAATACCCCCTTCCTGCGAGGTATCCACGACGACAAAATTGTCCATCTCGGCCGCGCGCAAGCTTATGGCTTCGGCGGGATAGCTCTGGTCGGCCCAGTGCCATTGCCCACCGCTGTGTCGCAAAAGCCCCTCCTCTTCCAGAAAAGCCAGCACCTCCTGCGTGTAGGGAAAGCGACCAAACGTCTCGTCCTGGACAAAGGGCAACTCAAAGGCAGCGCAGCGCACGTGGTTGACGGCGATGGCCAAATTGTCGGGATTGAGCAGCGCCTGCTCCGGCGACCGCCCGAAAAAATAGTCGGGGTGGGTGACAATGTACTGATCCAAGGGTGACGCGCCAGCCACCAGAACGGCGGCGGAGGTGTCAGAACGGCGGCCCGCCCTGCCCGCCTGCTGCCAGGTACTGGCGATGGTACCCGGGTAGCCGGTCATAAGGCAGGCGTCCAGGTGGCCGATATTGATACCCAGCTCCAGGGCATTGGTGGCCACCACGCCCAACACCAGGCGCTCGCGCAGCCCCCGCTCAATCTCACGCCGCTCCGACGGCAGGTAGCCGCCCCGGTAGCCCTGGACCTTCTTGGGGTCCAGCCCATCACGAGCAGCCGAGTCCCGAAGGTAGGTGAGCAGCACCTCGGTAGTCAGGCGGGCGCGGGCAAAAATGATGGTCTGGATCCCAGCCTCTAGAAAGCGTTCGGCCAGGAGCCGGGCATCGGTCACCGCGCTGCGGCGGATGCCCAGTTCGCGATCCACAATCGGCGGGTTGTAGAACAAAAAGTGCTTTCCACCCTGGGGCGACCCATCCTCCTCTTGATCCACCAAAACAAAGCTATCCTCAGTCAGGCGCTCCGCCAGCTCCAGGGGGTTGGCGATGGTCGCCGAGGCGCAGATGATCTGGGGCGAGCTGCCGTAGAAAGCGCAGACGCGCTTGAGCCGGCGGAGGACATTGGCCACGTGGCTGCCGAAAACGCCCCGGTAGGTGTGGATCTCGTCCAAGACCACGAACCGCAACCCCTGGAAGAACCCCGCCCAGCGGGTGTGGTGGGGCAGAATGCCAGCGTGCAGCATATCGGGATTGCTGATCACAATCCCGGCTGTTTTCCGGATGCGCGGCCGCGCCCCCTGGGGCGTATCGCCATCGTAGGTGTGGGCCTCAAACCGGGTGCCGGGCTGCGGCCTGGCCGGTCCCATGATTGACGGAGTGATTGCGGGAAGTCGCTCCAACACGCTCTGCAGTCCGCCCAGTTCAGCCAACTGATCCTGAGCCAGAGCCTTGGTGGGGAACAGGTAGAGCGCCCGCGCCGAAGGATCAGCCAGCAATTTGTCGAGCACCGGCAGGTTGTAGCACAGTGTCTTGCCGCTGGCAGTGGGAGTGACAACAACCACGTTCTTACCCTGCAATGCGGCCCCCACCGCCTTGGCCTGGTGGGTATACAGGTGCTCAATGCCGCGCTGGTGGAGCGCCGTCACCAGGCGCGGATCGATCCCGGCTGGGAAATCAGCATAGCGCGCCTGGCGGGGCGCCAGGCGCTGCCAGTGGGTGATCCGCCGCGCCAATTGCGCATCGTGCTCGATCTGATCGAGTACATCCTCCAGCGTCATCGGAACCCTAGCACCTTCGAGACTCTCGACAAAAAGCCGGGAGCGCAGTCACAGCTTGCTGGCAGCTAGGCGCAACCAAGCATCTGAAATGACTCACGACATGCTGGCACGGAGGCAAGACCTGAGCTGCGATCATGAGGCACGAGATCTCATGCGCAGAACCAGATCTCACTCGTTCAGATGACCATCGAGGCGATACTATGAGTGGCCCAATGGCAGACAGTACCCGATTGAGGCTAGACAAAACCAAGTCGTCTCTCGATTTCCAAAAACCGGCCAACTGGGGTACAATATGAGCTGCTCGAGCCCATTGCACCAACACCCCGGATCGGCCCAGGCGAGAACCTGTTGCCTGGACCAATCCACCAAGCAGTACAAAGAGGAAAGGACAACTCATGACTGACAAACTGCCATACGGAGAAGATGGCTACAAGATCGTTGCCCGGGTGATCAAGCAGGAAGGGCACTGTGTCGCCGGGCACAAGGTAGGCGACGCGGTCGTCTTTGAGGGCCAGACGATACAGGGCGAGGTCTGCATCCACGCGCTCTACAGCTTTCTACCCAAAGTATTTGCCCTGCGCTATGGCGCCAACTTTCCCTGGGTGGACGACCTGGACGTGGCAACCCATGCCTGTCCCGATGCATTGAACCCAGTCGTGTTTGAGCTGGAAAGGGTGCGTGAGTGACAGCGCTCTGTCTCAAATGCGGCGGCCCCGCTGAGAGCCGCTTTCGCCTGGTGATGGGCCGGGGCCGCATGGAGCGCCTGTGCCCCCCCTGCGCCGATACCCTCTCGGCATTGGTGCGCGCGGCGGGCGACACCTGCCAGCTCTCCCTGGCCGACGATCGCTTTGTGACCTGGCTGGAGACTGGTAGCTGGCAAGCACGGGACGGGCGCTCCATCGGGATTGAGGATCTCCCGGTTGGCTGGCACGGGACCGAGTGCCCCTGCTGCGCCACTTTTGCCGAGGAGTAGCATCAGGCATCCTCCCGCAGGTCCGCTTCACCTGCCAATTGAGACCAGGGCGGTCAGACATGCACCATCGATCTGCAACGCACCAGGTCGACAGCTTGCGGGAAGATAGGTCGAGGAGGAGAGGAATCAATGGCACGAAACTTTCGGATCGCCCTGGCCCAGGTTGCTGTTGGGCCGGAGCGTGAGGACAACGTGGTCAAGGCACTGCGCATGATGGCCGACGCTGTCGGCGGCCGGGGCACAGCTCATTGTCTTCCCCGAGATGAGCGTCGACCCCTTTTTCCCCCAGTACCGCGCCGAGCAGCGCTTCTTTGACTGGGGTGTGCCGGTGCCGGGCCCCTTGACCGACCGGTTCCAGGAGCAAGCGGCCAAGCTCGGTCTGGCGACGGTGATCAACCTTTTTGAGCGAGCGGCACCGGGGCGCTACTACGACTGCTCGCCCGTCTTTGACGCCGGCGGGAACTACCTGGGCAAGCAGCGCATGACCCACATCCTGGAGGGGCCCGGCTACAACGAGCGCTATTACTACTGGCCGGGCAACAGCGGCTACCCGGTCTTTGACCTGAGTCGGCCACCACGGGGCCGTACGCCTCGGCGTGGCCATCTGCTACGACCGGCACTTTCCCGAGGGCATGCGGGCCCTGTGCCTGGGCGGGGCGGAACTCATCGTCGTGCCCACCGCCACCGCCAGCCTGGAAGCCGAGTACCGCGCCGTATGGGAGATAGAGATGCAGGCGGCGGCCGTTGCCAACGGACTGTTTATCGCCGTGGCCAACCGCGCCGGCGTCGACGACACGCTGAGCTTCTTTGGCGGAAGTTTCGCCGTCGACCCTTTTGGCCAGGTCCTGGCCCGCGCTCCCGAGAACGACGTGTCCCTGCTTCTGGTGGACCTGGATCTCGACCTTGTCGAGCAGGCCCGCCGCGATATGCCCTTCCTGCGAGACCGGCGCCCAGAGACCTACGGTCCTCTCATTGAGCATTAGGATGAGCCGAACCGAGTGACGAAAGACTTGTGCGCTCCTGCAGCCGGTCTTTCGTCCCTGGTCCTTCATCTTTGAATCACAAGGAGCGAACACAATGTCAGAAAAGACCCTTCAAGCCCGCACCGGCCTGTATTTTGAGGAATTCGAGGTAGGCCAATCGATCATCAGCCCTGGGCGGACCATCACCGAGGCGGATGTGGTCGGCTTTGCCGCCATGAGCGGTGACTGGAACGCCATGCACACCGACGCCGTATACGCCGCGGACCACCCCTTCGGCCAGCGGGTGGCCCACGGGCTGCTGGTGCTGTCCGTCGCCAGCGGCCTGGCCATGCGCCTGGGCATCCTGGAAGAGACGGCCCTGGCCTTTCGCGAGATCGGGGCCTGGAAGTTCAGCCTGCCCGTATTCTTTGGCGACACCGTCCGCGTGCGAGCGACCGTGACCGAAACCAAAAAGATGCGCCGCATCGGTGGCGGGCTGGTGACCCTAAAGGTAGAGATTCTGAATCAGGACGACAAGGTCGTCCAGCGGGGTTCCTGGGGGGTATTGGTCATAGGCCGCGAGGCTTAGCAATCTAGACTACTTACGGCAAGTCCTTTTCTATCAGAATGGACTCAATCTCATCCAAGAACTCGGACAGTTGAGTCGGGCGACTCCCTTCAGGACTGATGTCATGTGCTTGCGGGCTCGCAGCTGTATGTCGATGCCATTGCCCAGCCAGTTGATCTCGCCCGTAGATCCTGCGCCCGCCATGGATCAGTACCAGATTGGTAGTATCATGACGGTCGTTCCGATAGACCTGCACATACAGATCCGGCGAAATGTAGAGCCGTACCTTGAGCATAGCCCGGCTCTGATCCAGAATATCCAGCCGGATAAAATAGGTACGTGCTTTGATTTCTCGATGCAAAGCAGGGAACAAGTGGGCGACGTTCATGAGACATTCTTGAGATGCTTAAGACGTTCAACCTCCTCCTCCATGTCCTCGATGCCAGTCACGGACATCTCCCAGTCAAAGTAGTCTTGTTCCATCTCGAAGGCTGGTTCAGAACTCAGGATCCTTTGCTGGAAAGCCACAAAGTCCTGGTTGTACTTGGCCTCAAACTGGCGTGACATTATTCGATACTTGATCAGATTCTTGCGCGCCCGTTCGAGCAAAAGCTCTGCCAATGCTTCTTCCGGATCCAAGTCAGGGAACAAGCGCTGGACGCTGACTTGCAGTGTTGCAGAATCAATACTCATCATGTACTCCACTGACAGTACGTCTAGGCGCCATACAGATACCAGGCGCGGACTCGAAACCCAAGCATATTATACGCTGGAAAGCAATTGCTGTCAATCGTCCTGGGGGGTCCAAAAGCACTCACACCCAGCCTCGCATGGATTCTGCCTCCTGTGCCAGGCATCAGATGCCGTCAATCAGTCTGAGCACCTCTCGCGCCCGGGCGACGACCGGGGCGTCGATCATCTGTCCATCCAGAGAAATGACTCCCTCTCCCCTGGCCCCGGCCGCCTCAAAAGCATCCAGCACGCGCTGGGCATGGGCAACTTCCTCCTCGCTGGGGGCAAAAGCTTGGTGCACCGGCTCGATCTGGGCCGGGTGGACGAGCAGCTTGCCGCTGTAGCCCAGTTGCCGCGCCTGGCGGGCCTCAACCAGCAAGCCGTCCGGGTCGGCAAGATCCGTATAGACGGTATCGATGGCCGCGGCGCCTGCAGCCCGGGCAGCAAGCACCAGGTGGGCCCGGGCGTAGGCTATCTCGGTACCCTCTTTTGTGCGTACCGCCCCCAGGTCCCAGGCAAGGTCTTCCCCACCCAGGCATAGAGCCTGCACCCGACGGCCACCATGCTCCGCCCCGGCCACGGCCATCCCGTAGGCATTGAGCACCCCCAGCGCGGTTTCCACCATCAGCAGGATCCCCACCGCCCCAACCGGCAGGCCACGCTCCTGCTCCAACGCCGCCAGCAGCGAGCCCAGCAGGTCCACGTCGGCAGGCGTGTCGGCCTTGGGCAGGCAGACAGCGTCTACCCCCAGGGCAAAGGCTCCCTCCAGATCGGCCTCGACCAGTCCCGTGGAGAGAGCATTGACGCGCAGGATCACCTGCGGGCCATAGGGTCCAGATTTCAGGGCTTGCCGCACTATAGCTCGTGCCGCCGCCTTCTCGCCAGGGGGTACCGCATCCTCCAGGTCAAGGATGACAGCATCAGCCTGCAGCGCCCGCGCCTTCTCCAGCATGCGGGGCTTGTTGCCCGGTACAAATAGAACGCTGCGCAGCGGCTTTGACAGATTCACGTTTGGATAATCTCTCGATCCCACCGAATGACCTTGTCCTTCAGGACGTCTCACTCCGCTCATACTTGCTCAGCTCAATCCCCGCTTCCTCAAGGAAGCCGCAGGCGATCTCGTCGGGATAGTGGCCGGCATAGACCACGCGCTCGACCCCGGCATTGATGATCATCTTGGCACAGATCCAGGCAGGGTTGGTGGGTGACATAGATGGTGCTGTCGGGACACATCCACGCCGTGGAGCGCGCCCTGGATGATGGCATTCTGCTCAGCGTGCAGCGTGCGCACGCAGTGGTCGTTGACCATCAAACAGCCGACTTCGGTGCAGTGGGGCAGGCCGGCTGGCGAGCCGTTGTAGCCGGTGGTCAGGATGCGCTTGTCGCGGACGATCACCGCGCCCACCGCCGCGCGCGGACAGGTGCTGCGCTTGGCGACCTGAAAGGTGATCTGCATGAAATAGTCGTCCCACGAGGGGCGATCCGCGGCTTCGCTCACGCTTCCTCCGCTGTTTCAGGGATGCGCGTGGCTTCGTCGCACCCTGGTGCCAAACAGCCGGTCGCCAGCATCTCCCAGGCCGGGCACGATGTAGCCCTTGTCATTCAGGCAGCAATCGGCGGCGGCGATGTGGATGTCGACGTCGGGGTGGACGCTGTGCAGCCGGGCGATCCCCTCCGGCGCGGCAATGAGGCCAATGTACTTGATACGCCGCATCCCCCAGCGCTTGAGAATATTGCAGGCGGCCACCGCCGAACCGCCGGTGGCCAGCATCGGATCCAGAAGCAGGCAGAGGTCCACCTGGTCCGCCGGCGGCAGCTTGCTGTAGTACTCGACCGGCTGCAGCGTCTCCTCGTCCCGGTAGAGGCCAATATGGCCCACCTGGGCGTCGGGGAATCAGATTCCAGATGGGGTCCACCATGCCCAGGCCAGCGCGCAGGATCGGCACCAGCGCAACCCGCTCGGCCAGAACGTGACCCTCCGCCTCATCCAGTGGCGTAGTGACCGAGGTCTCGGCCAGCGCCAGATCAGCCAGCGCCTCGTAGGCCAGCAGCATGGTCAGCTCCCAGACCAGTTCTTGAAAGCGACGGACGCCGGTGTCGGTCTGGCGCAGGAGCGTGAGCTTGTGCCGCACCAATGGGTGCTGCGACTCATAGACCTGGTTCATGCTAGGCTCCTTCTCTCCCTGTCTGCCCTCGTGCCCATTCATCCATGCCGCTGGGCAAAGCGGGCCATGCGCTCCAGCGCCTGTTCGATCTGGTCATAGGCCGTGGCGTAGGAACAGCGGACGTGCCCCGCGCCGCAGGCGCCAAAAGCGCTGCCGGGCACGCAGGCCACCTTTTCCTCCATCAGCAATCGCTCGGAGAATTCCTCGTCGCTCATGCCCGTGACAGCGATGGAGGGAAAGGCGTAGAATGCCCCCTTCGGCTCAAAGCAGGCCAGGCCGATGTTGTTCAGCCCGTCAACGATCAGGCGCCGGCGGCGGTCGTAGCGGGCGCGCATCTCTTGCACCGCCTCCTCGCCTGGATCTCAGCGCCTCCAGGGCGGCAAACTGGGCCATCGTCGGCGCCGACATGATGGTGTACTGGTGCACCTTGCGCATGGCGCCCAGGATCTCTGCCGGGGCCGCCGCATAGCCGATGCGCCAGCCGGTCATGGCGTAGGCCTTGGAAAAGCCACCCAGCAGGACCGTCCGCTGCCGCATGCCCGGCAGCGAGGCAAAGCAGGTATGTTCTACGCCGTACACCAACCGGTCATAGATCTCGTCCGAGATGACCAGCAGGTCATGTCTTTCCGCCAGCCGGGCGATGTCCAGCAGGCGCTCGCGGCTCATGACCGCGCCGGTGGGGTTGTTGGGATAGCCCAGCAGCAGGGTCTTGGTCTTGTCGGTGACCACCTCCTCGACCTGCGAGGCCAGCAGCTGAAAGTCATTCTCCACGCTGGTGTGGACGTTCACCGGCACGCCGCCGGCAAAGATCACCTCTGGGTTGTAGGACACAAAGCAGGGCTCGGGCACGATCACCTCGTCGCCAGGTTCCAGCGTGGCCGCCAGCGCCAGATACAGCGCCTCCGAGACCCCGACGGTGATGAGCAACTCGGTCTCGGGGTCGTAGCGCACGCCGTAGAGCCGCTCCAGGTGCTCGGCCAGGGCCAGCGCAGTTCCAGAATCCCCGAGTTGGAGGTATAGTGGGTCTCACCCGCGTTCAGGGATGCGATGCCGGCCCGGACGATCTCGGGTGGCGTGGCAAAATCGGGCTCGCCGATGCCCAGCGAGATCATGTCATCCATCGTCGCGGCGATGTCAAAGAAGCGGCGGATGCCAGAGGGCTGGCACCGTCTTGATCTGTGCTGGCTACAAAATCTCTCATCTTAGTACTGGACCTCCTCGTCGGTCGTTTTCGAGCCGCCTGGGCGCACCGCGCGCAGCGGAAAGGGGAGAATCTTGGCCTGGTTTTGGCCAGTAAGTTCAGTCTCGGGCAGCGTTCGGATCAACCAGCGATCCTGGGCTCATGGTAGTGCAGCTCAAAGCGCTGGCCTGTGTCCGTCCGGACACAAAAGGCCGGGCCATCCGGCGTCCGCCAGCGTCTCTCGACACGAGTCACCGGATAGCGCTGCCCCTGCCAGACACAGCCCGCGGTTCCTGGGCATAGGTATGGCCGGAATAGCATTCGACCCGGACCGCGTCCTGGCTCAGTCACGGCCCTGGGCAAAGTCCAGCCGGGCCGAATCGCCCACGTTCAGTACCCGGTAACGGCCCCGCACCACGGCATCCTTGCCGATGAGGGAGCGATCCAGCATCGTGTCGTCGATATAGGCCCCCTCGTCAATGATCGAGTCGCGGACGATGGAGCGCAGGACCACGCTGTTCTCGGCAATGGTGACATAGGGGCCAATGATCGAGTGCTCCACCCGGGCTGAGGGGGCAATATACACCGGCGGGATGATCACCGAGTGGCCGGTGACGCAGCCTCGCCGCCATTGTCCCGGCCATGCTCCAGGAAATAGCGGTTGGTCTTGAGCACGTCCTGGGGCGTGCCACAGTCCTCCCACACCGACACCTCGCGCACGCCAAAGCGCGCCCCCTGCTCGATCATGACGGTGAAGGCATCGGCCAGGTAGAATTCGCCCTTGGTCTGCATATCGCTGGCCATCAGTTCCTCGATGGCCCGCGCAGCCAGGCGCCATCGTCGGATATAGTACACGCCCACGACAGCCAGGCGGTTCTCAAAGGTATCGGGCTTTTCTACCAGACCGGGTACCAGGCCATCGTCGCCTACGACGGCGACGCCAAAGCGCCGCGGATCCTCTACCTCCTTGACGTAGAGCATGCCGTCCAGTCCCGAGCGTGTCCAGCCCGCCCAGATCCGCCTCAAAGATGGTGTCCACAAAGATGATGAGCACCGGCCCGTCCAGGTGCTCCCGCGCCAGCCAGATGGCATGGGCCTGGCCCAGAAGCTCCTTCTGCTCCACATAGCTAGCCGGATAGGGATAGTCGCTGGCCTCGTAATACTCCTGGATCTGCTCGCCCAGCCAGCCGACGATAAAGATCAGCTCGTCTACCTCCACGTCCAGGTCAGCCAGCTTGTCCAGGATATGGCCCAGCACCGGCTTGCCGGCCACGTTGACCAGCGGCTTGGGTTTGGACCAGGTGTGGGGCCGCATCCGCTTGCCGAACCCCGCCAGGGGAATAATGACTTTCATGTCTCTCTAGTCTCCTGTGCTTGTTTTGATCTAATTTGCTCAGAGTCGCTTCCAGTCATCTCTGTGAATTCCGGCCTGCTGGAGAATCCTTATGAGAAGATCTCCACCAATATCAGTTCCGTGTAGGTTGGGAAGTACCAACCTGATTTCCCCTTTAACCATGTATTGGTGTTTGCCGCCAACATAGGGCCCCTCAAATCCCAGCTTCCTGAGGTCGCGAATCAGGTCTCTCCTCTTGATAGGACCGAGAGACGGCATTAGGCGACCTCCTGTTGAACAGCCAACCCTATGCTATCTACAATGGGCAACACATGCCCCATCTGTAGCCCTAATACAATCCAGCCCTCCAATACCTCCTGCAACTGCTCGCTGCAAGCAGCGAGTGTCCCGGCGTTGGCGTACACTCCCTGAAAGCCAGGAATCTCCCCGTAATAAGTACCATCGGACAAGATTTCATACGTTGCATGCCGCATGGCGGCACGAATATACTCGGTCAACATCGTATAGACTCCTCCTATTCCCGTTGACTCGGCCTCAGCGTGTGCCACTCGGTCGCCTGCTCGTAGGCGTGGGCCACGCGCAGGACCGTCGCCTCGTCAAAGGCCCCGCCCATGATCTGCAGGCCGATGGGCAAGCCCTGCTGCATCAAAGCCACAGGGCAGCGACAGTCCAGGCAGCCCGGCCAGCGACAGCGCCAGGGTAAAGACGTCCTGCAGGTACATCTGCAGCGGGTCGTCCACCTTTTCGCCGATCTTAAAGGCCGTCGTAGGGGCGGTGGGCGCCACCAGCACGTCGCACTGCTCCAGAGCCTGGTCAAAATCGCGGCGGATGAGCGTCCGCACCTTGCCTGCCTTGAGATAGTAGGCGTCATAGTAGCCGGCCGACAGGGCATAGGTGCCCAGCATGATGCGCCGCTTGACTTCCGGACCAAAACCCTGGCCCCGTGTCTGGCGGTAGCTGTCCAACAGGTCTTCGCCCGTCTATCGACAGCCCGTAGCGCATCCCATCGTAGCGGGCCAGGTTGGCCGACGCCTCGGCCGGGGCGATGAGATAGTAGACCGGCAGGGCATAGTCGGTATGGGGCAGGGACACGTCGACGATCTCGGCGCCCAGACCAGCCAGGGTGGCGATGGCTTCCCGTACCGCGGCCTCCACCTCCGGCTGCATGCCCTCCACAAAGTACTCCCTGGGGACGCCGATCCGCAGGCCTGCTACGTCGCCGGTCAAGAGCGCGGCATAGTCGGGCACGGGTATGTCCACCGAGGTCGAATCGCGGCGATCATAGCCGGCGATGGCTGCCCAGTGAGGATGGCCAGCGCCGGCCACGCTGCGGGCCAGGACGCCGATCTGGTCCAGCGACGAGGCAAAAGCCACCAGCCCCCAGCGGCTGACCCGGCCGTAGGTGGGCTTGAGGCCCACCACGCCACACAGGGCCGCCGGCTGGCGCACGCTGCCCCCCGTGTCGGAGCCCAGGGCGCCAAAGGCCAGGCCCGCCGCCACCGCGGCCGCGCTGCCGCCGCTGGAGCCGCCCGGCACCCGGCTCAGATCCCAGGGGTTGCGCGTGGGAAAGAAGGCCGAGTTCTCGGTCGAAGAGCCCATGGCGAACTCGTCGGTGTTGGTCTTGCCCAGGATCACGGCCCCGGCGGCCCGCAGCTTTCTCAATGACCGTGGCGCTAAAGGGGGGCACGTAGTTCTCCAGGATGCGCGAGCCGCAGGTGGTGGGCAGGCCCTGCACGCAGATCACGTCCTTGATGGCCAGGGGGATGCCCAGCAGCGCGTGGTCCTCGCCAGCCGACCGGCGCCGGTCGGCCTCCGCCGCCTGTTCCAGGGCCAGCTTCGGGAGCAAGGGTCAAGAAGGCCTTGACCTCGTTGTCCAGGGCCAGAATGCGATCCAACACCGCCTGGGTCAGATCGACAGAGGAGAGTTGGCCCTCGCGCAACAGATCCTGGGCCTCGGTGATGGTCAGCTAGCTCAGCTCAGTCATCCATCCGACTCCAGAACCACCGGCACCCGGAAACAGCCATCCTCTTCCCTGGGGGCGTTGGCCAGCACATCCGCCAGCGGCAGCGAAGGCTCGACCTCGTCATCGCGCATGACGTTTTCCAGGGGCAGGACCGTGGCCGTGGGGGGAATGGCCGCGGTATCCAGCTGCTGCAGGCGCTCGGCATATTCCAGGATAGAGGACAGCTGCTCGCGAAACAGATCTTTCTCCTGGTCGCTCAAAGCCAGTTGGGCCAGTTCAGCCACGTGTTCCACTGCTTCAGCGCTGAGTTTCACGGCAAAGATCGCCTCCCCAAGGGTCTAGGGCTTTCTTTCGACAAAGCCTGGCGCAGCTATTATAGCACCTATTCGGTGAATTAGAAAACAGCCGCCGCCCCAGTGCCAGCGATCCGTATTGGAATCTGGCGGCCAGAGTTCGGCGGAAGGCTGCAACGCCGTAGAAGGGGCGAGACGAGCAAGAATGCCGCCCAAACATAGAGCATGGACACTGTGCACCCGAAGGGGCGCCAAGGCGGGCTCGCTCAGGGGGACCTATGGATCCATCAGGTGCTTACCACAAAGACCGCGCCGGCGGCCTCCGGGTCAAAGGTAACAGACCATCTCGTGTACTCGTCATAGCGCGCGCCCTGCAAATCGGCCCCACTCAAATCGGCGTGGTACAAGTTGGCCCCCACGAGGTGCGTATCGCGCAAGTCAGCCTCGCTCAGGTCGGCCTGGCTCAGGTTGGCCTCAGCCAGGTTCGCTCCTCTCAAGGTGACCCCCTTCAGGCAGGCATTGGACAGCTCGGCCTCCTCCAACGTGGCCCCCGACAGAATCCGCCCCTGACAGGTCCCCGCCAGCCACGTTGGTCTTGGTCAAGTCCGCCCCGCTCAAATCCGCGCCACTAAGTACTTGTACAGAATTAACTTGGTACATTGACAACTGAATTACAGTGACGCATGACGTGGTTTGATCACATAGTTCCAGGTGGGACACACACTGCGCCGATGCAGGTTCAGGGCTCTCATTTCCTTGTCCGGGACCTTGACGCCTGTCTCGTACGCTCGGTCCAGTAAGAAGGCCTTGACCTTGAGCCCTGTCTCCGTCGTGGTGTCTCGGATGTAACCCAACATAGTCTCAAAGGTCCGCAGTGGTCTGCCTGCCCAATTGATGCTGATGTAGCTGAACAGGCGGTGCTCAATGGGATTCCACTTGGATGCGCCGGTGGGATAGTGACAGACCATCACCTCGATTCCGAGACGGTCGGCCAGTTCTTCTTGCAGTTGCCTTTTCCACAAACGATAGCGGCACCCATCACTGCCGCCTGCATCGGACATGATCAGCAGCTTGCTCTCGTTAGGAAAGGTCGGGCGCTCAGGGTCTTCCCACCACAGGCAGATAGCATCCACAGCGAACTCCGATGTGTCGGCTGAAGTCCCGACAACCATGTAGCCTTCGTTGTGTCTGATGTCGTAGATGCCATAGGGCACTGCACGTCCTATAGCATCGTGGCGGAAATCGTGGACATTGACCTCCTCTGCTTGTTGGCACCAGATACGACCGTGGTTCTTGAAGTTCCCAATCAGTTCCTTCTTTTTGGTATCTACGCTGATCACGGGATATCCCTGGGCCAAGAATAGCCTCTTCACACGTTCGATGTATCGGAATTGACGGTCACGCTCAGGATGGGCGGGGCCAGTGAATTCTTTGCGATTGGCCCTCAGCGAGTAGTCTCGCTGCCGAAGTAGCCGCCGGACAGTCATCGGCCCTACCTCGTAGCCACGCCAGTCCAGAGCTTTGCTCAACCAGCGCAGGCTACTTCGTACCCATTTCCGCTTGGTCATCGAGTCACCAGCCGTCTCGCCTTCAATCAGCATTTCTAGCTCTTGTTCGATGCCTGGCTCTTTTTTTCGACCGGCTGACGCCCGCCTCCAGGCAGGCGCACACGGTCCGTTGGCCGGTCCGCTAGTTTGTTGTCCAGTTCCTCTCGCCCACGGCGAACGGTCTTTACATTCAGACCTGTGATTTGAGCTATCCGAGTCGCTCCACCGTGGCCCATCTTCTCGGCCTCCAGGGCAACATACCAGCGTCGCTGTTGTTCGTCTAGACGACTGAGGAACACGTTCATTTTGTGATGCAATTCCTTGTCCGGATGCTCTCCTAGTCGCTGGCAGTTCGGACACTGACATTGGTACACAGCTTTTGAAGACATATCACTCATCCCTCCTGCATGATGACTTGCAGGAGTATTATACACGAAAATGCCGAATTATTAATGGACAGCTACTAAGGTCGGCCTTGAACAGCCCCAGGTCTGACAGGTCGCGCCCCTGCATATCCAGCCTCTTCCCCCGCTCCTTGGCCAGCTTGGCCAGTTCCAGAACATCCGCCACCAGTAGCTTCATCGTGACTCACACCTCCTGTTGCCCGGCCTCCCGCAGGTTGGCGAGCCGGCCGGTACCACCCAATCGACACAGAAAAACTGCGAGCGGCGGCGCCCCCGCCCTCGCTTTTTTAGCCTTCGGACCCAGCGGCCGCTAGCCGTTGATCTTTGCGCTTTTTCCAGGCCCGCAGTATGGCCAGGGTAACGACCTGGGCCAGCACCAAAAAGACGACATTCACAATCAGCACGCGGAGCGCATCCAGCGCCAGCGAGAATTCCCCGCTGGCCAGGGCGACCCCGGCATAGGCCGCCGCCGGAATGGTCGTCACCGAGATGGCCACACCGACGGCCGTGGTCCCCTGGTCTGTGACAAAGGCAACCATGGCTGCCACCCCCGCCAACACGGCCACGACGACCGTCACCGGGGCTACGACGGTGACATAGGCGACCATCGGATCGCTGACCGCTTCAATCCCTTTTTCCACCACCCCCAGAGCTTGCAGGGCCAGGGTGATCACAAAGGCCACCAACATACCAACGGTAAGACCGACAAACAGCGTCCATAGTGCCCTTCCCATCCTGCGGAAGGCGCCCACCGTCAAATCCACGGCAATGGCATTGGCCGGGGCCAGGTCAGGGCTCAGGGACATGGCGCCCACGATCAGAATGGGCATGTCTTTGACCAGGCCCAGAGCCGCGATGAGGCCCGCACAGGCCATGAAGGTCAGATAGTGCCAGGAGAGCTGGGCCTCCTCTTGGGCCCGCGCCTGCATCATCTCCAAACCGATGGTACCGTCTTCATCCCCATCACTACCGTCGGGATCCAACTGGGCCAGATCGTGACGCACGATCAGGTCCACGTGGATGAAGGATAGCTCCCGGCCTGCCACTCGCGGACAGCGCGCAGGCGCGCCAGGAGATCGTCCACCGCCTCGTCTCCTACAAAGGCCGTCACCATGTCCCCGCCGGTCTCCAGGTCGACTCCTGGCAGCCGGACGACATTGTAGACCTTGGGTCCTTCCCTCAGGGCGGCCACGACGGCATCAGTTTGGTCCGGCGGACAAAAGACTGTTAGTTTTAGCATGCCAAATACTCCTCGTGGATGATCGCTAGGATGAGGAGTGGAGCATCCACCGCGAGGGCCTCGCGGCAGGGTGCGCTGGCACCCTGCCGCGGACTGAACTCTGACCCTTCCTGCATCAGCGGTTCGTGTCTGAGGATGCCCGTACCTCTTACTGAGGCCGCTCACTTCTCAGGGGTGCTAGCCGGTGTTCCGTGTCGCCTACCTCTGGCGCCACCACAGGACACCGCTTAGCCGTCTGGGCTTGCTGAGTCGGCAAGCCCAGACGGCGCCAGTGGCGCTGGAGATCATCCACCGTAGGCAAGCTATGATTCACTCAAGTTTCGTGCGGCCAAGAGAGCCGCTGCTATCCCTCAAGCTGCTGCTTTTTGGCCACATACTCCTCGGGGGTGATGATCCCCTTGTCCCGCTGATCCTCGAGCTTTACCAGCTCCGCCTCCGTCTCCGAAGCGGACAGTTCGCTGGCCTCGGATGGATGGACACCTGTGGAGGACCGCATGGCGGCCTCGGCGCCTCCGGGTAACCCGGTACCTCTCTGCGCTTGTTGGCAATCTGGCCCCACTTCATGATATCCAGCAGAACGCCCAAGCCGATCCAGAGCCAGTCCCAGCCGGCCACCCCGATCCCGGGGCTCCAGACCAGGACGTACATGATCGTCGTGTAGGGCAAAAAGATGAGACCGAGCAGCGGCACAATGAACGTGTCGAAGGCGGCATTCACGCGATCCCCAACGATCCACATGAAAGCCAATACCAGCCGCGGCGCGAACGCCGCACCCATCGCCAAGAGACAACCACAGCCTAGCATAATGAAACCTCCTCCTTGATTATTTGTCAGTTGCTGGCGCTACAGCCCCAACAGCTGCGTCTTCTTCACCGCTAACTCTGGACGAAATGATTTTCATCTGGCTCTCATCGTGCTCAACTGACCGGCTACACTGGGATTAGGCAGTGCCAAGATTGAGCATACAAGGTGATGCTCGGGGGATTATAGCACAATGGGTGGCTTGGGCACAAGCCACGAGTGACGGGCAGGGGATAGGGCTCACCTGCCTGCTGGCATCATCTCACCAGCACCACGACGGCCGCCGTCACGACGATCAGCAGTCCGGCCGGTACGATGCGCCGGTAGATGCCGCCCCACGTGGCCCCAAAGTAGACCCGGGTCAGCGCCAGGCAGAGGTGAACCGGGGAGAGCAGCAAGCCCACGTAGCCGCCGGCGTAGGCCAGCAGGCCGCAGCCGCTGGCCACCACGTCGGGTCCGCACAGGGGCAGGACGATGGGAAAGCCGATGGCAAAGGCGGGCAGGGCCAAGCCCGTCAGCAACCCGGCCACCAGGGGAACGGTAAAGACGATGACATAGACCGGGATGCCCAGTTCGGCAAAGCCCGCCGAAACCGCCTCCACCGCGCCGCTGCTCTCCAGCACGCGGCGAAAGACCATCGTCCCCACGATGATGGGCACCGTGCCCAGGGGCATCGCCCGCGCCAGATCCCACAGCACGCGCGGCCCCAGGCGGTAGGCGAGGATCAGGGCAGCAATAGTCAGCACCAGCGACAGGATCAGGTCCAGGCCCAGCACGATGGACAGCCCCAGGACCATGACGATGGGCCAGATGCTCTTGGCCAGCAGCAGGAGCGTCTCCCTGCGATCTGCCTCTCCCTCGTCAGCTACGGCCTTGGCCCGGCTGATCCCGACCAGGCCAAACAGGATGCCGCCGGCCAGCGTGGCCAGAAAGAGCGGCCACTGGGTCATGGTCAGGGTCTGAGGCGAGGCTCCCATCAAGCCGGCGGCCAGGACCAGCGAGGGATAGAGCGGGAAGATGGTCTCCAGCGAGTGGCGGAACCAGTAGTTGACAAAGGTCTTGCGCTCCTGGCTGACATTCATGCCCTGGCTGGCTTCTTCCACCATCGGCGCGGAAAACATCGCCCCGCCCACCATCGGCAGCAGGCCGATGAGCATGGGCAAGATGGCCAGCAACCAGCGCCGGTCTACAAAGAGCTCGCTCAGAGAGCGTATGAGTCCCTCCATCTGCAGGGTGCGGCCCAGGAGCTAAGCCCAGATAGGTGATCAGCAGCACGATGGCCACCAGGCGCAGCGTCAGGGGCTCCACGGCCGCCCCCAGAGCATCAAGGGCCAGGTCACCGAGAGGACGCCCAAAGAGCAGGCCGGTCGCCAATGAGGCCAGGAGCAGGACCAGGCCAACGTTCCACCCGAACCTGAGCAAAAAGATGATGACGGCCAGGATACCCACGAGCTTAACCAGGTCAAGCATCGTGGGTCGTCCCCCATCGCTGCTATCGCTCGTTCCAGATCCTGGATTGCCCCGGCCAGCTCATCGGCCAGAGGATGCTGGCCCAGCCCTTCGCGAACCAGGGCGGCCACACGCCGGTAGTACCAAAGGGAAGGCCCAGGCCCGTGCGAGAAGTTGCTCCAGATCGAGGGCCCGTACAGGCTCAGGTCCCGGGCCAGGGCATCGGGCATTGTGCAAGGCATCGGCGGCCTTTAGCGCCACCGCATCAGGGCTGGCCGCACGGATTTGGGCCAGCATCTCCTGCTTGCGGACCTGCCAGGGACGCTCTACACCAGCCTCCAGCTTTTTCTCCGTGACAGCGGCGACAAGCTCGGCGACAATGGGGCCAAACTCGGCCTCGATATGGTCCAGGGCTATGTCCTGATCCTCGACGACATCATGCAGCAACCCGGCGATAACCACATCCTCTGCAAAGCCATGGCACAGCAGAATGGTGGACACGTGCACCGGGTGCACGATATAGGGTACGTCCCCCGCCTTGCGATCCTGATAGCGATGGGCCTGGGCCGCCAGGGTCAGGGCGGCTTCGTAGCGTTGTGAATAAGCCTTCATACGACTCCGGCCAACGGGCAATCGATTCGGCCTCTGATAGAGCTGGCCTGCGCGCCCAGCCCGCAAGTGGGGATTATAGCACCGGCCCGGCAGATCCACAAACGCCCGCACGGTCCAAATTCGACAGATCCACTACTTTGTGCTTTCATTGCGGCGGGAGTTTGGTTGTCACGTTGGCCAGGCCCACTGGGCTGGCACCCTACTCATCGCGGGCAAGCAGCAGACCGAAAAGGGAAAAGGTACATGAAGACGATCCAGCGAGACTGGGATTGGTGGGCCTATCACTACCGCGTCATTCACCGCAGTCAGATCCCCAGTATCAGCCAGTGGGACGACGACCTGGTGGACATGATCATCCAGGTGCTCGAACTGCAACCAGGCAACCGGGTCCTGGACCTGGCCTGTGGAAGCGGCGACCACGCGCACCGGTTGGCCAAGTGTGGCTTGGAGGTGGTGGGCCTGGACATCGCCGGCAGCCTCATCGCCCACTGCCGCCAGAAGGCAGAGGAAGAAAACGTCTCCACTGCTCGCTTTGAGCAGGGCGACATGCGCGAACTGGCCTACGAGGGCGAGTTTGAGGCGGTACTGCTGCTCAGCGGCAGCTTTGGCTTCTTTGATGACGCGGCCAACCGCGATGTGCTGGCCCGTATGGCACGCGCTCTGGCGCCGGGCGGGCGGATCCTCATCGATGTCTCGGACCCAACGCAGATGGTCGTCCGCCCACCCCAGCGCTCGTGGAGCCAGTACGGCGGCGGCTATGGCCTGCGCAAGACGTGGTGGGAGCCGGAGACCTGCACCTACGTCAGCGAGTTCATGTTCATCGACGGTGACGGCGTGCTGAACACGGCCGCCGAACCGGAACGGATCCGGTTCTATTCCCTGCCAGAGTGGCGCGCCCTGTTCTCAGATACGGGACTGGCAATGACGCACAGCCTGGCCGACACCAAGCTACCCCTGGTTCCCTACGACCGGGAAAACTATGGCAACCTGGTAGTCGTGGGCCAGAAGCGGTAGGCGTCCAGCAATGGGCCAGTCGCATTGTACCATCTTGGCAAACTGGTACAGTGCCTGTTGCAGGCTGGAGTGCCGGCCCTTCAAACCTCGAACGCCTTTTCCCCGGCCTCCACCGGAAAGGACAACCAGTTCTCCACCGGCGCCAGGGGGCAGACCCACTGCTCGTTGTAAGCGCAGGAGGGGTTGTAGGCATAGTTAAAGTCCAGCAAGAGCTGGCCCGTACCATCAGCGCTGGATCCCAGGTCTGCGCCCTTGATGGCATCGTACAGGTAACGCCCGCCCCCATAGGTCTGGACGCCATTGGTGGCATCCCGGAAGGGCAAAAAGAGCCCGCCGCCATAGCCCTCGATCCAGAACAGGTCCAGCACCGCCTCGCGACCCTCGACCTTGAATCGAACACGAGCAACGCGTGTATAATGGAACAGGCCCTCTGCGGGCAGTTCCACGGCCAGCGTCTCCCGCTCTACTTCCCTGTCCAGAGTAGCCACGACCCGCCAGGCTGGATCATAGGGGAAATAGGCCAGGCTCGAAAATTGTGCTCGCTGCCCTGCCGTCAGCGGAGTCTGAGGGTGCGACTTGAATAGATCATTTCTCGCCACCCGGAATACTTCCCAGGCACTCGCCTGCCCGGCTGGCGGCGCCTTCCGCACGGCAGCGTAGATCTCGGCTACGGTCCGGCGCCAATGGGCCAGCGCAAGTGGATCGCCCGGTGTCGTCATGATTCCAGTACCTTCCTTAGCCCCCACTGGGCCCGGCCGCGAAGCCCCCACCACACGACCAGCGTCTCGACCATGAATCCGAACAGCAACGCCGCTACACCCCGAGTCGCACCATAGACCCCCAGGAACGGCAGGAGGACCAGTGCGACCAACACGGCCACAACGCGAGCCGGCGCGCTGGGCGCCATGGCCTGGGTACGGCGCTCGAACAGCCCGATGCCATGCAGGTAGGCGCGGGCCATCACCACCAGGGGGAAGAAGGTAAAGACCATCAGCGGCATCGCCGCGGCTGCCACCAGCTCGGCGCTAACGCCGAGCAGCGTACCCAGGATAAAATCCCGGACTGGCGTCCAAAATAGCAGGATCATGATGGCAAAGGACAGTAGGCCGCACCCAATCGCAAAGCGGCGGATGTGCGCCAGGCTATTTTCCCTGTCCTGGAACGCAGTCGGCAGGCTCCGGATCTCGTTCAGCCAACCGTAGGGCATGAGGCCAAGGGCATAGGTGATGGTCAATACAGCCAGCGCCTCAGTCCCGCCAGCTTCTCTGGCCACAAAAAGGTTGATGAGCGGCCGGCTCAAGCCCTGGATAGCCATGATCAGAGCCAGAGGCCAAAAAAAGCGGAGCACCTCGGAATAGGCAGGATCAGATCCCGGATCCCGCAGAAGATGCTCTGCGTTGTGCCAGTTTCCCCAGAGAACAACGGCCAACTCGGCGAGGGCGCCAGCATAGATGACCAGGATGGGCAGGCGGATGGGATCGGCCTGTACAAAGGCCGGTCGGCAGCAGGGCGAATACAGCCAGCGTACTGGCGACCATACTGGCAAGCATGGCCACGCTGACCACACCGGTCCGGCGGATGCGAAGCAGCAATCCTGAATGGAACCAGGCCAGTCCCCGGAGCAGGGGGAGGGGAATCAGCCACAGGATCGCCGTCCGGGCTACGGCGCCCAGGCTCTGGCTGACCCCGTGCAGATCCTCGATCACCCAGTCACCCAACGGGGTCAGGACCAGACCGGCCAGAAGGGCCCCCAACAGCAGCCCGAAGAGCAGGACAAACCACTGTACCCGCTTGAAGGCCTGCCAGCCATCGACCAGCACCAGGCCCAGTTGCCTGGTCTGCAGCATGGTCGTAATCAAAAAGCTGACCAGGAACCAGGCCAGTCCAAAACTGGCCAGGGTCTCTGTCGCTCTTGGCAGACGGGCCATGCCGCCGTTCAACACCTGCGTGCCCAGCTCCTGCACCACCATCATCAGGACCAGGGGCAGGAGAAAACGAGTGAGTTCGATGTATATCATCATACCGCCAGTCCGCGCATTGTAGCACACTCACAGCGCTTCGACAAAGCGCGTACCGTGGGGTCCACGCGTGCCTGACGCACGACGGGCGCCCGGGCCACGAAAACGTAGCCAAGGCGCCCACCCAGAGGAGGAAGGAAAGAAAAGGTCCGTCAGTACTTGGGCCTACCGCGAATTCTATCCAGACCATGACGCGGCTCCTCGCCGCCGCGACCTCGTTGTAGGATCTAGGCCAGATAGGGGTAGGTGCTCCCCCCAACAGGCAGAACAACCACGTCGCGGCTGCCATTGCCCCGGGACAGCTGGCTCAACGCGTCGTCCACCGAGGCCGCGTAACCGAACTCCATATCAGCCAACTGCTCCTGGGTCAGGCCATCCGTCACGATCACGAGCTGCTTGGACTGTACCAGGTTGCGCAGGCGAGAAGCCATGGGACCGCCGGTGGGGTTTGACCTGCCCACGGCAATCCAGTCTACTACCTCATCGGCCCCTGGTCGCTCTCTCAGCGTCTCATACATCAACGGTCCGGCGCCACTGGGACAGGCTGAGACCAGGACGATGGTCCCGCCCGGCTTGGTGATCGCGTCCGCCAGCAGGATCGCTTTGCCCGACTGGATGAGGTTCACCTCCAAGGGATGGCCCGACGTAATGGTCACGTCAGCCTGAGCCGGAACTGCCGCGCCGTACATCTCCTTGAGGCCCTCGACTGCCTCGCGCTGCTGGGCCTCTACCTCGCCACCATAGAGACAACTGATCTCCCCTGCAGCGTTTAGCAGCGCATCGAACTTGAAGGTCAGCTTGGCCAAGCGGGCCGCTTCCAGCATATCCTCCCAGACCGGATTGCCCTCCATGATGCCTGTGTTGGCCATGGGGTTGCGGATCAGGACATGGTTCTGCTTGATGCTCTCCCGGCTGCATACCCCCGGCAGGATCAGTTTGGGCCCTCCGCTATAGCCGGCAAAATAGTGGGGATTGGTCGTGCCGATGCCGATGGTCAAGGCCGCATCTGCTACCAGGCGGTTCACATAGACCTCGGTGCCCCGGCTCGTAGTACCCAGATGGGTGAACTCGCCATCGTCGGGCTCATGTACGCTGACCCGCAGCCTATCCAGTGCCTCCTGGCCGACTTTGTTGAGGACCTCTTCTTCGGTGGGCACGCGGTGTGTACCCCGTCCGATGATGACGTCCACTTCCTCATCCGGGATTCCCAATCGATTGAGTTCATTCAACAACGGGATCAAGATCTGGTCCACCGGCGTCGGGCGCGTCTGATCTTCGCTGATGATGACCGTCTTTTTGTGGGGCAGACCTGCCACCACCTCGGCCAGCGGCGCCATGCCTGAGGGATGCGCCAACAGCTCCTGGACGGCCTCACCCACGTCGCTGATGCCGCACAGATCCTCCGGTTCGGCCATGAGCAACAGGTTCCACTCCTCAGGTAGGTCGAAATAGAATTCCTCGCCCCTCAAAAAGGCTTTTCCCTTGTCGGCCATGATACTGCTCCTCCTATGCAAGCACGCAGATTCTATCGGGTCCACGTGATAAAACTGAGCCAGCATGAACTCTGGAATAGACAAACACCCCACCGTACGCTGGCATTGCGGGATCGAAACATTGCGAAACCCTTCTCACGATTGCCCTTTGCGAGCAACCACCTTCCGCACGGCATTGGCGATGTGCGGCGCTGTCAGACCATATTTGTCAATGACCTCCAGGTAGGGCCCCGACTCGGCAAAGGTGTCGCGGACCCCGATGCGCTCCATCGGGATCGGCAGGTTTTCCACCAGGACTTCGGCCACCGCGCTGCCCAGCCCGCCAAAGATGACATTGTTCTCAGCGGTAACGATAGCGCCCGTCTCGCGAGCCGCCTGAAGGATGCTGTCCTCATCCAGCGGTTTCAGCGTGTGGCAGTCGATGACACGCACACTCAGTCCCTCGCCTGTCAGGCGCTCGGCGGCGACCAGGGCATGGGCCACCAAGTCGCGCAGGGCGACGATGGTGACGTCTGTACCATCCCGGACCACCACCGCTTTGCCGATCTCGTAGGGATAATCCTCCGTATACAGCACCGGAACCGGATCGCGGGTGAAGCTGATGTAGACCGGCCCCTCCCAGTCCACCATGGCCCAGATGGCCATCTTGGTCGTGACCGAGTCCGAGGGCACGATGACGGTCGAGTTGGCAATGGATCGCAGGATGGACAGGTCCTCCTGCCCCTGGTGGGTCACGCCATCGGGTCCGGGCGTGATCCCGCCGTGGCTGGCGGCGATCTTGACGTTCAGGCGCGGGTAGTGGATGCTGTTGCGGATCTGGTCCAGGGCCCGCAGGCTGGCAAAAACGGCGTAGGTCGAAGCAAAGGGAATCAGGCCGGTGGTGGCCATCCCAGCCGCCGCGGCTATCATGTTCTGCTCGGCGATGCCAAAATTAAACCATCTTTCCGGGTACTTTTCACCAAAGTTCCAGGTCTTGATCGATTTGGCCACGTCGGCATCGAGGAGAACCACATCCTCGTTCTGTTCCCCAACTTCCAGGATGGCCTCGGCGTAGGCGTAGCGGGTCGGCTGCTTCTCCACGCCAGCAAAGGGATCATCCCAAGCCAATCTCTCCTCAATCTCAGGGCGGACATAGTGGTAGGCAGATACTGCAGCGTTCATCATTCTGTCCCTCCCCGAATCTCCTGAAGGGCTTGCACGGCTTCCTCGTCACAGGGCGCTGCGCCATGCCACTTGGGGACATTTTCCATGAATGACACGCCCTTGCCCTTGACCGTGTGGGCGATGATGGCCGTGGGGATGCCCTTGACCGTCTTGGCCTTCTCCAGGGCTTCCACCACCTGGGCCATGTCGTGCCCATCGATCTCTATCACGTTCCAGTTGAAGGCCCGCCACTTGTCAGGCAGGGGGTCGACGGGCATGACATCATCGACAAAAGTGTCATTCTGCAACCCGTTCTTATCGACGATAACGGTCAGATTGTCCAGCTTGTACTTGGCGCCCGACATGGCGGCTTCCCAGATCGCCCCTTCCTGCGTTTCACCATCACCAACCATGACCCAGACGTGATAGTCCTTCTTGCGCAGCTTGCCGCTCAGGGCCATGCCGATGCCAGCCGAAAAGCCCTGGCCCAGCGAGCCCACCGTCATATCAACCCCCGGCGTCTTGCGCATGTCGGCATGCCCCTGCAGAATGCTGTTCAGCTTGCGCAAGGTCTTGAGATGCGCCTTGTCGTAGAAGCCCCGCTCAGCCAATGCGGCGTACCAAACCGGGCAGGCGTGGCCCTTGGACAGGATAAAGCGATCCCGATCCGGCCAGTCCGGGTTTCCGGGATCGACCTTCATCAGGCGAAAGTAGAGGGCCGTGACAATGTCCGCGGCCGACAGCGAGCCGCCCGGATGTCCGGCATTTGCCTCGTGGATCATGTTGATGATGTCGCAACGGATAATGACGGCCTTTTTTTCAAGTTCTTCGATTGACAATGGAGCAATGTACGATGTTGCCATTTATAGTCCCTTCATCAGTTCATCATCTGTCTGTCTCGGCAATCGCTGCAATAGCGGTAGCAGGCCCCAATCAAGAGAGCGTTTCCCCAAGCATCAGCCTCTGCAGATCGTCGTAGACACGGATCACGTCTCTCCGGCTGATCATCTCCCGGAGACGTTCCCGCCCGAACTTGTCCAACAACCTCTCCCCATACACAATCGCCCGGTAGCTGGCAGATAGCGTCTCGACGGGGTCTGTTCGTGCCGGGAAAACATCGGAAACCAACCAACTCCTATAGCCAACCCTGTCCAGTTCCAACAGTGTCTCCAGCCAATCCCAATAGTTGACCGAACCAGGCATCATGTCCCAGTCCCAGTTCCGGTAGTTGTCGTTGATGTGGATCAAGAACAACCGGCCGGCGTCAGCGGCCAGGCTAATGGTTTGGGCTGGCGTCTCGCCCGCATAGAGCGCGTGGCCGGTATCCAGTGTCAGCCCCACGTTGTCCAGTCCAATCTGTTCGCAAAGCAGCAGGACCACGCCCGCGTTCGGCACGATCACGCGGCCCCGCGGCTCGCTCTGTTTGTACTCGACGCTGAGCTTGACGTCTGGGCGCGAGGCCGCTGCTTCCCCCAGGCAATCCAGGGTCCAGCGCCAGGCCTGGCTGTAGTCGATCTCGAAAGGATAATCGTGGCCGTCGCCCAGGGGGCAGCATGTAATCAGGTTCACTCCCAGATCGGCGGCCCAGTCCATACCAGCCTGAAGGTACCGCACCGCTTCGGCCCGGATACCTGGATCCTTGGCTGTCAAGGCCCCCTGGTGGAATTTGGGCTCCGCCTTGATGTTGACATTTACAGAGGAGACATCAAGGTTGTTCTCGGCCAGAAGCCCTTTGAACGATTCCGGTGTCACTCCTTCAAAGTCAAAAGGGTAGACCGGCTCAATCCCTCGTATGCCCTCGATCGTGGCGCAGAGCGATAGCTTTTCAGCCAGGTTCCGGGGTTGATGGTAGGTACAAAAACGATCGCTCATCTGGCCCACAAAGGCCAGAATGACAGAATACTGGATGCTCACACTCAAGTCCTTTCTGCAATCTGTTTGTGTTCCGATTCCGGAGATTCGACTTGCTTGTGCATTGCGCGCATAACCTGGATGCACTCTTGCGCAACCCTTTCGTTGATCTCCTTGTTGACGCGGGAAAACTGCGCCAAGTCCCCCTGGCGCAAGGTATCCAGAATGGCCGTGTGGTCCGTGTCAACGGTTTCAGGCACCTCTTCAAGAGCCTGAAACCGCTGGTAAAACAACACCTGGACCTGAGCCCGCAGGCCACGCCACATCTTGAGCAGGCGCTCAAACCCAGATTTCTCACACAGAAACTCGTGGAACTCCATGTCCAGCTTGGTCAGCCTGTCGAAATCCTTGGCTGCGACGGCCTGCTGCTGCCACTCGATATAGACTTCAAGCCGCTCCAGGTCCATAGGAAGAAGCTTGCCCTCCCTCAGGACGATCTCACAAGCCAGATCCTCCAGCACAGAGCGCAGGGTAAAGACCTCCCTGACGTCGTGCTCAGTAAAGACCTTGACAAAGCTGCCCTGGTTGGGGATGCTGACGATCAGACCTTCCTGCTCTAGCTGGCGGAAGGCTTCGCGTACCGGGCTGCGACTCACCGATAGCTGCGTCGCGATCGCGCTTTCCTTCAGGTGTTCGCCGGGTTGCAGCTTTCCGTTGATGATGGCATCGCGGAGGATATCCACTATCTCGGTTCGAAGCGTTCTGGATTGAGGTTTGTCGAAAAGTTCCAATGCCATGCCTTTCACCCCAATGGCGGTCACTGCGCTGACCCATTGTATGCGTGTAGACTTGTATACAATTATGGCACAGGGCACTGGCTTTGTCAAGTACTAAAATCTGGGACTTGCTCATGGGAACTGTTGCCGAACAGCTCCGGCTGTTGCAGTCTGGTACTTTTTGCGGTATAATAAAGAGGCCACTACAGCAAGGTTGGGCTTGCCCCTGAGGCAGCAACATAGAGAAAGGAGATTTTGCAGATGAAAGACATCCTACGACAGGTGCTCGTTCTACTGTCTACTATTGGCGTCATTGTGGTCAACGGCCTGGCCAGTACCCTACCCTTGAACGGACAGTCCACAGGTGAGATCTCGGATCGCTTTGACGTTTACTTTGTGCCAGCGGGTTACGTTTTCGCCATCTGGGGCCTGATCTACCTGGCCCTGATCGCCTATTCTATCTACCAGTTGCTGCCCTCCCAACGGGAGAACCCGAGGCAGCGCAGCACCGGCTGGCTCTACGTTCTGAGCTGCATCGCCAACATCGCCTGGCTCTTTCTCTGGCACTATGAATACTTTGCTCTCACGTTGGTGGCCATGGTCGCGCTTTTGCTGCTGCTCATCGCCATCTACCTGCGACTGGGCACCGGCCGCACGAGCGTTCCAGCCACCGAGACCTGGCTCCTTCGCGTACCCTTTAGCCTCTACCTGGGCTGGATCACGGTGGCAACCATCGCCAACGTGACATCCCTGCTGGACTATTTGAATTGGAACGGCTGGCTCCTGAGCCCCGAAGCATGGGCAGCCATCATGCTGGTCGCGGCAGCGCTCATCGCTTCAGCAGTCAGCATTTCCCGGGGCGATATTGCCTACGTCCTGGTGATCGTCTGGGCCTACATCGGTATTGCCATCAAGCACAGCGGTACCCCCCTCGTGGCCATCCTGGCCGGGTTCCTGGCTGGCTTTGTATTGGCGACGCTGCTGCTGGGTGTACCCCTGGCGGGAGGGAACCAGGAGTCCCAGCCATCGGGCTCTGCGGGGCAAGGCTCCCGAGACCGCTGGTAAGCCGGACCGCTATATGGGCAAGGGCCTTCGCGGGTCACTGTTGCTCCTGGCTGGACTCTTGCTTCTGGGCCTGTTCTGGTTTGGCTACAGCGCCGATCCCAAGATCACTGCCCTGCGCAACGTCATTTTCTACAAGATTGTCAAGGCAGTTGGCGGACCCAAAGTGCACACCGAGGACCCAGCCGGCGCCATCACAGGCATGGTCCACGATGTAAGTGGTGAGCCGGTTCCTGGCGCCGTGGTGCTTGTCTCCTCGCCGCTGGGTCACAGCTATTCTGCCGGTACCGGCCCAGATGGCCAGTACCGAATCGACGGCGTACCACCTGGCCGCTACGTCCCGGTCGCTGGCAAACGCGGCTATGACGACGCATTCAACCAGACCTGTCTCGCAGGCTTGTGCTTCAAGCATGCCATAGCCGTCCAGTCTGACAGCGGAATCCACTGGCTACGATCTTTCCCTGGCCCCCGCGGACCCGCCAGAGATTCGCGTGGACCACTCGCTGGTCGTCAGTCCCACGACAACCGTAACCGTGACGGCCCCCATCCCTAGCGCGGCGCTGCGGACTCGCTTTAGCTTCGAAAGAGCGGGCTTGTGGGTGAACGACTGCTACCTCTATGAACCACTGGGGGAGGGCGGATCATTCCCTACCATGCTGCTCGTCTTGCCGGGACCTGTACTCAGTTGGGAGATCATCCCCGTTCCCTTTGCCGCCGAGGGGTTCAGTGTCCTGGCCTGCTATCCGCTGCGTGGCATCGACCTTGACGAGGATGTGGCCGACCTGCTGACAGCCGTGGAATACCTGCGCCAGGGGCGACTGTCCTCTCGCGCCGATCTGGAGCGCCTGGCCCTGGTCGGCGCCAGCTTTACCTCGCTGCACGCCTATCGCCTGCTGGGTTTGACGGATCAAGTCGATGTGGCCCTGGTACTCGGCGGCATGGCCGATGGTTTTGCCTTCCACCACGATCTGGAGACGGGTGCGGCCCAGACCCGTCCCCCTTTCGGTCAACTGCACATGGCTCTGGGTCTGCCGGACCGCTCACCGGAACAGTACTTCAAGTACAGCGTTGCCTATCATCTGGAGAATCTGCCGCCAGCCTGCTTGCTCCACGGCACGGCCGATGAACTGGTGCCCCTCTCCCAGAGTGTGCAGTTTGCTGAGGAGCTGGAGCACCGGGGGCTGGCCCATGAACTCCACACCTACGAGGGCCTGTCGCACTACTTTATGCAAGTTGCTGACGATGCCACCACGCTGCAGATGTTCCAGGACGCTTTGGATTGCCTGCGCGGATTCTTGCCCGGGGAGACGGATCAATCAGGACCGTGACATAGCAAATACTGTCGGTTGGACCCAAGTATACCCATCCTCCCAGCCAATCCTGAAATCTCTAGGTCTCTAGTTTGTTGCCGTCGACCACGCCCTCACAGGCCCAGGGCCCTGTGGCACGCAGTCTCTCCTTTGCCCGGCTGCAGGTCATGGCCCAGCAAGACCCGCTCAAGCGTGAGTGGAAGCTGGTGATGGCGGATGCCGGTCGCGTGAAATACTGCATTGGCCAGGGCTGGCGCCGTCCCGACTAGAACTGGCTCGGCCAGGTTCTTGGCTCCATACGGCCCTTCTGGAAAGTGGGTCTCGATGAACGTAGCCTCGATCTCTGGCACGTCCAGCGCCGTCGGGATCAGGTAGGTGTCATAGTTGAGTGACTGGGGATAACCATCCTGGTAGTTCATTTCCTCCAGCAAACCATAGCCCATACCTTGGGCGATTCCTCCGTACATCTGACCGTAAGCGCCCTGAGGATAGATAATCCTGCCGCTGTCGTGGGCGGCCCAGACTTTGGACACCGTCACCTGTCCGATCGGCAGATCGACCTCAACTTCGACCACATGGGCTCCAAAAGTATAGCAGTAGTAGGGGGTACCGGTTCCAGTTTCTTCATGCCACTCGATGTGGGGCATGCTCCATTTGCCCTGGACGGAGAGGGTCAGCCCCATCTCGCGCGCCCTGTCCACGACTTGCTCAAAGGCCAGCTCATCTTCGTCAGGATTTACGTACAGCTCGCCATGGCGGGTCACTTGAGCTGGGGTACAGTCAAGGGCATCTGCGGCCGCAAAGCGCAACAGCCTGTCCAGTTTCTCGGCTGCGACTCGGGCAGCGTTGCCGCCCAACATGGAGGCTCGGGAGGCAACCGTTGGCCCTGATTCGATGGCCGTATCGGTGTCTGGCCTCAGCACACGGATGCGAGCCGGTTCCACACCCAGGGTTTCGGCTGCGATCAAGGTAAAGACAGTGCGACTGCCTTGACCATAGTCGGTCAAGCCCGAGGTCAAGGTGACGCGGCAATCATCCCCAATTCGTAGCGTTGTGTTGGCATAGTCTTCACCTTCACCACCCAAACTGCTGCCATGCATGTAGCAACTGACGCCAATGCCCTTTCGTACCTCGCCTGCCAGCAGTGGAAACTCCTTGCGCTTGCGTTTCCAATCAGACTTGTCCCGCACCCAGTCAAGACACTCGGCCAGCTTGACCTCATGGTCGACGACGTTGCCCGTCATTAAGCGGTCGCCTTGACGGACACAGTTCTGCAGTCGGAAGTCAATGGGATCGCGGTCCAGTCTGTGGGCCAAGTCATCCATAGCCTGTTCCACAGCGGCAGCAGCGTCTGTATTTCCAAAACCACGAAAAGCGCCACAGAATCCGTTGTTGGTATAGACGCTGGTCGTATCGACGTGCACCGCATCGTACCGATAGGCGCCGGCAGCATGCAAAGATGCCCTGAGCATGGCCAGCGTTGTCATGGAACTGTAGCAGCCGCTGTCGGCCAACATGTCGACCTTGGCTGCTTGCAGGTTGCCATCTTGATCGGCACCGATTCGAAACTGGATCGACATCGGCTCGCGCTTGTACGAGGCCATCATCGATTCCTCACGACCCAGCACCAGCCTGACCGGTCGCCCTGACTTCAGGGCCAGCGCCGCGACCTGCCCTGATGTTTGGTAGCCGAGATCATCCTTCCCACCAAAGGAGCCGCCGACCTGAGGCGTGATGATACGTACTTTCTCAGAAGGCAGCCCCAGCACGGTACACATATGAGTGTGGTTGATAAAGGGACTCTGGCCGTTGTACCGAATAGTGACACTGCCATCAGGATGGGGAATGGCCAATGCCGCTTCAGGTTCCAGGTAGGCGTGCTCTTGACGGCCGGTACGGAAAGTTTCTTCGTACAACACAGGGCTTTGCTCCAGAATGGGTTCTGGATCCCCGTAACGGACGATATGCTTCGCGCAAAAGTTGCCCTGTTCAGAAACAGGAACGAGGGGGACCTGGGGCGCATTCGGTGCCAAAGCCTGTTCCGGATCAAAGACGCCGGGCAGTTCTTCCAGCTCCAACTCGATGGCATCGACCCCTGCCCGGGCCGCCTCCGCCGTCTCGGCGGCAACCGCGGCAATCGCATTGCCTACATAGAGCACCTTCTGGTAAGCCAGTACATATTGGTCCTTGATGGGCCATCCCCACAGACTGTGGTCTACAAAGTCGTCCGGGGTGATGACAGCTACCACGCCTGGCACCTGTAGGGCTGGTTCGACATCCAAACGCACGATTCTGGCATGAGGCACAGGGCTGCGCAGTACCTTGGTATGGAGCATGTCTGGCAGCCGAATATCACCCACATACCGGATCGTGCCCATCATCTTTTCCAGGCCATCGACACCATCAGCGGGCCGGCCTACGTGGTTGAGAGTCGTCATGCGTCCCTCCTGTTACCTGCCCGCCGCCGGGCTGCGGTTGCCTCCACGGCATCGACAATCTGTTGATAGCCAGTGCACCGGCACAGGGTACCAGAAATCCCTTCCCGAATCTCCTCGCGCGTAGGCTGCGTATTCTGCGCCAACAAGGCATCAGCGACCATGATCATGCCCGGCGTGCAGTAGCCGCACTGCACAGCACCGAATTCCTGAAAGGCCAGTTGTAGGTCGTTCGGCCCACCATCGGCGCCGCGAATCCCCTCGATGGTCGTCACGCTTCGATCGCCAACCTGAGGGGCCAGCAGTTGGCACGAGTTAACGACTTGGCCATCCAACAACACTGCGCAGGCACCACATTCGCCCACCTCACAGCCTGGCTTGGGGCCGGTCAGGCCCAAGTACTCTCTCAAGAGCTGAAGCAGGCTGATACTGGCTGGCGCCTCCACCTCCACCGGGTTGCCATTCAACGTGAAACTTATCTTCATGCTTGCAGCACCTCGTTCAATGCACGGACGGTAAGCGCCGCAATGGTCTTTTCCTTGTATGGCGCCGACCAGCGTCCTCCTGATTCTTCCATAAACAGTTCGGCCATGCGCTGCCCTGCCGCCTGTATCCGTTGTGCGGAAGGTCGTTGGCCTCGGAGCATCTCTTCAACGACGGTTGCTCGCTGGAACCGGGCAAAAGCTGCTCCGGGCACCAGCCGGATCAGGGCAACCTGGCCTTCGCTATCCAACATGCCCATGGCCGCCACCGAAAGCCGGGCAATCGACATTGCCCGTCGGCGGCCAATGCGCTGAAAGTCTGATCGGCTCGTTGCCGGCGCTGCATCGAACACGAAAGCTTCGACCAAGCTGTCGTTGGCAAGCACGGTTCGGTTCACACCGGTGACCAAATCGGCCACGGGAACAGAACTCCTGCCTGAACTGCCGACCACGACAGCATTAGCGCCCATGCAGACCAAGGCTGGCAGCGTGTCGGCACAGGCCGCTGCATTGACGACGTTTCCACCTACTGTGGCAATGTTGCGAATCTGGGGGCTGCCGATTTGGCGGCAAGCCTGGACCAGGAGAGGCGCCCCCGCCTGCAAGCCTGGGTGGGCTGCGACCTCGGCGTGGGTCACCGCTGCGCCGATATGCACCTCGTCATCAACTCGAATGACCCGAAGCTCCGGAACGTGTCCCACGTCCACGACTCTGTCGCAGGAACTCTCGTCGCTGCGAAACTGGTTGACCAAGTCGGTACCTCCAGCCAGAATGCGGCTTCTCAGGCCAGGCTCGCCGAGGTAGTCCACGGCCTCACGCAGGCTACGCGCACGTACGTATTCGAAATCTCCCATACTTTGATCTCCCTATTAACCGGAAGGCTGCACCAGTGGCGGCTGACGGTCGATGAATAACACCTCAGACTGGATGCCTCCTGTCTGAGAGTCTCAGAGTCAGCGCGAGACTGGGGGTCCTGCCCGCACCGAGTCTTCTACTCTTTCTAGTCACGTTTGCCTCTCCTCCATAGGCAGCATCATAAACCAATGTCACAAGCTTAGATCCGCGCCTTCAGGACACCGTGTCGGATTGCGCCAGGGTGAATTGTGCGAATGCCCTGTAGTACTGATATCCGCTTTCGTAGACAGGGCCGAACTCGCGGCCGCAGAGGATTATATCAGATTCGTCGAATGTCTGCAAAAGGCTCTTCCAGTCTCTCACGCCTCGCGCCCCAGGTACGCTTGGCACAGAGCATACAGCACTCGCGTCACTGTCTCTTTGCCGGTTTGGATCATGACATCGCGCTGGCAGGCATCGGCCATAATCTGGGGCCAACCCTGGGTAGCAGAGCCTCCACCGGCAAGAACAGTTTGGTCGATTGGCACACCCAGCTCCTGGCAAAGATCCAGGAGCTAGCATAGGCCGTAGGCCACCCCCTCCAGGACGGCTCGCCCCAGTTGGTACTGGTCGTGCGCCAACTGCAACCTGTGGAACGTACCCCGTATCTCGTCGCTCCCAAAAGGGGATAGAGAGGTCAAGGAAACGGCATGTGGACAAGGTCTGGAACATCATCGCTGCCAACCTGGACGGCGACGGCTGCCCGGACCCAATTGTACCAGACCAGGGGAGCAGCATAGTGAGGCTGTTCTTCAACAAGGGCGATGGCGCATTCCAGAACAGCGTGGACTATCCAAGTGGCGGGCTACCTCTGGATGTGCAAGCCGAGAACCTGAACGGTAATGCTCGCGTTGACTTGGCCATCTCCTCGGAGCATGGCAACCTGGGTGTACTGCTGAACAATGGGGATGGTACTCTGCAAGATGGCGTGGATTATGAAACCGGGGCGACTGCCTGGCAGTTTGCGGCGTCGCAGTTGGATGGCGACGCGCACCTAGACGTGCTGGCGCCTGACAAGCCGGGCAAGGCAATCCAGATACTTTTGAGCGCCGGCAATGGCACCCTACAGGAAGCCAGAGTGCCAAGCCAGCCTTGAGCTTGGCAAAGTGTTGGTGACTGATCTGGACGGCGATTCACAGCCTGAAATGCTGGTCATGTCCTATCCTGAACTTATGGTCGACGGGCACGCCGCGTTGGAGACACTTCAACTCAAGCGTGATGAGTGACCCTGTTGACTACTGACTGGCACGATTCGCTCTGCCCTTCTGGATAGAGCGTCCAGTAGCCTCTGCCCGCCACCTGGTGGTGAGGAGGAGCGGAACTCGTCCCTCCTCACCACCAGATGGCGGGCAGATTGCACTCCGATCCGGCATTGGCACGGTGGCGGTACGTTCAGCAGGCTTCAATCACTGCGCGCAGCTTCGGCCACCAAAAAGGTGTCATGGTAGGAGTGCAGGGCGGCAACCTTGCCATCGCGCACGGTATAGACCTGAACCCAGTTCAGATCATAACTGCGGCCGGTGGCCCGGACGCGGCCCGTATGCTGGCCCAACGCCACGACCTTATCCCCCTGGGCGATGAGCTCCCGGACTTCCATCCCCGATGTCTCGACACCCTGAGATAATGCCATGTAGTACTGGCCAACTCCGTCGGGACCGTGGTACTCGCCAGCCCACGGGACCAAGTCCGGAGGTCCAGGTGAGACCAACACCACGTCCTCCGCCAGCAATTGCATCATAGCGGGTACGTCCCGGGCGCCAAGTGCCTGGAAACACTCCTGTACCACTCGTACATTGTCCTGCTCGCTCATCAGCATTCACTCCTCTCTCCAGGTACTGTGGACCTGGTTCATGGGCGTGCCATCTCGCCCGGTCATCTGATTCCTCTGGAGTTTCAACAGAATTCTGCCCCGAAGCGATGGCTGGCTACCAATGCTCCCGGCAGGCGTTGCTGTTGGGGGTCGAGCATCAGCCGCGAGGTACGCATCCTCAAAGAAGAAGGCGCAGTGCAGACGATACAACAGAGTGCGCAGCTTGCTGTGCGCCCCAGATTAGGCTAAATTGGGCCAGAGCTGTAGTGAGAGTTCGATGCAGAAATCATTATATCACACTCGCCCCAGAAAGCAAATCCTCTCCTGAACAGTCGTTCATGACCAGATGACCAAAAACCCAAACTTGACAAATCTAGCTTCTTGGTGTATATTAGCAGCCACAAAGCAAGATTCGTAACGGCTATGATCCGGAGTAGTAGCGCCTGAGCGCGCGCCAGAGAGGCGGGCCTTGTGCTGAAAGCCCGCTCGCAAGCGGCAGACGTGAATGGGCCGGGGAGCTGACAGTCCGAACGGCGTTCGGTACGCCCTATAGGACTGGACGGAGTCGCCACCGTTATCAGGGCCGAGGGTATCGCCTCCCACTATGGAGGGGCCGTACCTGCAAAGAGTGAGGCTGGCTTGCAACGCGCTCATGGCGCGTTTTTTTATTGCTCTAAACCAGCCTAAAAAGGGTGGCACCGCGGGATATTGTAAACGCCTCTCGTCCCTGAAGGGACGAGAGGCGTTTTCTATTTGAGGAGCAAGAGGGCATGGACATCTTGTCACGAGAGCAATTTCGCACGATAGCCGCTCACGGCGCGCTGGTACCGGTCTACCGTGAATTGGCGGCAGACCTGGAGACGCCCGTCTCAGTCTATCTCAAGTTGCGCGGTCAGGGGCCGAGTTTCTTGCTCGAAAGCGTGGAAAAAGCCGAGCAGGTGGGGCGATATTCCTTCCTGGGCTTCAATCCGCGCCGCCAGATCATCACCCGCGGCCGCGAGCTGACCGTCCTGGACAACGACCAGGCCGAGACGCGGTATCTTGCCGGTGGAGAGGATCCGCTTCACGCCGTCGCCGCTGAACTGGGCCGCTACCAGCCAGTGGCACCTATGGGCGACATGGCACCGGATCTGCCCCGCTTCTTTGGCGGCGCTGTCGGCTACCTGGGCTACGACCTGGTACGCTTTTTCGAGCGGCTGCCAGATACAACGCGGGATGAACTCAATCTGCCCGACCTGCATCTACTCGTGACCGACACCCTGGTCATATTCGACCACGTACGGCACCGCCTGTTGGTGGTAGCCAACGCCCACGTGCCACCGGGCAGTGACCTTGACGATGCCTACGACGACGCCATCGCTCGGTTGGATGCCGTGGCGAGCGAACTGCAGGCTCCGTTGCCCAACCAGGCCTCCGCGCCCGGACAGGTGGCTGGCGAGTTTCGCTCAAACCTGACCCAAGACCAGTTCGAGGCTGCCGTACTCAGGGCCAAGGACTATGTCGCTGCTGGCGACGTTTTTCAGGTTGTCCCGTCCCAGCGACTGAGACGCCGGACCCAGGCCGAGCCCTTTAGTATCTACCGCGCTCTGCGACGTCTGAATCCGTCCCCCTACATGTTTTTCCTATCCCTGGGTAGCGATCCTGCGCTCCACCTCATCGGTTCCTCACCGGAAGTGCTGGTCCGCTTGCAGGATCGCGAGGCCGAGGTCCGCCCTATCGCCGGGACACGCCCGCGCGGCAAGACAGAGCGAGAAGACCAATCCCTGGAAGCCGAACTGCTGGCCGATCCCAAGGAACGGGCCGAGCACGTGATGCTCGTGGATCTGGGCCGCAACGACCTGGGCCGCGTGTGTAACTATGGCACGGTGGAGGTACCGGACCTGCTCACTGTGGAACGCTATTCGCACGTCATCCACCTGGTCAGCCGCGTGACGGGACAACTGCGCGACGACGTGGATGCCTACGATCTCTTGCGCGCAACCTTTCCCGCAGGTACGGTCAGTGGCGCCCCCAAGGTACGGGCTATGGAGATCATCGACGAACTGAGAGTCGGTCAGGCGCGGTCATTATGCCGGCGCCGTTGGCTACTTTGGCTTCAACGGGAACATGGATACCTGCATCACCATCCGCACCATCCTGATGCAGGGCGACGTTGCCTACCTTCAAGCTGGGGGAGGCATCGTCGCCGACAGCGACCCAACCCTCGAGTGGGAGGAGACGCTCCACAAAGCCCGGGCATTGGGTGTAGCGATTGAAATGGCAGAAAAAGGTATTTGACCTTCAGGCTTGGCGGGTCCGACGGTGTGATGGAAGAAACGGGACGCCCACAAGAACTCTGCCACATCTCGGCCAATTGTACAGTTCGCGAGAAGAGAATCTAGGAGGAAAAGATGGTTCTGGTGATAGACAATTATGACTCTTTTACGTACAACCTGGTGCAGTACCTGGGCGAGTTAGGAGCCGAACCCACCGTACACCGCAATGACGCAGTGACAGTGGATGGGATCCGGGATCTGGACCCCAGCCACATCGTCATCTCGCCCGGGCCGGGCACCCCCGACGATGGTGGCATTTCACTTGACGTCATCCGCGAGCTATATGCGACAACGCCCATCCTCGGTGTTTGCCTGGGCCATCAGTGCATCGCTGCCGCCTTTGGCGGCCTGGTCCATCGGGCGCCACGCCTTATGCACGGCAAGACCAGCTCTGTGTACCACGATCAGTGCGGCATACTGCGGGACGTACCCAGCCCCTTCAACGCCATGCGCTATCACAGCCTGATCGTCGACGGCCCCTTGCCCGACTGCCTGGAGGCTGCCGCCCATACGGCCGAGGGCGAGATGATGGCCCTCAGGCACAAGACCGCGCCGCTCATCGGCCTGCAGTTCCATCCGGAGAGCATCCTTACCGAGCATGGGAAAAAGATCCTCCAGAACTTTCTGGCGCCAGGCCAGGGGAAAGGAAAAATCACATGATCAGCGATACCATTCAGCAGTTGTTGGCAGGCGAATCCCTGCCTGCCGAACAGGCCGAGGCCGTGATGAACGAGATCATGACCGGCGCCGCCACGCCGGCCCAAATCGCCGGCTTCCTGGTCGCTCTCCGCGTCAAGGGAGAGACGGCGGACGAGATCACAGGCTGTGCCCGTGCTATGCGCAGCGCTGCCGTACCGGTGCACCCTTCCCGAAGCGACGTCATCGACACCTGTGGTACCGGCGGCGACCAGGCTGGCACCTTCAACATCTCGACCACTGCCGCTTTTGTGGTTGCCGGGGCTGGCCTGGGGGTAGCCAAACATGGCAATCGCAGCGTCAGCAGCCGGTCTGGTAGCGCCGATGTCCTGGAAGCCCTGGGCGTCAAACTCACCCTGGCTCCGGAGCGGGTAGCCCAGGCGATCGACGAAATCGGCATCGGATTTCTCTTTGCGCCCAGCCTGCATCCGGCCATGCGCTATGCCGTCGGCCCGCGTCGCGAACTGGGCGTCCGCACGGTCTTTAACCTCCTGGGACCGCTGACCAATCCGGCCTGCGCCGCGGCCCAATTGATGGGTGTCTATGACGCCGATCTAACTGAGGTACTGGCCCGCGTATTGCTGCAACTGGGCAGTGATGCCGCCTACGTCGTGCACGGACATGGCGGGCTCGATGAACTGACCACCACCGGCCCCAACCGAATCAGCTGCTTTGGCGTTGCACCCGGGAACGGTGATGTCGTTACCAAAGTGCTGGATCCGGGCGAACTCGGCTTCCGCCAGGCCAAGGCCGGCGACCTCAAGGGGGGCGATCCAAGGGAAAATGCCCACATCACGCGCACCGTGCTCGACGGCCAGGACCGCGGGCCACGGCGCGATGTGGTCCTGCTCAACGCAGGGGCTGCCTTGATGGCCGGTCACGCGGCCGCCGACCTGGAAGAGGGCATCGCCCGCGCCGCTGAGAGCATCGATAGCGGCGCTGCGCTGGGGACGCTTGAGGCACTGATCGACTACAGCCAGCGGGTGGTTGACTAGTGTCAGGCCCAACCATACTCGACGAGATCACACGCCGGAAGCGGGATGAAATCGCGCGTGACAAGGCTGCGGTATCCCTGAAAACCGTCCAGGCAGAGATGACCTCGGCTCCTCCGCCCCGCGACTTTGCGGCTGCGTTACGGGTCCCTGGCATCTCCCTCATCGCCGAGGTCAAGAGAGCCTCGCCCAGCAAGGGGTTGCTCCGCCCTGATCTCGATCCGGTGCTACTGGCCCGCGAGTACGAGGCAAGTGGCGCCGCAGCCGTCAGCGTCCTGACCGACGAGCACTATTTCCAGGGCAGCCTGGATGAGCTGCGTACAGTACGGCAGAACATAAGCTTACCGGTACTGCGCAAGGACTTTGTCCTCGACCCCTACCAGGTCTATCAGGCCCGCGCTGCCGGCGCCGACGCTGTCCTGCTCATCGTGGCCGCTCTGGACGATAAGACTCTGCAAGCCCTCCTCCACGTTGTCGAGGACCTGCGTATGGCCGCCTTGGTCGAGGTCCACAATGCAACCGAGCTTGAGCGGGCATTGAGCTTTGGCCTGGCCCATGGCCGCCGTATCATCGGTACAAACAACCGCGATTTGCGCACATTTGAGGTCAATCTGGGTACAACAGAGAACCTGCGCCCCCTGGTTCCCCCCGAGGTCGTTCTGGTGTCTGAAAGCGGCATCCACAGCCGGGGCGATGTTGAGCGGTTAGAAGCCATGGGCGCCGATGCCATCCTCGTCGGAGAGGCGCTTGTCCGGGCGCAGGATGTAGGGGCCAAAGTGCGGGAGTTGCTCGGATGACGATGCCTACCAGGCGCACGCAGATCAAGATCTGTGGCATCACAAACTTGGAAGACGCCCGGTGCGCGGCTGAGGCCGGGGCCGACCTTCTGGGCTTTGTCTTTTTCCCCAGGAGCCCACGCTACGTCCTGCCTGCGCAGGTCGCTGCTATCACCCAGGCGATCCGGAGCGAGCTTGGTGCGCGTGCTCCGCGCATGGTCGGTGTTTTTGTAAACGATCCAGCGGACAGCGTAGAAGCCGTGCTCGGCGCCGCTCGTCTCGACCTGGCCCAATTGCACGGCGATGAGCTACCGGACGAGGTACGGCAACTGCATCCACGCGCCTTCAAGGCCATCCGTCCCCAAACCCCCAACGAGGCTGAAGCCGCCATGGTTGAGTACAGCGACACTTTTCCGAGCGACAAGACCCTGCCCCAGCTCCTTCTGGACGCCTACCATCCCGAGCACTTTGGCGGAACAGGCCTCCAGGCCAATCTGTCCGTCGCCCTCTCCCTGGCCAACGACTGTCGCTTGTTGCTGGCTGGAGGTCTCGCGCCCGAAACGGTCGGGGACGCCATCCGGGCAGTGCGGCCCTGGGGTGTGGATGTCTCCAGTGCGGTAGAACAGGCCAAAGGCATCAAAGACCACGCACGGATTCGGGCCTTCGTCCAGGCCGTCAGAGGAAAACCATGAGCCACAAAGCCTGCCCGCCCCAGCTATCCAATGGACCCCGCTATGGAGCTTTCGGCGGGGCCTTCATCCCTGAAACCCTCGTTCCAGCCGTGCGGGAATTGGAGTCAGCATACGATACGGCGCAGGCCGATCCCACCTTCGCTGCAGAATTGCGCCGCCTCTTGAGCGAGTATGCCGGGCGCCCCACCCCTCTCACCCTGGCCCGGCGGCTGAGCAAGGACCTTGGCGGAGCGCGCATCTATCTCAAGCGCGAGGATCTGGCTCACACCGGCGCGCACAAGATCAACAATGCGCTCGGACAGGTCCTACTGGCCCAGCGAATGGGCAAAAACCGCATCGTCGCCGAGACCGGGGCCGGCCAGCACGGCGTCGCGACGGCGACGGTTTGTGCGTTGCTGGGGCTGGAATGCATCATCTATATGGGTACAACCGATATGGCCCGGCAGCGGCTCAACGTATTTCGGATGCGGTTGCTGGGTGCCCAGGTGCGACCGGTCGACTCGGGCAGTTGCACGCTCAAGGATGCCATCAACGAGGCCATCCGCGATTGGGTGACCAACGTACACACCACCCATTATCTGCTCGGATCGGCGCTAGGGCCACATCCCTACCCACGCCTCGTCCGCGACTTTCAGCGCGTCATTGGTGACGAGGCTCGCCGGCAGATCCTCGCTATCGAGGGACGCCTGCCCGACCTGCTCGTGGCCTGTGTCGGCGGCGGCTCAAATGCCATCGGGCTCTTTTATCCCTTCCTCGCCGATGAGAGCGTCGCCCTCATCGGCGTCGAAGCGGGCGGTGAAGGCATCCAGACGGAGCGGCACGCGGCACGCTTTGCCGACCCGTCCAAGGGCCGCCCGGGTGTACTCCATGGAACGCAGACCTACGTCCTGCAGGACGCGGACGGCCAGATCGCGCCGACGCACAGCATCTCGGCCGGACTGGATTACGCCGCCATCGGGCCTGAACACGCCTGGCTGCGCGATAGCCAGCGAGCAGACTATACCTACGCCACCGATGTCGAGGCACTGGAAGCGTTGCAGCGACTGAGCGCTCTCGAAGGCATCATCCCTGCTCTGGAGAGCGCCCACGCTGTGGCCGAGGCCATCAAGCGCGCGCCTGACATGGCTCCTGAGCAAGTCATGATCGTCAACATCAGCGGCCGGGGCGACAAGGATATGCCGGCAATAGCTGCGATGCTGGACGCCAATGCGGAACAGGGAGACAGATGAACAGGATTACAGCTACCTTCGAGACCCTGCGCTCGGCCGGGCGGACTGCGCTGATGCCCTACCTGACGATGGGTTATCCACAGCTTGACAGCGCGCTGGAGCTGGTACCCACCCTCGTCGCGGTCGGCGCCGATCTTGTCGAATTGGGTGTGCCCTTCAGCGATCCCCTGGCTGACGGGGCCACCATCCAGGCCGCCGCCCAGCAGGCATTGGCCAACGGCATGAGCCTGTCGCTCTGCCTGGAACAGGCGGGGGATCTACGCAAGAAAGGCTTGTCGGTGCCTTTTGTACTGATGGGCTACTATAACCCCATCTACCAAATGGGACTGGAGCGTTTTGCCCAGTGTGCGGCGGCGGCCGGCATCGATGGCCTCATCGTTCCCGACCTGCCGCCGGAAGAGTCAGAGCCCTTGCACTCGGTCCTGCGCAGACAGGGGATTGCACTGATTTTTCTTCTCGCCCCCACAGAGGACGACGAGCGCATCCAGCTCGTGGCCAGGCGTACCGATGGATTTCTCTATCTTGTCTCGCTGTCCGGCGTTACCGGCGCGAGAGACGAGTTGCCGGTAGATCTGGAAGCCTTCGTTGAACGCGCCCGGGCGGCGACCGATCTGCCCCTGGCCGTGGGCTTTGGGATTAGCACGCCCGGTCACTCAGCACAGGTTGCTCGCATCGCTGATGGCGCAATCGTAGGCAGTGCTCTCGTCAAGGCCATCGGTACCAGCGAGGATCCCATTAGGGTAGCCAGTGTCTTCATCTCATCCCTGCGTTTGGAGATGGATCTGGCGAATGAACAGATAGAAGACCATCACGAGAACCTGGAAGAGAAATATGGCGGCTGATGTTGTGTGGTCACCCGAAACCCCAGGGAACACGGGGCAGGTCCGCTGCCGGTCCTTCAACCAGCCGAACTGCTGGCGTTGCTGTAGCTACCTCCTGGGACAAAGAAACAGCCCCTTCAGTTGAAGGGGCTGTTGTGTTTCTGGCCCGAAACGATGTTGGCTTATTCCTCAGGCAGCGCCTCCAGCAACTCGAGGGCCTTCAAAAGCTGCGTATCCTCACCCTCAAGCAACTCTGTCACCGTCAGATCCTCCAGATCCCTGGGATAGAGGATATCCGCCGTCATGGGTAGCTCGACCGTGATATCGGGCTCGATGCCCTGCTTGCGGATCAGGCGCCCGTCGGCCGTCAGCCACTGGCTGGTACCGAGCATCAAAGCTGAGCCATCTTCCAGGACAAAGGGCTCCAGCACGGTTCCGGTTCCGAATGTGGTCTCGCCCACCACCACGCCCCGCTCATGATCCTGGATGGCCCCGGCAAAGATCTCGGACGAACTGGCCGAACCTTCGTTCACCAGGAGAACCATAGGGATGTCCAGCGCCACACCACCCCGCTTGTCTGGATAGGGCTTGCGGTTGCCGCGGGCATCCTCCTGCTGGAGCACGTTGCCGCCCTCTACAAACTCGCTGGTCACCTTGATGACCTGTTCCAGGAGCCCGCCGGGGTTATTGCGCAGATCCACGACCAGGCTGGTTGCACCGGCGGCTTCCGCCTCACGGACGGCGTTGATGATCTGCTTGCTGGCGTTGGCGTTGAACTGGCTCAAGCGCACCATGGCGACCTCGGTACCAGGGATCATGGCCCAGGTAGCCGCCGGAATGGTGATCTCGCCACGGACGATGGTGATCTCTGGGCTCTCATTTACCTCGGGGCGCAGAACCGTCAGGACCACCTCGGTCCCTTCTTCTCCGCGGATGACCTCTACGATGTCGTTGATGGCCCAGGTGGTGACGTCCTCACCATCCACTTCCATGATGATATCGCCCGCCAGGATACCGGCCTCCTCTGCAGGCGAGCCCTCAAAGGGTGAGACGATGATGGGCAAACCGTTTTCCATACCGATATAGGCGCCAATCCCCTGAAACTTGCCCGAGATGTCAGTCCGCTGCCGGGTTAATTCCTCCGGCGTCATAAAGGTCGTGTGTCCTTCATCCCCCAGGGCCTGGAGCATGCCCCGGATGGCCCCATATTCAAGGTCCGTCTCTTCCAGCGCCTCACGGTCGATGAATTCCTCCTGGACGATCTCCCACGCCTGCCAGAAGGTGTCAAAGTCGACCTCGCCCTCTATCCCAGACGCGGTTGCGGGTGCTGCGCTTGCCGCTTCAGTGCCCAGCCCCGCTTGTCCCAGGATAATCCCAGCTCCAAAAGCCGTGGTAGTAATCATCAAGACAACGACAGCAATAACTACGATTATGAGCGCTCGTTTCATTTACCATCCCTTTCCAAATGCAATGCTCTCGATAACACCTGCAGTCCTCCCAGAAGAACCCTGAAGACATTCACCCCAGCGCTTGGTGGCTGCGACTTCCACCACTGGCGCGAATGAATGCCGGTGATTTCTATTTCGGTCCAACGCTGCCACCACAGAATAGCACATTGGGGCGGCAGCGGTCTTTAAGCCACCTTTGTGGCAACCTTATGATGACCTTAAGCCGGGCTTGACAGATCCTCCCGCAGGCTGCGCGGTACGCCGGAAGCCCCATCTGAAGGGCATGAATCGAGCCTATGACCTTTGATTTCTGGAAAAAGCCTGCGGGAGGATCCTTTCTTACAGAGGCGATTCATCAAGACCAGAGCCTAAAGCCCTGGCATCGGACGCGCTGAGATCGAGCGTAGAGGACTGGGGAAGCAGGATGACAAAACGGCTGCCCTCGCCGGGCACACTTTCCACCGTGAGGGTCCCGCCATGGGCCACGACCAGGTCCCGGGCAATGCTCAGACCCAGGCCCATGCCCTGGGGAAAACGTCTGTCACGCTGGCTGCGGTAGAAGGGCTCGAAAATGCGCTCCTGCTCAGAGGGTGCGATGCCGATGCCGGAATCCACGATGCTGATGGCGACTTGATCGCGCTTGGCCTCTGCCTCTATGGAAATCGTTCCTTCAGGCGTGTACTTGATGGCGTTGCTCAACAAGTTTCCCAGAGCCTGGGCCAGGCGGTCGGGGTCGATCTCAACCAGGGGTAGCGAGTCGGGGATATTGATCTCCCAATACAAGCCCTTGTCGTGGGCGGCCTGCCGCCAGGGGATCACGGCACGTGGCAGCCAGACGCTGAGGGACACGGGCTCACGGTTCAACTCCAGGCTTCCCAAAACCTGCCCGTGCAGGTCGGCCAAGCTATCCACCAGGGGGCGCAGCCGTTGCACCTGGTCGTCCATGCCTTCCAACAGGTCGCGACGCAGCTCTGGCTCCTCCTCGGCGCCGTTCAACAGGGCATGGAGCGCTGACTGTACCGCCCCCAGGGGCCGCCCCAGCTCGTGCACCAGGTTCGCCAGCAGGTGGCGCCGAGATTCCTCCAACAGTTTGAGCTGTTCAATCAGGGTGTTGAAAGCCCGCAGTAGCATGCGGATCTCTTCTGGATCTTGCTCTGGAAGCGTCTCCCACTGCTGGCCGGTGGCCACGCCATAGATGGCGTCCGTCACCCTCTGTAGCGAGCGTCCCAGGCTCAGGGCAAGGACCAGACCAAGGACTACACCCAACACGAGACCTACAAGCAGGGTACCTATGATCAGACGGCGCAGGCCGGTAAATCGTTCGTGGAGCTGAGACAGTCCCTGGGTCATGTGCACAGCACCCATGACCTCCTGATTGGGGCCCACCACCGGCACAAGGACTTGCACGATCTCGGCCTGCAGACTCGTGCTATAGTTGACGTGTACCTCTCGCTCGCCAGCCAGGGCAGCGTATACATCTGCCAGGTCCGGTGTTTGGCCCAACTGGCCGCTGCCAACTTCGCTGGCAGCCAGCAGGTCCCCATTCGCGTCAAAGAGCATCACCTGGGACCGGGACTGGACACTGTAGAGCGTCACAAAACGCTGGGCTTCGGCACTGTCAGCCCAGATCACGGGCTGGGTACTGGCCATGTTGGCCGTCGTCGCACCCTGCGCCACCATCTCGTCGGCCAGGCTGGTCAGTTGGCTCTGTGTCTCCAGGATATAGACCAGGGCCGCAGCCACCAGGGGGATCACCAACAGCAGGGGCAGAATATGGCTCAAGATGAGGCGGCCACGGAGGGTACGCATCGTACTCAGACCTCTGCGCTGGCAGACTGGGGCACCAGCTTGTAGCCCACACCGCGTACCGTGATGATACGCTGCGGGTATTTGGGATCGCTCTCGATCTTTTCTCGCAGCCAGCGGATGTGAACGTAAACGACCTGAGGTTCGCCCACATATTCCGCCCCCCACACCTGCGCCAGCAGATCGTCCACCGATACGACGTCGCCGGCGCTGAGGGCCAGCGCATGAAGCAGCGAGAACTCTCGTGGGGCCAGTTCCAGCTTTTTGCCGGCCAGCGTGACCACGTGCGCCGCGGTCTCGATGACGAGGTCCCCGACCTCGACCCGGTTGGCGGCGGAGCTGAGGCTTCTCCGCGCTCGGAGCGTCGCAGGACCGCCTTGATGCGGGCCAACAGCACGTTCACGTCGAAGGGCTTGGTCACATAATCATCCGCGCCCAGTTCCAGCCCCAATGCCTGATCCAGCTCTCGCCGCCGGGCGGTCACAAAGATGATGGGCGTATTGGCTTCTTGCCGAAAGTTGCGCAAGGCATCCAAGCCGTCCATGCCCGGCAGGCCGATATCCAGGAGGATCAGGTCAGGCGCGTCGCGGCGGGCCAGGCGCAGGGCGTTCTCCGCATCGGCTGCCGTACTGGCCCGATAGCCGGCCTGTTCCAGGTTATAGGCCAGACTGCGCCGCATCAGGGCATCGTCGTCTACCAGCAAGATATGTTTGGTCATAGGCTCCGCCCATTTCAGGTTGATACCCTGCCATTGTACTATAAAGCGGCGTTTTTGGGAACCTGTGATCCCCGATCCGTGCTACTGAGATTTGATCGCGCCGGGCAACTACCTGCCTGAACAAAGCACCCCACATCCCCTGTGCGGCACACTGGTGCTACGCAAAGGATCTGGGGTGCTTGCTGCCAGAAAAACGGGTGGGCTTAGCCAGTTACAGGATCGATGCTCTGGCCGGCACCCAGCCCTCCAGCTCGCCCCCAGGCAGAGCCAAACGTACCCAGCTTCCCCGGGCCTCGACGACTCGCACCTCAGCGCCATCATGGAGCGTGAACTCGGTCACGTATTGCGTGCCGGGCCCGCTGGTAACATCCACCTCGGTAGCCACGATCACACCTTCCGCTTGGCCGTTATCCACGTACAGGTAGCTGCCCAGCGCCAGAACAGCCACGACCAGGACAAGCGCCAAGGGAACAAGACCAACCTGCAGGCTTTTTCGCCAGGCGGCTACCGGACCTGGCAGTACTGATCACAATAACCATCAGCACAAAGAGGATCCAGGCGCCCAGGGCTGCCATGGCAACTTCATTGAGGCTGAACCAGCTTTTCACCGACCGGCCCGCCAAACTCAGAACACCACCGTTTTCGGCGGCTTCGAACTCGTCCACGGCCTGAGCACGGGCCAGCGCCAGGTTCGCCTTGATATCGGCGTCCCTCGGCGCAAGCTCTTGGGCACGCCGGTAGTTGACAATGGCCCGGCCATAGTCTCCCTGCTTAAAGTGGGCATTGCCCAGATTGTAGAACAGGGCACTGTCGGCAAAGCCCTGGTCTACCAACTGCTGGTAGGCCTGTGCGGCCTGGGTATACTGGCCCATCTCGTAAAGCTGGCCCGCCGTGCCCATCGTTTCGGCAGCCGCCTCCGAGGAGCCAATGCCCGTCGGGGACGACTTGGCCAACAGCAGCCTTTGGTTCGCGGCAAACAGGCCAATCATGATCAGGCTGATCAAAGCAATCAGAACAACTCGTTTCATCTCTAACCTCCCCGTCCTGCTCCGTAGACCCAAATAGAGTCCACGCAACACGAAACACGTAGCACGCCCTTACAGTACCTTCTCCAGCGCGTTGATCAACAGGTCGACTTCTTTCAACAAGCTGGCCGCATGATCCGGGCTGTCGGCGCCGGGCGCAAATCGACCCAGCTCGCTGCTGACCAGAATCACTTCGACGCGCTCGATCAGGTCAGGCCGTGACGCCCCTGGCTGCCAAGATCTCGGCCAGAGCCTGGTGCGTCAGGCCCAGCCACCGGCCGGTCCAGCTTGTCCGCCAGATAGGTGGTCAAGATCTGGCCAGCAGCACTATAGGCGTCCCCTTTCTGCTTGCGCGCCAGGGCCAGGGCCTTCTTGGCTTTCCTGCGAGCCTGGGAACTGCGGGCCAGACCCAGATTGTTCTCCCAGTACCGCTGCCTCCTCTGCCAGACCCAGTAGCCAAGTACACCAAAGACCGGGAAGGCCCACGCTGCCCAATACAGCCCCGACCGGGTCACCGGTTGCTCTGCTGAAGCGAGTCCGGACGGCACCGGTTTCAGGTGCCGGATGTCCGTGGCCGCCTGCGCCACGTCCTCCTTGGCCCCACCCACCGGCAGCGACGACCCCACCGTCGTTGCCGGCTGTGCCTCGCCGGCTGCAATAGAGACAGAGACCGGCTCCGTGCTGATCGTCTGGTATGCACCGGCGACAGGATCAAAATAGATGTAGGCCAGCGCGGGGATCGTGGATTCGCCCTCGACGCTGGGTACCAGCAATCGCTCGTAGACGCGGCTGCCCACAGCCTCACCATCACGTACCTGGGTGTGGACCGTCGATTCGGTCTCAAAGTCCCGCCAGCCGGGCATCTCTGGCCAGATAGGATCTGGCGTCGCGTTGAGGTTGCCCCGGCCGCTGAGCGTGACCTGCCAGGTCAAGGGTTCGTTCACCTTGCTCTCCGTAGCATCCACCGTTCCTGTCAGGGTGAACTGCCCCACCGCGCCATTGAAACCCTCTGGGGCTGTAGGCGGCAAAGGCTGGACGTCCAGCGCAATCGGCTGGGTCTGCAGCGTTGAGCCCCGGCGGAAAAGACTGCCCGGCGTCGTGAGCCCGGCCGGCTCGATGGTCACTGGGCCGACGACGGAGGGGAAGAGGATGGTACGTATCTCTGCCACCTGGTAGACGCGGCCTGAAGCCTGGACCCTGTAGTCGGACTGTTCCGTCTCATGCTCGCTCCAAAAACCCTGGAACGACGGGGCCGCGTACTGGGGCTGTCCAGACAGGTTCACTGCCCGGTAGAAACGGAAGGTATAAACCACCTGCTCTCCGACGTAGGGCCTGGGATTGTCCACCACCGCTTCGATGAACATGTCCTGTCCCCGCAGTTCCGCTGCCGGTGGCGACGATTGGCTCTGGGGCTGCACGGGTTGGGCAGCTGCAGGTGCGCCCGTCCCGGGCGCGCCCGTTCCCTGCACAACATGTACGACGATCGGCTCGGTACTAAAGGTCTGGCCATTCATCGTCACATGGATCGGCTCGATGACCAGGTCGCCTGCCTCGTAGGGCTGCAGCCGATAGAGATGGCTCAAGCGGCTGCTGACAGCACCATTGATCATGCTCATCTGCGACGAGGTACTCGTACCCATTATATTAAACCCCTGCAGGTTCGGCAGCGATGGGGTCGGTGAATTCATCGATGCGGCATTGATCGTCACCGTCAGCGTCAGCATCTCATCCGTGGACAATGTCGTGCGATCCACCTGGGCGACAATGGTCTCCTGGCCCTGTGCGGCACTGACTCCCACGAAGGACAGAAAGAGAAGGACCAAGATAACGGGTATTAGGTACTTTGTTCTGGATTTCATGATCTGCCTTGCTCCTCAATCGTGAATCGCGATGCGTGATTCCAGTTTTGCGTCTCACGCACCACGATTCGCGTCTCCCTACCAATCCTCCAAGGGCGGCGCGCCGGGGAAGACCAGCATCTGCTGCAGGGCCTCCTCCAGACTCTCTGTGCCCTGGGCAGCAGCCTCAAGTAGCTGTCGGGCTTGCTCTTTGCTCAGCCCAGCGGCCTGCTGAGGCTGGTTGCCGGCCTGTTCCTTCTGCTCCTGATCCTGGGGCTGGCCGTCCTGTTGCTGGTCTTGCTGATCCTGCTGTTTCTGCTGCTGATCCTGCTGCTGATCCTGGTTCTGCTGATCTCCTGGTTCTGTTGGTCTTGCTGATCCTGGTTCTGTTGGTCTTGCTGATCCTGGTTCTGCTGATCTTGCTGATCCTGGTTCTGTTGGTCTTGCTGCTCCTGGTTCTCTTGATCCTGTTGTTCCTGATCCTGTTGTTCCTGGTCTTGCTGTTCCTGCTGCTGTTGCTCTTGCTCTTGTTGCTGTTCCTGCAATTGCCGCAGCGCCAGTTCCAGGTTCTGCTTGGCTTCCAGGTCATCGGGCTTCAGACGCAGCGCCTCTTTGTACACCTCGATGGCCATCTCGTACTGCTCGGTCTGGAAGAATGTGTTGCCCAGGTTGTAGAGGCTGTTCTGGTCCAGGTTCAGGCTGGCTCTCCTCACCCAGCAGGGCCTGCTCAATCCCCTGTTGAGCCTGCTCATAGTCCTCCAGCCGGTAGTAGGTGTTGGCCGCATTGTAGTATGGCTCGGCCAGTTCGGGCGCTTCCCCCGCAGCCTGCTGGTAGGCCACCAGAGCACCTGTATAATCCTGATTTGCGAATGCTTCGTTGCCCTCGTTGTTCAACGTCTCAGCCGTCTGGCCGCAGCTGGCCAGGGCCAGCACCAGCAACAACAGAATCGGCGCGAGTACAATCAGCTTCTTCATCTTTATCCCTCCCCTTCTATTGACCGCTGGCCGCCGACCACCGCTGGTGCATGGCCGCGCGTTTTCTGGCTACCTTGGCGCACGATGCGATCCGGGATCAACTCTGTGGCGAACATGAGAGCCAGCGCCGCCAACAGGAATGGCTGGAATCGTTCGATCCCCAGGATTTCAAGTTGGCTGGACAGCTCGGCCTTTTGTAGCGTGTTCAATTCCTCAACAAGTGCAGCCAGCTCACTGCCATCCGCACTGGCCCGAAAGTACCGGCCCCCGCCGACCTCGGCAATCTGCTGCAGCGTGGCCTCGTCCAGCTTTGAGAGAACCACTTCGCCCTGCTGGTCCTGCTTGTAGCCAATGATCTCACCCCGGGCATTGTATTCTGGGATCGGCTCGCCCTGCGGCGATCCAAAGCCGATGGTGTAGAGCATGATGCCCTGTCCGGCCGCCGCCTCGGCCATGGCCAGCGCATCGCCGCCATGATCCTCGCCATCGGTGATCAAGACGATCACCTTCTGGCTGGTCCGCGACATATCAAAGCCGGCCATGGCCGTCCGGATGGCATCACCGATGGCTGTACCGGCCCTCGAAATCACCTCCGGCCGGGCGTTGTCCAGGAAGGTCAGGGCCGTACCATAGTCGGACGTCAGCGGGAACTGGACAAAGCTCGCTCCCGAAAAGAGGACCAGGCCGATCTCGTCGCCCCCCAGCCGCGTCATCAGGTCGGCAATCTCCATCTTGGCCCGGCTCAGGCGGTCGGGTTTGATGTCCTGGGCCAACATGCTCTTTGAAACGTCCAGGGCGACCATCACCTCGATGCCCTCCTGCTCAACCTCCTGGACCACCGTGCCCCACATGCGGCCGGGCCAGCGAGATGAGCAGCAGCGCCAGGACGACGAGCCACAGGCCGTCCCGCCAGCGGCGGCCGCGCCAGTTGACCGTGTTGCTCAGGCGCTGTACCAGCGCCAGATCTCCCAGCCGGCCGAGGTCCCTCTTGCGGCGCCGGGCCGCCCACAGCAGAAAGAGACCCATCAGCGGCACCAGTGTCAACAGTCCATACAAGAAAACCGGTTGTGCGAAAGTCATGATTACCCATCCTTTTCCGTCTTGCTCAGAGCATCGTGTTGCGTGATTCGTGGTCCGTGACCCGTGGACACGTTGGGCGTCTCACGCACGCACGTACCACGTAGCACGTCCCTACGGCAGCTTCCTGAACAGCGTCTTTCGCAGGAACGATTCGCTCACGACGAGTCCCAAGGCGGGCAGAAGCAGCCAGCCCATCAGTTCCTGATAGCGCGTAAAGCGTTCTACCTCTATCTGAGATTTCTCCAGGCTGTCGATCTCGTCATAGATCTCTTTCAGTCCCGATGTATCCTCCGCCCGGAAGTAGCGACCGCCGGTGACAGCGGCAATCTCTTGCAGCGTGGCCTCGTCCAACTGGCTTTCCTGATAGGTGATCTGCTGCCGGCCAAAAGCGTCTACCATGGGGACCGGTACCTGTCCGGGCCGTCCCATGCCGATGGTATAGACCTTGATGCCCAACGCCTCGGCCGCTTCCGCCGCCGTCAAGGGATCGATCTCGCCGGCGTTGTTGACGCCATCGGTCAGCAGGATAACGACTCTGCTCTTGGCATCCGAGTCCTTGAGCATGTTGCCGGCGTTGGCCAGCCCCATGCCGATGGCTGTGCCATCGTCGATGCCCAGGTCGGTGGCAAGCTTGCTGCGATCCAACAACCGGATCAACACGTTGTGGTCGGTCGTCGGCGGGCTCTGGCTAAAGGCGTCGCTGGCAAAGACCACCAGGCCGATGGCGTCGTAGGGGCGTCCCTGCACAAAATCGGAGATGACATCCTTGGCCGCCTCCAGCCGGTTCTGCGGCTCAAAGTCCAGGGAGGCCATACTGCCCGAGATGTCCAGTGCCAGGGCAATGTCTACGCCCTCGCCCTTGATGATCTCGCGGGCCTGCCCCGTCTGTGGCCGGGCAACGGCGATGACGATCAACGCCATGGCCAGGATCCGCAGCGCGGTCAAAGTAGGACGCAGGGCAATGCGCCACGAGCGAGTAGGCTTGGCCGCCAGCTTGACATCGGCGTAGCGCAGTCCCGAAGGCCGCGACCACTTTCTGGCCAGCACCGGCCAGGCAGCCAAGACAGGTAGTAGCAGTAACAAACTGAGAAGCCACGGTGATTCAAATCGAAAGATCATGAGTCTAACTCCTATTCCCAGACTGGTAGCTGAGCCGGCGTGTTGGCACAGGAGCGGCTGGCGGCTGCTCCTCAGTCGCTGCCTCAAGCTCTGGCCTGGGCCGGGTCGCGTCTACCAGCCAGCGAGCCTCTAGCGTCGCCTGGCTGGCCGTCTCCACGTCCGGAACGAACTTGGCGAACTTGACCAGGTCGGCTGTCCATAAACAGGTCCAGGAAGCGCCGGCGTGTGATCCGGGTCAAGGTCCGACTGCCGCAGGATCGGCTTCAGCTCGGTCGTCGTCCGCTCAAGAACACGCAGATGGAACTGATCCTCCAGATAGGTCCGCAGACAGTCGGTGACCAGGGTATAGTACTCTTTGACGCGTCCCTGTTCCAGCAGGCCCAGCCCTTCTATGCGTGCCAGCTCGTCGTAGGCCACCTGCCAGGGCGGGCGATTGTCCACTGCAGGTGCCAGGCCAAAGGGCTTGCCCTGCCAGCGGCGGTAGGCCCACCAACCACCCACGGCTGCGGCTGCGGCCACGAGCAGGCCGCCTGCGATCCAGGGCCATACCGGTGGTACGGCCAGGCCAGCCTGGGGCTTGATGTCCCGCAGCTCTGTATCGTCCTCCGCCAGCGTTGGGTTCACCGTCAGCAGAGGCGGATGGGACCACCTCTTCGGTCACCTGCCCGGCGCCGTCGCTGATGGTCAGCGGCAGTTCCGGCGTCTGGAACTCGCCCAGGTTAAACAGGGTCACCTCGATGATCTGGCTGTGTCGTCTCCGTGCCATCGTCGTTGGCTACAGTGGCAGCCTGGGATTGGCTGCGCACCTCAAACTCGCCCCACACCGGCTCCAGCTTGGGAATAATGACCTGGTAGCCGGCCGGATGGTTCACCTCCAGCATGAACTGGACCGGGTCGCCCACAGCCAGTTCGCCCCTGTCAGGCGTCAGCGTCACCTGCACCCCGTCGTCGGCCTGGGCCTGCGTGACGACCATGAGCAGTGAGGGTGAGGAGGAGGAACCAGAAGGCTAGCCGCCTTATGTCTATTCTCACCATTCGAGTCATTCCTTTCGAGGATACCGGAGATTGGGGATTAATACTTCCCAATTCCCAGAATCCGGTCTCTAGTCCCTAATGCCTGATCCGCTTGTTGCGCTTCTGGAAAAAGATGGTCAGGGCTTTGGCATAGTCCTGGTCGGTCTGGATCTGGACGCGGTCGACCCCGCGTTGGCCAGGGTCTTCTGCTTGGCCGCTTCGAACTGGCCAGTACGCCGGGCAAATCGCTTGTCGCCATGCTGGGTCACTGGTGTCCAGCCAGACCAGCTCGCCTGACTCGGCATCCTCCAAAGCCAGCATGCCCACGTCGGCGATCTCGGACTCCATGGGGTCGTGCAGGTCGACGGCAATCACGTCGTGCCTGCGGTTGGTCATGAACAGGGGCTTGCTATAGCGGTCCGGGTCATCCATAAAGTCCGAAACCAAAAAGATGATGCTCCGGCGTTTGAGTATCTGGTTGATGCTGTCCAGCGCCAGCTTGATGTCCGTACCATTGCCCTCTGGCTCAAAGGCCAGCAGCTCGCGGATCAGCCGCAGCACGTGGCGGCGCCCCTTGCGCGGCGGGATATAGAGTTCCACCTTGTCGGTAAAGATCAACAGCCCGACCTTGTCCTTGTTGTTCGTCGCCGAGAAAGACAGGACCGATGCCAGCTCGGCTGCCAACTCTCGCTTGAACTTGCCTTCCGAGGCAAAATCGCCCGATCCGCTGGCATCAACCACCAACATGACCGTCAGCTCGCGCTCCTCAACATACTCTTTGACAAAGGGCTGTCCCATCCGGGCGGTGACGTTCCAATCGATGGTCCGTACCTCGTCGCCGGGCTGGTAGGGCCGCACTTCGTCAAACTCCATGCCCCGTCCCTTAAAGACAGAGTGATACTCTCCGGCAAAGCTATCGTTCACCAGCCGTCGCGTTCGGATCTCGATGCGGCGGATTTTGTTCATCAGTTCGGTTGTTAGCATAGTTCACATACTCCAATTGCCCTGATGCATACGGCGTGTTGCGTGGTACGTGTTGCGTGAACAAGTTTCTATCATCACGCACTACGCACCACGTATCACGTACTACGTATCACGTTACGGTACTTCCGTATAGTCCAAGATCCGCTGCACGATGTCGGCGCTGGCTACATTCTCCGCCTCGGCCTCGTAGCTGACGATTACGCGGTGGCGCAGCACGTCGGGAGCAACCTCTTTGATGTCATCCGGTGTCACAAAGCCCCGGCCCTTGATGAATGCCTGCGCCCTGGCTGCGAGGATCAGGTTGATGCCAGCCCGCGGCGAAGCCCCAAAAGCGATGAAGGGTCGCAGATCCGAAAGACCATTGTTGCCCGGGTTGCGGGTGGTCAGTACCAGGTTGAGGACATAGTTCTTGATCTTGTCGTCCACATAGACCTGCCGTACCATCTCTCTGGCTCGCAGGATCTGGTCTGGGCTGACAACTGGCCTGACTGCCGGCAGTGGCTCACCTGTCATACGGTCAATGATCAGGCGCTCCTCGTTGGGCTTGGGATAGCCGACGATCACTTTGAGCATAAAGCGGTCTACCTGGGCTTCCGGCAGGGGATAGGTGCCTTCCTGCTCGATGGGGTTCTGCGTGGCCAGTACCAGGAACAGGTCATCCATCTGGTATGTCGTATTGCCGATGGTGATCTGCCGCTCCTGCATCGCCTCTAGCAGCGCGCTCTGGACCTTGGCTGGCGCCCGGTTGATCTCGTCGGCCAGAACAAAGTTGGCGAACAGGGGACCCTGGTGGATGGCGAACTCGCCCGTCTTCATGTTGTACATCTGCGTCCCCACCAGGTCGGCGGGCAGAAGGTCAGGCGTGAACTGAATGCGGGAAAAATCGGCCTGGATGGCCTGGGCCATGGTCTTGATCAACAGCGTCTTGGCCAGGCCTGGCACGCCTTCCAGCAGGATGTGGCCGTCGGCCAGCAGCGCGATCAGTACCCGCTCGACCATCGATTCCTGGCCCACCATCACAGTGTTCACCTCAGACAAGAGGTCGTGCAGAAAGAGCGCCTCCCTCTCCACCTGTGCATTGAGTTGCCGAATGTTTGCGATATCCATAATAACCTCTCCTCATGCTATTTCAACCAAGTGGGTTGATGGAACTAGCCACAGCATATCATAGAGGAGGGCACCGCGTCTTTAACCCAAGTTCAAGGCTTACTTAAGAAGTCTTAAGGTACCCTCCCATCGCTCAACCTCCCGCAGGTTCTCCATGATGTGGGCTGATCTGGCCACAATACCTGGACATCTAGAGGGCCAACCTTATGGGGACAAACCTGCGGGAGGTTCGCCGGGAGGGTTGACAAAAACGACAACTAGGCTTACAATAACCATACGTGCTATGCGAAGTAAGGGAGGAAAGCCCATGTCCGTCGAACAACTGCCGCTTTTTCCGGGCGACGAGCCCCAAACGGTAGCCCAGCGAACCGATCTGAGCACCGATTCATCCCTCAGCACGGCCATGGAGCGCTTCCGCGCCCACATGGTCCAGCAGGACTATGCCGAAAACACCATCAAATCTTTCCTGGGCGACCTGCGCATCCTTGGCCGTTTTCTGAAAAATGATCCGCCTGTCGGCCAGATCAGCACCAAGAACCTGCAGGCCTACCTCCACTGGCTACAGCACGAACGGGGCAAGCCCTGCAGTCCCAAATCGTACGCACGGCGGCTGACCACGCTAAAGGTGTTCTTTGCCTGGCTGGCCAGCCTGGGGGTCATACCGGCCGATCCTGCCGCTCCCCTGGTTCACAAACCGGTCCAGACCCCGCTGCCCCGCGTCCTCTACGACCAGCAGGTGGAGGATGTACTCGCCGTCACCCGGAGCATGAGGACCGGCGACACAACTTCCGAAAAGCCCGATCCCCGGCCCCACCTGCTGGTCACCCTTCTGCTGCATACCGGCATCAAAAAGCAGGAATGCATGGCTATCAAGCTGATCCACATTGACGCAGCCAATGTCGCCGGGCCGGCGGTTCAAATTCGCTATGAAAAGCCGCGTATGCAGTACAAAGAGAGACGCCTGCGCCTGCCCTCGGGCTGGCCCAGTACGCTGGCCGAATACCGCAAGGCCTACGAGCCCCAGGAGTACCTTTTTCCCTGCACCTCCCGCAACCTGGAATATGTGCTGACCGACGTCGGCAAACAGGCCGGCCTGGGCAGCGGCCTGTCCTTCGAGATGCTGCGCTGGACCTGCGCCGTCCGCGACTACCAGGCCCGCATGGATCCCGATCGCCTGCGGCGCAAGATGGGGCTGTCGCAAATGAGCTGGAAAGAAACCGAACCCAAGATCATCCGCCTTGCAGAACCGGCATTGTAGAAAGCCAACCTCCCGCAGGTTCGGAAACCTGCGGGAGGTTCAGGGAGGTGAACCATGCCTTACCGAGGCGACGTATTTGCCCCGACCACTACTACCACGTCTATAATCGGGCCGTGGACGGAGCCCTGCTCTTTTTCAACCCCGGCAACTATGAGCACTGCTTGCGCCTCGTCAAGCGCTACCAGGAAAAGTATGGCACCACCGTGATCGCCTACTGCCTCATGCCCAACCACTATCACTTTCTGCTCCGGCAGGAGACCGACGTCCCGCTCTCCAGGTTCGTCAACGTGCTCTTTAATGCCTACGTGCAAGCCGTGAACCGCCAGCAGGGCCGCAAGGGAACCCTGTTCGAGGGACGCTTCAAGCACATCTGGGTCGACCGCGAGGAGTACCTTATTCACCTTTGCCGCTATATTCATTTGAATCCGCTGAAGGCGGACCTCGTACCACGGCTGGAGGACTGGCCTTACTCCAACTATTTGGAATGGCTCGGCCAGCGGGCTGGGACGTTGAAGGACGAGTCTTTCATTCGCGAACGCTTCCCAACCCCCGAGTCATACCAACAGTTCGTGTCCGACTATGCCGGCGAGCTCAGAACTCGCGAACTCGTCGAAAAGTATTTGTGGGATTAGCCATTAACCTCCCGCAGGTTTCCGAACCTGCGGGAGGTTCAGTTACGCGAGGTGCAAACCATGGGAAATCAATACCGATTGCTCCTTCTGGCTCTCCTCTTCAGCCTGCTGGCGGTCCCCGCCCTGGCTCAATCCACGTCACCGCCCACCGCGACCCCGCCCCCTGCCATCATGATCATCGAGCCCACGCCAATCCCAACGCCCGCACCTGAAGGCAACCTGCTCCAGCAGGTATGGGAAGCGAACAAGGCAGAGATCCTCCTGGGCTTTATCGTGGCCGTCGTCGCCGGTATCCTGGTCGGCGTATTCCTGAGGCAGATCGCCCAGACCCTCACCGGCTGGACCAGCCGCCTCTTTCACTTTCTCTTCGATCGCTTTGCCAGCGCTCCCATCCTGAGCCTGCGCTACGAAAAGCGCTACCGGGAGACGCTGTCCGCCGCCCTTCAAACCCTGGCCTCGTCCAACATCGTGGACCGGGACGTACGCCTGGACCAGGTCTACGTACCGGTAAAGCTCACGGAAGAGACACAGCCTGGGGGAAGCATGACCTTTGAGGACCGCTTCCAGTGGGACGAGGACCGCCGCCGCAGGCAGCGCCAGCGCGCCGTCGAGCCCTAGGAGGCGGTCCGCCGCTTCCAGAGGCTGGTGGTCCTGGGCGAACCGGGCGCGGGCAAGACCACCTACCTGCACCACCTGGCCTTCATGTGCGCCCAGCGGAAGCGGCTGCCGGATTACACACCCATCTTTATCGAGCTGCGGAACCTGGTGGGCGCTGGACGGCTGGAGGATGCGCTGCCCGCCGAGTTCGCCCGGCGCAGTTTCCCCAACGCTGGGCCGTTCATCGAGCGCCGCCTGGCGGACGGGCGTTGCCTGATCCTGCTGGACGGCCTGGACGAAGTGGAGAGCGAGAGCCACCACCAGGAAGTGGTGTCCCTGGTGAAAGACTTTGCCGACCGGCACGCCCGCGATCCGCAACGCGACAGTGACTCGCGCAACATCGTCGTCGTCTCCTCCCGCACCTACAGCTACGAGCACGGGCCCCAACTCACCGGCTTTACCCGGACCATGGTCATGGACTTTGACGATCCGGCCATCGAGCGCTTTGCCCACAACTGGTTTCACGATGGGGATCTGCGTCCGCTGGCCGGCGAACTTTTGACTGTCCTGGACAGCAACCGGCGCTTCAAGGAACTGGCTCGCAACCCGCTGCTGCTGTTGCTCATCGTCTACCACTATGAGCGGGAGCGCAACCTACCCGACCTGCGCGCCGAACTCTACCGCCACTGCATCCGCACCCGCATCACGCGCTGGAACGTGATGCGCGGCACCCACCGCGGCCGCTTCGGCGAGACCGACAAGTGGCGCATGCTGCGCGAGCTGGCCCTGGACCTCTATCGCCGGGAGGAGCAGGGCCTCATCGACCGGGAGACGCTGTTGGCCTGGCTCGACGTCTTTGCCACCGGCCTCCGTCTACCCGAGGGCATGAATCCGGCCGACCTGCTGGACGAGGTGGTCCGCACCAGCGGCCTGGTCCAGGAACGCGCCATCGAGCGCTACGGCTTTTCGCACCTGACCCTCCAGGAGTATTTCGCCGCCGAGGGGGTGGACCGGCTGGGACCTCAGGCGGGGGCCGCGCTCCTGGGCGAGCGCCTGCCCGACCCCCGCTGGCAGGAGGTGATCCTGCTCTATTGCGGCCTGGCCGACGACGCCGCACCGCTGCTGCGGCGCGTCTTGCAGCGGACCGGGGACGACGGCCCGGATGCCTGGCTCCAGGCGGCGCGCTGCCTGGCCGAGGGGGCCCGTGTCGCCGACGACGAGGTTTGCCACGAGGCTGCCCGCGGGCTGGTGGGCCTCCTGCGCGAGGTCGAGGCCGGCGACCAGGAAGCGCTCACCGCCGAAGAAAGCGGCGAGGTCGTCGCCTCCCTGCAGTCCTTTGCCGCCCCCGAGCTGCCCGGCTACGTGTCCACCCTGCTGGAGAGCCAGGAACCCGGCGACGCCCTGCTGGCCGCCCGCCTTCTGCCAGAGGGGGCCGATCCCGAGCTGCGGGCCGAGGTCAGCCACCGCATGGCCGCCCTGGCCCGTGCCGGCGAGACGGTCGAGCGGCGCGTGGCCTCCACCGCCCTGGGCTGGATCTCCGGGGCAGACGCCGATACGGTCGCGGTCCTGCGGGCCGGCCTGGCCGACGCCGACTCCGCCGCCCGGGCCGAGGCCGCCCGCGCCCTGGGCCGCCTGGGGCCGGCGACGAGCAGACCATCGCCGGCCTGCTGCAGATCTATGCCGGCGACCCGCAGGACGCCGCCCGCCACGCGGCCCTGGAGGCCCTGCTGGCCCTGGGTAGGGCTGCCGACCTGGGCCTGGTTCCCGTCCCCGCCGGCGAGTTTCTCATGGGCAGCGCGGAGGACGAACGTGCTGCCGAGAATAACGAGAAACCTCAACACCGCCTCTACCTGCCCGCCTACTATATCGACCGCACCCCTGTGACCAACGGCCAATACCAGCGTTTCATCGAGGCCGGCGGCTATGCCAACGCCTCTACTGGGCCGAGGCCGTCGAGCCGGGCGCTGGAAGGACGGGGCCTACGTGGATCACAAGGATTGGGCGGCAAGCCCCGCAGACAGCCAGCTATTGGGAGGATCCCAAGTGGAATGCCGGGGATCTGCCGGTGGTGGGCGTCTCCTGGTACGAGGCCCTGGCCTACGCCCGCTGGGCCGGCAAGCGCCTGCCCAGCGAGGCCGAGTGGGAAAAGGCAGCCCGCTGGGACCTCGAGACCGGTCGCAGCCGGGCCTATCCCTGGGGCGACGCCTGGGATCCAGCTCGTTGCAACACCGAGGAAGCGGGGGCGGGCCGGACGACACCCGTGTGGCAGTTTTCGCCCCGGGGCGACAGCCCCTGCGGCGCGACCGGCATGGCCGGCAACGTCTGGGAGTGGTGCAGCACCCGTTGGGGCCCTGGCTATCCCTACGATCCCAACGACGGACGCGAGGACCTGACAGGCGGTGATGACATTGGACGTATCGTACGCGGCGGTTCCTGGTACCATGACAAAGCTCGGGCGCGTTGCGCCTTCCGCTTCAGGCTCACCCCGTACTACTGGAGCTTCTACAGGGGTTTTCGCTGCTGTTGCGCCACGTCTTCTCCTTCCCCCGGTTCTGAATCCTGAGGTTCTGATTTCTGGACCTCCCGCAGGTTTCCCAACCTGCGGGAGGTTCGAAAATTTGGAAAGGCCCATGAAAACCTACAAGAATCTTTACCCAAAGATCTGCGCTTTTGAGAACCTGGAAACAGCCTTTCGCAAGGCGCGCCGCGGCAAGCGCCACAAGCCCAACGTCGCCGCCTTCGAGTGTAACCTGGACCTGGAACTGCTCGACCTGCAGGACGATCTGCTCTCCGGAGCCTACAGCCCGGGCGGCTACCGCCACTTTACCATCTATGACGGCAAGCCACGCCGCATCAGCGCCGCCCCTTTCCGCGACCGGGTAGTGCATCACGCTCTGTGCAACGTCATCGAGCCGATCTGGGAAGCCAGGTTCGTCCACGACTCGTATGCCTGCCGTGCTGGCAAGGGCACCCACGCCGCCCTGGACCGCTGCACCCACTTTGCCCGGCGCTATCCCTACGTCCTGCAGTGCGACGTCATCCAGTTCTTTCCCTCGGTGGACCACGCCATTCTGCGCGAGCTTCTGGCCCGCCGCATCGCTTGCCGTTTCACCCTGAAGCTCATCGACCGGATCCTTGCCAGTGGAACCGGCATACACAGCAAGAGCTATAAGATGCAGTGGTTCCCGGGCGACGACCCTTCGACAGGCTCAGGGCAAGGCCTGCTGGCCGCGACGCGGCCGCGGGGCCTGCCCATCGGCAACCAGACCTCCCAGTTTTGGGCCAACGTCTATCTGCACGAGCTAGACCGCTTTGTCAAGCAAACCCTGCGCTGCCAGGGACAGAGCCCTGCCTATCTGCGCTACTGCGACGATTTCCTGCTTTTTGCCGGCGACAAGCCCACACTGCACCGCTGGCGCCGGGAGATCGAGGACCTGCTGGCCACGTTGCGCCTCAAGATCCATGCCGAGAGGGCCGTCGTCTACCCGGTCAAGAACAGCATCCCCTTTCTGGGTTTCCAGGTCTATCCCGACCACCGCCGCCTGAAGCGCTGCAACGGCGTGCGGTTCCAGCGCCGCTTTCGAGCCCTGCTGGACCGCTACGCTGCGGGCGAGATCGACCGAGATCAGCTCGATGCGTCTGTGCACGGCTGGGTGGCCCACACCGCCCATGGTGACACCTGGGGCTTGCGGCGCAGCCTGCTCTCTCGCCACAACCTCCCGCAGGTTCGGAAACCTGCGGGAGGTTTGGATGAAGCACAATGAAACAATCACCTATCTTTGTCAAGCACTACGATCTTATGGCCTGGCTCATTCCTCGCACCCTGGCCTTTCCCAAGAGCCAGCGCGGGGTACTGGCCCGCCAGGTGCAGAAGGAGCTATTTCACATCTATGAGATGCTGGTTGACGCGGGCATGGCCAATGCCCCCTTGCCCCACCTTACCGAGGTCGACAAGGGCTTGATCCGGCTGCGAGCCTATCTGCGGCTGTGCCGCGACCTCAAGCTGCTGTCCATCGGCCAATACGAGCACGTTTCGCGCCTTGCAGCCGAGGTGGGAAGACTCTTGGGAGGCTGGATGCGATCCTGTGGATAGAAACCTCCCGCAGGTTTCCGAACCTGCGGGAGGTTGACCATGGGGCCAGGCCGGAGGGCGCGTTGCGCCTACCGCAACAGGAACAACCCGAACAACAGGAACAACAACAGGGGTTTTCGCTGCTGTTGCGCCACGCCTCCACCAAAATGGGCCAGAAACAGCCCCGGGTTCACGGACCCGGGGCCGGTGCCTGCGGGCTGCAGCTGCTACGCTGCAGTCCGATGGAGAAGACGATACGGCCTGTCCCTGGCCTCCGCCCCACACCCCAGCGGTGTGGGGGACGGCCGAATAGAGAATAGCCCCGCCTGGCCCAGTAGGCTCGCTCCGACAGGCCGGGCGGGGCGCCTCGTCCGGATAACCTCCCGCAGGTCCTCACGGCGGGAAACCTGCGGGAGGTTGCGAATTTTGAACCTGAGGGAGGGTATGGTATACTCAAGCCGCACTGACAAGATGGGAGGGTACAACGATGGGCTTGGCGACAATGCGCGATATTTCCCTGCTATGGCTGATCTTTCTCGGCTTGGTTTCCGTCCTGCCCATTGCCGTACTCTTTTATTTTATGATCAGAGGCATGACCCGACTGCGACAGTTGGCCGTGCAATACCTGCCCATTGCCCAGGAAAAGACCCGATTCCTCGCCGTCAAAACGGAGGAGATCAGCCAGAAGGTCGCTAGCCCCATTATCAGCGTGGAGGCCAAGGCCGCGCAGGTGAACGGCATGACGAGAGCAGTCTTTCCAAGGAGGAAAAACACATGAATCCCACACAGCAAAGCATCCTAGTCGGAGTTATCCTCGGTGCCGGATTGGGCGCACTGGGGGGCTATCTTTTCGGCCGCGGCCTGGACGATCCTGATGACAACGAATCCCTGAAAGTCGCAGCCCAGTCCGTTCGAGCCAGTGATGCCATCAAGATCATCATCTCCATCATGGGTGTGCTGCGCGGCATTTCTTCCCTGCGCGGCGCGGGCTAGGGCCTGTGCCCCTGGGTGGACGCACCCCGCGTACCGTCCACTTGCAGGAGGGTTTGAGTTCATCCGGACTCAAAGTCACTATCCCAGTATTCGGCGCGAAACTGGCTCGAACCTCCGTCCCTGGAGGCAGATCCGGGAGCCAATTCGCACCCGCAGTTCTCCTAACCAGGCAGCGAGCAGTAGCTGAGAACCTGCAACACGTGAATGCAAGGAGGCATCGACGTGTACGAAATCGTGGCCAAAGAGGATCTGGCTCCTGTCACCAAGCTGTTTGAAGTCCGGGCTCCCACCGTAGCCCACAAGGCCCGGGCCGGCCAGTTTGTCATTGTACGCATCGATGAAGAGGGTGAGCGGATTCCGCTGACGATCGCCGACTATGATCGTGAGCGAGGAACCATCACCCTCGTCGTGCAAGAAGTGGGCAAGACGACCATGCAGATGGGCGCCATGCAAGCCGGCGATCACTTTGCCAGCTTTACCGGCCCCCTGGGCCTGCCCAGTGAGGTCGAGGACTTTGGCACCGTGCTGTGCGTCGGCGGTGGCGTCGGGATCGCCCCTATCTACCCCATCGCCCGTGACCTGAAAGAAGCTGGCAACACCGTCCTCTCCATCATTGGCGCCCGCAACAAAGATCTGCTCTTCTGGGAAGACAAGATGCGCGCCGTCAGCGACGAGTTGATCGTCTGCACCGACGACGGCTCCTACGGCCGCAAAGCCCTGGTCACCATCCCCATGAAAGAGATGCTGGAAGCAGGCCGGCCCATCGCACACATCTGGGCCATCGGCCCGGCCATCATGATGAAGTTCTGCGCCCTCACCACCCAGCCCTTTGGTGTGCCCACCACGGTCAGCCTGAACTCGATCATGGTTGACGGCACCGGCATGTGCGGCGCCTGCCGCGTGGAGGTTGGCGGCCAGACCCGCTTTGTCTGCGTCGACGGCCCCGAGTTCGACGGTCACCAGGTCGACTGGGACCAACTCCTGGCCCGCCAGCGCATCTACCTGGACCAGGAGAAGCAGGCCGTGGAAAAGTGGCAGCACGACTGCCAGTGTGGTGGCTAGCAAGGAGACAATGATGTCTGAAGCGATCAAGGCGATGCCCAAGCACGAGCGGATGAAACTGCCGCGGCAGGGAATGCCCGTCCAGGAAGCCCAGGTCCGGGCGCGCAACTTTGACGAGGTGGCCCTGGGCTATCCCGAGGAAATCGGCCCTATTGGAGGCAGTCCGCTGCCTGCAATGCAAACGGCCCAATGCGTCCAGGGTTGCCCGGTGGAGGTCGACATCCCGGCCTTTATCGAGCGCCTGAAAGAAGGACGACATGCCGGGCGCGGTGCAGGCCCTCAAAGGCGACAACAACCTGCCGGCCATCTGCGGCCGGGTCTGCCCCCAGGAAACCCAGTGCGAAGCGCTGTGCGTCATGGGCAAAAAATACGAACCGGTGGCCATCGGCCGGCTGGAACGATATGTGGCCGACTGGGACCTGGCCCATCCCGCGCCGCCGCCCCAGAGTGCCGCCACCCAGCGGCAAAAAGGTGGCCGTCATCGGCTGCGGGCCGGCCGGGCTGACCTGCGCCGGTGACCTGGCACGCTTCGGCCACAAGGTGACCATCTTTGAGTCCCTCCACGCGCCCGGCGGCGTGTTGATCTATGGCATCCCCGAGTTCCGCCTGCCCAAGGGCGTGGTCCACGCCGAGGTGGACTATGTCCGGAGCCTGGGCGTCGAGATTCAGATGGACACCGTTGTCGGCAAGACCTATACGCTTGGACGAGCTGCTGGGCGAGCAAGGCTACGACGCCGTCTTCTTGGGCACCGGCGCCGGCCTGCCCATGTTCATGCACATCCCCGGCGAGAACTACAACGGCGTCTATTCGTCCAACGAGTTTCTGACCCGCGTCAACCTGATGAAAGCCTATCTCTTTCCCGAGTGGGATACGCCGGTCAAAGTTGGCCGCAAGGTGGCCGTCATCGGGGCCGGCAACGTGGCCATGGACAGCGCGCGCTGCGCTCTGCGCCTGGGCGCCGAAGAGGTCCACATCGTCTACCGCCGCTCGGCCGAGGAGGTTCCCGCCCGCGCCGAGGAGGTTCACCACGCCGAAGAAGAAGGCATCATCTTTGATTTCCTGACCAACCCGGTCGAGATCTATGGCAACGACAAGGGCTGGGTGCGCGGCATGCGCTGCATCCGCATGCAACTGGGCGAACCCGATGCCAGCGGACGCCGCCGCCCGCTGCCCATCGAGGGTAGCGAATTCGACATGGACGTGGATATGGTGGTCATGGCCCTGGGCACCCGGCCCAACCCCCTGGTCTTTACCGACGCGGGCGGTCTGGAGCGCACCCGCTGGGGCACGGTCGTGGCCGACGAGGAGACAGGCAAAACGACCAAGGACCGCGTCTGGGCCGGCGGCGACATTGTCACTGGCGCGGCCACCGTCATCTCGGCCATGGGCGCCGGGAAGCGCGCCGCCGCCGACATCGACCGCTTTTTGCAGCAGGAAGCTGTGCCGGAGGTCAAGACAGAAGCTGTCGCTTCCGCAGGCTAGCTCCATCCGATCGCGCCCCCCTGGTGTCCCTTGCCAGGGGGGCTTTTGTTGAGTGGCTATGAAGCAGCCAAAGTTTAGGCAGCCCGGCTCATTCCCGCGTTGTTCGGCTGAGGGGGCTATCTCCCCGGCTTCAACTCAACCAAACCGCTTTCTGACCTTCGCCAGTTCTTCTGGCGAGGCCACCCAAGCTTCGACGTAGCCGCAGCTACCGCACACGTATTGGTCGACATAGATGCGCCCAGGCCCCAATTTCCTCTCCCGAAAGTTTGGGCCGTCATCATAGCCAGTCTGCTGGCTTGTGCCCGGAACGTGCAGGATCTCCTTGGCTTGGCATTTTGGACAGGATTGACTGTTTTTCATGATCCGCTCATATGAAACCGCGATCGTGCTCAGAACCACACCCGCTGAAGTTCATCGAGTGTCCCATCCTCGCGCAGCTCTAACAGCACACGGTTGACTTCCTCGATCAACCGAAAGTCTTCTGGGCGCAGGGGAATGACATAGTTCAGATCGGCGATGGGTTCCCCGGCAATACGCAGGCCCTGGCAGTCACGCAGGTAGGTCAGCGCCGAGATACGGTCCACCACGACGGCTTCCACCTCGGCCGCCTGCAACGCGCGCAGCGCCTCCTCTGCAGTCTCGTAGCGGCGCAGACCCAGTCCCTGGAGGAACAGCCGCTGGCGGCTGTCACCCTCAGGTACAAAGCCCCACTCGACGCCTACTACCCGGCCCGCCAGGTCCTCTACCTCTGTGATATCGAGGCTCTCCTCCGGGAGGACGATGACCAAGCCCCCATTAAAGTAGGCCATGGAATAAGTCACATCCTCGGTCCGCATCGGCTCGTAGGGCAATGCGGAAAGCACGACGTCGCAGCGCCCGCTCAGCAGCGCATCGTACAAACTGTCAAAGCCCACCGTGACAAGCTTGGCCTGCACGCCATCTTGCCTACCATCTGTCGCCAGCCTGCTGGCCAGGAGCCTGGCCAGATCTATGTCAAATCCTTTTAGCTGCCCCGTCTCCACGTCAATGGACTCAAAGGGGGGCCAGCTGGGATCCGTGCACACGAGCAGCACTCCCGTCTCCTGGATCCGCACCCATACCGGATCGACGGACTCGGGCAGGCTCCGAAACAGAAGCCACGACCCAGCCACGATCAAGACGATAGCAGCCAGCACACCGGCGGCCAGCCACCCGCTCGACAAGTTTCGCAAGTCTCTGAGAGACTTGTGGAATCCTGCAAACCACCCGCCTGGCCGCCTCACGGTCCCTCTCCTCTGGAATAACGCTGTGCGGCGAAATAGACCGGCTTGGGTGTGAAATCGGTCGTGACAAAAGTAAAATAGTCCTGGTAGGTATTGGCCGGACGAGGGTAGCGAAAGGCCCACAGCACCACGGCCTCGACCCAAGGCCACTCCTCGGACGCCTTCTGGTAAGCGCGCAGCGTGTAGGCTGCCCGCTGCGACGGCCCCACGGCCTTGGTCCAGCGGGGATGATCGTTCCAGCCTCCCTCCGTGATATAGATCGGCATCTCGGCATATCCAGCGTCGACCAGGAGTTGGCGCAGCAGCTCCGTGCGATTCCAGTTGATCACCGCTGGATCGGCCGGTGCATCAGGGGAAAGGCGCCAGCCGTAAGCGTGGACCGCCAGCCCATCCATCGCCTCGCCCGCGCCGGCGTCCAGCATCCGGCGCAGGTATTCCAGGTCGTTCATACCCTCCGGATCGCCCACTGGCGCCAGGGTAGGAGCCAGCGCGCCGCCCAGCACCACGATGTCGGGATCAGCAGCCTTTGCGCGGGGGTATACGGCGCGCAGCATGGCTGCATAGCCCTCCGGATCCACCGGGCGGTAACCCCATTCCAGGCTGATGTTGGGCTCGTTCCAGATGACAATGTGGTCCACACGACCCTGAAAGTGCTCGACAAAAGCCTGGACATAGTCGCCAAAGGCTTCGTAGCCTTTTTCGTCCAGATAGGTAAAGGTCGTCGCTCTCTCCTCGGGATCTGGACGGGCCCACTCTGGCACGAAACCCAGACGAGCAATCACCGTGAGACCCTGACGGCGGGCATGATCCACCACCAGGTCAGCGTGGGTCCAGTCATAGTTCCCCGGCGAGGACTCATAGTAGGCCCAGGGAAAGAACTCGACGGTCCAGGTAGCGCCCATCTCGCGCACCATCTCTAGCGTGCGCTTGATCTTCCACGGCTCAACCTCATCGGTCAGGCGCGTGTGGATGCCCATCTTGGGATCGACGCTGTGCACCCTTTGCTGCGGTCCCAGGGCGACAAGCGGGTAGATCGGCGCCCCCGCCAGGAGCACCACCAGCCCCAGCAGAAGCATCCGCCCCACCTGGATCCATCGTCGTCGATTCGAGCCTTTGAGTCTTTCGACAACCTTTCTCATAACCGCCATTATACCCGCGATCCCCCCGGCAGGCAACGACCAGGGCTTCGCCCGCAGGCCCACCACATGAGTGCAACGCGTGCCTCGCGCACAAGGACCAATCGGAAAGCAATAATGCGCCAGACGAAAACCTGCAGAAGGGTCAGGAATGGCCGCACGGACGCCGTAAGTCAGCCTACAGACGTGCCCGTACTGGCCATATACGATTATTGCAGCAAGGGCCGATGGGGATGCGCCTCGCCGGCTTGGAGTTTCTTGCAATGCCCAGAAGAGTACAAACTTGACAAGATCGGTCCACTATGGTACACTGCGCCTCACCCCACCCCCTAGGGGGTGGGGTATCTTGTGAGGAGTGCGGGAAATGGCCGAGGAGTACAAACAGGCAATCATTAACCGGCTGAAGAGTATCGAGGGGCATGCGCGCGGTATCCAGCGTATGGTAGACGAGGATGCCTATTGCATCGACATCATCAACCAGAACTTGGCCGTGCAGCGGGCACTGGAGAAGGTCAACAGCCTGATTCTGGAGCGCCACCTCCAGACCTGTGTGACCACAGCCCTCCGCAGCGATGACCCGGCGGAAAGGGAGCGGGTCATCACCGAGATCATGAACGTATTTGAAACGACGGAAAAACTGTAAAGACGTAATCCCTGTGGCGTGTTTCGTGATTTCCGCCTCATGGCTAGCGAAACGAGCAGAATGACTGAGGAGGTTTAGATGGAGACCATCACCTTGAGTATTCCCAATATTAGCTGCAACCACTGTGTGATGACGGTCAAGCGCGAAGCTGGCTTTGTGGATGGCGCCGAGTTCCTGAGCGGCGATGTGGAAGCCAAAGCCGCCACATTCCAGGTCTCGAGCGACGAAGCGCTGGCCGCCCTAAAGTCGACGCTGGCCGAGGCCGGCTATCCGGCAGGCTAGGAGACCAACTGGAAAGGGGGGTAGATTGGGGACCGGGAATCACTGCACCGGCACGATTGCCCCCAACTATCCAGCGTACCAGGCTACCCATAAGCAATCTATCACCATCCCGAGGCCATGCGACCAAACAAGTAACCTTGCCCGTCACGGGCATGACCTGCGCCAACTGCTCGCTGAACGTCGAGCGCAACCTGAAGCGCCTGGACGGCGTTGAAACGGCCACAGTGAACCTGGCCACCGAGAGAGCATCGGTCATTTACGATCCCTCGGTCGTCGGTGAGGGCCGATTTCTTGCCCTCATCCGCGACATCGGGTATGATGTGGCGACGGCCAGGGCAGAACTGCCCATAACGGGTATGACCTGCGCGAATTGCTCCATGACCGTAGAGAGAACGCTGAAGCGCCTGGATGGAGTCGTGTCGGCCAACGTCAACTTGGCCAGCGAGCGGGCCAGCGTGGAATACCTGCCCGGCGTCGTCAGTCTGGCGGCCATCCAGCAGGCGATCCGCGACGCCGGTTATGATGTGATCGTCACCGGGGAGGGCGAGGCGGCCGAAGACGTAGAGCGCGCCGCCCGCGAGGCCGAGATCCGCGACCAGACCCGCAAGTTCTGGATAGGCGTGGCCTTTACCTTGCCACTCTTTTTGTTGAGCATGGGGCGCGATTTTGGGCTGCTGGGCGCGTGGGCCTACGCGCCATGGGTCAACTGGCTCTTCCTGGCCCTGGCCACACCCGTCCAGTTCTACGTCGGCGGTGACTATTACGTAGGCGCCTACAAGAGCCTGCGGTCCGGGTCGGCCAACATGGACGTGTTGGTGGCCATGGGCTCGTCGGCCGCGTACTTTTACAGTCTGGCCGTGTCTGCTCTTCCCAGGCCTGGGTGGCCACGTCTATTTCGAGACGTCGGCCATGATCATCACCCTCATCAAACTGGGCAAGGTGCTCGAGGCGCGGGCCAAAGGCCGCACCTCCGAGGCGATCAAAAAGCTGATGGGCCTGCGCCCCAAGACAGCGCAAGTCGCTTCGAGACGGCTCTGAAGTGGACGTCCCCATCGAGTCGGTGGCACTGGGCGATGTGGTGGTGGTCCGTCCCGGCGAGCGGCTGCCGGTGGATGGCGTCGTCATCGAAGGTCATTCAGCCGTCGACGAGTCGATGCTCACCGGCGAGAGTTTGCCTGTGGACAAGGGACCGGGTGACGAGGTCGTGGGCGGCACGATCAACGAGCAGGGACTGCTCAAATTCGAGGCCACCCGCGTGGGCGCCCAGACGGCGCTGGCCCAGATCATCCGCCTGGTCGAAGAAGCCCAGGGCTCCAAAGCGCCCATCCAACGGCTGGCCGACCGGGTCTCAGCGGTCTTTGTGCCGGCGGTCATCGCTCATCGCCGCGCTCACCTTTCTGGCCTGGTTCTTCATCGGCGACGTGGGTTTCACCCAGAGCATGATCTTTATGGTCTCTGTGCTGGTCATCGCCTGCCCCTGCGCCCTGGGCCTGGCCACGCCCACGGCCATCATGGTCGGCACCGGCAAGGGGGCGGAGCACGGCATCCTGTTCAAGAACAGCGAGGCCCTGGAGCGCGCCCACGAACTCACGACGGTCGTGCTGGACAAGACCGGAACCATCACCCAGGGCGAGCCAGCCGTGACCGACGTGGTACCGGTAAACGGCAAAGAGCCGTTCAATGAGCCAGTGGCCAGGTCCAAGACTGTTTGGCCTGGCGCGTTGACTGGTTCGTCATTGCTCCGCCTGGCAGCATCGGCGGAGAAGGGCTCCGAGCACCCCCTGGGCCGGGCCATCGTCCGGGCGCGCAGGGAAGAGGGCCTGGAGCTGAGCGAGCCACAGGGCTTTGAGGCGGTGGCCGGCCAGGGTATCATGCGCGACGGTGGACGGCCAGCAGGTCCTGGTGGGCTCGCCGCGGCTGCTGGAAGAACGCGGTGTGGTACTCAGCGGGTTGGACTGCGCCCCTGGCGCAGTTGGAGGCTGAGGCCAAGACGGCGATGCTGGTGGCCGTGGACGGCGAGGCGGTGGGCATCGTCGCCGTGGCCGATACCGTCAAAGAGGGCTCCGCCGAGGCGATCGGGCAGATGCAGGCCCTGGGCCTGGAAGTGGTCATGATCACCGGCGACAACCAGCGCACGGCCGAGGCCATTGCCCGGCAGCTTGTCCTGAGCAAGGACGAGGGGCAGGCATCAGCCGTGTGGTGGCCGAGGTGCTGCCCGGCGAAAAGGCGGATCAGGTCAAAGACCTGCAAAAGGGCGCGGATGCTGTGGTGGGCATGGTCGGCGATGGCATCAACGATGCCCCAGCCCTGGCCCAGGCGGACGTGGGCATCGCCATCGGCACCGGTACGGACGTCGCCATGGCCGCCGCCGACGTGACGCTCATGAGCGGCGACCTGCGCGGGGTGCCGCGGGCCATTGCCCTTAGCCGGGCGACCATGCGAACCATCAAGCAGAACCTGTTCTGGGCCTTGTTCTACAATGTGATCCTGATTCCGCTGGCGGCAGGGGTCTTTTATCCTTCTCTAGGAATTCGCCTGCATCCAGTCTTGGCTGCCGGAGCGATGGCCTTCAGCAGCATTTTTGTCGTTACCAACTCTCTGCGACTGCGGCAGGGTGAAGCTGATTTGAGATTCCTGACGTTGGATGCAAAAGGAATGGTACTTGCCAATCCACAACCAGGAATAAAAAATCCAAAATCGAAAGGTATGGGTATGAGATTGAAGTATGGCTGGTTGATCGTACTGGTGGTCGTCGCCTTGTTGGCAGCAGCCTGCGGCCCGCAGGAAGACGTGCCAACGTTGGGCGAGCAGGCCACCGCCGAGCAGTCAGTGGCTGCCGAGGTTGGTGAAACGCCCAAAGCAGCCGCTGAGGAGGGTCCGACAGCGGAACCCGCCGAAAGCTCGGCATCTACCGCAGAGTTGCCCGTCGATGAGGGTGACTGGCATGTGCTGGGTTCGCCGGACGCGCCCATCACCATTGTCGAGTATTCCGACTTTCAGTGACCGTACTGTGCCAGTTACGTCCGTGAGACGTTCCCACAGATACTAGAGTCCTACATCGACAGCGGCGAGGTCCGTTACGTCTTCCGCAACTTTCCTCTCTTCTCCATCCATCCCCAAGCCGCAAAGGCTGGCGAAGCAGCCGAGTGCGCCGGCGAGCAAGGGGCATTACTGGGAGATGCATGACGCGCTCTTTGACGGCCAGGATCAGTGGTCTGGCAACCCGGATGCGGAAGCTACCTTCAAAGAGATGGCCGGCGACCTGGGTTTGGACCAGGCCCAATTCGATGCCTGTCTGGACGAGGGCAAGTATGCCGACAAGGTGATCGCCGACTACCAGGAAGGTACTGCTCGAGGGTATCACCGGCACGCCGGCATTCCGGATCAATGGTGCTGCCATGTCTGGCGCCCAGCCCTTTCGCTGCCTTCCAGCAGCAGATCGAGTTCTTTCTGGCCGGCGGTGAAGCCCCCAGCCTGGAGGTAGACGCCGACAGCTATCCGCAGCATGGGACGGGCCGACGCGCCGGTGGTGGTCACCGAATTCTCGGACTACCAATGACCGGCCTGTGCATCGGTCGCCCGTGAGGTGATCCCAGACCTGATCGAGCAGTATGTCGACACCGGCAAAGCTCGCTACGTATACCGTGAGTTCCCATTGACGTCCATCCACCCTGTCGCCCAGAAAGCGTCCGAGGCGGCCATATGCGCCGGCCAGCAGGGAAAGTATTGGGAGATGAACGAACATCTCTTTGCCACCCAGGCAGAGTGGTCACAGGCTGCCGATCCAGCCGCCCAATTCAAGCACCTATGCCGCAGGAATTGGGCTTGGATACGGAGGCCTTCGACGAGTGCCTGGCTTCTGGCGAGGGAGCTGTAGTAGTCCAGGGGGACCTGCTGGCCGGCGAATCACTGGGTGTGAACGCCACCCCCTACTTCTTTATCAATGATATGCCCATCCGTGGCGGACTGCCCGTTGAGGCGCTAGGCCGCATCATCGACTATGCAGCCGCTGGCGGGCCCCCACCCGAGATCGTGCCCAGTGGTCCCGACTGGCACATGCGGGAGACCCGCAAACAGCGGCGGCCATCACCGTGGCCTTTGTGGACTATGCCAGCCCCGAGTCGGCGCAACACGCCACAGAGGTACTGCCACAGTTGGTAGAAGAGTACATCGACAGCGGCCAGTTGGTCTACGTCCTGCATCCCTGGTCAGAAGGAGAGGACAGCCCTGGAACCCTGGCAGCCATCGCCGCCGAGTGCGCAGGCCAACAGGACAAGGGTTGGGAAATGCACGATCGAGATCTTTGGCGATCAAGAGGCATGGACCGCGGCCGACGATCCAGGCTCACACTTTGCTGACTATGCCGAAGCGCTGGATCTGGACACGGCCGAGTTCGAGGCTTGCCTGGACTCAGAAGGGGCCAAGCTGCGGGCGCAGGCCGGAAGCGTAGTCGGTGCGCTCTATGGCGTACCAGGCGCGCCTATCTTCCTGTTCAACAATGGCCAGGGGCAGCAGGGATCACCCAGCTTTGACGAGTTCAAAGCCGTGATCGACTCGATTCTTGGCCCCTAGCAGCAGATATCTCAGGCCTCCAGAGTCACACTGCACAGGCTGTACCGGTGGTACTGTGGGGGCCTGGGTTGAAAGCACAACGGCGCATGGACATGAAGCAATTTCTTACTGACATTGGCCTTCTGTCTTACCGTCCTGACCATGCCTGCCCTGGCCCAGGACACACAACCGGCTTCGGGAGATACGCCCACGTTGGCGGACCTCCAGGTTGCCCTCTGGCCAGAATATGACCGGCCTCAGGTGCTTGTGATCTACCGGGGTCTCTTTGCGCCTGATACCGCCTTGCCAGTACCGGTGGAGATCCGTATTCCAGCCAGCGTTGGCCAGCCTACGGCTGTCGCCTACGTAGACGAGTCGGGGCAGCGCTTCAACCAGCAGCATACAACCCGTATCGAGGGCGATCAACTGCTGGTGTCCTTCGAATTGCCCACGCTGGGGTTTCAGCTTGAATACTATGATGAGCTGCCGATGGAGTCGACTGGGATGCGCGAATATACCTACACCCATACGGCAGACTATCCCACCACGGCGCTGAATCTGGAGTTTCAGGTACCCCCTACCGCAGACGCGTTCACGCTGGACCCACCTGCTGACTCTGTGGTCCCAGAAAGCGACGGCCTGACCTATCACCTGGTCCGCAGAGGCCCAGTGACAGAGGGTAGTACGGAGAGGTGGACCCTTGTCTATCAGAAGGACGATGAAGAGCTGACAGCCTCGGGCTTTATCCAGGCTCCAACGCCGGCCGCAACTGCACCGCCGGCAACAGGAGGCAGCGACAACACCACCGTCCTGATCTTCCTGGTGGCCTTTGTGGCCCTCGTCGGTGTCGGGGCAGGCGCGTTCTGGCTCGGCCGGCGGACCCAGTCCACCCCAGAGACAGCACCACCACCCAAGCGGCGCAAGAGACGGGGTAGCGGGCAGGGTTCTCCCCCTCCGCCCCAGCGCCTCACCATGTCCGCTCTGGAAGAAACGCCATTCTGTTACAAGTGTGGCGCCCAAGTGCGGGATGATGCCGAGTTCTGCCACAAATGCGGTGCTGTGGTCCGTAGAGGGTAATCGCACTTTATCATTTGGGAATGTTGCGCGTGAGGAGGTAACTTTGTCTTCAACTATGAAATTCGTCATCGGTGGCGCTGGTCGTCGTGGTCGTCGTCGGCATCCTGATCGCCACCAGTTTTTCGGGCTCCACCAGCGACTATCTGACGTATTGCCGAAGTCAAGGCCCTGGGGCCAGATCAGGCACGCGATTCGCGGGTGGCCGGCGCCATCGTCGCGGACTCGGTCGAGTGGAGCACCCGCGACCTGCACTTGACCTTCGCCATTGAGGATGAGACAGGCACGCTGCCCGTTTCGTACCATGGCCCCCAGCCCGACATGCTGGTGGACGCTGTGGAGGCGGTGGCCATCGGCAAGTATGACCCTGCAGCCGGGGCCTTTGAGGCTGAAGAGCTGCTGATGAAATGCCCCTCCAAGTACGAGGAGAAGGAATAGGTAGCTGAACTAGAAACTAGGAAGGGGCGAACGCTATTGGTTCTCGCAGATATTGGTTACGGTGTACTGTTATTGACCCTTGCCGCGGCCGCGTGGGCGACGGTTGCCGCGGTGCTTGGCGCCTGGAAACGCCGTCCAGAACTTGTTTCCAGTGCGCGCTATGCGCTGTTGGTCACGGCCGGCCTGTCGACGCTGTCCGCGATCCTATTGCTCATCCTGCTCTTCAGCCACGAGTTTGAGGTCCGCTACGTCTACGAGCACGTCAGCACCTATCTCAAGCCGGCCTATGTGCTGGCGGCGTTCTGGGCTGGGCTGGAGGGCTCGCAACTACTATGGTTGTGGATGCTGGCCGTCTTTACCGGCATGGTGGTATGGCGCAAGCCAACGTGGGATCGTGAACTGCGCCCGTGGGCCATGGCCGCGCTGGCTTTCACCCAGGCGTTTTTCGCCTTCTTGCTTATCATGCTCACCAACCCCTACGAACTCTTGCCCTCAGTGCCGGTCGAGGGCATCAGCCTCAATCCGCTGCTCCAGAACTTTTGGATGATCATCCATCCCCCCATCATCTTTGCAGCCTATGCCCTGTGGACCATCCCTGCGGCCTATGCCTTTGCCGCCCTGGTCACCGGCCGGCTGGACGCTGGTTGGCTACGGGGCACCAGGCGCTGGACCCTGGCCGCGTGGGCATCCTTGGGCATCGGCATCCTGGTTGGAGCCTGGTGGGCGTACCTGGAGCTGGGCTGGGGAGGCTACTGGGGCTGGGACCCGGTGGAAAACTCATCCCTGATCCCCTTTCTCGTAGGGACAGCCTTTGTCCACTCGGCCATCATCCAGGACCGCCGCGACATGTTTCGCGCCTGGAATGTCTTTCTGGCGACCCTCACCTTTGTGCTGACGGTCTTTGCCACCTTTGTCACCCGCTCGGGACTGATTCAATCCGTGCATGCCTTTGCCCAGTCGCCCATCGGCTACTACTATCTGGGCTACATGTTGCTCGTTTTGGCCGCGACCATCGGGCTCATGCTGGCCCGTAGAAAAGAGCTGCAGGGAGAAGGGCAATTGGGCGATCTCTTGTCCCGGGAGTTCATCTTCTTGATCACCGTCCTTCTGCTCCTGGGCTCGGCGGCGGCGGTGTTGCTGGGCACCCTATGGCCCACCTTCACCGAGGCCCTGCGAGGGGTAGCCTCCAGCCTGGGGCCCGACAACTATAACCGGTTCATGGGCCCGCTGGGCTTGCTTCTGGTGCTGCTCATTGGCATCTGCCCCCTCATCGACTGGCGCAAGATCAGCGGCCAGCAATTGCTAAAGAGCCTATGGGTCCAGGTGGTCGTAGCCGTTGTTACCGCGGTATTGTTGATCGTATTCGGCGTTCGCGAGTTGTGGGCCGTCGTATCCTTCGCTGTTACAGCCTTTGTGGCCACGACCATCGTGCTCCAGCTAGCTCAGGGCATCGTGGCCCGCATGCGGACCGCGAATGAAAATGTGCTGAAAGCCACGGTAAAAGCGGTCGCCAACAACAGGCGGCGGTACGGGGGGCAGATCATCCACTTTTCGATTCTGCTCATCGTCATCGGCATCACCGGCTCCCAGGCATATCAAAGTGAGGTACAGGTTGCCCTGGCCACAGGCGAGACCGTGGATGTGAGCGGCTACACGCTGGCCTACGAAGACTTTACCTTCCAGCAGATCGAGGAGGACGGCAACAAATCCTCAACGAGGCGGTCCTCGGGGTCTATCGGGGGGATCGTCAGGTCGCGACGATCAGGCCCCAACGCAACCTGCACAGCAACGTCCAGGGAGCAGTGACCGAGGTCGCGTTGCGCTCTAATCTGCAAGAAGACCTATACGTCGTCCTGGCCAGCCTGGAGGCCGATGGGCTTGCCGCTTTCCAGGTGCTTATCAACCCCCTGGTCATCTGGTTGTGGATCGGGGGCGTGGTCTTGATCCTGGGTACTTTGATCGCGGGTTGGCCAACCCGCAAGCAAGGGGGGTAGAGATGACTATCGTTGTATTCTTTCTCCTTGCGCTCGTCGTGGCTGCGATCATTGCTTACCCGCTGGTGGAAAGCGTGACGGGGCGTGGAAAACCGCACGAGACGCCAGCCGTGACCGATGGGGATATCGATCGCGCAGTGGACAACCTCCGCCGGGCGCGGTCGCAGGACGGCCATTCCTGTCCAGCCTGCGGCAAAGCTTACCAGGCAGGGGACCGTTTCTGCGTGCGCTGCGGCCATGACCTGCCCGGAGAGAAGGTGGCCTCCACAGGAGCAGCGTGCCCCTCATGTGGTGCAGACATCCACCAAGAGGACCAATTCTGCGCCAAGTGCGGCCACAACATGGCTGTGGGGGAGGCTGTCTGATGCCACATCTTGACCGGAGGCTGGCCCTCGTTTTGCTGGGGCTGCTGCTCATCCTCACACTATCAACGGCGACCCAGGCCCAGGACACGGGTACCCTTGAAGGATTGGTCGTAAATGGGACGGCAGGCGGCCCGGAAGTAGGCGCAGGGGTCACCGTCACGCTGTACGTGTCTCAGGGCGGAACCGAGGCGCATACCTTTGACGCTACGACCGGTGATGGCGGACGATTCCGTTTCGATGAACTCGATACCAGCGCCGGCCTGGAGTACTGGCCAGAGGTCGAGTACCTTGGCGTACCCTACCGCAGCGCCGAGCCATACCGCTTTGATGGCGAAGAGACGACGCTGGCGGCGACCATCACCGTCTTTGAAACCACCGGCGACGACCGCACCGTCGACCTGAACTCAGTCCACTTTATCGCCGAGTCCTTTGGCGAGGTACTGCGCATTTCCGAGATCCACCTTTTTGGCAATTCTGGGGATCGGACCTACGTTGGACAGACTGGAGAAGGCGACTCGCTGACCACCGTGAGAATCCCCCTGCCCGAGAATGCGATGGGAATCGCCTTTGAACAGGAGGACTCGTCCGAGCGTTTCATCGAGGTCGAGGACGGTATCATAGATACCCAACCGGTGCTGCCGGGCCAGGAAACGTCCATGGTCTTTTTCTCCTATCACCTCCTGGTGATGGGTGACACGGTCCCCCTGGAGCGGATCTTTGCCTACCCGCTGGCCCACCTGAACCTGCTTGCCGCCCAGCCGGGCTTGCAGCTCAACAGCGAGCAACTGGAGATGCAGGGCCCCCAGTCGTTCCAGGGGCGGCCCTACGACCTCTATGCCACCGATGATCTACCCGCCGATGCCCCCCTGGCCATGGTTTTTGTGCCCGTGGACGTTCCGAGCGACTCCTCCGCCGCCAGCCCGGGCGCGGAGGCTGCGCCTCCAACCGGGAGCCAGAGCACGGCAGGCACAGCCACAACGGGCAACCAAGAACTCTTGCGCTGGCTCGGCTTTGGCCTGGTGGCTCTGGCCATCGTTGGCGTCATCGTCTATGGCGCGACCAGAAAGAAAATGCCCGCAGCCTCCAGAGCTGATGCCAACCTAGCCGCGGATCCAGAGGCCCGGCAAGTGCTGGCCAAGCTGGCCGATCTCGAGGACGCCTTTGAGGCAGGCCAGGTGGACGAGGCAGAGTATGCCCGCCAGCGGGCTGAACTCCATGAGGCCATCAAATCGCTCCAATCATGACCGAAACATCCGTGCCGGTGATTGAGGTTAAGAAAGTGACCAAGGCCTTTGGCCACCAGGTGGCGCTGCGAGGCGTGGACCTGAGCCTGGCCGAAGGTGAGTTTCTGGCACTCTTTGGTCCCAACGGCGCCGGCAAGACCACGTTGATCCGCATCGTCGCTTCGCTGATGCTGCCCTCGGGAGGCGCGGTCCGTGTCCGGGGTGAGGATCTGAACAAGGCAGCCACCTCGTTGCGCCGCCATATCGGCCTGATCTCCCACAATCCGCTGCTTTACGGTGACCTGACGCCGGATGAGAACCTGCGCTTCTTTGCCCAGATGTACGACCTGCCCCGGGCCGGCAAAGAGTCTGCGGCAGCCAGGATCGATGCTGTACTGGACCTGGTCGGCCTGACCGCCCGGCGGCGTGACCCGGTGAGAACATTCTCCCGGGGCATGGTTCAGCGGCTGGCCATCGCTCGGGCCATCTTGCACGATCCGGACATCATGCTCCTGGACGAGCCTTACACAGGTCTGGACCTGCAGGCCGCCGACATGCTGCGGTCGGTGCTGCAAGAGTTGGCCGCCTCGAACCGAACCGTCATCCTGACCACCCATAATCTGGAACAGGGGCTGGAGATGTGCAACCGCGCCGCCATCCTCAACCAGGGCAGAATCGCATGGCAAGGAACGCGGGCCGGTCTCGATCTGGCGGGCATGAAAGAGATCTATCGCGATGTGACCCGCCAGCCATCAAAAGTGAGGCGTGATACGCGACACACACCGCGCGAGGCAGGGCAAGCATAGCTTTGGGCTCAATGCCCCTGCCAGAAATCAGCAACTTGGTTCTCCAACTATGAGCTACCTGCGCAAAGTCATCGCCATCGTCTGGAAAGACATCGTCGCTGAACTCCGCACCAAGGAGATGTTCAGCGCCATGTTTGTCTTTGCTGTGCTCGTCATCGTCATCTTTAACTTTGCCTTTGACCTGAGGGTCAGCGGCGAGCGGGTGCGGCAGGTGGCACCCGGGGCATTGTGGGTGGCCTTTACTTTCTCCGGGGTGTTGGGCCTGAACCGGGCCTTTGTCATGGAAAAGGACCGGGGCTGCCTGGAGGGCCTGTTGCTGGCGCCCGTCGATCACTCGGCCATCTATTTTGGCAAGATGCTCTCCACGGTGCTGTTCATGCTCGTGGTGGAAGCCCTGATGCTGCCGGTATTCACCGCCTTTTTTGGCGTCAACCTGTTCGACCTGCGGCTGGTCCTCATCATTGTGCTGGGCACGGTGGGCTTTGCCAGTGTGGGGACGATCCTGTCGGCCATGACGGCCCAGACGCGGGCGCGGGAAGTGCTGCTGCCCATCCTTCTACTGCCCGTGGCCACACCGGTACTCATTGCCGCCGTCAAGGCCACGGCGGGGATCCTGGACGGTCAAACCATGAGCGACATTGCCCGCTGGCTGCAACTCTTGGCAGCCTTTGCTGATCTTGTTTCCAGCGGTAGCGTTTATGACCTTTGACTATGTGGTCAAAGAGTAGGGTCCGTGGTCTGCTACCATGGACGAAGAGGGGCATCGGTCGGAGACCTCGCCCAACATGAGGGCGACCTCGTTCAACACGAGTGCTACCCTGCCCAACACGGGGCAGCGCGCACTCGTTGAAACTATCGAGCCAGATCTGCATCTAATGGAGTGTAGGATGAGGAGATGAAACAGAAAAAACGACACATGGCTCCTGGCGTTGACGGCCCTAAGCGCCCTATTGGTGATGGTGGCCATCTACCTGGCACTGGTACGCGCGCCAGATGCCAACCTGAGAGTGAAACGGGGCGCTATGCCCAACGCATCATCTATTTCCACATTGCCACGGCTTGGGTCGGCTTTTTGGCCTTTTTCGTCACCTTTATAGGCGGCATTGGCTACCTGCGGACCGGGGAGCGCAAATGGGACATTGTCGCCCTGTCGTCCGCCGAGATCGGCACCGTATTCATGTTGGGCGTGCTGGTCAGCGGCTCGATCTGGGCCAAGCCAGCCTGGGGCGTTTGGTGGGTCTGGGACGAGCGCCTGACGATCTCTCTCATCCAGTTCCTGGTCTACGTGGGCTATCTGATGCTGCGCAGCGCGGTGGAGGATCCGCTCCAGGCGGGCGCGTTTCGCCGCCGTGTATGGGATCGTGGCCTTTATCTCGGTCCCCATCAATTTCATCGCCATCCGCATGTGGCGCACCCAGCACCCCTTGATGTTCGGCACTGAAGAGGGCGGGCTGGGTCCCAACATGATGTTTGCTTTCTTTTTCAGCCTGATTACCTTCACGGTCTGGTACGTGACCCTGATGTGTTACCGATTCCGCCTGGAACAGTCGCGGGACAAGCTGGAGCAGTTGAAACAGAGAATCTTGGACTAGGAGGACATGATGACCTTTCTCGTAGCAGCCTATATGGTACTGTGGGCGATTTCCTTTGGCCTGGTTTTTAGCATGGTCTGGCGCCAGCGCAAGATCGAGTCAGAGATGCAGAGCCTGCGCGTGCTGGTCGAGGATGAGCCGCAAGCCGATCAAGAGTGGTAGCCCTTCGGCGCCACTGGTTGTTCACTTTGGGGCAGCGTTGAGCCCCTTGCACCGATATCTGTCAAAGAGCGGCGTTCCATAGCCGCCGACCAGAGAAAATGATAGACTAAATGGACTCGCAAAATCTGACCCTGGGCATCGCCTTCCTGGGCGGGCTGCTTTCTTTTGTATCGCCGTGCGTGCTGCCACTGGTACCAGCTTATATCGGTTACCTGGGCGGCACAACGGTCATGGCCGGTGAAACCACACAGGCTCGGGGGGAAACTCTCCGCGTCTTTGGCCATTCCCTGGTCTTTGTCCTGGGCTTCATGCTAGTCTTTGTACTACTGGGCGCTTCGGCCACGTTCTTTGGCCGCCTGTTGCTCGACTTTTCGCTGCTGCTGCAACGGGTGGGCGGGGTCTTGCTGGTTGTTTTCGGTATGAGGCTGATGGGCACCGGCTGGAGCAAGCAGCGGTGGATGGTCTCCGCCCTGGTTGTGACCCTGGTTACCTTTGTCTTCGCTTCGGGAATGGTGGGCACGGGGAGGCTGGACTTGGGCCAATACACCCTTGTCTGGTTGCAGGAAAGCCTGATGATGGGCCTCATCGTCCTCGCCGGGGCTGGCTGGAGCATGTCGCGCCAGATCATCCTGGCCGTTGGGGCCGGCATCCTCAACTTCTTGGCCAGTTTTGATACCCTGGTCCCCAACCTGGTGGCCAGCGTGCTGATCACCCTGATCACCATCTTTTTCAACCGTGCCGATCTCTTTTACTCGGAGAAAAAGTTCGAGATCAAACATACCGGCCAAACCGGATATCTTCGCTCGCTGCTCTTTGGCGTCGTCTTTGCCGCGGGCTGGACGCCCTGCGTTGGGCCGATACTGGCGGGCATCCTCATCGTGGCCAGCCAGCTCCAGACGGTCGGGCAGGGCATCCTGCTGCTCGTCGCCTACTCGCTGGGACTGGGTATCCCTTTCCTGATAGTGGGCCTGGCCTTTGGTCCGCTGTCACAGCAACTGCGCAAGATGAACCGCTATATGGGCGTCGTGTCCATCGTTAGCGGCGTGCTGCTGGTCCTGATGGGAATCCTGATCTTTACCAACAGCCTGACCTTCCTGGCCCAGTATGGCAATTTTCTTGAATTCGAATTCTAAGCCATGTCCGGGGACACGCCATGTCTCAAGGCATGCCATATCTCACGGAACATTGAGGACCGAGTGAAGCACTGGAAAGCTCTCGTTGGCATACTGATGATCCTGGCACTGGGCTTGGGCGCCTGTGCCGGCCCTGGCACAGGGTCTGGCTCCTCAGCGCCCATAGGCATCAACACGGGAAACCAAGCCCGCGACTTTCGGCTCAAGTCGGTGGACGGCAGCGAGGTCTCTCTCAGTGACTTTCGGGGTGACGTCGTGTTGGTCAATTTCTGGGCTACCTGGTGCGCGCCCTGCCGGGCCGAAATACCAGACTTTGAAGAAGCATACCAGGCCCACAAGGATGAAGGCTTTGTGATACTGGGGCTGAATGAACAGGAAGCCCCTCAAGCAGTTGAGCCCTTCATTGAGGAAATAGGCATGACCTACCCGGTATTGTTGGACGAGCAAGGTCAGGTGATGGGCGAATACCGCACCCTGGGACTGCCCACGTCCCTGCTCATGGACAGGAATGGTGTGATCCAGGTACGGCACACAGGTATCCTGAGCGCGGCTCAGTTGGAAAAGCACTTGAGCAAGCTGCTGCCCAGTGAATAGGCAGCGGCGGTACCAAGAGCAGGAGCACAATTTGACGACAACGACACCGCCCGTCGAAGGAAAGAGCAAGGGCCTGAACTTCTTTGTGGACAATGCAGTATACCAGCTGGCCAAGCACTGGTTGCTTCTGGCCAGTCTGTTCTGGGGCCTCTACGCCGGCCTGCCGCTGCTGGCCCCCGTCCTGATGGACGCCGGTTTGACAACCCCGGCCAAAATCATCTACATCGTCTACCGTCCGCTGTGCCACCAGCTCCCCGAGCGTTCCTATTTTCTGGGCGGGCACGAGCACATCTACTCGGCCGAAGAACTGGCAGATGCCGGGGTGGAGATCGGCCCCTTTTCCCGGGACATCGGCAACGAGACGGTGGGCTGGAAGACGGCTTTCTGCCAGCGAGACATCGCCATCTATGGCTCCATCTTCTTGGCCGGGCTCGGCTATGGCCTGATCCGGCGCAGGTGGCGGGAATGGAAACTGCCCTTCCGCTATTATCTCCTGTTTCTGGTACCCATGGGCATCGACGGGCTGCTCCAGCTCGTCGGCTTGCACGACAGCAATTGGATCCTGCGTACCCTTACCGGCGCAATCTTTGGCGTGGGCTCAGTCCTCTTTGCCTACCCCTACCTGGATGAAGGCATGCGCGATGTGCGCAACAGCATCACCAAGAAGCGCCAAGAGGAGCAAGCGCAGAAAGTAGACTAGTTCTCCCCCCTCCAACCCCTCGCGTTTCACCTTTCGCGCTGCGCGTGGTATACTGCCTGCCATGTTCAACAAGGCCTGGATCTATCTGGCCCTCATCTTGATACCCATCGCCTTTATCTTTGATGCGCGGGCCCTGCTGGTCATCTCGGCCCTGTTGCTGACCGTCGTGCCCATTGCCTGGTGGTGGAACCGTCACAGTCTGGACGGAGTCGAATACGAACGGAGCCTGGACGAGCAGCGAGCCTTTCCCGGCGAGGTGAGAGAGCTAACCCTGCGGATAGCCAACCAGAAATTGCTGCCCTTGGGCTGGCTCGTCGTCCAGGACCAGTGGTCTATGGCCCTGCCGCTGGAAGAAGGCAGACTCATTCCCTCGCAAACCGGCCAGATGGGCTTTTTTCGCACAGCGCTTTCGATCCGCTGGTTCGAGCGGGTGAACCGCCACTACCAGATTCGCTGCACGCGGCGCGGCTTTTACCCCTTGGGCCCGGTCCGCCTGACATCGGGCGACATGCTTCGGCCTCTTTCGCCAACAGCAGAGCCCAGGAGCACCTCGACTGGTTGATCGTCTATCCCCAGGTCCTGCCCCTGGACGTCCTCGGCTTCCCGCCCAAAGAGCCTTTTGGCGAAACCAAAGCGAACTGGCGCATCTTTGAGGATCCCAGCCGGGCCGTGGGCATCCGCGACTACCAACCCGAGGACGGTTTCCGCCACGTCCACTGGAAGGCCACCGCCCGGCGGCAGGACCTGCAGGTCAAGGTCTACGAACCAACCACCAGCCACAACCTGGTGGTCTTTCTCAACGTCGCCACCTTGGCCAAGCACTGGCACGGGGTCCTGCCCAAGCTCCTGGAGCAGGCCATCAGCGTGGCAGCCTCCATCGCCAGCTATGGCGTCGAGCAGCGGTACCTCGTGGGCCTGGTGGCCAATGGCTCCATCCCCCACTCGGACCAGGCGATCAAGGTACTGCCGAGCCGCCGACCGGACCAACTGGCCCGGGTACTGGAGGCACTGGCGGCGGTGACCAACTTTGCCACCGTGTCCATTGAATCGTTGCTGTTGACCGAGAGCGCCCGCCTGCCGTGGGGAGCTACGCTGGTCGTCGTCACCGGCGTCATCACCGATCAGTCTGCTGGCGACCCTCCTCCGCCTGCACGAGGTGGGCCGCCGGCTGGCGCTTGTCTCTCTTGACCGAACAGGCGCCCGACCCCCTCGCACTGCCCCCGGGATCGTGATCCACCACCTGCCCGCCAGCGAGCTGCCCTTCGACGGCACGTTTTTGGACGAGGCCGAGGAATGGGATACCGCCGACTTGTCCGAGTTCGCCCCCCCGATTCGCTTCACAGGAGCTGCCGGTGAGCAATAAGCTGGCCGCAGTCCTCCGCTCGGAATCCACCGCTACCAACAGCCGGCGAGAGGTGATCTATGTCGCCCTGGCCGCCGCAGAAGTCTGCTGGGCGGCACCTGTGTTCCTCCTGGCAGTCCAGTCCAGGAGTCCCCATCCACCCTACACCCTGTGGCTGGCCATGCTGGCACTGCTGCTGGGCTTCTTTTACGTCTACCGCCTGCTGATGAGAGCCGGCCTTTCGCTGCGACGCCTGCAAGGCACCTTCGTCGGAGTCCTGCTGGTGAGCATTCTCCTGATGCTGCGCTTTCACGTCTACGCTGACGCAGGCTTGAGCGGGATCGATTGGTTCCTGCAACCGATTCGTAGCTTTACGACGCTGACCTCGGGCATCCCCCTGGAATTCATTACCATGCTCACGCTCACCTACCTGTGGGCCAGGGGCATCCACCTGGCCCGCCGAAGCCTCTCGGCCACGAGCGTAGGCTTTAGCTTTCGCTCCGGGGTCATCATCCTTATCGGCGTCACCCTGGCCATCAGCCTGCTCACTCTTGCAGACATGCTGGGCTCGATCATCCTCTACTTTTTCTTTGCGCTACTGGCGGTGGCGCTGGCCCGGGTCGAGGAGGTCAGCCGGGCGCCAAATAGCACGCGCGTGCGTTTCAGCGGCTTCTGGATCGGTGCGACCGTCGCTTCGGTCGGCATGTTGATCGCCGTGGGCATTGGCGTGTCCATCCTCTTTTACGGGGGCACCCTGGAGGTGGTACTGCGCTGGTTGTTGCCGCTTCTCGTCGTCTTTCAGGTTCTGATCGTCGGCCTGGGGTACGTATTCTTCAAAGTGGTTGAATTCATCCTGGCCCTGATCCCGATAAATTGGGACGCGCTCCAGGCAGCCCTCCAGGATATGGCGGCGGCCTTTGGCAATCTGTCGCCGCCGATTACCGAGACTGCCGAGGCGGATCCCGAGGCCATGCAGCGCGCGATGGGGGCAGTGCAAGCATCGTGCCTCACGTCGATCATCATTGTGATCATCCTGGTCGTCGTCGTGCTCACCTGGCGGAAACTGATCAAGGATCGGGACCAAGCCGCGAACGAATCGCGGGAATCGATCATGTCGGCAAGCGTGCTGGCCAACAGCCTGCGGTCCATGCTCCAGGCCGGCCGGGACCGGTTGAGCCAATTGGCGGGACTGGTGGACCAGTTTGGTCTGGGCCCCCAGCTCTTGTCGGCCATCACCATCCGCCGCATCTATGCCAACCTGGTACGCCTGGGCACCAAGGCCGGCCATCCCCGCCTTGGGTCCCAGACACCCTACGAATACCAGGAAACGCTGCGGGAGGTATTTCCCGGCAGGGAAAAGGACGTTGCCCTGATTACCGATGCCTATGTCAGCGCCCACTATGGGCAGCTACCCGACAATCGGGAAGCGTTGCAGCAGATCCGCGAATGTTGGGAACGGATCCGTTCCCAAGGCATCCAGGCACCAGAACGTTCGGATGCCTAGACCGGGTCTCAGACAGAGAATCGGTCCCTTGGGTGTTCTTTCCCGATGCCGGTGAGGGAAAACGAGGGGGGCATTTTTACTGCGGCTACCCAGACCGCTGGGCGATCAGCCGCGAGTCATGGTCCTCGCCGGTCTCATCGTCTGGCACGCCGTCCGTGTCGTACACGACCTCCAGCCCAGCAACGCGGGCCAGCCGGCCCAACTCGCCTGGCTGCAGCAGATAATCGGGGTCAAAGCCCGGCCGCACCGCCAGGAATCGCCGGTTGCGATTGGCCTGAAACAAAAGCCCGCCGGGACGCAATCCGGCGACCAGGGCCGGCATGAGGGCGCGGTTCAGATAAAAGAACACGACGATCAGGTCATAGCGCGCGGGGGGGACCCGCCAGCGGGATAGGTCAGCCTGGACAAAGTTGATCGGCAGCCCTCGCCGCGTCGCCTCGCCCCTGGCCTTGCCCAGGGCAAAGCCACTTGCATCCACAGCGTCGACCAGGTAGCCAAGAGAGGCCAGATAGAGGGCATTGCCGCCAAAGCCGCAGGCCACGTCCAGAGCCCGTCCCCCTACCAACAATTGGTGATGCCGAGTTAGAAAGGGCTTGGCCTTGAAATGAGCCGGCCCCTCCCCCGCCGCGTACTTTCGATCCCAACGCTGACGGTCGGATTCACCCCTCACGTGCGTCATCCAAAATTCCTGGGGAAATCATGATCTAACCACAGAGGCACGGAGGACATCAACGAGGCAAAGCAATGTCCATAGACTCTGGTTCTGCGCCGAAAACCTGGTTGGGCAGCACTCAACAGATCAGGCGCAGGCACTGGGGGAACAACTCGATCTCAAAGCGGCGGGCTCCGACGCCATAGATTTCGCCATCCGCTTGCGCCGCCCAGGGCGAGTCGCTGACAATCATCACCTTTCGGCCCTGGGTCATGGTGATTGCCGGGTCGGTGACGTGGGTGCCACGCATGAAGCGTGGCAGCCAGGACACCATCTTGGCCCGATCCACTTTGCTGGCAATACACAGATCCAGCAGACCATCATCCATCCGGGCCTCAGGGGTCATGTAGAATCCGCCCCCCATCCTCTGCCCGTTCATCACAGAGACCATCAGGCTGGGCTGGACGAGTTCATCGTCGTCAATCTGGATCACGGTCTCGGGTGCGTAGTAATAGTAGGCCAGCGTCCTGATGACGGCCACGAGGTACAGGAGATAACCACGGAGCCGCTTGATCTTGCGGCTTTCGATGTTGGCCACAGCATCAAAACCAACACCAGTACCATTGCCAAAATAGAGGGGCTCTTCATCGTCGGCCTTGATGCGGCCCACATCCACCAACCGGGTTTCACCCCGGGCTACAACCTGGCAGGCCTCCTGCGGGTCCAGGGAAAGGCCGGCGCCAAAGGCAAAATCGTTTCCAGTACCAATGGGGATGATGCCCAGGGCCGTGCCATCCGGGCCGGTATTGGCCTGCATCAAGCCGTTGATGGCCTCGTTGGCTGTACCATCGCCGCCCACGGTAACGACCACCTCCCGACCCCGAGCAGCGGCCTCGCGAGCCAGGGACCTGGCATGGCCGGGCGCGTCCGTAGAAAGCACTTCAAGATCAAGGCCACTGCTTTCCAGCCAGCCGGTGATCTGCGTCGCAAGGAGTGCGCCGGACCCTCGTCCAGCGGCCGGGTTCAAGATGACAGTCGTTTTCGACATGGCTGCCTTTCTGGCTACGAGTTCCATCATATGACAACACCCAGACCAGAAAGAAGTTACTACCATCACCTTGCCAGGATGATCCTCCCTCAGGCTGTGCGCAAGCGGAACAACGCCAGACTGGCCCCGACTCGGTCAGAGGGCCGCATCCTAATGGAGCCTGCGGGAGGCTCTCGATAGGCAGGAAAGAAGCTACCTGGAGCATAACCTTTGACCATTCACCAGGGAAATGGTATGATGGCAGGCAGTTGGTCAACAACACTCAACTGCCAGCTTGCGGCCCCTGGCAGCATCTGGCTTAGTGCTGAAGGCTGAAAACTGACGGCGAAACGACATGAAACTACAGGGCTCTCGGGTTACCATCCGACCCATGGGGCAAAAAGACATCGACGCGATGATCAATTGGCGTCCCTTTGCCGACCCCTTGTACCAACCCTTTGACTTTCCCCGAAACAGCAAGGCCGAGCAGGTCCAGTGGTTCAACTGGCGGAACCAGGATGCCAGCCGGCGCCTCTATGCTGTCGAGGATGAAGCGGGCCGGGTCATTGGCAGCCTGACGCTGCGCGAGATCGACGGTCAACGGTCGTCCCGGTTGGGGATCACCCTGGGCGCCGATTTTGTCAGCCAGGGCTACGGCAGCGAGGCGATGCGTCTCTTCCTGGACTATTACTTTGAGGAACTGGGCTTCGCCCGAATGATCCTGGATGTGGCCGCCACCAACCTGCGGGCGGTACGCGCTTACCATGCCCTGGGCTTTCAGCGGGTAGGCCACCGCTACCGGCCCGCCAGCCACAAAAGCTACCGCACCGTCCGCAAAGATCCACGCTACCGCCACCTGCGTCACTTTTTCCAGCACCAGGGTACCTCGTACCAGGTGCTGTTCTACGACATGGCCCTGACCCGCGAGGAATGGCTCGCCGCGCACGAGAAGGCGGGCGCCACCTCCCAGAACAAGGCGGGCCCATAGGGGCCTGACTGTAGATCGCTCCGCCGCTCAAGGTACGGTATCAAGTCCCCAGAGGCTCTCCCCGAACAGATCCAGGAACCTGATCAAGGGTTGGTACTTCAATCCCGCATGCTCAACCCGATCCGCCCCCGATCGAGGTCGATACTGATGACGGTCACATCGACGACATCGCCCACGCTCACCACGTCCAGGGGGTTGCGGACATAGTGGTCGGCCATCTTGGACACGTGGACCAGGCCATCCTGCTTGACACCGATATCGACAAAGGCGCCAAAATCCACCACGTTGCGCACCGTGCCCCGCAGGCGCATGCCCTCCTGCAGGTCCTCCATCTTGAGCACGTCCTGGCGCAGCAGCGGCGGCGGCAGGTCATCGCGTGGATCGCGGCCCGGGCGGCTCAGCCCGTCCAGGATGTCGGCCAGGGTTGGCTGACCGATGTCCAGCAGATCGGCCAGGCCGGCCAGGCCAAACTCGTCACGAAGGGCCCGCACCTGACCTACCATGTCCCGTGCCTTCAGGCGCGTGCCCGCCAGCTCCAGCAGCCTGTTGACCACCGGGTACGACTCGGGGTGGATAGGCGTATTGTCCAGCCGGTTGGCGGACTCGGGAACGCGCAGAAAGCCAGCCGCCTGCTGGTAGGCCTTGGGGCCCAAGCCCTTGACCTTTTTGATCTCTGAACGCTTTTTGAAAGGGCCCAACTCGTCGCGGCGGGCCACCACGTTGGCCGCTACCTTGGGGCTGAGTCCGGCCACGTGGCTCAATAGCGCCGGCGAGGCCGTGTTGGCGTCCACGCCCACATAGTTCACCACCGACTCGACCACGGCATCCAGCGCCCCGGCCATCTGTTTCTGGTCCACGTCGTGCTGATAAAGGCCGACACCGATGGAGCGCGGGTCGATCTTGACCAGCTCGGCCAGGGGATCCTGCAGGCGCCGGGCGATGCTCACCGCCCCCCGCAGCGAGACGTCCATGCCGGGCAGCTCCTGGCGGGCCAGCTTGGAGGCGGAATAGACCGAGGCCCCCGCCTCGTCCACGATGGCGTACTGCAGGCCGGCGCGCTCCTGGAGTATTTCAGCCGCCAACTGCTCCGACTCGCGGCTGGCCGTGCCGTTGCCGATGGCCAGTATCTCGACGCCCGAGGCATCAATGGCCGCCTCCAGCAGTGCCTTGGCCTCGTCCCAGCGCTTCTGGGGTGGGTGGGGATAGATGGTGTGCGTGCCCAACACCTTGCCCGTGGCGTCCACCACGGCCACCTTGCAGCCGGTACGGTAGCCGGGGTCAATGCCCAGCACCACCCGGCCCCGCAGGGGCGGCTGCAACAGCAGGCTGCGCAGATTGGCCGAAAAGACCTGGATGGCGTGGGCGTCGGCCTCCTCGGTGCGGCTGGCGCGCAGGTCCCGCTCCAAGCCCGGCGCCAACAGCCGCTTGTAGCCGTCGGCGATGGCCTCTCGCACCTGGGCGCGCGACGGGTTCGGCGAGCGGCTCAGGAAACTGACCTCCATCAGATCCACAATGTCGTCGTCGGGCAGCGTGATGCGTACCTTCAAGGCCCCTTCGGCCTCGCCGCGGTTGATGGCCAGCCACTGGTAAGGCTGGACCCCTCCCAGAGGCAGGCTCAGGTCGTGATAGAGCCGGTACTTGCCGCCGGGATCCACCTCGGCCTCGTCGCCGGCCACATTGCAGACCACGATGGCGCCCTCAAGCGACAGGCGGCGCGCCTCGCCGCGCACGGCCGCATCCTCCGTCACCCGCTCGGCCACCACGTCGCGGGCTCCGGCCAGCGCCGCGGCCTCGTCAGGCACCTCGTCGGACAAAAAGTCGCCGGCCATCACCTCGGGCAGGCGGGGATCCTTTTGGGCCAGGAGCAGCTCGGCCAGGGGCTCCAGGCCACGTTCCCGGGCCATCGTGGCCCGCGTGCGGCGCTTGGGTTTGTAGGGCAGGTACAGGTCTTCGACGGCCTGCAGCGTCGTCGCCGCCTCGATGGCGGCAGCCAGTTCGGGCGTCAGTTTATCCTGTTCCTCAATGCTCTTGAGCACCGCCGCCTTGCGCTCCACCAGCCGGCGCAGGTAAGCCATGCGCGCCTCCACCTGGCGCAGTTGCTCCTCGTCCAAGCCACCGGTCATCTCTTTGCGGTAGCGGGCCACAAAGGGGATGGTATTGCCCTCGTCGAACAGCGCCACGGAGGCGGCCACCTGGGCGCGGGCCAGGCCCAACTCCCCGGAAATCGCAACAATCAGGTTGGTCTCTGTCATGGAACCCTCTGCAAGCATGAGATAGATGCAGTATACACCAGAAGACTGATATGGAAAAGCAGACCATGTCTGCTTGGCAGATAGCCTCCGTGACGGAGCCCGTTCGGAAACGGGGACTCGAGGATTTGGACGGCCAGATCATACCCTGAGAAAATAGAACCAGGATCGTAGACATCATAGACCGTAGACAGGGGGAAAAGAGGCCGCTTTTGTCTACGATCGCAATTGCCTGGCGCAGCGATAGAAGATCATAGACAAAAAGAAGTCATGTCTATCTGTATATGGTGTCTATTGTCTACGATCATTGGGCGGCCTCCTGGACCAAATGGCAGCCGGTACGTCGGGCCAATGCCGACTGCACACGCCGCGCTACTTTTTTGGGGCATAGAAATGGGAGACAGGAGACATCGTAGACAAGGAGACAGACTATTATTTTATCTCCCATCCATCTCCTCCTGGCCAAAAAAACGGGTGGGAAGACAGAATCGGGGGTTGCCTCCCCTGTCTCCCTGTCTCCTTGTCTCCCATTCAGAGGTGGTCCTATGATTGTTCCAGGCATGACAACCGCGCCGACTGGTCGCTGTGCGCCATACAGCCCAGTTGTGGCAGCCGGGCACTTGACAGGGTGTCCTGATGGGATTGCAGGCCATGGGGGCTCCTTTTTGTTGACTCTGAGGGCAGTATAGCACAAATGTTCTTATTTGTCAAGTATTTCTGCTAATCATTCGTTCAGATTCTTACCGCAGAGGCACGGCCAGATGGAACGCTGGGACAGCGGATTGGCGGATCCGCGAGCGGTGGTCCGGGTCTGAATTCTGGGCGCAGATGCTGGGGGGCTGGTGGAGCTGGTACGGCGGCTGGGCGGGATTGGCGGATCTGTGCCCGGTGGTCCAGGTTTGAATTCTGGGAGCAGATACTGGGTGGCTGGTGGAGCTGGTACAACGGATGGGCGGGATTGGCGGATCTGCGAGCGGTGGACCGGGTCTGAGTTCTGGGAGCGGATGCTGGGTGGCTGGCAGAGCTGGAGTAGGCCGTTGGAGCGGCAATCGGGCAGGAATCGGGCATAGAATCGGGCAATCAGATAGTGGACTCTGGCAGACGATACCGGGTTGCACGCCCTGCGCCCTCGACGAGCAACGGTCCATCGGTCACCAGTTGACCACCGGGGCATGAATGCCCCGGCTACGAAGCAACGCCGGCTCAAGCCGGCTGGAGAGGCAACGTGGCACGCTACAAGCCTCTTTCAGCAAGCTCTTCGGCAGGGGTACGAACTGTGACGCTGGTGGGCACCCGATCCCTGTGTTGGCGGTCCAGGGTGATCAGGGTGGCGCTGCGTTCCAGGGCCAAGGCGACATAGATCGCATCGCCGCCGCGAATCTGATACCGGGCTGAAATCTGGGCTGCACGGTCTCCCAAAGCAGCATCCACGGGAACGTAGACAAAGTTCGACGTAGCAGGCGGAAGATGGTCTAGGCGGCTGGGGTATGCTCTGTCGCCGATACCATGAAATCCTCCACCATGCGTCGTACGCTCTCTGCATCTTCAGGTGGCGTCGCCGATGGTTGGTCAAGAACTCCCACAATAGGTCTCGGCCGATAATTTGCGCAACAGACGAGCTTCTCGGCGATATTGGATGATTGTCCATTGTCTTTTGGTCCTTGTCTGACGCTGGATCCGGCCCCTGTAGTAAGAGAACGATTCCCGGCCTGGCTTTGCTAGCCGCTGTTCGATCAGAGCAAGCCGCTGGCGCAGAAAGGCATGCTCGGAAGCCATGGTAGAGCGCTCCTACTGTGTCGGTTGCGATCCTGAACCCAGGCTGCTGTGGATGAGGTTCAGACAGATCGGGGATGGATGGCACGAATCCCGGGTCATGAAACCAGATCCTCCGCAATCTCCCGAAACTGCTCCAGCGCCGCCTGCAGGTCCTCCACGATCTCGGCCGCCAGGACATCCGGATCGGGCAGGTCCGCCGTATCCTCCAACGACTCATCCCGCAGCCAAAAGATATCCAGGTTGGCATTATCCCGCGCCAGAAGCTCTTCGTAACCACAGGCTCGCCACCCTGTCACCCCTCGGAATCCGTTGTCTGCTCTCGCCAGGGACCACCAGGCGGCCAGATCTGGTCAAGGAGCCGGTTTTCTGCAAGCGCCAGCAGGAGCGGCTGGATCAGGGCAGCATCGCGAGGTCCCGGGGATGGCGGCGAATAAAGGCCGACCACTGCGTCTGCTTTCCGGGCAAGGCCGCAAAGGCGCCAGTGATTGCAACTGGGTCCACCGGCAGCGCGGTGCCGCGTCGCTGGAAGGTCTCACGGATCGCCCGGGACAGAAGCGGACCTTCGAAAGCAAAGTGGGTGGCCAGCCACCAGACGTCGTAAAAATCCTTCATGCGACTATTGATCTCTCCCAGGTAAACCATGGCCTGGAATTTCTCGGCGATGGCGCTCTCGCGGGTGTAGCCCTGGACCTTGGGGTCTGGCAGCGCCAGCAGGCCAGGCAGGCTCACCGGGACCGGGCCGGGGACCAACGCATCGCCAAAGCCCACGTCGACCTGGAAGCGGATGCGCGCATTGCCCAGCGTGGCCAAAACGTGGACCCGCACGCCCTGGTATTCAGCCGCCTCAGAGATCGATTCCCCCGCGAGCGATTCCGCGTGGAATCGCAGGCCATCATCCTCCGGCACCGGCGTCCCGCAGATCTCGCCGACAACCCGGACCACCGACGCCACGTCGCTGGCCCCGTGGCCCAGCAGGTCCACATCCCGCGTGGGCCGAGCCAGCGGGCCGTGCCAGGCATGGAACATCAACGCTCCCTTGAGCACAAAGCGCTCGGCGTAGGGCGAGCGGCCCAGGCGATAGAGGAAACGCTCCAGGACAAAGTATTGTAGCAGTTCGTCAAAGGGCCGGCCCTCGCTGCGCGCCCGGTTGAGCAGGCGTTGGTGGACCGAAGCGGCTACATTGCGCATCACAGCAGCGACTCCAGATAAGGACGCATGACCTCTTCCACGCGGCAGATGCGGGCGTAGCGCAGCAGCGCCTCAGCCCGTAGGTCGCCGCGCCCGACGTAGGTGCGCAGCGCCTCAAGGGCAATGTCCAGTCCCAGCTTGCGGCGGTACTTGAAGGCGTCGGCCAGACTCTTTTCCGGACTGTAGATGCGCACCCCGGTGCCGTCCAAACCGTGTACCTCTACGCCCTCGCTCCAGGCCAGGCCGGAGAACCAAAAGACCCGCAGCGGGGGATGGTCCAGGCGGGGCCGCCGCGCCCGGTTGGGCAGGGCAACGTCCACAGTGTGCGGAATCTGGGTCGTCAGCCCGTGGAAGGCCAGGGCCGAGACCAGACAGACAACGGCTTGGGGTATTCGCCGGGCGACAACGACCAGGTCTGGATGGGATAGAGGTGGCAGGTCAGCCAGACGGTACAGGCCCCGGCTGAGCTGCTCCAGGGTACCCCCGTCCCGCAGGGCGTATAGGGTGCGGGGATGGATGCCCAGCTCTAGAACCTCTGTCGTTGTCAGGGTGCCACCCTGGTCTTGAAAGATGGCCAGGGCTGCTTTGCCAGTTTTTGGCGTTTCCATTCTCTTTCCCTGGATAGAAATGTCGTTACTTATCAATATCTACCTACTATTTTATCCAGCTCGCAATGAATTGTCAAGCCGGGCGGCTGGCACGGCGATATCCTGCCAAATCAGAAGGGCAGGATATCAGCCTCATCCCAGGCAGGCTCCCTGTGGGCCCGGACCGAGTCCAGGAAACGGGGATCGATGGCCCGGATAAAGGGGCTTGGATCCTTATGATAGCCCCAGTTGTTCCGTTGGTGGCTGGAGATGTGAAGCCGTTCCTTGGCACGGGTCATTGCCACGTAAAACAGGTGGCGGTCCTCCTCGATCTCTTCCTCTGACTGGGCATAGTAGTTGGGTATCTCGCCCTCCGACGCACCGGCGATGAACACCGTGTCAAACTCCAGTCCCTTGGCCTGGTGGATGGTGAGAATGACGACCCGGTTGTCGCTGTCCGCCAGATAATCCACATTACGGGCCAGCGACGTGAACTCGACCAGGGCGCGTAGCGCTGTTTCAGGATGAAGGCTGGGATCATCCCGGTCTCCGAAGATGCCAACCAGTTCCTCCAAATGGCGCAGACGCCGGGACTCGGCCTGATAGTGGTCCTGCAATCCAGATGTTTCGAGGATATCTTGCAGGAGCTGGGCTGGCCGGAGGTAAGCCATTTCTGCCCTCCAGCCTGTGATCTGATCGGCCAGGGGACGGAATGCCTCCGCGTGGGTACCGGTCAAGGCCCAGCGTAGCACCGAGCCCTCGCGAACCCTCGGGATCAGCGCGCGCAGCAACTCGACCGTCGTCTCCACGTCAGCGCCGGCCCGGTGGGTTGGCGTCGTTCCGAGACCCAACGTGGAGGCCAGCGTCCCCAACCGGTAGTGGTTTGACAATAGCAAAGCTACTGTCTAGACAGATCACGCGGAATCTCTCGTTGGGCTCAGCGCCTATGTTAATGATGCAATACTGAATGAGGGTTTCTGGGCTTTCGGGCGAAAAACCCGCTCTGCTCGTCTGCTGCAGATAGCGACTAGCCGCTTGCTTCACGAAGTGGATCAGCGTGATCGCGGACGAACCAACACCATCGACCTCCTCCAAGTCACTGGCAGGGGCATCAAGCACGTTCTTGAAGGAACCAAAGCGCTCAATGAGCCGCTTGGCCACAGGCTTCATGTCTTTTTGGCGGGCGACGTAGAGCAGAAGCAACTCTCGAGCTTCATAGTCTTGGAACCCATCGATCCCGTGAAGCCAAAAACGCTGGCGCATCCGCTCGCGATGCCCCGGCCTGAGTTTCTTATCCTCGGCTTCGGTGCCCACTTGTCTGTCCTCCCAGGGGAGCGCAAGAGAATAGGCAGCAAGCTCGGTGCGGTCGGACCTCTTCCACCTTATGAGGCGAAGAGGATTATACCACTGGAAAGCCGAAAGAGCAAACCTGAACGGGTTGTCCAGTTTACCGGATACCAGTTACCGCTTGCAACTATACCGCAGGGGCAAGCTGAGGGATACGGTTTAGGGCTGTGGAAGGCGGGGCGGCTTAGGTTCATCACCCTATGCTGGCCACAAACCCGGTACGATTCGCGAAAGCGACTGCGAAAGCCACCACCTGGGGTGGATAAAACCATCGTTACTTTTCGAGATCTATCTGCACTTTTATCCATCTGCGATCCGAGATCAAGGCCCACAGGCCTCAACCTTCCTGGAAGGTGAAGCGTCGCCGGCTCCTCGCGGCTGGCCTGCATTCTTTAGCAGCTACGCAGAAGAAAGTTATCTGAAGCAAGGCCGAGCGGAGGGGTGGTACCTCCTACGAGTCCCGCCGGTCTTTCCACATGCAGCACTGCTTGTACTTCTTGCCACTTCCACAGGGACAGGGAGCGTTCCGCGCCACCCGCTCCCTTGGTGGGCCTGTAACGAGACCTTGGGCCCAGTGTAACTCATCCTGTATCAGAACGTAGGCAGGATGCTGGAAGTCAGCCGCCGCCTGCTTCACAAGATGGTAGTGCTCTTCCAGGCGCTCCAGGTATCGCCCATCACTCAAGACCACATCGGTCACCAGCTGCAGCAAAGCCTCAGAGCGCTCGCTCTGCGGGTTCAGGGGGTCAAGGAAGGGGCCCGCCATATCGTCATCCCGGTCAAAGCCATAGCTGATGGTGGTCAGGTATCCACGCTCGGGCAGCTCTTTGCAGATGACGTTGAGCATCACCCGCCGGCAGTCGCAGGCGGGATCGGGGCAGTAGGACTCGATCAGGGCATAGCTGCCCGGCGGCGGATCGTCCTGCGTCCTGAGGACCGTGATGGCGCGGGTCTCGCGCTTGGCCAATTCCGGCTCGACTTTATGAAAGGGTATGAAACCCACCAGTTCCGCTCCTTTCCCGGTTCCGTCTTTCAGATCTTATCTAGACTTGCCCATGCTCAACCGCTCGAGGTCACCCCAGTCGGCCAGGAAGTAGAATTCAACGCCCGACAGCAGGCCGCCGTACCGCTGCAGCCACAGTTCCGGCACCTGCCGGTCGTTGCCAAAGACCAGAAACCTTGTGGACGCGCCAGTCTTTTCCAGCAACCACACGTATTCGGAGATGACCGAGAACTTGGCCGGCGGCAGCCGCCGGCCGTGGACCAGGGTGAAATACTTGGCATCGCCGGCGATGTCGCCCTTGGGGGACACCATGTCCCATTCCTTGGGCACACCAGGCACCTGTCCGGGCGCCAGCGGCAAACCAAAGTGCTGACTCATCACAGTCCGTGCCAGATCCTCGAACGCCCTGGGAGAGAGGCTCCCCTCAACCATAGCAATCCGATCTCGGCGAGAGGCTCGCCTCGGTGAGGCCAGTTGGACAGCCGGTGATTCGTCGGCCCAGAAGATCCACTGGCGACCTCGCTGCTCGCCACGGATGAGACGGGAGCGCATCAGCTCCTGGGTAAGCAGATAGACCTGCTGGTGGGAGCCGATACCGGTGGCCTCCCGGATCTGGCCGTTGGTCGCATAGTCGGGTGAAATAGACCAGAGGTAATCGAGGATGCGTTCTCTATGAGTTCTGCCCATTGTCGTGCTCACACTCCACCAGGCGATCTGCTGTACTTTTCGAGATCTGCCTGCACTTTTATCCATCTGGGACCCGGGATCGAGCCCCACAGGTTTCACCTTCCTGGAAGCTACCAGCTTCCAGGAAGGTGAAACGGCCACCGGCTCCAGGCAACAGCGGCCCGCAAACCAGTCCGCAGTCTTTCGACACCTGGACGCGAAGGATTCCTGAAAGATATGTCAGAGCTCATCCTCTTCTGGCACAAGGGGCTCGATCAGGTCGAGCAGCGGTGGCAAGTCGTCTTGAACCGTTTCCCAGACAGTCATCAAATCGACGCGAAAGTACTCGTGGATGAGGCGGTTGCGCATGCCGATCATCTTTGCCCACGGAACCTCAGGGTACGCTTCCTGGGTTTCCTGAGACACGCGACGGGCTGCCTCCCCGATGATCTCCAGGGGTCGGATCACAGCCATCTGGTGCAGTTCGCTGTCTACAAACTACTCCCACGTCATGCCTTCCAGAAACGAGCGCGCCTTGCGCGCAGCGAGCAGAATATCGAGAAGGTAGGCTTCATCCCGCAGCATAGACCACCTCCACATGCTCCAAGATGCTCTTGCGCCGGAGATAGTTCTCGCTCCGTTCCACGGCGGCCCGATGGACCAGGTCGACCTCCCGTCCGAACAGGGCCTCCAATTCCTCCTGCATCGTGACCAGGTCGAACAGTCCCCAACGGGCGTCCACAGCAAAAGAGACCAGGACATCCACGTCGCTACCGGCGTCGAAATCTCCACGCAGAACAGAACCAAACAGCGCCAGTTCGGTCACCATCCACCGCTGGCAGAATTGGGAGATGAGATTATGAGGAACGTCGATCTGGGCTTCAACCATGTCTCTACTCCTTGAATTCCAGGACACTCTTGGTGCAGAAGCTCGTCAGGTAACCTTCTGCGCTCATCTTCAGTCAGGCTGGCCCGCGTCGGGTCGGGCTCAGCGCAGAGGGCGCGCACGAGCTGGTTCCCTCAGTCCACCTGGGCCCGCTCAGTTGCGAGGGAGGCGTCGATCTCGGCGCGATGGTCCTCATAGAAGGCCAGGGCTTCCTTGACCTGCGCCTCGGGTAGGTCATATTCAGCGGCAATCTGGGCCGGGGTCATGGCCCACTGCCGGGCAGCGAGCACGACCGTTTGGACGCGGATGCCCGTCCCACGCAGGACGGACACAGGCTGGCCTGATGCCCCCCGGCGATAGGTGATTCGCGGGAAGGCGGGATCGTCCAGATTCTGTTTCAAAGAGCCAACCTTTTCGGCTACGGACCAGAGGATGAACTGGTTGAGCGAGACACCTTGCTCGCTGGCCCATTGTTCCGCTTCCTGTTTCAACTGGACGGGCAGGTTCAAAGGATAACGAGCCATCGCTTCCTCCTGGTATTCTTCTGGACCTGAAACATCATAGAGGGCATCATATAGAACATCATACCATAATTCCGATTCTTTGTCAAGCTACCTTCCTGGAAGCTGGCAGCTTCCAGGAAGGTGAAGCAGCCACCGCCTCCAGGCGACAGCAGCCGGCAACCGATCACGGATCGGTTGCGAGCAAGAGGGAGGCCGGGGACAGAGACCCCAACCGGATGTTCTTGGCGTTCTTCGCGGCGCCCTTCGGGCGTTGGCGGTACAAGCTCCGGCTAGCTGGCAGGGGCGGGTTCCTCCACGGCCGCCGGCCGGCGGTAGAGGCTGAAATAGGCGATGAGGCCGATGGCGACGTAGGCCATGGTCTTGGGGATCATGAGCATGCCGATGGTGGGCACCTGCTGGACAAAGAGGATGACGGGGATATACATGGCGTAAGAGACCAGGATGCTGATGCCGATCCAGATGAAGGGCCGGTCGCCGGCGCGGCGGGCGTCGCGCAGGATGAGGATTGCGATGCCCAGGCCCAGGATGGTGAGCGGCAGGTTGCGGTAGAGGGACCAGGGCTGGGGCGGCACGGTATTGTTCCACTGGTTGGCGGCGGGGATCATGATGAGCAAGCGCAGGACGGCGGCGGCCAGCAGGAAGTACTCGAAGGGTCCGTACTTTTTGTCAAAGCGGACGCGCCAGACCTCGAGCATGAGCACGTAGAAAATGGTGACCGTGATGGCGGTCGAGAGGGCGCCCAGTCCGACGAGCCCGAACTCCCGGCCAAAGATAGAGACGGTAGCTTGCAGGTCGCCCTGGGCGAAGGCCAGAACGCGAAAGCCGACGTGTCCGGTATCGCCCAGGGCCAGGAAGGTAAAGGCCCAGCGGATGAGGCGGGCCACGCGCCGGTCGCCAGGAGCGACGGCGGACTCGTGGCGGGCCATAACGATGACGAGGCCCCAGACGACGATGAGATAGACGACGTTGAAGGTAACTTCCATCCACATTCTGGCGGTTTCAGACATGGGTGATTCTTGGTCCTCCTGTATTGATAAGCCCACCGCAAAGGCGCAAAGAACGCGAAGGAAAAACAAGGATTCTCTTTGGTTTTCTTTGCGTCCTTCGCGTCTTTGCGGTTCAATCTCTCACTTCACATAGCGATCAAACCAGGCTACTATCCGCTCCAGGCGATCTACCCGGTGCTTGGGCTCGCCGCTGCGGGAGAGCTCGTGGCCGTCGCGGGGATAGCGCACCAGCTCGACCTCGCGTCCGAGCCGGCGCAGGGCGACAAACAGACCCTCGGCGGCAGGGATGGGCGCGCGGTAGTCGTTCTCGGAGTGGAGGATCAGGAGCGGCGTATGCACATTCTCGACGTAGGCCAGGGGCGAGTACTTCCACATCAGCTCGGGGTTCTCCCAGGGCAGGCAGCCGAATTCTCGCTCGGCAAAGCGCGGGATGTCGGTGGTACTGTAGAAGCTGATGAGGTCATAGACCCCGCGCTGGGAGACCGCGGCCTTGAAGCGGTCGTCGTGGCCCACGATCCAGGCAGTCATAAAACCGCCGTAAGAGCCGCCGGTGACGACCAAACGCTCGGGGTCGACGTAGCCTTTGGCCAGCACCGGATCCAGGCCGGCCAGCAGGTCTGGCAGATCGGCATCGCCCCAGCGGTGGAGGGCGGCGGCGCGAAAGTCGCGACCGTAACCGTCGGAGCCGCGGGGGTTGGAGGCAAAGACGACGTAACCGGCCGCGGCCAGCACCTGCCACTGGTGCCACATGGAGGCTCCGTGGCGGCTCCACATGGCGTGCGGGCCGCCATGGATGGAGAGGACCAGCGGGTATTTCTCCTCCGGGTTGAAATCGGGCGGCTTGATGATCCAGCCGTGGATGGGCATGCCGTCGGGACCCTCGAACCAGAGGTCCTCGACGTCGCCCAGGGTTCTCCCGGCTACCCAGCCGCCGTTGGCCTGGGTCAGGGCGCGCTCAGAGCCCCCAATCTCGGCGATATAGAGGTCGTAGGGGGCGCGGTCGGTGCTGGCCACAAAGCCCGCCTGCCTGCCGTCGGGAGAGATGGCGTAGGCGGCCATTTCATAGTCGCCGCTGGTGACGGTTTCAATCATGCCATCGTCCAACGATAGGCGGCGCAGGTCGACGAGGCCCTTTTCACCGACCATGAAGTAGATGTACGCGCCATCGGGGCTCCAGCACAGCTCCTGGGCGTGGGCATCCAGTTCGGCGGTGAGCACCCGGGGCTCGCCGCCCGAGGCGGGGATCAACTTGATGTCGGCGTTGGCGATGGACCACACGTCGCCGGGCAAGCTGTTGTAGGCGATCCACTGCCCGTCGGGCGAGGGCCGGGGATTGTGGTCGGCGGTCTCGGCGCCGGTGAGGAGCTGGGGCTGGCCGCCGTCCAGAGGAAGGCGGACAATGTCGGGGTAGGAGAAAAAGTCATCCTCACCCGGCCGGCGGTCGACGGTAGCCAGCAGAGCGCTGCCATCGGGCAGCCAGTGAGGATCGGCATAGTTGCGCTCGTCCTGAGTCAGGCGCTGGGGCTTGCCCACAGCCTCGCCTGTCTCGGTATCCAGGTCCAGGACGTAGAGGTGGGCAGTACGGTCGTCGTAGTAGCTGGTACCGGCGCGGTAGACAAAGCGGTCGATGACGCGGGGGTCGATCTTTGCTGCCTCAGCCTTTTCTTTCTCCTCAGCGCGGCGCTTGATCTCGTCGGGATCGGGCGACGTCTCGGACTCGTCCAAGGCCGTGAGTTCCTGCGCCATCTCGGCGGCGTTCAGCCGCGAGGTGAAGGCCAGCCGCTTGCCATCCGGGGACCATTCCGGCTCGCCCGCGCCATTCTCCATGGCCGTCAGGCGGCGGGCCTCGCCGCCATCGGTGGGCATGAGGTAGATCTGGGGCTTGGCCTTGTCGTCGCCGCGGTCGGAGACAAAAGCCAGCCAGCGGCCATCGGGCGACCAGCACGGGGCGCTGTCGCGCTTGTCGCCGCTGGTGAAAGGCCGGCCCCGTTTCCCCTCGCCGCCGGCAGGCATGGTCCAGATGGCGCTCTTGTAGCCGTTGATCTTGCGGTCCATCTCGGTGCGGACGTAGGCCAGCCGCTGGCCGTCGGGACTGAAACGGGGGTCAGAGAGACTCACAATGTTGTACAGGTCATCGATGGTGATAGGGGTCTGCGTCATTGGGTTTCCTCCGTTGAGTTGGGTTCCAAAAGTTCGTGGCGGTCATTATAGCAGCTTTGCGGGCCGGAAGCCAAGTTGGAGAGGGGGAGTAGGGAAAAGACGAGCTTGAGATTTACCGTGGAGACACGGAGGACACGGAGAAAAGCAAAAGATTCTTACTCAGTGTGCGTTCCCTGTCCCGATGGTGAAGATGCACACTGATCAGAAGCGAGCGCGCCAGGACGGGGCTGATTTCGGTTGGCGTCCAAGTGATGGTATACTCTTCCCGGAAGCTTATCACGAGCTGCGATCCTGCCCGAGTTCGCTGGATCCGCGGGATTCAATAGGTTCGTCCGAACACAGCTTCCGGGAAGTTGATCGTGGTCTACTCGTACCAGAAGTGCCCGCATGAACCCGCGCCGGTGTTTTGGCGGTTAGGCATGCAGGATCAGGTGACAAGGAGCCAACGTGGACATACGAGCGAGCGTGCAAAGGATTACCGAGAACGTGATGCAGGTGATCGTGGGCAAGGAGGAGGTCATCGAGCTGTGCCTGGTGGCGCTGCTGTGCGAAGGACACATTTTGCTGGAGGACGTGCCGGGCATCGGGAAAACGACGCTGGCCAAGGCCATTGCCCGCAGCCTGGGCTGCAGCTTCAGGCGCATCCAGTTTACACCAGACCTGCTGCCTGGCGATGTGACGGGCATTCTCTATTTCAACCAGAAGGAACAGGAATTCGAGTTCCGGCCAGGGCCCATCATGGCCCAGGTGGTGCTGGCCGACGAGATCAACCGGGCCACTCCCCGGACCCAAAGTTCCCTGCTAGAGGCCATGCAGGAACAGCAGGTGACGGTAGACGTGGAGACGCTGAAACTACCCCGCCCCTTCCTGGTACTGGCCACTCAGAATCCCATCGAGTTGGAGGGTACCTTTCCCCTGCCGGAAGCACAGGTGGACCGCTTCTTGCTCCGGATCGCCCTGGGCTACCCCAACGAGGAAGACGAAAACGAGATCTTGCTGCGCTACGAGCGGCAGGACCCCCTGGAGACGCTGGAACCGGTGGTCCAGGCAGACGAGCTGCTGGCCATGCAGCAATACGTACGGACGGTGCGAGTCGAAGATTCGGTGCGGGAGTATGTGGTCAAAGTGGTTCGGGCTACACGGGAGCACGCCGGGGTGGAACTGGGCGCGAGTCCGCGGGGTACGATGGCTCTGTACAAAACAGCTCAGGCGCTGGCCGCCATCCGGGGCCGCGATTTTGTGATCCCCGACGACGTTAAGCAATTGGCTCCGGCGGTCCTGACCCACCGCATCATCATCAGCCCCCAGATGCGCCTTAGAGGCCGGCGGCCGGAGGAGGTCATGATGGAAGTCGTGAACACGGTACCTGTTCCGGTGGAGGACTGAGATTCGCTTCAAAGATGAGAGAGCCTGTGGATAGGCCGCATCAGGATGAGATGGAGAAGGATGCGGAGCCTGGGGGACTGAAGGACTTGCGCTTCTCGCTGGCGGATGAGCCAGAGCCAGAGGTCCGGCAGAGCATCCACCGGGAGATCAGGGCCTTCAACGATGCCGTTTCCAGGAACCATCGCGCTGTGCGCGCCTCGGGAAGCCAGCCGCTGGAGATCACCATCCGCGACGAACAGCACCGGCTGCTGGGCGGGCTGATAGGCGATACCTACTGGGAATGGCTGGACATCGATGACCTGTGGATCCACGAGTCGCTGCGGGGGCGCGGCCATGGACGCAGGCTGATGATCATGGCAGAGACAAAAGCCCTGGAGCGTGGATGCTCGCGGGCTTTTGTGCAGACCTTCAGTTTTCAGGCCCGGGGTTTCTATGAGCAGATGGGCTACCGGGTGGTGGGGCGCCTGGACGACTATCCTCCTGGCGAAACCTTCTTTTGGATGCGGAAGGAACTATCCCCGCCGGATTCAGCCTAGCCCGGAAGTTCGCAGCTATCGGCAGTCACTCAAAAGACTCCAGAAAAGCCAGTACCTCCTGGAGCACCTGTTCCTCGCTCAGCCCATCGGTAGGCAGGTAGAGGTCGCAGTGGGCGCGGGCGTGGCGCAGGCGATGATGTTCCTCGTCCAGGTAGTCCTGGTCCCAGCCGGTGCCCGACCGGCCTCGCTTCCAGGCCTCGTCCAGGGTGACATCCAGGTAGACGAGCACGTCTGGCGGGTTGAGGCGCTGCCACATGTCGGGCACGTAGGAATGGTCCTGAGCGGCCGAGTGAGCATCGCAGCCCATGGCCCGCAGCCGGGCCACCAGTACGCTCTTGCCGGAGGCGCAAGGCCCCACCACTTTGATACGCATGGTCCCCCAACCTGTGAATTGACTCCAGCCTGCCTGTTGAGCTTTGGTCCGCGGGCTCCCCTTGGTTCAGGTTAGCCGCAAGCTCAAGTCCATGACCACCCACTTAGATGGGCAAACGCACCGACATGCGGCGCACATCGTCGGACTGCCGGCGGGCCACGACCGAAACGACGACGACCGTCACGTCGTCCCCAGGACGGCCCCGATCCAGCTCAACAGCGCGGGCCAGCAACGCATCGGCCAGAGAGCGGGCATGGGCGCCGGCGGGGCGGTCCTGCAACCGGCGGCCCACAAAATCTACCACGTCGAACCGTTCCAGGTAGCGGACGCCGGCCGACAGCACACCGTCGGTAAACACGACGACATCTAGATCGGGCGCGATGGGCAATTCAGTGATAACGGGCCGGGTCCGGGCATGGATGCCGATAGCCCTGCTGGGCTCATCCAACACACGTACCTCGCCCTCCGCGCCGTGGGCGAGCAGCACCGGGCAGTGGCTGTTGCGCGAGACGACGATGGTACGGGTCACCAGGTCCAGGGAGAGGATGTTGAGGGTGGCCGATACCTGCCCACCGCGCAGGGTACGTAGATAATCGTGAGCAGCGCGGGCTGCGGCGCCATCGCGAACCCCGTCGGCCAGGAGGGACACGGCTTTTCGAGCGACGATGTTGCTGATGGCTTTGGCCGATTTGCCGCTGCGCTGGCCATCGACGACAACCAGCGACAGACCGCCGTGAGGCCGCTCGATCAGTTCCACGCTGTCGCCGCTCTCGCTGACAGCGTATTTGCTGACCTTGGCCACGGCCACTTCAACCTCGAGTTTGGGGACAAGATCCATGGCTGCCGGCACGCTCCTGATCTCGAATGGCAAAAAACTCGCCGAGATGCCGCCATTATACCGCACCTGGGTCCAGGAGGCAAGCGCCGGTTGGCAGGGCCAGCGCAATGCCGAGAACTGGGTAGGTGCTACTCATCAGTTTCCTACCATCGTGCGATTCTCACCGAATTCGAAACGCTGCCAAGCCCCGTCGAGGCAAACAGGAGGATTGTCGTACGGCCAGGGCCGTGGTATAATGGCGCGCTATTCGGTACTTGGGGCGAAGATTCTTGGTGCTCCAGGAGCGCGCTGGAACAAGCACAATGAACCTGGCCCTGCGTCACGAGGTCCCTATGCGACCGAGCAGGGTACCCGGTAAAAAAAGGATTTGTAGGGTATGAATCAGAAACAATGGATTCTCATTGCAGTTGTACTCCTGGCGGCTTGCCTGTGCGCCACCGTCGTGGCAGGCGTGCTACTGGTACAGAATGTTCCTGGCGCTGCCCGGCTGGTTCGTGGGGACCCAGCCAGTCCGACGGCGGCACCCACGCTGCGAGCGACCTTTACCCCTCTGGTCCCCATCGCGACCTTGACCCTGCCCCCAACTCCTACGATCGCGCCCAGTGCGACGCCAAGCCTGATGCCAAGCCTGATGCCAAGCCCTACCGCGCTTCCCGGTGATACCGCCACCAGCGCCCCTCCAGCCGGAGCGGCCACGGAGGCGCCCTCCACCACGCCCACCATGGAACCGCCAACAGCCAGCCCAGTGCCGGCGACAGTGCCGCCTACTGCGCCGCCCACAGCACCACCCACGGCCGTACCGCGGACGCAGTGGATTACTTTTGAGACCGAGCGGGGCGAATTGGGCGACTATGAAGTATTCGTCATGGCGACCGACGGCTCGCGTGTGGGGAACTTGACCCATTCTTGGGCCGACGACGTCGCCCCGGTCTGGTCGCCAGATGGCCGGCGCATCGCCTTTGTCTCCTTTCGGGACACCCTGGCCGGGCGGTGGGACATGGGGCCGGGCTCGATCTGCGTGATGGATTTTGATCCTGTTTCCGGCGTGGGCGGAGGCAATGTACGATGCCTGACGGACAAGGAGGGCAAAGATGGGTGGCCAACCTGGTCGCCCGACGGGCGGGCGCATCGCTTTTGAGAGCGACCGCAGCGGCAATTGGGACATCTGGGTGATGAACGCCGACGGCTCCGGGCTGGCCAACCTAAGTCGCAGCCCCGAGGATGAAGTATACCCCGCCTGGTCACCTGACGGCAAAAAGATCGCCTTCACATCCAAGCGCAGCGGGAACCTGGACGTCTGGGTAATGAACAGCGATGGGACCGGGCCGGTGAACCTGAGCAACAACCCCAAGCGGGACCGGTATGCGATGTGGTCGCCCGACGGCGCCAAGATCGCGTTCAATACGATGCGGGATGGGAATCAGGAGATCTATGTCATGAACGCCGACGGCACGAACCCCACCAACGTCTCGCGCGCTCCAGAAAGCGTCGAGGGGCTGGCTGACTGGTCACCGGATGGCAAACGCCTGGTACTCTACAGCGACCGTCCCGGCAACAAGGACATCTTTATCGTAGATCTGGCTTCCAACCAGTGGACCAACATCACCAACAATCCCGCCAGCGACGAGTTCTGCACCTGGTCACCCTGAGGAGAGAGGTTCTGAGGGAAGAACCACAAAAGCCGCCTACCGAAAGGCTCAGGGCGGCTTTTGTGGTCGTATCCGGCAATGAACAGTCATTCGCAGGCAGCTACAACCCGCTGCCAGCTGCGAACTTGGGGGATCGCAACCGGGGCCCTTCCCAGGGAGCAAGGTTCCGCATGACGGGCGGCTAGCCACCGCCGGCCAGCAGGGCGAGAACCACGCCGCCGGCCATGACCGAACCGATCTGGCCCGCCGTGTTGGCCCCCATGGCGTGCATCAGCAAAAAATTGGAGGGGTCTTCCTCCAGCGCGACGCGGTGTACTACACGGGCCGACATGGGGAAGGCGCTGATGCCCGCGGCGCCAATGAGGGGGTTGAACTTGTTGCCGCTAGAGATGCGCATGAGCTGGCCAAAGAGCACGCCACCAGCCGTGTCCAGAACAAAGGCCACGACGCCCATGGCCAGGATGCCAATCGTCCTCCAGTTGAGAAATTGCTCGGCCGTCATGGTAGCGCCGATGGCCAGTCCCAGAAAAATGGTGACGATGTTGGCCAGCTCGTTCTGGGCAGCCTTGCTGAGGCGCTCGACGACCAGCGCCTCACGCAGCAAGTTGCCAAACATCAACATGCCGATGAGGGGCACGGCCAAGGGCACAAGCGCCCCGGCTATCAGGGTCACGACGATGGGAAAGAGGACGCGCGTCAGCCTGGATACCGGCTGTGAAGTGTAGGGCATCCGGATGCGTCGCTGTTCTTTGGTGGTCAGCGCGCGCATGACAGGCGGCTGGATGACAGGCACCAGCGACATGTAGGAATAGGCTGCCACGGCGATGGGACCCAGCAAGTGGGGCGCCAGCTTTCCGGCCACATAGATGCTGGTCGGGCCGTCGGCCGAGCCGATCATGCCAATGGAAGCGGCTTCGTTGATGTCAAACCCAAGAAGCGTGGCCAGCAGCAAGGTGCCAAAGATGCCAAACTGTCCGGCCGCACCCAGAAAGGCCATTTTGGGGTTCTCCAGCAAGGGCCCAAAATCGGTCATGGCCCCCACGCCGATAAAAATCAACAGGGGGAACAGCTCGGTGAGGATCCCTGCCCGGTAGAGGATATCGAGAAGGCCATCGTGCTCGCCAATGCCCATGCCGGTCAGCGGGATGTTGGCCAGGATGCAGGAAAAGCCGATGGGCAGCAGCAACACCGGCTCGTATTCTTTGGCAATGGCCAGGTAGATCAGCACTCCGCCCACGGCCATCATCACCAGGCGGCCGGGCTCGGTGAACAGCGTACCCAGCCCGGCAGTCAGCACGTCAAAGACAGTCGCCCAATCCATAGACCTGGCCCCCTATTCCACAACAAACAAGAGGTCGCCATAGTCGACGGTCTGCCCGTCGTGGGCCTGGACCTGGCGTACAATGCCGGCGCGGAGGGCGCGAATGGGGCTCTTCATCTTCATCGCTTCCAGAGCGCAAAGGACCTGGCCCTGCTGCACCTGGTCGCCGGTCTGGACGGCGATGTCGAGGATCGTGCCAGGCATTGGGGCCGTCACCTGGGATGATCCTGTTTCGGCCTCAGCACTGGAGACCGGAGCCTGGTCAGAAACGGAGGGGGGACCGCTGGCCTCTTCTAGCGCTTGCAGATCGACGCTGAATGTCTCGCCGTCGACGATGACCGTCAAGGGCGATTCCTTGGAGTCACCTATCTCTACGTTGTAGGACTTGGCGCCTATCGCGACGCGAAACCTTTTCACCGAGTCATTCTCCCTTCCTCCAGGTAGCTGGGCCATTGCCAACCATGTTCAAGTACTGCGGACCCAGGGCCATCCGGCCCTTGCTGTTCGAGTAGCTCCCGGCCCGGGTTGCGGCACTCACACCAAGTGCCGGGTACCAGTCTATGGCCGGCGGTCCAGCGCTTGGGCTCGATGGGACGCCTGCCAGGGGCTGGTCGTCTCTGGCCGGTGGGCGACATCCCAGGCGCCGGCATCGTGGCCCTCGTTCTGAGCCCCGGCCCTGACGATGGCGGCAACCATGGCTGCTACCACGGCCCGTTCTTCCGACTCGGTCCCCGCCTCAGGCACTTTGTCTTTGAAAGTGGGACGGGGGCGAAAAAGACGCCCCATCAATATGATGGCCAGCACGATCAACCCCAAGGCCAAGAACACAAGTCCCATGCCCACAACGGTGATGGCCAGGCCCTGGAGCACTGTATCCAGGTTCAAGATCATGCCTCCCTATCAGAACTGGTGACAAACCAAGTCGGACTCCAGGCCTGGAGTCCGACTTGGCAAAGCTTTGGCACAGCGATCAAAAGTACATGTACTTATTCCACACTTTGGGTGCCCTTGATCCCTCCAGCAGCGTAAAGGCCAGGTAGCGAGGCCGGCGCGGCTGGCAACGCAGCGGCATCCCCGCCTCATCAGGCGTACGGTTGCCCTTGCGGCGGTTGCATGGCCCACAGGCAGCAGCCACGTTGTCCCAGCGAATCTCACCCCCCCGGGAACGAGGCAACACGTGATCGATGGTCAATTGGGCCCTGCTGAACCGGGCACCACAGTATTGACAGGTATAGTTATCGCGGGCCATGACGGTCCGGCGAGAGACAGGTAAGGAGAAACGTCGGGGGATGCGCACATAGTAGACCAGGCGAATGACCAGAGGCACGGGCAAAGCAAGCTGTTCCGAGTGCAACCAAGCCTCAGCCGCCTCCACAATTTCCGCCTTCTCCTTGAGAAGAAGAAGCACGGCGCGGCGCACTGAAACCACGTTTAGCGGCTCGTAGGTTGCGTTCAGGACCAACACGGGGTTCATGTCCGCCCTTCTTTCCCTCCGCCATGACAGGGGGCAAGCCATCACCATACCAACCAATGGGCCCTACAGGTTTCGAACCTGTGACCAACCGGTTATGAGCCGGCCGCTCTACCACTGAGCTAAGGGCCCCCAGACTCGGGGGCGAGGATTCGAACCTCGATATAGGGTTCCAAAGACCCTTGTCCTGCCATTAGACGACCCCCGAACGTGTGAGCGGAGCTATTTTAGCACAAGTATTGTGAAACTGCAAGCGAACTCCCGCGCCGAGTAGGGGCGATTGCCAAATCACTATCTAGGCAAATAGGGCTTGACAAATAAGGGCATATCCTATATACTATAGAACACAGACTATTTTTTGCTGAATCTTCCAGAATTAGGGAGCCATAGGCTGGCCCAACCCTATCCGTGCGAGGAGATCGAGTGCCATCTACCCGCGCAGAGGGGATGGCTTGCCCATACAGAAGTGAGACAGGGAGAGTGGGTTGAATGAGCACTAGAGAACCCGCGCTGTCCGGAGTGGAGAGGATTCAGAGAGGGCCTCTGCGAGAGCAGGTCCAAGCCCAGATCAAGAGCCTCATCCTGACCAACGGCCTGCATCCTGGCCAGCCCATCGTCATCGACCGGCTAGCTAGTAAGCTTGGCGTTAGCCACACACCAGTGCGCGAAGCTCTGGCGATGCTACAGCATGACGGCCTCGTGCGAATGCGCCCATACGGGCATCCCAGGGTTACCGAGATTGAAATCTCTGACGTACATGAAGTGTGTGAGATGCGCATCATACTCGAGGGTTGGGCCATCAGGAAGGCCACGCCAGCATTGCCCGAAGGGGAACTCGATGAAATGGAAAGGATATTGAATCGTGCCCGCCAGGATGCGGAACGCTCTCGCTTTGACTCTCATCTGGCATCGGACCTGGCAATACACGGGATGATCTTGCGCTCAAACGAGAACAAACTCTTTGCTCGCCTGGCACAATTGGTCAGTGACCGGTCCGTTCGCATCCGATCCTTGGCCGAATCCATTGCGCCTCCGAAAAAGGTACTTCTGATCATCAGCGAACATTCTGCGCTGCTGGAAGGACTGCGAACCCGCGACCCTGAGCTAGCCCATGCATCTCTCATCGCACACCTGGAGGCTGGGATGGTGCGAACGATTAGCGCTTTGGAGGAGATCAGATCAAGTGATGCCTGAGCCCACCGGATGCGCGAGTTCAATGCTGGTCAGAAGCCTCACAGAGATCCAACGCGGGGTACCATCCGACGTGTCTCCAGACTATTTGCCCTGTCTTCAATCTAGGCTGCCCAGACCTCAACAAGCCCTAGACAGTCACTTCTACCAGAACATGTAGCTTTGTGGCTCCGCAGAGAAACCAGCAGACTGCGGCATCCCAGTGGTGGCTAGGGACTAGCCAAAGCACAAAGAGAAGGAGGTGAGTTCTTCGGACAAACCACGAACGCGCCCAGAGGGTAGCGATGCCAATGTAGGCCACTCAAGGTTCTGAGGAGGTGATGCGACTAGACACTTGACCGTCTTCCACACGCACAGATCGAAACAGATCCACTATTCACCAATGACGAGGAGGAAAGGAAAATGAAGCAGCTCAGTATTGTACTCTGTCTGGTCGTGATCGTTTCATTGTTGGCTGCCTGTGGCGGTGCAGAGCCACAGGTCGTCAAAGAGACTGTCATCGTCGAACAGACGGTCAAGGAGACCGTCATTGTGGAAGGTACCGCCCAGGTGGTCGAGAAGGTGGTCGAGAAGGTGATCACCGCCCCCCCTGAAGACAAAGAGGAGACCTTTGTCATTGTCGGTGACCCCCAATCACTCGAATTTCTCAACCTGATGTACACGCAGGGAGGAAACTCATTGCTCGCCTCCAAACTCGCCCAGCGGGGTCTGCTTTGGCTCGACAAGGAGGGCAACTGGGTTGGGGAAGCCGCCAAAGAAGTTCCCACAGTAGAGAATGGCGGCATCCAGGGCAACAGCGTCATCTACAACCTCCAGGAAGGACTAACCTTCCACGATGGCTCGCCGCTCACCGCCGACGACTTTAAGGCAACCTGGGAAGCGATCATGAGCCCGGACAACACCCCCATCACCCGTACCGGATACGACAAGATCGAGTCCATCGAAACGCCCGACGACTATACGCTAAAGGTCAACTTCACGGAGCCCTATGCCTCCTGGCCGATCCTCTTTGACTATGTCTTCCCCAGACACATCATCGAGGAGAATTCTCCCGGGCTGGATGAGTCTGATGCTATGCGCGAGCCAGTGAGCATCGGGCCCTACAAGATCCTTGAATGGAGGCCGGGCGAATACATCGAGTACGAGGCCTTTGACGACTATTGGCGGGGCCGGCCCAAGATTCGATCGTCTGATCTGGCGCATCATCCCCAGTGACGAGGCCCTTGTAGCTGCGCTAGAAACCGGCGAAGCCGATATCGCCAGGTCAACGCCCTCGTCGTTCATGCCCCATCTCCGGGAGCTTGAAGATCAGGGCATCCTGACACTGTACCCACCGCTGGCCGGTATGGGCTCGGAGCGGTATCACATGAACCCGGAAACACCCATCTTCCAGAATCGGGACGTGCGCCTAGCACTCCAGCATGCTGTAGACAAGCAGAAGATCATCGACGAGGTGCTGGAAGTCCCGGCCCAGAGACCTGTTCCCAGCGAATGGAACGGCAATCCCTATGCCAACACCGACCTTGTAGACTATGAGTACGATCCCGAGCTAGCCATGCAGTTGCTCGATGAGATTGGCTGGAGGGATGAGGATGGCGACGGCATTCGAGAAGCACATGGGGTAGGCTACGGCGACATCGCAGATGGCACACCTTTCACCTTTGTCCACACTACGACCACCGAAAGCCAGCGTCGCGAGAACGTTCAACTCGTGGTCCAGCAGATGTTCAAAGACATCGGTGTCGACATGACTATCGAGAACCGCCGGTCATCGATCCTCTTCACAACCTGGGACCAGGGTGGCGGCTGGGCCCACGGCGACTATGAGATGGCCGGCTGGGCTGATTCCATCAGGACGCCCGAGCCCGAGGCATCCCAGCGATTCCTCTGCAGTGAAGTCCCATCTGAGGAATATCCAGGCGGTGCGCAGTGGAACCGCTACTGCAACCCCGAGGTGGACGAGTTGCTCCTGGCTCAGCAGACAGAATTCGATCCCGCGAAGCGAAAAGATCTTCTCTGGCAGGCCCAGCAGCTTATCCATGATGATGCATATACCATTCACCTCTACAGGACACTCAGTGATCAGGCGGTGAATGCGGACCTGAAGAACTTTGAGAATCGGCCCTACGTCGCTTTCGTAGGCAACGTCCAGGAGCTGGAATGGTAGCCTTCTAGCAAGGTAGCCAAACGATGCCCGGGGATCCCTGGCCTGAGAAGGCCGGGGATCTTCCGGGGCAGGAACTTCAGAACAGGGAGATGCCTGGGAGAATGCGCCAGACTGCTCTCGTTTGGTGACAAGACCTATCTGTCCAGAATGCACCATTGAGTGCTGCCAGCTTGGGAATCCCGGAGGTTAGTTCAGGATGACTGCCTACGTCGTGCGCCGACTGCTCCAAACCATCCCGATCATTATCATCATATCGGCTGTTGGCTTCATGATCATCAGTGCGACAGGTGATCCGCTAGCCGCCTACACAGTCGATGCTTCCCTATCGGGGGAGGATATCGCCCGCTTGCGCGCCAAGTACGGCCTTGATCAACCGGTCCCGATCCAGTACTTGAACTGGTTGAAGAACCTATTCACTGGGGACTGGGGCCGCTCTTTTTACACCAAAAAGCTGGTCTTTGATATGGTGTTTGAAACCTTGCCAAATACCTTGCTCTTGGTCACGGTGTCGTACACGCTGACGCTGATTTTAGCCATCGTGTTGGGTATTGTCACAGCCGTTCGCCAGTATTCGATCCTCGACCATGGGATCACCATCATCAGTTTCATTGGCATTGCCACACCGGACTTTTGGATGGGGCTCCTGCTCATCACCCTCTTTGCGGTTCTACCAAAGGCGGAGGGACTGCCCCACATGCCCGTCGGGGGGATGTTTGACCATCGCGTCGGGAAAACGGTGCCCCAGGTAAGCTGGCACGTGATCCTGCCAGCTTTTGCGCTGTCCTTCAGCATGACCGCACGCTACATCCGTTATGTTCGCTCTTCGATCCTCGAGGAGATGAATCTCGACTACGTACGGACTGCAAGGTCGAAGGGGTTGAAGGAGTGGGTGGTGATGGGGCGTCACGTTTTGAAAAATGCACTCCTGCCCTTGCTGACGCTGATCGGACTCAATATCCCGAATCTTCTGTCTGGTACGATCGTCATCGAAGCAATGTTTGCCTGGCCTGGGATGGGCCGGCTTTTCTGGAGGGCGGCCGAACGGGTCGATATCCCCATACTGATGGCGCTGCTAATGTTTGTGTCCATTCTAACTGTTTTCTCCGCTGTGATCACGGACATCCTCTATGCGGCCGTCGATCCAAGGATCCGGTACTCGTGACTCGAGAGGACTCAAACCCGATGAACCCAGCGGATTGCGAACCAAGCACCCAGGCCTCAGTTGGCGGCCCAGTCACCGGTGAGCGACCCACTGCCCAGCAAGCAGTCGGCGGTCCGAGTGTGGGCGTAACGCTGGTCAGGCCTGAGGAGTCGATGGCCCGGATGGTGTGGCGGCGCTTTCGTCGCCACAAGCTAGCTGTGGCCAGCATGATCGTATTGGCTAGTCTGATAGCGATCTGTTTCACGGTTCCCCTCTTTGTATCGGAGGAGGCCGCCAACACTGTGGACCTGGATGCCAAACTGGAAGCTCCCAGCAGAGAGCACCCTTTCGGCACGGACTCGGTCGGGCGAGATCTGTTCCTCCGTGCCATCTACGGGGGGAAAATCTCGCTGCGCATTGGCATCCTGGCAGCGCTGATCGCGGTCTCCATAGGCGTCATCGTCGGTGGGATTTCAGGTTTTTACGGAGGTATAACCGATAACGTTCTCATGCGCTTCACTGAGGCCTTGATGAGCATTCCAACCCTCTTCATCCTCATCGTTCTGGGGCGCGTTCTCGGTCCTAGCATCAATATCACCACCGTCATTATCGGCGTGCTGGCGTGGATGAGTACTGCCCGCCTGGTTCGGGCAGAGATCCTCTCTCTCAAGGAACAAGATTTCGTGATTGCCGCTGGGTCCATTGGGGCGCCCTCGACAAGGATCCTGATCCGCCATCTCCTTCCGAATGTGGTGGCCATCATTGTGGTTTCGGCAACCCTTATGGTCGGTCAGGCGATCATCATGGAGGCAGCACTCAGCTTCCTGGGACTGGGCGTTCAACCGCCTACGGCCACCTGGGGAAACATGCTTAGTCGCGCCCAGGGCTACCTGCGCGATGCCCCGTGGATCGCGTTCTTCCCAGGATTCCTGATCCTGATCTCGGTGCTTTGCGTCAACTTTATCGGCGATGGCCTTCGCGACGCCATGGACCCCCACGCAATCCGCTGAGCAGTACGGACTTTCCGGCAATAGCAAGGGCAAGCAAGGTATTTGATCGGGGTCATGCGTGACAGCAAGACATCAGAGAAAGGATGTGGAGGACAAGCAATGCGGATCTATCAAGCGGATGTGCTGATCGATGGCAGTGGCGCTGCGCCCCAGCAGAACGTCGAGATTTTTGTCGACGAGCAGGGCGTAATTCGAGACGTCGCCCCTGCCGGGACCAAAGAGAGACCGGCGGACGCTGTGGTGTATGCCAACCCCGGCAAGACTGCCCTACCGGGATTCATCGACGTCCATGTGCACCTGATGTTCGGGGAAACTGGCCGCAGTTACAAGGACGTCTGGAACAACGATAGCGATTCCCTGATGGCATTTCGCGGGCCGCGAAATGCCTACACCCACCTTCGGGCTGGCGTGACAACCCTGCGCGATGCAGGCGCCGTCCGCGACGTGGGTTTTGCCATCAAAGAAGCGGCAGAAGCCGGCCTCTACCTCACGCCACGGATGCTCGTCTCCGGCCGTCCCGTGACCATCACCGGAGGGCATTTTTGGTGGTGCGGCCAGGAAGCGGATGGGGCTGACGCTGTGCGCCAGGCAGTTCGCCAATTGGTGAAACAGGGCGCCGACTTTATCAAGATTATGGCCAGTGGAGGGGGGACCGTGGGTACGAATAGTACACGGGCTTCTTATTCCGTTGAGGAATTGACGGCCATCGTCGACGAGGCACACCAGTTTGGCCTGAGAACAGCGGCGCACTGCCTCTCCGCAGAGTCGGTGGCCAGAGCTGCAAAAGCTGGCATCGACGAGATCGAACACTTTAACTTTATGCACCCAGACGGCAGCAGAATATGGGACCAGGCAGCAGCTGACATGATCCTGGAGAAGGGCCTCTTTGTGAGTCCAACCATCCAGACAGGCTGGCGCAGGATCGAGCAGCTGCAGAAGAAAGAGACAGAGGGCACTCTGACCGCTTTGGAGCGTCGGCAGCTAGAGGCCGGCCTCTATAAGACCAATACCAAATTGGAGTTCATTGGCCGCTTCCGTGAGATGGGTATTCCCATCGCCGCCGGCACCGATTCCATCGCAAAGTTTGGCGACTATGCCATCGGGCTCGAATTGCTGCACCGGGCCGGCCTATCGTCGATGGACGTGATCACGTCGGCGACAAGTGTAGCCGCAAAGTCAATCGGCATGGAAGCTCAAGTCGGCACGGTAAAACCTGGCATGCTGGCTGACCTGGTCTATATCGATGGGGATCCCCTGGCTGACGTTACCGTTCTTGACCAGGTTGCCGCTGTGGTCCTAGACGGACGGATTGTGGTAGACAAACAGGTCGAAACAGCAGTCGACATGCCGGCGACTACAGATAGCAGAGCCATTCTGTCACCGTTCCCAGGCTGATTATGAAAACAGGCAAGTGCCTTAGCGTTAAATCCATACAAGAAAGGAGAACTACTGTGAAGAAAGAAACGATTTTGGGGAGTCCGGGTGCGCCATATGCCAAGGCAGTTAGGGCAAATGGATTTTTGTTTGTCTCGGGCAACGTGGCGGTCGATCCGGGGACGGGCAAGGCGCCCGATGGAATCGAGGCGCAGACGCGTCTAATCCTGGAGAACCTCAAGGGTATCCTTGAGGAGCAGGGTTCGGTCCTGGAAGACGTCGTCAAAGTCAACATTTACCTTGTGAACGTTCGTGATTTCGGCGAGATGAACGGGGTCTACAAAGAGTTCTTTGGTACAGAACCACCAACCCGCACGACAGTAGGCATCCACGAATTGGCCCGCAGGGATTTCCTGATCGAGATCGACCTGATGGCAGCACTATAATGCCATGAAAGAGCGCCTACTACGAACCCCTACCGTGGTCCACTTGTGGTAGGCTGAGCTACTCTGCCGTCCCAGGGATTCAAATGTATGGCTCTGTCCAAAGCTAACAGGGCCGATGAGATGTCCCACTGGAAGGGAACAGCACCTGGTAAAGAAGGACAGCCAGGTGCTGTCTTCCCTCAGCATCAGTGAAGAACTGATGGGTTCAAGACACTGTCTTTGAAGGACCTATGGGAGATAGAATTCGGAGGCCGGGATCTGGTGGGTATCGCCTTTGATATCCAGGAGTTTTGGGACCTGTCCGACGCTCAGGCCGCCTTGGAATCGGCTCTAGTCCCATCCTCCGACGCTGTCGCCGCCTTTGAAGGGGTGTTTGCGGATTACGTCGGGGGCCTGGACGCTGCTTTCCTGGTCAGTGGGCGAGAGGCGATCTACCAAGCGCTCAAACTCGCCAGAGTTGGGCCGGGGGACCAGGTGCTTCTATCTGCCTTCAACTGCTCCCGCGTGGCCGATGCGGTGTTGCGCTGCCGCGCCGTTCCCATCCTGATCGACATCAGGCTACCCGGCGGTGAGATCGACCTGGATCTCGTTCTACAAACGCTGTCTGCCAAGGTCCGGACCGTGATCGTCCCTCACCTGTATGGCATCCCCGTGGACCTGCGCGGCATCAAGGACGAATTGGAGCAGCAGGGGGTAGTCCTCATCGAAGACTGCGCCCACTGCCTGGGCGCTTCAGTCGGGGGCATCCCGGCCGGAAGCCAGGGCAGCTTTTCCATCTTTTCTTTCAATACCGGCAAACCCATGACGCTGGCCAATGGAGGTATGCTGGTCTGTTCGGACGCCAGAGCGTTGGATCGGTTCAGACAGATGAAGGTGCAGCTAAGAGACCAGCCTTTGGCAGACCCAAAAGGAGAGTACGAGTACATTGAGCGGACGATGGAGGCGATGGCGACCATGCGTCGCAACGCCAGAAAGGGACACCAGCCAAAGAAACCGGTTCCGGCAAGGCCAGGGCCCTGGCGACCGCCAGCGAGACACGCGGGACTCTGGCTGTACAACCGTCTTCGTCCGGCTCCGCCCCTCACGCATCCGTTCAACGAGGAGTTTTATGCGGTGGGATCTGTGCGCGCCCATTTGGGGCTTGCAGTGCTGCGCAGGTGGCCCAAGATCAAGGTGATCCGCGATCGGCAGGCGGAATATCTCAGGGTCCGGATCCGCCAGCAGCGATGGGGGGATATTCCCAGAGTACCACCGAGCATTGAACCGGCCTACTACAAGGTGAACCTGTTCGCCGGTGAACTGACTGCAGAGCAGGTGGAGCACGCCATCACTCGTCTTCGATGTGCAGGCTTCTGGGCCGGCAGGTGGCCGTTCCTCAAGGACATTCCCCATCTCGTTGGACGATTCCGGGGGATATCCGCGCTTCCCAATATGCGAAGAATGGCGCGCCACGGCCTACACCTACCCATTCATCAGGAGATGCGTGATAAGGATCTAGACCAGATGCTCGATATGCTGTATTCGGTACAGCCCTGAGTTCGTCATAACTATGGTTGCAGAAACAAAGTCTGTTATCATCACAGGAGGCAAGAAAAATGACCAAGCGAGATGAGGTTCATCAGTTCATTGAGGGACAGGCCGGCCAACACCTGGAACGAATGCGGGAATTCCTGGCCCAACCAAGTGTCAGTCAGGAAGGCGAGGAAGGCGTCCGCGCGTGCGCAGATCTATTGCTGGGCTACTTTCACGAGTTAGGCTGCCGGGAGGCAGAACTCGTGGAGACGCCCGGCCTTCCAGCCGTGTGGGCCTACTATGACGCCGGGGCGCCAAAGACTGTGGCAGTCTATGGCTTTTTCGACACCAATGTGCTGGGCAGCAATTGGGACTATCCTCCCTATGAGACTGTCGTGGCTGAACTCGCGCCGTTTGAAGCCGTGGTATACGGGCCAGGTCCGAGCCAGAAAGGAGGGTTGATAACCTTCTTGAATGCGCTGTCAGCCATCAAAGCGGTGGAAGGCAATCTGCCCGTCAACCTGATGTTCGTCTGTGAGGGTGAAGAGTGGTTAGGGAGTCCCCACATCCCCATGCTTATCGACCGCTACCGGGACTACCTGGCCCAGGCCGATACCTTTCTCAGCCCTACTGCCTGCCAGACAGCTACGGGTGAAGTGACCGTTTATCTGGGCAACAAGGGCTGCATTCACATCGAATTGGAATGCTCCGGTGACCGGTGGGGGCGAGGCCCCATCGGCGGGCCGCTGCACTCCTCGCGGCAACCGGTCGTCGACGCTCCAGCATGGCGGCTCGTGCAGGCTCTGGCCACCCTCTACGACCCCGAAACCAACCGGAGCCTGGTAGAGGGTTTCTACGACGGGCTGCTCGAGCCCACGGCCGAGGAGCAGGTTCTGGTTGACGAACTGGCCGAGCGCTACCGGGGCCAGGAAGCTGCTGCCGTCGGCTGTGGGTCAGTACAGCACCTCAGCGGAGATGTCATCGGGCGGGACGTTTTTGTCAACATGTGCTTCGACCCGACGATGAACATCAGCGGACTGCGGGCTGGCTACACCGGGCCGGGGACCAAGTTCTGGACGCTGCCCCACGCAGGCTTTTGCAATCTCGACGCCCGGCTACCAGCAGACATGGATCCAGAAATCCTATTGCAGCAGATTCGAGACCACCTGGACCGGCATGGCTATGACGATATTGGAATGAAGGTGCTAGAGTCCACGCCCAGCGCCCACACACTCACTATGCAAGATGATGTCACCCAGGCAGCGCTGCGTGTGTTCCAAGCATGGGATGTCGAGCCGGTCATTTGGCCACGCTCGGGGTCAGGTGGACCCACCGGGCATTTCAGCCGCCTCTTGGAACTCAAGCCCCTGATCTCAACCGGCATGGGACACAACGGCCACGCCGGAGACAATGAATTCCTGGTAGTGACAGGGAATGACAGAGTCGGTGGACTGGTGGAATTGGAAAAGTCTTTTGCCGACTTGCTGTACAGCTATTCGGCCTACCCTGATAACTTCTGAGACGCATCCGGTCATCACCCCATCCTTGGGAAATGGACTAGTTTGACAGCAGGGGAAACACGTGCTACACTGTCCAAACCAATGCTATTGTCGACAATCGACGGTATAGCAGCGATGAACGCTGGCATGGAGCGCCTTCCTGCCGGCATCTCTCACATACAGAGGTCCAAGCCCGGATGTCAGAGTTGCTTCCCTTGCAGCCCCTCAAGGTACTAAACCTGCGCGAGCATATCGAGCGCCTGGTACGCAATGCCATCCTGGGCGGCGACTTTGAGCCTGGCGAGCGCCTGGTCGAGTCGGCGCTCGCCGAGCAGCTCAACGTCAGCCGGGCGCCCGTACGCGAGGCGCTGGCCGGCCTGGAACGAGAAGGCGTCGTCGTTCACATCCCCCGCAGGGGTTATTCTGTCATCGAGTTCACGGACAAGGATGTCGAAGAGATCTATAGCCTTCGCCTGCTGCTGGAGACCGAGGCGCTGCGCCGGGCTGTGAGGCGCGCCTCCGAACAAGATCTGACAGAGATGCAGCGCATGGTGGACGAGCTGGGCGAGGCGGTACTGGAGCAGACGGACGCCGAGCGGATCGTTGAGCTGGACCTCTCCTTCCACGGCTACATCTGTCGCATAGCCGATCACAGCCGGCTCTACGCCGCCTGGCAGAGCACGAGTACCCAAGCGCGGATCCTGATCGGCTTGACCAGCCGGACCTACTATCACTATCCTGAGCAACCGAAAGAACTACATCAACGCATTCTGGAAACCATTTGGGAAAAAGACCTGGAACGCGGAGAGGCGCTGCTCACCGAGCATATCCTGGACGCTCAACGACGGGCGAGTCTGGCGCGCCAGCAGGTAGCGCATGACAGACTACCCAAGGGGGAAACGGAGGAAAATTGACCAAAATCTTGATCATCAATCCCAATACTTCGGAGCAGATGACCGACAAGATCCGGGCAGTAGCGGAGGAGACCAAGGGTCACGACTGCCAGGTCACGGTTGTCTGCCCCCAGCACGGTCCGATCACCATTGAGTCATCGTACGACGAGGCATTTGCCATCGCGCCAACCATCGACCTTGTCAGGCAGGCTGGTGAGGAAGACTATGACGCCATCATCTTGGCCTGTTTCTGCGAGGTGGGCGTCGAAGCGGCCAGGGAGATCTCGTCGATCCCGGTCCTTGGACTGGAGGAAGCGACGCTGTCCATCGCCCTGCTGCTGGGTGAAAAGTTTGGCATCATGACCGAGAAACGCCCTCGGGTGGCGATGAAGGTACGTCACATCCGCCGCTACGGTCTGCTGGAGCGCCTGGCCGCGGTCCGCCCGCTCGAACTGTCGGTGGCCGAGCTGGCCGCCGACCCGGAGGGGACCAAGATGGCCGGACTCGCCCTGGCACGCCGCATGGTGGAGGAGGATGGCGCGGAGGTGATCATCATGGGTTGTGCAGCCATGGCAGGCTACAGCGACGACCTGGAGAAGGAGCTTGGCATCCCTGTCCTGGACCCACTAAAGGTATCCTTGAAGGTAGCCGAGTCCCTGGTGCACCTGGGGCTGACCCATAGCCGGGTCGGCTTGTATGCACCACCAACGCCCAAAGAGTTCAAGTAACGAAACAAGACCTCGGAGGTTTTCAGTGAATCGAAGATTCGCAACCTCCAAGGTCGGAAAAGATCGGAGGGAACCTTGAAGACGCTGGATCTCATCGTACAGGGGGACGTTGTTCTCCCGGAAGGAACCATCAAAGATGGCATCGTCGGCATCCTCGACGGAAAGATTGCCGGCATTTTTGACGAAGCGGTGGCCCCATCCCACCGGGAAGCTGTTCGGGTACCAGGCCAGTATGTCCTGCCAGGCATGATCGACGGCCACGTACACTGCTTCAGCACACCCAACGAAGGCTTTGGCGATGCCACAAGGGCAGCGGCCGCGGGCGGCGTTACCACCATCATCGAGATGCCCTACGACTTGGGGCGGCCGGTCATGTCCCGGGACCAATTCCTGGACAAACAGCAGCGCCTGGAGGCGGAGAGCCTCGTCGACGTGGCCCTGCTGGCAACAATCAAAAAGACGGGCGGCCTGGACCAGATTCCGCTGATGGCCGAGGCGGGGGCCTGCGGCATCAAAGCGTCCCTCTTTGAGACGGACCCAGATCGCTTTCCCCGGATCCCTGACTATGAGCTGTTCAGAGCCTTTGAGCTGATCCGCGAAACAGGGCTGCCCATTGGGCTGCACGCGGAGAATGACGAGCTGGTTCAATGGACTACCGAGCAAGCCCGGGTCGATGGTTCTGACCCAGCAGCGCACTGTAGAAGCCGGCCCGAAATTGTCGAATCCAGCGCCGTGGTCAAGGCATTGGAACTTGCCCATGCGACCGGAGTCCGCCTCCACATCTACCACGCCAGCTTTGCCCGCATCTTTGAACTCGTGGACTGGTACCGCCAACAGGGTACGAACGTCACCGCCGAGACCTGCACACACTATTTGACGCTGGCCGAGGAGGATATGGCCCGCCTGAAGGCGAAAGGCAAGATCAATCCTCCGCTACGTCCCGCGGCGGAGCACGAGAAACTGTGGGCCCTATGCGCCTCGGGCCAGGTGGATATGCTTACTTCCGATCACGCACCCTGGCTGGCTGAATACAAGACACATCCCAATATCTTTGACAACGCCTCAGGCGCGCCTGGCGTACAGACTATCGTCCCCATGATCTACAGCGAGGGGGTGGCCAAAGGGCGGCTGACCATCCACGATATGGCCCGGCTCTTGTCACAGAAGCCAGCAGAGATCTTTGGCCTCGCACCCCGCAAGGGACAGATCCGCGTCGGGGCGGACGCGGATCTCACAATCATCGATCCCAATGCCGAATGGGTACTGGATGACGCGGATCAGCTCTCCTCGGCCGGCTGGAGCCCTTATCACGGCTGGTCGATGACGGGAAAAGTGAGCAAGACCATCCTGCGTGGCCAGGTTGTTTTTGACGGCGAGCAGGTATTGGCAGAGCCGGGGACTGGGTGTTTTGTGCCGGGCAAGCACAGCCCGAGCATTGCATAGACCTCTATAGCGCCTAGACCTCGGAGCTTTCATTGAATCGAAGATTCGCGACCTCTGAGGTCTAGCCATAATTGGGAGCAGGAGCAGAATGCAAGCAGATTCTTTCCGTCAGATACCAAATACCGAACGACTGGCAGCCGACATCGAGACCTTGGCGGCCATCACCGACCCGGAACAGCCTTATACCCGCCGACCATTTACCGAACTCTTCCAGCAGGGAAGGCAATGGCTTCGAGAAGAGATGGAGGCAGCAGGGCTGAGCGTGACGCTGGACGCGGCCGGCAATCTGGTGGGCAGGCAGGCAGGCGACGAGGACCTGCCGGCTCTCATGATCGGTTCCCACACCGACACCGTGGCCGGGGGCGGGCGATTTGACGGCGTCATCGGCATTGTCGGCGGGCTGGAGATCGTCCGCTGCCTCAATGAGCTGGGTATCAGCCTGCGGCACCCGCTGGAGGTCGTAGATTTTCTGGCCGAGGAGCCCACCGACTTTGGCGTGTCCACCGTGGGCAGCCGGGGGATGGTTGGCGCCCTATCGCCGGAACTTTTGGCCAAGACGAACGAACAAGGTCGTCCACTGTCCGAGGCGCTCACGGAACTGGGCGGACGCCCCGAGGAGGTTCCCGGTGAAGTGCGCCAGCGCGGCGACATCGCGGCCTATCTGGAAATGCACATCGAGCAGGGGCCAGTACTGGATCAGGAAGGGATCCCCCTGGCTTCTGTGACCGGCATCGCCGGCATCCGGCGCTTTACCGTGATCATCGATGGCGAGTCCAACCACGCGGGCACTACACCTATGGAGCTGCGCCGCGATGCGCTGGTGGCCGCGTCACGCTTTGTCATCGAGTCTGAATTGGTATTCCGCTCAGAGGCAAACTCGGTGGGGACTATCGGTTATCTGCAGATCAGCCCCAACATGGCCAACGTTGTGCCCGGGCAGGCAGAGTTGATCGTAGAGATGCGGAGCATCGATCCTCAGATCATCGACCGCATTGACGAGCGATTGCACCAGAAAGCAAAAGGGGTTGCCGAGGAACGGGGGATCTCGATCAGGATGGACCCGCTGACAGATGCCACACCGGTTCAGGCCGATCCCAGGCTGATCGAGATCACCACGCAGGCCTGCCGCCAGACCGACCCACGGGCGCTCGTCCTGCCCAGCGGCGCCGGGCACGATGCCACACAGATCGGCACCATCGCGCCCATCGGCATGATCTTTGTTCCGAGCCGCAACGGCATCAGCCACAATCCTGCCGAGTGGACAGACATGGAGGACATAGCCCTGGGCGTCCAGGCCATGGCGCGAGCCCTGGTCCTCGCCGACGAGGCTTTCTAGGGCTGCAGAAACCTGGCTCTGTATCCAGCCTTGCGAAGGCGCGAACCACCTTCGTTGAACTTCTGCAAGGCTGTTTTCTATGGCAGGCTAACGGTCTCTTCTGTTTCGGCTGAACGGTAGAGAGCCAGGACAACCTCCAGAGACTTGAGGCCATCGTTGGCTGTTATGGCCGGTTCGCGGTCCTCCTGAATGGCCGCGACAAATTCCTCCGCCTGCCGGACAAAATTGTAGTGCTGGCCCAGCCGGCTAGCAGAGGTCTTAGTTTCGAGCCGGGTTTGCAGGCTGTTGCTGCTCACCTCCACCGCTTCGCGCGTGACGCGCAGCATGCCATCGGTGCCAAAGATCTCGGTCTCCCACACAGATGGTTGGGCCCAGTAGGCGGGTGCATTGGCTGTGGATGTGGCTACGGCGCCGCTGGCAAAAGTCAGTAGGGCCACGGCTCCATCCTCTACCTCAGAGTCCGGGTCCCAGCGACGGACCTGGGCCGTGACGGAGGTGACCTCACTGCCCACCAGCCAGCGCAGGCGATCTATTGCATGGATGGCGGTGTACATCATCACCCCACCGCCGGCAGCCTCTTTTTGGGCCACCCAGGCGGGCAATTCCGGTTTGCGCGGGGCATTCATCACGCTGCGAACCACCTGGGGAAGGCCCACACGGCCCTCGTCCAGCCACTGCTTTGCGAACTGGGCTTCATCGCGGAAGCGGTGCACAAAGCTCATGGTCAGTTTGACGCCCGCTTCCTGGCACAACTCGACGATGCGTCGGCCATCGTCCATGGTGGTGGCGATGGGCTTTTCCATCAGCACGTGGACGCCCTGCTCAGCAGCGGCCTCTGTGGGTTCCACATGCATATTGTGCGGGAGCCCCACCACGAGAATATCTAGGTCAAGGTCCATCAGGTACTGCCAATCGGCGACGGCAACGCCACCAAAGCGATCGGCCAGCACCTCAGCCCGCTCTACAACGATATCGGCTGTGCCGGCGATGGTGGCTCCCTCTGTCGCCGCAAAGGCAATTGCGTGGCGCTCGCCTACCTGGCCGGCGCCGATGATTCCTACTCGTAACGTCACGATCTACCCTCCATAAAAACTCGCCCTGTTGCAGGGTTCCAGGTCTCAACCCTCCGAGGCCTGGTAGTGGGATCCAGATGTTCAGGCGGCTGAGGGCCTGAGTCTAACACCGAATTTCAGTATGCCCAAGCTCAGGAAGAAAAGAACGGTGGCAGCGTAAAAGATAACGACCAGACCAAAGGCGTCGCCAATGGATGCCGCAGCGAGAGGCGCCACGGCCCCCACGAGGCTGCCGGGCAGGAAGAACAGGGCAAAGGCCAACCCCCGCTGTTTGCCCGGCGACAGCTTGGCCATGATCGCTGCCGTGGCCGCCATGCCCAGAAAAGTCAGAAAGCCATAGGTCAGGTACAGAACAACAAAAGCTGTATTGTTGGGGATGAGGATGGCTAAGGCATAGCAGACGTAGGACAGCGACAGGATGAAAAGAAGCCACCTCTTCTCTCCGTACCGGACGGCAAAAAAGCCACCAAATATGGCGCCGGCGATCCCTACCAGGGTGTTGAGCCCGATGAGCGTACTGGCTGTAGGTCCAGAAAATGCCCTGTCATCGACCATGTACAGGGCCATGAAAGACTGGCTCATCGAGTTGGCCATCGCCCGCACAGCGATGTAGATCAGGAACATGATCATGCTGGACGTGAGCAACGAGGAAAACCCAGCCTTGGGTGCACCAGCGACGGTAACCACTCCCACGTCATCTTTTGGCGCGGATCGGAGGAACAGCACCGAGACGATGCCTAGCAGAAGGGGCAAGGCCCAAAAGAGGTACACCTGCCGCCAACCAAAGGCAAAGAACCCCATCAGGATGGTGATAGAAAGGGGACCAAGGGCCACGCCCAAAGTCCCACCGGCGCCATGAATGCCCAAGGCCTTGAGCCTGGCCCTGGGTTTAAAGAGCCGGGTGACAAAGCTATAGGCCGCGGGGTGGTACACCGTGGTATTGACGTACAAAAGGCTGACAGCAACGATCAACATGACGGGGGTGAGGGCCTGACTGGCCAGAAGAGCGCCCGCTGTGGCGACAACGAGAGCAACCACGATCATCAGCCTGGAACCAAACTTGTCAGACAACAGACCGGTAGGGATAGACAGGAGTGCCTGGCAGAGAGCAGGAATGGCAGCGATGAGGCCCAATTGCTGGAGCGACAGGCTGAATTCGACCTGCAGGACAGGGAACAGCGTCGTGTGGATGCGGGTAAACACATGCGTGAGCATGTGCGTAAAAGTCATGACGAACAACCCGTAGCTGAATATCGACTGATTTCCCGGTACGGCGCCGGCTGCTCTGTCCGCCAGGCCACGCGCCCCCTTTGGTCTCTGATCGTCGTCGTCGCTCGGAGCCATGATCACCTATCCTTTTCTGCCAGGTGGCCGGGTCCCAGGCCAGCCCAGGTACCGGTCAAGTCCAGCCATCGCACTGTTTCCAGGGATCAGTGCGGCCTTTTGATCTCCAACACATAGGGTCTGTGGGCCACCGTGCTGTAAAAGTCTTTCCAGAAACCCAGTGATTCCTCCAGCGTCAACACACGGGTCAGCTTTAGGTAGGCGGGGTCCGCACCCGGAAAAACAAAGGTAGGCGCACCAAACACGTCCAGCTCTTCGGCCCGCGAGTGGTCTTTGGCCAGGCGATCCAGACAGGTTGGATCGGCGAGCGCCCGCTCAAAGGCCGCCATATCCAGGCCGTTCTGCGCTGCCACCGCGCGCAGCATCTCGGGCTCACCCAGCTTTTGGCCGCGCTGATGTCTTTCGCGCAGTAAGCCCAGGTGGAAACGGCGGAAAGCCTCTTTGCCCTGACGCCGCGCCGCTTCGGCGGCCCAAAAAGTACGTAGAGCCATGGCATAGCTCGACTCTTCCCAATCCGCGCCGCTTAGAGGCTGTTCCCAGACCTTCCAGGTATCCCCATTTTCATGATTCACCTGGTGCAGCGAGAAGAAACACCAGTGGATATCGAGTTCACCCGGCAACGCCTCGTCGACACTAAGGAGCCACTCCGTGGCCCGATAGACGTACGGTCACACATAATCATAGTAGACATCCAACTCAATCATACATTCCTCCACATTTCCAGATCCCGTTGTTGGTTCATCAGATTCTCTGACATCCCTGGCTCAAGCCTGATCCCTGAGTTGGCTTGTTCTGTCCGTCTCATCGGGCAAATCGGGTCAGTGACCCGATTTGCCCGCGCTTTAGGGCACCGACCAAGAGAGAAGCCTTACCGTCGGACTCAAGACGTGCGGTCCGCGAATTCCTGGTAGATGGTGGCCGCGAACTTTATGCCCTGGATGAAGCGATCGACGGGCATGTTTTCGTTGGGTGCGTGCAGGTTGTTGTCCGGAGCACCAAAGCCACTGAGTACCGCTGGGTGGGGAATATGGATCATGATGATGCCCTGGGTGCTGACACCGGCAACGATGGGCGGCTCGCCCCAGACGCGCTCGGCGGCATGGATGATGGATTGGCTGATGGCCTCACGCACAGGCGTCTTGTATGGATTGGGACGTGCTGCGCGCACGACGATCTCGACGTCATCAAAGCCATTCTTTTCCAGGTGCGCTTCCAGTTTTTTGAGCTGATCCAGTGGTTCGAGGTTTGGCGGGCAGCGAAAGTCAAGTTTCGCCGAAGCCTGGGTGGGCACAATGGTCTTGCTGCCCTCACCCGTGTAGCCGGCCGACATGCCATTGATATTGCAGGATGCGCCATAGTGGATGGCTTTCAACAACTCTACGTCATCGTCGAAAGGAAAGTCGCGGGTCAAGCCAAACTGGCGGCGCAGTATTTCGCGGTCAAAATGGGCCAGTTCCTCGCGCAGATAGTACATATCGTCCTCATCGGGGGGCAGCAGGTCGTCGTACCAGCCTTCGATGAGAATGCGGCCGTCGGGATCGAAGATGCTGTTGAGACAGTGTACCAGCCGCCAGGGCGCGCTTTTGGCCTGCATCAACTGGGCGCGCCCGCTCCAAAAGTCAACCTCGTGGGTCTTGACCCGCAGCTCTACGACCAGGATGGCCTTGATGCCCAGGTGGATCTCGGGTTTGTAGGAGGTGCGATGCACGCCCCCATCCAGCCCAATGCTGGCATCGCACTGGCACAGATCCTGATTATTCAGTACCCATTCTTCGAGGTGGGGGCTGCCCATCTCCTCCTCGCCCTCGATCAGGTAAACCAGGTTCACGGGCAGAGCGCCACGGACCTCCTTGAAGGCCCGCGCTGCCCGGACCAAGGCCAGCACACCTGACTTGTCATCCGTGGCCCCTCGGGCAATGATCACACCATCCCGGATGTTGGCCTCAAAGGGTGGCTCGATCCATTTCTCCAGGGGTTCTGGCGGCTGAACATCATAGTGGCCGTAGCAAAGTAGCGTACTGGCGTTGGGATCCCCCGCCTCTTCGGTCGCATAGACAAGGTCTGGCCCGCCCGGAACCGGCAATCGGCGGACATTGGCCATGCCGTTGTCCAGCATCTGCCGCTTTAGAAGTTCCGCGCATTCGTCCAGCCCTATGTTCTGGGCGCTGATGCTCGGCTGCCGGAGCAATTCCTGCAGCTCCGCGACCTCTTCGTCGCGATGCTCTTCGATCCAATCATAGATATCTTGCATGGTTATCCTCCCTTATTGTTGGCCATAGTACCACATGATGGCGGCCGCGTACTTGATCCCTTTGATATAGTAGTCCAGATCAACACTCTCGTTCGGCGCGTGCAGATTGCAGTCGGGTTGGGCAAAGCCGGTGAGCACCGTAGGCATCCACACGTGCTTGAGTATGGTGCCCTCGGCGCTGACGCCGCTGACTACCGGCGCATTGCCAAACACAAGCTCGGCGGCTTTTATGACCGCCTGGCTGATATCCTCCTTGACGCTGATTTTGAAGGGTGGCTCGGGCGTACCGGTCAGGAAGACCAGCTCAATGTCGCCAAAGCCGTGATCGACCAGGTGCTTGCGCAGCCTATCGACCGCTTTGTCGGGATCGATATGCGGGGGCAGGCGCAGGTCCAGCTTGGCCCGGGCCTCGTTGGGCACGATGGTCTTGCCGCCTTCACCCTGGTAGCCGCTGGTCAGTCCGGCAATGTTGCAGGTCGGCTCGTAGGATTTGGCTTTCAGGGCATCAACACCTTCGCGGCCCAGAGCAAACTGGTCAATGCCCCAGCCCTCTTTCATCTTGTCCAAGTCCAGGCGGGCAGCATTGGCCTCCAAAAGCTCAATCTCTTCCGCACCCAATTCGATTACCTCATCGTACCAGCCATCGACAAGAATGCGCCTGTTTTCATCCACCAGGCTGTTGAGGGCGCGGACCAGATCCCAGGCCGGCTGAGGCAGCAATGGAGCATTCTTGCTATGGATGTCGGCGTTGGCCCCCCTGGCGATAAGCTCGATGAACATCACGCTTTTGAGGCCCAAACCCACCCGGGGTACTAATTCGCTGGTGTCCACACCTCCGTCAAGACAGTGCATGGCATCGGCCTGCACCAACTCGGGGTTTGCCTCGATATAGGGTCCCAGGTGGGGCGATCCGATCTCCTCTTCCCCCTCGGTGATAAACTTGACGCCCACAGGCGGCTCGCCCAGGGTCTGGCACCAGGCTTTTGCCGCCTTGACAAAGGCCAGCACGCCCGACTTGTTGTCCGTCGCCCCCCTGCCCCACAGGCGGCCATCGGCCAACTGGGCGCTGTAGGGCGGATAGGTCCAGGCATCTAACGGTTCAGGCGGCTGAACGTCATAGTGAGCATAGGCCAGCAAAGCCTTGGGCGAAAGGTTGCTGGGCACATGGCCGAATACGCAGGGAGGCCCGCCCGGAAGGGGATGCGCCTTGGCATCCAGACCGTCGGCGTGCATAATCTCTACCACCAAGTCAGCGCACTCCTCAAGCCCTATCTTCTGGGCGCTGACGCTGGGCTGCTGTACCAGCCGTTGGAGATCGGCGACCGCCTCATCACGGTGGGCGTCGATCCAGTCGAAAACTGCCTGGAGTTTCGAATCAAGCTTTGTCACAAGAACTATCCTTTCTATGCCATGCAGGTCATCAGCCTACAGCCACGCCTGCGGAATGCCTTGCTCCTGATAGAAGGCACGCATCTGTAGGCGCTGGCCGGTTCGGGCAGCCTCGATGCAGGCCCGGATCAGGGCCAGTGTCTTGAGATGGTCCTTCCCGCTGGTCTCAACCGCCCGGACTGACTGTAGCGCCTCAACGAACTCACCCAGCAGGCCCCGGGTATCGTCAACAAAATACTCGACCGGTTCGATCTCGACGGGCTCCAAAGGTTCCGCCGCGTGCTTGAATCGTTCCCCGGTCACTGCCAACTCGGGCGAGAATCTGGCCAGATAAAGGTCGTCGAACTGGGCTTTCTGGACCAGGACGCCTCCCGAGCAATCGGTACGCCAGCGGAAATTGAATTCGTTCCAGGCCGCGGTCCAGGTACCCAGATAGTTGACACGCAAGCCGCCCTCAAAACAGAGCAGGGCCGAGACATTGCTGTCGTCCTGGTAAACGCTCCAGGACGGGTTCCAGGTGTCAGCCTGGACCCAGACCACCTCACGATCGTAGCAGTAGCGCATCAGATCCAGGTGGTGGATCGATTGCTCGAGCAGCATGGGCTGCTCCTGGGTCAGGCAATGGTCGTTCAGATCGGCCCGCCTCCCGTCGCGATGGCGGAGGTAGGTGAACTGGGCAAAGGAGGGTTCGCCCAGCTGTCGCTCGCGGATCGCACGCTTGATCGCCTGGTGGGCAGGCAGGTAGCGAAAATTCATGCCTACCATCAACTGCAGGCCACGCCTCTCCGCCTCACCGACGAGGTCCAGCGCCTCGGCCAGGTCCTCGGCCAGTGGTTTCTCGGCGAGCACGTGCATGCCCCGGCGAAAAGCCATCATGATCTGCTCGTGATGGACCTCTGGCGGCGTGGCCAACACCATGGCATCCGCATCTGTCGCGTCAAGAGCAGCAGGCAGGCTGGTGAAACAGGGAACCCCTTGAGGGTCATCAAAGAGGCCCTCCGTGTTGAGGTCTGGAAAACGGCGGTCGACGTAGGCGACGGGCGTTGCATTCACCTCATCGCGGATGACCCGGGCCCACTGCCTGCCCCGGACGCCGACGCCTACCAGGACTATCCTGATCACATTTTACTCCTCATATACCGGGATCCAGCAGCGCTGGATGCGCTCTGGCCCAGGAGAGATAGCTGGACAGTCCTGCCCGCAGGTCATACCGGGGTACAAAGCCAAACTCTGCCGTGGCTCTGCTGATGTCCAATACGCTGCGGTCGCCCTCATGGGCAACCTCTACGGCCGCCATCTGGCCTGGCAGCCGATCTCCGAAGACAAAAGATGGCTCCAGGCTGTGCAACGTTCCCAGTACCTCGTCCAGGGAGTAGGCCGCTCCAGAAGATACATTGTAGATGTCGTGCTCAAGCTCGGCTGCCAGTGCGAGATGCCGCCAGATCACGCCCGCGTCCGTTGCGTGGGCATAACAGCGCCTGTTCGCCTGTCCCCTGGCCTGGACGGGCTGCCGGTCCAGGCAGGCGCGTATCAGAGTATAGACCACAGAAGGACGGGTCCGCGTTGCCGTAGCCCGTTCCATAGGACCATAAATCGAGGACATTCTGCCACTCACGGTCGACAGACCAAAGAGGCTCTTGTACCGTTTCAGGATCTGCTCGCTTGTGAGTTTGCAGATGACGTACAAACCCTGGGCCTTGACAGAACTTTCTTCGGTTACTAGCGCGTCCCTGCTCTCTGCGGGCGCATAGACCCCGGATGAACTCATGAGCACAAAGCGGTCAGCCGACACGGTTCGTGCGACATCCAACAGGCTGACAGTGCCCATCAGGTTCACATTGATAATGCGCTGCGGGTTGGCGCGTTCCATCTCAGCGGTCGGCGTAATGGCGGCCCCATGGACAAAGCGCCGCACCTCGTACCTCTCGGCCAGCTCTAGCACAGCGGCGGTGTCCAACACGTCAGCCGTGACGAATCGAACCCTGTCCTGCAGCCTACCCAGGAACTGGCGGTATTCTGGGCTTGCCGGGAACAGGTCCAGGGCAACAACCGCCTCGCCCGCCTCGGCAAGGGCATAGACGACGTGAGCGCAGGCAAAGCCGGTGGCCCCAGTCACAAGTGTAGTCATTTGCGCGGCCGGTATCCTCTGCTGGTCGGATAGGGTTCGATCAACTCGATGGTCACTCCGGTCGAGTACTCGGGGTAAATAAAGGCCTCAAAACCATCAGGGCGGTTGGTAAAGATCTTGTGCTCAAAGATGGGGACCCCCTGACCCGTCGCGCGAACAACGGCATCCCGGATATCAGCTACCTCGATGCAAAGGTGCTCGAGCCCCTCGCCCTTTTCATCCAGGAACTGGCGAACGCGGGCGTTTTCCCCCCAGCTCTCAGTCACGTGCAGCCAGAGGCGGTCGTTCCCCGGCTCGATCATGACGTCCTTCTGCTCACCGCCGTGCTGGTCGGTACGCAGCTCGCGGGCGCGCAAGTCAAACAGGCGCATAAAGCCACTGGCCGCGGCTTCCAGGTCGCGGACGGCTACGCCGATGTGCTGCAGACCTAACACCCCCGAGTCACCATTCGGGCCAGAATACTCCCAGGGTCCGGGTACCGGCTGGAGCAACTCGACTGTGACGCCGTTGAGATGGTCGCCAGGCACAGCAAAGCGACGCCCCTGAGAAGTATCGACCAATGCCTCATCCGCGAGATCCACACCTGCCTGCCGAACCCGTTCAAACTCAGCCTCAACGTCGTCCGTCAAGAAGGCAATTCGTTCCAGGCCCGGCCCTCTTCTATTCAAGAACCCGGACAGCGCCGAGCCTGGCTGCTGGCTTTCCATGGCGTAGAGCCAGCAGCCATTGGGAAAGGCGATACGGGCTCCCTTGTCCGTCCCCAGGAACGGATCGGGGTCCATACGCTCCCCAGACAGGCCCAATAGATCCCGGAACGCGCGCCGCGTACGGTCGACATCCTCCACGACAAAGCCCACATATAGTAGCTCAAGAATCACGAATCTTGCCCCTCCTTCGGTACAAAATCGTCCCGTATCTCGTCGACGACGGCATAGAAACAGAGCCAGTCCCCGGTGAGGACCATGGGGCGGAAGCGCAAACCAAAAACCATGCCATCCTCGGGCGCCCGCACGGCCTCGATCTCATCGCCGTACAGATTATAGATGTGGCCCAACAGGGTTCCCTTTTCCATGGGCACGCGCAACTGGACATCCTCACCCACCCACAGGCCGCTCTCATTGGCCAGCAGGGCGATCTGGTGGCCCCGCTGCCATGTCTCCGGATACTGTGCCTGGCCAGCGATCATGCCATAGTGGCGCATCACGTTGAGGTAGGCTTCGGAGAGCCGGCGGCCAACGTCGTGAAAGTCGGTGGTCAGCATCTTGCACCAGCCCCCCAACTCTACGGTGATGGCCCCATGGCCTTCCTGGGCCAGCATTGAAGAGGGGCTGCCCCGTCCTACGCCACTGGTGTTGACCAGATCCCAGTCGGGCCCCATCGCGCCGGCCAGTTCCAGACACTGGGGTGTCTCAGCCGCAAAGATAGTCGTATCCAGGAAGGAATGGTCGCCACCGGAGTGGATGGCAATATGCAGGTCGCAGGTGTCTTTGACCGCTTCCCAATGCGCCCAGGCGACGCGATCGGTAGCATAGCCATCGGGGCTGCCGGGGTAGATCCGATTCATGTCATAGGTGAAGGTGTCGCGCGGATCCCCACGGTCGCCGCGCATAAATGCCTCGATGTTCATCACAGGTACCGCTACCAGGGTACCTTTCATCTGCTTCGGATCGAGTTGCGGCAGGGTAAGCATGATCGAATAGGGCCCTTCGGGCTCATCGCCATGCGTCGCACCACTGATCCAGAGGCGGGGGCCATCCTCCATGCCCCGGTAGACGATGATGGGCAGTTCCCGCTCACGCCCATACATGTCGGGGCCAATGGGGATCCCTCCGCGTTTGGCTTCTCCGGGCATTACCGAAACTGTCCCGATCTCCAAGGGTTCTGTCATAGTAAACCTCCTAGCACTTGATTATCACGCGGCAAAAACTTAGGCAAACAGGCCCGCACGCGTGTGCAGGCTAGCGCTTGAACTAGCTACGCACCCCCATCCAGAACACGCGTCATCCGAGCCGCAGCTTCCTGGAGCCGTTCCTTGGATGTAAGGAAGGATATGCGCAAGTGCTGGCCCCATGACTCGCCAAAGGAGTTTCCGGGAAAGACCAGCACGTGCCCGTCTTTGAGGAAGCGGTAGGACAGTTCCTCGGCCGGCACGCCCACACTGGAAGCATTAGGAAAGACATAGAAGGCGCCCTTGGGGCGGCCGTAGACAAGGCCCATCCCGTCAAGCCCCGCCATGAGGACACGGCGCCGCTCGTCGTAGATGCGCCTGTACTCCTCGACGCAATCCTGGGGGCCATTCAAGGCTGCGGTGGCCGCCCACTGCGAGACCACGGAGGTAGCCCGGCTGGCCGTGCTCTTGAACCGCTGCATAGCGTCCACAAGGGGGGCGGGAGCGGCAACGTAGCCTACCCGCCAGCCGGTCATGGCATAGGCCTTGGACACGGCGTTGAGGGTAATGGCCCGCTCTTTCATACCGGGTAGTGAGGCGATGCTTAGATGTACAGCATCATCGTACAGGTAGCGATCATAGATCTCGTCAGAGATAACGATGAGGTTACGCTCCTGGGCGATCTCGGCCAGCTGCCGGATATTCTCAGGAGAGATCACACCAGAGGTGGGATTGCTGGGCGTTACCAACAGAAGCACCTTGCTGTTGGGCGTGATGCGCGATTCAACCTCCTCAGGACGCAGGTCAAAGTCATCCTCTTCGTAGGTCGGCACCGATATAATCTTTCCGCCAGCCAGGTTGATGGCCTCATCGTAGGAAGTGTACCTGGGGTCGGGCATCAAGATCTCGTCGCCTGGGTTCACCAATGCCTGTATCAGGAAAAACAACGCCTCCTGGCCGCCCGTCGTAACCTGAACCTCTGTTTCAGGATCGACCAGGACATTGTTGTCGCGGCGCAGCTTTGCGGCAATAGCCTGCCTGAGTTCGAGTAGGCCCTGAGGCGGGGGTACTTCCAGCGCCAGGCCCCAGCGCAGGGCATCCTGGGCTGCCTGGACGATGTGCCGCGGTGTATCGAGGTCGGGGTCGCCCCGGCCCAAGGTGATCACATCGTCCATGGCGGCGGCCATCTCCATCATCTTGTAGCGCAGCTGCGTGCCGCTGTCGGACACTTTTTTCTGGCCACTCATAACACACCCCCGGTACCCTGTTCCAGCGCCTGTCGCATGCGGCGCATTGCCTGCTCCAGTTCTGAGAAGGTGGGCCACAGGGAGAGCCGGACATACCCACCTCCCTGCGAACCGAAGCGGCTGCCAGGCATCGTCATGACTCCCGCCTGGCCAAGCAGCCAGGCAGCAAAATCCTCTGAAGAGCGGCCCGTGCCACGTATATCCACAAACAAGTAAGGCGAGGCGGCCGGCTGGCTATGGGGCAATCTCATGCCATCCAAAGCCGCAAGCACATACCGTCTCTTGGCATCCAAGTCGGCCCTTCTGCGCAGCAGCCAGTCCTGTGGGCCGGTGACGGCCTCCAGCGCTGCATACTGGGACATGGCGCTGGTGCAGATAGTCATGGCCTGCCTCAGGTTGCGCACCGGCGTCACCAGTGACCGTACGCCTGCAAAGTAGCCCACCCGCCAGCCAGCCAGTGCATGGAGCCTCGAAAAGCTGCCCACGACGACCGTTCGCTGGGCCGCTTCAGGGAAAGAGACGATGCTCGTGTGGCGTAGGTCGCCGTCCAAGGATTCGTCCAGCGACTCGTCCGCGATGACGGTTAGATCATGCTCTTGGACCAGCTCAGCGATACGGGCCATCTCCCCCGCCGGGATATCCGCACCTGTAGGATCCGCGGGATTTCTCAGCAGCAGTACGCGGCTCTTGGGCCCAAGAGCCTGGCGAATACGATCTGCCGTCATCAAAAAACCGTCGTCCGCCAAAAGGGGAACTGCCACGACATCTCCCCCAGCCAGGCGGATGGCCTCATCGACAAAGGCCGGGCGCAGAGCAGGGACCAGAACCTCGGTCCCCGGTTGCGCCAGCACCTGAAGGGCGATAAAGACCCCTTCTCGTCCCCCGCAGGAAATGACCACCTCGGTAGCGGGGTCCACCGTGAAGCCTTGTTCGCTTTCCAGCTTGCGGGCCACGGCCTGGACCAAGGCTGGCAGGCCAGACCGGGTGGTATAGTGTGTCTCACCCTCATCAAGCGAGCGCACCACCGCCTGGATCACATTTCGGGGGAGCAGGCCAGGCCCATAGTCGGTGCTCAAGTCAAGGATCCTGGCAAAGCCGGATTGCCCGGGCTGTGCCTGAGGCGACGGCGTCACACTCCAGTCTCTGGCCCGCCTGGCAAGGGCAGCCGCCATCGGGCCCGGATCGATACCCATTTGCTCCATAGAACACGCATTCCTTCCAGTCTTTGGCTACCACACCCGATACGGTAGCGAGTCTTGGACTCAGCGATAAGCGCCCAGGCCCAACAAACGGGCGACGTTCGCCTGAGCATCTTGGACCGGCACAATCTCGCTGCTGGAGCCGGTCATGAACATCGTCATCCCTGGGCCAAAGCCGGTACGCATGCTATCACCATGCCCAACGATGCCGACGCTCATGGCCCCACGCCAGTAACCCGGAGCATAGAGACACTCATAGTCTTCTACGGCAATGATGTCTCCCAGCTTGAGATCCTGCAGGGCATATTTCTCCACCACGCCAGGCGAGCCGGTCTGGATCTGGAGACAGCCCCCGTCACTATCCAGCCCAGTGCCAGCACCCATAAGCTCAGCCGGAAGTGTGGCCACTACGGGCACCTGGAGTTTGCCATCAGACTCGGTGATACCGGTCTTTTCCAGCAGATCGGGGTCTATGTTCTTGATTTCGATTCCTGCAAAGCCCTCAATGGCAGCGCCGCGGCCAAAGGCTTTGACCACGATAGGGTCACCGACGGCAAGGTCATCCAATGCCTCTAGAGGAAAGTCGATGATGACGTGGTCCATAAAGCGCCCGCTCTTGCCCGTGACCGTACCCCTGGCACCCTTCGCCCGACCGCCCATGACCACCGCCTCATTGCCGACGGAGGCGTAGACTTTGAGCGCTCTGTGGGCGGCCGCGTCCTGGGCTCGGATGCTCACCCCAGGCTCGATGAGTTCCGCCGCCCAGCCCATCGCAGGGTCGCCGCTGCGCACATTGTATACAATGCCGCCGTTCAGCGGCAGCAACGAGGGTTTGCCCTCCCGAGAGATAAAGTGAGGGTTCCAGGGCACAGCGGGAAGACGCGGCGCATCGACCTGCCCCATCACCGAGATCCGTACCAGCTTGGCCTTGTTTGTCTTTAGCATTTGGATTGTCTCCTCTATGCCCATCGACCAAAATTCAGATAATTGGCGATGTTTGCGTCCGGGTCAATTCGGGGCACGATATGCGAGGTCGGACAGGACAGCAGAGTCATGACTCCGGGTCCGTGTCCTGTCATGAAACAGTCTCCATGGTTGATCAAGCCGATGACGACAGCTCCCTCTTGATAGCCACGCCCGTAGGTATGGTCTTGGTCTCGAACCGCTACCAGGTCGCCCAGGCGCAGGTTGGTCAAGCCCAACTCACGCATGAGCGCCCGATCCTCAGTCGCCATATCCTGATCCACAAACTCTGGAAACAGCTCCATGCCCGAACCCATGATCTGCGGTGGAAACTCGTGGGTAACCGGCACGATCAGTTTGCCATCGCCGGCGGGCTCCAGTGGTATGGCCTCGACCAACTGCGGGCTGCACTTGCGCACAGTGATGTGGGGATAATCGAGCAATTCTAAGCCCAGGCCGTAGGTTTTGAGGAGGATCCGGTCGCCTACACACATAGAGTCCAGGTGTTCGGGCTCAAAATCGACGAGCAAGCGGGCATGCTCTCCTGAAACGATCCCGGGGGCTCCCGCCGCCTCACCAGAGACGACAACGGCCTGGTTGCCCACACAGGTCAGATAGTGCATGGCATAGTCTTGCTGCTCGTCCGGGTTGTGGATCGACACACCCGGCTCCAGGTGGTCGGCTTCCCAACCAAAGGCAGGGTCGCCAACACGCACATTGTAGGCAATCCCTGCCATACCAATGGGGATCGTGGATCGGCCCGCGTTATCCGGCCTGTAGCCCGGGGACAACTTGGGTGGCGAGATCTCGCCGATCACGGCCATCTTTACCAGGCGATTCTTGTTGGTGCGGATCACAGTATCCTCCTATGCCATAGTTCCACGGCAGTTTGCGCCAGCCCCTAGAGCTGGGCAGGCCACAATCGTCCGGACAACGCCTACAGCACCTCCCGTATGCACTGGGCCACATACTCGATCTGTTCCCCGGTCAGCTCGGGGAAAATGGGCAAGCATAGCAGCTCCTTTGCGACCTGTTCTGTCACCGGCAGGCCTCGCTCCCGGCATCCCCGGTCGCGGTACATCGGCTGCAGATGAACAGGGGGGGTATAGAGCATGTTGGTACGAATTCCCCGCTCCGCCAGGTGATGCCGCATCTCATCGCGGTTCTCAACCCGGATCACATAGTTGCGGTAAACGTGCTCGTAGCCCTCTGGGACACTCGGCGTCAGCACCTTTGTCCCTGCCAACAGCGCGTCGTATGCGCCAGCCACTTCTCGCCGGCGCGCGATCCAGCCGTCGACGTGCCGAAGCTTTGTGTTCAAGACCGCGGCCTGGAGGGTATCGAGGTGGCTGTGATAGCCTTCCACCTCATGTTCCAGGGGCTTGAGCAGGCTCACGGAGCCCACCTGCTCGAAGCGCCGTCGCTCACCATAGCTGCCCCACAACCGGACCCTGTCAGCCAGTTCGGGGTCGTCGGTGACCACCATGCCCCCATCTCCATAGGAACCGAGAATCTTGTGGGGTGCAAAGCTAAAGGCTCCCAGGTGACCGAGGCTACCTGCCAACTGGCCACGATAGCGGGCGCCATAGGCCAGCGCGGCGTCCTCGACTACCAGCAGGTCGTGCCGCTCAGCAATCTCCAGGATGGGATCCATGTCGGCAGGCAGGCCATAGAGGTGGATGGGCATAATGGCCCGGGTTCGCGGTGTGACTTGGGCCTCCACCAGAGCAGGGTCGGCGTTGAAGGTTCGCCCCTCAATGTCCACGAAAACCGGTGTAGCACCCGTGTGGCTGATGGCGGACGCAGAAGCTACGTCTGTGTTGGCAGCAGTGATCACCTCGTCGCCCGGCCCAAGGCCGCCGGCCTTGAGCGCCAGGAACAGGGCCGCATAGCCCGAACCCACACCGATGGCATAGCGTGTCCCGCAAGAACGGGCAAAGGCAGCCTCAAAGGAATCCAGTTCCTCACCCCGCTCGAACTCGCCGCTGTCCAGCACGCGCTGGATGGCGGCGTCAAGCTCCCCTTTGATGGATGCATACTGCAGCCTGAGATCGCCATAGGGCACAACCAGGTCTGAAGTCGATTTTCCCGTTTTGTCCATCGTCGATCTGCCTTTCTTCACATCGAGCTTGCACCAGTAGCCCAGACCCTCATCGAGGGCTTGCGCCTAGACCGTCACAGTAAGCGACTCGATGTCCCTGGGATACTGGGTCAGGCGCTCGTGGCCATCCTCCGTGACCAGGATGGTATCAGAGTGGCGGAAGCCGGCGTCACCCGGGAAATAGAGGCCGGGCTCGCAACTGAACATCATACCGGGCTCCAGCACGGTCTCGTCGCCGGGGTCCAGATAAGGGTGTTCGTGGGTTTCGATGCCCTTGCCATGACCGGCATGGTGGCGCAGCGCACTTTCCATGCCATGCTTCCTGGTCACATCCACCACAGCGTCCCACACGTCGCAGCAGCGGACGCCAGGCTTGACGGCCTCCATACCCACCGTCTGAGCTTCCAGCATGACCTGGAACCGGGTCTCATCGATGGGGCGGCGTCGCCCAAAGAACCCAGAGCGCTCCGTCTCTCCGATATAGTTGCAGACCGCAGTACCGTAGGTGATCATGACCACCGAGTCCGGCTCCAGACGAGCGGTCCCCTTGGGACCATGAGGCAAGGAACTGGAGCCGCCGAACAAAGTGCGCCCAAATACAAGCCCCCGGGCGTAGCCGTTAAAATCAATGATCTCGGGCAGTTCGGCCAGCATCTTTTGGATAACAGCCTCCTCAGCCTGGCGATGTACCTCGTACTCGGTGACCCCCTCGCGGAGTAGCGAGAATCCCACGCCGACCAGGTAATCACAGTAGTGGCTGCCCAAGCGCATGAGGGCGATTTCCTCCGGGTGTTTGATGAGCCGCAACTCAACCAACAGCCGGTGGGCGTTGATGACCCCGTCCCCCAGGCCTGCCCGGAGGGCCTCGTAGCCCTCGACGGCATCGGACATGACCAGGTTGGCCATGTCGACGCCCACACGCTTGCCGGAAAAGCCCCGGTCAACCAACCTCTGCGCGACCCAGTCCCAATCGCCCTCGGGATAGTCAAAGTAGGTGTCTACGTCCTCCAGCCACGGGGACTTGACGTGCAACTGGTCGATCTCGAGTTCCGTGGTGATGGCAAAGACCTGCCCATCGGGCAGGAATCCTATGCCAATGGGCCGTTCCGTGCTCATGTGGAAAAAGCCGGTCAGGTAGGCAATGGTCGTGGCGTCAAAGACCATCAGCAGGTCGAGACCGGCAGCATTGATCCGCTTGAATAGCTCCCGGCGACGATCAGCATGAAACTCCTGGCTGAGCTTGTAGATCTCCATGAATGATTCCCCTCTCTCGCCAGGGAGACTCTCTACCCTGGTCGTTATCCGCCTCGGATTCTGCGGCGGCTACTTGAACGGCACCCCACCTTTGAAAACCTGCACAATCCTGGCCTCTTCCTGGAGGATACGGATGTCGGCCAGCGGATCGCCGTCGAGGATGACGAGGTCCGCGTACTTGCCAGGCTCAATGGTGCCGACCTCCTTGTCCATATCGAGGCATTCTGCGCCCACTTTGGTGGCGGCGACGATGGCCTCCATGGGCGTGAACCCCAGTTTGACAAACTCTTCCAACTCGCCGGCATTCTGGCCGTGATAGACCAAGAATCCGGCGTCGGTGCCAACGGCGACCTTGACCCCCGCCTTGCGGGCACGTTCCATGGATCCCAGCTTGTCCTCCTGGGCCCGGAGCAGCCAGGCGTAAACGTCCTCGGGAAGGGGCTCCTCGTCCGCCCCCTCGACGCTGAGGGTATTGACCAGCAGGGTAGGAACCAGAAAGACGTCACGCTCGGCCATCATCTCCACCTGCTCCTGCGTGAGCCAGTGGGCGTGCTCCACCGAGTTGACTCCCGCCCGGATAGCATCGGTCAGTCCAGGCCCCCCGGAGGTATGGGCCGCCACGCGCTTGTGGCACCAGCGGGCCTCCTCACAGATGGCGGCCATCTCTTCGTAGGTCATCTCCTGGATCCAGGGCGCATCCAGGTCATAGCCACTGCCCCCACAGGCATTGATCTTGATGAGGTCCACCCCCCACTTGATCTGGGTCCGGGCCGCCTTGCGGCACTCCCAGGGTCCGTCACAAACCCCAGTACGGCCGGCAATCGTCACCGCTGGCGACCAGTAGCGCTTGTCCATGTGCCCACCGGTACGGCTCAGGCCTTGGCCGGCCACTTTCAACCGCGGTCCCTGGACGGTACCGTCGTCGATGGCATCGCGCAGGGCAACGTCAACGTAGGCGGGCGAGGCCATGCTCCGCAGAGACGTAAAGCCCATGCGCAGAGATTGCAGGCCATAGCTGTAGGCCCGCAGGGCAATGGTACCCTCGAACTCGATTGCCTCGGCCAGGGCATAGTTGTCGCTCGGTCCGCCCGGCGTATGGATGTGAACGTGGGAATCGACCAAGCCGGGCAAGAGCGTCTTGTCGCCCGCGTCCAGGATCTCGGCATCAGGTGGGATCTCGACCTCAGCGGCCAGACCGACTTGGCTGATCTTGTCGCCATCGACGAGGACTATAACATCGTTCAATGGCTCGCCACCGTGGCCATCGATCAGGGTTCCCGCACGAATTGCTAACATGGCATCTCCATTCAATTGAGACTGTCTTGGAGCGTGATGCAGAGGGTAGGCGTCACCCACCCTTTTACTCAGCATCCTGAGACAGCATCATCCTGTTGCTCTAGTGTCTCCAGCCTGACCAAAAGTCCTCATTGGTCTCGAGGTAGGGGCTGACATCAAAACGGGAAAAGGCCCGGTCAGCAGCTTCACGCGCCCCGTCCAGTATCGCTCCCTCGTCCACTGAGAGGACCTGCCGGTCCCGCATCAGTACCCTACCGTCAACCAGTACTGTGTCCACATCGTTGCCATTGGCATAGAAAGCCAGCAAGCGAGGCACGGTCGAGCCGGGTACCAGGTGGGGCCTGTTCATGTCTACGAGGATGATATCCGCTCGCTTGCCCACCTCCAGGGAGCCGATCTGGTCATCGAGACCCAGGGCCCGGGCGGCGTCAATGGTCACCATGCGCAGCGCCTTGCCTGGAGGCAGCAATCGGAAGTCGTCCAACCGCGTCCACTGGGCCCACATGGCCCGCGAGATCTCTTTGAACAGGTCGTAAGAGCAATAGGGGGCCGTTCCATCGGTAGAGATGGTCACGTTGGCCCCAGCCTGCAACAGCTCGATTGCTGGGCAAACACCATGGACGATGTTCTCAGCTGTGAAAGGAACAAGAGCAATGTTTACGCCCTCTTCACCAAGCACCCGAACCTCTTCCTGGGCCAGGCCATTGCAGTGGGCCAGTACGACATCGGGCCCAAGCAGGCGCCGAACGCGCTCCGGGCCGAACACCTCCAGGCCAAAGGTGACCGACCCTCTGAAGGCGTGGGAGTGGAGGAGGACACCGTAGCAGTCTGCCAGATCCCGCATCTCGTCGGCCTTTTCAATCACCACGGGCAGGTGCTCTTTTGTATAGGCAAAGGGGAACTTGGGATGGGTCGCATGCCGCCCAAAGAGGTAGGGATAGTGGAGCGCCACACGGACACGACCTTCAGCGGCCCCGTGCCAGGACTCGATGAGTGAGATCGAGTTCCGCACGGTCTGCTCGTAGGTAAACCGGTGCCGGACCGGCTTGCCCTTCTCCCATAGGGTCCCTTCCCAGGGCTCCGGCAGGTGCGTGACAAAGGGATCGGGCGGGCCCACGCCCAGCACACCGCGGATGCCCACCGCTTCAACGGCCTCGGCCTGGCGCACGGCAAAGATCGGGCTATCCATGCGGGCCGGCGTCGCACCGACGACGGTCAGGCCGCAGGTCACGCCGAACCTGAGCCGCTCCACGGCAGACAGCATTCCCTCGGCAGACCACCAGCCCTCGTCGGCAGCGTGGAAGTAGAGGTCGTTGGTCGGCCAACCTAGTTCGGGATGGCGGATGGCCTTGATCATACCATGCCCGGCATGGCCATAAGTGTCCACCAGGCCGGGCATGACCGCCTTGTACCTGGCGTCCAAGACGCTATCAGCCTCATACTCCCGGCGGACGTCCTCCATGGAACCGACGGCGGCGATGGCATTGCCCTCCACGGCTACTGCGCCATCGCGGATGACGCGATGCTGGGGGTCCATGGTCACGACCACACCCCCTTCGATTATCAGATCTACGCGCTTTCTGTTCACACGCGTTCCCCCTATCCTCCGACGATCTTTACGAAGGCGCGAACTCTCACGCCATCGCAAAGATGAAAGACTAGTCCTCTGGGTAGTCCCAACTGGTCGCGTGGGGCTGGATCAGCTCCACCGTCACACCAGAGTTGTACTGGCCATAGACAAACGATTCATAGCCATCAGCGGCGTCAAAGACCTTGTCCTGGAAGACCGGCACGCTAATGTCGCGCAGATGCTGTACGTCAGCTTCGATGCCCGTGGTCTGAAGAGCAAGATGCTCCAGACCCTCGCCCTTCTCCGCCAGGAACTTGGACACGCGGGACTCGGGATTCCAGTTCTGGACCACGTGCAGCCAACACTCGTTGCCCAGTAGGATCCGCGCGTCGTACTGCATGCCTTTACCCTGATCGTCGCGAAAGTCCCTGCAGCCGAGTCCGAACAGTTTCTCAAAGAGCTGGCAGGCCGCCCCCTGGTCTTGGACGACCACACCAATGTGCTGCAGGCGGATGAGACCCATTTTGTCGCTTACCGGGCCGGTTTCTTGTGGATAGTTCCAACTGGTGACGTGAGGCTGGATCAGCTCGACGGTGATTCCCGAGTTGTAATCTGGGTAGATAAACGCCTCATAGCCATCGGGCGCGTCAAAGATCTTGTCCTGGTAGAGAGGCACGCCCGCATCACGCACGCGCTGGACATCAGCTTCGATGTCATCGCTTTCGAGGGCGATGTGTTCCAGGCCCTCGCCCTGTCTCTCGAGAAACTGGTAGACCCGAGATTCGGGATTCCAGTTCTGGACCACGTGCAGCCAGCAGTCGTTGCCCAGCAGAATGCGCGAGTCGTACTGCATGCCCCTGCCCTGGTCGTCACGAAAATCCTGGCACTTGAGGCCAAACAGTTTGTCGAATCGCTCGCAGGCCGCGTGCATGTCGCGGACCGCGAGGCCGATGTGTTGCACTCGAATGATTGACATATTTTTGTCCTCTCTTCAGACCTCCGAGGTCTTGGTCTCTACCTTACCCTAGCGCCACCGTTTGAGCGTCCTGGCCCGCGCGCTGGCTCAAGGCCTTGACCGTCGCCTCTGCGGGTCCGTCGCCCTTTACCCGGACCACCCACTCTACCTTTTTCGAAGCCTTGTGCCAGGTAATGAAGCGGGAGTACTTCATGCCTCGTTCTGACCGGCCCGACAAGTGGTCCAGATCCTGCTGCAGCTTGCCAGCGACAAGTTCCAACCCTTCACCCAGGCTGAGTTCCGCGATCACGGGTGTAACCACCTTGGCATCAATGGCGCGCCGGGAGACGTAGGTGGGCAAGTAGCCCAGGTTCTCAACCATGGCCTCGATCTTGAACAGATCATCAGCCACACTTGTGACCTCCACATTGCTGATATTCAGGCGGGGTGACATCAGCGCGTGCCTGAGCGTGAACAGCATGTTCTTGTGGCATAATTCGGGCAGGTGGTGGGCAGGTGGGTTGCGGAACATGTACAGCCGTCGCCAGCCGCCCAACTCTACGGGCCCCAATTGCGGGTGGTCGAAAGGGGTCCAGTCCATGAAACCCTCTCCCTCAAGCTGCTCGTCGCTCCACTTGAGCAGCTTGAGGTTCTCCTCCTCGTTGAGGGGTCGGATGGGGAAGAACCAGTCCTTTTCGATACCGGCTGCTGCGTACGCGTCCCACAGTTCAGTTACGATGCCCAGGATGCCCCGCTGCACGTACAAAAAACCGCCCGATGTACCCAGCCTGCGGGGAACGTTGGGGATGTTAAAGTCGTTCTCGTCGGCAAGCAGACCATAGCCAGTGGTTTCCGCGCCCATTTCGCCGATTCGCCGCAAGACAACCGTATCCTCGTAGGGTGTGCCGCCCGGCGGGACCTCAAAGGGCAGCAAGATGACGCCTGCGTTGGTGTGATAGTTCACCGCGCCGTTGATGTTGGGATGGTCCAGGACAAAGCGGGTAACGGCCAAGATCTCCGGCTCGGCGAGAGGATACTCGCCAGCGCCATACTGCTCGTTCTCAGGTCCCCAGGCGTAGGGGTAATTACGGTTCAGGTTGCCATCCTGGGGACGGGGGACAGTGGCGTCAGCGCCATCGAAATCCTCGATTTCTCCCTCGGGAAGCAGCCGGTAGTACTCACCGCCATACTCCCACAACTCACGGTGGACCAGAATGCGGGGGTCTTTCTCGGAGACTTTCCACTCCCCCTTGTCATCGCGAATGCGCATGTCGCTGACAGAGCCATCGCCATTCACGTCGGCATAGTGCAGGCCGGGCCCAAACTGGTCCTCACCAGGCATATAGCGGCCATTGCCAATCCACTCGTGGTAGGTGCCCTTCATGGCAATCTCCATGCCATCGGGATTGACCACCGGCAGGATGTAAAAGGTCTGCCAGTCCAGCAGGCGAGTGACCATCTCATCCTGCCCATAGTTGGTTACCAGGTACCAGGCAGTGTACAGGCTTACCACAGCACCCGAGATCTCCTCGGCATGGGTCACGGCGTCGATAAAGTAGCCAGGCTTGTCACCGGGCTCACCGGTGGCCTTGTTTGTGATCTCGATGAGCCACAGCCCGCGCCCCTGCAGGCTGGCGCCGAGGTTATGCAGGGTGGCCAGTTCAGGATAGGCTTTGGCCAGCCCCTTTAGCGCAGCTTCTGCCTGCGCGGCGTCATAGTAGCGGTCAAAGTCCATGTCAAATCGTGTCTCGCTCATTTCGATTCCTCTCCAAGTCCTTCGTTGTTGGGTGTATTCAGCTGCTTTAAGTTTACAGAGTGAGCCAGCACCAATCCTTGGTCAGGGGAGTATTGCTGAGAACAAGACCCCGCTCCTTTCCAACCAGGATGGTATTGGAGTGATTGTACCCCCAGCCGCCCTGGGGGTTGTAAAGCCCTGGCTCATTGCTCATGAGCATACCTTCTTGCAGCACCGTCTCGTCACCCAGAGCCAGACAGGGGGCCTGATGGCCCTCCATGCCGATGCCGTGGGCGGGGCGGTGATAGACAAATTCCTCCAGGCCGGCATCCCTGGGCAGCTTGAGGACGCGGCTGGCAATCTCGTTGCAGGCCAATCCTGCCCGGCACAATTCGGCCTGAAGCTCGGTCATCTGGGTATGTACTTCCCAGGTTTTTTTCTGCAGGTCGTTCATAGGCGCAAGCTGCACCGCCCGGTAGCATTCACCCACGTAGCCGCCCAAGTGCACCCAGCCAGCAAGCTGGATGGCATCGCCATGCTCGATCTTGTGATAGTAGAATTGGTTGGGATGAGGATAGGCGGTACTGGCACCGGCGCGACAAACCAAAAAGATATCGATGCCAACGGCGTTGTGGGGCCGGCCATCGGGCTTGAGCCAGCCCATCAGCAGGTCGGTAATGTAGCGCTTGGTCTCGACCTGGACGTCATAGTCGGTGACGCTGGAGCCATGTTGCAGGATAAAGGCCCGGGCGTATTCGAGCATGTGGTCCTGGAGGTCGAGCGCCTTCTGGGTCATGGCCAGCTCTTCGGCGTCCTTGATCTGGCGCATCTTGAGGCAGAGGTCGCCGATGGTCCTGAAGATGGCCTGTGGCAGAGCGGCCCGCATCCGGGAAGCGACGTCGGGTCCCGGTTCTGCTTCGATGCCCAGGACGGCATGGTCAAAGCCTCGGTTACCCAGACTGTCCAACATCCACTGCAGCAGATCTTGCGGCGGGCCGGGCTCATAGACCATGGTGTTGTAGGCTCCGTGGTGGGGATAGTCAAAGTACCACTCGGCATCCTTGATCCACCAGGTATCAACCAGGTCGCGATCCAGGGCCGGGTGGTAAATGACAGGCTCACCCTTTGCCGGCACAAAGAGCCAAAGAGGCCGTTCGGTTTGGGAGTGAAAGAGCCCAGAGAAGTAGATGATATTCCAGACGTCCTCCAGGATAATACCGTCCAGGCCTTCTTCCTGCAGCTTGGCCTGGAGCCGCACCATATTCCGCCGGTACCATTCTTCCGGCAGGCGGAAGGGCGGCTCCAAGGGTTGCATGGGTGGGATCAGATTCGTAGTCTCTAGGTCAGATTGTGCGTTCATTCTCTCCCAGTCCCTGCTCGTACTGGACCGTAGTCCAGCACCATAGGCGCCCAGGCGTAGACTGTGATCCACGCCAAGCTACCGAGAAGACCTCGGAGGGCTTTTAGGCCGGCCTGTACGCAGCTCAAAGCTCCGAGGTCTGGTTGTTGGGCTCAGTCGCCAGCCATGATGGCGTCGACTTCTGCGACCTCGTCCGCAGACAGCGTCCAATCGGCTGCTTTGACGTTGCTGAGCACGTGATCGAGCTTTGTCGTGCCAGAGATGACCGAACAGACCATGGGCTGGGCCATCAGCCAGGCCTGGGCCAGCTCATTCAGACCGCGACCGTGGTCGGCGGACCAGGCCTGCAGTTTCTCGATACGGTCATAGTTGGCTTCGGTCATGTACTTCTGGACATAGTCGCTGACCGCGCCTCTGGACCCGGGCGGGGCTGGCTTGCCGCGCTCGTACTTGCCTGTAAGAAAGCCCCCTGCCAGGGGGAAATAGGGTACAAACCCCACGTTGTGGGCCCGGCAGTAGGGCAGTACCTCCCGTTCGGCCTGACGTTCCAGCATGCTGTACTCCGACTGGATGACGACGATGGGCGTCCAGCCACGGACTTCTGTCAGGAGATTGGCGTGGGCCAGTTGCCATGAGGCAAAATCGGAGACGCCCACGTAGCGGACCTTGCCCATGCGGATCAGGTCGTCGAGCGTTCGCAGGGTCTCAGCGATGGGCGTGTGCTCATCCCAGCGATGCACATAGTAGAGGTCGATGTGGTCACTTTGCAGGCGCCGCAGGCTATTTTCGACGGCGTTCATGATGTGATAGCGCGAGGCGCCGCGGTCATTGGTACCATCCCCCGTGGGGAACCAGAACTTGCTGGCCAGGACAAACTTGTCCCAACGCCCTTTGAGCGCCTCACCGAGGCACTCCTCCGAGCGTCCCTTCTGGTAGCTGTTGGAGGTATCGATGTGATTGATGCCGAGGTCGACAGCAGCATCGACGATCTTGGCAACCTGCTTCTGGGGCAGCATTTCGGAGCCAAAACGGTTTGTTCCGATGCCGATCACCGATACACGAACGCCCGAGTTTCCCAATTGACGGTATTCCATTTCAATCCTCCTTTAACAATTGCTGGATGATGCCCAGTCTATCCTCGCGTAGGTCGTCATGCAGGCCTGCCTGACATAGCAAGTTCCGCTCTACAGGCTGTCTGCCCTCCACATTAACTCTGAACCTGCTGGAGGACGTGATTTCCAGGCGCCTCATGCCTTGAGGCTGTTTTTCATTTCTGGCCTATCGGCCAAAAAGATCCCGCGCTTGATGTCCTCTATCACATTCTGTTCCTTGACCAACAGCGCTTCCAGGGCAGCGGCCAAGCCATCCTCCTTATCCTGGGGGATGGCCACTACTCCATTGTCGTCTCCGATGATGATGTCACCAGGATGAACAGCAATGCCTCCGCAGCTCACCGGCACCTGGATCTGGCCCATCCGCCGGTTGGTCCCGACGCGGGGCGTCACCCCCCGGGCGAATACGGGAAAGCCGAGTTCCCGTAGGCCATCCACGTCCCGGACGGCGCCATCAATCACGATGCCGGCAAAGCCCTTGGTTTGGCATTCCAGAGCCATGATTTCGCCCAGGAGCGCGCCGGAGCCGACGTCTCCCTCGCCATCGACCACAAGCAGGTCGCCGGCCGAGGCTTCGACCAGAGCCTTGTGGACGGTAATAATACTGCCGGGGTAGGCTTTGACGGTAAAGGCCCGGCCAACCATGCGAAAGCCAGGAACCGCCGGTTTGATACCCGGGTGCATGACGCCCAGCGAGCCCAACACGTCGCTGACGTTGGCCGAGGTCGCAGGGCCAAAAACTGTCTCCAGATCAGACATTGTCCATTCCTCCTGTGGAGTTTTCCATGCCCAGCAAGTCCTCGGGCGTCCGGCCCAACGGATCGCGCCGGGCAACCGCTGTGGCCAGACTGCGATGAATGCCAGGCGCCGCAGCCTGCAGCAGGTCCTCATCGGCATTCAGGACGCGACCATTCTCAACAACCCGCTGACCGGCGACAAAGACGGTTTCCACGTCCTGGCCGCGGCCAAAGAGAACCAACGAACGTACCGGGTCCAGAACGGGGCCATAGTGATAGCGGCCAACGTCGACGCAGACGAGATCTGCCTGCGCGCCGGCAGTCAGGCGGCCAAGATCCTGGCGTCCCAGTGCATCGGCGCTGCCTACGGTCGCCGCGGCAAAGACCTCGTGGCAAGTGGGGCGGGCGGCCGTCTTTGCTGTTTGTTTGCCCATGAACCATGCCAGCCGCATCTCTTCGATGATGTCGGAAGGCCAGATATCACAGCCGATGCCCACATTCACACCGTGGTCCAGGTAGCGGGACAGGCTGTGCAGCGCCCTACCGCTAGCGAAGAACAGGCGCGGGGAATGGGCCACAGAAGAGCCAGCATCGGCGATGAAACCCAGATCCCGGTCGGGATCGCCTCCCACATCCGGGTGACCAGAGGTATAGACACAATGACCCAGAATGATGTCTGGACCCAGAAATCCAATTTGGTGCAAAAGACCCACGGGAGTTTCCCCATACCGGTCGCGAGCGATCTCGATTTCCGGGATCCACTCGGCAACGTGGACCTGGATCCACAAGCCGTGTCGCCGAGCCGCCGCCCGCGTCTCTTGCAGCAACTCGGGACTGCAGATGAAGGCGTGATGCGGCGTGAGCAGGCCGCGCACCCGTCCATCGTGGGCCCCGTCATGATTTTGGGCGAAACGCAGGCCCTCTTCCAGGCCAGCACGTCCCAGCCCCTCATCCCAGTGGTAACCCCGGCTGCCATCAGCCCTGGCGAAGGAGCGAGCAGAACGGAAGCCCAGGGCGAGGTAGGCGCGGCTGCCGATGCGCCCTACTGTCTCGGAAAGCATCTCTTCGTCGGTGGGTGGGTTGCCCAGCCACCAGACCGGTCCATAGCCATGGGCATCGACAACGGTGGTGGTCCCCGTGCGCAGCATCTGTACCAGGGAGAACTCGGCGCTCAGGCGTTGCTCCTCCAGGGAAAGAGTCGGCGGCATGAACACCGGCGAGTCCTTCACGAAAGATTCGCTAGGCCCAACCCCACGACCGGGCGGCAGATCGATGAGTGATGACATCACCTCCAAGCCAACGTGGCCGTGCAGGTTGATGAATCCGGGGCAGATGAACCAGTCGGGCCGATCGATTGCCTGGTCGGCATGGCCCTCATAGCGAGGTCCGGCGTACAGGATGCGGTCACCCTGAAAGGCAACTTCACCCCGTTCCACAACTCGATGCCGCGGGGGTTGGCCAGTGCTGTCCCAGACAGCAACCCAGCCTCCACGCACCTTGGTAATTGGAGCTTGTGTGTTCGCGACCACCTAGCCTCCCCCAGCCTTCGTTAGTCTCGTCCAAGAATCCAAAGGAACAGGGCTACGCCTCAAGCCCCAGGATCGACTCGATAGTGCGGTGCAAGGGATCCCGCTGCGAAGCAGCCTGGGCCAGCTTGCGCAGGATGCCGGGCGCCGCGGCGCGCAGCGCATCTTCGTCCGTGTTCAGCACACATCCCCCCTCGACGACAGGGCGGCCGTCCACAAAGATCGTGTCCACGTCCTGGCCCTTGCCAAAAGCAACCAGTGAACGTACCGGGTCCAGGACGGGGCCATAGTGATAGCGCGACATATCGACGCAGACGATGTCGGCGCGCGCGCCTGGCGCCAGGCGACCGAGGTCATCACGGCCCATGGCATCCGCGCTGCCTACGGTCGCCGCGGTAAAGACCTCCATACAGGTTGGCCGATCTGCCGTCCCATTGGTATGCTTGCCCAGGAACCAGGCCAATCGCATCTCTTCGATAATGTCCACTGGCCAGATGTCACAGCCGAGCCCGACGTTGACGCCGTGATCCAGATAGCGCGGCAGGGTGTAGAGAGCTGTTCCTACCCGGGCAAAGGGCAGGGGAGAGTGCGCCACCGACGAGCCCGCGTCGGCAATCAGCTTCAGATCCCGATCAGGATCGCCCCCCACATCTGGATGGCCACTGATGAATATGCAATGCCCCAGGGTGATGTCCGGTCCCAGAAAGCCAATGTTATTCAAGTGACCTACGGGAGTGTCTCCATAGAGCCGCTGGACCAGATCTACCTCATTCAGAGATTGGGACACATGGATCTCGATGCGCAGATCCCTGGCCCTCGCTTCTTTCAGGGCCATCTTTAACAGGGCGGGGCTGGTGTTGTCCACCGCGTGTGGGCAGAGAATAACCTGTACACGATCGTCGTGCGTCCTATGATGCTCCTCAGCAAAGCGTAGTCCTGCCTGCAGAAGCTCTACCCCCATCTCTTCGTCCCAGTGCCAATCACGAGAACCATCCGCTTTCTGATAGCCCCGCGCCGAGCGAAAACCAAGCGCCAGATAGGCCCGGCTGCCGATACGTCCCACCGCCTCAGCCAGAGATGCCTCGTCTGTCGGAGGATTGCCCAGCCACCAGATGGGGCCGTAGCCATGGGCATCGACAACCGTCGTCGTACCCGTTCGCAACATCTGTACCAGGGAGAACTCGGCGCTCAGACGCTGCTCCTCTGGCGTGAGGGTCGGCCACATCAAGGTTGGCGCGTTTTCCACAAAATCCGGACTGGGGGCAAAACGGCCGGCTTTGGAGACATCAACGATGGACGCCATCATCTCCACGCCGACATGGCCGTGCAGGTTGATAAAACCGGGGCAGATAAACCACTCGGGCTTTTCGATGACCTGGTCAGCCTGCCCTTCAAAGTGCGGCCCAGCGTACAGGATCCGGTCGCCATCGAAAGCAACCTCACCCTTCTCGACGACGCGATGGCGCCGAGGGAGTCCCCCGTCGCCATCCCAAACTGCGACCCAGCCGCCACGCAACAGCGTTATCATGGGCATTGTTCCTTTCCCCATCCCCTGCTCGTTCTCCTCTCAGCCCAATTGGCGCATAGAGCTTGGCGGCGGACGAGTCTCACAGCAAGTTGGCCTGCTCAAGTATGTCCTGCAATTCCTGGCGCCGCGCGTCGTCCAGCGGCAACAGGGGCAGGCGCGGAGGCCCGCCATAATAGCCAACCATATCCAAGGCCGCCTTGAGGCCGCTGACGCCGAAACGGCTGGTGATGGCCAGATTCACCGGCAGCATCCGCAGGTGGAGGTCGCGCCCCTTTTCGATCTCACCGGCGTTAAAGAGATCGAACAGGGCGACCGATTCGTCCGGCGCCATGTTGGCCAGGGCGAGAATGCCCCCCGTGACACCGATGGCCAGCGATGGATAAAAAAAGTTGGCCGAACCGGACAGTACCTGAAAGGAAGGATCGGCCCGGCGGATGGTCTCACCCATTTTGGGCATGTTGCCGCCTGTGTCCTTGACGCCAATGATGTTGGGATGGTACGACAGTTCGACCAACAGATCGGCCCCCAGATCCATGCCGGTCGCGGGCGGCAGGTTGTAGATGAGGATGGGGATGGACGAGCTGTCGGCGACGTCTCGATAATACCTGGCCAAAACAGGCCCTGTCATCTGGCCCTTGTAGTAATTTGGATTCACAACAATCGCCACGTCAGCGCCGATTTCGGCAGCCGTCTCGGTCAACCGGAGTGTATTGACCGTCGATTCGCTGGCCGTGCCGGCGACCATCAGTCTGTCTGAAGGGATCGCCCGGCGAGCGGTCCGGAGTACGTCTACCCTTTCCTGTTCGCTGAGGTAAACCCACTCCCCATTGGAACCGAGAACAACATAGCCGTTGAGCCTCGTCCGGTTCCATCTGTCGAGGTTGGACTCCATCTTGTCGTGGGCAACGTTGCCAGCATCGTCAAAAGAAGTCACAATGGGTGTGAATACACCGCGCAACGAGACAGTAGATTCGGTCATGATCCTCCTCCCTTCCTGAACAAACCCCTGATCGGGTCCAGAGGGACCGCAGGCATCTATGCCAACCGGGCCCTGATTTTTTCTGCAGATCCGCTCATCTCTGAAATCTTGGCGCCCTTCAATAGCTCTTCCTGGACCCAAGCGCCCCGTTTCTGGCGCGCCTCAGCCTGGTCAACCATCTCTGCAGCAGCTTCCGGAGACAGGATCAGGATCCCATCGGAATCTGCAACAACCAGGTCCCCAGGGTTCACCGCAACTCCGCCAATCTGGATCTGCGTGTTTATCTCTCCACTCTCAGCCAGCCCCTTGGTCGTCAAGGCGGTGATAGATCTGGCATAGACGGGATAGGCCAATTCCTGGATCTCGAGAAAGTCGGTGGCGCAGCCATCCACGATCGTGCCAGCGATCCCCCGCATCTTGGCAGCCAGGGAGGTCATACCCCCCCAACAAGCGTGCTTGCCGTCCCCGTTGCGATCGATCAAGATCACGTCACCAGGTTCGGCCATGTCGATGGCTACATGCACAATGGAGCTATCTAGAGCAGTAGTCCGGACGGTAAAGGCCGGTCCTACAACGTTGCAGGGTCTCCAGAGCGGCTGGAGGCCCGGGTCACAGAAGCCAAACTCTAACATATGACCGACCGTAGCCGGCTCTATCGACCTGTAGCGTTCGATCAGCTCCGCCGATAAACTGCTAGGACGTGGATTGATGACGATCATGCATCCCCTTTTCCTATGACTGTTCCGACTGGCTGGGCTCATGGCGCTGCTTCAGCGCCACTTCCCAGGTAGAGTTGCTAGCTCTGAATCCCCTGGCCATAGTCGCTGGTGCTATCCAAGACGGCCATCGTCTCATGTATGGCACGCGCTGTGTCGATGACAAAACGCTCCTGCTCCGGTGGCTCGCATAGCGCAAACTTTGTCATGACGGCCAGGGCGTAGGGCCGCCGAGGCAGATAGACGATCCCGGCGTCGCAGCGCACTCGCTCCATACCGCCGGGCTTGTTGGCCAGCGGGACTGTCGGCGGAAGAGCCCGGTTGAAGAGCGGAGCGCCCTTCTGCTTCTTTAGGATGGACAGGCAGCGTTCAGCCACGCCCGGGCTGGGCTCTCCCCTGTGCAGAAGATCCAGCATCTCCACGAGGTCGGCCGGGGTGGCCGTGTTCTCCAGGTTGCGGGCTACCGCGTCCTGATCCTGCATTTTGCGCCGCAGGGTGGTACGCGCCAGTCCCATTTCCTGAATCAGGGCGTTGGTCGCCTCCATGCCAGCCAGGTCGATGCACAGGTTCGTGGCCGTGTTGTCCGAGACGATGATCATCAGGATGGCTATGTTCAGCCAGCTTAGCTCGACGTCGCCCTCCAGGTAGGTAAGCACACCACTGCCGGGGACGTCCAGATCCGGCGTCAGGCACAGCACCTCGTCGAGGTCAATCTCGCCCCGCTCGGCACGAAGCAGGAGCTGGGTCAGGACATGGATCTTGATGGTGGAGGCTGTGGGAAACTCTTCATCGCCACGGATAGAAAAACCACCTCCGCGATTCAAGTCCTTGACACAGACACCGGCCACGCCGGGGAACTCGTCTATCCTACGCGAGACCTCACATTCCAATCGTTGCCACAGTGCGCCATCGCTCATGTCCAATCCCTCCCTCTCGGATTCTTACTCTGGCTCTCGGCCGTACTCTTCCATGATGGTCGCCGCATACTTGCAGCCGCGGATATAGTCGGAAACGGCGATATTCTCATCCGGCGCGTGCAGGTTGGCCTTGATGGGTCCAAAACCAGTCAGCACGGTCGGCATCGGCACGTGACTGATGATGGTACCTTCGGCCGTCACACCTTGTACGAAGGGAACCTGGCCAAAGACAGACTCAGCAGCGCGGATGATTGCCCGGGCGATGGCGGCATTCATCGGGGTGCGCCACGGATGACGGCGAGCCGTGATCACGTGAACCTCGACATCGTCAAAACCACCCTCTGCCAAGTGGGCCTCAAGTTTTTCCAACTGCACCAGGGGATCCAGGTAAGGCGGGCAACGAAAGTCGAGCTTGCACAGGGCCGAGGGCGGGACGGCCGTCTTGGCGCCAGGGCCGGTATAGCCAGCCTCCAGGCCACAGATGGTACAGGTCGCGCCAAAGGATCGTTCCACGAGTAGATCCAGGGGCGATTTGCCGGGCGGAAGCGAAGAGACGCCCAGGATGGCCATTTTCTGATCCACGTCAAAATCAGCCAGCGCCCTCTCCAACCAGGCAATGTCTTCCTCAGTGGGTTCGTCCCAGTCATCGTACCAGCCGGGGATGATCACGCGTCCCTCATGGTCGACCAGCGTATCAAGGGCCTTTACCAGGCGCCAGGCAGGATTGACGACCCAGGCCGAGTCGCCGGAGTGGATCTCGCTGGCCGCGCCCTGGCAGCGAAGCTCGGCGTAAAGAATGGCCTTGTTGCCCAGCGACACCCGAGGCCGACCTGTGCCAGAATCGACGCCCCCGTCGAGGCAATGCATGGCGTCGGCCTGCACCAGCTCGGCGGCAGTCATGGTCTGGCCATTGGGGGCAAGGACCGTGCTGGCCAGCCAATCGCTGAGATGCGGGCTGCCCACCTCCTCCTCGCCCTCAAAGATGAACTTGAGGCCGACAGGCAGCCGGCCCCGGACCTCCAGAAAAGCCTGGGCTGCCCGAACAAAGGCCAGCAGCCCACTCTTGTTGTCGGTGGCGCCGCGGGCAATGATCACGCCATCCTCAATCTCGGCGGCAAAGGGCGGGCTGGACCACAGCTCCTCCGGCCCTGGCGGCTGGACGTCATAGTGAGCGTAACACAGCATTGTTTTGTCCTGATCGCCGGGCAGGCGGCCATAGACCACCTCCGGCCCGCCGGGTGTAGGGTAGATCTGGACATCACCAATGCCCGCCTTGAGCATCATGTCCTGCACCATGACGGCGCACTCTTCCAGGCCAACCTTCTGGGCAGAGATGCTGGGCTGCTGGAGCAGGCGCTGCAGTTCTTCGACTAGTTCGTCCTGATGGGCATCGATCCAGGCATAAATGTCATTCATGAAACTCTATCTCCCGGGGTCTCCAAGGTGACCAGATCCTCCCGCACCAGGCCCTCGATAAGGGGCAGGAATAGGGCCGGATCCAGCTCAAAACCAAACTCCATGCAGACGGCCTCGGCTATCTCTGCGATGCTGCGCCGGCCGTCGATCATATTCCACACCTCGTCGTTCATCACGCGCAATGCATAGAAGGTATAGACCGGATCCTGGGTCTCCATCGGGACCGAGATCTCGGCTTGCTCCGGGTAGGAAAAGATGGCCAGTCCGGGCGTAAATCCGGGTACTCTTTTGTGGGGGATGGCTGCCAGGGCTGCCACCTGGTCAGCAGAGCTGCGGCTCTGTTCGCTTCCTGGCTGGGGGCTTCCAGCTTCGGCATCCAGGGAGATCCCGACTCTGGACAGGGCCTTCTCAACGCGCGACGATGCCTGCCCTGCCTCTTGTCGCAACGCGTCGATGCAGGCCGCGATCTGCTCCTCCGCCTCGGCGGGCGGCTGGCCTGGAACCAGATCCAAGGTGGAGGCAATGGCCTGAGCGTCCCTGCTTTGACAATAGTCCAGTTCCCGCAAAGCGCGGCTGGCTATCCCCTCAGCCGGCCTACCGCCAACCGGCGCATAGGCCGCCTTCAGGATCTGCTGTACGGCGTGGCTGCTTACTCTCCGGAGTCGGAACTGGCTGCGGGCCAGTACCTCATCGGCAATGGCCATCGCCTCTGGCAAGCCCGCATCGGCAATCTCGTACAGGGCCAGCGCGGTGGGCACTCCAGCGCGACGGAATACCTGGGGATCCATCTTGTCCGCGGTCAGGAACTGGGTGTGAAAGTAGATGCTGGGAGTCGACATGATCAGCGGGCTGGGAATTCCAAAGGAGGCGAAACGGTTGTTGTCGCTCCAGGGAGTGTAGGGCTCGGAGGTGAACACGACCCCCGACATGCCCTTGTCCTGCCGGCCGATCCACTGGCTGTCCTTCGGCGCGCGGTCCATCACCGCCTCATAGTAGTCGTTGATAAACGAGGGCGACGAGTCGGGGTGCCGGGAGTAGATGAGCGTCGACTTGAGTTCCTCCTGGTGGTTGCCGACACTATCCAGGCAGATTGCGGCCTTGATGCCAGGCAATTCTTCCGGGTGCTGGGCGAGATAGGCTTCGGTACCCAAGCCTTCGGCGATGACAAAGAACTTGATGCTGCGGCGCGGCGGGCGTACCTTGCCCTCCCTGATGAGGCTCTGCAGGACGCGGGCGATCTCGGCCAGCAGCGCCACCCCGGCCGCGCAGTTGGCGCCAGGTTGGGTACCGGTGGTGTGGGCCACCAGGAACACCGATTCCTCTGGCAGCTCCCGGCCCGGGATGGTGGCCATCACATTCTGTCCATGGCCCTTGAACGAGCGGCAGCGGATATCGGCGTGTACGGTGACCGGGCCGAGCTTGAGCAACTCCCGCAGGCGCTGTCCGGCATGCAGGGATAGGGAGCAACCCCAAGCATCATATTGGCCATGGCTGTTTGGCAGACGCAGGAACTGTGCCGCATCAGGTACCTGCCAGCGCGTCCGGTAGGGCGCCAGAGGGTAGAGAAAATAGTCAGTCAGTATGCCTTTGGCTCCGCGCCGCAGCGCCTCTTCCGCCGCGTGTTTCCAGGCCTCCCGCCGGTTGGAGTGGCTGATAAAGGCAACCTTGCCCTCGAGATCTTTGCCCTGCCAATCTGCCTCCGACAAGCCCAAGCCGACATCCACGACCTCAGCCGTCATGCCACCGGCGGGCGTGGGCTGCGACCAGACGGTCAGGCAAGTAGGCGCCTCGTCAAAGCTGACCAGCTTTTCCTGAGTCGGGGCGAGTACACTGACTTTAGCGGCGTGGGGTTCCCAGGCCAAGGGGGTGGCGCCATCCAGCAGTACGGTCTCGCCATCGATGGGATAGGTCGTCACCTGTAGGTCATCAAAGCCGCACTCGCGCAGCTTCTGCAGGGCCAGGTTGGTCGCGGCGTGGTACCCGGATGAGCCTGGAGTACGATAAAAGCGCGTGATGGCAGCCGTGGTTTCTGTAGCGATCTCACCCGAAAGCATCTCGTGAATCAACAAGGCCAGAGAGTCCATACGCTCCCTCCTGGGTTTTCTTGGCCACCAGTTCCGCACATGGCCTATTCTCTATGGACGGAGAAGTGAGGACCGTTCGTTAGCACACGTCGATGGCTGCACAACCGGCTTTTTGGAAAAGATGGCGTCAGGATCTATCGCAGGCTCCCTCTTCGGGGTCGGAAACAGGCGCCCGGCGGGCTGGCTAGACCACATTCTTCATGCGTGGATCCAAATAGTCCCGTATCCAATCGCCCAGCACATTGATCCCTAGCACAGTCAAAGAAATGGCCAGACCGGGGAAGATAACCAGCCAGGGAGCGAGCTCCAGATACTCGCGGTTTTCCGACAGCATCCCCCCCCAGGTCGGAATATTAGGGGGCACCCCCAAGCCCAGAAAGCTCAGCGAGGCTTCGGCAAGGATGGTGCTGGCCACAGAAAAGCTGGCGATGACAATCACCACACCCCACAGGTTGGGGAGTATATGACGTCCCATGATCCGCGCCCGGCGCACACCCACGGCGCGGGCCGCGTCCACGAACTCCATCTCCCGCAGATAGATGACCTGGCTCCGGGCCAGGCGACCATAGGTCACCCAACCGGTAATCCCCAGCACGATGATGAGCTTGTCCACACCCGGCCCCAGAACGGCCAAGACGCTGATGGCCAGCAGAATGAAGGGGAAAGCCAGCTGGATGTCGCCGATGCGCATGATCACGTCGTCCAAAAGACCGCCCATGTAGCCGGAGACCAGGCCCAGGAAAACGCCCAGTGTACCCGCAAGAAATACCGCGCTCAAGCCGACAACCAGCGAAACCCGGGCGCCGTAGCACAACCGGGCAAAAACATCGCGGCCCAGCGTATCAGTGCCCAGAAGGTGCAATGTGCCATCAGGCGCGCGCCATAGAGGTGGTTTGAGCCGGTCGATGATGTTAATGTCGGACGGGTCGAGCGGCGTCAGGACCGGCGCCAGGACGGCAACCAGGACGGCGACCAGGACGATGATAGCACCAACCAGAGCGAGCTTTCGGCGGGCGAGACTGCGCAGCGCCCCAAAACGGGGGCGTTCGGGAATTGTGCCGCCATCGGTGAGAGAAGCGGGGCGCGCCGTCGACAAGTCTGCTGCCCCAGACGCATCGTTTCTATCAGACATTCAGGCTCCTCTGTCCCTCTAGTTGTATCGAACACGAGGGTCTATCCAGGAGTAGAGGAGGTCCACCCCAAGATTGACGAGCGTAAAAGAGATGGCCAGCACCGTCACGCCAGCCTGGACAATAGCAAAGTCCTTGTTGTAAATGGCATCGATGATCAACCGGCCCACACCTGGCCAGGCAAAAATACTTTCAACGATGACAGACCCAGCCAGCAGAAAGCCTAGCTGCAGGCCCACCATGGTCACCAAGGGCAGAAGCGCGTTCCGCAGGCCATGAAGATAGATGACCTTTCTCTCAGACAGGCCCTTGGCCCGTGCAGTCCGCACATAGTCCTGTTGAATGACCTCCAACAGTGATGCGCGAGTCAAGCGCATGTTTCGGGCCAGCGAGAAAGCAGCCAGGGTGAATGCTGGCAGGATAAGATTCCGCCAGTCCCCCTTGCCCGAGATAGGCAACACCCTCAGCCAGACGCCAAAGATGAGCATCAGCATAATGCCCAGAAAGAAACTGGGGACCGACTGTCCCACCAGGGCAGCCAGCGTGGACACATAGTCAGTTACCGTATTGGGCCGGGTGGCCGAAATGACACCAATTGGGATACCGATAATCACCGACACAAAAAGGGCAATGAATGCCAGTTGAATCGTCGCCGGGAAACGGCGCATGACAACCTCAAATGCCGGTGCGCTGTAACGGTACGACTCGCCAAAATCGCCCCGTATGGCGTTTTTGGCAAAGATATAGTACTGAACGTACCAGGGCTCGTCGAAACCCTTGATCTGGCGGAACTCATCAATCTGCTCGGTCGTCATAAAGTCCGCAGCCTCGCCCAGCCATACCTCGGTTGGATCTCCGGTCAGGAACATCAATCCGAAAGAGATAAAGCTAACGCCGATGATAACGATGAAGGTTTGCAGCAACCGCCTGATTGTATATTGCATCCAGGCCCTTCCCTAGTCTGTGCGAGGAACAGAGGCCGGCTAAAGCCTCTACTCCCGAGAGCCTGTGCCACGCAGTGCACGGCACCCGCACCCGCGTCGCACTGGTTTGGTTTGCGCCTATTCAAAGAATAGGAGACAACAGGGGAGGGGCCTGAGCGAACCCAGGCCCCTCCGGCAAAGGGATCTTAGCGGAGACTCGCTTCCGTCATCAGGATACGCTCGTCTGCCCGGGGCTCCCAGTCCATCCGGTCAGAAGCAGCGTAAAAGTCGACCTGCATGTAAACCTGGACCACAGCCGCTTCGTCGACAGCCATCTCTTCGATCTGGTGGCAGAGCGCCAGCCGCTCGTCCGGGTCGAAAGTGGCATCCAGCGTCGCAAACAGCGCGGAGATCTCGTCGTTGGCGTATTGCGAGCGGTTGGAGCCGGTATTGGCCTCGATGTAGCCCAAGTCCGAGCGGCAGTTATAGCCGGGGCCCGAACCGATGAGGTGCATGGTGGGGAAGCCGGCGCCCTGGCTGGAGGCGTGGTCGATAAAGACGGACCAGTCAAGGACGTTGACGGTCACGTCTATGCCGGCCTCTGCCATGTCAGAAGCAAAGACGAGGCACATGTCCTTGTCCTTGATGTAGCGGCCGTTGGGGCACTCCATCTCAAAGGCCAGCTTTTCGCCGTCCTTCTCGCGGACGCCATCGCTGCCCATGGTCCAGCCGGCCTCGTCCAGAAGGGCAGCTGCCTTCTCCGGATCGTAGGGATAGGGCTCGACGTTGGGGCTGGCATTGGGGGCATTAATGATATGCGCCGAACACTCGCCGGCGCCGGCCAGCAAGCCGGTCATCATGGCATCGCAGTTGAAGGCATAGTTGATGGCCTGGCGGACGCGCACGTCCTTGATGGCCGGGTGGTCAGTTTCCTTCTGATCCAAGCCCATGAAAATGCGGCGCATGCCATCGACCGGTGCCATGTGGACGCCGGGCGCTTTGTCGACACTCAGCGCCAGATCGGGCGGTACGTTGGTGATGATATCGGCATTGCCGGCCTTGAGTTCGTTGATGCGCGTGGAGGCTTCGGGCACTGCCCGCCAGATGATCTTCTGGATCTCTGGCTTTTCGCCCGCATAGCCATCATAGACCTCCATCACCACGATCTCTTCGGGGACGAATTCAGTGATCATGTATGGCCCGCTGCCAATGCCGGTCAAGCCAAACTCCTCATCGCCCACTTCAGTTATGTACTGGGGCGGCTGGGCCGCGGTCTGGACGTGAGCCATATGCCCGGGGATGAGCGGGTTGGGGGCCTTGGTGACGACCTGCAGGGTGTACTCGTCAACAGCAATGACCTCTTCCAGGTTCAGCAGGCCGTACTCGTAGCTGGTGCGGCCCACGCCGGTCTCGAACATCTCCTGGCCACGATCCAGGGCGAACTTGAATGCCTCAGCATTCACCGGCTCGCCATTGTGGAAGGTGTAACCTTCCTTGAGCTTGAACTCCCAGGTGACGTCGTCGATGGATTCCCACGACTCGGCCATGTAGGGCTGCAGAGCTACATTTTGGTCCCATTTTGTCAGCGTCTCGAACAGGTGCTTGTGAACATTGTCATCGGGGATGGACTGGCCGATGTGCGGGTCCAGAGTGATGACCTCAGCGCCCTGCAGGATGACCACGGGTTCTTGTTCCTCTACCACAGGGACAGCGGTCACCTCTACCTCGACAACCTCGGTGACGACCTTTTCGACTTCGACCACCTCGGTGACGACCTTCTCAACCACCTGGGCCGTCCCCTCGACGATGACCGTCTCCTTGACCGTCGTCTCGACGACCTGGGTGACGATCTTTTCGACTTCGACCGTCTCTGGCGTACCGCCACAGGCTGCGAGCAGCAGTGACACCACAATCATGAGCGAAAGCAATAGACCTAAGCGTTTCATCTGTACTCCTCCTGTACTTTTGGTAAATTTGGACTCTGCGGACAGCAAACTTCGGAATGCTCGATAGGCTTACCTCCCGTCATCAAGAACCCAGGAATCCAATCGCCAACCATACCTTCGAAGCTGGTAGCTACACCGACCTGGATGGGACAATCCCATCCCAGGGCAAAAGTCGCTGTGGAGTCATCGCGATGGAGTGCTACTATAAGGAGATTCGAAAGAGAACCGGGACCGGCCGGTAAGCCACCGAGGAACTGAAATAGGGTGGCGGCACATCCGTGGTGTCGTCGTCAATTGCCCCAGACTCTCAACTCACCCGAACCCCATCGAGATGGGCTACGAGCTATGTCGCGATCTGCACCCCCTGTACGAGACCTCAGCCAAACGGCTGAAGGGACTCTGCCCTGCCCAGGCAGGGGTAGTAGTGCTGTAGCCATTGTGAGAAACAGGCCGCCGCTACAGCTATGATGGCACGGCCCCATATATATCCTATAGGATACAAAGTCTATTGTACAACGATTCCCGCACGCTGTCAAATCGTCCGGCCAAAGATGGCTGAAGCAAGCGCCGGTTAGAATCCCGTGCGCTTGTCCACGACGTTGATGAGCGTTCCTCCCTTGACCCACCGTCTAAAGTTCTCGACGAAAACCAAGAGAACCCGTTCCCTGTATCTGGGGCTCTGCCCGCCCAGGTGGGGGGTCAGCGCGACGTTGGGCAATCTCCGCAGCTCGCTATCCATGGGCAGCGGTTCCTGGTCAAAGACATCAAGACCTGCCCCGGCAAGCGGGCCCCCTTTCAACGCTTCGATGAGCGCATCTTCGTCGACGAGGGGGCCGCGCGCGATGTTGACCAGGTAGCTGCCCTCGTTCATCAGCGAGATGAGATGGCCGTCTACCATACCCCTGGTCCCATCGGTAAGGGCGGCGGCCACGACCAGGACATCCAGACCTGAGAAGAATTCCTCGGTCTGGTCGCTGAGGTACATCTCGCTCAGGTAGGGCACAAAAACTGGGCGGGTATCATAGCCGCGGACTGTCATGCCAAAAGCTGCCCCTTTGCGGGCGATCTCCCTGCCGACGTTGCCCATGCCCAGGACGCCCATGGTCTTGCCATACAATTCCACGCAGGTCTGCCGTTCCCAGGTGTCCAGCAGGTTGTCCTCCCCGTAGGAGTCGATGATCCTGCGAGTCACGGCCAGCAGGAGCGCGAAAGCGTGTTCGGACACCGAGATGGGGTGGTTGCCGCTGGCATTGGTGAGGACGACATCGCTGTTCACAAAATCTGGCGTGAGCAGGCTCTCCACGCCGGCGCTCAGGGACTGGTACCAACTCAGTTTCCTTGCCCGCGCCAGCAGTTCATCGGTAAAGCGTCCGTGCAAAATGATGTCTGCATCTTGGATCCAGGGCTCCATGTCGTCCACGGTCAGCGTCTGATGCACGCACAGGTCCGGGTGGATGGCCTCCAGCCGTTTTCGGGTTTCGTCATCAATCTCGTACCGGGACAGAATCGTGATCTCTTGGGTCATTCTAACCTCCAGGACTATGGGCTTCTGCGGATGCCCGGGCGAGCCGGATTGTAGTCCACGCCAGGCATAGACTATGCTGCCTTCTGCTGGCGATGGACCACAGCCCGGTACTCAATTCACCCGACACGGACAGTGGTCCGTACAGAACCTACGACCATGGACAGGCTTGTGACAATGCCCATCTTTGCTTAGGCTTCAAAGAAGGCTTTGAAAGCCTTGTACATATAGTGTTGATCCAGAACACCACCCAACTCCCTGATAGAGTGCATGGCCATCGCGGGATTGCCCACATCCAGGGAACGCAGGTCCAACTGAGTAGTCGAGATGGGGCCAATGGTGGAACCGCCCCTGAGATCGGAACGGCTGACAAAGCGCTGGACCGGAACGTCCACTCCCCGGCACAGGGCCTCAAAGACGGCGGCCGAGTCACTGTCGGTGATAAAGCCCTGGCTAGCGGCAACCTTGATCATGGGACCGCCGTTCAAGACCGGTCTGTGGACGGGATCGTGTTTGTCCACTGCATTGGGATGAACCCCGTGTCCCATATCGGCGGAGATGAGGAATGACTGGTAGACGGCCCGGAAGAAGCTCTCCCGGTTCCCACCCAGCGTACGGGTGACCCGCTCGAGGAGCGTGCTGAGCAAGGGAGAGGCAGCGCCCTGCTTGGTCCGGCTGCCAACCTCCTCATTGTCGTAGCAGACCAGCACGTTGGTAGCCTGGGCGGAACCGGCATTGAGCAGGGCATGCAAACCAGCATGAACCATGGCCAGGTCATCCAGCCTGGAGCTGGAAATGAACTCGTCGTTCAGGCCAATCACGCTGCCCCGGGCATGCTCGTTCAGGACGAGGTCAAAGTCGAGGATCCTGCCCACGTCCACGCCCAGTTTTCCGGCCAGCAGCCCGGCCAGGAAGCCACCTTTCTCAAACTCGTTGTTCACACAAGCCACCAGGGGCAGCATGTCCTTCTGCTTGTTCAGCTCGATCCCCTCGTTCACCTTGCGGTTCATGTGCAGTGACTGGTTGGGGATGATCAACAGAGGTTGGTCAAAACTGACAAGCCTGGTTTCCGGATGCAGGGGATCGTCACCTGCCAACGCTACGCGACCAGCCACGGTCAAGGGTCTGTCCAGCCAGGTATTGAGGATGGGGCCGCCATAGGACTCTGTATTCAGCATGAGGTAGGTATTGGCTTTGACCATCTCGGGCGCCGGTTTGACTCTGAAAGTCGGCGAATCGGTGTGAGCGCCTACCAGGCGGAAGCCCTCTTCTTCGACGGCGCCTTGTCCGACGACAAAAGCAACGATGGCCGAATCGTTTCTGGTCAAGAAATACTTGCCCCCCGGGGCAAGATCCCAGCTCTCCGTCAATGCCAACTCATCGAATCCATTGGCACGTAGTTGCTCCTTTATGGTGGCCACCACGTGGAATGGGCTGGGGCTGGTATGGATGAAATCGAGAAGGTTGTTGGCGAATTTCAGTTCTTCAGTCATAGCGTGTACTCCTTACTGAAAGTAGGGTTATTGGTTCAATAGAGTAAGACCGGATCCAATACATTGAGCAGGGATTGTCCTGCCAGGTAGCGCCGAAGGTTCTCACAGAAGAGCGTTGTCAGTATCCGGTTCTCGCTGTCGACATTGCTGCCCGAATGGGGGCTGATCAAGACATTGGGCATGTCCCACAGGGGGCTGCCCGCTGGCAGTGGTTCATGCTGGGTGACATCCAGGGCTGCCCCCCGCAGATGTCCTGACCGCAGAGAGCGAATGAGAGCCGGTTCATCCACGATAGCCCCGCGGGCGATGTTAATCAGCACTGCCCCGGGCTTCAAGGCAGCAAGCTCAACTTTGCCTATCAGTCCCTTGGTCTCTGGTGTATGGGGGCAACTGATCACGACGAAATCGGCTTCAGCCAGCATCGGTTGCATATCGGTCCAGGCGTAAAGGGCATCAACGCCAAGAGAGTCAGGGTCTGTTCCCTCTGTGGTACGCTTGGCACCGATAGCGCGCATCCCAAAGCACCGGCCCAAACGGGCGACCTCCCGGCCGATGCTGCCCAGGCCGAGCACGGCCAGTGTTTTACCATAAAGTTTGCTGCCGGCGTAGCGCTGCCAGTGCTTTCGCCCTTTGTAGTCGGCCATCCGGAAGGCGTCCTTGACAAACATGAGCATGGCCATCGAGCAGAATTCTGCCAGAGCTGTAGCATGAATGCCGCTGGCAGTGGTAAAGACAATGTTCGCTTCGGTCAGGCCCATGCTCATGACCCGCTGGCCGACCCCCGCGCTGGTGCTCTGGATCCACCGCAGACGCGGGGCGAGCTGCAGCAGATCGTCGTAGTGGCTGGGATCGAGGCCAAACAGGACTTCGCAGCGAGCCAACAGGGACACCCACCGGGCTTCCTGGGCAGGCGTCCGCTGGATAGGCCCCAGGTGATCGCAGGCAAAGCGCGGCCGGCCCAGCAAGTCGGGTTCGTACAGAACCTCGACACGGGGGTCCACCGCCCAGATCTGATTCACGTATTCTGCTGCAAGCTCAAAGGTGAGCAGAACGGAAACGGTAGCGGACATGCTATACGGCCACCTGGCTGGCCATCAGTAGAGCTTAACCGTGTCAAGCACGTTGCGCAATGGCTCCCCGGCCAGATAGCGGCCAAGGTTATCGCAGAACAGATCCGTGAGCTTTGCTTTCTCACTGGCGACGGCGCTGGCAGAATGAGGACTGATGAGTACATTGGGCATGTCCCACAACGGGCTGTCGCCGGGCAGTGGTTCCACGGCAAAGACGTCGGAGGCCAATCCTCCCAAATGCCCTGATTGCAGGGCGCGTACAACGGCGGCCTCATCCCAGATGGTACCCCGGGCCACGTTGATCAACACCGCGCCTGGCTTCATGGCCGCCAGTTCCTCTGCCCCGATCAAGCCCTCCGTCTCTGGCGTATGGGGCAGGAATAGTACTACGAAATCAGCCCTGGCCAGCATTGGCTGCAGATCGGTCCAGGGATAGAGACGCTCAACCCCGAGAGATGTGGGCTCCAGCCCTTCAATGGACCGCTTGGTGCCGATCACACGCATCCCCAAGCAGCGGGATAGTCGCGCCACCTCTTGGCCGCCCCGGCCAAGGCTGATCACCGCCAGCGTCTTGCCCCGCAGTTCGGTCCCGGCATAGCGCTGCCAGTGCCTGCGTTCCTGTTCAGACGCCATCCGGAAGGCGTCCTTGACAAACATGAGCATGGCCATCAGGCAGAATTCAGCCAGCGGACGGGAATGGACCCCACCGGCTGTGGTACAGACAATATCGCTCTGGTCCCAACCAAACTTGACTACGGCCTGGCCGATGCCGGTACTCGAGCCCTGAATCCATTTGAGCCGTGGCGCCAGCGGCAGGAGGTCATTCAGGTGTGTATAGTCGAATCCGAACATCACTTCGGCTTGAGCCAGCAGCTCCTGCCAGCGCGCCTCTTGGGCCGGGGTACGCTCGATGGGCGCGTTGTAGTGCGTTGCGTACTGGGGCCGGCCCAGCAGATCGGGCTCGTACAGGACCTCAACCCGCGGATCCACTCCCTGGATCTGGTTAACCAGCTCCGCTTCCAGGGGGAGCGTGATGAGAACCTTGGTCTGACTTTTCGGCACGTACCTGTGTCCTTTCCAGGCCAATTCTTTCGGCCTTTAGGTCAGGGCTGGCTCCCGCCAGCCCTGACCAGCAGCCCTAGAGAACGGCTATCAGGTCGATCTCGATCAGGAAATCCTTGCGAGCCAACTCATTGATGCCCACCGTCGTGCGAGTCGGTGGATCGGGAAAGTATCCCTTATAGACCTCGTTCATGCCGCCGAAATCCTGGACGTTCACCAGGTAGATGTTGACCTTGACGACGTCGTCAAAGGATGAGCCAAGTTCCTCCACTGTGGCCTTGAGGTTGTCCAGCACCTGGCGGGTTTGGGGTACGATGCCGCCTTCCGGTACCTGGCCGGTCTCTGGATTCACGCCAACGTTGCCCGACACGAACAAGAACCCTCCAGCCTTGACCGCTTTGGCATAAGGGGCACCCGGTTTTCCTAGGATGGTTTCCTTTTTCACAGTCCGTCTCCTTTGTATAGTTTCATTATTTATGAGGTTCAAAAGACAATGCCCGAGCCGGGTTTTCAACCAGGATGCGGTACAGCAGCGCATCGTCAAAGCCCGCCTCGCGCAGCCTGGGCACAAAATCGCGCAGCACGTGATCGTAGCCCAGCCCGCCTCCGACTTTCAGTTCCATCTCGCGGCAGCGATCGGAGGAGAGCATCAGGTGATCCTGGTATCCCCTGTCAACCATCTGGCACAGCAGATCGACCCGCGTCTCGTCGAGCATCCAGTGGATCTTGCCAATGACGTCGAACTGGACGTAGGCTCCCCGCTGGGCAAGCGCTACCAGTTGGCGGAGATCGGCGTTCTCGTCGGTATGGCCAATGATAACCCGGCCGGGGTCCACCCCCTCCGCCTCAAAGAGATCGAGGTGCTGCATGCCAATGTTCCCGCCCTCGATCTCAAAGCGCGTCGAACCGCTGGTGTGAGTGGTGATGGACACACCGGTTCGCTTTTGAGCAAGGGCGATGGCGCGAGCACACTTGAGTTCGGGCCCTTCGATCACCGGCCTGCTGATGCCCGACTTGAGCAGTCCGGTACGAATGGCCGTACCATCCGCACCGCCCATCAACTCTTGCACCATAAGCTCCGCCAGATCCTCGATGCTGGTATCGGCCACGTAGAGTGGGTGGCAGTCTTCGACGTAAAAGCCCGAGATAGCGACAACGTGAATATCCGCACGCTCCGAGATCTCTTTGAGAACCGCCACGTCCCGCCCCCAGCCACTGGTCGTCATCTCGGCGATGGCCCGGCCGCCTGCGGTGTGGAAATCGGCCAGTTCGGCGACGATGGTATCCACGTCCAGCAATACCATCTTGGCATAGGTACCGGGGAAATCGAGATCGGAGCGACAGAGGCGCTGATCACAGTAGAGATGCTCGTGGGGAGCCGTTATCCCCAGTTCTCCTGGAGCAATGTCGCCTCGCACCGTTCGAACCACAGGCAAACCGGTCTTCATGTGCGCACCCCCTCCAGCATCTCGATGACCTGCTGCGTGGTCCGCATGCAAACCAGGGGGCCCACCAGGCCGGTCTTGATGATCTCGTGCCAGCCCAATGTTTCACTGGCCGACGCATCCCAGACGACGATCACCCCCAGGTCGCGGTCGGCGGCCTCCCGGGCGGCGAGGGCCACCGTCGTATTGGCCAGCATGCCGGCCAGGATGATGGTATCGACGCCGGCCTCGCGCAGCGTGTCCAGCAGCTTCGGCCCCGCTGCAAAGGGGCTGTAGGTCCCTCTGGACAAGACCAGATCGCCGGACGCCGGAGCCACTTCGGGGCGGATCTCCTCCCGCGGCGGGGCAACCGGGATAGGCAAGCCGCTCAGGAGGAGCTGCCGTGACAGGTCGCTGCGGTCGGGCTCCTGGGCACAGAGGACCGAATAGATCACCCGCAGCCCATGCTGGCGGCAACCAGCCAGCAGCGACACCATGTTGCGAAGGGCGGCCTCTGTCTGAGCATAGTATTCCTCAAACTCGCGCAGGATGCCCTGCTGGCTGGCGGACAGGCCCAACCCCTGGTCGCGCACTGTGGTAAAGCGCTGGGCATCCAGCAGCAACAAGGCCGCGTTCCCCGCCGCCAAGGGAAAGGCCGGGTTGGCGCGCGAGAGCATCTTGAAGGGTACTCTTGGTTTCATCGACCCTACCCCCCCACAACTGCCTGAGAATAATTGTACACGAGGTCGACCAGGTACTTTTCGACGTCGGCCAGACCGGCGACCTTGCCGTCCCCCTCGATGATCATATACTCGTCGACGTTGCCCCGGCCTCCGCCGCCGATGACGCCGCCCCTGACGCAGGGTACGTTGAAAGCGTTGGGAACCACGGTCCAGGGGCCGCCGCCCGGCTGCATGGGCCAGATTTCCGCCGCTACGTTCCAGGACTCTAGCGTCTGAAGCGTGGCCTGCACGCCCGGATCGGAGACGGAGGTTTGAGAGTGGCTAAAGGCGGCATAGACGTCGATCTCGATATCGGCGAAGCCTCGTTCGTCCAAGTGCTGTCGGATGAGGCTAATGATCTCCTCAGCCGTCAGATCGACCACCCAACGCATATCCAGCGTGGCCGTGGCCCTGGCCGGGGTGATATAGGGGATGGTGGTCGTCTCCGGTCCCAGGAACCCACTGCGCATGCCAGCGATGTTGAAGGTCGGGCCATAGAGCAGGTTGACGAGGGGATCCATGCCCTCCAACCCGCCCACGACGTGGCTCACGTTGCCGGCCCCACCGAGAGGTAGGACATCACGCCAGTCGCGGCCAGAAGCCCGGGCGGCTAGCGTCTCCAGCAACGCCAGCTCTTCCCCCGTCAGGGGTTTGCGATAGTTCCAGAGCCCCTCCAGCCCCGCCACCTTGCAGCCCAGACCATCCTCATCGGTCAGGGAAGACAGGGCCTGCGCCAAGCGGAAGGGAGGGCAATCCACCAGCGAGGCCGCGGAGCTGTGGACAGTATTGACCGGCCCCCGTCCCCAGGACTGCCCACTGGCCGTCAGTTCGATGACGACCATGCCTTTGAGTCCCAGACCCATCGAGACGGTACCGTTGCCCGCCTGGCTACAGGAAGGACAGAAGCTGGCATCCACGTTCTGCAGGCGGCCGGCATAGCGCGCCACGAAATCGGCATAGGTGGGGCTGCCCATAATCTCCTCGCCCTCGGCCAGGAACATGATATTCATGGGCAGGCCGCCCTCTACAGCAATGATGGAAGATAGAGCGTTCAACCAGGCCACGTAGGGTCCCTTGGCGCCCATGGAGCCACGGCCTACGAGCACCTTGGGATAGGGCCCGATGGGTACCAGTTCCGCCCCCCAGGGATCGTAGCTCCAGGCATCCGGCTGCACGGTCCGGGTATCAATCATGCAGTAGTTGTGGACCGTCAGGGGTGCCCCGGCGTCATAATGGGCCCAAACGCCAGGGTGGAAACGTCCCTCGATGACCTCCACTTCCTGGCAACCCAGGTCGCTGTACGACTGGGCCACCAGTTCGGCGGCCTCGCGGGTACCGATGTTATCCCAACTGACGCTGGGCTGCCTGACCCACTCTTGGATGTGGACAACGTGCTGATCCAGATGTTCGTCGATATGGCGGTGTATGGCTTCTCGATCCATGTGAGAACCTCACTCCTCAGTTATAATGATTTGATCTGGGCAACGATCTGTTCGACTGGCTTGACCTGGATGACCCCGCTCTCTACTCTCCACAGAAAGTCTTGCAGCGCAGCGTGATGGGCAGCGCAGGCATCGGGCACCACAACCAAACCATAGCCCCGGTCGCTGGTACTGCGGATGGAACCCTCGACAGCCCCGTCATAGGAGATGCCGGCCAGGATGAGGTTCTCGACGGCCAGGTTGCGCAAAAGCTCGTCCAGACCGGTCCCGGTAAAGATACCCGAGGCCGGCTTGTCTAGGACGATCTCTCCCGCTCGCGGCGCCAGCTCGGGCATAAACTCGGCCTCGGGACTGTCTGGTCCAAAGGAGAATCCCTGGGCCCGTACCTTGCGGCTGAGATCCCGGCCATCGGACAGTCTTCCAGCCGTGCGAACGTGGATCACCGGGACGCCTTGCGCGCGACAGGCCTGCAGCAATTGCCGCATACCCCCCAGGGCGCTCTGAACACGTCCATAATACTCGGATAATGATTCTTCTCGACCCCCGCCGGCGGCCAGGGCTCCCAGCCCGAGGGATGGGTCACAGGTGAAACGCTGTGCATCTACCAGGACCAAGGCCGTGTTGCTCTGCATCAGGGAGAGTTGAAGGGCAGGCGGGAGAATCGCATCATAGGGGTCCTGGTCGGCAGCGTCTGTGTCATCGGGGGGCTTGGGGAGATAGGGTTTGACCCGCTCCAGACCACTCTTCACCTCGGGGCCAATAGCCTCCATAGGATCGACCAAGTCCAGGATCTGGTCTGTGGAGAGAATGTGCACCAGCGCGCCCTCCAGGTAGCAGAGGGCCAACTCGTGGGTCTCGAGGGTACCCGCCGCGCAGGCATCGGAGACGATCACAACGTCATAGCCTAGATCCACGGCATCCCGCACGGCGCTCTCCACACAGCCATTGGTCGAGGTACCGGTAAAGACCAATGTCGTAATGCCCATATTGCGCAGCAAGCGATCGAGGTTGGTGACGGGGAACACGCCAGAGGAGGACTTGTTTACGATCAGCTCATCGCCAACGGGCTGCAGGTCATCCAGAAAATCAGCCTCACGGCTGCCGGCTGGCACGACAAAGCCACGGACCAACTGCTTGCGCCCCACATCCCGCGAGTCCTCAGTCAGTTCCGAGACACGGATGTGGATGACCTCTATCCCTTTGCGGCGAAAGAGGTTCAAGATCTGCTGGATACGGGGAATGACCGCGTCAATCTGGCAGAAATACTCCTCAAAGTACTGCTCCACACCCAGTTCTTTGGCCGTACGGCCCTCGCCCTCATCGCGGTCAGCGTCAAAGTACTGCATATCGACCACCAGCAAGGCGGTACTGCCAGCCAGCATCTGCACAGGAGATGCACCAAGAACCTGGCCAATGGGGTTGCGATAATTGTCTTTCACATTCATGTCCTTTTTCGCGACATATTTGCGTGTCTTTGTCCCGGGGACTGCCAGTCCCGAAACCGAGCTATGAGCCATGACAAAAGAATTGGCCAAGCCTATGATTTCCGAAGCGTCCGGCCCGGCAGCTTGCCCGTGAATGCCCCCTGGTCCACGACCAGTTCGCCGTTGACAAGAACATAGGGGATGCCTTCGGGATACTTCTCCGGTTCGTCGTAGGTCGCCTTATCCGCCACCCGCTCGGGATCAAGCAACACGATGTCGGCCCAGGCGCCCTCCCGCAGAATCCCCCTGTCCTTTAGCCCCAGGATCGCGGCGGGGAAAGAGGTGACCTTGCGGATCGCCTCTGGCAGGTCAAAGATCTTTCTTACGCGCACGAATTCTTTGAGATAGCGCGGGTAGGCGCTGTACAACCGGGGATGGGGTCGACCGCCATAGATACCGTCGGAGCCAACCGTCGCCTGCGGATGCCCGAGGACCTTTTCCAGTACATGCTCGGAGCCATAGTGGCTGATCATGGTCACGGCCAAGTTCTCCTCGGCCAGCAGGTCGCAGACGAAATCGAGGGGGTCCCTGCCACAGGTCTGAGCCAGGTCGGCGACGTCCCTGCCCTCCATCCAGCGGTTCTCCTCGCTATTGACCGCCGACACGACGATCTTGGACCAGCCCACCGAGATGGAGCGGTTGTTCCAGACGTCGAGCCCCTGCTGAAAGTCCTCGCGGATGCGGGCCCGGAATTCGGGTTCCATCAAGTTCTGGGCCAGGGCCTTGGTGCCCTCGGAAAAGGTCCACTGGGGCAGGACAGCCGACAATACGGTGCAGCCGGCCAGGTAGGGATACCGGTCCCAGGTCACCCGGCCGCCCTCGGCCAGGAAGGCGCTGGCTTTCTCGAGAATGACGTCCATCTTGGCCCAGTTGATCTGGCCATAGGCTTGCAGATGGGACACGTGGAGGTGCACGCCGGACTCGCGGGCGACCCGGGTGACCTCGTCAAAGGCCAGCTCGATGCGGTAGCCCTCGTCCCTCTGGTGCACGACAAAGATACCAGCCCGGGCGGCCACCTCCCGGTTCAGGGCCACCAGTTCCTCGGTGGGCCCGTAGCTACAGGGCGGATAGATGAGGCCCGTGGACAGGCCAAATGCGCCACAATCCATGGCCTCCCTGGTCAGGGCACACATAGTGGCAAGTTCCGCGGGCGTCGCGGGACGGTTGTCCATGTCCATGGCCATGATGCGCAGCGGCCCATGGGGAGCCAGCATGGCAGCGTTGTTGGGCAGGCCGCGCCGGTCGAGCGCCTGAAGATAGTCTTCAAAAGTCCGCCAAGTCCAGCGATCGAGGGGCAGCACGCCCAGCAAGCCAGCCGTAAGCTCTGACATCAGCTCGATGTTCTCAGCGCTGATGGGGGCTACCCCGAGCCCGTCCTGGGCCAGCAGCTCGGTGGTGACCCCCTGGCGAACCTTGGCGTCGGGCGCCTGGTCCCGGAAGAATTCCAGGTCGGTATGGCTGTGCATGTCGATGAAGCCCGGTACGGCCACCAGGCCAGCACCGTCGATGGTACGCTTTGCTGAGACGCCGGCGGGCAGGCCCTGCCCAACGCCAGTCACCATGGCCGCGATCCGGCCGGCCTTGACGGCTATGTCACCGGGCACCGGCTCTGCACCAGTACCATCGAGGATCCGCACATTCTTGATCAGACAGTCATACATCCCTACACACTCTCCTCTTAGCCCGTCCAGCCGCCCACCTCGACCATCGAGCCGGTCATCGCCCGCGCGTCGTCCGAAGCCAGGAACAAGGCGACATCGGCGATGTCATCTGGTTGCATCCATCCGACCTTCTCATCACCCTGGCGGGAGATAGCAGTCAACGCGGTGTCGACCAGACCGGGGCAGATGGCGTTCACGGAAATCCCATGCGGCTTCATATCCAGGGCCAGAGATGCGGTAAAGCCCGTGACCGCGTATTTGGATGCGCAGTAGGCTTCCCGGTTGGGCAACCCGCGGAGCCCTGCCACCGAAGAGATATTGATGATCTTGCCCGAACCCTGCTCGATCATGCCCGGCAGGACGGCTTTGCAGCAGAGAAAGACGCTGCGGACGTTGACGGCCATCATCGTGTCCCAGGCATCCACGGTGGTTCCTAACAGATCGCCGGGCATGATGATGGTACCGGCATTGTTCACCAAAACATCCACCCGGCCGAATTCAGCCAGGGTACGATCGACCAAGCGCTGCACATCTTCCTGTCGGGAAACGTCGGCGGCTTGAACCAAGACGCGACGGCCCAGCGCGCGGATCTCCTGGGCAAGGGTCTCTAGCTCGTCGGGCGTTCTGGAAGCGATGGCCACATCGGCACCCTCGCGGGCAAAGATGAGCGCGATACTGCGGCCGATCCCGCGACCGGCGCCGGTCACAATTGCTACGGTCTCTGCTAGCTTCATTTCACCACCCCTTCAACATTTGAGCCTATCGGAGGACTCGCTCAGAGTCCCCCGTTCCAGGTATACTTTGTCCTTGGGGCCCTAGGCTTCTTCCGCAAGACGAGGGCCCGGATACCCATGGCAAGTACTATGTAAGTTTGAGCAAACGGGCCGCGTTGCCCCCTAGGATCAGTGCCTTTTCCCCATCCGGGATATCCAGGGCCTGGAGAGGAGCCAGGTTCTCTTGGAATCGAAAGGTCTTGAGTGGATTGGCGTCTGAGCCAAAAATGACCTTGGATGCTCCCGACTCGCCACTGACCAGGCCCATGAACTTGAGCGTGTCCTCGCCCAAGCCAGGGATCAAGCGCGCAAACCGGGCAAAGGTCGTGGTCGTGTCCATGTAGACGTTGGGATGCTTGCCGGCAATGGCAGGCGCTGAGCCAAAAGGATCGCCGTGGGCGATCACGAGCTTGGCTTCAGGGTAAACCAGGGCCAGATCATCCACCTCCAGGGGGTCATCAAAACGGGAGCGGGTACCTGGAATGGGGACCGCACCGGTATGGATCAACACCGGCAGGTCGAGTTCGACGGCCTTCTCAATTACAGGGTAGATCCGCTGGTCCGATGGATAGAACTCTTGCATCGAGGGGTGCAGCTTGAGGCCGCGGAAACCATAGGCTTCCACATAGTGCTCTAGCATCTCGGCGGCATCCGTCAGATAGGGCACCACACAGGCCATCCCCACGAGCCGGGAGGGATGGGCCTGGACCGCCTCGTACACCAGGGCATTTGCCGCCCGGCCATTGTCGCCGCCGGGCGTGACGACGGCGGTGACGGCGGCCATATCGATGCCCTGCTCGTCCATGCCTGCTACCAGCTCCTCGATGGGACCCTGTCCCTCGGCAAAGTGCGTGTGAAAATCGATGATCATCCGTTGACCTCAAGGTTCCTCAATCTTCTTCCCACAGCCATCTCGTAGCGACCCCCCCTCAAGGCTACGCGTGCGCTATTTGTCCAACTGTACATAGATGGCCAAATCGGGGCAACCGATCTCGCACAGTTTGCATCCCACACAGTCGTCAAGGTCAAAGACCTCAACCACCGAATAGCCCTTCTGATTGCGCCTGTCGGACATCCTCAACACGTTTCGCGGACAGTAGTATATGCACAGGTCGCAACCCTTGCACACTCTTTCGTCAATGTGGATCTTCACTATCATAACACTCCAAGTTCTCTGATTCGCAGGGGGATTTCTGAGGGCCGGTAGGCGATCCGGACCCCGGCATCAGCCAGGGCTCTGATCTTGCTGGCTGCGGTCCCCTCTTTCCCTTCAATGATCGCCCCCGCGTGTCCCATCTGCGCCCCTTCCGGAGCAGCACGGCCCACGATCAGGGCCACCACCGGCTTGTCCATGTTCGCCTTGATAAAGGCCGCCGCTTCCTGCTCCATCGTCCCACCGACCTCACCCAAAAGCACGATGGCCTTGGTCTCCGGATCCTCCTGAAACATGCGGAGGACCGATTCCTGCGACAGGCCCCAGAAGGGTCCGCCGCCGATGCCAGCCACTGTCGATTGGCCAATGCCGTTTTCTGTGAGCGTCTTGCAGACTTCGTAGGATAGCGCCCCACTCTTGGACAGCACACCCACGTGGCCTTCCAGTAACACCCGGTTGGGGTGGACGCCCAGCTTGCATTTTCCGGGTGAGACCAAGCCCGGGGTATCAGGCCCCACGACCGTCGTTCCCTTGGCGGCCGCATAGTGGATGATGGTCAGCATATCGTGGTCTGGAACTCCCTCGGCCGTCAGTACCAGGAGCGGGATCCCGGCGTCGATGACCTCCAGCGCGGCATCCTTGGCGAACCGAGCCGGGACAAAGCCAAAGGCAGCATCGATCTCGTGGTAGGCAACTGCGCCGGCACAATAGTCGTAAACGGGGATGCCATGCACCTGCCTGCCCCCCTTGCCCGGCGTCACACCGGCGACTACCTGCGTGCCATATTCCTGCATGATGCGAGTTTGGAAGGAACCAACCGCGCCCGTGATTCCCTGGATCAGCACCCGGGTATTACCATCAATAAGTATGGCCATGATTATTGTTCCCCCACCAACGCTACAACCCGTTCAACCGCCTCCGGAAGATTCTCAAAGGCATCGATACCCACCTCCCGCAGGGTTTCCCTGCCGACCTCCGCCTGGGTGCCATACATGCGGACGACGACAGGCAGATGCAACTCGTTGTGCTCCAGGTACTGGACGACGCCGTCGGCCATTTCGTCCATGCGCGTCATGCCTCCGATGAGCGAGATCAATAGGGCCTTTGCCCTGGGGTTGGCCAGCACCACTTCCATGCCCTGGCACATGACCTCGGCATTGGAATGCCCGCCCAGCTCACAGAAATTGGCCGCGCACCCCCCGGCGTCCTGGATCAGGTCCACGGTCAGCATGCCTGTCCCGGCGCCGTCAGCGATCATGGCAATGTCGCCATCCAGCGGTACGTAGGTGACCCCTCGTTCGGCCGCCAGTTGTTCTGCCCCAGCAGAGGCTGCGGTCGTCTCCATACTGACCAGTTGCTCCTGCTCTGCCGAAAGGGAGGCGAACAGGTCCGCGTGGCGGAAGGCTGCCTTGTCGTCAAGCACCATCTTGGCGTCCAGCGCCATCAGGCCGCTCCCCGTCTCGGCCAGGGGATTGATCTCGACGAGGGTGGCATCATGGGAACAGAGAAGAGAATACATCCTACCCAGCAGGGCACCAAAAGCCCCGACGTCGTCAAGCCCCAGGGCCTGGGCCAGGTAGCGGCTCGTGTAGGTCTGCAGCCCAATAAAGGGGTCGATGTGCCGGAGCACAATCTGCTCCGGGGCCTGCTCAGCCACCTGCTCGATCTCGATACCGCCAGCAGCACTGGCCATGACCATGGGCTGGTTGGCTCGTTTGTCCAGGAGCACGGCCAGGTAGATCTCCCGCTTGATGCCGGTCTTTGCTTCGGCCAGGATGGCCCGAACAGGGTAGCCTCTGATCTCAGAGCCGATCAGATCTTTTACGATAGCCGCAGCTTCAGTCTGGTCTACGGCCATCCGAATACCGCCAGCCTTGCCGCGGCCGCCAACGGGCACCTGGGCCTTGAGGACAGCGGGCAACGGGATCCCGGACAGATCGGATGGAGATCGCAGCAACCGGCTCTCGGGAACCGGGATTCCCTGCTCAGCCAGAAGCCTTTTGGCCTGGAACTCTAAGAGTCGCATGGCTCAGACCTCCACCTTAAAGCCGGTATCCCTGGCCAGCGCCATGCCCTGCGCCGCCGCTTTCAGGTTAAGCTCTAGGAATTTTGGTGGGACATTGTCCCGGATCGTTTCGGATAGGGCGTCCTCTGATAGGAGGCCAGTCGCTTGCTGCAAGAAACCCAGCATGACCATATTGGCCGCGATCCTGGCCCCCAGCTCGCTGGCCATCTGGGTTGCAGGAACCTGGGCCACCGCGATGTCATCCAGACCATCAGGGTATACTTGGGGCTCGTCGACCAACTCGGGGTCGATGATCAGCGTGCCGCCAGGCCGCAGACGCTCCAGGTATTTGTCAAGAGCCGACTGGGACATCGCCACCAGGATATCGACGCGCTCGGCCAAGGGTGAATTGATCGGACCCTTTGAGATGATGAGTTCAGCCTGGCACTCCCCACCCCGTGCTTCCGAGCCGTATGATTGCGTCTGTACGCCGTTTAGACCCGCCCTTGTCACCGCGGCAGTGCCAAAGACTACAGAAGAGAGCACGATCCCCTGGCCACCAAAACCACAAAACTGCACTGTAACTCGATCCTTCGCATTCATTCACATCCCTCTATCACTACGCTGCAAGGTGAAATGCTCTTTTCTCTAGCAGGATGATGGCCCGTGACGAACAGGTACTCTCACCCGAACAGAGCAAATGGCACCAGCGTTACTCGGAGATATATAAGGAACTGCCTTCAAAGACGGGCACCTGCTTCTGGACAAAAGTCCCAACCACAAATTTGTCAGCCAGCTCTTCCTCAGACAAGGCACTGGCTTGTTTGACGGTAACCGAGTGTTCTTGTATCCAATCAACTCCGTCAACGGGAGCACCCGAGCCGACGGCTCTCCGGCCAAAGTAGGTGGGGCATTGGGTCATGATTTCCAGGAAAGCAAAACCCTCGTGCTGCACGGCCTTTTTGATGGCGTTGATGCAATTTCGGGGTCGATGCGTGGTCCAGCGGCTCACGAACGTGGCCCCAGCGGCCACAGCCAGCTTGCAGAGGTCAAAGGGTCGCTCGGTGTTGCCATAGGGAGTAGTCGACGTAGTCAGGCCCTTCAGGGTCGTGGGCGCCACCTGGCCGCCCGTCATGCCAAAGGTCATGTTGTTTACCACGATCATGGTCACGTCCAGGTTGCGACGAGCCGCCTGGATCAGGTGGTTGCCGCCGATGGCCCCAGCGTCGCCGTCTCCGGAAAAGATCACCACTTGCAGATCTGGATTGTGCAGCTTGATGCCCGTCGCCCAGGGCAGCGTCCGGCCATGCACGCCATGCAATGCCTCGGCATGCAGATAGACCGGAATGCGGGCCGCGCAGCCAACGCCGCCAATGGCAACCAGATTCTCAAAGTCCAGATCGATCTCATCTGCTGCCTGGACAAAAAAGTTCAAGACCTGGGCTGCGCCACAGCCAGAGCAGAAAAAGTGCGGCAAGCTATCTTTGCGCAGGTACTTTCTTAGCGGGTTTGCAGTAGTCACAGTATGGCCTCCAGGATCTCGCTGGGAGTGTGGACCAGGCCCAGGTTCTTGGTGACCCGGACCACCTCGCATAGTCCAGCGGCGGCCCTCTCAATTTCGCCAGCATACTTGCCGATGTTCATCTCTACCGCCAGGATCGTCGAGCATTGTTCCGCCAGCGCCCGAATCTCCCGATCGGGCACGGGCCAGATGGTGTCCAGCTTGAGCAGGCCGGCCTTGATGCCCTGGGCACGGGCCTGTTCCACGGCCTCCAGCGCCGGCCGGCACTCGCTGCCATAGGCTACAAGACCGATCTGGGCATCATCGAGGCAATAGGCCGTCGTCTGGACGACATCGTCATAGTTGGCCGTGATCTTGCCCGTGATGCGCTGGTACAGGGCGTCATAGACCTCGGGATCCCAATGGATGCTGCCCTCCTCATCATGGGGATTGAGCGAGTGCAGAATCTTATAGCCTTCCCCAAAATCGGGCAGGGGCGGCACACCATTGGGGCCGGCCCGGAAAGGCAGGAACTCCTCGGGCGGCACCTGAGGTTTCTCCCGGTTGACGATTTCAATCTCCTCCGGCTCGGGGATCACCAGTTTCTCGCGCATCAGGGCGATCGTTGTCTCTGACATCACCACAACGGGCGTCCGATACCTCTCAGCCAGGTTGAAGGCGCGGATGGTCGCGTCAAACAGCTCTTGTACCGACGAGGGGGCCAGTACGACCATCTCGTGATCCCCGCTGGCGCCCCAGCGCATCTGCATCACGTCCGCCTGCGTGGCAAAGTTCTCGCCACGACAGCGCTGCACGTCGACGACGACACATGGGACCTCGGAGGCCACCGCGTAGCCGATCCCTTCCTGCATATAATTGTAGCCCGCACTGGCAGTGGCCGTCATGGCTTTTGCCCCCGCGAGCGAGGCCCCGGTCAGGGCATAGATGGAGCACAGCTCGTCCTCGCTCTGCAGAAACTTGCCGCCAACCCGCGGCAGCCGCTGGGACATACGCTCCGACACTTCGTTTGCGGGCGTGATGGGATAGCCGGCGTAAAAGTCGCAGCCTGCAGCCAGCGCGCCTTCCACGACAGCATAGTTGCCGAGCATAAAATGCGTGCCCGTAAGCACGCGCTCGCGATCCGTCTGAACTGTCATCAACTGTTCCTCACATTCTAGTTTGGATAAATGTCTCCATGCGGTCCATGGCCTCGACGATGCTGTCCATCGAGGTGGAATAACAGAGCCGCAGAAATCCTTCTCCGCATTGGCCAAAGGCCGAGCCAGGTACCGTGGCCACATGGGCCTCCTCCAGCAATTCTGTAGCCAGCTCCAGCGAGGGCTTGTCCAGCCTGTAGGAGGGGAAGCAGTAAAAGGCTCCCTGAGGCGGGACGCAGTCAAAGTACTCGGAGCGAGCCAAAAGTCCGGCCATCAGCTCGCACCGCTCCTGGTAGCCGGCCATCATCAACTGGGATGCACGGCGCGACTCTTGGCTGGTCAGCGCTTCGAGCGCGCCGGCCTGGGCAAAGGCGGTGACACAGGTAGCCGAGTGCTGGTAGATCTTGACCATGCCATCCAGGATCTCGCCAGGAGCAGTTACATAGCCCAGCCGCCAGCCGGTCATAGCATAGCTTTTGGAGAAGCCATTGATCGTGACCACGTTGTCAAACTCGGAGGCCGGGCTGTAGTGCTCGCCCTCGTAGACCATGTACTCGTAGACCTCGTCGGAGAGAAGCAGGGCTCCATGGCGCTGGGCGATCTCGGCGATGCCGCGCACTGTGGCCGAATCATAGACCATGCCGGTGGGATTGCATGGCGAACTAATGACAACGAACTTGACCGGCCCCTCCATCGCAGCCTCGATATCGTCCAGATCGGGCAGGAACCCGTTGGCTGCGCTACACTCGACAGTCACCAACTCGGCGCCGGCCAGTTGAGCCATCGACTTGTAGGACACCCAGGCCGGCTCCAGGACCACAACCCGGTCGCCTGGCTCGAGCATCGCCTGGAAGGCCAGGTAGATGGCGAACTTGCCCCCGGGCGTGACAATGATGTCGCCAGCGCTGGCATTGATGCCATTCTCCCGCTGGAACTTAAACGCGAGCGCCTCCCGCAGTTCGTGGTCGCCAGTGGTGGGCTCATACTTGGTCTTTCCCGCCTGCAGCGCCTCCAGGGCGGCATCCTTGATGTTCTGAGGGGTGTCAAAGCAAGGCTCGCCTTCCCCCAGGGATATGATATCGTCGATCCCGGCCCGGCGCATGCGTTTGACGATGTTGTCAACTTCGTCCGTGGCCGAGAGTTCCAGGTTTGCGACCTTGTCCGCTACCTTGTAAGCCATGTCTTTCCTCCTCCTAGCTATGGCTGCTGCACTGTAGCACAGAACCCAACACAGTACAACACTTTTCTCCAGTGAAAACCAACACCTGCTAATAGATTTCCTTCAGCCTCGCCCACAAGCGATCCACTGGCGGGCTATACAGTAATTCGATCCTGCCATCCTTCGACTGCGCTCAGGACATGCTCTGAATGAAGTGAAGCATGCCCTGAGGTACGAAGGGAATCTCGGCTAGGCATAGAAGCGATCCTTCGCTTCGCTCAGGATGACGTTATGTCTGGCTCCGGAGTTCTCGCTCACAGAGTGGAACACTGGCTATGGATCACTCAGGATAGACCTAGCTGGCAGCCTTCACGTCAGTTAAATGGACTCGTTCTACGTCCACTTGTGGCAGATCCAGGAATCTGGTCGTGAAGGAGGCAAAGTTGGCCTGGTCATCACCCGTGATCAGAAACTGGTAGCTGCCAAATCCCAGTTCCTGTGACCTGAGCGCCCCGGCATCCCGAAGGATCTGGTGCGCTTCCCTGACCACCTCTTCGGCGGGGTCTACGACCTTGACGTCCTTGCCAGCTACTTCCTCGGCAATGTCTCGCACACAGGTCAGGTCGGTACAGCCCAGAATCAGAGTATCGATGCCCATGCTGGCCAAAGGCTGAAAATAGCCTTTGGCCAGGGACAAGAGATGGCGTCGATCATCGATCTGACCTTTCTCCGCCAGGCGCAAGAGTTCGGGACAGGTTGCGCCAAATACCTCCATGTCCGGGTTGAGCTGCAGAATATGCTGGTCGTAGGCCTTGCTGTCGACCGTGATGGCCGTGCCCCACACCCCGATACGATTGCCTGGGCTAGCATCCAGGGCAGCGCGGACACCAGGACCGATCATGCCCAGTACGGGCAGATTGGGGAAGCATTGCTGGGCAGCTTCTCGCCCAGCCACGCTGGCAGTGTTACAGCCAATGATCACCAGCTTGACCCCTCGTTGTGCCAGATAACCGGTGTTCTCTACCGCATAACGCCGCACATCTTCCACCGGCTGGGGGCCATAGGGTTGTCGAGCCGTGTCTCCCAAAAAGAGCACGTCTTCGTACGGCAGCAAGCGGCGCACCTCCCGAAGAACCGCCAGTCCCCCTAGCCCCGAATCAAAAACGCCGATTGGGGCATCTGAACCCATATTGGCTGACATGCCAGCTACCTCCTTGATCTCAAGACAGAACAGAATGTATAAGGGCCAATGCGCACACGCAGCCCCAAACCATAGATATCCTATAGGCTATTTCCTATGATAGCACAGAAGACACAGGGTGTCAAGCCGTCGCATTCAATTCAGGCGCTTCCACGAGTGCAGAGTACAGGCAGTGGCACGGTTCCAGGGGAAGCTGAACACCAGCTGAAGCATCGCCAGCGCTTCACGCACTGGCGTATGGCTGACGCCAAGCTCACTGGCCATTCGATCAATGACGTTGGGTATTGCCCAAGGCACCGCCCTTTCTACTGCTCTATGGAGAATGCCCCAAAGGGCGTATCCAAATGGGGGAAACAGCCATAGCTCCGGGGATGAGCCTGCAGCACGTTTCTGTCCATGCCCAACTAGATCGCCCTGCGGAGGGCCAGCTCATCGGTAGGCGTTTGTTCGTAGTTGAACATGAGGGCCTCACCCATGCCAGCTTGCTCTATGGGCACCGTGGTCATGTCGGGGTTCACGAACAGGTCGGGCCAGTCAGCAGGCGGCACCTCGTCGAGATAGTCGATCTCCGCCTGACAGCAAGGCCTCCACCTGGTGGCTTCCTCGGCGATGGGCTCAAAGATGCTCTTGCCGAGCTTGGCTGGCTTGTTCATGCCCCAGTCCACCGGTCCCCAGTGGTAGTCGGGGTTGCGCACAAGGACGTACTCGCTGTCGATGATCATGGACTCAAGCATGTAGGGACCTGTGCCTGCGAACGTGGTCAGACCAAAAGCCTCTACACCCTGTTCTTTCACCATTGTGGGAGAGACAGAGGCCAGGTAGGGCTGGGAGGCGCTGTTGGGATTTACACTCCGGATCCGTGATGCGATCGAGCGTGAATTTGACCGCTTTGGCATTGAGGGGGTACCATCGTGAAGAGTGGCATTGTCGTTGACCGGCCATTCCGTTGCCAGACCGGGGGCAAACTTGCCTACGCCGACCTACCAGATCAGGGGATCGGCCATCAGAATAGTCATGTCGCCCACTGGGTTTGTGGTCGTAACGTTGGGGTCCATGCGGACTCGAACCAGTCAATCTACCAGGTTTGTGTGGTACCATCCCTCCTTCTCTGCCAAGCGACCTCATGCCCTACTTGGATCGGGCGCACCGGAAGCCCAGATCGTCGTTGATCGTACTATCTGGGACCCCACAGTTGCGATTGAAGGTCGTGGCTTGCGGCTCGTCGTCAAACCAACCGCCTCCCCGTGTCACGCGGCATTGCTCGCCATAGTAGCGGTCACCGGCGGTGTTACCTGGGTAGGCCTGGTACCAATCGCCCGTCCATTCCCAGGCATTGCCCACCATGTCCTCTACACCAAAGGGGCTTGCTCCCGCCCCAAAACTCCCAACCACGGCCGTACTACGCAGGCCGGCCTCCTTCACATTGGCCTTGCTTGGATCCCACTCGTTGCCCCAGGTGTAGCGCAGACCATCTGTGCCACGAGCTGCCTTCTCCCACTCGGCTTCGGTGGGCAGGCGCTTGCCTGCCCATTCGCAGTAGGCAACCGCATCGTTCCAGGTCACCTTGACGACCGGATGAGCCTCCCTTCCCTCCTTGAAGGCATCACGCCAGCCCTGCTTGTCCTGCTTTTCTGCATCGGTCTGGTAACCGGTTTCCTCCACAAAGACAACAAAGTCGGCATTGGTTACTTCAAACTTGTCGATATCATAGGCAGGGAGATCTACGTCGTGCGCCGGCTTGTCTTCGCGGCCATCATCATCGCTGCCCATCCTAAAGGTTCCAGCCGGAATCTCCACCATGATGTCGGTTACGGATGGCAGCGGTGGGGGTACAGGAGTAGGCTCTTCAGTAGGCTCTTCAGTAGGCGCCTCGGTTGCCTCTCCCACTGCTCCCTGCGTTGCTTCCTGTGCCGGGGTAGCAGTCGGTTCAGGTTCAGAGGTTGATGGAGGAGGGTCAGTCGGCTGGGTTGTGGGCGTAGGCGGAGGTGGCACCGGTGTGTTGGTGGGCAACAGTTTGGCCTCCTCGGCCTGGGGCAGGGGAGTCTCGAACGCCACCGTCGCCCGTTCCGCCTGCTCCTGGGCCGTATCCCCTGGCTCATCGGCTGAGCCGCAGGCCCCCACCAGCAACGCAAGCACAGAAAGAAGGATGACCAGTCGTTTCATTGTTGCACCTCCCCAAGCATTTGTTTGACTTGGCTACACCAGCGATGTGCTGCACGATGCCGGTCCAGAAACCAGGCACGGCCATCAGGGTACCCGACAGCTCAGCCAAGTTCACAATGCCTCACAGTACGTCTCCAAAGTGCCTTCAACAGAGACATGCCCTATAGGCCATATCGCCCAAGTGTACCACATGTCTTGGCGAATGGCAAGCACACCCGGAATCGGTTGCTGTACTTACTGGGGCTGAGCTATGGAGCGACGTCGCTCGCTCTGGAGGCGTTGGGTGTGTACATGAGCAAGAGCAGTGTCTATGAAGCGGTCCAGGCTGCCGCGGAGAAGGTGCCGGGCATGAAGCGCAGAGAGGTCTTTGCTGGGCTTCGCACGCCAGCTCTGGGCGGTGACTTGACCTCGGTGAAGTGCAGCGGTGAATGGTTATCTCTGGGATTGGCTGTGGACGACACGACAGGGCTGGTTCTGACCGTGGATGAGTTGGAGGCTCAGGATGCCGCAGCGCTCAAGGAATGGCTGGAGCCTGTTGCTGAAGCCGTCGGAGCCAAGATCCTGGTCACTGACGATGCCGATGCCTTGAAGGCGGTCGCAACTGATCTGGAACTGGAGCATCAGGTCTGTAAGAGCCATGTGAAGCGCAATACGGAGACGTTCATCGAGAATCTGGAGTCAAAGATAGAGTCGGATGCGGATGGTTCACTGGCAAGCATCGGGGTTGCGTAACATTGTCAAGTGTAAACAGGCATGCATGGTGTAGGACAACTCCGCAGACTGAGAGCGGCTTAGACTGTCTCGAGGCGGCCGCTGCCGCGAGCCGAGCGGTAGAGAGCCTCGATCACCCGCATGTTGGCTGCGGCCTCTGAAGGTGGATAGCGAACGGGGTTCCCAAAGAGAACGCAGTCGGCAAAATGCTCGACCATTAACTGGTACTCGTCCACGCCCTGGATCTCGTACGCGATCGAGTCTCCCCGACCGTGGTACTCATGGATCGTGGTGTCGCCGGTACCGGGCAGAAAAGCCGACTGCACGTCAAGGTGACCCTCCGGCCCTGCGACCTGATAGAACTCGCGTCGCTCGAGGGTCAGTCCGCAACTGAATTGAGCCAGGAGCCCATTGGCAAAGCGAAAGGTACCGGTCATCTCTTCGTCCACACCCGTCTTGCCCCAGTTGGCGTGGGCCTGAACCTCGACCGGTTCGCCAGCGCCTGGAATGGCACCGGCTACTGTGCGGATGATGTTCACACAATAGCAGCCGACATCCATTAGTGAACCGCCCCCCAGCTCCGGGTTGAACCGGATATTCTCCAGGTTCGAGAGACGAAAGGTAAAAGCAGCATAGATCAGCCGGGGCTCGCCGATAGCGCCATCCTGTACGAGTTGGAGAACCTTCTCCGTCTGCGGGTGGAAACGGTACATGAAGGCCTCCATCAATACGACCCCATTCTGCTGCGCTGCGGCCTCCATCTCTGCGCATTCGGCCGCGTCCAGGGCCAAGGGCTTTTCACAGAGGATGTGCTTGCCCGCTTCAGCGGCATTGATCGTCCACTCCCGGTGGAGGCTGTTGGGCAACGGGATATAGACCGCGTCGATGTCATCAGCAGCGAGCAATGCTTCATAGCTGCCGTAAGCTCGGGGAATCCCAAGCTTGTCTGCGAAGGTCCGTGCCTTCTCCTCATCCCGGCTGGCTACCGCAACCAGTTCGCCATTGCTGGAATGTTGGATCGCAGGCAGGACAGCAGCACGCCCGATATTCGCCGTACTAATCACACCCCATCTCAGTACTTTTTCTGTCACGATTCCCTCCCTCTTGACTTTCGGATTGAGAGATCAGCCCGGATAGCCTGCCTGCCACGCGCGTCGCATCTCGAAATCCTCCACATAGAGTGTCACCTTTTCGGGACTGAACTCGAATTCGTAGCCCTCGGCGGCAATGGTGTCGGCCAGGGGGCCGGCATCAAAGCGAAGGCCGGTGAAGCGGTCAGGCGGCTGGGATGCCAGCCAGACAAAGGCCGTGCCCAGTTCCGCCGGATCAGCCCAGGCCGCCTTTTGCTCCGCGGGCGTGGCATCGAACTGCTCCCAGGTCAGGTCAGTGGTCTTGATCGGCTTGCCTGGTCCGATGGTGTTGATAGCAATCCTCTGCTCGGCAGATTCCAGGGCCAGCGCCTTCACGAATCCCTCCTGCCCATGTTTTCCGGTACAGTAGGTCACCTCGTCCTTGTAGCCCCGAACACTGGAGCCACTGGCAATGCCGATGATGTGCCCGCCCCCCTGAGCCTTCATGACCTCCCAAGACGCCCGGGTGGCGTTAAAGATACCGCCCAGGCTGATCTGTAACTGGCGCCACCACAACTCGGGGGATGTCGCCTCGAAGCGGATCAGAGGCATGTACACAGCGTTCTGCACCACCACGTCCAAGCGCCCCCAGCGGGCTACCACCTGATCCACGGCATCTTGAAAGGCCGTCAGGTCGCTCACATCCAGGTGTAGGGCCATGGCTTCAGATCCGTCGGCCCGCAGATCGGCCTCGGAGCGCGCCAGTTCGTCGGTGATATCGCTGACGCAGACTTTTGCCCCGGCACGGCCCAGCGCCCGGGCAATACCCCATCCAAAACCTCGGCCGGCGCCAGTGACCAGGGCTACTTTGTTTTCGAGTATCATATTCGGAATCCTCTCTGGGCTCGGTCGGAGACCTTCGCCCATCAGAATATCATAGAACCTTTACCCAGCATCTTGGCTAGCGTTTCATATGCGGGTCCAGCGCATCGCGCAGCCCATCACCCAGGAGGTTGATGGCCAGCACGGTGATCATGATCGCCAATCCGGGAAAAGTTGTGATCCACGGCGCGGCGCGCAGGTAGTTGCGACCGCTGCTGAGCATCAGGCCCCATTCGGGCGTAGGCGGTACCGCTCCCAGGCCCAGGAAGCTGAGGGCCGCGCCAGCAATGATGGCACCGGCTACGCCCAGGGTGGCCACGACGACGAGGGGGCCCAGAATATTGGGCAGAAGATGGCGCGTAATGATGCGCTGAGGGCGACAACCGATACAGATGGCGGCCTCAACGAATACGTCCGCCTTGGTTTTCAGGACCATGCCCCGCGTCACTCGGGCATAGGTCGGTGCAGCCGAGATGCCCACCGCCACCATGGCATTGAACAGGCTGGGACCCAGTATGGCAATAATGACCAGCGCCAGCAGGATCCCTGGAAAGGCCAAAGTTATGTCCACCAGACGCATGATGAGGGTGTCTGTACGCCCTCCAAAAAAGCCGGCTAACAGCCCGCTGGTCACGCCCAGCATGGCGGCAATAGTCACCGAGACAATACCCATCCGCAACGAGATACGGCTGCCATAGGCCAGCCGGGTGAATATATCCCGGCCAAAAGAGTCTGTACCAAACGGATACTGGGTACTCGGGGGTTTCAGCCGCTCGGAGGCCACGATATCGATGGGATCGTAGCGGGTGACATAGGGCGCAAAGAGGGCAATCAGAATCAACAGGATCAGAATCACTGCTCCCGTCACCGAACCGGGATTCCTAATCAGACGCCGAAAGGCGTCGGCCCACAGGGAACGAGCCTTGCCCAGTTCCCCCTGCTGGAGTGCAACCGGAGCCGCTGTGTCCCGAGGTGTAGTAGTTTTACTCATAGCGAATCCTCGGATCCAGGACCGCGTAGGACAGATCGACCAGGATATTGGTGACCATCATAAAGATGGCTATCATGAGCGTGAGTCCCTGTACCATGGTAATATCCTTGTTCAAGATCGACTCGACGTACATCCTTCCCAGGCCGACGCGGGCAAAGATGGTCTCGGTCAGAACCGCGCCGCTCAAGAGTCCACCAAACTGCAGACCCAACACGGTGACGGCCGGGATGAGCGCGTTGCGCAGGGCATGATGGACGACTACCCCTCGTTCGCGCAAGCCTTTGGCCCGCGCGGTGCGGACATAGTCCTCACTCATCACCTCCAACATGCTGCTGCGCACCAGGCGGGCAAGGGTGGCCGAACTAAGGAGGCCAAGCGCAAAAGCCGGCAAGATTAGCCGGTCCAGGCCACCCTGTCCCATTGGCGGGAACCACTGCAGACGGACGGAAAAGAAAAAGATGAGCATCAGGCCGAGCCAGAATACCGGCATGGAGACTCCCACCAACGCCATGCCCATGGAAAGACTATCCACCCAGGTATTGTGCTTGAGGGCGGAGATGACCCCCAGGCTGACCCCAAGTACCGTGCTGATGAGCAAGGCCGTCAAGGCCAGTTCCAACGTGTAAGGCAGGGCATCGATAATCTGTTGTGCAACAGACTGGTTATTGAAAAGAGAGGTACCCAGGTCGCCACGTAGCACGCCCCCGATGTAGGACAAGTACTGGATGTGCAGCGGCCGGTCCAGCCCCATATCGTGGCGCACCTGCGCCAACAGCTCCGGCGAACTCTGCTTCTCCCCCAAAAAGACCTCGGCCGGATCACCGGGGACCAGTTGGAGCATCAAGAAGATGAGCACCGTCACGGCGAGAACGGTGGGGATGGTGACCAGCAGCCGCTGGGCAGCATAACGGGTCATTGTCATATGGCGTTTACGACCTCCTCTCCAAGGCACTGCCATGAGACCGGGTCTGAAGACAGACCTTTTCCCATCAAGATGCGATGAGATTCGCTACTCGGCAAGGTCTCCCGACGGCAGCCAGATTGGGCTCGGTCATGAAACCGGTGCCTGCAAGCAGACCTTTGCCCATCAGGATAAGGCACTTGTGCCCGTCAAGCCCCTCAGGCACCGAAGATGACACCGGCGGCAGGTGTACGCGCCCCGGAAGGCGCGCACACCTGCGAGCAGATTACACTACGCGGTCAGGCTATTCGCTGACCGTCAGCCGCGCCAAAGTAGGGGAAGGCCCCGGCCAGATAGTAGTTGACGTTTTGGAGGCCAGCGTCGTGGGCATAAAGCAGCATGGGGTCAAGCCAGACCTCCATGTGCGCTTCCTCCTTGACCTTCTTCAGGATATCGCAGACGAGCTCGGCCCGCTTCTCCGGATCCGGCTCGGCGGCCTGGGCAGCGATCATGTCGTCCATCACTGGGTCGACATAGTTGTTGCGATTTGTGCCGCCGCCAACATTGCTGCTGTGCAGCACGCCGCGCACCATCATATCGGGATCCACCGAGCACTTCCCACCAGCCCTGAGTATTGTGCTGGCCGGAACGGACAGCGTCAAAGTAGCCGCTGCGGCTCAGGCCATTCAGCTCGGCGTTGATGCCGATCTTGGCAAAGTTGTCCTTCAAGAAAGCTGCCTCCTCGTTGCCCGTTCCCGGCATCAGCCCGGTAGTAGTGGCCCGTGACCAACGGCACGCCGTCGCTCTCGCGGAAACCATCGCCGTCCTCGTCCACCCAGCCGGCCTCTTCCAGGACGGCCGGGCCGCCTCCAGGTCGTAGGGAGCCATGTCGCAGGTCTCCTCACAGTAGCCAAAGGCCGTGCTGGTGATGAGGGCACAGGACGGTGTACCAAAGCCGTTATAGACGGTGTCGATCATGCCCTGCTTGTCCATGGCCAACTGCATCGCCTTGCGGACGGCCAGTTCATCGGTAGGCGCCTGCTCGTGGTTGCACATCAGCGCGTAGCCCATGCCGGCCTGGGGCATCTGGACGGTGGTATAGTCGGCGTCACCTTCCAGGGTCGGGAAGTCAACCTCCAAGACCTCGTCCAGGAAGTCGATATCGCCCGTCAGCAGCGCCGCTGTACGGGTCGCTGGTTCGGTGATGAATTTGAAGACGAGCTTGTCGACCTCGGCCGGCCCGTCAAAGCCCAGCTCTGGCGGTCCCCAGTTGTAGTCCGGATTGCGGACCATGACGACCTCATTGTCAAGGATCATCGAGTCAAACATGTAGGGGCCGGTGCCCACAAACTGGTGCATGCCCCAGGCGTAGCCGCCCGTTCCACAGCCGTGGGAGATATGGGAACAGGTAGGGCTCGGATACGCTGTCCAGGAAGGGGGCGTAGGGCTCGGAGAACTTGACTATGACTTCATAGTCGTTGACAATCTCTGTCTCCAGGTAGGGTCCGATCAAGCTCAGGCCCATCTGGGATTTCGACTCTGGATCCACGATACGATCAAAGTGAACTTGACCGCTTCGGCATTGAAGGGCGTTCCGTCGTGGAAGGTGACGTCGTCGCGCAACTTGAAGGTATATTCGGTCGCGTCCTCACTGACCGACCATTCTGTGGCCAGGCCGGGGCACAAACTCGCCGACTTCGACCTGCCAGATCAAAGGATCGGTCATGGGCAGGGTGATACGTCCCACACGGGTGAAGGTGGTGATATTGGGATCGAGGATGTCAAAGCCGCTGGGCATGCCGATGACGACCGTAGTCCCTTCACCGGCCTCGACTTCTGCGGCCTCAGGTGTGGCAGTGACAACCGTCTCTACCTCGACGATCTCGGTCACTACCTTTTCCACAACCTTTTCCACAACTTGGGACGTGCCCTCGACGATGACCGTCTCCTGCACGACCTGGGTGATGACCTTTTCAACTTCCTGGGTCACCACCTTCTCGACCTCGACCATCTCGGGTTCTGGCGTCGCGCCGCAACCGGCAAGAACCAGACTGCTCACGATCAACAACGCCAGAAATGTTATCCAACTCTTTTTGCTGAACATTTTACCTCCTCCTCTTGGGTTCTAAACTGTAGATACCAACGACAGTTACCTGGCTTGACCAGAACTCGCGCTCGCGCGCCCTGGCAAGCAAAAGCTGCTACCTCTGTTCCTTTTTTGTAATATCACCTCCCTTCAGGAATAGGCCTGTTTCCAGCCAACGCCTGGCAGCATGGCCAGGAGCCGAGATCACGTGACCTGCTTGTGGTCGTTGTTAAGAAGCCCTGTGATCAAGCCAATACCTCGGCCTTGTCGGCGTCGAACAGGATGTAGGCATAGTTGCCCGGGTAATTCCACGATGGTACAGCCACGGCGGCGATCAGCAGCGTCCGCTCGAAAGGCGCCTCAAAGGTCTGGCGAACAGTCAGGTCGTACATGTTCAGCAACCTGCCGAGCACAGGCACCCCTGACACCGGCTGTCCATCAAAGACCGTCCGGGGAGTAATGGCTGGATCGGGAATGATCAGGCCTCCCTCCCGCGGTTTGACTATGTTCGCGTTGTGTTCGTGACCACTGTCGCCCCGGACCATGACTTGCCTGGGCGGTGGTTGCACCTCGCCCGGCAACATGCCCAGGTAGCGCATGACGTTGAACACTCCACGCACGCCTCTTTCCACCCACTCGTTGTAAAGCTGGCCCTGGCCACCACAGAGGGCGACGATGACCTTGGCCCCCAGGCGCTCCGATTGTCGCCACATCTGGCCGGACCGCCACTCGTCAAAGAGCAGGATCGGCATGTTGAAGGCGCGGGCCATGCCGGTGGAAACCGGATCCTGGGTGAACTCAACCATGTGAACGGAATGGTGATCGGCCCCGTCGTGGAGGTCGATCTGATAGTCCAGATGAGACAGGAACTCGCTGGTCAGCACGTCGGCAATCTGTTCGGTCACTGTCTTGACCGGCTGCGTGTACTTGCTTTTTTCTGGCTCAAAGAAGACGGCATTGGCATTCTGGCCGTCGCCTGGTGTCTCGCGCGACATCTGACCGGCCCCCAGGGGGTTGCAGACGGGCACAGCCATGATAGTACCCGACAATTCCTCGGGGTCCACCAACTCCAGCACCCTGCGGATGATACTCACCGGCGACGTCACTTCGTCCCCGTGTATGGCTCCACTCAGGCCCAGGGTCGGACCGGGCTTTGCACCCTTGATCACGTGCAGGGGCAAGCGGAGATCCGAGCCGGTGGGCATCGTCGTTACGGGCAGCCAGGTGAAAGTCGATTTCAGTTTCAAGTCCATAGTTCTCTCCACAAGCGCAGACCACAGGCCGCGCGCGTCAGTCCAGTATCTCCACGTCCGGGCCGTCGGCATCGAACAGGATGTAGGCATAGGTTCCCGGGTAGGACCACGCCGGGCCAACCACCGCGGCAATGAGAAGCGTACGATCGAAAGGTGCCTCGAATTCCTGCCGTACCGTCAGGTCGTACATGTTGAGCAGTTCACCCAGGACCGGCACCCCTGTCACCGGCTGGCCGTCAAAGACCGTCTGCGGCGTGATGGCCGGATGCGGAACGATCAGCCCACCCTCACAAGGTTTCAGGATGTTCGCGTTGTGCTCGTGACCGCTGTCGCCCCGTACCATGTACTGTGTGGGCGGCGCTTCCACCACACCTGGCAGCATGTCGAGATAGCGCATTACATTGATGGTGCCTCGCGCGCACCGTTCCACCCATTCATTGTAGAGCACACCGCCGCCGCCACACTCGGCGACGATGACCTTGGCCCCCAATCGCTCGGACTCCCGCCACATTTGGCCCGGCCGCCACTCGTCAAAGAGCAGGATGGGCATGTTGAAAGCCCGGGCCATGCCCTTGGAGATGGGATCCTTGTTGAACTCAATCATGTGGACGGAGTGGTTGTCGCCGCCGCTGTGAAAGTCAATCTGGAAGTCAAGATTGGCCAGAACCTCGGCAGCCAGTACGTCAGCAATCTGCTCGCTCACCGTCTTGACCGGCTGCGTGTACTTTGTCTGGCCTGGCTCAAAAAAGACCGCATTGACATTCTGGCCGTCACCCGGCGTCTCGCGCGACAGTTGGCCAACTCCCAGGGGATTGCATACAGGCACGGCCATCACTGTACCTGACAGTTCCGCCGGATCCAGCAACTCGAGTACCCTGCGGATGGCACCGATGGACGGCGTGACCTCGTTTCCATGTATCGCACCGGTCAAACCCAACGTTGGACCTGGCCGCGCGCCCTTGACCACGTGCAGAGGCAGGCGCAGGTCGGAACCATCGGGCATTGTCGTCACAGGCAACCAGGTGAAGCTCGAATTCATACTCATTCCTTTCCCTCCAGCTATCTCGTGGCAGAATCGATCCTGTACCATAAAACCACTCTTGCATTGATTGATCCAGTCACTATAGCAGAGTGAGCCTGAATCTGGACAGTACTTACCTCATAGAACGGGACCCCGGGATGGTCTCCAGTTCCAGTCTATGATACGTGCTTGTCACGCGTGTCACGATGAGGCCCACGAATGTTGTATTTTCCAGCGCTGTACCCCCCATCTACTGCAACGTATTGACCGGTAACGAACTCGGCCTGATCCGAGGCGAAAAAGAGCACCATATTTGCTATCTCCTCGGGGCGTGCAAGTCGTCCCAACGGCATGGCCGTCAAGTGGTTCGCGACATACTCGGGCGTGGCTCCTCCATCGCGGGAGACTTCAGAGACATCCGTCAGACCGGGGCTGACACAGTTCACAGTAATCCCATGCTTGCCCAACTCCAAGGCCATTACCTTGGTCAGCATCACGACAGCGGCCTTGGAGGCACAGTGTGGTGCTGCCTGGATGCGGGCATTTGTAGCGGCTCCAGAGCCAATATTGATGATCCGTCCCCCACCCCCTTGCTTGACCAACTGGCGAGCCGCAGCGCGGGAGCACAGGAATGCACCCTTCAACTGCACATCCACTTGATAGTCCCAGTCTTCCTCCGTGAGATCCACCACCTCCTTGTGGACTCCGACACCAGCATTGTTGACAAAAACATCCAGACGCCCATACTTCTCCAACACAGCAACCATCATAGCGTCCACCCCATCTGCCTTGGAGACATCTGTCCTGCAGACCAGTACCTCCCCCCCTTCGCTCCGAAGATTGTCCGCAACCATGCTGGCCCATTCCTGGTCGACATCTGCAATCACGCCCTTGCGCCTTCCCGCACAAAGGCGGTGATGATGGCCCGGCCAATACCCGAGGCCGCACCGGTGACCACGACAACCTTGTCCTCAAAACGCCCGCCACTCATGTTGCCCTCCTAGTTTGATCTACAATGGTAGTTCGACCCAACGCCGCTTGTGGAAAGAGTGCCCCTGCCCGCCTGACCACGGCGACCCGAGCAACCGGATCCCACTAATACCGATCGATTTCGTGAGGTCCCCGGATAGTGAGCTTGCCTGCACTATACCCCCCGTCTACCGTGATGTGCTGGCCAGTGACGAACTCGGCCTGATCCGAGGCGACAAAGAGCACCATGTTCGCTATCTCCCTGGGCTCGCCCAGGCGACCCAAGGGCACGCTGCACAGGAATGCCTCGATGTACTCGGGCGAGGCCCCTCCATGGCGGGAGACTTCAGAGACATCCGTCAGACCGGGGCTGACACAGTTCACAGTAATCCCATGCTTGCCCAACTCCAAGGCCATTACCTTGGTCAACATCACAACACCGGCCTTGGAGGCGCAGTGCGGAGATGCCTGAATTCGCGCGTTGCTGGTCGCAGTGGAACCAATGTTTATGATCCGGCCGCTGGCCCCCTGCTTGATCAACTGGCGAGCGGCGGCGCGGGAGCACAGGAATGCACCCTTCAACTGCACATCCACTTGATAGTCCCAGTCTTCCTCCGTGGATCCACCACCTCCTTGTGGACTCCGACACCAGCATTGTTGACAAAAACATCCAGACGGCCATACTTTTCCAACACAGCAGCCATCATGGCGTCCACCTCATCTGCCTTGGAGACATCTGTCCTGCAGACCAGAACCTCCCCCCCTTCGCTCCGAAGATTGTCCGCAACCATGCTGGCCCATTCCTGGTCGACATCTGCAATCACGCCCTTGGCACCTTCCCGCACAAAGGCGGTGATGATGGCCCGGCCAATACCCGAGGCCGCACCGGTGACCACGACAACCTTGTCCTCAAAACGTCTGTTGTTCATTTTTCCCCTCCTAATTTGACCTGCAATGGTAGTTCCACCCAACATCGCTCATGGAAAGATCGCTCTACGGCGTTGAGCACTTCTTGGACCCAGGCTCCGTCCTCAAAATTGCCCTGGTTCCGCTCGCCCCCCTCCAATATCTCGTCAACAAAATCTTTGATCAAGTTGGCGTAAAATAGGGAACGCCAGTGCTCGCCCGGGTGCCCGCCTGCCGGGTAGAAGCGCTGCGGGATCTCTACATCCTTGAACTCCAAATTGTCCGGAGTAGCAATCTTGACCGTCTCGGCGACACCAAACTCTTCGACCATGCGGCAGATTATGGCGCCTTTGCTGCCAAAAATGCGGGCCTCGGTGCCAGAATAGTTACCTATGGCGACATAACTGGTCTGGATGGAGCCCATGGCGCCGTTGGTATATTCGCCGATAAAGATGCCCCCATCGTCGATGTTCATTCGCATCATACGGCCCGTATCCCGTACCATCCGTTCTGGAATAAAGTTGCGCATGGTACCCACGACACGGGAATAGTCGGCGTCCACCCACCAGTGGCCGATGTCAATGATAGGCGCGCCATAGCCTTCCAATGACGACATTTGAATAACGGATGGATCGGCATCCAGCTTCACCTGGCGGAGAGGGACCTGGGGATCGAGCCACTGCGAGTTCTGATCAAAACCATTGAAGATGAATGGGGTGCCGACAAACCCATCGTCGATGAGTGACTTGGCGTAAAGGATACCAGGGCTGTAGCGAAAGGTGAATCCCATTTTCGTCTTTAACCCCTTGCTCTTGGCCAGCTCTGCGGTGCGCAGAGTGTCTCGAAAGTCAAAGGCAATGGGTTTTTCACATAGTACCTGCTTTCCGGCTTGAAGCGCTGCCCAGGCCAGCTCAAAGTGGGTACTGGAAGGAGTCGCTATGTCGATGACGTCAATGTCGGAGCGAGAAATGACAGCTTGCCAGTCGTCACTCGCTTCCGGGATGTCGAACTGCCTGGCAAAGTCCCTGGCTCGATCTGGGATCGCATCACAGATGGCCACTACCTCGCAGCGCGGGTCGCGCTGCCAGCCGGGGATGTGGGCGGATTCGGCCCATTTGCCTGCACCCAGGACGCCAACGCGCAATTTGCTTTCCCTCATCTCAATCCTCTCAGCTTGCGCTCGCCCCCCAATACTCGGACGCAAGCACTTTTCTTTGCCTAAGGCTGTAGCGGCAGTTCGACCCAACGCCGCTCGTGGAACGAAAGCTCCACAGCGTTGACCGCTTCCTGTACCCAAGCCCCATCCTCAAAACTGCCCTGGTTCCGCTCGCTGCCTTCCAGGATCTCATCGACAAAGTCTCTGATCAGGTTGGCATAGAACAGGGAACGCCACGACTCGCGCGGGTGCCCGCCCGGCGGATAGAAGCGCTGTGGGATCTCTAGCTTGCGGAACTCGACATCATCCGGCGTGGCAACCTTGATCGTCTCTGCCAGGCCAAACTCCTCGACGAGGCGGCAGATGATGGCCCCCTGTTCGCCATAGATACGGGCCTCGATACCAGGATAGTTGCCGACGGTCACCAGACTGGTCTGGATGGAACCTATAGCGCCGTTGGCTGTACTCGCCGATGAATATGTCCCCATCATCCATGTTGATCTGCGTCATGCGGCCCGTGTCCCGCACCATGCGCTCGGGGACAAAGTTGTGCAAGGTACCCACGACGCGGGCATAATCGGCGTCCACCCACCAGTGGCCGATGTCGATAATGGGCGAGCCATAGCCCTCCAGGGAGCGGGTCTGGATGGCCGCCGGATCGGCCGGGCGGCCCAGAAGCCAATCGGGCGGCGTTCGCGGCATCTGCCGCAGAGGTACCTGGGGATCGAGCCATTGCGAGTTCTGCTCGTAGCCATTAAAGATGAAAGGCCTGCCCACAAAGCCCTCGTCGATGAGGGACTTGGCATAGAGCACGCCAGGGCTGTAGCGAAAGGTGAAACCGAGCTTGGTCTTGAGGTCCTTGGCTCCTGGCCAGTTCCGCAGCCCGCCGTGTATCGCGATAATCGTAGGCCACCGGCTTCTCACACAGGACGTGCTTGCCCGCCTCCAGCGCTGCCCAGGCGAGTTCAAAGTGAGCCGCCGATGCGGTGGCGACATCGATCACGTCGATATCGGGCCGCGAAACGACGGCCTGCCAGTCGCCGGCCGCATCGGGAATGTCAAACTGATGGGCAAATTCCCTGGCTCGCTCCGCCACCACGTCGCAGATGACCACAACCTCGCAGCGGGGATCGCGCTGCCAGCCGGGGATGTGGGCCATCTCAGCCCACCTGCCCGCACCAAGGACGCCAACTCGCAGTTTCTCTCTAGCCATGCAACTTTGCCTCTCCAACCACAAATTCGCCATCCAACAGTACAGCACGGATATTTCCAGGCTTGCGCAGCAGCGACACATCGGTTGTGGCATCGCCGGTCACCGCTACCAGATCGGCCTTGAAGCCTGGAGCTCAATCGCCCGATGGTATCCTGCATGCCCAGGCAGGCGGCAGCCGTGGAGGTGCCCGCCCGGAGAGCTTCCAGGGACGAGAGGCCTGCATCGACCAGGTATTCCAGTTCCCTGGCGTTCTCACCGCGGACCCAATCGCCGATGTCGGTGCCCAGGCAGATCTGAACGCCCAGCTCCTTGGCCCGTTCCAGGCGTTCCTCCTGTAAGGCTACGAGGCTGCGCGCAGAACGCAGGCGCGGCGGCTCATCATCCCCCGGGCTCGTGGTCGCGGTCTCTAACAAGTAGCGCTCGGCGCTCAGCGTAGGCACCAGGTAGACACCCTGCTCGGCCATGAAGGCCAGATCCTCATCGTCAAGGGGGCCCAAATGCTCGATGGAGTGGACCCCGGCCCTGAGGGCGTTCTTGAGCCCCGGGCCGCAGTAGGCGTGGGCTGCTGTAGGCAGACCAAATGCCTGTCCCTCTTCCACGATGGCTTGTACTTCGGCAAGCGAGAACTGCCGCTGAGCGTAGCTCCCCCGCAGGGCGCCCACAGCGCCGGTCGTCGCCACCTTGAGAAAGTCGGCGCCCGCACGGATGATCTCGCGGGCCTTGGCCCGCACGCCTCCCACCCCGTCAGCAACGCCGTTGGGGATGCCTGGCAGCCGGGGCACGTTGCGGCGCAGACCGCTGGCTGGGATAAAGCCATCGGCTAGCCCAGCGGTCTGGGTGATGATCACCAGGCAAATCTTCAATCTCGGCCCCGAGATCAGGCCCGATTCCACCGCCTGTTTGACGCCCAGATCCACGCCAGCACAGTCCCGTACCGTGGTAAAGCCCCGTTCCAGCGTCAGCCGCAGGTTGGCCGCCGTCTCGAGCACGGTCCGGCTGACGGGAGTATAGGCATTCGTCGCCAAGTCACCGCCAGGATAGGCCAGGTGGTCGTGGCATTCAATCAGACCAGGCATCAGCGTCGTGTCACCAAGCTCGTGGACAACCACGCCTTCTGGCCGGCCCACAGTTTCCGCCGGACCGGCGGCCTCGATCCGGTCGCCATCGATAAGCACCGCACCACCTGGGAACGAGCGATCACCATCGAACAACCTGTCGGCCGTGAATAGTCGACGCATCCTACGGCAACCCCAGTCCCAGTTCCTGGCGGTATAGATCCAGCTCTTCCAGGTTCTTCCAACCCAGAGAGCGCTCTCCGCGCTCGATCTGATAGATCATGTCTACCAGGCGCTCGTTGAGGGGGACCGGCACGTCGTATTGTCGCGCCTTGTCCACCACGGCCCCGGTGAGCCCCATCCGTGTTTCAGACGGGCGCTGGCGGTAGACAATGTCCCACCACACACCGCTGCCAATCTTGACAAACTGGTGAGGATCCCGATCCTGGTGGCGCGAGAGGGTATCGAGGTAGTTGTCCAGGTGATCGGAGATCCTCTTTGTATCTTCCGGCGTCTGGGGGCGATAAAAGTCGGGGTCAAAAAACTCGGTCACAGGGATGGAAACTCCCGCAGCATCGGCTACCTTCAGCGCCTCTCCAACCAGGATAATGCCCAGCCGCCCATATTCCTCGACGTCGAGAACGCGATGAATGGGGGCATCTACCAGGGCCGTCATGGTAACCTGCGAGAAGTAGCATTGTTTGCCCCAGATCTCGCCTACGATGTTGGTCGACACGTAGGTATCGGTCAGGTTTTTGAACGCCTTTTCCAGCCAGCGCATCCGGGGCGTGATCACGCCGTTCAACTCGCCGATGGTGATGGGCCCCTTGTGCACAAATTCGATGTGGCCCGGATCGACGAGCGCGGCGCCATAATTCGGAACCGTCCCGACGATCTGCGGCGGCCTCACGAATTCCTGCAAAGTCTCAATGTTGAAGCCATTTTGCAGAGAGACGACGGTGGTTTCCGGCGTGAGAAGGTGCCGGATCGATTCCATCGCCTCTACGGTATGGTGGCTTTTGACGCCAAGAAACAGCACGTCCAGGGGCTCAGCGAGTTCCGAGGTCAAGCAGGCCTTTACGTCAAAGTGCTGTACCCCGCGGATGCCATCGGTATACAGTCCCTTGGTCTGCAGGGCTTTGACGTGCTCCATCCAACCGTCCGTCAAGGTGACGTCATAGCCGGCGTGAGATAGATAGGTTCCAGCCAGGCCGCCGATGGCGCCTGCCCCCACGACGACAATCCGATGCGTGTTCAGATCGTTCATAGCTTTGCCCCAAACTGTGCCCAGTAGCTACTGCTGGGGAACGGCCCCCTCTGGCAGCGGCGATACATAGGCATTGCCGCCGGTTTTGCGCTGGAACTCGTCCTGGGCTGCTTTGAGAGTGTCCGGCTTGACCTCGAGATCGAAGGCTGCCAGGGCCATGGCCTTTGCGGCCAGCATCATGCCCTTGTGGCCAATGCTCGATCCCGAAGTGACGACGTTCTGCCAGCTATGTCCCGGCGTCCCAAGCGCCTGGCAACAGGTCGTGAGTTCCATCGTTGGCGTGATATAGCTCACATCGCCCACGTCGGTCGAGCCGCCCATCACCTTTCCCAGGCCGCCAGGTTCGGTGATGACCTCACAGAGGGGATCGCCCATCTCTTCCCTGGTCATCTCAAAACGCTTCAATGCCTTCTCTATCGAACCAGGTGGGAAGGTAGCCTGCAGTTTCCTGGCCAGGTCCTTCTCCTCATCCGTGAACTTGGGAGGGCCTGCCACCTTGAGTTTCTCCACCAAGAGTTCACCGAGCACCTCGTTGGGCAGCGTATTATGGCAGCCGGTCAGGAACTCGATATCGAAACTTGTGCCGGTCATGAGAGCGGCGCCCTTGGCGATATCGAGCATCCAGGCATAGATAAAGTCGACCTGGTCTCGATTGGGGGCGCGGACATAGTACCACACCTGGGCATAGGGTGGGACGACGTTGGGCGCCTGGCCCCCCTCGGTTATCACACAGTGGACACGGGCATCTTGAATGATATGCTCGCGCATATAGTTGACGCCCACATCCATCAACTGGACGCCATCCAGAGCGCTGCGCCCTGCCTCTGGCGTGCCGCCAGCGTGAGCAGCGATCCCGTGGAAATTGACCTTAAAGGAGTTCAAGGCACTGGCCGACGTATACCTTGCAGAATTCACATAGCTGGGATGCCAGGTGATGGCTGCATCCAGGTCGTCAAAGACGCCGGCCCTGGCCATGAATACCTTGCCTACGAGTGTCTCTTCGGCGGGACAGCCATAGTACCTGATGGTGCCCTGGACCCCGCCATCTTCCATGGCATCCTTGACGGCCAAGCCGCTCCCACCCCCGCCATGCCCAATAGGTTATGACCGCAGCCATGACCTGGGTCCCCTTCTACTATCGGAATCTGGGTGGCAGATACTTTTTGGGAAAGACTTGGCAGCGCATCATACTCGCCCAGGATGCCGATGATGGGCTTGCCCTGGCCCCAACTCGCTACAAAGGCCGTCGGCAACTGGCCGACGCCCTGGCTGATCTCAAAGCCCGCCGCTGCAAGCCGGCCGGCCTGCAACTTGGCCGCATAGGATTCTTGCTGCCCCAGCTCAGGATGCTCCCAAATATCCTGCGCCATTGCTACAAGCTCGTCCTCCGCCGTATTGAAGAAATCCAGGATCTTTTTTCTGCATTCATCGCTCCACCTCCACCAGTGATTCTATTCTGCGACAGATTCAGTATACCTGGCAGCCTCCGCACGCTGCCAGGGCGCAACCGGAACCGCGGATTCGTGCTCCGGGGCAACCAAGACTTCGATGAGGGTAGGAGTGCCATGCCCCAGGGCATCTCTCAGAGCAGGGCCGATCTCCTCAGGGTCGCGAACCTGTTGGGAACGCAGGCCGAAGCCCCTGGCTACGTCCGTGTAGCTCATATCCTCGTTAAAATCTACCGAATAGTACCGGCCACCGTGGTACAGATCCTGAAGGGCCTTGATCCAGCCGTAGCAGCCATTGTTGAAAAGGATCATGATCGTAGGTCCACCAACCCGGCTAACCGTCGCCAGGTCACCGGCGGACATGGCAAAAGAACCATCGCCACACAATCCGACCACGGGCTGATCGGGCCTGGCCAGGCGGGCACCCACCACGCCGGGGATGGCGTAGCCCAGACCACCCTGGGCCCGAGGGATGACCACCTTACGGCCTGGTTGGCTCAACTCCCATTCGCCGGCGATAAAGGGCGTTGGCGTGCCAGGATCGCAAACCAGCACAGCCTCGTCCGGGAGAATGCGCTCCAGTTCACCCATGACCCGCCGGGGCATGATTGGCATCTGCGAACTCTTGGCCAGCTTGCTGATCTGAGACCGCCACGCCGCTTTCTGTACCACGATCTGCTCCAGCCACTTGGCCCGATCCGGGGGCGAACCACCGCTCTCTTCCAGTGCCTGTAGCAGGTCAGCCAGGGTCATTTTTGCATCGCCGCATAAACCCTCGTCGATCGGATAGTTGTTCCCGATCTCGACAGGATCAACGTCGATCTGCAGGATGGCAGGCGGCTCCGCCAGGGATGGGTATCGCCAGCTATCGGTATCCACATAGTTCACCTTGGAACCCACAAAGAGTACGAGATCCGCCTCTGCAAGGACTTGGGCCGCGTAGGGCCGGCCCGCGTTGGCCCCAACCGTGCCCAAGCTCAGCACGTGTGTTTCGGCGACGGCTCCCTTGCCGTTGATGGTGGTGGCCACCGGTGCTTGCAGGAAATCAGAGACTCCGCGCAACTCGTCAAAGGCCCCTGACGATACCGCTCCTCCGCCGGCCACGATGACGGGGCGCTCAGCAACCAGCAGCCTGCGAGCCGCCCGGCTGACAGCGTCGGCGGCGGGACGGGTTCGATAGGAGGGCCACGACTTGCAGGCTGGCTCCGCCAACCAACCGGGGCGCTGCTGTGGTATCTCCAGACAGCACATCCTTGGGCAGGCTCAGATGCACGGCGCCGGGACGACCGCTGGTCGCCAGGCGGAACGCACGACGGAGGAACCTGGGGACCATATCTGGATGCTTGACCACCGCCGTCCACTTGGTCACCGAACGATAGATCTGGGGCTGGTCGAGGTCGGTGAGCGCGCCTTGTACCTCGTAGCTCAGAGGGTTGTCCGTGGTCAGGGCAATCAGCGCCACCGATGAGCCCTGGGCTTCCACGACCCCGGGCAGCATGTAGGTCGCGCCGCCGCCGCTGGGGCCCTCGCAGATGCCGGGTTTGCCGCTAAGACGGGCATAGGCGTCGGCCATGAAAGCGGCAGAACGTTCATCGCGAGCCATGAGGTGGGCGATGCGTGGCGAACTGCCACTCGCCTGGGACTGGGCATAGAGAGCGTCGTACAAGTCCACGGTAGTGTCTCCGGGCAGGCCAAAGACCACCTCTGTGTCATACTGAATCAGCGTTTCTACCAAAGCTTGTGCGCCGTTCATGCTAACCCTTTCTATCTATCGCGAATCCTTGATGACCTCACCGTCTTTCATGATCAACCGCAGCCGCGAGCGATCCTGGAGCATGGTTACGTCCTGGAGTGGATCACCATCAACCGCCAGCAAGTCAGCCAGCATGCCTTCTCGTAGCACGCCTACCTCGGGTCCCAGCCCCATGCACTGGGCGCCCATGCTGGTGGTCGCCACGATGGCCTGCATGGGCGTCATGCCCGCTTCCACAAGGTAGGCCAGTTCGGAAGCGTTCTGGCCGTGGCCAAAGCCTCCGGCATCGGTGCCCATGGCCATTTTGACGCCAGCGGCCAGTGCCTTCTGGAAACTCACGACCTGCTGGGCCAGCAGAGTCCGCGCCTTGCGCGGGATGTACTCCGGGATGGGGCAAGGTTCCTGCTCACCTATCTCGACGATCTTGCGAAGTACGGTGAAGGTTGGGACCAGCCAGGTCCCCTGGCGCACCATCCTCTCGATCAGGTCATCGTCCAGCGCCGCGCCATGCTCGATACAATCTACGCCCGCCTCCAGGCAGATGGCCACACCCTCGCCGCCATAGGCGTGGCTCATGACCGGCTTGCCTGCCGCGTGGGCGGCGTCCACGATGGCCTTTACCTCTTCCAGGGAGAATTGGCGGATAAGCGGGCCGCCCGTGGGGGTACCCACCCCGCCGGTGGTGCAGATCTTGATCCAGTCGGCGCCGGCGCGTATCATCTCCCGCGTCTTTTGCCGGCAGCCGTCCGGGCCATCACAGATGCCACTGGGGACGCCGGGCAAGCGCGGGAAATCGGAATCGATGCCGGCCGGCTCGGTGTGATCGTTGTGGCCGCCAAACTGCGACAGCAGGTTGACGCTGATTTTGAGACGCGGTCCGGGGATGAGGCCCTGTTCCACGGCCAGCTTCATGCCCAGGTCGACGCCGCCAGCGTCCCGGATGGCGGTGAACCCGCCGAGCAAGGTATCGTAGAGCGTCTGGGCCGTCCTCAGGACCGCCAGGCTGGGTGGAATGGCTGCCCGGGCCACCATGCCGCCTTCCTGAACGGCCAGGTGATCGTGGCAATCAATCATGCCCGGCATCAGCGTCATGCCGCGCAGATCGATCGGGCTTCCGCCCTCGGGGCAAGGCAATTGGGATTGAGGCGCCAGGGCCTCGATCCGCCGGCCAGAGACCACCATGGCATAGGGCTCGTCGGGGACGGCACCCCCGGCACCGTCAAGCAGCCGGGCATTGCAGAGATACTTGGGTTTTTCGCTCACCGGCCGACCTCCATCACTGATCCCGCAAGATCAATGACCATCCAACATGGTAAAGTCGTGCACGCCCTGGAAGGAATAGTGTCCCGCCATCAATCCGCCATCGACCAGATAGAGCTGACCCGTGATCCAGTCGGCGTCATCCGAGGAAAGAAAGAGAACGGCCTTGGCAATGTCGGAAGGCTGGCCCATGCGGCCCAGCGGGACCTCCTCCAAATAGCGAGTCTGATAGGCTTCAGACAGGTTCTCCTCGTTGCGCTGGGCTGGCACGTCGATCAGTCCAGGAGCCACGGCATTGACATTGATCTGGTACTGGGCCAGCTCCATGGCCAGCACTTTGGTCAACAGCGTCAGCCCGGCCTTGGCCGTGCAGTGGGGGCCGCCTTTGACGCGGCCCATGACGGCCGAAACCGAAGAGATGTTCACGATCTTGCCCCCGCCACCCCTTTGGACCATATGCCGACCTACGTGCTTGGAGGTGAGGAAGGGACCGGTTAGCTGCACCGCCAGTTGCCGGTCCCAGTCAGACTGGTCCAAGTCCAGCAGCAGCTTGTGGACGACAATGCCAGCGTTGTTGACGAGGATGTCGATCCGGCCTAGCTGATCCAGGACCTCTTGAACCATGGTCTCGACCCGAGCCTCATCGGCCACGTCGGTCGGTACAGAGATGGCCTGTCCGCCAGCCGCAGCGATCTCGGCGACAGCCCGCGCCCCAGATGCCTCATTGATGTCCGCTACCACCACCCGGGCGCCTTCGGCAGCAAAGGCATGGGCCATGGCCAGACCGATGCCATTGCCCGCCCCGGTGACGATGGCAACCTTGTCCTCAAAGCGTTTCATTCTCCCATGCCTCCCAGATCCACGTCGCCTTCCAGGGGCAGGTCCACCCAACGCCGCTCCCGGTGGGAAAGGGTTACAGCATTGATGATCTCCTGCACCCGCGCACTCTGGGTGAAATTACCCTGGTTGGTGTCGCCGCCATCCACGATCTCTTGCATAAAGTTGTGTACCAACCCGACGTAAAAGGCCGAGGGCCAGGGCTCACCGTCCTGGTATTCAGGCGGGAAGAAACGCTCGGGGATCTCCATCGGCACAAACTCCACGGCGTCCGGCTTGGCGCCGTGAAGGGTCTGAATCACCCCAAACTCCTCCACCAGGCGGGCGATCAGGGCGCCTTCAGAGCCATAGATGCGGGCTTCGATCCCGGGATAGTTGCCCACCGTCACAAAACTGCTCTGCAGCGAGTAGAGAGCGCCGTTGGCGCACTCGCCGATGAAGATGTCAGCGTCGTCGACGTTAATCCGCTCCCGCTCAGTATCAAAGTTGGTTCGCAGGCGATAGGGAACCATATTGGCCAGAATGCCAACTACCTGGGTCAGATCGCTACCTACCAACTCCAGGCCAATGTCGATAGTCGGCGCGCCGTAGCCCTCCAACGACGAGACGTGGATCCCCTCCCGCGTCAGGTCGGTACCCCACGTTTGTTTTTCGACCGGCTCGGCCCTGTGGATGCGCTTGTCCATGGGGTTGTCGGGATCCAGCCACTGGGAATTTTGCTCGTAGCCGTTAAAGACGTAGGGCTCACCGATGAACCCTTCGCGCACCAATTCGAACATGTATTGCACAGCCGGTGCATAGCGGAAGGTAAGTCCCACTTTGGTCTTTAGCCCCTTAGAATCGGCCAATTGCTGGGCACGCAGCACGTCCCGATAATCGTGGCACACCGGCTTTTCGACCAGGCAGTGCTTCCCGGCCTCCAGGGTGGCAAAGACCAGATCCTGGTGGTCGCCGCGGGTCACGACGTCGACCACATCGATGTCGTCGCGCTCCAGGATCTCTTCATAGTCGGTCACCACCTCGGGGATGCCGAATTCCTCGGCCCTGGCCTCGGCCAGATCCCGGTGGAGGTCACAGATCATGACTATCTCACTGAGCGGCGAGCGGGTGAATCCCGGCAGGTGGGCCGAAGCCGACCAGCGCCCAGCACCAATTACACCTACACGAAGTTTGTCTGCCATCATACTCTCCTTTGTTCCCAATCCTCACCGGCCATCTGCCTGGCATGGCTTTGGGACCGTGCTCGGTTCAAGATCTCAATCTCTATCGCGCCCCGTTACCCAATCGTAGCGCACGTCGTCGTCGACTACCGGACCGCTAGGGCGAGTCCCTACCGACGCCGCCCCATCGACACTGATGACGGAGCCGTTGATATAGCTGGACGCATCGGAAGCCAAAAAGAGGACCACGTCCACCACCTCCTCCGGCTCGCCCGGCCTGGCCAAAGGCAGGGTGGGGATGCGGGCCTCCAACGCTTCCTTCATGTCAGGCGGCAGGGGCTTGGGCTGGGTGTCGATCAGCCCCGGGCTGACGGTGTTGACCAGGATGTTGTGCGGCGCCAGCTCGATGGCCGCGACGCGGGAAAAACTCTCGGTCGCTGCCCGGCTGGAGGCGTAGGCCGCTCCTCCGGCTGAGCCACGCTTGCTGGCGGCCGAGGAAAAGTTGATGATCCGGCCCCCACGTCCGGCGGCGATCATGACCCGGGCCGCCGCCTGCGTCATCAGGAAGGTGCCGCGACAGTTTACAGCGTAGACTGTATCCCAGACCTCGACCCGCTCCTCCAGAAGCGCCGTGTGGGGCGCGACAGCGGCATTGTTCACGCAGATGTCCAGACGCCCAAAGTGCGCCACGGCCGCGTCGACGATCTCGCTGGCCCCTTCAGTGGTACTGACGTCAGCCACCACCGCCACGACGACGTTGCTGTATGGGGCGCACGTCTCGGCCAGGCCGATTGCCTCGCGGTCGGCCGCTACCACCTGTACCCCAGCCTGCACAAGACCCGCCACCAGGGCCCGGCCGACACCACGCGCGGCGCCGGTCACAATTGCTACCCTGCCCTCAAGACCATATTCCATTTCTCAAACCCTCACCAGCATCCTCTTCAGAAGAGAACACCATCATCGGCTGCCCCCAGCATGTCCTGACGGATCACTTGTAGAGGAATCAAGCCGTAGGTCATAAAGCGGTCGTGGAACTCTTTTAGGTTGAACTCGCTGCCGAGCCGGGTCTCATAGTCGGCGCGGATCTTGCGCACCATCTCGCAGCCAATATGATAGGTCAGGTGGGTGGGATAGTACACGGCGCGATCCAGCAGCCCGTAAGCGCTGGCGCTCATGATACCCGCCTTGGCCTCCATCCACTCGGCCGCCTCGGACAGGGTCCGGACCTGCAGGTGGATCTCCATGCCGATGATGGCCCGCACGATGTAGGCACGCTTGGACACAAGGGCGCCAAAGCGGTATAGCGGGTCCTGTTCGCCATACACCTCGTCGATCATCATATACTTGCCATATTCAGCCCAGCCATCAGAGTTGGAGTCAGAGTCGTGGTCCTTGCTGGCCCGCATGGGCACGCGTTGCTCCAGGTGAAACTGGGTGTGGTGGCCCGGATAGGCTTCGTGCAAGAAAAGCAGCACCGTGGAATAGGTATTAAAGTTTCGCAACTGGGACTGAAGCTGCTCGGCAGACCAATCAGGCTGCGGCAGATGCACCATCAAGTACGATTCCTTGGCCACCGTCTCGAAGGGGCCAGGAGTGAGCATCATGCCCCCGCCGCTGGCATAGCTGGGCATGGGGCTGACGATCACGTCGGGCATCTCTGGCGGCAGCGTCAACAGGTCGCGGTCTGTGAGGTAGCCGCGCATGCGGGCCAGTTCGCGCCGCATCATCGGCATCAGATCGTCCGCCGTTGGGTGACGCCCCAACATCCGCTCGCGCAGATCGTCCGGCGTGGCAGCTGGGTCGATCTCGCGAGCAAATTCATCGATCTGCCCTTCGACCTCCTCTAGATGACCATAACAGCGCGCCAGAATCTCGGCCACCGGCACGTCGATCATCTCTTCGGCATCCAGGATGGCCTGGATGCCTGCTTCACCCACGGCAAAGCTGCCATGCGAACGGGGCAGCAGATCCTCCTGCAGGTATGCTAAAAAGCCCTCCAGTTCTTCTACCACGCAGTCGTTGGCCTCGCGGAAAGCGTTCAGCAGACTGCTATCCTGGACACGGTCAAACTGGCGGGGCAGGCTGCGAAAGAACTCGATAGCCCCCGGCATCAAACGAATGGCTTGCTCGGTGTATTCGTAGGGTGGGTTGGAGAGATTTTCCCGCGCTGCCTGCAGCACCTGGGGTACATGCCGCTCGCGCGAGATCACCAGCTTGAGGCGCTCCTCCAGCGGCGCGAAGCTACGGCTGACCAGGTTGAACACGCCTTCGACGATGGTATCCTTGTAGAAGAGGGGGTTGTTCTCCCAGAAACGCCAGGTCTCGATCCAATAGATCTCGCGCTTCAAGCGAGTGCTCAGAACCGGATGGTCGATGGCGTGCCAGTAGCCCAGCCCGGCAGGATCGATGCGGGCTACCTCAGCTTGGATGGCCTTCATGCGCCGCAGGGTTTCCTCTACTTCGTCACGGCGATAGTGTCCCAGGTGATCGTCGTACTGGTGCAGCCCCTGCCGCGTGGCGTGCGGCGGGTGATAGGTATAGTAGACGTCGAAAAAATCTTCGCTGAGCCGATCGTATCGCGCTTCTATACTACTCCGTGCATCCTGAACCATTGGCTATCCCCTGCGAGTTATCCTCGGTGTAGCGTCGGATCTAGGGCATCATGCAGTCCATCCCCCACAAAGTTGATACAGAGCACGGTCACCAGGATGGCCAGTCCTGGGAAAATAGTGAGCCAAGGCTTGGTGGACATGGTATCCTGCGAGTCCTGCAGCATGTTGCCCCACGTAGGCGTCGGCGGCGAGACTCCCAACCCCAGAAAACTCAACGAAGACTCGATAATGATGGCCATGCCGACCCCAGGGTAGCCCCGACGATGATCGGCCCCATGGCATTGGGCACGATGTGCCTAAAGATCACGGTCCTGTCACGGGTGCCGATCATGCGCGCCGCCGTCACAAACTCCTGTTCCTTGAGCGACAGCACAGAACCGCGTACCACCCTGGCCGTACCCATCCAACTCAGGAACCCAATGATCATTACCATGACCGGAACAGCGGCGTTGGTATAGGAGGTCAGGACGATAAGTAGCGGCAGTGATGGAATGGCAAAGATGATATCTGTGAACCTCATCAAGACATTGTCTACTGCGCCCCCGTAAAAGCCGGCGAAGGCCCCCACCAGCGAGCCAAAGATGGTTGCTACCAGTGCTGCAAAGATGCCGATGGTCATCGAAATCCGTCCACCGTAGAGGATGCGGGTCAGCAAGTCACGGCCCAGATCGTCGGTGCCCAGCCAGTGTTCTTTTGAAGGGGGCTCTTTGACATGTTTCAGATCGATGGCGGCGTATTCGTAGGGGGCGATGATGGGGGCCAGGTACACGGCCAGGGTCAGGATCACCAACACCACGGCGGCGACCATGGCCACCCTGTGGCGCCGGAACTGCCGCCAGATCATGCTGCGCAAAGAACGCACATGAGCCTGCTCTGGAGCGACGTCTGCGATTTCGCGTTTTTGGTTAACCATTTTGTGATTCGTAGGTTCCAAAGTTGAGTGTGTTATTCGTAACTGATGCGCGGATCCAGCCAACCATAGACAATGTCCGCGAAAAGATTAAAAAAGACAACCATGAATGCCCCCATCATCAAGATGGCCATCAACAGGGGATAATCCCGCTGGCCCATGGCCTGGATGAACAGGCGACCGATGCCTGGCCAGGCAAAGATAGTCTCGGTGATCACTGCCCCGGAAAATAGTCCAGCCAGGTCCAGGGCCATGATGGAGACCACGGGGATGAGCGCATTCTTGAGCGCGTGCCGCCCCAGAATCATGTTTTCGGTAAGGCCCTTTGCCCGTCCGGTGCGGATATACTCCGAATTGACCACTCCCAGCATGCTGGTTCGCATATAGCGAGACCAACCGGCGATGTAGCGTAGAGAGAGGACAAGGCCCGGCAAGATAAGATGTCTGGCCTGATCCCAAAACGAGTTGTCGCCAACGGTGGCACGGCCCGAGGTAGGCAGCCAGCCTAGATTGACTGCAAAAACCAATTGCAGGATCAGGGCGAACCAAAAGACCGGCATCGCGACTCCCAGGAAGGAAAGACCGGTGCCCATAAAGTCCACCGCGCTATATTGGCGCACGGCACTAATGACGCCCAGAGGCAGGGCCACAACGGCGGCGATAACAAAACCAACCAGCATCAGCTCAAGCGTCGCAGGCAGGCGTTCAAAGACCATCTCGGCCACGGGCCGCGCTGAGGTATAACTGTAACCCAGGTCCCCTTTGGCCGCGGTGCTGATCCAGCGCAGATATTGAATGTAGATAGGCTTGTCCAGGCCCAGCCGGTGGCGGTAGGCCTCGATGATCTTTGGATCGACAAAGCGCCCCGTCTCCAGAAAGACGGTCTCCGGGCCACCCGGGGCTGCCTGGATGACGAGGAATATTATGATCGAGATTCCCACCAGGAGCGGGATCATCTGCAGCAGCCGGCGACGTATATATCGACTCACTGAGTACCTTCCACCATGAGTTAGCTTCTGGGATTGGCGGCGATGGAAAGCCGCCCTCCGGATTCCCGTACCAAGTTCCAGGTAGGGAGAGTATCCCGACCCTCATCATTTCAAAGCTCAGCGTCTGTTCTACGGAAATCGCCAGGTCGGGCTGGAGACCTGAGTCTCCAGCCCAATCCATACAGACCAGACAACCTTAGTCAGCTAGTTGCCAAAGTCCCATTCGTAGGAGTTCCAGAAGCTGCCCAGGTTGGTGCCACTGCCCTTAAAGTTCTCAAAGTCTTCCCTGAGAACATAGGGTCTCGGCTGGTAGTAGATGGGCAACTGCGGCACTTCGTCCTGCAGGATCGCCTGGACCTCGTCGATCAGCGGCTTGCGCTCGGCAAAGTCAAAGACGGAGTCTGAGGCGTGCATGGCCTCATCCAGATCCTCGAAGCAATAGCCTGTAAAGTTGTTGGAAGCGTCGCAGGCATACAGAGAGGTGAGGCTAGGATCGGCGGGAATGATCCAGCCGCCAACGATGGCGTCCCACTCGGTGGAGAGCCACTTTTCGATCCAGGCCGCATTTTCCATATCCTCGAACTCGACTTCCACGCCGATCTCCTTGAGCTGGGCCTGGATCACCTGGGCAATGGCCACACGTTCCGGGCGGCTCATACGGTTCATGATGGCGAAGGAGAAGCGCTCGCCGTCTTTTTCACGGATGCCATCGTCGCCGACCGTCCAGCCCGCTTCGTCGAGCAACTGCTTGGCCTGCTCAGGATCGTAGCTGTACTTGGGCACATCGGGGTTGTGGTAGGGGCTGCTGGGTGTAATCGGCGTGTCTGCAACCTCTACGGTACCCTCCATGAGATCGACGGCGATGGACTCACGGTCAAAGCCAAGGGACAGGGCATGGCGAACATTCTTGTCGCCGAACAGCATCTGGCCCCGCTCTGTGGCTACGTTGGTGCCAAAGTAGACCCAGATGTTCGAGTTGACGACGTCGGTCTTGTACCCTTCCAGGCCCTCAACCTCCGCCACCTGGGCGGGCAAGACCTCGCCCAGGTCGTGTTCGCCGGCCTTGAGCGCATTCAGGCGGGTGTTGGGGTCGGGGATGAAGGTAAAGATGATCTCGTCGAGCTTGGGATAGTCAGATCCACGCCAGTAGTTCTCATTCTTTACGACGCGGACGTACTCGCCCGATTTCCACTCGGCGAACATGAAGGGGCCGGTACCCAGCGGGCTGCGGTTGTAGGCGTCGTAGGTGAGGATATCCTCGCCCTCCAGGACATGCTTGGGCAGGATCGTGTCGAACAGGCTGGCATAGGGCGCGTAGACCTTTTCCCAGGTAAAGACGACGGTGTAGGGATCGGGCGCCTGGCAGTCGATGATATTCTGATACTCGGTCTGGTTATAGACCGCAGCACCGGCATCGCTGACGATGAATTCCCAGGTAAAGCAGACGTCCTCGCTGGTGAACTCGACGCCGTCATGCCACTGGACACCCTCGTACAGGTTCCAGGTCATCTCGACCTTGCCGTCGTCGAGCATCACAATGCCGCCGTTCTCGGTGGTGGGAATCTCTTTGGCCAGCACCGGGATGTAGCTGTTGTTGTCATCACTCATGATCAAGCCATCGATCATGGTGATCTCGATGTCGGTAAGGTTCTGGCTGGTGAGCGCATTCAGCGTATCGATCTCAGAACCATAGGCCACGCGCAAAACCTTCTTCTCGGCCGGCTCGGCGGGTGCCTCGGTAGGCTCGGGCTCGGCGGGCGCCTTGGTGGGCTCGGGCGCAGCGGCTGCCTCGGTCGGCTCGGGCGGCGCCTCGGTTGCTGCCGGACCGCAGGCGGTCACCAACAGCGCGAGTACTACGATCATCAATAACATGCTAGGCCAGTACTGCTTTTTCATTTCCTTCTCCTTATTCTTTCGAAAATGGATACAGCTTGTTCCTACACTTCATTCCCGAGCACACTCGGGAGATCCGACTGGTTATGTTCTAGTTTCACCTCCTTGGTGCGGCGTGGAGGAGTCTTGCCCACACCACTCAGCCGATGGCAATGCCGGCTCCTATTGAAACATCTCGACAGTCTGAAGGGAATGCATTCTCCCATACAGATAGCGGTAAAACTCTGGACGGCGCTCCGCCGGCACTCGTTGCCACACCGGCGTGACTACCCGCTCGCCCCACCAGTAAGACCAGATCAGGACAGCGCGCGCCGGAGCAGCCAAAAAGCGAATGCGGTTGGCCACCCAACCCTCGCCCCCGGCCAGATTAACAGACCGCAGCCAATCAGCGACCTGTTCCTCCGGCCAGCCCAGGGCGTGCATGCGCCAGGCCGCCCCGGTGCCGATGCCAGCCCGGTAGCGGCCCATCAGGGCTGAGAAGCGATCGTCATCCGAATCGATCCAATCCAGCATGTGCAGGCCATTGTCGGCAATGCCCTCAAAGGGCGAAGAGCTGGCAGTATTGACCACCGAAAGCAGGCCGTCGGCCGGCGCGAGTCCCTCGTGATACCAACTTTCGCGCAACTTGAACTGGACATAGTGTCCCGGGCAGCCTTCGTGCACAGCCAGATGCTTCAAACCTGGCCGTGTCAAGGTCGGGTCTGTATTCAGCTCGATCTTGCGCACCAGATAGTTGCAGCGCGCGTTAAAGGCAACGCCCGAGACTGGGACCACCTGCATAGCATCCGACTTGGGCGCGGGGATGTGCAGCCGCTCCTCGGTGCGGTCCCAGGCTTCTGCCATCAACGCCTGGCTCAGATCTGGCACCTCGTCGGGTGGAACCCGGTTCCGGGCTTCCCAGGCAGCGCACTGTGCCACCAGATCGCCGCTGTAGCCGATGCCATTCAACAGAGAACGCATCTCGCCGCGCAGGGCGTCCAGTTCGGCATCGGAAGCAGGCCCGGCTGGGACATGCAGGAAACCGGTGAGTTGCTCGGGAAGAGATAGATCGCCCTCACGCCAGTCCATAAAAGCCAGTGTAGACTGGCACAGTTGCTCATAGTAGCGGCGGCGGTCCGATTCTGGCAGCTCGCCGGCCAGGATCGACAACTGCCCAAAGCGTTCTCGGGCCGCGGCATAGGAATCAAAGGCTTCGGGTTGGTGGGTACCGGCAGCCATATTGACGACGACAAGCCCTTCCTCATCTCCGCTTTCGGCCCGGTACAGAGCATCCACGCCGAGCAGAGCGGTAGTAGCCTGCTCGGCGAGGGCCATGGTTTTGTCACTAAGCATCAACTGCTGTCCTTTCCATCTCACTGGCGGTCAACGCCACGGGAATAGAGCCATAGGAGAGAAACTGGTCATGGAAACGGCGCAGGCTAAAGTCGCTGCCCCAACGTCGCGCCATCTCCTGGCGCAGCGATTGGATACGGTCCGTGCCGATCAGGTACATCATGGCCCCGCCGGGGAACATGCTGTTCTTGACCGCCTCGCCGTGGGCAGCCCCGTGCGGCATGCCAGCCCGCTCTTCATAGAAACGCACAGCCTCGTCCAGACTCATGCGCCCCTGGTGCAGCCGCACGTCGACGATGGCCCGGGCGCTCATCCGCCGCCTTGACTGGTGTTCGGCATACAACTCCAGGGGCGTCAGGAAACCGGCCTCACCCATGAGACCGGTGGCGTAGCAGGCCCAACCCTCGGCGATGGTCCCGCTACAGAACATGGCGACGCGGGAAGCACAATCGACAGCCGCCATCCGCGCGATGCGGGATTCCGCCCGGTAGGCATGCCAGTTCTGGACGTGGTGTCCGATGCTGCCGTGATGGACGACGTGGTTCAGCTTGATAGCACTGTCGTTGTTACCTCGCAGCAGTGCATCCTGCTCAGCCGGCGGCATCGTGGCCTCGATGGGGGTTACCAGGTAGTCGTGAACCGGCGGTCTATTGAAAGCCGCTGGAGCGCGGTAGAACAGGAAGTAGAGATAGGGAGCCGCCTTGCGCGCCCAGCCAGGTCGGGGCACGTAGCGGATGGGAAACTCGGGCCAGGTCAGCAGTTCCTGCGCTTCGGCCGTGGTCCGGCAGGCTTCCCACAGCTCCGTGTAGCGGTCATAGTAGCCCTCGACCGTGGGATGCAGATCAGCCAGTCCATCCAGCGCCTGGCCGGGGGTGCCAGCACCAAAGTCAGCAGCATGCGCCGCGAGCTGAGCTTCGGCCTCGGCCATCTGCTCCTCGGCATAGCGAGCGATCTCGTCGGGGCTCATATCCACAAAGTGACCCTGGCGCATCATCAACTCGAAGGCCGGCTCACCGCTAGCATAGCCATCCGTGGGGTGTGCGCGCAGTTCAGTTTCCAGGAAACCTTGGTATCCGGCAAAGGCCGACGCGGCCTTGTCCGCTGCAAACCTGAAAGCGCGGATCGGTGACCGACTCGTTCTGGCTCAACCACTCAACGCCGTCCTGAAAGAAAGCCAGGGCTCCGGTACATTCCCTTATGGCCCGCTCGGTCCAGGCGAGCGGCGCCTGGGGCACGTTGGCCCGCGCCTGCTCCAGCAAGGCTGCAGCCGCCTCCATACGGGCGATGGCCGACTCGACGCGCTGGTCCAGTGGGGCAAATGGAGTCAGAAAAAGGGACAGGATGCCAAAGATCGCCTCGCCGGTATAGAGGGATGGATTGCCAAGGTGGAAATGGGTGGAAGTATACTCCCACAACTGGCACTCGAGATAGCCCTTGGCCAGTTTGCGATCCAACGATTCTGCCCCGGTCAGGACTTCGGCCGGTAGAGAACGTAGCCGCTCCAGCAATGACTCCATTTCGGCTAGCGTGTCACCTGCTCCCTGCTCCGAGTAATCAGGCAACTGGTCATCATACTGGTGGACACCAACAAACGTGGCATTGACTGGGCGGCGGTGGTAGTAGGCGGTGAAGAATTCATCGAGCCAGGTGGTGAATTCGGGGGCATTTGTCTCCATCGACTGTTACTCCAGTGGTGCCCTGCCCCATCACCTGATAACACGATTGGGTCAGAACACCAAGATTTTCCAGACTCTATCCTCTATCCTATAGGATGCAGGATCCATTATATCAGGATCAACTCCTGCTGTCAAGCCCCCTACGAAACAGGACTTGTGCTCAGATAATTGCCCGCACTACGTCCTGGGCCGAAAGCCGGTAGGGTGGCCCTGGCTGGTGCGCTGGATAGCCCAGAGCGACCAGAAGAAAAGGTGTGATCTCCTTGGGAATGGGCAGCGCCTGCTGCAGTGCTTCCGGATCAAAGCCAACGGCCACGCAAGACCCCAGCCCAAAGTGGGTGGCGGCCAGCAGCATGTTCTCCACGCAGCCCATGCAGTCCAACTTGGTCAGGAGATCACGACCTTTTTGTCCATAGCGGGCAGTCATGCGTTTGAGATCGTAACACACGACGACGATGACCGGGGCCGCCAGCATCCATTCCTGGGTGGTCACGCCAGCCCGGGTCGTGATGCCCGCATCGGTGGTGTCCACCGCTTTCTGCCGCGCCTCCGGGTCCTTCAGGACTACAAATTCCCAGGCCTGCATGTTACCGGCGGATGGCGCCCAGGTGCCAGCCTCGATGATCTGCCACAATACCTCGTCCGGCACATCCTTGTCCACGAAACTGCGCACGCTTCGGCGCTGGTAGATGGCCTCCAAAACGTTCATAGAACCGTTCCCCCAATTTCTCTTATCTACCACCGCTCCTGGTGGAAAAAGTCATCCAGGGGCAGGAGGGGCAGTCGCGCCGCCTCTGCCTGGGAATGCCCAAGCGCAATCAAGATAAGCGGTTCGACGTGCTCAGGCAGTTCCAGGAGTTTAGCCATCTGCGGGTGGTCGAATTCGCGGATCAAGCAGCTCTTGATCCCAAGCTCCAGGGCCGCCAGCCGCATATTCTGGACCGCCCCACCGCTGTCCTGGATTCCAAACAGGTTCTCCCCAATCTCGCCGTAGCGGGCCTTGGCCCGCAAGCGATCCAGGCACAGGACCAGAACGACGGGTGCCTGAGCCAACCAATCCCGCCGCTCATCGCCTCCCAGGCGCGGGCGCAGGTGGGAGTCCAGCAACGTGCGGACAAGGTCTACTTTCCGCTCTCCGTCGCGGACGGCAACGATCTCCCAGGGCTGGGCGTTGGCCGCTGACGGCGCCAACGCTGCCATCTCCACGATGGCAGCCAGCTCAGCATCGCTCACATCCTGCTCTTCGAACTCGCTGACACAACCAATGCGCTTCAACTGATCGACAGTGGCCATAGCGCCTCTCTACTCCCTTTCCGTACGGAGTTTCTCAAGTGCTCTCAAAGTACGCCCCTTGCCACCCTTGAGGTGGACAATGAGACGCTCGTAGGCCAGCTCCTGATCGCGGGCCCGCAGGGCCTGCACGATTCCGCAGTGTTCGTCGATCATGACGAGTACCTCTTCCGCTGGCGCGATCGTCTCGACCAGCCAGCGAATGCGGACAGATTGATCGTTCACCAACCTGGCCAGCCGCTCGAACAACCGGTTTCCGGTGGCCTGCAGGATCATCTCGTGCAAGGCAAAGTCAGACTCCAGATGGCTTTCGTATCGAGATTCGCCTGCGTCCTGGCGAGCGCATGCCAGCGCATCGGCAATCTCATCGAGCGCTCCCTCCGGAAGCCTGAGCGCCGCCTCATTGATGGCCCAGCCTTCGAGCAAGAGGCGCATCTCCCACGCATCGCGCACATCCGATGCCTCGATCTCGGCCACACGAGGATTCTCATAGGGTCTCATCACTACCAGGCCATCGTGCTGGAGCATGGCCAGCGCTTCGCGCACAGGTGTATGGCTCACGCCCAACTCACTGGCCAGCCGGTCGATGACGATGGCCTGGCCAGGACGAAGCTGGTTGGTCAGAATAAGCTGCTTGATCTGGGCCCGGACCTGTTCCCGCAGCGGCCCCCTCTGGATCTTTTCCACTCCGGGTAGCGCGTATCTACTTTCGTCCATCTGACCATGCCCCCTTTCAGAAGAATGTCGAGGTTGAAGATAAGGGCCGGAAGGATCTAGTCCTCTACAACGGCGAATACCTCAATCTCAAGGCGGATACCGCGCTCTACCCAGGATTGGCTGTCCTGCTTGGTGCCAGTGTGCGGCGGGTAGTGGTCGCCCATATACCGTTGGCGTACCTCATGGATGACGGGCATGTCCTCTGCATCGAGGAACATAGTGTGCACATAGACCACGTCCTGAAGGGTAGCGCCCCCCTCAGCCAAGATCGCCTGCAAGGAATCCATGATATTCTCGGTCTGGGCCCGGGCATCGTTGGGCGCAACCACGTTGCCATCGATATCCAGCGGCACGCGCCCAGCCGTAAAGATCATGTTGCCGGCCCTGACTCCCGAATAGTAGCGCGGCGTGTTGTAGATCGTCTTGGGATTCAGTACTTTCATGGCCTCATCGTCTCCTTTGCATCTCTGTTCTTTACAAAGCCACCGAGCTCCGCCCGACGCGAAGATTCAGCACGGCCTTGGCCAGGGTGATTGACTCATTCCAGCGGGTTCACTTTGCCTTCCACTGCCTGCATGAACTCGAGGGGCAGATGGGCATCCTCCGGCACGATAAAGTTGCAGACACCCTCCAGGGCATCCCGGTGTTCCTCAAAGCGGATGCGCATGCCGGCGTTGGTCGCTCTATCAAGCATGTAGTCCAGATCGGTGGTCTCGAAGGAAATGTGAGAGATTCCCTCGCCGGTCTCGTTGACGATCCTGTGCCCGCTAAAGGTCACCGGCAGATCAAGGCCCTCGGTCGCCTGCGCCCGCCGGTCGGGGTCGGTGTACTCGTTCAGAAAGAAGGTCACGTCCACCACCTTGACCACACCGATGCGCAGGCCATTTTCAGGGATGTCAACGACCTTGCCCTCACAGCCAAAAACCGACGTCCATTGTTCCACAGCCTTTTGCGCGTCGTTGACCGTTACGCCAATGTGATGAATCCTGGTTACTTTTGGGTCCTGTGTCATGTCAATCTCTCCTTTATATTTTAGACCTTGTTATCGAGGGTTCTCCAGCGCGTCACTGCCTGCTGCATGCGCTGCAGGCCCTCTTCTAGTTTATCGACAGGTGCGTTGAAGGACACGCGGATGTAGCCTTCTCCCTCATCACCGAAGGCTGAACCAGGGCCGACCAGTACCTTCTCTTCCTGTCTAAGAGCTTGGGCAAACTCCTTGGAAGTTTTGCCCGTGGGGGTGATATTGACCATCAGATAGAAGGCACCCTGCGGCTGGCCATAGCTCAAACCCATGGCGTCCAGGCCCTCCATCCACAGCTGGCGGCGCTCCTCATAGTCCTTCTTGACCGCCGGCCACCAGTCCATGGGACCGGTCAGCGCTGCCAGGGCCGCCCACTGAGACACGGCTGGCGCGCAGATGGTCATGGAGTGTTTGAAGGCCAGCATCTTTTCGAGCAGATCTGCCGGTCCCGTAAGGTAGCCCACCCGCCAGCCCGTCATCGAGTAGCATTTCGAAAAACCGTTGACGGTGACCGTCCGTTCCCACATGCCCGGCAGGGCTGCGATGCTGTGGTGTCGATAGCCGTCGTAGAGGAATTTTTCATAGATCTCGTCGGAAACCACCACCAGATCGCGCCTCTGGGCCAGCTCAGCGATCTCCTCCAAGGCCCTGAGGGGAGAGAACTGTACCGGTCGAGCCTCCAGGGCTGTTGAGCATGATGGCCTTGGTCCTGGGGTTGATACGCTCCTCGATCTCGGCGACATCGACCAGAAAGTTGTCCCGCTCGTAGGTGGGCACCGTGACGAGGCGGCCGCCCGCCACCAGGGAGTCGCGATGGTACTCGTTGTAGTAAGGCGAGGGAACCAGCATCTCGTCGCCCGGGTCCAAGAGAGCCAAAAAGATAACCAGGAGCGCCTCTTGGACACCCGTCGTCACGATGAGTTCATTTTGCAGATCAACTTTGAGCCCATTATCCCGGTCCAGCTTATCGGCGATCGCCTCGCGGAGAGGCAAGATGCCCGACCAGGCCGTGTACTGGGTACGTCCCTCATCCAGGGACCGTTTCGCTGCGTCAATGACGTGGGCAGGCGTCGGAAAGTCTGGGGTCCCGGTCCCGAGATTGATCACCCCTTCCAGCGGGATAGAGGTTTGGGTCTCCAACGTGGCGCCCACAAGTTTGGCCCTATCCGAAAGAGCCCGATCAGCAACGGTACTTGCAGTCATGTTCAATACCTCACTCAGATTCTTAGACCAGGCGCTGGCCGGCTTTGAAGGTCATATGGACCTCCTCTAGCGCGTCCAGATCCTCCAGGGGATTGCCAGCCACGACGATGACATCGGCCAGCTTGCCCGCTTCCAGGGTGCCCAGCTTGTCGTCAAGCCCGTTGAGCCAGGCTGCGACGCTGGTCGCGCTGCGCAGCGCACCATAGTTGCCGGGCACCAGGCCCAGCTTGACCAAGAACTTGAGCTCAGGTGCGACGATATCATGGCCCACGGCCGGGCTGCCGGCATCGGTGCCGAAAACGATGGGAACCCCGGCCTTGGCTGCTGCCACCAGGCTGTCATAGCGGCTGGGATCGGCCACTGCGCGCTGGCGCTCGGCGATCTTCCACTCGGGAATGTTGTACTTGCGCGCCACCTCAGGCTGAGCCTGCATGACTACCGGCGCCATGGTCGTGACGATGGGGATCCCGCGGTCCAGTAAAAGCTGGATCGTCTCCTCGCTCATCTGGCCGCCGTGCTCGATGCAGTCGATGCCAAAACGGACCACCCGGTTGATGCAGGCGTCAAAAGTGGCATGGGCCGTGGTAGGCAGGCCATTGCGGTGGGCCTCGTCGATAACGGCCTCCAGTTCGGCGTCGGTGAACTCGAGCGTATCGTGGCAGCCCATGATCTTGATCAGATCAGCCCCGCCCCGAACCTGGTCGCGCACAGCGCGGCGCATTTCGTCGGCCCCGCTGGCCTCCCGGCAGGTCCAATAGGTATGGCCGCCAGTCTGCACAATCGACTCGCCAGTGATCAACAGGCGCGGGCCGGGGTAGATCCCCTGCTCCACGGCCTGCTTGGCGGCAAAGTTGGTCGCGTTGACACCCAGGTCCCGCACGGTCGTGATGCCGGCTCGCAGCGAGATCAGCATGTTGCTCGCATACTTGTAGGCGCTGATCTCCGGGCTGTCAAAGATGGATTGCTGGGCCAGATCGTGGATGCCGTCCCACCCCAGGTGGGCGTGGCTGTTAAAAAGGCCGGGAAGCAAGGTGCCCCCGGTGTCGACGACATCGGCATCGCTTTCACCCAACTCCGTCGCGCTGCCCACGGCCCTGATCTGGTCGCCGTCGATCTCGACGAAACCATCCTCAAGGATCGTGTCGCCCACGCAGGTTAGTACCCGTCCCTTCAGGACAAGGTGCTGCGGCGGCGGGTCGTACAGAGGTTTTATCAGTTTTTGAAACCGCCAGGCTGGTTGCTCAGGCATAGTAACTCCCTTTCAGTGTCTTTCGATTGTCTTCGAAGCCCAACTAGACCTTGGAAGTTTCAAACGAACCACCCGGCTCGCAACCTCCGACGTCTGGTCTAGAGACCATACTGCTCTCGTACCAAAGGCAGGATACCCAGCCGCTGCAATTGCTCCACCGGGGCCATAACGCTGACCAGTACCAAGCCCGGCGCCCGGCCGATCTCGAGGGAGCCGGTGATGGTCACCCTGTTCTTTACCTCGTCCAGGCTCATATCCAGAAGGTACGCTGTTCTTTCCAGGGCATTCTGCACCGCCGCATTCAGATCCGGCCCGGAGCCAACAACCTGAATCGGCGCCACCTGCTCCAGGTCCGTGTCCCACTCAGCGGCCAGTTTTCGCGCGTGCTCCACCTCCACCTGGCTGTAGGGCTGGCACAAAAAGGGTAGATCCTCCAATGGCGGCAGCAGGACCGGCCCCTGCAGGGACAACCCCTTGATGACCTCAACACTGAGCGTCACCTCGGCTGAGACGTCGGTGGTATGACCGGCAATCTCGCCATCGCCCTGCATGGCATGCACGTCGCCCAGGTAGATGCCCCCGCCCTGTATCTTGACCGGGCAGATCAGGATGGCGCCTTCCCGAACAGAGTCTGCGTCCAAGTGACCGTCGGTCAAAGCATTAAACTCTTCCGGGCTCAGGCCGTCCTCATGGAGACTCTGGCCAAAATCGCCACAATTGCAGGAAGCAGAAATATCCATGGCCGGGACAGTGCCGATGTTGCCAATGAAGGGCCTCATGCGGGCCAGGATCCCGCCCCGGAGATCAGCGCTGGCCAGGGCCAGCACGGAATGCTGTCTTGAACTGGAGGGTAGGGCCGTGTACCGGGCAGCCTCGTGGGCAATATCCGCCGCCTTCCTACCGCCAACCGTGAGCCCAAAGGTCCCCGTATCATCAAAGACCATAGTATAGCCGGAGGTGATCCGGGAAGGCATGGCCTCTGCCCCACAGTTCTGGCATTGAATCGCCCCAGGGCCAATGCCCGCCACGACCGTAGCAGGGAACTCGGCATCACACTGAGGGCACTTTCTGATAACCTGGGACCCACGCTTGAGTCTGGTCCCCTCGACAGCCGCACCGGTACCCGAGGCCGTGGCCCTGGATTGAACGGTGATCTTACGGATGCGAATGGCGATCGCATCGCCGACGTCAGCCCCCTCCACGGCAACAGCTTCGGTGATCTCGTGCCCGCCATCCAGGTGGGGGGTGATCATGGGCCCCCAGCAGCCGGGGGCCGTTCTGGCGACGATGGTTCCCCCATCTTGTACCGGCCCAACCATAGGCAGGCTCGGTCCTACGTTGCAGCCGGCGATTTTGACGTCTGTGATAACTTTGAGAGTCATTTCATACCTCTGGTTGCGTTCCTGGCTTCCGAAGTTTCGGAAAACTTTGGAATCTATGATGTAGGCGGCTTTACGACGGGCCAGGAGACACTCAGCCCGATCCTGTCACCGTAGCCCGCCTCCTGGATCATGGCAGCCTGGGCCTCGCGCGCCCGGGCCACAACCTCCCCTTCGTCAAAAACCGTGCTGCGCCCGTCGCGCAGGATCAGGTCGCCCCCAACCAACACGGTGTCGGCCCGGGTGCTTGCGCCCGAGTAGACCAGGTTGCTGACAAGCATGGCATCAGGCACCAGGTGCAGTTGGTCACGCCGGAAGAGGGCGATGTCGGCCTGTTTGCCAGGCTCCAGGGATCCTACCTGGTCGCCCATGTCCAAGGCCACCGCAGCTTTGATGGTCACCATCTCCAGGGCCTGCTCGGCAGTACCCAGGAACCGGTCGCCAAAGCGCGAGCGCTGCAGGTAGACGGCCAATTTCGTGGCCTCCCACGTGTTCTGCCCGTTGTTGGAGCTGGAACCATCCACGCCGATGGCTACCCGCGCCCCCAGTTCTTCCAGATCCCAGATGGGCGGCACCTGGCTGCCAGCCTTGATGGCCAAGGCCGGGCAATGGGCGATCCGGACCTGATACCCGCCCAGCAGTTCCAGCTCCTCTGCCAGCAGACCGCTGCTGGTACAGTGCACGGCCAGCAGTTGCGGCCCCAATATGCCCAGGCTCTCTGTATACTGCACCGTGCCCATGCCCCAAGTGCGCAACGCATCGGCCAGTTCCGGTCCATGGTGGCCGAGGTGCATGTGCCACAGTTTGCCCCGCTCCACCGCCCAGGCGTGCATGGCCCTGACCGCCTCGGGGGTGCAGCGCAGGGGCACAGACGGCTCCGAACTGATGAGCAGCCGCTCCGAATCGTATTCCTGCTCCAGGCGGTTCAGGTCGTCAACTACATCCTCGATCTTTTCGCGGAAAGGCTCCGGCTGCCGCTCCCCGTCGCCCATACCCCCTACCCACAACCGCCCGCATGCCTGACTGCCGGATGGCATCGCAGACACCGTCGGTGGAATCCGGGTGGTAGTGGGTGAAATGGCTCTCCTGCGTCGTCGTCACGCCATAGTGTAGCCAGGTCCAGCAGGGACAGGCTGGCGGCGGCCTGGGCTCGCTGCTCGTGTCAGCCCCAAGGCCATGTGCCAGAAAGAAAGCGACTCATCGGGCTGGGGCCGGTCAAAGCAACTGCGATATAGGGACTGGTCCAGATGGTTGTGGATGTTCACCAGACCGGGCATTACCAGCATTCCACTGGCATCGAGCCGCTCCTTGGGTTGGTAGGCCGGACTCGCCGAGCTGCCAACGCCGGCGATCTTGCCATCCCTGACGGCCACGTAGCCCGGATGATAGATGCGGCGCCCGGCATCCATGGTGAGGACCATGCCGCCTTCAATGAGAAGATCTACAGTCTGCTTTGGTTTCTCTGTCATCCGCTTTGGTCTGTCCTCGTGCAATCGATGCTTCATGGGGTGACGGGCCAGTAGGCGCTGGGGCCCAAGACACCCTCGTAGCCCGCTTCCGCGATCATGGCCGCCTGGGCCTCGCGCGCCCGGGCCACGACCTCGCTCTTCGTCAAAGACCGTACTGCGCCCGTCGCGCAAGACCACGCTTACCGCCGACCAGTACCGTGTCGGCCTGGGTGCTCACACCGGAGTAGACCAGGTTGCTGACCAGCATCGCATCGGGCACCAGGTGCAATTGATCGCGCCGGAAGAGGGCAATGTCGGCCTCTTGCCAGGTTCCAGCGAACCCACCCGATCACCCATGATCCAAGAGCCTCCGCGCGCCTTGATGGTCGTCATTTCCAGGGCCTGCTCCGCCGTGCCCAGGTAGCGGTCGCCGGATTGGGAGCGCTGCAGGTAGACGGCCAGTTTCATCGCCTCCCAGATATTCTGCCCGTTGTTCGAGTTTGAGCCGTCGACGCCAGATGACCACCAGTGCCCCCAGCTCTTCCAGCTCCCAGATGGGCGGCGGCCTGGTTGCCCAGTGCGCAGGGCCTGGTCGGGGCAGTGGGCGATGCGCACGCTGGCGACTGCCCAACAATGCCAGCTCCTCCTCCAGCAGGCCGCTGCGGGTACAGTGCACGGCCAACAGTTCTGGCCCGAGCACACCCAGGCTGTCCAGGTACTGGACCGTGCCCATGCCCACCGTTTGCAGCGCATCGTCCAGCTCCTCGCGGTGATGGCCAAGGTGCATGTGCCACAGTTGCCCCGCTCCCCGCCCAACCGTACATGGCCAGGACCGCCTTCGGGCGTACAGCGCAGGGCTTTGGATGCCTCCGAGTTGATGCGGATGCGCTCAGAATCGTACTCGGCTTCCAGGCGGTCCAGATCCTGCCAGGGCATCCGCCAGCGTCGCTCCCGCATGGGCTCCGCCATCTGCTCGCCATCGCTAAATCCCCGGCCAATGACGGCCCGCATGCCAGACTGCAGGACCGCATCACATGACACCGTCGGTCGAATCGATGTGGTAGTGGGTAAAATGGCTCTCCTGCGTCGTCGTCACCCCATAGTGGACCAGTTCCAGCAGCGAAAGGCTGGCGCCGGCCCGCGCCCGTTCCCGGGTCAGACCCAGGGCCATGTGCCAGAAGGACCCGAGTGGATTGGGCTCGTCGAAACAACTCCGGTACAGGCACTGGTCCAGGTGGTTGTGGGCATTGACCAGGCCCGGGCATGACCAGCATCTCGGAAGCGTCGATCCGCTCCCTGGCCGCAAAGTCTCGGGCCAGACTGCTCACACCCACAATCTTGCCATCCTTGACGCCCACGTAGCCTGGTCATAGATTCGGCGCTCGGCGTCCATGGTGATGACGATGCCCCCCTCGATCAGCAGGTCTACAGGTATGCTTGGCTGCTTGGTCATGCACTTCTCCTCCCAGTTGGGAAAGGCCGGCTCGTAGAACTCGGTCAAAGGCTGGCCCTTGTAGAGTGGTCCACTGCTGTCCTGGCATAGAGCTTGCGGTTGAACTGCTCAGCGCCAGCTCGCAGCTGCTCCAGGTCGACGCCCAGCAGCTGGCCCCGTTCCAACGCGGGTGATCGCCATCGACGATGACCGTATCCACGTCGCTGCCATGGGCGCAATAGACCAACGCCTTGATGGGGTCGTCGGCCGCGACCGGCCCGATGTGGGTACTTCTCCAGATCGACCAGCACGATGTCCGCCTTGGCGCCAGGCGCCAGGCGGCCGATGTCGTCGCGCATGCAATGCCCTGGCCCCGCCCAGGGTGGCAGCGTCAAAGACCTCACGGGCCAGGCCAGATGTCGCGTCACCGTCGGCCAGCTTGCTCAGCAAGGCGGCTGCACGCATCTCCATAACCATATCGTGGGGCGAGGTATCGGTACCCAGCGAGACCGGGATGCCGGACCGCACATAGTGCGAAAAAGAGTGGAGCGCCACCCCACTCCGGGCAAACACCACAGGACAATGGGCCACGCTGGCGCCGCTGGCGGCAATGAGGCCGACATCGCTGTCGTCATCCAGCGGATAGCCCAGCCAGGGGTGGCGCGTGGTAAAGATAGCGTGGGTCAGCGACACCTCGGGTCCCAGAAAGCCCACATCGTACAGGTACTGGATGGGCGTCATGGCTGTGCGCCTCAGGATTTCGTGGAACTCGAGCAGGTACTGGGCGACGTGGATCTTGAGCGGGCAACCCAGTTCGGCCGCCGCCTCCTTGGAAGCGTGCAACAGATCAGGCGTGCAATTATCGGCCTGGTAGGGAAAAAGAAAGGTCCGGATCCGGCCCTCGCCGGCGCCATCGAAGGCCCGGGCGAATTCGACGGCCTGCTCCAGGCCCTCCCAACCCTGGGCATCCCGCGGAAACCCACTCCAGGGTGCCATCGGCCTTGCCCGTCGCGCCGCCGGACATGTAGGGCAGGGAGAGATAGGCGCGCAGCCCAGTCGCAGCGACCGCCTCGACCAGCTCCTCATCGGTGCCGATGCGCCCCCGGTAGGGATGGCGACCATAATTGGGTACCATGACAAAGGTCGTGGTGCCGGATCGCAGCGCCGAGGCCATGGCATATTCGGCGCTGGCTCGCCAGTCTGGCGCTCTGCAAACCCGGTGCGCTGATAGGCCTTCTCGGGTTGGACCCCCAGGCCAATGCCGGAATTGAAAAAGTTGGGCCGGACAGCGTCCAGCCGGAAAAGCTGCATGTGCACGCCAAAAGCCATGTGGTGGTTGACGAATCCCGGGATCACCAGCTTGCCATGGGCGTCGATCCGCGTATCCGCCTCCCCCTTGTGGTCGCGGCCGACATAGGTGATGGCGTTCCCGCTGTAGGCCACCTGGCCGCGGGGGAGAACCACGTGCCCGCCATTCTGAAAGCCAACGACGGTTCCGCCCTCAATCAGCGTCGTCACAGCTCGCCTCGCAGTCTCGAGTAGGTAGAAGGGAAGAGAAGATCGTCGGACTCGCCACTGGGATGTTGCTCTACGAATCGATCCTTCTGCCACAGGTGGGCCGTCGGCCGCCTTCTGGACCAGCTCCGATTCGTCTACGCCGGATAGCTGTCCGCCATCGACCACGACCCGGCCATCAACGATCACAGTATCTATGTCACTGCCGCTGGCGGCATAGACCAGCGCTCTTGATGGGATCGTCCACCGGGCCGATGTGCAGCTCGTCCAAAGTCAACAATGACCACGTCAGCCTTTGCCCCGGGTGCGAGCCGGCCAATATCATCGCGGCCCAGAGCCCGGGCGCCATCCAAGGTGGCAGCGTTGAATACCTCCCGCGCCGTCCCATGATTCGCGTTGCGGTCCGACCACTTGCAGGCCAGCGCCGTCCAGCGCATCTCCTCGATCATGTCCTGGGGGTAGGTGTCGGTGCCCAGGGGTACGTTGATACCCATCTCCCGGTAGCGGGAAAATGAGCCCAGGATCTTGCCCCGGCGCAGATACACGATCGGCACAGTGGGCCACGTGAGCCCCCCGGTCGGCCACGATCCGCAGGTCTGACCTGTCCCCTGGCGGGTAGCCGGAGGCCGGGTGCAAGGTCGTATAGAGCAGATGGGTCAGGATCGTCCTGTCATCGAGAAAGCCGATGCTATCCAGAAACTGGACAGGGGTCTTGTTGTAGCGGCGCAGGCAGTCGTGGAACTCGAACAGGCTCTGCGAGGTGTGCATGTGCACCGGTACGTCCAGTTCGCGAGAAGCCTGCTTGACTTCGGCCAGGATTTCGGTACAGGCATCGAACTGGTACGGAAAAAGCATGGTACGTACCCGGTCGTTATAGGCACCTTCGTAGGTTCTGACGACGTCTTGGGCATAGGCCAGCGCCGAGCGGGCTGCATCGAGTCCCAATGGTACCGCCACAGGCCATCGGTGTCCAGGTAGCGTTTGCCCGCCCGAAACTTGTGGGAGACATAGATGCGAGCCCCCAACTCGCCAGCGATCTCTGCCAGGAACGGAACCTCGTCCCGGGACACCTCGAAGCGCGAGGGAGCCATGGTCGTGATCTCGACGATGGTTGTCGAGCCTCCCTTGAGTAACTGCACCAGGCGAGAAAAGGGCACTCGTCCGCAGCCGCTCCCCGGTGAACTCTACCTGCCCCATTCCATCGACGGCGTAGGCGTGCGGCGAGGCAAAGCCGTCACTGTTTGAATCCAGGGCTAGCGTCTGAATATCGATGTTGGCCACGGCATGGATATTGACAAAGCCGGGAGAGACCAGCTTGCCCCGGGCATCCAGGGTCTGGTCCACACGGCCTTCAAAGCTTGGGCCGACATACAGAATGCGGTCATCTTCCAGAACCACGACCCCATCCCGCAGGATGGCATGGTGGCCATTCTGGAAACCAACGACCCAACCGCCCTGGATCAATGTACGCACGGTTTGCTCCTATGACCCATCCAACTGCTAAGCCTGCCCCAGGATCGAAGCAGGCGTGCGGCCCGCAGGGTCCCGCTCGGTAGCCGCGGCATGCAGCTTGCTCATGATCTGGGGCGCAGCCGCCTGCAACTCTTCCTCGTCAGCATTCAGCACATTCCCGCTGTCGACGATCAGACTCCCGTCAACATAGACCCGGTCCACGTCCTGGCCCGTGCCAAAGGAAACCAAAGCTCGCACCGGGTCCAGCACAGGTCCAAAGTGATAGCGGGACAGGTCGACGCAGACGATGTCGGCCCGCGCGCCTGGCGCCAGCCGGCCCAGGTCTTCGCGCTGGAGCGCATCAGCGCTGCCCACCGTCGCTGCAGTAAACACCTCCATACAGGTCGGCCGGTCTACGGTCCTATTGGCGTACTTGCCCATCAACCAGGCCAACCGCATCTCGCCGATGATATCGGCTGGCCAGATGTCGCAACCCAGGCCGACATTGATGCCATAGTCGAGATAGCGCGGCAGCGTGTGCAGCGCTTCGGCATCTCGCCGGGCAAAGGCAAGGGGCGCATGCGCCACGGACGAACCGGCGTCAGCAATTAACTTCAGATCCCGGTCAGAATTGCCCCCCACGGCTGGGTGGTCGCCGACAAAAACGCAATGGCCCAGGATGATATCCGGCCCCAGGAAGCCCAGGGAATGCAAAAAGCCCACGGGCGTATCGCCGTGCCGCTGGCGCACCGCCTCGACCTCGTGAACCGATTGTGACGTGTGGACCTGGACCGGCAGGTCCGCAGCCCGCGCCTCGGCCAGCGTGGCCGCCAACAATTCTGGCGTACATTTCTCGACGGCATGAGGCGTCAGCATCGTCTGGACCCGCCCGTCATGGGCGCCGCGGTATTCCAGGGCAAAGCGCAGGCCCTCTTGCAGGCCAGCCAGGCCCATTGCCTCGTCCCAGTACTGGCGCGAGACGCCATCGCGATCCTTGTAGGAACGAGCTGAGCGGTAGCCCAGGGCCAGGTAGGCCCGGCTGCCGAGGCGCCCCACCGTCTCTGCCAAGGCAGCCTCGTCGGTGGGAGGATTGCCCAGCCACCAGATGGCGCCGTAGCCGTGAGCGTCAACGACGGTCGTCGTACCGGTACGCAGCATCTGCACCAGGCAGAATTCGCCACTCAAACGCTGTTCCTCGGGGGTCAGCGTCGGCCACATCTCCAGCGGCGCCTGCTGGACAAAATCAGGACCAGGGGCATACTGTCCGGAGCGGGGGACATCGACAAAGGGAGAAAAGGGATCGACTCCGACATGGCCATGCAGATTGATAAAGCCAGGGCAGATGAACCAGTCCGGGCGGTTGACAACCACATCGGCCTGCCCGTCGAACTGCGGCCCGGCGTAGAGGATCACGCCATCCTGAAAGGCTACCTCGCCACGCGCTACAATCTGGTGCTGGTTGTCCTGCCAAGCGGCCAGCCAGCCACCCTGCAACAGTGTGATCATTGGGGGCCTCCTGTGGCGCCGCCACGAGAAGCAGCAGCGCTGCCCAAGTAATCTAAGCCCGATGTTGCTCTGCTACCCAGACACCTATCAGATCCAAAAACCAGAGGGCTATGGCCTCAAACACGAGGCCACCTATATCCTATAGGATAGACAAGGATATTCTACATCACCTCGGGCATGATGTCAAGTTTCTGGAGGAGCTTTTCAAGCAACGGTTCAGGTTTTCCCATAGGTGCGGCCTAAACAAAAGTATGTTATAATAGCCGCCATCGGGCCGGCTCAGCGCTCGATGAAAACAGTCCAACACAAGGAGGATCTCGTGCAAGCGAATCTGGTGCTATTGAACGGGAACGTGTACACGATGGATGCCACTGCGCCGCGGGCTCGAGCGATCGCCATCACGGGAAACCGCGTGCTGGCTGTGGGTGACGACGACGCCATGCATGCGCTCCTGGCGCCTGAGGGAAAGACCATCAACCTGGGCGGGCGCACGGTCGTACCCGGCTTTACCGATAGCCATCTGCACTTTATGTCCTATGGCCTCAGTCTGATGGAGATCGATTTGATGGCGGTCCTCACGCTGGAGGAGGCTCTGAGCCGCGTGGCAGCCCGGGCGGAGACAACACCCGAGGGCCAGTGGCTCACCGGGCGTGGCTGGGACCATTCGCTGTGGCCCGGCGGCGAGTTTCCCACGCGGCAGGACCTGGACCGCGTCGCTCCCGACCACCCGGTCTGGCTCCGGCGCAAGTGTGGGCATGCAGGCTGGGCGAATTCGCTCGGGTTGGAACTGGCCGGTATCACCGCCGAGACGCCCGACCCACCGGGTGGGGCTATCGATCACGATCCCGCCACCGGCGAGCCCACTGGCATCCTCAAGGAAACGGCCATGGATCTGATGGCCGACCTGTTCGAGGATCCCTCTGTTGAGGAGGCGGTAGAGGCCATCAAAGTGGCCATGGCCAACGCCCACAAGCACGGTCTGGTCGGCGTCCACACCATGGAGGGAATGGCTGCCTTCCGCGGCTTCCAGAAACTGCGGGCCGACGGCGAACTCGATATGCGGATTCTGATGCAGATCCCCGAGGACAATCTGGATGCCGCCATCCAGGTGGGCCTGCAGAGTAGTTTTGGCGACGAGCGATTGCGCATCGGTGGGCTCAAGGCATTTGCCGATGGGGCGCTGGGCGCGCGCACGGCCTACATGCTCGAGCCCTTTGAGGGCGAACCGGACAATTGCGGCATCGCCGTGTCCGAGGCCGATCACTTGAAAGACCTTGTTGGCAAAGCCAGCCGGGGTGGACTGCCCGCCTTTGTCCACGCTATCGGCGACCGGGCCAACCGCGAGGTACTGGACGCCGTCGAGGCCAGCCGTGAGGCAGGCGAGGGGCTGCACCTACGGCACCGCATCGAGCACACACAGATCCTGAATCCGGACGACATACCCCGGCTGGCAGAGCTAGGGGTCATCGCCTCCATGCAACCCATCCATGCGACGCAGGATATGCTCCTGGCCGACGCGCTTTGGGGCGCGCGCAGCGCCGGTGCCTACGCCTACCGCAGCCTGCTGGACAATGGCGCAGCCCTGGCTTTCGGCTCCGATTCGCCCGTAGAGGATCTGGACGTGATGGTCGGTATCCACGCCGCCGTCACCCGCCGCCGCGCAGATGGCTCCCCCGGCCCTGAGGGTTGGTATCCCGAGCAGCGCCTGACCGTGGAGGAGGCCGTCTATGCCTATACCGCGGGGGCTGCATACGCCAGCGGGGAGGAGGATATCAAGGGCACACTCTCACCAGACATGCTGGCTGATCTGGTCGTGCTCTCCCAGAATATCTTTGCCATCGACCCCATGGCTATATTGGAGACAGAAGTGGTGGCCACGATGCTTGACGGCGAATTTGTCTACGCCCAAGGGGAACTCTGAGCATGGCGGTAAAAGAGGCAACCGCGGGAACCATCACCAACAAGTGGTCACGGCTGTATGGTACGCTCTACTCCTTCCTGGCTCGAGCTATGCTCGACAACTTTGGCGACGAGGGCGAACGCGTTCTGCGGCAAGCCGTCCACGATTATGGCACCTACCGGGCTGGCTGGATGCGCGCCGACCACCAGGCCCGGGGCCTGGCCCTGAACCTGGCCAACTTGCAGAACCTGGGCGACATGCCCAACACCGACAGCCTGGAGAAGGACGGGCGCATCTGCACGCCCTCCTACTTTCGCGTCACCGTGACCGAGTGCACCCACAACGACACCTGGCGCGCCCTGGACAGTCTGGACGCAGGCATCATCTACTGCGCGGAAGTGCATCATCCGATGTACGAGTGCTACTCTGGCGGGACCCTGGATCTGCCCGATTATCTGACCAAGGGAGACGAGTACTGTACCTTTGTACTCAACCAACCAGGCGCCCCTGAGCCGGCCGCTGAGCCCAAGGCCGATGCCCATCCAGAGACCAAGATCGCCCGGCTGTACGGCGTGCTCTATTGCTTCCTGGCCGGGGCGATGGTTGATGCCTTTAGCCAGGAGGGGGAAACGGCACTGAGGCAAGCGCTCGACGCGTACGCCCAGCATACTGCGGATATCCTGGATGAGGATCAACTGGCCTGCGGCTGGGAGATTCAAGGCTCCGAACTCCATCCCGTCGAGGGAAAGAGCACCATCACGGGCGAGGCTGTGTACGCGGCCTGGCAGGAAGTAGAGGGCAAAGACACCCCCCTGGGCCATATCTATTTTGACGAGATCCATCGATCCAGATAGGATCTGACTGGGCATTTGGGGCGGAGCGCTCGGGTTTGGGACACTCCCGCGACTGGCGCACCTGCCCTGTCCGGTCCTGGAGTATCAAAGACATCAAGGAGAGCAATGGTATGACGCCACTGGCAGGAGAAGGTGGAGCGGGATGGCTGCCCCGCGCAGGAACATTTGTGGAGGAGATGCCTGAGTTCTGGGGGGATTGGGGCGTTTCGTCGGAGTATGGGCGCCTGCACGCGGTCCTGATGCGGCGCCCAGGACCAGAGCTCGATTCGGTAACCGACCCCAATGCCGCACTCTGGATGGAGGGCATGGAGGACACGGAACTGGCCCGGACTCAGCATGGCGAGCTGGTCGATCTCTATCAGGCCCATGGCGTGACCGTGCATTTTGTGGAGAATGGGCGGTTGGACCGGCCAAACGCCCACTTTGTCCGGGACCTCATGCTTATGACACCCGAGGGGGCCATCATCACCCGCCCGGCATCCCGGCAGCGCTCGGGCGAAGAGCAGTTCGTGGCCGAGGCATTGGGCCGGCTGGGTGTGCCTGTGCTCATGACGGTCCACGGCGAGGGAACCTTTGAAGGGGCAGACGTAGTGTTGGTCAATCCAGACCTGGCCATCCTGGCCGAGGGCATGCGCACCAATCCGGCTGGCTCCGGCCAGATCGAATGGGCGCTCCGCCAGGTAGGCTATAGCCAGGTGGTACGCGTGCAACTGCCCCTGGGTACGGTGCACCTGGACGGTGTGCTGAGCGCCGTCGATCGCGACCTGGCGCTGGTCCGCTTTCGCGAGACCCCCCTTCTGGCGGTCGAGACACTGCGCGACCATGGGTTCCGGATCTTGGAGGTCGCGCCCGAAGATGAGCATATGCCAGAGAATATCGTAGCCCTGGCGCCAGGACACCTGGTCATGCCAACAGACAACCCGCGCACCAAGCAACGCCTGGAGGAGGCCGGCTGCACCATCGTCGAGATCGAGCTGCGGGAGATCCAAAAGAGCGGCGGGGCGATGCACTGCATGACCGGCTTTCTGAAGCGAGACGATCCATAGTCAGAGCCTCCCGCAGGCTTGGTCTCGAAGCAGCCTGCGGAGGATGTTCAAGGGAATACATTCTGTCCATCAGAGGTAGAAAATGACAACCAAGAGAATGAGCGCCGGCCAGGCAGTGGTAGACGCGCTAAAAGAGGAGCAGGTTGAGTTTGTCTTTGGATTGGCCGGTACGCACGTACTGGCGCTGTTCAACGCGCTGGCCGATGCGCCACAGATCCGCCACATCGTTGTGAAACACGAAAGCAATGCCGCCTTTATGGCCGGCATGGTCGGCTACTTGACCAGCCGTCCGGGCGTGGCCATGGTCACGGCCGGACCGGGGGCCACCAATTCGCTCAGCGGCGTGGGGCAGGCCTACGCCGCATCCCTGCCGGTGGTCCACATCTCCGGAGATGTACCGCTGAACGCCGGCAACGAATCCTATCACGGCGTTGACCGGCGCGATTTCCTCCACCGGATGTTCCGCGACATCACCAAGTGGTCGGTGCGCGTCGAGCGGCCAGAGGACATCCCCGACGTCCTGTCGCGAGCCTTTGCCCTGGCGGCCAGCGGCCGGCCCGGGCCCGTTCACGTGGATATCCCGTGGGATATCGCCGGAGCCACAGAGGTAGAGATTGCACCCTACCGGAAGTCGCCGGTGGAAAAGCAAGAGCCCCCAGGAGAACTGGTGCAAGAGGTCTATCAGGGCCTGTTGGAGGCCCAGCGGCCCATCATCTGTGCTGGGCGCGGAGTGCTGGTCCACCAAGCCGGGGAAGAACTGCTTGCCCTGGCCGAAGCGGTTTCCGCGCCCGTGATATGCACCAACTATGGCGATGGGGCCATATCCCATGACCACCCACTCTTTGTGGGCACCTTTAGCGAGTGGTCTGGCAATCCTTTTGTCTGGGAACTCTTGGAGGAATCAGACTTTTTGTTGGCCGTGGGCCTGCGGTCGGATACGCTCATAACCACCATGCTGGCCGAGCATGCCCCCGAAAAGGCCATCCTCGTAGCGCTAGACGAGCCCCATACACTAGGACCGGCACCAGGCATGGCTACCGTGGTTCCCAGTGACACCAAGCTGTTTCTGTCATACCTTCTGGCCCACGCGGATGAGCAGGGCCAATCGTGGCACAAGTCGGGCGATGCTGCCACCTTGAGCAAAATCAGCCAGCATTGGGGGGCCTGGGAGAAGGGCTTGGCAACCCACATGGCGGCTTACCAGGGGGCAAAGCCCATGCACTTTGGCCGGGTAGGCATGGAACTGGCCAAGGCATTGGACGAGGATGCCATTCTGGTGGGCGGTGTGGGCAACCATACCATCTGGGCGCGCACGATGCTGGCGGTCCGAAACCGTGAGAGTTTTATCGAGGAGGCTTCCTGGGGTACCATGGGCGGGGAGCTACCGGGAGGCATCGCTGCCAAACTGGTCTACCCAGACCGTCAGGTCGTGGTCATTACCGGCGACGGTTCACTGCTGATGGCTGCGCCTGATTTTGTGACGGCCGTAGAGGCGGGAGCCAACATCTTGGTGGTCATACTTAATGACAGCCGCTACGGCATCATCAATGCCATCCAGCACCGGCAGTTCCAGCGTTCCTACGGCGATGAGATTGGGACCATCAATTTTGCCGGTTTTGCCGAAAGCTTTGGCGCGACCGGTATCCGGGTCGAGTCTCCCGAAGAACTGCCAGATGCCGTGGCCCGCTCTCTGGCCTTGAGCGCAGAGACGCCCGTGATCCTCGACGTGGTATGCGACTACAGGTACCGCTGGCCCAACCGGGAAGCCATCCTGACCTCCGGGGGGAGTGACAAGGAATGAAACTGGCCCAACGATTGCAGGAACAGAAAAACATCCACTGGTTTACCGTCGGCAAGCTGATCCGGGCCAAACAGGCCGAAGGTGTGAAAACCATCTCGCTGGCATCGGGAAATCCGGACCTGCCAGCGCCACCAGCAGTGGTGGAAGCCCTCCTGGAAGCTGCCTCGGAAGCGACCTACTTGCGCTATCCGTTCAGCTTTCAAACAGAACTGAGCCAGGCCATCGCGACCTGGTACCGACGCCGGTTCGACGTTGAGTTGGACCCGGTCACAGAGGTGTTTCCCCAGGCTGGCTCACAGCAGGCGATCGGCAATCTCGGCCTGGCCATCATGGAGCCGGGGGCGGTGGCCCTTGTACCCGACCCAGCCTACGGCAGCTACGCCCGTGCAAGCAGGTTCGCCGGAGGTGAGGTCTACCGATTGCGCCTGTTGGAGGAAAACGGCTACCTGCCCGACCTGTCGGACATCCCTGAGGATGTACTGGCCCGGGCGCGCCTGCTGTGGCTAAACTATCCCAACAACCCCACCGGCGCGGTGGCGCCATTGTCTTTCTTCCGGGAAGTCGTAGACTTTGCCCGGCAGTACGAAATCCTGGTCTGCCACGACAATGCCTATTCCGACGTGACCTTTGACGGCTACGTCGCTCCCAGCTTCCTGGCAGCAGAGGGCGCCAGAGAGGTTGGCATCGAGCTGAACACCCTGAGCAAGTCGTACAACATGGCCGGCTGGCGAGTGGGTGCGGCCGTGGGCAAACCGGAGGTCCTGACGGCGTTGGCAGAAGTAAGCTTTAATACCAGTATGGGGCTCTTTGGCCCGACCCAACTGGCCGCCATCGAGGCGCTGACCGGTGACCAGAGCTGGATAGTAGAACGGGATCGGATCTATCAAGAGCGACGCGATATCGTCGTGCGGGGCCTGCGGGCTCTCGGCCTAGAGACGGATTATCCAAAGGGAACGCTCTACGTCTGGGCCAAACTGCCGGAGAGCTACCCGGACTCACTGGAGTTCTCCAAGTGGGTGCTGGACCAGACCGGGGTATGGCTCACTTCCGGCATCTTTTTTGGGCAGGGAGGTGAGGGCTATGTGCGAGGCAGCCTCACCGTACCAACGGAGGAACTCTGCGAGGCGATGGAGCGACTGCAGACACTCAAACTCTGATCCAGAAATCGCAAAGGCAAAGGGCGATGGGGATAGCCCCATCGCCCTTTTTCAGTGGGCAGCCACTCATGGCAGCATCAGGCCAAAGCCCTCAAAGCGGTATACACGCGCGCCCTCTTCCAGTTCGTAGGGCGCCTGGCCGGCAACGATCTGCTCAAAGGCATCCTGCACCCGCTCCAGCGCATCCTTGGGCACGTAGGCCTCGTTGTGAGCTGGGCAGAGGTGGCTAACCTCCGGCTGCAGGCCGACCATGTAGGCCATTGATCGCCGGTAGGTCTCGAAATCAGAGTCCTCAAAGTGGCCGTACATCATGCCGGGGTAGAAGGCGTCGCCGGTGAAAAGCAGATTGTCCTGGCTGTCCAGCAAGCAGATGCTGCCGGAACTGTGACCAGGCGTGTGGTGCACTGTCAATGTCCGGCCACCCAGGTCAATGGTATCCAGGTGCTGCAACCGCTTTGTAACCAGCGACGGCCGGATCTCATAGGCCGCAGGGTCAAATCCCTGCGGCAGCTCCGTGTAAGAGTCTGGCTCTAGATAATGCTCGCACTCGGCCCGCGTTTTCCCCCCTTCAATGCGCGCAATCTCCACGTCATGGTCATAGGCCCACACCTCAGCGAAGCGAAAGTTGTCGCCCACGTGGTCATAGTGACCGTGGCTGTTGACCACCACCACCGGTAGCTCTGTGAGGTGCTCGACCTCAGCCCGAATGTCGCCGATGCCCATGCCGGTATCGAGTAGGATGCCTCGCTCACTACCCAGGATCAGGTACGAGATTACTTCCTCATAGTGGCTTGGCTCCAACAGGGCAAAGGTACCCTCGCCCACCAGGTAGACCTCGAACCATGGCGAGACGCTCTCCAGTTTCTCCAGCCTCCGATTGCCCGGCCGGGGCAATCCATCAGGCCAACTGCTGTATTGCATGTTCAATCTCCTTGTATCCTATCTGGTTTGTTGTATCAATCAAGGTAGCGACGCCAACCTCCAGCCAACCTCACCCACGCTCCCAGACAACAGAACCACCCACAATGGTCACACCCACCTGTATGTCCTTGATCTCTGCCTCAGGCACAGCAAAATAGTCGCGGTCCAACACCGCCATGTCGGCCACTTTTCCAACCTCGATGGTGCCCTTGAGGTCCTCTTCCCTGGTCAGCCACGTCCCGCCCGCGGTATAGGTCCTCAGCGCCTCCTCACGGCTGATGGCCTCCAGCGGCGCGATATCCTGGCCAAGCCTGTTCTTGCGCGAGATCAATGCATAGAGAGAGACAAAGGGGTTGGCGGACACAGTGCTGGTCACGTCGGAACTGGAGGTGACCACAACGCCGTTGTCCAGGTACTTGCGCACCGGTTTGTAGTTCAGGGCCCGCTGCTGACCCACGTCCCGGAAGAGGAGTTCACCCTCCCAGTAGATAAAGGTGGGCTGGAGCACCGCGGCGATATTGTACTCGGCCATCTGCTCCAGAGAGTTGGCGGTAGGAAAGTAGGCGTGGATGATATTGTGCCGCGCGTCGGGATTGGGCACGTCGCGGGCTATCCGGGCAAAGGTATCCACGGCCATGTCCTGGGCGTGGTCGCCACAGCAGTGGATGCCTACATCCCAACCCAGCTCCTGGGCAGTGCGGAAGTAGCGATACAGCGCATCCAGCTCGATGCGATTGAAGGCGACCAGTTCGCTATCGCCTTCGTAGGGCTCGTACATAAAGGCGGTATGCGGGGTGGTACCGCCGTCAATGGCCATCTTGAGGCCGCCGATGCGCAACCACTCGTCGCCAAAGCCACTGTAGAGGCCCAGCTCGCGGGCGCGGTAGGCCAGGTCGATTTCCTCCTCGTCGTCAAAAAAGCCATGCCAACTGGGCATCAGATTGACTCGTACCGACAGTCCCCCATCCTCGTAGAAGGATTGGTAGGCTCGGATCTCTTCCGGTCGCAGGCCTGGGTCGACGACGCTGGTGATGCCAAAGCGGTGCATCTCCCCACAGGCCAGCCTCAGCTCTTCCTTCATCTGCTCCAGCGTCGGTTTTGGGATCAGGGGACGCATCAAGGTTTTGGCGCTGGCGCGCAGCAGGCCGTTGAGTTCCCCATCCGCATCGCGCTCGACCTTGCCTCCCTCCGGGTCGGGCGTGTCGCGGTTGATACCGGCCATGTCGAGGGCATAGCTGTTGACTACGTCCGTGTTAAAGAAGCGCATCAGTATGACGGGGTGATCTGAAGTAGCGGGATCAATGTCCTGGCGCGTGGGCAGCCGGCCATCGGCAAACATACCTTCGTTCCAGCCCTGGCCGATGATCCACTCCCCGGGCGGCGTGTCTTTGGCCCGCTCGCGGACCAGCTCCATCATCTCTTCCGGAGACTCGCACTCGTCCAGGCGGATCATCGACAGCTTGGCTCCGACCTCCATGAAGTGGTTGTGGCTATCAAAGATGCCAGGGATGACGGTCCGCCCACCCAGCGGCAGGCGCTTTGTGTTGGGTCCTGCCAGGGCCTCGACTTCTGCATCTCCACCCACAGCTACGATGCGCCCGTCCTTCACAGCTACGGCCTCGGCAACGCTACCACAGGTGGCCCCGCTCGCCACGTCCATTGTACAGATCTTGGCATTGGATATGACTAGATCTGGAGCCAGTTCCTTTATTTTCATGGCACATTTTCCTTTCTGTTGTCCGATCCCCTCCTATCACAGGTAACCGGCCGCAACCGGGCGCGGTCGCACTTGGTGAAGGGGATGGCAGGTTACTTACTCTAAAAAAACGGGCGGCTATCAGAGCATACATCCTTGAGACGGGCTCCAGCCAGTCGAGGGGGATGAACTCGTTGGGTTGGTGGATGTGCCCCCTGGGCGGGCCGAGATGGAGACAAGGGATCTCTTTCTCGGCAAAGACGTTGGCATCGGTGATGCTTTTGCGGTAGGCATACCGCGGGTCGACGCCCATCACTCCCCGGTAGACCTCGTGGAATATCTCCATGATGGGCTCGGTACGGCTCACCAGAAACGGCTCGTAGGCCGGAGGTTTGAGGTTGACTTCCACCTTGGCCTCCAGATCGAGAGAGTCTACCAGAGCCACCATATCCTCGACGGCCGAAGCTGGCGTTTCGCCAGGCACCAGCAGCCTGTTGATCTCAACGCGGCAGCGGTCGGGCACCACCACGGCATAGATCTCGTAGCCGCCCTCGATCTTGAGCGTAGAATAGTTGCCTTGGCCAAAGTCGGGATGTTCCCGCATCGGCATCTTGTCCAGGGAAGCCACGATCTTGGCCGCTTCCTCAACGGCATTGATGCCCCGCTCCGGCCTGAAGCCGTGGGCCGCGTGCCCTTTGACCATGATCTCAAGTAGAGCCTTGCCAGTGATGCCCAGGGGAATGGGCTTGTATTCGGTTCCGCCATAGGGCTCGCCGATGATGATAGCATCGCATTCAGCCAGGTCGGTTTCCATCATGGCCTTGGCACCCTTGCTGTAAGCCTCCTCGTCGATGACGGCCGCGAACGATAACTCGCCCTCGAAGGAATGTCCTGACCGGGCAAAGACCCGGAGCGCGTTCAGTGCACAGGCAATACCAGCCTTTTGGTCACAGGCACCCAGACCATACAGACGGCCATCTCTTACGACGGGGCTAAAGGGATCGGTGTCCCAGCCCTCACAGACAGGGACAGTGTCCATGTGCCCGTTAAAGCACAGCCGCCTACCAGGGCCAGTTCCCTGCAGGCGGGCATAGACGTTGGGCCGGCCTGGCTCCACCTCGGCCAGCTCGCAGGCCAGGCCCAGGGCCTCTACCTCGGCATACAGATATGCGGCCAGCGCTCCCTCGTTGCCCACGATGGAATCGATCCGTACCATGTCCTCCAGGACGCGAAGGGTATAGTCGTTGTCGAGTTTGGGAAGCAGATTCTCAGTCACCTGCACCTCGTTTGGTAGTGCCCTTACCCTTGCGAAGGTGGCAAAGCTGCACTTTGCTTGAACCTTCGCAAGGGTGGCTGATATCCTAATCCAAGTCGTAGTAGGCGTGAAAACCTTCGGAAAAGTCCCAACCGTCGACGCCAAAGACGACCACCGCCGGCTGGCCCGCGTCGTTCGCTTTCAGCGCCCGCTCTAGCGCGCCTCTTACGTCGTCGGGTTCCTCCACCCGCTCGCTGTAGCAGCTACAGGCCCGCGCAAGCTGCACAAAATCGGGCTGCACCTCGAAATCGGTAGAAATATAGCGCTCACCCAGGTTCTTTTGGCCAAACTTGATCCAGCCCAGGCTGCGGTTGTCCAGCACCACCCAGGTGACCGGCGCACCGGACTGTACCGCCGTGGGCAGTTCCTGGTTATGCATCTGAAAGGCCCCGTCACCGGTGATGCACACAACCTTTTTCTCCGGAAGGGCCAGCTTGGCCCCAATCGCCCCGGAAACCCCCATGCCCATGCAGGTCTGCTCGCCGGGGGCCACAACGGCGCTAGCGCCGAGCACCTTGTAGTAGGGGCTGTAATAGGACCAGAGGTCCTGGCTACCGTTTTCATGAACCAAGACCGTGTTATCGCCAAAGACCTGGTTGACCTCGTAGAGCACACGCTTGGTCTTCAGCGGCATCTCGGCCGTCTGTCCTTCGGCGGCGACCTCAGCGGCGTAAGAGTGCTTGGCCTGGGCCCACGCCTCGCCGCGCGCCTTCCACCCAGTCTCTGCCTGATCCTTTAGCATGGCCAACAGGTCAGCCAGTACCAGTCTTGCGTCGCCGACGACGGCTGCATCGGGGATCCAGTTGCGCCCGATCTCAAAGGACTCGATATCGATCTGCACGAACTTGGCCCCCGGCGGAAAGATCCGCCAGGCGCCTGTCTGGAACTCTTCATTGCGCGAGCCGACCGTGATCAGCAGATCGGCCTCCTCAAAGGCCTGGATGCCAAGACGCGTGCGGTAGAGCCCCACCTGCCCGATGGACAGGCCATGGTCCTCTGAGATCAGGCCCCGGCCGGAAGGCGTGGTCATCACCGGCATGCCCAAAAGCTCTGCCAGGGCCTGGAGTTCGGCGTGAGCCCCAGAACGGAGGGCGCCACCACCGGCCACGATGAGCGGGCGCTGAGCTTGAGCCAGGAGTTCTGCTACCTGCCGGACCCGGGCCGGGTCGCCCGCCGAGCGGATGTAGCGCTCGGCCGGGATATAGTCTGCCATCTCCACCTCGGCTTTGCCAACCTCGACCGGGATCTCGACAAAGACAGGGCCGGGCTGGCCGTTGGTGGCCAGCGAGAAGGCGCGGCGCATGGCCCAGGGGACTCTGTCCGCGTAGGGGACGCGCACCGCCCATTTGGTCACAGGCTCCATGATCCCCACCTGATCCGTCTCCTGGAAGGCGCCCTGGCCATAGGTGTGCCCGCTGATGCCGGTACAGGGAGCAATCACCGGCGCGCAGGCGGCCAGAGCCTCGAGCATTGGCGGTACCAGGTTCGCAATCCCCGGTCCCGGGCTGGCAAAGCACACGGCAGGCTCCCCGGTCAGGAGTGCATAGGCCATGGCCATGAAACCACCGGCGGTTTCGTGGCGTACCAGTACCGGCTTGATGGCCGGCTCATCATAGAGTGCGTCGTACAGGCAGGTTGGACTCCCCGGAAGGCCAAAGACATATTTCACCCCCTCGGCCTTCAGAGACTCGACTACCATCTGCCATCCTGTCATCTTTTTCATCTAGTTGCTCTCCTCAAGGATCGTGATGTAAACTTGTTTCGCGACCAACTCACTCTCGGCAATGCCATCGAAGATGAACTGCACCGCCAAGGCCAATACAGCCAACAAGGCGCCGGCGGCTGTGCTATGCTCTGTCAACTTGAAAGGGGGCGCCGTGCCCAAAGGCGCCATGGTAGCGGCAGGTCTCAGCCGCGGACGCTGCCGCGGCCTCCATGGCGACCGGAGTGGTCACTCCACCCAGGTACTCGACCAGAAAACGGGCCACAAAGGCATCTCCCGCCCCTAGCGTATCGACCACCTCGGTCTCCACAATGCCCTGACGATGGACCTGCCCTCCGTCGTAGGCCATCGCGCCACATTTCCCCTGCGTCACAAGCACGAGCCGCGGCCCATGGGGCAGCACCCAGCGCATCAGGTCCACAATCTCCGAATCGGAGCCATCAGGAGCAGATAGCTGGGCGAAATCGACCCACGGCAGAAGAGCCGACAGATAGTCACGGTCCGAGCAATCTGCAAAGTCAAACGACAGGTACTGTGAAGCGCTGCTGAGTCGCTTTATGTCGCGCTCGATGTGGCTGTAGATGCTGGTGTGGGTCAGGTTGTGCTGGCTGATGAAATGCAGATCCTCATCTGACAGGGTGATCTGAGCACACGCGCCATGGTCGTAGGCTCCAAAGACCCGGTCGCCGTCCACGAGTGAAACATCGTTGAAGGCATTGGGCCCGTGGACCACCCGGCAGTGTGACAGGTCGATGCCTTCCGCCCGCAGCGCATCCAGGATGAAACGCCCGTGAGTATCATCTCCCAACCAGCCAAGGTAACTGGCCTGGTGGCCGTAGCGATGGGCCAACACGGCAACGTTGACCGCATTGCCGCCCGGGTACATCATCCGTTGATCCCGGTACCGGTCAACCGTATTATCGCCTACTCCAATCACCCGAACCATGCTCGGCCTTTTACCTCGAGACACGCCCTAATCCACCAATAGGGGGCAGGTCATGCAATGGGCCCCGCCGTTGCCAAGGCGGAGCACTTCCGAGGGAAAGGTTGAGACTTCCCAGCCAAAGCGTTCCATTTCAGACACAACTCTTGTCGCCCCGGCAGGGCCGATCGCCTTTCTGGCACGCTGGGTCACAACCAGGTTCGAGTGGTGGCTGCGGCATTCTTCTGCCGTGAAAGGTATGAGATCAAAACCGCGCTGATCGAGAAATTCCTGAAACATCACGTGGCGGGGCTCTGACTGGCCGGCCTGGTAGAGGCGGCAGGGAAAAACCGAGAATATCTCTTCTCGAATGAGACACAGCCTCTCGTCGAGTACCATAAAAGTACCATCAATGTGGATCTCGCCAAAAGGCAGTGGCACTTCGAGAAAGTATTCTACATCCTGGCCCAATACCAGGTCTCTCAGAGCGCGCGTAGCAGTCTCATTTGCTCGATCGCATAGGGCGGCCACCGCCGTGTCCTCGCCAATGAGCGTGACACCGCCGCCTTCCAGATACCCTGGCGGCTCGATGGCTCCCAGGATGGGCACGCCCAGACGGCGAAAGGCGCGAGCCAACATCTCCTGATCGCCCCAGCGCCCTTTGAGGTGTGGCCCCATGAGCACCGCGCCCCGCGCAAAGACGACGGCCAGATCGCGGGTGTAGGTCATGTTGGGTCGATGGCCGATGTAGGACAGGGCATCCTCGTCGTGGGCCAGGATATCACACAGCAGGAGCGTGTCGACGCCATGGCTCTGTAACAGGTGCAACATGACGTCGTACTCGGCAACAAAGCTATCTACATCCACCGGGCTGTCAAAGTGGAACTCGGCCATCGTTCTCTCGGTGACGCGCCCAAGCTCAGAGCCGGGGCGATGCATGATGACCCGCCGCAGGTCGCCATAGGCCGACTTGACCCCGTAGCCGGGGCTTTGTCCAAAAGCGAGTGGGGGTCTGGCGCCTTCTTTTTGTGAAGGCGCCTCAGATTGTGATGCATCCATGTGCGAGTTCCTTTGCGTTCTCGATATCAGAGTTCCGGCGCGCTTCCAGACGCCCGAGATGATTTGTCTTCTGCGGTTGGCTTGATCAGCAGGAGCGGGAGGTCCGTGGTACGCAGCACTTTTTCGGCCACGCTGCCAAAGACCCTGCGTCTGAAGCCACTGTGCCCGTGGGTGGCCATGGCGATCAGGTCGACCCCCTCGTCTTGGGCGCACTCGACGATCTTTCTTGCCGGACGTCCAAACAGGACTTCGCCGCGAGCTTCCAGCCCCGCTTCGGTCAGGCGCTCCTTGGCCCTGTTCAAACACCGCTGCGCTTCTACCTTCAGGCTGGCCATCTCCTGCTCGCGGTAGATGGGATGCTGGACAGCGGTCATGTCCTCCACCAGATCTGGCTGGGGAGATACGGGCATTTCAAGCCTAAGGGACCGGTAAAGAGCCCTTGTCCCATCACCCGGCGGAGGGATGACCCGAAGCAACAGAATCTCTGCCGCACATCCCTTGGCGAAGCCAATCACATGGGGCAGGACACTTTCGGCCAGATCCGAACCATCCAGAGGTACCAAAACTTTGCCGTACATATCACCCTCCCCCTGTCAACTCTCTAACCCGGGTACACACTGTCTTCACTCTCCAGTTGATCGCCACACAGGTCTGTACCGATGACAAAGACATCCAAAACACACTCGGTGCCCCCTGGCTGCGAACCAGGCCTGCGCGGGGAAAAACCCAGCTGCTATGTAACAGATCGTCAGGCTGTTCCCTGACTGAGCCTCCTCCCCCATACCAGCCAGTCTGTAGCGCTCTCGAGTGCGTCGGAGACCCTGTTTTTCTCCCGCAGGAACTTTGTCATCCACAGGTAGAAGCCCTGCTCATCCGCGCTCAGTTCCGCCAATCGCGTGATGGGCACCAGCAGCCTGGGGATCGGCTCGCCTATGAGGTAATAGCCATAAGGATCCTGGTCGTACTTGTCGGCTTCCGTCCAGAGGAAGGAAAGTTGCCGGGATGCCTTGATGGCCGCCTCGTTCGCGACCTGCGTAGCTTCTCCCCCCTCTGCTGCCACCAGTGACAAGGCCTGAACCGCCCGCTCCAGTTCGTCGGCCTTGTCGATCAGGCCGTCTACGTTGACCCCTTTGGCTCCCGGAGCCAGCTCTTGTAGGGCCTGAAGGTCTGCCCTGATCCGGGCCACGGGTTCCGACAGATCGTAGGGTATCGCTTCCGCGTTGTCCAACCGCAATATCAGCGTGGCAAAGAAATCCAAATGCGTATCGTATAGCTGCCTGTCGACCTTGTCGAGCGTATCGGCCTCGGTATGAAGCCAGGGGCTCAGAAAGGCCCAGTTCAGCCTCTCCAGCTCTTCGGGCGTATAGCCTGTGGCAAAGGTGATGTAGGGCACGCCGACGCCAAAGAAGGACTGGTCGCCGCCCTTGTAGGGCATCTTCCAGACGCCTTTGTCACCCCAGACCTCCTCGATAACGTCCAGAAGAAAAGCCTTGATCTCGGGAGCGCTCCTGGAATTCGGGACGCTGGTGCCGACAATGCCGGGATTGTCGATGTCTACATAGGCAACGCAATGCCTGGACAGCTCCTGCCAGTGGGTATCGACAAAGTAGGTAGAGCCAGCAGCCTCCGAAATCTCGTGCCCATCCCAATAAGTGAACACGACATTTCTCTTGAGCTTGTCCCGATGCTTGGCCAGGACCCTGGCCAACTCCAGGGACAGCGCATTGCCCGACGAATTGCAGATGGCCGTCTTGCCCCAACCTTCAAGATGGCTGCCGACCAGCACAAACTCATCAGTGTCGTCAGCCGCACGGAGAACACCAACAGGCTGGTTGGCCAGGACCCACTCCTGGGTCGCGTCGGCGCGAAACCAGACCTCAACGCGCCCGGCGGCACACAGATCTTTCAAATACTCGCCTGCGGCCTTGGTGATATTGATGACGGGGATCCTCGGGATGCGCTCAAAGCTCTCGGGGGTGGGATTGCCCCACACCCCCTTGATAGCGCCCCTTTGGATGGTTGGGTTGTCCGGCGTCCCCCAATTGAGGATGATGACCGCTTTGGCCCCCATCTCCTGGGCGATCCGCGCCTTTTCAGGCCGGGGCGGCGCCCAGGTCATATCGGCCAGGACGATCATATTCCTTACGTCGATCTGTTCATAGTCCTTGTAGCCTCCTGCGCCGACGTAGACCAGTTCACCAACCAGCCCCTCATCCAGGGTGGAGGGAATGTGACAACTGGGCAGGGCCTCGATGGTGCGCTCTTCTGGATGTGTGACCCGAAGCGCTGCCGAGCCGGGGTAGCTCTGATAGATAGGGAACCTGTCAATCCTGACCTCCAGGCCGCATCTTGCCAGCTCATCCCGGATATAGTTCGCCGCCTTCCTGATGCTCTCTGTCCCGGCCAGACGCTCGCCGATCTGCTCGACGAGGAAGGTCATGTGTGCGCAGGCCCTGTCGATAGACAGGTCGGCCATGATCGCTTTTTCGATGTCACTCACTGCACTCTAACCCCCTAGCCTCAATCAAAGATCTCTCGCGCTGGACCAGAATCCAGCGCACTCGGCACCAAGGCGTGGACTGTGCTCCACGCAGAGCGGACGACGACGGCCATTATTCGCTCAGGCCGCTGCCAGCGCCTGAGCCAGGTCGGCGATGAGATCATCGGGATGCTCCAGGCCGACGGAGAGGCGAATCATGGCAGGATTGATTGCCAGCGCCGTGCCCTGCAGCACATCGTGGGTCATATCACTGGGGATCTCGACCAGAGATTCAACCCCGCCCAGACTGACCGCCGAGGTAAAGAGGTGCGAGGCCTGAATGAACCTCTTTGCCGCCTCATACCCCCCTTTGATCTCAAAGGTGACCATGCCGCTATGGCCCCGCATCTGCCGGGCCGCCAGGGCATGCTGCGGATGGCTCTCCAGACCCGGGTACAAGACCCGAACCACCTGGGCGTGACCCTCGAGGAAACGGGCCACGGCCAGGGCATGTCGCTGGTGGGCCTCCATGCGAACCGCCAGCGTCTTGATCCCGCGCTGCAGCAGCCAGGCATCAAAGGGCCCCAGTATGCCGCCCGTGGTACGCCGCATCTCGAAAAGAGGCTCGTACAGCACCTCGTTGGCCACCAGTACCCCGGCCACCAAGTCGCTGTGGCCGCCCATGTACTTGGTACAACTGTGCATCACGATATCCGCGCCCAAGGCCAGCGGATTCTGAAAATAGGAAGAGGCAAAGGTATTGTCCACGCCCAGCCAGGCCGAATGCCGGTGGGCAAGCTCTGCCACGCGGGCGATGTCGATCACCTTTAGCATCGGGTTGGTCGGCGTCTCGATCCAGAACAGGCGCGTGTTGGGCCGGACTGCGGCATCGATGGTGTCGAAGTCACTCATATCCACAAAATCGTGGTCCACGCCAAAGTGGCTCAGGTGTTCGCGCAGCAGCCGGTAGTTGCCGCCATAGACATCGTCGGTGATGAGCACGTGCTGGCCGGCATGGACCAGCGACATAGCCGCCGTCGTGGCCGCCATACCGGAAGCGAAGGCCAGGGCGTGCTGCCCGCCTTCCAGCGCGGCCACAACCCGCTCCAGGGCCACTGTCGTGGGGTTGGCGACACGGGCGTACACGTACTCGCCGCCCTCGTCGGGGCTGGGCAGCTCGAAGGTAGAAGCCTGGTAGATGGGCGTCACGACAGCGCCGGTGGTTGGGTCCGGCTCCTGTCCGATGTGGATGGCTATTGTTTCAAAGTTCATCTGAGTGGGATCAGCCATGATCTGGGTTCCTTTGGTGGTAGGAATGGATCGCTCGCGTGATAGACTTCCGAAGTCTCGGAAGACTTCGGAAGTCTTGCCGGGTTGACAGACAACAGGGCAGCCAGGCAGAGCTGGCTGCCCTGTTTGCACTATGTGCTACCAGCCAGGGCGAGGTCTATTCCTGGGTGCGGTAGACCGTACCCTCGCTGGAGTTAAAGCGGTGACCACGGAAGGTCACGACGCCAGCCTCGTTCGGCTCCAGCGCCGGGCCCGCCAGGTCAGGCTTGGCCAACACGTTGAAAACGGGATGGTAGATGGGCACCAGAGCCACATCCTCGATGAGGATCTTTTCTGCTGCCCGGTAGAGTTCGTCGCGTTTGGCCTCGTCGCCGATGATGGCGTTGGCCTCACACACCAGGGCGTTGTACTCCTCGTTGTACCAGGTATGCCGGCCAGGCATTTCGGGCATGCCAGCGCCTTCATCCTCGCAACCGCCCCAGACGCCCAGCAGATTGCTGCCGTCCACAAAGTCGTACTCGTAGGGCACCATGGCGAAGACCATGTCGCCGCCCTCATTTTTCTTCTGGTCGCCGAGCCTCTCCATGTACATGCTATAGTCGAGGCTTTGGATCTCGACATCCACGCCAAGGTTGTTCTTGAGCATGGAGGCGACCGCCTCGCCGGCATTGACCAGGGCTGGGTAGGGGTCGCGCATGAACATGGTCAGCTTGGGGAAGCCCTCGCCACCGGGGTAGCCGGCCTCTTCCATAAGCTGGGCGCCCATCTCCGGATCGTAGTTCTGGACGCCCTTGAGCTTGTCAACACTCTCGCCGGGGAAGCCGGGCGGGTTCATGGTGTAGGCAGACGAGGCCTGGTACTGCAGCGGGCCGTTGACGATGGAGTCACGGTCGATGGCGTGGCCGAAGGCCTGGCGCACTTTGATGTCGTCAAAGGGCGGGTTCCAGGTGTCGAAGAAGAGGTAGTTGGTCATGAAATTCGGCCAGGTCAAGAGCTCTTTCTGCGCCTCGGGATCGGCCATGACCTCTGCCAAGGCTGCCGGCGGCACGTCCACCTCGTAGCCGTAGCCGATGATGTCCAGCTCGCCGTTCTTGTAGGCGTTGTAGCGCACCTCGGGCGTCATGAAGGAAAGGACGATCTGGTCCATCATCGGCGGGTAGGGTCCGGTATACTTGTCGTTGGCCACCCAGACGATCTCCTTGCCCTTGTCCCAGTGATCTAGCTTGTAGGGACCGGCGGAGACTGCAGTAGCCGGGTCGAGGGCCCACGAGCCGTCGGCCATGCGGTCCTTGACGATGTGCTTGGGCGCCAGCCACAGGTCGGCGAACTGTTTGACCAGGAAGGGCGCTGGCTGGTCGGTGGTCACGGTGAAGGTGTGGTCGTCCACGACCGCGGCACCCAGCTCCTCGGGCGGCAGGTCGCCACTCACAACCGCACCCCAGTTCTGGATGCCGGCCATGGAGTAGAACCACTCAAAGTCATAGTCCGGGCGGGCATAACGCTGGAGGGTGAACACCCAGTCCTCGGCGGTCACTGGCGTTCCATCGCTCCATACCTTGTCTTCCGGCAGATGGAAGGTCCAGGTCAGGCCATCGTCGGACACTTCCCAGCTCTCACAGCCAGAGGGTTGCGGCTGGAACTCCTTGTCGGGCCGCACGCAGGAGTCGTGGATGCCATACGTGGGGCCGCCCGTAAAGTCGTAGGCGGTATAGTCCCAGCCCAGCCAACTGTACTCGGTGGCGCCCAGTCTTAGAACCTGCTCCTCGAGGGGAGCCGCGTCGGCTGGCAGCTCTACGCCAGCGCGGTTGACAACGGCACCCGCGGGCTCCTCAGCGGGGGCCTCTGTGGGCGCGGCGGCCTCCTCAGCGGGGGCCTCCGTAGGTGCTGCGGCTTCCTCTGCCGGCTTCTCGGGTTCGGGCGTTCCGCCGCAGCCCACCAGGGCCATGCTGACGACCAGGATCAGGATCACAAGCCACACTGACAACGAAGCAACTTTGCTTTTCACGTTCTTTCCTCCTTCTTTTACGTAGGCGGGTGACACACACGTTCACAAGTCACCCTTCTCACCAAACACTCGGATCCTTCAGCAGGGGTCTCCAGCCCGCCGGTAGAACCTGTCACAACTGGATGATAGGTGGGAGTACATTCACCTCCTCTCTGCCTTCTTGCCCGCAAGGCACCTCTGTCGATTACCCCTTCAACATGTAGGGATCCAGGGCATCCCGCAGGCCATCCCCCATCAAGGTAAAACCCAACATCGTCATGGCGATCATGAGGGCCGGAAACAAGGCCAGGTGCCAGAAAAAATTGATATTGGCTAGACCATCGCGGCTCAGCATCTGACCCCAACTGGGCGTGGGCGGGTTGATGCCCACACCCAGAAAACTCAGTGCCGCCTCGGCGAAAATGGCGATGGGGATGCCCAGGGTGAGGGCGACGATGATCGGCGCCAGGGAATTGGGCAACAGGTGGTGGCGGACGATGCGCCAGCCCCCGGCGCCGTACGATTGGGCAGCCTCCACGAACTCTTTTTCGCGCAGGGACAGGAATTGGGCCCGCGTCAGGCGGGTGACGGCGATCCAACTGGTGACGCCGATGGCTAACATCACGTTCCAATAGCCCGCGCCCAGACGGGCCATGATCAGGAAGGCAAAGAGTAGCACGGGGATGGCCGACATGACGTCCACCAGGCGCATGACGGCAAAGTCGATGCGCCCCCCCCGCCAGCCGGCCATGGCCCCCAGGGGGATACCGATGGAAAAGGCAATCAATTGGGCCAGCAGGCCGATGCTCAGCGACACGCGCGCGCCGTAAACGATGCGGCTGTAAAAGTCCCGCCCGGCGAGGTCGGTACCCATCGGCCATTCCCTGCTGGGGAATGCCCCGCTGGGCCCGACAAAGACGTCATTGTAGTGGTATCTGGCCAGGAGCGGCTCGGCTTCTCGCCCCAGCGGGATGGCCAGGAACCAGTCATCGGCGAATACGGCCAGGATGACCAGGATAATGACCAGGATTAGACCGGCGATGGCCAGTTTGTTCTTGGAAAAACGGCGTACCGCATCGCGGTAGAGCCCCCGCTCCCGCTTGATAAAGGTGACCTCCGCATGGTCGATCTCGCGCAGGGCTCCAGGAGTGGCCCGGTCCAGTTCCGCTACCCCGCCCGCAGCAGCATCCGCGTCTTTGTCTGGTTGTACCTCAAGTGCCGTGGTCATAGGCCCACTCCCCTCGCACTAGTTATACTTGATCCGCGGATCGGCGGCGACGTACAGAATATCGGTGATCAGATAAGTGATGGCGATCAGGACGGCCCACAGGACGGTGAGGGCGATGATCATGGGATAGTCGCGCTCGAAAGTACTGGTGACCCAGAACTTGCCCAGGCCGGGAATGCGAAAGATGGCCTCGATAAAGATCGAACCGGTGATCAGGTCGGGGATGAGCGGGCCCATAACGGTCAGCATCGGGATCAGGGCCAGTTTCAAGACGTGGCGCCAGATGACCACCCGCTCGCTCAACCCTTTGGCCCGGGCGGTGCGGACGTGATCGCCGCGCAGAGCCTCGATGACGCTGGACCGCGTATAGCGGGCGATGACGGCGATGGGTGCCAGGGCGTAGGCAATGACTGGCAGGATCCACTGTTTTGGCTCGTCCCAGCCGCCGGTGGGCACCCACTTTAGGGTCAGGGCAAAGATAAGGATGAAGAAGATGCCCCACACAAAGTGGGGGGTTACAAATCCGACGATAGAGAACAGTGTGGCCACGTAATCCATCCAGGTGTTCTGCTTCAGGGCCGCGACAATGCCCAGGGGGACGCCGACTGTGAAGGCCAGCACTATGGCCATGAGCCCCAGGTGGAGGGTGACCGGCCAGGTGCGGCCGATGAGGTCGATCACCGACTCGTCGGGGTGCTGGAAGGACATGCCGAAATCGAGTCTGAGGACGCCGGCAAGCCAGGTAATGTACTGTTCAGGGAGCGGCTTGTCCAGGCCATAGCGCGCCTCCAGGGCAGCGATCTGCTGGTCGGTAAAGGGTCGCTGGCCAACCTTCCATGGCCCGCCGGGCACGTCGTGCATCAACACAAAGGTAATCATGGAGATGATCAGCAGTACGACGACGAGCCCACCCATTCTCATTAGGATGAAACGAAGCATGGTGCCTCCCTAACCCCCATTCTACCTAACCCTATGCAGCCACCAACTCAACTTTGAATCCTCCCGCAGGTTTGTGCAACATCTGCCCCAGCGGGTTGGCCTCGAAGATCCAAAGCTCTTTCCACAGGCAACTGCTTATGAACCTGCGGGAGGATGAACAGCGCCCAGTAGATCGAGCGCGGTCTGGACATAGATCCTGGCCACGGCGGGCATCGACGCGACCTCGACGTATTCATTGGCCTTGCAGGTGTTGCCGCCCTGGGGCCCCAGCACCAGGGTGGGAACGCCGCCATGGACGGCGAAATGATTGGTATCGGCCACGCTGCGCTGCAGCCACATTCGGGCCGGCTCGCCAAGTTCGTTCTCCATGTTGCGCACGACCGTCTGGACGAGGCGGGAATCGGTGGGTACCTCATAGGGCAAGGGGGCGGGCGTCGGCCGCTCGTCCCAGGTCAGCTCGTAGGTTGATGCGATGCCTGTTCCCTGAATGACTGCCTCGATCTGCGCCGCCGCTTCCTCGACCGTCTGGCCCGGCAGGATGTGGCGGTCGACATGGACATGGGCCTCCTCTGGCACCAAGATCAGGGTCCCACCACCGTGGAAGCCAATGACGCACTGGCTGCCGCGAACATCGAATTCCGGATAGTACCCCATGTCGACACTATCCAAAGCAGCGACGACCCGGGCGGCATCCGTGACGGCATTGATGCCCTCATCGTAGGCAGCGTGCGCCGTTCTGCCATGGAAGGTCAGGTGGAAAACGTGACGCCCCCGGGCGCCGACGGTCAAGTTGGCCCGGGCAGAGGGCTCGGGGATCAAACAGCCCTGGCAGCCCTCCAACAGTCCAGTACCGATGATGGCATGGGCGCCCCGGGACCAGTTCTCTTCGTCGGTCGTGCCCGAGACATACAGCCTACCGCCCAGCTCGACGCCCGAGTTAATAAGGGCCTCGACCGCGGCGAGGACACAAGCGCCGCCGCCTTTCATGTCGTGAGACCCCAAGGCGAAGAGGCGACCATTCTCGATGTGAGGCGTGAACGGATCGGTGTCCCAACCCTCACAGACGGGAAAGGTATCCATGTGAAAGTTGTACATCAGGGTTGGCCCGTCGGCAGGGCCGTCGATCCAGCCAATGACCGAGTCGCCCGAGTCCTCCACAGGGAGCCGCTGCACGCCGCTCAAACCCATGGCTCTGAACCGCTCGTAGGCCCAATCAGCAATCTCCTCCTCCTGATTGGTGATGGAGGGGATGGATACCAGGGTCGAAACCAACTCGACCAATCGTTCTTCGGTGATTCTGTTCAGTGGATTTGCCATGTATCTCTCTCTCAAGACATCTGGTGTACTATCCCACCCAGCCGCCCATGACATCGGGCAAGCGCTCAACACCCTTGGACCTGGCGTAGGAGGCCATGATGGACTTGATCTCTTTTACCTTGTCCTCAGGCAAGCGGGAGGGTTCATATTCGGCCAGCCGTGTGTCCACCTCGAGTTTGGCCCGGTCCCAGGCAGTACTTGATCTCGTTCCGGCACGCATGGCGCGCCTATGGATGACGTCCGTGGGGAAAAAGAGCTCCTTTTTGAACCATTTCCTCGTGTGGGCCGAGGAAAGGTGCCCCTTTGCCCCACGCCCCGCGGCCTTCATGACATCCAGACCGATGGTTTCCTCGTCGCAGACAATCCCCTTGACGAGGCGCAGGGCCGCGCCACAGATGCTGTTATCGATGACCAGCTTCTCGTAGCTTTGACAGTTGGCAAAAGCCATCATCCCCGGGCCACGGCTGAGGTTGATGCCAGACAGAGCGGCCAGCATGATGCCCATCCCCGACTCCAGGCCCGATTGAGAATCGACGATCTTGGAGTCACTCTGGCCGATGTTGGAGGCGGTGGGCAGGCCCAGGGCCTTGCCTATCTGATTATAGCCTGATCCGAGCATGTGGGATTCGACAGCGCCAATGCACGACGTGCCGTGGCGCATGTCGAGGACGATGGCTCCACCACCGTACAGCACCGGGGTGCCAGGATTCACCAGCTGTGCCAGAACAACGCCGCTCAGACTCTCAGCCGTATGTTCAGTCAGGGTTCCGGCCAATGTGACTGGCGCGTTTCCTCCCGGGAGGGGCATGGGGATCAGCATCACGGGCACGCCCGCCCGGGCGGAGTCTATCAGATTCTGAGCGACGATTCCGCCCCACATCAAAGGCGCGGTGGGGTTGGCAGCAAAGACAGCCCGCGGCTTTGATCGCAGCTCAGCCTCGCCCCCACGCAGAACCTTGAGTATTTCTATCTGGACACGCAGGCCATCGACCGTAAAAGCACCAGCAAAGAGAGGTTTTGAGGTATTCAGCATCAGGAGGTAGTAGCGGTAGGCATCCTGCAGAGGTGCGGGGATGTCCTGGGGCAGGATGACGCCGGTCACAAAATCGACGTGCTCCAGCGTCTCGATAAGACTGGTGATACGAATCAGGTCAGAGAGTTCCGGCTTGCGGATCTTTTGTGTGTCCGAGTCCAAAATGTTGAGGGCGACGGAGCCGCCGCAAAAGTACACGTTGTCGCCGGCCAGCACCGCAGGCTTTTGGCAAGCCTGATCGTAGATGCTGAAGGAGGAGGGCACCGACTCAAGGGCCTGATCGACCATGACCGGGGGAAGATAGGCCACCCTCTCCGCGGGATCGACGCGGGCGCCCGCACCGGCCAAGAACTGCAGCGCCTCCTCGTTGTCGATCTTGACACCAAATGTCTCAAGGAGGTCGTAGGCAGCTTCAATGATCTGTTGAACGTCATCCGTGGTCAGGAACTCGAGCTTGGGTCGCCGCATAGTCTCCTTACTTTGCAGAACTCAGCTAAATACAGCTCGGAATCTCACCTCAGATCTTCATATATAGCAATGAGCAAATTATCCGGATCCCGGAGCTTGATCCAGCGATGTCCCCAGGGCATTGTCTCGGGCCCGACAAAGGGCCACCGATCTGCTAAGCGATCAAGCCAATCATCCAGTGAAGGTGTTTTAAGCTGAAGGTCAATCTTGTCGCTCACCAGCGGCCTCGAGTAGGCCACCTCGAAGCGGGGGTCCTCCTCCATCATCTCATAGATCTCAAGCCACCCGCCAGAACCACTCTCGCCAAAACCAAAAATACAACCCTTCCCCTCGTCCTCCGTCCATGCCTCCAGTACAGGTAAGCCCAGGATATCACTGTAGAAGCAGTGAGAAGTCTCAAAATCGCGGCAGCGAATGACGAGCTTGAGCCCGAGCTGTGCTGGCGCTCTCGCCACTGCCTATCTCCCTATGCCCAATGTACATCCCCAATTCTTCATAGCGGGTCGGTTATCGATAGGGCGTTGCTTCACAACGCCCTACACTATGTTAAGTCAAACAGCCAAGGGGGACAGAATATTGCGAGCGTTGGGTAGCGATACGGTACCAAAAGGCCAGTAGATCGGGTCTGTCCAGGGAGGTCAGATAGCATTCAGCTGACACAGGAGCCTATCTGGCCTCAGATCCAAGATCTCACGACACCCGACAGCAAATATTCTACCCCATATCGGCTGGATTGTCAAATGGGCTTCAAACCCCCTGGTACCGCGATATCGCCAATATGACGAACGAGTGGAGGTTCATTCAGTAAGCTCAGGATACATCTGCTCGCCCTCCCCCGGATAGCAGCCATTGCCCCAGCACCGACCAGGGCCTGTGTTGTCAGGTTGGCCAAACGATAGTATAATCGAGCGCAATGTGACTGAACCCCAGAAGTCCAAGAAACCTCCAAGAGGAGTACCATATGACCGAAGACTCTCAGAAATCAGTGATTGAGGCGACCTATGGTGGGGAAGGTTGGTCGCCACGGACACGGTCCCTGGGCCAGGAGTTGGGCACCCTGTGGGGCGATTGGGGCGTGGGACTGGAATGGGCTGAACTGAAAGCCGTCCTCCTCCATCGTCCTGGCCCCGAGATCGAGGGGTTGGCCGAACCCGACGAAGTACAGATGCTGGCGCCTCTGAACGTCGACCTGTTCCGCCAGCAGTACGAGGGCATGGTCGCGGCCTACGAGGATGCCAGTGTGGAGGTCCATTTTGTCGCGCCCGAGGGCCCGGTGCCGCCCAACAATATCTTTTGCGCCGACCTGTTCTTCATGACGCCCCAGGGAGCCATCCTGGCCCGGCCGGCATCCACCGTGCGGGCCGGAGAGGAGCGGAACGTAGCCCGCAGGCTGGCTGCCCTGGACGTGCCCATCCTGATGAGTGTCCATGGCAACGGCACCTTTGAGGGAGCGGACGCGGTTTGGATTGACGAAGGCACGGCCATCGTGGCCACGGGATTGCGCACCAACGAGGAGGGCGCTGACCAGGTGGAATGGGCGCTGCGCTCTATTGGCGCCGATGTGATGCGCGTGGACCTGCCCTATGGGTCGATGCACTTGATGGGAACCCTGCGCTTTGCCGGTCCAGGACTGGCCATCGGCTATCCGGGCCGGACAGTACACCGGGCCGTGCGCGCTGTGCGCGAACGTGGCTACCGCGTGCTGTGGGGGCCGGATTTCGACGAGATCAAGCGCCTGGCCCTCAACTTTGTCCCCTTGGGGCCGAACAAAATCCTCATGGCGGCCAACTGCCCCCGCACCCAGGCCATGTACGAGGCCGCGGGGATCGAGTGTGTCACAGTAGAGGCGGAAGAACTGGCCAAAGCAGCCGGCGGCATGGGCTGCCTGACCGGCATCCTGAAACGCGAATAAGGAGCATAGCACAATGAAGATCTTGGTTCTCGGTAGTGGGCTTATGGGGCCGGCATCGGCGTACAACGCCATGACGGACCCCGACGTGACAAAGGTCACCCTTTGCGACATGAATCAGCAGCAACTGGACGCTGCGTACGACAAGTTGAAGGGTATGGAAGGCGGCGAAAAACTCACCACCATCGCCCTTGACCTGAGCGACCAGGCGGCAACCACCGAGCTGATGGCCGGCCATGATGCCGTCGTCGCCGCACTGCCAAAGGTGGCCATTCCCCTGGGCGTGCGGGCGGCAGTGGCGGCCAACACACCTCTGGTTGACCTGAGCTGGCCACCCCCAGAGCAGATAGAGGAAGTTAAGCAGCACGTGGAGGATGAGGGTGGTTTTGTCATCCCCGGCTGCGGCGTGGAGCCGGGCCTGACCGAGATCATGGCCCGCCACCTGGCTGAGAAGCTGGACCGCATCGACGAGTTGCACATCATGTGTGGCGGCATCCCCGCAGAGCCAGCCCCACCCCTGGGCTACAAGATCGTCTTTGGCGGACGAAACCTACCACTGAGAGAAGGTGAGGCAACCATCTGTCGGGACGGCGCCCTCGATACCGTGCCCCGCTATTCTGGCGCGCAGCCAGTACACTTTGCCGGCGTCGGCGAGTGCGAGGCATGGCACGAAGGATTTATGCCCTGGTTGATGGAATTGGATGTGCTCAAGAACCTGAAACTGGGGACCCAGAAGACGGTCCGCTGGCCAGGCTACGCGGCCAAGGCCACGATTCTCCGGGATCTGGGCATCTTTAGCCCGGAACCCATCGACGTGGACGGCGCTCAGGTTGCCCCCAAGGCACTGCTCGATGCGCTATTGTATCCCCACGTCAGGCTGGAGGAAGGAGAGATCGACATTACTTGCTTCCGCGTGGAAGCTATTGGCGAGAAAGATGGCCGTGCCTGCCAGTACAAGATCGAGATGGTGGATTGGTACGACCAGGAGCTGGGATTCACCTCCATGGCCCGTACAACGGCATTCACGGGAGCCATCGTCGCCCGCATGATCGCCCGGGGCGACATCAAGGCCCAGGGCTTTCTGACACCGGAAAAGATCATCTCAGGTCCGCTATTTGACACACTGGTGGACGAGTTGGCCGCCGTCAACATTCGATTCGAGATGACAACGGAGAAGGTAAAAGCCCTGGCCTGAGCCGAGGAGGTTCCGCGATGAAAATCTTGATCTTGGGCAGCGGGCTGATGGGACCGGCTGCAGCCTACAACGCTATGAGCGATCCTGACGTAACCCGTGTCACCCTGTGCGACATGAACCCTGAGCAGTTGGAGGCAGCCTCCGCCAAGCTGGCCGGCATGGAAGGCGGCCACAAGCTGACGACGGTCGCCCTCGACCTGAATGACCAGGCCGCAACCTCTGCGTTGATGGCCGAGCATGACGCCGTCGTGGCTGCTCTACCCTGGCCGGTCATCCCCCTGGGCATCCGGGCCGCTGTGGCAGCCCAGACGCCCCTGGTAGACCTGGCCTGGCCCCCCTTCGAGCAGGTAGATGAACTCAAACGGCATGTTGAAGATGAGGGCGGGCTGGTCATCCTGGGCTGCGGCGTGGAACCGGGCCTGACCGAGATCATGGCCCGCTACCTGGCCGAAAAACTGGACCAGATCGACGAGCTGCACATCAAGTGCGGCGGCATCCCCGAAAAGCCGGTTCCGCCCCTGGGCTACAAGATTGTCTTTGGCGGTCGCGAGATGCCGATGTGGGTGGAGGATGCCCGCATCTGCCAGGACGGCGAACTGGGACCGGTACCGCGCTATTCCGGGGCGGATGCGGTGCACTTTTCCGGGGTAGGGGATTGCGAGGCATATCACGAGGGCTTTTTCCCCTGGTTGCTGGACCTGGCGGTTCTGCGGGGCCTGAAGCTGGGCACGCAGATGACGGTCCGCTGGCCAGGTTACGCGGAAAAAGCAAGTGTGCTCTGGGAACTGGGACTGGTCAGCCCGGAACCCATCGACGTAGATGGTACACAGGTTGCGCCCAAGGCCCTGCTGGACGCGCTGCTGTATCCCCACGTCAAGATGGAAGAGGGCGACCGGGACATCACCTGCTTCCGCGTAGAAACTCTGGGCGTAAAAGACGGGCGGCCACGCCACTACAAGATCGAAATGGTGGACCGCTACGACGAGGACCTGGGCTTCACTTCCATGGCCCGCACCACGGCCATGACCGGGGCCACCGTCGCCCGCATGATCGCACGCGGCGACATCCAGGCCCGGGGCTTTCTGACGCCAGAGCAGGTCATCACCGGCCCCCTGGTCGGCAAGCTGGTGGACGAACTGGCCGCCATCAACGTCCGGTTCGAGATGACAACGAGAAAAGTCAAGACCCTGGAATGACCATCTAGCTTCTCCCGCGCCTGGCTCTCAGGCCCTCCCGAGAACGGACCTTTGGTCCGCGTCGAGGGAGAGCGTCAAGGGGGCAGGGGAGGGGGAAAGAGGGAGGCTATCATGAAAATCCTGGTACTGGGCAGCGGGCTTATCGGCCCGGCGTCGGCCTACAACGCCATGTCGGACCCGGAAGTGTCCGGCGTAACCCTGTGTGATATCAACCAACAGCAGTTGGACGCTGCACAGGCGAAACTCTCGAGCTTGAAGTGCGGCGAAAAACTGACCACGGTTCAGATCGACGCGCGCGACCAATCGGCGACGGCCAAGCTGATGGCCGAGCATGATGCCGTCGTCGGCGCCCTGGACCGGCCGGCCATCGGCCTGGGAATCCGCGCGGCAGTGGAGGCCAAGACGCCCCTGGTAGACCTTCTTTGGCCCCTTGAGGAGGAGATGCCAGCATTGAAGCAGCTTGTGCAGGGCTCAGGCTCGCTGGTCATCGTCGGCTGCGGCGTAGAGCCTGGCATGACCGAGGTCATGGCCCGCTATCTGGCCGAAAAACTGGACCGCATTGACGAACTGCACATCAAGTGCGGTGGTATCCCCACAGAGCCAGCCCCGCCCCTGGGCTACAAAATCGTCTTTGGCGGGAAGCGCATGCCACTGTGGGAGGGTAATTCGCACATCGTCGAAAACGGAGAACTCAAGGAGGTGCCCCGCTACTCCGGCTCGCACGCGGTCCACTTTCCTGGCGTGGGCGAGGTCGAGGCCTGGAATGAGGAGTTCTTTCCCTGGCTGATGGACCTGGAGGTCTTGCAGGGCCTGAAGAAGGGCACCCAGATGACGGTGCGCTGGCCCGGCTACGCCGAAAAGGCGTCGGTGCTCTGGGAGCTGGATCTGGTCAGCACCAAAGCGATCGACGTGGATGGCGTCCAGGTGGCACCCAAAGACCTGTTGGACACGCTGCTCTACCCCCACGTAAAGATGGAAGAGGACGACCGGGATATCACCTGCTTCCGTGTGGAGGCCATCGGCGAGAAAAAGGGAAGGCTACGCCGGTACAAGATCGAGACGGTGGACCACTATGATGAGGAATTGGGCTTTACCTCCATGGCCCGCACCACGGGCTTTGCTGGCGCTATCGTAGCCCGCATGGCTGCTCGCGGCGAGATCAAGGCGGAGGGCATGTTCAACCCGGAACAGCTCATCACTGGCCCCCTGTTCGATAGGCTGGTCGAAGACTTGGCCGCGATGAACATCTGCTTCGAGTTGACCACCGAGAAGACCAAGACAATGAACTAGAGGCCATCCTTGCGGAGGTCTGGCACGCACAAAGCCTCTCCTGAACGATCAGGAGAGGCTTTCTATTTCGATCCCGTACGGCAGGGCCTTAGTACGCTGGACTGTACCTCCTGACCTTGCTCGTCGAGACGCCGTACTTGACCAGGCCCGTGGCAATGATGAGCGCGCAGATGACACCGTCCAAGACGGGAGCCCCCAGTTCCTCCGAGAGGGACTTGTCTAGACCAGACATCCCAGCGCAGCCCAGGACAATGACCTCTGCCATGTCCTCATCAAGCGCCATCTGGGCCGCTTTCAGGTATTTTTCTTTGTCACTGGCACCAGCCATTTCCTCCGGGGGCGCTTTCACCGAAGCAAGCACACCCTCCAAGTACAGTTTCCTGACCTGAGCCTCCTTGGCAGGGATGGAGTGTTTGGAGGTAGTGACCACCGAGAATCGGTGTCCCAGCATGGAAGCCATCTTCATGGACGCTTCGCCGATGCCCACAACCGGCTTGCGGGCCATCTCCTTCATGACGTCGAGATTGGGGTCGTCGTGGCAAGCGATGATGATGGCGTCAAAGTGGTGCTCGTTCTCTCTGAGCAGATTGACCATGCCTGGCGCTGCCTGGATGACGTCGCTACTGGTTTCGATGAATACCGGTGCGCCCGGCGTGGGCTTGCACACGACATCAAACTCCCCATCGGCGTAGCCATCAGCAGCCTCCTGGATGACGGCCGTCATCTCGGGGTCGCTGTTGGGATTGATGATCAGGATCCTCACCTGCCACCTCCTACTGCAGTTCCACCTCCACGGTTACGAGGCCGGCGCGCTCGTGGCGGGCTTTCAGCTTTGCAGTACCACCTCCAGGCGCGCGCACCACCCATTCCACCTTGGCGCGGTCCTCCGTGGGGTCTCCGGGGCTGAATCCACCTGGGACCGAGGTCTTGTAAGCCCGGCCCTCCAACTGGCCCACTTCCTGCCTCTGCTCACCACTCTCCAGCGTCGCCGTTTCCGGCAGTTCGATCTCGCAAACCACGGCGCGGGCCAGTTTCTTCTCCAGGGCCCTCTTGGTCACGTAGGTCGGCAGCCAGCCGGTGTTGTGGACCACCAGGCGCACGTGGTAGGCATCCTCTCCCAGGGCCTTGACGCTCACGTCATACAACTCCAGACGGGGCGAGATCAGCAAGTGCCATACCAGCCAGTCGGCAAAGGGCGCGATCTCTTTCTCCAGAAACGCCGGCGGTGGGTTCCTGAAGGCAAGCATATAGTTCCAGCCGCCCAATTCTACCTGGCCAAGTTGCGGGTGGTCAAAGGGGTACCAATCCACGTAACCTTTGCCCTCCAGCGCCTCATCGCTCCACTTGAGCAGTTTAAGGTCATCCTCCACCGGATGCTCGCGGAACCAATCGATGTAGTCATACTCCTCGATGCCGGCCTGCTGCTGGGGGTTCCAGATCTCCACGACCCAGCCAAAAGCGCCCATCTGGTCATACAGCCAATCGTTGAAGGTACCGGTGATAACCTTACGGGGGTGATAGCGAAAGTCATGGTACACAGAGATGGCCGGATAGCCGGTGATCTCTTCACCCTTTTTCCCGAGCTTTTGGTAGGTCCACAGATCTTCGGCAGGCAGCGCTTCGTCGTTCTGGTCGCCGTAGGGGCGCAGCAGTACCCCGCTCCAGGTATGAAACGCAACGCCACCGGTGATATTGGGATGGCGGGCGATGAATCCGGTGGAGGCGTGGATCTCTGGCTCCGACGTAGGATAGGGCCCAGCTCCTGGTTGCTCATACTCCTGCCGCCAGCCGATGGGGAAATTACGGTTCAGATCCAGCCCCTCCTTGTTGGGCTGAATGTGGATCAGGGCGCCATCATAGTCCTCAATCCGGCCTTCGGGCAGCAGGCGGTAGTACTGACCGCCAGTCTCGACCGGATCGCGGCGCACAAGCAGGCGCGGATCCTCGGCGGAGGCTTTCCAGGGGCCATTGGGGTCGGGGAAGCGCATCATCAGCATGCGCCCGTCGCCGTCCATGTCCTCCTTAACCAGGCCGCCGATGGGCTCCTCGTCGTAGGGGTAGGGGCGCGTACTGGAACGGATGAGCTTGGGCTTGTCTGCCAGCGCCAACTCGGCGCCGTCGGGGTTCAGCCGCGGGCAGATGTAGAAAGCACGCGTATCCATGCAGCGGGTGACGTCTGGATCGGAGCCGTAGCCTGTGACCAGGTGATTGATGAGATAGAGGCAGGCGCTGGAGGGCGAGACCTCGCTGGCATGGATATTGCCGTCCACCCAGAACGCGGGCTTGTCCTGGTCCCCGCCCGTCTCAGTATTGGTGACCGCGACTGCCCAGATGTCGCGCCCCTCGTAGCTCTGGCCGATGCTCTCCAGACGCACAAGTTGGGGATACTCCTCCGCAAAGCCCTGCAGAATGCGGGTCAGATCCTCGTAGCGATAGTAGGTGTCGAATCGAACGTTTGGCATTTCCATCTCCTTTCAATTTTCCTGCAATCCCTGCGCCTTCGCAAGGGTGAATCAACGTACTCTATTGTAGGGCAACCTTGGGCTGCCCGTGACGCCGCCACGACTCGAGGCCAGCCTGCACTATTCTGATGCCCGAGGCCACGGTTGTCTGGCTGCCCTCGCCCTGGTTAAAGACCGAAACGACGGCCAGCGCCACAACTTTTCCGGTGGCCATGACGGCATCGATGGCAGCCCCAACCTGGAGCAGGTTGGGGCCATCCGGCTCAGCCGTGATGTGATCGGGTACATGGGCGCTATCGAGGATATCCAGGTCGATGTGCAGATAGATCATGTCACAGCGACCGGCCAGTTCTGCGACGGCCTGCTGCAGGTCCTGTCCCGGGAAACCAGGAGCCGGGGCAGCAACGACAGCATCCGTCGCGCGGATGAGCTGTTCTTCGGCCGGGTCCAGGTTGCGGACATCGACCAACAGGATGCGGTCCGTGGGCAAGGGGGCGGCGATGCGAGATCCCTCACGCCAGCGCGGCAAGGCCAGACCGGCACAAACAGCGACCGGCATGCCGCCCAACATGCCCGTGAGCGTCGTGGTCGGAGTGTTGAAATCGCCGTGGGCATCGAACCAGACCAGGCCGATGCGGGCAGCCGGTCCGTGGGCCTCCTGGAGGCCACCAAGGATGCCGGTGCTGTGGACGCAATGCCCGCCCGTCATGAGGATCGCCCTTCCCTGCTGGCGCGCCGCAGCCGCCTCGTTGGCAATGGCCCCACCCATCAGGCCCAAGTTGGCAATTTCGTCTTCAGCCCAAAGGCCGTCCTCTACCCTCGGCTCGATGATGTCGACAGGTACGCCGGCTGCCTCATAGGCGCCTGAAGCAGCCAGGGCATCCAGGGAAAGCTCGTCCCCCTGGGTCAATCTGCTATCCCAATATCGAACACCGATGACCTGCAGACCCGACAGTGCCTCAGCAGTCATTCCTGTCACTCCCGATACTCTTTCGCGAGGGCTCTCACGGCATCCATCGTTGCCATCAGATGCTCACCAGTGATGAGTGGCGAGATCACGACCAGGCGCAGGACGGCCTTCCCATCCAGCTTGGTCATAGAGATGGTGCGCTCTCCCCCTGTCATGATCCGGTCGTACACGTATTCCTGAAGCGGGTTCAGCTTTCCTCAGGGAAGCCCTGTGGTGTGATGCGAAAACAGAGGATTCCGGTGTCAGGCTCATGGCACAGCTCCAGGTCTTCTTGGGTCCTGAGGTAGGCTGCCAGGGATTGGATGGCTTCAAGGGGAGCACGCAGGTTCTGGCGCATGCCCCTCAGCCCTTGATGGCGTATCGACGTGGTCAGGTTCAGGGCGGAGAAGGGCCGGGTGGAAGGCATCGACTTGAGTCCGGGGTTCGGTTCGACGTCCCTCTCCCGGTTGAAATAGTCGCTGTGCAGTGTGAAGCGGCCAAAATCCGCCCAGTGACGGACAAACAGCAGAGAACTGGGGATCAGGACCCGGAACTGCTTGTGCGGATCCCAACACACCGAATCGGCCAGTTCCATGCCTGCGAACAACGACCTTCTCTCTGGGAGCCGGCTGTAGATCAGGCCGTAGGCGCCGTCCACGTGCGACCAGGCACCCAACTGCTCCGACATCTCGACGACGGGCAGAATGGGGTCCACAGAACCGGTGGAGGTCGTACCGGCCGTAGCGACGAGGCAAAAGACATCTTTGGCGCCATCAAGTCCGTTCAGGGTTTCGCCCAGGTGCTGGATATCCATCCGGCGGTTCTTGTCGACGTCGACGGGCACGAGGCAGCCGTCACCGAGCCCCATGGTACGCACAGCGTGTTTCAGGGAAAAGTGAGCGTCCCGGGAGCAGACGACCACCAATCGCGACGGATCCTGAAAGCCCAGCAGCCCCTTTTCAGCCAGGTCAAAGCCCTCCCTTTCCGCCTTGCGATGGAGGGCCATGTAGAGGGCATGCAGGTTGGCATAGGTCCCGGCCAGGGTAAAGGTGGCATCGGCGGTGGAGGCGAGACCGAATAGGCGGCACAGGCTCTGGCCACAGATCTCTTCCAAGGTGGCCGCGCCGGGTGAGATCTGCCAGTTGGTTACGCCCGGGTTGTGGGTCAGAGCAAACCTGCCCCCCAGAGCCGCTCCCTCTTCCGGATAGGCGTTGTACATCGACTGGAATTGGGGCAGCTCGTAGTTCAGCAAGTGCGGAGCCAGGCGCTCGTCCAGCAGTTCATCCAGAGTTTCCAGGGACAACCCCTCCTCCTGAAAATCGACGAGGGGCGCCAGGTCGGCTGCTACTTGCTGGGGAGAGGCGCCGGAAAAAATGCGCGTCTGGGACATGGGCTGCCCTCCTACAGTGAAGCTCGCAGTGAGGGATCCAGAGCACGGTACAGATAGCGCCCCCGTCCCTTCTCTGCCAGGCACTGGTCACCGTCGACGATGAGCTCTCCCCGGGAATAGACCTGTAGTATCTTGCCCGTTACCTCTATCCCTTCATAGGCGGCATAGTCCGTGGCCATGTGCAGGCTCTCCAAGTCCATGACCCACTTGACCTGGGGGTCAAAGAGGACAATGTCGGCATCGGAGCCTGGCGTCAGGGTCCCCTTTTGCGGGGCCAGGCCAAAGAGCTGGGCCGGTGTGCTGGCCATTACCTCCACGAACCTCGGCAGGGACAGGCGTCCTTTGGCCACACCCTCGGAATACAGCAGGCTGAGGCGAACCTCGATGCCGGGCAACCCGTTGGGGACCAAGTCGAAGCGGTTCAGGCCATAGAGCTTGGCATCCCAAGGATAGGCCGCATCATCAGAGCTGACCAGCGAGATCCGGCCATCCCGCAGCGCCGTCCAGAGCCGGTCCTGGTTCGCCTGATCCCGGATAGGAGGCGAACAGATCCACTTCAGGCCGTCCTCCCGTTCCAGCATCTCGTCGGTGAAAATCAGATAGTGGGTGCAGGTCTCGGCCAGGATGTCCACCCCCTGTGCCCGCCCCGTGGCCACAAGCTCCGCCCCGGCGGCTGAGGAGAGATGAACGATGAACACCCGGCAGCCCGTCTCGCGGGAAACCTCGATGCACTGGCTGATGGCCTTGTCCTCGGATTCGGGAGGTTTGGCCTTGGTATGGTAGACATAGTCGGTCAGACCCGCGCCAACAAACTCGGAGATACTGCGGGTGATGGTCTCATCGTCCTCAGCATGGGCCAACAACATTCCGCCGGCCTCGTGGAGGCGCGCGGCAACAGGCTTGAGTTCCTCCGCGCTGATATAAAGGCCATCCTCGCGATAGGTCATGTAGCACTTGATGGATGGCGCCCCCGCGGCCACGACCAGGGGGATCTGGTCCAGGGTATCGGGTGTCGGATCCACGATACAGGGATGGATGCCCCAGTCCACGAGGGGCAGGTTACCGGCCTCCTCTCGCTTGTAGGCCAGGGTATCGATCAGGGGCTGGCCATGCCTCTGGTTGGAAAAATCGATGACGCTGGTCACGCCGCCATAAGCAGCAGCCAGCGTGCCGGTGTAATAGTCGTGAACGCTGACGGTACTCATGAAAGGGTCGTTGTAATGCACGTGGACATCGACCGCGCCCGGCAGCACCAGCAGGCCGCCGGCGTCCATCGTGACATCGGCCTTGAAGCCGGATAGGTTGCCCACAGCGGCAATGGACTCCCCCTGGATGAGGACGTCCTGCTGGGAAACCGCCTGTCCCAGGACAACGGTGCCGCCCCGGATCAGCGTTGACTTTTGTTCTGTCACAGTGCGAACTCCTCCCCTGCCCTAGCCTTGCCACCTTCGCAAGGCTGGATCGCTAGAGACTATCCAGTGCCTGTCTCAGATCGGCCTTCAGATCGTCCACATCTTCAATGCCTACGGCGTAGCGGATCAAGCCCTCAGGGATGCCTGCCTCGGCGCGTTCCTCAGCCGTCAACTCGACGTGGCTGGTGGTTGCCGGTGGACCGACTATGGTCTCTACCTGGCCAAGATTGGCCGCCATGTAGGCGTACCTCAAGCGGGGCAGGAAACGGGTCACGGCCTCAAAGCCGCCCTTGAGTTCAAAGCTCAACACGCCGCCATAGCCCGTCATCTGCCGCCTGGCAATCTCGTGGCCCGGATGGCTCTCGAGGCCGGGATAATAGACCCGTTCGACTTTGGGCTCCCCCTCCAGAAAGCTGGCCAGCGCCAGGGCATTCTCGTTGTGCCGCTGGACGCGCAGGCCCAGCGTCTTTAGGCTGCGCAGCAACAGAAAGGCATTGAGGGCCTGCAGCGAAGGTCCGGTAAGCTCACGGTGATGATAGACCCTGGCCACCAGGTCCTGGCGGCCGCAGACCACACCGCCCAATACATCTCCGTGCCCGTTCAGGAACTTGGTCGCGCTGTGAATGACCAGATCGGCCCCCAGGTCGATGGGCCGCTGGTTGATGGGGGTGGCAAAGGTATTGTCGACAACCGTGATGGCCCCCACCTTCCTGGCCGCTGCCGAAAGGCGAGCCAAGTCCAACACCTTCAGCGTTGGGTTGGTGGGGGACTCCAGGTAGAGCAAGTCACAGCCCTGCGCCATGGCGGCCTCGATGGCCTCGTGATCCTCCGTATCAACCACCTCGCAGACCACGCCAAAGCGGGGAAGGATCTGTGTGAAGTGGAGGTAGGTCGCACCATAAGCATCTCGCACCGATACGGCGCGCTGTGAGGGGCTGAGCAAGGCAAAGAGCGTCGTACTGATGGCCGCCATTCCCGTGGCAAAGCTGGTGGCGCTTTCCGCACCCTCCAGGGCAGCCACTTTTTCTTCGAGGGCGCTGGTGGTGGGGTTTGAGTTGCGGCTGTAGATGTCGCCAGGGGTCTGGCCCAGCGCGACGGCGCGCCAGCTTTCCACATCGTCGTAGGCATAGGCCGCGTTGGCGACAATGGGCGGTACCACCGAGTGAGTGCCCGGATCGGTACGCTGGCAGAGGTGCACCGATCTGGTTGAGGGTCCTTCACGTTGATCCATACCACCATCTCCTTCAATGTGTCTAGTGGGCCAGCAGCAGGGCTGCCTGCAAGAGAACATTGGCCCCATTCACACAATCGTGCCACTCGGTGTACTCCCGGGAGGAGTGGCTGAACCCACCCACCGACGGTACAAATATCATACCTGTGGGGCAGATCCGAGCCAGGCATTGGGCATCGTGCCCCGCGCCTGAATGGAGGAACGTATGTGCCAGGCCCAGTGTCTCGGCCGCTTTCTGGAACATCTCCTGAACCCGGGTGTCCATCCGCGCCGGGCGACCGCTACCCAGGGACTCCACATCCAGTTCCAGGCCGTAGCGTTCCGCCTCGAGTCCAGCAAGTCCTAGCAGTGCTTCCTCCATGGCCTCCAAGGCGGCCTCCTCCTCGGCCCGGAATTCCAGCGAAACGATGACCGCCTGGGGTACAACGTTAGAGGCGCCCGGCTCAAAATCCATGTTCCCCACCGTGGCCACGCAGCCGGGGAATTCTTCCATCACGCATTCCCTGACAGCCAGAGCAAAGGCGCTGGCGCCCAGGGCAGCATCTAGCCGGCGTTCCATGGGGGTGGTACCCGCGTGGTCGGCGCGTCCCAGGAACCGGACCCGGGCGGAGCGGATGCCGACGATGTTGGTCACGATGCCAATATCAAAGCCACCATCCACCAGGCGCGGCCCCTGCTCAATGTGCAGCTCCAGATAGCCAGCCAAGCTAGCCGGCTCTCTTCCAGCCGAGAACAAACCACATTCGTCCAGCCCAGCGTCCTCGAGGGCTTTTCGAAAGCGCTCCCTTCCGGCATGCGAGTCGTCAAAGTGACTTGGTTCCAGCCTGCCCGTTAGCCCTGAGCTACCTAGCAGACCGACATAATGACCTTCTTCATCTGTGAAATCGATCGCCTCCAGATGAGCGCCCAGCGATATCCCTGCATCCTTGACCACCTGCAGGACCTCAAAAGCCGCCGTCACGCCCAAGGCTCCATCAAATCGCCCGCCATAGGGTACCGAGTCCAGGTGCGAACCCATCAGCAGGGTCGGTCCACCCACTGGACCGCAACGGAGCAAGGCCGAGTGGTTGCCAGCACCATCGACCTGGGCCTCCAGGCCGGCCTGCTCTGCCTGTTCCAGGTACCAGCGGCGGGCTTGCAGATGGGCCTCACTCAGAGCCGGTCGATGCACCCCACCGTCTGGCGTAGCGCCAATTGCCGCCAGGCTCTCAAAGCTCACGCGAAAGCGCTCAGCATTGACCCGAAGGGCAGACAGTGTGTTCGGCATCATCCTTCCCCTTGACGTCAATCGAGGGAACGTCTCAGCGCAACCAGTCTCTCCGTGTACTCGGGGGTGAGGCCGTGCTCCTGGGCGCCCGCAATCATGTCTTCGACATAGCCCTTCGACGCAGTGTAGGGCCCCGCCGGTAAGAGACCCTGTACAGGTCGGCCCGGTGCCATTCCCCGTCTTCTCCCAGCACGAGAAAGGTATCGCGCCGGTACAGTCCTTCGGGAACACTCTCCAGGATATCCAGATCGACGATCTCTTGTTCGGGAACCTCATAGATGACGCCTTGAACCAACTCGCCTGGCGCCTCAATGATGCTGCTGATCCCGCCCTGTCTGTTCTCGGAATAATGGCGGAATTCGACCTGAAAGTTCGGCAGATCTGCTTTCATGACAAAAACTGCACTGGGACAGTACTTTCGAACGTACCGGGTAGAAAGATTTGACCCATAGGCATAATAGTACATGGGATGGGCTGCTCCTTTTTGGGGCCCCAGTTGGCCCATTTCTTGAATGCGTGTCCTGAAAATGGAAAACACAGCGAGCGTGAAGGATTATACATCAACAGGCAGCAAAGCACAACCAAACCCCCTCATCGTGGGCGCAGACAGGCATTGCGTCGGACAAGTATTGGGTAAGTTCAGGATCCTTCACCGATCAGCAGTTGACACGGTACGCGCAACTTCATATAATGATTGAAGAAAGGATGGATGCATATGGCAAAGACGGAGGAACTCAAAGTATTCATCACCACCCAAGCGGCCTCCTGTGACGAGTGCGGCGAGGACCTCGGCCGGAGGGCTTGGATAACCCTGGCCAGCGAGAAAGGCTGTCTATGCCTGTCCTGTGCCGACCTGGATCACCTGGCGTTCCTGCCCGCGGGCGATGCTGCGCTCACGCGGCGTTCGCGCAAGCATTCGACGCTCTCTCCGGTGGTCCTGCGGTGGAGCCGTGCCCGGAAACGGTACGAGCGCCAGGGCGTCCTGGTGGAACTCGCAGCCCTGGAAAAAGCGGAAGCCGAATGTCTGGCCGACGCCGATGCCAGAGAACGCAGGCGCGAACGCGCAGCCCTGCGCCGTGATGAGCTTGACCAGGAGTACGTCCAGCGATTTGCTGAGCGGGTGCGCCAGCTCTATCCCAAGTGTCCACCAGGCACCGAAACGATCATCGCCGAACATGCCTGCCTGAAGTATAGCGGTCGGGTTGGTCGATCGGCGACAGCCAAGGCCCTGGATCAAAAAGCCATTGAGCTGGCGGTCATTGCCCATGTTCGGCACGTCGAGACGAACTATGACCATCTTCTGGCAGAAGGCCGTGACCGGCACGATGCCCGGGCCGAGGTCAAGGAACAGATTTGGTCGGTACTGGCAGCGTGGGAAGGAACGTAGCTAGATCTGCGGTCGAGCACTCACGAAGGGGCCAAGTTGAAGAAACGAGTCGCATTTGTGTTCAAGATGGCGTCTCTGGTCTGATCGTCCAGTGCGTCCGTAGTCAGTTTCACCAGGTTGCACTCTGGCATCTGGACCGGCTGGCCGGTACCCAGCAGAATCCGAGCGGGATCACTGCGCGTCACCATCTCGGCCAAGGCGCCCGCTCCCTGGCTGCAGGAAGTCTCAACATAGAGGTTGGGGAGTACCGTCATGGCGTGGAGGATTTGGTCGGCCTCGCCATAGTGGCTGCCCCCCACGAGGAATCGGGTGTTAGGATGCCGTCCGGCAGCATGTAGAATGGTCTGGAGGGGTGTGGAAGGCAGCGACCAGCTCATCACCAGCCGGACAGGCACCACCACCGGCCAAGCCCAGTTCGCGGCCAGGGAAAGGGCCTGTTCCACCAGGAGATTGTCACCCAGATCGTAGCCGTGGTGCATGGGAAAGAGGGCCAGACCGCACAGGCCCGTATCTCGCCCCCGCTGCATGACCTGTCCGGGCGGCAATGGGCGCCTCGGATCAAAGGTGGCCAATCCGGCCAGACGATCTGGATGGCGGCCGACGAGGCTAGCCAAGTCGTCATTGCCAGCCAGGGCATCGCCGTAGACGGTAGTCAGCGAGAGCAGTACCACGCTACGCATGCCCAGCCGATCCATTCTCTTCAGAAGCGCCGCTTCATCCGAACCAGGCACAGGCCCGTGGGGCCAGTTGCCGGTATAGGCCAGCGCATCGATGGTACCCGTCGGGAGCGGGAGCGGCCATTTCATCATCAGCCCTGTCCCGCACTGCCCAGGCCAAAGAGCCGGGCAGCGTTCCCGCCAAGGATCTGCTGCCGGGCAACGGGCTCGAGCTGGGCAGCGTAGACCTTCTGGATCTGCACCTCGGGCTCCAGGAGGGGCATGTCGGTGCCAAAGATTACGCGCCCAGCACCTACGGCGGCCACGCAGGACTCGACCATGCCGGCATAGATCTGCGAACTGGTCAGATCCAGGACAACATTGGGATGGGAGCGTGCCATCTCCAGTGTCTGCCACATGTTGGCACCAGGCTGCTCGCCGAGATGGGCAATGATCAGGATGGCCTCCGGTACCTGGCCCGCTAGCACGGCGATCTCTGCGGCCGTCGCATGGGCCAGCACAGGCAGGCCGAGCGCGGCAGCATGATGGACGATGGGCCACATCGCTGGCTCGGCCACGGAGCGTCCCCCGGTCGAATAGATCTTGAGGCCGCACATGCCATGGTCAGAGGCACAGCGGTCAATCTCATCCAAGACGGCCCGGCCAAAATAAGCCGAAGTGAAGGCGGCATAACCCAGGATACGATCCGGGTGGGCGTGCATGGCCGCCGCCAGGACGTCATTGCCGGCCCGGGTATCGGAAAAGATGGCATCAAAGTGGGAGACGATCATCTTGTCAATGCCAGCGCGGTCCGCCATGCGTAGCAAGTCGCTAGCTGTAGCACTAGAGCTTCCCAGGCTACCGAGGTGGGCGTGGGCGTCGATGAGCATTGAGGCTTAGCCGCGTGGCGGGTCCGAGAGCGGTCCAGGGACTTCGATGAGCGCCGGTTTTCCCGAGGCAAAGGCGGCGTCCAGCGCACCGGGCAGTTCGTCCATGGTCTCGATGTGCAGGCCGGTGGCGCCGTAGGCCTGGGCCAGAAGGGGAAAATCGGGATTGACCAGATCGGCGGCAAAGACCCGCCCGCCATAGTTCCGTTCCTGCTGGCGGCGAATGGCGCCAAAGGTATTGTCGTTGACGACAACGGTGACCACGTTCAGTTCATGCTGCACCGCACAGGCCAGTTCTTGCCCGGTGAACAGAAATCCGCCGTCACCGCACAGGCAGATCACGCGCCGGTCGGGGTGGGCCGCCTGGGCGCCCAAGGCGGCCGGCAGTCCAAAGCCCAGGGTACCAAAGCCCAGAGGGAAAAGAAAGGTACGCGGCTCGTACACAGGTTGGTGCCATAACTGCCAACCGCCCACGCAGGCAGCATCGCCGGTGGTAATGCCATCGCGCCCCAGAGCCGCGCTCAACGCCTGGACGAGGGCCAAGCCATCAGTTCCGGCTGCCGCATCACGCATCTGGCGGCGCACGCCCAGGGCCTCCATCGCCCAGGGAGTCACAGCGTCGGGCCCTGGCCCATCCAGGGCATCTGCAAGCTGCCGCAGCACGACCCTGGCATCGCCGGCGAGGCCCACGTCCACAGGATAGTTGCGGCCGATCTGGGCAGGGTCAATGTCCACCTGTACGAGTCCACGGGGAGGCGGCAGTTGCCAGCCGCCGGTGGTAATCTCGTCCAGATCGGTACCGATGGCCAGCACGGCATCGGCCTGCTTCCACAGATTCATGATGGGTTCGAGGCCAAAGACCGCAAAGCCCAGAGCCAGCGGGTGGTCGTCGGGTAGGGCTCCCTTGCCATTGCAGGTATTGGCCACCGGCGCACCCAATGCCTCGGCCAGTTTAGCCAGCGCACCGGTCGCGCCGCTCCACTGTACCCCACCGCCGGCAAAGATGAGGGGTCGCGTCGCATCCCGCAAGATGCGCGCGGCCTGAGCCACGAGTTGTGCATCGGCGGCAGGTGGGGCCAGATGGGGCGCCGGGGCGATCTCGAGGTCGTCCTCGGCAGCCAGAACATCCTCGGGGATCTCGATGTAGGCTGGGCGGGGGCGGCCAGATGTCATGGCCAACCAAGCCTCGTTCACTGCTGCGGGAATGTCGGCTACTCGGGTAACACGGCGGCTCCACTTGGTGATGGCCGCTGCCATACCTAGCTGGTCGCGCATCTCGTGGAATACCCCGCGGTCCTGGCCAATGAACCCGGATGTGATCTGGCTGGCAATGACCAAAACGGGTACCGAGTCGCGGTAGGCATCGCCCACTGAGCCCATGATGTTGCCCACCGCCGGACCGGTGGTAACGATGGCGACGCCGGGCTGGCCGCTGGCGCGGGCATAGCCATTGGCCATCAGGCCGGCCCCGCTCTCATGGCGGGCCAGGATGTGGCGGATGGCTGTCTGTTCGTGATACAGCGCATCGTAGATGGGCAAGTTGTGCGTGCCCGGAATGCCAAAGACCGTGGTCACACCGTTGGTCTTCAGGGTTTGTACCAATGCTTGCCCGCCTGTCATACGTGTCATGTCATTCCCTCCGTGGTTGTTGTCGCTTGAATTCGTGATTTCACGCTGTTACCAACTCTCCTGCATAGCATGCAAGGCCAACAGCATGTACTCCTGGCGCTCCGCCCCAAACTCATCCAGCCGCGGCGCGCAGTCGCGGAGGATCTCGGATGGTGTCTCCTCGGCGCCATCCATGGGTAACGAGGCAATGATGATGCGGTGGAGCAACACCGCTCCCGCTTCCAGCTCCCCCCTGGCCAACACCTCGGCGCATTCCTCCATGGCAGCCACGAGCGATGGATCTCTGACCGCGCGACCGGCCTTTCTCTTCACCGAGGTAAGGGCCTGCGAGCTAGCGGTACCCGGATCGGTCCGCATCCCCCGCCATAGGTGGATAAAATGATGCTCGTTTCCGATCAATCGCGCCAAGGCCAGTACCAACTCCAGACGCCCATCCTTACTCAGGCTTTTGTAGAGCATGGCCAGCAGATCAGAGGCAGCCTCTTGCGCCCTCCAGGGCGCCCAGCGCTGCGCCGAAGGCGACGCTCAGATCCTCGTCCGTTTCGGACTGCAGCCGGTCCAGCAGGAGGGGAACCGCTTCGGTATCGCCCAAGCTGCCCAGCGAGCGAGCGCAGTGGGCTTGGACGGAGCGGTATTCGGAGCTGAGGCCCTCGCGCAGTACAGGGAGCACCTCCTGGTCCCCTATGCGGCCCAGCGCCCAGGCAGCAATGACACTCAAGGCTGGCCCCCCTCTTGCCAGAACTTCCACCAGGGCACTGATCAGGCGGGGATCCGAACCGCCGCGCGCGATAGAGACGATGGCCTCAAAGCGCACGTAGAAACGGGGGTCATCGAGGGCTTCCAGGAGTTCATCCACCGCCAGCGGGCTCCTTGACTGGCCCAGACGCTCGGTCACCGACACGGTAGCGCGCTCACTTCTGACCAATTGGTACCGGATCAGCGACTGCACCGCGCGAAGTGGGTTGCCCCGGAGAAAGAACCCGGCAAACCTTGCCACGCCGATCTCGCCTTCGGCGCGCACGCCTCTAAGCAGCAGCGCGTTCAGTAGGGGAAGGAGGATCGCGGCCAAGAACAAAAAGGAATAGGAATCCAGGGGAAAAATCAAGAAATAGCCCGAGATGCCGGCAAACCGGTCAAGTACTCGGCCTCCGAGCAATTGCCCAAAGCCTTCGACGATGCTGATCCAGGCATAGTACAAGGCCAGGTAGGAGGTATTCTTGTCGGGCGGAACGACGCCGACGAAGAGCAACCGGCCCAGGCCAATTTGCCAGCCCAGAGTGGCGATCCCCTGAAAAAAGGCGATGACCAGCGCAACGTAGAGGCTGAGACCAGATTGCCTCGGAAGCAACCACCAGAGCAGCGCCTGGAGGGCCAAGAGATAGGCCCCCGAGGCCATAACCGGCTTGCTGCCGTAGCGGTCCGCTGCCCAGCCCCACACGTAGCTTGAGGCCATGCCACCAATCATGGTTCCGGCCTGGAGCCAGACCACGGCACCGGAAGGCAGGCCTACGTCGTCCCGCAAAAACAAGGGGAGAAACGAGACCAGAGGCCCTGTGGCCAGCAGCGTCAAACCCACACCCACCGCAAGCAGGACAAAGTTCTTATCGCGGGCTGCGACTGTCAGATCCAGGTGAGAGGCTCGAGCGGATCGGCTGCTCTCTACAGGTGCGCCACCAGGAATGAAGGTGGCAGCGATGAGGGCGATCAGGCCAAAGAACACGCCCACAGCAAAGAGGACGTTAAAATCCTGCAAGTTGGGTGCTGAACCCAATACAATTCCACCCAGCGTTACCGCCAGAAAGGAAGCCAAGCTCCAGAAGATCTGGTTGATAGCCGAATACTTGCCCCGCACACTGTTGGGTACATATTCCTGGATCCAGGGAAAGACCGCGGTTATGGCCACGGCGCGGGAGACGGCAAAGGCTGCGACGATGCCGACGACGTACCAGATCACCACCTGGGACCCAAAGGTGGCCAGAACCCAGGGGGTAAATAGCAAAAAGACGGCGATAAGCTTTCTGCCGCCGAAAAAGATCAGGTAGGTGCGCTTGTAGCCATGACGGGCTACCGCCGGGGCAATGAACAGAGCGATGAGGCCAGCAAAGGGCAGGAGGGAGAGGAGGTTACCGATCTGCGTCTTGGACAGGCCCAATTCGCTAAGAAAGAGTACAAACACCGAGCCAAAGAAGGTGAGATAGTAAAAGACGGCGTTTGTCGCTTCGGAAAAGATGCTCCACGGAAGCCGGCGCAACTTTTCGGCGTTCGTTAGTTCGCTACTCATCTACCCGATTGGCACTCTTTTTCAGAATGGCGACTTGGTCTGCGATGCCGTACCTCGCCTCAGTACCCAAACAGCCTGAGTACAACACGGTACACTGTGAAACGGTGTGGTGCAAAATGCGGTCCCGCACGTTTTACACCACACCTCAGGGCGCAACCCAACACGGACGATAGATTTTGGGCTGAAGCCTCAGTGGGTACCATACTTGCGCACCAGATCCAGCACCAGTTGGTAGCGCTCGTAGCTGACCTCTGGCGGGACCGAGTGATCGGAGTGATAGATGTAGCCACCGCCAGCGGCAACAAAGGGCGTGATCTTTGGTCCGGATCTCCTCCTCGATCTCCTCGTCGGTGCCGTTGGCCATGTTGATGACGTCGATGTTGCCCCAGAAGGTCAGCCGGTCGCCGTAGGTCTTGCGCAGCTCCCGTACATCCAGGCCGGACTTGGCCTCGAGAGGCTGGATCACCTGCAGGCCACAGTCGATGAGATCCTCAAAGACCGCCTCTGCATTGCCGCAGCAATGCATCCAAAAGTCGATGCCGTTGGCGCTGAGGAACTGGCCCAGTTGGCGGACCAGCGGCCTAAAGATCTGACGCCAACTGCGAGGCGACATCAGCATGCCCTTGGTGTAGGCCAGGTCTTCGATCATGAAAACGCCATCAGGCTTGATGCCCTCATCCAGGCAGCGCTGCAGGACAGCGATCAACAGATCCATGTAGGTCGATGCCATTTCGATGACAAAGTCGGGATCGGTGACCAGGTCCATCAGCAGCTCGGTAAAGCCGCGATGGCGCCAGGTGGCTTCCCAGGGACCGTAAGCGTTGCCCAGCACGTACCGTCCCCGCTGCTGGATCCCGTCAAAAATGCCCTTGGCCTCCGCCCAGGTGGGATAGGGGTCCATGTGCATGAAATAGCTGGCCTGGTCCACACGGGCCGTACCATCCAAGTCCAGGACAAAACGCTCCTTGATCCGATCCCAGGCATCCTTGTCCTTGGTCACGTGGTCCATAAAGTCCATGGTACGCGACATGCCCTTGGACTTTTTCACCGTGTAACCAAAGCGGTCCTGGTAGATGACGTATTCGCCATCGTCACTCAGTAGCTTTTGCTCCAGCCGGGGCGAGGCATCCAGCGAGATATAGTCAAAATCAAAGCCAAAGTAATCGGGAATGGCAGTCACTGCCTCACTGAAGACGTCGTTGCTGACCGCTTCCCGCGAAAGCCCCTCGTCGTACCAGCGCGTGAGGGTGTCCTCCCAAAACGAGTCGGTCATCGGTACGCGGTCTGGGTACTCGCGGTTCAGGGTCCGAATAACCCGTTCTCTGCTGTTCATGTCCTGCCTTTCTAGCCAGCCTGGAGAAGATGAGAGCAAGGCTGCGCCTTGCTCTCATCTTCTCCAGGCTCCATTTCTACCCTTTGTACTCGAACATCTCCGGGTAACGTTTCCGGCTGCCCTCGGTAAGCTGGGCCATCTCCTCGTCCGTCAGCGGGATGTAGGGCGCTCGCGTGACCCGGCTGCCCTTGAGCCAGCCCACCATCTCCTGGAAAGCCTTGTCCAGCGTGGGGTCCAGATGGCCCGCCGCGACCAGGGGGTAAACGTCATTGACCAGCCAGCGGCTGATCCGCCACTGGATCTCGATGGCATCTTCCCATTCACGGCGTTCGCACATGGCGTACCAATCTAGGATGAACTCGGGGTTCATCAGGGCATGGGAGCAGTACATGCCTTTGGCCCCAAACATCATGCCCATGACCAGATCGCCCTCGCCGACAAAGTGGTTGAGTTCCGGCCCGTTGACCTGCAGTTCCATCCAAGCGGCAAATTCGGAACTGCAGAACTTGGTGCCGATGAGATTGGGAACCTCGGCACAGATCCGTTGGTAGTCCTTGCCGTTCAGGAAGCGCTTGGCGCGGCGGATGTTATAGTGCACAATGCCCACGTCAGGGCAAGCACTACTGAGGTCCACAAAGTATTTGAGCACCTCGTCATCGTTGAGTTCTATCCAGAAGGGCACGGCCACCTGCACACCGTCGATGCCCCTGTCGGCCGCATAGCGCGCCATGCGGATCGAGTCCCGCGTATTCATCCAACTGCAACCCACCTGGGTCAGAATTTTGCCCGCCGTATCTTTGGCAAAGATATCCACCATGCGCTCGAATTCATCAAAGTCGAGCGTATGGAACTCGCCGGTGGAGCCAGTGGTATAGAGACCGTGCACGCCGCCCTCTATGAGCTTGGCCACATTCTCACGAAAGATCGCCTCGTCCAGATAACCGTCCTCGTCCCATGGCATGGTGACGGACACCCAGACACCCTTCAGATTCTCTTTTGTCAGCATGTACTCATCTCCTTGTTTGCATAGCTGAGATTCACTCTGCGCCCCAGGCACGCTGCACACCAGATCGCTTCGACTCGAAATTGTCCCATTCTACTTTTGCCAACCCTCATCCATGGCGTGGAGGGCCAGCAGCAGATACTCCCTTCTCCCATCCCCAAACTCATCCAGACGTACGGCACACTCGGCCAGAATCAAAGCCACGGTTTTGCCAGCTTTGTCGACTGGCAGCATGGGGATCATGCGGCTGATAGAGGCCGCGCCCTGCTCTAGTTCATCCTGGGCCAGCACCTCAGCGCAGTCCTCCATCGCATCCATAAGGGCCTGATCATCGACCACACGGCCGACCCTTCTCTTTGCCGTACTTATAGCTTGTGAGGCAACAGTACCCGGCTCGGTCCGCATCCCCCGCCAGAGATGGATGAAATGATGCTCGTCGCCGATCAAGCGGGCCAGAGCCAGCGCCAGCTCAAGACGCCCATCCTCATTCTGGTTCAAGTAGAGCAGATGGAGCAGGTCAGGAGTTGCCTGTTTCGCCCCCAGCGCTCCCAATGCCGAGCCAAAGGCAACGCTCAAGTCTTCGTTTTTCTCTGACCGCAAGCGCTCCAGCAGGAGAGGCACAGATTCGACGTCGCCCATGCTGCCCAGTGACCGGGCAGAGTGGGCCCGGATGGAGCGGTACTCGGCATCGAGGCCCTCACGCAAGTCGGGGAGCGCCTCCTGATCGCCAATACGACCCAGCGCCCAGGCGGCGATCACGCTCAGAGCAGGTTCCTTGCTATTCAAGACCTCGGCCAAAGCCTCGGTCAGGCGGGGATCCGAACCCCCGCGTGCGATGGAAACGATGGCTTCGAAACGCACATAGAAACGGGGATCGTCCAGGGCTTCCAATAGCTCATCCACCGTCAGCGGGCTCCTGGACTGACCCAGGCTCTCGGTCACCGAGACCGTCGCCCGCTCGTCTCTGGCCCAACGATAGCGGATCAGCGATTCCGCCGCCCGAAACGGGTTCCCCCTGAGGAAAAAGCCAGCGAATTTTGCCACGCCGACGCTGTCCTCGGTATGCACGCCCCGGAGCAGCAGGACATTCAAGATGGGTAGGATAGCGGCAATGGCAAACAGGACGGAATAGGCATCGATGGGGAAGATCAGGAATTGGCCAGAGAGTCCCGCAAAGCGATCCAGCAGACGGCCACCAAACAACTGTCCCAAGCCCCCAACGATACCTATAAAAGCATAATACAGGGCCATGTAACCGGCTTTCTTGGCTGAAGGTACGACGCCGACATAGAGCAGCCTGCCTGAGCCTATCTGCCAGCCCAAGCTGGCCACTCCCTGGAAGGCAGCAATGGCCAGAGCAATGTATAGGCTCGCGACCGATTGGCGCGGCATTAACCACCAAAGGAGCGGCAGTACTGCCAGCAGATAGGCCCCCGAAGCCATGACCGGCTTGCTACCATAGCGGTCGGCTGCCCAGCCCCACACATAGCTGGCAAATAGGCCACCTATCAGGGTTCCAGCCTGCAGCCAGACCACAGCGCCGGTGGGCAGCCCCACGTCATCTCGCAGAAAAAGGGGGAGAAATGACGCCACGGGACCGATAGCCAGCATCGTGAAACCCACACCCACCGCGTGCCGCACAAAATTCTTATCGCGAACTGCGACGGCCATGTCCTGGTGAGGGGTCCTTTCTGTCTGGCCCTTCTTGACCGGCGCACCGCCTGGAATAAAGCTAGCAGCGCCCAGGGAAATCAGTCCGAAAAACAGGCCCACGGCAAACAGGATATTGAAATCTCCCAGGCCGGGATCTGAGCCCAGTACAAAACCCCCCAGCGTGACGGCCAGGAAAGAGGTCAAGCTCCAGAATACGAGGTCAATGGCCGAGTATTTGCCCCGTACACTGCTGGGCACGTATTCCTGGACCCAGGGATAGAGGGCGGTGATAGAGACGGCGCGACAGACGGCAAAGACGGCAACAACGCCCACGACGTAGCGGGTCACGGCCTGGGACCCAAAGCGAGCCAGGACCAAGGGGGTCAAAAGAAGAAATACGGTGACAATCTTTCTACCCCCAAAGAAGACCAGGTAGGTACGCTTGTAGCCGTAGCGGGCGACAGCCGGGGCGATGAACAGGGCAATGAGGCCAGCGAAAGGCATCAGGGACAGTAGGGTGCCAATCTCTGTTTTGGACAGCCCCAGCTCGCTGAGAAAGAGCACAAAGATGGAGCCAAAGAAAGTGAGACGGACGAATATGGAGTTGGTTGCATTGGCAAAAATGCTCCAAGGCAGGCGACGTAGCTTTTCGGCATTTGTCGGTTCGCTGCTCATTGTACAGTCGCTATCCTATCAAAGACTCTCGCCTGTGGCAGAAAGCCCCAACATCAGCAATTCGCTGCACCTTTACCCGGCCAGCGGATAGCCGCCCTGCTCTGCCCAGAACCGGGCGATCCACTGGATCCGGTGAAAGAGCGCATCGGTGGGCACATTATCCCCAAAGCCCAAGATGAATCTGTCACCAGGGGCAACGGTCCGGAAAAGTTCTTCCATGTAGCGCTGGAATTCTTCATCGGTATAGGTGGACGTCAGAATAGTGGAGGGAATGCCTCCCCACGCGGCCACCCGGTTGCCCCAAAGCTGGCGCGTGGCTGCCAGGTCAATGGTCGTCATCGGTTTGGGGGTGAGCGCCTCCACGACCTGTATCCCACAGGCCATCAACTTTTCCAATAGAACGCTCATCTCTCCATCGCCGTGGACAACCATGATCTTGTCGCCCTTGTCCAGGATCTCTCGCGCTTCCCGATAGAAGGGAGCAAAGAAGGTGTCAAAGACCGGCGGGGGCGTCATCTGCTCGTCATAGTTGGCCCCCACCTCGATGGCCTGGGCTGGGCAGCCGGCAGCCAAGGCCAGGATCTGGTATTGCTGTTCCGTGAGTGCCCCGACGAGCGCATCCAGTTGGGTGGGGTGGTCGTGCAACTGGTAGTAGAACATCTCGTAGCCCATGAAAAAGATCATGAGTTGGTGGGCCGCCAGGTGTCCGGTGTAGGGAACCGCCAGGCCATCAACACCGATTTCGTCTACGAAGCGGGCGTACTCCTCATAGTTCTCAACGACCTCGGTGTGCTCGACAAAGAAACGGAGGGCGTCATAGTCCTGGGGGCCCTTAAAAGGATACTCGATCCGGGCCGCCGTACCTGCTGCATCCCGCAACTCGACAGACATCCGGTCGCGGCAGGTCAAGGTCCCGTAGGGCGTATGATATTGGATCGTCGACAGATCTCCCTGCACGTTTTTGGTGACCTCGACATCGTGGTGGACCAGGCGGTAGCACGAAGCGCTCCAGGCCCCAAAGCCAAAAATGCCAATACCCAGATCGCGTTGGATATCCCACAGGCTGGCGCGTTCGTATGGCGGCGGCAGCGTCCCTCCGTTGCGGTGGTACTCGTACCACAACTCCATGCGGGCGATGAAAGGGATATGGTCGACAGGTTGGCCGCGCATGGCGGCCAGGGCCAGGTCCCGGTGGTTCATGATACCTACACCTCCTCCGTAGCGGACTTGTGAAGTTTCGGAAAACTTTGGAAGCCTGGTCGAGAGCGATATTCCTCAGCAACCTCCACTAGTACCTCAAGATTGCGTAGGGGCGTGGTCAGGGGCACCGCGCACTCGGGCGACAGGATCTGGACGCCGCCATCCACTGCCCGGCGGCAGGCCGCGGCGACATCCTCGGGCGTGCCCCGCAGCAGGATCTCGGGGTTATTGATGTTGCCAATGAGTGTCATCCTGCCCGCCGCAGCTGCTACCGCGTCATGGATCTCGACTTGAGACTCAAAGTGATAGCTGTCGATGCCTGTTTGGGCAAAGTAATGCAGGCGATCGCTCGTGTTGCCGCAGCAGTGCAGGACCGTGGGACAGCCGATCTCGTGAACGATCTCCTGGTGCAGGGGCATTAGCATGTCACGGTACATGATGGGAGAGACCATACCACCGGTGGCATGGTCAGCCAGGCAGACAAGGTCCGCCCCGGCCTGCATCTGGGCCCTGGCAAAGGCGATAGGTACCGGCAGCAACGCCTCAAGGGAACGCTGTGCCCTGGCAGGATCCTTGATGGTACTGACGAGAAACTCCTCCACACCCATCATATGGTAGGACAGGGTCCAGGGTCCCATTACCTTGCCCACGATGACGACCCTCTCGCCCAACGCCTGACGCAGCAGACGCAGGGCATCGAGTACAGCCTGGATGGCAGGCGCCTCCATCCATCCTGGCAGGATGGGAAATCGGTATCCGCCACCCGCATCGCCAGCCATGGAAAAAGGGTGCGACGCGACGCCGGGCATCATTTCGGGGCTACCCCACTCCATCTCACAGCCCAGAGCGGCTGCCTCCTGGGTAACACTAAAGACCGGCATCACCGTGTCGTAACCCAAAATTTCATGGCTTGTGGCCGCCAGCGTGGCCATGGTTTCCCCATCCAGGTGGGCCAGGGGGAACCATGCGTCTGCGGCCGCCATCAGATCCTGGGTGATCACCGACACAACGTTGCCCACCGGCGTACGATCTACCGGTCCGCCCAAGAGCGCCGTCAGGAAGCGGCGTTTGGGTGACATCGGCCTCGGAAGTGGATCAAAGCTCATGTTCATCTCCCGGAGATCTGGCCATACTTCCAGGCAGCATCCCGGAAGGAAAGCAAGTTCTCATAGGGCGTCATGGGCGACGTATTGCAGCTAGAACCAAAGAGAAAGCGCCGCTTGTCACCCATGGAGGCGAACAGGTCGCCTACGTAGGCGTCGATCTGCCCCGCGGCCTGCGGGCCAGCAAGCTCCTGTTGGGGCGCCGCCATGCCGCCGCACACGATCAAGCCCTCACTTAGTTCCCGGGCTTCATGCAGGGGCCAATCCCCCAGGGGCGGCGGCGCCTGGCCCTCGACGCAGTCCAGTCCCGCCTCCAAGAAAAGGGGCGCCAATGCCTTGAGCTGGCCGCAGGCGTGCAAAAAGAGGTACTTGCCCCGAGCGTGGACCACCTCCGCTGCCTTTTTCAGGGTAGGCAGGCAGAATGCTCGGAACAATCGCGGGCTGTAGAACAGGCTATCTACGTTGTCTGATACTTCCAACACGTAGGCATCGTCCAGGTCCACTACCTCTTCCAGGAATTGCAGGAGGTTGCGTTCGTGGATCTCCGCCAGATCCTGCATCTCCCGGGGGTGGTCGAGCATGAAATAGGTCGCCTGCTCCTGACCAGCCAGCCAGTGGAACTGCTTCAGCGGTGTGGGCAGCAGGATGACGGGGATGATGCCATCATCACCCACCCGCTCCACCCGCTGACGCCACAGATCCGCATCCAGGTGGACCTCTGTATCCTCCAGCCAGTAGCGGATGGCCCGGTATTCGGATTCAAAGTCTTTCCACCAGTGCTCGGATTCAAAGGGCGCCCCACTCTCCTGCCGGTACTCCCAAGTCTGAGTCAGTGTACCAAAAGGTGTCTCGATCTTTTCCTTACGAATCGTTCCAGCGTCAAAGGTGGTGAACGACGTGAGGACAGTGCCTGATGGGACCTCCCCATCAAATTCAACCGAGTGACCACAGTTGGGATAAGCACGCTTGCCCACCTGGCCATCGTGGGTGGAATAGATGTCGGCCCCCATTTCGTTGAGCACGTCAATCGGGTTTTGGGCCCAGGCAAGGTGTTCCGGCAGCGTGCCCCGGTACTTGTTCACATAGAACCACTGAAAGATATTGGGTATGAAAGGCACGCGGTCGGGCAACTCCCCCGATAGAGCAGCCAGGCACCGCCCCTTGCCTGTCATGGTCATGATCCTGCCTCCAAGCCTTTCAGGATCTGGCGCCCCTCATCGAACGAGTTCACGGTCACCACAAAGGCGGCTCCTGTAGGAAAGGTATTGACGGCCTGCAAACTGTGGTAGGTATCAGGCGTGAAACCCATGCGGCTGGCCGCAACGCGGTGCTGGCTCAGGCTCTTGGCCCAGGCCGGAAAGTCGATCATGTCTGGCTGGCTGATATCGGCCGTCTCGAGGCCCGCTGTTGAGACAAATTCCTGCCGCCACTGGTCGCCCGAACCGCAATAGTGGATGCCGCCTCCACCCAGCCCTGTCAGGACCTTTTCGTTGGCGGGCTGGATAAAGTCGGTGTACATGCGCGCGGAAAGCAGCGTCGACGAGTCGTCCTTGATCAGGCAATGGCCTTTGACTACCGACCAGTGCAGGCAGTTGAAACCATCGCCGACCGACTGGGTACTGAGAGAGCTGATGGCACGACAGACCTTGATGTAGGTCTCGGCCACCATGTCCATGAACTCCCGGACAAGCTCTGGACTGTCGTAGAGCGAGGTCAGGATCTCACCGCCCCAGAGCTGCATGGCGATATCAAAAGGGCCCTGCAGGTCCGGTTGGGTGACGTGGATGGCCGCACTGCACTTGGGATAGGGGGCCAGCGCCTCGCGATAGTAAGCCATGGTGTCTGCGACCTGGGGATAGATCCCGGTCTCCAGCTCTGGCAGTCCGCGGGCCAGCCAGGCCTTGGCACGCTCCGGTCCGATCTCCTCCGTCCAGGGAAAGTTATCCTCGACCTGGCATACCCTTGCGCCAAAGAGCGAGGCAATCAGGCCATTGCCATAGTTGGCCCTGATCTGCAGGGGAAAGTCGTCCTTCAGCAGAACACTATTGACGACACTGGGTATGGGCCCCAGTCCGGCCGAAGCATCCACCAATTCGTTAACCAGCATCTTGGCCGGATCACGAAAGGCCTGGCTGTAGGGGTAGTACGGAAAGCGTTGAGAGGGAGGGGCACCGATGGTCACTGGTGGGTGGTCCACGGGTTCCCAACTCAGTGCGCGCCGCTGACGCTCCTCTACCCGGGCGACATGCTCCAGGTCCAGATGCTCCTCGAGCCAGTCGAGGATCGAGGGCAGCACTGCGGTAGGGTCATATGGGCCTACGGTCATCGTTCACCTTTCTTGGTAGGGCAAGATACCGTCCAGTTTTGACCGGTTTCCGGGCTGGCGGGGCAAGATGCCATCTTGCCCTACCCGGATCTAGACCGATGCCTCCGGGTCCAATCGTTCCAGGAAAAAGACCACTGGCCGCAGTCCATCGGTGCAGCAGGCTGTAGCGGTGCCCTCCTTAGCCATCCAGGGATAGTTGGCACCGAAGCGCAGGCCGCTGACATAGCGATAGATGTCGTCAAAAGCAGCCTGGCAGAAACCCCGCGGCGGTTCGCCCACATCGAGAATGAACTCGTCGCCCACTTCGAAGAGAGGGCATACCGGCTCAAAATCTGGCGCGCTGCCGCCACCGCCTTTGGGGTGCACATCCCGCATGTCCAGCTTGTTGATCACCGTAACCTTAACTCTGGGAATGCTCATACGTTTCTTTCTCCAGGCGTGTCTCTCACTTTAGCCATCCTCGGCCAGCATACCATCGAATAGCAGCGTCAAATACATCAGCGCCCGCGGGATGTGAAAGGCAGACTTGACCTTGGACCCTTTGACACTCACCTTGACGCTGCCGTCGCGATAGAGATACTTGTACCACTCGCCATATTCCGGATCGTAAAAGTGCTGCTGGGTGTATTCGTGCACATGCTGAAAGTGCTGCCAAAAGTCATCGCGTTCACCCAGATGCGCGGCCAGGGCCAAGGTATAAAGCGCCTCGGAATGGACCCACCAGATCTTGCTGGCCCAGCCCTCGCCCAGATCCTTGACAACCTGGGGCACATAGGGCTCTTTGCCCTCAGGGTCGACAAAAGCCAGGATGCCGCCCTGCTCATGGTCGAAACCCTTGTCGACCATCCATTCGCAGATCTGGATGACCCTATCGACCATCGCACGATCGCCTCGAGCACGGGCCTCGTGCAGTACGAACCACATCGACTCCAGAGCATGGCCGGGGTTGATCATGCGCCCTTCGTGGCTGTCTACCAAGCCCCCATCACGGGATACCATCTCAAAGAGAACCTGCTCCTCGTCCCTGGCAAAGACGTTCAGCACTTTGTCCAAGCAGTAATCGGTGATGGGACGGGTACGCTCCTGGCCCAGCACCGGAGCTGCCACATTCGCAACGTTGACGGTGATCATGTAGGGGCCGTGGTAAAGATACTGGGGATTGAGGGTGAAGTGATGGTATTGATCAAAGACAGGATCGTAGAGATTCTGCTCATAGCGGTCAAATGCCTGGTGTATAAGGTCCAGGTCCTCGTCGCTGCCTGAAGCCAGCGCATACTCACAGAGGGCCAGGATGGCAAAACCGTCGGTGAAGAGCGAAAAATTGGGAACGACCACGTTCCCCTGCCGATCGAGGTGGTAGTACCAGCGGCCGTCGCCGGCGTGGGCCCGTTCCACCAGGAAATCGCGGCCGTGGCGGGCCAGGTCCAGCCAAACCTGGCGCTTCTCTATCTGGTTGTAAAGGGCTGAGAACATCCAGACTTGCCGTCCCTGGCACCAGGTATACTTGTCCCCGCTGGTGAGTCGCCCCTCCCGGTCAAAGCAGGTCAAGTAGCCACCATACTCCCGGTCCTGGGTACGCTCCTCCCAAAAGGGCATGATGTCTTCCAGGAGATGTCGCCGGTAAAAGCCAGCATATGCTTGCAGATCGTCTCTGGTCAGGCCCATAGTGGCCTTCTCCTCTCATAGAGCTAGACATGCGGTGCGATCATGTGGCTGGGATCATTTCCATCGCCCAGCCGCCTACTGTCCGGCGCAAAGTACTGGCTCAGATGACGCCGTCGTCGCCAATGGCGGGGTCTGCAAAAAAGTTGTCCTGCCGGACGCTGGGCATCGAGACCTCCAGCAGGAGCGCGGGCCCCACACCGGTGAAAGAATGGCGCTGGCCGGGCGGCATCACCAGGGTGTCTCCTTCCTGCAGGTCCTTCTCCTCATCATCTACGATCAAGCGGAGTGTGCCTTTCACCAAAAAAAAGGTCTCGTGCTTCATGCCATGATGGTGGTAGGGGCAGGTCTGGCCGTCAGCGACAAAGAGGAACTTGCCGCAATAGCCGGTCGCTTCGTCGTTGGCGATCCAGTATTCGATCTCGCCGATCTCATCGAACTGGCCCAGGCCAAAGTCCAGGGCCAGTGGCTCGACGTCGGGCATGGTCAGGCCCCAGTCGCGGATCGTGTCCCGGCAGTGCGCCAATGCCAAATCTCGCTTCTCGCCAGTGACCTGAAAGGGAAAATCTAATGTCTCACTCATGACTCATCTCCTTGGTTCGCTTTCCAGCTTTCTGATAACCTGTCCAGCAAGGGCCCGTCAATCTGCCGCCCCAGCTCCCGCCAGGCCAGGAACAGGGTACCGACCACAGGCTCAAAGGCTGGCTGAGGGAATAAGGCTTGGGGCAGCACCTGCCGGACAGCCCCTTGAAAAGAAGGGACAAGGTAGCGGGTCTCGTGGAGCAAACCGCCGGTGAAATAGACCTTTACCGGTGCAGCCTGCGTATCCAATGCCTGGGCTACCGCCACTGCTGCCTCAGCCAGGTACTGGCCGGCCTCTTTCAGAAGCCCTTGGGCTGCGGCGTCTCCACTGGCCGCAATCCGGGCCACCAGAGGGGGCAGCCCGGCGATGTCCTGGAATCGAATCTCACCACCCAGGATGGCGTATTTGAGCGCCACCGGGTCGGAGGCCCCAAAATGGCGCAGCATTGGATCGGCCAACTGCGTCGGGGGATCGCGCCCATCCAGGGCGCGGAAGACGCTGTTGATGGCGGCCCGGCCGATGTTGTAGCCGCTGCCTTCATCTCCCACGGCATAGCCCCAGCCACCGGCCGCCCACGAGCGGCTGTCTTCCGTGAACCCATAGGCCACGGCCCCACCGCCGGCGATGACGACGATGCCAGGTTGTCCAGCACTGGCGCCCAGGAGATTGGTCACAGCATCGTGGACCACCCGGTAGCGTCTGGCCCGGACCGCACCCTCCACGGCCCGCTCAAAAGCCATTATCAGGGGAGAACCGGGCTCTGCGCCTGACATGCCCAGAACGGCCATTTCAAAAGCCGTGTTTTCCCACTCCCCAGTGATGAGCGCATCGTCCAGGATTTCCCGCAACCGGCGTTCCAGGCTACCGGAAAAATCGCCGTCGAGATGGGAAAAAGCGGAAGGGACCTGAGCGTACCCAACCACCTGGCCGTCCAGGGTCGCTAGCACCACCTTGGTCGATGTCTGGCCGCCGTCCACGCCCAGGATGTACTCCGGCATGTTTTCTCCACCACAGACCAGACCTCAGAAGTCACGAGCTTCCGGCTCGATGGCGACTCCCGGGGTCCATATTAGATTCTAGGTTCCTGAAAAATGCGCCCGAATGGCGTCGACGAAGCGGAGTGTGATGTCATCGGGCCGGGTGATGGCCGTCCCCACGACCACCGCATGGGCCCCGAGTTCAAAGGCTTTGCATACCTGAGACGGCGTCCAATACAGACCTTCGGCCACGACCAGGACGGACAGCTTCTGCGTCAACTGGCGCAACAGATCAAAATCAGGCGTTTCCCGGCCATGGAGAGCAAAGGTTGGAGCCACCAGGTCTGCCCCCAGATCCTGCGCCCGCAGCGCCTCGTCGAACGTGGCAATGTCGGCCATGATCAGCAGGCCCAATTCCTCACGCGCCCGGAGGAAAAGATCTCCCAGGCGCGTGCCATCCGGGCGTTCCACGCGGCGGCTGTCCACGGCGACAATATCCGCCCCAGCGCGGGCCACCGCCGCGGCTTCTTCGAAGGTAGCGGTGATCCATAGCCGGCCTGCCGCATCGTGGCTCTTTTGGATGCCAATGATGGGCAGACGCGGCTCGTGGTGCACAGCCGTGGCACTTGCATCGGCAGTTGCCGGGGCAATCGCCGCGGCAATCGCCGCGATGTCCTCCACCCCGTTGGCGCGGATACCAACTGCGCCACCTTTTTCCGCTGCCTGGGCCATGGCCGCCATGTAAACTGGACCGTGCAGCGGGCTGTCAGGCCAGGCCTGGCAAGAAACGATGAGGCCATTGTGGATACGCTCGATCGGATTCATGCATCAGCTCCTGGCGCGCCAGCACGGGCGCTGCGGATGAGGAGATCCACCCGTTCCGGCGGGGTGGTCAGAGTGACCGGACTGCCCAGGCCCACAACGAAGGCGCCATCGCACCCGGCCGTACGCACCTGGCGCGCCACCTCAGCAGCCACCTCAGCCTCGGCAGCTTTCTCGGCGATGCCATAGGCGTCGACATTGCCCATGAGACAGAGATCGGGACCTACGGAGGCCCGGACCTCACCAATCTCAATGACAAAGTTCTTTTTGCTCTCTTCTACCATCAGGGCATCAATTGGCAGTTGCCGCAGCGCGGACAAGCGGGGCATGACGTCACCGCAGAAATAGAGGATGCTCTTGAGCCCCATACGGCGAAGCTGTTCGAACAGCCGCTCCTCATAGGGCAATACAAAGCGCTCGTACATTCGGGGCGAGAGGATGTCCGCTGAGACCAGGCACTCTTCGATGCGCATGCCATGCCCGCCGGCATCCTTGAAGGCCTGGGCATATTCCAGCGTCGCCTGCAGCGAGGCATCCATGATCTCAAACACCAACTTGGGCGCGTCGTACAGGGCCGTCAACATGCCCTCAAAGCCCAATAGGTCGTAGAGCAACCAGAATGGGGCGCTGCCACCGGTGTAGACAAAAAAGTCGTCGCCCATCTCGCCAGCCAGGATCTCAACCAGGCGCAGATTACCGCGGGCCGCGCGGGAAGACACTTGATGCTGCACGACTTCTTGCCTCAAGCTATCCTGGCCCAGACCAAGGCGATGGGTCCATTCGAGCCTCTGGCGCATCTCTTCCGTCTTGGATTCCTGGCCATCCAGCAGCAGCTGGCGGCGCGCGCCGGCTGCACAGTCTACTTCAAAAACCTGGTCGCCCTCCAGTACCAACTCGCGCCGGCCCAACACCTCGGGAATCGGGACGCCAGAGACTTGGAGCCAGTCATCCTGCTCCTGGAAGCAGGCGTGGGCTTGTAGGAGAGCCTGGGCCCGAATCTCTACATCCTCGTCGGGGTCCAAGCGCACGCGACCCTCACGCTCCAGGCGTGGGCGATAGGCCGCCACGTAGGCCCCTTCGATGCGTTCGGCAAGGTAGAGCAGCATATAGTCGACGGCCACCGGGGTAACAGGTGGTCGTCCCCCCGCCAGGGCGCTGAGCAAACGATCCTTGCCGGTCATGGCACCTCGGTCGATCCTCCGCCTAATTGATCCTCAGCTTGAACCAACGGATATTGGAGACACAGTCTTCGTAACCCCAGAAGGCGACAAAAAGCGTGCCATCTGGCAGGGCGGTGATGCAGGGGGCGCCGAAGCGCAGCACTTGAAAGTTTTCCACCATGTTCTCCGATGCGCCGGTCAGACCTGAGGCGCCCGTTCCCCAAAGTCCCAGGCAGGAATCGTTTACCCAGTCATCGCCCTGCAAATGGGACAGGTTCGCCCAGAGGCCCGGCTCGTCGGCGCGGCGGTATATGGACAAGATCCGCCCATCAGGGAGGACAAAGGGAGTCAAGGTCTGGCCCAGGAGCCCCGTCGACGCCGGCGCGGACCACGTTGCGCCGCCGTCATGGCTGAGGGCATACTGGTTGGGCCGGTCCTGGGACGCAGCCCGATCGTAGGCCCAGGCGACGGCAAGCAATCGATCATCGGCCAGCTCTACGATCTTGGACTCCCAATAGACAACATGCTGCTCCGGGTCCCTCATCACCACCATGTATTCCGGCCAGGTAACACCCTGGTCGTGGGAAACGAGGGCCAGCATCATGTGGCCATTGGGATTGTACCCGTCCCAGCCCTGCCAGGTAGAGGTGGGCAGAACCCACCTGCCATCCTGCAAAGGCGTGATAGGGCAGCACAGCTCAAAGCCCGGGCCAACCAACGGAGGAGCTATGGGTGCGGGTTCGCTCCACGTGCGGCCATGGTCGGCCGTACGCAGAAGCAGAAGTTCAGTCGGAACAAAGCCCAGATTCTCCGGGTTGGTGAGCCCCTCATCCGGATGATCGCTTCGGTCAGACCGCACCATAAAGGCCAGCAATTCACCACCTGGCAGAGCGGTAAGCCGGGACCCATCCGAAGTGAGGCGATCTGTCGTGCCGGGGTAGATGGGGCCGAGCAACTGCCAGCTATCGCCCTGGTCACCCGAGCGCGCGATATAGGTATGACAATCAGGGGATTCGAATGCCTCGCCCAGCACCAGGGAGCAAAGCAGATCGCCGTTGTCCATGAGCGCTACAGAGGGGAAATAGGCATGAACACTGCGCACGTGTGCTTTTGGGTTGCGATAAACGAGGCCTGTTCCAGTACATTCCATCTTGGAGTCCATTGCAGTCATTTGAACGACACCTCCTGGCAAAGACCTGGACATAGGATAGCACATTTCCCCCTCGTGTCAAGTTGGTTGGTCAATAGTAGCCAAAACAGAACAAGATTTGACACGCGCCTATTCCTATGCTATGATGCACTCCGTCGAGCAGGTCGTGATCGGTTTCAGATGGAAGATGTTGTTCATTTATGCTTGTTTCTGCGCCATTACGACCAGCAACGTACATTGGCTTTAATCCGATTGCATGACGCATTCAAGAGCATCTTTGTGCCCTTCAGGCCAGGTAGATGACGATTGTGATTGCCGCTGAAAGACTCGAACGCATCGACCAGATGGTTCGCTGGATTGGGCAACCTTCCCTCGACGCCGCTTTTACCGTGTATGTACCTCACCCCGTGACAAGAGAATGCGAAAACAGCCAGATCGCGGTCGAGCCGATCTCTGGCGGTGAAGCAAACCACCGATATCATGGCCGTATCCGGTCGCAAGGTCTGCCTGCACGAGTCATGGACGTCAAGGGCACACTGCAATTGAGGCAATACCTGTTGAAACACTCGGCACCCTGACACACACTTGCCCTCCATAACAAACAAGGAGAAAAGGATGAGGATCTCAGAAGTCAAAAAAGTCATGCGCGGGCCCTTGGCCCCTGTGCTGACGGTCTACAAAGAAGACCTGTCCCTCGATCTGGACGCGACCCAGGAGAACGTGGATCAACAGATCCACCGCGGGATGGCCAAGGGGAAAGGCATTCTGCTCGCTGCCGGCGCAGGCGGCGATTTTCCTCTCCTGAGCCACGACGAGCGCAAGGCCGTTATCAAGGCCGTTGCGGAGGCCGCCGGCGACCGGGGAACGGTACTGGGTACTGCCCAGTCGCCCCTGACCCAGGAGGCGATTGAGTTTGCCCAATGGAGCCAAGAGGTTGGCTGCTATGGCATCCAGCTCAGCCCCAGCTGGTACTATCCACCCAATGAGGACCAGGTTTACGCGCACTTGAAGGCCGTGGCTGAGAACATTGACATCTGTGTCATGGTCTACCATACGCCCTGGCTCGGCTCTGAGATCAGTAACGACATGTTCCTGCGCCTGGCACAGGAGCTGCCCAACGTGCGGGCCATCAAGTGGAGTTCGCGGGATGCAGCCATCGTGATGGATGGCTACATTGGACTCTCGGACACGTACGCCATGATCAACAACCACCCCAGTCTGCTACAAGCCGCGTTGATGGGAGCCACAGGCTTTGTCACCCATCTGGCCAACGTCTGGCCGGAGCATCAGGTAGCCTTGTGGGAGATGCTCGAGCGTGGGGACTACCAAGCGGCAAACCAGGAATTCGTGACGGTCCAGTGGGCCTGGCGCGGCCTGCGTGCTTGGGCCTCCAACAGCGTCGCCCGAGGCGAGTCCCTGGCGGTCAAACCCGCCGCCGAGATGACCGGCTTTCACGGCGGTCCCAGCCGGCCGCCCATGGTCACCTTTGACGACGAACAGCGGGCCCACGTACGCTCCATCCTGGAGAGCATGGGCGCGCCCCTGGTCTAACACCTAGCCCGGAATGCGCTAGCCCCCTTTTAAATGCGGGGGCAGCGAGTGTATTTTCGGTCAAGTCTTTAACAGGAGGAGAAGAGATGGCACAGGAGCCTGATCTGCGCCTGGCAATGTTGGGCATGGTAGATGGCAACGGCCACCCCTATTCGTGGGGCGCCATGTTCAACGGTTACGATCCTGGGGTAATGGCTGACTGCCCCTTTGCTGGAATCCCCGAGTACCTGGACAAGGAACCCAAAGAGACGCTCCAAATCCCGGGCGCGAGGGTGACCCACATCTGGACCGACGACCCCGCAGACGCGGTGCACGTGGCCCGCGCCAGCCTCATCCCTCACGTCGTGACTCGACCGGAAGACGTCATCGGCCACGTGGACGCGGTGATCGTCGCAACCGACAAGGGCTACGAGCACGTGGAGCGCTGCCGCCCCTTTGTGGAGGCCGGCCTGCCCATCTTTGTGGACAAGCCTTTGACCGACAATGAGCCAGACCTGGTACAATTTGGGGAATGGGTGAGAGCAGGTAAGCGCATCATGTCCTCAAGCTGCATGCGCTACGCCAAGGAGTTCTGGCCGTACCGGACCTCAACCCACGAATTGGGCGAATTACGCTACGCCTCCATCACGACACCCAAGAGCTGGGAGCGCTATGGCATCCACGCCCTGGAGGGGGTATATCCAATCCTGGGTCCAGGGTTTATCTCGGCTCGCAACACCGGCACAGAGGATCGCAACATTGTCCACCTCGAGCACGAGTGCGGCGCCGACGTGGTCATTGCCGCCATCAGCGATATGTATGGCGCCTTTGGGGCGCTGACCCTGGCCGGAACCAGCGGGCACGTTGCCGTCAGCTTTGGCGATACGTTCTATGCCTTCAGGACCCAACTCGTGGCCTTTGTCGAGTACTTGCGGACGGGGCAACGGGCCTTCCCATTCTCGGAAACCGTCGAGATGATGAAGATCATCATTGCCGGTATCCGCAGTCGTGAGGAAGGCGGGCGCAAGGTATTGCTGGACGAGATCGAGAGCTGAGCCATGGCCATGACTGAGCGCGAGCGGCTGCTGGCGGTCTATCGTGGGGAGACGCCAGACCGCGTACCCTTTTTCCTGGATCTCTCCCACTGGTTCTACCAGAAGCACAGCATTCCCTTCGATCTATCGGTGCCGCATCTGGAACCCGAATGGGATCTGATCGACTATCACAAGAAAGTCGGTGCGGGATTCTACGTGCCCAACCTCAACTCTTACTTTGACGTGACCCTGCCCCCCGACGTGGTGGCCACGACGACCAAAAAAAAGACAAGCCAGGGGCCCGAGATCACCTGGCGCATCGAGACGCCTATCGGCGCCATCGAACGCAAGCGGCAGTGGGAGGAGCAGAGCTACTCCTGGAACGTCTCACAATGGGGCGTGCGAACGGAGCAGGACCTGCGCGTGCTAGGTTATGCCCTCAGCCGATTCCAGTACCAGCCCGCCTGGGAGCGCTATACCCCGTGGGTAGAATCCCTGGGCGACTATGGCGTAGTGTATATCTCTATCGGCTACAGCGCCATGGGCCACCTGCTGGGCTATTGGATGGGCATCGAAGGTACCATCTATGCCTCAGTCGATATGCCCGGCGTACTGCGCGAGGTAGTGGACCAGATCAACGACAACATCTTGAACTGCGTGGACATGGTCTGCCAGAGCCCGGCCGAAGTCATCATCATGGGCGATAATTTCAGCGGCGATATCCAGCCACCGAGCTATTTCAAGAAATGGTCGAAGCCGTTTTACGCGGAGGCGATCCGGCGCGTGCGAGAGGCGGGCAAGTACAGCGCCATCCATATTGACGGGCGCCTGAAGGGGATTCTCAAGTGCTTTGCTGATCTGGGTGCTTCTTGCGCCGACGCCGTAACGCCTGCCCCCATGGGCGATCTCACCCCACGCCAGTGCCGCGAGGAAGCCGGGCCAGAAATGGTGCTTTCGGGTGGGGCGCCGCCCAACCTCTGGCTGCCAGAGGTCAGCGACGAGATATTCAAACATTCGGTGCTGGACTGGTTGGAGATCCGCAAGCTGAACCCGCGTCTCGTGGCCAACGCCGGCGACCAGGTGCCGCCCGGCGCGCCGGAATACCGCATCGAGATGATGCGCGAGTTGGTGGAAGAACACGGGAGGTACTGATGGTAGAGAACTGGACGTTCACGGACCTGGACAAGCAGGCGGCGCAGGAGCTACAAGGCTTCCTGCCGGAACGCATTTTTGATGCCCATGCCCACGTCTATCGCGTGAATGATCTAAACGTGGAGGGAGCGGGCCTGTTCGGGGAAGGGCCGCCGGAGGTGGGTATTGGCACCTGGCGCGAGTATGGCGCCAGGATCTTTGGGGAGTCTCGCTTAGAGGGAGGTCTGTTCCTGGCCACGCCCACGGCCAACTGCGATCCGGAACGGGTCAATGCCTACCTGCTCGCCCAACTTGATACCGATCCAGGCAGCCGCGGCTCGATCCTGGTTACGCCAGACGATACGGCAGCCAGCCTTGAACCCTTGCTGCAGCACCCCCGGGTGATGGGCTTCAAACCCTATCATGTTTTCAGCCACGACAAGCCCACTTTCTATGCACCCATCTCCAGCTACCTGCCGGAATGGGCCTGGGAAGTGGCTGACGCCCAGGGCTTGACCATCACACTGCACATGGTCAAGAGCCTGGCCATGGCCGACCCTGATAACCAGCGTCAGATCCGGAGCATGTGCCTCAAGTACCCCAAGGCCCAGCTCATCTTGGCCCACGCGGCGCGCGGCTTCCATGCACCGAACACCGCCAAGGGCCTGCATGCCCTTCGGGGGCTGGGAAACGTCTGGTTCGATATGTCAGCGATCTGCGAGCCAGAGGCCCTGGTCGCCATCCTTCGTGCCTTTGGCCCACGTCGGCTGCTCTGGGGCAGCGATTTCCCTGTCTCCGAGTCGCGGGGCCGGGCAGTGACGGCGGGCGATGGCTTTGTCTGGCTCCAAGCGGATACAGTAAACTGGGACAAGGTATCGCCCGCATGCCAGCCCATTCTCGTCGGGCTGGAGTCGCTCCGGGCGCTGAAAGGAGCCGTCGACGAGCTCGGCCTGAACGGCGAGGATGTACAGGACATCTTCTGTGACAATGCCTGGCGACTGCTGGGCCTGAAGCCCGAGTCAGGTACCCTGACTCAGGAGCGATACAAGGAGGCCAAGCAGCGGATCCCCGGCGGCGTCCAGCTGCTCAGCAAGCGGCCCGAGCAGTTTGCCCCGGACCAATGGCCGGCATACTTCCGCGAGGCACGCGGCTGCGAGGTGTGGGACCTGGATGGCCGGCACTACTATGACCTGTCGATCAACGGCATCGGGGCCTGCCTGCTGGGCTACCGCGACCCGGACGTGACGCAGGCAGTGCTGCGGCGGGTCAACCTGGGCGCCATGTCTACCCTGAACCCCCCGGAGGAGGTCGACCTGGCTGACAAGTTGTGCGAGATCCACCCCTGGGCGGAACAGGTTCGCTTTGCCCGCAGCGGTGGGGAGATCGCCTCCATCGCCGTGCGCATCGCCCGGGCGACGACGGACCGCTCGCTGGTGGCCATCGGCGGCTATCATGGCTGGCACGACTGGTATCTGGCCGCCAATCTGGGAGAGGATGATTCGCTTCGCGGGCTCCTGCTGCCTGGCCTGGAACCGCTGGGCGTTCCGCGGGAACTGCGTGGAACGACGTTGACTTTTCACCATGGCAACCGGGCAGAGCTGCAGCAGATCCTGGATGACCATGGAGATCACCTGGCGGCCATCATCATGGAGCCCTGCCGCCACCACGACCCGGAGCCGGGCTTTTTGGAGTTCGTGCGTAAGAGTGCACACCGCTGCGGCGCGCTGCTCATCTTTGATGAAATCTCTATCGGTTGGCGCCTGGCCTGCGGCGGAGCACATCTCCGATTCGGCGTCGAGCCTGATATGGCGGTCTTTGCCAAGGCGCTGGGCAATGGGCACCCCATTGCCGCTGTCATTGGCACACGAGAAGCAATGGACGGAGCCCACTCTTCTTTTATCAGCAGCACCTACTGGACGGAAAGCGTTGGGCCTGCCGCTGCCCTGGCCACAGTACACAAGATGCAAGAGATCGACGTTCCAGCCCACGTGGCCTGGGTTGGGAAAACGGTGACGGGATTATGGCAGCGCCACGGCGAAAAGCACGGCCTGCCGGTGGTGACTGACGACGGCTATCCCTGCCTGGCCCATTTCCGGTTCGACCATGAACTAGCAAACGAGCTGCGGACACTATATACCCAACTCATGCTGGAACGCGGATTCCTGGCCGGGCCCTCCGTTTATGCGACGTTGGCTCACACAGACGAGATCCTGGGGCTTTATGGCGAGGCAATTGACGGGGTGTTTGGCGAGATTGCCGATGCTCTGGCAATAGGCGACGTCCAGACGCGGCTCAAAGGACCGGTGGCTCATACCGGTTTCACCCGGCTGATAGACTGAGCAGGCCGAAGCAGGTTCAGCTCAATTTCGGTTGAGATGGCCGTCTGGGGAGGAGACCTTGATGCGAAAGCTGACATCGAGCCAGATTGAGGAGATCCAGCTAGCGACGGAGGATGTGCTGGAAAACGTCGGCGTGACGGTGATGCACGATGGGCTGCTGCAGCACGCCCGGGCGGCGGGGGCACTGGTAGACGAGGCTAGCGGTACGGTACGCCTGCCGGCGCCACTGTTGCGGGAGCTACTGGCACTGGCGCCAGCGCAGTACCAGATTGCAGACCTGTTTGGCAACGATGTTATGGTCGGAGGCAGCCCTCCAGGCTGCTTGGCCATCGTGACCGACCCGTGGATCATCGACTATGGTACACAGCGGCCCCGCCGGCCCTGTCTGGAAGATCTCAGACGGCATACCATTATCGCCCAGAAACTGGAACAGGTGGTGGCCGTCAGTTGCATGGACTACCCTGTCACCGACGTGGAAGGGCCCACCTCCAACCTGCGTGCATTCGAAGAGCATCTGACGCACTATAGCAAGCACATCTATGTCCTGCCCACGTCGGTGGAGAGTTTTGAGCGATGGCTGGAGATTGGCCAGGTTCTGACCCCGGAGAGGGAGCTGGCCGAGAGCCGGCTCTTTACCATCGGCATTCCCGTGCTCTCGCCACTGCGGCTCACCGCGACCAACGCCGAGTTACTGATCAGGTCCTGTGCTTACGATTTCCCCATTGTCTCCACCGTCTGCCCGATGGCCGGGACGACCGGGCCCTATAACCTAATTGGCACGCTGCTGCTGGGCAACGCCGAAAACGCCTTTCTGGCAGCCATGACACAGATTGTGCGACCTGGCCATCCCTACCTCTATGCCCAGGGTCCGTCCCGGACTGAGATGAAGTCGGGCGACGACATGTACTACACGCTGGACAAGGTGCTATGGAAGCTCGGCGCGGCCCAGTTGGGCCGGGCCTATAACCTGCCGGTGTCCTCCGAGTGCGGCGGCACAATGACCTATCGCTATGACCAGCAGAACGGGGTCGAGGGCATGTTGTTCATGCTGTCCGCCTACGAGTCTGGGGCAAGCCTCCTGGCCGGGATCGGTTCCTGCTACAACGCCGTCGGCATGTCCGCGGAAATGATGGTCATCCAGACAGCTTGGCTGGAAGCAACCAGGTTCCTGGATCGAGGGATAGACAGTGAGGGACTGGTCCCGGCATTGGAGAGCATCAAACGGGTCGGCCCGGGGGGACACTATCTGGCTGACGAGCTGACCTTTCAGTACCTGCGCACCGACGAGTTCTTTGAGCAGGAGATCTTTGATCACACCGGCGTCTACGGGCCCCATCCCTCCCTGCTGGAGCGAGCCCACGAGAAAGTTGAACAGATGGTATCCGACTTTGAGAGTCCCCTGCCAGGCCAGGTGCGAGAGGATCTCCAGCGATATTTCCACGGGCAGTATGCGGGGCTGGGGTAGAACCCGCTTGCCCTTGTTCGAAACTGAGAACTGAGGAGCAGACCATGAACGTTCTGGAAAGTTTTGCGCTTGACGGGCGCGTGGCCGTCGTGACAGGCGGGGCCGGGCTCTATGGACGGCAGATCGTCGAGGCGCTGGCCGAAGCCGGGGCCCACGTCTTTACCGCCAGTCGCGGCCTGACCGCTCTGGAAGAGTTTGCCTCAGAATTGCGCGGCAGGGGCATGCAGGTAGAGGCCCGCCAGTTGGATCTGGCCAGCGAAGCGTCTATTCTGGCTCTGCGCGATGGCATCATGGCCCAGGTAGGCAAGGTAGACATCCTCGTCAACAATGCCGTGCTCCGTCCCATGCTCAGCCACGACGCACCCAAGGAGCAATGGGAACAGAGCATGCAGGTCAACGCCACAGGTCTGTTCCTCATCAGCCGTGCTTTTGGCCAGGTCATGGCCGAGGCTGGTCACGGGAGCATCGTCAACATCGGCTCCATCCAGGGCATGATCGGTCCCGACGACTGGCTCTACGAAGAGGTGCCCTGGAGTGGCTTCATCCCCGACTATTTCTTCCACAAGGGGGGCATGCTCAACCTGACGCGCTATATGGCCGGGGTACTGGGGCCCCAGGGTGTCCGGGTGAATACCCTCAGCCCCGGCGGCTTTTTCAACAACCAGGGCGAAGGGTTCGTGTCGCGCTATGAGCGCCGGACCTTTCTGGATCGCATGGCCGATGGGACGGATCTCAAGGGCGCGGTCGTCTTTTTGGCCTCCGATGCTTCGGCCTATGTGACCGGCGCTAACCTGGTCGTGGATGGTGGGTATACGGCCAAGTAGTTGCGCGAAGCCAGGGCTCGGTCGGAGACCTTCGCCCATCGGGAGGCTTGGCGGTCTTGGGCAAGTTGGCAGATCCTTCTCGGACTCGGGACAGGCTTGCCCCACAGGAAGCGGCATGGTTGACAATCCTGTTGGACAAGTTGGCAACTTGTCCCTAGGGCTCGGTCGGGGACCTCGCGCATCCATGTGAAGACCGAGTCTGCCCATCGTGAGTGGTGAGAGAGACAATGGCAAAAAGCATCCTCGATCTTGGTTTTTCCCGGTTGGCCGTGGGGACGGTGCAGTTCGGGCTGCCCTACGGGGTTGCCAACCGAACCGGTCAGCCCTCCTTCAAACAGGTCTGTGAGATCCTGGCCTGCGCCGTCGAGAACGGCGCGACGACGCTGGACACCGCAGCAGCCTACGGCAAGAGCGAGGCGGTCCTGGGACGCGCGCTGCGCGAGATCGGCGCCCTGGATCAGGTGACCATCGTCAGCAAAGTACGTCACCTCAAGACCATGGGACAGGAGCACAGCCCAGAGAACATTGAGCGCTGGATCCGAGACTCGGTGACCTCGTCACTGGAGAACCTGGGCATCGACAGCCTGCCGGTATGCCTCTTTCACGATACCGTCGACGTGGCTTACATGGACATTCTGCTCGCGCTCAAGCGCGAGGGGTTGGTGCAGCACGCGGGGGCATCGGTGGTCAAGCCCGACCAGATGGAGATGGTGCTCTCTACGCCTGGCGTGGAGGCCATCCAGGTCCCCATGAACATGCTGGACCAGCGCATCCGGCGCTCGGGGGACCTGGCCAGGGCAACGGATGCCGGGATGGCGGTGTTCGTACGCAGCATCTACTTGCAGGGTCTGCTGGTCATGCCACTGGAAGGCATCATGCCAGCGCTCCATCAGGTTGTTCCTGTCCGCCAGGCGCTGCAGCAAATTGCTGGCGACACGGGCTTGACGATGCCCGAGATGGCCCTGCGCTATGGCCTGTCCCTGCCAGGGGTGACCAGCGTATTGACCGGCGTGGAGACCGTGGAGCAGATGGCGGCCAACGCCAAGATCGCCGCCCGTGGCCCCCTGCCGCCGGAGGTCGTCCAAGCCGTTGACGGGGCTGTGCCTGACCTGTCAGACACCATCGTTCTCTCGCCCTGGCTATGGCCGGGGTCGATGTGAAGTTGTCCTGGCTATTGTTTGGGGCTGGCCAGAAATGAGCATCTTTGTGCAATACTTGACATTGCGCACCGCCTGTGATATAATTACCGGTGCCCGTTGGGGAGGGAGCGTCCAGTCCATGGCAAGTCATGCTCGTTTTTGCAAACATCATCGAACATTGCAGTCTCCCTTCCCTACTCTTCTTTTCGCCCACTGATGACCTGATCGAGAACGAGGGTGTCGTTTGTTTGGAGACGGCACCAAAGTCCGGTATCGAGGCCGGCCGTACATATGCTAATGGGGCGCAGTTCAGGACGCTGTAAGAGCCAGATGGAATCCCAGAAACGGCAGTCAGCGCGCGTGGCGTAGCCTTGATCCGCAGGTACCTCACCCAAGCTCTTGGCGAGTAGGAAACCGTGCTAGTTATGGTCCGATACTCCCCGGGAGAAGAATGTGGAAAGGAGGCGGAAGAAAACTGACAAGAGGATGTCCCATGAGTAAAGGGAGCGAACCATCACAGAAGATCGCTCCGGCAGTTCTGATTTTGATCAACCAGATGAATAAAGGGAGGAAAAGAATGAAGAAGGTACTTTCGCTGTCCCTCGTATTGTTGATGCTGCTGCCGCTGATCGCGGCCTGCGGTGCCTCGGAGCCACAGGTTGTCAAAGAGACCGTGGTGGTCGAGAAAGAGGTGGAGAAGGTTGTCGAGAAAGAGGTGGAGAAGGAAGTCGTCGTCACCGCCACCCCGGAGCCCACACCCTCCGAACGCCCCCAGATGACCTTCTGGATGAACTATAACTTCCAGGAAGCCGTCAACGTTCTGGTCAAGAGCCAGGTACAGGAGTGGGCCAAGGCCAACAACGTCGATGTCGACATCCTCATCGCCCCGGATACCGACCTGCACACCAAGTGGGCCGCCGGCATCGAAGCGCCGGACACCCTGCCCGATGTCTCGACCATCTTTTACCAGTGGATGCCCAAGTTCTACGCCGCCGATCTGATGCTGGACGTGAGCGATGCATTTGAGGCCAGCAATTCGCTGGCCGGCGGATTCTTCCCCGCAGCCTACGAGGTGGCCACCATTGAGGGCAAGCAGTACGGCGTCCCGTACATCGGCTCGGTGACCCCGGCCTACTGGCGCACAGACAAGCTGGAAGCAGCTGGGCTAAGCGAGCCGCCCGCGACCTATGCGGAGATGAAGGATTGGTGCGAGAAGGTCAACGAGCCAGGGAAATTCTGGTGCTACGGCCTCGGCCTTGGCGGTTACTCGGACAACGAGGTCCAGATGAGAAACCTCCTCTGGAGCTACGGCGCCAAGGTCACAGAAGAGGACGGCAAGACCATCGCCATCAACTCGCCTGAGACCCTCGAGGTGCTCAACTGGCTCAAAGAGATGAACGAAATGGGCTCCTTCCCGCCCGATATGCTGGTCGCAGATGATGCCGGCAACAACAAATACTACCAGACGGGTGTGGCCGGCGCAGTGGTCAACACCGGCAGCATCCTGGCCTGGATGCGGGACAACGACGAAGAGCTGCTAAACATGACCGTGCTGGGCCCCAGCCCTGGCGGACCGGCCGGAACACACGCGGGTGGTGGCTTTGGTGCCGTGCTCGGGGCCTTTAACACGACAGAGTACCCCGAGCTGTCCAAGAGCCTGATCGAATGGTTCACCCACCCCGACCGGGCCTGGGCCCGCGCCGAGGCGGTCAGTTTCGGCAACCTGCCCACGCACGTGGATGCCGGCAAGGATCCGGTGTGGGAAGATCCCTACCTGAAGCCCTTTATCGAGCAGATCCAGTATGCGCACCCCGCCTGCTACCCTGGTCCCGCCAGTGTGGCCTGCGCCGAGGTGCAGAGCCAGTTGGTGCTGGCCCGCATGGCGCAGCGGGTGATCGATGGCAGCCAAACCCCAGAGGAATCGATGGCACAGGCTGAACAAGAGATCATCAAGATCTACGAAGACAATCCGTAAACTCGGAAGAGAAACAAGATTCTGAGGCCACGAGGGCGAGCACTCGCCGGTGCTCGCCCTCTGTGTGCCAGGCCCCAGGGATGGCGGAGTTCCAGCCTGGAGGCGGTCCCGGGCTCGAATGTCTGGCAACGGTTCATTGTTTGGAAATAGCAGGCAAGAGGCAGGAGGTGGTATGCAAGAGGCAAACAGGCTCCCACAACCAAGGGAGGGGATTCACCAGAAGCTGCGTCGTATCTTTGGGAGGGACGCTGGCCTCGGTTATCTGCTGCTGGTGCCCCTGGTGATTTTTGTGATAGGCATGCTGGCCTATCCTTTTTTCTACGCCCTGTATCTCTCATTTACGAAAAAGATCCTGGGGCAGGCGCCCGTATTCATCGGCCTGGCGAATTATATCGAACTGCTCACGGAAGACCTTCGCTTCCGCAAGGTCGCCTTCAACAGCGTCATCTATGCCCTATCGGCCGTGGTCCTCAAGCTGGGCTTTGGCATGATCATGGCCCTGGTATTAAACCAGCCCATCCGGGCCCGGGGGTTTTTTCGGGGGCTGCTGCTACTGCCCTGGGTCATGCCCACGGTTGTCACAGCACTGACCTGGAACTGGATCTTTGACGGCACCTTTGGCGTACTGAACCACATTCTGATGAGCCTGCACCTTATTACCATGCCGATACCATGGCTGGCCGACCGGACCATGGCCATGGTGGCCCTGATCCTGGTCAATGCCTGGCGCGGTTTTCCCTTCTTTGGGGTCAGCCTGCTGGCCGGGTTGCAGACCATTCCCCAGGAGCGGTATGAGGCAGCGGAGGTCGATGGGGCTTCTCTTTTCCAGCGTTTCCGCCACATCACCCTGCCCGGCCTGAGGGGGGTCATTATCGTCACTACGATGCTGTCCACCATCTGGACCTTTAACGACTTTGCGCTGCCCATGATCCTGACCCGCACCGGACCCAATGATGCCACCAACATCTTTGGGACCTATACCTACCAGGTCGGCTTTATCGGCAGCCGGCTCGGCTACGGCATCGCGGCCACTGCGATCATGATGCCTTTCCTGTTTGCACTTATCCTGTTTCTGAGCCCCAAGATGTGGCGGGAGGATTAGGGTCATGATCAAGAGCCGCAAAACTCGACATCGCATCCAGATGGTAGTGACCTACTTTATCCTCTTTATTTACGTCGTCGTGGTACTTTTCCCACTCTATTGGGTCCTGCTCACCTCAGTGCGCACGCCCAGGCAGGTCTACAGCCCGGAAAGCATGCTCGTCCCCAACAATCCGACCCTGGCCAACTATGTGAAACTGTTCTCTGGCACGCCCATGCCCAGTTGGATCCTGAACTCGATCATCGTGACTGGGGTGACGACCTTTGCCAGCCTGCTTATCGCCATCTTTGCCGCCTATGCCCTGGCCCGTCTAAAGTTCCGGGGCGCTCAGACCCTGGGCAAATCTGTGCTGTTTATGTATCTGCTGCCCGCGACGTTGTTGTACATCCCATTGTTCGTCCAGTTGAACAACATGAAGCTCCTGAACACGCGGTGGGCGCTGTTTCTGACCTATCCCACCTTCCTGCTACCGTTCATTACCTGGCTGCTCTTTGGCTATTTTAAGAGCTTGCCCGAGGAGCTGGAGGATGCCGCGCGTATCGATGGCTGCTCGCGATTCGGGGTCCTGTACAGAATCGTGCTGCCCCTGGCGGCGCCAGCCATCATTACGGCTGCGGTTTTTGGCATCACCAACGCCTGGAACGAGTTTCTCTATGCCCTGGTCTTTATCCAGAGCGACACCCTGTGGACCCTGCCCATCGGCATCCGATCGTTCCAACTGGCGGACACGATGTTGTGGGGCGTCACCATGGCCGCCGCGGTATTGACCACCCTGCCCCCGATCATCGTCTACATGGTGATGGCCAAATACGTGGTAGGCGGTTTGACGGGCGGGGCTGTAAAAGGATAATCACGGAGGTCCAACCATGGAAATGCGCGCAGTACAAGTCGTTGCGCCGGGAAAAGCTGAATTCGTAGCTGCACCGAAACCGGCACTGAAGCCAGGCCACGCATTGATGCGCACGCTGCTTCTGTCCCTATGCGGCAGCGACGTACACCTGCTGCACCACCTCCCTGCTGAGGAGTATCCGCTGCAGGTCGGAACAACGGGTCACGAGGTAATCGCCGTGGTCGAGGCCATCGATGCACCCGAATCGGGCATCAAGATTGGCGACGTGGCCCTGACTCTGGCGCCTCCTCAGAACGCCATGGCCGAGTACTATGTGGCGCCGGTGGAGGATGTGATGGTGCTGCCAGAGGGCCTGCCGCTAGAGCATGGTTTGATGGCACAGCAACTGGGTACGGTGATCTATGCCTGCAAGCGCTTGCCCAACATCATGGGCCGGGATGCTGTTGTCATTGGACAGGGCTCGGCGGGCCTGCACTTTAACGCCATGCTGCGGCGCATGGGCGCCGAGCGCGTGATCGGGCTGGACGTGAAGGATGCCCGGGTCGCGGCCGGCCTCAAGTTCGGCGCCACCCACACCTTGAACAACTCCCGGGTGGACGCGCTCGAGGCCGTAAAAGAGATCACCGATGGCAAACTGGCTGGCGTCGTGATCGAAGCTGCCGGCGAGGTCGAGAGCATCAACTTGACGCCCCACCTGGTACAGATCGGGGGCAACCTGCTGTTCTTTGGTGTTCCAAGAGCCACTGAGTTTGACTTTGATTTCTGGACGCTATTCCGGAAATACTGCTACACGACGACTTCGGGGGCATCCGCCTTTGAACCGGGGCGCACCTCCTTCAAGATGGCGCTGGAACTTATCACCAAGGGAGCCATTGACGTTGCGCCGATGCTGACGCATCGCCTCGCCTTCGATCAGGTCGAGGACGCCTACGAGCTGGCAAGAACAAGGGACGATGGCGTCATCAAGATCGTCATCGAGATGCCAGGCTATTCGCCCTAGGCATCACCAACCGCAAAGGGTGGGGAGCCAGAAAGAATATGACGTCACTGATCCGGATCAAAGACGGAGTCGTACGCGGGTTCATCGCGAAGGTATTTCAACATCTGGGTGTAGGCCAGGACGACGCCTGGGTCGCGGCCGATGTGCTCGTACGAGCCGACCTGAGAGGGGTGGAAAGCCACGGCGTCAACAACCTCTGGCAATACGTAGACCCGCTGCGCGCGGGTACGCTGAACCCCACACCCGATATCAAGGTGCTGCGCAGTTCGCCTGTCCTGGCCTCGGTGGATGGCGACGGCGGGATGGGCCTGGTAGTGGGTACCAGGGCCATGGAGATGTGCATCGCCAAGGCTCAGGAATACGGGCTGGCCGCGGTGACAGTCCGCAGGAGCCGGCACTTTGGCATGGCCAGCTACTTTTCCCTGATGTGTCTGGAACACGATATGATTGGCTGCTCGATGACCAACAACTCTGGCGTTGGCGTTATTCCAACCTTTGGCCGCGAGCCGATGCTATCCACCAATCCCATCAGCGTCGTAGCGCCCACCAACCACGAGCCGCCTTTTGAGATGGATTTTGCCACGTCGGTCGCCGCCATGAGCAAGATAGGATTGGCGCTGGCCACAGGCGGCAAGATCCCACTCGGCTGGGCCCTGGACGATCAGGGCCAGCCCACGGACGAACCTCAGGCAGCATGGGACGCCCGAAGCTTGCTGCCTTTAGGCAGCACCCGCGAGCTGGGCAGCCACAAAGGGTATGGCCTGGCGGTCCTCGTGGATATCCTGACCGGTGTCCTCGGCGGTGGGATGTATGGCAACTCATACCTGCGGAACCCGCCGGAGGATGACAAACTCCGGATCAGTTCTTCTCATTTTTTCGCAGCGCTCCGGGTAGATATGCTGCAGCCCATCGACGAATTCAAGGCCACCATGGACGATATGCTTCGGGCTTTGAAAGAGTCTGGAAAAGCGGAGGGGCAGGACCGCATCTATACCCACGGCGAGATAGAATTCGAGGCGGAGCAGGAACGACTGAGAGACGGCATCCCTTATCACCCCGCCCTGGTGGCCTATCTACGCGAGCTGGCCTCAGAGTTTGATATTGGTCTCGAGGTTTGACTTGACTGGGCCCTGCCTCTCCCAGGCAGGGCCACCATGGAGGTCGTGGCCTCAGACTTCACCTGAACCCAATGCTGTTGCTGCTGGTGACATCGCCTCACCGCCAAAACCTGCTTGCGCTGGATTGTGGTCCAGTGCAATGGGCGTCTCTGTGTGGACTGTGGTCCACACAGAGCGGAGGAGAGCGCCCTCGTGGCGTGGCCCGATACGCTACGTATACGCGCATACGACAGCGTACTCGGTTGGAAGGAGCATGTCATGAAAAAGATACTGAACGATCCCAAGACGTATGTGGACGAGATGCTTCAGGGCCTATGTGCAGCCCATCCTGAGAGCTATAAGCAGACCGGTCCTGCCGGCCGGGTCATTGTCCGCCCCGACGCGCCCATCCCGGGCAAGGTGGGGATCGTGACCGGAGGGGGATCGGGGCATCTGCCGGTCTTCACAGGCTATGTGGGAAAGGGGCTACTGGATGCGGCCGCCATCGGCGACGTCTTTGCCTCACCCACGGTGGAGCAGATGGCCGAGGCCATGCGCCAGGCCCATGACGGCGCCGGCGTGCTCAGGCTTTATGGCAACTATGGCGGCGATGTGATGAACTTTGATATGGCTGGCGAGTTCCTGGAGATGGAGGACATCCCCTCCACCACGGTCCTGCTGGCCGACGACGTGGTAAGCGCCCCCCCAGAGGAAAAGGACAAGCGCCGGGGTACCGGCGGCCTGGTCTATGCCTTCAAGATCGCCGGCGCCAAGGCCGAGGACATGGCGGATCTCCAACAAGTGACTCAGGTCGCGCAAAAGGCAGCCGATGCCTGTCGTTCCATTGGCATGGCCCTGACGCCCTGTACCGTCCCGCAAGCGGGCAAGCCCACCTTTGAAATTGGCGACGACGAGATGGAGATGGGCATGGGGATCCACGGGGAACCCGGCATCTGGCGCGACAAATTGAGGAGCGCTGATCACATCGCTGAAGAGATGTTGTCGCGCCTGCTGGCGGACATGCCGGTAAAGGCGGGTGACCGGGTATCGGTGATGGTCAACAGCCTCGGCGCGACGCCGCCCGAGGAGCTGTACATCGTCTACCGCTATCTGAAGGCCCGGTTCGACGGTATCGGCGCCCAGGTCGTCATGCCCCTGGTAGGGCGCTACGCCACCTCCATGGAGATGACGGGCATGACCCTGACCTTGTGCAAGCTAGACGACGAACTTGAGACCCTGCTCAAGGCGCCCTGTGAATGCGCCTTTTGGAAGGTATCATAGACCATGCCTGAAGGGCTGACTACAGAGGGCTAGTACGGGGCCTAGAGCGGATCGGGCGCAAGATGGTGGACTGCCAGGATGAGCTGAACACCCTGGACGGCAAACTGGGCGACGGGGACCTGGGCATCACCATGACCACCGGCTTTGATGAGCTGCAACTGGCGTCGCCTGGACTGCCGGAGGACGTGGGCATGGCGCTCTTTGCCTGTGCCCAGGCATTTGTCAAGACGCGCGCATCCAGCTATGGTACGCTGCTGGCCACAGGCCTCATGAGCGCAGCCAAGGAGACAAAGGGTGAGATCGTGGTGCCCTGGAGCCGGATGTCCGATCTCCTCCAGGGGGCCATAGACAAGATGGGCCAACGCGGAAAAAGCGAGCTTGGGGACAAGACGGTGCTCGACGCCCTGGAGGCCGTTCGCCAGGCGACAGCGGGCCTGGACGATCCCACACAAATGCTCCAGGCCGCCGATGAGGCTGTCGGCGAGGCGATTGAGGTATTCAAGGAGCAACCATCCAGGCAGGGAAGGGCACGCATGTTTGGGAACAAGAGCGTGGGGCTCTATGATCCGGGAATGGTTGTCATTAAGCGCATGCTCGAGAGCCTATAGGATGGCGCTGCGCTGTCGCCACCCAATCCAGACAAGGTACATTCCGAAAAGAAGCGTGACCCGAAAAGGGGAAGAGGATGTATGACTTGATATTGCGCGGCGGCCGAATCATGGATGGTACAGGCTCGCACTGGTACTACGCGGATGTGGCCATCGTCGATGCACGCATTGCCGCCATGGGCTGGAATCTTGACGGCGGAGCCGGACGCGAGATCGATGCCAGGGGACTCGTCGTCTCTCCAGGCTTTGTCGATATGCACACCCACTCTGATGTTACCCTGCTGGTCAATCCGCGCGCCGAGAGCGCCGTGCGACAGGGGGTAACGACCCAAATCGTCGGCCATTGTGGTTTCTCCGCGGCGCCCGTACACCCCGAGAAGCAGGAAGCGCTCCGTCGTGACAGTTTTATCTTTGCCTTCGAGGGCTATGATTGGACCTGGAATGACATGGCGGGCTATCGCGCAGCACTGGCTCGCGCCCGACCGGCCGTCAACGTGGCTACGCTGGTGGGGCACGGCGCACTGCGCCAATACGCCATGGGGCAAGCGGCACGTCCCGCCACGGAGCAAGAGTTGGCCGTGATGAGGGCCGAGTTGGACAAGGCGTTGGCACAGGGTGCGCGTGGCCTTTCCAGCGGCCTGACCTATGCGCCAGGCCGCTTTAGCGACACGGATGAGCTGATCGAGCTGGGCAAGGTAATGCGTCGCCACGGCGGCATCTATCACACCCACATGCGTGACTATTCCCGCTTCATCCTGGACGCGATGCGCGAGGCAATTCGGGTCGGGGCGGAGACCCATGTGCCGGTCAACATCTCACATCTGAATCCTCCCAAAGGGAAGGATATGGTGGGCGACCTCACGGCCTTCATCGAAGATGCGCGGGCGCGAGGTATCCAGGTAACTTTTGACAATACGATATGGACGCGCGGCGGCGGGCCCTATATGCAGATGCTTCCTAACTGGGCCCAGGAAGGCGGGATTGCGGCCATGAAGGAGCGCCTGGCAGATCCGCTCACACGCCGAGAGATTGCCCGCCAATTGGAGGAGGGGGCACCCGACTGGCAAGGCTGGACGCCACCGAATTGGGAGGACTCGCTCATCGCCCGGACTGGCCAGCGCGAACACGACGCCTGGTGCGGACGAACCATAGCTGAACTGGCTGCAGAGAGGGATTTGCCGGCAGCAGAAACCGCTTTGATCTTGCTCCTGGAAGACAATGGGCAATTCTGGACAGCTCCCAAGATCAAGTTGCAGGATGACCTCAATCAAATGCTGAGCCATCCGTTGTCCGTTCCCATGTCCGACGGTTTTGCGCTGGCCCCCTATGGGCCGTTGTCCCAACCCACCATGCCCCGCTCTTACGGCACCTTTCCTCGCGTCCTGGGGCGCTACGCGCGGGACTGGAACGTTCTACCCATGGAGGTAGCGGTACAAAAGATGACATCCATGCCCGCCCAACGAATGGGGCTGATGGATCGGGGCCTGCTCCGTCCGGGCTTGCAGGCAGACATCACCGTCTTTGACGCCGAGACGATCCTCGATCGCGAGACCTACCAGGACCCGCACGCCTTTCCCTCCGGCATCGAATATGTGATCGTCAATGGCCAACTGGTGGTCGAGCGCGGGGAACAAAACGAGGCCCGCCCTGGGCAAGTACTATAGGAGGAGGTGGGATCATGGAACTATCCCCCCACGATCTGGTAGAAATGTATAGGTTGATGCTCCTGGACCGGCGCTTCACCGAGCACGTGCTGCGCTGGTACAAGGAAGGTCGCATCTCTCAAGGAATGCACCCCAACATTGGGCAGGAAGCTGTAGGGGTAGGCGCTTGCTACGGCCTGGGGCCCAAGGACTGGATCATTCCCTCTCTGCGCACCAGCAATACTTATTGGGTCCGCGGTGTAACCCTATTGCAGCAGATCAATGCCATGTTTGGCAATGCGGAGAGCATCTCGCGCGGCAAGGAAACAGCACACCACGCGACCTACGCCGAGTACGGCATCCTGCCCGGCACCGGCATCGTTGGGGGCTCTATCCCGGTCGCAGTGGGCGCGGCCCTGGCCCTGCGGATGCAAGGGACCGACTCTGTAGTCCTCGATTTCTTTGGCGACGGGGCCAGCAACCGGGGCGATTTTCACGAAGCGTTAAACATGGCTGCTCTCTATAAAGCCCCGGTCATCTTTGTCTGCGAGAATAACCTCTACGGACAGACCGTAGGGGCCAAGTCTGCGATGGCCATCACAGACATTGCCGACCGGGCCCTCGGCTATGGCATGCCGGGCGAGATCGTCGATGGTCAGGATCTACTCGCGGTTTTCCAAGCTACCCAGGCAGCCGTGGCCCGGGCCCGCAAAGGGGAAGGCCCAACCCTATTGGAATGCAAAACCTACCGCTTTCTGGCCCATTATCCCATCTTTGAAGAAGACCGGCCACCGAACGAGATCGCGGCGTGGCTTGAGCGGGACCCATTGACCATTCATGGCGACCGCCTCAAGGAGGGCGGGTTATTGGACGACGCGGCTATTGAGGAGATGGATCAGGCCATCTTGCAGGAATTGGACGAGGCCATCCTTCAAGCGGAAAAGACGCCCCTTCCAAATCCAGACCATGCCTTTCAGTCGGTCTATGCCGAATCGGCAGAGGAGAGAGGGCGATGAGAACACTTCGCTTCAACGAAGCAGTCCGCGAGGCGTTGGCCCAGGAGATGGCGCGCGATGAGCGCGTGTTTGTGTTCGGAGAAGACATAGCCCATCATGGTGGTGTCTTTCGCGTGACCGAGGGGCTGCTGGCGCGATTTGGGCCGGAGCGGGTCTTTGACACGCCAATCGCCGAGTCGGGCATCGTGGGTTTGGGCGTCGGCGCGGCGCTGATGGGCATGCGGCCAGTGGCTGAAATCCAGTTTACAGATTTGATAACTGTCGCGATGGATCAATTGGTCAGCAGTGCGGCAAAAGCGCACTTTGTCACGGACGGAGCCATGCACGTGCCCCTCGTCGTACGCACCGTCAACCTGGGAAAGGGCACTGCCTACTCCGGGCAGGCACTGGAAGCTTGGTTCACGCACGTGCCCGGCTTGAAAGTGGTCATGCCCTCCAATCCTCATGACGCCAAGGGGCTGTTGATCTCGGCCATTGAGGACCCTGACCCGGTGCTGTTTATCGAGCACCGTGACCTATACAGCGTGGCCGGCCCTGTCCCGAAGGAACGCTATACAATCCCCCTGGGGCAGGCAGCGATCTGCAGGGAAGGCTCTGACGCGACCGTCGTTTCCTATTCCGCCATGGTGGGCGCGGCCAAAGAAGCCGCCGAAGCGCTGGCCGGCGAGGGTATGGACGTGGAAATCATAGACCTGCGCACCCTGGTTCCCTTTGACGGAGAGGCAGTCATCGCGTCCGTATGCAAGACAGGGAGGCTGGTCGTTGCCCATGAGGCAGTTCGGCGCACCGGTTTTGGGGCCGAGGTGGCGGCAACCATAGCCGATAGCGAAGCATTTGGGTACTTGCAGGCCCCCATCGTACGGGTTGCGAATCCGAACGTCCCGTTGCCCTATAGCCGGGCACTGCAAAAGTACGCCCTGCCCGGCCAAGAGGAGATCGTAGCTGCTGTGCGGCGCGTTATGGCCTACGCGTAGCAGGGACCCGGGACGGTCGAAGCAGGTAGGCGCGGATATGCCTGTCATTTTCGTTTTTTCTGTGCGGTTTGTGCCCATCTGGTCCGCACGGTTGTGGGAGGAACCATGGCAACTCCTGTCAAGATGCAACGCCTGAGCAAGTTCACGGAGACGAGCGAGGTTGTGGAGTGGTTCAAGGTCCCCGGAGATTCCCTCCAGGAGGGCGAGCCGCTGCTCATGGTATCCAGCGACAAAGCGACGGTTGAAATCGGTGCACCTGCGGACGGCACGCTGCTCAAGATTGCTGTGCCTGCGGGGACGGAGGTCCAAGCTGGCGAGGTACTGGCCTGGATCGGGCAGCCCGGTGAGACCCTGGAAACAAAAGACCCCGTTGCCCCGCCCCTGGCTCGGCCGCCCGATTCGGAAACACAAGGGGGAATTCTGTCCCTGCCTGCGGCCACAGGCAGAATCAAGGCCGTGCCTGCTGCGCGGCGCCTGGCAGTTGAACATCACCTCTCCCTTGAAGGCTTGAGTGGCACTGGGCCAGGCCAGATCATTACCAAGGCGGACGTCGAAAAAGCCATCCTAGAGATCGCAGCTATGCGCCCTGAGGGAAGGCGCAAGATCTCGCCTGTAGCCCGCCGGCTGGCAGAAGAACAGGGGCTGGATATCGACCAGATCGAGGGAACGGGGCCAGGTGGACAGATCATAAAGGCCGACGTTCAGCGCCTGCTCGAGAGGCTCATCCGACTGTACACCCTGCCACCCCTCCGGAGGAGACTCTGACCGGGCCGGAGAGCACGGTCCTGCCACTTGGAGACCTGCGGCGGGCCATGGCCCAGCGCATGACGGCCAGCCACCAGAGCTATCGTGCAAGCGACCACGGTCGCCGATGTGGACATGACTGAAATCGTCCGGATGCGAAAGCGCATCCCGGCTAGCTATACTGCCTTTGTGATCAAGGCCGCTACGATGTCCGTATCAGATTTCCCTCTCATCAACGCAGCGCTAGAGCAAGATACGATCGTATTGAAGCCACACGTACACATGGGTGTGGCGGTAGCGCGGGATGACGGATTGCTTGTACCAGTTATCCGGCACGCCGAAAGCAAGTCTTTGGCCCAGATTCACCGGGAGATAGAGGCGTATTCGAGCCGCGCCCTCAGCAGGGGCCTCACCGTCGAGGAGATGAGGGGGCCCACCATGACCGTGACCAATTCGGGGGTGTTTGGTTCTCTCCTATTTACCCCGATCATTGTGATGCCCCAAAGCGCCACCCTGGGCATGGGCAAGGTAGCGCCGACACCGGTGGTGCGTGACGGCCAGATCGCCGTCCGCGAGATCATGTACCTTTGCCTTAGTTACGATCACCGATTCTTGGACGGCGCAATCGCCGTTCGCTACCTGCAGAAAGTCAAAGCCTATTTGGAGGATCCTATCACTTTGCTTTGGGACGAGGAACAGTAGGAGGAACTTTCTCGAACCGGGGAGCGTGACGCGCTGAGCAGCGACATGCGCATGACTGGAATAAGTCCAGCAATCTACCGTGCCGGGAATCAGGCCTGAGGTTGAGGCATGAGGGACCATAAGAATGCAGCCACAGGGGAGGTACTCGTGGGAAACAAACAACTGGCCATAGTGGGTGGACCGCCTGTCCACCCAGGTGAAGCCATCCCGCTGACAAAGGTCTCGTGGGGTGAAGGGGAGCAGAGCGGAGTCCAGCGAGTCTTTGAATCTGGCATCTTTTGTTCTGTGTACCAGGAAGCTACTGAAGTAAAGGCACTGGAAAGGGAATTTGCCCAATGTGTCGGCGCACGCCACGCCGTGGCCTTTAACTCTGGCACAACGGCGCAACACGCAGCCCTCGCTGCCCTGGGCATCGGGCCAGGGGATGAAGTCATCGTCCCACCGCTGACCTTCCTCTCCACGGCGTACACCGTCTTGATCGCCGGCGCCGTACCGGTCTTTGCCGACGTCTGCCGCGATACTATCATCATTGACCCGCAACAGATCAGGAACAAAATCTCGGCACGGACACAAGCAATCGTGCCCGTCCACTGGCTCGGGCATCCTGCAGACATGGCAGCGATCCTGGCGATTGCCGCCGAGAATGGCATCGAGGTCATCGAGGACTGCGCCCACGGGCCGGGGATAACGCTGCATGGACAGCAGACTGGACAGTTTGGGCAGATCGCTTGTTGGAGTCTGCAACAATCCAAAGTTCTCACCGCCGCTGGCGAAGGCGGGATGGCCACCACGAACGATGACTTGCTTGCATCTCGTCTCAAACAGATCTGCCACCATGGCAAAGCCAAGACAGAGAAAGCACCCTCTGATTTTGTCGCCCCCTACCAGGTCACTGCACTGGGAAACAACTACCGGCTCACTGAGATGCAGGCAGCCTTTGCTCGCGCCCAATTGAGCAAGCTAGAAGATCTCCAGGAGGCGAGGAAAAGAGCTTTCGCCTGCCTGCAGGCGGGGGTTCGCGACATTCCTGGCCTCGAACTTCTGGTCCGCCGTCCGGGCGCGGGGCTATCTTACTATGTCTTTCCGGTCCTCTTTCCTAAAGAACACTTTTCAGTATCAGTCGCGCAGATCAACGCCGCGATGCACGCAGAGGGAGTTGCTACCCATCCCATCGGCCTCGACGAACTCTGTCATATACACCCATTGTTCACCGAGGCTGAGGGGCGGGCAACGGCCCCCGCTTTCCAGTTCCGCGGCGACGCGCCGCTGCCCCTGTATGGCTGGGGTACACTGCCGGTTGCCGAAAAGATCGCCCATGAGCTGCTCTTGCTGCCACTGTACCCCGAACTGTCAGAGCAGGATTTGGATGACATTATTTCGGCCACGCGCAAGGTGGCCAACGCATACCGGCGCTAGGTGGAAGATGTCAATGCACAGTCAGTACTGCGAGACTGGGGCCTCATCAAGCACTGCCAGAGCCACGCAGGCCAGGAGCCTCTGGCCGGTCGACGCTGCTAGCCATGATAATGCACGGTAAGCCACGCCTGCTTCAGTCGTACGCCTTTCCGGAACGGTGGCCTGTGCTCGCCCTGGCCCCGCATCCAGATGACTTTGACGCCATCGGCGTGACCATGCGCTATTTCCAGGAGAATGGAAACTCGTTGCATGTCGCTGTCGCCACCTCTGGGGCCAGCGGCGTGGAGGACAGCTTCTGTCTGCCACCAACTGTGGGGGCCAAGGCACGGCTCCGCGAACAGGAACAACGGGCCAGTTGCCGATTCTTTGGACTGCCAGAGGACCATCTGGTCTTTCTCTGGCTCGAAGAGGATGAGGCGGGGCACCCGGCAGACAACGCGGCGAACATCGAGCGTATCCGCCAGTATTTTCTGGTCAGGAGACCAGCCTTGGTATTTTTGCCTCACGGGCATGATACCAACCAGGGCCACCAGCGCATCTATGCCATGCACCGCCAGGTGGCGCTGGGAGGCGGGGTACCCGTTGGCAACCCTTTTGAATCGCGATCCAAAGACTGTCCACATGCGCTATGACATGGTCCTGGGCTATGGGCTGGAGGAAGCTGCCTGGAAAGGGGAACTATTACGCTTCCACCGATCCCAGCACCGGCGGAATCTGAACCAACGAGGGCATGGTTTCGACGAGCGCATCCTGAGCATGGACCGGCAAAGCGCAGAGGTATGTTCGTTGGACAAACCATACGCTGAAGCATTTGAAGCAGAGTTCTTTGGCGCCAGGGGGTTCGGCGACATCCCCGGATGGCGTGAGAGGAGGCAGTAAAGAACTCGGGGGCCAGACTGCAGCGAAAAAGGGGGAATCATGTCAAAGAAAAACTTTCTAGTCATCGCCACCGACCAGCTCCGTTTTGACGCGGTGGGCGCCTATGGCAGCCCCATCTGCCAGACCCCCGCCCTGGACCGCCTGGCTGCTGCTGGCACCCGATTTAACAATGCCTATTCGGTATGCGCGCTGTCCAGCCCGGCTCGAGCATCCATGTACACCGGGTTGTATCCCCACCGGCACGGGCTGGTGGTCAACGAGGACGAGTTCTTTGACGATGCGCGGCTGGTATCAGAGGATTTCAGAGCCGCAGGCTATGCCTGCGGCTTTGTGGGCAAGTGGCACTGTGGCGCGGAAAAGTTGCCCAGCGATTTTGGGTTCGAGGGCATGGATGTTCCAGGCTATGGCAACTGTAAGAAGACACCCGAGTACCGCGCCTATCTCCGGGAAAGCAAGCTGGAGCCAGGGGAGATCGTCCCTCTGGGCACCGGCTGGCGGAACAACATCCTACTCAACGGGATGATCACTGGCCCAGTAGAAGCTTCAGTCCCCTACTTTCTGGCCGAATACACCATCGACATGCTGGCCGGGTATCAGAAGGAGGAAGCACCCTTCCTCCTATTCTGCAACTTCTGGGGGCCGCATGCGCCCTACCTGCCCACCGAACCCTACGCATCAATGTACGACCCCAAAGAGATCCCACCCTGGGGTAATTTTCACGACGATTTGGCGGGCAAGCCCAATGCTCACCGGCGCTACCGGGACGCCTTTCTGGGCGAGGGCAACGAGTTGCGGAGTTGGGAAGAGTGGTCCACCTGGGTGGCCAAGTACTTTGGATTTGTGACCATGATCGATGCCCAGATCGGTCGCATCCTGGATGCCTTGGAGGCACTGGGTCTGGCCGAAGAGACCGTCGTGCTGTTCACCACCGATCACGGCGACCATACCGGCGCCCACGGGGGCATCCACGACAAGAGCGCCATGATGTACCAGGAAACCTACCACATCCCCTTCATCGCCCGCATACCAGGCTCGGAAGGAGGACTCGTTGTGGACCAGCCGATCACCAACATGGACATCACCCCCACCCTCTACGACCTGGCTGGCATTCCCCCCAGCCGGACGCTGGATGGACGAAGCCTGGCTCCGCTGCTTGCTACCGAGGAAGACGTAGCTTGGGAAGAAGATGTGATGTGCGTCTTTAACGGCCATCATTTCGCCTACCAATCGCGGATGGTCACCGACGGCAGGACCAAGTATGTCTTTAACGCGCCCGAGATAGACGAATTCTACGATCTTGAGCGCGATCCATGGGAGATGCACAATCTGATCGACGACGAGGTCCACCGGGACGAGATAGCACACAAGCGCTCGCGCCTGATCTATTGGGCGGAGAAGGTTGGAGATCCCCTGTCAGGCTGGATTGGAGACCTCCACGCCCCCAGGGAACGTATCACTCCGGAGGAGTACACGCCCTATCGTGATTGACGCGCTCCAAGCGCAAGAGAGTATTTGCATCGAAAGGAGCCTGCGACTTTGGCTGAAAAGCTTCCCAACATCCTGCTGATCATCACCGACCAGCAGCGTACGGATACCCTGGGCTTCAGGGGAAAGACCCCATGCCGCACCCCCAACATGGACCGCCTCGCGAGCGAGGGCATCTCGTTTGACCGCGCCATCTGCTCCAGCCCGCTCTGCCTGCCGTCGCGGGCCTCCATCTTTACGGGCCAGTATCCGCACCAGGTCAATATGATGCAGAACAACGACACGATCCGGACCGAGCCCACGCTGACTGACCGCCTGCGGGCACGCGGCTACTATACGGGTTACGCAGGCAAATGGCACATGGAGCCAGATGGCCAACCGAAGGCATTTAGAGGAAGAGAAGAGGAATTGGGCCTGGCAAAAGTGCATGGCGGCGTGGTGATGCCCAAAGGAGAAAGAGCCATCGATCGCTGGTTTGACGTCGCCGACGGCCAGGGCACCTACGATTATTCCGTCTGGTGCGAGGAACAGGGGCTGCCTGATGGCTGGCCGGTATCAGACCCGGACGTGCGCACCCACCGCACGCCCTCGATGAGCATTCCTAAACCCAAAGTCCAGGATCTCCCGGCCGACAAGACCTTTGACGCCTGGGTGACCGACATGGTCCTGCGTTTCTACCACGAACGCCCCAAAGACAGACCATTCTTCCTGGTAAGTGGTTGGTTCGGCCCTCACCCACCTTTCTTGATCCCCGAACCCTTCTTCAGCATGTACGACCCGGCCGGCATTCCGGAGCCGCCAAACTTTGGTCCGTTGCCGGACAAACCCCGGGCGAACACCAACAGCTTCTATCATCAACTCTGGCTGGACCACGGCCGGGACTGGGAAGCCTGGAGAAAGTCGGTGGCGGTGTACTGGGGCTATGTCACCATGATGGACGCACTGGTTGGCCGGCTGCTCAGTGCCCTCGAAGAGGACGAGGTCCTCGACGACACACTGGTCATTTTCATGTCCGACCACGGCGAAATGCTGGGCAGCCATGGCCTGTGGCACAAGATGATGCCCTACGAAGAGTGCTTGCGCGTGCCACTGCTGATGCGCCTGCCCGGCCGCATCGAGCCCGGCGTCCGCAGCCAGGCTGTGAGTTCCTTGATCGACGTGCCGGCTACCATCTTGTCCCTGATCGGCGAGCAAGTGCCGGAAGAATATGTGGGGAGAGATCTTTCGCCCACTTTCCGGGACGGCTCCGAGTTCCAGGAGGATGCCTACCGCTTCTCTGAGCACAAGCCTCTGGGCGAATGGCACGGCACCGTGGAATGGAGGGTGGTCGTTGACGACCGGTTCAAGTATGCCTGGAACCAGAACGACCTGGACGAGCTGTACGATCTGCAGGCCGACCCCTACGAGGTAAACAACCTGAGCCACGACCCGGGCTACAGGCAGGAACGCGAGCGGCTCCGGAATCGACTGCGTCGCTGGATGGAGGAAACAGACGATCCGCTCCTGGACTGCTACGATCGCCAGAAGGCATGAAAAAGTGAGCGTCCAGTCCTGGGCCAGAATCGTGGCTACCAAATTGGACGAGAATGGAGTATAATATCACCATGCACATCGTTGACCGAGGCATCATTTTTGACGCATCCGTGGCTGCGCCCGAAGCCCGTTTCTGCACTTTCACCACGCTGGAGCGATTGATCGATGGCCGGTTGCTTGCCGGGTTCCGTACCGGCAGCGCCAAGGACTCTGCTGATGAGAGCATCCGCATCCTGCTCAGCCAGGACGATGGGGCCACCTGGCAGACAGTCTTCGAGGGATTTGGCGAGATTCCGCCCGGCAGTGGGGGGCGCCTCCGTGCGGTGGGATTCACAGAGACCAGCCCCGGGCGGCTGCTCGGGGTATTCATGTGGATGGACCGCTCAGACCCCAGCCTGCCCCTGGCCAGTCCCGAGACCCAGGGCATTCTTCCCTCCAAGGTCTTGGTCGCGGACTCGCAAGACGGGGGGCACACCTGGGGTCCCTTGCGCGAGGTGCCCCTGCACCCGCACAAGGGCAACGCTCTTACGGGCAACGTCCTGACCCTGCGCGACGGCGGCCTGGCCCTGCCTTACGAAGCCTGGAAGGAGTTTCACGATACCAGCCCGGGGCAGCATCACGCCGCACTGCGCCTCTCCTCCAATGGGGGGCGGACATGGATAGGTCCCGAGATCGTAGCCCATGACGCCCAGGGCCGCCTGTTGTTCTGGGATCAACGCCTGGCTGTCAACCCGGAGGACGGGAGGCTCATCGCCATGTTTTGGACGCATGACCGGGAAGCGCAGCAAGATGTAGCCATTCACGTGGCCTGGGGGTCGCCGGATGGCAGATCATGGAGCGCGCCCGTATCGACGGGCATCGCCGGTCAGATCTGCGCGCCGCTCTGGCTGCCAGGCGGACGGGTATTTGCGGCCTATGTTCACCGCCACCATCCGCCCAGCCTGAGGGCCATTCTGAGCAAAGACGTTGCCAGCGAGAGCGCTGGGCAGAGCTGGACCGAGGCTGAAGAAGTGGCCTTCTATGAAAAGGCGCGGGGCGGTCAAGAATCAGGCATGGGCGGCAAGCGTGATTTTGGTGACTACTGGGCTGATATGAGCATCTGGACCTTTGGGCACCCTGCTGCCGTGGTTCTGGCAGACTCGAATGGCCCGGAAATTGGTGACGTCTTGGTGGCCTACTATGCCGGCGACGAAGCGTCCATGAGCATACACTGGGTGCGGATCGATGTCTCAGGGTAGTTGATCAGTTTGCCAACCGCAAGTTGGGGAACAATTGGGAGTCTGGTCCTTTGTTATTTGCACGGATCAATGATGTCCTTGGGAGGCAGTGATGGACAGAGTATACGCCTATATCGACGCCCATACCGAGCGCAGGATAGAGCTGCTGGAACGGCTATGCCGCCAGCCCAGCATCTCGGCCCACGGGGTGGGTTTGGTAGAAATGGCCGAACTGACGGCCGAGGCCATGCGCGAGTACGGCCTCGATGCGGAGCTACTGCCGGTGGATGGCGGCCCGCCACTGGTCTACGCCGAGGTCGCCGGGCGCTCGCCGCAGACGCTGCTTTTTTACAACCACTACGACGTACAGCCCGTTGACCCGCTGGATGAATGGACATCGCCCCCCTTTGAACCCACCCGTCGCGAGGGAAAGCTCTTTGCCCGGGGCGTTGGTGACAACAAGGGCGACCTGGCTGTGCGCCTGGAGGCCGTTGCCGCCCTACGAGAGGTAAACGGCGAGCTTCCCCTCACGATCAAGTTCCTGGCGGAAGGCGAGGAGGAAAGCGGCAGTCCAAACTTTCCATCAGCAGTGCGGGCGTACAAGGACAAGCTGGCGGCCGACGTCTGCTTGAGCGAGGGGACCGGCATCGGGCCGGATGGGATACCGTCGCTGGTACTGGGCGTCAAAGGCATGCTGTACGTGGAGCTTTCAACCCAGACTGCGCAGGTGGATGCCCACTCGGCCTACGCCACGGTAGTGCCCAGCGCTGCCTGGCGGCTGGTATCCGCCCTGGACTCCCTCAAGCAGCCCGATGGCCGCGTGGCCATCAATGGCTTTTACGACGCGGTGCGGCCCCTGACGGCCCAGGAACAGGAAGCCCTGGCGGCGATACCAGATACCTCTGAGGCGCTGCGCGAAGCGCTTGGGCTTGAGGCATTCCTGGATGACCTCCGGGGTTATGCCTGGCAGGAGCGGCTGTACGGCGCCCCCACCTGCAACATCTGCGGACTGGAAACAGGCTACACCGGACCCGGTCTAAAGACTGTGCTGCCGGCCAGGGCCCGGGCCAAGGTAGATTTTCGACTGGTACCCGACCAGAAACCGCAGGAGATACTGGCCCAACTGCGCGCCCACCTGGACCGCCACGGCTTTTCCGATGTCGATATCAAGCCCATTGCAGACCACGAACGCGCCGTACGCACGCCGGTAGATGATCCGTGGGTACGGACAACAGCCCGGGTCGCGGAAACATTCTACGGCAAGTCGCCCGAGATTGCCATCAACAGCCCCGGAACGGCGCCCATGGACGTCCTGGTAGACGAGGTGACAACCTCGCTGCTCTTTGCGCCGGGCGGGGCGGGCTATGAGGGCTCGCGCATCCACGCACCGGACGAGCACATCCGCCTCTCCGACCTGACGGAGGCCACAAAGATGACGGCTCTTCTGCTGCAGCAATTCGGAGGAAAAAGCCCATGAAAATCGCAATGCTTCACGGTCCCCGGGATCTGCGCATCGAGGAGCAGCAACTGGACACCGGCGACCTCAAGCCGGATATGATCTGGGTTGAAACCCAGATCACGGCCTTCAAAATTGGAACGGACCGGGGCAACTATGAGGGCGCGGAACAGGTACCTGGCGCGCCCGACTATCCGCGCTGGGTTGGAGACAGCAACCTGGGCATTGTACGGGGCGTGGGCTCCGCCGTGACACGCTTTGCGGTGGGCGACCGGGTCGTGACACGACAAGCCCACCAATCAGAGTTCCTCATCGCCCAGGACGCTGGCATCGTCAAGGTACCCGACGGCGTGCACCCGGAGGACGCAGTCTATACCAACCTCTATGCGCTCAGCGCCCACTGCTATCGCAAAGCCCTCTTTCAGCCCGGGGAAAACGTGGCCGTCGTGGGGCTGGGAGTGCTCGGCCTGGGCGCCGTGGCTTTGGGTCCGCTCCTTGGGGCGCGCGTAGTTGGGCTGGGCAATAGCCCCATTCGGCTGGAGATGGCCGAGCGCATGGGAGTTCACGCGGCCTATCTGTCCGATGATCCTGACCTGGAAGCAAAACTGGATGCGTTCACCGACGGACAGGGCATCGATCTGGTGATCCTCACGGCAAACCCCTGGCCCGCATATCGCACGGCCGTGGAGATTGTGCGGCCCGGCGGCCGGGTTTCGATCGTCAGCTTGCCGGGAAGAGGGGAGCCCTCCGCTGGATTTCAATCCACTGGCCATGGACTGGTTCTACCGCAAGGGCATCTCCCTGATTGCCGTGTCTGGACCAGCCGGTTACCTGTACCCCCAGGCTTCCGGACAGGCCGCCACGGTGAAAAACCGTTTTCCCTCCGATCAGGCCAACGCCTTCATCCTGTCCCTGATGGCCGATGGGCGTCTGGAACCCAAGCGGCTGATTACACACCGCTTTCACTATTCCGAGATGGTCAAGGCCTACGAAATGGCCTATCACCGGGAAAAGTCGATGATGGGGGTTATTTTTCGGTGGCAGGAGTAGTCAGCAGACGTCCCGCTCACAACTTGGGCGAAATGGAGGGTTGCTGAGATGACTTACCGCGCAGCCGTGATCGGCACGGGAGAGCCCGGCTTGTACCAAATGCAGTCTTATGCCCGGAACCCGCGCACCGAGTTGGTTGCCGTCTGGGGACGAAATGAGGCCCAACTGGCCCGGGTGCAAAAGGAATACGACCTGTCACTGGCGACCACCGATCTGGATGAGATTTTGAAGCGCAAGGACGTGGACTGCGTTTCCATTTGCGCACCCAATCAGCTCCACGCAGACTGGTCCGAGCGGGCGCTGCGGGCGGGCAAGCATATCTTCTGCGAAGCGCCCATGGTCCCGCGCCGGCTGAGACGCGGAGAGGATGATCCGGGCCGTAGAAGAGACCGGACTGGTTCTTATGGTAGGCCAGATCGATCGCTTCGAGCCGGCCTTTGTCCACATCAAACGGATGGTGGAAGCTGGAGAGTTGGGGCGCCCATTCCTGGCCGAGTCCAGGTTCCTGGGACGGGGCTGGACCCGCCACAAGTCGATGGACTGGTGGGGCCGGGACGTGGCAAACCCCCAGATCGCTCTCGTCAGCCTGGGCTGCTTCTCCATCAGCTTGCTGCGCTGGGTGATGGGCCCCATCACCGAGGTATCAGCCTACGCGACCCGCCAGGAATGGCCCGGCCAGGCACACGACGACACAGTGACCATGAACCTGCGTTTCGAGGGCGGTGCATTGGGGCGGGTGCTGGTCAGCGAGGCAACGCAACAGCCCTACGCCCTGGACCTGGCAGTCTATGGCGATGAGGGCACGGTCGTCAACAATCAACTGGCGAGCAACCGCTGGTTGGACGTGGGCCGCGATGAGTTCCTGGAGCTGCCCATCCCACTGATTGCCTGGCAGGAATATCCTGATCCAGCAATCCAGTCCCTGTTCGATGCCGAGATCGAGGCATTTGTGGAGAGTGTCGGCGCTGGCGCCCCTCCCCCGGTAGATGTGCATGAGGGAGCAGCTATCGCTGCAGTTCTGGATGCTGCGGCAGAGTCAATAGCCCAGGGCGGGCCAGTGAGCTTGGTAGATTAGTGGCTCCTGACCGCTCAACAATAGCCAAAGAAGAGCAAGACTTGACACAGCGCCTTTCCCGTGGTAAGATAGGAGGGCGTTAATTCCATCGTACTCTGCTTTTTGTGGCCAAATCTGCTCACTTATGTTAGTTGTTGCGTACCCACGACCCTTGCTTTGACCTGGCGCACGCTGTGGGCCAAGTCAGGCATACGCCTCTCAACCAGGTAGGTGAAGATAGTGATAGCCGCTGAAAGACTCGAACGTATCGCAGAGACAGTTCGCAAGAATGGGGCGGTTTCCATCACCGATCTCAGTGCGCGCCTCGGCGTGTCTGAGGCGACCATCCGCCGCGACTTGACCAAGCTGGAGCAACAGGGCCTGTTGAAGCGCACCTATGGTGGTGCGGTCGCCCGGCGCATCTCTTCTCTTGACGCTCCGTTCGACATCCGGGAGCAACATCACGTCGCAGAAAAGCGGGCTATCGCCTTGGCTGCCGCCGATCTGGTCTCCAACGGAGAAACGATCGTCCTCGACGCCGGGACCACCATCGCCCAATTGGCCCACGCCCTGAGAGATCGTTTTGACCTGACCGTGATCACCAACTCGGAGCGGGTCATGAACGAACTCTATGATTGCAGTGGAGTAACGGTCGTGGTCACGGGAGGGGAACTCCGCCCCCTGAGCGGGTTGCCCTCAAGGGGCGACATCTGTATGGTGGGCCCCATCGCCGAGGAGGTCCTGCGTCGCTTCCGTCCTTCCAAAGTTTTCCTGGGTACCGCAGGCATCACCGCGCGCGAAGGCATGTCGAACACCAACCTGCCCCAGTCTCAGATCAAGCGCATCATGGCCCAGGTCTCTGAAGAGGTGATCCTGCTGACCGACCACACCAAGTTTGGGCACGTCTCCTACTCGATCGTTTCACCCGTGGATGTGCTGGACAAAGTTATTACTGACCGCGGCATCAGCTCGGAGGACAAGGCGGCCTTGGAAGAAAAGGGAATAGAGGTTATCGTGGTAGAGCCTTTCCCGAACAGCTTCTCTTCAATGGCCTGACGATGGCACGGCCGCGTCTTTGACGTTGAGGGCTTGGCGGCGCCAGTTCTTGTGGTCGAGGGACCACCAAGTATGGACACGCTACTGGGCATAGACCTGGGGACCACCGGTATCAAAGCAGCCATCTGCACGCCTGAGGGTCATCTGCTGGGCGACAGCTATCTGGAGTACCCGCTCATCAGGCCGGAGCCCGGCGTTGTGGAACAGGATGCCGACCTGTGGTGGGAGCTGGCCCAAGATGCCATCCGCCAGGCCATCCTTGCCGCCCAGGTACAGAGAGATACTGTCCGGGCCCTCAGCGTCAGCTCCCAGGGCATCTCATTCGTACCCATGGACAAGGAAGGCCAGACCCTCAGCCAATCCATCAACTGGTTAGACTCGCGGGCCACAGCCGAGGCAGCAGCCATCCGCCAGTGCTACTCGGACGCCGATCTGTTCAACCTCACCGGCAAACGCGCCAGCCCGTCCTACGTCCTGCCCAAGCTCCTCTGGCTGCGTGACCACGATCCCCAGACCTACCACCGCACGCACAAGTTCCTCATGGGGCATGATTTCCTGGTCTTCAAGCTGACCGGAGAGTATGTGACCGACCACTCTATGGCTGGCGGCACGCTGCTTTACGACATTGCTGAGATGGCCTGGAGCAGGGAACTGGCCGACGCATTCCAGATCGATATCCGGCAACTGCCCGCCGTTGAATGGTCAGGTACGCCGGTGGGCACACTCAAACCCGATGTTGCCCAGGAGTTGGGCATCAGCAAAGAGACGGTCGTGGCCGTAGGTGGGCAGGATCAGAAATGCGCTGCCCTGGGGGCCAACATCCGGCCTGGTGTGGCGACGGTCTCATTGGGCACGGCCTCTGCTATCTCTTGCCTCACCGACCAGCCGCTGCTGGACCCCGGACGACGTATTCCGACCTTTCCCTTCGTAATACGCGGCTATTGGGACCTGGAAGGCGTGGTGAGCACGGCCGGTGGTGCATTCCGCTGGCTCAAAGAGACTTTGTTTCCTGAGGCCAGCTATGATAGGCTGGCTGGCATGGCCTCCCAATCGCTCCCCCGGCGCCCATGGCGTTTGCTTCTATCCCCACCTCTCCGGGGCTGGCTCCCCCACTGGCAAGCTGAGACGTGGGGCGCATTCAGTGGGCTGAGCCTGGCCGCCACTGCCGGAGACATTGTCCGTAGCGTACTGGAAGGGGTTTCTTTCCAAATCCGGGAGAACCTGGAAATCATGGAAGGCATGGACATCCCCATTGAAGAGCTGATCCTCTTTGGCGGGGGCGCTCAGAGCCCCTTCTGGTCACAGATGATCAGCGACATTGCAGACAAGCCCGTGTCCGCCACCGGGATGGTGGACGTGGCCAACTGGGGCGCTTGCATCCTGGCTGGCGCAGCCGCCGGCATCCTTGACGGCGACATTTTGACGCAGCCGGAAGCCGGCGACATGCTTGGGCACTGGTCGCCCCGGCCCGATTCTGTCGCCCGCTATGACAAAGTCTACCAGCAATACCGGCTCTTTGAAGAGCGGCTGCTCAACAGGGACTGAGGGTCATTTCACGATGCTTGGTGTACAGGACTATATCGGTTACTATGATTGGACCTTTGAATACTTGAACCAAACCTATGGCGAGCAGTCCGTGTGGGCTTATTGGGCCAAGCCCAAGCCCCATCTCATGCGGCTGTTCCGCGAGCGGGGTTTGGACGGGATGTACGAGTATTGGCACCACACCCTTGAGATGGAGGAGGCGGGCTATACGCTGGAGCAGACCGAGCACTATTTCCGCATCGATATGTTTGACTGTCCATCCAAGGGGTATCTGATAAAACGCGGGTCTGGAAGCCTACCACGACTATTGCGAGCACTGCATGGGCTGGATCGGTCCGCTGTTGGAAGCAACCGGCTTTGTCGTCGATCACGAGCACAACCACCTGGGCCAGTGCTATTGGGAGATGCACAGAGCTGGCGAGCCCGTCGAGCGATGGGGACGACAGAAGCCACCGCCGAACCGCGGTCCCCACGATGTGCGCAACCTGGAGAACTGGGAGCAGAAAGAGCATCACCGTTTACGTGAATAGCCAATTGGCCGGAGGACAGGCGCCTGATGGATGACCGCGAGCGCTTTCTGGCTCTGATGCACTACCAGGATTTTGACCACATGCCCATTGTACACTGGGACGTGTGGCCCGAGACACGCGAGCGGTGGATCACCGAAGGGTTGCCCCAGGACGCCGACGTTTTCGAGTACCTGGGTGCCGTGCCGCGCTGGAATTTTGTTGGGAGCGGGATCCTGGATCCCTATCCACCCTTTGAAGAGGTGGTCTACGAAGAGACCGAGTCCTACCGCGTCTGTCTTGGCCCCGATGGGGTCATCCAGAAAGAGTGGAAGGACCGAACCGGTATCCCCCAGTTCATCGACTTTGCCTTAAAGACGGCCGGCGATTGGCCGGCGTTTAAGGAACGGTTCCTGCCGAACCCAGATCGTATCCCCAGTGGCCTGGATGCCGAGATAGCCAAGGCCGAGCAAGGCAGCGCGCCCATCGCCATTAACTTGGCCTCGATGATGGGCTGGATCCGAAATTGGATGGGCATAGAGAACATGGCCTTCCTGATGCACGACGATCCCGACGTCTATGCTGACATGGTGGACACACTGGCCGAACTCACTTGTTGGAGCATCGATCAGGTTCTGCCCCGCATAAAGACCGGGGTAACCCTGGGTGTCGGCTGGGAGGACATCTGCTTCAGGAGCGGGCCGCTCATCAATCCCAAGTTCTTTGAGCGCTACGTAGCGGCCGGCTACGAAAAGATGCGCCGGAAGCTCGGCGCCTATGGCATCGACCTCATGGCCATCGATTGCGACGGGTTGATCGAACCTCTCCTGGGCCCCTGGCTCGAGGCCGGCGTGAACCTACACTACCCGGTCGAGATCGGCGTCTGGAAAGCCGATCCCATCGCGCTCCGGAAGAAATTTGGTCGCGAACTGCGGATGGTGGGCGGCTTCAATAAGCTTGTATTGGGACAGGGCCCGGCGGCCATCGATGCTGAGCTGGAGCGCCGGCTGCCCCTGGTAAAAGATGGGGGCTATATTATCATGCCCGATCACCACATCATGCCGGACGTCTCCCTGGAAAACTACCAGTACTATCTAGGCCGCTTGCACGAACTGTCGCAAGAAGGCTTGCTGTAGGAGGTCAAGATCCATGTCCGCGGGCGATTTCTATTATGGCATCAACGCCACCTTCCGTTTCATCCACGATAGCTGGGGCAAAGAGGCCCTGGTAGATTACTGGACCTCCATGGCGCACGAGTACCACGCCGATGTAGCCGGCCGCTTCCGCGCCGGAGGGCTGGACGAGGTAGAGCGCTACTGGAGCGAGTATTTTGCACAAGAGCCTGGGGGTGAGGTTACGGTTCAGCAGGCCAACGGCCTGGTCGAAATCCAGGTTGACGACTGCCCCGCCATCCGCTGGCTGAAGAACGGGGAGCGCGAGATCGTGCCCTACTATTGCGAGCACTGCCACTATGTATCCACCGCCATCGCCAAAGATGCTGGTATGACCTTCAAACTGGAGGGTGGGAACGGGACCTGCCGCCAATTCTTTGGCCTGAAGGAGGCATAGCCATGCTGGGAGTCCAGGATTTCATCGGCTACTATGACTGGACCTTCGAGTACCTGCGCCGCAACTACGGCGAGCAGGCGGTGCTCGACTACTGGAGCAAGGCAATCGCCTTCGATTCCCAGCGACATGCGCGCCAGCTCTTTTTGGATAAAGGCTTCGAGGGCATGTACGAGTACTGGGCCCACACCCTGGAGATGGAGGAGGCTGGCTATACCTTTGACCGGGGCGAGGACTATTTCCGCACGGACATGTTTGACTGCCCCTCCAAAGGACACCTGATCCAGCGCGGCCTGGAGGCCTACCACGACTACTGCGAGCATTGCATGGGCTGGATCAAGCCCCTGATGGAAGAAGCTGGGTTCGTCGTCAATCACGAGCACAACCACGCGGGCCAATGCTGGTGGGAGATGCGCAGGGCGGATGACCGCAGCGTCAAACCCCCACCAGTAGAAAACCCCAACGACGTGCGCAGGTTGGAGAACTGGCGGCAGGAAAGCCACCACCTGCACCTGAACAGCGAGCCCGTGGACGAGGCTTAGCTGTACATACCCCGTGCCAGGCAGGCCAGCCAGAACGGCGGGTCTACGACCATCTTGGACCTGGCACACGAGTGTGATACCGGGAAGGAGGTGATAGAAGCAGCCCAGAGTGCCGTAAACGCCGAGGACCAGGCCTGAAGGGCAGCCCTACAAGCGCCCCCAAGGCTGTCCCGCGCCGTGGGCTGGCATACCCACATCCGGCTGAGACATGTTCAAAATGTCGCAAGATTTTCCAAAAAGGGAGGGAAAAAGTGAAAAAGTCTCTATCGTTCCTGTTGGTGCTCATCATGGTGTTGGCCGTGATCGCGGCCTGTGCACCCGCCGAGCCCGAGGTCGTCGTCGAGACCGTGGTGGTGGAGAAAGAAGTCGAAAAGGTCGTCACCGAGGTCGTCGAGGTCGAGAAGGAAGTCGTAGTCACCCAAGTGAAGTCGAAAAAGTCGTCACCCAGGTGGTCGAGGTTGAGAAGGAAGTCGTGGTCACCAAAGAGGTCGAGAAAGAGGTCCTGGTCACGGCCGTGCCCAAGGAGGCGGCAAAGGGTGGGATGATGACCGCTGGCTTTGACGTGGGACCCGGTGGCTTTCCGGAGCGCTTTGACGCCTGGAACTCTACGGCAGGCTACTACTGGTTTGAGATGTACCTGTCCAAGCTGGTCCCGCTACTGCGACGTCACCCTCACCGAAATCTGCGGCGACCTGGCGGAAAGCTGGGAGCTCTCGGACGATGGCCTGGAATGGACCTTCAAGCTGCGTGAGGGAGTGACCTGGCACGACGGCGAGCCCTTCACCGCCGACGACGTCAAGTTCACCCTGGACACAGTGACCACGCCGGGGGTCTCCCGCTATAACAACACGCTAAGCACCGTGGTCGGCCACCAGGACATGCAGGATGGCAATGCCACCGAGCTGGCGGGCGTCGAGGTCGTGGACGACTATACGATCAAGATCACCCACAGCGTGCCCAACGCCGCCTTCCTCGACAGCCTGTCATTCATCTTTATCATGCCCGAGCACGCCATGAAGGACATCCCCGTGGAAGAGCTACGCCAACAACCCCTGGTGGCAGACCAACCCCGTGGGGACAGGCCCCTTCAAGTGGGTCAAGTACGAGACCGGCCAGTACGTGGAGCTGGAGCGCTTTGACGACTATTAGCGGGGCGCGCCGTTGCTGGACCGCCTGGTCAACCGCTACTTCCCTGAGCCGGGCACGGCCGTCCTGGCGCTGGAAGCCGGCGAGATCGACTTTACCTACGTCACGGCCGACGAGATGTTCCGCCTGCAAGGAGAACCCCGACATCGAGATCATCCCCGGACCCTCGTGGGTGATGCTGTCCATCACGATCAACAAGAGCCTGCCCACCTTTGCGGACAAGCGCGTGCGCCAGGCATTCATGTATGCCATCGACCGCCAAACCATCATCGAGACGCTATGGCAGGGTACGGCCGAAGTCGTCAACTGCAACTACCGCCTGGACCAGTTTGTGCCGGATGACGTCAACCCCTACGAGTACGATCCGGAGAAGGCCAAGGCGCTGCTGGACGAGGCCGGTTTCGACTACGGCCAGGAGTTTGAGCTGCTGACCTACTACAACGACCAGCTCTCCATGGATATCCTGGCCGCGATCCAGCAGTACATGGGCGACGTCGGCGTCAACGATCACACCGCGACCGGTGGACATGCCGACCTTTGTGGCCGAGTACTATACCGAGGATCCCAACGTGGACAATGTGGTACGGCGGCTCGGGCAACGGCCCCGACCCGGACGTACACTATAACTCCTACCACACCGACGCGTGCGTGGCCAGCGGGCAGCAACGCCCACTTCTACAGCAATCCCGAGGTGGACGCCGCCTTTGAGGCAGGCCGCTCGAGCACTGACACCGAGGAGCGCATCGAAGCCTACCAGGAGGTATGCCGCTTGCTGAACGAGGACGCGGCCAGCGCCTACATGTTCGAGAGCGTGCGCTACGGCGGCAGCACGGGGCGGATCGGCAACTTTACCTACACCCCGTCGCCCGGTAGCGGTCGCTTCTTCGCAAATCCCGAAACCTGGTACGTCAAGCGGTAGGAACTGATCCTGCCGCAGGGTTTCCATGACTGAGCTTTGCTTTCTGCGGTCATGGAAACAGGTAGACGGACTGTACCACAGAGTCCAACCTGCGGGAGGATGATCGGACGAAACTATCAGGCGCCCACGATTGGCGTGGGTGCCTGATAGGCTACCAAGTGACCTGTCAAAATCCTGAGAGCAAGACTGTCGACTCTGGCTGGAGGAATGCATGGGAAGATATGTTGCCCGGCGGATCTTGATCAACATCCCAGTACTCATTGGTATTACCTTCATGATCTTTGTGTTCATCGAAGTGGCGCCCGGAGACCCGCTGGCCTTCTGGGTCAACCCGGAAATGGGCCAGGATGAGGCCCAGATGGAACTCCTGCGAGAGCGATTTGGACTGAACGATCCCTTTGGCGTCCGCTACCTGCGCTGGCTGGGGCAGGCACTGACAGGCAACCTGGGTTTTCGCTACAAAAACTTTGAATCGGTCAGCGCCTCCATCGCCTCACGCATTGGGCCGACGCTGCTCTTGATGGGCACGGCCATGATCATAGGCATAGGCATCGGCATCCCCATGGGCGTACTGTCGGCGCTGAAACAGTATTCATTCACCGATTTTACCCTCACAGCCTTCGCCTTCCTGGGCATCTCCTTACCCGCCTTTTTTGCCGGCCTGGGCGGCCTGTACCTGTTCGCCATCAAGTGGGACCTGGTGCCTGTGGGAGGAATGTACACCATTGGACAGGAACGCACGGTGCAGGACACGCTGCATCATCTGGCCCTACCGGCGGCCATCCTCAGCCTGGCCTATGTCGCCATCCTGACCCGCTACACCCGGTCCAGTATGCTGGAGGTCATGCGCCAGGACTATATCACCACCGCCCGGGCCAAAGGGTTGCGGGAGAGGGTGGTGATCATCCGGCACGCGTTTCGCAACGCGCTTGATCCCCATCCTAACCGTCATCGGCCTCAGTCTGCCGAACCTGATCGCCGGCGCTGTTTTTATTGAGACCATTTTCGCCTGGCCCGGATTGGGCCGTCTCTACATTGACGGCGCCATGTCCCGCGATTATCCCATGGTCCTGGGCATGGCCCTGATCACGGCGCTGATGGTACTGGTAGCCAACCTGCTCACGGACATCACCTACGCCCTGGTTGACCCCCGCATCCGGTACGAGTGATGAGGGGAGCGCTAAGGTTTAGTTTGGAGTTGAGAGGACTATTATGAGCAATCCTGAGCCGGGAGAGGTGGCGGAGCTGGCCGCGAACTCTGCTGCCGCATCACCCGAAGTCGCTATGCCGCGACAATCGGCGGACTCACCAAGCCGCCGGGCCGTCCGCCGGTTTCGCCGCCACAAGCTGGCCATGGTAGGGACCGGGATCATGCTGATCCTGATCTTGGCCGCCATCTTTGCCCCTCTCATCACCCGCTACGATCCGAACCGGGTGGAGCTGAGGGCAGATGAATCAGCCCCCCAGCACCGAGCACTGGTTCGGGACCGACCGGACGGGCCGCGATGTCTGGGCCCGCACCATCTATGCCGGCCGGGTGTCGCTCTCGGTGGGCCTAGTGGCGGTCCTGCTCTCCACCTCCATCGGCGTCACCCTGGGCGCCATCGCCGGCTTTTACGGCAAGGCCCCGGATTTTACCATCATGCGCCTCACGGACATGGTAATGTCCTTTCCCGTCATCATCATCGCCCTGACCATTGTCGCCATCCTGCCCCAGGACTGGTTCAAGTACAGCATCGTGGTGGTCATGTTTGCCATCGGCCTACTCACCTGGCCCGCCGTGGCCCGGCTCACGCGGGGCCAGATCCTAACCTTGCGAGAGACGGATTTCGTGATGGCAGCGCGCTGCCTGGGGGTGACCAACCGGCGCATCATCTTCAGACATATCATGCCCAACGCCATGGCGCCCCTGCTGGTGTCGATGAGTTTCGCCATGGCCGCCGCGATCCTGCTTGAGGCTGGTCTGAGCTTCTACAACCTGGGCGTCCAACGCCCAACGCCAAGCTGGGGCAATATGCTGGAGCCGGCCCGGGCCCTGACGGTCCTGGAGGGCACTCCCTGGCAGTGGATTCCACCCGGCCTGTTGATCGTGATATCCGTATTGGCCATCAACTTTATCGGCGACGGGTTGCGCGACGCGCTCGATCCGCGGATGCGGCTTGACTGATGGAGCTGCATTCCTTGAGCGAGCGATCCCGGGCTTCGTTCGTGGTGCGCGCTTCAGCGCGCCTAAACGGCGAAAAATCAGCCCTGAGCAAAGTCGATTGAACCTCCGAAAGGGCCTACCCAGACAGACCCGGAGCAAAGGATGAGCTGATGAAATTCGAGCGACTGGAGATACGCTACGCCAGCCTGCCCCTGATCTACCCGTGGCGGACAGCCTACGGTGCCGACGCCGAGGTGGACACAGTATTGCTGCACGTCCACTCCGGTAGCCACGACGCATGGGTCGAAACGACACCCCTGAGGGCGCCCTTCTACTCGCCCGAATTCACCCTGGGTGTCTATACGCTCATCAGCGAGTTCCTGGCGCCGCTATTGGTGGGGCGCGAGTTTGAGACAGCTGACGCCCTTCTGGAGGCGCTGCGCCCCTTCAAGGGCAATCCCTTTGCCAAGGCCGGGCTGGAGATCGCCTGGTGGATGCTCCAGGCCAAGATTGAAGGCCGCCCGCTGCACGAACTGCTGGGGGGCAAGCGGCGCGACGTCGAGGCGGGCGCGGATTTCGGTATCCAGGATTCCATCGACATGCTACTGGCCAGCATCCAGGGGGCCTTTGACCAGGGCTTCAAGCGTGTCAAGCTGAAGTTCGGCCCCGGTTGGGACCTGGAGATGCTCAAGGCCGTGCGATCTACCTTTCCTACCCAGATCTTTCACATCGACTGCAATTCGGCCTACACGCTGGACGACCTGCCCATGTTTCGCGAAATCGATAGGATGGGGCTGGCCATGATCGAGCAGCCACTCTACTACAACGACCTGCTGGCCCACTCCGAACTCCAGAAGCAGCTAGAGACGCCCATCTGTCTGGACGAATCGATCAAGTCGGTACGGGATTTTGAATGGGCCATCCGGCTCGGCTCATGTCGTGTCCTCAACATCAAACCACCCCGTGTCGGCGGCTTGTCGGCTTCGGTGGCCCTGCACGACATGGCCAGGGACGCCGGCATCCCTTGCTGGGTGGGCTCGATGCTGGAGAGCGGCGTCGGCATGGGAGTGCTGATCGAGCTGGCTACCCTGCCCAACTTTAGCTATCCCAACGACCTTTTCCCCAGCCCGCGCTTCTACGTCCAGCCCCTGACCGAGCCGGTGACAGCGCTCAATCAGGACTGTACGTTCTCGCCCTCTACTGTACCGGGGATTCCCTACGTGCCAGACCCGGCCATCCTGGAAGGTACGACTCGCTTCAAGACAGTGGTGGAGGCATGATGACGGATCTCACTCCCCGCGAGTTGATGCGCCGGGCCATGCGCCGCCAGCCCGCGCCACGAATCCCGACCATGCCCCAGATCTGTCACGACACGCCGGTACGCGTGTTCGCGGCCGAGGATGGGGTCGATTGGATCGAGGGTATGAAGCGCTGCATCGAAGACCCAACCCTGATCTACGACTATGTCATACGGCTGGTGGAAACCGTAGACTGCGATGGCCTCCGCCTGTTTGTCAAACCGGAGCCCATGAGGATCGAAAGAAACGGCGACGATCTGCTGGTGCTGGATCAGGAGACAGGGCGCCGCGTCGGCAAGATCGATACCATGGGCGGCGGTGGATTTATCCCGGACAGGCCGCAGCCGCCCGTCGAGGACCTTGATGACGCGGCCAGGCGGCTGGAGGCCATGGTCCAGGAATTCACCGACGAAAAGATGGAACTGTTGCGCCAGGCTCGAGACCGAGTACCCACCCGCTTTGTGGCCGGGGCGCCTGGCGGCATCACCATGAATACCTATACCGCTTTTCGCGGCCGAGCGCAGGCCATGATGGACTTTTACGATCGGCCCGATTTCGTCAGCGCCGTGATGGACATGCAGGCCGAAGCCGTGATCCAGCGGGCTGAGAAACTGCTGACAACGGGCATCGACGTCTTTTACATTGGCGATCCGGCGGCCAGCGGAAGCCTGATCAGCCCCAAGCATTTCGAGAAGTTCTGCCTGCCAGCTTACCAAAAGTTCTGCCATCACTTTCGCGACGAGGACATCCTCATCTACATCCACATCTGCGGCAACTCGGACCCGATCCTGGAGATGATGGCCGAAACCGGCGCTCACGTAGTGGAGCCACTGGATCCACTGGGCGGCGTCTCGGTGGCCGACGCCAAGCGGCGCATCGGGGACCGCGTGGCGCTCATGGGGGGCGTCAACACGCTCACCCTGGCCCACGGTACTCCCGAGCAAGTGCGGGCCGAGGCGATCCAAAAGTGCCGTGAGGGCGGCCCCTATGGCTACGTCCTGGCCGCCGGCGACATGGTGCCGCCCGAGACGCCGCTGGAGAACCTGCAGGCCATGGTCGAAGTCGCCACCAAGAGCCTTTGGAACGGGACTCAGACAGGAGACAACACTGTGGTTCCGTGCGGCCACTCCTGCCCATGATCGTGGTCGCAGGCGTGGATATCCTGGAGCCGATACAGACCCGGGCTGCGGGTATGCAGCCCGCAGCGCTAAAGCGCGATTTTGGCCAGCAACTCTGTTTCTACGGCGGCGTGGACCTGCAGGAGACGCTCTCCAAGGGCACGCCCCAGCAGGTGGCCGCTGAAGTCGCCTGCTTGATCGACATGCTGGGCCAGGATGGGGGTTATATTCTGGGCCCAGGACATACCCATATCCAGGTCGACACCCCACTCGAGAACATCACAGCCATGTACGAGACGGCCTTCTGATACAGGCCCTGGATGGGGGAAAGGGGGTAGGATCGCGACAGATCTGCCGGTAGTGTGTTATCCATTGGCGTCACCTCGAGAAAGGCATTCAAAAAAGTGGCCAGGAATGGCCCAAAAGAGAGAAAAAGGGAGGAAGACATGACAGAGCTTAGTCGCAGGCAATTGCTCAAGTTAATGGGCGCGGGCGCCGCGGGCGCCGTGCTGGTCGGGTGTGGCGCGACGCCAGAGCCCGCCGCACCGACGGCGGCCCCAGCGGGAAAGAGCTATGAGGGCGTCACGCTCCGCATGCTCAGCCAGGGTGGGGCTTCCTACGAGAAGCCGGTTACGCTGTACGCCAAAGAGTTCGAAGAGATGACCGGAGCCAAGGTCGAGTTTGACTGGGCGCCCTGGGAGTCCATGATGCCCAAGATACAGGCCGACCTGGCCTCAGGCACTCCCCAGCTGGACATCTTTATGAACGACATCGAGTTCCAGTACACCATCTGGCCGAACCTGCTCCCTCTTGACGATCTGATTGAAAAGAGCGGCTACAACATGGACGGCTTCTTTGAGCCAGTGTACACCTTTGGCGGCAACGTGGCCAACCAGGGCAAGCGGTTCGGGATTCCCATCAGCACTGGTGTGGCCGTCATCTTTTACCGCACCGACATCATCGATGAATTCCCCACCACATGGGATGCATACGAGCAGTTGCTCGTGGACCTGAAGGAAGAGACGGGCAAACCGCCTCTCGGCTTCGCCGGGGTAACCGCCCAATTGGTCAAGCTCTTCCTGGCCCGCTACTGGTCCAAGGGCGATCCGCTCTTGACCAAGGACTGGGAGCCGCTGATCAACAGCGAAAATGGCGCCGAGGCCCTGACCATGCTCAAGGACTATGCCCTCAACTACGCGCCGGATGGCGTCCTGGCCTGGGACAACCCCGACGGCTGCAACGCCTTCAAAGCCGGCGACATCGTGGTCCTGGAAAGCTGGCCTGGCTTCTGCCTGGAGAGCTTTGAGGAAGACGATTCCATGGTCAAGGGCAAGTGGGCCATGGCCAAGTACCCCGAGGGCGGCACGGGCAACTTTGTGCAGCACAACGCCACCATCCTCAACACCTCTGAGAATCAGGAAGCGGCCTTCGATTTCATCGCCTACATCACTAATGAAGAACAGGCGAAGCGCTCTGCCCTGGAGTATCTCAACGACCCCGTCCGCAAGTCCCTTTACAGCGATCCAGAACTCGTGGAGCAGTTCCCCTGGTACCCAGACTATGCCAAAGTCCTGGACGCCGGCAAGCCCTTTGCGCCCGGCGTGCCCCAGTGGCTGGAGATGTTCATCTCTGTAGGCGAGGCAGCCTCGCTGGCGATTTCCGAGCAAAAGACGCCCCAGGAAGCGCTGGACGAAGCCGCAGCCAAGTGGGATGATCTGTTTGAGCAGAACCCGATGGATTTCGAGTACGTGGAGTAAGACCTTGTCAATGGCCGCGCGGTCGCCGCGCGGCCATTGCTGGACGGTGGAGCTGATCCAGCACCGGTTCTTTGGAACCGGTGTTGGGCTCCATCCTCCCGTCGGGCCGCCGGTACCGAGTTCTATGCGAACTTTGACAACTTGATCGGCTAGTGCAGAACCCACTGAGCGAAAGGCCCGGGAGTCCCAAACATTCGGCTGAACTCAGGTCGAAGTCTTGTTCGGGGAAACTGCCCTGAGCGGGCGAAAAACCCCAACAAGTTGGTGACTCCCTAACCACAAGCTCCTTTCATGTGTGGGTCTTTCTCCACTGCCCGCTCAAGCTGTCAAGTACAAACGCCCTCTTTGAGGGGGCATTTCGGCGTTCTGACTATTAAGACTAGAGAGGAGAATCGCCTTGAGCTTTCGGAAAAAGGCTTCTCAACCCGCTGCAACGCAGGCAGGTGCAGCAGCAGAGGTGCCGGTGATGGTCCAGCGACATACCGGTGAAAAGTGGCTGTCGGTTGCCTTCCTGGCGCCAGCCCTGATTTTCCTACTGTTTACCAACGTGTACCCATTGCTGTATTCGCTGCGCCTGAGCTTTTACAGTTGGAACATGATGGTCCCGCTGAGCGTGCCCAAGTTCGTCGGACTGGACAACTATACCGATATGCCATCGGATCCGGTATTCCTCATCGCCGTCAAACAGACGTTGATCTTTGTCATCGCGGCGGTGACCATCGAGTTTCTGATCGGCATGGGCCTGGCGCTGCTGGCAACCTCCCGGATAAGGGCCATGGGCGTGATCCGGACCGTGCTGCTGGTGCCGTTGATGATGACGCCCGTCGTGGCCGGCATTCTTTGGCGCACCATCTACCACCCCCAGTATGGCGTGGTCAACTGGTTGATCGGCCTGTTTGGCATTCCGCCCCAGGCGTGGCTGGGGAACCCAAACCAGGCGATGCCCGCTGTCATCGCCGTCGAGGTATGGCAGCAACTGCCGGTCGTTATCTTTGTGCTGGCTGCCGGCATCCAGTCGCTGCCCACAGACCTGTACAAAGCAGCCGAAGTCGATGGCTCGTCGCTGTGGCAGACCTTTCGCTACATCACGCTGCCTTTGCTGAAACCGGTGATCATTGTCATCCTGATGCTGCGCATCATGGACGCTTTCAAGATCTTTGACATCATCTATATGCTAACTTATGGCGGCCCCGGGCGGCAGACCGAAGTCATGTCGATGTTGATCTACAAACAAGGGTTGAAATATTTCCAGGTCGGCGAGGCCGCCGCCATGTCCTGGGTCTTTCTGCTGGCCATCTTTTTGATCTCTTTGTACTTTATCCGCCAGTTGCTGCGTGGAAATTAGGAAGGAAGAGGCATGTTGAGCTATCGTACCAAACGCAGAGTCTCCAACGTAGGGCTCTACGTCCTGACGGGCGTGGTCCTTGTCGTCATTGCCTTCCCCCTGTACTGGCTGCTGATCACCTCGGTCAAACTTGACATTGACGTCGCGCACTTTCCGCCGGTATTCTTTCCGAAGCAGTTCACATTGGATAATTATACCAGCGTATTCCAGACCGAAAACGCCACCAAATTCTGGATCAATAGCATTGTCACAGCCCTGACGACGACCTTTCTCACCTGTCTTCTGGGCTCGATGGCCGCCTACGCGCTGGCCAAGACCTATTTGGCCTCGACCATACGGCAGATTCTGATCCTGTGGATCCTGGTGACCCGCATCTTTCCTCCGGTCACGACGGCCATTCCCTACTTTATCATTATCAAGAACCTGGGCCTGGCGGATACGCGTTTCTCGCTGATCCTGACCTACACTTCGTACGGCCTGCCCTTTGTCATCTGGCTGATGCTGGGCTTCTTCCAGGATCTGCCTGCCGACATCGAAAAGGCGGCCATCGTCGACGGCTGCGGCATGTGGCAGCGTTTTACCCAGGTCATCCTGCCCCTGACGCTGCCCGGGCTGGCCGTCACGGCCATCTTTGCCTTTATTGCTGCCTGGAATGAATTTCTCTTTGCCTCGATCCTGACCTCCTTCAACGCCAAGACTTTGCCGGTGGTCATCTCGGGCTACATGTCCGACAAGTACCTGCGTTGGGGAGAGATGTCGGCCCTGGGCACCATGATGATCGTACCTGTGCTGATCTTTGCGGCTGCGACACAAAAATACCTGGTTCGGGGCCTCACCTTTGGCGCGGTGAAAGGCTGATCTGGCGGGTACGGTCCAGAGGCTGCCCCCATTCAAGGAGACAACATGGCAGAAATACGCTTTGAACACATGACCAAAAAGTTTGGCTCGGTGGTGGCCGTTCGCGACCTCAGTCTCACCGTCGCCGACAAAGAGTTTCTCACCCTGGTCGGACCCAGTGGCTGCGGTAAATCGACAACGCTCAACGTCCTGGCCGGCCTGGAGGATCCAAGCGAGGGACTGGTCTACATCGATGACCAGATCGTCAACGAGTTTCCGCCGGGTAAGCGGGACATCGCCATGGTTTTCCAGAGCTACGCCCTCTACCCGCACATGACCGTCCGGGAGAACATTGGCTTTGGCCTCAAAGTCCGCAAGATGGACAAGGAAGAGATCAACAAGCGGGTGGAGGAAGCAGCCGCGCTGCTAGGCATCGGGCCGTTGCTGGACCGGCGACCTCGCGAGCTGAGCGGCGGGCAGCGCCAGCGCGTCGCTCTGGGGCGGGCCATTACCCGCGAGCCCAAGGTATTCCTGCTGGACGAACCCTTGAGCAACCTGGACGCCAAGCTCCGAACCCAGATGAGGGCCGACCTCAAGCTGCTCTTCAACCGGCTGGGCGGTACTGTCGTTTATGTGACCCACGACCAGGCCGAGGCCATGACCCTGAGCGACCGCGTGGTCGTCATGCGCGATGGGCTCGTGCAGCAAGCGGGGCCGCCGCTGGAACTCTACGACGACCCGGACAATATCTTTGTGGCCGGCTTCCTCGGCAACCCGACCATGAACTTTTTGTCCTGCAGCGCATCCCGGGAGGGCGATCAGTTGGTCCTGGCCACCAACGGTACCCGCTGGCCGGTGGCCCTGGACCAGGCGGATGCCATCCTGGCGCAGATCCAGGACAAAGCGACCCTGGGCATCCGGCCCGAAGACGTCACCGTCGCCCTGCCCGGGCAGTTAGATGAAAACCGCTCGGTACCCTGTACCATCGAAGTCGTGGAGCACATGGGCTCGCTCAACATCATCTATGCCAACATCGACGGCAACCGCATTATTGCCACCATGGAGAGCGCCTTCAGCGCGGGTTCAGGCGACCCGGCACGGATAGCCTTTGACCCGGACAAGATCCGCCTCTTTAACGTGGACACAGAGGACAGAATCCGCGTGTGAGGGCCGGTACGCCCCAGCGGAAGGCGAGGGCGACTGGGGCCGGAAGATAGTTCTTTGCCCATCAGGTGAGCTCGAAAGGGCTCGGTCTGGAGACCTTCGCCCATCAAGAGGGCTACGGTCAGCGGTGAGTCCATCCAACATAGAGGTGCAAGGAGACACCGACGATGAAGAGAGGGTTTGAGGCCGTCAAGCTGGGGTACGTGCCTATCAGCAAGTTCGTATTCAGCGCCGAGGACGCCCGTCGCTACAAGGCGCTGGTACAGGCCAAGCTGGACGAATGGGGTATACACTATACCAACATCGACGGCGTGACCGACGACGGCATGCTCTACAAGCACGAAGACTTGCCCCGGGTCATCGAGCACCTGCGTGCCGAAGGTGTAGATGCCGTCTTTTGCCCGCACTGCAACTTTGGCACCGAGGACATTGCCGCCCTATTGGGGCGGGAGATGGGCCTGCCCTACCTGCTCTGGGGTCCGAGAGACGAGTTGCCCCTGCCCGGCGGCGCCCGCTTGCGGGACACCCAGTGCGGCCTGTTTGCCACCAGCCACGTGCTCCGGCGTCTAAACGTACCCTTCACCTACATCCTCAACTCGCGCGTACACGACCCGGTCTTTGAGCGAGGTGTAAAGAACTTTGTGCGGGTAGCCTCTGTCGTCAAGGCCTTCCGCTCGCTCCGTATCGGGCAGATCGGGCAGCGCGTGGATTTCTTCTGGTCGACCATCATCAACGAGGCCGAACTGCTGGAAAAGTTTGGCATCGAGGTCTGGCAGATCTATATTAGCGACGTCGTGTCCGAGATCAGGCGCAGGCTGGAGGCTCGGGACGACGGACTCTTGACCAGGACCGAGGAGGTCAAGAGCCAGGTAGGTTTCAAGTCGCTCGATGAGCAGCAGATCCTGGCCATCGTGGCCCTGAACCTGACGATGAAAGAGATGGCGGCCCGGGAAAAGCTGTCGGCCATTGCCCTGCAGTGCTTCCCCGTCCTGCAGCAAGAATTTGGCATCTACCCCTGCCTGGCCAACAGCCTGCTGGGTATTGAGGGATTGCCGGTGATCTGTGAGACCGACATCCACGGCGCCATCACCGCCTGCCTGCTCCAGGCGGCAAACCTTTACCAGGACTCGGTCTTTTTTGCCGATATGACCATCCGCCATCCAGAGAACGACCAGGCGGAGCTACTATGGCACTGCGGCTCCTTCCCGCTGGACCTGGTCGACGAGGGTGTAGAACCCTTTGCCGGGGAACACTTTATCATGCCCGGTGCGGAGGCAGGCGTCGGACATTGGCGCATCAAGGGCGGCGACGTCACCATCGCCCGCTTTGAGCAGGCGGGGGGCAATTACTACCTGGCCATGGGCCAGGGACGGGGCACGACAGGGCCACACACGGTAGGCGCCTACCTGTGGTTCGAGGTGGATGATTGGACCAAGTGGGAGCGCAAGTTCATCTACGGTCCCTACATCCACCATGTGGCGGGGATACACGGCCAGGCCGCACCCATTCTCTACGAGGCATGCAAATACCTTGGCCTCAACCCCGACCCCATTGAGCCAGCCGGCCAGGCGTTGGAGGACTTATGGTGGGAGGCATGAAGCCCAGGGAGCGGCTACTGATGGCGCTGGACCACAGGGAGCCCGACCGGGTACCGGTGGATCTGTGGTTCACCTCCGAAGTCGAGGACCGGCTGTCGGCCGAACATGGGGGGCTGCGCGGCGTTGAACTGCGCGTGGCTCTGGGCCACGACCTGCTCATGACCGGGTCGCCCAATATCGGCGCCAGCTACGAGATCCCCGGCACGCCCGACGAGTACGTGTGCGAGTGGGGCGTGCGCTGGCAATGGATCACCAATCCTGCTGGCGGCCGCTACACGGAGACGGTGGGGCATCCCCTGGCAGGCGAACAAGGGCTGGACTCGTACCAGATGCCGGATCCGCTGGGCCCCTCCATGCTGCCTATCTACCAGGAGGCGCGGGACCTGGTAGAGCGCTATGGGCAGACACACGCCATCTTTGGCAGCCTGTACCAAACGATTTTTGAGGCTGCCTGGCTGTTGCGGGGCATGGAGAACCTATTGATGGACATGGCCAGCAACAAGGATTTTGCCCATGAGCTTTTCGAGCGACTGACCGAGTACAGCCTGGTCGCTGGCCGGGAGCTCATCGCTCAGGGTATTGACGTACTGTGGCTGGGCGATGATTTCGGCACACAACAAGCGATGCTGATCTCGCCCCGGATGTGGCGCGAGTTCATCAAGCCCCGCTACGCCCGGCTCATTGGAGCCTACAAAGCGCAGAACCCAGATCTCAAGATCGCCTATCACTGCGACGGCTACTTTGAGCCGATCATCCCCGAATTGATCGAGATTGGCCTGGACGCGCTGAACCCGGTACAGCCTCTGGCCATGGACCCGGCTGAGGCCAAACGGAAATATGGCGACCGGCTATCGTTCTGGGGCACCGTGGACACCCAGCACACCTTCCCTTTTGGGACGCCTCAGGACGTGGAAACCGAGGTACGCAAGCGCTTGCGTACCGTGGCACCTGGCGGGGGCTTGATCCTATGTTCCTCCCACCGGGTTCAGCCCGACGTACCGCTGGAGAACATTCAGGCATTCTACCGGGCGGCCAGGGAGTATGGGGCCTACCCTATACGAAGGTGAGGACGGAGGGAACCGGTGACAACCTTGTTCGGACGACAATGGACACGCCAAGAACTGCTCACCTACGTGGGTGACCTCTCGCAGGTGGGCGGCATCCGGCTGGTGACGCTGGCTGATGGGCCAGAACGGGGTGTCCGCGCCGCCGACGTACGGACAGGCGATGGGCTCAGTTTCACAGTCCTTCTTGACCGGGGAATGGACATCGGTCCCGCCGAGTACCGGGGCATTCCCTTGGCCTGGGTTTCTCCCACTGGCCCGGTCTCGCCGGCCTTTTACGACCCGCGGGGGATTGGCTGGCTGCGTACCTTTCACGGCGGGCTGCTTACCACCTGCGGCCTGACCCAGACCGGCGTGCCGAACGTCGATTTGGATGAAGATTTGGGGCTCCACGGCCGCATCTCGCATACACCAGCCCGCCAGGTAAGCTGCCAGGGGCGGTGGGAGGGCGACGAATACACCTTCTGGGTGGAAGGGCAAATACGGGAAGTGAGTGTATTTGGTCACGATCTGCGCCTGACCCGCCGCATAACGGCCACGTTGGGCCAGCCCAAGCTGACCATCAAGGACAGGGTGGAGAACATGGGCTACGAGCCTGCTCCCCACATGATCCTGTATCACTGCAATATGGGCTTTCCCCTGCTGAGCCCTGCCAGCCGGCTGGTAGCTCCATCAACGACGATCGAAGCCCGGGATGACATAGCCGCACAGGGCCTGGAGCAGCATACATCCTTTGAGGGCCCGACGCCCCACTATGCCGAACAGTGCTTCTTTCACAGCTTTGAGCCGGACCCGACGGGCCACGTCGCTGTCCAGCTCACCAACCCTGAGCTAGGGCTGACGCTCCAACTGCGCTTCCGCCACCAGGAACTACCCGAGATGGTACAATGGAAGCAGGTAGGGCAGGGAACCTATGTCCTGGGCTTGGAGCCGGCCAACTGCCGCGTTGAAGGGCGCTCGGCCGCCAGAAAACGGGGGACGCTGATAGAACTGGCCCCCGGCGAGACGTGCGAGTATTTCCTGGAGATAACGGTCCTGGCCGGACAGGCAAGGGGTAGCTAGATGATGCAGGAGACAGGATGACGGAAATGAGCGGGAGAGAACGGCTGCTGCGGGTCTTTCACCAACAGGAGGTGGACCGTATCCCCGTTTCGCCCTTTATCCACATCAATTATGTCAAAGAGTTTTTTGGTACACAGGACGTCGACTGGGTGGCCAGGACGCCCGAGGTCTACGGGCACTTTGGCTTTGACCTTGTCCACAGGAACTGCAGTCCCGAATTTGACGCCATGGGGCCGGAAGGGCCTGACTGGCAGATAGACGTCGTCTGCCAGGAGCGGACACGGGACGAGACCACGACCACGACGATCCATACGCCGGAAGGCCGGTTGCGCTGGGTCAAAGCCTTGCGCTGGACCTACGAATACGACGCCGAGAACGCGCTGGCCGAGTTCCCCATCAAGAGCGAGGCGGACTTTGACCTGCTGGTGCGCTACCAGCCAGTTCCCCAACCGGCCGATGTTGCTGACATCCGGCGGGCCAAGAAGATCGTGGGTGACACGGGTATCGTTGCCCCCTGGATCCACGGCGCGTTCAACATAGCCTCCGTCTATTACCGGAAGCTGGATGACCTGCTGGTGGATGCCATGATCAACCCGGCTTTCTATGGGCGCATGATGGACCACGTTTTGCAGCGCTACATGACCTATACCCAACAACTCATCGATGCCGGCGCCGACGTCTTGAGCTATGCCGCCAATATCGCCAATGCCAAGCTGGTCAGCCCCCGCTTTTTCCGCGAGCATATCTGGCCCTACGAGAAACGCTTCATCGATTTCATCCAGGGGCAGGGCGTCGCGGTGCTCTACCACAATTGTGGCTATGCCCGCAACCTGCTGTCGCTGCTGCCCGAACTGGATATGCGGGCCTACGAATCACTGACACCACCGCCCTATGGCGATACGATTCTCACCGATGCGGTGGAAGCTTTTGGCAGCCGAACCACCCTGTCGGGCAACATCGACCAGCTCGATCTGCTGCGCAAGGGCACAGCGGACGAAATCGATGCGGCTGTCAAGCAAGTGCTGGGTACGGTCCGGGGCCGCTGCCACTTTGTCCTGGCCACGACCGACTATTTCAACGAGAACACGCCCCACGAAAAGATCCACGTCCTGGCGGACGCTGGGCGAAGATATGGAGGATTGTAAAGCCATGAGACCCAACAAAATTCGACAGCTTTTAGAATCTGGAAAGCCTACCATCGGCACCCACATCCACAGCACCTGGCCCTCTATCATTGAGGTTGTGGGGCACAGCGGCATGTTCGACTATATCGAGTTTGTGGCCGAGTATGCTCCCTTTGACCTGTACGCGCTGGACAACGTCTGCCGCGCGGCCGAGCTGCATGACCTATCGTCCATGATCAAGGTCGACCAGGAACCTCGCAGCTTTCTCGCCCAGCGAGGCATCGGCTGTGGCTTCCAAAGCGTGCTATTCGCTGACTGCCGCAGCGTCGAGGACGCCCGGGAATGCGTGCGCGCCGTGCGTCCCGAGACGCCGGAGGCGGGCGGTTTGCACGGCGTGGGCATGCGCCGCGCCGCATACATGGGCTATGGAGGGACGCCGGACTATGTTCAGGCGCTCAAGGACATCGTCGTCGTACTGATGATCGAAAAGCAAGGGGCCGTCGATCACCTGGAGGAGATCCTGTCCATGCCTGGCATTGACATGATCCAATGGGGGCCATCAGACTATTCCATGAGCGTCGGACGGCCTGGGGAAAGACAACACCCCAATATCAAGGCGGCCGAGAACCGGGTCATCGATACCGCCCTGAAGATGGGGATTCCACCCCGGGCGGAAATCTCCAGCCCTGACGAGGCCAGATACTACCTGGACCTTGGCGTGGAGCACTTTTGCATCGGCACGGATGTCATGATCCTCTACAACTGGTTCAAGGAGAATGGCGAGGAGCTGCGCAAAGTCATCTCTGATGCGTAAACAGGCGCAGTTGCTCAAAGTAATCGCCGACACTGAGGTGGATCGTATCCACGAGACCAGTCTGACCATCCTGGAAGAGATCGGCGTCCAGATCCCTAACCCTCAGATCCTGCACTCGTTCGCAGATGCGGGAGCTGTGGTTGATTTTGAGCAACAGGTCGTCCGGATCCCTGCCAGCCTGGTGGAGCAGGCCCTGGCAGTTCTTCCCAAGGATTTCTCCGTCACGCCGGCCGATGGTGGGCAACCGATCCATCTGGGCGACGGGGACCTAAAGCTGAGCATGGATTGCTCCGACCAGATCGTAGAAGTCAGCCAGGACCGGAAGCGCCGGGGTAACCAGGAGGACGTACTGAAAGGCATCATGGTGGCCAACGCGTTGGAAAACGTACGGCTGGCCACCGGCTACGTCCTGCCTAACGAGGTCCCACAATCTACCGGCGACGTGGCTGGCTACCAGCTCTTGTTTACTTATTCTCGGAAGGCTGTCGCCACCTGGATCTATTCTTCGCGCAGCGCGGACTATATCCTGGAGATGGCAAAGGTTGTGGCGGGTGGAGCAGAAGCATTGAAGCGTAAGAAACTGCTGACCTACTTTGCGGAGCCGGTCAGCCCCTTGCGCTATGCGCCCCACACCCTGGAGATCATGGGCAAGATGGCAGAGTACGAGTGTCCCATCTACCTGGGCCCGATGGTCACAGCCGGGGGCAGCGGGCCCGTCACCCTGGCCGGGACGCTCGCGCTGCACAACGCCGAAATCCTGCACGGGTTGACCCTGATCTATCTGCTCAACCCAAGGCAGCCGGTGATCTATTCTTGCCACGCCCACGTCCTCGACCTGAGACGGGGGACCATTCAGTATGGGGCACCCGAGCAAGCACTCCTGGCCGCGGCCGCTTCACAGTTGGCCAAGAAGCAGGGGCTGGCGGTATGCGGCAACGTCATGCTGTCCGACTCGAACACGGCCGATTATCAGGCCGGGTTCGAAGCCGGAGCTACAGCCGCCTATGCCCTGGCCGCTGGCTGGGACATGCTCGGCTTTCTGGGCTTCGGAACCCTGGGCGTGGTTGGCGCGGGTGTAGGTCATAGCCTGGAGATGGCCATCCTCCAAGACGAGGCACTGTCCTACCTCAAGAGGATGCTGGCCTCCTTTGAGGTCAACGACGACACACTGGCCCTGGATGCCATCCGGGAGGCTGGCATCGGCGGAAACTTTTTGGCACAGCCCCACACGGCGAGGCACATGCGACGCGAGTTGTGGCAATCAGGAGGTATCTTTCCCCGGCTCGACTACGCGACCTGGGCCGAGGGTGGATGCAAGACCGCACTCGACCGGGCCAAAGAACGGCTGGAAGTGGTCCTGCGGGACTATCCGCCAGAGCCAGTCCTGGACCCAGAGACAGCGCAGCATTTGCTAGAGATCAGAGAACGGGCTGAAGCGGAAGCTGCAGCAGAATAGACTCGGTGACGCAATACCTGGACCGAGACCAAGAAAGTAGGACAAGATGGTATCTTGTCCAGGGTTGAGCAATCTGCTATATCGGAAGGGATAATGCCCCTCACTTTTGGGGGTATACTAAAGGAGCGAGTGTTTGGCAAGTTGCCAACTTGCCCTACGAAACCATTTGCATTCCCGGCGATGAAGCCCAGGTCGCAGCAGTACTGGACTGGAGGGAAGGTGCACCATGCTTATCAAGAACGGTAGAATACTACATTACAACCGGTTTGAAGCCAACAGCGATATGCGTGTAGAAAACGACCGCATCACAGCCATCGGCCAGGGCATGATGCCCGAACCCGGCGAACAGGTTGTGGACGCAGCCGGGAACTATGTCCTGGCCGGTTTGATCGACTTGCACCATCATGGCATACGTCATGTACTTGCTCAGAACGACAGCCTGCTGGAATACTCCCAGCTTCTGCTGGAGGTAGGTGTCACTGCCTGTGTTGCGACCCTGTCGGGTACACCCGAGGATAACATCCAGGCCATGCAGAGGGGCCTGCAGGAGACCCGAGCGGTTCCGGCTGGCACCGAACGTAATCGGCTTCCGTCCCGAGATCAGCTATATTGCCAAGACTGGGGCTGGCTCAGCCAACTCGCTGAGGGCCATCACGGACGAGACGACGGCAGCCGTCTATGAGGGCGGCGAGGGGTTCATTCGCATCTGGGACGTTTCGCCAGAGATGGCGGGGGCGATCCCGTTCATCTGTTGGGCCGCCAAACAGGGCATCGTCACCAGCCTGGCCCATAGCTCCGCGACCGTCGCGGAGACGCGACGGGCCATCGAGGCGGGCATGAGCCTGGTCACTCACTTTTACGACACCTTTGACGTGGCCGTTCAGACCGATCCGGGCGTGTACCCCGCCGGCCTCACCGACTGGCTCCAGATTGAAGACCGGATCACGGTGGAGATCGTCCCTGACGGGGTCCACGTACACCCATACCTGGTGGAAAAGACCTTCCGCTGCAAGGGCATCGACCGCATCGCCCTGGTGACCGACGCTTCCAAGGGCTCGGGCAGTGCACCGGGCATCTATGGCGGGCTCTACGAAGGCGTCGAGGTAGAGGTGACGCTGGATCGAGGGGTCAGGCGTACCTCAGACGATTGCCTTTCTGGCAGCGCGCTGACCCATCTGCAGGGCTTCCGCAATACCATACAGAAATTCGGCAGGTCGGTGGTCGAGGCATCCATCCTGTGTTCGCGCACTCCGGCCCGCGTGCTAGGAGAGTCGAGCAAGGGCTACCTCGCAGCAGGAATGGACGCCGATATCATCATCCTTGATAACGATCTAGATCTCAAGGCAACTATCGTTGGCGGCAAGGTACTCTACAGCGCATAGCCCAGGAGCGTGGGCTGATGAGGCTGGGCGGATACCGCCCCCGCTACGGGTTTTGACACAGACCATGGTACAGGAGGAAACATGACTGAGTGGAAGTACAGTCCATCCCCTTGGGTTCCCTTTCGGGACCAAGAAGTATTGGAACGGGTCAGAAAGATCAAACGTGAGGATATCACCAAGCATCCCAACCCAGAGTTCAAGATCCGGGTTGTCAGGGATGACGACATCGAGTTCATCTGGGTCACGGATATGTTTTGGCGGATCAAAGCCGCGGCTGACGCCGGGGAGAGATGCGTCATGATCCTGCCCAATCCCTGTCCGACCTACCGCCACGTGGCGCGCCTCATCAATCAGTTCAGAGTTGACTGCTCCAACCTGTACGTTTTTGCGATGGACGAGTATGCTAATGAGGATGGCGTCATTGCACCCGAGACATGGCCCCTGGGTTTTGTCCACGCCCTGAAGCACTATCTCTTCTACGCCATCGACCAAGAACTTCGGCCGCCAGAAAGTCAGATCATTGGGCCGACCAACGAGAACGTAAACGTGTACGGCCAGATGATCGCTGACGCAGGCGGAGCCGATATATGCTACAGCGGGCCTGGTTGGACGGGACACTTGGCTTTCATCGAGCCTGATGCCCCCGAGTTCCAGGCCGGGAATCTGGAAGAGTGGATGGAGATGGGGACCCGCATCGTCACCTTGAGTCCCTTTACCCTGGCCCAGAACTCGCTGCACGGCAGCTTTGGCTACAGCGGGGACATTGCCTTAGTGCCGCCCAAGGCAGTGACCATCGGGCCCGCCGAGGTAATTGCCGCCAAGAACCGGATAGACATCAACTCCCTGACCGTCCACGGCACGACGACCTCGTGGCAGAGGCTGATGACCAGGCTCATCGCTCACGGACCGGTGACGCCCTTGCTGCCGACCTCCATCCACCAGCTACTGCGAACCGACTTTTACATCTCTGAAACGGCAGCCCAGGACATCGAGCCGGATTGGAACAAGGGCTACTGAACCTTCTGATTCTGGCGGGTTTTCCTACGGATGCTCGGCATCCGCCGAGTGAGGGCTTGGCACCCGGCGCCGGATCGGGTCACCAACAGGCGCCTCAGCAAGGCTGGGGCCAAGGGAAGAAATCATGCATACCTTAGTAGCAGGCGCAGCATCGGTAGATATTTCCCCCCGGGATTCCCAGTTCCTATACGGGTATCCACATGTCGAACGATACAGTACGGGCATCCATGATCCCCTTCTGAGTTCTGCGCTCTACCTTTGCGATGGACAGACGGAGATCATGTTCGTTGCCAACGATATCATCTTTGTCAGCAAGGCAACCGCCCAGCGGACCCGGGAACGGATCACGCAGGCTACCTCCGTTCCGGGCGGCAACATCATGATCTCGGCTACCCACACCCACTCCGGCCCCAAGACGGCTGACTATATCAGCAATGAACATGACCCCATTGTCCCTCGCGTCGACCCAGATTACCTCCAGCTTTTTGAGGACGGGATCGTACAGGCCGCGGTAGAGGCCCATCACCGGGCGCGCCCGGCCCAAGTCGGGCTCGCGGTGGCAGACTGCGCAGGCGTGGGAACAAACCGGCGGGATCCATTGGGACCCGCGGACTGCAATGTTCCAGTCTTGATGGTCAGGGCCACGGATGACGGGTCGAATATCGCCTGCATGGTAGTTTATTCAATGCATCCCACCGTGTTGCACGAAGATTCGAAACTCGTCAGCGGCGATTTCCCAGCCATGACACGACAGTACCTGCAAGAAGAAGTGCTGGGGCAGGAGTGCCCGGTGCTGTATCACACCGGCCCGGAGGGCAATCAAAGCCCCCGGCATGTCACAGACGCGAATACCTTTGCCGAAGCCAAGCGCCTGGGCAACCTGCTGGGCCACGCCATTGCCCAGGTCCTGCCACAGATCCAGTATTCATCGAGCCTGAAAGTACGGAGCGCTCAACGCTTGGTCGATCTGCCCCGGAAAAAGTTTCCCCCACTCCCCAAAGCTGAGGAGAAGGAGAAACGCGCAAGGGAAAAGCTGGAACACCTGCGCCAGACCAACGCACCGCGCCAGGAAATTCGAACCGCGGAGGTCGACTGGTTCGGTGCAGAAGAGACCTTGACCCTGACCCAGGCTGCCCAGCAAGGACGGCTGGAGCCCTACTACCAGATGTGTCTGCCGGCCGAGGTTCAAATCCTAAAGATCGGCCCCTGGTCCTTTGTGGGCTGGCCAGGTGAGATGTTTGTTGAATTCGGCCTGGCGGTCAAGGCAAAGACCCCGGACACCTATGTCATTGCCCTGGCCAACGGCGAACTGCAGGGCTACGTTGTCACTGAAAAAGCAGCCCTAGAGGATGGCTACGAAGCATCCAACGCAATTCTGGGTCCGACAAGCGGCGGGGTGTTGGTCGCTACGACATTCGAAGTCTTGGATACTCTGTGAGCCATCCTCCCGCAGAAAGGGACGCCCATGTCATTGTATTTCCAACATCAGACTTCACCCGAGATCGCGGAAGCCGCGGAACGCAATACGCTCATTCTCCTACCCGTGGGACAGATTGAGGAGCACGGGCCCCATCTGCCTCTGGAGTGTGACTGCATCATCGCCCGGGAAACGGCACGGGTCGTAGCCGAAACGATTGCCCGCGAGATTCCCGTCCTGGTCCTGCCGACTGTCTGGACGGCCTATACTGTGCAACAGGTGGCGCGCTGGCCGGGTCTGATCACCTTCCGCGAACCAGAACCAATGATCCAGATGATCTATGATATCCTGGCCTCACTGGTACAGAATGGCTTCCAGCGGATCGTCATCGTCAACGCTCATGGCAACAATCCAGCTATCCTGGAACTGGCCTGTCGAAAGATCGGCAGCGACTATGACGTTTTCCCGGCACTGACCTACGTGCTGGGCATGAGCAAGACCATTGGTTCCAAGGTAAGAAAGTCGGAGCCGGGTGGCTGCGGCGGCCATGCGGGGGAAGAAGAAACCGCTCTCCTGCTCCATCTGACGCCGGAGCTGGTTCGGATGGAAAGAGCCACAGATCAGGACATCGTCCAGTACCAGACGCGTTTCTTCCCGGGGGACATCTATACCGAGATCCCAGACCGCGTAAGCGGGCTCTATTGGTCCACGTGGGGGGTTGTCGAGTCCGAAACGGGGGTATATGGCGACCCGACTGCGGCCACAGCTGAAACTGGTAAAGCGCTGTTCGACGAGATTGTCAAGAACTATGTGGACTTTTTGCGAGAGTATTGCACGCACGGCACATCTTAGGGATCTATGTGGAAAGCTGAAGGAGCTACCGGAGGCAGACGAAAGCCAATGTCAAGCGATGCACGTAGGAGCACTGCCTGGACTTGCGCTTTGGAACTCAATTCTGACCGGTCCATCGTCGCCGGCAGCGAGGCGGCGCTATGTGACGCGGTCCGGCGCGGCGCCGATCTGCGGATCTACACCGAGTTCCGGCACAACGAGCACATTGATGTGAATTCTAATAACGCGGAGCTGATCCGCGAGACAGCGGACTTTCGTGTGACCTACCTGGTGGACGATCGCTGGGTGGCGGGCATCATTTCCCTGCGACAGCCCATCAGTCTGCCGGATGGTTTCGGCCCACGGCCATCCATGTCATTCTTCATGTACAACCAGAACGGCCAACAGGCGATCGCTCGACCCTACCTGGATGGCGGCAAAGCGACGGGCACACCCGGCCTCTCGCCGCCCAGCGACGAATTCGCGGCCATGCCCAGATATCACCAGCAGGACGACTGGGATGCCGGGACCAATGCGCCCAGCAGCAACTTTGTCTATGACTTTGACCTCTATCGCTTCTGGGTACACGATGAATGGCGCCAAGTCTTGGCCCTCGCCGCCGATGGCACAGTTGAGTCAGGGTCCGTGGCTGCCCTGGCGGACGCATTTGCGCTCGGGTGCGAAGTCAAGGTAGGTGTGCACGGTCTGTGCGCCGACTTTGTCCAGGATCGAGCGCCGGTCCAACCGCACGAAGTATTTGTGCACATGGGTTCGTGCTACTATTATACGGAAAGCCAGTTGTTCCTGGCTGCCAGCCACCCCGTCGTTCGTACCAGGCCGGCGATCCCCATGCGCTACGAAAGCCAGGGCTGGGACTTTGGCTGGTTGATGCCGAGGACCGATGGCTTTGTGGCAGGCCTGATCTATGATCCCTACACCCTGCGATACCGCCGGACCGAGGGACACCACGCGCTTCGTTGGTTTGTCCGATAGGCCAGCGAGGTAATAGTTGGAGATGAATGCTATGACCAAAGAAACTGCTTTCACCATGACATCAGCCAACATCAAATTTGGTCCCGGCGTGACACGCGAAGTGGGCTCTGACATGGTACAGCTTGGTACGACCCGGGTAATGGTCGTGACCGATCCTTATCTGGCCGGTAGCGAGCCGGTGGCCATCGTCCTTAGTTCACTTCGCTCGCAGGGACTGGATGCCGTGCTTTTTGACAGGGTACGTATCGAGCCTACCGATGTTTCTTTCAACGAGGCCATCCAATTCGCCACCGAGGGAAAGTTTGATGGATACGTGGCTGTGGGCGGTGGCTCCAGCATGGACACGGCCAAAGTGGCCAACCTGTATGCCACCTACCCGGCCGAACTTCTGGCCTACGTGAACCCGCCCATCGGTGAGGGCCGCCCAGTACCCGGTGAACTGAAACCGCTGGTTGCCGTGCCGACCACGGCTGGCACGGGAAGCGAGACGACCGGTGTGGCCATCTTTGACCTATTGGAGATGCACGCCAAGACGGGTATTGCGCATCGTGCCCTGCGCCCGGTGATGGGTATTGTAGATCCAGAGAACACGCGCACGCTGCCGAAAATGGTAGCGGCTTGCACCGGCTGGGATATCCTATGCCACGCCCTGGAATCCCTCACTGCGCTGCCTTTCCACCGGCGGCAGGCTGCGGCGGACCCGGGCCTACGGCCCGCTTACCAGGGGGCCAACCCTATCAGCGACATCTGGGCTGCCCGAGCTATTGAAATGGTCGCACACAATATGACGCAGGTGCTGGATGACCCGGCCAACAACAATGCCCGCGGCATGATGCTGCTGGCTGCTACCTTTGCCGGCATCGGTTTTGGCAACGCCGGGGTCCATCTACCCCACGGCATGTCGTACCCCGTAGCCGGCATGGTCCGGGACTATAACCCGGAAGGGTATCCATCTGATCATCCCATGGTCCCACACGGTATGGCTGTCACGCTCAACGCTCCCGCCGTGTTCCGCTTTACGGCGCAGGTCGATCCGATGAAGCACCTATACGCCGCCATGCTCATGGGCGCGGACGTGTCCGATGCGAAACCCGATGAGGCAGGAGATTTGCTGTCCGGCACCATTGTCGATCTGATGCGCCGGACGGGGATGCCCAACGGCCTGAGCGCGGTGGGCTACGGTCCGGATGATGTCGATGATCTGGTAGCGGGAACGCTACCCCAACACCGGGTAACCAAACTGTCGCCCCGACCTGCGGATGCCGCGGATCTCGAACATCTTTTCCTTGATTCAATGACCTGCTGGTAGGTAGGCCAGGGGCGCAGTTGAGGGACGAGCCTCATGCCAGAGATGACGCCACGCGAACGGTTGATGACAGCCCTACGGGGCGGGGTGCCCGATAGGGTACCCTGTTTCCCATCCATTATCCGCTGGGTCCGCTACCATCACGGCTGCACCTGTCCCCGTCACCAGCTCAGGGTAGCGGAGGAATTTTGTTTCGACGCGCTGATCAACTATGGCCAGTACACCTGGCAGTCGGTGAGCAACGACTATGTCTATGCGCCCGGCAGCGGCTACAACTACTCTGCGACGGGGCTCTATGGGGATCTCCCCGGGGTAGATGTCGAACTGCGGATCAGGAACGAGGAAAGCTGCGTCTGGTACGAACGCACCTTCCGCACGCCGGGTGGTGATCTACACGACGTCGTCCAGTGGGCCCGGCCCAATGCAGGCTATGGTGACGGGCCCAATCCCCATCGCATGGAACCCTTGGTCAAGACCCGGGCTGACCTGGAAGCGCTCAAGTACCTGTTCCCAGAACCCCGCCAGGACCTTATTGACGACATCCCGCTGGTATTGGAGGAGGTCGGGGATCGGGCGCTGGTCGCAGGGCTGGACTGCACTCACGCTGGCAGCTGGGGCATGGAGCCTCTCGGCCCGGAGGGCATGCTGATCGCCTCAGTGACCGACCCAGTCCTGCTCCAGGGCGTATGCCGGCTGGCGCAGGACGTCCATCTCAGCAATCTGAAACTGATGCTGGAACGGGGCATCCAGGTCGTCTACGATAGCTGGTTCCAGTGCGGCCCATCCGTGGGCTGGTCGCCCCAGACTTACCGGGAGATCTTTTGCCCGCTGGTCAAAGAGGCCGTGGACCTGACCCACCAATACGAGGCCGTCTACATCTACCAGGACGATGGCCGCATGCGCGACATTATCCCCCTGGTCGTGGAAGCGGGCGTCGACGTTCTGGGCGGCCTGCAGCCACCGGACGTGGGCGACGTGATCTTGAGGGAGACCAAGGAGGCATACGGGGACCAGGTTGCGCTTTTGGGCGGGCTGGACCCGGTGTATACCTTTGACCTGGGCACCGTCGAGATCGTACAAGAAAAGGTGCGGCAGGCGATTGCTGACGCCGCGGCGGGTGGCGGCTATGTATTGGGCACCGGCGAAGCAGTCGCCCCCGAGACGCCGGCTGAAAGCCTGCGAGCCGCCGTTAAGGCAGCACAGGCATATGGGGTCTACGGGCAGGATCTATAACGATCCTCCCGCTGGCTCGGCGCAGGGAGCGCTGTCATGGAGAAAAATCAGAAGAATCGAGTTGGGGCACAGCCTGCGGGAAGGTCACAGTAGCGGGGACATGGCATCCAGCAGAATAGGAGCGAGAGCATGACAGCAGAATCGGGAACCGGGGATGCATCGGGCCGGGGAAGCGCGCCAGCGTTCAAGGTCAACTTTCCGGCAAGGATCAGGCCCCACTCAGACGAGGAGATCAATACCGTCGTAGACGTGATGCGCAACCAAGAGGTCCAGACGCAGGGGCACTATTTACGTCAGTTTGAGGCGGATTTCAAGGCGTATTCGGGTGCAGAACACGCCTTCGCCGTCGACAACTGTACCAACGCCCTGCGGTTGGCGGCTATACTTTGTGGTCTCGGCCCAGGCGACGAGGTGATCGTTCAGGCCTATACCTTTTGCGCAACAGCCATCCCTTTCGGCGAGACAGGCGCCCAGATCATCTGGGCCGACATCGATCCCGAGACCTGGACGGTTGATCCCCGGGACATTGAACATAAGATCACGGAGCGGACCAAAGCCATTGTGGTGGTACACATCCTGGGCATGCCGGTCAACATGCCGGCCGTGATGGAGATTGCCCAAAAGCACGGGCTGCGGGTCGTAGAGGACTGCGCCCAGGCGCCTGGGGCCGCCATCGAGGGCAAGCAGGTGGGGACCTTTGGCGATTTCGGGTGCTTTAGCTTTCACGGCGCCAAGAATATGACCACGCTGGGCGAAGGCGGCATGCTGACTGTGCGATCTGCGGTGGATGCCGCCCTGGTTCCAGGCTTGAGACACAATGGCTGCCGGGCCTACCCGGCATCGCGCGAGCGGTATTGGGTACCGGCCATGAGCGATGTGGACATCGACATTGAGGGCGTGTGGCCGCAGAACTTTTCCATCGGCGAGGCCCAGTGCGCGTTGGGCAGCATAGAATTGAGGACGATCGACCAAACCAACGATGACTTGATCGCCCAGGCGATGAGGCTGCGCTCGGCCCTGGCGGATATACTGGAGCTAAGATTCTCGGTTATCCCGGCAGGCTACCGCCACGTTCACCACACCTTTGTGATGCGCTTTGACGGGTCGGCCTTTGGCGCAAGCCGTGACGATCTCTTGGATATCCTGGTAAACGAATACCGCATCCGGGCCATCGTCCAGTACTACCCATTGTACCGCTACCCGCTGTTTCAGAAGCTTGGCGCGGGCGACCAGGATTGCCCCGTGCTAGAGGCGTGGTGGGGCGACTCATTCAGCCTGCCCTGGTGGAGCGGCATCCCCGACGACACGCTGGACTATGTGGTTTCTTCGGTGAAAGCAGCGATTTCACAACTGAAGGATGAATAGACTAGGGCAGGATGCAGCGATGAACAGACAAAAGTTGTACAACACCGATCTTGAGGTTTCGCCCCTTTGCCTAGGGACAATGACCTTTGGCACACCGGTTGGCGAAAAGCAAGCCATCAAGTTGACCCGGTGGGCCATCGAGCAAGGGATTAACTTTATCGACACCGCCAATATGTACGAAGGCTACAACCGTTTTCTGGGGTCGCCTGGTGGTGTGGCAGAGGCAATCCTGGGCAAGGCGCTGCGGGGTCAAAGGCAACGAGTCGTCCTTGCCTCCAAGGTCGGAATGCAGGTTGGTCCAGACGATGCGGATGGGGGCTTGGGCCGCGAACACATCCTGCGTGAGGTGGATCGTTCGCTGCACCGGTTGCAGTGCGAGTATCTGGATCTCTATTACATGCACAAACCAGATCCTGAGATCGAGCTGGCCGAATCAGTCCAGGCATTCGATGACCTTGTCCAGGCTGGCAAGATCCGTTACTGGGGAGTCTCAAACTTTCCGGCCGGGCAGCTTGGGAAGCTGCTGCGCACATGCGACGAAAACGGCTGGCGCCGGCCTGTGGCCGACCAGCCGCCCTATAGCCTGCTCAATCGCGAGGCGGAGCAGGATCTGCTGCCGCTGTGCCACCACGAGCGGATCGCGGTGATACCCTACCAGGTACTACAGGGCGGGCTGCTGACGGGCAAGTACCATCGCAATGATGTGCCGCCACCCAACTCGCGCAAGGCAGAAAAGCCTGACTGGGTCTGGGATTTTACGGATGAGCTGTTTGACCAACTGGAGGGCCTCGAGGCACAGGCGAAGGCTCAGAACCGTACACTGATGGAACATGCCATCAAAGCTGTACTGAACCACCCGGCGGTGGTTTCGGTCATCGTCGGGGCCAAGCGCATCGATCAGTTGCGGACCCTGATCGACGTCGTCGCCTAGCCGGCGCACGATGGCCAAGAGAGAAAAAAACCTATCAGGGAGTCGTAGCGTGTCCACAAGATCCTGGCGATTTGGCGATGAGGAACTGGGCTATATCAAAGAAGTACTGGATTCCGGCTTTGGCGCTGCCACGTCCGGGAGCATGAACCAGCGGTTGGAGCGGGCCTTTGCCCAAAAGTTTGGGGTCCGGTACGCCATCACCCACAGCAACGGTACCGCGACCATGCACTCCTGCCTGGCAGCAGTGGGAGTAGGGCCAGGTGATGAGGTCATTATCCCAGCACTGACGGTCATTTCCAACGCCTACGTCGTGCTACACCAAAACGCTATCCCAGTTTTCGCCGATATCGACCCCCACACGTTCAACATTGATCCGAAGGACGTGGCCCGGAAAATCACGCCCCGAACCAAAGCCATCATCTCAGTAGGACTCTATGGCCTACCACCCGACCTGGACCCCATCATGGCGCTGGCTAGGGAGCACAACCTGTACGTCATCGAGGACAATGCCCAATGCTATCTGGGCGAGTACAAGGGTCGATTGGCGGGCTCTATCGGCCACATGGCCAGCTTTAGCTTTGAGAATTCGAAACACATGACCACCGGCGACGGGGGCATTGTGATCACTGATGACGAGGGGCTGGCCAAGAAAATACGCAAGTTCCACGGGATTGGATTCTCGACCATCGAGGCCGACGAAGGCCGGGTCCGGTTGCAGAGGGACGATTTCCAGAACCCCAGTTTTGAGCGGCACGACGGCTTTGGCTGGCAATACCGGCTGCCAGAGGTTGCAGCCGCCATTGGGCTGGCCCAACTGGAGCGCCTGGACGAATATGTTGCCAAACGGCAGGCCATCGCCGCCATGTACTTAGGCAGCCATTGAGGGCTGTGCCTACCTGGTTCCCCAGCAGGTGCCAGATGATTATGTAAATTCTTACTATACTTTTGCCATGTTGTACGAGGGCCAGGAGTCCATAGGCATTCCCTGGGTGGATTTTCGCCGCAAGTATATCGAGCTGGGAGGCGATGGCTTTTACGCAGCCTGGCAGGTCACCTACAACGAGCCGGCGGTCAGGGATATGGCCTTTTACGGCAAGGGGTGCCCAGTTCACTGCCCGCTGTACGAGGGTCCGAGAGTTGAATGGGGACCGGGCCTCTGTCCCGTCGCGGATCGCCTGCAACCCAAGCTGATGCAGCTAAAGACCAACTATGGTGACCTGGAAGAGGCCGAGCGCAAGGCGGATGCGCTCAGTCGGACCATCGAGTACTATGCCTGACCCTGCGGACCTGCTGTAGGCCAGCTTCGTTAGGCCAATAAATGAGGGGGATTAAAGTATGGAATATCGTCGGCTAGGAAGATCTGATCTTCATGTGAGTTCTATCGGGCTAGGCTCGGCCACCTTTGGGCGGGAGATCGACCAGGAAACATCTTTTATCGTCATGGATCGGGCGCTGGAAAGAGGCATCAACCTCATCGACACAGCCGAGGCCTACTCGGCCGGGGGGGCAGAAAAGGTAGTAGGCCAATGGCTGGCAGACCGAGGTACCCGCGACCAGGTGGTCCTGGCCACCAAGGTACACGGCCAGCTCGGCCGGGAGCGCATCCTGTCCTCAGCCGAGGACAGCCTGCACCGCCTTCAGACGGATCAGGTTGACCTGTTCCAGGTGCACAACTGGGACGGCGAAACGCCGCTGGAGGAGACACTAGAGGCCCTGCACCTTCTTGTGGAGCAGGGCAAAACCCGCTACATCGGCTGCAGCAACTATGCCGCCTGGCAGCTCTGCAAGGCCCTGTGGCGCGAGGATGCAAACGATTGGGCACGCCTGGAATCTGTGCAGCCCAACTACAACCTGGTCACACGCGATATCGAGTCGGAGCTGCTCCCACTCTGCGCTGACCAGGACGTAGGCGTGATCACCTACAGCCCGTTGGCAGGTGGCTTCCTGACGGGCAAATACCGGGAAGGAGGCGGCATCCCATCGGGTACCCGCATGGATGTCGTGCCCCCGATGCAGGCGCTCTACTTCCACCAGGCCGGTTTCCGCATTATGGAGGGGCTGCGGGCCAAGGCGGAGGAATTGGGCACTTCGATGGTCCAACTCGGTCTGGCCTGGACCATCGGCCAGCCAGGCATCACCTCTGTCCTGATCGGCGCCCGCTCCACTGACCAGGTGGATCAGGCTTTCGAGGCTGAGTCGATGGAGATATCGCCTGAACTCAGGGCCGACCTGAGCGCTATGTAGTCCCGAAATCCCGGAAACGGTCGCATCGCTGAAGACCCAAACTTGGCGCGCGATGTGAGAGCTAAAGCACTGTCAACGATTAAACAGACATTCGCAAGAATAGCTCAAAATAAACCAGAAAAGACAGGAGAACCACTGTGTTGAAACTTACTGGCGTTATGCCCGCTCTGCTCACCCCCTTTGACGATGAAGGGGAAGTCAATCTGAGAGTCATCCGCGATCTCGTCGAATTCCACCTGGCAGCCGGCCTTACCGGCTTTTATATCCTCGGCAGCACCGGCGAGGGACTGCTGCTCTCTGAAGCGGAACGGCGATTGGTGACAGAAACCGTCGTCGACCAGGTCAAGGGTCGTGTACCGGTGGTGGTCCACGTGGGCGCTCTCTCAACCCGGGAGGCTTGTGACCTGGCCGCACACGCCCAGGAGGCAGGAGCCGATGGTACCAGCTCCATCCCGCCCTTCTATTTCCGCGTGGGTGTGCAGGGTGTCAAGGATCACTACAAGGCCATTGGGGCTGCCTCCGACCTGCCCTTCTACATCTATAACATTCCAGCAACGACCGGTGTCGACGTCACAGTCGACATCGTGCAGGACCTGATAACCGAGATGCCCACCCTGCGGGGCATGAAATTCACGTCTTATGACTTTCGCCGGATGCGCCAGATCATTGATGTGGACGGAGGACGCCTCAATGTCCTGTCCGGTCCGGACGAGATGATGATAGCTGCCCAGAGCATGGGCGCCGATGGCGCCATCGGCACCACCTATAACGCCCTACCGCACACAGCCATAAGGCTATACGAGGCATTTCACGCCGGCGACATGGCTACGGCTCAAGTCATGCAGGGCAGACTCAACTCGGTGATCAACCTCTTCCTGCAGATGACGTCCATCTCGGCCGTCAAGGAAATCATGCGGCTTATCGGCTTCGACTGCGGACCCGGACGGAGGCCTTTTGTGCCCCTGACCGACGCGCAGAAGGGCTGGCTGAAGGAGCAACTGGAGGAAATCGGTTTCTTTGACTTTGCAGTGAGCCGCAGCGACTGAATTCAGATATGGAGGAACAGAACCATTCCCTCAGTAACGGCGAGACGTTGAGGGTAGTGATACTTTCGGCTGGAGCAGGGTTGCCCCAGCCGAAAGTGGAAGCGGTCCATGATCTGATCCTCCAGCCACGCGCACTCTGGTTCTCCGCGGCGGAACGCAGACACCTGGATGGTGCGCTGCGAGGCACCCACGCTGAAGTGGCCAGGGACTGTTTTTTCGTTGGTTGGATCGGGGACGAGCCCGTAGGCAGCGCCTACTATGGCACTGCGGCCAGCACGCCCGAGATCGGGTTGCTGGCCTACGTCATCACCGAAGCAGCACATCGCGGCAGAGGCATCTGCACCATCCTGACCAGGGCCGCAGTGAGCCACTTTGTGGATGCTGGCGGCGTTTGCCTGCACCTTGGCACCAGCAATCCGATTGCCCGCAACATCTATGAGGGCTGCGGCTTTCGAGACTATAACGGGCACGTGATGCGCTACCTGGGGCCAAATGAGTCAGGAGACAGCTTTGACGCTGCCTACTTTGCCTGGGCTGGAGCCGCAAGGGTTCGGCGGGGACATTGGGGGGATCTGGCTCGCGTGGGAATGCTATACGTGGCGCCGCACCGTTGGCTCATCAAAGACTATCCACAGCGGATCTACAGCCACCCAGCCATCCTTCACCAACGGTGCGGCTCTATCCTGCCCTCGATGATGGTCAATGCCACCGGAGGCAAGGGTGGGCTGTGGGTGTTGGAGAATCCGGCGGGGCGCATAGTCGGCACGGCCACCGCGACTCGACTGGACAACGAAGCGCAAGGACACGCCCCGGTATTGGATTTTCTGACTGCGCCGTCCTATGTAGACCAGGCAGCCAATCTGCTGCTGGCAGCGACGAAGGCGCAGTCAGCAGCTGGCGCCGAACAGGTACGTGTCTTCATTGCTTCGTGTGACGATGAAAAGGCCGGATTGGCCCGCGACGTTGGCTTCCAGCACGAGGCGACCCTGGCGGGCCAGATCCAGGCAGGTACAGACCGCCATGATCTCGACATCTATGTCTGTCCAGGATGAATGAGGGGTAACAACCATGGACTATGAGCAATTGCAGACCGACGTCCTCGTTATTGGCGCAGGCGCAGCCGGATGCCGGGCAGCCATCGAGGCCCATGACCGCGGCGCGAAGGTAGTTCTGATGGCCAAGGGCCGGTTCACCCATTCCGGCTCGACCTTTTTCCCTCTGACCATCGCCGTGGGCTATACCTGCGCCCTGCCGGACAGTGATGCCAGCGGTCCAGAGGCGCACTATCGCGAGATCATGGAGGCTGGTCTGGGCATGGCGAGCCCAACGCTGGCCCGTATTCTGGCCGAGGAAGCGCCAGCCCGGTTGGCCGATCTGCTGGACCGCTACCGGATGGCGTTTGAGGAACAGGATGGCCAGGTATTGTACATCAAACCAGATTTCGGCAGCGGCGAGATACGGGCCGGTGGAGCAACCGAAGACGCTATCCGGGAGTCCTTTGGGCGCGAGATTAGGGCGCGGGGCATCCAGGTTCTGGACCAGACATCGGCCGTCCGCCTCTTGGGCAGCCCAAGCGGATGCACGGGTGCGATAGCAATGACCCGGAAGGGGGCGTCCATCGTCATCACGGCCAAGACTACAGTGCTGGCCACAGGTGGGGGCAGCACCGCTTTTCTCTACCACATGAATACCACGGATCTCACCTTCGACGGTCATGCCATGGCTCTCGAGCTGGGAGCGGACCTGGTGAATATGGAATTCTACCAGATGATCCTGGGCCTTACCGGACCCGTCAAGCGCATGTTGATCCCCGAACCCTACCTGGCGCTACAGCCCCGCCTGACCAATGGCCCAGGAGAGGAGTTCCTGCTGCGCTATCTTCCGGATGGCGTGACCCTGGCCGAGTGCCTCAATACCCGCGCGGGAACAGGCCCCTTCCGTTCCGATGCTGCAGCCAAGTACTTTGACCTGGCCATCTTTGAGGAATTGGGAGCTGGCCGGGGTACAGAGAGCGGCGGTATGCGCGCCGATTTCACGGACTGCGATCCAGACCTGGTCCGCTCCGGGAAACTGAACTGGTACTACTGGGCCAAGGAGCGGGGAGTGGACGTCCTGGCCCAGCCGGTGGACATCTCGCCCCAGGTGCACGCCTTCAATGGCGGAGTGCTCATCGATCCCCAGGCGGAGACCACCGTAGCCAATCTGTTTGCCTGCGGAGAGGCGGCAGGCGGCCCGCACGGGGCCAATCGCATCGGCGGCAACCAGTTCGCCGGCACCCAGGTCTTTGGCGAACGGGCCGGACGCTTTGCGGCAGCTCGGGCCTCGGAACTCGGCCGGCCGGCCATCAACCGTGACCAGCTCGGTGAGTTTGGCAGCAGGCTGTCTACGTTGCGGAGCAGGACCTCGGGATCGGATCCTCAGGAGCTCCAGCACGCCATACAGACCGCCATGTGGAACGAGATGGGCGTATCCAAAGACGCTGACTCTCTGGCCAGGTGCCTGGACCAACTCAATACCGTCGAAAGCAAAGTGTCGTCGATCTATTTGCCCCAAGGGCAGGGTCTCAGCCTGGCACTGAGCTTGCCTCATCTGCTGACCACCGCCAGGATCATCGCCGGGGCCGCTGCCCTCAGGGAGGAGAGCAGGGGGCCGCACTATCGCGCTGACTTTAGTTCCAGGGATGACGAGCAATTTGGCCGGCCGATCTTTGTCAGGCAGGTGGCCGGCCAACCCGAATTTCATACCGGCCAGCTAACATAGCCAAGAGGAGGTACCCTATGTCACACTGGGAAGAGCTCAAGGCCCGCATCGCGGGCACCATCGTGCCAATGACAACGCCATTCACCGACTCGGGGGAGGTCGATCTAGAAGGGGTACGGGAGAACACCCGATTCCTCATCGAAAGCGGCATCAAGGTCATCTCGCCGCTGGGCAGCACCGGCGAGTTCTACACCATGACCCAGGAAGAGCATCAAGCTGTGCTCAAGGCTGTCTGCGAGGAGGCCAAGGGTCAAGCTACCATCATCGCCGGCGCCGGCCACTCGGGGACAAAGATTGCCAGCCAACTGGCAGAGATGGCGCACGAGGCAGGAGCGGATGCTACGCTAATCTGTGTTCCCTACTATCTGTATGATGGCGCAGAAGGGGTCTACCAGCACTACCGCGCCATTGCCCGCGAGAACCCTGGCATCGGTGTGGTCGTCTATGCCAACCGAGAGATCATGAAAGACACAAGTATCCTGGATCGCCTCACCTCGGAGCCGAACATCATCGGCGTAAAGGATGCCTCTGGTGACTATGCACTTTACCGCGACGAGTGCGTCCGCTTCCGGGACCGTCTGGCCATCGTCGGCGGCGGAAGCATGCAACACTATCTGTGGGGCTGGTTGTGGGGCTCGCCGGGCTATTTCTGCAGCGTGGCCAACTTTAAGCCCGAGGTGGAGATTGGTTTCACGACCTATCTCAAGGAGGGCAACCTGAAAGCCGCCACCATGATTGTGGAAAAGGTCGAACTGCCCTTCTTTGAGATCGCCATCAAACTGGGTTGGTGGCGTACGCTGAAAGCCACGATGGATATCTATGGTCTGCCAGGAGGCAATTCCCGGTTGCCCAACCGCCAGCTCACCCCGGAGGAACGGGAAGAGTTGGTCGCCTGGCTGGAGAAGATCGATTTGATGCCTTAGGTATTCAGGACTGGCATTCCCAAGAAGGAATGCCAGTCCTAACGGATGGAAAGTATGAGCCCATCAAAGGGGAATTTCGAGTTCACCAAGCAGATCAGGCTGGCGCCTCCCTGCGACGTCCTGGTGGTGGGGGGAGGCATCGCTGGCACCATGGCCGCTCTGGCTGCGGCCCGAAGGGGCGCTCAGGTCCTGTTGCTAGAGCGATATGGTTTCCTGGGCGGCACACCGGTGGCCAATGCCGGACCCCATTATTGTTTCTGCGGCGACACAGCCGGGCAGGGCCAGCTTTTCGATGAATTGCTGGCTGGGCTGGAAGAACTGGGCGCGGTTGTGCCCTACGAGCCGTGGAATCCCGAAGCGATCCTGCGTTTCTCCCACGACCACTGGGATTACAGTGCGGCCCGCTACTTTGACAGCTCGATGTACCAACTGGCCTTACAGGAGTTGGTACTCCGGGAAAAGGGCATCCGTCTTCTGTTGCACTCGCAGGTCGTTGACGGGTTAATGGAAGGCGGCCAGGTTACCACCGTCATCTTTTACAACCCATCGGGCTTGCAGGCGATCCAGCCCCGGGTGGTCGTCGACTGCACGGGCGATGCCAACCTGGCAGCAGCTGCCGGTTTTCCCTGTATTCGCGGCCGCGACCACGATGGCATACCGCTGCCCATGTCCTTGCGGTTGAGCCTGAGGGATACGGGCGAGCAGGTGGAAACAGTGCTGCCCTCCTGGAGCGAGAATTACGAGCAAACAGTGAGCATGCCAATGGTGTCACTCACCCTGGACCAGGAGCGTATCGCTGACTTTCGCGTCAAGGTTGCCGGTTATGATCCCGCCAGTGGAGAGGCCATCACCCAGGCAGAGGTAGCCTCCCGCAGGGAGGTACCCAGCATCCTGCACTATTTGCAGACTCATGGCTATCCTAATCACAAACTGGACAGCATCAGCGCCCAGATCGGCGTGCGCATTGGCCGGCGGATCGCAGGCGAGTACACACTCTGTGAAGAGGACGCGCGAAATGGGGCTCGTTTCAAAGACAGCATCGCCAGGGGGACCTGCAACCTGTCGGACAGAAGTCTGATGGATGGCTCGACGGACAGGCAAACCCACGACGAATTGGACGTTGTCGTGGTACCGGCCTACCAGATTCCCTATCGCAGCCTGGTTCCCCGAGGTGGACAAAACATCCTGGCGGCTGGACGTTGTTTCTCGGCCGACCACCGGGCGCTTTCTTCGGCCAGGATGATGCCCGCCTGTGCGATGATGGGCCAGGCAGCCGGCGCTGCGGCCGCCAGGAGCGCCAGCACAGGCCAGGTCGTGATGGATGTCGATATCCCCGCCCTACAGGCCGAACTGAGAGCCGCTGGGGCTGAATTCTAGGTATTAAGCCTAACCTCCCGCAGGTCTTCTGGGACAGAATGCCGTCCCATTGGCCCAAGCCCTTTGAGGGACAGTAGGGCACACAGAGTCAGAACCTGCGGGAGGTTGGAGACGATGGAAGCGAGGTTGCCATGAGATTGGCCACTTTTGTCGCAAAGGGGCAGGAGCGTATTGGCTTCGTCCTAGATGATCAGGTCTATGGCTTGGTCGAGATGCAAAAGGCCGTAGCTGGCATGAGAATCAGCGGCCCCAAGCCAGACTTTCTGGAAGGCAAGGCATTTCCTGATACCATGGAGGATCTGCTGGCACTGGGCCAGCGGGGCCTCGACGCCGCTCGCCGCGTCGAGGATTATGTCCGGACTTTTGCTCGAGCAAGGCCGGGATCCCGTTGAATTGCGCCACGCCGCCTTTTGCCTGGATAAGGTGCAACTGCGAGCCCCCGTTCCTCGTCCACGCATTCTGTTCGGCCTGACCGGCAACTGCGCTCAGTTCTGGCGGGGCCTGGGCCTGCCCATTCCCCAATATCCCATTGGCCTGCTGCGACCCTGGACCTGTGTCCGGGGACACACGGAGACCGTGACCATTCCGCCCCTCTATCGCGAGATTCGCTGCGCTTCGGAGCTGGGTGTGGTGGTGGCACCGGGCGGCCGCGACATCCCGCGCGAGAAAGCCATGGACCACGTCGTTGGCTACACCTGCGTCAATGACGTGGTATCCAACCACTGGAAGGACCTGTACACGGCCAATGCAGGAGGCGATCCGGCCTTCATCGATCTGTGCACCGGAAGCTTCTACGGCCGGGCGACCAACGGATTTACGCCGGTGGGACCCTACATCACCACCGCCGAAGAGGTAGGCGATCCCTACAACCTGCTGATCTATTCCCGCATGTCGACGGGAGGCTCCGCGGAGCCGATCACTCGAGACCGCGCCCACAGCAATGCCATGATCGTCGGCATCGAGGACACTATCGCTTGGCTGTCGCGGCTGATGACCCTGCCACCGGGAACGATCATCTATATGGGAACCATGGGTGTGGATGGCTACCAGGTCTATCCCGACCAGTTCTTTGAGGAGGGCGGCTACGTAGAGGTTGAGTACGAGCGCGTTGGCGTTCTGCGCAACCCCATCGATGACCAGAGGCCAAGGCCAGAAAGTGAGGGATGAGCCATGTTGAACTGTTGGCATCTGTGGCTATGTGAGGCCAATTACCGCGGGGTGGAAGCGCTCGAGGGCATCCCTCCGCGCCCCCACGTCCTGGCCTATCAGGCGCCGGCTAGCTCGCTGACTGAGGGCGGCCCGGTCACACTCCCCGAACGCGCGCGGACCATCTCATGTGGCTGCGAACTGGCGGTAGAGATCGACCAGACCGTCTACCAAGCAGACGAACCAGAGGCGGTACAGGCCATACGTGGCTATCGCGTCCTGGCTGGATTTCGAGATTCGGCCCTCTACGAAGAGGTACCCCGGCCCACGCCACGAGATGAGGGGGTATCTGTTTACTATGCCCGCTGGGCGGATACGTTCAACTGTGTGGGTCCTTTGGTACCCCGCACTCAGGTGGACGATCCCTACGACGCGGAGATGAGGATCGAGATCGACGGGTTCGCTCCGGTGCTAACTGTCTCGAGCGACTATTTACACCGGGCGCCGGCAGCGATCGCAACCCTGTCCCAATTCGCCACGCTGCAGCCAGGTGACATCATCTCTCTGGGCCGGGCAGGGAGCATGGTTGAGATTCCAGCCAGCCAATCCCTTGCCAGCCGGACACGGGTCCTGGCCGAGATCGCCGGTGTGGGGCGGGTCGAGGCACCCATTGAGGATAGGCGGCGCACCTAAGGGAAGGGAGACCATCGACTATGGATCTGGAGTTGCGGGGCAAGGTGGCATTGGTCGCGGCAGCCAGCAAGGGCATGGGCAAGGCGACGGCAAAACGATTTGCGCAGGAGGGCGCCTCAGTGGCCATCTGCGCCCGAGGTCAAGAAGACCTGGAAGCTACGGCCAGCGAGATCCAACAGGCGACTGGCGCCAAAGTATTGGCGGTGCAGGCTGACCTGTCGGTGGCCGGCGACGTCCAGAAGGTCGTTGAATCAACACTGGCACAGTATGGGCGCATCGACGCCCTGGTCTGCAATGCCGGAGGGCCGCCCGCATTGCGCTTTGAGGACGCCACGGAGCATGACTGGTCCCAGGCGCTGGATCTGAGCCTGCACAGTACCATGCGCCTGGTGCGCCAGACGCTGCCCACCATGCTAGAAGCATGGTGGAGGCAGCATCGCCGCCATTACCTCCACGACCGTACAGGAACCAAGCAACGGGCTGATTCTATCCACCGTTCCCCGGTTGGGGATCGCGGGCCTCTTTAAGGCACTGTCTAAAGAATATGGCCCCGCCGCTATCCGCTTCAACGTCGTCTCCCCTGGCGGCTTTCGCACCGACCGGAGTGTGGCGTTGATCGAGAAGCGCTCGTATGAGACCGGACGCCCGGCTGAGGAACTGTTGATCGAGGCAGGTCAGGGGATACCCCTCGGGCGATTGGGCGAGCCCGAGGAAATCGCCGACGTCCTCGTCTTTCTGTGTTCGGCCCGGGCCAGCTATGTGACCGGCACACTCATCGCTGTAGATGGGGGGCGTGTTCACGGTCTTTGAACCACCTGATGGTGCTCTGTGAACCCACTGCAGTCAGGCAAGACAAAATCCAAAGACCTTATCCTCTTGTTGGTGTTGGTGTTTGTTGCCTGCCTCTGCGAATTCAGCATCTACGTCTTGGTGCCTCTGGCAGCCAACGCCAGGGGCAGCAGCAACACCTGGATAGGGGTTCTCGTCGGCGCTCCACAATTGATGCTGGTTCTAGCGCTCATCCCTGGGAGCCATTGGGCAGCAGGACGGAACAGGAGGACCGTATTGGCTTTGGGCGCTGGGCTCCAGGGCGCAGGAGCGCTGGGCCACGCCGCAATATCGAACCCCTATGCGATGCTACTACCGCAACTGCTCCTGGGCCTGGGGCTGGCTCTCCTGTGGCCTGCCTACCTCAGCTATTTTGGCTCCATTGTACGCGGAGATGCAGCCAACGAATGGCAGGGCCGGCGCGCTGCCCTGGAGGGCGTAGCGCTCCTGGTCGCACCGGTTGGTGCGACCTTTCTGGCCCAGATGATGGGCTACCAGCTTGCTTTCGCCATCATCGGCGCCATCACCGTGGCGGTTGCCCTGACTCCTTTGCTTTTCATGAGCCCGGCAACTCGTCCCGAGAACCACCAGGCTGCCAAGACTAGCCTGTCCAGCACCTTTCGCCAGGCGGGGAGCATGCTCAAGCGGCCCGCACTACTGATGATCTTTGGCCTGATCTCCATCGGAGCGGTCCTGGTGATGCTGGTGGGAGGCCCTTTCCTAACGCTATACCTGTCGAGCCTCGGCTACGGCCAGGTGGCCGTCGGGCTCCTTCTCAGTCTGCAATCTCTCAGCAAGATCACCTTTCAAACAGGTTATGGCCGCATAACCCAGCGGATACGGCCCATCTATCTTCTGGCACTCTCTATTCTTCTCACGGCCCTAACCTACATGTTTCTGCCCGCATTCACCTTGCCGGTTCTGTTGGCAGGCATCCTGTTGGTTGGCGGCGCCTTCTCTGCTTCCTACAACCCGGCGATGGTCGGTTTGGTATCTGAACAATTCTCTGATGGAGAGCGAGATCTGGGAATGGCCCTGTGGATTACCGTCTTGAGTGTGACAGTCTGGCTGGCATCTCCCGCGCTGGGCGCTCTGAGCGACGCCGTGGGGCTGGCCGCTCTGTTTCCCATCGCCAGTTTCTTGGTTATCCTGGCCACGATTGCTCTGGTAGGGTATGGAAGGTGGATCGCGCAACGGGAGAACGCGCCCGGCCAGTTGGTGGAGCTTTGGAACTAAAGGCGCAGATCGGAGACCTAGCCCAACTTAGTGGGCACCAGACCGTATCCGTATGGGCGTCGGTCAGAGACCTCGCCCAACAAGCAGAGTGCACCCAACACAAGTAGGGTGCTCCTAACACAAGGCCGCTGTTCGGCAAGGTCTCCAGACCGCAGCCGGCGGGGCGTCGGTCAGAGACCTCGCCCAACACAGAGTAAGCCCAACAGGGAGGGATGAGATATGAGCACTTACGATATTGAAGATAAGCTCGCAGCATACCGCCAGGCAGCTCGCCTGGGGACAGATTGGCTCCTGGAATTCATGAATCCGGATGGGTCTCTCGGCCCCGTTCAGGAGCGGCTGTTCTATTATCGCGTTCCCTGGGCACTGGCCCTGATGGGTGAGATCACGGCTGCCAGCCGGGTACTGGACTGGATCTCCAGGGAGATGTTCACACCGGAGGGGGCTTTTGAGGGCGTTTCCCCTCAGGGTATATTCGACGAGCGATACGGGTCCTACCCCCTGGCCTGCCTCCTGGTCGGCGCAACCCTGTTGCGGCGGTTTGACATCGTCTATCCCGGCACCCAGCATCTATTGACCTGGCAGGATCCAGGAATCCGGGGGATTCTACAACAGTCGCAGCGACACGACGGCAGGCAGCGAGCAGGAACTCTTTCCCGCCTGCCAAGGCGGGATGACATTCATCCTGACCGGCCAGATTGAGGCCGCCAGGAGAGCGGGGCAATGGGTGAAGCAACTGTGGGAACTGCAGCCCGACGTGGAACACAAGATGTACCACGTCTATAGCCCGGCGCAAGGGCTGGTCACCGACTTTGCCCCAGACCAGCAGGCTGTTTACCTGACCCGTAAAGACCAACCCTGGCAGTATCACTACAACGGCGGCATTGCCGCGGCCTTTCTGACCAAGCTGTACATGGCGACCGGAGACGAGCAATGGCTGGATTTGGCCCGCAAGTACCAGGCATTCTCGATGACAAGCGACGAGTGCCAGTTCCAATCCATGCAGACCTGCAAATCCGGCTGGGGATCGGGATTGCTCTACGTGGCCACCCGGGAGCAGAGCTACAGGGACTGGACAGTCCGCCTGGGAGATTGGTTCGTAGGACACCAGTTTGAGGATGGTCACTGGGAGAACACCAAGTACTGGACGCCAGATCCAACGGACGACATCAACATCGAGGTCACGGCCGAGTTTGTGATGCACGTGGCCAATCTCATCTCCTATCTCTCGGTCTGAGCTCTGTCGCCGTCCATAGAGGGAATTGCAGAGCCTGGCCACCGGTGTGGCCTGTCACAATAAGAAAAGTCTCACCTTGAACGACAAATCATCTTTGAAAGGAAAACTTTGATGAGTGACTTTGACCGAGCTGGCAACAGGGCGCTTCGACCGAACCGCGTATTGGAGCGGATACGGGCCGGAAAATACGTGCTGACCGGCAGCACCACCCCTTATCCTTCACCCAAGATATCCGAGATGATGGGCCTTGTCGGCTTTGACTGCGTCTGGATCGACATGGAGCACCAGGATTTCTCCTGGGACCAGGCATTCAACATGTGCCTGGCCGCCCGCGCCTCGGGCATGGAGCCGATGATCCGCGTGCGAAAGGAGGGGGATCAGTCTTTCTTCCGGGTCTTTGAGGCCGGGGCAACCGGCATCATGGTGCCCCATGTGCGTACGATAGAGGAGGCCGAGTGGGCACTCAAATTCTGCCGCTTTGCGCCCGTCGGGCTGCGGGGCATGGACGGCGTAGAAGCGGCGGCCAAATACAGCCTGGCGCCCATGCAGGAATACATAGACTGGACGCTGCGCGAGACCTTTGTCCTTTTCCAGGTCGAAGACAAAGAAACCCTGGACATCCTGGATGATATCGCAGCAATGGACGGCCTGAACGGGCTCTTTTTTGGACCTGGAGACATGTCGCAGTCCCTGGGCATCCCCCTGCAGTTCGATCATCCCCAGATGCAGGAAGCGCGCAAGCTGGTGGCCGCAACCGCCAAGAAACACGGCAAGTTTTGGGGCATGCCCGTGGGAAATGCAGCCCAGGCAGCCAAGCTGAATGAAGAAGAGGGTGCCCAGTTCTTTGCCTGCGGGGCAGCCATCATCATCCTGCTAGCAGGCTACCAGGCGATCCGGGATGACTTTGATCAAGTAATGGGGCCGTAGCTTGAAGCGTGCCATGTCTAAGGGCTTTTGTATACAAGTAGCAGAAGCGTCGGAGGCCGGTGTCGTCGCCCAGTTTGTGGTAGCGCTGCTGCGGGAACTGTTTCCCGGAGAAGCTGCTAGCTTTGATGAGCAAGCATTCACAGAAACCGCCGGAAAACTGTTGCGGGGATACCCGGGAATATGGGCCTTGCTGGCAATCGCTGAGGGCGGCGAACCGGCCGGGGTATTGACGCTAAACGAATGTGCGGCAATCTATGCCGGAGGGGTCTTTGGCGAGATAGCCGAGATCTATGTATCGCCTGAGCATCGCTCTTCAGGCCTCGGCGCCCGGCTGGTGGACGCTGCAGTGGCCTTTGGCCACGACCGGCAGTGGACGCGCCTGGAGGTCGGGGCACCGCACGTGCCACGCTGGAGCAGAACCGTGGATTTCTATCTGGGCTATGGGTTCAGCGAGATCGGGCCCCGGCTCAGCTACCGCCTGTAGGGGACGCTCTGACTGGGTACTGGAGGCGGCGAGCGTGGCTCCTGGAACAAAGAGGAGATTCTAAATGACCAACAGGGAGATCGGAATCGGAATCGTCGGTTCAGGCTTTATGGGGCGAACCTACGCCGAAACGACGACAAAGTACAACCGCCATGCCCGCCTGATCGCCGTCGCAGGCGGCACGCGAGCAGAGAAACTGGCCGCCGACTATGACGTGGACCTTGAGCCTTCGGTGGGGGATCTGATGGCCCGCGACGACGTGGATGCCGTCATCCTGACCCCCCCCGAGTCGGTCCACCTGGAGCACACGCGGATGGCAGCCACCGCCGGCAAGCATGTACTGACCGAGAAGCCCATGGCACCCGATGTTGCCCAGTGCCAGGCCATGATCGACGCCTGCCGGGACGCTGGCGTCACGCTCATGGTCGTTCAGAGCCAACGCTTTCGCGGCGTACACCAGCGGGCCAGAGGACTGTTGGACGAAAAGCGCATCGGAGAGGTGTGGCAGGTGCGTCACTGGTCCAATTTTCCCATCGAATGGTCAGCACCGGTGGTCGGGGACCGGCCCTGGTACGCAGACCCGGAGGGCGGGCTGTTCCTGGGCCAATGCGTGCACAACTTTGACATGATGCGTTGGCTGGTGGGCAGCGAGGCCAACCAGGTCTACGCCCACGTCACCTCCCACGGCGACCACGGGCTGCCCAATCTGAGTGTGATGGCCCAGGTCGAGTTCCAGAATGGGGCAACGGGCCAGCTATGGGTCTGCCTGGAGCTGCCAGGCGTGGAATTTCTCCAGAGCCAGTTCCACTCCCAGGTCGTTGGCAGCAAGGGGTTGCTGGACTTGGACGGGTATACACACCTGGATCTGGCGGTCGATGGTGCCTGGCAACGTATCTGGGAACAGCCTGGCTTTGACCCGCTGGATCCCATGGACCCGGTGCGCCTGGAATCATATACCGCCCAGAACCAAGCCTTCATCGACAGCATCCTCGTGGGACAGCCGCCGCCCGTCAGCGGTGAGGATGGCCGCGCCGCGGTGGAGCTGTGCCAGGCTAGCCTGCTTTCGGCGCGCAGCGGCCAGGCCATCACCCTGCCCCTCTGAGAGGTAAAGCAAGGGAGGTACCTGGGTGAAGGCCGTACTGCTAGACCGTGCATCAGAGATAAGGGTAGTCGAGATCCCAAAGCCAACCATTGGGGAACAAGACGTGCTGGTCCAGGTCGGCGTCTGCGGAATCTGCGCCTCGGACTTGCATATGGCCCAGATCAAGGTGGGGGACCTACCCTATCCCCTGGTCCCCGGGCATGAAGTGGCGGGGACCGTCGTCCACAGGGGTCAGTCTGTCCGAAACGTGCACAGGGGCGAGCGGGTGGTGGTACAGCCCGCCGTCGCCTGTGGTGTCTGCCGCCCTTGCCGGCGGGGCCAGCCCAATCTCTGTCTGGACGCGCAGATTATCGGTCTGCATCTTCCTGGCGGCTTTGCCCAATACGTGGCCGTCCCAAGCGGCAATGCCTATGCAACCGGCGGGCTGCCAGATGACGCCGCGGCCTGCACAGAACCCCTGGCCTGCGCATTGCACGGTATACAGCGTCTGGCTCCCCGTCCGGCTGATCGGGTACTCGTCTTTGGGGCTGGTACCATCGGCTTGTTCTTCTTGCAGTTGGTGCGCCAGCAGTGCGCCTGGCAGATCACGGTAGTCGACCTGAACCCGTGGCGCCTTGAGATCGCAGTCAAGCTAGGCGCTGACCAGGTCATCGCAGCGGATGGTACCGAAGGTGAGCGACTGTGTCCGGCAGCAGCCACAGGGATTTGACTGTATAGTCGATGCCACCGGAGTGCCTGCCGTCATTGAGGCAGCGTACCACTACCTGGCCCCCGCAGCCAGGCTACTGCTGCTTGGCTCGCCGCCCACAGCCGCCAGCATCGACATCCAAGCACGCCGGATACAGCGGCAGGATGTGACAGTAGTTGGAGCCTTCAGTTTTAGCCACGAGTTCGCCGCGGCGTTGGAGCTGCTACAGTCCGGACGGGTACAGACCGGGTCCATCGTCACCCACCAGTACCCGTTGGAGGACTCTCCTGAGGCATGGCAACGGGCCTCCTCGGGCCAGGATTGCATCAAGGTACAGATTGTACCTGGATGAAGGAGCCATTCTATGAGGGTCTTTATCTCTGTCGATATGGAGGGTTGCTCAGGCATTGTCAGCCGGCAACAGACAATGGGAGCCGGGGACTTTTATCAGGAGGCGCGCCAGTGGCTGGCCTGGGACGCCAACGCGGCCATCGAGGGCTGCCTGGACGCAGGCGCGACCGAGGTAGTGGTCTGCGAGGCCCACAACGGCCTCGACATCCCCTGGGATGCGCTGCATCCCAAGGCCAAGCTGGTGCGCTTTGACATCCACACCAGCAGCCTCCTCCAGTACGGCCTGGAAGGATTGGATGAGAGCTTTGATCTCCTGTTCTTTGTCGGGCACCATACCGCCTACGGAGATGCCAGGGGCGTCATCAGCCATACCCTGACCCGGCCGTTTCGGGATGTCCGGATCAACGGCCAGATTGCCGGCGACATCGAAATCTGGACCGCACTGGCCGGGCACTATGGCGTGCCGGTGGGCCTGGTCACTGGCGATGATGTACTCTGCCAGCAGGCCCAGGCCTGGCTGCCCCAGATCGAGACGGCCGTCGTCAAGGTTGCCCTGGATACTTACTCGGCGCGCTGCCTGTCCAAAGAGACGGCTCGCGACCGCATCTTTGAGGCAGCCTACCGAGCGACTGCGCGAGTCGTGGAGATGGAACCTTTCTGTTTTGAACCACCAGTCAAGCTCGAGATCGACCTGGTGATGCCCAACACGGCCGGCCGGGTAGCCCTGATCCCGGGCATGGAGCGCGAAGGGGGCACCAGCGTTCGCTACGTGGCAGACAGTTATTGGGAAGCCTACAGGACGCTGCTGGCGGCAGTCTGGCTGGCCATATCGACCAACGATCCGATACCATGGTAGATTCTACCAAGACCCTAATGCTGTTTCACACCACAGATCCGAGCGTATTGGTCACTTGCACCGGGTCCCCGTGACCGATGTATGGTGTTGAAACGAACAGAAACCGCCAGGTCACGGACCTGGCTCGAGCGGAGAAAAGCTCTGTTTTGTGAAAGGTCACTTAGGGTCTGAAAGCAGGGGGAGACGGCAATGAAAGTGTTCATCTCGCTCGACATGGAAGGTGTCTCTGGCATTGTGAGCCGCCAGGAGACGCTGCCATCCGGCCAGTACTATGCCGACTGCCGCCGCTGGTTCACCTGGGATGCCAATGCCGCCATCGAAGGCGCGCTGGCCGGTGGCGCGACCGAGGTTGTGGCCACCGACCCGCACCATCAACTCAACATCCTGTGGCAGGAGCTACACCCCAAAGCCGAATTGGTGCGACGCGACCTCATTGCCCACTGCCCGCTGTACATCCTGGAAGGGTTGGACGAGAGCTTTGACATCGTGCTCCTCGTGGGACAGCACGTGCGCTACGGACACCGTCGCGGCGTCCTGAGCCATACCCTAACCCGGCCCTTTGCCCATGTGCGGATCAACGGCGAGCCGGTCGACGAGACCAGGCTGGCCACGGCCATGGCCGGTCACCTGGGCGTGCCGGTGGGCCTGGTGACGGGGGACGATGCTGTCTGCAAGGGAGCCAAGGCATGGCTGCCCCAGGTAGAAACGGCTGTAGTCAAGTACGCAGTGGACACCTATGCCGCCCTGTGCCTTTCCAAAGAGGAGGCCCACGCCCGCATACGCGCGGCTGCCCAGACAGCGGTAGAAAAGGCGCCCGGGCTGAAGCCCTATACCTTCCCCGCGCCCGTAGAGCTGGAGGTAGATCTACTGAGCCCAACAACGGCAGCCAAGCTGACGCTGCTCCCGGGGGTAGAACGAACCGGGGAACTGACCGTACGCTACACCTCGGAGGACTTTGATCACGTCTGGCGCATCCTTTGGGCGATGGTTTTTATCGCATCTACGACGCGCGACCCAATTCCCTGGTAGCAGCGACGACCTCGAGGAGGTTTATATCCATGACCACATCCACCTCCTAAAGAATCTCTAATCAGGGATGCCCAACACCTGTTTGAAGCACGGGGGCACGACGAGGCAGACCGCCAGGCCCCTACCATCGTCCGCGAGGCGGGTGGCATCCGGGTCACCGATGTGGAGGGCCAGAGTTTTCTCGACGGCCTTTCGGGCATCTGGACAGTGAACATCGGCCACGGCAACCGGGCGGTGATCGAGGCCATGACCGAACAGTTGCAGCGCTTCAGCTTCAGTTGGCCCGAGGGAACCCTCAGCGAACCGGCCATACGGCTGGGGCACCTGCTGGCCGAGATCACCCCGCCCGAACTGACCACCGTCCTGCTGGTCAACAGCGGTTCCGAGGCCACAGAAGCGACGCTCAAGCTGGCGCGCCAATATTGGCTGCAAACTGGGCATCCCCGCAAAACCAAGATCCTGGGCCGGTACCTGTCCTGGCATGGCTCGACGATGGGCGCCCTGAGCATGGGCGGCACCACACCCTGGAAGGAACCCTTCGGACCCTTCCTGGGGGAATGCCGCCACGTGCCCCCGCCCTACTGCTACCGCTGCCCCTACGGCCTGACCCATCCGGCCTGCGACCTGGCCTGCGCGCGGGTCATCGAAAATGTGATCCAGTGGGAAGATCCCGAGACTCGTGGCAGCTGTCATCCTGGACCCGGTCATGGTCTCAGCCGGCGTCCTGGTGCCACCCCAGGGGTACCTCACGATGGTACGTGAGATCTGCCAGCGCACCGGTGCTGCTTTTGATCTTTGACGAGGTGATCACTGGCTTTGGGCGCACCGGTGAGATGTTCGCCATGGATACCTTTGGTGTGGTGCCCGACATCGTGGCTCTGGCCAAGGGCATGAGCAGTGGCTACGCCCCCCTGGCCGGCATCGTCGCCGCCGAGCCGGTCGCAGGCGAGTTCTGGGGCGAAGGCAAGGCTTTCCACCACGGCCATACTTTTGGCGGCAACCCGGTTTCGGCGACGGCCGGCGTGGCCAATATCACCCAGATCCTGGAGGGTGGCCTCATCGACAACGCCAGGCGGGTGGGGGCCTATCTCCAGCAGCAAGGGCAGGTGCTGCGGGACCAGCCCATCGTCGGCGACGTGCGGGGCGTAGGCCTGATCCTGGGCACCGAATTGGTGGCAGATCGAGGCAGCCGGGCGCGCTTCCCGGCCGGGGTGAAGCCGGGTCTCAGAGTCCAGGCTGCGGCAAAACAGCGCGGCTTGTTATTGCGCGCCAGCCCCAATTGGATAGCCCTGGCCCCGCCCCTGATCACGAAGAGAGCGAGATCGACGAGATGCTGAGCATCGTCCAGGCCAGCATTGAGGAGGTACAGGCTCAAATCTTGCTCTGAGCCTACTCCAGTAGGGCAAGATGGAATCTTGCCCAACAAAAAGCAATCAAGTCACGGACTTGGCGCAGAGGGCATCCTTCAGCCTGGCCCAATGCCGACTATCTTACCCTGAGGAGCGTGAGAATCATGGCACAAATCATGACCGTTTGCGGCCCGATAGCGCCGGACGAACTGGGCTTTGCGCTGCCGCACGAACACATTTTTATCGATCTGACCGCCTTTCCCGGCGGCATCACAATGCACGGTCTGGACGGGTTTATCGACCCGGTGCGGCACACGGACATCATGATCGAGGAAGTGAGAGCCTTTCAAGCTGCCGGAGGAAGCAGCATCGTCGATGTCACCTGCCGCAACATGGGTGGGGATATCCGGGCGCTCAAGGGTGTGGCCGAGGCGACGGGCGTCCACATCATTGCCGGCTGCGGCTGGTACCGGGAATCCTATATGGATCATGACCTCTACTACCGGTCCACGAACGAACTGGCGGAGAGTCTGATCGATGAGATCGAGCACGGCCTGGGCGGCACCGATATCCGGCCGGGCATCCTGGGCGAGATTGGCGTGAACTATAATCACTACCACCTGTCGGCCAAGGAGGAGCGCTGCCTGCGGGCCGTGGCGAAAGCACAACAATATTCAGGGTTGGCTGTCACGACCCACCTGCCCAAGGCCAGGGTCGCCCATGAGGTTCTGGACGTTCTCGGCGAACATGACGTTCCGGCGGAGCGCGTCATCCTGGGGCACTCGGACGCCTACAAGGATGCTGGCTACCATGCCTCGCTGATGCAGCGCGGCGCCTACGTACAGTATGACAACATCGGTTCGACCTTGGACGCGCCCTGGGGCGAATCGGAGCTGCTCGACTTGATGTTCGAACTGCTGGGCCAGGGCTACGTGGAGCGCATCCTGCTTTCACAGGATATCTGTGGTCGCAGCCATATGAAGCACTATGGCGGCCGGGGCTTTGATTATATCGCCACCAAGTTCCTGCCCAAGCTTCGGGAGCGAGGCATCAGCGAAGAGCAAATCCAGATCATGACGGTGGAGAATCCCAAGCGAGTTCTCGCGGTGTAGGAGAATCCTCACCGCAAGCTTGACATTTTGATGACTCCCTGATATGATTTGATGCATGAGAACTACGATTCGACTCGATGACGACCTGTTGATCGAGATCAAGAAAATTGCTGCGCAGGCAGACAGGACATTGACCTCTGTCATTGAAGATGCCTTGCGCGAGATGCTGGCTCGCCAGCGGAGAACAAAAGAACGCATCCCGGTGAGACTCACGACTGTGTCAGGTAGTGGGCTCCAGCCGGGCGTCGATCTGGATGACTCAGCTGCTCTGCTTGCTCTCATGGAAGAGTCCAGTGATCCTGCCTGACGTCAATGTCCTGGTATACGCCCATCGGGAGGATGCGCCCAATCATACTCCCTACCGCGACTGGCTGGAGGCCGTGATCAACGGTGACCAAGCGTACGGTATGGCGGATCTCGTGCTGAGTGGTTTCCTGCGCATCGTCACCCACCCACGGGTCTTTTCTCACCCTAGTGGGCTGGACCAGGCCCTCGCATTTGTCACCGATGTCCGCAACCAGCCTAACTGTGTTTCTATCGGGCCTGGAGTTCGCCACTGGTCTATCTTTATGCGACTATGTAGGGCCGCGAATGTGAAGGGCAATCTCGTACCCGATGCCTACCTAGCAGCTCTGGCAATTGAATCAGGTAGTGAGTGGATCACGACTGACCGAGATTTCAGCAGGTTCCCCCAATTGTCGTGGCGACATCCGCTTGACGAGTAAAGGGTGAATTTCTGTACCTGACACCTGCGTAGAAAAGCGAAGTTGACGACCCAACCTTACCTCCAAGATCGCCTTTTCGGCGATCCTTTTTTTGCTGCCACGGATCAGCAATTTCCTCACTGCGGCCCGCTCTGACCAACAGAATACTGGTGTCCGAGGGACATAGCTAGCAAACACCAAAAGGAGAAAACATGAAAGCGCTCTGCTCCAAGGGACCGGTGCTCGCGCTCATTCATGATGGAGCAGACCGGCAGCCCGCTGAAGCCAGCGGAGCCGATCTTGCCATGCTGGTAGGGATCCGGGCTGCAGAGATCAAGATAGGGAATTGTGGCCGACCTGTGGCTGGATCCGTCTGGAAAGGCCCAAAGGACTGGCGGTCGCGGGACATGCATCCCGTTGAGGACCACCAGTCCTGATCAACGAAACTTGACAAGTTGCAAAATCTAGTGTATACTAGCAACTGTTCTGAACACCGGAACACCAGAACTCTTCTGCTGGGACGCTGACGTTCCAGGTCCGTATCAAGTGGACGTGAATCGACCTTCTCTATCTTTCATGGCAAGATTGTAGGGGAAGACGATTTGGCAAGGCATAACGAATTCAAGCTCAAGCTGCTGAACATCGCAGAGGTGTTGGGGGATAGTTCCCCACCTCTCGGTACCTGGATACAGTGTTCCAGGTCAGCGAGCCTGGGCTTTTTTCGTGGATGATATCAGTGGCCGGTTCGGCCGAGCTCGTTGCCTCGGATGGGTGTTTCGATGCCCGGAGCACAGCGCCAAAGCAGGTATGGATAGCCGGAGGATCTGCTTGGAGGTTCATGATAGATACGGTTGTTGAGGACAGGGGGCTTGGGGTTCATGCCAGCCCCATACAGGCTCCATCCATCCCCGATGCTATCGTACAGCGCGTCGTGCAGATCATTGGCGATGGCACCTGGAAAGCGGGCGACCAACTGCCACCGCAGCGCCAGCTTGCCCAGGAGCTGGGCGTAAGCATGGCCTCCCTGCGGGAGGCGTTGCATACCCTGCAAGGAATGGGAGTACTTGAGTTCCGGCACGGGCAGGGCACTTTTGTCTGTCACGACCCCAGCGCCATTGTCGAACGCTGCCTGGACCTGGCCCTCCTCCTGGACCGGGAAATGGTCCAGGATTTTCTGGACGCCCGCCGTGCTGTCGAGGGAGGGCTGGCCTACCTGGCGGCCAAGCGGGCGACCAATCAACAAATTGCGGCGTTGGCCAACTTGGTGGACGGGATGAAGGACGCGGTGGAGGCCAGCGACGATGCCAACTGGGAAAGATTGGACGTTGCCTTCCACCGCTTGGTCTCTGAGATGAGCGGCAGCAACATCCTCCAGTATTTGAGCGGCACGCTGTTTGAGACCCTGGAGGAATTCATCCAGGTCATGCCCCACACCCCCCAGGGATGGCAGCGCCACGCCGACGTCTGCGCTGCCATCGGAGACAGGGAACCCGATCAAAGCCAGCAAGCCATGCATGCCCTGGTGGATGCGACGGCAGCCTATATCCATTTTATCAAATCTGACAATGGCAGGGAGTAGGATGAAGACAGTTCTGGTCAACAAACCGATCCACCCCGTGGCTCTGGAGCGCCTGCAGGAAGAGGCCCAGGTCTTGATACCTTACAGTGCCTCTTACGAGGAATTGCTGAAAATGCTACCCGTTGCCCAGGGCATGATCCTCTGCGCGGGCTGAATATGGGACCGGCTGAGATGGATCAAGCCAGCCAACTGGCGGTCATCGCCCGGCACGGGGCGGGGGTCGACATCGTCGATGTGGATGCCGCAACCCAGCGGGGCATCCCGGTGACCTTTACACCCTATGGCCCCACCGAATCCACAGCAGAACACGCCCTGATGCTGTTGCTGGCCGTCGCTCGCCGCTTGCCACAACTTGACCGGGCCGTACGCAGCGGGGATTTCCATATCCGGGACCGCTTGGTGGGACAGGAATTGGAGGGCAAGGCGCTGGGTATCGTGGGCTTTGGGCGTATTGGCAAACGCCTGGCCGAGATCTGTCGAAACGGACTGCACATGGCGGTTCACTTCTATGATCCCTACGTGGATGCAGAAACCGCGGCGGCAAACGAGGCCATGCAGGTGGACGATATCGTCGCCCTCGCAGGTATGGTCGATATTCTATCCATCCATTCGCCCCTGACGGAGGCGACCCACCAGATCGTCAGCCGGGAAGTAATCCAGGCCATGAGACCGGGGTCCATTCTCGTCAACGTGTCGCGCGGGCCGGTTGTGGACGAGACAGCGTTGGTCGAGGCGCTGGAGTCGGGCCACCTGGGCGGCGCCGGATTGGATGTCTATGACCCGGAGCCACCCTCGACCGACAATCCACTACTGAAAATGGACCAAGTGGCACTCACTCCCCATCTGGCCAGCTTTACGGATGAAGGGCGCCAGAGAATGGGCTTGATGGCGGTAGAAGATGCCCTGTGCGTGCTGCGCGGTGACAGACCTCCGAACCTGGCCAATCCCGGCGTCTGGGACAGCCGTCGCAGATCATAATAAAGGAGACACTAATGAAACCGAATGCATTGCGGGCAAAGCTAGGACGGGGCGAGCCCGTTTACGGGACCATGATCCAGGCCGTGCCCCTACCCGCCATTGGCCAGATCATGGCCGGGGCCGGTTGTGATTTCCTCTTCTTTGACATGGAGCACGGCCCATTCACCATCGACACCATCGCTACCATGGTACAGGCTGCTCGCCTGGCGGGCGTGGTCCCCCTGGTACGGGTACCCAACGACGAATACCATCTGATGGTACGGCCTCTTGATGCTGGCGCCCAGGGCATAATGGTCCCGCGTGTAGAGACCAAAGCCCAGGTTGAGCAGATCATCGAGTGCACCATGTTCCCGCCCGTTGGGGACCGGGGCTGCTCGGTGAACAAGGGACACAATGACTTTGCCGGTCAGAACCTGTGGGAGTTCACCACAGAGGCGAACCAGGAAAACATGATCATCCTCCAGATCGAGCGGGCCAAAGCTGTCGAAGACATCGACGAGCTGCTGTCGGTGCCGGGTGTGGGGGGCGCCATCATTGGCCCCAACGACCTGGCCCTCAGCATGGGCGAGCGGGACAGCGACATGCTTGGGGCACTGGAGGAGCCGATCCAGCAGGTGCTGGACGCGGCCCTGAGACACGACGTTCCCTGTGGCATCCACATTGCCAGCCTGGACTGGCTGGCCGAGTGGCAACGACGCGGCATGCGCCTGATCTGCTATGCTACCGACATCAGCTTCCTGCGCGGCGGCGTGGCCAGTGGCCTTGAGAAACTGAAAGCCGCTCAGGGTACCTGAGCAGGCCAGGTCCTCCCGCAGGCTGCTCCAAGAATCGAGTGCGCAGCCCGATGGGGCCGAATCTGGCGGATGAGAGGTAATCTCCGCAGCAAGCCTGCGGGAGGTTTCTCCAGCGAAAGAGAGGAGCGACAGATGAACAAACTGCTGATCAAGGGTGGGTTGGTGGTCACGGTAGATCCGGAGGAGCGCGTCTTTCGAAATGGCAGCATCTATGTCGAGGACAATATCATCAAAGAAGTCGGTCCAGCTACCGAGGTTGGTGACAAGGAAGGGGCGGAGGTCATCGACGCCTCAGGAAAGGTCGTCATTCCTGGTTTCGTGGGCTGTCACAACCACCTATACAGTTCTGTCGTGCGCAGCATCCCCGCATCAGGTTTTGACAACGTCGACTATTCCTTCATCTCCTGGATGGAGCGCTTCTGGTATCCCCTGCTGGAGGACCGGGTGACCCAGGAACAGATGTACGTCGGTACGCTGGCGAATATGATCGAGCACATCCGCAGTGGCATGACCACGACCTCGGACACAGCCGAGGGATCCTACGCCCTGCCCGGCGCCCTGGATTTTGTCGACCGGGCGGCGATGGAATCCGGCATGCGGGCTGTTCTCTCCTTCGAAACGACGGGCCGCATCAGCGAGGACAATGCGCGACTGGGCCTGGAGGAGAACGTCAAGTTCTTCAAGAAGGCGAAGGAGCGAGGCGGGCGGGTCACCGGCAGGATGGGCGTCCACACTACCTTCTCCTGCTCGACTGAGCTTTTACAAGAAGTCCGCGCTGTGGCGGATGAGATTGGCGCCGGTGTGATGATGCATATGGCAGACGACCGCTATCACGTCTATGATACGACCCGGCGTTTTGGCCTGCGTCCCACGGCCTACCTGGAAGAGATAGGTTTCCTGCGACCGGATCTGGTCCTGTTCCATTGCAGCTACCTGGATCCATGGAAAGATCCGGCGATCTTTAAAAAGTACGACGTCAAGATCGCGCACAATGCCGAGTCAAACGCTATCTTTGGCTTCTGGCCCGACATGATGCCCTTTATCACCGAAGGCGTCACGGTTGGGCTGGGTACAGACGGCCAGACCCACTCGATGTTCGAGATCATGCGCACCGCCCAGATGATCCACCGTATCAAGTACGAGAACCTGGAGATGCTGCCTGACCAGCAGATGCTGCGCATGGCGACCATCGAGGGCGCCAAAGCGATGCAAATGGAGGACGAGATTGGTTCCCTGGAGGTTGGGAAAAAGGCCGACGTAGTACTGCTGGACGACCGCGCCACAGTACCGATATTCGAGATCAACGTGGCGAACTATATCGTCGGCACCTGCGAGCGGGTGGACGTGAACACGGTAGTCATCGATGGGCAAGTTGTGATGAAGGATGGCGAGTTCCTCATGGTTGACGAAAAAGAGGTACGGGCCAAGACCCAAGCGGAGGCGACCAAGTTATGGGAGGTGAACGGGTGGCCGACGCCATAGCCAGCGTTCCCGACGTACCCATCGTACCCAGCGAAGTGGTGTCCTTTACCCAGGCCATCGTCCGCCAGTCCAGCGTTACCGGCCAGGAGGGTGAACTGGGCCGCTTCCTGGCCCAGCAACTGGAAGGATTCGGGCTGCAGGTTGAGATCCTGGAAGTCGCACCGGAGCGCTACAATGTGTGGGCCATCCTGCCCGGCGACGAACCTGAGTTAGGCTTGCTCTTCCACTCGCACATGGACACGGTGCCTTTTGCCGCCATGACCAGCCCGCTGTCTGCCGAGATAACTGACGGCCATATCTGGGGCCGGGGTTCGGTGGACCAGAAAGGGGGACTGGCAGCCTCTGTCATGGCCGTGGCCGCCATTGCCCGCTCAGGCATTCGGCCAAAGCGCGGTCTGGGGCTGGCCCTGGTCATCGACGAGGAATCGGAACACCGGGGAAGCATGGCCCTCGTCGAGCAGATGGCAAGCTCGGAACTCGGCTACGCCGCTGGTTGCCAGGCCATCGTGACCGAGCCGAGTAGCCTGCGCCTGGTCGTCGGCTGCAAGGGCACCGTACCCTACCAGATCCGTGTCCAGGGAAAAGCGGCCCACGGCAGCCGTCCCTGGCTGGGCGACAACGCCGTCCACGGGGCGATGCAGGTGGTGACAGCCCTCGAAGGTGTTGAGTACCCGGAACTCACGGTTCCAGGGTACGGCCCGGTCAAAGGCAGCCTGAATCTGGGCGTCATTGAGGGCGGACGGGCCTATAACATCGTGCCCGATGAATGCCTGATCTGGTTCGACCGGCGGACCGTGCCTGGCGAAAGCCAGGAGGCGGTACTGGGAGCGGTGCAAGCCATCTTGGACCAACTGGCCGCCGGCGAACCTGCTGTACGCGGCACGCTGAGCGTGGCCCGCCCTGACTGGGACTGGGATCCGATACGCGAGCGCGGGCTTTGGCCCGCGGTTACCCCGGATGGGGCGCCTATTCGAGAGATGGTAGCCCGGCACCACGAGGCCATCGTAGGCGGCCAACCACAGGTCTATTTTACCGACGGTTACAATGAAATGGATTTTCTCATCAATGACCTGGGTATCCCGACGGTACAGTATGGGCCGGGGGACAGCACCCTGTGTCACACTGACGAGGAACGTCTGAGCATCTCCCAACTCCTGGATGCAACCCGCCTGTACGTAGGGGTAGGGCTGGAAGCTGCATTGGGGTAGGGAGCGGCAACTGATGAAAGGAGGTGGTCGTTCTCAAATTTTGCAGTCCAATGTTGGTGCCCGATTCTGAGCGAACCATTCAGCATTTGAGGAGGAAGAAAGATGAAACACTGGACAAAGCTCATCGTTCTATTGTTCCTGGTCGCGATGCTACTGCCGGCCTGCGGGCCTGCCGCGACCGAAGCACCTGCCCCGGCGCCTACCGAAAAGCCCGCTGAAGCCACCGAGGCACCGGCTGTTGAGGAACCTGCCGCTGAACTCCGGGTGGCGCTGGTACCGGCCGGCCGGGTTGGCACTGAGGGTTTCATGTTCCTATCCGGCGAGGGATACAAAGAGGCCGCTGCAGAGTATGGCTTTGAGGAAAAGATCCTCGAGAGTGAAGTCCCCGAAGAGTGGGAGCGCAACGTGCGGACCGCAGCCCAGGACGGCTATGACATGATCGTGGGCGTAGGCTCGACCATGGCTGATGCCGTGGCTCACGTCGCACCCGAGTTCCCCGACACCCACTTTGCCCTCGTCGACTCGTACACCGGCGGCGACAACGTCGTCGGCCTCATCTCCCAGGAGCAGGAAGGCACCTTCCTGGCCGGCGCTCTGGCCGCCGCCATGACCAGCAGTGACCTGGAGGGCATGAACGACGCCAAGGTCATCGGCTTTATCGGCGGCATGGACATCCCTGTCATCCACCGCTTCCTCGGTGGGCTGGAACAGGGCGCGGCCTACATCGACCCCGACGTCAAAGTCGAGGTCGCCTACGTCGGCTCCTTCCGCGACCCCGCCAAGGCCAAGGAACTGGCCCTGGGCATGCTCCAGAACCAAGACGTCGACATCGTCTACTCTGTCGCCGGCTCCTTCGGCGACCAGGGTGTCTTTGAGGCTGTCGAGGAAACAGGCATGTACGGCATCGGCAGCGACGTCAATTGGGACAATGAGGTGCCGGGCCACATCCTGACCTCGGTCCTCAAACACACCGACAGGGCCGTCTATGACATCATCGCCCGCGAGTTCGCAGGCGACTTTGAAGCCGGTGAGGTCCAGTACGGTGTCGCCAGTGGCGTCATGGACATCACCGATATGTCGGCCATGGGCGACAAGATCCCCGATGAGGTCCGCCAGAAACTGGAAGAGATCAAGGCAGGTATCGATAGCGGTGAGATCCAGGTCCAGCGGCCGGGCGAGGCTCCGCCAGAACCTGAGGCCGAAGCCAAGGATCTGCGCATCGCGCTGGTCCCAGCCGGCCGGGTTGGCACCGAGGGCTTTATGTTCCTTTCTGGCGAGGGATACAAAGAGGCCGCTGCCGAGTATGGCTTTGAGGAAAAGATCCTCGAGAGTGAAGTCCCCGAAGAGTGGGAGCGCAACGTGCGGACCGCAGCCCAGGACGGCTATGACATGATCGTGGGCGTGGGCTCGACCATGGCTGATGCCGTGGCCCACGTCGCACCCGAGTTCCCCGACACCCACTTTGCCCTCGTCGACTCGTACACCGGCGGCGACAACGTCGTCGGCCTCATCTCCCAGGAGCAGGAAGGCACCTTCCTGGCCGGCGCTCTGGCCGCCGCCATGACCAGCAGTGACCTGGAGGGCATGAACGACGCCAAGGTCATCGGCTTTATCGGCGGCATGGACATCCCTGTCATCCACCGCTTCCTCGGTGGGCTGGAACAGGGCGCGGCCTACATCGACCCCGACGTCAAAGTCGAGGTCGCCTACGTCGGCTCCTTCCGCGACCCCGCCAAGGCCAAGGAACTGGCCCTGGGCATGCTCCAGAACCAAGACGTCGACATCGTCTACTCTGTCGCCGGCTCCTTCGGCGACCAGGGTGTCTTTGAGGCTGTCGAGGAAACAGGCATGTACGGCATCGGCAGCGACGTCAATTGGGACAATGAGGTGCCGGGCCACATCCTGACCTCGGTCCTCAAACACACCGACAGGGCCGTCTATGACATCATCGCCCGCGAGTTCGCAGGCGACTTTGAAGCCGGCGAGGTCCAGTACGGTGTCGCCAGTGGCGTCATGGACATCACCGATATGTCGGCCATGGGCGACAAGATCCCCGATGAGGTCCGCCAGAAACTGGAAGAGATCAAAAAAGCTATCGAAAGCGGCGAGATCCAAATCGAACGGCCACAGTAGAGATCTCCACAGCAGGGGAGTGTCCCTGCACCATCCTGGGTCCGTGGTGGACCCAGGATGGAGTGGAGGTACGGGTCCCGTGCGCTTTTGCTAGCGTGCGGACCTGGTACCTCCTGCAACCGCCGTGATACAAAGGCAGAACGACGGCAGGAGAACCTTGGGACTATGGCAGAAGCAGTAGCATTGCTCGACATCACCAAGACCTTCCCGGGAGTTGTGGCAAACAAGGACGTCAGCCTATCGGTCCAGGAAGGGGAGATCCAGGCCATTGTGGGTGAAAACGGGGCCGGAAAAACGACCCTGATGCGGGTCCTCTACGGCCTGGAAAAGCCGGATACAGGTACCATCCGGGTGAGGGGCAAAGAGGTCAAGCTGCCCAGCGCCCGTGCAGCCATCGCCGAAGGGATTGGCATGGTCCACCAGCACTTTAAGCTGGTGCCCTCCTACACCCTGGCCCAGAATGTCGTGCTGGGTGTGGAACCGCGGCGTGGCCTGTTCATCGACCAGAAGCAAGCCTTAAAGATCGTTGACGATCTCTCAAACCGCTATGGGCTGGCCGTTGATGGCGAAAGACCAACTTGCGACGCCTCCGTCGGAGAGCAGCAGAGAGCAGAGATCCTGAAGGCGCTGTACCGCGGGGCCGACATTCTCATTCTCGACGAACCCACAGCGGTACTGACAGACGGGGAGACCGACGAACTCTTTGGCATGCTGCGCCGCCTGACCGCAGATGGCAAAACCATCCTATTCATCAGCCACAAGCTCCGCGAGGTCCTGGCCATTTCGGACAATACGACCGTCATGCGCCATGGCAAAGTTGTAGGCACTGTCCAGACAGCGGCAACAGATAGCCGTGAACTGGCTGAGATGATGATCGGGCGTGATACTGTGGGGGGCCGGCTGCGAGAGGACACCGTAGAGGTGGGCGAGCCAGTGCTCGAACTCCAAGCTCTCAATGTACAGGACGCCCAGTGTGTCGCCTCTGTCCTGGACGCCAACATGCTGCTGCGCGGGGGCCAGGTTCTGGGGATTGCCGGTGTGGACGGCAACGGACAGGTGGAGTTGGTTGAAGCCATCACGGGACTGCGGTCTGTCACCAGTGGCAAGATTCTACTGGAGGGCGAGGAGATCCAGAACCGCAAGCCTCGCGAGATCCGGCAGGCGGGTATAGCCCACATCCCCTCCGACAGAAACGCGACCGGAGTCGCACTGGAAGCCCATGTCTGGGAGAACCTGGTTGCGGTCGATTACTATGCCCCCCCATATTCGGGCAAGATGGGCCTGGCACTGTCCAGGATTTTTGCAGATGCAAAAGACGTAATCCTCCGCTTTGGGGTACAGACCCCGAGCCTCAAGTCGTCAACGAGCAATCTATCGGGAGGCAACATTCAGCGGCTGATCGTGGCCCGTGAGCTGGGCTCGGAACGGGCGCAGGTAGTCGTAGCCGCCCAACCCACACGGGGTGTAGACATTGCCGGTACCGAGGAAATCCGTGAAATGCTCCTGGACTATACCCGGCGAGGGGCAGGTGTGCTCCTGATATCGGCTGACCTCGACGAAATCCTGGCTCTGAGCGACTGGGTGATGGTCATGTACGAGGGACAGCTTTCTGATGCCGGCAAGGTAGACGACAACATCCGGCAAAGGGTAGGGCAGCTAATGACCGGGGGATCGATAGATGAGCAAACGTGAGGAATCCATGCCGTCTTCGAACGAATCCAGCCGCGACCACAACGGGCGCAAGTACCTCGCGCGCAAACAGGTCACGGCTGAAAAACATACTCGTTGAAGTTGCAATCCAGGCTGCCAACTATGCCTTGATCCTGCTGGTATCACTGCTCGCCGGCGGGCTGGTGATCCTGCTCGCAGGCAAGAACCCCATCGAAGCATACGGCGCACTGTTTGACGGTGCCTTGGGCGGCACACTCAAGATCGCGGACACGCTGGATAGGGCAAGCGTGCTGATCCTGGCCGGGCTGGCAGCAGCGGTGGCATTTCGCACCAGCGTTTGGAACTTGGGGCTGGAAGGGCAACTCTACATGGGCGCCTTTGCCGCAGCCTGGGTGGGGTTCTCCTTCCATGGTCTTCCGCCAGCCTTACACATCGCGCTGGTTCTGCTGGCGGGTGCTGCGGTCGGCGCCCTGTGGGCCCTGCCTGCCATTTTTCTCAAGCTCCGCTGGAACGTAAACGAGGTGGTTTCCACCCTGATGCTGAACTATATCGCCATCCTTTTTACCGCCTACCTGGTCGCATTCCCTTTCAAAGACCCGAAGGCTCTCTTTCCGGGTACCCCTATACTCGAAGCCACGGCCAGGCTGCCACGGTTGATCCCCGGCTCAGTTCTCAATATCGGCTTTATCCTGGCATTGGTCCTGGCCTTTGTGGTCAACTGGTTTATGTTCCGCTCGAAACAGGGATACGAACTGCGGATGGTGGGCCTCAATGCTCGCTTTGCCGGTTATGCCGGAATGCCCGTTAAGCAGAGTGCATTCCTGGCCATGATGCTGAGCGGGGCGCTGGTGGGGTTGGGTGGTGCGGTAGTCATTGCCGGTTTCTTTGGGCGTTTTATCACGTCCTTTTCGGTAGGTTATGGTTGGGATGGTATGTTGATCTCGTTGCTGGCCCATAACCACCCCTTGGGCGTGATTCCGGCAGCGCTCTTTTACGCCGGCCTGTCCAATGGTGCGCTGACCATGCAGTCGGCAACGGGCGTAGATCAGGCCGTCGTCACGGTAGTAAAAGGCACGCTGCTGGCCTTTGTCACGGTCAAGGTCTTTATCGACTTTCTCAATAGGAGACTACGGAAATGGGCACCCTCGACATCCTAGGCAATATACTCACGATATCCCTCTTTGCCACCACTTTGCGGATGACTACGCCCATTCTCTTTTCGACGCTGGGTGGGGTTTTTTCCGCACAGGCTGGGATCTTTAACGTCGGGCTCGAGGGTCTGCTGACCATTGGCGCCTTCTTTGCCGTGATTGGCAGTGTGACGACGGGAAGCGCCTGGGGGGGAATGGCCTTTGCCCTGGTGTCCTGTCTGATCGCCAGCCTGGGTTTTGGCATCATCCACCTGGAGCTGGGAGCGGACGAGATCATTGTCGGGCTGGCTCTGAATTTTATCGGTTACGGCCTGACCAATTTCTTGTTGATCGCCATGCTGGATTCGACAGGGTTCTACCAATCCCCACTGCTGATCGGCTTTGATACGATCCAAATCCCGCTGATTGATAGTCTACCCGTGCTCGGCGATCTGTTCAGCGGGCACTTTGCCCTGGTCTATCTGAGCTTCATCAGCGTCGCGCTGGTGCATTGGTTTCTGTACAATACACCGTGGGGTTTTCACTTGCGCGCTGTTGGAGAGAACGAGGAAGCCGCCGTCGCGGTGGGGATCAATGCGCGCCTGATGAAGTATTTTGGCCTTTCCATGAGCGGTGTCATGTGTGCCTTTGGCGGTGCCTTTCTCTCCCTGGCCTATCTGAACCTCTTTTCCGAAGGCATGCCCGCTGGGCGCGGTTGGCTGGCCCTGGCAGCTATCAACTTTGGCGAGGGCAAACCGGTAAAGAGCATGATCGCGGCCTTGATATTCGGATTTACCGATGCCTTGGCCATCGGGCTACAGCAGTTTGGGCTGCCCTCTCAGATCGTGTTGATGCTGCCCTACGTTACGACGCTTGTAGTACTCGTGTTCTCTGCCATCCGGCACCAGAGAAGGGCGACGGCAAGAGTGGCAGCAGCAGCAGCCGCAGCGGCAGAAGCCTGAACGTGATCGAGGGCCAGGTTGCCATCGTCACCGGCGCTGGCCGGGGTATTGGCCGGGCCATTGCCCTGGCGCTGGCAGGAGAGGGCGCGTGGGTGGCGCCGGTGGCTCGTACCCGGGCTGATGTGGAAGCCGTAGCCGGGGAATGCACCCGGCTGGCCGAGGGTGCTCAGGGCTACGTTGCCGACGTAACCGAAAGAGATCCAGGTACAGAACTTGGTCGGGGCCGTGCTGGGGAAATTTGGCCAGCTGGATATTCTGGTCAACAACGTTGGGCTGGGCCTGCGAAAGCCCTTTGTCCAGACTACACCTGCCGAGTGGGAAACAATGTGGCGCGTGAACCTGCGGTCAGCCGTCCTCTGCAGCCAGGCGGCCCTGGTGCCGATGCTGGCTCAGGGACAGGGACAGATCATCAACATCGCCTCACGCGCCGGGCGACAGGGAGAGGCGAACATGGCCGCCTACTCGGCCAGCAAGGCGGGCCTTGTAGCACTGACCCAAGCCCTGGCCACCGAAATGACTGGAACCGGGGTACAGGTTCAGGCCGTATGTCCCGGGCCTGTCGACACCGAACGAATGCGCCTGGCCAATCGCAAGGCTGATCGCTCAGGCTGGCTGTCGCCCAGAGATGTAGCGCGTACCGTACTATTCCTGACACAGTCCAGATCGAAGGCCATGAATGGCACCGTGCTGGACCTGTTCTGAGTGTATAGATTGCTCAGGTTGCGACCTGGTATTCGTCGGAACTTTGGCGGTCTAAACGAAATGGTCATCTCATTTGGCACTACAGAGAGATTGAATGAAACTCGAAGGTAAAGCAGCCATCATCACCGGCGCCGGATCCGGCATCGGACAGGCAACAGCTATTCTTTTTGCCCGGGAAGGGGCGCGGGTCACGGTGGCGGACATCTCTATTTCGGATGGCCAGAATACGGTCGCCCAGATCGAGGCGAATGACCACAGCGCGATCTTTGTCCAGGTCGACGTTTCCCAGACCCGCCAGGTCCAGCACATGGTACAGGCCACCGTCGATGCCTTTGGCCGGCTGGATATCCTCTTGAACAATGCAGGTACCAACCTGGCCGCTACCATCACCGAGACACGCGAGGAAGACTGGGACCGGGTGATGGAGGTCAACGTCAAGGGCGTATTTCTGGGCTGCAAATACGCCATTCCAGCCATGATCCAGAGTGGCGGCGGTGTGATCATCAACACGTCCTCGGCAGCCGGCATCGTCGGCTTGAAAGGGTTGGCCGCTTACACCACATCCAAGGGCGCGGTTCTGCAGATGACACGCAATATCGCCTTGGACTATGCTGAACACAACATCCGGGCCAATGCCCTGTGCCCGGGCGTGACGGCGTCGCCCATGACCCTGGGCGTCATTCAGGCTCACCCAGATCCTGAGGCCATGCGCCTGCGCATGGAGCGTGGGCGCCCACTGGGCCGAATGGCCCAGCCCGAAGAGATGGCCAAGGCAGCCCTGTTTTTGGCCTCCGATGACTCGTCCTTTATGACTGGGGCGCCCCTGATAGTGGATGGCGGCTACACCGCCGGGTAGCGGGCGTCCAGCGCTCCTCCTGCAAGCTTGGACCAGGTAGATACTTGAGCAGGGTGCTTGTGAGCATCGACGAGTCACTCTAAATCCATCGCAGCCTGCGGGAGGATGTGATGATCTATGAGAGTTTGCCATGATTGACCTGTTGATTCAAAACGGCATCGTTCTTACCATGGATGGGACAAGCACATGCTACGATCCCGGCCAGGTAGCCGTGGTTGGCGACCGCATCGTCAGCGCCGGCAAGGCCGAGCCGGTGGCCGAGCCCTGCCGGAAGATCATTGACGCCTCCAACTGCGTGGTGATGCCCGGTCTGGTGGACACCCACATGCACGAGTGCCTGCTGCGGGGCTTTTGCGAGGATCTGCCCCTGATGCGCTGGCTGGACGAGATCTGCTTCCCAAAAGACAGGGCCTATACGCCAGAGCACATGCACGGCGCTGCCCTACTCAACCAATTGGAGATGATCAGGGGCGGGATCACGACCTTCATCGACATCTTTCGCTTCCCGGCGGAGGCAGCCAAGGTGGTCGAGCGTTCGGGCCTCAGGGCAATCTTTAGCCCGCAAATCATCGAATCTGTTCCCGGCGCAGGGGAGACCATTGAGGACAATGAAGCCTTCATCGCCGAATGGCACGGGCGAGCGGCCGGTCGCATCCAGGCCTGGTTTGGGCCCCACGCCCCCTTTACCGTGTCGGACGAGGGCTTTGTGCGCATCGCCCGGCTGGCAGAGCGCTACGATGTAGGCATTCATACTCATCTGGCCGAGACAGCTTCGGAAGTCGAGGAGATACGGGCCACGCACGGACTCAGCCCGGTGGCGTACCTCGACAGCCTGGGGGTGCTGGGGCCACGTTGCCTGGCCGCCCACTGTGTTTGGCTTGATGAGAAGGATATCCGTACTCTGGCGGACCGGGACGTGGCGGTGGCCTATAATCCCAGCAGCAACGTCAAGCTGGCCTCTGGGGTGGCCCCCATCCCCGATCTCCTGGCCGCGGGCCTGCGGGTTGGCCTGGGCACTGATTCCAACCTGAGCAACAACAACCTGGATATATTCGAGGAGATGAGGTTGGGGGCCACCATCCAAAAGCTGCATCGCCAGGATGCAGCAGCCATGCCCTGCGCTCAGATGCTGCGCATGGCCACCATGGGTGGAGCCCAGGCGCTGGGCCTGGACGACGAAATCGGCTCCCTTGAGCCTGGGAAAAAGGCGGACATTGTCCTTGTCGATCTCATGGCTCCCCACCTGTGGCCCATCTTTAGGGGCCCGCGCACCAACGCCGTGGAGCAACTGGTCTATTCAGCCAATGCCGCCGACGTGCGCACAACCATCGTGGACGGACAGGTGCTCATGGAGGACAGGCAGGTCAAAACACTGGATACCCATGAGGTCTTTTCTGCCGCGCAGGAGGCAGCCACCGACTTGGCGCTGCGGGCCGGCCTATTATAGCCCAACCAGGCCACGTCGTTGCGAGGAGCACACCATGAATACTCACGGTGGCAAGTCCCAGTTGAGCCAGGGGACGGAATCCTGCACCGCCACTTTAATGACAATACAGGAGCCTACAAACTATGATTGACCTCATCATCAGCGGTGGGACCATCATCACTATGGATCAGCAGCGCCGCGTCATCGAGGGTGGCGCCGTGGCCGTGGACGATGGCCGCATCGTCGCTGTGACCAAGACGCCTGATGCGTATCAAGCGCGCAAGACGATCGACGCCTCAGGCTGCGTGGTCTGCCCCGGCCTGGTCAACACCCACACACACGTCTACCAGGCCCTGCTGGAAGGCATCGGCTACGACATGCATTTCGATCCGTGGAACTGGCGCTTTAACTTTCCCATCGCCTCCCAGATTCGCGCCGGGCATGCCCAGGTTGGGGCCGAGATCGCTGCCCTGGAAATGATCAAGAGCGGTACGACGACTGTCTCTGACCACTGGTACCTGCACAACGAGTTCGAAAGCATCCATCGCGTAGCCGAGACATTTCGGGATGCAGGACTGCGGCACCACGTGGTCTATGGCCTGCTGGATCAATCCTTTGCCGGGGAGCACATCGAGTTCGAGGACATGGCCATGATCCGGCGCGAGGATGAGCTGATCGCAGAGGCCAACGCCTTTATCGACCGCTGGCACCGACGAGGCCGCACCATCGTCGCCCTCGGTCCAGGTTCTACCGAAGATATCAGCGACCGCCTGATGGAGGAGACCATCGCGATGGCACGGTCGCAAGGTTTGCAGTTGGCGACCCACGTGGCGGGCTGGGCCGAGATTATCTCCCGCTCGCTCAAGCACTATGCCATGCGGGACCTGGAGCACGTTCATGAGATCGGTCTCACCGGTCCAGATTCGATCCTCATCCACGCTGTCTGGCTGTCTCCGCGTGAGATACAGTTGATTGCCGAAACCGACAGCAAGATCGCCCATTGCCCGGTGGCCAACGCCCACCTGGGCTATGGCGTCGCCCCTGTGGCGGAACTGCGGGCTCAAGGCGTGACGGTTGGCCTCGGCACCGACGGGGCAGCCAGCTATACCTATGACCTATTCGAGGTGATGAAAACCGCCGCCATGCTGCAAAAGGTCCAGCACCTGGATGCCGAGGTACTGACAGCCGAGGACGCGCTGGAGATGGCCACGGTGGATGGCGCCAGGGTGCTGGGCTTGGAGGAGCAGACGGGCAGCCTGGAACCAGGCAAGCGCGCCGATCTCATCCTAGTCGATCTGTACCAGCCGCACCTGATGGTGCCGCCCAGCGGTAGCCCCCATCAGGCGATCCCTAAACTGGTCTACAGCGCGCGAGGGGCAGACGTCCTAACTACGATCGTCGACGGGCAGGTGCTCATGGAAGATCACAAAATACTGACGATGGACGAAGACGCGGTCCTGCATCGAGCGCGCGAAGCCACGGTCGACCTGATCAGCCATGCTGGCATCGAAACACGCGATCTGCTGCAAGCGGGTTGGCCCGAACAGGGACCACGCTGGCGCAAAGCTGTCACGCCGGCGTGGTTTTCTTCTTGAACAAGAACTTTGAACGAATGACTTCCAATGCCTCGGGCGGAACTATTCGCAGGGCATTAGCGGTCTCGCTGAGCGCCCGCTAGACAGGTTGAACCCTGAAGGAGGCGAATCCGTGACAGAAACGATATGCTTGAATGTAAACGGCCAAGGAATCGAAGCCCGGGTCGACCCTGAAATGACGCTGCTCACCTTCCTACGGGAAGAGCTGGGACTGACAGGCGCAAAGGATGGCTGCTCAGAGGGGACCTGCGGGGCCTGTATGGTCATTGTGGACGGCCGGGCCAGGCAGGCCTGCGTGCAAAGAATGAATCGTTTGCAGGGGTGCAGCGTTGAGACTATCGAATCGCTGTCAGATGGCGATCGCCTGCACCCGCTGCAATTCACCATGGTGCGGGAGGGGGCCATTCAGTGCGGATTCTGCACACCGGGCCTGGTGATGGCAGCCAAGGCGTTGCTGGACAGCAACCCCAATCCCTCGGAAGCAGAAATCAAAAAAGCCTTGAGGCGCAATCTGTGCCGCTGCACCGGCTACCGGCCCATCATCACCGCTGTACAGGAGGCGGCTTGTTTACTCCGGGAAGGGATAACAGAGGTGCCTGCCGGGCAGCTATATCCCGCTGAGGACCAGGTCGTCGGCAAGGCGGTAGCCCGCGTAGACGGTGTGGACAAGGTCACCGGACGGCTCCAGTACTCGGCCGACCTCAAGGTAGAGGGCATGCTGCACACCAAGGTACTCCGGGCCGCCTACCCCCACGCCCTTCTGCTGGGATTGGACACCTCAGCCGCCAAAGCCGCCTCCGGAGTGGTGGCAGTGCTCACTGCTGAGGATGTGCCCGGCCGGAACGGCTTTGGCATCATCCGCAAGGACCAACCAGTTCTGGCGGAAGACAAGGTGCGCTACCTGGGCGAGACCGTCGCCGCAGTCTATGCCGAGACCGAGGCCGCAGCCGAGGCCGCCCTGGCGCTGATCGAGGTCGAGTACGAACCCCTGCCCGTGATCGAGAACCCTCAGCAGGCACTGGCCAAGGGCGCGGCCGCCATCCACGAGGATGGCAATCTTACCTGCCACATCCCTATCCGCAAAGGCGACATCGACAAAGGATTCGCCCAAGCGGACGTGATCGTCGAGGGCGAGTACTACACGCCCGCGATCGAGCACGCCTACCTGGAACCGGAAGCTGGGCTGGCTGTGCCGGGTGGGGATGGTAGCGTGACGGTCTATATTGGCAGCCAAAGCTCCATCCATGACCAGGAAGACGTCGCCGCCGCTCTCGACCTGCCCCTGGAAAAAGTCCGCGTGGTACATATGCCCATGGGCGGCGGGTTTGGGGGCAAAGAGGACATCACCGTTCAGATCATCGCGGCGCTCGGCGCGGTAAAAACCGGGCGCCCGGTCAAGTTTGTCTGGACGCGCGAGGAATCCATCCTGGCCTCAGGCAAGCGCCACGCTGAGTGGCTCCGCTATCGCACTGGTGCGACGCGGGAAGGCAAGCTGGTCGCAGCCGAGGTTGAGATCTATGGCGATGGCGGCGCCTATGCCTCCGCCACAGATGCTGTACTTTTCCGCTCCGCGGCCTTTTCCTGCGGTCCCTACAACGTGCCCAATGCCAAGGTGGATGTATATGGCGCTTTCACCAACAATCCCCACGGCAGCGCTTTCCGAGGATTCGGCAATCCCCAGGCCACTTTTGCTGCCGAAATCCAGATGGACCGCCTGGCCGAGGCGATTGGCATGGATCCCGTCGATTTTCGTCTGAAGAACATCCTGGATGCGGGCGATATGACGGTCACCGGGCACATTCTCCAGCATAGCGTTGGCGCTCGAGCCACGCTGGAGGCCGTGCGCGAGGCGGTAGCCAAATCTGAAGCGCCTGACCCACCGCCTGGCAAGCAGATCGGCGTCGGATACGCCGCATCCTACAAGAACGTCGGCCTGGGGTCCGGTATGGAGGACGGAGCTGGAGCCCATCTGATCCTGCAGCCCGATGGCGACGTCCTGCTCCGCCAGGGGGCGATGGACATGGGCCAGGGCTCGGACACGGCGATGGTCCAAATTGCAGCCCAGACCCTCGGCGTCCGCCTCAATCGGGTTCGCTGGCATGTGGGCGACACGGCCCAAGACCCCTCAGGCTGGATGACAACAGCCTCCCGCCAGACTTTTGTGACCGGTAATGCGGTCTACCAAGCTGCCAAGGGACTGCAGTCCGATCTCTGCGCTGCCTTGGCAGAGGAATTGGACCTACATGCCGAAGCTGTGACGTTGAGCGGTGGGGCGTTCTATCTGGTGGACGGAGGCGAAAGGCTGCGTCTCCTGGACGAGGTAGCGGCGCAGGCCGCTGCCGCGGACAAGACCTTTGAGCGAGAAGCTTTCTACATCGCGCCTCGTACCTACCCCGTCCCTGATTATGTCGAATCCCTGCCTCTCCCTGAACAAGATCCAGAGAAAACCCAGCTCCACTTTGCCTATTCCTTCGCCGCGCAGGCGGTCATTCTGGCGGTTGACGCGGCCACAGATAAAGTTGAGGTACTGAAAGTCATCTCCGCCTCCGACGTAGGGGAGCCCATCAATCCCCAGGGCATCAAGGGTCAGATCGAGGGTGGCATCGTCATGGGTATGGGCTACGGCCTCAGCGAAGAATTCCGGCTGGATGCCGGCCGGCCGGTCACCAGCAGTTACGGCCGCCTGGGCCTGCCGAGGACCACAGACATCCCAGAGATGGTATCCATCAGCATCTCGAACGCGCACCCCGAAGGCCCTTACGGGGCCAAAGGAATGGGCGAGCTACCCATGTCACCCACAGCTGCCGCAATCGCCAACGCGGTCTATGACGCGACCGGCGTGCGGGTCCAAAGCCTGCCTATCACGCCTGACAGAATCGCCGCCGCCCGTGAGGCGTACAATGCGTAAACAAACCAAGGCTCCCGTCTGTTCGGCAAGGTCTTCCCGACCACAGCCGAGTGGACTCAGGCCAGGCGAGCTTGGTTGGACCTTCGCCCATCAAAAGTAGACTTTTTTGTTCGGCAAGGTCTCTTGACCGCAGCCGACTGGTACTCGGGCCAAGGGATTCTGGTTGAGCCTTCGCCCATCAGGAAGGTCGGAGACTCTCTTTGTTCGGCACGCTCTCCTAGCCACAGCCGAGTGGGCTCAGGCCAAGCGAGCTTGGTCGGACCTTCGCCCATCAAGAAAGGCCAGGGAATCTTGGTCGGAGACCTTTGCCCATCCAGCAAGAATCAGCAGTTTCAAGGCGCTTGAGGAGGACCTATGAAAACCAGCGAGGTAAACCTGTCCGTTGATTTCTTGGGCCACACCCTGCCCAATCCACTGGCCCTGACCGAAGGTCCGGCCACCGGCAGCGCGGACCGGATCCTCCGTGCCGCTGAGTACAACATCGGCGTGTTCTTTACCAAGGGCATGCGACCCCAACCGGCAACCTCACCCAACCCCTACATCGCCAAAACCGGGCGCAACAGCCTGATGAATGCCGATTGGTCGGACGTGGGCTTTGAGCAATGGCTGGAGGAGATCAAGGCCCTCCGCGAGCGGGACTTCATGCTGGTGACCAGCATCGCCAAGAACTATGTCACGCCCCAGGAAGCCGCGGACATGGCTGAAGAGGTCGCCAAGTGCGGCCCGGATGCCGTTTCGCTGGTCGACTATGATCCTGAGGACCTGATTCGCGCCGTCAAGCTGGCCCGCCCCCGCGTCAAAATCCCGCTGATGGTCAAGCTCTGCCCCTTTATGCCCCGTTTGGAGGAAACACTCAAAGAGTTGGTAGCCGCCGGGATCGACGCCGTGGCAGCGATGGACTCTATCGGCCCTGTCCTTGCGGTGGATGTGGAGACCGGCCTGCCCAGCATGGGCAGCGAGGATGGCACCGGCTACCTTTCCGGCGAATCCATCAAGCCGGTCATGGTCAAGTACGTGTACGACATCTCACGATTTGTGGATCTGCCGGTAGTCGGTGTGGGCGGCGTAAGCAGGGCCGAGGACGTGGTCGAGACAACCATGGTTGGCGCGACGGTGGTGGGCATGGTCGCCGCGCCGCTGCTGCGTGGGCTACGGGTCTTTGATCAGGTCGAGAAGCAGTTGCGCAGATATCTGGCCGGCCGGGAGGTAGCCGACATCAACACCCTGCGCGGTCTGACCCATCGCCGGCTGGCGGAAGCAGAGATGCGCAGCGACGCCAAGGCCGTGATCGACCCGGAACTGTGCGGCCTTTGCGGCATATGCGCCCGCGTCTGCTTCAAAGCAGCCCCGTCGAGACGGATGACAGCATGCGCGTCGTGACCGAACGCTGTGTCGGATGTGGACTATGTGTGAGCGTCTGCCCGGAGAACGCCATCGTCCTCAAGTAGCTGCAGGCCGAGGATTCCATATGATTGGAGCGTCCTTGCCCGGAGATGATCGAGGATCATGGCAGCGAAGACTGGTTGAATATGTTCTACCTCTCTCTCAGTCCTCGTGGACCAGATTCAGCAGGCACGACGAACCAACGTCGGATGGCGGCATCGTCTACGGTACGGCGGCTCTGGATCTGGTGCCGCTGGCGCCAGGCCCGGGGAAGGGCGCGAAGCAGGTCGAGTAGGCCCAAGATCACACTGGGCCTGGTTGCGGCCGTATAGCCCAGACGCGGCAGTTCAGCAGCCAGGATGGAAGGCAAGTCAGCGAAAAAGTGACGCTGTAGGTCATTCTTGGCAGTCATGAGGTACCGGTTGCGCAGGGCCAGCCGGGGGCCAGCAGCGTTCTTGGCCTCTCGGCCTGGTTTGCGCAAGGTATCACCCCAACCACGGGCGTGGGTCGCAACAGCCCGAGGCGAATGGAGGCACCGCCAGCCACGAAGCTGAGCCCGCCAGGCCAGGTCGGCGTCCTCATAGTAAGCAAAGAAACCTGCGTCAAAGTACTCCCCATCCAGGGCCAGATCCTCCAGCATGGTGCGGCGGTGGAGCGCGGCGGCGCCGCAGGCGCCGAATACATCCACGCCCGCGTCGTACTGCCCGCGGTCTGGCTCGCCCTGTCCGCGGTCGTAGGGGCGCCGGCGGCGGTCGATAAAGAGGCCTGTCGAGTCCAGGATCGTGGGGTCGGCAGATTGCAGCAGTTTGGGAGCGACGGAGCCGACTCGGGCACTTTGCCCTCCACAGAGGCCCACAGCCTGCAGCATCTCCCAGATACACCGGTCCTGCACAACAGTGTCCGGATTGAGGGACAGGATCCAATCGCCGGTGCTGTGCCTCACCCCCCAGTTGAAGGCGCGCGAAAAGCCATAATTCTCAGGAAATACCCTCAGACGCACAGATGGGTAGTGGCCATCAATCTGCTCCGGCGAGCCATCGTGAGATCCATTGTCCACGACGGTGACGTCCAGGGGAGCATATCCCTGAGCCAGCAGGGCTTCCAGGCACTCTTGAATAAGATGACCATGGTTCCAATTGACGATGATGGCCGAGATGGATGGAGGTTTCATCTAGTTCCACCCCAGGGGCATTGCGCCTGGCAGGGGCATTGGGCCTGGCAGGCTTCCCTAGGCCAACACCGCGGCCACCCTGTCATCTTTGGGTACCCTCTGTTCCACGGCGCGACACCTGGCCGCCCAGCGTGGCCAAAACACCAACAAGGGTCCAAAAGTAGGCATTGACTTGCTTGACCTCCAGGTTCTGGTAGACCAAGCCTTCGACAAAGACCACCAACATGCTGGTCAGGATGCCAAGCAAAAGGGCATGGTAAGTTGGATCCTCTGCCTGGCGATAGGCTCGATAGCCGACACGAGCGATCTGGAACCAAAGGTAGGCCAGGGCCAGGAGGCCCAGGGGGCCGAGTTCGACCAGGGATTTGAGCACCTGGCTCTCGGTGACAAAAGCATGCCGAGGCTGGGTACGGAAGGCAGCTACCCCCGTTGTGCCCAGTCCCTGGCCCCACAGCGGAGCCACACGCCAGGCCTGATACGCCTGGCTCCAGGCAGCCAACCGGTCCCGGTTGGTTTCGTCCTGTACCCAGTCTGCGATCGAACGGGTATGGCGTAGGATAGCGCTCTCTGGGGACGCAGAATCAAAAAAGCCCGGCTCGACGCTGACGACGCGCAGATTGGACCAACCGGACCAGTCAAAAGCCCAATCACCCGCCGGACCGGCCTCGGTACTCAGGCTGAGGTGCACAGTACGTCCGGCCCAGGGTGCCAGGTCAACCAGGTAGTTGCGCCAGCGGCGGTCACTGGGATTGTGCTTGGGGTTGATATAGCGGACAAAGACAGGCTCGCCCTCCTGGGGCGCGTCAAGCTCAGAGACATAGACCTGGAAGGTGGCTCCGTCGCCCATAGCGGGCGTCCAAGTTTCGGGGGCGAGGGCGATACCAAAGTGCAGAGCGCCATGCTGTGGCACGTCGACGGCGTAGATAATTTCATCCTTGCCGGTCTCTGGTGGGTGTTGGTACAGAACCGGGCGCGCGTCGTCCTGGGCTGTGATAGGATCGCGAAGGATCCAGTTTTTGATAATCGCCGTGCCCAGAAGCGGGCTGCTGGATAGCAGGTCCTGGCTGATGCCCAAAACCGGCGCGGCCTCGTAGGCTTCCGGGGAGAGTTCGACCACGCCCACAAAGGTCGATTGCTCAAAGCCAGGCCACAGGCCTGCCGCCAGTCCCCAGGCCAGGGAAATGACGGCCAGCATGCCGGCGACGAGCAGCAGAATGCGCAACCTGTGCTGCACGAAACCACTCAGGATTCCCATGACAACGAGGGACAGGACTGTGGCCACCCAGATGCCCCGGCTGAAAGTGACTACGATACAAACGCCCATGAGCGCCGCCGCCAAACAGGCCGCCAGCGTCCCCCAGGGCTTGCGGGCGATCATGACCAGTGCCAGGGCCAGCGGCAGGAGCATAGCCAGGGTGTTGGCCAGCGTGGTGGGCGAGTCGAAGGTAAAATAGACGCGGCGAATGTGGGTAGCATAGATAAAGACGCTGGGAAATCCCTGGCGCTTGACCATCTCGCCCGAGGGCCACAGGGGGATGTCCAGGGCGAACTCGAGGATCCCGCCCACTGCGACCACGGCTCCGACGCCAACCAGCAGGGCCACTAGCTTCGTCTTCCAAGCCGGACAGCGTCGCAGCAGCGTCGGAACCAGCCAGAAGAGGGGCAGATACAGGACGGATATATAGAGGCCCCAAGCGCCAACCCAAGCAAAACCATCCAGAACAAAACGTAGAAGCAGGACGGCCAAGTAGAGTAGCACGGCGCCATCGAGAGGTGTACCGGTCAACAGTACCCGGCGGGCGCGAAAGCAGCGGACGGCCCACAGGACGATCAAAAGGCCCAACAAGGCCTCTTTCCAGTAGGTACCCAGAGAGCCGGGAAGCAAGCTTTTAATAACCAAGTGAAAGGGAAGCAACGCCAAAAAAAGGGCCAGCCCACAGGCCATAAGGACGTCCAGCGTATCGGGACACTGTTGGGAAGATGTTTGTTCTGTACTCACTGGCTACACTTTTCCACAGCCAAGCCCCACGCAGGCTGATCGCAGAAACTGCAAGGCCAAAGCCACGCAGAGGAGCAGCGGTTGGCTATTCCCAGCGCTCACCGGAACTTGCGGGAGGCTGGGCGACTAGCGCTTCTCGAGCCGCCTGAGCAAGAGTAGATAGATCAGAGCCCCCAGCATACCAGCCGCCAGGAGCGCCAGCAGGGCTGGCCCGGCAGACAGGTAGCGGACCAGGAAGCCGGCGACGACGAGGGCAGGAACGGCGGCCAGGGTGCCATGGGCCGCGCTGCGCCACCAGTCCCTTGTCAGATAGGCACCCAGACGGCAGCGTACCAGCCAGGCAAGAACGACCAGTTGCAGAGACAGCCCCAACGCGGCCGAGAGCGCCAGGCCATTATACCCGAGGGGTTTGATGAGCGCAACGTTGGCCAAGATCCGGACAGTAGTCTGCAGGCCATTGACAGCCAAGACGGTTCCCCCGCGGCGCCCGGCATAGAGCACGCGCCACAGTGGCTGGCAGAGGGCGTCAGCCAGCACAGCCAGGGCGTACCAAGGCAACACGTCGCTCACGGCTACAGTAGCCGCCCGATCAAAGGCGCCGCGTTCAAAGAGGACCTCAACCAGGGGCAAGCGCAGGACGATCAACCCAGCAGTGGCCGGCATGCCAACCAGCCAGACAAAACGCAGCGCACCCGCCAGACTAGCCCGGAGGCCAGGTTGGTCACCGCCAGACGCCTGCTCAGACATGCGAGGAAATAGGGCCGTCGACACCGCCAGGCCACTCAACTGGCCAACGACCAGGGCCAGACGGTAAGCATAGGCCAGGGCGGCCACGCTTCCGGCCTGCAGCGTTGTGGCCATGGCCCGATCAACAAACAGGATCAGGTGGTGAACGGCATAGGCTGCGGCCAGCGGGCCAGCCAGTCGGGCTACGTGGCCCAAGCTGATGACTGGTCGCACCCCATCCTGCTCCGGCACTGGTTTGCTGGGGGAAGAGCGGTAGCGCAGTAACAGGGGAATCTGGATGGCCAGAGCCACTGCGGCGCCGAGGGTCACCCCCAGGGCAGCCCGGCCGACACGCCACAGGAGCGGCAGGCCCAATAGGGTGGCGACAAAGGTGATGTTGTACACGGCGGTGGACAGGGCGGGCCGGCCAAAACGCCTGTGGATCTGGAGGAACGCCCCAGCCAGCGCCGCCAAGCCCATCAGGCTGATGGCCGGCAGCATCAAGTACAGGGCTTGTTGGGTCTGGACCTGGGCCACCGGGCCAAAGCCAGGAGTCAGCCAACGCAGGTAGATGGGAGCAGCCAAAGCAGCCAGGGCCGTGAGCCCCAGCAGCAGCGCCAGCAAGGCGCCGGCAACCCGCAGCCCAAAGCGCCAGGCGGCACGCTCACCTGCACGCAGCCGGATATCGGAAAAGAGTGGAATAACGGCTGGCGAAAGAACGGTGGGCAGGGCGATAAAAAAGAACTCGGGTACGGTGAAGGCAATGAGAAAGATATCCATCGCCCGGCCGGCGCCCAGTTCGAAGGCCAGGGCTGCCTCGCGCAGAAAACCAGTCGCGGTCGCGAGGACCAGGCCCAGCATCACGATCAGGGTGGCGCGATAGTCCTGGCGGCGCACCTCAGTTCTGTCCCTCCTCCACCGCCGGATCTGTATGGGGGGCGCCAGCGGGCATCAGATTGGCAGCGAGACCTATACAGAAGCCTGTACCCAACGCCAGGGCTCGTACGAGAAGCAGGGCGGGAGAGACAAGTGCCACCTGGGGATCCTTGCGCCATGCTTTGACGACAAAAGGCAGTGTTGAAACCAGAAACAAGACTCCTGAGAGTCCGATTCCCCCAGTACAAGGCCGGCCAGAGGAGATAGCCCAGCAGGCACAGGACTCCGAGCCCGACCAGCAAGATCTGGACCTTCAGAATCTGGGGGGTATGGGAGTCGCGCAGGAGCTTGCCAGGGTGCATCCTGGCTACCTTTACCTTCCAATAGCCGATGATGAACTTGCGGCGGCAATAGGCCTTGAAATCCGCAGGATGGCCCAAGTGGTAGACGCGGGCCCGAGGAACAAAGACCATCTTGAGGCCCTGGCTCGCCAGACGAAATGAGAATTCCTGATCTTCTACGGAGGCCACAGGAAAGCTGCTGTCGAATCCCCCGTGGGCCACAAAGAAATCCCGGCGGTAGGCGGCGGCATAGGTGTCGACAAAATCGATAGTAGGCCTGGCGGGCCATGCGGTCGTACTTGTCCTGGTACTCCAGTTGGACAAAACGGGCCACAATCTCCCGCTGGCGGGTCAGGTAGGCACCCTTGACCGCAGCCACTGGCCTCATCGGTAAAGGGAGCCGCCATCTGCTCGATCCAATCCGGGCGGGCTGGCAGTCGGCGTCGGTGAAGAGCACGATCTCGCCGCGGGCATGCTGCAGCGCCCAGGTTGCGGGCGGCCGCAGGCCCGGCGCGCTCCTGGGTGAACAGCCGCACGTCGGGGTGAGCCTGGACCCGGGTCCGGGTCCCGTCGGAAGAGCCATCGTCGACAACGATGATTTCGTAGGCTTTGTCTCGGAGATCGTCTGCTGCTCCAATGCATCCAGGCACGTGTCGATGGTACCCGCTGCCTTGTAGGCAGGAACGACGATGGAGATAGATGGATGGGCTGAGCATCAGACAGCCGTCCCGTACGGACAGCTCTGCGGGTACCGGTCTTGACGAAGAGGGGCGAAAGAGATGCCTGAGAAAACACGGTGCAGCGCGCAGGATTCGGCCCGCCTCGGCAGGGTGGGCCAGAATCTCCCAGGCCTTGGCCGCCACGTAGCGCGGCCGAGGTAAAAGGCTCGACGCGCCTGATCGCACCAGGCAACCAACTCCTCGGCGGTGAGGTCCGGCTGGCTGACGACAGCTGCGGTGCAGGCCTTCGGGCGTGAGCCACTGCCGGAAGTCCTCGGTGGTAAGATAGCCCCGACGCCTGGCCCAGTCGTAAGCCTCGGTGCCGGGGTAGACCATCAGGGGAAAGAACTGGGCGGTGTCCGGGTCCAGGGCCTTGGCCAGTTCCAGCGTCTTGCCAGCGACTCCCGCGTCTCACCGGGCCCGCCGGCCATGAAACAGCCGTGGATCAGCACCCCGGCCCGCCGGGCATCCTCCCGGAAACGGAAGAACTGCTCAACCCGGATCCCCTTGCGCATGGCGTCCAGCACCGCCTGGTCGCCGCTCTCAAAGCCAACGCACAGCAGGCGCAGCCCAGCCTTTTTGAGCCAGACCAGCGTCTCATAGCTGACCTTGGCCCGCGCGTTGGCGCTAAAAGGCAGGCGGTTGCCCGCTGGATCAGTGCCTCGGCCAGGGCCGGCACACGCTCCTGGTCCAGCGGTAAGGGTATCGTCCTCGATAAAGACCTCTTTGCACCTGGGGAAACTCGCGGGCAATGTACTCGAACTCGTCGGCGACGTTGTCGACACTGCGCTGGCGGATACTGGTGGCCGGTGATGGTCTGGGGCCAGAGGCAGTAGGTGCAGCGGTAGGGGCAGCCCCGGCCGGTGACGAGGGTCACCTCCGGGTAGCGGGCGATGGAGTAGAAATAGTCCTCGATCGCGCAGATGCCGCTTGTAGACCTCGCTGACAAAAGGCAGGGCGTCCAGGTCCTGGATGGGAGGGCGGTCCGGGTTGTGGCGGATCAGCGCCATCCCGAGCAGCCGGTAGCTCAGTGCCCGTGGACTCTGCCCGGTCAGCTCGCCGTTGCCCGCCAGCGAGCCGGGCCAGGTCGCGCACGGTATAGTCATATTCGCCCCGGACCACCGCATCCACCGCAGGACTCATTGCCAGGCTCTGCCTCGGGCAGGGCCGTGACGTGGGGGCCAACCAGGAGGACAAACGCGCCTGGGACGCGGCTCTTGATCGCTTCGGCCACCTCGACATCGTTGTGAGATGCTGGGGGTACTGGTGTCAATGACCACCAGGCGGGGCTGCAGCTCGCCAGCCAGCCCCAGCACGTGCTGGAGACCGTAGCCTGCCGCCGGCGCGTCCACCAGCTTCACAGCAAAGCCATCCTGCTCCAGGACCCCGGTAGCATAGGCCAGCCAGATAGGGTAATAGAGCACCCCACTCTTGATCACGGCAGGGCTGCGTTGGGAGCGGGAGTATCGCGGGTGGAAAGGTGGGTTAAGGACCAGGACCTTCATGGTGAGGTTAGAGTAGCTTGCTCGAGAAGGCTGAGGCATGCAGCAGTAACCATCCAAGATAACAGGTGAATCAGGCCTGATCGAGAAGCTCCATGAACGCTTCACGAGTCAATTCCGCATCGCGCAATATCCTGCGCAAGAGACCTGGGCCAATACCCTGGCCTCGGTGTACAGGGACGGTCACGATCTGGCCACCTGGGTGCCGCATGCGGACATGGCTACTCCTTTGCCGAGTGATCTAGAAACCTGCTCGTTCCAAGGCATGTATCGGCTCGCGTGACATGAGGACCGGCAAATTCACTTGGTCTTGCCCTTCAAGGCATAGTTGAATGACATCCTTGATGTTCGTCATGAACTCATCAAGTGTTTTCCCCTGGCTGTAACAAGCTCGCAGTTGGGGTACCTCTCCGACATAGAAGCCATCTCCATCTCGTTCTATCAGCACATAGAATTCCTGCTTGGCCGTATCCAGCTCAATCCTCCATCCGTTGCACAATCCCTTTGCGTGATGGGATGTTTGTGGCTGTCTACCGATTCGCCTTCACACCAGTCGGAACACCAAGTGCTCGTACATGCGGGCTGCAAACAGGCACCAGCCCCCCAAGGTCTCGGCCCCTACCCATGCATGCACTGAACTGTGTGCCATCAGTATAGCCGGAACTCGCTCCAGCGTCAATTCAGCCGGAGTTGGGGCAGGCATTCCCGTGGGACAGATGGAGACAGTGACTCATGGCCAAAACAGCCTTGGCCTGCCCCAGCCGGCCCAGTCGTAGCGGTCGTCGCTGACGGGTCCAGCAGAGGTCTCAAAGGTGAGCGTTACCGCCTGCCCAGCGTAGGCACCGAGGTCTATGCTGTGCGGATGCCAGCGTCTGGCCGATGGATCATGCTTGGGGTCAATGTAGGTTGAGAACGCTGATAGTGGATTCGAGACAGAAGAGTCGGATGCAAGATGCGCTACAGGCTCGATGCTGATAGTAAAGCTGACGCCATCGCCAGGTTGTTCCCAGGACTCAGGGGCGGTGGCGACGTCAAAGGCCAGGTGGGCGCCCTCGGGCACCTGGACCGTGTAGCGGGCCGAGGAGTCGGGGTGCATGAACAGTACCCTGCGGGCATCGCCGCTGATGTCAAAGTAGTCATGGCGCACCTGATCAGGGCCGGGAGATCGGATCTCGGCTTCAGCCAAGTGGGCGGCAAAGTCGTAGATCTGACCTTCCTGCAGATCATGGGTGACGGTCTGCGCTAACCGGTAGTGTTCCGCGGCACCATCCCGGTCGCCCAGGGCCAGTAGGGCATTGCCCAATGCCGCGTGGGCCGGTCCCCAGCCGGGGTTGACCTCCACCGCGGCGCGATAGCTTTCCAGGGCTGCCCGGGCCTGCCCCTGGGACCATTGGAGCCGGCCGAGCGCCAGCAGGGGCAGCGACTCCAGGGGATCGAGTTCGGCAGCCCGGCGGTATTCTGCCCCGGCCGGCTGTAACTGGCCCAATGCCTGATAGGTCTCTCCCAAGAAGTAATGGGGGCCACCTTCATCAGGCCGTGCGGCAGCAGCACGCTGGTAGGCGACCAGCGCCTGGTCTAGCTGGCCCTGCGCGCGGTGGATATGTCCCAGCAGGATGTTGCCAACCAGGGGATGGTCGCCGGCCAGCGACATAGTTGCAGACGGTAGGGTGGTCGTGCCTGCTTGAGCGAAGCACCGGCCGACACTCCAAAGCTCCGGGTCTAGCGGCCGGGGCCAGACACGGATCAGAACATCCGCAGCCGTGACGCATTGTCCTACTGCCTTCTGAGCCCGCTCTGTCTGTCGATGGAGATCGGCCAAGCCCAAGTAGTCAGAGGGCCATTGGCGGATGAGCGTCATTCTGTACTGAGCCATCACTGCCCTGGTGAGATCGGCCTTCTCCATCTGGAGACGCGCACGGGCCGCGTACAACTCGGGGTCAAATAGGTGGGAATGGAACTGGGAAACGAAGGCCTGCCCAGTAATGACATCCAATGCCTGCTCTGCAGCCGGCCACACCCCCAGGTCCAGATAGGTGAGGGCAAGATTGTACCACGATGCGGCGTCGCTGGGACTGACCTTCACAGCCAATTCCAACACCGCTTGCGCATGTTCCAGTCTCCCTAGCTGGCGATAGAGGATGCCCAACTCCCGAAAGCCGTGGGCGCTCTGGGGCTCTAGGGCCTGAAAGTCTCGGTATGATTGTTCTGCTCGATCTGCCAGATGCGCTGTGCGGGACGCGTCAGCCAAAGCAGCCAACAAGAGCGGAGCCTTGCGGCTGCCGACTGCACGGGCTGCCTGGTAGTCATCTTCAAGTCCATCCAAGACATCGTTCAGGCTCAGCGGGCTGCCAGCCAGATCGACCGGCAGCGTCTGGCGTTCCGTGTAACCTGCGACCCCGAGATGAGCACGAATGCGCTGTTCCAGTTCCTGGGAGGAGCCAGCCACATAGACAGGATCCAGAACATTTTCCAGGCGGCTATCAGGACGCTGGACTTTGCGCCAGTAGGGGGCAGCAGCCATATGAGGATTCAATTCAAGAGTTTTCTGGAACGCGGCAACAGCCTCGGCGGCTAGCCCCTGGGCCGCGTAGGTCAGACCCAGGTCGGCATGCAGGCCATCGCGCCAGGCCTCATCGGGGTCGGCTTCGACCGCTGCCTGGAAGTAAGCAACGGCTTGGTCCAAGTCTCCATTGAGCCAGGCTAGCCAGCCCAACTGGGAGTAGTAGGGTGAATAGTCCTGCCTGAGCTCGCTGGCGCGCTCGTAGGCCAGCGCTGCACACGCGGTATCGCCAGCCCCCAGGCAAGCCTCTGCCATGAGCTGGCGGGGGCGGGGATCGAGAGGCCGGAAACATGCAGCCTTCCCTAGATGGGATCTAGCATCCTTCCAGCGCTGCTCCTGCAGGGCCTCGAAACCAGAAGCATAGCTAGCGGAAGCAAAGGCTGGCCGGAGAACAAAAGCCACCGCCAAGGCCACAATACCCCACGCATATGTCGGCGAGCGCCAGACTCGGTCAACTGGGTAGGAGGCCGGATCCTTGAGCCGATCCAGGGCCAAGAGCAGACCGGCCAAGCCCCATATGGGAAAGCTAAAGAAGGGCGGGGTGACCGATAGCACGTCCATTACGCCCCAAAGCAGAGCGCCTGCGATCCCAGCCAGGCAGCCAGCCGCCCAGAGACGGGGAGCTCCATTGCTTCCTCGCCAAACCCGCAGTCCCAATAAAACCATGGCAAGCAGCAGCCCAGCAAAGCTGGCAAAACCCAGAACCCCTGTGCCTGCTCCTATCTCCAGGTAGAGGTTGTGGGCGTGGGTATTGAGCGCCTCGCCGTTGATTTCAATCACGCGCAGAGGGGCATCCATGGTGGCCTGTGTGTCCAGCACCATGTCCACTTGCCCAGAATAGGGTGTATAGCTGGACTCGACTGCCGGGCCGGCACCAACGAAGGGGTGATCGCGCCATGCCAGCACCGCCCCGTACCAGTGCATAATCCGGCCGTTGAAGGAATAAGGGTTGAGCAGAGATGCGGCACGCACTGCCACTGTGGCCACCAGCAGGATAAGAATGATAGCAGCGGCGATTGCTATCCAGCGCGCGGGCCGCAAGCCAGCAAGCCTCCGCCATACAGGACTAAGCTTCTCCCAGTGTGCTAGTGATCCGTACACACCCAGCATGGCTAGCCAGGCAAAGAGCCCCTCCCAGGAACGAGTGTAGAGCATTACAAATGCGCTGCCGCCGACCATACCCCACCTCAGACAGCAGGCCCGTCGCGTTGCTGTGCCCTGGACCAAGGCCAAGGCCAGGGGAACCACGCATAGCACGGATCGGGCTACCAGATTCGCACCACCCAATTCAGTAGGATGCCAGCGGTAGGCCAGGGCGGACTGCGGGCCAAAGGCAATCGCCATGCTCAGCAGCTTGATCCCGGAAAGGGCAATGGGAATAAGCCCGGCAATGGCCACCACGCTCCAGGACGCGTATCGCCATGTCTGCAACCTATCAATGGAGAGCGCAAGTACGGCGGTCAGGGTCATCAACGCGGCCAACCTCAGCCAGAAATCGATACTTTGGGCTGGAGCTGAGGAGAATAAGGCAGCTATGGCGACTGCGGCGAGGAACAGCAGAGCCCAGGGCAGAGGGCTCAGTAGGTAGCGAGCCAGGTGGGCACGGCTATCCGCGGCTGGACGAGCAAAGCGGCCAGGGAAAGACCCAGTCCATGAAGGGAGCAGGAAAGCCGCCAGGAGGGCCAGCGCGAACACAGGGCCGTAGCTGGGTCCAGATTCGGGAACAGCAAAAGCCCGTAGGTAGATTATGGAGCTGAACAGACCAGCGCTGAGCAGCGCCGCATGGCGACGACCTGTATCGCCCCGACGGAGAGACAGCGACAGGGCAATGAAGGCAAAGATCGCTGCCAAGATCAGATAGGCAAATTCGATACCCGGTGTTCTGTGTAGGGGCAGATGCGGTGAGGGCAAGCTTACCGCAGCAAGAATCTGCGTGGTGGCGGCGGCGAGCTGGGTCAGAAGAGCCAGATCGAGAATGTCAGAACGAGTCGTTTTTTCGGTGTTGTGTCGTGCAGGATGTGATGCACGGCGCCAGCGCCGCCAACGAACGGCAAGGGCCAGGGCTACCCCTAGTGCTACTGCGCCCCAGGCGCCTGGGGCATATGCGAGATCAACGAGCTCAGGCTGGTGATGGCAGCAGCAGCGACAAGGACGATGGACAGGGCGATCCGAGCAATCCGAACGTACACGGGCATTACGGAGGATTACCGAGGGTGTCAGTCTCGGGGTTTCTACGATTCTCAGGGCAAGGTCTCGTTGATCAGAACTGGAGTACTCCAGCCACCCCAGTCGTAGTGCCCGATCTCCAGCTGGGCCAGGGAGTACTTCAAAGATGATATCTACGACTTGGCCACCGAAGACGCCCAAGATCGACATGTTCGTCAAACCAGCGGCGGTGGTTGGGATTGTTCTTCGGATCGAGGTGGCGGTTGAATACCCGATGGAGCACACGGGGGTCTCTAGGATGGCGAACGTAGACATTGTACTCGAGAATTACCCGTGGCCCTTATTGGAGACCAAACGACCGGATCGGTTCCTAGGCCAAAGCGTAGCGTTGACTGCAGTGGTAATTCCGGGAGAAGATGACCTGAGATGTTGGATATTGGAACATAAGGCGCCGGGTTTCATAGTTGATGGTCTGGGTTACTGTCTGCATCTGGCCCAGTTCAAGAGGGACTGTCTCCGCGTCTGAGAGATGAGCCAGAAAATCGTATTCTATAGATTGAACAAGGCGCGGCTCGCCCATCCAGCCCAGTCGTAGCGGCTGTCGCCATTGGGACCAGGATCTGTGCTTAAGGTAAGCACAACCTCCTGCCCACTCCAGAAGGATAGATCCACCTCCCTGTCGTGCCATTGACGGTGGGCCCCTACGTTCTTGGGGTCAATGTATTCGGAATAGAGATCATAAGTGACGCCAGACTGGTCCTGGAGTTCGATCTCAAAGTACACGCCATCACCTTTTCCAGTTGCCAGACTTCCGGTGCCAAAGCCAGGGAAAACTCTAGTTTAGCGCGAGCCGGAACCTGTAGCTGATAGGTGGTCCGCGATGGCGGGTGTTGGAATAGCACCCCTTTTGGTATACGCTCGATGACAAAAGCTGTACGATAGACTTGTACAGATTCATCCAGCAGCTTTTGGGTATCATCGAGATGATCCAGGAGGCTATAGGTCATATCGGCACCTGCTTGCGTCTGATACGACTCACCACGAGCCAGATAGTCAAGAACAACGGAGGGATTTACATCCATCTCGGCGGCCAGATAAGCAATGACTCCCTTGTCGCCAGCAGCCAGAGCAGCGGCTTGGCGATGAGCAGAAAGGACATCGTTGGGTCTGTCTAGCGATTGGTAGGCTTGGGCAAGGCCCAGATAGGGTGAGACATCACCTGGTGCCGCCTCAGCGGCCTTTTCATACGCCGCAATTGCTTGCACCCACTCTCCACGAACAAGATGGGAGTAGCCTGCGATAAGGTCTCCAGGCGTTGACTCGGAGTTTACTTGATAGAGCGCATATGAGCTGTTGTGATACACTTTCGAGAACAGTGAGAGGCAGCAAGTTGAATTGTCGGGCAAGGAGATGGTCAGCTTCCAGTATCACATATCTGACATCGTAGTCGTGCAGGATATCGAGCAGGGTGTCATCGATCACCTCAGCATCATAGAAGTAGAGAACGTCTGGATTCCGTATGCTGCCTAACACCAGGTCAGCCTTGGTTGAGTAGGCCGGGAGGTAGTAACAAACATAGCTGGCGGCCATAATCGTGCTATCAGTTGACAGATGCTCACTTAGATAGGACAGGAGAGCCTGCTCGTCGGCTGGAATGGTATTCTCTTGCATTCTCCAGACAAAAAGCTCGATGCCTCTGTTGATCTCATTCCTCAACAGGAAAGCGGAGAAGACGATGAATAGTATGGGTACCAGTTGCAGAAACGTGGACTTGGGCGGAAAGAAGGGCTGTCTTGCCAACTGTTCCTGTACCAGCCGTACAAGCGCACAAAGAAAAAAGGCCAGGACAAGAGCAACAGGGAGCAAGGAGTTTAGCCGTTGAAGCATCAGTGGCGTGATGATCTGACCTAGTAGAGGGGCCGTGACGGGATTGAACAAGAGGGCCAAAGGGATGACCATGTTTGAGAACAGGAATTGCGCCGCAATGCTCCGGCGTATAAAGAACAACAGCAAAGGCGTCAACAGAATGGCAAGCAGCATAGACCTGCTGTCGATAAGCCCTGGATGGGCCATGTATCGACCGTCACTGAGGATCTTCAGGCGATAACTCTGGGCCAGATAATCTGGATCCGAGTTCCTGAGCCAATCAGCAAAGTCTAGAGAGAACAGATCACTTTGGCCAGCGAAAGCCGTTCTCTGCAAGAAGAGCAGGACCAATGGGACAGCCGTAATGAGGGAGACGGCTGCCAGCCTGTATACAGTTCCGCGCTTCCTTTCGAAGATCATGTGGATCAAAGCAAAGGCAGTGAAGGAGATGGCAAGCAGGGGCAATCCCAAGGGATGGGTGAGCGCCAACGCGATAGCACAGAAGCCAAAGGCTACCAGTAGGCTGGGATTCCCCAGGCGAACATAGCGCAACACTAGTGTTAAGGCTGCCGGTAGAATAATCATGGCCGCTACCATTTTATCTTCGGCGATGCGCATGAAGAATTGAAATCCGACCTCGTAGCCATGGCCTGATTGCATCGTAGAGGCCAGATAGGTGACCTGTATCAGGGAGGCAAAGAGAGCCGAGTTGGTGTTTCTGAAAAGCTCCTTGGCCAGACCATAGAAGGCAAGCAGGCTAACTACCAGCAGCACAGGCGGAAGGTAGAGAGAGAAGACCTGGATGGGGTCCAATCTTGAAATCTTGCTGATGAGTGATTCCAGAACCAGGAACCCACTCAGTAGCGCCCGGGCATCGTTCCCATCAGCCGCATAGCGCGGGTCGGAATAGTCCAGATGAGGGAGTTCTATGAATTGGCGGAGCCAGGCCGTATAGGTCCAGCGGTCGCCATAGGCCCATAGACCAGCGGAGGAACTGAAAAAGACGATGATTGCGAGAAGGGCAGCCAGGAACAGCACAAGGAGAAGGATGTTCAACTTGGTCAATCGAGGTCTCGTCAGGACATGCGTCCCCCACCGTTGAGCCAGACCTGGTCGCAGGAAGTGCACAGACACCAAGCAGGCGCTCAGAACAGCGGAGAGAAGGATCGGATAGCCAAGTTTGACTGTCAGCAGGAGCAGGGTGGCAGGAATGATCAGCAGCCCGATGCCCAAGACCGGGGACAGGGTGACCAATTGGGACACCGAGACATCATCAGGCTTGAAAAGCAGGGTCGCGAAAAGTAACCCGGGAACAGCAAAAAGCGCCAGGAAGATGATGGCTATGGCAAGTGTCGGGTTTGGACCAATGATTACCCCAGTCTGAGCCCGATCAGGCCAAGCAGGGCAGCGAGGAGAACCAACCCCCGCAGTTCGACGGGCAGATGCTTGCTGATATAGGCTGCTGATTGCTTTCCCTCCATCTTGATGTACTGCTTGTTCGCCATACTATGTCTACCAAAGTAGGGTGGACACAGAAGCCCAGGCCACATCCTCAACGACAACGAGCAACCGAGATGCAAGGGTCGCAGCCACGGCCACGGCAGGGGCACGTTAGAACTGCAGCAGAAAGACGAGCAACCCGTCGCGCACTCCCAGACCTTGTGGTGCCCATGGCACCAGCAAACCGACAGTCCACGCCAGGGCAACGGCTGAGGTGATGCCAGGTAAATCCTTGAAGGATACTGCCGGGTACAGCGTCTTCAATAGATAGAATTGGCTCAGTCCCCCCGCGACCCAAATGACCAAAGAGACCAGGCCCGCTTGTACCGCCCAACCATGGGCGGCATTGACCTGAGCCGGTGGACGCCCGAGGATGCGCAATCCGAAATTCAACATGGCGTCCATGACCCATGGCTGGATGGCCAGCAACGATAGCAGGACCAATCGAACCAGCAGGATGGAGAAGGCCAGATCGTTGATGGGCAGGAAAACAAGGGCAGCGTAGGCGCCTACCAGGAGACCCGACCAAACATTGAGGCCGATTTCAAGTACCAGCCCTACCGATGTCCGGATTACACCAATGCCCTGTAGCTTTCCCAGGGCTATGCGACTGGGGATGTACCAAACGCTACCAGGAATATAGCGAGCAAGGTTAGATTGAAAATACACTCTCAATTGGGTCAAAACGCTGCTTCGCGTCCCTTCTCTTCCGGCTGTTGCTCAGTACGATGAGGACCCATCGGATACCACCTAAAAACCTGCGGCCCATGGCCCAGAAAACTGCGATGAGTAACGGCGCAGGTCCAATTGCCAATCATAACTGCGAAATACTGACCAGTTTCGCCAAAAGTAGTAACCTACGGAGACGACTACCAGCCCGATCCAGATTACTTGCAGCACTCGGGCTGACATGAGACCACCCAACGTTCTACGCACGTCAGGGTTTCCGCCCAGCGACTACGGTTACGCCTTTGGTCAGTAGCTCCTCCTTGGAATAATCGGACAACTCGGCACTGAGCTCCGGGGTGAGAAAACGCTCACCCTCATGTTCTGTCGGGTACCGCACTCCAACACCCTGAACCTGCGCTCGAAAGCCTGGCGGTATCCTGCCAGCCGCCAACGATTGAGGTAGGAAGGAATCTCTGGGAAACGATTCTCCCGCAAATGATCCCAGGGGGGCACGTCACTCGGAGGTTCTCGATCTGGATACTTCCACCGAATGTGGTGTCCTCCTGATAGACTGGTATAGTTGTGGATATAGATGTAGGCTATCGCCCCAGGTTTCATGGTACGGTACATTTCGCACAGTGCTTTAGGCACGTCAGGCAGATGCTCAAAAACCTCGTGGGATACGATCAGGTTCAAACGTGCTTTCCGGAAAGTCAAGGTGGGCCACATCCATTAGCCGCAGGTCAAGCCTATCACAATCAACAGGGAAGGGTACGACACTGCACAGTTCATCATAGTATGCACGGCTATAGATAACATCCCAGCACCAGGTTTTGAGTGTGCGTTCCAGCCCATTGTGGTGGAACAGCCTCCAGTATTTGCCCTTGCTGTTGCCGGGCGGCTCGACGAGCTCGGTGTCAATGCCGGTGACCTGAGCATTGCGACTGTGAATCAGCAACGTGAGCCAGAACAATCTGCCGCATCCCAGGTCAAGGACACGTAGACCAGCCAGCGAATCGAAGTAGGGGCCAATGCGCGTTTCAAAGGTGGAGAAGAATGCATAGTGCTGACGTGCGAAACGCCGCGTGTTGCGGATGGCATAGTGGAGTTGGTCAAGATAGAGGCGTATCCTACTCACTGGATCGTCACACCTTCCAGGCTTGCTAGCAGCGCAGACAGGGCCAGGCTCATCCAACCCTGAGCCCACCGCATCAAGGAGAATCGCTTAGTATAGAACGCAAGCGCTGATAGATAGACTGGCCATCCTCAGCCTGCAAGTTCCTGTCAGCCCACTGTGCGATCTGGATGGCCTTCTGCTGATACCGAGGGTCAAGGCTCGCCGCTCTTGAAAAACTGAGGATCCCCTGGGCAGCTCCATGTACGTCATGAGGAAATGCCCTGTCGTACATGAACTTGGGAGCGCCATCATCGAGAAAGAGATGGTTGGCATAGAACTCGAGCCCCCGTAGGTAACTTTGGAACCATTGGTCATCACCAGAGGCGCGAATGTACTGCAAGATAGCATCGAGGATGAACCCAGTGTGGTAGTTGTAGTGGGTCAGAGGCGAGGCCTGTAGTGGATCCGTTTAGTCCGAGCCCCGTAGGCAGTCTGTTTGTCCACGACAAAGCGGATCAACTCACCAGCTTCCTCAATGATATCGGGATCTCGGGTATGCTCGTATACACGTGCCATAAGGGCAGCGGCTAGAGCAGTGACGTTGATGATGTTAGCCTTGTCAAATGGCGTGTAGCTGTAGTAGCGCATGCCCTTACCATCACACAGGGGATGCAGATCGTGACGGATGAACGGATAACATCCCGTGCAATCTCGATATAGCGATGGTCGCCAAGGACCTCAAAGGCTCGCACAAATGCCTGCCCGACGGTTGCCTTCGCCGCCATGTCGGGAGCGTAGCGTGGTACGTAGAAGCCAGGCGTCTGCCAGGCAAAATTGTAGCCCCAGCAACGCTTTCCTGCATAGTCGCCAGGGGATGGATGGTCCACCAACCAACTAAGACAATAGCGAGCACGCTCCGCGTGGGTGGGATCTCGCCACAGCTCGTAGAGGTTGCAGTAAGCATGGGCAAACAAGCCTAAACCCTTCGGGATTCTTTTCTTTGGGCACGAAAAGCAGAGGCCGCAGATTGACCGGTGCACGCATCACGGCTTACGGGTATAGATCAGGCGCAGGAGGCGGTTGTTCGCGGCGAGGCTATGCAGAACCGGACTATTAAGCGCATCGAACTTGCTGTACCCAGCATAGTCGCGTGCCTCGGCATAGGCCAGAGCCCAGCGGCAGCTACTTGCAGGCCAGAGGGTCTGCGAAGAGCTCCCGTTCGCATCATCTGAGTGGGTGGCAAAAGAGAACCAGGCATAAGCTTCCACGATGTCGACAATATAGGCGGTTACGTCGGTGACCTCGGCGAGCATTCTAGTAAGTCTTTGCTGCCACTCAGAGCGCAGACCCGGCCTACGAAGCAACTCTTGCGCTTTGCCAAGTGCCTGCTCTGCTCCGAAAAGTTGAATACCAGTCTGTACTTGTGTTCCTGTTCATTTGTATAGCCCCGGCTGGATGTGGACAGTAGAATGGCTGGGACCCCCAGAATGGCGCTCTCACTGGCCATCGTGGCGCTCTCACCGATGTACAGCGTGGCATAGGCCAGAAGATGGTGAATGTACTCCGGCGCAGTACGTATGGCGCAGTTTGCCACTTCCGGCGGCAAGGACATCTCAGACGAGATCAAGACTCGACCGTAGCCTGACAGAAGCTCCACGGCGCTTTTCAGATCGGTAAAGCCCCTGTCGCCAATGTCGTGTGCAGATGCCCATGCAACAAGGCGCATCACAATGTATCGATCGTTTGGCGACAAGCCGAATACCTGCAGCCGGGATGGGTCAGGCACGAAACGGCTGCGGGTGCAGCTCGGCCAACTCCTGATAGCCCACATAGCTCAGGTGCTTGTCTCCGACCTGATCCTCGTAGCAGGCCGGTGTGCAGATCGCGTCAGCGAAAGGGAACGCAAGCGCATTAGCCGCCCGAGCATGCTCCGTATCGGTAAAGAGCACGACGGGCGTGCCAGTCAACCAACCAACTGGAGCAATAAAAGTACCGCCAACACCCACTAGTACCGTCGGGCGCTCGCTCCGCACAACACGCCACAATCTACTGCCTCGGGTATCCGTCTTTCCCAACCCAGCCCCGGTAGCCCACTGCCCGCCCGACTGAGTCGTGTGTGTGGAAGGGCATACCTGTCAAGCAAGGATAGGGTTAGATCCTTATCGCGGCTGGTGATAATCACCCGATGCCCGCGAGCAATCCATTCCTGTATCACATTCTCTGAAAAAGTGAACATGCGCTGGGTGAGTAATATCCACTAACACCTTCATAACGTCTCTATCTAAGATCGCGGTTGTATTCCATATCAAACCACATGGCAAAGAACAGGGACTGCAGGCCCGACACGAACAGGAACGTGGCGAACAGTGCGCTTGTAACGGCGACCCGGCCCAGAAAGAGACGATGGTAGACCAAATAGAGACCCAGCAATAGTCCGACAGGGAACAAGGTCAGGCCCAGCATGTAAAAGAAACCCCAGCCAGTGAAAGTCTCGGATGATATATTTCTCTTTCATCCGCCAGAAAACTCATCCGGCAGGGTAAAAAGAACGACTATTTCCACAGCCGGATATTGGACTTTTTCCCCAATGTTATAGATAGGACGTACTGGTACATCGCGCACGCTGCCCCAGTACATTGAGCATGATGAGCAAGTGGTTGGGGTAGCCATAGCGCAGGGAAAAGCTTCTCCAACGACAGCAGCTGAATAGCTTGGACCGAGATGGCCGTATAACCTGATTGCGAGTCGGCCACATGCCAGTATCCGGAGACAATCTTGGTCATCAGGGACAGGAAAGCATTTCCTAGGTAGCGATGCCTAGGGATCTTGTGCCACGCTTCTCCAGTGTACAGGCGGTTTCCTTTTACATAATCCGCCTCTCCCGGATTACAGGCTCAACGACTCTCCCCAGTTCATCAGGATCCATCTGGCGATCGCCTGCCATTACGGCGATAACATCCATACCTTCCTCTCTTGCTTTGTGGTATTCGGTCACGATTGCTCGGCCCACACCAAGGTTCGTCATATACTGCATCAAGAATTCCAGGCGCGTTTTCAATGTGGGCTGGCTCCTACAAGCGATCACACGTTCACGAGTAGTCGTAGGGGCTGCAATCATCTACCACGTAAATGCAATCGACGAAAGCAGGCATCGATTCAATAACCTTTGTGATTAGCCTTTCCTTCGTTGTAGGCTGGGACTACCACTCCTACGCACTTGCCGTCTATCATCTCGCAGATTTATCCTTCCGACGCAGGCCAGCTACTGTGCACTGCAGGCTGCCAGGCCCTCTCTTGCTTGTGCATTGTAACTGTCCAACCTGAGTGCTTCCAGGAACTTTATCTCGGCATCGTGCCAGGTTCAGATACACCTTCCCCAAACCTAGGTTTGCGTCAGCCGAATCAGGCTCAAGCCTCACAGCTATTTGGTACGGCTGCAAGGCCAGCTCGAAATAACCCTGACTCAGGTACGCTTCAGCCAATCATCATGACCTCCGCCTGGCCAGGGTCGAACTCTATTGCAGCCTGGTACTGCTGTATGGCGCGAGCCTGGTCGTTCAGGCCCACATAGGCCTGTGCCGAGTTTATCCTGCTCCAATAATGATCTGGGTTAATATAGCGAGACTTTCTGGTATTCGCTCCAGAGCCGCGTCATACCTTTCCAGAGCGTGGTACACTTCGCCCTGACGGTAGTAGGCTAACCAGTTGTCCGGATCCAGCTCAATAAGCCTTTTTGGTACTGGGAAATGACCTGGCCGCTGTTCACCCAGGCCCCAGTGAGTGAAGCCATTCCAGGTGATAGTTCACATTGTCTGGGTCCATCGCGATCAGACGTTCGTATTCTAAAATGGCATCTTCAAACCTTCCTGCTTTCCCATAACCGCGTGCCAGAGCCAATCGCGTCTTCTCGTTGCTCTGATCTTTGCTCACAGCCTGTTCCAGAACCTCTATCGCGCTTCCATACTCTTTCGCTGCTTGGTAAACCTCCCCAATCCGTACAAGGATATCCGCATCGCCTATGCCTTGCTCAAGTAGTTGGTCTAGAATCTGACGGGTCTCCTCGCCCTTGCCCATGACTTCATAAGCATCGCCAGCTTGTACCAGAAGGGATGCATCGGGACCAGCCGGACGCAGCAGTAGTCCTCCAATCATGCCTACCAGTACCCCTAATGTCGCAACCCAGCAGTACGGGCAGTATCCGTTGCTGCTTCCACGCCTCGTCTCTTGCTGGGTCGCCCACGAACTGCTGTACCTGTTGATGAATATTCCGCCAAAGCGTTCTGCTGGCATTCCAACTCGCCTCGAATGTCTGTCAGTTCCTCGCGCAGGGGTATCAATTCCTGCTGGAATATGATACGCAGACCTTCCGCCGTCAGGGACCGCACAGGAGTATCCTGCCCGTCCGTAGGACTGGCGTCCAAGCTATCGTGGTCCGGAATGCCATCTGTGGTCATCCCTGGCTTTTCCCTCACTGCGATACAAAGACTGGATCGGCCGTCATCTGGAGTTGTACGGCCCCGTTCTTTTTCCCATCCGCGTCACCAGCACCACCGTCATCGACAAAGGTCACATTGCCCAGGAGATCGACGGTGCGCAGCCTGCTGGTCAGGGCAAAGGTCAATGGGACTGTTATCCCGCTATCCGGATCGACCACGCCCCAAGCTACGGTCTTTTCCCGGTGCCCAGCATCGTGAAAGACATAGCCTTCAACGTCAGGAACATCCAAGGCACGGGTATAAGTATAGCCCCCCAATTCGAAAGTCAGCGTCTGGTAGGCATGGAAAGCCGGTTTGGGCGACCAATCGTCCTGGTACAAGAGCCCCTGTGCTTGGTAATCGTAGGGTGGAGAGACCAAGACAAACCAAATGATCTTTTGTACACCAGCCGCCAGGCCACGCGCGTATCCTTTGACTACGTAACGGGCTTGCTGCTTGATCGACCAATAGGGGTCATCCGGATGCTCCGAGTTGTCAGGATCGTAGGGATAGCCATGCTCGCCCAGTTCCGTGACCCAGATTGGTTTCTCTACAGCCAAAGCAGGCACGCATACGATTGGCAAAATGAGATGCCTTGGCCATCAGGTCAACGCCTCCCACCTCATAGGTTCTGCCCTCGCCATCGAACAAGTCGCCGCAAGTAGGAGCCGGTAGCCAGCCCTTGATCTGTTCCTCGCTCTGGGGATCCCATCTCTCCCACTCTTTGTGGAAATCGGGAAAGTAGTGGAAGTTGGTCACATCCCAGGGAACACTATCGCCGGAACCGGCCGCTTCTATCACCTCGTCGGAGAAATAGCGGTAGAACGGGCCACCGTACTCGAGGAACCAGTCGTGGGCTACGCCTCCCATCAGGACCGTAGCGTCCGGGTCGGCAGTCTTGATCGCCCCATAGGCTATGGCAAGCATTTCTGCATATCGCTCGGCGTTGAGACCCCATCCACCCCGATAGTCGGACAGGAAGGTCCGGTCAGGCTCGTTGAACAGCTCCCAGTGGTGAATATTGTAGGGGGCGCGCTTGTACCGGTTCACAAGATCAGTCAGGAACTGGGCAAAATCATCCAGCCGATCGTGATGAATGGGCCCATAGGCCAGATCTCCCGCCCACTCTGGGACGCTATCGACATGGGCGATCAACTGTACACCCGCCTCGGCCACCTGGCGCAGCTTATCATCATGGTAGGGACCCCAGACATAGTCTGCGGGCGGTGGATCGGGCTGGATCAGGGCCCAGTCGACCCGCACACGGGTCCAACAGGCGCCGCTGGCCTTCAGTGCTTGGGTCAACTCGGGGAATCCCTCATCGTAGCGTGCCAACCATGCGGCCTCGGCCTGGGTCATCGCCGCACCAGGTTCGCTCTGCATTACCTGGTGCAGTGCTGCAATCTGAATCCCAAATGGAGAATCCACCGAACAGGGCAAGCGCTCGTTGACGACAAAAGGAAGAAAGGCAGACGACAACCGCGCCTTTCTCAGGTTGTCCGCCTGCCAGCGCGGGGTTCAAGTCCCTGCCGCTTGCTGCCGGGAAAGACCCATTCCCCCAGAGAGCAAAGTGCCGACCGACGCTGGCGCGGATAGAACAGGCACGACAAAGCCAGAAATACAAGCAGCAAGAGTATCGTTGCTTTCAGTGCCTTCTTATAGACGCTAACATCCCATCGAGCCTTGCACCGGCCTGATTACCAGAGGGGACCGGCCGGGCTGCTTGCTCCCTAAATGCCTGGCCATGCCCCCTTCTCGAAAAACGCCTGTTCCCCGTGAGCTACCTCCTCAAGTGAGGACATTATAGCATCTTGCCATTTGGCCGTCAAGCGCCCAATAGTGGAAAAGGTCCAGCCTTTGGGCTGGACCCTCAGTGGTGTGTATTGGCTGCGTACCCTGGCTTCTCGCGTCCTACCCTTTTGCCTGGGCAATCTCGCGGACGGCCCCTATCGCCACGTCCACTTCGTCCAGTGTGTTGAAGGCGCCCAGTCCAAAGCGAACTGTGCCTCTGGGGAAAGGTACCCAAGGTCTTGTGTGCAGCGGGAGAGCAGTGCAGGCCCACGCGGCACATGATGTCATAGTCATCGTCCAGGCGCAAACCCACCTCTGATGGAGCCAAACCTTCGACGTTGAAGGCAATGGTCGAAGTCTGGCGGGTCGCATCCCGACCACCGTATACAGCCACCCCGGGTATGTCGCACAAGCCATCGATGAGCCGCTGGGCCAGCTCGACCTCGTGCTGGCGGATGGCGTCTACGTCACGTTCCATCACCCAGCGAATGCCAGCAAGCAGCCCGGCCAGGCCGACGGTATTGGCCGTGCCGCTTTCGCACATATCGGGCAGGAAATCGGGCTGCTCCTCGTGCTCGGAGCGGCTACCGGTGCCACCTCGCTTGAGGGGCATGAAGCGCTCCAGGTCCACCCGCTCGCCGATGATCAGGCCACCGGTACCCATGGGGCCGCCCAATGCCTTATGGCCGGTAAACGCCAGGAGGTCGATGCTGTCGGCCTCCATGTCTATGGGATAGGCGCCGGCTGTCTGGGCAACGTCCACCAGCAACAGGCAGCCATGCCGCCGGGCTACTTCCCCGGCCTCTCGCACGGGGAGGAGCGAGCCGCAGACGTTGGAGGCGTGATTGAGGGCGATCATTGCCGTGTTGGGGCGCAGGGCAGCCTCAAGGTCGGCAAGATCGAGAAAGCCTTGTGGTGAACAGGGTACCACGGTCAGCTCGATGGGGCCGCCATCTGTGCCTGCGGCCAGGGCGCGCAAAGGTCGCATCATCGAGTTGTGCTCCATGCTGCTGGTGACGACGTGGTCTCCGGGGCGTAGGTAGCCGCGCAGGGCCAGGTTGAGAGCTTCGGTGACGTTGGCACCAAAGACCACGCGCAGCGGGTCGGCTACGCCAAAGAGCTCGGCCGCGGCTTCCCGGGCGTCGTAGACGATCCGTCCCGCTTCCAACGATAGACGGTGCCCCGAACGCCCTGGATTGGCGCCAACGTGGTTCAGGAAGTGAACCATGGCTTCGGCCACACCTGAGGGCTTGGGCCAGGAGGTGGCAGCGTTGTCGAAATAGATCATGATGTAACCTCCGATAGCGGACGAAGGACAGAAGACGAGGAACAGTCAGCTGCTGAGCCATCCCCCATTCTTCAGGCGTCCTCCGTCCTCTTTGATCCCAACGAGTGGCTAGAGGGCCTACTTGCTCAAGATCAGCTTGAATCCGTCTTCGATGTCCTGGACCTCCACCTGCCAGCCTTCCCTGTGGGCCATGCGCGACACATTGTCACGTGATGTCCCCGTTTCTACCAGGACCTCGAGCGGCCCCTCCCCCGCGACCTTGATGGCGTTGCGGGTCATGATTACAGGCTGGGGGCAGGAGAGACCGCGAGCATCAACTGTGCTGCCGGGTACTTCCGTTGACATGTTCATTCTCTCCTTCTCGTCACTCGTACTTCTCGCGCATGGCAAAGCCGAGCGCCACACAGACCACCAGGCCAACCACTACGGCAGCCATGCCCCAGGGCGACGGTCCACCCACGGTGCCCGCTGACACGTTGTCGGGTTTGGCGGCCAGGCTAAAGTTGTGGGCAAAGGCTGCTCCCACGAGCATGCCCAGGACAAAAACGCCCGCGTCGCCGTCCCCTTCCCCAGACATGAAAAGCTGGCGCCCGGGGCAGCCCCCGGCCAAGGCGAAGGCTAGCCCAGCCAGCACCATGCCCAGGAAATTCCAGATTTGGTTACTATGGGCCACTGGCTGGCCATAGACTCCGGGATTGAACTGACCCAGGATCAGGTTCATAACAAAGGCAGCCACCAACAGCCCGCCCACGCCGCTGATCAGGTGTGTGTCGCGCATAAGGATCACGTCGCGGATGGAGCCCATGGTGCAGAAGCGGGTGCGCTGGGCCAGGACGCCGATGACCAGGCCGGCCAGGAGCGAGATGATGAGGGGGGCGTATTGGGAACCTGGTCCCTCTTTGCTGGTGAAAATCGGCCCTCCCTCGGAAAAGGTTGGCGTGAAGATGGCCAACAACAGGAAAAAGATCATGAGGATGGGCATGATCCAACCCACCGCCGCGCGGGTGGGCCGCGAGCGACCGAGGTTGTAGCCATTTTTCAGGAACCAGACGCCAATACTGATGCCCACGGCCAGACCGGCCAATCCTACAATGGCATTCAGGTCACCACCGGCCAGGCGAAACAGCGCCCGCCAGGGGCAACCGAGAAAGACGAGGGCCCCAATCATGGCAAAGACGCCGAGGAAGAAGCGCGCGATGGGGGCTGAACCGGTCCGGGCCTTGAACTCCCTGAACACCAGGGCAGCGATGGTCGCCCCCAGGACAAAGCCAAAGATCTCTGGACGGAGGTACTGCACGACGGCCGCGCGGTGCAAGCCTAGTGCTCCGGCGATGTCACGCTCGAAACAGGCCACGCAGACGCCCATGTTCCCGGGATTGCCCAGCTTCTGCAGAAGGGGGGCCAGGATGCCGATGATCGCGCCCACGACGATGATACCCAGTCGTGAGGCGAAGAAGCGTGTAGCAGATGCCATCCTGCACTTCCTTTCCGTCGCATCAATTTGACTTGGCGCGACTTTGTGAGTATACTGGCGTTGTATAACCTATTGTTATATAGAATATAGGTGAGAACTAATTATAACAGAGATTTGGGGGTGTGTCAAATGAACCTGAAAAACCTGCGGACTCTGGTTGCCGTCGTTGAGCAGGGGAGCCTGTCGGCGGCGGCACGGGCAAAGCGCATCAGCCAACCGGCTGTCACCAAGCAGGTGCAGCGGATGGAAGCCGAGGTGGGCTTGGCGCTGCTGGTACGAGGGCCCAAGCGCCAGGCCGAACTCACCCCAGCCGGAGAACAAGTCGTAGCTTTTGCCCGGGAAACGCTGGCAAGCTATGAGGCGCTACAAAGGGAGCTGGCCACGCTCAAGACCATGGAACAGGGCGTGCTGACCCTGGCGGCGAGCACGATTCCGGGTGCATACGTACTGCCAGGCATCTTGGCCGCTTTCCGGGGCGAGTACCCCCAGGTTGATGTAGAGATGAGCATCTCAGACACTGCCGACGTGGCCAGCAGGCTGCTGGCCGACAAGGCGGATGTGGGCATGATCGGCTCCACTATCCGGCGGCCGGGACTGCGCCTGGAGCGCCTCATGGGCGACGAGGTTGTCCTGGCCGTGCCGCCGGACCACCCTTTTGCCAGACGGGAACGGGTCGCGGTAGGGGAACTGGGTGGCCAACCGCTCATTCTACGCGAAGAGGGCTCGGGGACGCGGAGGAGTGTGGAAGCAGCACTCTCTGCCACCGGGATTGCGCTGCCGAAAGACAGCGTGGCATTGGTCCTGGGCAGCACTCAGTCCGTCCTGCAGGCAGTGGCTCAGGGCTTGGGTCTGGGTTTTGTGTCATCCAAGGCAGCGGCGCAGGCCCAAGAGGGCAAACACTTGGCCTGCGTTGGGTTGGAGGGTGTGGATCTCTGCCGAGATCTGTATCTGGCTTACCTACCTCAGCGGACGGGCGATCCCTTGGTGGCACGGTTCCTAGATTTCGCGCGGGAGCGCTTTGGGGAAGGGGACGATAGACAAAGGACGACAGACGACAGACAATAGACGACGGTCGACGGACAGGGCTGGCGTACTTTTGTTGGTCATTCGTCTCCCGTCTCCTGTTGGAGTTCTAGCTTATGTTCCAGGCGGTCAAGCCGGTGCTGTAAGTCTGCCAGGATGGTACGCTTCTTGGGATTGGAGGGCCAGGCTTTGGTCAGGGTGATGCCCTGGCGCGTCAAGGTGTGTGCTTGCGATAGATCCTCGTCCTGCCATTCATAGTGCTTGGCCAGTTCTTCGCAGGCATAGACGGCGCCCGCCGTCTCGACGAGTTGCTGCCACAAGGGCAGCGCCTCCTCCCGGCGCTCCTGGCGCTTGAGTAGGTAGGCCAGGTCGCGCATGGCCATCTCGCGGACTTGGGTGGACTGGCTGGTCCGGGCGGCCTGTGTGAAGGCTGCTTCGGTGTGATCCAGTTGCCCCAGGTCGTGAAACAGACGGCCCAGGCCGTATAGGTCCTCACCGGGTACGCCAGCCTCAAAGGGAGGAATAGCCGTCAACAACGTGCCTTGCCGTGCGGTCAGGGTCACGAGCGACAGGATGTCCTGGGCGTTGTGATAAAAGATGCGCGGCATCTCGCGGGCGTCGCCGCTGCGGGCATAATCTGCGTACAAGCTGGGGATGAGCCAGCCCGGCACATCGGCATGAGTGCGCCGGACACCCAAGACCTCGGTTTCCAGCGAGGATAGAGCACAGGAGTCAAGGCGATATTTCCACAGGCGTCGCGCCACCGGCAGCAGGTCCAGGTGGGGGGCACCAACCAAAGGGGCCGGCTGTCGAGTCATGATAAAGCGCGTTTCCAACAAGGGCAGATCAAAGCTCTTGCCGTTAAAGCTGACCACCGCCTCCATGCCATCGAGCAGAGTGCCCAGGGCCTCAAGCTGGGCTGGCTCCTCGTGATAGTCACGCATGAAGAACTGGTGGATGGTGAATCGCTCCCCCTCGAAAAGGCCCACCCCCACCAGAAAGGCATAAGTACCGGTGCCCCCGGCCAGGCCGGTGGTTTCGGTGTCCACAAAGGCGATGCGCTGGTGGTCCACATCGCCCATCCGCTCGTCTCGGGCCAGGCGGGCAGCGACCTCCGCGGGTTGGGCCGGCAGATCGCCCAGGGTATGGTCGCCATGGCGGTAGCCAGACTCGTAGCTCTCGCGATACAGGAAAAAGGCTCCCCGGTTGGTATCCACGATCTCGCCAGGCAGCAGTGCCTCGATAGGCTGCCCCTGCCGTCTGGGTTCCGCCCTTGCCGTGTCCATGCCCCGGCGCAGGCCGAGACGCTTCAATTGCTCCCTCAGGCGAAGGTTGTCCATATGCCTGCTCAGGGCTGTAGCAGCCCCAAAAGTACCCCCGTGGAATTGTAGCCAGCGTGGATCAGGATGCAGATGGTCGTGTGGGTCCGGTTGCGTATCAGTCCCAGCACCAGGCCGATGATAAAGACCTCAAGGGTGGCTATCGTGAGCCCGTACTGCAGATGGCCGATGGCAAAGAGGATGGTCGCTAGCAAGAGCCCCAAGCGGGGCTGGAGCGCGCCCCGGAACAGCAGCTCTTCGCTGATGCCGGCCGACAAGCCCAGGACGATGGCCCCACCGACCGTCATCAGGCCACCAAAGAGATTTTCGGTCACCCGCTCTATCAGGTGGTAGCCCTCCGGGTCGATCTGCTCCCAGGCCAGGTTCACACCCCAGTCGAAGCCCAGCAACAGGACCGTGACGCCAGCGGCCAGGAGCAGTTGCATCCAAGTCGGGCGGAGAAGGCCCAGGCGATCCAGGGTGAGCCGCCCGTCGCGCCGGATCATGAGGCCCACACCGGCCAGGCCGACAAGGACGAGGGGCAGGCCAGTCAGCAGGATATCCCACATCGTCAGGGCGAATTCGGTCGCGACCAGGTTTTCCAAGTCGCCGATGACGGCCATCTGGCCCAGGCTCAGGCCGATCTGGTAGACGGCAAAGGCCAGGGCCGTGGTGTGGACCACAGAATCGGGGTTGATGGGCAGCCAGCGGGCCAGCCAGCGCCGCACGGCCAGGATCAGGGGCAGGCAGGCCAGGAGTGCGGTCAGCAGGGCGACGACGGCCACGGCCCACCAGTTGGCGGCCTGGGCCTGAGGGGGCATGCTCTCAGGCGCCAGCATCGTGGCCACCTGGTTGAGCAGGGCCAGGCCCACGAAAGCCAGGATCGCCAGGTTGATGACCCCCAGCAGCGCGTAGGGCCCGTAGCGCAGCAACAGGTCGACGGCGCGGTCCCGCTGCTGGTTGCCGGTCACATAGGGCGACAGCCGGTGTCGCTCGCTGAAATTGGCCCAGACGATGGGCACGAGCAAGGGCAAGGTGAGTAGCAGAATTTCCATATCGTCTCCTCGGCGCGGATTATACCACCTTTTGCGGGCATTGGCAATGGGCGGCGCCAGCTGCCACTTGCTTCTGGTGCTGGTTTCTATTTCACCACGGAGGCGCTGAGGGCACAGAGAAAGAGGAGTAGTGATTTTGACCAAGCATTCGTCCGCACGAGCGCAGCGATAGTCACTTGCGCTCTTTGTTGAACTGTGGTAGAATGGCGTTGTCCAGCGGCAAGTCCGCAGAGAGAGGAACTGGGCAGCGCTGAACCTGAAGGAGCTCAAACTCCAATATGTCACGGACCCGAGCGGCGAAAAAACTGCCGTAATCCTGCCGATTACAGAATTTCGGGAACTGATGGAGGATATCGAAAACCTAGCACTCGTGGCCGAGCGCCGCGATGAACCCACCATCTCACATGACACCTTGGTGTCCGAACTGAAACAAGATGGGCTCATAGCAAAATGGTAAAGGAGATCATGTTCTACCGGAATAGATGCTGGCAACTGCATACTGCCCGCCCCGTTTCGGCGGCGAAGGGTTTCATGGGGGCCCTCCCCCAGACAGAGATCATGTTCAGACCAGATTGAATCCCTTGCCGTCCGGTTCCGCGCGCACGGAACCCATTCAGACTTTCTAACCCAGAGCGAGGGGACTCCCTCGCTCGTTTTCTTGAAAGGAGAACGATTATGGCCCGCAAAATACTACTCGGCGTGGCCTGGCCCTACGCCAACGGCGTCCAACACCTGGGGCACCTGGCCGGCGCCTATCTGCCGCCCGATATCTTTGCCCGCTACCAGCGACTGAAGGGCAACGACGTCCTGATGGTCTCTGGATCCGATACCCACGGCACGCCCATCACCGTGCGCGCCGACGAAGAGGGTGTCACGCCCCAGGAGATCTTTGAGCGCTACCACAAGACCTTTCTGGACACCTATCAGGAGATAGGCCTGACCTTTGACCTGTTCACCCACACCGATACGGAGAACCATCACAGGGTCTCGCAGGACTTTTTCCTGCGGCTTCTGGAGAACGGCTACCTGTACAACGAGGTACAGCAGCAGCTCTACAGCCCGCAGGAGGGGCGCTTTCTGCCCGATCGGTACGTAGAGGGCGAGTGCCCCCACTGCAGCTATCCGGATGCTCGCGGCGACCAGTGCGACAACTGCGGCAAGCTGCTGGAGCCGACGCGAGCTAATCAACCCCCGCAGCAAGGCCAGCGGAGACACGCTCCTGGAGACACGGGAGACGGAGCACTACTATCTCGATCTGGCCAAGCTGAGCGAGGAGCTGGGCGACTATCTCGACGATAAGGACTACTGGCGGCCGAATGTGATCAACTTTGCGCGCAACTATGTACAGGACCTGCATGGCCGGCCCATCACGCGCGATATTGATTGGGGCGTGCCGCTGCCACTGCCGGGTTACGAGGGCAAGCGCCTCTACGTCTGGTTCGAGGCGGTCATCGGCTACTTTTCGGCGGCGGTGGAGTGGGCCCACAACAAGGGCACACCCGACGCCTGGCAGGAATGGTGGTACAATCCCGAGGTGCGGATCTACAACTTTATCGCCAAAGACAACATCCCGTTCCACACGGTCATCTGGCCGGCGGAGTTGCTGGCCGTGGGGCGGCTGTACTGCGAAGATAACGATGCACAGTTGACCCTACCCTACGACGTGCCAGCCAATGAGTATATGAACTTTCGCGGGGACAAGTTCTCCAAGAGCCGGGGCCGGACGGTGGACGTGCCCTATTTTCTGAGCAAGTACGATCCCGACCCGCTGCGCTACTACCTGACGGCGGTCGCGCCCGAGACGCGGGACACCGAGTTCGCCTGGGAAGAGTTCGTAGAACGGAACAACAACGAACTGGTGGCGACCTGGGGCAACCTGGTCAACCGCATGCTGGGCTTTGCCTACAAACGCTTTGACGGCCAGGTACCAGAGCCGGGGAATCCTTCGGGGGCCTCAGGACAGGGATTGGATGCTGCCGACCGCGCACTGCTAAAGAAGGTGGAGGACGGCTTTCAGACGGTGGGGGAGCTGCTAGACGCTTGCAGGTTCCGCGCCGCCCTGGCCGAGGCGATGAGCCTGGCTCGGGATGCCAATGTCTACCTGGACCGCAAGGCTCCCTGGTTCCAGATCAAGGAGGACAAGGCCGCCGCCGCGACGACAGTGTATGTCATCCTGCGAGCAATAGACAACCTGAAGACGATCCTGTCGCCCATCCTGCCCCATACGGCGCAGCAGCTCCACGAGTACCTGGGCTACGACGGCCAGCTCTTTGGCACGCAGCACGTCATCGAGTATGAGGAAGAAACCCGAAGCCACCTGGCCCTGACCTACGACCACAGCGGGGCCGTGGGCGCCTGGGAGCCGAGCGCGCTGGCGCCGGGGCAGGCGCTGCGCAAGCCGGCGCCGTTGTTCAAAAAGCTGGATGAGGAGTTGATCGACGAGGAGTACGCGCGGCTGGGAGAATAGGTTCAGATCGGTCCATTCTGGAGAATGGACTAGTCTTGCTGGTCGTATGAGAGGGCCGGGGTCGAGATCCCGGCTCTCTTTTTCTCCCATCGATCATCTCCTCGCATACAGCGCGGATAGGCAGGGAGGCATGTTATTCAGTTCGAGCGTACCTCTAGGTAGCGGACTGTGGTCCACTACGAACTCAAGCATACACCATTGCAGCAAAGGCAAAACCCACTTCGTTCACACTTGACAATACATCCTATTTGCTGTATAGTTTACACAGCTAAATAGATGGTTGACAGGGGGTGTAAGGTGTCTCAGAAAGAAAAAGTCACGCTGACGCTGCCTTCCGAAGTGATGGATGCAGTTCGTGAAGAATCGGCGCCTCGGGGCTACAGCCGGTTCATTGCAGAAGCTGTGACATATTACGTCGAGGAGCGACGACGCCAGGCTCTGCGAGAGCGCTTGATCTCCGGCTACCAGGCCTCGGCTGAGCAGGACCAGGTCCTGGCAGGAGAATGGCGCCCGCTGGAGGAGGAGGTATGGCAGGAACAGGTTGAACCAGTGGAGGATCAACCATGACCCAGCAGCGCTACCGGCGGGGCGACGTTTGGACGGTGGACCTTGAGCCGGTCGTGGGCTCGGAGCAAGGAAAGGCCCGCCCAGCAGTGATCATCCAGAACGACATCGGCAACTACTACAGCCCAGTGCTGATCGTGGCCGCGATCACGTCGGGGGACAGGGCGCGCTATGACGTGCAGGTAGAGATCAAGGCCCCAGAGGGTGGGCTGCACCACAATTCGCTCGTACTCCTGAACCAGATCCGCACCATAGATAAGCGGCGTCTCGGGCGATTTTGGGGTCGTCTTGCCCCGCAGACCATGAGCCAGGTGGATGAAGCGATCGGCATCAGTCTGGGCCTGGTGCCAATCTAGTTACAGGACTGACGACATCAAGGTCTTAGAATATGGCTTCCTGTTCCGTACGCGTATTTGCCTTGGCCTCTACGACGTAGCCATCAATCAACCCCAGGCCACAATCCTGGGCCACTCTGAGCTGGTCCATTTCCTGGATCGGAATGCCCAGTTTGTTGTCGCCAGGGTATTCCTTCAGTACCCTGACCGCCTCGGCGTCGATGGCCACCATATCGCCCGAAGCCAGGATCATGTTGGGGTAGACATAGTCCCCTCTTCCATGCCAGGCCACGGTGCTGCGCCGCCCATCGATCAGGACGAGGTTGGGCTGCCAGCCCAGGTTCAATTCGGCGACCTTGGCCTCCACCCTATCGCGGTCCTGGTGCAGGTAGCCCCGGTCTTCCAGGTCGATCCAGCCCACACTCAGCTTGAGGGATGCCGTAAAACGCGCCGAGGAGTGACAGCGCATGTTGGCCAGGTAGACGCGCTTTTCGGCTTCGTAGATGCTGCGAGGCACGCGAAACGACTCCCAGTACTGCCCTTTGACATCGAGAGGGAGCCACTCATCCTCCTCGAAATTGACAAACTTGACGCCATAGCGGCGCAGCATGGGCAGGACCCGCAGGTTGGTTATGACCTTCTCGGTGGGACCATCGGCCCGTCCGGACATTTCGCCCACGGTGACCCGCGCACCCGAGTCTTGCAGGATCTCAATCGCTGCGGCCAAAAAGCCCAGGTCCGTGGAAAGCGGCAAGGCATAGGAACAATTCAAGTTGGGCTTGATCATCACCTCGTCGCCTGGCCGAATCGTCCTATCCAGGCCACCCAACAAGTCGAGCGCAGTACCCACCGATGCCGGTACAGAATCGCCGTTGAGGTGCGGCACCTTGGCGACTAAGGGCTTGCCGTTTCGCAGCCATGCATTCCGGGTGCGAGGATGTGGCTTCAATGTCATCATGTTCGGACCACCTTTTGAGTTTCAGTCTCTCGGCTTCCGTCAAGTTCGAGGAGACCGGATCGTAGTCTAAGATTGATGCAACAGCGGGTTGCCTGCAGCAGACCAGCCGAGATACCGTATCACGGTTTGTATTGGTTGTCAAAGCGCCACTCTGAGCGGGGGTGAGGCCCAGCCCAGTCACGCTACACGGGATGAGGCCGTCCCAGGAGGCAGAAGGCGCATTCCAACGAAAGACTGTACATCCGTACAGGTAAAAGACTGTACGATCGGCTGATGCGCGGTTGCTGCCTTTGTGCTACAATAGAACCAGCAAACAATCATCATTGCAAAGGGAGGTTCTATCATGAGTGATGTTCCAGTTCAGATGCTCATTGCTGCGTTTAACGAAGAAAAGGCCGCCGACGAGGCCCTGCACGAGCTGAAAGAGGCCAAGTGGGCGGGCCTGATCGGCATCCAGAATGCCGCCGTCATCCGCCGTGACGAAAAGAACAAGCTCCACATCAAGGAGACAGGCGACTGGGGTGGTGGCAAGGGCGCCGTGGCTGGTGGCGCCATCGGCGCTGCCGCTGGCATCCTGCTCGGTCCGGGGGCCCTGGTGACCGGCGCGGTTGGCGCCCTGATCGGCGGGTTGGCCGCCAAGCTGCGCGATTCAGGCTTTTCCGACGAGCGGCTGAAAAAGGTGGGCGATGGGCTCAAGCCCGGCACCTCGGCCATTATCGCCGTCGTCGAGCACAAATGGGTGGCCGAGATGGAGAAACAGATGGCCGAGGCCGACGCGGACGTCTTTACCGAGGAGATTGCAGCCGACGTCTCGGCCCAGCTCGACGCCGGACGCGAGGTCGCCTACACCGCGTTGAGCACCACCGATGCCTTTGCCGCCGAACGGGTAGCCGTGGGCGAGGATGAGGTTCAGACCAGCCGTCTTGTCATTACCGAAGACGGGCTCATCGCCGGCAACATGGTCACTACTGAGGACGGCACCGTGGGCGAGGCCGTAATCGCCACCGAAGAGAGCGCGGTCTATGCCGTCGGCGCTTCCGTCCCTGAGGAAGAGGTCATTGAGATCGAGGAAGCGGCAGAGGCGGACGAGGACGAGAAAGAGGAAGCCTAACTAAGCAGGTTCTTCCACGCCCTTCCAGGCAACCGGAAGAACCTACCGCAGCTGGAAGTAGATTGACAGTGCAGAACACGAGGACGTGAGGCGTGAAATCACGCCTCACGTTTTGCATTCTGCGGATCCCGTATGGCAGCACTCGAGGATGGTTTTTGTCGCTTCACCGAGCCTTTGCCCGGTGGGCTGATTCATGGTATCATGGGCTCGCCGCTTCGTGTTGGGAGAAGGTACGATAGATTTTAAGGCTCTCGTTTGAGAGTCTCAGCATCATCTGGGAACAGGTCTAGACTGCACATGGAAAGAATTGACTTCCGCTCTATCTCCGGCCTCTATTCAAAGTGGCTATTTCCCCTACTGCTTGTGGGGCTGGCCTTGATCCTGGGCGTGGCTCCTGCCCTGGCTCAGGGCGATGGGCCGGTTCAAGAGCTGACCGGTAGGATCGACCCTGGGGAGATTGTGTTGTATCGTCTGCCCGATCTTCAGGCGGGCCAGACGCTCTACGTTCGAGTGGATGGCATATCAGGCAACCTGGACCCCGTCGTGGGCGTGGTAGAGACGGATGCAGATCCCGAGGCTCTGGAAATGGCAGCCGAGACTGCCCTGGACGGGGCTGTCGCCGGTGGGTTAGACCCACTGGAAGCGCTGGACCAGGTCCGCGACGAATTCATGCTGGCCTGGGATGATGATAGCGGTGGGGGGCTGACGGCGGCCCTCGAGTTCGAGATACCAACGGACGGCGATTACCGGCTGCTGGTCACCGGGGCGCTGGCAGTGGCTGGAGGGCAGACCTTTGGCGAGTACCATCTGCTGATCGGGCTGGACGTTCCAGAGGTCCTGGCCGGCGGGGCAACGCCCAATGGCGAAACCATGTCCACCGGCGACACCATTGCGGTGTTGGACGCCGAAGCTACACCGCCCGGGGCCGGTGTCCAGGAGGTCTCTGGATCCCTCACGCCGGAAAAGAGGTCCACTTTTGTGGAGCTGCAAGGCCTTCGACCGGGAGATACCCTGTATGCCTTTGTCGAAGCGACGTCGGGGGATCTGGCGCCCGTCATCGAGCTGCAGAACTTTGCCCGCAAGCCGATCCGCGTCGGAAACCTGGGCGGCAGCGAACCTCGGGCCAGCCTACAGTACACCTTTCCCGAAGCGGCCCAGAACTACAGGCTCGAGATCGCGAGCTGCTGCGGCGACGAACGTGTGACCAGCGGCGACTATCGCCTGCTGGTGGGCATCAACGCGCCTGAAGTGTTGGCTGGCCAGGCAGAGCCCGATGGGCGGGTGGTGATTCGAGAGCCCGTCGAGGTCCAGGTCGGTGTGCGCGTGGAACAGATCATCGATGTGGTTTCGCAGCAGGAGTTTTTCACGGCGGTGTCCAGCTTGCAGATGGAATGGGCCGACCCGGCCATTGCCTTTAATCCTGACACCTGCCAATGCGATCTCAAGACCTATACTCAGGAAACCTTCAGCCAGTTTCTGGATGAGTTTGGGGGGAGATGGCCTGCTTTCAGCCTGCAGAACCAGCAGGGCAACCGCTGGATCCAGAACCGGGAACTGGTCGTTTTTTCCGACGGGCGTGCCAGCTATTTCGAACGCTTCACGACAGATTTCCAGGTTGATTTCGACTTTAGGCAGTATCCTTTTGATACCCAGCAGTTTGTGATCCGGGTTGACGCGCTCTACCCCGAGGAGTACTATCACTATGTCGACCTGGAGGACTTTACCGAGATCAGCCCCGAGCACGGCGAGGACGAGTATGCCCTGACGGACTTTCAGACCAACGTCACCAGCGAAAAAACCAGGGGCGGCCCCACGGCCTCCCGTTTCACCTTCAGTTTTGAGGCGCCGCGCCACCTGGGCTACTATCTCCTGCGCGTCTTTGTCCCCATCCTGCTGATCATTGTCGTATCATGGGTCACCTTCTTCCTCCGGGACTATGGCCGGCGGATCGAGGTTGCCAGTGCGAACTTGCTGCTATTCATCGCCTTCAGTTGGAGCCTGGCCGAAGACTTTCCCCGATTGGGCTATCTGACCTTTCTGGACTCGGTAATGGTCATCATGTTCATTATCAACGCCTTTGTGGTCGTCTACAATGTGTTTCTGCGGCGGTTTGAGATGCAGGACAAGGCTGAACTGGCAGAGCGGATTGATAACGTGCTGGACTGGGTATATCCTCTGACCTATGTCGTGTCCTTTGGCATCGTGATTCTCTGGTTCTTCGTATTTGGCCTCGGTTGAGCCAAATATGGAGCGGGGCTAAGCGGTTAGCGGTTCGAGATACGCCCTGCAGACTGCAGAGCGTAAGCTGGGTGAGATGGCTGATAGCGACAAGAAAGCCTGAAAGCCCGGTGTATGAGCGGTGGACCACCACTGAGAGGTGTCATGAGCGAAGACAATTCAACTCCCCAGAACGACCCTGCTGAGCGCGGGCTGGGCCCCTTTGCCAAAGAGATATATCGTATCTGGATCAGCGAGCGACCGACCCAGTTCGCGGCGGCCCTGGCCTACTATGCCATATTCTCCTTTGTGCCCGTGATCTATATCGCCATTCCGGTGATCAACCTGTTTCTCGGGCGATTTTTGGAGACAGAGGACATCCGTGCAAGAATTGCCAGTTTACTGGGACCCGAACTCTCCTCTGCACTGCAGGATGCGTTATTCAGCCTTGGCGAGAGAACGACCAGCGGCACAACCTTGGCCTCGGTGATTTCTTTCATTGTCCTGGCCTTTACCGCCTCGTTGATCTTTTTTCAACTGCAGCACGCGCTCAATAGCCTGTGGCAGGTGCCGCCACCCAAACGGGGCGAGACCGAGAATTATGTCAGAAACCGCCTGCTGGCTTTTGCCATGGTGCTGGGCGTCGTACTTTTTATGATCGTGGTTGTCGTCGTCAGCGCGGCCATATCTATCGTTGGTTCCTTTGTCAACCTGGGAATCGTAATCTCTCTGGGCAACATTGTCGCCCTAACGGCTTTGGTGGCTCTGGCCATCGCTCTGATCTTCAAGTTCTTGCCCAACGCCTGGGTCGCCTGGCGCGACGTATGGCTTGGCGCCGTGGTAGCCGCTGTGCTGATCATGGTCGGCGTCCAACTGCTCAGTTGGTATCTCGGCGCCAGCAGGGTCACCTCAGCTCTGGAGGCCGCAGGGGCCGTCGCCATCTTTTTGATGGCCTTCTATTACATGGGTCAGATCTTTGTCGTTGGCGCGCTGTTCGTCCGGGTATACGCCTCGATGTTTGGCTCCGGGATCTTGCCTCGAGGAGAACAGAGCCCGCCGGATGAAGCGCCGCCTGAAAGCGCGCCTCCTGCCAACCCGGTCCCTGAAGCATCATCCTAGCCGGTCAAAACATTTATTGGATGCCGGTAGACAAACAAGCGGTCCACTATCACCATGGTGACAGTGGACCGCTTGTCTAGTGTCTGGCTCGATTTCACTCCAACGCGGTGCGGGGCAGCAGGAGGTAGCGAGCCATCCCCCAGGCCAGCAGGACAGAGCCCGAGAGCAGGAGTATGGCGGGTCCCAACAGCCCAACCGGCCACCAGAGGCCGAGAACCGTGAGCATCAGCAGAAAACCCAGCCCGGCCAAGCCGCACAAGATCAGGCCAGCGATGGACAGGGCGGTCGAACGGACCTTGACGTTGACGGCCAGGAGCGCCAACCCCACCGAAAGCGGCTCGATGACCCACAGCACCGACCACCAGTGCCACAGCCCGGTGATAGCGCAGAACTGGAAAGCCAGGGCATTGAGTCCGACAAGGATGGCCGGGATGACCAGCCAGATGACCTGCATATAGATGGCAGCGAACAAAAAGCCTGAGGCCAGGGCCAGCAACTCCATGGGCCACAGCCAAGCCCAGATACCCCATGCGTTAAAGACGCTGGCCACGAGCAGGATCGTACCGGTCATCAGGATCGGAAAGCCAGGGATCAAGAGAGCGCCCAGGCCACGCTTGCCGCGGACCAGAAAGGGGGGCAGGACAAACCCCAAGCCAATACCCACGACGATCAGCGGCCACATCCGCAAAAAAAGTACACCCACATTGAAACCCAACAGCGATGTCACCGCAGTGAATGCCAATGAAAGAATACCCAAGAAGATCAGACCCACTCCCGCGAGAACCTGTGATTTTCTATCCATTTCTACCCCCTCCCCAAGACATGACAGGTCTTGGTCTCTCACATCGATTGCTAACAGACGAGCATATCTTTCACAGTTCCGCCAAGGCTTGCCCCTGCAGACCGGTCGGGCATCGTAGGTGCCTAGCCCACGATGGCGCCCACGACGACAACGATACCGAGCAGCACGTAGGTTGGCAGCGCAAAGACCCTGGAGAGGCGCCGCACCCGATCTGGACCATCCTCTCTGTCTGCCAGCCGGAGCGTGTACCAGATCGTGACGCCGATCAGCAGTGGCTCAAGGGGCCAGAAGAAGGCCCAATGTCCCCAGAAACCGGTCAGGGCATAGTAGGCAAAGATGTAGCCGTTGCCCAGAATAATACCCGTCGGAATCAGCAGCCAGACGGAACCGGTGGTCTCCATGATGATGCTGAGCCCCAAACCCACCAGCAGAAATTCAAAGGGCCAGCCCCGGTGAAAGATCCCCCACCAACCCGAAAGCAGTGCGAACATTACCAGGACAAAGTTGCCGATGGCGACCACGCCTATGGCTTTCAGAACCGCCCGCCAGACGCTGCGATTCTGAGACGACACTCTGGACTTGACTTGAGCAACCGCAGCCTTTCTGCGCCCTGCCCTCGGAGCAGACTGTGGCTCCGGCACTTCTGACGCATCCACCTGCTGAGCGAAAGCAGCCCCGTCAGGATCCGGATAGGCTATTGCTTGAGCGGCGGCCTCCGCAGCCAGTCGCTGGCCCAATGCCGCGTCGGTATCCTCAGCGGCGAATTCGGCGTCGAGGACCTGAGCGCGAGCGGTACCAGAGAGGACAGCCACTGAATCAGACGGCGCCTCGGCCGTCGCAAAGGAGAAGGGCAGCGGCACGCGCTCGGGCACTTTTACCTTGGCTTTTCTGGCTGCCTCGCGCAGCGCCTCAGCCATCTCCTCAGCGCTCTGATAGCGCTGCTGCGGACGCTTGGACAGGGTCTTGAGTACCACCCGCTCGAAGGGTTTGGGGATCGACGGATCGCGCTTGCGCGGTACGGGCAAGGGATCGTTGACGTGCTTCATCAAAATGGCCAGCGGCGTCTCGGCGTCGTAGGGAGGATCACCCATAAGCATCTCGTAGAAGACGATACCCAGGGAATAGATATCACTGCGAACGTCACACTGGCCCTCCAACCCCTGCTCGGGCGCCATATAATTCAGGGTGCCCATCAACGCACCTGAGACGGTGTAGCGCGTGCCGCCGACGATCTGGGCAATGCCAAAATCGGTGAGCACCGCCTGGCCACGGCGGCTTAGCAGGATATTGGCGGGTTTGACGTCGCGGTGGATCATGCCCTCGCTGTGGGCATAGTCCAGTCCAGCGAGCACATCAAGCAGGATACGCGTCAACTCGTCCAGTGGCATCCGTTTTCTACGCGCGCGGTACTCGTTCAAGCGCGTCCGGAGGCTATCGCCCTCCAGCAGCTCCATGACCATGTAATAGTTGCCATCCTGTGCGTCAAAATCAAAGACCTGGACGACGTTGGGATGGCGCAGAGCCGCTACAGCCCGTGCCTCACGTTGGAAGCGGGCCAGAAACTCTTGTTCTTCAACCAGGTCAGAACGCAATACTTTCACCGCCACATAGCGGTCAAGCTGAGGGTGATAGGCCCGGTAGACACGGGCCATGCCCCCGCGTCCGAGTGGCTCCAGCACACGGTACTTTCCCAGGTTGTGTCCTTCTAGATAATCAGCGGGCACCTTTTTCGTATTCTCCCCTGCCTGCTCGCAGAGCAGTAGATTTCATTCTCTTGCACCACCATCTACCGATAGGATACCATACTTCTATCCGTGCTACCTATCCGGTTGCTAACAAGCAGCTATTGAGACACCATGAACCGGATATCGATGGTGCTTGATGCCGGTGTTCTCCCATGAGTCTAACGATGAATTTGGGTATCAGATGTTGGGCATTGGAGATTGCTCATTGGGCTTGGACTGAGTCCAAGCCCTCGCGGGCCACGAGTTTGTAGCCTCTGCCCCGAACGGTGAGCAGCAGTTGGGGGCTGGCGGGTTCGGGTTCGATCCGGGAGCGCAGCCGGCGCACCAGATTTTCGATCTGGTAGTCATAGACACCCTCGTTGTACTCGGGCCAGACGGCAGCGCCGATGTCGTCCTTGGTACAGATCTTGCCCCGTTGCTCGCAGAGATAGGCCAAGAGGGCGAACTCTTTGGGGGAAAGGGCTACCACGCTGCGGTCGACCCGGACCACACCTGCCTCTACGTCCACCTCGAGTTCGGGGAAGGGAGTCTCCAGAACAGTACTCTCTGGATCGTGATAGATGAGGGCAACGTCGCCAATGGACACTGCGTCACCGTCCCGCAGGTCAACCGGGGCCAGGACGCGCTCCTCGTTGAGAAAAGTACCGTTGGAGCTGCCCAGGTCGGTCAGCACCATCCGCCGCCCCTGGCGCTGCACACGAGCGTGCTCGCGCGAGACACGCCTGCTGGTGATGACGACGTCGCTTTCCACTGCACGGCCAATGGAGGTGATCTCGCCGCTCAGGAGATGCTCGCGCCCCGCAGGATCTCGGAAGAAAGGGGTTGATTCGCTTGTTGACATGCCCCAACCTCGCCTCTGATGGTACCCTACAGATTATACCACACTGGGTACAGAAACCCGAATCTCGGTGGCTTCCTGCAGGTCTGTCCGGCTTCTTGGTCTCCTGTGCTGTTCTGGGGTATAATGGGGCTGTGGCGAGGCATGGTGTGACGTACCAGGTGGGAACGAGGTACCCTAACAGTGATCCGCCCGCCAGGGCAGACCGCAAAGGAAGGGGCAGGTGCGCACCAGATTTGTGCTGTTGCTTGCGGTCATCGTGGCCGTAGCTGGCTGGTGGGGCCTTTATCAGCTCACGAGCCAGGTTGGGCCGGAACAGCCTGGATCCCGGCTGTCCTTCTTCATCCTGCTCTTTCTGACACTGGTCGCCACGCTGACCCCATTGACAGCCTACTTGAACCATCGCTTTGGGACCAATCCTGCTGCGCGTAGTCCCTGGCGCTTTCTGCGTCACAGTGTCTGGGGAGCGCTGTGTCTGACGTCATATGCCTGGTTGCAGACACACCGTGCCCTCAACGTGGGTTTTGCATTCATCATCGCCCTGATCTTTGTGGCCATCGAGGTATTTGTCCTGCGGATGGGGGGCGACTCGTAGAGCGATTGGAGCGGCGAGGGGTCGCCATCTGCTGGTAGCCGGAAAGGACAAGGTACTGGATGAGGGGTTCGAGGAACGAACAGGAAGAACTTCGCAAGCTGCCCAGTGTAGACCGCCTGCTCCAGGCGGAGCCGGTGGCGGCACTGGCCGCCCGCTGGAGCCACGAACTGGCGGTGGAAGCCACGCGAGAGACGCTGGAGGAGGCGAGGCAGGCCATCCATGATGGCCAGATATGCCCGTCCGACGAGATGCTGGCCCGGGGTGTACACGAACGGTTGTCTGCCCGGCTACGGCCAACCCTACGGCCAGCCATCAACGCCACGGGTGTGATCGTCCATACCAACATGGGCCGCGCTCCACTGAGTGCAGAGGCGCGCGCCGCGATGGACGCCGTGGCTTTGGGCTACTCTAACCTCGAGTATGACCTCGATGCAGGAAAGCGGGGCTCGCGCTACGTCCATGCCGAGGAGACCCTCTGCCGGCTGACGGGCGCCGAGGCGGCGCTGGTGGTCAATAACAACGCTGCTGCCGTCCTACTCATCCTTATGGCCTTTGCCCGGGGACGGGAGGTGATTATCTCCCGGGGTCAATTGGTGGAAATTGGCGGTGGTTTTCGCATCCCCGACGTGATGCGCCAGAGCGGCGCCACGCTGGTCGAAGTGGGCACCACAAATCGCACCTATGCCAGCGACTATGAAGCAGCTATCACCGACAACACCGCGGCGCTGATGCGTGTCCATCGCAGCAATTTCCGGCTGATGGGCTTTGTCCACGAGCCACCACTGGCAGAGATGGTAGCTCTGCTGGGCGAACGGGATCTGTTCCTGTTTGACGACCTGGGCAGCGGCACGCTGCTGGATACGACGCCCTATGGCCTGGCCCACGAGCCAACCATCCAGGAGAGCGTGGCCTCCGGCGCATCGTTGGTATCATGCAGCGGCGACAAACTCCTGGGTGGCCCCCAGGCGGGGTTGATCTTGGGCAGTACAGACCTCATCGGTCGCCTGAAGCGATTCCCGCTGACTCGCGCGCTTCGCGTGGACAAGACGACGCTGGCCGGGCTGCAAGCCACGCTGCGCCATTACTTGTTGGGTGAAGCGACGGAAAAGGTACCAGTATGGCGCATGATCAGCCAATCAGAAGAGCTGCTGGAGGAGCGAGCCTCGGCCTGGGTGCGCGAGCTAAAGGGGTTGGGGGTAGGAGCGGAGGTCGTACGCGGGTTCTCGACAGTTGGTGGAGGGAGCCTGCCGGGCGAGACGCTGCCCACGTGGTTGGTGGCGATGGCGGTCGATTCGCCTGACGCAGGCGCCGCCCACCTGCGGGCTGGGGAGCCGCCGGTGATCGCCCGCATTGAGGATGACCGCCTGGTGCTGGATCCCCGCACAGTGCTCCCGGAGCAGGAAGAGGGATTATGGTCATTGGCGGAAGCGGCAATGTCTGCACCTGAATAGTAGGCACTCTCGCCAAGAGGGTGCGATTCCGGCACCGTAAACAGGCGGTGCTGGGAAGATTTCTATCGATTTCAATTCCTAGCACCGGCTCTTTCAGGTGCGATACAGCGAGATCATTAGAGACTTGGCAAGAGAACCACTAAGCCTATCCGTATGAAAGGTTCACTGAAAAGATTTTCAAGACCGTAACCTGGCCGTATCGATGAAATGGAGGATTCTAGATCCGCTCGTGGAGTTCATCTCGCTGGATGGAGATTTGACCACCCGTACCCAGGTCCGCATCCTGTTTGAGCCGTTGCAGGTGCCACTCCTGCGCGCGGGGGCAGGCATCTTCCTTCTGGGCCAGTTCCTCTAGCCTGTGCGCAGCCAAAGCATCGGCGAGAGTGTCTCCCTGCGTGCTTAGCTGGCGCAGGTACCCTGACACAAGCCAGGTCAGGGTTGTGTCGTGCTCATGTGCATATCGTTTGCCCCCCTCAAGAAGATCCCGGGGCAGGCGGATGGTCAGTTCGGTTGTTTCCATGGCAGCTCTCCTGCAAGATAGTATGTCATGGTTCTGTTCGGCAGTCAAGTTCGCAGGAGAGAGCTGGTGATTACACACGAACATCTTGCACTTGTCCTGGCCACTCATTTTGCCACCGCAAGGATGTCAAGAACGCAAAGTTCTTGTTGTTCCTACACTCCTTTGCGGTCTTTGCGGTGAGACGTGGGTGATTCCAGGAGAAAATATGCGTATCGAGTCCATGGTTAGCTGCAGATTCAGGGTATCGAGTTGAGCGAACAGGGCGAGCAACGAGGAGCGTCCGACAAGGCGCGGATCGCCCGGGCCGCCGGACTGGTGATGGCCTTGTTCGTCGTGAGCCGGGCCCTGGGCCTGCTGCGCGAGATGGTCATCAGCTACCAATTCGGTACCGGCGGCGATCTGGACGCGTACCTGGCCGCCTTTCGCGTACCCGACATCCTGTTCCAGGTTGTGGCCGGGGGGGCGCTGGCCTCAGCTTTTATCCCCACTTTTGCCAGCTACTGGTCCCAGGACCATGAGGCCGGCGCATGGCGGCTGGCCAGCGCGATCATCAACCTGGTACTGATCCTGACCACGGCCCTGTCGATCCTGGCCGCGATCATGGCCCCCTGGCTGGTACGGACCATCATCGCCCCCGGCTTTGGTCCGGCGCGCCAGGTCCTTACTTCCGATCTTATGCGCCTTATGCTGCTCACACCGGTAATCTTTGGCGTGAGCGGTGTGGTGATGGGCATTCTCAACGCCCGGCAGCACTTTTTGCTGCCGGCCCTGGCGCCGGTCATGTACAACCTGGGCATCATCGCCGGGGCAGTGTTCCTTGCGCCGGCGATGGGTGTGTACGGATTGGCGGTAGGCGTAGCGGTCGGGGCCCTGGGCCACTTGCTGGTCCAGATACCCGGGCTGGTACGCCACGGGATGCGCTACACGGCGACCTTGGGCTTGCGGGATGCCGGGGTACACGAAGTGGGGCGCCTGATGCTACCACGGATGGTGGGCCTGGCAGCGGTACAACTCAACTTTCTGGTGACCACCATCCTGGCCTCCGGCCTGGCGCCCGGCAGCCTGGCCGCCCTCAACTATGCCTGGCTGCTGATGCTGTTGCCGCAGGGAGTCTTTGCCCAGGCAGTGGCCACAGCGGCTTTCCCCACTTTTTCAGCCCAGGCAGCCAAAGGCCAGCGGGCCAAGATGCGAAGCACGCTGGCGGCCACGTTGCGAGCGGTACTCTATCTGGCCCTGCCCGCGGCGGTTGGCCTGATCGTGCTCCGCGTTCCGCTGGTGCAGCTCGTCTTCCAGCGGGGCGAGTTTACGGCCCTGTCGACACAGAGGGTAGCCTGGGCGCTGGGATTCTTTGCACTGGGGCTACCGGCTCACTCGGTGGTCGAGATCACGGTCCGGGCTTTCTACGCCCTGCACGACACGCGGACACCGGTGATCGTGGGCATCGGGGCCATGGGGCTCAATATCGTCCTCAGCCTGGCCTTCATCCAGGTCTTTCAGTCCCTGGGCTGGATGGCAACGGGTGGGCTGGCCCTCAGCAACTCGCTGGCGACGACGGTCGAGATGGTCGTGCTGCTGGCCATCCTCCGCCGCCGGTTGAAGGGGCTGGAAGGGCGGCGCATGGCCGGCTCGCTGGGGCGGATGGCCTTTGCCGCGCTGGTGATGGGCGGCGTGACTGGGGCGCTGGCATCACTGCTGGCAGGCATCCCTATCCCGCTCACAGTTGGTGTGGCCGTAGCGGCTGGGGCGGCCGTCTACGTAGCGGTCTCGCTGGCCGTCGGTGCCGAGGAACCCCGGGCGGTGTGGAGGATGGTACGATACCGGGGGTCTTCACGATGACCGGCCTAATCGTGGTGGGTTCCTGCAGCAACAGGTTATCTAGCGTACCTATCAGTCAGGAGGTCAATGATGGAAAGTGACAGTCCGTGGCTTTTCCCTGGCCTACCCCCTAAGGGAAGGAAAAATCCTCCCCGAACTCCTCTCCAAAGAGCTTGTTTTCCTTGCGCCCCTTAATTTACAATGGGGGCATGGCGACAGGCCTTTTCTGCCGGCTTCAGACCGTTCTGCCCGCAATTCCCACTTCACCTGCCAGGAACTCGAGATCTCCTGTCCCGTCATTGCTTCCAGACCCTATATAGGAATGACCCAGGCAAAGCGGGTCTTCCTGCCCATGACTGAGGGCTTTCACTTTGCGGGCAAGCGGCCGCATCGAGGTACCAAGAGAGGGGCGATGCAAAAGAAACCTCTGTTCCAGGGAATGCTCAAGGCCATCCTCCTGTGCTTGATCGGCCTCGCGCTTCTGGTCATCACAACGAGCAACGTGCAGGCACAAGATGACACGGCCATCCCCTTGTCAGAAGCGGCATACCGCGTGAACGTGGAATATATCCCCAGCGCAGCGCAAGCGCTGGCCCGCAGGGGGCGCGGGGACTCGGCCGCGCTATGGGAGCAAGCGACCGCAGGCCAACCACTGATGCAGTACCAACTCACCGGCTCTGAGACAACGGGCTACGAGGTTATTCCCCGCTACGTCCTCGTTCCCGTCGAGCGTGAGGGTGAGATGGTTGGTCTGATCGGCATCGACCCCCAGACGGGCGCGTTTGGCTGGCGCCTGGATCATATGTCGCTGGCTGCGGAATTGCCGAGCCAACCGGGCCTTGACCAGCTAGCCACTGCCATTGCGCTTTCTGGCACAGCCAGCACGGAGATCCGCCCCGAGGATACCAAGCTGATCTATGCCCATGGACAGACCTACTGGTACCTTCCCAGCAGCGGCACAGGCGTCCAGCAATCCCAGTTCATACCCGTCGGCCAAGAATCGGCCCTCGGGTTAGACGAGCTGGGACTGCAGGCAGGACCGGACGGCTATGTCATCGAAGCCTACCCCCTGCCTTCCAGCCCGGTGGACCGCTTGGAGTCCCCGCCAGGCACCCGCAACAGCAGGTTCGCCACGGGCCTGGCGGCCACGACGAGCGCCGTCGTCTCTATGGTCGACCACGTGCCCTATTACCAACAGGATTGCGACCTATGGTGTTGGGCAGCCTCGCTGTCGATGCTCCACCAATGGTGGTCGCCGGTACGCCTGGGCAATAGTTATAGCCAACAATCTGAGCTTGTGCGCTACACCAAGGGAAAGATCACCTGCGCTGGCGGTTCTGCGGACGAGATCCATCGTGTCGTACAGAACTGGGGCAGCATAGACCCGGATTATGAGGGCTTTGCCACGACCTACAAAGGCGAGGGCAAGGCATTTGCAGTGGGAGAGCCCAGCGGATTCAATGACGATCCCAAGACGTGGCTCGCGACTCTACAAGCTCCGGTCATCGCCTTTGTCGATACCAGCGGAAATGGCGAGGCCAATCACGCCATCCTGGTGATCGGATACGATGACCTGGACAGCGACGGTGTCGTCTATATCCACGATCCCTGGTACTCAAACTGGTGGCCAGGACACAGCGGCGAGTCCATGAACGAGTTGGCCGTATCCTACGCGCTCTTTGACAGGAAATGGAATGTGGCCTGGGAGGGAGAGTTCTTTGGCCAGGCGCAAGCCCCTGCCGCGTCCAAGCGGCGGGGAATGGTCGCTGGAATCCCTGGCGACAACCGCTTTGCGCGGGTGGGCAGCACGGGCATCCAGGTCTCCGGACTCATCGATGATGGTGACATGGAGCAGGTCTTCAATATCACGTTGGGTGTGCTTCAGGACGGCACCGCGGCCCAGTACGACTCCTTTGGCCAAGCCTATGACAACAGCGTGTCTGTGGCACTGACCGATCCAGGCCAGGGCACGATCTCGGAACCGGTGGACCTGGGCGATTTCGCTGCCTACAGCCCAGCGCTTCCCAGTACTTCTATCTCTATCGCCACGCATTCGATACCCGAGAATGGACAGCATGGAGGTGCGTCCTTTCACGTCGATCCTGAGACGCTGGGCGATATTCAGCTTCAGACCACGTGGTGGGTCTATGACCAGGATGACCGCTGGCACGATACAGATACCGTCTCGGTGCTGGACGACAGAGGGGGGAGCAATACCGCCTTTAGCATGCCCAAGCCAGTGCTGGTCAAAGACAGCCATGGCCCCGAAACGGCCTCGTTCCAGGTTGAGGATGATGACGTGTCAGGGCCGGGTGTGACGGATCACGTGGACAGCGGAGACGTGGCACCGGGGACTTTTACTCTCAAGATCAAGCTAGAGCGATCCCGAGCGGTATCCTGGATGACGCCGAGTACCCCCGCGTTTACTTGCGGTGGGACAGTGACCAGATCGATGGGACACAGACATGACGGCTATGTCGATGCGGGTTGGGATGGGTCGTGGTATGCTGGAACCCTCGATGTTGGGCCAGACAGGCTCGGCCAGACCCTATACTGGCGGGTCCTGGCTTACGATGGCGACGATGACAGGCTGGATGATGGAACAGCCTCGTGGTCCCCGGTGTACGTAGGAGGAACCATCACCAACGACGCTCCGCCTGCCCCTCCTGACAATGTCCAGGCCAGCGATGGAACCTACAGCGACAAGGTCCGGGTGACCTGGAACGGTTCCGCGTACGTTGCGTCCTACAAGGTCTACCGCAGTGCTAGTATCAACGGTGCCAAAGAAGAGATCGGCCATCTCAGCGGCGCCTCCTACGACGATACGGCTGTGCCGGTCGGCACTACCTACTATTACTGGGTCACAGCCTGCGGCGCCAGCCAGTGCAGTGATTTTGACGCACTATGACCAGGGTTACCGTTTCGCGGGCCCGCTGGAGGTGATCGCCACCCAGCCTGCGGGCAACGGGTTGGAGGCCGGGTCCCGTGAGGCCATCTCCGCCACATTCAGCCGCGGCGTCGACGTGGGTACGGTTGACGCCGGCACCTTTGCCGTGAGGGGCCAGCAGACGGGCAGCTACCCGGGGACCTACAGCCTCGACAAGGACTCGGTCCAGTTTGAGGCCAGCAAAGACCTGCGGCCTGGCGAGGAGATTGTGGTCAACCTCAGCCCTGGCATAGAAGCGCCGGATGGCACGCCACTGATCCCCCACGCCTGGCAGTTTCGGTCCGCCGTCTCGGGTGGCAGTGGGACCTTTGACGACAGCGGCCAGAACCTGGGCAGTTCCAATAGCTTTGGCGTGGCCCTGGGCGACCTGGACGGCGATGGCGACCTGGATGCTTTCGTCGGGAACCACAGTCAAGGGAACAAGGTCTGGCTGAACGATGGAGGCCAATTCAACGATAGCGGCCAGAGCCTGGGGACCGCGCAGAGCTTTGCCGTGGCCCTGGGCGACCTGGATGACGACGGTGACCTGGACGCTTTTGTCGCCAACCTGAACCACCAGCCCAACAAGGTATGGTTGAATGACGGGGGCGTGTTCAATAACAGCGGCCAGAACCTCGGGGCTGGCAAGAGCGCGGCCGTAGCCCTGGGCGATCTGGACGGCGATGGGGACCTGGATGCCTTTGTGGGCAATAGTGGCTCGGGCAACAGGGTGTGGCTGAATGAAGGGGGCACATTCAGTGACAGCGGCCAGAGCCTGGGCAGTTCGCTGAGTTACGGGCTGGCCCTTGGCGATCTGGACGGCGACGGCGACCTGGACGCCTTTGTGACGAACACCGGGGGCCAGGCAAATCGGATCTGGGTCAATGACGGAGGCGCCCAGGGTGGAACGGCTGGCCGCTACAGCGATAGCGGCCAGAATCTGGGTACATCGCACAGTGTGTCCGTGGCGCTGGGGGATGTGGATGGCGACGGCGACCTCGATGCCCTCGTCGCAAACCGTGTCAACGATGAGGACAACACGGTCTGGTTCAACGACGGCGGCCTTCAAGGTGGTGTGCCGGGCATCTTTCGCGACAGCGGTCAGCACCTGGGTCGCTACCAAACCTACGCGGTGGCTCTCGGAGATGTCGATGGGGATGGAGACCTTGATGCCTTCATTGGGAACACGGACGGCCAGGCCGATAGGGTTTGGATCAATGCCGGCGGCGCCCAGGGCGGAACGCCCGGCCACTTTGGTGACAGCGGCCAGAGCCTGGGGAAGTCATCCAGCGCGGCCGCGGCTATAGGCCGGCCGGATAGCACCGCACTCGCAGCCGCTCCCTCGAGCAGGGACGTGGCCCTGGGTGACCTGGATGGCGACGGTGACCTCGATGCCTTTGTCGCGACCAGTCCCGTGGCCAACAAGGTCTGGCTGAACCAGGACACAGGCACGCCTTGCTACCGTCTGACGCTGGACCACACGGGTGAGGGGGATGATCCGACTGCAAAGCCCACCAATTCGGACGGCTGTCCAAACAGTCTATTTGTCGCGGGCGAATCGATCATGCTGACGCCGCACCCGGCAGCAGGCCACCACCTCGACTACTGGACCGGCACCGGCGACCCAGTCAGCAGCGGCCTGACGATGCCCGCCAACGCGCATACAGTTGCCGCCCATTACGCCCCAGATGGAGCTGCCATGGTACAGGTGGGCAGCGGCACGGTCGCCCCTGGCAAGAGCATCAGGATCCCCGTGGAGACCTTGGGTATACCGGGCGATGGCCTGGGCGCAACTACCATCGAGATCCGCTTCGACCCGGCCGTCGTGACGGTTCTCGACTGCGCCCCGGATCCGAAGGACTCCTACGATTCTGCGCTGTGCAACAATGAGCAGGGCAAAGTGAGTCTCACGGCCATATCCGCCGAAGGTGTGCCAGGCGACTCGCTCCTGGCCGAGATCACCTTCGGCGCCGTGGGCTGGGATGGCGACCGCACTGCACTAGACGCCGTGGTCACAACCTTTGCCGGCCCCGGTGGGGAGCCCGTGGCTGTTGGCGTCCATGGCGGGGAAGTTTTGGTCCGTGCCGCCACCGGCGACGTGAACTGTGATAGCAGCGTCAACGCCGTCGATGCGCTATTCATCCTGCAGCGGGAAATCGGCCTGCGCCCAAGCCACAGCGATTCCTGCCCGCCGCCAGCAGATGGGCTATACCTGGCCGGGTGCGATGTGAGCGACGATGGTTCCTGCAATGCTATCGATGCCATGTTCATCCTGCAATGCGAAGTTGGCCTGCCCAACGGATTCTGCCTGCCGGCCGCCATGGCCAGCAAGCCTGAGCAGGGACTCATTTCATCCCAGAGCGCGACCCTGAGGATCGGCTCAGGCAGCCTTGCGCCAGGAGGACATTTGGGCATGCCGCTGACGACAAACCTGGGAAACCATGTACTGGGTGCAGCTACCATCGAGATCCAGTACGACCCGGATATTCTGACTATCACCGGCTGCACGGAAGATCCAGGCAGCGCCTTTGACCTGGCCGTGTGCAACGCAAATATGGCAGCCGACAAGGTAGGTGTCACGGCCATCTCAGCTAAAGGCGTATCTGGCAACGTGGTATTGGCTCAAATCAGCTTTCAAGCCACTGGCGTCGAAGGGGATACCAGCCCGCTGATCCTGGCAGCCGATCCCTTCGCTGACCCCAGCGCTCACGGCATCGAAGTTACCTTGCAGAATGGACAGATCGACGTCCGTGCAGGTGAGGATCACCGCCTCCACCTGCCACTCATCCTGCGCAGCCATCCGGATTCCCCTCGCTAGGAGGCATTTGACAGGGTTCTCATTGTAGCCCCCGTTCTCATCGCCGAGGCAGAGCGCACAGGGAATCCAAGGTCCATGACCCAGAGTCCGCTGTGATCTCGGTCTCAGTGGATCCGTCAGGGCCTATGCTTCAGTCTACACCCATCGTAGCCAAAAAATCCTCCCTAAACTCCTCTCAAAAGGGGTTGTTTTCTCTGGTTGGTTTGTCATATAATCAGTATAAGTGAACGGTCCTTTTCTATGGGATTTAGGTAGCTCCGCTCGGAATCCCTGTTTCGCGTTGCAAGGAGGTAGAACATGGAGTCACAAACCCAGGTTATCAGGGCTCAGCGGCGGCGGCCATGGCGCGACACCAAGTACGTGGCATCGGTTGGCGTACTGCTTCCCCTCCTCACCTTGATCGCCAGTCTACTGGTACTGACCTGGCCCGCCGCAGCGGAACCAAGCGTCTCAGGTGCCATGCTATCAAACACGGGGCTGCTCAATGGCGCGACGCTGACCATCGGTTCGGGTGACATCAAGCCTGGAGAGACCATCATGGTCCCTCTAGAGGCCAGCCTGGGTAGCGAGGTTCTGGGCGCAGCCACCATCGAGATCCAGTATGATCCTACGGTGCTGGAGGCCACTGGCTGTACGGCCGATCCCGGCGATCTCTTTGACACGGCGCTGTGCAACTTTGAGCTGGCATCGGACAAAGTAGTCCTTACGGCCATCTCTGCCAGCGGAGTATCGGGAGACCCACAGCTGGCAGAGATCGCCTTCCAGGCCGTGGGCACGGCTGGCCAGAGCAGCGAACTGATACTCGCTGCCGATCCTTTTGTCGATCCAGATGGGCTACCCAGTGACGTCGCGCTGCAGGATGGGCAGGTCAACATCATCAATACCGCGCATCAGCCCCACTCCCTGGAACTCGGCGCAGATCCAAGTGCCATCAAGGCCGATAGCGCCTCGACCTCAACACTCACAGCCGAGGTAGACAGCGAGCTGGGTGATCCAGTGGATGATGGCACCGTGGTGGTCTATGCAACGGACCTGGGTACCTTCCCGGGAGGGCTTACCTTCACCCCGGTCCCCATCGGCGCGCTGACGACTGAAGCGGAGAGCGCCACAGTGAACAAGGTGGGAGACTGGACCGAATACAGCGACGCGCTGGCCAGTGGCGGCAAGGGCGTCTACTCCAACACAGTGGATGACAAGGTGACCTACGAATTTGTCGGAACGATGGTATCGGTCTTCTTCCAGAAACAGTTCAACGCCGGCATCGCCGAGGTCTATGTGGACGGCGAACTGTTCCGAAGGATTGACACTTATTGGGACGACGGTACGGGTACGGGACAGCTATACCAACAGGAAGAACAGATAGCCACGGATCTGCCCTATACCACGCACCTGCTCGAGGTGGTGGTCACTGGGGACACAAACCCCGACTCGGCGGACAGCTACGTGGTGGTGGATGCCATTGGCACGTTTGGACATGACCAGAATGGCGCCTACCTGACGAGCGGTGGCGTCTCTACCATCACCTTGACGTCGGGGATCATCCCTGGCACCGCCCAAGTAACTGCCTGTGCGGGAGCTGCCTGCGACTCTGAACCGGTATATTTTCGCCATCCGCAGGGCTATCTCTACCTACCCATCATCCTGAGTAACTACACGCGCGTTAGCCCCGATTGTGAGGAACTGATCCGGAATGGGAGCTTTGAGGACAACTCAGCCTGGATCCGGGGCACCACGCCACGACCAGCCCGGTACACAACGGAACAGGCTCATACGGGAGATCGCTCGGTGCTACTGGGAATCAAGGCGGGCGAAGATGATGTCCGCAGCTACTCCTCGGTGCGGCAGACCATCACGGTGCCGGACGGAACTGCCCAGGCCACGCTGAGTTTCTGGTACTACCCCATCTCTGAATTGGACGAGGGCGACCGCCAGGACGTGCTCCTCCTAAACGAGCACGATCAGCTCCTGGCCATCCTGATGCGAGACAACACCGACACCGCTGCCTGGACACATATGACCTACGACGTGAGCGCCTACGCAGGCGAGACGATCACAGTGTACTTAAATGCATACAACGACGGTGACGACAGCGGGGTGATCGCCTTCTATGTGGACGACGTTTCGGTGGAAGCCTGTGATGGTGAGCCGGTGCCGCCCACACCGACGCCACCTCCGGGCCCATCGGACTGTTATCCACAATTCCAGGAAGCGGTCGACGTGGGCGATGCACCCCACGGTGTTGCGGCCAACAGTGCGGCGAAACGCCTCTACGTGGCCGATCACGACGACGCCACGCTTTCAATTGTCAACAGCGAGACCTACGCAGTGGTGGATACGGTGCCCGTGGGGACTGGGCCCAATGGCGTGGCCTACAACGCAGCTAACGACAGGATCTATGTCGCCAACAGCGGGGAGAACACAGTCACCGTACTGGATGCAGATGATCCTACATCGACCGAAACCGTCAGCGTCGGCCAGAAGCCCAACGGTGTGGCCATCAACTCGAATACCAACAGAGTTTATGTAGCCAACTATGACAGCGACACGGTCTCGGTGATCGATGGCGCAACTGATACTATCAGCCAGACCATCTCTGTTGGCAGTGAACCATCAATGGTAGCCGTCAATCCAGTCACAAACAAGGCCTACGTTACCCTCCACGGGGAGGGCAAGGTAGCCGTGATCGACAGCGCGGGGGACGTGACCACAGTTGACATCTACAGCAATGGGCCCTATGGCATTGCGGTAGACACACTGCGAAACCTGATCTATGTGGCCACCATCGAAAGCTTCCGTATTGTGGCCATCGACGGCAATACCGATACTTTCCTGGGCTGGGCCGAGATCCGGCGCATGCCAGCCGGAGAGCCGGTGCCACTGCGCATGATCGCCGTCAACCCGCTCATCGGTACATCAGGGCACATCTTTGCGACCACGGCGGAGGCGGACGGGGGCTGGGACAAATTCCTGATGCTGCCCAAGGGCTGGCCCGAGTACTTTGCCCGGGCATACGCCCATGACCTCAACGAGCCCCAGGAAGGGATCGCCTTCGAGCCAGAATCGTTGCGTGTCTTTGTCACATCCCGGGCCGATGACCTGGTAGCCACCTACCTGGATGGCGAACCTGCCTGCCCGACGAACTTTGTCACGGGGGCACTCAGCGAGGGATCTGACTCGGAGCCTGGGTTCCAGGCCGATCCCATGCTCGAGTTCCAGATCCAGGTTTGTGTGGCGCAGCCAGACGGTACGTGTGCAGAGGTAGTCACACATTAGCTGATCTCTTGAACTTCAGAAGGGGGTGGACCGTTGTCCACCCCCTTTTGCCTTCTTGGCCGCAACCTCCAAACGACGGCATTGTTCTCTCACGACTGCGGACCCCATTCTCTTTCGGCCTGCCAGTAGCTCCGGTCCTCGCCGATCAGGAGAGCAAAGAGGCCTGAACCAGAGTCACCGTGAATACACTGCCTTGCCCGACTTGGCTCTCCACGGCAATAGTGCCTCCCTGCGCCTCGACCAATGCCTTGGCGATGGCCAGACCCAGGCCGATTCCCGAACCGGCCTCGCTGCCTGACTTCACCGGCACCATTTTGCCCCGGGAAAAGCGCTCAAAGAGATGAGCCAGCAGACTCAGGCTCGATGCCTGGACCGCTATCTTGGACGCTCACCGCCACTCGTTGGTCCTGCGCCTTGCCCGTCACGGCAATCGGCCCATCGCCATGCTTGATCGCGTTGTCCAGCAGGATCAACAGTACTTGCTTGATGGCGTCGGCCTCACCCCAGACAGCCACGTCCGAGCGGCGAGTCACAGGTAATCGTCTGGCCGGGAGAAAGCAAGCGGGCCTGGCGACACACCTCCGTGACGATGGGCTCGATGGGGACCGGTACCTGCGGTAGGGGCGGCCGGGCGTCGGCGCGGGCCAGGGCGAGCAGGTCGTTCACCAGGCGGATCAGGCGTTGGCTTTCGCTGGCCATGTCGGCCAGTACCTCGGCTCGGTCCTCGGCGCTGATGGGCGGTTCGCGGCGCAGCAGTTCGACGTTGCCGCTCAGGGTGGTAAGCGGTGTTCGCAGCTCGTGGGACACGTCGGCCACAAAGCGCCGCTGCATCTCCAGGGCCTGCTCCACCTGTTGGTAGGCCGCTTGCAGTTCGGCCAGCATGGCGTTGAAGGTCTTGGCCAGGCGGCCGACCTCGTCGTCGGGACCGGTGTGCTCCACCCGCCGGGAAAAGTCGCGCTCGGTGCCGATGGCCTGGGCGGTCTGGGTCAGGCGATGGATGGGTCGCAGCGACATGCCGGCCAGCACCCAGCCCAAGCCAAAAGCAACGACGATGGCGACGATGCCGGCAATCAGCAGGTTGATGCCCAGGGCATTGATCGACTGGTCGCGGGTGGCTGAGAGAACGTCCCATCTGCACGATCTCGGTAAGCTGACCGTCGACCATGACCGGCACGGTATAGACAAGAATCCGCTCCCCCTCTATCGGTCGCGGTTTCCATCCACGTCTCACCGCCCTGTACGGCTGCCAGCGCCTCGTTGCTCAGGGGCAGGAGCACATTGTCCGGTGTCTGCACTTCCAGGATCTCCTGCCCGTCGGGGCTGCGCCGTATCAGGTACCGTTCGGTGAAGCTGGATGTGTGCTCGTCCGGACGTCGCTCCGGCGGCACCGGCCGGGGCGTCGGCCAAGCGCTCTCCCATGCCAATGAGGAACTGCTTCTCGATGTTCAGTGTGTCCTGGACCTGGCGGGCATAGAGCAGCGCGCCAAAGGCGATCAAGGTCAAGGTCAGGATCGCGCTGTACAGCAGGGTCAAGCGCAGGCGGATCGACATCTCATTCCTCACGCAACACATAGCCCACACCGCGGACGGTGTGGATCAGCCGCGGCTCGCCGGCCGCCTCGGTCTTTTTGCGGAGATAGCCGACATAGACTTCGAGGACGTTGTCGTCGCCGCCGAAATCGTAGCCCCACACCCGCTCCAGGATGCGGTCTCGCGACAGTACGTGGCGGGGGTTCAGCATCAGGTAGTGCAAGAGATCGAACTCGGTCGGGGTAGGTCGAACTCCCGGTCGCCGCGCCGTGTCACGCGCGTCACAGGATCCAGGTACAGGTCGGCGAAGGACAGCGGCTTTTCCTGCTTGGCTGCCGCCGACCGGCGCAGCAAGGCGTGGAGCCGGGCCACGAGTTCTACAGCGGCAAAGGGTTTGACCAGGTAGTCGTCAGCGCCACCCTCCAGGCCCTCGACGCGGTCCTCGATGGCATCGCGGGCAGTCAGCATCAGGATAGGCGTCTCGTCGCCAGCCGCTCGCAAGCGATCCAGCACCTCGACGCCGTCCAGTTCTGGCATCATCCAGTCCAGCACGATGGCCTCGGGCCGCTCGGCTGCCACCTGCGCCAATGCCTCCTTGCCATCGCTGGCCGTGACCACGCGGAATCCCTCGTAGCTCAAGGTCCGGCGCACCATATTCTGCAGTCTGTGGTCATCATCGGCAACGAGTATGGTGATCACCGCCGGACCTCCCTGCTAGCCATGGATATCGTCCATCTGCCAGATGGCCTGCAATCTGGGCAGCAGGATGCTCCAGTCAACCACCCCGGCCGACTCGGCCCAGCCCTCGTACTCGCGCACGAGCCGCTGGGCCAGCGGCTCGTTCTTGCCCATGATATCGTGAAGCTCCGTGCGGTCCTGTTCCATGTCGTAAAGCTCCCAGGGCCTGCCAAACTCGCGCACCAGCTTAAAGCTGCCCAGCCGGATAGCGCTGTTGCCCTCGTGCTCAAAGAAGATAGGCTGCTCTGCGCTCCCACGGCCGCCCGTCCAGCAGCGGGCAGAAAGCTCTCGCCATCCACCGGCTGGATCTCGTGGCCGCCCAACTCCGAGGGATACGGTGCCCCGGCAGCGTCCAGGATCGTGGGCAGGAGATCCACCACGTGGCAGGGAGCGTGGCGCACGTTGGGTGTCTGCAGCCGCTTGGGCCAGTGGGCGATGAGCGGCGTCGAGATGCCACCCTCGTGGACCCAGTGCTTGAACTTGCGATAGGGCGTGTTGGAGACGTTGGCCCAGGGCAGGTCGTAGCTCATGTAGGTCAAGGGGCCGCCCGGTTCCACGTCGGGCCGGTTGCCCATAGTCATCTTTCGCCCGTCGTGGGTCACGTCGGGGAAGAACTTGGCCCAGCCGTCCTCGGCCATCAGCTCGGCGCAGCCGCCATTGTCGGACAGGAACAGGATCAGCGTATTGTCGTACTCTCCCAGCCGCTTGAGGACCTCCAGCACGCGGCCGATGGATTGGTCCATGCGGTCGACCATGGCCGCATAGACCGCCATGCGGCGTGCTTCCCAGTCGCTAATTTCAACCGCTGACCAGGGTGGCGCCTCAGGATCCCGGGCCGAGATCTCCCACTTGTGCTGCAAGATCCCCCGCGAGAGCATCTCCTCGTGGCGCGCCGTCCGGATGGCGTCCCAGCCCTTGAGGTAGGCACCCTCGTACCGGGCAATGTCCTCTTCCCGCGCGTGCAAGGGCCAGTGCGGGGCGACATGCGCCAGGTAGAGGAAGAAGGGCCGGTCGTCATCCTGGCCGTCCTCAATCATCTCGATGGCCTTGTCGGCAATGGCATCGGTCATGTAGAAATCGTCGTCAAACGACGTGACGCGCTCGTCGTCCTCCATCAAGTAGTGGGGGCAGAAATAATGGGTACAGCCGTCGATGATGCCAAAGAAGCGGTCAAAACCCCGCTGCCGGGGGGTGGGCCGGTTGGGGGCGCCGGGCTGCCAGGTATCGATGAAGCGGGCATCATACTCCCCACCCACATGCCATTTTCCCGACATCAAGGTCCGGTAGCCAGACTCACGCAGTACCTCGGCGATGGTGACGGCATCGTCGCGCAGGTAGCCCTGATAGGCCGGTGTGCCCTAGGTCGGCCCCCATCTGCCCGATTCCCGCCCGCTGCGAGTAGAGCCCGGTCAGCACCGAAGCACGGGTGGGGCAGCAGCGCGCGCAGTTGTACATGGAGGAGAGCAGGACACCATCATGGGCCAGCGCATCGATGTTGGGCGTCCGGATCTCGGACCCCATGCAGCCCAGGTCGGCAAAGCCCATATCATCCACCAGGATGAGGATGACATTGGGGCGTTCTGTATCGCTCATTTCGGCTCCTTTCCTACAGCCCTCAAGAAAGTCTCTGACCTCTGCGTGCATGCCCTAGTCTGGCATGCACGCAGGCGTCCGCCTCTTCATCGCATTATACCGTCGTTCCTTCCCTGTGTAAAGCCGTCGCTGTACCCCATAGTGTATCGATCCGGTTGGGAACAAGCCCATACGCGTCTTATGTGTCATTCCCGCGAAGGCGGGAGTGACCCACAAGCTTGGGCGGAAAGCCCACCAAAACCTATGCACTCCCACGTACCCTTTGACTTGATGCCACACACATGGCCCACCGATTCCATTATAAGGATCCCACCTGAGAGAACGCTGAGGAAAACCTGAGAGAATACTGAGAGAAGGATTCAGCACTCTCAGGAACCTCTCAACTTGGTCACAGGTTCTTCTCAGCCACCATGGTTACAATCGGGCTGACAGTCGAAAGTACGACTGTCACGCTGAGTGAAATCGGAAAAACACAGGAGGCGAGTGACATGACGCGCAAGAGACTGTTCTGGACTATCGCGATTGCACTGGTGCTAGTAGCAGGAGGCAGCAGCTACTTTGTGTACAGTGGCGGCTACCTCCAGGCCCAGGAACCGGTGGAGGAAGAAGTTCTCACCACCTACACGGTGACCCGGGGCGACCTGGTCATCACCGCCAGCGGTTCAGGAACGCTGGTCCCAGCCAGCGAGGTCAATGTCGGATTTGAGACCAGTGGGGTATTGGCCGCGGTACTCGTCAAGGTTGGCGATCAGGTTGAAGCCGGCCAGACACTGGCCTACCTGGACGATACCGATGCCCAGGCCCAGGTGGCCCAGGCCGCCATCAGCCTGCGGCAGGCGGAACTGGACCTCGCCGAGCTGAGCGAAGAGGTGGACGCGGCCGACCTGGCCGCCGCCGAGGCCAGTCTGTCCTCAGCCAAGGCTAGCTTGAGCGACCTGACCTCGGCTGCCCGGCGAACAGGAGGCACTGGCCGGCCAAGAGAGCCTGAATGCAGCTCAAGAGGCCCTGCAAGACCTGCTGGACCTTCCCGACCCTGACGAGGTGGAGATCGCCGGGGCCAGCCTGACCCTGGCCGAGATGGATGTGCGCGTTGCCCAGGCGGCCTACGACAAGATCTCCTGGAAGTCCGACGTGGGCGCCAGCCAGGAAGCCGCCGATCTGTGGGCAGCGACCACCAGCTACGAGCAGGCGCAGGCCGCGTACCGGGAGGCGCTGGAGGGCGCCAGCGACGAGGAGATCGCCGACGCCCGGGCCCAGGTGGCTCTGGCCCAGGCGGAACTGAACGCTCTGTTCGAGGAGCCAGACGCGGACGACCTGGCGGCTGCCGAGGCGCAGATCGCACAAGCCCAGGCTGAGATGGATGCCCTGCTGGCCGGAGCGTCGGCCAAGGATCTGGAGACAGCGGAGTTGAACGTGGCGCAGGCTCAGTTGGAACTGGAGAGCGCTCAGCGTGACTTGGAAACCACCGTACTGCTCGCCCCTGCTGCAGGGACCGTGACCGCCGTGGAAGCCCAGGCAGGCGAGTCGGTGGGCAGCGAGGCCATCGTGACGCTGATCGATCTGGAGGAACCGATGGTCCAGTTCTGGGTGGAGGAGCAAGACCTGCCCAGCGTGGTGGTGGGCAACCGGCTGGAGATCGTCTTTGAGGCGCTGCCCGATTATGCCTATCCCGGCCAGATCATCAGCGTGGACCCGATGCTGGTCGACGTGGACGGCACCACAGCGGTCCAGTCCTACGCCAGCGTGGACCTGAGCGCGCACCCCATCCAGCTCCTCTCAGGCATGAACGCAGAGATCGAGGTCATCGCCGGAGAAGCCCAGGATGCGGTCTTGGTATCGCTCCAGGCGCTGCGGGAGATGGGAACTGATCGGTACTCCGTCTTTGTGGTCGGCGCCGGCGGCGAGCTGGAGATGCGCGTCGTCGAGGTTGGCCTGAAGGATTACGTGAACGCCGAGATTCTCTCCGGCCTGGAACCGGGCGAGGTAGTCACCACAGGGGTCGATACAAGCTCCGGGTACAGACAGCGTTCCGGCGACCGGCGGCGAGGAGCAGGCGCCTCCTCCTGACGGCATGATGAGAATGCTAGGCGGGTAGGTGTGAGGCGTGGCATGCAGCGTCTGGTAGCGTACCCACCACGTACCACGCAATACGCACCACGCAACAGGAGCTAACGACATGACCGAGAGTTTGATTGAGGTACAACAGATGACTAAAGTATATGGAAAAGGCGATGTCGCAGTACACGCACTGCGCGGGGTGGACTTCCGGGTCAAGCCGGGCGAGTTCGTGGCCATCATGGGCCCCTCGGGCTCGGGCAAGAGCACGCTGATGAATATCCTGGGCTGCCTCGACCGGCCCTCGGACGGAACCTACCTCCTGGACGGAGAGGATGTCAGCGACTTGGGCAAGGACAAGCTGGCCGGGGTACGCAACCGCAAGATCGGCTTTGTCTTCCAGTCCTACAACTTGCTGCCCCGGCTGACAGCGGCCAAGAACGTGATGCTGCCCCTGCTCTACAACGGGCACAAGAACGCCGCCGAGGCAGAATTACGGCAGATGGCCATCGACGCCCTGGAATCGGTGGGGCTGGGCGACCGTATGGAGCACCGGCCCAACGAGCTGTCCGGAGGGCAGCAACAGCGCGTGGCCATCGCCCGGGCGCTGGTCAACAAGCCGGCCATCATCCTGGCCGACGAGCCGACCGGCAACCTGGACACCAAGTCCAGCGAGGAGATCATCGACCTGCTGCACGACCTGCACGACGGGGGCGCGACCATCGTCATGGTCACCCACGAGCCCGACATCGCCGAGCACGCAGAGAGGGTTGTGTCCCTGCGCGACGGGCAGATCGAGTTCGACAGGCTCAACGGAAAACCGAGTGAGCAACTGGCCGACGCCCAGCCCTCTCACTGCCAAGTCCCGATCCACGCAACACGCAATACGCAGCACGCGGAACCGGTCCAGCACATTCCTGATACGGACACAGCGAGGTCATCATGAACCCCAAACGCACATTCCAGGTAGCCATGGAGGGCTTGACCCTCAACAAGGTACGTTCGTTCCTGACGACGCTGGGCATCATCATCGGCGTGGCGGCGGTCATCGTCATGCTGGCCGTCAGCGCCGGTGCCGAGGCTGAGATTGCTGACCAGATCAACTCCCTGGGCGCCAACCTGGTCATGGTCTCAGTCGCGAGGACCCAGGGAGGATTTGGCCCAGGGGCTGGAAGCGGTGTGTCTCTAGAGTACGACGACATCGATGCCATCGAGGAGAATGTGACAGGTATCAACGGCGTCTCGGCAGAGCAGTCCACAACCCAGGACCTGAAGGCAGGGACAACAATTCTAGAGGACATCTCGGTCGTGGGCACGACGTCCGGATTCACCGATGTCCGCGACTACCAGCTGCTGGCCGGCCGGTTCTTGAGCGACGAGGACAACGAGCGCTCCAACAAGGTCGTCGTTCTGGGCTACGATCTGGCCATCGAGTTCTTTGGTGACCCTTCGGCAAGCTCGGGGCAGTTGCGGAGAGCGCGGTAGGCCAGCAGGTCAAGATCGGCTCGACCAATTTCACCGTGGTTGGCGTCATGGCCGAGAAGGGCGTGGTCGGCACCACCGACTATGACGGGCGGGTTTACATTCCCCTGACCGTCGTCTTTGACAGGTATATGAGCTCCATGTTTGGCAGCGGCACGGTGCGTCTCATCTACGTGTCAGCCGAAAGCAACGAGGTCATGGACAGCGTGTCGGCTCAGGTGCTGGATCTGCTCAACGAGCGCCACGACGCTGATCCCGGGGCCAGCAGCTTCAGCTTGATGACCCAGGACAGCATCATCGACACCCAGGCATCGACGACGGAGGCTTTTCGCAGTCTGCTGGGCTGGGTGGCGGGGGTGTCCCTGATGGTGGGCGGCATCGGCATCATGAACATCATGCTGGTCAGCGTCACCGAGCGCACGCGCGAGATCGGCCTGCGGCAGGCTCTGGGCGCCCGGCCCCGCGACGTGCGCCTCCAGTTCCTGACCGAGGCGGTCGTGCTCAGCCTGATCGGCGGCGTGGTAGGCGTGCTCGCTCGGTGTGGGAGGCTCCTACCTCTTTAACGCCCTGGGCACGATGCGCACCGAGCTGGTGACGGCCTCGATCCCGCTGGCCTTTGGCGCCGCGGCCGTCGTGGGCATCTTTTTCGGCTACTATCCAGCCGCCAAGGCGGCACAGCTCGATCCCATCGAGGCACTGAGGAGAGAATGAGAAAATTTCAAGCAGGAAAATGGGCAAATCTGCAATACCTGCCTGATGGCGAACATGGAAAGGATTGAAGGAGGAAAACATGAAAACAGAGTATGGCAGTATCACGTTGGTACTGGTTCTGCTAGGCGGGCTCCTGGCGGGCTGTGGGACAGCGGCGACTGCCGCAGATGCGGGAGCGAGTGCCGCTGCGGCGGAGCGCATCGCCGTGGCAGAGAGTGCGAGCAACGAGGCGCGCACGGGCAGTGTCTTGAATGAGGACTATGGGGGTGCGCTGCCGGTCAGCAGCCAGCTAGCGCTGGGAACTTTCCAGCTCGCAGGCACAGGGAACGAGGTCACGGCCGAGCAGGCCCGGACCCTGCTGCCGCTGTGGCAGGTCGTCGAGTCGGGCGCGCTCCAGAGCGAGTCCGAGACCGGGGCCGTCCTGAGGCAGATCGAGGGGGCGATGACCGCCGAGCAGTTGGCGGCCATCGCCGCGATGGAGCTCACCCTTGAGGATATGGGGTCCTGGGCAGAGGCCCAGGGGGTGAGCCTGGCAGGGCCAGGTGGTGACGCAAGAGGCGCTGCTTTGCCCGAGGGCATGACCGAGGAGCAAATGGAGAAGATGCGTGCCGCGCGCGAAGCTGGAGGCGAAGCTGGCTTCGGCCCTCCCGAAGGCATGAGCCAGGAAGACAGGGCCGCGATGCGAGCGACCGCGGAGGCGAACGGCATGGCCATGCCAAATGGCGCAGGTGGCATGGGTGGAGGGCAGCTCGCTGCTCTCACCGGGCCGCTGGTCGAACTGCTATCCGAGCTAGTCGCGGGATAGATTGCCCATATCCAGGTGCCACGCACTTTGAAAAATACTGTGCGTTGCATCTAGGGAGGTAACAGAATGTCGAACAACCAGCACACAGCGGCAAGCATGCTGATGAGTCTTCTCATCTTGATCACGGCCATGCTGGTCTATCCGGCGGGTGCCAGTGCGACAGGAACAGAGACCGCAACGGAGCTTTCCGGCACTATGGTCTTTCAGACAACCTACGGAGGCACTTTCTACACCATCGATGCTGACGGGACGAACCTGCAGCCCATCACCAACGGCATCGATCCTGTCTGGTCGCCGAACGGAGAGCAGATTGCCTTTGTCCGCTGGGAGGAGCTGCGCGGTGTGTGGGTCGCCGACATCGAGACGGGCAGCGAGTGGCGCGTCTTTGACGATAGCGAGACCCGATCTCCCTCCTGGTCTCCGAGCGGGGAGGAGATCGTCTTCACCCGGATAAATGGCGGGCGCACGGAGGCTAAGGAAAAGTGCGGGCGGGGCGGCTGCCGTATCCTGGAACCGGATCCCCACTGGACATTGGGCGTCGTCAGCACCGGCGATGGGGCTCTTGCCGAGCCACTGCCCAATGGCGAGGTCAGCCTGACGCCCGATTGGTCACCAGGTGGAGATCAGGTCGTCCTTGATGGGGTGCATGGATTGCAGGTCCAGAGCGTGAATGGCCAGACCTCCTACCAGCTCACCACCGAAGCCAACGACACCAGCTCGGTCTGGTCCCCGGATGGCACTCAGGTGGCCTTTGTCCGCCGCCAGCACGACCACTGGGAGGTCTATGTGATCGATGCCGATGGCAGCGGCCTCACCCGGCTGACAAACACATCAGCACTACCCGATGGCACAGTGGGCAACAGCGTCTCCCCCGGCATGGTCGCCGGACGCGGACTCTATCGCCTTTCTCACCGACCAAAGCGGTGAGTGGGAGATCTGGGTCATGGGATTCCGATGGCAGCAATGCCCGGGCCCTGTTTGACAGCGAGCTGGATGGTTTGGCGCTGGACTATGCCTTTGTCAGCGAGCGGGCCATCTCCTGGACAGACTGAAGGCGCCTGCCTCCCGCAATTTTCAACACGCGATAGCCCCCTGGGATTTCGGAAAACCCCAGAGGCCTGGTATCAGGGCAAAGTGACATGTCCCCAGAGAGAATCTGCTTAGGCGGTAGCCCATTGCAATGGAGACGACTGCTTGACTAAACGGCTTCTCCCGTGTAGACTGGGTCAGCCATGGCGAAGAACGACTGAGCAGACGCTGTTAGCATATCAGGAGAAGCCAGTGTCCATCTCATTTCTCTGAATAATAGGCCGGTCACGGTCAAATCCGGGCCAGTCACGCCCTTGCTGGACGTTCTACGGGACGAACTGGGTTTGACGGGGACGAAACAGGGATGCGACCACGAAGGTGAGTGCGGCGCCTGCACCGTGCTCTTGGATGGCCGGCCGGTTCGCTCCTGCCTGACGCCGGTAGGCAAGGTTGCCGGCCAGCGAGTGGATACGGTCGAGGGCTTGGGCAGCCCCGAGCACCTACATCCCCTTGCAGGCGGCGTTCATCGACGTGGGCGCGGTGCAGTGCGGCTACTGCACACCCGGAATGCTGATGGCGGCCAAAGGGCTGCTCGACCGCCACCCGGACCCAAGCCCCGAGCAGATCCAGGAGGCGCTGGAGGGCAACCTCTGCCGCTGCACCGGCTACAAGCGCATCGTGATGGCCGTCGAACTTGCCGCTGCGCGGCTGCGCGGCGAGGATATTGACTGTTCTCCAGAGCAGGAGCCGGCGATGGGCGGCGATCACCGGCGCTCGGACGCCGTCGACAAAGTGACCGGCCAGAGACCTGAGCCCCTGGAAGCTGGCTACGTCGAGGACATGGTGATGCCCGGCATGCTGTACGCCAGGGTCGCACGCAGTCCGCACCCCCATGCCCGCCTGGTTTCCCTTGATGCTGAGCAAGCCCTCCAGTCTCCGGGTGTGGTACGGGTCCTCACCGCAAAAGACATCCCGGGAGAGAACGGACTGGGTTCCTATAGCTCGAACGAGCCGATCCTGACGCCCGTGGGTACGACGGCCAAGATGGTCGGCGCGCCCATCGCCCTGGTCGTAGCCTCCACCCCGGAGCAGGCCGAAGCGGGAGTGGAAGCGGTGGAGGCAGAGGTATCAGATCCTGCCCCACACTTTTGAGGCAGAAGATGCACTTGCCGACGATGCGTTCCGGATCTACCCCAAAGGCAATGTATTGACGGCTTTTGAGGTAATACACGGTGACCTGGACCGCGCCTTCTCGGAATCGGACACGATCCTGGAGACGCGGTACCGGACAGCGTACCTGGAGCACAGTGCGCTGGAGCGTGAGGCAACGTTGGGCTACATCGACGAAGCTGGACGGGTCACCGTTGCCGGCGCGACCCACGAGCCACACTGGCACCAGGGCTACATCGCGTCAACGCTGGCGCTCGATCCCGAGGAGGTACGGTTTGTTACGCCGCCTATCGGCGGCTCTTTTGGGGGAAAGCAGGATCCCTGGCCCGCCGTAGCCGTGGGGCTGGCAGCCTATCACCTGCGCCAGCCGGTGCGCCTGACCTACTCGCGACGGGAATCATTTGATGCCTCACCCAAGCGGCACCCCTACCGAGTGGACTATCGCATCGGCGCCCGGCAGGACGGGCACTTGACCGGCATCCAGGTCCGTATCGAGGCCAACACCGGTGGCTATGATGCCCATGGCCAATATATCCCCGATTACGCTGTCACGGCCAGCGGCGGTCCCTACCGCTGGCAAGCTGTCGATGCCCGCGCGCAAAGCGTATACACCAATGGCCCCAAGAGCGGTCAATTCCGCGGATTCGGCAATTCCGCAATCGGCCTTCGCCCTGGAGAGTAGCCTTGACGAACTGGCCCAGCGATTGGAGATCGACCCCCTGGAGTTCCGGCTGAAGAATGCCCTCGTGGACGGCTCGGTCTCCTTCCTTGGCTACCCGGTCGCCGAGTCGATGGGCTATGCCGAGGTATTGGCAGCCATCCGGCCGCACTATCTGGCGCTGCAAGAAGAGGCAGCCAGGTTTGGCGGAGATGGCGTGCTGCGCAAGAGCGTGGGCTTTGCCGGGATGTGGTACCGCTTCGGCAAGTCGGGTTCGCTTCGCGTCGAGGCCCACGCCGAGCTGGCACTGGACGGGCACTTTGTTGTCTATGCCTCTGCCCCCGACTATGGGCAGGGCACCAACACCATGTTGAGCCAGCTTGCGGCCGAGACGCTCAAGACGTCCCGGGGCCAGATCGAGCTGATCAACGCCGACACGGCCCTGACGCCCGACAGCGGCATCCAGGGCGCTTCGCGCTCGACCTATTTTGTCGGCGGCGCGGTCCGCCAAGCTGCCCGCAATCTGAGATTGGCCATTGACCACACTGCCGCAGAGATTTTGGACTGCCCCCCCGCAGATAGTCGCCGTTGAAGGCGAAAACGTGGTCTGCACTAGCGCCCCCTCCAGAGTTGTCTCGCTGGAATCGGTGGCCGCCGAATTCGACCGCATGGGCATGTCCCGAAGGATCCGGGGCTTTCTTTGACCTTAGCCCCCAATTCCCCGACGGAACCAGACCCGAGTATGTCCCTCTGTTCTGTACCGCCGCTCAGGCGGCCGAGGTCATCGTCGACCTGCGCACGGGCTCCGTGGAGGTCACCCGCGTGATAGTAGCTCAGGACATTGGACGAGCCGTCAACCCGGTGGATGCCAGGGGACAGCTGGAGGGCGCGGTACTGATGGGGCTGGGCGCTGCCCTGATGGAAGAATTCATCCCCGGGGTCAGCAGCGGATTTGGCGACTATTACCTGCCCACTGTCAAGTCGATGCCCGAGATTGAGACAATACTGGTCGAGGTGCCCAGCCGCCACGGCCCCCTGGGCGTAAAGGGGCTGGCCGAAGCGGCGATGCTTCCCTCGACGCCAGCCATCATCAACGCCGTTTCACGGGCCATCGGCGTACGCCTGCGGCAGGTGCCTGCAACGCCTGAAAGAGTGCTGAAAGCGATCCAGCTCAAGCAGAGAGGGCGTGGGGAGTAATCATGCGACAGGCTGAAATGGACACAGCCGGGCCACAGGCCGTCGACTACGTATTTCCTGCCTCCATTGAGGAGACAACCCAGATTCTGGAATACCACGCCGGAGCTGCCCGCATCATCGCCGGCGGTACCGACGTGCTGCCCGAAATCCGTGAGGGCAAACTGCAAGGCAGGCGCCGTCCCCGCTGCCTGGTGGATATCACGCGCATCCCCGACCTGGACCAGATCCGGATCACCCAGGAATTCGTAGAGGTCGGGGCCGCGGTAACCTTTGGCAACATCAGAGATTCCAGCTTTGTCAACCAGCGGATCCACGCCCTGGCCGACGCCGCGCGATCTGTAGGTGCCGAGGCCATCCAGAACGCGGCAACCTGGGTCGGAAATCTGGTACAAGCCATGCCGGCCGCCGACGGGGCCATCATCGCTCTCGCGCTGGATGCCGAAGCGCGGATCGTGGATCGCGACAGGGCGGTGTGGCGGCCTGTCACGTCCCTGTTTCGCGGGCCCGGGGTCTCAGTCGTGGACCCGACACGCCAGTTTGTGACGCATGTACGTTTTCCACGTCCCAATAGCCGGTGGGGGACGGCCTGGGGTCGCATTGGGCGCCGGCCGTCGCTGGTACTGCCGGTTCTGAACTGCGCTGTGGGACTGTGCCTGGACACCAAAGGGCAGCAGGTTGAGACGGCGAGGATAGCACTGGGGCCAGTGGCCCCCTGCCCCTATCGGGCCCGCGGGGCGGAGGCATATCTCGAGGGGCAGCCACCTGTCGCGGCGAGCTTTGCCCGGACAGCGCACCTGGTTCAGCAGGAGGCCAATCCACGGGACAGCATCACACGCGCGTCCCGCACCTACCGGCTGGCCGTCATCCCCCCCATGATTGAGGCTGCTCTGGAGACCGCATCCCGGCGTGCTTTGGAATCCTGCTAATCTAACACAAGAGTCACGTGCTTTTCCCCGTTCAGGACCGATCCGCGACCGAGGTTGCTCCGTGATCAGCCGCTATCCGCAGAATTGGGTGCTCGGGCGAGCACAAGAGGGACTCGTCCGACCACGAAGGCCAGCCGCGTGCGCCAGGGGATGGTCTGGTTGGCCAGTTGGCCTTCAAAGACAGCCTGCACCAAGGCGAGTTCATCACCCGTGATCCCATTATACCCAATAGGATGCAGCAGGTGTTGGGCGTAGGAAAGGCGCTCGCTCTGTGGTTCCGTCGCAAACCAGCGTTCCAAAGTGGCCTTGCTGACGATCATTTCTGCCTCTTGGACCTGTTCCTCAACGACCACTTCCTCGAAACCAGCCGTCACCAACGCGCTCTGCAAATCCTTCACATCCCAGTTCACCAGTGGGTCATCAGGGTTGGCATAGATCTGCTCCTCGGCCTCGATCACTCGCTGCTGGAGATCGTCGCCCAAGGGGGCAAGATCAACCAGATCGTACAGCCGCTGGGCATGCCTTACCACCGTCTCAGCCAGGCTGAGGCGTCCGCCTGGACGGAGCACATGAGGCCAATAGATGCAGCGCCGCGCACTTGTCCGGCGCATGGGCCAGGGTATTGCGGCCCACGATGGCATCGAAGCGCAGTTCAGTCTCACCGCGCAGCGCCAACAGCTCGGGAAGCTCCTCCGGCACACCGACAATGACCACGGGGCGCTCCAATTCCGGCAGTTGTTCAACCTGCTGGCGCAGGCCTTCACCGGCCTCCCGGTCCTGGGCAAGAACCCAGGTTCCGCCCTCGGGCGCCCGCCGCAAGATCTCCCAGGTCAGCAATCCCGAACCGGCATTGAGATCCAGCACAACGTGGTGGCGCTGCACCCGGGCAGCATCCAAAACCCGGTCGCGCACCCGTCCCAATCGCTCCCCAGCGTTGCCGATGGTGCGCTGCAGCCATCTGTCGTGGGCTCGGTCCCCGACGGTATAGGTCAGCACCTCGAGTTGGCTTTCCCCCTCGACCATAGCCGCCAGTTGTGCCTCGCGACGGCGGGCCACCTGGTCGCGGATGCGCCTGCTCGTAACCCTGGTCGCTCGGCTTGTAGAAGGTCCGCCCCTGGAGGGCGTCGGGCAGGTACTGCTGGGCGATCCAGTGCTCGCGGAAAGCGTGGGGATAGAGGTAGCCCTGGCCATGGCCAAAACCCTCCTTGTCGCGGCTGCCATCCTTGAGGTGGGTGGGCACCTCGCCCTCCCGCTCCTGCTCCACGAGGGTCAGGGCGTCAAAGAAGGCCAGGGTCGAGTTGGACTTGGGGGCCGTGGCCAGGTAGAGGACCGCCTCGGCCAGGTGAAAGCGGCCTTCGGGCAGGCCCACCCGGTCAAAGGCATCGGCGCAGGCCATGACCACGTGGAGGGCGCTGGGATCGGCCATGCCCACGTCCTCGCCGGCAAAGATCAGCATCCGGCGAAAGATGAAACGGGGATCCTCCCCGGCGTAGACCATCTTGGCCAGCCAGTAGAGCGCCGCATCGGGGTCGGAGCCGCGCAGCGACTTGATAAAGGCGCTGATGGTGTCATAGTGATAGTCGCCGTCCTTGTCATAGAGCACCGCCCGGCGCTGGATGCTCTCCTCGGCCACGGCCATGTCCACAACGATGATACCATCCTCGTTGGGCGGGGTAGTTTCCACGGCCAGTTCCAGGGCATTGAGCACGCCCCGGGCATCGCCATTGGCCACATCCACCAGGTGGCTCAGGGCCTCGTCGTGGAGATCCACTTCTAGCTGCCCATAGCCCCATTCGGGATCGGCCAGGGCGTTTCGGGCAATGGCGCGCAGGTCTTTGTCAGTCAGGGATCGGAACTGGAAGATGCGACTGCGGCTGACCAGGGGGCGGTTGACGCTAAAATAGGGGTTCTCCGTCGTGGCCCCGATCAGGATGACCGTTCCGTTTTCCACCCAGGGCAGGAGGGCGTCCTGCTGAGCCTTGTTCCAGCGGTGCACCTCGTCGACAAAGAGGATGGTGCGCTGGTTGTGCAGGGCGCGCCGTTCCTGGGCCTCTTTGGTCACCCGGCGGATGTCGGCCACGCCGGCCAGCACGGCGTTGAGGGTCTCAAAGTGACTGCGCGGTGGTATTGGCAATGACGGCGGCCAGGGTCGTCTTGCCTGTGCCAGGCGGCCCGTAAAAGATGACGGAGGAGAGCTGGTCGGCCTGGATAGCGCGGCGCAGCAGTCGCCCCGGACCGACGATATGCTCCTGGCCGACGAATTCGTCCAGGTTGCGGGGCCGCATCCGGGCAGCCAGCGGCGCTTCACGCTCGATCTGTTCCCTGCGGGCGTGGTCAAATAGGTCCATAGTTTCGCTCCGACCGCATTGTACCAGAGAGTTGCAGACTGGGCCAGTCCAACGGCCTCATTTGTAGATTTTCTTGAGTGAAATCAGATCTCTGTACCGCCGAAAAGGCACGTCTTCAGAATTCGGTCGCAGGTAGGGGTAAGGGAAACCGACCTCCGGCCATCTGTAGTGGGAAGCAATCGTCTGGCAAGGGGGGGAAGTTGCTAGCCAGAGTACGCACCCTTACGGACAATCATGGCTGGATCTTGTATGATGTGGCTACCTTGCCACTTGTCACACTAGACCAGGGAGGAAATTGATCTTTGCCTAAACCCGGAGACCTCGCCCCTGATTTCGAACTGGATACTGTCAAAGGGCTGCCTGTGTCCTTGCTCGGCACGCTGAGCGAGGGACACACGGTATTGCTGGTATTCTTGCGACACTTGGGCTGACTGCCGTGCAGGGAGCACGTGGCACAGTTGTGCCAGCATCAGGAAGAACTCGAGCGACTGAATGCGAAGGTGCTGATCGTCACCTTTGGTACATTTCCGGCAGCTCAAGAGTGGTTGGCAGAGACCTGCTCGCCGTTCCACTTGCTGCTCGATCCGGAACGGAAGGTCTATGACGCATATGGCCTGGATCGTTCGCTCTGGCGTTCATGGAACTTGAGGACGATCTGGCGTTATATACAACTATTGGCTACGGGCCGCCGGTGGCGCGGAATTCAGGGGGACTCGGCGCAACTGGGCGGCGACTTTATCATCGGCGCCGATGGCATTGTGCGCCTGGCCTACCGCAGCCGGGATCCCATTGACCGGCCCTCCGTCGAACAGATCATGACAATGATCACAGAGCTTGCAGAGAGGGATCGACTTTGAACGAGGAATACGACCTGATCGTCGTCGGCGGAGGCTCCGCAGGCTTGACGGCTGCGGGCTTTGCCGCCCAGTTCGGTTCCCGCGTCGCACTGGTGGATAAAGGACCGCATTGGCGGCGACTGCACCTGGACCGGCTGCGTACCCAGCAAGGCGCTGCTCAAGACAGCCAAAGTGGCCCACCAAATGCGCAGTGCCGAACGCTATGGACTGTCCGCCGCCGAGCCGCAGGTGGATCTGAAAGCCGTGATGTCCCACGTACGGTCCGTGATCCTGGACGTGTACGAGGAGGAATCACCGGAAGCGCTACGCGCTGACGGCATCGACGTTTACCTGGGTGAGACCCGTTTCATCGATGCCCACACCCTGGCTGTCGGTGACACCGTATTGACTGGCCGCAACTTTCTGCTGGCCACCGGCGCTCATCCCTTTGTCCCACCCATCGCCAGCTTGGAGGATGTGGATTATCTGACCTACGAAAAGATCTGGGATCTTGAGGCCCTGCCCCATCATCTGATGGTGATCGGCGCCGGGCCGGTGGGCTGCGAGATGTCCCAGGCATTCCGCCGCTTGGGAGCCAGGGTCACGCTCATCGACGCCCAGGGCCGGCTTTTGCCCCGCGACGAGCCGGACGCGTCACAGGTCCTGGCCAGGGTCTTTGAGTCAGAAGGCATCGATCTGCAGCTCGGTGTCCCGGTACAGCGTGTCTGGCAAGAGGGCGCCGGCGGCCAGGGGAACACAGGCAGGATCCACCTGATCGCGGGCGGCAAAGAGTTGGCAGGCGATGCGCTACTCGTAGCCGTTGGGCGCCGTCCCAATGTAGAGGGTCTCGACCTAGAAAAGGCTGGGGTGGCCTATACAGCAAAGGGCATCCAGGTGAACGACAACCTGCGCACCAGCCAGCGCCACATCTATGCCGCTGGCGACTGTACCGGCGGCAAACAGTTCACCCACTATGCCGGCTGGCAGGGAGCCATGGCCGCGCGCAATGCCCTGCTGCCTGGTACATCCAAGGGCATCGCCGACCAGGTGCCCTGGACCACCTTCACCGACCCAGAGGTAGCGCACGCAGGCTTGACCGAGGAGCAAGTCAGAAAGAGGTTCGGAACAAGCTATCGGACCTGTGAGTGGTCAATGGCGCAGGTAGATCGGGCGCGCACGGATGTCGATACGACCGGCTTTATCAAATTGTTCCTCAAACCGGACAACACAGTGCTGGGCGCCACCATTGTCGCCGGGCGAGCCGGCGAGATGATCCACGAGTGGATCGTGGCCCTGGATCAAGGATTGAAGGCGGACGCGATATCCAAGGCCATACACGTCTATCCCAGCTACTCCATCTCCAACATGCAGGCGGCCTACGACGTCCGCATGGAGAAACTGTTGAACGGGACATCCGGGCGCGTGATCCGCGGGTTGCACCGCATCATGCGCTGAAGGTCCATTGCAGGGGCAAGCCCTGCGCCCTGTAGCCCATATTCCAGCCTTTCCCGTTTCCTGGCGCGATTTTTATCCGCACAGCCGGTGCTACGGTGAAAGGGAAGAAGGAGAACCATGAACCAATACCGATTTCTATCCTTGATAGCAGTAGCCAGCCTACTGCTGCTGGCCATGGCCTGTAGCCCGGCACCCACTCCGGTAGGCATTGGCCAGGCGGCTTCGACGGCTGAACCGCCGGCCACGGCAGAGGACATACCTACGAATCTGCCGGCTACCACGACGGCATCCACTGCCACCAGCCTGCCGCCAACCCAACCACCTACAGTGGCGCTAACCGAGACATCGCCTGCGCCTACCAGTACGCCCTCACCATCACCTTCGACAGTGGACCAGGGCAACGCGGATGTTCTGCACGTCCGGGCGGTTCAGGCTGCCGATCCAGCGGCAGGCTCAGGACAAGCTAGTACCTGGACTTTCCACGTGACGGTGGAGCACCTTGACACCGGCTGGCAGGATTACGCCGATGGCTGGGACGTCGTCACCCCCGATGGCACGGTACTCAAACCCGATCCCGACAGCCCGTTCACCCGGCTCCTGCTCCACCCCCACGAGGCCGAGCAACCCTTTACCCGCAGCCAGAGCGGCATCGTCGTTCCAGAGGCCGTGACCCAGGTGCGGGTCCGCGCCCACGATCTGGTGGACGGCTATGGCGGACGCGAGATACTGGTTGATCTGACGATCAGTGAGGGGGAGGGCTTTGAGGTAGAGCGCAGTCCTTGAGCCAAATTGAGATGTACAACGTGATGCGCAATTCGTGAACTCGCGCATCACGTTGCAGGCAAGCTGAGGGCCCTCAGCTCACATCAAGATCACTCGCTTCGAACCAGCTCCGACAGGGGCTTTCGCTCTTTGGGCCGGAGGCTATCCGCCGGATAGCCCAGCGGCGTAAAGATCACCGGTTCTACGCCATCCGGTAGCTGCAGGACCTTGCGCGCAGCGGCCGGGTCAAAAGCCGCGATCCAGCAGGTGCCCAGGCCCAGATCCGTTGCGGCCAGGATCAGGTGATCCATGGCAATGGTGACGTCCACGTCCACGTAGGGCTTGCCATCCATGCGCGTCCAGCCCCGGTCCGGGAGCCCACAGGCACAGATGACCAGTGGCGCCTGGGTGAACCATCCCTGCGGGTAGATGCGTCCCAGTTCGGCCTCGCGACCCGCCGTGGGGATGACGATAAGCTGGAAGGGCTGCCGGTTTGCGGCAGTGGGCGCCAGGCGCGCCGCTTCAAGCACCTGCTGTACCTTCTCCTCCTCAACCGCATCGGGCTTGTAGGCCCGGACACTGTAGCGCTTTCGAATAAGTTCTGCAAACTCCATGCCTTGCCTCCTTGGATTGGCTTTCAACTACCAACCATCTTTGCTTTTCATCCAACCCTGGCTCAACCTATGGCCAGGGGATATGGCCAATGCTCCCCTACTCTCCGACTCCCTGGCGCAAGAGACGGAGCGCCGATTCGGCCAGAACGGCCACGCCGACGGGCAGGCATCGCTCATCGATATCAAAGTAGGGGCCATGGGCCTTGCGCTCGTCTCCCTCCACGAGGCAACCCAGCCGGAACATCGCACCAGGTACCATGGCAGCAAAGACGGCAAAGTCTTCAGCTCCCATGCCCGGTTCCCGGGGCTTGACGTGTTCGGCGCCCAGCAGATCGGCGCCAACATCCTGGATCAAGCCAGCGACTTTGGCATCGTTGATCACCGGTGGCGGGCCGTTCCGGAACCCAAGCTCGAAATCTCCGCCCATCGTCCGCGCGATTTCCAGCGCCCTCTCAATTCCAGCGTGGAGCTGGCTCTGGACCTCGGGGTCCTGGTAGCGGATGGTACCCTTGATCTCGACGTCTTGCGGGATCACGTTGCCCGCCGTCCCTCCATGGATGGCGCCCACGGTGATCACTGCCGGGTCGAAAGGGTCTATGCGGCGAGAGACGATGCCGTGCAGGGCCAGGATCACGTGCGCGGCGATATGGATGGGATCCAGTCCCTTGTGGGGATAGGCGCCGTGGGCGCCCCGGCCGGTGATCGTGGCCCAGAATCCATCCACCCCGGCGGAAGCCGGGCCGGCATCCACGGTGATTTCCCCCACCGGCGAACCTCCATGTACGTGGAGGGCTATCACGGCATCCACCCCCTCCATCGCGCCATCCTGTACCATCCGCGGCGCCCCGCTAAAGCCCTCTTCGTCCGACATCTCTTCCGAGGGTTGGAAGAGAAAGCGGATTGTGCCAGGAAATGTCTCTTGAGCCAACAGCGTGGCCGTACCCAGAGCAACGGCCGTGTGGGCGTCGTGACCGCAGGCGTGCATCAGACCAGGAAGTTGCGAGGCGTAGGGAACGTCATTGGCTTCCTGGACCGGCAGGGCGTCCATATCGGCGCGGATGGCAACGATGGGCTGCCCCTGTCCCCGTTCAGCCACCACGCCAGTGCGTCCCACACCGGTCCGAACCCTGTAGCCGAGTGATTCCAGGGTTTCCGCCACCAATGCGGCCGTGCGGGTCTCCCGGAAACCCAACTCGGGATGCATGTGGATCTCTCGCCGCCAGCCGGTCAACTGAGACTGGATCTCTTGAGCGCGATCGAGCATTCTGTACCTCCTAATCTTGGGGTCCGGGCGAGCAGGCAAACCGCCTCACCAGCGACTGAACCTCTTGATGGTTCCAGGGGAGGAATCCCCCGCTCCACTCTCGGAGTGCGTGGAAGGCAAGGACAGCCAGGGCACAGCCCGGCACCTCGGGTGGGAGCAATTCCTGCTCCTCGTGTAACCGTACAAAACGGGCATAGATCTCGTCCGGCATGATCTCGGCGCCTTCGCGGCGAATGGTGGCCTGCATGGCCGTATCTACCACCCCCGGGCGAAAGGCGATGGCCGTGATCTCGGGTTCTTCCGCAGCCAGGATTCGGGTGAAATGATTCAGTCCCGCCTTGGCGCTGCAATAGGAAGCCCAGCCAGGGTATACATTAACCGCTGCCCCGGCGGAAACGTTGATGACGTGCCCCTTGCGCTGGCGCAAGTAGGGAAGCGCTGCCTGGGTGAGCATGAAGGGACCGAGCAGGTTCACCGCCCAACTCTCCCTCCACTGCTGGGGGTCCCCATCGGCGATGGGCGCGATGGGCGCCAACACGCCGGCATTGTTCACGACGGCGTCGATCTGGCCGAAAGCTTGGACCGTCTCGGCCACGAAGCGCTGGCAGTCGGCCGCCTGGCTCACGTCGCCGGCCACGGCCAGGGCGCTCCCACCTGCCGATACGATCCCCCGAGCCACTGCCTCGAGATCCTCCTCCGAACGCGCTGTGAGGACGACATTGGATTCCATCTGTGCCGCGATGCGCGCCGTGGCCGCACCCAGCCCTCGCGACGCTCCGGTGATCAATATTGTTTGCCTGGCCATGACACACCTCCACGGTCAGTTACTGCCCATCGTCTCCAACGGGATCTCTGCCTCACCGGCCTCGTCCTCGGACTTGACCCAGGCGAACTTTCGGCGTAGCGCCTTGGGATAGTATCGCTCCAGGACGTCGTATTCGACCTGTTCTCCCCACTGGTAATAGACACGGGGATCGATATATGACTTGAGGCTGGTGCCCAGGTTCCACGTACGCTTCTTGGACGCGATGGATGATTGGGCCTTGACCTTGTCCCGGGCCAGCCGGGCTTTCTCCAGCTGTACCTGGGTCCTTTCCACGCGGCGCTCGGCTGCCGCGATCCGTTTCTCGTAACGCACCTTCACCTTGTCGCGCTGTGCAGGCTTGGCAGCCCGCCTCTTCTCTCGGGCCTCTCTCCGCAATGCGGTCAAGGCTTCTCGATAGCCCCTGACCCGCTCGCGGTAGGTACTCACCCGGACGGCTGCCTTTTCCTGACGCTCTTTGTACCGCTGGCGGCTGCGGGACCAGCTAGCGGGCGCCTGCTTGGTGTGATTGCATAGTACGGCCGCATCCAAGTTCGCCAAATTGGCGGCTTCCCACTTGATATACTCTGGATCACTGGCCTGGATCTCCGAATCCACCAGGCTATCGCGGACGGCGATGGTCGCATGGTGGGTACGAAACACCTTGGCCGTCAGCCCCGGCAGGATGCCGGACAGATAGGCGTTGACGTTGCGACTGCTAATGTCGGGAAAGATCTGGGGCATGTCCCGTGTGGGATGGCCCCGGTCGCCGTCCCCACTTGTATTGGAGGGGCGCGCATCGCGGATCAACTCCTCCAGGTTCCCCTGGACCACCTCAGGCAGATCCAGCTTTTTGTGCCACAGCACCGAGTCCTTGCCCAGGAACCGGAATTCCGCACTGCCGTCGGGATGAAGGGTCACGTGCTCCGGGCGTAGGGTGGTGGCGCCGATCGTATCCGCTTCGTCCGGGTCTTTTTCGTCGCCGACACGCAGGCAGAGGGTATCGATCAGGTAGCAGGCCGTAGCGATCATCCTGGGCCTGGGCTCAGGATCGGCCAGGTCGCGCGCGATCTGCTCCCGAACCATGTCCAACCGGGCGTGCAGATGGTGCGCCCGGTCAAACTTGCGCGCTTCCCGTTCTTGCTTGATCGACGCGGTGTCGCTCAGCCACACGTATTTGAGCTTGGCCGACAGTTTGTCCTTCCAGCGGGCCACCCACAGTGACTCGGGCTGCCAGACGATCTGCCCCCACGCGCCGGGCGGCCGGGCTGCGTCGGGACTGAGATTGAGCGTGATATCCTCACGGCGAGCGCCCTCTTTCCATCGCCCGCGAAGCGGGTGCTTGCCCCGCCCCATAAAGATGCCGCTGGGCTCGACCACATAGTTGGCCAATTCAGTGCGCTCGCCATTCACGATGGCATGGCCATATTCCTCGCGAAGCGCCTCCCGCACGACTTTGCGCTCGGCAGCCAGGACCTTGCGCTCTTCCTTGGTCAACCGCTCTTTGGCCGCCCGTTCCACTTCTACAACCCGGATGGCGGGGCCAAAATCTATATCGTCGAGCTTGAGAGCGGGTTCATAGCCCAATTCCTGGCTAAAGTCAGCCATAAAGTTCCTGGCAAAAACCCGGTCCTCTACATAGGGGGTGCCCTGTTTCTTGGCCCAGGCCATGACCATTTCTTCTTGTTTGGGTGTCATCACCACCGGCAAGCCCTGAATCGTGAGCACCAGGCCCAGGTGTGGCGGTGGATCGGGTACGATGACCCCGTTGTGAACCAGTACCTCCAACATGTAGCTATCAAGTTCCTTTCGCGACGCTACCCCATCGACGATCTCGACGGGAAAACTCTGCAATCAAGCCCAAGCTCACGACCGAGGACAGTCTCGCTTGGCCGGAGACCTGCGGCGAACGAAGAGAGGCGCTGAAGCACCCACTACGAACCCGGGCCTTGGTCTACCAAGCGGAACGACCAGCTCACCAAGCGCTTCGCTTGGCAAGGTCCCGCAGGCTGAAGAAGGCCTGGCGGTATAGTATCGGGCTGTTGCCCGGATCCTTCGGATCCGCCCGGTGGGTGATGGAATACCAACGCACCGGGTCGCACCACGCATACCAATAGGTGGTACCGAAATCAAGGTTAAAGAGGAACATCGGCCCCATCCAGGGCCAATTGGCGTCGGCATAAGCATAAGACCCGGCCAGGTATGCAGCTTGCTGGGCCTCGCTCACCTCCCACTTCTCGTGGTCCCCAAGATTGCAGTCATCAGCTTTCAGTACCCAACCGAACTCGGTGGCCCACACGGGCGACCCGTCACCATAGTCAAGCATGACCTGGCGCTGTTCTTCAGCGCGCCGGAAATAGATGGGACCCGTCGCCGCGTTGGGCGCTGTGCCCGGCGCATCCGGCCCGCCATAGGGGTGGCTGCCCAGAGCGTCAAAGTAACCCTTGGCGCCGTGCTCGTACATGCCCCGCAGGAAAGTCAGATCGGGTATGACCAGGGGGGCGGCATAGAAGGCTTGCGCCCAGGCGACGTTGGCCAGTGAGCCTCCGGTGGGCGCCAGGCCAGCGCTGACGACGATGGCCTGTGGATCTCCGGCCTTGATACCCTGGTAACCCGCTTGGAGCAACGCCGTGTACTGAGCCACATTGGGTCGCCCGCCCCACTCGTAGTCAAGGTTGGGCTCGTTCCAGATCTCATAGGCCACCGTCTCCAGCCCATGGCCGCGCCAGGTACCCGCGACGTGTGCCGCCAGTGCCTGGGCAAACTCTTGGAACGCGGCCCGGTCGGCCGCCGAGGCCGGCGGATTCCCAACGCCGTGTGGAGGCGGCCCGCCCAGGCGCAACAGGACGTGGCGCACGTGCGGCACGAACTCGCGCATCTGGTTGTCGACAGCCACCCAGTCGTAGCCAGGCCCGGTTCCAGCATTTTCCCAGGAGACATAGCCCTTGGCCCAGTCAAAGCCCATCTCTGTCAGGATGGTAACGTGGTCCGCCGAAGCGATGTTGGCCCCATAGCCCAGGTGAGCTGCTGGCGCCGGACGAAACCTCTGGGCAATCAGCGGCAAAAAGATCTTTTTGTCCTTAGAGTCATCGTCGAGTGGCAGGGCAAAAGAGCCAATCGCCGCAGCGACCGGCGGTGGCGCTATGCTCACTGCCAGCAGAACTCCCGTCACCAACAGGAGGGCAATTGCCGTGGCCAGGGACCGGGGCGCACTCCCTCGTGAGCCCGTTATCCGTCTGGGGGACCGGGAGGAAGAAACCTGCTTTCCGATGGACAGAGGTCTCCAAGCAAACCTACCCTGGCCCGGGTCCGCTTGCGCTACGGGGCACTTTCTGGGGCTACTATGCAAGGCTGCCGCCCACGTACCGGTGGGAAGGATCATTCGCCGCCAAAGAGTTCTCTCAGCGTCTTGGCAAGCTGGAAGACAAAGAATCCTCCCAGGATGATGCCAGCGATGGAGACCTTGGCTACATCCATGGTCTCTTCAAAATAGACGCACTCGGGCGTGACGACGATAGCACCCAGGGGCCTGGCAGCTGCAGCGCTGCCACCACCACCGCCCTCACCCTCGGACGAGGGACCGCCTTCCTCGTCCACCTCACTTGTGCCACTGCCAAAGCCCAGGCCAAAACCATAGCGGACTTGGGCCACGGGGATGATCGTCTTATCTTCGACCACTTGCGGCTCGCCAAAAGCGGTCCGCCAGTTGGCCGTGTCCCTCGCTTGCTCAACGATTTCGAATAGTCTGTTTAGAGACATCGTCTGCTCCTTATTCAGGTACTGCTGGAGGATCTCTGAGAACTGGCTGTCCCGGCACGCATCTCGCTCACCTGCCGGCGCTTTCCTGTCGCCGCCAACGCAGCCATTGGCGGAGCGTGGCAAACACCAGCGCCATGGCTATCCCAGCCCCGAGGAGGAGCCGCATGGTCGTAGCGGTCGCATCCGTGATGGCGACGCGCTGCTCTCCCTCAGCCATCTGCTCCACCATGGCCAGGGGGGTGACCAGCACCAAGCCTGCCGCCCAGCCGCCAATGCTGCTGGACCCGATGGTGGCCCGGGCTCTACCATAGGAGACGAACCGCGTCTCAGGAACCAAGGTCCGGCCCCCGACCTGATACGGCTCACCCCGCACCACCTCAACCCGGTACGGTCGTTGCCTGACACCTTTGCCCTCACCTGCCATTGCTTCCCCCTTGCCGGTCTGTAACCCGCTCAGTATAGCACAGAACCAGGTCACGAACAATCTTTGCAGTCCGTCGCACCGGGACCGGTAATTTCCCCTTTTCTAGGTCGTGCTCGTAATCCAGGATGACCAAAGCAGTTCCTCTAGCGTTCCCGGCCTTTGAAGACAAGGACGGTTTGGCCCAAGCCGAGCCGGATCGTCTCCGGGACAGGGGCCGTGAGCTTGGTGCAGCGAATGCGATTGCCCTCGAAGCCGGACCTCAAAAAACTCTTGACGCACCCTCCAAGATATGATATACTGTAGTCGTCGTTGGATCATTGCACTGCAACCTCCTCGCAGCCTCATTGACGATCAAACCGCACAACTTGGTCTGCTGCATCCATCATCGCCTACATCGCGCTACCTTTAGCCCTTTCGCCTGCCCCTTTTCCCTGTTCGCGGGAGACCTGTGAGCAGAACAGCCAGTGCAAGGAGGTGAACAGGATGATAGAAGTCGATCTCAAGTATGATCTTCTGCCCGGCGTCGATCAGCAGGCATACCTAACATGGGCCAAGAAGGCCATTGGCACGGTGCTTCAAGCGCCTGGTATCATCGAATTCCGCGCTAACCGGAACATGGTGACATCGCCTCAAATACGAACAACTTCCGTGTTCAAGACAATGGCCGACTGGGGAAACTTTGCCGAGAGCGCTGAGTGGCTGGATGTCAAGGCAGAACTCAGCGACCAGTTTGCCACCAACATCTGTGTTGATATCTGGGGACCGTCACCCGTCGTACCTAAGCCGCTCTATCCCGCCTAAGTCGTTCTTGGGCTGCGCCAAGGGAGCGTGGAGGGGGGAGGGATTGATGGGCATCCCCTCCCCAGAAGGGCAGGCGAACTCTGCGCTCCACCTTGTAGCTCAACAAGCAGCGTGACCAGCATTGTCGATCAAGATAAATATGGCAAGCCCGGAGGATCCAGATCCAGGCAGCTTGATCGAGTAACCAGCCATCGCGCATGACTCCAGAGTTTCCAAAAGTGCATGGCCAACCCCTTTTGCGTCCTCGTTGACACGATGGCCAGTGTGGGCTATAATAGACCCCGCTGGCCACATCAAGCGCAAAAGGGGAAGCGATGCCGCCATTAGCCCGACACTTTATCAAAGCCGCGTTTGTCTACTTTGTCGTCGCCTTTGTGCTCGGTGCACTGATGATGCTGGACCGCTGGCTGAATTTCAGCCGCTGGCTCAAGATGGTATACCTGGGCCAGCTACACCTGTTGGTCGTCGGCTGGATCACCCAGCTAGCCATTGGCGTCGCCTATTGGATGTTCCCCCGCTTGCGGAAAGAACAGGATCCCCGTCCCCGCGGTTCTGACGCCCTGACCTGGTTCGTGCTCATCGCGCTGAATGCCGGATTGTTGTTGAGATTCTTGCTGGAGCCCTTTTACTTGATGGGGCCCCAGCCCTGGTTGGCAGCCCTGATGGCCCTGTCCGGCATCCTGCAGGCAGCCGCAGCCGTAGCCTTTGGCCTGCTCGTCTGGGCCCGCATTCGTCCTATGGAAACCTAGGGAGACACTGTGCCAACCACTTCTCGTACCTTTGTCAAAGCCTCTATCATCTATCTTTGCCTGGGCGCGATCTTGGGCGCACTCATGTACATCAACCGCTCCATCCCCCTGGGTCCATGGGTCGGCTATGTGCGCACAACGCACGTCCAGATGCTCGTCGTCGGCTGGTTGACCCAGCTTATCCTGGGCGTGGCCTGGTGGCTCTTTCCCCCCTTGAAGATCGGCCTGCGCACCGATGCACCCCTGCCGGTCCGGCGCGGGCAAACCCAGCGTGGCAGCGAGCCGTTATTCTGGGCGACCTTTGTGTGCCTCAATGCTGGCATCCTGCTGCGAGCCCTGGGTGAGCCCATCTACACCTGGACCAAGATCGACCTTTTTCGCTTTCTGGTAGCCACATCCGGTCTCTTTTTGTTGCTGGCAGCAACGATGTTTGTGGCCAACATGTGGAGCCGGGTCCGAGAGCTAGGGCGAGGGAAATAGAATCCGAATACTGGAAAAGTGGAGGCCAGCAATCAGCCGAGGGAGTTGAAAACGAAAAGCGGCCAGCTCCCATGCTCTGAAAGCTGGCCGCGGACGGTTCACTGCTAAACGCTACACGAAGCCGTTGTCGCTCTTGTAGCGCGCGATCTCTGATTGGATCTCGGCCCGCTGCTGCAGCGCTTCCTGGGTGGGGGCCACAAGCTTGTTCTCCCAGGTATCAGCCAGCCCGGCCAGGTCTTCCAGATGGGCCTCCAGCGGATCCAGGATCCGCTCTACGACCGGATCCACAAAGAACGAGCCCAGGCCCTCGCCATCCTCTGCGGAAAACCAATTCGCGCGCATGGGTTCTAGCAATTCGCTATTGATCCCCTCGACCAGTTCGTCCACGCTGGTCATCAACTGGACCATTCCATCGAGGACACCGCGGATCTTGTCGCCCAGGCCAAAGGGCAGGTTATCGAGGAGCATGCGCGGAGAAATCCTTGATCGCCACAGCAACCGGGTTATCCGTCGTCTTTTCCAGGGCCCTGGCCACGGCCTCCTCCACCGCCTCGATGCCGTTGGCCACAGCCGAAACCTGGCGCTCCAACCAAAGGAGGGATTCTCGCGCCGAGGGCAGCGCATCTTCAAGGGATAGCAGCACGTCTTCGACCGCTTCCAGCCCCGACTTGAGGATGCTGGCCCCCTGCTCCAGTCCCTGCACAGGCAGCGCCGCTGCCGCCATTCCGGCCCGCAGGATCGCATCCAGCCCAACTTTATCCAGACCTTCGTAGAGATCCAACAACCCCTGTAATCGGGCGATCTCGGCCTCGGCGCTCTCCAGGGAAGCCTGTGTTTCGGCGTCGACCGTCTTCCAGACGGCAGCCCCTGTCCCGGCCGCCACGGCCAGGCCTGCCGCCCCGCCGACCACAGCGCCAGTCAGGAACTGGCGCCGGCTCACCGGCTCCGGTTCGGGCTTTGTATCCCCAGAAAAAAACTCCTCTAGCGTCTGCTCTTCCGTCATTGTCTCTCCTCGTCTCCGAAAAATCACTCTCCCATTCCCAACAACGCAAGGGCCGCACACATAGTTCCTCTGCGCCACCCTACCATGCACTATACGACAAAGCCCCAATAGAGTTGCAGTACCAGCCAGTCTCTACCGTTTCTTTTTCTTTTTGCCTGTCTTTCTCTGTTTCCTACGCGCTTGCTTCTGGCTCTTGCGCGCTTACCTGCGCGCTTTCCGCTTGTCCTGACCAAAGGGCCTCACTGGCCGGACCCTCTTTGTCGACTTGGCTTCAGAACGCTTCCAGCGTTCCTGCATGAGCTGGTGTGAGGAAAGTAGATCTCGGGGCTCCGGCATCTGTCCAAAGAAGGGATCAGTGGACTGGTACAGCCTCTCGCAATCCTCCCGATTAATGACCCACAGATCGATCCAGTCGCCGTCAAAGAGCTGCCCGATCAACTCGTAGGCATGTGGATCGCGCAGGTCGGCCAAATTCGAAACGGCCGAGGGCCAGATTTCGGGGTTCTCTACCGCCGATGCTTCTTCCCAAGTATGGGTCGGGTCGGGCAAAAGGCTCCGCAGGATCGCCGTGATGCGCTCGTAGGTATCCGGGTAGCGGGCGGCAATGCGGGCCAGCGCACTGGCTGCGAGCGCGCGCGGGTACCAGTCCGCCGCCTTCTCATTGACCATCAGCTCTAGGGTATCGATGGCTACCGGACCATACTTGTCCAGGCCATCGCGGTCCAGCCATTCGTTCAGGCCGGGATCTTCCAGCAGCACCTGGCTGATGACCGGCAGGGCCTTCTCGGCCCGCATCTCGATCAGCATCAACATCGCGTGGACACTGGGCCAATCGTCGTTGTGCTCTACGGCCTCGATGAGTTGGTCCACAACCGCCTCGCCATGGGCCATGATCGCGGCCATCAAGTCGAGGTCAATGTAGCGATCGGACTCGTACAGTTGGTCGATTAGCTTGTCGAGCGCAACGTTATTGTTCTCACTCATCATGGGTCCTCGCTTGCCAAGCTTTTTGCGCACCGTTGCCAGTTACACAGCCCGCGCCAATTGCTCCTTTTCGCTCATCCGGCGCAGCACCCACTTGTTGACCTCGGCGGCCACCGATGGGAATAGAATCAAGGGCAGCATGGCAAGCCAGTCGCGGGCGGTGAGGGAGATGGTACCAAATATCGGCTGCAGGAAGGGCAAGTAGATGATGGCCAGCAGGATGGCCGACGAAGACAGCACCGCATACTGCATCCACTTGTTGCCAAAAATGCCGATGGCCCACAGTGAGTAGCGTTCCGAGCGGGAGGTATAGGCCCGCAGCAGCTCAGAGAATGACAGCGTGGCAAAGGCCATCGTCCGGGCAACTAGCTCATTCTGCTGCATCCCGATCTGGAAGGCGGCCAATACAGCCAGGGAGATGGCCACGGTCTGCACGACGATGCCGATGACCATGTCGCGGTTGATGATCGGCTCATTCACCGGCCGGGGTGGTTGGTCCATGATGTCTGGATCGCCTTTTTCGACCCCCAGTGCCAGCGCCGGGGCGCCGTCGGTAATCAGATTCAGCACCAGCAGTTGGATGGGGATCAAGGGCAGCGGCCAACCCGCCAGCATGGCCACCAGCAGGATCGTGATCTCGGCCATGTTGCAGGAGAGCAAATAGTACACAAACTTGCGGATGTTGGCATAGATGACGCGCCCCTGCTCGATGGCCGAGACGATGCTGGCATAATTGTCGTCGGTCAGCACCATGTCGGCCGTCTCTTTGGAGACATCAGTACCGGTGATGCCCATGGCCACGCCGATGCTGGACCGTTTCAGCGCTGGGGCGTCGTTCACGCCATCGCCGGTCATGGCCACCACGTGTCCCTTGGCCTTTAGCCCATCCACAATCTGGACCTTGTGCTGGGGCGAGACGCGGGCATAGACGGCCACATCTTCAACGACCGATTCAAACTCAGGCTCCTGCATGCGGTCCAAATCAGCGCCAGTGAGCGATCGATCGCCCTCGTGCAGCAGGCCGATCTCCTTGCCAATGGCCACAGCGGTGTTCAAATAGTCGCCTGTGATCATCACCGTCTCGATCCCGGCGTGGCGGGCCGTCTTGATGGCCGGGGCGACTTCGGGCCGGGCGGGGTCGATCATGCCCAGCAGTCCGATAAAGGTAAAATCATGCTCGTTGTCCGCGGGCTGGGGGTTGTCGGGCACCTCTTTCAGTGGTCGGAAGGCCACGCCCAGCACCCGCAGGGCGTTGGCGGCCAGGGCCTCATTCTCGCCCAGGATGTTGCGACGGCGCTCGCCGGTTAGGGTACGCATCACGCCGTCTTCCAGGACTTGGTTGCACAGGCCCAAGACGATGTCAGGCGCGCCCTTCATATAGGCTACATAATCGCCATAGCGCGGGTCGGCGTGGAAAGTGGTCATCCGCTTCCGCTCCGAGTCGAAGGGGATCTCGGCCAGGCGCGCGTACTCCTGGCCCAGTTCCTCCCTCTTGTAGCCCGCCTTGGCCGCGGCGACCACAAAAGCCCCTTCGGTGGGATCGCCGGCGATGCGCCAGGAAGTAGAGCCGTTGTCTTCAAGCTGTTCCAGCCGCGAGTCGTTGCACAGCAGGCCAGCCCTCAGGAGCAGCCTCATGCCGGGATAGCCTTCCAGGCCGACGACCTGCCCGCTGTCGCGGAACTGGCCCTCCGGCTTGTAGCCCTCGCCGGTGATGGTCAGCAAGCTGCGATCGACGTACATCTGCACGGCTGTCATCTCGTTCTGGGTCAGGGTACCGGTCTTGTCGGAGCAGATGGCTGTGGCCGAGCCCAGCGTCTCGACGGCCGGCAGCTTGCGGATCAGGGCGTTGCGTTTGACCATCTCCTGCATGCCCAGGGCCAGCGAGATGGTGACCACGGCGGGCAGCCCTTCGGGCACGGCGGCGATAGCCAGGCTGACGGCCACCATAAACATGTTGATCAGCGTCGGGACCGTTCCCGGGTAGGCGAGGTAGGCCCGCAGTCCCTCGCTGATGAGGATGCCCAACTCTGTATCGCGCACGACCCCGATCAAGCCCACCGCGGCACAGATGATGAGGGTGATAATGCCCAAGGTCCGTCCCAACTGGTCCAGCTTGACCTGCAGCGGCGTCGGCTCTTCCTCGTAGGACTGGATCATCTCGGCAATGTGGCCGATCTCGGTCTGCATGCCGGTATTCACGACCAGGCCCCGGCCGCGCCCGTAGGTGACCACGGTGCTCATGTAGGCCATGTTGTCCCGGTCGCCCACCGCAGCCTCAGCGCCGAAGGTATCCGCGGCATCCTTGCCCACGGGAACCGATTCCCCGGTCAGCGCCGCCTCCTCGATGCGCAGGTTCACGCTCTCGACCAGGCGCACATCAGCGGGCACATAGTTGCCGGTCTCCAGGAGCACCACGTCGCCGGGCACCAACTCGGGAGCCGGCACCGTGATCAGGTGGCCGCCGCGAAAGACCTGGGCGTTGGGTGCGGCCAGCTTTTTCAGGGCGGCCAGCGACTCCTCGGCCCGGCCCTCCTGCACCACACCCAGGATGGCGTTGAGGATGACAATGGTCATGATGGCGATGGCGTCGATGAACTCTGTCGTATCGCCGGAGTGGGTATACTGCTGCCAGCCGATGAGGGCCGAGACGATGGCGGCGACGATGAGGATCAGGACCAGGAACTGGTTGAACTGATCCAGCAACATCCGCCAGAAACTACGCGGGGGCGCTTCGTCGAGTTCATTTCGCCCGAACCGGGCCCGCTGCTCGCGAACCTGGTCCTCGGTCAGGCCCCGCTGGAAGTCACTCTGCAGGACAGACGCGGCCTCGGCCGCGCTCATGGTATGCCAAATCTGGTTGTCTGGTGCCATCTTTTTTGCAGAGCCCCCAACGAAATAGTCCGCGTCCCAACCCACAGACGCGGACCATTATACCTGTTTTTGTAGGGAGGGCCAATCCTGGCGCTTACCTCGTGTCTAGTCCATGCGCGGCCGCAGATAAATGAGATAAAAGACTACTACCATCACGACCAGCCCCACCAGTACCGAGATCAAGACAGCTTGATCTATCGAACTGCCTCCAGGCGCTGCACCATAGGGAGCCGCCTGCAAGCTGGTAACCGCCGGGCTGGGCCGGAGGGACGTCAACAGGGACGAGCTAACGACCCCCGCCAACACTGACGCGACAAAACCGGTCACCAGTTCCAGCAGCCTTTTGATCTGACTGCTGCCGGGCGTTTGGACAACCGAGTCGGTGCTGAGGTTCTCCACACGTTTGGGGCGCGCCACACCGTCGGCGTCGCGCAGGTCCCGCCCCTCTACGCTGAAGCGTACCTGGTCGCTTACCTCCAGTACCCCCCGGATCCGGTGCCCGCGCATCTCTACCGGCAGCCGGTCGCCCTCACCCGATTCCAGGACGAAGCGCAGGACCACATCCCGGCCCTCCTGATCGCTCCGCACGCTGCGAACGGTGCCTTCAGCCTGGGACATGGTCCCTAGCCCTCCACCCTACGGTTGGGTCAGCCATCCGGTCTCCGGCGCGCAACGTGGTGCGTGTTGCGTGGTTCGTGATTTGCTGTTCGTCCATCGTCCGTCGTCTGTCGTCCGTGATTTTATAGCGGCTTCTCGTAGATGCGGTATGTCTTGTAGATCTCGCCCCCCAGGCGATCGAGGATGCGGTTCATCATGTCGTTCGTTTCCAGGATCCACGACATTTCGCAGCGCAGGTAGCCCTTGCGGAAGGCGGCCCGCGCCGACTCTACGTACAACAGAGCGTCGATGCCCATGCCCCGGTACTCGGGCACCACGCCGAGGATCAATGTCCGCAGCGCGTCGACTTTGCGCCGGTACCACAGGAACTTGGCCAGCGTCCAAGGCAGACTCCAGTTGTTGGGCTGCGGCCGGGCCTTGACCATGGCTTGGTATACGTTGGGGATGGTTAAGCCAACGCCCACCGGCTTGCCGTCCACCAGGACAAAGATGACCAGATCGGGATCGAGAATCATCTTGAGTTCCTTGGCCAGGTGCTCGATCTCGTGGTCGGTAAAGGGTACAAAGCCCCAGTTCACCTCCCAGGCTTCGTTGTAGATCGCCTTGGTGAGTGCCACGTCGTGGTCATATTGCTTCATATTCAGGGGCCGGACCACCAGGCCCTCCCGCTTCTTGGCTTCCTCGGCCACGCGGACGAACTTGCGCGGCAGCTTTTGCACGTCGAGGTCAAAGATGGTGGTCTCGATATCCCAGGCGTACAGGTCCTGGGCCTTCTGGAAACCGGAACCCTCGACCAGGCCCTGGTAGTACCTGGGATTGTACATCATCATCACCACCCGCGGTTCGTCAAAACCGTCGACCAGCAGGCCCACCTCTTCATTCTGCGAGGGGTTCTCGGGCCCGCGGATGGCGTCCATGCCCTGCTCCCGCAGCCAGTCCGAGGCCGCATCGAACAGCTCATCGGCCACGGCCTGATCGTCGATGGTCTCAAAGAAGCCGAAAAAGCCGACCTTGTCCCCGTGGATCTCGTTGTGACGGTGGTTGACGTGGGCGCTGATGGTGCCCACTAGCTCCTCCCCGCGATTGGCCAGGAAGAGCTGCTGATCGGCATGCTCCCAGAAGGGATGCTTGCCCGGGGTGAGCAGAGCCAGGTGGTCCATGTAGATGGGCGGCACCCAGAGGGGATCGTCCTTGTAGATACGCCAGGGGAACTTGGCGAACTCTTTGCGCTGGTCCTCGCTGGTGACGGGGGTGATGCGAACATCCGATGTTGCTGTCATGGGTCGTCTCCTCTCCCTGGTCCTATCGATGGCAGGACCTTATGCCCTACGCCGGGCGCCGCTGCTGTGCTGGTTGTGCGTGCCAATAGGGATTATACTCCAAAAGCGGGGGTTGGGCAAACGGGCATTGATTGGCTATGGGGTCAGGATTCACCGCCAAGGCGCAAAGAACGCCAAGTGCCATTTACTATTGCTCAGGCCAGATCCGTTATCTGGCGGTTTAGAAGCGTTGGGCGCCACATGCCCCTTCTTGCTGCGGAAGCCAGGATCTGCAGGTAGCATCATTAAGCCCCATGCTCCAAATATTAAGGAGCATGAGGCTTGTTCCAGGACTTGTATGGGAACGATGGGCCGAGCGGCCGGTCTACTGTGCCACTGTCCCGGCGTGTGCCCCCTTGTTGGGTTCCCCGATGGGAAAATCGCTTCGCATCAGGGGATGCTCCGCTCCTCAGTTTGGGGATGATCAGGAGACGGCGATTTCTCTGGAGCGAGGGCCCAGCGGCTGGTCTACTGTGCCACTGTGCCACTGTCCCGGCGTGTGCCCCCCCTTGTCGGGTTCCCCGATGGGAAAATCGCTTCGCATCAGGGGATGCTCCGCTCCTCAGTTTGGGGATGATCAAGAGAGGGCGATTTCTCTGGAGCGAGGGCCCAGCGGCCAGTCTACTGTGCCACTGTGCCACTGTCCCGGTGTGTGCCCCCTTGTCGGGTTCCCCAATGGGAAAATCGATTCGCATCAGGGGATGCTCCGCTCCTCAGTTTGGGGATGATCAGGAGACGACGATTTCTCAGGAGCGAGGGCCCAGCGCTTGTTGGGGTCGTTAGGGCTGTTGCCGAGGTCCATGACCGTACCAGCGAGGATCTTGCGGGCACGGTATAGGGTGCGCCGGGGGAAACCATCTTCGGTGGCGGCTTGGACGACGTCATGGGGCTTGACGGGCGAGCCGGTTGCGGCGAGGTATTTGAGAAGCCACTGGGCGCAGAGGTCGACGTGGGTAGGCGGGGTTGGAGGTTCCACGTACTCTGAGTAGTGCAGGGTGGGGACGGGTGCATTTTCGCCCTCGAATTGCAGCATGAGGGGAGGCGGATGGCGGCAGAGGTTGGTCTTGACTACTTCGAAGCGGCGGGTGAGGGGCGGAGGGGGTGAGGGGGAGATGGGGGGTGAGGGGGACTCCCGAGTGGGAAGAGGGAGAGATGGGGAGAGAGGGAGAGCCTTCGACAGACTCGGGACAAGCTTCAGAGCGAGCTCGGGATTGATCCTGCCAGGACGTGCTCAGGGCAGGCCCTTCGAGAGGTCCCTCGTGACCTCGGGATGACCCTTCTACTTCGCTCAGGGTAGGACTCAGGGCAGGCCCTTCGACTTGGCTCAGGGCAGGCTCGGGCCGGGTAGGGATGAGGCTGAGGGCGAGGACGGAGCGGGCGGCGGCGCTGAGGTGGGAGGAGCCGCGGAGGTCGTCGGCGGCGATCTGAGGGGCGGTCGCAGCCCCGCCTGACCGCCGCTCTGCTGGACCGGCTCACGCACAAAGCGCATATTCTGGAGTTCACTGGAGAGTCATATCGATTCCGGCAGCGTATGCAACGAGAGGCTCCAGATGAAGGCCGCGACTGATGGGCTGTGGGCGGCATGGACAACTCGGAAACGGACCCGAGTTGCCCACCCCGCCCACAGCCCCGGCGACGACGAAGTGGGTCACTTTTCGATCGTCAAGTGGGTACTTTTTCAATTGTCAGGGTTCAGACAAAACTGCTCAAGTGGGTCATTTTTCGATTGTCAAATGGGTACTTTTTCGGTTGACAAAAGCCCACCACCACCCCAAGCTCAGGACTACCCTTGATGCTTGGGGCTAACATACTAACACTATCCGCTTCTCACCAGATGGCAAGAGCGAAGGGCCTCGCGATCGCGAGGCCCTCGTTGACTGGTTGTTCACAGGCACGCAGAACTAGTGCTCGTGCCCCGAGCCGTGCACGTGGCCGTGGGCCATCTCTTCGCCGGTTGCGGCCCGAAGGCCGGCAATCTTGGCGGTGAAATACAAGGTTTCGCCCGCCAGTGGGTGGTTGAGATCCAAGAGTATGCCGTTCGGGTGTACCTCGGCGACGGTGGCAGGGATCGGCTGCCCGGTGTTGTCCACCAGTTCTAGCGCCATACCAGGTTCCAGTTTCAGATCAGAGGGCAGGGCGTCGCTCGGGATCTGCTGATACGCGTCGAGATCTCGCTGGCCATAGCCATCGTCCGGCAAGACCATCACGTCTTTCTCTTCGCCGATGGCCATGCCATAGAGCGCTTGCTCCAAGCCGGGGATGATCTGGCCGTGCCCCTGCAAGAACTCCAGTGGTTCCCCGCCAGCAGAGGTATCAATGACGTCATTGTTCTCCAGCCGCAGCGTGTAATCGAGGCTCACGACCAGGTCATCGGCAACTAGCAGTATCTTGTTTGTCATCAAAGGCTCCCTTGAGAAAAATCTGGTGGATTTGGTCATGACTCGAGCTTTCCCTGAGCACAATAGAAAACCGCCCAGACCATGTCAAGACTGGGCGGTGCATGTGCGCCATCCGGAACAGTACCTACCACGACCTAAATACAGTCTACATCATCTTTATCATTCTGTCAAAACGATACCCCGTCGCTGTATTCGAAGGAGCGATCACAGTGGCCGATGCTAGCATCTGTCACAAGACTGCTGTAGCTTGACAGCCTCGAATATCCATGGTATTATATACAAGGTTGTATATTAGCGACGGAGATCGGAAACAAGGCAGGGATGTCGACTCGATTGGTGATCCTGGGGCTGCTACGAGAGCGCCCCCTGTACGGATATGAGATCAAGCATATTATAGAGGACCACATGGGCGATTGGACCAACATCGCCTTTGGCTCTATTTATTTCGCCCTGGGCAAGTTGGCTGACGAGGGCTTCATCGAAAAGGTCGCCACGGAGCAAGAGGGCAAGCGTCCCTCCCGCAGCGTCTACCAGATCACGGAGACCGGCCAGGAAGAGTTCCTGAGCCTGCTGCGGGAGGTTTGGCGCGAGGCGGAGCGCCACTATTATGCCATCGACATCGGCCTGTTCTTCAGGGAGGCGCTGCCACTCAAAGAGGTAGAGGGATATCTGCGCGGACGGGTCGCACAGATGGAGGGGGTACTTTTGTATCTCAATGGCCACCAGGCAGAACAGATGGTTCACGAGGAGGCACCCAGCCAGGCAGCCCTGATCTTTGATCACGCGCGATACCACTTTCAGGCCGAGCTTGACTGGACGCGGGACCTCCTGCAAAAAGTGGAACAGGGAGACTGGTTATGAACTATGAATCGCGAGGCGTCTCCTTTTTTTGGAGCATTAATACAACCTTGTATATTCTAGGAAGTATATTTCCTGATTTGGCGGTCATGGACATTGTCACGCAGATTTGATTCAAGAAGTAGATTACAGACAGGAGGTAGATGATGGAACGTTTACCAGAAAGTGAAGCGATTGCCGAGTTGGAGGATGCCCGCCGTTTCAACGAGTTGATGGGGGGGCGGCTCCGAAAACACGAGTACCGCGGGCTGGCCCGCGATGCGGTGGCGCTGGGTGTGCCGCGGGGAGGCAAGGCACTGGATGTGGGAACGGGTCCCGGTTTTGTGGCCATCGAGGTAGCGCGCTTGCTGCAGGGAACCGGCTGCCAGGTCATCGGGCTGGATCTCTCAGAAGCGATGCTGGCGTTGGCCGCTGAGAACGCCCAAAGAGAGGGCCTGGAGGGCATGATCACCTGGCGTCAGGGCGACGCCAAGTCTATGCCCTTTGAGGACGGCGAGTTCGACCTGGTTGTGTGCAATGACTCGCTGCACCACTGGGAGGATCCGTTGGTGGTTTTCGACGAGATCGCCCGCGTGCTGAAGGACCGGGGGCAGTGCCTGGTCCACGACTCGAAGCGCCTGCACAAGTGGGCGCCCAAGCTCATGTCCTGGGCCATCGGTATGATCATCCCCAGCGACTTTCGGGTGCACTACTGGAACTCGATCAAGTCGTCCTATACGCCGCAGGAGCTGAGCACGATCCTGGAGGACTCGCGGCTGCAGGGCTGGCGTGTCGTCGAGGATTTCATGGACCTGATGGTGGTCAAGGAGGCGCAACCATGCCGCGGCTAGCCAAGGGCGCCAAGTGGACCTACGGCTGGGTCGTTGTCGGTCCCGCGGGCTCGATCACCATCCCGCCAGATGCCTGGCACGAGTTTGGCTTCCGGGAAGGAGACGATGCCATTTTCTTGCCGGGCAGCCGCCGCTCCGGTGGATTTGCGCTCAGCACTCCAGCTTTGATGGCCAGGATGTCCCAGCGGCTCGGCGGGGGCACCCTTCACGTGCTCGCCATCAGTAGGTTGGGGGATGGGCAGGTATCCCTGCCTTCCGAGATCCGTGTGGAACCCAGTACTAGCTTGCTCACAGTCCGCGGCAGCGGTCATGGGTTGGGCTTTGTCGCCCAAGGTCCCATCTATCAAGAAGCGCTAAGGCAATCCCATAGACTGGAAGTCTTTGGCTGATGGCTGCCTGACCCTTTTTCCGTCCGAGTGCGAGAGTAGATTGGCGTCGAGTGACGAGTGGAGCATCACAACCCAGACTCGACCGTCATGGTGACGGTGAGGGTGGGTGTCTCGGTAGGGGGAAACAGGGGCAGTGAGGCAGTGCCAGTTATGGTGGGTGAGACTGTAGGAACGGGTGTATCCGTTGCAGTAGGGGACTCTGTGGGCCACGGTGTATTTGTCGGTGGTGGTTCTGTGGGAGTGGGTGTATCTGTAGGCCAGGGCGTCCAGGTTGGAGGTGGTGTGTTGGTCGGCCACGGCGTGTTTGTCGGAGGCGGTTCCGTGGGAGTGGGAGTATCTGTAGGCCAGGGTGTCCAAGTGGGAGGCGGTGTGTTGGTCGGCCACGGAGTGGCTGTAGGCCAGGGCGTCCAAGTTGGAGGTGGTGTATTGGTCGGCCGCGGCGTGTTTGTCGGAGGCGGTTCTGTGGGTGTATCTGTAGGCCAGGGCGTCCAAGTTGGAGGCGGTATGTTGGTCGGCCACGGAGTGCTGGTAGGAAGCGGTTCTGTTGGCCAGGGTGTATCCGTAGGCCACGGTGTCCAGGTTGGCAACGGTGTCTGTGTCCGAGTAGGTAGGGAGGATGTCGGAGTTGGATTCTGTACCCAGACCCAGGTCCGCGCCTCAAAGCCGTTGCCAACCTGGTCATAGACTACGACCCGCAGGCTAAAGTCCCGGCTGGCCAGATGTCTCACGTCCCACACCGCTAGCAGTCCATTGTCCACCGGCGAGTAGATGGGGCCTGCCACGTGCCCCCAGCCGATGGGATCCCGACCTTCACCGTACTCGACCACATAGTGGTCAAAGCCGGGAATGTCCGTGCGGCCCAGTACAGGCGCCTCAACGGCCACCGTCTGCCCGGGTACCGGTGCAAAGAGCGCTACTTGGGCAGGCCCGGTATGAACCGGACAGAGATCAGCTGGGGGCTGGGGGATGTTGTGCTTTTGCGCCCACCGGCTGCCCTCCTCGCCGGGCAGAACGTAAAAATAGCGTTCCTCAACGACATCCGCGGGGCAGTACTCGCTGGCCAGGGCGTTGGTGGTTACATCGATACGCACAAACTGGTGAAAATCATGCTCAGGTCCCAGCGGTCCCTGGCCGGCGGCAAAGATCTCGGTGCGCCGGCGGTCGGGTGGGCTGGCCGCACTGGGCTGCGATCCTGAATCGGCGCTGATCTCTATCTCTTCGATCCCATCGGGCCGTGGGAACTGGCTGGCTGGCTGGTCGCCGAGGGCCTTTTCCATAAAGTTGTGCCAAATCGGCGCCGCGCCCTTGGATCCCGTCACCCCTACCATGGCCGAATTGTCAGCGTTGCCAACCCAGACGCCCGTCGCCAGCTCGGGCGTATAGCCGATGGTCCAGGAATCACGCCATTCGTCCGTGGTCCCGGTCTTGGCCGCGGCTGACCGCGAAAGCTTCAGGATGTTGTCCCTTCCAAAGGCGGGCGTCCTAGCTTGGTTATCAGCCAGGATGTCGGTGATGAGATGGGCGTGTTGGGGGCTGATCACCTGTGGCCCCGGCGGTGGTTGGTATTCCTCTATGACGCGCCCGGCGGAGTCTTCGATGCGCAGGATGGACACAGGGGGTACGCGCCGCCCCCCATTGGCAAAAACGGCGTACGCGCCTGTCATTTCCAGCAAGGTTACTTCCCCGCCGCCCAGGGTCAGGCTCAAGCCATAGTCCGCGCGGTTGAGGGAGGCAATGCCCAGCCTGTGGGCAGTATCCAGCATGGCCGGCAAGCCCACAAAGTCGAGGGTCTTGACGGCAGGTATGTTCAAGGAGCGGGCCAGAGCCCCGCGTGCCAGCACCGGGCCGTGTACTTTGCGATCATAGTTCTTGGGCACGTAGGATCTGCCCAACGAGTCCTTGAACTCGGTTGCCACGTCCCAGATGAGTGTGGCCGGCGTCCAGCCCTTCTCAAAGGCGGTGACGTAGGTCACCGGTTTGATGGATGAACCCGGCTGCCGGGGTCGCAGGGCCACGTTCACCTGGCCAGAAATCTCCTCGTCATAGAAATCGGCGCTACCGAGCATGGCCAGGATCTCGCCGGTGGCGGGCTCTATGGCCACCAGCGCTGCGTTGGTTGCATGCTGGTCGCTCAAGCTGGCCAAGTGTGCCAGGGCTTCCTCTTGGGCCAGATCCTGCAACCGTGAATCGAGGGTAGTGGTCACGCTCAGTCCACTGCGGTAGAGGACATCGGCGCCGTATTTCTGCTCCAGTTGCTGCTGGATCCAGACTACAAAGTGGGGGGCTTCCACGTCAAAGCTGAAGGGTTGGAGGTTCAGGTCCTCTGCCTTGGCGATCTCGGCTTCAGCCTGGCTGATGTGGCCAGCATCGACCATGAGGTCCAGTACCACTTCTTGGCGGCGCTTGGCTCCCTCGGGATTGGTGTAGGGATCCCAATAGGCCGGCGCCTGGGGCAATCCGGCCAGCAGGGCTGCCTCGGCAAGGGTCAGCTCATTGGCCGTCTTGCCAAAGTAGGTTTCGGCCGCAGCTTCTACGCCATAGGCCAGGCTGCCAAAGTTCACCTCGTTGAGATAGATCTCCATGATCTCGCGCTTTGTGTAGCGGCGGCTGATCTCAGAGGCCAGGATGGCCTCGCGAATCTTGCGCCTCAAGGTGAGTTCCGTACGTTCTTCGGGCGATAGAAGTACGACGTCGACCAGGGTCTGGGGAATGGTACTGGCGCCGGAAACTATCTCCCCCTCTTGTACGTTCTGGAGCACGGCGCGGAAAATGCTAATGGGGTCCACCCCAGGGTGCTGCCAGAATCGCTCATCCTCGGTGGCTACGGTAGCATTGATCAGGTGGGGCGAGATCTGCTCGTAGGGAACCCAGATACGTCTCCCGCCGCTGGGATCAAGGATCTCGTACAACAAGTGCCCGTTTCGGTCATAGATCCGCGTGCTGAGAAACTTGGCTGACTGGGTCCGGAGCGTTTCTGGTGACGGCAGGCCAGTGGCGATGGCAGCATAGGTAGCGGTCAAACCACAGACTCCGATGAAAAAAAGAGAAAAAAAGGTCACGATTGAGACAATGAGTACGGGGACAAAGCCTGGCCCACGCTGGTATCCTGGACCAGGTCTGGGAGGGGGTGGCGGCGGAGGTGGCGGTGGCGGAACATATCTCCTGCGTGGAGATTGCGGTTGGCGCCCAGGAGAGTTGGGCCCGCGCTGGCCAGGTACGCTGTCGGTAGGGTTGTGAGCTGGCCGGGAAAGAACACGCGTCTCTGTATTCTGTCCCCAATCCTGGAGCGGAGTCCGGTCGGCCCGGGATGCAGTCCTACGCGGCGCAGGCGCTTGCACCAGGTTGCCCTCTGGTGCAATGCTCATCCCAGGTCTGGCGCTGTCAGGCCGTGACTGCGGCCAGTGCCTGTGCGTTGGTTGCCTTTGGTACCGTTGGTCCATCCCTCACCTGTAAATCAAACAGCCAGCCATTCAATGATCTGTCTACTAGACGGATCTTGCACCCGTCAAAGTTCCCTCTCAAGGCGAACTTGCCAGAATTGGGGCCTGCTTCCATATGGGCCTTTCCGGCTCGAGAAACCCAATCGAGTTTCCCTTGCCTCCGACAGCCTTCGGGTAGGTGCCAGGCCATGACCCGTTTCATCGAGAGGCAGAACCCTGCTGAATTGGGCTTGACGGGGCTTTGTGCTATAATGGCCTCGTACTCTTGAAAGCTTGGAGGCAAACGATGGTAAGCGAAGAACTGCTCGAGATCCTGCGCTGCCCGGCCTGCGTCAGCGGGCCTACGCGCAAAGAGGGCGATGATCCCGGCCAGCTTGAACTGGTAGACGGCGTTTGGCTTGTGTGCCAGGAGCCGGATTGCGGCCGAAAATATCCCATCATCGACGACATCCCGCGGATGCTGATCGAGATCGGTGACAAATATGTGGATACACCGGTGGAGGAACTGGGGCAGCCAAAAGAATGAGGCGTGGAACGTGATCCGGGACAGCTAACTTTCACGTATCACGCCTAGTGGTCCGCGTTTTCTGGGCCGCCTGTCCCGCTCAACTTTGACCAGGGGGGTGTCGCGCCGTATCTGAAAGTGATCCAGGTCACGGGCCACTGTTGTATTTGGAAAGATGGACGATGCCTCATCCAGGATTTCCCGTTCCGAGTATCGGCGGGAGATGTGATGCAAGATCAGGTGTTGCACGTTGGCGGCTACGGCCAGCTCCGCCGACTGCCGTGCGATGAGATGGCCAAACTCCCGAGCCACATCGGCTTCCAAACCCGTATATGTGGCCTCGATGACCAATGCATCGGCTTCCCGGGCTGGCTCCAGGAGATTGTCGATTCGCCCAGTGTCGCCGATGAACACAAACTTGGTCCCAGGGCGGGATGGTCCCAAGACCTCATCTGGATGGAGTGTTTGCCCATTGGGCAAGGTGATAGACATGCCTCGTACCAGGCGGGCCCGCTCCGGTCCCGCAGGAACCCCCAGTGCTTCGGCCTTTTCTGCCAGGAAGGGACGCCGTGCCTTTTCCTGGAACGTGTAGCCAAAACAACCTGGCCCCCGGTGGGTGACGGGGAAGGCTGACAGTTGAAAGCTGTCGTCTTCCATAACGACGCCAGGCTTCAAGTCGGTCAGTACCAGTCGGATGGGGGGCCGGTGACGGCCAAAAACGACTTTCATCAGTGCTTCTACCCGGTCCAGCGCCCACCTGCCGCCATAGATCTCCATGTGATCGATCATCTCCCAGCGGGAGAACGTGGACGCCAGCCCCGCCAGCCCCAGGATGTGGTCCAGATGGCCGTGGGTCAGCAGGATCTTGTCCATGCGCCGGAAACCCAGGCCGCTGCGAAGCAGTTGGCGCTGCGTTCCCTCGCCGCAATCTACCATAAAGCGGTACTCTTTGTGCATAACCACGGCCGCCGGCAGTCCCCGCCGTATGGAGGGTGCCGAAGCCGAGGTGCCGAGAAAGACGATCTCAAACATGGATGCATTGTACACGAAAGCGGGCCTGGCTCAAAATATCCTGCTGCCCGCTGCCAACAGTGCGGGCTTGGGTAGGTTATAGCCTTTGGCCTACCCGTTTTGCATGCCTGCGGCTTTTCAGCTACAATGTTCTTTCACCCTGTAGTTGGAGAACGAACGATGAAGCATGTTTGGTCGCCGTGGCGATTGGAATACCTGACAGCGCCCAAGACTGATGGCTGCGTTTTTTGTCACGCGGCTCTGAGCGACGAGGACAGGGAGAATCTAGTCCTGGTTCGGGGCGAGCTTGCCTTTCTCATTTTGAACCGGTACCCCTATAACAATGGTCATCTCATGGTGGTACCTTATGCCCACGTACCCAGCCTGGAAGATCTGGACGCGCCCGTGCTGACAGAGATGATGCTTCTCCTGAACCAGGGCCTGGCAGCGCTGAGGAGAGCGATGGCGCCGGAAGGCTTTAATATTGGTGCCAACCTGGGGCAGGTGGCGGGCGCGGGGATCGCGGACCACGTGCACATCCACGCGGTGCCTCGTTGGGCGGGGGACACCAACTTTATGCCGGTCATCGGCGACATGCGGGTGATTCCCCAAACCTGGCTGCAGACCTATGACCAGCTTAGGGGGGCGCTGGAGGACCAGGCCAGACAAGGTGGGTGAGTTCGGGGTTCACGAAAAAGGGGCCAGGTAACTGCACCTGACCCCTTTGAGGCAAGCAGCGCCAACCTAGAACGCTAGATCGGTCGTCCATACCGTCCAGACTTTGCCTACCAGATCAGGCCCCACCTTGAGTGTCGGTTTGCCCGGCACCCAACCAGAAGGCGTGGCTTCTGCCCCCTTGGTCTCGCGCACGAGCTGGAAGGCTTGCACCTGGCGGATTAGCTCGCTCACGTTGCGGCCTACCGGCGGGGTTCAGCACCTCCATAGCCTGGATCACCCCATCGGGGTCGATGAGGAACCGTCCCCGGATATCCACGCCACCGGCTTCATCATACACACCATACATCTGGCCAATCTTGCCCCCTGCATCGGATAGCATGGGATAGGGTACACCGCCCTCGACCATCTTGGACAGCTCTTCCTCCTGCCAGATCTTGTGGCTGAAGCGGCTATCGGTGCTCATGGATAGGACTTCTACTCCCAGCGCCTGCAATTCCGGATACTTGACGGCCACGGCCGACAGTTCCGTCGGTCACACAAAGGTGAAATCGCCAGGATAGAAGCAAAGGATCACCCACTTGCCACGATAATCGGACAACTTGACGTTCTTGAAGCCCCCATCGATATAGGCTGCTGCCTCAAAATCAGGTGCTTCGTGACCTACACGTGCCAACGGCATTTGAACCTCCTCGTTGCGTGCTTTGGTTTCGCCCTCGGTGGCTGTCTCAGCTTGAGGAGCCACCAGCGGTCCCCCGGCAGGCTGGACACACGAAACGGCCTCTTCGCTCATCCACACTCTCCTCATGGGACTGATCTAGGCATGGCCCGATGCCATAGCCTAGGGATATGAGAGATTGTAGCAAAAGGGTACCGTGGTGTCAAATCAAGGGATGTGCCGTGTAGTTTCCCTGTGTGAAAAGGTACCTTTCGTGGGATTTGTGTCCAAAATAAGGGGGTGCTAGCGTAGATACTTGACCTGCAACCCGGAGCTGGCTTTTCACAAACGACGAGGGCCAATGGGAATCCACTGGCCCTGACAGGATGCAGTACAGGTAGGCTTGGAAGACTCGGTCTTATTCGAGCCGCCAATCGGCCATGGCCGGCCTCCGGCGGGCCTGTGCGCGAATCCGCCGGCTGGCCCAGACGTCGCGAAGGCCATGCAAGCTGATGTACCCGTAGCCGCCTACGTACAGCAGCAGAAAGGGAACCGCAAAATAGTTGCCCACAAACAGTGCCACGGCAACTGCAAGAAGGGCATAGCCCGCCAAAGCCAGCTCACCCACTGTTACCCACTCGAAGGGTAGGACGTAGCGGCTGCCCGCCCAGCGGTCGCCCTTGCGCTCGATATGGAACTTGGGGGTGCGCCGGAAGGGTAGGCTCCGTCCCAGCAGCCCCCTGGCAATGGCGATGGTGTTCGCGAGGGCCATGCCGGTCCCCAATGAAGCCAGTACGGGCATGTAAGCCATGCGTCTCTTCCAGTCAGGGTAAAGGTAGCGTTGAGACAGCGCGTAGGCAACCATCGGCCCCAGGGCCACCAGCCAAAAGATGGTCAGGTTGAAAGTCAAAGAGATTTGCCCCAAAAGCAAAGGTAGGGTGAGGAGCAACAGAACCAGCGACATGGGGTAGGCGATCCAGACGCTGAGGTGCAGCAGCGCTTCCAGGCGCGCGGGCCAGGAGATGGGAGGTATCACCTCATCGCCATCTATGACCGACCCGGGATGTGGTCTGCCCCGCCACAATGACCCGGCCAGCTTGACCAGGCATTGGGCCGCGCCAGTGGCCCAGCGTGCCTGCTGTCGTTTGAAGGCAGCCATCTGCGGCGGTAGTTCGGCCGGGGCCTCGACCTCGGGCAGGTAGAGGGCCTGCCAGCCGGCCAATTGCGAGCGCATGCTCAGGTCCACGTCCTCGGTCAGCGTGTCGCCCTGCCAGCCGCCGGCAGCTTTGATGGCTTCCCTTCGCCACAGCCCGGCCGTGCCATTAAAGTTCATCAGCAGACCGCTGCGGTTGCGCCCCAGGTGCTCTACCACGAAATGGCCATCCAGGGCGAGGGTCTGGGCTCGGGTCAAGGCCGAATAGTCTGCGTTGAGATAGCCCCAGCGTGTCTGTACAAATCCCAGATTCGAATTCGCAACCAGGTGGGGGACCGTCCTTTTCAAGAAATCGGGATTTGGCACAAAGTCGGCGTCAAAGATGGCGACCAGCTCGCCACGAGCTGTCTCCAGCCCGTGAGCCAGGGCGCCGGCCTTGAATCCCTGCCGGTCGTGCCGGTGTACAAGCTCGATGTCCAGTCCACGCGTTCGATGGTGGGCCACGCGGGCGTGAGCCATCCGCGTCGTTTCGTCCGTAGAGTCGTCCAATACCTGTATCTGAAACCGGTCCCGAGGGTAATCCAAGCTGGCCACAGCGTCGATCAGCCGCTTGACGACGTACAGCTCGTTATAGACCGGCAGTTGCACGGTCACGATGGGCCAGGTCCCTGGCTCCGGTGGCTGGCTTGGGCGCTCAGTCCGGTGTCGCAGGTAAAGCGTTGCAAGCAACAGGGCATTGGCGCCATAGATGGCCACCAGTACAGCCGCGATCAGATAGATGATGCTCAGAACAGACACAACCGCCTCCACGTAATTCCGACAAACCAGGTCCGCAATCCGCTCCAGTCAATCCCGACAAACGCCGCAAGTATACCATTGCTCCATATTCCTGGCAAAGAGTCAGCGCGTTGCGGCGCACAGCGTTTGACACCCTCTACGGCTTGGCGTACAATAGCAGGGATGTCCCAATGAAACAGACGAGTCTGGGTTGAATGGAGGTTTGAGGGTGAAGATCCCCTTTCCAGCGAGTCATGCCGAGGCGATGGCCACGTTCCTCGAGGAATTGGTGCGTATACCCAGCCTGTCCACCCATGAGGGTGCGATGGCGGCACGCCTGGCCAACGAGATGCGGCGCGTTGGTTTTGCGGAAGTTTGGACCGATCGCATTGGCAACGTCATTGGCCGGGTTGGCGCGGGGCAAGGCCCCAAGCTGGTCTTTGACGGCCACATGGACATCGTTGACGTTGGGGAAGCCGCGCGCTGGACCCATCCCCCCTATGACAGCGTGATCAAAGACGGCGTTCTCTATGGGCGCGGCGCCTGTGACATGAAGGGCGGATTGGCGGCCATGGTCTACGGTGTCAAGGCATTGCTGGATGCAGGCATAGAGCTGGCCGGCGATCTGTACCTGGTTGGCGTCGTGCAGGAAGAGCCCTGTGAGGGCTGTGCCATGCGGGTCCTGGTTGAAGAAGAAGGCATCCGGCCTGACTATGTAGTATTGGGCGAGCCCAGCAATTTGCAGGTCCGCGTCGGGCACCGCGGGCGGTTGGAAATGCGGGTCACCGTGCGGGGCACAGCGGCACATGCCTCGTCGCCCTCTTTGGGCAGCAATGCCATCCAGAATGCAGCGCGGCTCATCTTTGGGATCGAGCTGCTGGCAGCTCGTCTGGCAACCGATCCGTTCTTGGGTCAGGGAACCCTGGCCGTCACCGAGATCGAAAGCCAGGCTGCCAGCCGCAATGCCGTTCCTGATCGTTGTGTCTTTTACATCGATCGCCGCCTGACCATGGGTGAGACGGAGCGTAAGGCGTTGGCTGAGATACAGAACATCATCAACACGGAGGAGGTGGACGCTCAGGTAGACGTGACCGAGTACCGGGCCACCAGTTATTCCGGCTACGACTGCCGGGCCAGGAATGCTTTTCCTGCCTGGGTCATGCCTGAAGACCACCACCTGGTGCAGGCTACCGTGCGTAGCATCAGGGAAACGCTGGGCCACCGGCCTCGACTGGGTCGGTGGAATTTCTCCACCGACGGAACCTATACCGCTGGCGTAGCCAACATTCCGACGGTGGGGTTTGGACCGGGCGAAGAGTGCTACGCCCATACGCAGGATGAACAGATCCGGTTGAACGATGTGGTCGATGCGGCACGGGTTTATGCCCGCTTGGCGGTCGACCTATTGGGCACAAGTTGAGACTTTTCCCAAGATCTGCCAGGGGCCCCAAGGAGGCACATGCAATGAAAGTCATCAAACCAGGTTCGACAAACCTTTACCCCGTCCCGGCGGTGGTGGTGAGCTGTGGTCTGGAGCGGCCCAACCTGATTACCATAGCTTGGGTGGGTACCACCAGTTCCGAACCGCCATCGCTGAGCATCGCTGTGCGTCCCGAGCGTTTTTCCCATGGATTGCTCGTTGAGACCGGTGAATTCGTCGTCAATCTCCCGAGCGCTGGCCAGGTGGACGTCGTTGACTATTGCGGGCAGGTCTCCGGGCGAGATGTGGACAAGTGGGCTGAGTGTGGGTTGACACAGGCTCCGGCGAGCAAGATCCGTACACCCCTCATTGCCGAGTTTCCGGTCGCCCTGGAGTGTCGTGTCTCGCACCACCTGGAGTTGGGCGTTCACGACCTGTTTATCGGCGAGATACTGGCCGTACAGATCAATGAAGAGGTTCTGAACAGCAATAGCCAGTTGGACGCCGAACTGGCACAGCCCCTGGCCTTCGTCGGAGGCTATTACTACGAACTGGGGAAAAAGCTGGGCCGCTACGGTGACTGGCGAAAGGCCCCCCAATAGGTTCACACGATGGCAGAAGAGATGTCCCTGAACGTCCGGAGGGGGCTGTACTTTGAGGAATTCGAGGTGGGTCAGTCTATCACCAGCGTCGGACGGACCATCACCGAGGCTGACGTAGTGAGTTTCGCCGCCCTCACCGGCGATTGGACCACCATCCACACCGATGCCGAATACGCTGCCCAGCACCCTTTTGGGCAGCGAGTGGCCCACGGGCTGTTAGGGCTGTCTATCGCCAGCGCCCTGGCGGTGCGGCTGGGTTTTATGGAAGGTACAGTCCTGGCCTTCCGCGAGATCGGCAAGTGGAAGTTCAGCCAGCCCATCTACCTGGGGGATACCATCCATCTGCGGGCCGCCATGATCGAGACCAAACCCTTGCGGCGCTTGGGTGGTGGCCAGGTTACCTTCAAGGTGCAGATCCTGAATCAAAAGGACCAGATTGTTCAGCGTGGTACCTGGGGTCTGTTGATGACGGGCCAGGGGAACGAAGGCTAGTTGCCCGGAGAATTGGTTGCCGCCGCCCGTCGATCAGGTGCCACAAGGCCATTCTTGGATGGCGGTACAGCATTCGGGGGCCGGCGTAGCGCATCACGGCTCTGATCTCCTGCCGGGCGTCCGGCTTGTAACAATGCACCGGGCACCTGGCGCAGGTCGGCTTGCCCTCCTGGAAGGGGCATTTCTGCAGGCGCTGCCATGCGTATTCCGCCAGCGCCTCGCAGTCGGGACATAGGCCGTTTCCAGTTCCGTGTTGTTGATGGCAATAGATGCCAATCATCGCCTCGACAGTTCTGTGCTCCCTCTCTATCCGTGGATGGGTACTGATCATGGTTCGCTCTCTTCTTCAAGGCGGCTTCTGCCAGCGTTTTCTTCAATGGAGTTGTTTCGACAGTTCCAAGAGGGTGTTCTCGGTCGCCTTGGCCTCGACCGCTTCTGGAAAGATGCGCGCCTGCTGTCAGGCGCGCATCTTTCCAGGAATCGAGCTAGGATCTATGAAGGGTTCGCGGCGATAGCCTGATTCAGATCTCCAAGCAGCGGTTCGATGCTCAGTGCGTGTTCACGGGCGGTGTCGGTGAGGGTATGATAGGGAGAGATGTAGCAGCCGACACACTGCAAGCCGTGACGAGCAAAGACAGCAATGGTCTGAGGATGGCGCTCCACGACATCCTGGACCAGGCACTCGGCGGTGATACAGGCAGGAAACTGCCCATCTTCCATGGTCCTCTCCGATCGATCCAGGCTCTCGAGAGACATACGATCCGGCTCAGTGCGGCCCATGGATGAGAACGGGCAGGCAGCGGGCGCAGACCCATTGCTCGATGTTCTTGATCAGGACGCGGAACAGGGCTGACTGTTCGCTCGAATTGCCACAGTTGAAACAGACTGGGGATTCTACCGTTTTCTTGTCGTCCACAAAAGTCTCCTTTGCCAGAGTGACGCTCCCTGCGGGCTCGTACGCCCGCGAAAGAGGATGGCGGCTATGCAGTTTCTAACTCGCGCAGTTCGCGCACGATCGGTTCGGGCTCCAATCCATGCATCATCGATCCAAAGGCGATCGACTCCAGGTTCATGCCGGGGCAGGTGAAGCAGCCGTTGCCAAAGTACTTTTTGATGACGTCTTCCCCACCGGGTACATTCCTGATCACATCGCCGATGAGGCTCTCACTGGTTATTTCCACGTTTGCCATTGTACATCTCCTCTCAGAAAATCGACAGATTCATTACTGTGGCGACGGCTGCCTGAAGGTTAGCCACATATTGACTACGAACAGATAGATGGCTACGGCCTCCGCCATACCGGACAGCGCAAGCGGGATCTTGAAGGGTAGCGTGGGCCAGTAAGCGTTCAATGCCGAAAAGATGGCCAGACCGATGAGGCCGATGTTGGCCAGCCAGAACTGGACGTCCGCCATGCGCTCGCTGTGCAATGCCTTACCCTGGAACCGGGGCAGGATATGGTAGGCCACGCCGTAGACCATCATGGACATAAAGCCCAGCAGGTTGAGGTGGACGTGTGCGTACTTGAGACCGAGGAGCCGGGGAAAGATGGGAAACAACATGCCCAGGGTGGCGCCTATGGCCAGATAGACCAAACTCATCTTGATGAACCAGACCGTCGTTGTGCTCATTCAGACCTTTCCAGATATGGCCTTGATCGTACTGTGAAATAGTCCTCGACAATCTCACAGCAGCGCCGGTGTTGTGCCAGCATCCGCGATCATACCACAGGCCAGGGAAATGCGCTATGATTTTGGTCATATTGGTATGGTGCTCTCCATTTGACAGGATCTTCCCTTGGGCTGTACAATGCTCCCCTACCATGACGCTCCAATCTGCTTTGACGCTCATTATTCTAGCTGCTGCCCTGACAGCATTGGCCAGCCAGCGGTTTCGCCCCGCTCTGGTGGCTGTCTGTGTCACGCTGGCCCTGATCCTGACCCGGGTTCTCAGTCCAGCCGAGGCATTCAGTGCTTTTGGACAACCGGTCATCATCATTATTGCCTGCGTCTATGTGCTGGGGGCAGCCCTTGCTGAAACGGGGGTGGCGACGGCTGTCTCTGATAAGCTGATGCGCTTCAGCGACCGGGGGCCGGCGGTGCTCATCCTGATTATTATGCTCACGGCCGGACTGCTAAGCTCGGTACTGAGCAGCCTGCTGCTCATCGCTGCGCTTATGCCTGCCGTGCTGCGCATCGCCCGGCGCGCCCACCTGGCACCTGGCCAGCTTCTTCTTCCGCTGGTCATGGGGGCCACCATGGGCAACCTGCTGACCGTGATCGGAACCGTCTCTACCCTCGTGGCCGGTGACCTGCTGGTCGCCAGCGGTTCTGAGCCGCTTGGGTTCTTTAGCGTGATGCCCTATGGGCTGGCGTCGCTGGCGCTGGCCATCGGTTGGTTCCTCCTGGTGGGGCGCAGGCTCTTGCCGCGAGAAGTCCCCACAGAAGAACAACGGCCATCCCTGGACGAAGTCGAGCATGCCTACCGGCTGGACAAAGTGCTCTACCGCCTGAGGATCCGCTCCGGCTCGGATCTAATCGCCCAGCGGCTAGATCAAAGTCCCCTGAGTTCCACCTTCCATCTCAATGTGGTGGCGGTGCAGCCCGCTGGCGGCCAGCCAAGTCCTGCCCGGTCTGATTGGAGGCTGGAGCGGAACGACGTTCTCATCGTCGAGGGGGCCAGGGGCAACGTGTTCCAGGCGGCGGGCCGACACAGATTGGAGCCAAAGGGCTCGATGGACCTGGACGAATTCAATATCCTGGAGGACGAGAGCCTGCGTCTGGCCGAGCTGATGGTCCCCTTCCGCTCAAAGTGGGTAGGCAAGACGCTGGCCATCTGTGATTTTCGGGATCGCTACGGGTTGAACGTGCTGGCCGTGCACCGCCAGGGGCAGGCGATGCGGGAAGACCTGCCGCACCTGGCCTTGGTCGCTGGCGATACCCTCCTCGTTCAGGGGCCGCTCAAAAATCTCCGCCGGGTTGGGAGAGACCTGAATCTGGTGTTGGTTACCCACCTGGGGCCACAACCGGGCGATCTGGTCACCAGCAAGGCAAAATGGACGCTGGGTATCCTGGTCGTGATGCTGATCTGCGTAGTCTCGGGCTTTCTCGACCTGGCAACGGCCAGCCTGGTGGGGGTGGTCGCCTTGCTCCTTTCAGGTTGCATCAGCTTTGAGCGAGCCTATCGCAGCATTGACGGCAGTATCATTGTTCTGGTCGGTGGGATGCTGCCCTTGGCCATGGCCTTGGAAAAGACTGGTGTGGCCGAATGGGTCGCCATGCAGTTGGCTAGCCTGGGCGGTATTGGCCCTTGGGGCACCCTGATGCTTCTCTATTTGTTCACCGCTGTGCTCACGCAGGTGATCTCTAATTCGGTAACGGCGGCCCTGGTGACCCCCATCGCCATCAACCTGGCGGTGGCCCAGGGCGTGTCCCCTCAGCCCTTTGTCATCGCCATGGCCATCGCCGTGACCACGTCCTATGCGACGCCGTTGACCAACGCTGACATCCTCCTGGTCCGCGAGCCAGGACGCTACTCGATGCGCAACTATCTGGCCAACGGCCTGCCGATATTCGTCTTACAGACGGCCTTTGTCGTCACTTTGCTCCTTGTGCTGTAGGGCCCTGGCCGCGGGACCTGCTGCCAGCTATCAGCAGCCCAGGCGGAGTAGAGACCAGACCCTGGGCGGGGATCCTTGGAGCGAGCCTTCTCAACTGTGCCAGACAGGGTAGCAATTCATACAGCTTGGCAGCAGCCAGCGCAATATGATTGGACCGTAATCGTGGATTGGAGGACCTCATGTTACGCAGATTGCAGTTGACAGTGTTCGTGATTCTACTGTTGGGCCTGGCCCTGGGGGGCTGCGGCGATGAGTCCAAGACCTCGCTGCCGGTTGTGGTCTCCTCACCTCAGCCGGCTGCCAGTGTATCGCCAACCGTCCCGCCACCACCGGCGACACAGACCCCCGTGTCGCCGGACGTCGCCCCAACCTCGGCTGAGACCGCAACGCTGGCCGCAAGTACGCCCAAGATCGCGATAGCGAGCACAGAGCCAACCGAGACGATGACTGCGACAGCAACCAAGAGGGCCACAGCCGAGAGCGCCGCAACAGCAACCATGGCTGCTGCCCCTTCGCCCCTTTTGCCGAGCCCTACGCCAACGACGCCGCCGCTCCCGACTGCAACCCTGCTGCCCACACCGACCTTTACTGCCAGCCCTTCACCTGTCCCGGCCGGCGGTCCGGCCAGCGATCCGGCTGCCATCCGGCTGGAACTTCAGCGGGTTGCCGGAGGCCTGGAAAGACCGGTAGGCATCGCCCATGCCGGGGATGGGAGCGGGTGGCTTTTCATCCTGGAGCAGGTGGGCCGCATCCGCATCGTCCGCGACGGGGTGCTGGCTGGCACGCCTTACCTCGATCTCACCGATCGGGTGGGGTCCTCAGCCAGCGAGCAGGGCCTCCTGGGTCTGGCCTTTCATCCCGCCTATGCTGACAACGGAACCTTTTTTGTGAACTATACAGACCGCCAGGGTGATACTGTCGTCGCCCGCTTCTCTGTGAGCGCCGATCCGGACCGGGCGGATCCGGCCAGCGGCGCCACGCTTCTGACCCTTCCTCAACCGGCTGGCAATCACAACGGGGGCCATCTTGCTTTTGGCCCGGACGGCTACCTGTACATCGGTACCGGCGATGGCGGCGGCGCGGGGGACCAGTACGGCAATGGTCAGAATGGCGGAACCTTGCTGGGAGCCATGTTGCGCCTGGACGTGGATGGCGCCCAGCCCTATGCCATACCTGCCGGTAACCCCTTCATCGGCGACCCGGCGGTACGCGATGAAATTTGGGCCACCGGTCTGCGCAATCCATGGCGCTATTCCTTCGACCGCCTGAGCGGCGATCTGTTCATCGCCGATGTCGGCCAGAATCAATTCGAGGAGGTCAATGTCCAGCGGGCAGCCGCTCCTGGCGGACAGAACTATGGCTGGTCCATCATGGAGGGGCAGCACTGCTTCCCCAGGGACCGGGACTGTGCGCAAACAGGATTGACCCTGCCGGTGGCCGAGTACGATCACGCTCTAGGCTGCTCGGTGACAGGCGGCTATGTCTATCGCGGCCGGCAGTTACCTGTCCTGGCCGGCATCTATCTGTTCGGCGACTATTGCAGCGGCCGAATCTGGGGCCTGGCCCCCGGGCAGAATGGCGCCTGGAAAGTAGCAGAGGTGGCCCACGAGGACATTCGCCTCAGCGCTTTCGGCGAGGACGAATCCGGCGAGATGTATCTACTGGATATGGATGGTGGTGAGCTGTTCAGGATTACCGCTGGCCCGCGATGAGTCCCAGCCTCGATCCTAGACCTCGGACATTTCCTGACGAACCGCAGGCCTGCCCTGAGCGCAGCCGAATGGTTCGCAACCTCCGAGGTCTTTTTTCTGGTGGTCCACAGTCAAGATTCTGCACTGGTCCCCTGTTCCTCAACTTGCGCGAATTTGGAAGATAGGGTATAATCTCTACCAGTGAGGTTGTGCCCCTTTCCAGCCATCGCCGGAGAGAAGACACAGGGGGTACTACTGTCAAGTCTTCGTTGGCCGGCCCAAAGGAGGTGAGCGGCAAACCAACCACGATCCTGGCTTGAGGCGCGCCTTTCGCCCGTTTCAGGCCCGCTACGGCGAAACTGTAGCAGCATACGCACGACCTATCTGGGGACGTTGGGGAGCGGTTTTGGCAATGAGCCCGCGAGGCGGTTCGTGATTGTGTAACCGCCCGTGACCGAAAAATTCTGTCTCCTTCGTCTCGCACCCACCATAAGGAGAACAGCATAATGGCAAGCATTACCTACGAACACGTCTGGAAAAAGTTTGGCGACGTCGTCGCCGTCCAGGACCTGGACATCGTCGTTGATGACAAAGAGTTTCTGGTCTTTGTCGGTCCCTCCGGCTGTGGCAAGTCCACCAGCCTGCGGATGCTGGCTGGACTGGAAGAGATCACCGAGGGCAACATCTCCATCGGCGACCGTGTCGTCAACGATGTGCCGCCCAAAGACCGGAACATCGCCATGGTGTTCCAGAGCTATGCCCTTTACCCGCACATGTCCGTCTATGACAATATGGCCTTTGGTCTGAAGCTGCGCAAGACGCCCAAGGCCGATATTGACAGGCGGGTCAAGGAAGCCGGCGGCCTCCTGGGCATCGAGAACCTGCTCGACCGCAAGCCCAAGCAGCTCTCCGGCGGCCAGCGACAGCGTGTGGCCCTGGGGCGGGCCATCGTCCGTGAGCCAGCCGTATTCCTCATGGACGAGCCGCTCTCGAACCTGGATGCCAAGCTCCGTGTCCAGACGCGCGCCGAAATCTCCAAGCTGCACCAGCGCCTGGAGACCACCTTCATCTATGTGACCCACGACCAGACCGAGGCCATGACCATGGGCAGCCGCATCTGCGTGCTCCGGGACGGGCTCATGATGCAGCTCGACACCCCACAGCAGCTGTATGACTACCCCGATAACATCTTTGTGGCCGGTTTTATCGGCAGCCCGGCTATGAACTTCTTTGACGTGACCGTGGTGGAGCAGGACGGCGACCTGTAGGTGGACGGTGGTAGCTTCCGGCTCAAGCTGCCCCCTGACAGGAAACAGGTGGTCCAACCCTACGCCGGCAAAGAGGTTGTCTTTGGTACGCGGCCTGAGGACGTCCACGATCGCGAGTTTGTCCCGCCTGGCATCCGCGCCGAACCGATGACCTGCAATGTGGATGTGACCGAGCTGATGGGCAATGAGATCTTTGTCTACCTGCTCACCGGCCAGAAGGAGTTCATCGCCCGGGTTGACCCGCGCACCCAGGCCAGGGTGGGCAATGAGATGGATGTAGTCATTAACATGGACAACACCCACCTCTTTGACCGGGATACCGAGCAAGCCATCCGCTAGCAAAATACCGTGCACTACTGACAATGCACAATTCCCTGTGCGCCATGCAAAAGGGGATTGTGCATTGTGTACGTTTGCGGCAGGAAATCTAGATGTGGAGCGTGAGAGATGACAGACTTTGGACTGATGAAAGCACTCAACATACCGGCAGAGACCAAGATCGTACACCTGGTGCTGGATGGGCTCGGAGGTCTGCCGCGCAGGTCCGACGGCAAGACCGAGCTGGAGGCGGCTGCCACGCCCAACCTCGACGCCCTGGCCGCCCGGTCCCAATTGGGGCTGGCCGTCCCAGTGGCACCCGGCGTCACCCCCGGCAGCGGCCCGGCCCACCTGTCCCTGTTTGGCTACGACCCTTTGACCTACGACATTGGTCGCGGCGTACTGGCGGCGCTGGGCATCGGCTTTGACCTGCAGCCCGAGGATGTGGCTGCCCGCGGCAATTTCTGCACCATCGACGAAAATGGACTCATCACCGACCGCCGCGCTGGCCGCATCCCCACCGAGTTCAGCCAGAAGCTGGTCGCGCTGCTGCGCGACATCGAGCTGCCCGGCATCCAGAGCCTTTGTCGAAACGGTCAAGGAATACCGCTTTGTCCTGGTGCTGCGGCCCACCGCTGGCCAGACCCTGCACGCCAACATCCTGGACACCGATCCGCAGCAGACCGAGCGTGCCGTCGCTGCCCGCCCGAGCCGAGGATGAGCCGTCGGAAGCGACCGCCGCGCTGGTCAATGATTGGATCGCGGCCGCCCGCGAGATCCTGAAGGACCATGCCCCGGCCAACTCGCTGAATCTGCGGGGCTTTGCCAAGGATCCGGGACTGCCCAAGATGGCCGAGGTCTTTGGGCTCAAAGCCGCGGCCATCGCCACCTACCCGATGTACAAGGGCGTGGCCAAGCTGGTGGGCATGGACGTGCTGCCGGTGGACGGCGAAACGGTGGAGGACGAGGTGGAGACCCTGCGCGCCCACTGGGACGCCTATGACTATTTCTTCTTTCACGTCAAAAAGACCGACTCGGCCGGTGAGGATGGCGACTTTGAGCGCAAGGCAGGGGTGATCGAGCACGTGGACAGGCTGTGGTGCCGGCCATCCTGGACCTGGACCCCGACGTGCTCATCGTCACCGGCGACCACTCGACGCCGTCGGTGCTCAAAAGCCACTCCTGGCACCCGGTGCCGACCCTGCTCTGGAGCCGCTACTGCCTGCCCGATGGGGCCACCGGTCCCGGCGGGGCCGAGTTCGGCGAGCGGGCCTGCGGGCGGGGCAGCCTGGGCGTCTTTCCCGCCACCGACGAACTCCCCCTGGCCCTGGGCCATGCCCTGCGCCTGACCAAGTACGGGGCCTGATTTGGACTCTACCGCCGAGGCGAGGAGAACACGGAGAGAGTTCATACTATGACAACTCTGCTCTCTGCGCCTCCGACTGTCTTGCACCTTCCCTTGGCTTGCGGTGGACTACAGTCCACCGCTCAGAGCCGCGCATACAACAAAGGCCCTACAAGAAACCTCCGCGCTCTGTGTCTCCGTGGTAAATAGGGCCTTAATGTGGTTCCGTATCAACTTCGGTGGGAATGCCGCCAGGCTAGCCCGTCATTCCCGCATGCATTTGGCGGGAATCCAGGCCACCAACTCAGACTCCCACCGAAATGTATACACCGTCCCCAATGTCCTGACCTTGTCATCCCCGGCGCCATATGCTACAATAGGTGCACTGGCGAAATACTAAAACGGTGCACCGTGTACTGCACTCTGCATTCTAGGTTCCCTGATGCCTGACTATCAACACAGTTCCACCTACGGAAGCGACCGTCAGAGAGACTACCTGCTGGAGATCAGCCGGGCCATGACCTCCCGGCTTGACCTGCCATCGCTGCTGGAACTGACGCTCAAGAGCGCCGTCGAGCTGCTGCGCGGGCACGTAGGCCTCATTGTCCTGCGCGGTCGGGACGACGTGCTGCGGGTGCGGGCCAGCTATGGCCTGCCAGCGGGCCTGGCGCGCTTTTTCCAGCCTCTCTGGGCCGATCTGCCCGGTCTGCGCGAGCTGCACGATCCCCTTTCCCGCTGGCCCATCCCCGACCTGCAGATGCGGCTGGGCCTGGTTGCGGCCGCCGCCGGCCTGGCCCTCAGCCAGGTCGTTGCCCTGCCGCTGGTCATCGACGAAGATCTTTTGGGCGCCATCTATATCTTTCGCAGCAGGGGCGGCGCCTTTTCCGCCGGCGATCGGGCCCTGCTGGCGGCCTTTGCCGACCAAGCCGCCATCGCCGTGCGCAATGCCGAGCTTTACCAGCAGGTCAGCGACGAGCGGCAGTCGCTGTCGGCCATCATCGACAACAGCGCCGAGGGGGTCATGATCCTGGATCCCGCCGGCAATATCCAGGTCTTTAACCGGGCCCTGGCCCACATGACCGGCTGGGACGCCCAAGATGCCCTGGGCCACCCTGCGGCCGAGGTCCTGGCCCTGCGCGACCGGCAGGATCATCCCCTGCCGCTGCCCGACCCGCCAGCCAACCGGCCCCGGCCTCCGACGCCCGGTCCTACGTCGAGGGCGACGTCGTCCGCCGCGGCGGGCCGCCACCCCTCACCGTGGGCGTCACCGCCACGCCCCTATACGACGAGGACGGCCGGCTGGCCCGCGTCATCCTCAACGTGGTCGACATCACCCGCTTCCGCCAGGCGGAAGAACTAAAGTCCACCTTTGTCTCGGTTGTGTCCCACGAACTCAAGACCCCGGTGGCCCTCATCAAGGGCTACGCCGAGACGCTGCGCCGTGAGGACGCCGACTGGGATCGGGAGACGATGCAGGATAGCCTGGACGTCATCGCCGAAGAGGCCGACCACCTGACCCACCTGATCGACAGCCTGCTGGAGGCGAGCCGCATCCAGGCCGGCGGCCTCAAGCTGGAGCCGACCGACGTGAACCTGGCCCGCCTGGCCGAAAAGGTGGTCGATGGTTTTCGTACCCAGACAAAGGTCCACACCTTCGAACTCGACTTTGCCGCCGATTTTCCGCCCGTCTGGGGCGATCCGGAACGGCTGCGGGAGGTCCTGACCAACCTGGTGAGCAATGCCGTCAAGTACTCGCCCGACGGCGGCACGGTGTGGGTTGGCGGTCGCCTGGATGGCGCTGGGACGACCATCTATGTCGCCGACGAGGGCATGGGCATCCCACCGGAGGAGCAGGACCGCATCTTTGAGCGTTTCTACCGGGTCGAGTCGGGCCTGCACCGCAGCACCGAGGGCACCGGCCTGGGCCTGTACCTGGTCAAGGCCATCGTCGAGGCCCATGGCGGGCGGGTGTGGGTCGAGAGCGCGCCGGAGCGGGGATCGATTTTCATGTTTACGCTGCCGGGTAGATAGATATGGGATGAACGGCCACTTTATCGTCAATCCTGCTTCGTCCTTCGTGTTGCGTGTCGCGTGCGAGAGCTACCTCGAGAGGAACCCATGGTCACACCTGCCGAAAAACTGGTCCTGGTCGTCGACGACGAGTCGCGCATGGTCCGCTTTGTGCGCATGAACCTGGAGCTGGAGGGCTTTCATGTGTCCGAAGCCGGCAGCGGCATGGAGGCCCTGGAAAAGGTGCGCGACGAGCTGCCCGACTTGGTGCTGCTGGATGTCATGATGCCCGAGATGGATGGCTTTGAGACGCTGGAGCGGCTGCGCGAGATCTCGACCGTGCCGGTCATCATGCTCACCGTCAAGGGCGACGAGGAGGACCGCATCCGGGGCCTGGAGCTGGGCGCCGATGACTATGTGACCAAGCCCTTCAGCCCCCGCGAGCTGGCCAGCCGCATCCGCGCCGTGCTGCGCCGGGCCGAAATGCCCTCGCCCGTGGCCAAGACGACCATCGACATCGACGACCACCTGCAGATCGATTTCCGCCAGCGGGAAGTGATCGTCGATGGCGAGCACATCCGCCTGCGGCCCACCGAGTACCGCCTGCTCTACCACCTGGTCAACAACGCCGGCTGGGTGATGACCCACGAGATGCTGCTCTCCAAGGTGTGGGGCTACGAGTACCGCGACGAGACCGGCCTGCTGCGCCTGTATATCACCTACCTGCGGAAAAAGATCGAGCCCGATCCCAGTCACCCCCGCTACATCTTTACCGAACGCGGCACCGGCTACCGTTTTGTGGATTACAAACGGGATCAGCAGGAGGAGTAGCAGCGGTGCACTCAATTGCCACGAATTACACGAAGAAAAAGAAAGCAAGCGTCCGAGCAACGTGGTGTCTTGCGCCACAGTTCTCTTTTCGCTGAAAATCTGTCGTTTCTATATCTTTCACCGCCAAGTATCTTCTGGCCTGTCAAGCTTTGCAGCTAGCCTTGAGCAAGTGTGTGGCTTGCAAAAAGGTGGGGCTGGTGGTACAATAAGGACAGTGGGCCGTTAGCTCAGCCTGGCAGAGCAGCTGCCTTTTAAGCAGCGGGTCGTAGGTTCAAATCCTACACGGCTCACCTGCATGGTTCACGCCATGCAGGGTGCCCACCGCGCGCATCCACGGCGAAAGATGGGTAGCGCGGAGCACAAACGGGCCGCTGGCGGGTGCAACGCCAGCGGCCCTCCTTATTTCAAGGTCTGTTGGGTTTTGGCCCCGCTGTTACCATAGAACCGTTCCAGGTCATGGTTGATCTGGCTAGTCATGGTGCGACGCTCGTAGCGCGCCCGTTCCTTGATGATTGCGTGAATCTTGGGATCAACCGTAACTGTCAGCCGTGGCCAGGTATGCCTGTCTGCCATCTATACCTCTTCCCCCCTTTCGTAACGAACATCAGTATACACCAGGTTGGTGCCGATGTCAAGTCTTAATGTGTTGTGTGTGCTAAAGTGTGAGAACAGACCTTATCGCACACTCATTATGATAGCGCAAGTATACACCAGCTTGGTGGGTTTGTCAAGGTGTAACAGTGACGCATGGAAGCCCGAAAGGGCGCTAGCAGCCAGCGCCAAAAGTATAGCACAAATGTTCTATGATGTCAAATCACCGGGGTCACCGGTGGTACTCTACAGGGTGAGCCAGAAATAGAGACATGCCAGGATGCAAAGCACGACCGGGATCATGAGCAGGATGTAGCCAACGAGCGTCATCTTGGCACCAATCTCAGCAGCTTTTAGGCCCTTCTGTGACTGGCGCGAAGCCTCGGCCAGGTGAGCTTGGGCTTACTGTGCGCCGACCTGTGGTTGGACCAGACTCATACCGCAGGTCGGGCAAAATTGGTCGGCGTCTCTCAAATCGGCTTGACAGTTTGGGCATTGTGCCATCAACTCACCTCCTCTTGGCTACCTTCGGTCAGCTCTGTGAATTCGGGCCATGACAAAAGGATGCGCTGGATGGATTGGCCAATGGCTTGGACGACCGGCTCGGGTGCGTCAGGGGGAATTGGGATCAAGCTCATCACCTGGTACTGGTCATAGTAAGTCGTCACATATACCGTGTTGCGGAGAACGTGTGCGAATATTTGAGCTACACCCCGGCGGATCGCCTCCATCGATCCTGTCTGCATCTTGGGAGGCTGGCTTAGCCATGGGTGGGCTGGTTCCCGGCACGGTGGCTCCAAATACCTGTCACGGATGGTGACCAGTGCTGCCGTGAACTCGCTCGAATCTGACCAGACGTCTAGAGGATGCGGGACCGCGATGCAGGCTGGACGGCCTCGGTAGTGGACGATCTTGGCTGTCTCGCCTCCGCGGAGCTGGCCGGCCTGGTTGCGAAAGCTGGCCACTGATAAGATCTCAATCGGCGGTTGTTCTGGCAGACTGCCGTCTCCGGTTCTGAGCTTTTCTATCTCGTCAGGGTTCCAAGAATCCTCTGACATGCGCGTTCCTCCCTCTGGACTTGGGCTGTAATTCCACCGCGATGCCTCAATGTGTGGTCCGTGTGACAGGTATGCCACCAGTATATCATGGCACCAGCCCGGTGTCAAGTGTTGCACTAATGATGATAAGCGCATAGACCAGCGTGAACCACGGGGGAAAAAACAGAAACCCGATCCGTCAAGACCGAGCTTCTGTGTCTGATTTGTGCGGTTTTAACTTTCTGTAATCTACTTACAGGCTCTCGACCGGATGGCGCATCGACTGTTTGTCCGGCCTTATACTCTCAGTCTCAGCGCGGCGTCGATCACTTTGGGTAAGACGCGCGGGTGATGTGGGGCTTTGTCAAAGACTTCCAGAGCCTCGGCAAGTCGGGGATGGCCGGCCATCTCACTGGCGACGGTCTCCTTGGCCCAGGAGAGCAGATCCTTGCGCGCTTGGATCATGGCGTCCATCTTGGCCGTGACCTGGTACTTGTCCTCGATGCACATCTCAATCTCGATGACCTGGTCAATCTGAGCCTCGGTCATTTGCTGGCCTCGCGGGACTGGCCACGGTGGCATCTCGGCTCTGGCTGCGGCTTGCGCTGCCTCAAAGTCTGCTTTGGCCTTCAGGTAAGCTCTCTGTGTGCTGTGCATCGTTTGCTCCTCTGTGTGGTGTGTCTAGTGGTCGCCGGCTGGCCCGGCCCAATAGCCCTCGCTCGTGACGCGAAAGTGCTCTTTGCTCTCGACCCAGGATGCCTTCGGCTCGGTGGCCGTGTAGAATATGATGGCCAGGACAGTGACGGTCAACTCATCCTCCGGGACCAGTGCGTCAATCGGCCCTTTCCAGTGGTCCGCGTTGCGCACGCCGTCGAACGCGGTGCTCAACTGCTCCTGGGTGTACCCGCTCCAGGTGCCTTCCCATTTGGCCTTTTTTACCAATTGCTCGATGCTCTCGCTCATGTTGCTCTCTCCTGTGTGGTTGGGGCCGGGCTCTCACCCGGCCCTTAGCGGTTACCAGTCAAACGGTGCTGCCAAGTTGGCCGTATCCCAGGCCCTCACCCAAGCCTCGATTATGGGGAGTCCTTCTCCGACTTGGTTGCCGGCCAGCATCGCCATAAGGTCTTTGTCCCAAGCTGCGACTCGGCTGCGTCCGTCCTCAAATGCTGCCTTGCCTAGCTCTGTGGCTCTCTTGACTTCTGCTGCCGTTGCTTTTGCCATTTCGCTCTCTCCTGTGTGGTGTGGGGCCGGGCTCTCACCCGGCCCTCTGTGTCTTAGCTCTCGTCGTACAGGTCGAAGTCAAAGTACAGGTCACACTCAAACTCAGCGTAATATTGCTCTACAACCTCGTCACTCGCGATCTCCATGAAAAACTGGCCTTTGTCGATGGACCACATTCCGCATCCTACTGCTACATCTGCTACCATTTTAGCCTTTTTGTCCCTCGTTGCCTTGTCCATGTTGTTGCCCCTTTCGGTCATTTAACCTTAAACCCATCACAACACACATATCACACAGTGCTTTGGCCTTGGCCAGATAGAAGTCTGACAGGGCCCTGACAGGTTGACCCAGTCTGACGCCGGTTTGTGTAGTTTGTAAGGTAACATCTTAAAGCCTGAGCGACCCTTTTGATTGGTTGGGCTTGGGATGATAAGGGCATAAGTGGACACAGAAAAGACCCGCTAGCCATCAGGCTAGCGGGTCTCTCTGCTTCTGTCTAGACTTGGCTTAGAGCGGGAGCCTCTGCTGTGGCGCGTAGCTCTGTTTGGGTTTCTGGCCACCTGGCGGCGGGATCTCTTCGTGCTCGATGTCCCGGCCTGACTTGAACAGCTTTTCCACGATGGTCTTGCGGTGACAGTTGGCAAAGTCGCGACACACGCACATCAGCATGACCGGCCCTTGGGCCAGCGACTCGTCAAGGGCTTTGGCTCCGCTGGTAAAGTCCTGGAGCATGGTCGGCCCTCCACGATAGTTGACGTTGCCCAGGTCCGCGACGTGCCGATACCGGCTCCCCATAATGGCCTGGAGTGCTCCCTTGCGCCATTGGGGCATCCGGGATGCCGGCTTGATCCGCACATCTATGACCGTTGCGTCCAGCTCTTCCGCTTTCTCCAGGATCTGTTCTGGAGTCCAACCCGAATAACTCACAGTATACACCTTGCTCTTTTTTACTTCATCCAACCCGGTCTCCTTTCCTGTGCTCTGATGATGGTCTCGGCGTTCGTGGTAGCGCGTTAAGCATCACCTCCTTTCAATACCCTTGCTGGTTTGGCTACCTCACGTGACCCGGCCAGCGCCTCGGGTATAGGATGCTCTCTTAAAGAACCAGACCTCGTTTTGATTGGTCCCGGCCGGACAATTGGTCAAAACTGCTTCATTGGGCCGCGCTCAGTCTTTGGAGCGCCCGGCTGTCCAGGGGAGGCATGACGGCGAAATTGGCGCGCTGGAGCTTTCGCCAGGTGTCGATCACGATTGCCGCTTCTGTCATGTGGCCTTCGTCCAGCAGGCGGACGACATATTGGTCCAGCACGTTGCCCATGCTCCCTTGCTTATAGGGCAGATCCGGCAGGGCCTCGATGCCAGGGAGCACTTGCCAGAGCCGGCCGTCTTTTGTGCCAGCGATGGCATCGGCTACGCCGACCTCGAGAACCAGGCCCATGTCAAAGATGCTGGTTTGGGCTTGCTGCTCGTAGACCTTGCCCACGTATGCCGCGAACGTGGTTTTGGTGGGCCGGCTGCGCTGCTTGCTCAGCCAGGTGGCGACAAAGCGCTGGTGGGCCTCGTCCAGCCTGGCCAGCTCTTCTCCAAAGCCGATGGGCATTTGCCCTTTCTCGACAAGCATCTGGATGTCTGGCGCCAGTGTCAAGAGCTTGAGCCGGGATCTCACCCGGCCCTCGCTGACCTTGGCCCTACGCCCGGTTTCGGATGCGCTCCAGCCGTGCTGGTCCATGCGCTTGGCGTAGGCTTTGCGCCTCCTCGATGGGCGATAGCTCTTCCCGGTGGACGTTCTCGGCCAGCATGATACCCGCGGCTTCCTCGTCGTTCAGTTGGCGCACAAGGGCCGGGATGGTTCCCACTTGAGGAGATCGGCCACTGCCCGGAACCGGCGCTCTCCGGCGACGATTTGGTAATGCGACAGATCCCAATCGCTGCCGTAAAGGCGCTCACACTCATCACACCAGTAGGTGCCGCACGGAATCAGCGTCTTGCCGTCATTGGTGCGGAACCCGACCTCACTGCTCAGATGGCCGTCCGGGCACTCAAAGATAGCCCTGACTGTGATGGGTTGGATCAAGCCGTCCCTGTGGATGGATCGGGACAGATCCTGCAAGGCCAGTGGCTCAAAGGTCTGCCGGTCATTGTCGCCCGGCACGATCTGAGTCACGGTAGCTTTTTGACTTCCCAATCCATGTAGTCTTTGCTCATGTCGCCTCCTTGAACTCTTCTCTGCCGGCGTGCCAGAGATAGCCTCGGCCGTCTTTTTGGCCGAAGAGCGCGCCTGGCCCGTTGCCCTTCGGGTCTTGGCTTGGATAGACAATACTACCATCGTCCAGCTCCAGGCAGGTCGGCTCTCCAAATGCCATAGGCTCCCAACCGTCAAAATCCGACTCAGCCTCTGTCATCTTGCGAACCTTGACGATCCGCCGGCCTAGCAGTGGCTCGTTGGCCCCGGTCGGCATTGGCTCCGGCTCTTTGCTCCGGGCTGTCGCGATCCCGGCCAGCAGGAGCGCTTGCCTCAGCGTGTCCACGTGGACTCTCGCCATGCCCAGGTTCGCCGCCGCGCTCACCCTGGATGCTGATCGTCACGCATTCGTCAATCTCCGTGCCGCCTTGGATAAGTCGACCTTCTGCCGCCTCTGGCCGGCATGACTGATAAGCCCGTTGCTCTCGGTGTACGCCTTGGTGGATTTGCGTCATCGCTCTTACCTCCTGTGTGGTATGACTTCTTAAGGCTGAGCGCGCCGATTGGTTGGCGCGCTCGTATTGGCTAGCTTCCGATAGGCATCCACGCTCACCGGCAGACAGGTCTTCAGATCGACCGTGTTCTCATCCAACAGATTGGCGTCAAGGACCATGAATCGCGGAGGCAGTGCATCGGCTACGGCGTCAACCCATCGGTAACCATCTTCGCGCTGTGTGCCGCGCTCCCAAGCATCGCCCATCTTTTTTCTTGCGGCTCGGTTGAACCGGCCCAGGGCCTTGAGCGCTGATAAAGTGTCTCAACCTCGTTCAGCTCTGGCATGGATGCGTCTCCTTCCACGCTTTGAACTTCTGGTTGGCCCAAGCCTAGCGCGTCCATGTACTCGATCTCCCTCGGCGGTCACAAAAACGGCCCCGCCGCTAAACTCTCCGAGACGCATCTTGTCGCACGTTTCGGCATAGGTTGTGGTCCAGGCGCTCTCCGGGTCAAACTTGGCCAGGAACTCTTGGACCAACTCCGCCACGTTGCCGGGCCTCCCGGCTTCTTCGGCGTAGAACCAGGCAAACTCGCCGCCTTCAAACTGCTCGATCTCCAGCTCAAAGCCGGGATAGTAGTCCTCCACGTAGTCACGCCAGACATCCCACTGGTTCAGCTCTGCTCTGTCGTGCCGTGGGATGATTGTGCCCACGTACTCGGGCCAGAGAACCAGATCCTTGGCTGGCTCGTACTCCAGGGCCTCTCTGTAGTTTTTGCTCTCTATCGCTGCCTGGAGCAGGTGCTTTGCCATCGCATTGACATTGACCTGGTCCAGGAACCAGTCGCGTCGCTCCTCTGTCAGTGGGCCAATCGCGTCGCTAAATTGTGTGTAAAGATTCGCCATGTCTTTCCTCCCTTCGTTTCTCCCTCCTTGTCTGGATGCACTCCATAAAGCCGTCGCTCACGCCTTGCTCGAACTCCGCGCTTTCCGCGGATTGGCTGATGGCCTGGTCGTTGATCACAGTCGCCTGGCCGGACCGTACCAGCCCCTGCGCCGTTGCCCTCGGCATCTGAGCCGTGACCATGCTCCCGCTGTGGGTCCAGAACTGGACGCGATCTGTGGTGATGCTCTCCGGGTCTCTCTGCCATCCTGCTGGTTGGAATCTCCCTGCCATTGTCTTGCCTCCATCTGTTTGATAGGTTCTTAAAGCCTGGGCCGGCCGATTGATTGGCCAGCCGCGCGGTTGGCTGTGTGGACTTGGGATGATAATGGCATAGGACACCTGCAGGAGCACAGAAGCGGAGAAAAGGATCGTGAAAGTGATCAAGTCCGCCCAACACGAAAAGGGCCGACCAACTGGCCGGCCCTTGGAACTGCTTGTGGTTGCTCTAGTGTGAGCTGGTCCAGGTGGACCCGATCGGTGGCAACGCCGGCACCAGGGTTGACTCGCTTGGGAAAAAGGCAACGCCGGCCTTGCTGTCGTTCTGGCAGACTTGTACTCGGATGCCCTCACCCGCCTTCTCTAGCGCGGATGCGAAAGTGCGCAATTCCGTCGCGCTGGCCGCGTCAAGCTCTACCTCGTTTTGAGTGTTGCGCGTGAACGTGATCATTTCGCCTCCTCCTCTTTGGTCCAGACTACCTTGCCCACATATTGAATCTCGGCCAGCCGGCACTCGATGAGCGCGGCCAGGCTGATCATCTCCTGGTAGAGGGCCACGTTAGCCATTGCCTCGGCCAGCCCACAGCTCCCGCCTCTCCAGTTGACCTGGACCGTGGGGTCCGTGAGACCGATCCTCATCTCCTCGGACTCTTCGATCCTCATGTTGTGAAAGCTCACGCCGATCCGGCAGCTCACTCCGCGCGCCCGGCTGACCTCAAAGTTCATGTAGCCAAAGCCACTGATGCTCTGCTCCGGGATCGCGTGCGGCCAGTTATCCTCGACGACCTCTGTCGCCAGGTCCATGACATCGTTGTTGGTGTAAAGAGCGATTTCCTTGCCTCTGAATGTGACCTTCTCCATCGTGAATCTCCTCTCTGTGTGGTTTGGTTTGCCCTCCAGGTCGGCCACTTGGGCGGCAGCTCGGGTCTTGACTCCCTGCTCTCATCTCCTGGTTTGCCACCTGTCGTCGCCCGGTGGCCCGGCGTCTTGGTATGATTTGCGTTTACATCGCCCTTCTCCCCTCTGTGTGGTAGAACCTTAAAGCCTGAGCGCCCGGTTTGATTGGCTCTCTTAGTGGGCAGTCTGCACGTTCCATTGGTGCAGCGTCATGATCACCTGGATGACCTTGGCCACGTTCGGATAGGAGATCCACGTGGATGGCGTAGACACGACATAGACCTGGTGCCCGGTGTTCGTCTGGACCTTGTGGATCGGCTGGTTGTGGATGGTCGTGATATACACGTTTTGCGTGAACTGGTTGGCCTGATACATAGCCTGAGTGAAAACTGGCGGCATCGCCATGGCCTTGCTCCTTTCTGATTGGTCTTGCTACAGACAGTGCCACCCACCCTGTACCCTCAACCCCCGCCTTGGGCCATTGCCGTCTCACCATCACCTAAAATTGCTGGCTCCTGCTGCTCGGTTGGTTCTCCCAAGGTTACGGGCACTGTCTGGCTGTTAGCTCTCGCCGTCTTGGCTAAAGTGCTCGGCTGCATCGGCCCACATCTCCAGGGCCGTGTCAGTCATGCCGGCTTCCACGGCCTCGCAGAACGCTATGCCGGTTTCGGCAGTCCACGCGCCGGCGTTCGGCCAACTGGGCCACTCTCATCGCCATGCTCATTCTCTGTTCGTCAGTCATGATACCCTCCTCTGTGTGGTTTGTGGTGCCCTCCAGGTCGGCCACAGCGTTCGGGCGGCAGCTCGGGACTTGACTCTCTGCTCTTATCTCCTGGTTTGCCCCTGGCCGGGCGCGCCTGACCTTCGCGTCAGGTCTTGCCGGCCTTTTGGGGCTTGGCCCTGGCCCGGTCTTGCCCAGGTTCGCCTGGGTCGCGCCGGGCTATGAGGGCCTAATCAATCTAGTGGATGTCAACACTGTCCATCGGGGCCATGCAGATGTAACCGCTCCGGTTGAAGCCGTACCAGCCAGTCGCTGCCCAAAGCTGCCGAGCTTCGCCTTCTGCCCTGCCAGGGTTCAGCGGGTCCATTACGATGTCCTCCAAAAAGAACATGTTGTCTTTCTGCGTCTCCCAATCGACTACGTTGGGGCTGTAGTCCAGCGTGTCTTTCATAACCTTGACCGGTGTGCCGGCTGCGACCATAAACAGCCTTCATTGTGTATCTCCTCTCAGTATCAGTTTTTCAAGCTAAATTGGCTGCTCGTGAGATACCGGGTTACTCACGCTGCTCCGTTTGGTGTCCCGGTTGGATAGCAGCCAACAGAGCTTGAACTCTGTCTCGCTTGGGCCGTCCGGTTCTTCCGCCGATTTGCCGCCTGTGGGGTACTTCCCCTCAGGGTGGAGCCCTGGCTCCCGTTTCTTCCCCTGCCCTTTTTGCGATTATTTGGTTTGTAAGTTGCTGCGTTTCTTAATTCTAAAACCATCATATCACACATAACACACAAATATTTGACCTTTCTCAGGTAGGAATCTGACATGAGTCTGACAGGTTGACCTAATCTGACGCCGGTTTGTGCGGTTTGTAAGGTAACATCTTAAAGCCTGGGCCGGCCCTTTGATTGGTTGGGATTGGGACCATAACGGCATAGCGCCTGAAGGCGCTGATAAGGGCATAACCCTGCCGGGTGAGAAAAGTTGGTGCGGAAATGATCAAGTCCGCAATAACCAGGGGAACATAAGCACGCCTTGACGCATATTGCGGAATGTGCTATAATGCTGGTGCCGCACACAGGCACGGCAAGCGTGGAATGAGTGTCCAGGTTCTTGCCGGCCTGGTGTGGCCCCATGCGGGAGTAGTGTAACCTGGTAGCACAGGGCGCTTCCAGCGTCAAGGTCCGGTTCAAATCCGGCGTCCCGCTCCTGGAGGCCCAATGTTTGTTGGCGCGATTAACGCCACGGTCCGCACGTTCCTGGGGAACGTCGCTGGAGTGTTCAACAACCACAATGTTATCGTGGGTTGCTCAGGCAACTTTACCAGTGAGGCCGTACTGGCGGCTTATAGCCAACCCGCATCCGTCCATTCTAATGACGTGTCGTTCTACTCTTGCATGGCCGGAGCTTGGCTGACCGGCTCCCCCCTCCGCTTTGAGATAGCCGACGAGGACTACCGCTGGCTCGAATCCTACTTTGACTCTGACACAAGCAGGTTAGCCGCGATCATGGTCCTTCTGGACATGCTTGACTTTGACAAGCGCAACACCATCCACCGCAAACGCATGTGGCAAGCCTACCTGGATGGCTTTGACACCCTCCATGAACAGACCGTGGAAAAGCTGGACGCCGTCAGTATCCCCATCGCGAGTTACTTTGCCGGAGACGTCTTTGACCACTTCCAGCGCTTTGGCGATGACCCCAACGCAATCTTCTGTTGCTATGCCCCTACCTACTCGGGAGGCTATGAGCGCCTCTACAAGCGTCTTGAGGAGATTGTCACCTGGGAAGAGCCCACCTACTCCATGCTTGACGAGGATGCCCGAAACCGGCTTCTCGCGTGGATGGCCGAGCGCAAATACCTTTGGTATGACGACCGGGTCATAGAGGGCTTGACGCCGGTCATGAAGCAGCGTAGTGGGCGCTCTCGAACGGTCTATCTTTACTCCAACGTAGTCACCACGCCGGCCGTCTTTGATGACCGCCAGCCGGCCGATCTGCCGAACCTCCCTCTTGCCCATTCTGACCTTACCCTCACTGCCAAGTCACGGATCTGGCTCCACCGCATCAAGGCTAGCGATCTAGGCCGCTTCAAGGACGCCTTCCTGGGAAAGAACATTGACTTCTCACAGGGAATGTGGGCCTTCGCCGTGGTCGTGGATGGTTGGGTAGTAGGCTTCCTGGAATTCTCAAAAGCTCAGTTTGGCGGAGCCGATGGCGTCTACATGCTGGCCGACTTCGCGATCCCTGGCACTCGCTACAAGCGGCTCTCCAAGCTGGTGGTCATGCTTAGCAAATCTGGCGAGACGCGCCGTTGGTTGGAACGGGCACAGTGCCAGCGTACCCGTTCTCTGATGACAACGGCCTTCACTGAGCGGCCCGTTTCCATGAAATACCGCGGTATTCTCAAGCTCCAGAAGCGCGGACAGACCGACAGCGGTGAGCAGTTTCTCAACTATGGAGCCGTCTTTGACAATCTTACCTGGCAGGAGGTCTATAACCAATGGTGGACGAAGCACGGCTCCAAAACGTCCTGAAGGAGCTGAACGAGCTTCTCGGTGATGTCACGCCCTATAAACTCGCTGTAGTGCCGCCTAGCGAGATCCGCCCGGTGGACAAAAACGCTCACTTCATGCCAAAGCGCGTATGGGACTCACTCAGGGCCAATGTCGAAAAGGACGGCAATCTCTCTTCTCTTCCCTTTTGCTGGCGTCATCCCGATGGCACCTATGAGTCGATGTCCGGCAATCACCGCGTCAAGGTCGCGGCCGAGACCGGTGTATCTCACATCCTAACGCTATACACCGACGAGGCTCTGAGTAAGCCGGAGCGGCTGGCGATCCAGCTCTCCCACAACGCTCTTGTGGGCCAGGAGAACTTTACAACGCTCCGGGAGCTGTGGGAGGAGATCGATGACCTGAGCCTCCGCGTCTACACCGGCCTGGATGAGCAGTATCTCGAGACCATGGCTCCTGTGAACATCCAGCGTATCAACGAGGCCGCGCTCCGCTTTGAAGAGGTCACTCTCATGTTCATACCGGCCGAGGTCGAACGCATCAAGAACGTTGTTCCGCTCCTGGGCAAAGCCACTCGCCACCGGTTCGCTGGCCGGCTCCAGGAGTGGGACAGTTTCTTTGAGATGCTCCTGACCTTCAAGGAGGCCGCTGGCATTGTCAATACCTCCACGGCCTTCCTGGCGATCATTGACATCGTGGAGGAGTGGATCGCAGAACACCCACCGGAAGATGAGACCGCGGAGGCTGGAGCCGCGGCAGACTGAACATATGGGGCTGAACAATGACTGTAAACACTACCAAAAAAGCTGAAGCCGCAATACGTGAGATGCGCAGGTCGAAGGTCTCCGCCAACCTGCTCGGTGGGCTGACCTATCGCCAGATGGCGGAGACCCTAGACTGCTCTCTTGGCACCATCGCCGCTGACGTCAAGATTATCCTGGGCCGCTTGCGCCGTGAGCAGATAGACAATATGGCCGACCATGTCCAGATCCAGCTCACGCGACTAGACCGGCTGCTCAATGCCGTTTGGAACGATGCTCTGGAAGGCGACTTGGCCGCTATTGACCGGGCGCTCAAAATCATGGAGCGACAGGCCAAGCTCCTGGGCCTGGATGAGCCGGAGAAACGACAGACCGAAAACTCCGGTACGCTCTTTGTGGCCCAGGCTAACGACTTTGAGAAGATGGACGAGGACACCCTGGACATGGTGGTCAACAATCTGCTGCTTGCCAGAGAACGCGATGCCTCTACCTCAATGCACCCTGCCTCCGTTCCAGCCTACCAGGAAAGCGAGGGCTAGTGCTCCCCTATGTACCGGAGTGCTGACCAACCGTTATGCCGGATCTACAATGCTTGGGCCTGGGTGGATCTCTGGACCAGCGCCAAAAGGCCCAACTCGCGAATCTTCTCTACGAGGATATCAAGGCCAGCCCTCCAGAGAGGACGCCAGTTGCCAGCATTGGCGGTGCCGATGCTATGTCCCTTCTCGAATGGACAATCAAAAACCGCGCGCTGCTTGTGCCTGGCCGGCCTTTTGATTTGGGCCGGCACCCTTTTCTTATTGATCTCTACCGCGACAACCATGACAGTATCGTTGTGTTCAAGTCTGGCCAGATGGGCGCCAGCGAATATCTCATCAGCGACGCGATCCACGCAGCCGACGAGCGCAAAGCAACTCCTCTCTACATCTTTCCCACCAGCACCCATGTAAGTGACTTCTCCACAGGCCGAATCGGCCCGGCCATCGAGGCTTCACAGTATCTTCAGTCCATTGTAGAGGATGTCCGCACAACTGATGGAAAGCGACGCCGCGGCTCCGACCGTGTGACGCTGAAGAGGATCGGTGATCGCTTCCTCTACTTGCGCGGTGCCCAGGTCCACCTAGACGGCCGCGCTCCGCAACTCAAGTCTGTTGACGCTGACGTGCTCTTTCTGGACGAAGTAGACGAGATGCCGCCCAGGGCCATCGCTCTGGCCCGTGAGCGTCTAGGTCACAGCTCGCTGGCACAGGAGCGCGCGGTATCCACGCCGACCTATGCTGGCATGGGCATCCATGCTCTTTGGATGGAATCCGACCAGCGCGTCTGGATGGTCCGCTGTGACAGTTGCAACCACTGGCAGGAGCTGACCATTAACCACTGTGTCATAGAATCGGACGCGCTCGAGCGTCCGGTCTTTTGGCACGGCCAGCCCGATGATGCCTGGTGCGTTTGCGAAAAGTGTAGCACCCGGCTGAATCCCCGAGGACCAGGTAGGTGGGTGGCCAGACATCCCGGCCGCGAGGTTCATGGCTACCACCTGACCAGGCTTTTCTCTCACCATTACCCGACGCTGAAGCTGATCCAGGGCCTCCAGGCCGTAGAAGAGGAGAAGCGCAAAGAGGTCATCAACCAGGGCCTTGGCTTGCCCTATCACCCGCGCGGTGGCCGGCTGAGTGACGAACACCTGAACGCCTGTTGCCGAGACTATGCCCACGGGCCGGTTCCGAGCGAGACAACGGTCATGGGCATTGACGTTGGCTCTGTGCTTCACTTTGTCGTAAGAGGTCCAGCGCAGCCGGAATCTGGCGAAAGACCACAACGCTTTGCCGGCATGGTGGACAGCTTCGAGGCCGCGGCCAACGAAATCCGCCGCTGGGACGCAAGGCGCGTTGTCATTGACGCTCTGCCTGAAACTCGCAAGGCGCGTGAGCTTCAGGCCAACTTTCCACCGGGCGTGGTCTGGCTAGCCTACTATACCGATGGCGTGGGCCGGCGCGCCGATGAGATGCTCTGGAACGAGGCCGAGGGCACAGTCACCATGGACCGGACCCGCACCCTGGATGCTGTCATGGCCGGCTTTTTGGAGGAGAAGATCACGCTCCCGCGCCACGCTCGGAGCATCCCGGACTATTACTCGCAGATGAAAGCCGTTGTGCGCGTCATTGAAAAGCGTCCGAATGGTGAGCGCGTGGCCCGGTATGTCGAAGCCAGCGAGGATCACTTTGCCCACTCTGAGAACTATTGCGAAGCTGCCAGGAGCGCTCCCAGGCCACCGGCGGCGACACAGACACAGGTATCCGTTAGCCGGCAACAGATGGAGGATAGGTTCAGGTAGCCCATGAGCCGACATAGCGTGTTCACCTATCGCCTTTCTCAAGAGAAGCGCAGGCTGCTGGAGGACCGGGCCACTATGGTCTACCTCTTCCAGGTCCATCTCTACGCGGTCGTCATAGGCAGGCTGATCGGTGTGAGCGCGCCAACCGTGGGCCGGGCGCGAGTGCTTCACGAGATCCCGATCTTCCCGCGCATCCTTCTGCCCCCTGATTGGGGAGATGTCTTGACTGAGGAGCGCTGGCAGACGATCAAGTTTCGCGTCTACGCTGCCAAGGGCCGCTGCCCGTTGGACTGTCCAGCATTGTTGCCCTGTGAGGATCGCTGGTGGGATGGCGAGGGCGCACCCGGCGAGATGCTGCCAGATTGCCCGGTCCGGTTCTACTTTTCCAATCCTCCAGCTCTGGAGGGCGATATGTGTGATATCACACTAACCACACTTGACAACGCAGGTTAATCGCCTATAATGGTACGCACACTATGGCAAACGAAAGCATCAGCACTCAAGCTCTCAAGGTAGCGCGCCGTCTGGACGGATTGCCGAATAACCGCTTTTACACCATCCAACTGGTCAAGACCGGCGGCACGTGGCAGATGGCGGTAAGTGATCCAAGTGGTACGGCGGTCGAAACCGTGACCGGCGCACCACCCAAACAACAAACCCGAGGGAAGAGGCAAGCGCCGTCTGGCTACGCCTGAGCCTCTCTCTAAAACCCGACCGGCATACCACCGGTCACAATAGCCGATAGGCCGGAACACCACCGGCAACGGTCCCAGGACCAGATGCTCAGCTTTAGCTGCGCGAAGCAACCGCGGGGCCACGCTCTCATTACGAGGGCGTGGCCCCTTTTGCTTTATGGACTTGTGAAGGTAACGGCATAACTCAGGAGCTGACATGGTGACAACCAAACTCGAACGGGGCGAACCGCTGGAGGAGCTGGTCAAGGGCTCTCTGAATCACACCCTGTCTATCATCGAAATGGCTTTCAGCGCGCAATTCCTGGACGACCAGGACGCTGATTGGTCCCTCTGGATCGTGGAGGTCTTTTCTGACTATGTCATCGTGAACCAACGAGACCTGGGCGTAGGCGAGTATTACAGGGTCTCCATGACCAAGACCAGCAACGACTATACCTTTGCCGACCATGAGGATTGGGAAGTCGTGGAGCTGACCTACCAGCCACAGTCCATCCAGGAGGGTCGGGTCAGCAAGGACCAGGCCAGCCGCTTTGTCGAAAGCGTCCAGGGCCACCTGGAGCTGTTGACTGAGTCCGAAGCCGCCCAAAGTCCCGATGGTCCCTGGCCGATCCGCGCCATTGGGATCACGGCCAATGTTATCAACGAAAACGGCCGGCGCTACCGTCCTGACGTGCTTGCGCCGGCCGTCCATGCTTTGAGCACCCACCTGCACGAAAGCGCAGGACAGGGCCGCTGTCTCCAGCTTTATGGCGAGGCCGAACATCCCAATATGAAAGCCACCCGGCGTCCATTCTTGTCTGAGGTCGTGGTTAACTGGACCGACGCATCCTTTGACGGCACCCAGGTGCTGCTCGAAGGCAATCTGTTGGGCACCGCCTTGGGTAAGGACATCCGGGCCGCTATGTTGGGCGGCGTGAAACCCGGCGTGAGCCAACGAGCCTACGGAGAGTCCGTGTTTGTCGAAGAGGGCGACACTCAGATCGAGGAGCCTACTTCCCTGGTCATCACTGGTTATGACCTGACCGTGGAGCCGTCTGACCCGATGGCGTCCATCACCTACTTTGAATCTCAACACCCCAAGGAGAACACGACCATGCCTAGCAAGACCGTAGAACCAACCGCCCCAATCGAAGAGTCCGTACAGCCACCCGCGCCAGCGCCGGCGCCGGAAGTCGTGACGCTGGAGGATCTACAGCATCGTTACCCGCATCTGGTCGCGAACCTGTCCGCCAACCTGGAAGAGTCCGCCAAAGCCGCCTTTGAGGCCGAGCTTCAGGCACAGGCCGACGCGACCGCCGAGCGTGAGAACCTCATCGCAGAGCGCGACGCCGCGATCCGCAAGGAGCTTGGGCTGGACGAAAACGCCGACATGCTGGCCACCATGCAGGAGCGCGAGGACCAGCTCCGCAAGTATCAGGAAAACCAGCGCAAGGCTGAGGTCGCCGGTGCCATTGACGTCGCCGTGGCCGCGCTACCCTATCCGGCCGATGTCAAGCAGACCTTTGCCGAAAGCGTCAAGGCTGACGGCCCGCAGACCGTGGAAGACGCCACCGCCATCATGGAACGCCGACGCACGGAGTACGATAGGATCTTGTCCAGGGACCGGCTTGTCCAGATGGGCATGTCGCCAGACGCCGCGCCTCCCAGTGACATCCAGGTGATTGGCCCGGTCATTGAATCAGTGACCGGTATGCCAGAGTTTGCGCGCGCATCCATCATGATGACCGAGAGCCTGATCCGCAGGGACAAGTTTGAAAAACGCGATCTGTTCAACCGGCCACGCAATGTCAACGAGGTCTTTGCCGCTCAGTATCTGGCGCTCTATGACTCGCAGCACAAGGCCCACCTGCTCCACGAATCCCGGCTCTTCGAGGAGGCCGAGCAGACCAGTGACTTGAGTTTGCCCTACTCCGTGCTCCGTTCCATCGTCGCTGAGGCTTTCCCGCAGCTCGTGACGTCCAGTATCTTTGACTTCGGGATCATGACCAACAGCCCGGACAAGCTCTACTTTGAGACCTACACCGCCGAGACCGGCCACACGGCCACGATCACCGACGAGCAGGTTGCCAACGTGACGCATGGGAGCTGGTTCTCCCTGGCCCATGCGCGGGTCGTCGTTGGTTCCGTGACTGTCGAGGACAATGGCACGTCCACCGCCTACGATGAGTGGGATGACTATCTGATCGACTACAAACTGGGCAAGATTTACTTCCTGTCCACCGGCTCCATTCCCGCGGACGCCGGCGGCGTGGATGTAACCTACCAGTACGACGCGATGCGCGAGGGCGAGATGACCGCTGTCCAGCGCGCAAAGCAAGTGCTCAGTTCGATCACCATCGAGGCAGCGGCCGACCGGCTGGCCATCCAGATCTCTGACGAGGCCGTGGCATTCTCCGCTTCGCAGCTTGGATATGACGCTACCGGCAGGGCCATTACCGGACTGGTTGCAGAGATCCGGCGCAAGATCGATTCTCACCTGATCTACGCTGGCCTGGCCGCTGCCCACCTGGTTGCCAGCAACTCCGGTGGAACCTGGACGCAGAGCACCGATGACGTTGACGAGCTTGCCGAGAAGATCGGCTATGCCAAGGTCAAGGTCATCAATCGGTACTACCAGCCGACCTTTGCCCTGATGTCCGTCACTAACGGCGACTACCTGTCCAACTCCAGCCACGCCACCGCGGCCGGCAATCGTCCAGACTTTGAGGTCGCGGCCAATGGCTATGTCACCCGCGTGAAGGGCCTGAACTGCTACCAGTCCACTGAGATGCCAGACACCAAGGTTCTCGTCGGCAACCGGGAGCTGGTCCAGCACCGTGTCTACAAGGCCATGGGAATCAAGGGGCCGTACCCCTCCTACGCCGATGCTGGCGATGGCACCAACAAGCTGACCGACGCCGAGCAGTACCTGGCAGTCGAGTACAACGCTTCGGCCACCCCGGTCAACGGAAAGGGCTCGGTTGTCACTGTAGCCTAACCAATAGCAAAGGGCCGGCTGGCCGGCATGTACGCCTGGTGGATGCGCACTCACACACACTGACAGCATCTCACGGCGGCTCGCTGGCCGGCCCTTTGTTCTTATGAAGTGAAGCACAAAGGAGCAATCACATGGCAAAGAATCCTGTAAGGCCAGGCTCGACCAAGATCCGGCTTCTGTCTATCCTGACCGGGCACCTGGCAGCACTGGCCGTCACCGGAGCCAAGATCGCAGCGGCGACCATCACGCCGGACAAAGCGGCTGTTATCACCGGCGACTCTGCTGCTGGCGGCTTGCCGTTTTTCATCCAGGTTGACTTGGACGGAGCGGCAGACGGAGCGACCGAGAACACCGATGTCACCGTTACCATCAAGGCACAGATCATCGCAGCCTGGGTTGTCCTGCTTGGGGCTGGCACCGCAAGCGACACGATCCAGATCCTGTCAACCGCCAACGCCATCACCGAGGCTCTGGACATCTCTGCTGGCACCGACCATCTCAAGATGGACTTCACCACCTTTGACAACGCATACTCTGAGCTGGCTGTCGATGACGTTCTCCGCGTGGCACAAGTGGACGGAGGCTCTGCTGACTGCCCGGCGGCAACCGTCTACATCCAGCTCCTACCAGTCGCCTAGTCCTTCCTTTTGGCCGGTTCCGTGGTTCTCCCGGCAAGGTTCGCTGCCACCTTGCTTCGCCGCCCACGGAGCCGGCCCTTTACTAACACTTGAGGGAGCCGTGCTCGAGTAGGGCCAACAACCTCACCCCGGCCTTGTGGCTATCGCTCCCCCAAAGCAGATGCGGGGCCGGATCTTTGTTTGCCATCGCTGTATCAACACTGGTTTCCTATGTGGAGCAAATCGAATGGACCTGAGTCCTGGCCCTACCGAGCTGGTGGCCATCATCATCGCTCTGATCGCTCTTTCGCCGCATGTCCTGAACTACATCCGGCAACGCCGGACCGACAAAACCGACGAGGAGCACCAGGAGTCTATCCAGGACAAAGAGCGCGCAGAGGCTAGCATGATTCTTGTCGAGATTTCCATGGCCCTTCTACCCCAACTGGAAAAACGGATCGTTGATCTGGAGACTGCACTGAAAAAGGAGCGCGATACGCTGTCCTGCCAGGTTATGAGCCTGAAAGAACTAGAGTATAGGATGGTGGAACTGGAACTCCAGAACGAAGCTCTCCGCCGGGGGGTCGCGCGCTTGATTCACCAGCTCCGGTCAAAAGACCTTGTGCCGGTGTGGGACATTGACCAGATGCCCAACGGAATACCAGTACCCGGACTTTCAGAAGCACAAAGTCCGGAGCCGGACGCAGAAGAAGAGAAGTAAGCACACGAGCATGATGTGGCACGGCGCTCTTTGTGACGACCTCTCCCCGCTAAAGCAGGGAGCTTCCAGGGCTACGCACATCGCAACCGATCACGTTAACGCCCTGCCGCTCAGTCCGAGCGGAGTCGTGCTCTAAGAGTACGTGCATTCGGTTCAAGACGTTGATCGCAGCATTCACATCACGGTCCAGTTCAAGACCGCAATCAGGACAACGATGAACACGAACACTGAGAGTTTTCTTGACAATCGAGCCACACCGAGAGCAGACTTGCGAGGTATACCGGGGGTCAACACTCACGACCTTTGCATTAGCCTCTTCCGCTTTATACGAAAGGAAGGCGAGCAGTTGGCCCCAGGCGGAGTCGTGCACGCTCTCGGCAAGCATACTGCGGGACAAGCCGATGATTGTCAGATCTTCGACCCCTATCAAAGAGAACTCACCAACCAGGCGACGAGACAGCTTGTGGTTAAAGTCGCGCCGTTGGTTGGCGATCCGTTCGTGAGTCTTGGCGACCTGGCGGGTTGCCTCACGCCTTCCGGCCGAGCCGTTCTTTCGGCGCGACTGACGGCGCTGCTTGACTCGCAGATCTCGCTGAGACTCACGGTAGAACCGGGGAGCCTTGACTCGCTCACCCGTAGAAAGAGCCGCCACCGTCGTCACACCCAGGTCGATACCCACCGGCTGACCGGGGTGCTCGACCGGAGCGGGGTCAGGCAATTCCAGTTGGAAGCAAACGAACCAGCGCTTCCCATCCCGGTGGTGAGTGATGATCACAGCTTTGATTTCCGCCTCGGCGGGGATAGGGCGATGCAGAAAGATGCGGATGTTGCCAGCGTTCTGGATTCGCAAACGACCATTCTTGGCCCAACCGACGCCATCACCGAAACGGTATTCAACCGACCGCCAGCGATGGCGAGATTTGAATCGGGGATAACCAGCAGTTTCTCCCCGCCTGATTCGCCGGAAGAAAGCAGAGTATGCTTTGTCGAGTCGGCGCAGGGTTTGTTGAATCGAGGAAAAGTTGAGCAACAGCAGGTCGGGGTCATCAGTCCGGATATCTTTGATCTGGTTGGCTTGGTGATAGTAGTTGACCGATACCTTACGAGCACGCCAGAGATAGCGCCGTTCGTCAAGGGCGTCATTGTAGAGCCAGCGGTGCATCTCGATAATGCGCTCCAGGATCTTTGCCTGCCTCTTATTCGGCTGGATACGGTAGCGATATGATCGGATCACTTGCCCTTTTGTTCCTCGATGTATCGAGTAATTGTTGCGGTAGAAACATTGCCAGCAGTCCCGACATAGTACGAACGTGTCCACAGACTTGGCAGTCTACTGTTAAGCCAAGGGAACTCTCGCCGCAGGATTCGACTGGAGGCACCTTTGATGCGGTGCATGATCTGACGAGGGGCAAGAGTAGGTGGAAACTCGGCAAACAGGTGAACGTAATCGGGTTGAACCTCAACAGCGACGATGCGCCCGTCCAGGTTTTGAACCAACTCGGAAAGCAATTCCTCCAACCGCTGACCTACATCTCCGGCCAAGACAGGCCGACGAAATTTAGGGCACCATACAAAATGATAGTTGATTTGATAGGCTGTATGTCGCGTTCGTTGTTTCTTCATGACCTAACTGTAATAGAGATGCGTAATCTTGTCAAATCCGCTGGAGAGGAGGCAAAAAGCACGATTCCCCTCCCCCTTAAAAGGGGGAGTACCCTCGTGCCAAATTCCGATGGATGGAGAACAACGGCTACAAGTTTTCAGGGAACCTGGACCTGGGCCGCTCCGGGCTAGGACTACGGAAGATGCGGCAAACCTACGTGAAGGAGGTAGAAGAATAATGGAACGCTTGTTGATTAGTCGTGTAGCCAAAACGGCCAATGGCCGAATAGAGATGTATAGTCGCAATCACCGCTGGCCGGACCTGCTTTTGTTTGAGGCATCGGACCTGTTCAGTGTAGGTATCAATCCCACCAAGCTAGAAGTTGGTGTGGAGACACCTTGCCGCTTCTGATGCCCTGTGGCAAGAGAGCGAGAAACTCAACAAGAACAATCGGCCCTACAAGGATGTCGTGGCACTGGAAAAGATCGACGCTCCCGCGACTACCAGCTCCAGCGACAATACAGACGTACTGGCCGAGCTGCGCGCTATCCGGGCACTGCTCCAGGTCCTTACCGAGGCTCAGGGTCTGGCAGTGCCCGAGCCGGACCCGTCGGGAATGGACAGCGCTTTCCCGCGTTACGGCGACGGCAGCATGGTCAGCGAGAACCCTGCGGAACAACAGGCTTTTAGCGACTACGTAGCCACCAGGGGGATAGTGCCAGAGAACGTGGATGCTCTGAGAGAATGGCATAAGGCCAATCACCTGTAGCGCAGGGCCAGATCGAGTTCTGCACTGGCTGTGACATAAACTGGTAAAGAGCAGGGGCCGGCCGAGAGGTCGGCCCTTTGCTCTTATCATCCCAAGCCCAACCAATCAAACCGGGGCTCAGGCTTTAAGACACTACCACACAGAGGAGCGAACCATGAGCGCAAACATTTGCCCCAAATGCAATACCTGGTACGAGAAGAGCGGATTCAACGGAGACGGCCCCATGCAGTGCCCGAGTTGCGGCCACTACCGAGACCCGGCAGACGACCCACTCAACAGGAGGAGCCAGCAGCGGCCAGCGGCTCAGCCAGAGATTGTCGGTCAGACCTGGTTCGGGCAGATGTTCCCGCTAACCACACCGAGGCCAGCTCCCAGGCCGGCCCCGAGGCCAGCGCCCAAGCCAGCAGCCCCAGGCTACGCCGATGTTATGGGGGAGTGACCGGCTTTTCGCCAAGGCGCTGACAGAGCGGATCATGGCCGACTATGAGGTTAACCTGAGCCGGGTAGAATTCAGGAAGAGGAAGGGCAGCTTTCACCAGAAACAGAGCGACGGCTCCAGCCTCATCGTTTACGGGACCGGCTCCCTGGACCGCGCCAGGAATCAGGGGTTCTACGAGTACAAGACCATCGCCCAATGGATCGGCTACAAGCAGATGTCGGACAAGGGCAAAAAGGGTGTCTGGCGGCTGGTCTGCCACGAAGCCGCCCACGCCATCCAGCACCAGCGCGGCGGACGGCATTACAACAGCGTCCACAACGAGTGCTTTATTGATTGCTACCAGGAGCTGATGACGCTCTACCCTTTCGAGGAAGTAAAGGGCCTGTAGGCCGAAACGCTACAAAAGGGCCGGTGAATGACGCGCCGGCCCTTTTGCTGTCCGGTGGACTTGTATTCATGGACGCAATGTGTAACAGCCCCTCCCTCTGACGGTACGGATACCGCTCTGACGATCAACATAGACAATGACCCCAAAGGCAATGCTGATGCAATAAGCGCGCTATCCAATTGGAGAGATGACTCTCAACCCTACCGCCCAAGGTCCACCACCCGCACATCGTCGAACAGCGTTGCGCCACCCTGCGCGGCAAAGGGATGGTAGCCCTTAAGGAACAAGTCAGTGTGTCGCCGCTAGCCCGGACCGTGACCTGGGTGTGCACCCAGACATCCTCCCCGGTCTCGTCCCAGGGATGCCAGGTCACCGACGCAGCCTGCCAGTCCTCCCCGCCGGTGAGGTCCACACCCAGCGATAGCTCCACCGGCGATTCGCTGCGCATGTGCTTGCCCCAGGCCTCGATCTGGTAGCGGTGCCCGGGGATGGTCTGCGCCTGGCGATAGATGCCCGCCTCGGCGCTGATAAAGTCAAAGGTGATCTCCTGAGAGCGTTCGCCCTTTGAATGTTGGCGAGATTCTTGTTCTCATTTAGACACGAGGATGCCGGTGTACCCGGCGCCAAAAAGGCCTGCCAACCAACGGCGACTGCCCATCCCGGGCAATCTTCGCCCAGGGTGAGACCCCCGGCACAAAGCCAGCTTCCATATCCCATTCCCCGCCCTGCTGGGGCGGAAGTGGGGGCTGAGAACTGGCCGTCGCTGTTGGCGGTTGTGGGCTCGGCGATGGCGCCGTCGCGGGTAGGGTTGCGGTGCTGGTAGGTGGCAGGGGCGTCTGTGTCGGCGAAGCGACGGGCTGCGTGTCCATTGGAACGGCGGTGGCGGCTGGCACAGACGGGCTGGGAGTTACTGTGGCGCTCGTCGGAGAGGCCGATGGGGATGAGGTGGGTGTGGCACTGAGTTGGAGCATGGGCGTTGGTTGCGGAGTGTTGGTGGCCAGGGCCGGCACAAGGCGGATCTTGGTCGGCGTGGCCGTCACTGCTGGATTTCCAGGCGAACACCGAATCATCAGCAATCCGACCAGGCCCGTCCCAACCAGAAAGAACCAGAACCGTCGTTGTCTTTTCATCGCCAAGTGCCGCATTCTCTGCAGTTTTCCTTCTTCGATCAGACCCACCAAATTATACTCGAGAACCGAACAGGATACAAGCGGTCTGAAAAGATGAGGAAAACGGGCATGGGCCTCGGTCAGATCCAATAGCGATCCGCTGCTCTCACTGGTGAGAATCAGTTTGATTAGATCTGGAGATGCTGCTGGCTATGAAGGCCCGCGGCAATGACTGGTACAGAACAGAATAGGTTTTCGATATGCAGATGCGATCAGCGTCAGGCGGCCCAGAGATGAACAGGCGCAGGACACCGTCCACGGGCGGCGGTGATTCGAGGGAACCGGCATTGAATCAGGGCGGATCAATGCCCTCTCACTCTCCCTCAGGCCGCGCC
>CAWANP010000019.1:0-598871 GCA_963783445.1 uncultured Chloroflexia bacterium | reverse complement strand
CGTTCTCGCCTAACCGGTAGCCCCGTAGCCTTCTGAGCGATCCTTGTCGCAGGGTGCCATTCTGTGTGTCAGAAACACGCTCCTCGGGAGGCCGGCACCCTGACGGTTCTATGGCGCGGGGCGCCACTCAGCTTTGTGCCCATTGGGATCCTCAAGGGAGGAAGATGAGTCAATTCCCTGGGCAGCCTATAGTAGGGCAAGTTGCCAACTTGCCCGGTTCAGGGACAAGATGCCATCTTGTCCTACTAGAGCCTTCAATAGAGCTCCATCCAGCTACGCCCCCACAGGGGCAAGTCCTCCGTACCCTGACAGGTGAGCAGATAACCGTCGCGGACCAGGGCCTCATCCCGGTAGTCTATGCCAGCAGCGAGGAGATCATCGCGCATCTCCGGGCTGCAGGTCACGGTACGGCCTGGCAGAATGCCCGCCGAGAGCAGGATCTTGGGGCCGCGCTCGATGGCGGCAATGGGCTTGCTCGCAGCAGCCATTTCCCGGATCAGCTTCTTCAGGCCGGGATGTCCCCTGACCATCCACGTGCCCAATCCGCCGGGTACAATGAGCCCGTCCAGTTGCGATGCCCGCACCGCCCGTAGTTTCTCCTCGAAGGGGAAATCGTGCGAGTCCACAGCGCCCGTATCTTCCAGAGCCCTGTCCACCGTGGCCGTATGCCCGCCATAGTCGGCCCATTCCCAGGCAGGATTGCCCAGGCGGACCGTCATGCCTTCCTGGCGGCCCAGCAACAGGGCCGTGCCCCCTTCCTCCTGGATGCGATACTGGGGGTAAAAGACCTGCATGTCGCTGGTGGCATCATCGACCACGATGCCAAAGATTTTGCCCCGCAGGCGCTCGCCCACCCCTTCGGGCGCAGGCCGGCCTTCGACATCGGCAAATGCTTCCAGGACCAGGGGGCAAAAGTGGGGCAGGTCAAAGGGGAAACGGCCGGTGACCAGGGTGCCATCACGGATGGCGCGGGCCTCGGGGTCATGGACTGCGCCGGTGTAAATCAGATCGTCCACCATGCTCCAGGCCGCGACAGCCTTCCGGCCCCTGAGCAACCCGGCTGAGATCAGAACCTGCTGGCCGTGGCAGATGGCGGCACAGACCTTGCCCCGGTTGTACAGTTGGCGGACAAAGGCGATCACCCTGGGGTTCTGGCGCAGCTTTTCCGGTGCCAGGCCGCCGGGGATCAGGACACCGTCAAACTTGGCAGAGTCCGCCTGGTCAATCGTTATGTCGGCCTGTGTCCAGCCGTGGTTCTCCCCGACGTACTCAAGCTGCTCGTTGCCGACAACCACCACCTCGGCCCCTGCTTCGCGCATGCGCAGCCGGCTGTAGTGGAACTCAACTTCATTGACGCCGCGCTCCAATAGCACGGCAACCCTCAAGCCCTCCAATTGCTGGATCATCCTCTCTCCTCCGCTGGCAAAACCTGTGGGGCTTCTGTACCATCTTGCTGGTACCGGCCCCGCCGTCTTGGGTCCAAGGGCGCGCCGGCTCGCGCCACATGCCCATAGAGTCCATTGTATCACGGCATCCAGCGTGGCGTCAAAGCGTGGGGGGATTCAGATGCACAGACCACAGATTCAGGACTCGATCACAGGCAGGACAAGGTGCGACGGATACCGCGAATCATGGAATATGGTCTGGTTCGCAGCGACAAAATCGCTATCCCGTTCGTTGTCGCCTCCAGTATTCAGATTCCTGTTGATCCGCGGAAAGTTGCTGCTCGATATGGCCAAGGCAATACGGTGTCCCGGCTGAAACTCATTGCTGGTGGACCACAGATCGATCTCGTAGCGGTAGACGGCCCCAGGCTCGATAAACTCGGGAGTTCCCAGGTCGTTGCGGAACCGGGCCCGGACGACACCATCGGAGAGCAGGCGGGCATTCCCGTCAGGGGCGACATCCATGAGTTTCGCTGTAAAGTCGGTATCTACGGCAGAGCTGGCGGCATACAGCACCAGTTTGAGCATTCCCGTCACCTCAAGGGGCGCTTGCAGCGGATCGCTGTAGAAGGTCAGGACATCCCTGCGATAGAGGGTGATGCGCTGGTCACGGGCGCCCCGTTTCATCGCCAGTACTCTGGCCGGAGCGCTGTTGGCTCCGCCCCAGGTCGGCACCGGATCAGCCGGATCATAGGTGAAGCGGTCCGGGCGCTCTTCGCCTGGCGGATCCAGGGAGAGGCTGCCCCGGACCCAGGCTCCGGCAACGTCCCCATCGCTGTGGAGATAGAGCTTTGTCTCCTGGGCGTGTGCCAGCGGCCATTCCTGCTCATCGCGCCACTCGTTCCTGCCCATCACAAAGATCTTGACCGGCGCCAGTGCTTCGGCGGGTGGCTGGCCCTTGAGATGGTGCTCGAAAAACGCCGCCTCTATGGCCGAATGGTCCAGATCAGCCTGAGGTCCAAAATCGTATTCACGTGCTTCATCCCCGGCGACGCTGTGATCCCACGGGCCAACAATCAGATGCGTGTTCCGCTTTTGCTCCTCTGAGGCGTGCGCCATCGTGTCCATGTAAAAGTCGACCGGCCCGGTGCCGCAGTGGTCATACCAGCCCGTGACCATGAGGTTGGGGGTCCGCAGAGCCTCAAACTTTTCAGGACGTAGCGGATCGCTGAAATAGTTCTCGTGAGCGTTTGTGACGATCTCCCGGTACTGGTCCAGGGGCCCGCCCAGGTCATCCAGCACACTGGTGACCGGCAGCTTGAACAGGTGGGGCATCCACTCGACCGTCTCAACCGGATTCAGCTCGCGCCCACTCTGGGCCATGTACATCCACTGGGGTATCTGGCTGAACATGATGGCCCCACCCAAACGGCTCATCATCTTGTAGGGAAGAACTACCGGAGCCATGGCCAGGTGCGCCGGATGAGCCAGGAAGGCGGTTGCCACCTGGACTCGGGCCAAAGCGGAACGGCCGAACGTACCGATACGATGGTTGCACCAGGCTTGGGCTACCATCCAGTCCATCGTATCGTAGCCATCTTTAGCAAAATCGTTCCGGCCGACCGGTCCGCCCTCGGATCCATGACGGCCGCGGATATTCTGCAGCAGAACCACATATCCTCTATCCGCCCAGAATCGGGCCCTATCCTCGACCTTGTCGGCGCCATACATGCACCGCGCCAGAAGGGCGGGGAAGGGCCCCTGGCCTGGAGGCAGGTAAAGGTAATTCTGCAGGCGCACACCATCGCGCATCCGGATCATGATCTCTTGAGCTCTCATGGCCGTCTCCTTGGGTTTCCTGAAAAGCATCGAAACTCGTGTTTTCTCCTACTTGGCCTATGCGGCGCGATTCCCGACACTTTCTATAATGGCAATCGCAACAACCCAACAGGAGTGCGAAAGCTGCGCTTTCGCACTCCTGAAAAACCACAAATCACGACATCCTTGAGTATATACTAGCGCAATGGATGTCTGCTCAAATCAAGTGCTCCCAACCCTGTCCAAAGTCGGCAACGGGCCTGATTTCTTGGATGTCAAAGACCACGGCAGCATGCATCATGTTGGCGGCATCTTCTCCAGCGGCCTTGGCAATGTTACTGCGTATGGTGTCAAGCATCTCCCCTGAGGTCTGACACGCTGTCATCTTGAGGTAGACTCTGACCCCGTGCCATTCGGGAGGAGCCCCTCCCGGCTCCATGATCATAAAGACGGCATTCGGATTTTCCTGGAGATTGGCGAACGTGCGATTCTGGCCAATTGCCATAACAATCGTTTTTTCGTCGCTCATGCGAGGGGAGCCAAAATGAGCCACATTTACTTTTCCTGCCTTGCTTGCCGTGCTGAGTGTACCGAGCCTTGCTTGATTGGTATTAAAGTACTCCACTAATTCTGCAGACATTTGCATCCTCCGTTTTTTGTCCTCTTTCTTTCGTGTCATCGTTGAACGTTCAATCACAACGCACATATACCTTCACAGAATTCCTCTGCACAAGCGGTCTGAGCTAGTGGCTACAGAGCATAAATGCGTAAAAGAACCCAGAATTCACATACTCTAGAGTTTTTCTATGCAATGGCTCCCTGCAAGGACTCTATCCAGCACCAGTGACATTGTATCACACCTGCCTTCCTTGGGCAATTGCAGAATGTCCGGAGATGCGTGATGACGCAACAACCCAAAGGACTGCTCGACCAGGTACACGCCTGTCCAGGGGGTTGACCTGGCCACGCATAGTCCTCACACAAGTGTCATGAACTGGGCAACAGAAGCGCGCTCGCACGTGGCGCTGCGACTCCCCGATAGCGCTGTTTGATGTGACTCCTGCTCAATCTACGGCAACTGGATGGACGTATCGTTACAGGTAGTAGCATCTGTGTTTCTGGGCAATGGCAAGATTGTCCTCATATCGGAAATTTGGGGCAACTGGATGGTACGCGCAATGTCAGACATTGAGGCATCTACTCCCGCTTTGCCCCTATCACTGTCTTCCGCGACAGCAGCAGCAACCGGACGCCCGTCCCTGTCGGTTGATTGGACGGTGCTTGACACATCGAAGCCTCAAGTACGCCGAATGCAATTCTCTCGTTCTCGGTCACACCAATACTCGTCCTTGGCCGCCTGATTGCCCAGATAACTGGGGTGCTGCTATCTAGCGCTCATCTCTGCCCGTTGCTTGAGCACCCGTAGCGTCTTCGGCTGCATCACCATTCTCCCCAGTGCATTTGAGATGCCCGTGCTCAATGTACTCAGTAGTCCAGGATCATGATCGTTTCGTAGTCGAACGATCAGCCGCGTTGTCTTTTCATCTATCTCTTCCAGAAACCATACCCAGCTCGACCTGAGATACTTCTCTGGCAACGGATCATCGCTGGACACCGATTCCCACTTGCCTGTGTCCAGTACGCTTTGCAGAATCAACGCTTGCTCTGGCTCAAGACCTGCTACCGTATATCCCATTCCTGGCGCTATCTCGATTACATCCCCGACCCCCAAGTCTTGCAGCTCTGGTATGATTCGTTTTGCGGAACAGCGTTCATCATCCACACAACCAGCTACACCCACCAAGCGGTGCAGAAAATCGTGACTGTACCAACCTGCACGCTTGTACCCAATCTGCACCAACCAGGGCCAGACTTCAGATTTCGGGGCCTTGATGGTGATGGCCTGTGTGTACCCACTCTTTGGACTGGGCACTAGATCATCACCAGGCAGAGAGCGTCGAACTTCGTCCTTTATTGGAATTAGCATTGAGAATCTCCTTCTTTTTGTGATAACTTGGCTTGAACCCCGAATCAACTTGGATGGGAATAATCAGCCGCCGACTACGAAGAGGCCATAGCCTCATGGTCACCGCCTTTTAGAGTCTCCAACCCCCCATGTTCCAATAGGCCGCAAACAGCACAAAGAGAACCGACGCCAGCGCAATCAGCGAGTAGTAGAGCCGGCCCACGAACGACCCGTGTCCCCGCACCCAGGCGACCAATGTCAAGGTCAGCGTTACCACACTCAAGATGCACGTGACGATGGGAATCACCAGGATGGCGCGAATCAACAGTGAGAAGCCAAAGACCGATTCCTCGCCAAAGGTCAGCAGAATGGCGTGGATCATGTGCTTTCTGCTGACCGCCTCGAGAAGGCCGGTGGTCGCTCGCCTCGTTAGGGGAAAGCGTTAGACCACATACCCTGTGTTGCTCATTTCAGCTTCCCTCCGCAGCGTCGCTCTAGCCCGGGAATGGCCACCTCATCGATCATGCTGAAGTCACCGCCGCTGATGCGGATCTTCCCGACCCGGTTGCCGCCGGAGAAGAACACAGCGTGTTCGCCTCCGGAGTACGGTCGATGCACGGTGCCGATGGTCGTCAGGCCCGGAAGCCAATCGACCTGTGACGGCTCGATCGTCGCAGCGACTGGCCACACTCGCAGCGTTGTCACATCCGTCTGCGCCGCGTCAAAATGCACCATCGCATAAACGCTGTTCTGAATCAGAAACGGGTTGTTTGGCGGCAACGTGGGACGTTGTCGCGAGAACGAAGATTCTTGCTCTTGAGCGTCTGCCAGTCCTCCTGCCCCTTGGGCGGCATTAATTTGGCGGGATCATTGTTTTATGCTAGATCTGCGGCTGGCTCCTTGACCTTTGAACCAGTTTCCATTTCGCCTTCTGGTTCATATCCCAGCTTGCCTTTCGTCGCCACTATGAAACCAATCGCTGTGAGGGCGATCAGGATGGCATTGATCCTCAACAGAGTGTTGTCAAAGGTCGTAGCAAATTCGAGTTCTCCGCCCACGACGGATGCACTGACGAGCAATACAACCGTCCAATAATTGAAGGCGCTGTGAAAGATGTAACCGGCGATGAGTGAGCTGCCCCGGCTTTTGTTGAATACCCAGGTCATCATGAAGGACCAGCCGACTTCAATCAGTATGAAGAAGGGCAAAAAGCTCAACCCGCCCATAGCGGTTTGCGGACTGCTCTCATTGAAGAACTGGGGCAGAAACCACAGGCTTACAAACAAACCAAGGATTAGGGTCCCGATCAGCGAACCCCACTTGTTCTGCAGAGCTGGGATGCCGAAACCACGGAACCCAAATTCGGCGATATTCTCACTTCCTATTGGCAGGAGATAAAGCACACCCAAAAGGGCTACTTGGACCAGGGTTGCTGAGTTCAAATTCAAGAGCGCGGCTTCAGGTAGTTGACCACCCAGCAAGGTGTGAATTCCAAGGGAAGCAATGGCGATCGCTGCCGGGAGGAAGATCACCAGAACCCACGTATACCAGGGGGCGCGTATGCGCACCATCCGGCGCAGGAAAACACCCAGCCCTTTTCTCCCTCCAACTAGAGGAGCCAAGATAAGCGCACTCAGAAATGGTACGAAAAAGATCTGCGTTGGTTGAATCCCCAAATACCATGGCAACCAGCCGAGTATCAGGGTTAATACAACATAGACCAAGAACGAATATCGGATGATAAACGCACGAACTGAATTCTGGGAATCCACGTACACCGGTTGGATTAAGTCATTTACCATTTGAGTACTCCTCATGTTTCTTCCACTTTCAGCCCTGTGTTTTCCTCACTGGCTGTGGTCAGTTCCAACGCCTGTTCACTGTCGGCTGCATTACCGGCCAAGACTTCTACCGCCGTGATCAACTGGCTATCCGCGTCGACCGCAATAGCGGCTTTGTGCCCATCAAACCGTTTCGAACTGCTCTTGCGCCCATGCCGCATCTCCGGATCATGCACCGAGACGACCCGGTCGCGAGATACTCCCTCTTTGAGGGTTACCTTTCCTTCGTCACGCTCAACATCCTGGCTGATCAACTGCCTCATCAGCTCCGCTGCACGCTGAATCCGCTCCCGCCCAATTGCCCCTTCTGCCAAGGATGCCAGCGCTTCATCCGCCATTCCCAGCAGCCGGTCTGCATCGGTCACCATCCCACCCAAGAATTCGCTGCGAGACTGCTCGTTGTCCCAATCCACCTCAGCCCCGCCATTGATGCTGGAAGCCATGTACCGCTCATACCCGTGCTCCGTAGCCCAGGCCGTCAGGTCGGTGCCCTCGACGTCGGCAAGCGCCCTAAGCAGTTGCCACATGCTGTCAGCCAACAGGTTGTAGGTATCCTTCACAGCGCCGCGACCCAAGATGTTGGTCGTGTCCAGCACTGTCCTTAGCTTATGCTTCTTCATAAACCCCGACTGACGTGCGTACTCCAGACTCCGCTGGAACACCGCCCGCATCTTCTCCTTCAACACCAACTGAGCTCGGAACAGCTGCAATGTGCTCTTGGCAAAAGGACGCTCCTCCACCTCAACACCCAGCGCCACCTTCCAGCGCAAATCGTAGTCGGCGCGCGCTTTCGCCTCCTCATCCGATACCCTGTCATAGGTCTGCAACAACAGGGCATTCGCCAACAGACTCGGAGGCACACTCGGACGGCCCTGGTCAGGACTGTAGAACTCGGCAAAGTCTTCGTCGCAAAAGAGCTCACCCCGCTGGCGAGCCAGGAAGCCGTAAAAGGTGTCTTCGCCTACATGACCGAGGTACAGATGGTCCGCTTCAAACATACCAAGTTGCGCAGAGCGTTTTCCAAGCATTGGTCACTCCAGATTAGTTGTCTGGAAGAGTGTATCACAGAATGATCGAGACCGCCAACTTTTCGGCCGGATTTCTAAGGTCCGCTTTCTGAGGTTGACCTTCCCCGGACGCGGTCCGCTGCCCGCCGGAACAGCGAAACGATCAGGTTGCAGGCCACGAATGTTGCGACCGTCAAAGTGAGATACTTCAGCAACGAGGGCATCGCCACGTTGAGCAGCAGCAGGGCGATCACCCCCAACACGATCACGTGGATGATATAGACATAGTAGGAGTTCCGGTTCAGTTCGTTCCAGATCTTACCTGTCCGGTCCACATACCGCCAGAAGCTCTGCACCGACAGGTACACCAGGCCGAGTTGCGCCAGGTAGAACAAAGTCCAGAGGATGACGAAATCCAAGACCGGGGCAATCAGAGCAGCGCCGGCGGCCCCGATGAGCGCCAGACCGAAAAACACGTAAGCCAGGATCGGGATCCAGATGGTTGAAGCGACCACGATGTACAGCCACAGCCCCCCGGGTTTCTTGGCGAACGTCTTCTGCCGGTAGCACAGCGCGCCCAACAGGAAGGCCAGAAAGTGGGGAAGCAGCCTCTGGTTCTCGAAATCGATCAAGGCGTTCTGCGTCCAGGTCCCGTGGCCCCAGACCGCACCAACCGCCACGCTCGAGAGGACCGCGACCAGAAAGGCGCCGAGAATCGCCCCGTTTAGGGGAACGCCCGGGAGGCGGATGCCTGCTTTGGCGAGGAGCATATAGACGATGTTGAACAGAAACAGGAGCGGCAGAAACCACAGCCAGGCCTGGCCCGTGATGCTCCCGGCGCTAAAGTGAAAGTAGGTGGTCCAGTGTTCCTGGGGCAGACCCCGGGAGTACAGGAAGATGACTTTGTACAGCGGGATCAGGGTCAAGACCGCGATGGCCCAGGGCACCATGAGCCGCCGGAACCGTGCTTTGACGAACGCCCACCCGTCCCCTTTGTCCAGGGAGATGGGCGTCACATAGCCCGCGAGCAAGAACATCGCCGGCATCAGAAAGAAGTTGAACATCGCGTTAAGCAGGTCGACCACTTGGTTCGTGGCGGGATCATCGACGATCCAGAAATAAGCCCAGGCGCCGGTGCTTTCGTAGACGCCGCCGGCATGATAGAGGACCACCAGGAAGATGATGAAGGTTCGGAGGTTGTCCATCCAGTGCATTCGCTTCACGCTTGTTGTGGCTTCTTTGTTGTCAGACATGGTGTTTTCTCCTATTCGGCTAGCTATGAGATTGGAGGACCTGCGGTGGTCCATACTTCAAAGTCTTGGGTATGATCAGGTCGCTGTGCTGTGCCGTAGAAATGGTATCGAGGACGCGGGCGCGCCCGCTTTTCCTTCCTCCATGGCCTTGAGCGCGCCCGTGTCACTCGCCCGTCTTTGAGACTCCTTACGAGGCCCTCGACAGACTGTAGACCTTCCATCCCAGGACGAAATAGAAGATGATGCCTGCGAAATAGCTGCCCGCGCCGATCATGGAGGAGGGATCGACAAATTGGAGAACTGCCGCTACGAGACCAACCACCCCGAGCACCACGCTCACCCCGCCAAAGCCCTTGCCAAAGGCCGGGGCCCCGAGCATGGCCACCCCGAGGGTAATGAGACCTATCGGCACGACAAAGAACCCTACGTAGAGCATCGCATCGAATATGCCCTTGGTCGCCTGCCACAAGAGGGCGAGTGTCGCCTGATCCGCGGGGGTCGCCCCAGGAGCGCGATAGAGGTCGGAGAGTGGGGCGTGCGCGACATGCGGGGTTGTTGAGGCGATCATCACGACGAGACCCACAATGCCCACGACGCTGCCAAAGAGAGCGGGCGCGAGGCTCGTCTTCCGGAGAGCCCGATACAAGGCCAGGAAGAGGGGGATCTCCAAGATGAGAGCCAGCAGGTATATGCCATTTTCTACTACGCGGGCCGATTGGATGTCGGGGAACCTGGTGACCCACCCCGCGAGGTCGGCAGGATCCGGGGGCACGAACACGCCTACTACGACCCAGGTGAGAACAAAGAGAATGCCCCCCAGTATACCAGCCAGACCACCCCATCGCAAGACGCTTTTCTCCTGCTCCATCCTTTGTGAATCACTCATCCTTTGTCTCCTTTTTTTGAACGATGTTGACAGATTTTATTGAATTGTACCTGCAAAACTATGGCCGCCATCCTGTTGCTACGAGCTGAAATGGGCTATGGGCAAACCTCCTTTGTCCATATTCGGGTTGGCCCCGTTCGGTCCCAAGAAACCGAACATCTCTCCCTTTTTGATGTTCAGAGTCAAGCCATTTACGGCCTTGACATCGCCGAAACTCTTTGCCAGATCCTCGATGATAATATCGTTTCGGGCTTCAAGTGTTCTTTCGTTGTCCATGGTTGCCTCCTCTTTTCTACTCATGCTGTGACAAATGGTTGACCCTCGTTCATCTCGGCGGCGGCACGCGCCAGTGTGTCGTACCCGTTTTGGGCCAATCCTCTTTTTCTGCCTCTTGCACAGTTTGTATACCCCGCAAGAGGGTAAGTGTCATCACCCGAAGGTGTGATTTCGGGGGCAGTACCCAGTGCGGAGCCCTATGGCTCTCCGATCGTCACACTGACTGTGTTGGAGGGAATCCGGATTTCCAAGAGTTCGTCAACAGAACCTGCTTGTTCTTCCAACGTCTTGGCAGTGTGAGAGAGCAGGGGTGAGCGGAACTGGAGTGAGTATTGTCCAGCCTGCGAAAAGTCATACCCTTCCGCAAGGTCAACCTCTGCTGAGGTCGATCCCCCTGCCTCAATCCACACATAATCATCCGGTGTTGGGACGGCTCGCTTCACCATCTTGCCCTGGTATGGAAGTTCCTCTGCGTCCCGTTCACACGCTAAAGATATCTGCGGCGAGACCTTCCAAGGGGGTGAACCAAGTGAGAACAAAGAATCCTTCAGACGAAGCATTGGTCAGAGTGAACTTCACCTTGACTTCCGCGCCGGTGGAAAGCGACTTTGGCGCCTCAATCGTGGCCATCAAAGCGGATTCCTGTGGGCCATACACCAGGATCTGCGTGCCGGCCTCGTCGTACAGTTCCAACCGGCCGGCATCCATGCGGTAGCTGGCGGCCGTGTTGAGCGCGTTCAGGTACACCATTTCCTGGTCCAGGATGCCCTCGGGCTCCATGCAGGCCATCTCGGTCCAGTACAGATCGTTCAGGCGCAGGCTGTCCTCAGACACGGCATAGGACCCGCCATAGTTGTTGCAGCCAGCGGATCCTTTGAGTGACCCCTCTCCAAAGCTCAACGTGATCTGGGTATCCTCAATTGGGGCTTTGCCAGTCAGCGAGGTGAGCACCCACTCTATGTCGAGGAGGACGGCGCTCCCAGCGGGTGGCTGATCCGTCCTTGCGGTTCCGCACGCTGCCAGCATGGTAGCCAAGACCAATATTACACCGGCCATGACTATTCGCTTGACATCCATGGTTTTCTCCTTTTGCTGCCTTCTTCAAGATACCGCTGAACTTCAGAGACCTCGCTCAACGTCTCCCAGCTGGACTCGAGCGTTTGTCAGTCTGAGAGTTGGCTGGCTTTGCGCCTCTTTGCCCAACGGATGATCCACCAGACCAACACCAACAGCAAGACGGGAACCAGTACCACAACGGCGACCAGGAGCTTGGCCAGCCCCGACCACCCAAGACCCACGTCGAAAGCCAGCGGCTGGTAGGTGTAGAGGGAAGCGTCGACTTGCCCCGTGCCAAAGAAGGTATTCAGCAGGTGCACCCGCGCCTCCGGCTGACTGTTCCAGAAGCTACCCGTATGTCCAAAGTCCTTGAGGATGACCTGTTCACCGTTTCTCAGGTACGGCAGTAACTCCTCAGTGGCAAAATGCGGTGGGGTCGAAAAGTCGATGCTCCCGCTGATCAGCAGTGTCTCTACGTCCGTAGGCTGCACCTGGAGGTATTCTTGCGGGACAGGGTGGGTCGGCCATTCTGCTCCCATGCTCCAGAGCATGAGCGATACCGGCGAGCCGAGGATCGTATCCGGCGCCACAAACTCATTCTGGTAGTCGCGGGCAAGATCATAGTAATCGTCTACGCAGACAGCAAGGCGCAATGAATGGAGCAAATTGAATGGTCAAGAACGCACATTTCCGGTAGATGCCACCTAACTTTGCGGATGAGCTGCGCGGCAGGTCACTGCCATTCTGCGCGCGAGGTCGCGTCAGCTCAATCCGCTGGTTCGCCCAGCCGCCCGTCCTTTTGAGAAGCGGACCTTGCCTCTTCGCGTCCACCAAAGTGCGGTGGCCATCTCTTGGTCTCGCTGGCTCCGGGCGCTGCTTCCTGGGCCTTTGCAGACGCTGGTGGGCAATCCTGGGCGCGATCGTGAGCGGCGGCCGGCCCAAGACTAGTCTGCGGGCTGAGGCGTCAGCGGACGAGCCCCATCCAACGCGTTGACTGCATCCGGGCTGAACCCTTTGATGATCAGCCAGAGCCCCATCACCATCTCCTGCACGGCCAACGGTAGTACTAGGAAGTCCAGACCTGGATCGATGTTGAAGAAGTGCAGCAGGTAGTTGACCAGATAGGGAACCGCAGCGATCAGGCCCCAGACGGACAGCCAGCGGGGGATCAGTCTGGTGCGATAGAACGATGTGTACAGGCAAGCGGCCCCGATGATGAAGGCAGCGGTCCCGATGTCGCCGAGATAGCCATCAGCCTGAACCGCGAGATTCCCGACAGCCTGCAAAGCAGCCGAATCAGCCCCAGCGGAAGCGATCTCCTTGATGAGCGCGCCCAGCATCACCCAAAGGAGGGCCGATAGGATGTACCAGGTTCCCTCGAACGCCCCCCGAAATAGAACCATCCCCATCGCCAGGGGTTCGCTGTCCTTCCTGAAGAGCGGGTAGAGGAAGAGGGTCATCGCCGCCAGCGAGAACCCCATGGTGAAGATGAGGAACGCGCTCAGGGTAAGCCGCGACGGGTCGACGGCCATGAGTGCAAGAAAGCCCTCATCGGGAAACCCCCCGATAGCGACAACCGACAAGATCCCCGCTAACGTTCCAAGGATGTAGAGGGCACCTGCCATCACGGCATTCGTTCTGTAGGTCTTCATTGCTGCTCCTCCATATCGACTTTGATGACGAACTAGTGAGTAGACCGAACCATTCCGACCTATCTACTTGAGTTGCAATACTGAACCCATTCTGTATAGTAACCCACAAGGTTGACTTGTAGTACCTGAGACCCAAATGAGAGGGCTGGCTGCCGCGCAGCTCCAACGATGACGACATTATGCACCCAAAGTCCTTTCTTGTCAAATGGAGGAGTCAGCCCATGGATGAGCACCGTCCCAAGAAGCTATTGGATCAGGTCCGTGATGCGATCCGCCTCAAACACTATTCCTATCGCACCGAGCAGGCCTACGTCGGCTGGATCAAGCGCTACATCTGCTTCCACGACGTGCGTCACCCCTCCGAAAAGGGCGCGCCCGAGGTCGAAGCCTTTCTCACCCACGTGGCCGTCAAGGAAAACGTTGCTGCTTCGACACAGAACCAGGCCCTCAGTGCCCTTCTCTTCCTCTATCGTGAGGTGCTCCACCAGGACTTGAGCCCGGTTGACGCCCTGCGCGCCAAGCGCCCGAAGCGGCTACCCACTGTACTGACCAAAGACGAGACGCTCCGGCTCGTCGGCTGCCTGTCGATCACACATCAGTTGATGGCAACGCTGATCCACGGCAGCGGTGTGCGACTGATGGAATGCTTGCGCTTGCGCGTCAAGGATCTCGAGTTTGATCGGCAGGCACTCATCGTCCGCGACGGCAAGGGGGCGCAGGACTGGGTGACGGTGCTGCCCGACAGTCTCATACCGCTGCTCAAGGAACACCTTCAACGGGGCAATGCCCTGCACAAGCAAGACCTCGCCAGGGGCTACGGCGCAGTCTACCTCCCCGATGCCCTGGCGCGCAAGTATCCCAACGCCGATCGGGAATGGGGCTGGCAATACGTTTTCCCGGCCCAGTCGACTATCCCAAGATCCTCGTTCCGGGGTCACACGCCGCCATCACCTGCACGAGAGCAGCCTGCAGAAAGCGATCAAAGAGGCTGCCCGCCTGGCGGGGATCGTCAAGCCCGTCGGCCCCCACACCCTGCGTCATTGTTTCGCGACCCACCTCCTGGAAGCCCACTACGATATCAGAACAGTACAGGAGCTTCTGGGCCACAAGGATGTCAAAACGACCATGATCTACACCCACGTCGTCAACCGGGGTGGCTTGGCTGTCCGCAGCCCCTTCGATTGACCGGCTACAGGGGGTGGACCTGGTCACGCAGGATTCTCGCCACGGCGTCGTGAACTGGGCAGCAAAAGTGCGAGCGCCGGTGGCGCTGCAACTCCCCGTGCACACTGTTTGAGGCGACTCCTGTTCAATTCATGGACAACTGAACAGAGGTATCGATGTCGGACGTTGCGCGAACTAGCTGCGAGGCTAATCGGCAGGGTACGCCAGTCTTGCCCGCCTGGCAGCCGGCCCGCTCACTCCCCAAGCTTGCTCGTTCAGAGGCGTTTTGGCTGGCGGAAAGTAGATTCCCGCCTCCGCGGGACTGACATTGTCACCCTCTGCGCCTTGACAGGAGAGCACCTGCAGCTATAATTCGTTAACGAAACATTCCTTACAGAACGATTCTTAGTCGGAGGATAGACCGTGCATGTTGCCGGAGAGCCCCTCTCCGATCAAGTTTTTCATCGATTCCTGGCGCTGCGGCGCAACGTGAGGCGGCACACCCGCCAATTGATCGATGAGCGGGGCCTGACGCCCCGCGACCTGTCGGTACTGCGCTACCTGTGGGAATCAGCGTCAGCCACCGTGGGCCAGGTGCAGGCCTTCATGCACCAGAGCCCTAGCACCACTTCCACACTGGTTGCCCAGCTTGAGGACAAGGGCTATGTCACCCGCACCCGTTCTCAGCAAGACAATCGCGTCGTGATCGTCGAACTGACGCCTGCTGGATTGGAGATTGTCGAAAACACGCCGCTGGGTGGCCTGCCGCTCCTGCGGCGCCGGCTGGCCGGCCTGCCCCACGACCGCCTGTCCCAGATCGACGCCGTGCTGTGTGAGATCGCGCAGTTGATGGAGGTTGAGGACAGCGCATGAGGTCGCTGAAACGCATGCTCCCCTTTGTACGGCCCTATCTCTGGGTCGCCATGGGCTTGGTGATAACGGTCGTGATACCCGTTGCCATGGAATTGCTCGTGCCCCGCGCCTTGAACTATGTCATCGATTCTGGCATCGAGCTTGGCGACATGGACGCTGTCTGGCGCGGCTCGGCCATCATGCTGGCGGCGGCAGCCATCGGGGCGCTGGCCACGCTGGGCCAGGGGGTCTGCCGGGCGCTACTGGCGCAGGGGCTGGCCTACGACATGCGCAACAAGCTCTTTGCCCACATCCAGACCTTCTCCTTTGCCAACCTCGACACGATGCATACCGGGCAGTTGATGACGCGTCTGTCCAGCGACGTGGATCTGGTCCGCGGCTTTGCCAGCCATGGACTCTCCCTGCTGCTGCGGGCCCTGCTCATGCTCACCGGCAGCGTGGTGATGATGTTTGTCATCGACGCGCGGCTGGCCCTGCTCACCCTGGTCCTGCTGCCCCTGGCCGGCCTGCTCATCTGGGGCCTGATGGCGCTAGCCCGGCCCCTGTTCGTCGTCGTCCAGGAAAAACTCTCAGCCCTCAACACGGCTGTCCAGGAGAACCTTGCCGGGGTGCAGGTGGTCAAGGCGTTCGTGCGCGAGCGCTACGAGATCGACCGCTTTGGGCTCCACAACCAGGACTATATGCAGCAGAACATCAAGGTCGGCAGGCTGGTGGCGACCGCCATGCCGGTGTTGACCCTGCTCACCAACCTGGGGATCGTGGCCGTGGTATGGTACGGCGGGCGGGACGTCATTGGCGGCCGGCTGACCCTGGGCGAACTGGTGGCCTTTAACAGCTACCTGATGATCGGCATGGCCCCGCTGATGATCCTGGGCAATGTCCTGACCATGATCTCGCGGGCCGAGGCATCGGCCGGGCGCTTTTGGGAGGTGCAGGACACTCGACCGGCCGTTCAGGTAGCTGCCGACCCCCACCAGGCCGCGGCGCTCCAGGGCCAGGTGACCTTCGAAGGGGTCAGTTTTCACTACGATGGCAGTGGCCCCGTGCATCTCGACGAGCCTGCGCTGGTTCCGCGCACCGGGGCGGCAGGAAAGTCCTGAACGGAGTCGGTCTCCACATCGAGCCGGGGCAGCGGGTGGCGCTGCTGGGGGCCACCGGTTCGGGCAAAAGCACGCTGGCCAGCCTGATCCCGCGCTTCTACGACGCCAGCCAGGGCACGATCCGCATCGATGGCGTTGACGTGCGCGACTGGGATCCGCAGTCCCTGCGCAAAGGCATCGGCGTCGTCCTGCAGCAGACCACCCTCTTTGGCGGCACCATCCGGGAGAACATCGCCTATGGCCGGCCGGACGCGCCCCTGGAAGAGGTGATTGCCGCGGCCCGCGCCGCTGAGGCCCACGATTTCATCCTGGCCATGCCCGGCGGCTACGAGGCTTTGGTCGAGGAGCGCGGCGCCAACCTCTCGGGCGGGCAGAAGCAGCGCATTGCCATCGCCCGCGCGCTCCTGATTGCGCCCGCCATCCTGCTGCTGGATGACAGCACCAGCGCCGTGGACATCGAGACCGAAGCCAGGATACAGGCTGCCCTGGACCGTTTGATGGCGGGCAGGACCACGATCATGATCGCCCAGCGCATCAGCAGCGTGTTGACCGCCGACCAGATACTGGTACTGGATCAGGGGCGGATCATGGCCCGGGGCACGCACCGGGAACTGCTCGCCAGCAGCTCGATCTATCAGGAGATCTACCGGTCGCAGATGGGCAACGGGCAGGCGGTGCCAGCATGAGCCAGGGCCAAAAAGCAGCACCCCGCGTCCGCATGGGCCCTGGCGGCGGCCAGGTTCGCACCGGCGAAACAGCCCGCCACACACGGGCCACAGCCGGCCGCCTGCTCACCTATGCCCGGCCCTACTGGGCTCGACTCAGCATTGTGGCCCTGCTGGTGATCGTCGGGACCGCGGCCAACCTGGCAGGGCCGATCCTGCTGGGCCTGGCCATCGACCGCTACATCGCCGCGGGCGACCTGCACGGACTGGCCCGCATGGCGCTGATCATGCTCGCTGTGTTTATCGTGGGCGGCCTGGCCGCGATGGCCTATGGCGTGCTGATGGTCGGCGTGGGCCAGGGCTTGATTGCTGACCTGCGGGGCGAACTCTTTGGCCATCTCCAGGTCCTCTCCATGGCCTATCACGACCGCCACAAGGTAGGCGACCTGATGAGCCGCGTCACCAACGACTCGGAGGCCATCAACCAGGTGCTCTCCAACGGGCTGATCGCCTTTGTTACCAACATCCTCACCCTGGGCGGCATCATGGTCATGATGTTCGTGCTCAACGTACCCCTGGCCATGGGCACGCTGATCCTGCTGCCCCTGATGGTGGTCATCACCAGCGTGATCACGCGCCGCAGCCGCCTCGCCTTCCGAGAAGTGCAGCACAACCTGGGCGGGCTGAACGCCGTGATGGAGGAAAATCTGGCCGGAATTCGCGTGGTCCAGGCCTTTGCCCGCGCCGAGGATACCATCGCCCAATTCGAGCGGGCGAATGCCGCCAATCGCCGCTCTGGCGTCAAGGCGGACATTATCACTGCCGCGCTGGGACCCATGTTCACCACCATGAGCACGATCACCATCGCGACCACAGCCCTGCTGGGCGGCTGGCTTGCACTGCAAGGCCAGGCCACTGTAGGCGTCATCGCCACCTTTGTCGTCTATATCATGAACTTTTTCCGGCCCATGCGCGGCATCGCCATGCTGTACAACAGCCTGCAATCGGCCCTGGCCGGCGCGGAGCGCATCTTTGAGGTGCTGGATTCAGCCCCTACGGTGGTCGATCCACCCAGAGCCCTACCCGTGGAGGACATCCAGGGTTCGGTAGCCTTTGAGGGAGTAACCTTTGGCTACGACCCGCAGGTACCGGTGCTCATCGACGTCAGCCTGTCCGCCAGCCCCGGCCAGACCATCGCCCTGGTCGGCCCGACGGGCGCGGGCAAGACGACCATCGTGAGCCTGCTGAGCCGCTTCTACGATGTCGATGCGGGAGCAATCACCATCGATGGGCACGATATTCGGGCCGTTAAGCAGGCATCCATCCGCAGGCAATTGGGCATTGTGCTGCAGGATACCTTTCTGTTCTCCGGCACGGTGATGGAGAACATTCGCTACGGGCGGTTGGGGGCCAGCGACGAGCAGGTCTATGCCGCGGCCGAGCTGGCCAACGCCGATTGGTTCATCCGCCGCCTGCCCCAGGGCTACGAGACCCAGGTCTCGGAGCAGGGCCACAACTTTAGCCAGGGACAGCGGCAGTTGCTGGCCATCGCCCGCGCCGTGCTGGCCGACCCCCGCATCCTGATCCTGGACGAGGCGACGAGCAGCGTCGATACGCGCACCGAAATGCTCATCCAGGAGGCCCTGCTGAAGCTGATGGAGGGCCGTACGGCCTTTGTCATCGCCCACCGCCTGAGCACCATCCGCTCCGCCGACCAGGTGCTGGTCATCGACGACGGGCAGATCATCGAGCGTGGCAACCACAAAGCCCTGCTGGCGCAGCAGGGCTTCTATCACAACCTGTATATGAGCCAGTACCGGCGGGTGGAAGGGTAACGATGGACCTGAGTGGCTCAACCTGTACTTTCCAGAAAGTAGCCAAAGAACACCCTCCCAACGTCAAAGGACGGTCCCTGCTTGACCAGTTCATCAGCATCATAGCCGTTCTTTTCCAAAAGGACCCTGTCATCCAAGTAGATCTGGTTGCCGATCTTTTGGTCAAATTCGGGATGGAACTGAGTGCCGAGCAAGTGCTGTTCGCGGTTGATGTATGCTTGGACTCTGCAATGCGTGTTCGTGGCCCAGAATATCTGATCCTTCAGGCGGTTCAGTAACCTCATCAAAGTGATGCTGCCATACGTGTTCCGTTTTTCGGATGTCCAGGGCTTTCACCGCCTCGTCCAAGAAGTTGACAGGCCGCCATCCTGCCTCCATGCCGTTAGGGCAGGCGCGGACCGCCTGTCTGCCAACCAGCGCCCGGCAGACGAGCTGGTGTCCGTAGCAGATGCCCATCTGCGACATACCCCGGTCCCTGGCCTTCCGGATAAAGTCCACGGCCCTGTCCAGAAAGGGCGCGGTATCGTTAATGGAAAGTGCGGAGCCGGAGTGGATCGCGTGGGTGAAACCATGGTCCAGGAGATCCTCCGGAAAGGACGCCTCTGTATCAATGAACAACGATTTGACCTCTGCATCCACAGGCAGCCAGCGCTCGGTGGCCTCCGCTTCGCTTCGGTCGGTAGAGTAATCGAGGATCAAGATCTTTTGTGGGCTCATGTCGGTTCCTGCTACCCCCTTGTATCAGTGTGAAGGATTATGTCCCCGTAGCTGCCAGATATTCCAGAGTCAACGGTATGGCCGGACAAAGCCTGACCGTGGCATCCATTGTACCCGCAATCTAAATTTCGGGCAAGAGTGCGTATTCTCTCATCTCGAATACTGCCGAGCCTTGCGGAGTGAGCATCCCCTGATGCGAACGGACTGTGACACCATGGGCAGAACGTTCCGCATCAGGGGATGCTCCACTCCTCGAGGGGCAGACTTATGGCCTCTCTACCCGAGCTTCTGAGGTACACCCCGAGACGATCGAATCATGTTCCTAGATCCCGCAAAAGACGGCAGGCGGCCGCGGCCAGGAACGCGCTACCCACGGGCAGGGCTGATTCGTCCAGATCGAAGGTAGGGCTATGCAGAATCCGCGGGTCACCCTCCATCTGGACCCCGAGCAGGACAAAGGTACCAGGCGCTCCCTCGGTCATGTACCCAAAGTCCTCACCGCCCATGGTGAGCTCCGGCTCGTAGAGGCGGCCGCTACCTAGCATCTCCACAGCGACCTGCCGGACCACATGGTTGATGTGGGGGTCGTTGTAGCAGGCGGGAAAAATACTGCGTACGGCCAGCTCATAGTCGCCGCCCAGGGTCCGGGCCAGGCACAGCGCCCGCGCCAGCTCATCGCGCAGCCGCAGGCGCGTCCCGTCATCGTAGGCGCGGATGTTCCCGTGGATCGAGACCCGATCGGGAATGACTCCCGTGGTGCTGCCGCCCTGTACCGCTTCGACAGAGACGATGACCGGATCGAGGGGATTGGTGCGCTGCGCCGGGATGGCAAAAATGGCACCCAGGACCTGGCTGAGCAGGTAGATGGGATTCAGTCCCTGCTGTGGATCACTGCTGTGACAGCCCCTGCCGAGCAGGATCGCGTCGTAGGGGTCTACCCCAGGCATGACGTAGCCATCGCGAATCCCCAGGCTGCCGGCTTTAGCTTCGGCGTCTACGTGCAGGCCGACAACGGCATCCAGCCCCTCCAGCGCGCCATCCTCGACCATGCGCAGCGCGCCGCCCTTGTCCTCGCTGTCCCAGGCCTCTTCGCAGGGCTGGAACAGGAACCGGACCTCGCCGCCTGGGCGGCCGGGCAGCGATTGCAGCAGTCGGGCGGCGCCCAGGAGCATGGCCGTGTGCGCGTCGTGACCGCAAGCGTGCATGAGCCCCGGCGCGCTGGAGGCATAGGGCACGTCGTTGGCCTCCTGGATCTCCAGGGCGTCCATGTCGGCGCGCAGGCCAACAGCCGGCCGGCCCTGGCCCAGGTGACCGACGACGCCCGTCTTGCCCACGCCTGTTTCCACCCGGAGGCCCATCCCCTGGAGGGCGCTGGACACGAGTCCGGCCGTCTCGTGCTCCTGGAAGCCCAGTTCGGGCTGCCGATGAATCGTACGGCGCCAGGCCACGATCTCTTCCTGGAGCGCGCGGGCTCGTGACAACATCTCCAGCGATGGCTCTTGTTCGAGTCGGCGGATCTGCTCGCTCATATTTGCCTCTCAACCTCCCAGGCCTGTGCCGGGCCTGGACTTTTGTGGGCTCGTGTGGTTTCACACGACCGGACCCTGCTATCCCTCTTGCTCGCATCCGGTCCGTGACCGGTTGCATTGGCGTGAGATAGTCTGAAAACGCCTGATCACGGATCAGGCTTGAGCAGGAAGAAGCTCAGGGCTGCTATCTGAAGGGTCACCAGGGACCTCGCTTGACAGGCATGACCAGGCAGTTTGGCCCGCCCATGCCTTTGGCGAATTCACCCAAATCAAGATTCTGAACCCTGTACCCAGCGGCTTCCAGACGGGCAATCACATGTGCATTCGAGCGATTGACAATGAGTTCCTTATCACCCAGGCAGATGATATTCGCCGTCGTATCCCCACCACAAGGGATCCCTATTCCTGAGAAGCCATCGATGTCTTTTTCCGACACCAGGTCTCGGCAATAAAGCACTTGCCGCGGGCCGAGAGCCATCAGTGCCTTGTCGAGGTGCAAGATCGTGTCCGGCAAGTCGATGACCCGTATCTCATAACCCATCGTCTCCAGCATCGCGGACAACTGCTGGATGCCTGCCGCGTTCGTCCGTATGGAGCGCCCGACAAAGGCCACTTCCCCGGCCAAGACGACGTCCCCACCTTCGACCGTCCCCGGAGCTGTGATCTCTCCAACGCGCGTTACCCCGATCTCATCCAGCGCTTTTGCCATCCAGGCGCCTTCACCCTGGCGAGTTTCCAGTCCCAGCCTGAGCTGGATGTTCCCTGCGGCGTGCACAAAGCCGTATCGCGCGTAAAGACGGAATTGGGATGATCCTCCAGCTCTGGAAGATCCAGCACCTCTGTCCCGAACTCTTTAGTGTGGCCTTCAACGATCGTGCTGCTGGATGGCGAAATCGGGCGTTGCCCAATGTCGCCAATGTTGTGCTTTACCAAGTCGCTGGCGCCGCGGGCATATTCCTCTCTCGGTGTGCACACAACGACTTGCCGCAATCGTTCGCCTTCGTTTCGGACCATCAGTTAGGTTTCCCTTTGCTGAACCGGAGCACGCACCCTGCTTTCCCCGCAGGTACTCCGGGCAGTCTGTACCAGGATCGAAGCCAAGCACATGACCGAACCTGTCGCTACTCTCTCGCCCGCAGAATGGACCCCAACATCTTGCCGATTGCCCTGGCTTCCTTCTGCGCTTCGGGACCATATTCTACTGGACGATTCTCTTCCGCAAGTTCAACCGTGGTCAGACCCATCTGGGCGTAAACATTGCCGATCGCACAATCGTGGCCATAGCCACAATCATAGCATTGTTGGTGCCCTGGATCGCTGAAGGTGGCGATTACAGCCATCTTGTTGCTCAGCATCATCTTCTTGAACGCATCTATTGTCACCGGCACATTTGAGACATCCCAAACAGCCTTTGATATTCAATGTCGCCAGATTGATCATTTCATGTTCTACGCTCGATTCTTCCAGAATGTCTTTTACGATAATCTTTGAATAAGCTGTCCCCCTACCACTACTGCTGATTCCTATCGCTTTCATAATCATTTCCCTTATGTCAATCTACTGGCCTTTCATCACATCACTGTATCTCAAGCCCAGTTGGAATCGCTCATCATGGGACACCTGAGCATTTTCCGCCGAACGGATATCACAGACCATACTCACCAGGACGCCGCAACTCTAGAAAAGGCCGGTTCTTTCGCACTTCAACTATCATCCCGAAATCGATATCAGCATAAAGGATCTGTTCGGTGTCGTCTGCTTTGGCTACGATATCCCCGTTGGGGTCGATGACGATCGACTCGCCGCAGAAATGCATCTCGCCTTCCAGACCGACCCGGTTGCACATGGCAATGAAAACTCCGTTCTGCATGGCGGGAATGCGGACTTCCCACTCGAACATCTCCAGGGGCTCATCTTTGACATTCGCCGTGGGTATGACGATCAGTTGCGCGCCTTTTAGCGTGCAGGACCGGATGCTCTCTGGAAAGTGCCGGTCAAAACAGATCACGACCCCGATTTTCCCTGCCGCGGTATCATATACATGGAATCCTGTATCAGACGGCGTGTAGTAATCCTGCTCGTAGAAGCAGGGCGCCTGAACGATATGCACCATCTTGGAGACACCCAGCAGGCTGCCGTCAGCATCGATCACGGGCGATGCATCAAACCGATCTGTCCCCGTCCTGAAGGTAGAAATTGGGGAACCCGACCATGTTCAGTGTCCGGCATTTCTCCTGCAGCCTCTTCACATACTCGTGATCAATGGTTATCGCATATCTTGAGGCATCCAGACCCCTGGTACTGGGGGAAGAAAGGGCTCAATTGAACCTCGGGGAAGCAAACCAGCCGGGCTCCCTGTGAAGCCGCCTCGTCCATCAAACGCAGGGCCTTGGTGAAATTCTGCTCCATGTCATCGGACAGTGCCAATTGAACGAGGGAGATTTTCATGTTGTCACTCCAGGTGGGCTCGGCTCATTTGTCTACATTGTCTTTGAGTAGGGATTGATGTGATCGAAAGTCAGTTCCATTGGGTCAGTCCGGGATATAGCGAGGGTACGTGCTCTTGGCTCTGTCAGCGCTTGCCAAATCAATATCGAGCGTCGACGAGATGTCACACTTGCCTAAGAATAGTCTTCCAAGACACCTTGTCTTCGAATATCCAGGGTTACGCAATGAAATCCGCCACTGAGCGTCCGAGTATGACGCAGCGGCAAAGGGATCGTGTCTATACCATGCTTGGCCAGGACTTTTATCAATGGTTTTTGCGCTGCCGGCACAACAGCCAATCCTGGGTTGATCATAAAGAAATTCATCCCCGACCAGATCGAGGCCCGAGAATACTCCCACCCCACCGAATGTCCGGTATCGATCATTTCAGGGCACCAGATTACATCCCATCCCTTGAACAGTTCGGGCATGTTGCTCTCGTTGATTCGAGACGGGTTGAGCAATACCAACCCTGGCCTGAGCAAGGTAATGGTGGTGTCGATATGCGTGCCGTCATAGATACCCACCAAAGGATGAACCCGGTATTCAGGGCCCAAGACACGTTTCAACCATTCATAGCCCATCATATTGCCTGTACAGGACACCAGATAGAGGATGTCCCGGCCCGCGCGCAGAATATTGGCGGCGTCAAACAACGGCTCGATATTCCGTACCTTGACTTACCCTGTGGGTTGTCATCATAAACGTCATCCAGCAAGCGCGGTTTGGGCGCAGTCAGCCATTGGGCGCCGCTCTGAAAATACTCAAGCAACAAGTCCTTGTAGGCCAAGCTCTCAAAAAAGCGAGACCGAAGGGGCATCGGACATTCTATAATCGTTTCTCCGACCGCCAGCAAAAGGTCGCGGGGGCAATAGTTGTATTCTCCATCCGATTGCCAATCCGGAGATGAAAAGATTGTGGCATGGTCTGTGACCTGAGGACGGCGGACCGTCACCCCTTCCTGTTCCAGGGCTGTCACCAGGGCCTCCAAATCCTCTCTGGTTTCTTCAATGACCTGCGGATGATAGGGGCCTGAAGGAATCTGAGCCATATCTTCATAGTGCTCATTGTATTCCAGGGCAAAAAGATCCTTTCCGGCAATGTGGAACCCGAGCGTTATCAGGAATACCGACGATCATCTCTTCCAGGGGATCCCATTCGTTGTGAACACTGACTAGAGACATGGCCTAGACTCCTATTCTCTCAAGACTTTGCTGCCGTGAACAGTTGTTGTTTCACGAAACAGCAAGGTAGTGCCTCAATCGGTTGTTGAGCCACATCCGCAAGGCGCGCCGTCATGGCTCTTTGGAACCATTTCAGTTTTCCTGCAACGGGCATACTAGCACGCATGCATATTTCTGTCAAAGTGTCCGCGGGAAACAAGGGGCAGGTTGATCCACAGTTTGGCAAGTCCCGTCCCACCCTTTTTTTCTGGCCTGGATACTCTACGCCTTCCCTTTGGCATATACAACTTTCCCATTCGTAATGGTGTATAGGACTTCGGCATCCTTGATGGCTTCGGTGGTGATTTCTCGAATGTCCTGGGACAGTACCACCATATCTGCCAGTTTCCCGGGTGTGATGCTGCCCAGAATATCCTCCTGGAAACAGGCATAGGCGGGACTCAAGGTATAGGCTTTGATGGCCTCATCCACGGGGATCCGCTGTTCTGGAAACCAGCCTTCCGGAGAGGACCCGTCCAGAGGCAGGCGGGTAACTGCCGCATAAATCCCCCAGATCGCATCCAAAGGGGCCACGGTCCAGTCAGAGCCAAAAGCCATCGTGACGCCGTTTTCCAGGAAGTTATTGAAGGCATACGTGGTCTTGCAGCGATCTAGCCCGATGCGTTTTTCCGCGAACCGGGCATCATCAATGGCGTGATAGGGTTGTACCGAGGCGATCACATCCAGCTGGGCGAACCGCTCAAAGTCCTGGGGTAGCATGTGTTGGGCATGCTCAACCCTTATCCTCCGGTCCCGGAAGCCGTTCTCTGAGACTACTTCCTCAAACGTATCCAGAAGCTCATGATTTGCCCGGTCTCCGATGGCATGCACGGCCAGTTGCAGCCCAGCCTTGTCTGCTTCTATGAGCTGCTCTCTCAGCTCCAGGGGATCCCCGAGATAGATGCCGGCTGTCGAGGGATCCTGGACATAGGGCTCGTAGAAGAGAGCGGTGGTGGACCCAAGGGAGCCATCCCATAAAAGCCTTGACACCCCCGATGGCGATCCAGTGCTTGTGGTGGAAATTCCGTTGGATACCCAGGTCCACCAGGCTGGCTGCAGACTTGATGGGGATGAAACCATAGATGCGCGAGGTGAGCTGCCCCTCTGCCAGCAGCTCCTGGTAGATCTCCAAGTGGAGGGGTGTCAGGTCCACCTGATGGATGCAGGTGAATCCATGCCGGCGAGCGAGCTCAAGTGCCTTCTCGATGGCCTGATGCACTTGAGCACGGCTTGGGGGCGGGATGATCCTGTCCACTAGTTTGCTTGCGGTGTCCTGCAGCCCACCGGCTGGCTCCCTCGTCTCAGGTTGGCGCAGGATGATACCGCCTACGGGATTCTGGGTCTCGGCCGAGATACCGGCCATCTGCAGCGCCAGGCTATTGGCCACAGTCATGTGGCCGTCATATCTGTCCACATGCACCGGCCGGTCCGGCACGTACGCATCGATGAGTTCTTTGGTCGGGTAATTGCCCCCCGGCCAGTTTTCGTGATCCCACCTTCCTCCGGTGAGCCAGTCACCTTCCGGCAGCTCCGTCGATTTGGCCGCCAGCAGCTCTCCGAACTCTTGCTCGCTCCTGGCACCCCTGAGATTGACTCCCAGCAGGTGGAAGCCGCCAAACACAAAGTGTGTGTGGCTGTCGCTAAACCCCGGCAGGACCAGCTTGCCCTCCAGGTCAATGATCTCTGTCGCAGGACCCGCCAGCGAACCGATCTCCTGCGTGCTGCCCACGGCCAGAATGGTACCATTCCACACGGCGACAGCTTCTGCTTGAGGGTTATCCTTGTCAACTGTCCAGACCCTCCCGTTGGTCAGAACGAGATCGGCCTTAACCAGACAGTCTGCTGGAGAATCAGGTGAACTCATCCTTGCCTCCTTGCTTTGGATTCTGAAGAGCGACAACGCAACGAGCAATAGAGTCAAAAACGGGAAAGAGTTACGAGCATCGAACAGTGGCGACCATAGTTTCGTAGAACCCTACTTCAGAATGTTGGACCCGATAGGGAAGAGGCTGATATGCGAAAACAGACGCGGGCAGCAGATACAAGCCGGCGTTCGGACCTCAAGATGGAGGTCGCGGTTTTCAATCCTGTTGATCGGTGACGGCTCTCAGAGCAACAGCTAGCCTCTCCTTGAGATCGGCCAGACGATCGGTGGGATTCCGATAGTTGTCCAGATACTCCCTTGTGGCTTGCTCTCCGGTCTGCACCATTTCAACGTACTTGGGATCGCTCTCGGTGGGCTGGATGTCAAAGTTGAGCGCCGAAACACCACAATTGCTGATCGGGATCGACCGCCAGCGGTCTACTGTGCGCATGTCAACAGCCACATTCTGAATGCTGCCCAGGCTTTCGACTACGTTGGCCGCATAGCTCACGATGCTGGTGATCTCCCCGCCACGGTGCAAGCAGTCCTCTGGTTCAACCAATTGGCAGCCGAGCGTTTCCCAGTTGACGCCATACAAGAAGTGGCGATTGCCCTTTTCGAACCCGGGCCCATCGAAAATCGTAAGCGGATAGTTGCTCAACATGCCGCCATCGATGTAATAGTCCCCCTGCCCGAGGTTTTCCCCGTCAAAGCGAACAGCCTCGAAAAAGAAGGGGACGGTGCTTGACATCAGGACGGCATCGGTAACAGCCACATTTGGCGTTCTATCGGCGGAAAAGACCTCTACCCTCTGGCGGGTAAGATTGACAGCTACAGTGTAGAGGTCGCGGAAACCGCGGGCTCGAAATTCGGCAAAGGTCGCCCGCCCATTGCCGTCACAATGGTCAGAGATGGCAGTCCTCAACCAGTGTTTGACATAGGCGTTGGAATAGAGCCCGTACCTGCGCAACATGCGGCTGGCCCCCTCCAGGTCGCCCTGCACATGTGCCAGTCCCGCGACCAGTCCGCTGCTGCTTCTCTGTTCGGATTCGTCTGTACTCCGCAGGGACCGGACCTTGGAGTAGTCGACGGTCTTGTAAAGCTCGATGGTCTCCTCGACACCGAGTCGAAAGCACAGGGCCATCGCTTGCAGTGCCCCCGCGGAGGTCCCAGCAACTCGCTCGACCTGTGACAGGATGCCGTACTCATCGAGGACGCGCAGGGCGCCATGATAGACATAGGCTTTGACGCCGCCCCCCTGAAAGACCAGATTCCTGAAGGGGTATCTGGGTCTAAGGACGGGTCTGCGTCTAAAGACCATCGCAATCCTCCTGAGCGGCAGTACCGGCATTGTACCGTGGAACTAGCTGGAGCGCAAAGACCACGGCGGCTCACCATCCCGCCTGCTCACTCGTAGGCCAGTACCTCGCGGATGGTCAGGCGTGAGGCGTTGCGAGCGGGCCACACGCTGGCCAGCACCGTCAGGACCAAGACCAGCACCAGCCAGATGATCATGCCCTGTGGGGTGACGCTCAGGCCAATATCGCCGATGCCCATCGACGTGCTGATGATGGTCAACAGCACGTAGCTGATGGGAAAGGAGAGCGGCACGGCGATGACCCAACTGATCAGACCGATAAAGGCGCCTTCGATGACCACCGACTTGACGATGGCCGAGTCCACCGCGCCGATGGCGCGCATGACGCCGATCTCGCGTGTTCGTTCCAGCACGTTCATGCCCATGGTGCCCGTCAAGCCGATGCTGCCGACCACGGCTGTCAGCAGGGCCATCATCAACAGAAGCACAATGAGGATATTGATCATCTGCGCGCTCATCTCCTGGATCTCTGCCCCGGTTTGCACGGCGCTGACATTGAAGCCGCAGTGCCCGCAGGTGCTGGTCAAGGGCAGCGCCAATCCTCATCTGCCCTTCCACGCTCCGGTCGCCGGTGGCCAGCCGGTAGGAAGTGAGGTGCGTGGGCTCCCGCTGGCTGCCGGAGAGTGAGCTCGAGGGGAACATAGGCCAGCGGGTCGCCAACAAAGTCGGGGAAACTGAACATCCCGACCAGGGTCCACGTCTCCTCTGGTTCACCCGACAGGCTCAGGCGCAGCGTATCGCCCGGCTTGATGTCCGGATAGGTATTCCGGATCGCTTCCGAAGTCACAATGGCATTGCCATCGCCGGGCAGCAGCCAGCGTCCCTCCGTTATCTTCGGGATCGATCAGCACGCTGCCGGCGGGTGGCGCTGTGATTGCCAGATGCTCGATGACGTTTCCACTCGGATCCATGACCTCCCCACTCGCCCCCGACCAGGCTTCAATCGACTGAATGCCCGGCACCTGGAGGGCGGCTTGCTCCACGGTAGAGGTCCGGTAGGGCCGCTCGAGGCTCAGGGTGAGATCGGCCATAAAGTGTTGCATCATCCCATCCATAAAGTCTTGCATCGAGACCCGCACATTAAAGACCGCGATAAAGACGGAGCCCGCCACCGTCAGGGACAGGAGCGTGAGAATCAGACGCCCCCTGCGCCGGAACGTATTGCGGATAGAGAGCATGACCGGCCGCGAGACCCATCCCAGCAAGGTCCCAAGTCGCTGCCACACACCGCTGACCGTTGGCTGATCGCCTGGACCGGTCGTTGCTGAGGGCCCGGCGCACCTTGATCTTGGAACCGCTGTTCACGGGGACAAATCCTGCCCCCAGGGGCACCAGCAGAGAGAGCACGAGCTGCATGACGATCGTGGTAGGGAAAATGCGAATGCCCTGCACGTTGGCATTCATCATAAAGGCCAGAAACCATGACAGCCCGTAGCCTGCCAGCACCGCGGCGGGAGCGGCTATCAAGAGAGCCAGGAGGCCAAACAGAAGGATCAGGATCAGGTACATGCCCAGGATCTGGAAACTGCGCGCCCCGATCAGCTTCATCACGCCGATCTGGCGCAGGTTCTGGGCGAGCAGGGCGTTGAGCGTATTAAAGATCAGAGAAGTGCTGAGCAGCATGACCAGCACGCCCAGCGCGCCGAAAATGCCCAGGATGGCCACAACCATCGTCGCCTGGGGATGCTCGCCAGACTTGCCGGTCCAGGTACGGAAGACCTGGCGGCCGCTCTTTTCAAGCTTGTCTTCGATGGTCGCCGCCACCGACTCAATATGGGCCTCGTTGTTGGAGCCCTCACTTACGGTAACGACGAAGCCTGTCGAAATTCGTGTCCTCGCCCAGCCATTCCAGTGAATCATAGGTGACATAGCCCCTGGTCAACTGCGTCGGATCCTGCTCCGCACTCTGGTCTGCTACCGAACCCACCACCGGCAGCCGCCGTTGCGTACCATCTGCAAGCTCAACCGCAAGCACGTATCCAACGCCAAAGCCTGGATCGCTCATGGAATCAAAGCCCAGCAGCATCTCCTGGTCCGCCGGGATGGACTGGCCCTCCTTGGTCTCAAGCAGACCGATCTTGGACTCGGCAAAATCCTTGATAGCAATCAGCTCCAGGCTCTTTGCAGGTTCACCGTCCAGCTTGATGCTCACCGTCACATGCTGGCGGCCCTCGGCATCGGCCACTCCCGGCATGCCCTCCACAGAACTGAGAAACGCCTCGTCAAAGGGCTCGGTCAGGATGGTGATATTGGCCGGGTTCACCGAAGCATAGCTGGCATGGATATCTACCGAAAGGATCTGGAAGGCGTTGGCAATGGTACCCACGGCGAATACCCCGACCGCGATAGAGAGCACCACCAGCAACGTGCGCGTCTTGTTGTCCCACAGGTCGGCCAGCACCTTGCTCCAGCGCGGCCTCATGACGTTTCGGTTTTCTTGCATAACCCCTCACTACCCTGTCAGAATGTGATCTCAATGCTCACGTCTTCGCACATCCTCTAGAACGCGGTCGCGTTCTGGCTCGTTGAATACCTCGTGATACAGCCCCTCATAGATCTTGAGGCTCTTGTCTTCGGAGCTGGCCTTGTCGTAGAGCATCTGGGCGCCGGCTGGTTCAACCAGGCTGTCCTGGCTGCCCTGCACGACAATGAATGGCAGCGTGATCTTGCCAGCCTCTGCCGTGACCCGCAGCATGGCGGACAGCGATTCCGCTCCCAACCGCGCAGTCGTCTTTCCATGGTAGACCAGGGGGTCGTTCACATAGGCCTCCACCACCTCTGGGTCTCGCGAGATGTCCGTTGGCATCCAGCGCGATCAGACCCATCTTGGGTACCAGTTTCGACAAGACTCTGCTCATCGCGATGGCTGCGGGTGAGAAACTGTCACCGACCTTGACGGCCGGGGCAGAGATGACCGCTCCCTTGAACTTGTCCTGGCAATCCAGCAAGTAGTAGGATGTGATCAGACCACCCATACTGTGACCCAGGATGAAGATTGGCTTGCCCGGCTGCCATGCCGTGATCATGTCGTAAAAGATGGTCAGCGTATCGGTGAAATCGTCAAACCGCTCGACGTACTCGCGCGCTCCCTCCGATTTGCCGTGTCCAATATGATCAAGCCCATAGACGGCATAGCCCAACGGGATAAAGTGATTGACCACATTCTCATAGCGTCCACAATGTTCGCCCAGCCCGTGAACAACCAGCAGTACAGCTTTTGCCTTCTCGTCGGGAAGCCAACCCTGATAGTAGATATCGGCGTCTCGAACTCCCTTAAAGATCCCTCGATATGCTCCATCTGTTCCTCCCTATTCACAATCCCCAGAATGGACCCCATTCTGCGCCAGATTCTCCTCCCGGCGCGTCCGGGCCACTTTTGCTACCATCTCCTGCGTGGAGGGCGATCCACCCAGCAACTGCCGGAAGCCGTTCTTGGACAGCAGGGACAGCTCCACCGGTCCCGTGGTCGCGGCGCGCACGCTGGCGATCGAGTTCTCACTATGCAGCAGTTCTACCTCGCCAAAGAACTGGCCCTCTCCCAGACGGGCCAGGGTGATCTCTGGACAGCCCGGACTGTTCAGCACGACGTCTACCTCTCCGCTGGCGATCATGAAGAAATGGTCCACCTGCTTCCCCTGCTGGAGGATCAACGAGCCCGGCTCGTACTGGCGCTTCTCGGCCTGGTGGGTCGCCTTGAGCATCTCCGGATGGCTCAGCAGGGGCAGGGCCCGCGCCACCAGGTCGTCGATGATCTCGCCGTCGGAGAGGATCACCGTCTGATCGGTGGCCTTGGTAAAGGAAGGATCGTGGGTGACCAGCAGGATCGTCTTGCCCTGATCGGCCAGTTCACCGAACAGGCGAAGGATGGCCTCGGCCGAGCGCGAGTCCAGGTTGCCGGTCGGCTCGTCGGCGACAATGATGGGTGGATCGGTGGCCAGCGCCCGGGCGATGGCGGCGCTTTGCTGCTGCCCGCTTGATACCGAAGCCGGCAACTGGTGGGCCTGTTCCTCCAGCCCGACCATGGACAGCAACTCCATGGCCCGCTCCGGCCGCTCGCTGGCTCCGGTATACGTCGCAGTAGTCCATGGGCAGCATGGTATTTTCCAGCAAGCGTGAGCGTTGGCAGGAGCTGGAAGAACTGAAAGACGATGCCCACGTTGCGGCCGCGCCACAAAGCCCGCTGGCTTTCGGTCATCTCGTAGATATTCCGCCCGCCGACAATCACCTCGCCCGAGGTGGGGTGATCGATCCCGGTCAGCATATTCAGCAGCGTGGACTTGCCACAGCCCGACTTGCCGACCAGGGACACAAACTGCCCGTAGCACATCTGCAGGTTGATGCCCTTCAGGGCGGGGAACTCGCCGGCGGCGTTTACGTAGGTCTTGACCACATCGCGCAGGACGATGGCCGCATTCTCCGGTTCCAGTCCAGATGCCTGCACCACGGCTCCGTTGTTCGCCTGGCAATCGCGCGGCGTCCTCGCCGCGCGCTCGACCGGTTCCAGGACGGCCGCTCCACTGTTAGCAGCCGCGGCGGCCGACTCGATGGCTTGAACATCCTCGCCAGATTCCCTGGTTACCACAAAGCTGCCCTGTTCGTAGCTGTCCACAAGCTCACCATCGGATATGTACACCCGCCGGGAAAAGCGCGCGGCCAGGCTGTTGTCGTGCGTGACCACGATGACGGTCTTGCCCTGTGCCACCAGCGCCTCAAAGATCTGAAAAATCGTCTCCGTAGTCACCGTGTCCAGGTTGCCCGTCGGCTCGTCGGCAATGATGACCGGCGGGTCGTTCACCAGAGCTCGGGCAATGGCGATACGCTGCTTCTGGCCGCCGGAGGTATGGGCCGGCAGCTTGTAGGCGTGCTCCAGCAGTTCGACCCTGTCCAGCAGTTCCAGCGCATGCGCCTGGCTGATTCTGGGCCTGGTAGGTGCCCGCAAAGTCCTGGGGCAGCATGACGTTCTGGACCAGGTTCAGTTGGGGCATCAGCTCGAAGGACTGGTAGACAATGCCCATGTTGTTGCCCCGCCACACGGCCAGCCCGTCCTCATCCATCCCTTGTATGGACATGCCGTCTTGCTGCTGCGCTTGGTTAGATCGTCACGCGCACCAGAATCGACGTCTTCGTTAAAGAGCACCTCACCCGAGGTCAATCTCACTGACCCCGGAGATCAGGTTGAGCAGCGTGGTCTTGCCAGCACCTGACTTGCCAATGACCCCCAGGAACTCTCCCCGCTGGATATCCAGGCTGATGCCGTTAATGGCTGTGAAACCGCCTGCTCCGGTCTCATAGACCTTGACGACGTCCACGCAATTGGATGATCGGTTCCGGTGACGGTCTGAGGATCGGACCGCTATCGCCTCGCCCTCAGACGCCGTTCTACACGTACCATCTATGTGCCAATCCCTTCAAATAGTGTGCTGATTGCCAGATCCACGTCCTCTGCCAATGGTTCGGCTACGGGTCCATGCATGCGGCGAGCGGCCAGCGAATTGAGCATGCCCATCAGCAAGAAGCTGGTGCGGCGCACATCCACCGCCCGTATCTCGCCGGCGGCGATGCCATCCTCCAGGACCGCGGCAAAAGGGGCCAGAACCTGCCCTGTCACCTCGGGGATCAATTGCTGGATCTCCTCCCCCTCACACGCCGTGAGGTCACGCAGCAGCGTCTGAAGCTCGCTCCGTGACTCGAAGCTAAACCGGGCAAACGCCAGGACCATTCTGGTCAGTCGCTCGCGACTGGAGCCGCTGCCCGCTTCCGCCTCCTGCACCGGCCGGACCACACTGGCCACAAAGCCCCTGATCACCTCTATGTAGAGATTCTGCTTGCTGCCAAAGTGATAATAGAGCGCGGCGTTAGAGAGCCCGCAGGCCTGGACGATGTCGCGGATGGACACGCCATGGTAGCCATGCGCAAAAAAAAGCTGTCGTGCTTGCTCCAGGATGCATTGCCTTCCCGCGGCCTGGTCGCTTGTCACCATCTTAGCCTCCCCTACCTCTCACCAAACAAGTCCAACCCGGTCGAGCTAGGCCATCAGACTGACTGAACGCTCGTTTAGTACCGGCGCGCATTTTATCATGTGGCGCGGAGGATGTCAAATCCATAGCCTCAGGATGCGCGGGGTGCTATCACCAGCAATTGAATGGGTTTTGCAGAGGATTTCTCGCAAGGAAACGGGGATCTACTCTTCCGGCTCAGCTATGGAAGCACCGCGGGCAACCCTTATTTAGGCCGGATCTGTTCGTAGTGCGCGCCCTTCGGCTTCGCTCAGGGCATGCTTCAGCGCGCTTCCGTTCGCGGCACGGCGCTGGAGCGCCGGTGACGAACCATGGCTGACCAGCAGTTGGGGTATCCCGCTTGTGCGATTGCGCGATCAATCTACACCTGGATGCCCCGCCGTTGGGGCTCGGCATCCAGCTCCATTTCCTGGGGAAGCCAGGCCATGCTGGCCAGAAAGCCGGCCAGCATGATGGCCGCGCCGCTGAGATAGGGCAGATATGGATTGGCATCGAATGCAAATCCGGCCCAGATAGGCCCCACGATGCGGCCCAGGCTGTTGAACGAGTTGTTGAGGCCCATCGCCACCCCCTGCCGGGCATCCGCCTTCTTGGAAGTCAGCGAGATGACGGCCGGCCGCAGCAGGGCGTTGGGCAGCGTGAAAAGCCCGGTCGTCAGGAGTACCATACCCAGGCTCTCCGCCGTCAACAGCAACCCAAAGCCAACAGCACTGGCCAGCAGGGTGACCTTGATCACGGCCGCCTCGCCCCAGCGTTTGGTCAGCGGGCCGGTCAAGACGCCCTGCGTGACCGCGGCCACAATGCCCATGACGGCCAGGATCCAGCCGACCTCTTTTGGCCCATGGCCATATTGCTGCGAGGCAAAGAGGCCAAAGACCCCCTGAAAGCAGGTTAGTCCAAAGCTCACCAGGAAAGCCATAAGGAGCAGCACTCCCAGGGGGCTGCGCAGGGCCTGCCACATCTCGCCGAGCTGGCCGGCCAGCCGGATCCCGCCGGCCGCCGGCTGGCGGGCCTCCCTGGGTAGCGACTCGGGCAGAAAGAACCAGACCAGCAACAGGGTCAGCAGGCACACGCCGGCCGTGAGAAAGAAGGGCGTGGAGAGCGAATCCACCGCCAGCCAGCCGCCCAGTGCCGGGCCGAGCACGATGCCCAGCCCTGTGGCGGCACCCAGGGCGCCGATGCCGCCACCCCGATCCTCCTTGGACGTGCAGTCGCTGACATAGGCCATCGTGGTGGGCATGGTCGCCGCCGAGAGGATGGCCCCTACCCCTCTGGCGGCAAAGAGCATCCACAGTTCGGTGGCCAGGCCAAAGAGCAGCATCGAGACGCCATAGCCCAACAGGCCGAGGAGCAGGACCGGCTTGCGCCCGCGCCGGTCCGAGACGCTGCCCCAGATGGGGGCAAAGACGAGCTGCATCAGAGGCGAGATGGCGATCAACAGGCCCAGCTCGCTGCCGCTGGCGCCCATGCTCTCGATATAAAAGGGAAAAACCGGCATCACCATGCCAAAACCCAGCATGACGACAGCCAGGGTCAGTGATAAGATCAGGACATTCTTGCGGTTCGTTGTGTCCATGGTAGGTCTCGGTGCCAACAGAACTCTGTGCTTTGGGCAGCGGCAGGCCGGTCATCGCGAGCTTCAGCGAGGCGATCCCCACCTGTGCCCTGAGGATTGCCACCGCGAGTCCTCGTGGCGGTGCTTCGGCGCAAACGGCGCGCATACGGATGGCACCAACCGCGTCACTGCGAGGCCCGTCGTTTGGGCCGAGAGTCTCCCCTCGGTCACAGGTGGAGATTGCTTTCCTGACGCTGCGCTCAGGACAGGCTCTCGCTGCGCTCGTCGCAGGGACAGTTTGGCAGTGTCGTTTCCGATAGAGTGGTGCTACGCGCCATGGATAGATAGGCAATGACAGATCCGGCAGTCAGTACTTGTAGAAGGGCACTGCCACAGCATTGATTCTATTGAGAGATTCTGCCGTCAATCCTGACCAGCAGAACTGCAGATGCATTACGTCAAGCTAACGGTCCCGGCGGCGCCGTCCACCGTGATCAACTGCCCGCTGCGGATACGCTGGGTGGCGACGCCTGTACCCAGCACCGCCGGGATGCCATACTCGCGGGCGACGATGGAGCCGTGGCTCAGCGGCCCGCCGATGTCGGTGACGATGCCGGCCGCCATGGCAAAGAGCGGCGTCCAGGCCGGCGTCGTGATCTCGGCGACCAGCACGTCCCCCGGCGTCATTTGCCGAAAGTCCTCAGGACCCAGCAGGACGCGGGCGGTGGCCGTGACCTGCCCCGGGCTGGCGGCCACGCCCTTGAGCAAATCGTCCGTCTGCTCGCCGGCGTCTACGGCCATAAAGGCATCGGTCTTGATACCCATGACCCGGCCCTTGGGCGGCAGTTTCTGTGGCGGTGTGGCCCGCTTCTCGGCCCGCCAGATGGCTCGGCGCTCTTCCACCCGCTGCGTCATGTCCTCAGGTGCCATAGACCGATCTAGGGCCTCCGCCCCTCGTTCTACCTCCACATGCTCCAGCCAAAAGATGTCACCAGCATCGACGATGGCGCCTGCCTCCGAAAGGCGGCGGCCCAACTCGAGCAGCAGCCCCCGCAGCACGGGGTAGCCCAGGCCGATGTCAAAGATGCTGTCCTCGCGAACGAGCGCGAATCTCTGCGCCCAGCCCAGCGTCCAGTGGAACAGCCTGCGCTTCAAGCCTTTGACCCCGCTCGACGAGGTTTCAATGGCCGCCTCCCGCCGCGCTACCGATTTTCGCTGGCGCTCATGGGGATCGGTGCCCTCACCACGGATAAACAGCTTGAGCGCCTCAAGCAGCGGCAGCGGATCGTCCGCGGGCAGTGGCTTGGCAAAATCGAGGTCATAGATGCTGTGCCCGTAGCGCTTCAGGTGGCTCTGGAATCGACGCTCAAACTCACCCCAGTTCCCGTTGCCCAGTGGCACTTTTCCGTGCGCGAGCTGCTCCGCCAGCCGGTCCGAGGGCATGTCCAGAATGAGGCTAGCCACTTCGCCGTTTTCACGGCACCACTGGGCCAGGTCGTAGAGCGCTTTCTCGGCCTGGATCGGCGTACTATCCGCGCCCAGAAGCAGGGTCGCGGCTGGCGGATCCCCGTCGCGCTTTACCGTCTTGTCGTAGACGGCCGTAAAGAGCCCCTCGGTGCCGGCGGCGGTGCCGATGGCGTCCACCTGAAGCGCGGTGAGATAGCGCCCCATGGCGGCCGTCAGCTCGCTGGCGCCGGCCAGCAGTTCGGCCGAGGTCATCTCATCCAGCAACCTGCCGCGCCATTGAGCCACGGTCTCGGCGTAGCGGGGACGGGCAACCTCGCGCCAGTGGCGCTCGCCGTTGCGCAGCAATCGAGGGATGGAAGGAGCCATCCTGAACAGCACCCACCCCCATCCCCGGCAGCCCAGGCTCACATGGAGGTAGGCATAGTCGTTGATGGTCGTGAGGTAGTTCTCTAGGAAGGTGGCTTGCCCGCCCATCTGTTCCTCGAGCGTCTGCTGCATTCCGGCGTTGATGGCCGGTACGCCCATGGTAGCGAACAGCGGGCTCAGCGGATCGGGCATGAAATCAGCGATGCTGCCGCGCATATAGGGCCCCTTGGGGTCGGGCATGGGCCACTCTGTTGGCAGCTGAATCCTTGCTTCCGGCACCGAAGGCAAGGCCGTGATAGGCCGCGCCTGGACGATGGCGATCTGGCCGTCCGTCAGGGTCCATTCGATATCCATGGGCATGCTGTACAGCGCTTCGATCTCCACACCCAGCCTGGTCAGTTCTAGGGCGGCCTCATCGTCGAGCACGCGGGCGCCTCGCAAGTCTTCCGGCACCAGCTGCTCCTCTGTGCCTGCATCAGCTCCGCTGGCGTCCGATAGACGCGCCGTCATCACCCGCTTGTCGGCAACCTGGTAGTCGAGCACGGCACCTGTGGCTTTTTCCACGGTCAGCGCGTCGGGCGTAACCGCCCCGCCCACGACCGATTCTCCCAATCCCCACGAGGCGCTGATCAGCGCCTCGTCGCGAGCGCCGTTGATGGGGTTGGCCGTGAAGAGGATGCCGGCCGCCTCGGCAGGCACCATGTTTTGGACGACCACGGCCAGGCCCAGGCCATCGGGGCTGATCTCCTGCCGGGCCCGGTAGCCAATGGCCCGCCCCGTCCACAGGGAGGCCCAGCATCTTTTGACCGACTCCAGCACGTGGCCATAGCCCGCGATGTTGAGGTAGGTTTCCTGCTGACCGGCAAAGCTGGCATCAGGCAGATCTTCTGCGGTGGCGGAGGAACGGACGGCAACAGGCAAACCCGGTTGCTGCGGCGATCCACCCGCGTGTTCGTTTTCGAGCGAAGCGTAGGCCAGAGCGATGGCGCTGGCCACATCTGGCGGTGTCTGTCCCGTAGCAAACAGATCGCCGATGGCCTGCGATGCCCTCTCCAACGTCGCCGGCTGGGCGAGATCCACCTGTTCCAGCGCCGCCTCGATGCCTGGCTGCAGGTTGTTCTCAGCGACGAACAGCCGGTAGGCAGCGGTTGTCACGTGAAAACCGTCGGGTACCGGCAGGCCGGCTGCCACGAGGCGAGCCAGCGAAGCGCCTTTGCCGCCTACCGTCTCAAGGGTGGCCCTATCATCGGCCAGGGCCAGCACGTACTGGGATGAATTGAGATCCAACCTCATGTTACACCTCTATCTGCATCTCGTCTGAATCAAGGGAATGCGCCGCGCTCACCGTGGCGGCTGGCGCACCCATCAGCGAACTCTTGAGCACCTCGACCGTCCCACGCCCGCCATCCACCCGGACCCGGTCGCCAGTCTTGAGCACCGCAGTCGCATTGCCGCAGCCCACCACCGCCGGGATGCCCAGCTCGCGGGCCACGATGGCCGCGTGAGAGAGAGGAGCGCCGACATCGGTGACTATGGCGCCCGCTCGCGGGAAGAGCAGGGTCCAGGCAATATCCGTCTGGACCGTGACCATGATTTCTCCCTTTTGCAGGCAGTCGCCGGCCTCGGGACCATCGAGGACCCGGACGATCCCCTCCACGATCCCCGCGGATCCCGGTGAACCCGCCACGAGGTCAGGATCGTGTGTCGCGACATCCCTGCTCTGGGCATCGAAAAAGCCGGTGGGACGGTTGGGATGCGCTGCCCAGGCAAAGGGATCAAACTGCCCTCGAATCACGGACGGGTAGGGCGGCAGATCTTTGTACTTCTGGTAAACTTCAATCCGCGCACCGATGGCCTGTGTGACCGATCGGTCGCCGGACAGGAGTGCCATCATCTCTCCCAGGGTCAGGAAGAAAACCCGGTCGCCAAGACCGGTCATGTCTCCGGCCCGGAGCGCAAAAAGCCGGATCGCCCAACGGTCGCGGACATAGGCTGAACGCGCGAGTTCTCGCAGGCGCGCCCGGCGGGCGCTCTCCCGAATCTTGCGGCCAAGATGCCTGGCCTCCCGCGAGGGAAGTAACTGCAGCCGCTCCCAGGCAGCCGCATACGATCGGCCCTGTTCCGCCACCATGCTTTGCACATCCACGGGAGACCTGCGCATCCTCTCCAGTTCTTGATCCAGCCACATCGGGTCTTCCGCCGGCCGTGGCACCGAAAGTTCGAATTCGTGAGGCCCGCGGTGCCCGCAACTCCCCAGGTATGCGGCCCTAGAAATCTCGCCTCGCGCCAGTTTGTCCAGTCCGGCTAGCGGCCCAAGGCTTTCCAGCGGCGCATCCTCGTCACTCAAGTTGGCGATCAGGAAATCCGCATCCTCGGGGCCGGCCAGCTCCACCAGCTGGCGGCGCAGCTTCTGGGTATAATCGGCCGAGTGGGAGGCGCTGCCCAGTACGCACCAGACGCCTTTCTTGATGTGGGGCCTGATGTCAGAATGCCAAAGATCGCGCAGACCGGAAGCCCTTTCCCGGGACTGGATCTCCTGGCGGATAGCCTGGAACCAGGCCCTGTTGCCATCCACATACGCGGGGGCGGTTTTGACGCCGCGCCGCTGTCTCCACTGAACCCGCAGCGCGGACCCCATGCCCCGCAAAAGGGTACCGCGGGATACCGGGATGATGGGAATGGGCATTTCATCGGGTAGGCGCATATACAAGGTCGATTCCAGGGAGTTGAGCAGGTCCTGGCGGCTGCGGCCCATTCCAAAAAGGACCGTAGCAAAGACACTGATGTTGAGGTATGGACGCCCGCCAATCACCCCCACGGTGGGCCGCCCCGGCAAAAAGATCCAGTCGTCCAGGGTAAACTGGATCACCGACCAGGTCAGCGGCGTCATCACTTCTGTGACCGCTTCGCCAAAATTCACATTTGACCAGAGAAAGTCACCTGCCAGAGAGTCGTTCCAAGCTTCTACGATCATCTCGTCTCCCCCTGCCACTCTGGACAAGATACCATCTTGCCTTACGATGGTGAATCCCAGGGTTCCACCCGCCACACGGTTTCCCTCACTCAAGGACTGGGGCATCGCCGCCGCGTTGTAGCAGTTCGACGGTTCCCCACCGCCGTCAACGCGCACCCGGTCACCGGTGCGCAGGCGGGTCGTGGCGCTGCCACAGCCCACAACGGCCGGAATTCCCAACTCACGGGCGACGATGGCCGCGTGGGAAAGCGGCGCGCCCACGTCGGTTACGACCGCGGCGGCGTGGGGAAAGATGGGCGTCCAGCCGACGTTGGTCGTCACGGCCACCAGGATCTCGCCAGGCTCGAGCTGGTCACCCAGTTCCGGCCCGTCCAGCACGCGGACCAAACCCTCGACCTGGCCCGCCGCGCCGGCAAAGCCAGTAATCGTGTTCGACCGGGAGGCAGGTGCAGGAGCAGTCGCGTCATAGATGTCGTTGCGCCGGTCCGGATCCGATGCCCACTCGAAGACGTCGAAGCGGCCGCGGATGATCATCGGGTAGGGCGGCAGCGCCCGGTAGCGGGCATGGGTCTCCTTGCGGGCTGGGATGTAGCGCGTCGCATCCCTGCCGCCAGCCGCCTCGCCTGTAAGCAGCGCCAGCACCTCATCGATGGTCAGGAAAAAGATGTCGTTGCCCAAGCCCGTCAGCACGCCGGCGCGCAGGGCCCACTCGCGTTCCACCCAGAGAAAGCGGGTGATCTCGTCGCGCACCGTCTCGCGCAGGCGGGCTGCTGGACCCACCGCTTCGATCTTGGGCCGTAGCTTTTGCGCCTTCTTGGGATGGCGCTGTTGGAGTCGCTGCCAGGCGGCCTCAAACTCGACCTGGCGCCTGGCCAGCAGCGCATCCACGTCTACTGGCTCCTTCTCGTATTCGGCCAGTTGCCGGTCGAGCCACGCTGGATCCTCGGCCGGACGAGGCTCGGATAGCTCGGCCTCTTGCGGGCCGCGATGACCATACTTTTCCAGATACTCTGCACGGTTCATCTCGCCGCGGGCCACCTTGCTCACGCCGACCACCGGGCCCAGGCTGGCCAGCATTTCATCCTCGCTGCTCAGGCTGGAGAACAGGGCATTGGCATCGGCTTCGCCCACCAGCTCGATCAGCTCGTCCCTGAGCTTCATCTTGGACTCGAGAGGCTGCGCGGAGCCGCCCATGATCCAGATGCTGTCCAATAGCCTGGGCATGATCTCCTCGTGCCAGAAGGCAGCCAGTAAGGCCATCTCGTCTATTTCCTGGATCCGCTGCCGCAGCGCCCTGCAGCGAGCTGGGTTCATCGCCAGGAATTGTGGGATCCCTTTGCCGCCCGCCTTCTCCTTCATGCCCAACCTAATCATCCGGGGCAGCGCCAGGAGCATAACCGAGCGGGGCAGCGGGATCAGCGGGATCTCCAGATCTTCCGGCACGTTGCCCAGCAGCCCTTTCATCATCGCCAGCGCGGCATCCTTGCTCTTGCCCATGGCCATAGACATCGAGATGGCAACACTGACGTTGGCATAGTAGCGGCCGCAGATATTGCCCGAGAGGTGGTAGCCGGGCAGGAAACTGATCTCGCTCCAGACCTTCTCACTGAGCGAGTAGGTGAAGGGGCTCATCACGTCGGGCCGGGCCTCGCCAAAATTGTTGCGCGACCACAGGAAATCACCGGTCAGGCTGTCGTTCCAGTCGCCGGTGGGGGCATCGTAGCCCTGGAGCGCCACGACCGGCTGTGACTGGAGAACCTTGACCCTGCCCCCGGTGACTGCCCACTCGATCTGCTGGGGATGAGCCTGCTCCTTCTCCAGCCGGACGGCCAGCTTGTAGAGCCTGCGAGCGTAGGGCTTCAGAGTGGATGGGCCGTCGTAGCGGCCTTGGGGCCGCTCTATCGCGAATTCCTCAGGTGCAAGGTCACCCGAAACCAGCCCGCCACGCTGTCCATTGCTGTAGCTCCCCGTCATGCGCATGTGACTGCCCGTCACCGGATCGGCGGTGAAGAGTATCCCTGAGATCTCGGGATACACCTGATTAGCCACTTTGTTCCCCCTTTTCGATCCTCTGGACCGAGACGATGGTCAGGTTCAGGTCCCAAAGACGGCACAGCGCGCCGCGCAGCGCTGCCTGGTCGGCTACGGCGCCGGTCAGCGTCGTGCGACCTGGACTTGCCTGATCGCGCCGTGGTTCCTCCGATTTGGCCGCATAGAGCGGTCGCCTTCCAGCGGACTCGGCACTGATCGTCAGGCCATCGAGCCACTGTTCCCAGCTCTGGTCCAGTTCTCCCTCGATCTCGATCTCGTAGACCATCTCCGGATCACTGCGCGTTGCTCCCGTTTCTCCGGCCTCTGATCTCATCCTGTCTACCCCTCGGCAAGCGTACTCTTTCCTCTGTGACATGGCCCCAGTATACCCTCACATGGGGTGAGCTGTCATCACCCACCTGGGGGAAAAGAAGGGGGGAACTGCACAAACCCCCACCTTACTGGTGGAGGTTCTCGAGCGGTTCCACGCGCTATCCCGGTACTAGAGCAGGCCCAGTTCTTGGGCTCGCTGCACCGCGTCCCAGCGTTTATGCACGTCCAGCTTGGCGTAGATGCTCTTGCAATGGGAGCGTACCGTGCTCACAGCGATATAGAGGGATTCGGCGATCTCGGGATTGGACATGCCGCTGGCAAGCAAGCGCAGGACATCCATCTCGCGCTCGCTCAAGGGCTCGATGAGGGGCTGCGGACGCGGGTGCTGCCACTCATCTTGGGGTACTGCACCGGAACCTTCGAATGCTTCCAGCAGTCGCGCGTTATAGGTTGGGGAAACGCCACGAGAAGCAGCCCGGCGCAGGAGAGCGGCCATGGCCGGCCCCTCGTCGACAAAGACACGGACATAGTTCCCCGGCTCGGCGAGGCTGAGCGCCTCGGCGAGGGAAGACATCGCATCCCGGTACTCGCCCGCTGACTGGAACGCCAGAGCGCGCAGGATCTGAAAGTTGATGATCAGGTCCGTTCGATCCAGGCTCCTGGCCTCGGCCAGGAGCAATTCCAGCAGAACAAGAGCCTCCGCGGTCTGATCCCCCAGCAGGAACAGCCGCGCCAGAACCCCGAGCTCGTACTTGCGTAGACGCCTTTCGGCGAAAGGCTCGTCCGGCCCGATGGGCAGCGCAGTGGGCACGTCTGGGTCCAGTCCCCGCCTTTCGGCCCAGCGCCTGGCCCCTTCAAGATCGCCTTGCGCCACCAGCAGGTGGCCATGCTGCAGTTCCACCACGTGGTCGTCTAGCTCAGTAGACTCGGACCTGAGGGCCAGACTCCGGGCCGTCTCAATGGCCTCCTGCGCTCCTGCCCAATCTCCCGTTGCCCTCTTGATGCGCGCCAGGGGACCGTAAGCGTCCAGGGCCGCGACTTCACTCCACTGATTGGCGAGTTCAATGGCTTCGGTCAAATCATCTACAGCTGCATCAAAACAATTCCATTCTCGTTGCAGCTCGCCGAGGCCTATCAATGGCTCGCTGGCGATGGGCAGCCGCCGCCCCTGCCTATCGGTTGCCAGCAGCAGCGCCCGTTCCAGGATCTCTTTGGCGCGATACAGCTGGCCCTGCCTGGACTGAAGCCTGGCCTGGTAGCAGAGCGCCGTGACAGCGATCAGCAAGTTGCCGAGCTCCTGCCCCATCCTGGCCAGCTCGCCAAGTTCCTGGCTTCCGTCCTGGAGTCTGCCGTCAAAGAGCCGGGCCAGGCTGGATACCCAGACCATGGTTCCGCGCAGGAACTGGTCGCCCTCGGGCAGCGTATCCAGCGCCTGAGCGCACATCTCCGCCGCCCGCGGCATGTCGCCCTGAAGGAGCAAGCTGTAGGCACGCAGGGCAGCCACCCTGCCTGCCATCTCGTCGCAGGGCGGTGCACCGTCCTGCTCGCAGGTGATGTCCAGCAAGTCTCGCTCCACGGTATCCAGCGAGCGGCCGCTCATCAGCAGGGCCCAGGCATGGTAGAAACACAGAGTCGGATGGCCGCGCACCAGCTCATCGGGCAGCTTTTCCACCCAGCGGAGAATGGTCACAATCTCGCTGCGCGCAAAGGTCGCTTCCACACCAGCGTCGATCAGGGTTGCCGCCCGTACGTCGTCTTTTGCCGCCAGGGCATGATCGATGGCCTCCGCCATCAACCCCTGCTGCTCGTACCACTCACTAGCCCGCCGGTGCAGCGCCGGCGCCGGACTGCCATAGGTCTGCTGCAGGCGCTTGCGCAGGAGGTCAGCAAACAGGCGGTGATAGCGGTACCAGCGCCGCTCATCATCCAGGGGTACAATGAATAGATTCTCGGCTTCCAGGTACTGCAAGATCGGTTGGCTCGGAGACTGGATATCAAACTCTGGCCGCGGGACATCAACAGGCTCGCGCCGCAACCCCAGATCTGCGTCTATCTGTGATGGAGATTCGGGGCCGGATCGCGCGGCAGCTTCATCCGAAGTGCTTGGCGATTTGGCTGTGCCAAATCGCACGGCAGCTTCATCCGAAGTGCTTGGCGATTTGGCTGTGCCAAATCGCACGGCGTCACAAAGCGGGCCGGTCAAGCGTTCCAGAATCGAGGTCTCCAGCAAGAACCGCTGGACGGCGGGCGTTTGCTGGTCGAGCACCTCTTCTACCAAATAGTCCAGGATAAAGCGGTGGCTCCCGGTCAGGTTCTGAATGGACCTTGATAGGCCGCGAGCGTCATCCGCCTTCCAGCCTTGGGCAGCCAGGGACGCCATGCGCAGACCGGCAATCCAGCCTTCCGTACGCGCTTCCAGGGCAGCGACATCCTCAAGGGAAAGCTCCAGCCTGGCGATGTCGTTCAGAAACGCGGCCGCTTCTGCGGCTGTGAAACGCAGATCAGACTGGCGCAGTTCGTGCAAATCACCTCGGGCCCGGAGGCGGGCCAGGGGCAAGGGTGGGTCGCCGCGAGTGGCCAGGACCAGGTGCATGTTCTCGGCCAGGTGCTCGATCAAGAAGGCCACAGCACCATGGATCGCCTGCGAGGTAATCAGGTGATAGTCGTCCAGGACCAGCAAGAGTTTGTACGGCTGACGAGCGACTTGGTTGATGAGGTGAACGAGATGGGGCTCAAGGGCATAAGAACCGGCAAGTTCGAACGACTGCCCGTCACTCCGGTCCGTGCCGTCCTGGGCACGCTGGATCGCCGCGGAGAGATAGGCAAAAAAGCGAGCGGGATCGTCATCGCCGGCGTCCAGCGAGAGCCAGGCCACCTTCACCGGCGGGGAATCGGTTCCTTGAAGATCGCCAACCCACTCGACCAGCAGGGTGGTCTTGCCAAAACCCGCCGGCGCAGAGACCAACGTCAGCCTCCGGTCCAGTCCCTCGCTCAGGCGCTCCAACAGACGCGAGCGCCGGACCAAGCTGCGCCGCAGGGGCGGGATATGGAGCTTTGTTGTCAAGAGCGGCATGGCCATGACATTCAACCTGCTGTGCAGCAACGAACCAGGATCGCCGTGGACCCCGGTCTTCACCAGTCTGCCTGTGACCACCCTATTGTACCATGTCCTGCGACTTTGCTCAACAACAAACGCCCGCGATTTCCTCCTTGACAAATGCCCTGGCCCATGTCATACTCTGAAAAGGACACCGGTATCTTTCCCGGCCCAGTTCATCAACCAGATGGGCCACGTGGCTGCAGCAAAGCTGATCGGGCTGATCCAAAGCAAGAAGGACAAACCCTTGAGGGCATCACCAACTCAATCCATGTAATGATTGTCATTGTGAGTGAGTCAAGGCGAGACAACCTGGAGGGAATCGTGTACAAAGATACCTCGAAACCTATCAAAGAACGCGTGGCCAACTTGGTCTCCCAGATGACCCTGGAAGAGAAGGTATCCCAGATGGTCTTCGATGCCCCGGCCATCGAACGGCTGGGCATCCCGGCCTACAACTGGTGGGAGGAATGCCTGCACGGCGTGGGGCGGGCCGGGGTAGCCACCGTCTTTCCCCAGGCCATCGGGCTGGCGGCAACCTGGAACGCCGACCTCATGACCCAGATCGCCACGGCCACCTCGGACGAGGGACGGGCCAAACATCACGAAGCGCTGCGGCGCGGTATAACCAAGATCTATACTGGTCTGACCTTCTGGTCGCCCAACGTCAATATCCTTCGCGACCCGCGCTGGGGCCGGGGCCAGGAAACCTATGGCGAGGATCCCTACCTCACCGCCCGGATGGGTGTGGAGTTCATCAAAGGACTGCAGGGCGACGATCCCCAATACCTGAAGCTTGTTGCCACTCCCAAGCACTTATGCCGTGCACAGCGGCCCGGAAAAGGACCGCCACCACTTTGACGCCGTCGTGGACGAGTGCTATATGCGGGATACCTACCTGCCCGCTTTCGAGGCCTGCATCAAGGAGGGCGGCGCCGTCTCGATCATGGGCTCCTATAACCGCGTGAACGGCGAGCCGGCCTGCGCCAGCCCCACCCTCCTGCAGCAGATCCTGCGCGAGGAGTGGGGGTTTGGTGGGGAGGACGGGCTGGATGGCTACGTCGTGTCCGACTGCTGGGCCATCATTGACATCTATGCCCACCACAAGGTCGTGGGTACCCCCGAAGAGGCGGCGGCCCTGGCCGTCAAGAATGGCTGCGATCTCAACTGCGGCTCCACCTACCCGGCGCTGCTGGGGGCGGTGGAACAGGGGCTGATCTCCGAAGAGGCCATCGACCGCGCGGTGGAACGGCTGTTCACAGCCCGCTTTCGGCTGGGCATGTTTGATCCACCCGAGCAGGTACCCTACGCTGGCATACCCTACGAGGTCATTGACTCACCCCGCCACCGGGCGCTGGCCCTCCAGGCGGCCAGAGAATCGATGGTGCTGCTCAAGAACGAGGACAGTCTACTGCCGCTGCCCAAGGACATCAGATCTATCGCCGTTGTCGGACCCAATGCGGATAGCGTGACGGTTCTAGCCGGAAATTACAGCGGGACTCCGGCCGAGCCGGTTACGCCATTGGAGGGCATCCGCAAGAAGCTGTCGCCATCCTCCACGCTCTACTATGCGCAGGGCTGTGGCCTGGTTGATGGCGCTCCCCCCTTTGAGGTCATCCCCTCGGCGTTCCTCCGCCGGGCGGAGGCATGGGCAGGGGAAAGTGGCCTGGCGGTGGAGTATTATGACAACCCAGATTTCAAGGGGGAGCCAGCCTTATGCCAAACCGATCGCACCATCGATTTCATCTGGAAGGACACGACGCCGTTGTCCGGAGAATGGGGAGACGAGTTTTCGATCCGCTGGTCGGGTTACCTCGTGCCCCCAATCAGCGGCAAGTACAGGCTCGGCGTCGATGGCTTTAGCGGCTACAAACTCTATCTGGACGGCCAGCTCCTCGTCGAGTACGCCGACATTCACCACCCGGTCCTGAGGAGCAAAGAGGTCGAGCTGGAGGGCGGGCGCCTCTACTCGCTCCGCCTGGACCACTTCAGCCGGGGACTGGATCCCCAGGCCAGGCTGCTCTGGGTGCGGCCTGGCATCGACTTTGAGACGCCCGCCCTGGAGGCGGCCGCCAAGGCGGAAGTGATCGTGGCCGTGATGGGCCTCTCTCCCAGGTTAGAGGGAGAAGAGATGCCGGTCCAGACCGATGGTTTCGAGGGTGGCGACCGGACCCGCATCGAACTGCCGCAGCTACAAGAAGACTTTATAAAGAAACTGCACGCCCTGGGCAAACCGGTGGTACTGGCCCTGCTCAACGGGAGCGCCCTGGCCATCCCCTGGGCCGCGTTGCATGTCCCGGCCATCGTCGAGGCCTGGTATCCCGGCCAGGCGGGCGGCGACGCGCTGGCCGACGTCCTGTTCGGCGACTATAATCCCGGCGGCCGGTTGCCGGTGACGTTCTACAGGTCAACGGAGGACCTGCCGGCTTTCGACGACTACCGGATGGATGGCCGCACCCACCGCTACTTCCACGGCCAGCCGCTGTATGCCTTTGGCTATGGGCTGAGCTACACAGAGTTCACTTATGACAATTTGAGAGTGAACTATGAAAGGGCACGCCCCGGCGAGATGGTGACGGTCCGCGTGGATGTGTCCAATACCGGCGAGGTCGAGGGCGACGAGGTGGTGCAGCTCTATGTCCTCTACCCCGAGGCACCAGCCGCCTACCCAAGACGGGAGCTGAGGGGCTTCAAACGCATCACGTTAGAGCCAGGAGAGCGCAAGACCGTAGCCTTTACCCTGAATAGCCAGCTCCTGACCTACCCTGACCCGAAGATGCGCCGGGTCGTCGCCCCTGGCATGGCCGAGGTGCTGGTGGGCGGCAATGCGACGCAGACGCCGCTGGCCGCCGATATCGAGATGAGACACAGGCCAGCCGAAGTGGGGGATAAGAAGGTGTACTTCAGTGAGGTTCGGGTCGAGGAGCCAGATTCCTGATAGACTTGCAGGGGGAGTTTGTCAACGAACTGGTACTCGGCGTGCGCTGGCCGCTCCTCACTCCGTGGGTTCCCGAGTGCTCAGGGGTCAGAAGACCCAATCCGTGACCTGGCCCTTTTCAGCGTAGCTCAGCAAACTGCAGCGGGTCGCGGACCCACTGCGAGCGAAGAGGCGGCCGGTAGGTCTGCGTCGGCCAGCGCTGCGTGAGTCGCAAGACACCTGCAAACACTTGCAGGCTGCCGCTAACCTGCTAGAATACGAACAGATCCAGGCGGAGGACAGATCGCATGACCTACCTGATGGGCATCGACAGCTCGACCACCGCTACCAAGGCGCTGCTGATGCGCGCCGACGGCCAGGTGGTAGCCGTGGCCTCGTCAGAGTACGGCTACGAAACCCCCCAGCCCCTCTGGGCCGAGCAGCACCCCGACCTGTGGTGGCAGGCGACCGTCGCCAGCATCCGCCAGGTGCTGGCCGAATCCGGCGTCGATGCCGCCGACGTCAAGGCCGTGGGACTCACCGGCCAGATGCACGGCCTGGTACTGCTGGATGCAGCCGGCGAGGTCCTGCGCCCGGCCATCCTCTGGAACGACCAGCGCACCGGGGCCGAATGCGATCAGATCCGGGGCTTGCTGGGCAAGCAGCATTTCATCCAGATCACGGGCAACGACGCGCTGACCGGTTTCACCGCGCCCAAAGTCCTGTGGGTCAAGAACAACGAACCGGAGGTGTACGCCCGGGTCCGGCACATCCTGCTGCCCAAGGATTATGTCCGCTTCAAGTTGACCGGCGGCTATGCCACCGACAAGGCCGGTGGTGCGGGCACGGTGCTCTTTGACCTGCGCCAGCGCGACTGGTCGCCCGAAGTGGTAGCCGCCCTGGGCATCGATCCCGCCTGGCTGCCGCCGACCTTTGAAGGCACCGCCGTAACCGGCCGGATCAGCCCCCAGGCCGCCGAGGCGACCGGCCTGAGAGCCGGCACGCCGGTCATGGCCGGCGGCGGCGACCAGGCCGCCGGGGCCGTGGGCACCGGCGCCGTCGTCGAGGGCGTGGTATCCCTCAGCCTGGGCACCTCGGGCGTGGTCTTTGCCACGACAGACCGGCCCATCGTCGAGCCGGAGGGCCGGCTGCACGCCTTCTGCCACGCCGTACCCGGCAAATGGCACCTGATGGGCGTCATGCTCTCGGCCGCGGGCAGCCTGCGCTGGTACCGCGACACGCTGGCCCCTGGCACCGGACTATGACGACGCTGCTGGCGCCGGCGGCGGACGTGCCGCCCGGCAGCGAGGGGCTGCTCTTCCTGCCCTACCTGACCGGCGAGCGCACGCCGCACCCCGATCCACTGGCCCGCGGGGCCTTCGTGGGCTTGACCGTGCGCCACAGGCAGCCCCACCTGACCCGCGCCGTACTGGAGGGGGTGGCCTTTGGCCTGCGCGACAGCTTTGAGCTGATGAAATCGGCCGGGCTGGCCGCCGTCCGCCAGGTACGCGTCACAGGCGGCGGGGCCCGAAGCCCGCTCTGGCGGCAGATCCTGGCCGACGTCCTGGACGCCGAGCTGGTGACGGTCAACACCACCGAGGGCGCGGCCTATGGCGCGGCGCTGCTGGCCGCTGTGGGGGCTGGCGCCTGGCCCGACGTAGAGTCGGCCTGCGCGGCCGCCATCCAGATCACCGGCTCCACGCTGCCCGGGCCGGACAAGACCCGGTACAAAGAACTCTACCCTCTCTATCGCGATCTGTACCCGGCGCTGCGGCCCACTTTCAACGGGGTTGCCCGCCTGGTCGAGTAGTATCATCCTTCGACAAGCTCAGGATGCTGCGCTCTCGGGCGCGCTTCGTCAGCGACCTGGAACCAGACGAACCGCGTCGCCTTGGCATTCTTCAATCTCGTTATACAGAGCCGGCACGCGAGGATTTCTGGCGGCAATGCTGGGCGATTTCCAATCGCCACCACCGCATGCACCCTCTGCCCGTCATCCAGCCTATCATGGTTGCCTTGCCAGCCAGAATGGAGTATGCTGTATCGGTCCCTGCTGGCCCTGCACCGGTTCAAGTGCAGGACACCATGCGCCAGAACCTGCCAGGTCGGAGGAAAACAGATGAGTGTCAAGGCCGGAAGCCCACGAAGCTCCAAGATCGTTCTCCTGGGAACAGGAACCCCCAACGCCGACCCAGATCGATCCGGCCCTGCGGTAGCGATCGTCGTTGATGAGACGCCGTACCTGGTTGATTGCGGGCCCGGGGTGGTTCGTAGGGCCGCCGCAGCGCACCTGGCAGGAGTCGAAGGACTTGAAGTATCCAGGCTCCAGCGACTGTTTGTGACGCACCTGCACTCAGACCACACAGTAGGGTATCCGGACGTCATATTCACGCCCTGGGTACTTGGTCGGCAGGAACCGCTAGAGGTCTATGGCCCCAGAGGCATCGGCGCGATGACAAGCAACATTCTGGCGGCCTATGAACAGGACATAGAGCAGCGGGTATTTGGTCTGGAGCCAGGCAACAACACAGGCTATGAGGTAAGGAGCCACGAGGTAGCGGCAGGCACCATATACCAGGACAACAGGGTCCGCGTAGAAGCTTTCCAGGTCAATCATGGGACATGGGAAGCACTCGGGTACAGGTTTCGCGCACCTGATCGAACGATTGTGATTGCCGGAGATACAGCGCCCTTCGAAGGGTATGTCGAGGAATACCGGGACTGCGATGTGCTGATTCACGAGGTCTATTCGACAGAAGGACTGGGGCAAGAGTCAGAAGACTGGCGGAGGTATCATTCGAGCATGCACACAGGGGCCAATGAACTGGCAGAGATGGCATCAAGAACAAGACCGGGCTTGGTGATACTCTACCATCAGCTCTTCTTTGATGCATCGGAGCAAGAGCTGTTGCAGGAGGTGCAGGCTGGCTACGAGGGCAAGGTTGTCTCGGGCAGAGATCTCGAGGTATACTGACGGGAAGGAAACGATCAAGCTCTCACCTTCAGTTGCTCATCTCCGAGGCTGAGTGAAGGTCTGAAAAGGGGAAAAAGATGCCAGGATCAATCAACGTAGCGATCTGCGGTGCGGGCCGCGGCGGTATGACCGAGGCAGCGGACCTGACCCTCATGGGCCATGCGGTAAGGCTGTTCGAACTACCCCGTTTCTCAAAAAACCTGGATGCAATCGGGAAGCAAGGTGGCATCGCAATCAAAGGGCAGACCGCCTCTGGAAAAACAGGAACGGTCATGCCAGAGGTCGTTACGACGGATCCTGCTGAAGCGTTGGCTGAAGCCCAAGTGGTCATGATCACCTGCCCGGTGTTCGGGCACAGCGCTTTCATGGACGTGCTGACGCCCCATTTCCAGGACGGTCAGGTGGTGGTGTTCAACACGGGCTACTGGTCTGCTCTCCGGTTCCAATCCAAGATCAAGGAGGCGGGCAAGAGGGTCATCCTCTCAGAGACCATGCTGCTGCCCTATTTGACCTTCACCGATGGCCCTGCTTCAGTGAACGTCCACGCAACCAAGCAGATCGTCTACTTTGCAGCCATGCCAGCGGTGAAAACAGATCAGGTTCTTCCCACACTTCAGGCTCTCTATCCCCAGTTTTCCCGGGCTGACAACATCCTTGAGACCAACCTGAAGAACATGAATCCGATTGTTCACGCTCCCATTTCTTTGCTGAACGCGGGTACCATTGAGACCCTTACAGGTCAGCCTTTCTATTACTACCGTGATGGTGCTACACAGCGCATCTGCAGGGTAGTGGAAATGATCGATGAGGAACGTCTGGCCATCTGTAGAGCGCTCGGGGTGAGCACCGAGACGGTTCTGGAACAGATCACAAACATGTATGACCACGTTGGGGCCAGCGGTATCTCCCTTTACGACGCAATCAAGGGCAATGAAGCAGACCAGAACTTTGCTTTTGATCCCGCAGAGATTCTGTTGGAGGTAGCCCGCGAGGACATTCCCTACGGGCTGATGCCCCTGGCATCGCTGGCCCGGCAGCTTGGCCTGACCACGCCTACCATCGACTCTGTTATCCATCTCCAGACCCTGGTTTCAGGTGAGGACTTTGCAGGGAGGGGGCTGTCCGTGGCCGACTTGGGTTTGGAGGGCATGGCGGCAGAACGCATCAGGCAGTACGTTGACATGGGCTCATAGTGTACGGCGGTACTGTACATGATCATTGTGAAGAGAATGAATGAGGGCTGCTTTTCGACGAGATCACCTAGATGCATGAGAAACAAGAGACCGGCATCGTAGCAGGAATTCGACAGAACCTATGGCTGGTGCTTGTAGCAGCCATCTACTGGAGCCTGGCCTTGCTTGATCCGTGGGTTCTGTTTGGCAATGCTGGTGAGACGGTCGAGCTTGCCCAAAAGCTGGCCTGGCTTGCCTTTGTGCTCATTCACGGGGTCAGAAGGTACGGCTGGGACAATATGTTTGTGTTCTTTGGGATCACATTCCTGATCTCCTGGACCACCGAAACGGCAAGCATCGCCACGGGGTTCCCATTTGGCAACTACCACTATACGGACCTACTCGGCTTCAAGATAGGTGCCGTGCCGCTGACGATCATGCCTGCCTATTTTGTGGCCGGCTACCTGACCTGGACAATGGGCACGATATTCCTCGGGAATCTGGGCACGGGCATTGAGAAGAGAAACATCTTTCTGGTTCCCTTTGTCGCCAGTTTTCTCATGGTCATGTGGGATTTCTGTTTTGACCCGATCAGCTCAACCATCCATGGCGCCTGGATATGGGAGGATGGCGGCCCCTACCACGGTGTGCCCATCTCGAATTTCGCGGGGTGGTATCTCACGGTGTTTCTGATCTTCCAAGTGTTCGCACTGTATCTTTACAGGTTCAGCAGAAATGACCGTTTTGTGCAGAGCAAGGGCTACTGGTACCTCGTTCCAGTGATGTTTCTTGGGGTTGCAGTCGAGTACCTGCTCGGTCCATTCACCCAAACCTCAAATCTGGGAATATACTGGTCTCTGTTTCTGGGTGCTATGCTGACCATGGTCTTTGCCTCGATTCTGAGCCTTGTCTTTGTATCGAGAATAGGTGAGGAAAGCATCTGATAGGCAGAACAGGGCAGGCCCTCCAGCGCTGCCCCGTGACCGGGGATGGGGGCTGGAGGGCCTGGATGCAAACAAGCAGTCTACTCAACAACCCTTCCGCTGAACATTGAATAGGTGAAGAAAGCATAGTAATCCGGATGATCTAGAATGAAATCGGGTGACTCGGGCAGGCAGAGACGCTGATACTCTGCCCAAGGATGGTTGCCATCCGCACCCTGCTGGCTCAGCTCTGACTCGACGCCAGGCCAGCGCATCTCAAAGAGCGCAGTGAGAGCGCTGCGAAGATCATCCGTCAGCGGGGCGTGGGCATCGCCCACAAAGGTCCGGGCCGCGAGATCCTCCAAGCCCGCGTCACGGAACCAGCCGAGCGCCCGCAAAAAGTGTGACGCTGGTTTCTTTCCCCTGGCAAAGGGAGCAATCCCTGCAGTCGTCGCACTGAGGCGGGCCTCCAGCAGGGGATACCCCGGAAGGAGTTTTTCCGAGGACCAGGCCAGGATGGCCACGCCTCCGCCAGGCCTGACCACGCGTGCAAGCTCCTTCACCAGTGGCAATGGTTCCATAGGCGCGTATCCCACACAGTCCACACTCCACGCCCAATCGAAAGTATCATCATCGAAGGGAAGCTGGCCTACGTCTCCTTCTCGGAAGGAAATCCTCTCCGACAGGCCAGCCTTCTCTACGATCTCCTTTGCGTGGGCCAGGAATTCGGGGGACAGGTCCAGGCCGGTGATGTGGCCTGCAGGTCCCACAGTTTCTGCCAGCAACAGGGCCTGAAGTCCGATGCCACAGCCTGCATCCAGCCCCTGGCTCCCCGAAGGCAACTGTAGTGCCTTGATCGCGGAACGAAGCATCGGCTCTCTCAAGCGATTGAAGACGTTCGCCATCTGTATATAGCCCGTGTCACTCACTGTCTCTCCTCCTAATCTCAAAGATTGCTGACCAGGGCCAATCCGTGCTGCCGGTACTGACAGTCGCACTCTGGGGCTGTCAGCGCCGGCACGTCTGCTCAACGACTATGCAGCTTCCAGCCATGTTATTTTCGCTGGATTCCGCTCCGGCCAGAGATATTGTCAAATGTTGTGGATCGGCACGCCGTCAGCGGCGAGTATCCACGGGATGGGCACAGAGAATTCGTCAGGTTCCGACTCGGATTGGAGCATCTCAGCCTGGCCGTTCGGGAACTCGACACCCGCCTTGACCAGGGCAACGAGGTGAGGCGCATTGACTTTCCGCCATCGCTGCTCGGCAGCCAAGAGGAGCTTCCAGGCCATCGCCAGGCCCGCTTTCCGCGAGCCGGCGCCCTTGGTTTTCTTCGTCCGAGCTTTGACGGTGGCGAACGTCGACTCAATAGGATTGGTCGTTCGCAGATGAAGCCAGTGTTCGGCCGGGAAGTCGAAAAAGGTGAGCATTTGATCCTGATCCTTGGTCAGCGTCTCGACTGCCTTGGCATAGCGGGCGCTGTACTCTTTCTTGAAGACGGCGTAACTACTCAGGCCAAGAGCGCCTGAGAGATTTGTAACAGAACTCTAACGAGAATCAAACGGAAAACTAACACTTTCATGGTATTCTGTGCCCATTATGATGCCACCATCGGATTTAGATAGTAGCCAACTTGCAGAGTTAGACAAAGGAACCCTGATCGCCATCATCCAGGCGTTGCAGCAGCAGGTGCGCGTCCTGGAAAAACAGGTGGCTGAACAAGCGGTTATGATCCAATCCTTGCAAGACCAACTGGCCAAGAATAGCCGGAACAGCGGCAAGCCACCGAGTAGCGATGGCTTGAAGAAACCGCGCACACGGAGTCTGCGTCAGAAGACAGGTCGTCGTAGCGGCGGCCAAAAAGGCCACAAGGGACATACCCTCCAGCAGGTTGAGGAACCGGATCATGTCCAGGTTCACGAAGCTTCGACTTGTCCCCATTGTGCCACAAACCTGCAATTGGTGGCGCCGTGCGACCACGAAAAACGTCAGGTGTTCGATGTGCCGCCAGTGCGGATTGAGGTGACCGAGCACCAAGCTGAAATCAAGGATTGCCCCAAGTGTAGGCACCAAGTCAAGGGCAGCTTCCCTGCAGAGGTGACCCAACCAGTGCAATACGGGCCCCGTCTCAAAGCGCAAGCCTCCTACTTGAACAACTACCAACTTATCCCTTGGGCGCGTACCTGTGAGATGCTGGGTGACTTCTATGGTCATAGGCCGGCCGAAGCCTTGGTTCTGGAAGCCAACACCGCGTTGGTTGAGCAGACGGAACCCAGTCGAACTGTCACCAAGCAGCAATTGGTCGCTGCCGGTGTGGCTCATTTCGACGAAAGTGGCCTCCGCGTAGAAGGCAAGCTGAACTGGTTGCATGTGGCCAGCAGCGACTCCCTCACCCACTATGCCGTGCACCCAAAACGTGGACAAGAGGCGATGAAGGACATCGGCATCTTGTCCGAGTTCGAAGGCCGGGCCGTTCATGACCATTGGCAATCCTACTTCGCCTTCGACCACTGCCAACATGCCCTGTGCAATGCTCATCATCTTCGGGAACTCCAGTTCATCGTGGACCAGTACGAACAAGATTGGGCGCGGAAGATGTCCACATTACTACTGGACATCAAGGCTGAGGTGAAAGAAGCGGGTCTCCACCAACTGGCTCTGTCCCCAGAACAGTTCACTCACTTCGAACGGCGCTACGATGAACTGATTGCCGAGGGGTTGGAGGCCAATCCACCTCCGGCCACTCCACCACCGAGAAAGCGGGGGCGCAAGAAGCAATCACCGCCCAAGAACCTGCTCGACCGACTCCAACAGCGCAAACCAGAGGCATTGGCCTTTATGTACGACTTTCGCGTTCCTTTCGACAACAACTTGGCCGAACGCGATGTCCGCATGGTAAAGGTCAAACAAAAGGTCTCAGGTGCTTTCCGAACTCGCACCGGAGCTGAGACATTCTGTGCGATTCGTAGCTACATCTCGACTGTCCGCAAACATGGCCGGAACGTCATTGATGCCATGTATGACGCGTTGACCGGCTCCCCCTTCATCCCTGTTGCTGGTGATGGGGTTGCCTGAGTAGTAACAAGACGGCAATCTCCTCCAAGGCGCTTTTCCGATCAGGCGCATACATAATCTCGTGCAACTGCTCCTTTGCCCTGGCCTGCAACCGCTTGGGCAGCTTGTCCAATACGTTCGCGATCTTGTGCTTCCAGCAGCGTTGTCCTTTGGTTTCAGGATAGACGTCCCGCAGAGCGGCCCAGAACCCCAGGCTCCCATCACCGATGGCCAGCATGGGCGCGCCCATGCCCCGTCGTTTGAGGTCTCGGAGGACGCTGGCCCACGATTCTGTGGATTCTCGATAGCCATCTTCCAGGGCGATGATCTCTTTCCGGCCATCCGGCAAGACCCCGACGATCACCAAGCAAGCCAAGCGGTCCTCTTCCAGGCGAATATTGAAGTAGACGCCATCCGCCCAGATGTAGACGTACTCCTTTCCGGCCAGCGAGCGTTTGTTCCAGGCCTTGTACTCTTCCTGCCACACCTTCAGCAGGCGGGTGATGGTTGTGGCCGAGAATCCAGCCACTTCCGAGCCCAGGAGCGCTTCCAGCGCTTCCGAAAAGTCGCCGGTCGACAGGCCCCGCAGGTACAGGACTGGCAGGGCCTCTTCCAGACGGGGCGAGCGGCGCATGTAGGGCGGCAGAATCATGCTGCTAAAGGTATGCTCTGGTCGATGATCCTGCACTCGCGGCGCCCGAATCTTGACGCTGCCTGCTCCCATGTGAACCGTCCGTTCGTGATGCGACTTCCCGTTCCGAACAACCAGGGCGTGACCCTTCTCATCTCGAAAGTGGCGCAGCGTCTCGACGTACTGCTCCACCTCAGCCTCCAGGGCGGCGGCGATCATGCGACGCGCCCCTTCCCTGGCCAGCTCGTCCAGCGTTTGTATGATTTCTGGTGTTTGTCCTTCTGCGTCATTTGTGGTAAGCTTGAGCATGGCGTATCCTTTCCGCGGCCTCGACCGCCGCTCTTGGGTTTGACTCACCCTAAGGATACGCCGCTTTCATTGTTGTGTCAATCCACAACTTTTGATTATACCTCCCGGCCACTTTTTGAACTTCAGCCGCGGATAGCCCATGGCCAGCGCTCCATAGATCTTGTGCGTCTCGGGCAAGCCAATCAGTCTGGCGATGCTGTCATCACGCTCACTGACATGCACGACAAAGCCTGTATAGAAACAACCAAGCCCGACCGTCTCTGCCGCCAGGGCTGCGTTGTGAAGGGCCAGGTTTGCATTGGTGCCGGCAAAAGTACCGCCGATGCTGTCGGCGCAGAAAAGAACCAGTACCGGCGGCTCGTGAAGGATGATGTCCGTCCCATTTTGGGGCTGCCGTAGGCGTAGGCCAGCATGCAGATCCAGGCCCCGATGTCCCGGCCGGTTCCCATGGAAAAGATGGTACTCTCGGGGCCGTATTCCTCCCGGATCCTGCACAGCTTCTCTTCGACCAGGTCAAAAGCTCCGTCCCAGGAGATCTTCTGCCACTTGCCCTCGCCACGCTCTCCGACTCTCTTTAGCGGGCTGTTCAACCGGTCGGGGTGAGTGGTGCGCACGATCTTGGTGTCTTTAGCGCTCATTCACTATCCCCCCTACCGGCATGATGATGTGTCAGGAGCAAGAGGGCCTCGGTGTACAAGCATCTGACCGCATGGTCGGGTATAGATGGCTATTGTTGCACCTGGCCGTGGAGCATGACACTTGTCTACTGCTTGGGTGCCGATTATAACCGAAAGGTCTCACATAGACAAGGCTCGAGTGCCGCTAGCGACGCCAAACGGAGGGGGCGACATTGGCGCGAGGGGAATTCCTCTGCCCGAGGAACGCATTGTTTTGGGAGCGGCTGTGCGCATCCGGGCCTCCAAAGGTACTAAGCCGTGCCCATTGTATCGCCTCTGAACCGCAAAATCCACACGGATCATGCGCAGAGAGAGCACCACTCCTGAAAGCCCTTGTAGCCCGGAGCTCCCCGGCCAGAACAACACGGTTGGTCTTGTACTCAGAGCGATCCCAGTGGAAGGGTCGAGCGGCCAAAATGTGGCCGGGCTTGTTCACCTACCACCGTCTAGCACCTCCTCTGAACTGGCCACTCAATAGTTGAGTGATTCTGCCATGCATCAGTCCTCGAATCCTTCGCATTCGAGCCTGAAACTTGGCGTATGCACCAAGATCAACACAGCCTCTCCCGAACCGGTGTTCGTGTAGCTAAAGCGTTCACCTTTGGGAACCATGCAAAAATCACCGGCGCAGAGATTGTCGGACTCTTCATTGACCGTAAAAGACACATTCCCCCGGACTAAATAATAGTACTTGTCTGACCGATTCGACCAAGAAAGCCTGTGACTGACACCGACAGGAACAGTAATCTCTGCGAAAGAGGAAGTGTTGTCCTGCCCTGCCGTGTAGTCAAAAATCTTGAGGTTGTCGAATTCAAGCGGGTCGATTGCATCGTGCCTGATGATCATATTCCCTCCAGTTCATCACATTGCTCATCAAGAAGTCTACTACCCCGGCACCGCTACTCCAGCGGCAACAGGTGGCGTTTGAGCATCCTCAGCGCCCGCTCCGGGTCGAAATGACCATAGAGCCCGCCGACGGTCGAAACCATATAGGCCGCATCCAGGAGAATCGGGCCCCTGGGCCGCAGGAGCCAGCTTTCCTGCTCGTCGTACTGGGTACCCGCTGCGATAAGCCACAGGTCACGCTCAGAGTCGCTCCGCGCTTGCGTCCTTTCGACACCAGGAGACGGGCGCCCAGCCGTCTGGGTGTCGCTGTGCAACCCCACGCCGTCCTTGCACTTGTGATAGATGGCTCCACCGATGAGCAGGGTCGTACAGGGCTGGTTCAGGAAATTGACGCCATACTGCAGAAAATAGGTGTCGGTCTCCTTGACGTGGCCCAGATTTCGTCCCGTAGTAGCGGCCATGATCTCCCTGGCCAGGAAGGAGCGAATGGCGTTCTCCTCATCGCTGGTAGGCAGAGTGTGGGGGTTGGCTGACAGCCAACTCAGGTAACGATCCAGATCTATGTCCAGGCGCCCGTCGCGGCGCTGCACAAACGAGCCAAAATCGTCATGCCCCGGATGGAACTCGGGATACTCCTGCAGCAAGAACGCTTCCAGGTCGTGCGCCATGCGGCCGCTCTGGAAGCGCTGCAGCTCCTTGATGTTCTCGGCATCGTAGGCCAGCCCAAACTTGCCCTCGACACGACGATAGGCCAGTGGGGTATTGGGCGTCTTGAGAATGGTGCGCTTGACCTTGCGCTGGGGGTCGTCGCCATGGTAGTCGTAGAGTGGGTTGTCGCCGACGTTGGAGTAAAAATCGGTTGTTGCCCCGCCAATGTCCAGGGCCATGATATTGCCCAGGCCCGGCTCATCACCGTATCCCTTGGCCAGCAGATTGATCCCGCGGAAGGCCGCCCGTGGCGTCGGGATAAAGGGGGCGCTCATATACTCTTCGACCACGTCGAAGCCCTTGCCGCGGATGATGATCGTCTGGAACAGCTCGCGGATGGCCTCGTTGACTACCTCGATGCGGTAGGTATTGATCTCTGGCATGACGTTGGGCGTGACCCGGATATCTACCCCTTCGGCCTCGTAGATGCGCTGGATCTCGCCCCCACCCCCGTTGGGCTGGGCAATGTCCTGGTTCCCGGCATAGATCACCGGTACGCCAAAGTGGGCATAGGTGGCCTCCTTGGAGTAACGAGCCAGTAGGCGGGCATTGTGCAACTGCGTTTCCGTATCGCCACCGAAATCCACACCTCCAGCCTGGAGGATGATCTCCGGCTGGTCCTGCTCGTAAATCGCCCGTGCCTGTTCCTCTGTGAGCATCCCTTCGTAGCTGTTGATCAACTTGGCGCCGGAGGTGAGGGCGGCCAGGTCGGCGGCAAAACCACTCTCTTCCTTGACCATCGAGACGGTGATCATCTTGAGCCCCCCCTTGGCGCTGGAACAGGGCAGCTTGATGTCAAATTCGCTCATGGCTCGGGCCAGGGGCTCCCAGTCGCCGCGTTGCTCACATTCTTCCTTGACATCCAGGCCATCGGCCAGCGAGGCGCGCAGGTCTTCGACGACCGTGGGCACGTAGCGCAGGCTGAATTCCTCCGTCGCCGTGTCCAGGGTGCCGATCTTGGAGAAGGTGCTGCCAAAGTCCACAACCAGCACCCGCTTGTCGTCCAGGTCGGACGCTTCTTGGATGCCCACCTGCCATCTCGCACGGGCCACGACGTCCTCATCCATCGCCTCGGCCGTTTCGGTAATGTACAGATCCTCGTCGGCCTGGCTGATCGTCTTGTCAAAGAACCAGGGGCTCCGCTCCCGAACCAGGTCCACCCGCTCGATCTCGTCCGCCACGCTGACGCCGTCAAACTCGTCGATGACGCAGCCTCCATCCACGATCTTGGTACGGCATTTGCCCACCAGTTCGTAGCGCTTGTCCAGGACGGTGATCTGGGGCGCCTGGAACAGGCCCACCTGCAGGGCCAGATCCAGCGTGTCGGCGCTGACCATGCCGCATTGCCCGGTAGGATAGTTCGCCTCGTCGATGAGGCTGAGCAGCATCGTTTCGTAGTTGTGTTCCCACTACACGGGGATGATCGCGCTGGCGGCCCTCTTCCGGCGGCACGGCCCACAGGAAAAAGTTGTCCAGCGTGACCGGCCCCTCGTAGCCACCCAGAAGCGCGAGGTGCAGCAGATTGTACATCGCCCCCAGCTTGAGTCAACGTTTGCGGGCGAGCAAGCGTGGATCATGCCAGATGGCGGGGCGATCTGTGCTATAGAAATCGTCAAAGACCTGCTTGACAATGTCGCAGCTTTCGATCACGTCCTCGGCCTTGGCCTCGTGATGGGCTTCGGAAAAGCTGACCACGTGGACAATGTCGGGCTCCATGTGCATCTGCCAGTAGGTAGAGAAGGCCAGGTGGCCCTTGGCCCTGTCCAGGTTCGGCGGAAAGTCGGAGAGGCCGCCCCGCGTTTCCTTGATGACATCAAAGCCAAAATGGCGGGTCAGCGGTTCGATCAGTTCGTAGGCCCCCTGAAACTTGGCCAGGTCGTTCAGGCCGGAGGTACCGGGCGGCAGGTCGTACATCATCTGCATCACATACTGCCGGATGCCCATCTTGAGGGCGACGACGCCGGCGATGACGTGGTCCGTCACCAGCATGTCGTCGGTGCTGTTGCGCAGTTGCCACTGGTGGGGGTCATTGATCTCGACCGGTTTGTCGATGGACGCCCACCAGCGCATCACCTCAAAGTGCTCGTCAAAGCCATCGCGGATCGAAATCGGGCCGCGGCCGTCCAGCTCGTTGTAGAAAAAGATCGGTACGGCCGGGAACGGCATGCGGAAGGAACTCTCGTAGAGCTTGGCCAGCTCGACCAACTCGTCGGTGCCGGAATAGATGCGGGTCATGGGGTAGTTGCCCCGCAGCGTGGCTGCCTTGAGCCGCTGCAGGTCTTCGGTGGTGCGGATGGGCACGCCCCCCTGCCCTTTGAGGTACTGCTCGGGGTCCTCTTCGCCGCGCACAAACTTGGCCAGATACTCCTGCGCAGGCTGGTCGGGCGCCAGCGAAACGATCTCCAGGCACTCGGCGTCGGCCAGCATCTCGACCCCCTCGATGGTGGGCTCGATGCTGTCGGCGGCGATGCCGATGTGCGCGCGGATGATGGGCCGGTTCTCCAGCTCGCGCACCTGCCGGATGCGGTCGAGCAACGAATCGGCCCACTGGATCTCTTGCTCTTTCGCCGCAACCGCCTGCGTCCAGGGCAAAGGCCTCCAATTCCTCCATGGTGATGAAATCGTCGACGACCAGGGCAAAAAAGCCCTGGAAGGCGTCGATGTCGCCATAGTTCTCGGCGATCTCGTCCAGGTCAAAGTGCCGGTCTTCCGGCGGCGAGAACTTGTCCTCCTGCACCGGCAGGCCGGTCATGGCCCGCACCAGGTTGGCCGCAGGGCGCAACCCGCCAAAGGCGTAGCGGATGCCGCTCTCGCGGGGCAGCAAGCGGTACTGGGCCGCCTTTTCGATGAACTCGCTGATGAGCTTGTCCACGTGCAGGTCGCCCAGGCGCATCGAGATGGCAACCACCTCGGGCCGCGATTCGCGGATCTTGTTGATCACGTCCTCGATCGGCACGGCCGGCCCCAGCTTGACCGCCATGAAGCCGTCGCCCCGGTCTTCCATCCACTCCGCAAAGGTCTCTACGCCCAGCGAGTGGACGCAATCGCCAATGGATCCGGCCAGCACGCGCCGCTTTTTGTGGTGCGTTTCCGCTTCAGTCCCCATGATCTTCCCTCCTGTCTTGTCCTTCGTCCTTTTGTGGTGCCTGGGCCCTGCGCTCACGCAGCGCGCTATCGGCTTTCGGTTTCGGCTGTAAAGGAAAGCAATTGGTCCAGGCTGTCCAGCCCATATGCTTGCGGGATGCGAGCCTGACCTGCATCGCGGCCCAGATAGTCCTTGCCCAGTCGGGCGCCAGCCCAGGCGATCACCCGGTCTATGGTGGGCGTCTCCACCCCTGCCATCTTGGCGATGGCCCGGCTGACGGCCAAGCCAAAGGGCACGTCCTCGGCCAGGTACCGCGCCTCGAAAGTCGGGCACGAACTGGCCCGAGCCGCGGGCCTGGTCAGGTTCCACCTCTCGCACCGGCGCCTGCAAGGCCGCTGTAGGCCCGGTTGGTGACAAAGGCGCTGTGCAAGGTCGACGGATCGGCGATGGCGTCGCCGTAGGACTGGAGCAACCAGTCAAACAGCGGGCGCACCGCCGAGAGGTCCAACGCAGGCTCCAACCGGGTACGGATGGCCTGGATGTCGTCGCTCAGCTCGGCCAGAGTCCTGGCTCCCTCCTGGCTCAGGCCCTGATAGAACAGGGGCACATCCTCCAGCCCCAAAGGGCTACCCTCCCAAGTGGCAAAGAGGCCATACATGATGCCCGGGTGAATGAGCTGCCCGGTGTTGGCCAGCGTCAGAGCCAGCAGGTTTGCCGCCCGGCCGATGGGCAGGCCCAGCATGCGCGCCAACAGCGGCGCGATCTCCCCGATCTGTGCGGCCGGCCGGCTGGCCGCGTCCACCATCTTTTTGACTCCCAGGACGTGGACGACCTGGCCATAGTCCTGGATGCGACAGGCCCAGGGCAGCGTCTGCAGGCCAAAGAGCCGGACATCCTCCCGGCCCTGCTCCTTCAGTACCTGCGCGGCACAATAGTCAAAGCCTCCGCGGGCAGGCATGGCCCCGACCCAGGCGCCCTCGTCCAGGAAGGGCACGATCTGGCGCAGCGTGCTCTCGTGGGCAAATGCGGGCAGCACCAGCACCACCACGCCCGAGCCGGGGATCACTGCGGCCGGGTCGGCAGCGACCCGGCGGGGCCGAGCCTTGGCCTGGACTACGCCGCCTGTTTCGACCTCGGCTGACCGCACCGTGGGCTGTCGCCTCCAGGCCACCGTGCATGGCGAGGCCCGCACGCAGCCGCTCGGCTTCGTCGCCAAACGGGAGCATAGAGGTCCACGGCACAGCCCAGATTGCAGGCGGCGACGGGCACCAGCGTCTGGGCGCCGTTTCCTCCCCCACAAACAGTGATCTTGTCTACCTTCATCGGTTCCATCCCATCCCTCCACGGCGGATCAATGGCTCGATCCTCGAGCCTCTGCTTCCTCGACGATCTCGTCCAGTTGTGCGGCGACGTCGTCGGCCAGCGGTACAGGCTGATGGTCCGCCAGGATGCGCCGCGCCTTTTCCCGGGCGCGCGTGCGCATATCAGGCGCACCCGCCGCCTGCCACGCTTCTCTGTTCTGGCGGTCGATCAGATCCGGGACCAGCAACTCCTCCCGAAAGTGCCCCAGGGTATGATCGGTGGTGATGAACGCGCCACCCGGCCCGACGTCATGGATCAGATCCAGGGCAAGGGTACTATCGTCCACCGTAATCCCCTGCAGGCATCGTTCGACCACGCTGAGCAGCGTCTCGTCCACGACCAACTGCTCCAGGCTGAAGGACATCTTGGTGTCCAGGGTGGTCAGGTTGACCAGGTCGATCCCCGCCAGCGCCGGGACCAACAGGGTCATCAGTCGCTCCATCACCGACTGGGCGCCCGGCGCATGGGCATCGGTTCCGGTGCTCATGAGGCAGGGCAAACCGCAGCGTTTGGCCAGTCTGGCCACGGCGGCGCCCAACAACCCAATCTCGACGGCCCCCGACAGGTTGGTTCCGCTCCGCATGTCCGGCACCGACGAAGACATGCCATAGACCACGGGTGTGCCCGGCCGGATCAATTGGGCGATGGTCGCCAGGGCCAGAACCTCGGCGTGGGTAATCACCAACTCGCCGCCCAGCGTCACCGGCGCGGTAAAGCCCGCCATCGGATGGGCATGGAGCGTGAGCGGCAGGCCGCGCCCGGCAAAGGCCTGGAGCACAGACATCTGGCTGGAAACCAACTGTAGGGGTGAGGTGGACTCGGCCAGGGCGGTGATGATGGGCCGCTCCCGCAGAGCCTGCTCTCCCCCCACCGCTACGGCCAGCATGTCCAGCACCGGTTCGATGAGCGACTCGTTGAGGCAGACATAGCCCAGGGGTTTTACGGTGTTGGCCAGGGCGATCCTCACGGCATGCACATCCACGGCCGTGACGGGCACGTCGGCCGGCTGCGCCGCCATCGTGCTCACGCCGTGGACGTGAGGCAGGGCATCGGCCAACCGGGCGGCAGTCAGCCGCATCCTGGCTGGTAGGCGCGCGCCACTGGCCGCTATCCAGATCGACGAACCCGGTCGCTCCACTGGACGTGCGCGCATGAAGGGGGCCCGCCCCCAGGGCCATCGCCTGTTCTCCCTCAGCGGGTGTAGAGGCAGACCTCCCGCGGGGCCTGGGCCACGGCCTGTTCTACCACCGGCGCCGGAATGTAGCACGCGGCGATCCTCGGCGCAGAACCCGGCAGCCCGCCTTTCCAGGAGGGACAACACGGACTCATGATGGACGACGATGCCCGTCTGGGCCAGGACTCGCAGCGCACCCTCGTGGATCCGCTCAACGTCAGCCTCTGTGAGAAACGACAGAAAGCCTGCCCTCAGACCCTCTCGACCAATTCCTGGCATCCGTGCCCTACCCTCTTCCCAAGTGAAGGTGGCTCCCAGGCCTTTCACAGGACAAACTCATCGTACCGGCCCTGGCAGGGCAGTCCATGACAAAAGAGCATGGCCCGCCGCGCAGGCAAAAAGATGCTGGCCGAAATCGTGCTCGACCTGGCTCTGCTCCGAGGGATGGCGGCAGAGGGAGGCCAGGGGCCCGGCGTGGGTCGCCATCAGCCGTTGGGCAAAGGGCACGTCGATCCGGCCCAGCGCCCCTTCCAGCGCCCGCGTACTTGTTTGTAGCGCTGGAAGGAGTTGCCCCTCAGGTGCGGCTCGCTGGTGTCCACAAAGCAGTCCCGCAGCTCGGGAGCTGGCAAATGATTGGTGTTGACCAACACGCCATCGTGGGTCTCGGACAGACCGTAGCCACGGTGGCCGATCTCAAAAACGGCCAGGTGGCCGCGCGCATCGGCCAGGATGAGGTTGTTGCGCCCCATGCGGGGCACCGAGCGCAAATAGTCGAGGGCCGAGGAAACGTAGTCATGCTCCTCCAGGAGGTGCATCATCAGCGAATAGTCCGGCAGCCCGGGTCCCAGGTCGGTGGACGAGACGTGGGTGTCGGCCACGGCCAGGCCCGCCTCGTTGATCCCGGCACAGAATACGCCCGGGCAGCCGGCGCTGCCGCTGCAGACGTAGCGATAGCCTGACTGCGGGCGTGACCTGGATCACGATTTGCAGGGGGAGGTGCTCGGGGCGATAATCGCGGTTCTTGGCCAGGATGGGGCTGCCCATGGGTCCGCCCATCAGGATGGGCCGTAGCCCCTCGGATGGGCGCCATGCGGCAGACCGCTCCGCATGCGGCCCAGGTGGTGCAGCCCTCGCTCCCGGATTCCACCCCTGGAGCGCGGGACCGGGGCGCAGGCTGCTCGGAGATTGCGGATCGTCAGGTCATCGCGCAGATAGGTGACCAGGCCGTAGCGCAGCAGCGTGTCGAACTCGAACTCGAGGGCTTCCGCCTGGCCGCGGACCAGATCCAGCAGCGGCGCGTCGATCTCCTGGAGCAGGTCGTGGGTCTCTTGCACCAGCCGCTCAAAGCGAGCGTCGCGAGCCCTCCTCGCTCGATCTGCGCGAACCGGATCTCGATAGCCCTGGCGAATCTGCGGCCGCAGACTCTGGACCTGGTGGCCGTGCTGGCGTCCCTGGCATAGGGATCTCCCTGTAGCGTGAGCGTGAGGTAGTCCATGAGCGCTCCTCGAGGCTTCAAGCCACTGGGGTCCAGCCCGGCCGGTATACTTGGACATGGCTCTGGCCACGCGGGCCATGTTCTCCTGGACCGGGGGCTCGCCCTGCATGAGCATGACTTCGTAGATAACGTCCACCACCGCCAATTGGGCAGTGCGCACCGTGGGTGAATCGTAGGTCATGGCCCCGCCAGCGAAGTCGTATAGAGCACGATCTCGGCTGCTTTGGCCACGGGTGTGTCGGGATAGCTCGTCAGCGCAATTGTCTTGGCCCCTCCCGAGGCGGCCAGCCTCAGCGCCTCGGCCACGTGGCCCTGCATGCCGCGTATGGGAAATGGCGATCCCGACGTCCCGGGGCGTCAGGGCCGCGGCCGACATGACCTGCATCTGCGAATCCAGGAATGCGTTGGCGTTGAGGCCCAATTGCATGCACTTGAAATGCAGCTCGCGGGCGGCAATCCCTGCGCCACCTGTTGCATAGATATCCACGCGCCCAGCCCGCCACAACGCCTCCGCCATCTGCTGGAGAACCTCCAGGTCCAGCGTCTTTTGGAGTGTCGTGCAATGCCTGGATGTTGGCTCCCAAGATCTTTTGCGCCACACTGGCCAACGTATCTCCCGGTTGAATCTCCACGTAGACCAGGTTCTGGGCCGAACCCCACTCCTTGGCCAGGGCGATCTTGAGTTGCCCGTATCCTCCGACACCCATCCGCTGGCAGAACCGCGAGATGGTCGTGGTACTTGTGCCAGACACTTCCGCCAGCCTGGTGATCGAATAGTCCCACGACTTCGTGGCGGTGTCTCAGGATATACTCCCCAACTCTGCGCTCCTGAGCAGGCAGCGAGAGAAGGGACTGTTGGATCTGGAGCGAGATGCCTCTTTCATCCATAGCAGGTTCCATTCGGGCGCAGTATAGCAGAAATTATTTTCGTTGTCAACCTGGAATCCGCCAACACGAAAATAATTACCGGCTCAAGTTCAGACTTGCGCATAGAAAGATCTATGGTAGAATAAGAGATGTCCAGTAGAACTGTCACGACTTCTTTGACCCACGGACAATCGCAAGGTCATGGATGACTCGGCCAGGGATCGATCCATTTTCCGCTGCACAAAGGAACGATGCGTTCAGCAGCACTCGCGACAGTGCCCCCCGTGGCCGAGCCAAAGGCTTCTCAAGCTTTGAACCGGTTCAGTACGCAACGGTATTCGCATGCAGGGCCAGTCAAGCCAGCGCGATCCGGGCACCTGCGATCGCTCGGAGCTCACTGACTCCTCCTAGGAGCTCATTGATATGGGGACTTGTTCTCTCCAGCGAGTGCGCACGCAGGGCAACAGACATCACAGTCGCGGCTGTCTCGCTTCTGCTTGACGCTGGTCCGCCTGCCGCTCTGGCGGCTCGTGGAGGGTGGTGGAGGATAGAAAGGAGGTGGCACCGCCAAGGACCTGAGTACTGGAGCAATCCGCACTTGCCAGAGCCGTTGATCGTCCAAGTAAATCGAAAGGAGAGAAAGAATGAATGCTTGTCAAGAAAAACCTTGCTAGTCTATGTCTTCGCTACTGGTAGCATTGGCCCTCGTGGTTGCCTGTGGCGCCTACCCCCGAGGCCGAGTGGAGGTGGAGAAGATAGTCACCCAAGTGTAGGTGAGGTCAAAGAGACGGTCGAGGTTCGAAGTCGAAAAGAATCGTTACCGAGGTACGGTCAAAGAGATCGTTCAGGTAGAAGTTGAAGTTGAAAAAGTGGTCACGCCCACGGCTCCTCCAGCGCGAGATGTGATCCTCGTGGCTATGGCCCATGGCGCCCACGACCCTGGATCCGGCCGACCACCGCAGTCGGCAGGCAGAGACCGTCATCCGCAACATGTTCGACGGCCTGGTCACCCGCGACACCCGCAGCGGCGTCCACCTCGAGTTGGCCGAATCGCTGGACTGGGTAGACGAACAAGACCCTGGAGGTCAAGCTGCGCCAGGGCGTCACAGTTCCACGACGGCGTGGAAATGACGGCTGATGACGTGGTCTATACCTTCGAGCGCATCATCGGCGAGAACATGATCGAGTATCCCGAAGCCCCATAGCTCGCCACGGGGGGCCTCATCGCGCCGCTAGAGTCGGTCGAGAAGGTAGATGACTATACCGTGATCATGCACTTTAGCGGCCCCTGGCCGGTCGCATGCAGATGCTCGTTCACCAGCAGATCGTGCCCAAGCACTATCTGGAGGAAGTGGGCACCGAAGGCTTTGTCCAGCACCCCATTGGCACCGGCCCCTTCAAGTTCGTTTCAGCCAAGGGATTGGAAGAAGTCGTCATGGAACGTTTTGACGACTACTGGGGAGGCGCCCCCACCTTGGAACCAGTCGGCCCAGCCTGCGTGAAGCAAGCCGTCATTCCGCGTGATCCCCGAGGCATCGACCCGCGTGGCAGCCCTGCTGGCTGGTGAGGTGGATATCATCCAGGCCGTGCCTGCAGAATTGGTCGACACCCTGGACCAGACCACGGGCATTCAGATCCAGACCGCCCCCAGCACCCGGCCCAACATGGATGGAGATGAACGTCAGCCAGCCGCCCTTTGATGACCTGCTGGTCCGCCAGGCCCTGAACTATGCCGTGGACAAGGAGCTTATCATCGAAGCCCTCTACGGGGGGCGCGCGGTGGCCGCTGCCCGGTCCCCTCTCACCCTACAACAACTTTGTGAACAAAAGTCTCGAGCCATATCCTTACGATCCGGACAAAGCCCTGTAGCTCTGCTGGCCGAGGCTGGCTGGACCGATTCGGACGGCGATGGCATGCTCGACAAGGAGGGCCAGCCCCTTGCCTTCACCATCGACACCCTGGAACGACCAGTACCGCACTCTGGCTGAGGCAATGGCCGGCCAGATGAAGGAGATCGGCATCGATGCCAGCATCCGCTTCTGGGAATATAGCGTGGTCAAGCCCATGCTCCTGGGCTGGCGAGCGCACGGCCTTCGCTGGGGGGCTGGGGCGACTCGGCCTTTGATCCGGTCGGCCACTTTGAGGCGAAGTGGCATAGCTATGATCCCGAGACTTGAGTCCTACGGCCGGGGCAACTTTTCGACCTACAGCAACGAGCGGGTTGACGAGTTGATCAAGGCTGCCGAGACCATCCCCGATGCCGCCGAGCGGCAAAAGCTCTACGACGAGGCCCAGGAGATTGTCTACGAGGAAGCACCAGCTATCTTTCTGGTCCTGCCAGAAGAGGCTGAAGCAGCCCGCGCAGACATAACGAACTGGGAACCGGCCTCCGACAGCCGGATCAACATGCACGACGTGTGCATCACGCCCTAGGCGCCCAGTTGGGAAGCATAACAATCAGGGATCGGGTACCATACCCGATCCCTGATCATCGTACAACGGTGTACCGGGGTCTCTAATATCGAGAAAAGCGCCTATCTCAGAAAAGTAGGCTATGCGCGCACTCAAAGTTGTGGAACGTATCCTGATGGTCATCCCCATCATGTTTGGCGTGGCCGTTGTGGTCTTTTTCTTTATGCGCCTCACCCCTGGCGACCCGGTAGATATCATGCTGGGCCAAGACGGGGCCGTGGGCGCCGGAGAAATGGAGCAGTTGCGCCACGAGTTTCACCTGGACGAACCACTCCCCGTACAACTGTGGCTGTTCCTCAAGGGTGCAGTTCGCGGCAATCTCGGGTACTCCTATGTCCAAAGGCAGCCGGTGACCGATCTCATTGCCGAACGGCTGCCGGCGACCATCGAACTCGCCGCTGGGCGCTCTCTTTTTCGCCCTACTCGTTGCCATACCCATCGGCATCATTTCTGCTGTGCGGCAATACTCGTTGGTGGACCGGCTCGGCATGGCTGGTGCCTTTCTGGGCGTCTCAATGCCCGCCTTCTGGCTGGGCATCGTCTTGATTCTTCTTTTCTCGGTGCGCCTGCAGTGGCTTCCCGTTCAGGGCCGCATCGACTTTGGCATACCGTTGCAAGAGATCACCGGCATGTATGTGCTGGATAGCATTCTTACCAGGAATTGGGAAGCCCTGGTCAGTAGCCTGAGACACCTGGTCTTGCCCTCGATTGCCCTGGGGGCCGCGGTGGCGGCCATCGTGGCCCGGGTACTGCGCTCGAGCATGGTGGAGACGTTGCGGCAGGACTATGTCACACTCGCTCGGGCCAAGGGGCAATTGGAATCGCTGGTCGTGATGAAACACGCCCTGCGCAACGCACTCATCCCGACCGTGACGGTGGTGGGATTGCAGATAGGTGTGCTCTTGGGCGGCAACATGATCGTGGAGACCGTGTTTGGCTGGCCTGGCCTGGGACGTTTGGTGGTTGGCGCCATCTTTGACCGGGACTTTCCCCTGGTACAGGGTACCGTCATGGTCTACGCTTTTATCTTTGTCGCCGCCAATTTGATCGTAGATATCCTTTATCACTACTTGAATCCCAAGATCGAGCTGTAGCTTCGACGGTACTGGCTTCTAGAGGATTTGCCCTGATGGACGCGCCCGCTTCCCAAAACGCCACCGAGCCCTGCTGCCGAGCCCAGTTTCGTGTCTCGCCTTGCCTACCGCTGGCGAGTCCAGCTGCGGCTCTTGCGGCAGAATCTATGGTCCTTTGTGGCCGACCTCGCCCATCACCCGCTGGCCTTGGTAGCCGGGATCATTATCATCATCTACATTCTGGCGGCCATCTTTGCCCCCGGCATTACGCCCTACGATCCCATCCAGGGCAATCTGCGGGAGCGATTGCATCCGCCAGCCTGGATGGAGGAGGGCAGCTGGGCTCACCCCCTGGGAACCGATGAGCAAGGGCGCGATCTGCTGACCCGCATCATCTATGGAGCCCGCATCTCCCTGCTGGTGGGGATCCTGGCCGTCAGCATTTCGGTGGCGGTCGGGCCTGGCGCTGGGTGCATTGGCCGGGTTCTACCGGGGTCGCTTTGACGACATCCTGTCCCGCTTTGCCGACCTGCTCCTGGCTTTCCCATTTCTCATCTTTGCCATCGGAGTCATGGCCTTTCTGGGTCCGGGCTTTGCGAATTTGATCCTGGCCCTCACCTTCAAAGGCTGGGTAGAGTTCTTTCGCCTGGTACGGGGAGAGATGCTCGGTGAAAAGACCAGAGAGTACGTGGAAGCGGCCAGGGTAGTCGGCCAGCCCAAGCTGCGCATCATAGGCAGCGAGATTCTGCCCAACATCATCCAATCGGTCTTTGTCCTAGGCACCTTGCGCATGGGCTACATGATCATCGCCGAGGCCAGCCTGAGTTTCCTGGGCCTGGGCATCCAGCCTCCGACGCCAGCCTGGGGTTCCATGGTAGCCTCCGGCCGCGACTATTTGCTCACCGCCTGGTGGGTTTCCACGATGCCTGGCATGGCTCTGTTGATCCTGGTCTTGTGCATCAACGTCTTTGGTGAGGGCCTCCGAGACATCCTGGATCCCAGACTGAAGCTGGAGTAGATGCAAGGAACACCATGGTAGATAGACACCGCTCCTGGAACTACGACATTTGACGACGGTCTTTCCCACCCGCCGCGGACTCGTGCGGGCCGTGGACGGCATGGACTTTGTGCTCCACGAAGGAGAAAAGCTGGGCATTGTTGGCGAATCGGGCTCGGGCAAGAGCGTGACCCTGCTGTCCATCATGGGCCTGGTACCGCACCCTGGCGAAATCGTTGACGGCGATATCCTCCTTCAGGGTGACAGCCTCCTGCGCAGGTCCGCGGCGGACATGAGGAGGATGCGGGGCAAAGACATCGCCCTGATCTTCCAGGACCCGCTGACCACGCTCAACCCGGTCTTTCCCGTAGGCGAGCAGATCCGCGAATCGCTGCGCATCCACAACGTCGTCTCAGCCGCAAGACGGCGGGGGCGTCGGGATTTCTGGGCCGCGGCCGCAAGAAGGCCGAAGAAGGAACGCGTGATCCAGGTCATGGAAGATGTCGGCATACCTTCGCCCATGGAACGGGGCAAGGCATATCCCCACCAGTTTTCTGGCGGCATGCAGCAGCGAGCGATCATTGCCATTGCCCTGTCCTGCGAACCCCGCCTTCTGCTGGCCGACGAACCGACGACGGCCTTGGACGTGACCATCCAGGCCCAGATCATGGATCTGCTGAACAAGATCAACCGCGAGCGCGGCACCAGCATCATCCTGGTCACCCACAACCTGGGGCTGGTGGCCGAATTCTGCCAGACCAGTCATCGTCATGTATGCCGGCTGGGTGATGGAACGGGGTACCATCGACGAGGTGATCGCCGATCCCAAGCACCCCTACACGGAGGGACTGCTGCGCTGCTTGCCCCGCATTTCGGCAAAGCGGGAAAAGATCCACCCTATCCCCGGCCTCGTGCCCGACCTGGCCAGCCTGCCGCCAGGCTGTCCCTTTTCGCCTCGCTGCGAGCGGGCCATGCCCAAATGCCGGGAGGACCAGGCCCATACCCACGACGGAACTGGATGGCGGACGCCTGGTCCGCTGTCTTCTCTATTGAACCATCCTTTGGGATACGGAAGGCGTGAGAATGTGGCTCAGGATCAGAGTTGAACAAGCAGCCTCGCACCCCTGGTACAGGCTCGAGGCATCAGAAAGCACTTTTATGTCTCATCCTGGTTTTCTAGCCAGCTTCCTGACACGCCAGAAGCCCCAGGTCATCAAAGCCGTTGACGGTGTAGACCTCGAGGTCTATCCAGGGGAGACGGTAGGGCTCGTAGGCGAGTCAGGCTGCGGCAAGACGACCTTTGGCCGCGTACTTGTCCGACTGTACGAGCCTACCGAGGGCCAGGTTCTTTTTCGAGGATGGGACGTCCACGCCCAGCAACACGCTCCGAGCGAGCTGTCCCTGCCGCTTGCCGGGAAGGAAGACACATCGCTGGATGGCACCAATCTGGGCTTCTATCGTTACATCCAGATGATCTTCCAGAACCCCTATTCCTCCCTGAATCCACGAAAAACCGTGCGCCAGATCGTCACCGTGCCCCTGAAAAACCGCGGCATCAAGGACTTTCACGAGCTGGAGGACGAGGTCGCCTACCTGCTGAAGCGCGTGGGTATCCCCGAACGCCGCATGGATACGCTATCCCGCACCAATTCAGCGGTGGCCAGCGCCAGCGCATCGGCATCGCCCGCGCCCTGGCCATGCGTCCCCAGTTCATCGTCTGTGACGAGCCAGTGTCCGCCCTGGATGTCTCCATTCAAGCCCAGGTCATCAACCTGCTGGATGAACTCCAGGAGGAATTCGACCTGACCTACCTCTTTATGCCCACGACCTGAGCGTTGTCCACTATGTCAGCGACCGGGTGGCGATCATGTACCTGGGCAAGATCGTGGAAGAGGGGCCGACGGACGAGATTTTCGCCAGTCCCGCGCATCCCTACACGCAGGCACTGATGGCGGCCGTGCCCGATCCGTGGACAAGGCTGCCCGCCGGGAGCGGATCATCCTGGAGGGGGCCGTACCCAGTCCCATCGATCCGCCCAGCGGCTGCCGCTTTCACACCCGATGCTTCGCCAAGATCGGCGCGATCTGCGAGGAACAGGAGCCTCAATTCAGCTCCGTGGGCAGAGGCCACCGCGCAGCCTGTCATCTCTTTGCTGGGTCATGACTTGTGGTCCTAAACGACGTGCTGCTCAGAGATCGTGCGGAAATGATAGCCATAGATGGCCAACGTGACCGCCAGCGGCAATAGCTTGGGGCGGCGGAACAGTGTCCAACCCAGGAGCCTCCAGTAGTGCACTCGCTCCTGGCCCCTGATGCCCAGGCGATAGATGGAACGGACGAAGGCCAGGCCCATCTCCGAGACGAACTTGAGGTTCCGCGGGACCGCTAACTTGGGTGGCCTGTATTCGCCCAGGAAGGTCCTGACGCGCTGGTAGTAGGGCGTTGGTGAGTAGATGTGCTGCAGGATCCGCCGATATCCCTCGCGCAGTGTATCCAAGTCCATCGTGGGCACAATGTTGGTTGTGCCATCTACGTTGTCGCCCGACATCTGCTCCAGCAACCGTCCCGCCTGCTTCAGGCGTTCGTAAAGACGTGTGCCAGGCGGAGCTTGAAGCAGGCCAACCATGGCCGTGACTATCCCGCTCTCCTGAATGAAATCAATCTGCCGCTGAAAGATGGAGGGTGTATCACTGTCAAAGCCGACGATAAAGCCGCCCTGCACCTGCAGCCCAGCTCGCTGAAGGCGTTTCACGTTTTCGACCAGGTCACGGCCCATGTTCTGCTTCTTGCTGCATTCGGCCAGGCCGCTCTCTTCCGGCGTCTCTATACCGACAAAGACCGCACCAAAGCCCGCCTTGACCATCAGGTCCATCAATGACTCGTCGTCGGCCAGATTGATGGTGACCTCCGTGCTGAACAGTCCCAGCTTTTTGCCTTTCCTCCATTCGATCAAGGCGGGCAGAAGCTCCGTCTCGAGACACCTCTTGTTCCCGATCAGGTTGTCATCTACGAAAAAGATGCCTCCACGCCACCCAAGGTCATAGAGACCGTCCAGCTCGGCAATGACCTGTTCGGCGCTCTTGGTGCGCGGCCGGTGACCGAGCAGCGCCGTCACGTTGCAGAACTCACAATTGTACGGACAGCCCCGGGAGAACTGGACGCTCATCGAAAAGTAGCGGCTCAGATCGGCCAGCTCCCAGAGAGGAACCGGCGTCACGCTCAGGTCCGCATATTCGGTCGTCGTGTAGACATGTTCGAGATGGCCCTCGTGCAGATCCGCCAGGAAGGCTGGCAGGGTCAACTCGGCTTCCTGCAACACGAAATGATCGACCTCAGGAAACTGCTCGTGCTCGACCGTGAAAAGCGGTCCACCAGCTACGACCTTTACGCCCGCTTCTTTGCAGCGAGCAATCATCTGATGGGCCGAATCCCGCTGCACGGTCATGCCGCTAACAAACGCGAAATCGGCCCACGCCAGGTCTTCGCCGGTCAACTTGGTCACATTGGCGTCGACCAAGCGCTTTGACCAGCTCTGGCGGCAGCATCGCGGCCACCGTCAGCAGGCCCAGCGGCGGCGAGGAGGCATTCCTGCGCACAAACCTCAGCGCGTGCTTGAAACTCCAGAATGTGTCCGGAAACTCGGGGTAGATCAGTAGAATGTTCATTTCAGCTCTCCACTCCTTTCTCGGTGCAGCTCCAGACGGACCTTGGCCCGACCAGGTCACCAACACCTCCTCCGTTTCCAACTCTCCTTAGTCCAGCAGGACCAGTTTTCGATTGGCCGCATTCCGCCAGCCCCCGGCATTGCAAGCTTTCGGCATCATGCTGATCGCCTCGGTCCAGGTACCAGCTTGGACCTGGTTCATCGCGGCGCACTGCCCAACGCTACAGGCCAGCCACAGCAGCAGCCATTGTGGCAGTGATCCGCTCGTTCGCGTCAGAGACGCTGTCGCTGGACACCAACGCCATCTCGGCGGCGAGGAGATCCCGGCCTTGCCTGAGGTATTCATGATCCTTTCTTGTCAGGTGCGCCCGCTCCTGGTGCCAGGTGAGATCGCGCACCACCCGGATCAACTGCATCACCTGGCCGGTATTCAGCTCGGCGGAAACCTTCTCCTGGCGCTCTCTGAAATCCGTTGCCAGCAGACGGGGTCTGCCTCGTAGCATGCTCAGCACCCGCGAGAGCCTCGACTGGGACATGGCGGGCCTCAGGCCTACCTCATCCGCTTTGCCTACGGGGATATGCACGGTCAATCTCTGGCCCGGTATGTCGATCACATAGTAGCGTTTTGGCCCATCCATGAGATCCCTGCGCTCTACTCCTGCAATCCGTCCAGGCCCATGATGCGGGTGTACCACCTTATCACCTACGGAAAACTCCATGGCTTTCCCTCCATAGCACTTGTTCGGGCATACTCGATGGTCCTACGAGAGGAGCTTGTCATAGAGTACGCCAGCGAGTCATACTACTGGTAGCCGAGACAGGATACCTCGCAATTGCCCTTATCCTGGGCAAAGCATGTTCCGCGATGGCGAAAGGGTCAGGCCAGTTCCAACAAGCATCTCACCTGGTCCGACAGGCATCCAACCAACAAAAAAGCGCGGACTGGAATGATTCCAGTCCGCGCTGCAGCGAAAGGCTAGTGGATTGTGCCGCTGGCTCATGAAGCATCATGCACCGGCGGTGCATTGTTCCATGCAGGCCTGACGCTCTCTGGCAGGTTCCTACCAGCTAGAGCGCCCCCATCGCTTCCGCCACCTTCGTGCCGCGGATCGGCCTTGTCCACCTTGATCTCCCGCTCATCATGTGCTTGCCGTTCAAGCCACTCTTGATCTGCCGGGCAACTTGCTCCGTCGACATCTCGACAGAGACAAAGCCCCTGGATCAGCCAGTTACCAAGCTACCACGGCTACATTGGTCGCCTGCAGTCCCTTTTGGCCCTGCTCGACGTTGAACTCAACGCTCTGTCCTTCGTCCAAGTTCCGAAAGCCTTCGCCTTGGATTTCAGAGAAATGGACAAAAACATCAGCGCCTTCCTCCCGAGCTATGAATCCATAGCCCTTGTCTCCATTGAACCACTTGACAGTTCCAGTTGCTCGTTCAGACATGTATCACCCTTCAAAAATGTTGTTAGGAGGAAGGTGTCGCCAGTTGTCGCATAAAAAGAGCGCCCCGACTGGTAAAAGCCTGGGCGCTCGTCATCTTTGATCAAACCAGATTCTTACTTCATCCTACAGCAACATGATAGCACAGTTGCCTGGTTCTGTCAAATTGACGCAAGGGGATGGCGTGAGCCATCGCAGTCGAGAGGAACCTTGCACACACTCTCGTCAAGCTTCCAGGCCTACAGTGGTGCTGTTCTATGGCAGCTCGGGATGCGCGTATTGCCAAGTCGTATTGTTACATTAACCACTCCCTTCTTCTGGAATAATGGAATCACCGAAGTGAGATTGCGGATCAGGTAGCGACACGCTATACTGAACTGCTCAGTCAACTCACGGAGGTGAACCAATGTATCCACAGGAGGAGATTGATGGCTTTGAGCATTACTGGCGGCGGCGCAAGCCGGGGAGAAGCACACCGATCCACTACCGCAGTGATGTGAACATCTTCTTCCGTTGGGCACAGCAGTCGCCAGCCACGATCACGGTGCACCACATTGACCAGTTCATAGACTGGCAGCGTGGTCTGGGGAGGGCACCGGCCACCATTCAGCGACGGTTGGTGTCGATACGGATGTTCTACGATTACCTGGCCTACATCCAGGAAGAGGAGATTCCCAATCCTGTCCTACCCCGACGCCATTACATCTCGCTTGGATATCGTCTGCCTCGTGACATTCCCGATGACATGATTGCCAAGCTCTTCGAGGCCATTGGCTCGCACCTGAGGGACAGGACGATGTTCACCCTGATGCTCCATGCGGGCCTCAGGGTAGGGGAACTGACCCAGCTACGGCTCTCCGATGTCCGGCTCTCCGCCGAGCACACACCGTTCCTGCGGCTGAACGGCAAAGGCGGGCAGGAACGGATAGTTTATCTTTCCTCAACTGCGGCGCAGTTGCTCGATGAATACTTGAGGGAACGTCCCCAGGATGGTCCGGAACACATCTTCTTGAATTACCAGGGGCAGCCTATCAGCATCACCGGCATCCAACGCCGGCTCGCCCACTACTGCCGCCAGGCAGATATCTGGCTCACCTGTCATCAGCTCCGCCATACGTACGCCTCTAGGATGGTCGCAGCAGATGTGCCTATCTCCTCCGTGCAGAAGCTCCTGGGCCACAGCAGCATCTACACGACTCAGCTCTATGTTCGGGTGGCAGACAGCAAGGTGGAAAAGGACTATCATGCCGCGGTGGCGAGGATCACGAAGGGCTCCATGCCTGGAAAGGAGGCAGCACCATGACCGATTCCGCCGACACGATGCCCAAAGGACCTTCTCCCAGAGACAAGGTTTCTACGCCTCTCAATGAACTACTGGCCATTCCAGACAGACTGAATCAGCTCCCGGACTGGGTGCGAGAGCCGGTCTGCCGCTTCGTCCGCCTCAATCAACGGAACTGGCCAGCGAACAGAGTGAAACAGCACACATCCCAACTATGCGGACGAATGGTCCCCATGATCCTGCACCTGAACGAGACAGGGGCGTGTCAAGGCTGGACCGATTGGTCGGTGCGCTTGATCGAAGACTACATCGATGATAAACTACAGGAGGGAAAGGCTACAGCCACCATCAACCTGCACTTGTATCAATTCCGTTCCTTCTGCAAGTTCGCCATCGACGAGGGATATCCGGTCCCTCACATTCTGACAAGGATCAAAGTCTTGGACCAACCCAAACGGCTGCCTCGGCCACTGTCTGATGAACAGGTTCAGCGCCTCGAGACTTGCATCAAAGAGGCAATCGCTCAAGCTGAACGCGAGCTGAACCGCAAGGTGGCGATTCGAGATCTCGCCTGTTTCTACCTGATGTGGCACTGTGGCATGCGCATTTCAGAGGTGAGCGCACTGCTGGTGCGCGATGTTGACCTGACCGGCAGAAAGCTATTCATCCCATATGGCAAGGAAAACAGAGACCGCATGCTCTACATCAGCCAGGCTACAGCTGAGACGCTCCGAGAGCATTTAGAAATCAGGAGAAGGCCAGACTCACCCTATGTGTTCGCTGGTCGACACGGTCCGCTCACTATGTGGAATATCCGCGACCGAGTGGAGATGTATGGACGGCAGTGTGATGTGCCTGTCACTCCTCATCGGCTGCGCCATACGTTCGCCTCCCAGATGCTGGCGGCCGGAATGTCCATCGTCTCCCTGCAGCGCTACCTGGGGCATGACAATCTCAACACGACGATGATCTATGCCGAGGTTTCAGATCCCCTGCTTCAGAAAGACTACTACCGCGGAGCTGCGACGTTTGACCCTGCCTCGGCGGAGCTAGCGCGACAGTTCTTGGATCTGTCTCAAAAGGATGAGCTGCGGCAGTTGATTGCAGAGCTGAAATACCCCGAACTGGAACCGAAACAGCGGAAAAAGATCTTGGAACAGATGGAAAGCCTCCTGGACGAATCGGAGGAGGCTTCCGAGACGCCAGGACAAAGCTCCTAGAAGGAACGCAACCATTCAGACTCACTTCGGACCGCTCACAGAATCCAGACCGGAATCTGGTTAATGTAACCTTTGTTGTGGGACGTTTGGGGTTTACCGTCGCAGTACTGCGGTCACTGGCAATGCAACGTGCGCTTAAGGAACTCGCAATACATTGATGGCGAAGCCGCCACTGCACACCACCCGGTTAGGGAGCCGCATAGTAGCAGCCCAGGAGTCGGTGTCGAGTCTGTGGTTGGTGACTCTCGGCGCATAAGGGTAACAGTCTGCAGCCCGGATGATCCGCCGCGCAAATCTGTCTCACGTCAAGAGCAGTTCGATAGCGTCCACCTGCCCGGCCCGTACCATCTCGGCATAGGGCGCTGAAATGATGCCATCAGAAAACTCGATCTGGCCCTGGCCTGGGATGTACAGCACCACCGGCCGCTTGCCTGGACAAGCCCTTCCATCGCTCCGCCAGGTGTCCACATGGCCCGGATTGTGGATCGTGATAGGAGTGTGCCCCAGAAAAGTGAAGGTAATTCTGTCCTCAGCGTCGAACAGCCAGCCGGGGAGTAGAGGCTTGAACTCAAGACACAGCATCCCATCCTGGAGAAAGAAGGGCCTCTCGCCGGCCATCATCGTCGTCCAGATGCTCAAGAACTCAGCCGTGGCGCCGCTTAGGCGGGCCACAAAGCCGGCGCCATGCAGTGACTTGTCGGGGTGGGCGCTGCTAACCAGAAACGACGAGTTCTCGAGGGAGCTGCGTCCATAGACCTCCGGGTCCTGAAAGCAGATCAACGCACGCTTGAAATCCTCATAGAACTCGTCGTAGAGTCCTGCCCGCAGCATTTCCAGCAGGTACTTGTATTCCATGTGCAACCAAATAGACTCGTTCTCCAGCCAGCCCGGCGTGAAAGCCCGGGCCCGGCCGATCTCGTGCGACTGGTCTACGAGTGAGGCGTTGACCTTGTACATGCCGAGCTTGCGGTCGTACAAGTCGCTGCTTTTGATCTTGGCATGCAGCTGCCGGGCAGAAACCACGTCTGGTTGGACCTTCAAGGCGTGGACCGGGCCTTCGAGAAACAGGGGCAGAACCGCCGGCTCGAAGCGTTTGGCCCGGATGCAGGGATGACCCTAGCCCCTCGACCCCGGCGATGAACTCAAAGTCGGTGACGGTGTAGTCAAAGTAGGTCGGCGGGATACCATCATTCATCTCAACGGCGCGCCCAATGCCGGTTCGTACCTTTGCCTGTAGGGCAGCCAGGATCGGCTCCAGTTCGTCAAAGGGCAGATTCTCCCTCTCTCCGCCAAAGCCCAGTCGGGTCTGCACACGGTAGGTCTCGCGGGCAGTGGAAACACGGTCCCAATACTCAAAGTCCCGTTCCGGATCTTCCGATTCGCACCATGATTGCAGTGCCTCGACGACCTGCTCCATGAGAGTGGCCTGCTCGCTGGGCAGAGCGACCTGATCTGCACCCCTTCCTGCTATCGCTTCCAGTAGGAAGGTCAACAGGCGCTCCAGCTCGTATGTCTCGCACAGCGACGAGCCAAACAGGCCCGGCAGCCCGTTGAGGGCATCGTACCAGCCCGGCCTGCCCGCCTCCATCTCGACACCCATACCCAGCGGATCGAGGGTGGTGAATTTGAGCAGGGCCAGGCCTACCAGCTTGGCAAAGACCGTCGTGCGGTACACCTCGCCCAGACCGTAGGCCGTCCGCACCAGATTGGGTGACTCGATGCGAGCGGCAATCAAGGCTGCTTTCTCCTCATCCTCTACCACTGCCCCATATTGGCGCACCCGGCCATCGTCGGTGAGCACGTACTTGCGGGCGCGAGGCTGAACGACGGCCGGGTTGTCGAAGAAGGATACAGTCTGTCCGCCGAACAGCAATTCGCCCTTTCGGTCGGGGTAGACAGCCAGGTAGGTCTCAATCAGGTCGAGGTTATAGATCCAGTGGTCGATCCAGTAGCCCTCGCCGTGGGTAGCCTGGAAGTGCTGTTCCGCGTGGGCCAGGGCCTCGGTGACCAAGACCTCGGGGCTGACTTTCAACTCCTTCTCCTTGTCGGCGATGGCCCGAAGCAACTGGCCGGGGGTAAAGGGTTGGGCCAGTACCGGCTCCAGTCCCTCTGGCCGTTCAATCAGGGCCAGCACAGCCGCACGGCGCTGTGCTGGCAGGGTGAATCGTATACCCTCCACCACCAGCGGATTGTAGCCATCGGCCTGGATCAGGTCCAGGAAAGACAGGACGTTGAAAGCGCCCACCTTCGGCGCGAGCAGGACATCGCAGCGCCGGTTTTGGTTCACGTCACGATAACTGGCGTTGCCCTGTGAATAGGGCTCTGGGGCAACGATAAAATAGTTGTAATCCCGCTCCAAGTCGCCGTGCTTGCGCGAGTAAATGTGGTACACGAACGGTTTTTCCTCACTCCCCAGGACAAGGGGCCAACCTCCGCGCAGCACGTTGTCGAGGAAAGTCTGGCGCGTGTAGGCGTCGAAGTGGGGCGATGAACTGTGGGTAGCGACCACATCAGTGAGTTGCTCGGCGAGCTGGCTAGCTTGCTGCCGTTTCCGCTGAATGTAGGTCGGTTGGGCCAGGCGTGCCCGCTCGCGACGCAGGTCTTCAACATTCCCGGCGTGGCCGATGATGGCGTACAGCGTCGTTGCTTCGCCCGGCTCCAAGACAGCGCTTGCCCCGACAAAACCGCAGGGTGTCCGACCGGTGGTGATCTGCCGCCGTTGGCTCAAATCGGCCAACGACTGGGCGACGAAACCATCGGGCGTACTTAGGGCTGTGTTTTGGCCAAAGACAGCGACCGGATCGACGAAAGCTTCCAGCCCTCGTCCCAAGTCATCGAACGCCAGGTAAAAGTGCCCGGCCCGGATCTCGCTCACCCGGGCCGTGTCACTGGTGCTGGCCTGGAAACGGTAGAAGGGTACGCCCTCCTCCAGATTGAATACCGCCATCCAGGCTTCTGTTGTGCGACCCATCTCTTTCAGGCCGAGATTGTCTACCCCAAAGGGCATGACACGGGCCATACCATCCAGAAGCTCCAGGACCTGCGGATCATCTCCCACATTGGTTACCGTCACCTGCCGCACCAAACCGGCAAAGGGTTCGCCCGGCAGAGTGAAGTAGAGCACATTGGTCTGGAGCTCGTATGTCCTGCTGATCGTCTGCAGCTCCAACTCGTTCATGCCGATGAACATCTGCGAGTCATCGGCTGCACGCCACGGAGCGAACGGCTCGTACAGCGCCGCTCCTTCGCCATGTTTCAGCTTCAGAAAAGTGCGAAAGCCGGTGTAGGGCGTGGTCTGGTAAGCTTTATTGGCCGGCTCGAACTCCATAATGGGGTTGTCCTTGTTCTCAACTCCGAAACTGGCGATGGCCTGGCCTCGGTTCACGTAAAAAGCCCACAGCGGGATGCCCAGCGGCCCGGCGATGCCGGGCAAGAAGCTGGCGAAAGGGCACCTGCCAGCATAGTCTCGGATTACGAATCGTCCCCGCTCGTCAAAAGCCAAGTCCTTCATCCTCTCCCCCTGCACTTTTGGTTGTCGTTCGTGAACCATAGGCCAGAGTCCGTCTGGTCACCCATTGCATACAACTCGGTCAGGTAGCGATTCGCCGCAGTATGCCACGTAAAGTCGTCACCATGCCTGTCCCTGGCCCGCATCGCGGTGGTCAGCAGAGCCTGCCAGTGGTCAGGATGTTGATGATAGATCTCCAGCGCTCTCTCTACAGCCTGGATCATTTTTCCGCAATTGGGGGGCCTGAAGTCAAAGCCGTTTCCCGTCTTGGACGACGGATCAAAGTCCTGTACGACATCCGCCAGCCCTCCGGTCTGCCTGACAATGGGAATGGTTCCATAGCGCAAGGCCATCATGTGTGGCAGCCCGCAGGGTTCAAAGAGAGACGGCATCAGGAGCATGTCGGCGCCGGCATAGTGCAGGGGCTCAGGCGCAGTCTTCCATGAATCGGAAAAGGCAATCCATTCGGGATGTGTGGCTGCCAGCTTTTTCAGTTCTCTGGCATAGCGCTTTTCACCCCAGGCAACGATGATGACCTGAACCGGCCAACTGGGGCTCCACCGCTGCAGTCCCTCGAAGATCAGGTCAAACCCCTTCTGTTCCGTCAACCTGGATCGCACCGCTATGACCGGGATTTCGGAGCTCACCCCAAAACGCGTCTTCAGGGCCCGGTTGCATCGCTGCTGCAGATAGCACTTGAGGTCATGTTTTTTCCGCTGGAGGTTCGGGTCGCAGATGTCGTACGCCCAGTCTGCTATGGTTTGCCCACCTGCGGGTGCATAGTTCGACTTCCAGTCTTCGTCGACAAACCGCCAATCCTCGCCCTCTCCGATCCGAGCCGGATCATACGAGTCGTCGATCCCATTCCTGATCCCGATCAGGTTCACGCCGTACTCGGCCCATACCCTGTCCAGTCCTCCACTGTATGTGAAGCGCTTGCGAGTACCGTCCAGGGTGACAAAGCTCTCCGCTTCGCCGCTGCTGATTTCTCGGGCGTAGCCTTCGCTAACGGTGTTCACCCCATCGGAAAACACGATCCCAGCCTTCATAAAGTTGACGTGCCCGTTGTGCCACACCCGCCCATCGTGGAACAGCCGCGTCGGAAGTCCTGCATACCCGAGAAGCTCTGGCCCAAACCATCCTCCCTGATAGACGACATCGCTCATATTGTGAACGGTGAAGGCAACTCGAGCGCCCTTAAGATGAGCAGAGTCTGGAAAATCAAGCTTCAGATATGCGGGGAGCAGACCTGTTGGCCAATCATGACAGTGGATGACGTCGGGTTGCCAGCCTGCCTGACAGAGTATTCCGGCTAGCTCCAGCACCGCCCGGCAAAAGAAGGCGTACAGCTTACCTGCATCTACGGATCTGTCCTCGAGGGTCGGGTATACCGGCACATCGCCTTGACCGGCTTTGGCAAAGTACCGAAATGGATCGCCACCTACCAGGTATGTGCGCTGGTTGTCCATGTAGACCGATGCCTGCACCGGTTCGCTGCCGACAGGGACATCCAGATCAGCAAACCGCTCGATCCGGTATCTGGGAGCGCCGATGATAGCGCCGTAGTAAGGCAACACAAGGCGAACATCGTGACCTTTCTCCCGCAACGCCCCGGAGAGAGCACCTACCACATCGCTGGTTCCACCGGCAGTGGCGTAGGGCTTGGCTTCGACCGCAATCATCAAGATCTTTTTCATCAGCAGGTATCCTGTCGCTGTCGTATTCCAAATGGCATACGACTCCTGAGGCGCAGAGGCCGAGTAGCTAGCGGATAGCTTCCTCCGTGTCGCGGTCAAAGAGGTGGGTGTTGTCCATGTTAATGGCCACCTCCATCTCCATGCCCACCCTGGCCTTGGTACGCGGATCGACCCGGGCGATGAATTGCTTCTGGCCGGTGAGCAGGTAGACAAAGATCTCATTGCCCATCAGCTCGGTCACATCCACCTGGGTGGTCATCGGCTCGGCACGGATGCCGGGCGGGGTGAACTCGCGGTCGTGGATGTCCTCGGGCCGGGTACCAAAGACGACCTCTTTGCCGACGTAGGGCTGGACCGCCTGCTTCTTCTCGGGCGGCAGCTTGAGCTGGAAGGTGCCGCCGTCTACATACAGGTCGCCATCCTGCTCTACCACGGTCACATCAAAGAAGTTCATGGCCGGGCTGCCGATAAAGCCGGCCACAAAGATGTTATTGGGATGGTCATACAGTTTCTGCGGCGTATCGAGCTGCATCATGAGCCCATCCCGAAGCACGCAGATGCGACTGCCCATGGTCATGGCCTCGGTCTGGTCGTGGGTCACATAGATAAAAGTCGTCTCCAGCCGCTGGTGCAGCTTGGAGATCTCGGCGCGGGTCTGGACACGGAGCTTGGCATCCAGGTTCGAAAGCGGCTCGTCCATGAGGAATACGGCCGGCTCGCGGACGATGGCCCGGCCCAGGGCCACACGCTGTCGCTGTCCACCGGAGAGCTGCTTGGGCTTGCGGTCGAGCAGGTCCTCGATGCCCAGGAGGCCGCCGGCTTCCTTGACCCGCCTATCAATATCGGCCTTGGGCGTCTTGCGCAGCTTCAGACCAAAGGCCATGTTGTCATAGACCGACATGTGCGGGTAAAGGGCATAGCTCTGGAACACCATGGCGATGTTCCGGTCTTTGGGCGGCACATCGTTGACAACACGATCGCCGATGGAGATGTTGCCCTCGGTGATCTCTTCCAATCCAGCGAGCATCCGCAGGCTGGTGGACTTGCCACAGCCAGAGGGACCGACAAAGACCAAGAACTCTTTGTCATCAACAACAATGTCCAGGTCCTGGACGGCGACGACATCGCCAAACTTTTTCCAGACATGCTCATAAGTAATACTTGCCATCGTAGTCTTGTCCCCTTTCTTGTATGTGGTTCGTTCTTTTCTTCTTCGGCCAGCACCAGTCCCAGGCGCACTGCCTGCTCGTGGGCAAGTGGCGTTGTGGACACACAACGCGTAACCCTCGAGGTCAGTCTAGGTACTCCTCCCCCTCGCCTACCGGAGAAGCTAGACGCTCGCTAGATCCGCTTCTTCAGGACCCGGCGCAGTTCTTCCTCCGCCTCGGGAGGAAGAGAAGTCTGGCGGACTTTGCCCTTGTAGGGCCTCAAAGCGGCCATGGCAACCTCGGGGTCTGCTCCCCGGATGATGAAAAAGATCGCTGACGTGCCCGGTTGCAGGTCTTCGCTCACCTCATCGACAAACTCCTGCTCGATCCCCAGATCGCCCGACTTGCCAATCAGGGCCCCTGCGAGCGCACCGATGAGTAGACCGCCAACCGGAAAGATGATGCTGCCGATCACCAGGCCCAACAAGCCCCCGCCGACGGCGCCGATCTTGACCCCACGATCCATCTCATTCTTGACATGGATCTTCCCGTCCTCGTCCTTGACCACAATCGCCGAGTCGTCCAGGCTGAGGTAGTCGCTACGCTGCGCCGATCGCAAGGTCTCGCGCACCTTGCCGGCCTCCTCCGCGTTATCGAATGTGATCACTACCAGATAAGACATGCCACTTCTCCTCTCCAATGTTTTCGATTGACTGTTCTACTGAAAAGTTCGCCCAAGGCGCTGCTCTTGTTCCGCAGACAAACACTTGGTTCTCGTCAGCGCCCTCCCCTTCAGATTCTAGCAGATCGGTTGCCCAGATCTCGGTCAGGCCCAAACAATTGCCGGGCCAGTCCTCGCTTTCTCTCTACAGCAAGCCATACCCAAATGGGAACAAAGGGTTGTCTCCGTGATTGCGCGGGATCTGATCCATACTCTTGGGCCAGCCGAAGGGCAGTTTGCCGCTAAACCGATAATCGCCGAACAGTACCTGTGCGACCCCATCCCCTTCAGTACCGGGCAGCCAGGCTGCGACAAAGGCGTCGGCCAGGGGCAATTGCTCGGTGATGATCATCGGCCGGCCCGAGATCAGAATCACGACGAGTTTCTTGCAGCGGGATCGGACGCGCTTGAGGAGTGCGACGTCGGCCTCCGGCAGGTGTAAATCCCCCCGATCTCCCTTCCCCTCGGCATAAGGCTCCTCGCTCAGGACTACGATGCCCACGTCGGCGACTGCCTCAGCGCCGACAGACCCGGCGGCGTCAAACGTGCCGGCAGGGTTGTAGCGGATCGTCGTGTTCTCGGAAACCGCAGCCCGGATGCCCGCAAGCACTGTCGTACCCGGCGTGATGTTGCCGGCCTGACCCTGCCAGGCGATGGTCCAGCCTCCGCACTGTAAACCGACGTCGTCGGCCGCCTGACCCGCAACGTGAATACGGGGGATGTCTGTGGATAGGGGTAACGTGCCGCCATCGTTTTTCAGCAGGACCAGCGATTTGCGTACCGCCTCGCGGGCCACGGCACGATGGGCCTCCGAGCCGACGAGGGGCAGCAGCGATTCGTCGCCAAAGGGCCGCTCGAACAGCCCCAGCTCAAACTTGGCAGCCAGAATGCGGCGTACGGCATCTTCGATGCGAGCCAGGGGCACATCGCCATTCTCCACGGCCCGGGTCAAGTTGGTGATGAAACGCAGCCCATCGTAGGGGACCATGACCATGTCCACACCTGCATTGACCGACGTCACTACGGCGGAATAATAATCGGCGTGAATATAGTCCACCGCCTGCCAATCAGAGACCAAAAAGCCGGCGAACCCCAGCTCTCCCTTGAGCACCTCCGTCAGCAAGTAGCGGTGCGCGTGCATCCGCAGGCCGCCCCAACTACTGAGGGAAACCATGATGTTCCTGGCCCCGGCCTCGACAGCAGCGACATAGGGCGGCAGGTGCACGGCGCGCAGCGCCACCTCGTCCACCTCGGTCACGCCCTGGTCGATGAACCAGTCGTTGGTGGTGTTGCTGCCCCAGCTCGTGCCGCCATCGCCGACGAAATGCTTGACCGAGGCGAGGACAGTGCGCGGATGGCTCAAGTCGGGCAGGCCGTCTCGGTTCTGTAGTCCCTGGAGCTGGGCCACGCCCAGTCGAGAGACCAGGTCCGGGTCCTCGCTGAACCCCTCGTAGGTGCGGCCCCAGCGGATGTCCTGGGGTACGGAGACTGCCGGAGCAAAGACCCAGTGGATGCCGGTGGCCAGGGCCTCAGTCGCCGTGATCTGGCCGATACGCTCGGCGAGTTGTGTATCACGGGCGGAGCCTAGGCCGATGTTGTGGGGGAAGATTACGGCGCCCTGGACGTTGTTGTGGCCGTGCACCGCGTCGGCGCCATAGAGCAGGGGGATGCCCAGGTGGGTTTGCAGTGCCGCTTCCTGATACCCCCGCACCATTGCCGCCCAGTTGCCCGGCGTATTCGGCTCGGGGTTGCCGCCGCCACCGCTTAGAACAGAACCGATAGCGTGCTGGGCAGCCTCGGTAGGTGTGATGCTAAGGTTCTCCACCTGGGTCATCTGCCCTATCTTCTCGGCCAGGGTCATGCGGGCCAGCAGATCCCGCACACGATTGACGATCGGCGCCCGCGTATCTTGACAAGTGTGCTTTATCTCCATGGTCATCCTGCAGGCTCCACCCTTCCCCGCCCCCTGCCCCCCTCCTTGGCAACGAGGGAGACAGGGTTTGGGGCACAAGGAGGAAGAAATGAAGCGCTTGGCATGGTTGACTTTTGTGCTGTTGAATTCGTCCTTCCAACTATGGGCCGGCAGCCTGGTAGACCCGGACATAGTCCACATACAAGTGCGCCGGGAAGACTGTGTCGAGACCTATCGGGCCGGCCAATTGGCCGCCCACGGCCAGGTTGAGAATGATGAAGAACGGGTGGTCAAATACCCATTCCCGGTCGCCCACATCGGCGGGGGTCACCGTGAAATAGCTTTCTCCATCATAGTACCACTCGATCTGGCCGGCCTTCCACTCGACGGCATAGGTGTGGAAATCATCGGCAATAGTCGTACTCTTGCCGGTTCCATTTGCTCAGACCCAAAGCGCCGGAATAGCCCGGCCCGTGCAGTGTGCCCATGATCAGGTCTGGCTCTCTGCCGATGTACTCCATGATGTCCATTTCGCCGCAGTCGGGCCAGTTGTTCCCATCAAAGTCCTCGCCGAGCATCCAGAACGCTGGCCACAAGCCAGCCCCGCTGGGCACCTTGAGGCGCGCTTCAATCCGCCCGTACTGGAAGGACTGCAGACCCTGGGTCTTGAGCCGGGCCGAGGTATAGTACGAGTCCTCGTATTTTTCCTGCCGGGCTTCGATCACCAGCATGCCGTTTTCCACGCGGGCATTCTCGGGACGCGAGGTATAGAACTCCGCCTCGCCGTTGCCCCACCCGCCGCCGCCAATGTCGTACGTCCAATTGGCGCTATTGATGGCATCGCCGTCGAACTCATCGTGCCACACCAGTTCCCAGCCAGGCGAGAGCGGGAATGGGCGTGGCGGTTGCCGCAGGCGTCACAAGGTTGGCTTGCAGTGCCTGCCGATGGACAAGCAGGCACGCAAGCCGACAGCAGGACTAGCGCTGAGTACAAGGTCACTGGGCCAGTCGCCTTTCACATTCACTAGCCTTTGACAGCTCCCTGCGTCAGGCCAGAGACGATGTAGCGCTGCAGGACCAGGAAGATGATCAACATCGGAAGGGTCATGATCAACACCGCAGCCGCCAGCGTGGGCCAGTCGCTGCCATACACGCCCTGGAAGACGATCATGCCCCGGGTGATGGGGTAGTAGTCCTTGTTGGTCAGATAGATCGTCGGCAGAATCAGCTCGTTCCAGATGCCGATGGCATGCAACACGGCCACGGTGGCGATGGCCGGTCTGACTCAACGGAAAGACCACCGTGGCCACAAAACGCAGATATCCGCAGCCGTCCATGGCGGCCGCCTCATCCAATTCCTTGGGCAGCGGTCTTGATAGTAGTTGACCAGGATGACGATGCCGATAGGGTTCACCAGGAACAGCATGACGTATCCGACCGGGTTGTTGTACAGCCCCAAGCTCAGCATCAACTGAAACTGAGGGATCAACGCGACCGGCAGGAACAAGGCGATCACGAACAAGGTCAGCAGGAAATCGGCGCCCTTGACATAGCCGCGGGCGATCGGGAAACGCCACAAACACTGCCGTGACGACATAGATGACCGTTGCAGAGACCGTGTAGATGATCGTGTTGGTCAGGTAGCGGGGAAAGTTGGCCTTTTCCCAGGCGTCAACATAGTTCTGAAAGTTCAAGGTTGTCGGCAGGGCGGTTGCGTTCTTCATAAAGTCCGGCATGCGTCTTCAGGGACGTGTTGACCAGCATGAGCAGGGGGCCCAGGTAGATGATGGCAAGAACAGCAAGGATCAGCATACGAGCCGATGCGCCCCCAGTTGATATGCCTGGTGGTCTGCTTCTTGGTAGCGAGATGCGGATGCTATGGTTGCGTTCATCCCAGTATCCTCTTTTCTCTGCGCTGCAGAATGATCTGCACTGCCATGCCAATGACGAGCACCAAAAAGAACAGGACGATGGAAGCGGCGGCGGCATATCCCTGCCGGAAGGCGCTCGTGACACTCCCCGACGTCTGGCCGAATCCTTGGGCAAAGATCAAGTAGCCCAAGACCTGGGTCCCGTTCCTGTAACCGATGAGGACCAGGAACAACTGCCATGCCTGGAGTGAACCGATGATGTTCAAGAGCAGATTGGTGTTCACGGCCGGTGTCAGCAGGGGCCAGGTGACGTTTCTGAAGACTCTCCAGGCACCGGCGCCATCGATCTGGGCCGCCTCGTAGAGCTCTTCCGGAATGGTCTGCAGACCGGCGATAAAGATCATCATCGTGGTGCCCATGTTGGCCCAGATTTGCACGACCATGACCCAGGCAAAGGCCTCAGCGGGCTGTCCGCCCAAGAATTCGGAACTGGATGCCCAACAGTCCCAGAAGCTGTGCCATTGGGCCGCCCAGTGGGTAGAGAAAGAGTGACCAGATCAAGCCCTGGATCACCGCACCCAAGATCACGGGCATAAAGTAGAGCGTGCGGAAAAAGTTGGTGCCCTTCAGCTTCTGGTTCACAACCAGCGCCATGATCAGGCCAAGTGTAAACTGGATGGTCGTCACAAAGAAGCAGAACACCAGTGTCCGGAACAGCGCATCATAGTTGTCGCGAGACGCCTGGCCCATAAAGAGGAACTCTTTATAGTTGTCCAACCCAACCCAGTTGACGGGCGCACCCCTGATGCCGGTTGCATCCGTAAACGAATACACGCTGGTGGCCAGAGATGGCCCGAACATGATGAGCAGGTAGAAGAAGAACCCGGGAAGGAGCAGAAGGTAGGGCGCCCACCTGGCTCTGCCGCGACCAAAGTGATAGTTGCCATGGCATACCTCCGTCTTGAATGTCACAGGGTAGGCTTCTCATCCCAAGGACGAGAAGCCTACCACAGGAATGTCAGATGGGTGCCTACTGGTTGGCGTCCAGCCCGGATTGCAGGTCTGCCTGAACCTTGTCGGCCAGCTCCTGGGGATCGTCAAAGGTGCCGAAGGGCTTGAAGTAGGAAGCACAGGGGTTGGCGTACTGGCCGGCGCCCTTTGGCGCAACCCAGTACTGCTCGTAGCCCACGCGGAAGTTCTCAAGATAGGGCGCGACCTCTTGACCGATCTGCGTGTCCAGCGTGGCGCCCGGCTGGGTGGGGATGAAGCCCACCGCATTGGCAAACGCCTGGTAGTTGGCCGGGTCAGAGAACTCGGCCAAGTACGCCAGGGCGGCATCTTTGTTGGCGGTATTGGCGGCAATGACCCAGCCCTGATCGTACTTGCCGAACAGATACTTGTTGTCTTCAGCGTTGTCACTGCCCGGGAATGGGATGTAGCCCCACTCAAAGTCCGGCTCGGAAGCCTCGATGGCGGAGGCGTACCAGGTGCCGCCGGGGAACATGGCGACCGCGCCGGAGGCAAAGCGCCCAGGCGCTGCATCGCCGGCGATACCGCTGGCGCCGGATTCCATCATCTCCTGGGCATAGACCTTCATCTTCTCCCACATCTCCAGGGACTTGGCATCGTTCCACTTGATGCTGCCCGTCCACAGACCCTCGACCAACGCCGCCTGGTCAGGATAGATGGACCCGATCAAGCCGTACGCGCCCACAAAGATCGGCCAGCCATCCTTGCCGCCGGCGGTCATGCAGGGGATATCGGCTGCCGCGAAGGTTTCGCAGGCTGCTACCAGCTCGCTCCAGGTGGTGGGAACTTCCACGTTATTCGCCGCGAACAGGTCCTTGTTGTAGTAGATGCCGCTGTAGGAAACGCGGCCAAGGTTGATCTCGTAGACCTTGCCGTTGTAGGTGCCGGCATCCTGGATCGTAGGCGTCATCATAGTTCTTGACGAACGGCTGGTCGGAGAGGTCCATCAGCAGGCCGGCGTCAATCAGGGTCTGCCAGTTGGGCGGGGTCACATTCTTCATGTAGGGCTGGGCCGCGTTGGCAAAGCCAAACATGTCCACGACGTCCACATCGTTGGCGTTCAGGCGGGTCTGGGTGACCGTGCTCAGGTCATTGGCGTTCACCACCGACATATCCACGGTGATGTTCGGATACTTGGCCTGGAACTGCTTCATTGAAGGTCTCCATGAACTCCACCATCGGCGGGTTCTGGTGGATCAGAACCTTCAAGGTCACTTCTTCACCAGCAGGGGCCTCCTCAGCAGCAGGGGCCTCGGTCGACTTCGACCCTGTGGCGGGCTCCTCCGCAGCAGGCTCGGTATCGGCACCGCAAGCGGAGATCAACAGGACCGCCACCAACAGCATACTTAACAGAACAAACCACTTCCTTGTCATCTTACTTTCCTCCCTCTCAGATAGAGATAGTTTTTCGGCCATCGGCCAGGACATTCCATGGTACACTTACCCCTGCTTCGTGACGTCGATCACCTCCTTCCCCAAGCCTGGCGATTCCTTCTCCTAATCTGCCAGACGCTGCCTGTGGGATCGGTCCCACAGGCGACCAGACATGCGGTCCAGAGAATTGATGGTTCGCTTCGTTGCATCCTCTCACCTTCCCAATGCTGAGGGCATCAACCAACCAACCGGGAGCCACAGGAGGCTCGGATCACAAGTTCTGTGGGCAGGATGACGCGCCGTGCAGGTTCTGCTCCGTTTTCCAGGATGTCGATGAGCATCTCAACGGCCAAAGCACCCGTTCGCTGAATGGGTTGCCGGATGGTGGTCAGGGGTGGATCGGCCGTCGCCGCCTGGGGCATGTCGTCAAAACCTACCATGGCTACATCGTCCGGTACGCGTTTTCCGGCTTCGCGCAGGGCCCGCAGTGCCCCCAGTGCCATAGTATCTGAGGCCACAAAGACCGCATCCGGCCCGTGGGGCAGCAAACGCTGCATCGCCTCGTAGCTGCTCGTTTCCGTGAAATCGCCGTGCATGATCAGGGATTCGTCGACCCGAACCCTTCGTTCCTGGAGAGCATTCAGATAGCCTCGCTTTCGATCCTCGGCAGCCAGGCTGCCTGAAGGACCGGTGATGAGGGCGATGCGGCGACGGTCCAGGCGCACCAGGTGGGTCACCGCTGTGTAGGCCCCCGCCGCATTGTCAACTTCCACAAAGCTGACCCGGGGATCCTCGTGCCGGCCATGCATTACGAACGGAATCCGGTTGGCAATGAGCTCTGGGATCAAGGGATCTCCGTTTCGCGTGGCGGTGACAATGACGCCATCCAGGAGCTGGCGGCGCGAGATTCTGGTGTAGAGCCTTGCCTCCTCTTCCAGACTATGAAGCAAGAAAAGGGTCAAAGTATAGTCGTGGCTATTGCAGCCCTGGGAAATGCCCTGCATCAGGCGAGGAAAAAAGGGATCCTCAAATAGGCTCTGGATGGCGAGGGGGATGACCAGGCCGATGATGTCTGCTCTGCGGCTGGACAGGGACCGGGCGATGGGATCAGGGTGGAAGCCAGTTTCGGTGATCACTCGTAGCACTTGCTCACGCGTTTCTGGATTGACACTGGGATGGTCGTTTATCACCCGGGAAACGGTGGAACGCGAGACACCAGCCAGTGTGGCGATCTGCCTAATGGTCAATTTCCCCTCTATCATGATCCCCCTCGGGAAATCCTCCAGTCGTGGATGGGACCGGTCCCATACGTCTAGTAACCATTATAGCCAGCCAATCTGTTGCAGGCTAGGAGAAAAACGATATTGATGTGGACATTTCATAGAAGACTATGGGGCAGTGGCAAACGAGGAACAGCTTGCAGGCAACGATCAAGTCTGGCGATAGGCTTCTGGGGAAACGCCCACCTCGCGCCGGAAGACACGGCTGAAGTAGCCACTGTCGGAGAAGCCGACTTCCAGGGCGATCTCGGTGATGCTCTTGCTCGGGTCGCTGAGTAGTTGTTTGGCCTGATTCACTCGATAGCGATTGAGGTAGGCGATTGGCGTCACGCCCAGTTCTTTGCGGAAACAAGCAGTCAAATAGTCCTCGCTGAGGGCGACGTGCTGGGCGAGGTCTGTGCGAGAGACGGGTTCGGCATAGTATTGGTGGATATAGGCCATTGCCTGCCGCACCAGGCGCTGCGCCTCGCCACTCAGCTTGCGATTGCGTTCCAGCGCGGTGTCGACATGGACAAGGGTCTCCTCGAGGCTGAATAGGCCCTTGCTCAACACCGTCGCCACACCCTGATTCAGGCGCGTCATCTCTTTTTCGGTCAGCACCTGACCCGTCAGCACGATCACGGGTATCTCGCGTGTGGCTTCCTTCTCGCGCATTGCTTCCAACACACCGAATCCGTCCAGCTCGGGCATCATCAGATCCAACAGCACCAGATCGATCTGCTCCCGCTGCAAGATGTCCAGCGCCTCGAGGCCGTTCCGCGCCGCCAACACGCGATGGGAGGTCGAATGGGCCTGCACGACCCGCATGTGCATCTCTAGCGTACCCGGATCGTCGTCTGCGACCAGGATCTTCTGGACGTCGTGCTCGGCGTCGGGGACCAACCAGTGTTGATCGAGGGCCCGCGTCAAATCGGCCACCTCTATGGGCTTGGTGAGATAGTCAAACTCCAGCACCGATCCACCATCCGGCGATATGGAGCAAAACAGTACGGGCACACCTCGCGTTCTAGGGTGGCCCTTGATCGATTTCAGCACGCCCCAGCCTTGAAGCGGTGCGGCGCCCACATCCACCACGATCGCATCTGGTGGCGACATCGCCACCTGCGATAGCCAGTCAGGGCTTTCATCCATGAATGCCGTCTGCACCTCAAAGCCACGCTCATCCAGGTATTCCCTCAGTCGCTGGCCGCTCCCCGTGCGGTTGGTCAGCACCAGAACGCCCTCTTCGGTGAGGGGTGAGATGGCAGGGCTTTGAGCCCGAGTTGCCGGTGGTTGTACGGTTGGCAACGTGAAATAGAAGATCGAGCCGGCGCCCTCGTCACCTGAGGACCGCACACCGATCGTCCCACCGTGCATCTCCACAAGCCGTCTACAGATCGCCAATCCCAGGCCCAGGCCACCATAGCCGCGCGCCATGCTCCGTTCCGAGCGGCGGAACTCGTCGAAGATCGAGGCCTGTTCCTCGTGTGGAATCCCCAGGCCGGTGTCCCGTACCGCCACAGTGACAGAGTCGGGGCCGGGTTCCAGCTCGAGGCGTACCTGGCCCTGCGCCGTAAACTTGACGGCGTTGTTGACCAGATTGAGTACGACCTGCCGCAATCTCGTGCGATCCCCCCACACCCAGGGGCCAGATTCTGGCAGATCCAGGTGCCAGCCCAGTCCCTTGTTGTAGGCTAACTGGCGGCCGGTTTCCGCCACCAGGCCCAAGGCCTCACTCAGGTCGACGAATTCGTTCGCTAGGCGCAGTTCTCCGGCATCGCTGCTTGCGAGATCGAGCACGTCGCCAATCAGCTCGCCAAGATGCTGGGCATTGGCGGAAATCTGTTCCACGTCCCTCCGATACGGCTCGGGCAGCGGAGCGTCACTGTCGTCGCTGTCCTGCAATAGAATCCCGCTCAGGCCCACGATTAGATTGAGCGGCGTGCGCAGCTCGTGACTGACCGTCGAAAGGAAGCGGCTCTTCAACTCGTTCGCCTCCTCGGCAAGGCGACGGCCCTCGGTGGCTTCCCGATGCAATTGGGTGCTGTTGAGCGCTGTTGCCAATTGTTGTGTGATCGCACCGTACAGGACCAGATGCGCCGTATCGAATACGACGTAGCCTAGCTGGCCACGTGGGCCGGTCAGCGGAAACAGGGCCAGGCTGAAAGGCTGATCCGCCGGCAGCAGGCCCTCAGGTGGAAAGTCACGGCTCGGGAAATGAAGCGCCGGCTGCCCCAGCGACGTGATATCGCGCAGCGTGGTCCAGGCTACCGGATCGTCGCCTTCCGCGCCGAACAGCGCAAGCCACGCGGTATGGATGCCCATTGCCGGCAGTTGCTGGGCTAACACTTCATAGACCTGTGACTCGTCAAGGGCGGCGAGCAGGCGGGCCGTCAACGTGCCCAGGCGGTTGAGCATCCACTGCTGATCCACCACATGCTGGCGAAACTGTTGCTGCACGATCGCGCTGATCCTAATGCGCGCCTGATCCAACAGTTCGCGCCCCATGGCGAGCGCTGATGCCGGCAATTGGTTAAGTAGATCGCCCAGGCATGTAAGGGCCACTTGCCAGACATGCACGTCATCCCCACTGGCAACCACCTGATCGAGAACGGCCTCGAGGGTCTCCTGAAAACCCGACCGCGCCTCCTGTTCCAAGCTGGCGTTGAAGGCGTCGACCAGGCGCTGGCACAGTGCCCGAATCTCGTCGGTGGGCAGGACTTGGGCCTCGGCCAGGACCGGTGCCGCCATGGTCTGCACCAATTGCCCACAGTCAGCAGGCCGATCAGGCAGCCCGAGTCGTGGCGTGGCTAAGCTGGGCAGATCGGGATGGATGCTTCTCTGGCCGCAACCGCACGACGCGCGGGCCACCAGGCGGGTCGCGACCCTAGCAGACTCGATCGTCTCGGCCTCGCCGGTGATATACCGAAAGAGCGATTCCACAGCACGATACCCCATTTGTCGCAGGGGGATGTGCACACTGCTCAGCGCCGGGTTCTGGACGGCGCTCTCGGGACGGTCGTCAAAGCCGACCATGGCCACATCCTGGGGGATTCTATATCCCGCTTCGCGGATGGCCTGCATCGCCCCCAGGGCCGACTCATCGTTGCTGGCCAGAACGGCCGTGAAGGCCGTGCCTGAGTCCAGGATCTCCTGCATGGCACTGTAGCCGCCATCATACACATGCCGTCCCCAGGCCACCAGGTGTGGATCGGCCAGCAAACCATTCATCTCTACTGCGTCGTGAAAGGCTCGCAATCGGTCGCCGGTGTCTCCCTCCAGATCGTCCGGGCTGCCGGCAATAAATGCAACGCGTCGGTGCCCATGCTTGACGAGATGTTGGATCGCTTGGAGAATGCCGCTGTGGTTGTCGGCCGCGATCGTTGGGCCCCGTTCTCCAAGGGCGACAAAGATCAGAGGATGCCCGGCAGCGCGCAGGTCCTGCAAGTAGCGCGATCGGACCCGGGAATGCAGGGGATTGACGGCAATGAGGCCATCGGTATTCCAGGGACCGATGGGCACAAAATCGGATTCGGACGAAGAGAGGGGCCACGCCGGGCGCAGGGAATGCGGCGGTCGGTCCACGATCCCATGCCGCACCCCAGGAGCACGTTGCAGCCCAAATCGTGCGCGGCCAGGCAGATCCCGCGATAGATGGGATCAAGGTAACTGAGGGGCGTCGCAGTCCAGGCAAACTGCCAGCCGGCCAACACCCCGATCGTCGGTCGCCCGTGACGATATTTGCGTGACATCTGCTGCTCACTTTCCGTCTGCTGCCAGGCCCGGTCACTCATAGCTTACCTCAGGCAACGCGAAAAGTCAAACCAATTGCCGACATCGTTGGCAGCAACGAAGAATACCCCATTTGTTGGAGGTTCACGATATTCCCAGCAGAGAATCTTCTGCTCACCTTCCAGGACGCAGAGGCCATGTCCTGAAGAACTGGTAGGGCTCAGCTGGATGCTGCGCGCATTATGAGAGGCCAGTCCGAGGGGAGAGCCTCACTTCCAGGTCTGGCGCAAGATGCGCACCCAGTTCTGGTGTGTGATCTTGGCCAGGTCGGCCTCTCCATAGCCTTGTGCCCGCAGTGCGGCCATGAGTCTCGGCAGTCTGGAAACGTCCCCGAGCTCCTGGGGCATGGTGGCACCGTCAAAGTCGGAACCCAAGGCGACGTGCTCGACGCCAATGCGCCCGGCGATATGGTCGATGTGCCGGACAATGTCCGTGATCGGCGTCTCCGGATCCTCCTGCCCATCAGCCCGCAGGAAACCGACGTGAAAGTTGACGCCGATCAACCCACCCGTCTCGCCGATGGCATCCAACTGTGCGTCGGTCAGGTTCCGGGCTGAGGGGCAGAGTGCATGCGCGCCAGAGTGGGTGGCAACCAAGGGGGCATCGGAGAGCCGGACCACGTCCCAGAAGCCTTTTTCATTCAAGTGAGAGATGTCGACCAGGATGCCCAGCTCGTTGCAGGCGCGGACGAGGTCCTTCCCCGCTGGAGTCAGCCCCGGTCCAGTATCGGGTGAGCGTGGGAAGTCAAAGGGAACGCCATAGCCAAAGGCGTTGGGCCGGCTCCACACAATCCCCACGGAGCGAAGCCCTGCCTGGTAAAAGACCAGGAGGGCATCCAGACGGGGGTCGATCGCCTCCGCTCCCTCAAAGTGCAGGACGGCGGCGAGCACGCCATTCTCCAAACAGGTGGTGAGCTCTTCGGCCGTGCATACGACCTGTACCTGGCCTTCGGATTCGGTCTCCAGGCGAAAGAGTCTGGCCATCCCAGAGATGGTAACCTGCTGGGCGTAGCCGAGTGACGGGGTCTGACTGGTCAAGGCCTCGACCGTGACCGGTTCTCCGTCCCCCTGCTGTTCACTCTCGGCAAAGATGGCAAACAGGCCCCCGGCAAAGTTGCCTTCGCGGGCGCGCGGCAGATCGATGTGTCCTTGTTCACTCCATTCGAAGAAGGAACGGGCCTCGCCTCCGTCGCCGCCATCAAGGCTGAGAAGTGTATCGTTGTGCCCATCAAAGATAGGAAGATCTGAACTTGTACTCATCGCAGGCATCTCTCTTCTTGGGTCAAGCGGAATTGGTAGTGCCAGTATTCTATCACAGCCCCGTTGGATGATCAAGTTCAGCTTTGCTCCGGCGGGACTGCCTCAGGCTATTGCTTCTGAGGGCTGATCCGAATTTGTCTGCCCCTTGTCCGGCCCAGAGGGCGCAGAAAGGAATTGACAGACTCGTACTTTTCGATTAACATGAACCTGGCTCTAGACATGATCGTACCACTGCTCTGCCAAAATGTCAACCAATCAGACGAATTAACATCTAGTCTTCAACCGAGTTACCAAGATAACCAAGGAGGAACCGCCAAATGGCTCAACTGGATCGACTAGATGCTGCCATCTTGCGCGAACTGGAAAGGGATGCGCGCCAACCCGTGACGGCCCTGGCCAAGTGCCTGAACAGCCCAGTGTCCACCATTCGCGACAGGATCCAGCGCCTGGAGCAAGCAGGTGTCATCCGTGGCTACACCATCGTGGTTGACCAGGAGAAATTGGGCTTTCCCATCAAGGCCATTGTCTACGTTACCCGGGATCAGCAGGTCCCGCTCCAGGCCTTTGTCGAGCAGATTACCGGCTTTCCCGAGGTGGCCAGCGTCCAGCTCCTGACCGGCGACACCGACGAGCTGATCACCATCTATGTGCGCAGCGTAGACCACTTGCGTGACTTTCTCTACGAGAGAATTCCGCAGGTCACAGGCGTGCTGAGGACAAATACGGTCATTGTCCTCACCGAAATCACCCCTCTCCACCTCGAGCGTGCCCTTGGGCAAATAAGTCTGGAGCCAGGATCCTCCGACTCCTAGGTCCTGCCGACCCATCTTCAGGACTCTGCCCTCTGACCGTTTTCATTTGCGACGGTCACTTTGACACAGCTCCGCGTTAATATTATACTTCATAGCGATGCTACGCCAATCTAACGCACTGGACAGCAGTATCCCGCTGTTGTGTCATAGAACCATAGGCACTCTGATCGGGCTGTGAAACAGAGGAGGGAAACGTGCCTGAAGAAGAAACACTGGTCGTGCTTGGAAAGATGCTTATTGACGGATCAGGTGGGCCGCCCGTGTCACCCGGGCTGGTGGCCATCGCCGGTGCCCGGGTCGTCTATGCTGGTCCCGCGAAAGATGCACCCGAGTTTTCACCCCAGGCCAAGGTCCTCAACCTGGACCAGGCGTGCCTGTTGCCTGGCCTTATCGATTCCCACGTACATGCCAGCTACTACTACGAAGAGCCAAACGCCAAGATTTTCACCCGCGATTCGGAAAGGGCTTTGGTCTACTCGGAGGCCATGATCGCCCTGTTGGCCGCCAAGCGGCTGCGCGAGGTCCTCCTGTCCGGCGTCACTACGGTGCGCGACGTTGGCGGTGTCAACGGAGTGATGTTCGACGTGCGCCGAGCCATCGACCAAGGCCTGGTGCCTGGTCCCAGGGTCTATGCCGCCGGACGGCTCATTGTGCCCACGGGTGGTCACGTCTTCTTTTTGGATGGGCTGTCAAATGAGGCCGACGGGCCCTTTGGTTTTCGCCGCGCAGTACGCCAAGAGGTGCGCGCCGGAGCTGACTTTATCAAAATCGCTGTACGAGGCACCGACCAAACCCAGGAAGAGCTCAACGCTGCCGTAGACGAAGCCCACCGCCAGGAGAAAAAGGTCAGCTGCCACGTCTACAAGCCCCCTGCGTCGCGTATGGCCCTTGAGGCCGGCGCCGACTTTGTCGAGCATCCTTTGGAATCCGAGGAAGAAATCGACCTTGCGGCCGAAAAAGGGGTTACCTGGACACCAACCTTGAGCGTCCTCGATTCGGTCGCCAAATCGCTGGAAGCGCGCCGCAACGACCCGGATGCCAACGGCACCGAGGACACAGAGGACCACCTTGCCGAAGTGAGCAAGCTCAAGGAAAGGCTGTCCGAGTATATACCCTATGCCCTCAAGACCGGCGTGAAACTGGCAGCGGGCACCGATGTCTTCCTCCCAGAGCGTCCCTTTGCTTGCCTGTCAGAGGAACTGCGCTGCCTGGTAGAAATGGGCTGCAGTCCCATGCAGGCCATCCTGGCTGCTACCCGCTGGCCAGCCGAGGGCATGGGCTGGGATGAGATCGGGCTGCTGGTGCCTGGCAAGGTTGCCGATCTCATCGCCGTTGCAGGCGACCCCCTGGTCGACATCGAGAACATCAAAAAGGTCAAGCTGATCGTCCGCCAGGGTCGCGTGGTGCCCCTGGCGGTGGAGACTCTGGGTCAGGAGTAGCAGTCCACGATCCCTTCGCAGGCGCGCCGAGCTTCCCTGCATTCGGGATGGCTTGGCCGCACGGCGGGCGTGCATTTGAGCGGGAGGAAAGATGACGAAAAGCGGCAACGTACAGACTTTTGACACAGTTCGGTTCACCAGGATGACCGAGGATCAGTGCCAGACGATTCACGCGGCCAGTCTGGAACTCTTGGAGCGGGTGGGAGTGCGCTTCTTCCTCGGTGAGGCAGTGGAGCTGCTGGCGCGAGCGGGCGCCAGCGTCAGCGATGGGAACCTTGTCCGGATCTCCTCTGCTCTGGTCGAGAAGGCCTTTGCCACGGTCCCCCACCAAGTGACCCTCTACGACCGTCGCGGTGATCCTGCCATCCAGTTGCAGGGCGATGCCAATCACTACGGGCCGGGCTCAGATTGCCTGCGTTTACTCGATCATCGTACTGGCCAGGTGCGTGAACCAATCCTGCAAGACGTTGTCGAGGGCACCATCCTCTGCGATGCGCTGCCCAACATCGACTTTGTCATGTCCATGGTGCTGCCAACCGATGTCGACCAGACCGTTGCCGACCGCTACCAGATGGAGGCGCTACTCTCCCACACAACCAAGCCCATCGTATATGTGACCTATGAGTATTCGGGCTGCATCGACGTGGTAGAGATGGCAGAGGCGGTAGCCGGTGGCGCCGAAGCGCTGCAAAGACGGCCCAACATCGTCTGCTACATCAATGTCACCACGGGGCTCTACCATAATCAGGAAGCGCTGCAAAAACTGCTCTATCTGTCCAACAAAGGGCTACCCTTGCTCTGGATTCCCTCTGCAACGTCAGGGCTTTCAGCTCCGATCACGCCCGCAGGTGGCGTCGTCCTGGACAACGCTGGGATGCTCGCCGGCCTGGTGCTCTCCCAACTGACTAGAGAAGGAGCACCTTTTGCTATGTCAGGGATGGAAGCGGCAGCCATCGATTTGAGAACAATGGCCAGCGACTACACTTATCCTGAGCGGGGGATAGCCCATGAACTCGGCCGCTTCTACAATCTACCCACCTTTGGCCTGGGAGGTGCGTCAAACGCCAAGGTGGCTGACGGTCAGGCTGCGGCGGAGGCAGCCCTGACGCTCGTGGCCGAGACCCTTGCCGGAGCCAACTTGATCCACGATCTAGGGTACCTCGATGCCGGTCTCTTGTACTCGTTCGTCCAGCTAGTTCTGTGTGACGAAATCGTAGACTGGGTCACCTGTTGGCAGAGAGGGGTCGATGTCAGCCCCCAAGCCCTGGCCACCGATCTGATCGCCGAACTGGGACCCGGCGGGCAATACCTGGACACCAAACACACCCTGGACCACTTTCGACAACGCTGGTACCCACGGCTCTTTGAGCGGAATACCTTCAGCGGTTGGTTGGATCGGGGCGGCAAGGAGATGAGCCAGCGGGCTGCGGAGCGGATAGACCAAATTCTGGAGGAACACCAGCCCAAGCCCTTGCCGGCCGAAATGCGACACCAGATGCGCGCCATTGTCGAGAGGGCCCGGGCAGATAGCTGAATAGTCGTACGGGGTCCGATCTAGCCCAAAGTAGTCGGACTCCAGGCCCACCTGATTTGGCCCCATTCTCTCCAGTGCCGTCTCGATGTCAGCGATCACGTCGTCGACATCCGTCTTCTCGAAGAGAATCACACGGTGGTTCAACTGCCCGATGGCACGTCGCCTTTGACGATCTGACCCTCGCGGAGGACAAAGAAGACCTGGTCCATCAGGCCGACATCTTCCAATGGGTTGCCAGGCACGGCGATGATGTCGGCCAGCTTGCCCTCCTCAACGGCGCCGATCTCTGTCCAGCCCATGGCCTCCGCGGCCCATGAGGTGGCCGCCTGCAATGCCTGCGTGGGCGTGCAGCCATATTCGACCAGCCAGCGGATCTCGTCGGGCATGGCATCAAAGCGCACGGCATTGCTCCAGCTATCGGTACCCGCGATGATCCTCAGACCCGCCTCCAGCGCATTGGCCAGCGATTTGGCCTTGCGTTCCAGGTACTCGGCCGTTTCGACATAGTCCTTTTCCGCCCGGCGGGCGATCTGGGGATCGGCGTGGCTGCGGCGCCCATCGCACCACTGCTGGTAGGCCATGGTCACATTGATAGTGGGCGACCAGGCGATGCCCTTTTCCACAGCCAGCTCAATCTCCTCGGGAGTCGGCGTGCCGTGTTCAAAGGTATCTACGCTGGCATCGATGGCCATGCGCTGGGCCGGCGGCCGGCCGGTGTGGCAGGCCACCTTTTTGCCCAGGCGATGCGCCTCGTCCACAGCGGCGTTGAGTTCTTTCTGGGTCATGTCCTCGCCGTTGTTGGCGATCTTGATAAAGTCGGCGCCGGCCCGGATCTCCTGGCGCACCGCCCGGCGAAAGCCTGAAGGCCCATCGGCCTGGTTGGAAAAGTTGGGCAGAAAGTGGCAGTGTCCCGCGGTAGGCGTCACCAGGCGGCCGGCGATATAGAGCTTGGGCCCGGGAACCTGGCCTTTGCCAATGGCGCGCCGGAGATCGGGCATGATCCCGCCCACGGCGCCCGTGTCCCGGGCCGTCGTGACCCCCGACATCAGCGTCTGGCGCAGGTTCGCTGCGGCAAACAGGGCGATGGACACCGGAGAGTAGACCAGCGACTGTTCAGGGTCGTAGGTATAGGCGGCCGAGTCGGGCTCGTCCCAGTAGTAGGTCGAATGGACGTGCATGTCGATCAGGCCCGGCAGCAGGCAGGCATCGGGCAGATCGAGACGGCGGGCAGCGGGAAATTCGGGCGCCTCGCGCTCCGGTCCGGCATATACAATCTTGCGATCGGCGATGGCCACCAGCGCCTGTGTAACTGGTTCGCCTCCTGAACCATCGATCAGCATCTTGGCGCGTAGAACGAGATTGACGTTGTCGTCAGCCATGGATTGGGTCCTTTCTTGGTGCGATGTCAGTCCGAGCTGAAGCGGGCATCGGCCTGGGCCACGATAGCGCGCGCCGCTGCCAGCGATTCGTCGGGCACCGGCTCTGGCGTATGGGTAGCTATCAGTTCTTGGGCTATTTGGCGAGCATTCTTGACCATTGTCGGCCGATCGGCTTTGGTCCAGGCGTCGTAGCCGCGGCGGTCGAACAGGCGGGGATACCACACCTGACGAAAGAGGCGCGCCGTATGCGGGTGGCCCATATAGTCGCCGCCAGGCCCGACCTCGTGGATCGTGTCGAGGGCCATCTGCTCGGGGCTGAGATCGATGCCGCCTATAAGGCGCCGCACAAAGCTGATGATCTCGTCGCCGGCAACCATCATCTCGTAGGAGCAAGTCAATCCGGACTCGATATAGCCCACATCATGGACCAAGTTGGCGCCGCTGAGGGCAGAGGACATGATCCACAGCGCGCTCTCGATTCCAGCCTGCATGTCGGCTGATTTAGAGTCGGAGCAGCCTGAAAAGCCCCAAACAGGCACATGGTAGTAGCGGTGAGCCAGCTCAGCCATGCCCATGCAGTTCAGCATGAATTCGGGTGACGAGTAGAGGGCAACCATGGTCCGCATGTCCAGAGGGCCGCTGCCGCAGCCCCACACAAAGGGCGCGCCGGGTCGGCGCAACTGGGTGATCACCAGGCCGCTCAGCACCTCAGCGTTGGTCGTGACCAAGGCGCCGGCCGGCGTGACTGGCGCCGATGCCCCATCGATCGGTCCTGGGGCATAGACAAAGGGCAGCCCATGGTCGGCCATCATCAGCACCTTGCGCAACACCTCCTCTGAATGGCGGAGGGGTGATGTCGGCTCGAGATAGGCCAGCAGGAAGGGCTTGAGCCGCAGTTCCTCGGCTCCGCCGGCCACCGCCTCGGCGATGGCAATGATGTCGGCCAAGCCCTCCTCATCCCAGGCGGTAAAGACGAGGGGCTTGACGGTGTTCTCCATCATGGTCAGGAACGAGTGGCGGTCTGACGAGGCAATGGGCAGGTCGGAAGGCAGGGCCATTGACATCACAAAATCTAGGTTGGGCAAGGCGTCCGCCAGACGGGCCGCATTTGCGACATCGGCCAGCGTAGACGGGCGGCGCTCGCCGCTTTCCAAATCGCGGGTATAGGGCAAGTCCGACCCGGTGCCAAAGTAGGTGCGGTGCCCCTCCAGGTACATCCGGGCAGCGCCTGTCCGCTCACAGAGCACGATGCCCGAGGGCACGGAGCAGAGTGCGCGCTCCACAACGTCTCGTGGAAAACGGACCAGGCTGCCGTCGGTCACTGTGCAGCCTGCTTCGCGCAGCAGATCGAGGCACTCGGCCTCGTAGACGCGTACGCCGGTATGCCGCAGGACCTCCAGCGTGGCGAGGTGAATGGCTTCCAGATCGGGATCGGAGAACATGCGATAGCCGGTTGGCTGAGACCGGATCCTTTCAACAGCTGATTTGGCATCTACCGGCTGGTTCCTTGGTGGAGTCATCTTCTCTTTCCTTTTCTCAATGGTGTGCCGACTCGGGCCGGCCCGCAGTTCTTAACTGTTGGAAGGCGGGCGCAACCAGGTCGATCAGACGGTCTTGCCTGACAAGATCTCGCCCCGGACCTCATGCCAGAAATCACAAGCAACGAAATGGCCTGATTCGATCTCTAGCAGTTCGGGCATGTCCTGGTCGCAGCCATCTCGTCGCCTGGAGCAGCGGGACGCAAAACAGCAGCCCGGTGGCGGGTTTTTTGGGCTGGGGATTTCACCCTTGAGCAGGAGGCGTCCTCCCTCCTTCCGCTGCCTTGGGTCGGGCTCAGAAACCGCCGAAAGCAGGGCCAGCGTATAGGGGTGCGCAGGCGCTTCAAGGATGTCTTCGGTCGGCCCCAATTCGACCAGGCGGCCGAGATACATGACGGCTATCCTATCGGCGAGGTAGCCAACCAGGTTCAGGTTGTGGGTAATGATCATGTACGTCAATCCCAGGCGATCGGCCAGGTCTTTGAGCAGGTTCAGGATGCTGGCCGCCACCGACACATCCAGTCCAGAGGTTGGTTCGTCGGCGATGAGAAACTCGGGATGCAGCGAAATGGCCCGGGCGATCCCCACCCGGCGTGCCTGGCCGCCCGACATCTCGTGGGCGTATTTGTTGGCCAGTTCCTCTGACAGGCCGACCATGCTCAGCAACTGGCCGACGGTATAGCGCTCGTCCTTGGGGACGCGGTGGATCCGGTAGGCCTCGGTCAGCAGGTAGGAGACGGTCAATCGCGGGCTCAGCCCAGAAAAAGGGTCCTGAAAGATCATCTGGATCTTTGAGCGCAACCGGCGCAGCTCGGCACCGGGGATGACAGAGATGTCCCGGCCGTCGTAGATGATCTGTCCCGATGTGGAAGGCTGCAGCCCCAGAATCGTGCGGCCCAACGTAGTCTTGCCGCAGCCCGATTCGCCGACGAGGCCCAAGGTCTCACCCCGTTCTATCTCCAGACTCACGTCGTTCACGGCGTGCACGGCTTCGACGGGCCGGCGGAGTATCCGATCGACAATGTTTCGATCCTCGACAAAATGGGTGGACAGCTTCTGGACCTGCAGCAGTACTCCGGGACCCTCTCCTTCTGCCGCCTGATCGGCACCGGGCTGGGCCACCTGCTCGATGTCCGGGACCCCCTCAAAGGCAGCCGTCGCGACGATGGAGGTGTCATAGCCAGATCCGGGCGCGTACTTGAAGCAGCGAATGCCTCGCCGGTCCACCGCCTCAAAATCCGGCTCGCGTTCCTCACAGACCGGCTGCACGTACGGGCAGCGGTCGGCAAACTTGCAGCCGCGGGGCAGGTTCATCAGGCTGGGCACCACACCGGGTATGGTAGCTAGGCGCCGGCCGCGGGTGTGGCGCGAGGGCACGGAGGCCAGGAGGGCCTGAGTATAAGGGTGCTGCGGCTCGTCAAAGATCGAGAACACATCGGCCTGTTCCACGACCCGCCCAGCATACATGACCGCCACCCGGTCGCAGAGTTGGGCGACGACGCCCAGGTCGTGGGAGATAAAGACCAGCGACGTGTCGTACTGCTGGCGCAGCATCTGAATCAGCTCGACGATCTGGGCCTCCATGGTCACGTCCAGCGACGAGGTTGGCTCGTCGGCGATGAGCAAGCTCGGCCTGGACATGAGGGCCATGGCGATCATGATCCGCTGGCGCATACCGCCCGAGAACTCGTGGGGGAACTGGTCGACGCGCTCCGCGGCGTCGGGTATGCCCACCTGCTCAAGCATGGCCACGATCTGGTTGCGCACCACTTTCTGGCCCCCGTTCTGCTGCTCGGGATGGGCCCGGCGGATGTCGTACATCTGGTCACCCACCGAGAACACCGGGTTGAGGCTGGTCGCCGGGTCCTGGAAGATCATGGACATCTCGGTGCCGCGCAGTCTGCGAAAAGCGGCGGCGTCGAGGGACCGCAGGTCCTGCCCGCGAAAGATCATCGCGCCGGCCGTAATCTCGCCGTTAGGCGGCAGCAGGTGCAGCAGCGCCGAGGCGACCGTTGACTTGCCACAGCCCGACTCGCCGACCAGGGCCAGCATCTGGCCCGGCTGGACGTCAAAGGTCACGTCGTGGAGCGCTTTAAGCGGGCCGACGTGGGTGTGGTAGACGACCTCCAGGCCCTGGATACGCAGAATTGGATCCATCAGGCCCGCCTGGAACCAGAGACACGGGGATCGAGGATGTCGCGCAGCGCCTCGCCAAAGAGGGTAAAGCCCAAGGTGGTGATCATGAGCGCTGCCGCGCCACCGATCACGGGCCAGGGCGTGGTTCGGATCTTTTGGAAACCATCGGAGAGGATGCCGCCCCACGAGACAGCCGGCGGACGGACCCCCAGTCCCAAGAAGGAGAGGCCGGCTTCGGTAGCGATGGCCGCCGGCAGGTCCATGGCCAGCAGGATCAGGAGCGGCGCCAGCAGGTTGGGCACAATGTGCACCAGAGAGATACGTATGTGGCTGGCGCCAAAGGAGCGCTCAACTTCCACAAAGGGCTCCTCCTTGACCGACAGCACCTGGGCACGCACGATGCGGGCATAACCAGGCGTGTAGGCGATGGCGATGACCAGGATGACATTGTTGACCGAGGGATCAAGAAGGGCCATCAAGGCCAGCGCCAACAATAGCGCCGGAAATGCCTGCACCGCGTCCACGCCCACCAGAATCACGTTGTCGACCCAGCCTCCGGCATAGCCGGCGACAAGGCCGATAACCAAACCGGCCGTCAGCGCGGCCAGAACGGAGGGAACAGCCGTACCCAGGGCCACGCGCGTGCCAACGATCAGGCGCGACAATATGTCACGGCCCAGGTGGTCGGTGCCCAGCCAATAGTCGGCGGAGGGGCCCTCCAGACGGCGCTTGATATTCTGCTCGGTGTGGGGATAGGGGGCGATGAAGGGTCCAAACAGGAAGAACACGACCAGGATGCCGATGACCAGCATGCCAAATACAGCCGACGGGCGGCGCAGCAATTGACGAAAGACGGAAGGCCGCGCAGCAAGCAACTCCTCGGCGGCACCTGGCTGCACGTCGATCTTTGATGTTGCACTCATGTACTCGACTCCCAGGCCCGGATTCGCGGATCGAGGTAGCGATAGGACAGGTCGGCTACCAGGTTGGCCAACACAAAGAGAAGGGCGGCGACCAGGATCGCACCCCGGGCCGCGGGATAGTTTCGTGCAGAGATGGCCTGGAAGACCAGCGAGCCGAGGCCCGGCCGGGTAAAGATCACCTCGACAAAGACGGCGCCGCCCAACAGGTTGCCCAAGCCGACGCCCAACACGGCCACGGTGGGGATCAGGGCATTCTTCAGGGCGTACTTGTAGGAGATGGTACGCTCGCTGACACCATAGGCATGGGCGGTGCGGATATAGTTCTGGTTCATGACCTCCAGCAGGCTGGCGCGCACCAGGCGGGCCAGGTAGCCGACCCAGGTAATGGCCAGGGCGGTGGCCGGCAGGAGGAGCCGCTTCAAGTAGTCCACCGGGTCCGAGAACTCACCGGCGCCGATGCTGGTCACCGCACGCAGACCCACGGCAAAAATCAATAATAGCAGCAGGGCGCTGACATAGGTCGGCATCGTGATCATGGACACCGATAGGATGCCCAGGGTTCGATCGATCCAAGAATTGGGCCGCGTGGCCGAGATCACGCCCAGGGGAATGCCGATCAGCACGGCCATGCCCAGGCTGACCAGGGCCAGGGCGATGGTGTGGGGGAGGACAAGGGCGATCATGTCCGTGACCGGGGCCTTGGTCGTAAAGTCGGTGCCAAGATCGCCTCGCAGCAGGCCAGCCACAAAGTCAAAAATCTGGACCGGGATCGGGTCGTCGAGCCCCATCTCCTCCCGGACCCGGGCGCTCATTTCCGCCGAGGCCCGTGGACCGAGCATCAATTTTACCGGGTCCCCAGGAATGACGTGAGCCAGGGAAGCCAGGAAAACGGTCGCCAGCAGCATCACCACCACGGCCATGCCCAGGCGCTTTAGAATGTAATAGGCCATGCCATTTTCCTCGGGTGGCCTTGACCGGTTGTTTCGGCCGCCCGGCACGAGAGAGGCGGCGCGGGGTTGGGCCGCGCCGCCTCGTTAGTATCGCAGGCTATTTCGACGTAAAGCGCCAGGGGATATACTCTCCCGTGGCCATCGTGACCGGACTCGATGTCGGTCTTGGCGGCGAAAAAGAGAGTCGGATAGGAGACCCACACCGAGTGGGCGGCCTCGTCCATACGCTTCTGCATCTCGACATAGATATCGGCACGCTTGGTCTGGTCCATCTCGAGCATGCCCGCCTCGTGAAGGCGGTCATACTCTTCGTCGCACCAGTACATCCAGTTCCACTCTTTGACCTGCTCGCAGGTAAACCAGACGGTGACCCAAGCGGGATCGGGATTGGTCGAATACCCCATCACGGTCATCTGCCGTATCTTGGGGGCTTCCTCACCATAGCCCTCTTCCCAGAAGAGGCCGCCCTCCTGGGGGATCAGCTCGACATTGATGCCCACCTCGGCCAGGTTGGCCTGCACGATTTCGGCGATGGCCGTATCCTCCGCGGTGTTCTCATAGGTCAGCGTGACATCGTGGCTCTCCAGCCCGGCCTCGGCCAGGTAGGCTTTGGCCTGTTCGACGTCTCGCTCGTAGCATGGCGCGTCGTCCCATGAACCCAGCAGGGCGGGCGAAATCATCGTGCAAGACCGAGCGTACTTGCCGTCGTAGGCGGCTTCGATGAGCGAGTCGACGTCGATGCCAGCCCGGATGGCCCGGCGGACATTCACGTCCTCCAGATTGGGATGCTGGACATTCATGGCGATCCAGGTCCAGTTGAGGGTGTCGACGGGGTAGACGTCAAAGTCGGGGTTGTCCTCAAAGCGCTGGATCGCGTCGGTGCCGATCTGGCCAAAGTCGAGTTCGCCTGACTCGAGGGCGATCTCGCCGGCGCTGTTCTCGGGTATGGACAGAAAGTGGATCTCGTCCCACTCGGCCGGCTCGCCCCAATAGTCCTCAAAGCGCTTCAGGACAACCTTTTGGTCGGGCACCCACTCGACGAACTCGTAGGGGCCGCTGCCGATGGGGCTGGTGGCCAGAACATCGTGGCCCAGTTCCTCCATGGCCGCCTTGCTGACAATCCAGCCGGCGGTCACGGGCAGGGTGCTTTTCCACAGCGGGGCAAAGGGTTCGCTGAGGATGATGTCGCCGGTGTACTTGCCAGTGACTTCGACGTGGTCCAGGGCGGCCCAGTCGTCACGGTAGGGTGGATCGAGCTCTGGGTCCTGGAAGCGCTCGAAGGAGTACTTGACGTCCTCGGCAGTCAACTCGCCATAACCCTTGTGGAACTGGACGCCCTCCTGCAGCTTGAAGGAAAGGGTCAGGCCGTCGTCAGAGACTGTGAACGGCTCTGCCAGCAGGATCTCCTCCACTTTGTCAAAGCGTCCCGGATAGACGATCAAGCCTTGATGGATATTGGCCGAGATGTTGCCGTCTATGACCTGCGGGATAAAAGCCGGGTCCAGGTCCCTCATGTCTCCCGCGATGCGGAGCTTCAGGATTTTGGGTTCTTCGGGCGGCGGCGCCTCGGTGGGCGCGGGTGGCTCCGTAGGGGCAGGAGCATCGGTGGGCTGTACTTCGGCCGCCTGACTTGGGGCCTCCGTGGGCGCTGGGGCGGGTTCCGATCCGCCACAGGCCGCCAACACCATACTGGTCACGAGAACGAACACGATCATCCAACTGAGCTTCGGCAAGGGTTTCACTGCTTTCCTCCTTTTTTGTAAGGACAATCAACGCCAAGGGTGTTGTACTCGGTTTACGGCAGTTCGTCTAATTGCATCCCCTCCTCCCTCGAAATCAGCCGCCAGCTTGCGGCCTGGTTGTACCGGGCTCAATTCGCATCACTGCGCAGGAAGCAGAATCAGTAGACCGCAGTTTCGTGTATGGGTTGCCACACTTCCTGGAAGCCGTGGTCAGACAAGAGTCTTGAATCCGGTGTATTCAGCACAATCGGTCAGGATCGCCGCCAGTGGCCAGCTGTCGGGAAGTTGATTGCACTGGTGTTGCAGCACAATCTTAGCACAAGCAGACTCCCATGTCAACCCGCGCGAAAACCACTACATAGGTTTACCCCGTCGTGGACGGCTGGCCAGGCAGAGAATGGGCGGTTGCGACCAGGGTATCCAGAAGGCGCGGGTTGGTATCCAAGGGAAAGGGACTGCCGGTACTGATCACAAACCCTTTGGCGCGGGTTCCGATGGCGGCCTGCCGGCGGACCTCAGCAGCCATCTCGTCCATAGTGGCATTCAGGCCAAACTTCACGGCATCGATGTTGCCCAGGACAGCCACCCGGTCGCCAACTCGCTCCACCACGTCCTCGATTTCGATTCGAAAGTTCTTTTTACTCTCTTCGACAGCAATGGCCGCCACGTCACAGCGAGCCATCTGCTCCAATCTGGGGATCACATCGCCGCACACGTAATGGATGGGCAGCAGGCCCATCCCGCGCATACGCTGAAAATAGGGCTCGTTGTAGGCAAAGACGAATTCGTCGTAAGCTCTGGGGGAGATCAGGTCCGCGCCGGTGAACACCTCCTGGACATAGACCCCATGGACGCCCACGGCAGCCAGAGCGACCATTCTCTCTTCGGTCTGGGCCAGTTGGCGCTGGAGCATATAGTGCAATAGCTTGGGCCGGTCGTGCTGGGTAACCATCAGGCCGTAGAAGCCTAGATGGTCGGAGACGTAGCTGAAAGGCGTGTCCAAGATCGACGAGATGAAAAAGCGGTCGCCATAGTCATCGACGATCCGGCGGATCAAGTCCATCTCGCCGCTACTCAGCAATTCGGATGCACGACGGATGGGGATGATCTGGTCTACCTGCTCGTTGCCAGCGACTTCGCTCGATTCGTCCCAAATGTCGGTTTCGGAGCGGTTGACTTCGGTGACTTCCGCATCGCCATAGGGCAGGTGCGCCCGATGCATCGCTACTTGCTTGCCCGACACCCGATCCTCGTAGTAGAGGTGTCCCTGGCGCTGGACGATGTCAGTACGCTCAGCCCAGGCCCGGCTGCTGCCGCGGAAGACCTCTATCCAGTCTGGCCGGACTTTGAAGATGCCATAGGACCGAAAAATCGCCCTGGCACGAAAGAGGGTATCTTCCTCATGGTCCACCGGACAGCGCTCGGAGCCTGTCTCGTGCAGCCGCTGTCTGTACTGCTCGATGTAGAAGGCACGCTCAAAATCAGCCAGGAATAGGCCCGTGTAGGCCGGGGCAGCCGGCAGGACGTCAGGCTTCTGGCCCGTGAGAGCCCGGATCATTCTCTGCTTCGGAGTCATATCATGAGATTCTGCGTCTTGAACAGCCATATCTTCCCTTCACCCATATTCGGTGTCGCCTACCAAGACCTTGGCTCGGCCAGGCTTGCTGCGGGCAACAACATAGTCCCGCACTCCCCCTCGATCTCTGCCCCCAGCCAGGAGACGGCAACCATGGAAGAAACCGTCATCCTGGCGTCGGTAGTGCCATCAAGTGTACAACAATGGCGGCATGCTGTCCAATTTCACGGCAATACAGTAACAGAACCACATCTATCCGCAGCCTCCTGAGGTACAGGACTCCCTGCACCTGTCCACATGGCTGCCGAGCCCAGTTGCACAGTCAGCCTATTGGCCAGCCGGCCCGGTCTGTACCTCCCACTGCTGCCAAAGGGACGTGAGATCGATGCCCAGCTGGGACAGGACCGCCTTGGGGACTTCCATCCGGCAGGTCATGGTAGGGTTCACGATCTGGCAGATGGACAGGTCCCCTGCCAGGCTCAGCAGCATCGCTGCCTCAGCCAGCGACAGACCAGACTGCTCGGCCAGAAAGCCGGCCATCCGCTCGGTGGCGCCGCTGGCGGCCTCGCGGAGGTCCTGGACCGTATGGATGGTAACAAGCAGATCCGGGGTCTCCAGAAGGGGCAGTGGCAGCTCGATGCCGCGCAGCAGGCGAACCCGCAGGGTCACCTCCCCGGCGATCTCGGCGCCGGCACAGCCGGTCTCGCCATCCCCCTGGACAGCGTGCAGGTCGCCAAGGGCGAGTTGAGCCCCAGGAACAAGGACCGGCAAAAAGATCGTCGTCCCAGCGCCCAGCAGCTTGCAGTCCATATTGCCCCCGTGAGGACCGGGGTTGCCGGCAAGCCACGGCCCAGCGGCCGGGGTGGTGCCAATGCTGCCAATCATGGGGCGGGCCGGCAGGCGGACGCGGTCCAGAAAGACGACCTCGCCGGCCTCAATGGGCAGAAGGCGGCTCTCGCCCGTCTCGATCCGATGCCCGATGGCCCCTCGCCCCTTCAGGGCCATAGTCCAGCCCTCATCGGCAGTTTGGATGTCGAGCACGTCGACTCTCAGCACATCGCCAACCTGCGCCCCATCGATGTCGATGGGGCCGGTGACTGGCATACCCGGTGTGTATGCCAGCTCGCTGTAGAAGGTCTCCGCAGCGGTACTGACGCTGCGCTTGACGCTCCCCTTCGAGCAGCAATAGGTCTGAACAACGATCTTGTCTCCTGGCCGCGCAAAGGCGGCCGGTGGGAGTTTGGGATCAAAATCCCGCGACCAACGCCCAAGACCAACGCGGACAGTTTCTCCTTCTGTCATTGTTCAAATCCTCCGGCTAGTGGGTCGTTTGACACAGAATTGGCCATTGACTGATCCGCTGCGACGGGGAGCCACTTGGACCACGAAGGCCGCGAAACGGCGCGAAAAGCACGAAAAGACCCCGCACCTATCGTGTCTTTCGTACCTTTCGCGCATTTCGCGGTCCAGACGTCCGGCGCAGAATGGCAAGGCTCGCGCCAAGTGACCCACTAGGACACATCTTTCACGATGCCCTCGAACTCGGCGAACACCACTCTGCTGTCCAACGGTTGCGCGATCAGGCCCTGCGCCAGCTCTTCCCGGCACATGGTCTCAATCATGGGCAGGTTGGGCTCGACACCATTGGCCTGCCAGTCGGCGCCCAGCACCTCGGCAAGCTTCTTCAATGTCAGCCAGGAGCCAGGGCGTGGTATCGGCCAGGAAGCGGCGATTCTCTTGCGCCTGGATCCGCGACTGCTCAAAGGCCTGATACAGGCTGCGCGCCACCCACGGCTCCTGCTCAAGGACCTGCCGGCGCAGGGCAATGATGTGGTGGGCCGGATAGAAGCCGAGCCGGCGCGCATATTCTTGCTCAACCTGGCGGAAGTTGGGCATGAGACGCACGATCTGGCTACCAGGCTCATGGAATGCTCTGGGCGGCCAGGGGCACATCATGGCGTCGAGTTCACCGTCAAGCAGCATATCCTGCAGCGTCTGCCCGGCGGCCGCATAGTAGACATTCGAGGGCAGCGTCAACCGCGGCCGGTGGCCCAGCGAGTCGTAGGCTGGATCATCGGCCGGCCCGACCCACCACTCGATCTCGTCTATCCCCACCCCCTGCTCGCGCAAGGCCGCCCGGCTCCAGGTATTCCCACTGTCCGGCCAACCGTTTGTTCCCACACGCTTGCCGGCGAGATCCTTGAGAGACTGAAGGCCGCTGTTGCGCAGGACAAAGAAACAGCGGTGGCGAAAGCCTCGCATCACAAACAGGGGCAGCCCAACAAAATCCTGCTCGCCCTGGGACGTGCGAATCAGGTACTGGCTGAAAGACATCTCACCAGCCTGGTAGGCGGGATCGACCATGAACTGCTGTATTGGAGTTCTTCGATCCAGTTGCAGGTCAATGCCCTCCGCGACCACATCACCGCAAGCCAACGGCATCAGTTGATCGTAACTTCTGGTAACAAGATTGATCTCGAGCATGCTTGTGGTTCCTCCCTCTGAGGTCATTTGCTTCTATTCGCCAAAAAGCCGTCTGATAGTCTGAGCACGGGCCATTGTACCTGCGTTTTGGATCCAAGGCAACTCCTGGATCTCATCCACGGAAGTACGCTTGGCCCCAAGGGAACTCGATGCCTGGACCGCACTTTGCACTGCGGCCGCCCTATAGTATAATGGTCCCGGGCGGCATCAGACAGATAGCCTGACTTGCGCCGGGGACCGCCCCACCATCTGTATGACACAGGAGGACTTGTGAGGATCAACTATCGCGTGCACGTGGCCGGTCACGGCTGGATGAAGAAATCGAGCGATGGCGAGGTGGCTGGTACCACCGGCGAAGGCCGGCGCGTCGAAGCCATCACCGTCAGGGTCCGGGGCGAAGGCGTTCCCCAGGGACTGTACGTCACCTACCAGGTATTTGCCCGGGGCCTGGGCTGGATGCAATGGGTATCCGATGGCGCAGAAGCCGGGACGACCGGCCAGGACCGTGCCCTGGAGGGCATCCACATCAGCCTGGCGGGCAACGTGCCACCCGGGTTCCACGTCTGGTACCAGGTCCACGTCCAGGATGTGGGCTGGATGGACTGGGTCTCCGACGGCCAGGCGGCAGGCACGCCGGGCGAAAACCGCCGCATCGAGGCCATCCGCATCCGAATGGAACCAGACCTCTAGAGTGGTACGAGGCTGGCTGGATCTGACGCGGGCCATCGGCCAGGGCAAGCACCTGGGCTCACTGGAGCCCGGCAAGCAGGCCGACCTGTTCGGGTACGATCCTGGCTGTGCCAGGTCGGTGCCGGTCCTGGATCCCATAGCCAGCCTGGTGCACTCGGCGGGCACGGAGGGGGCGGTGACGACCGTGCTGGCCGGGCAGATCGTGTTGAAAGCCGGTGAGATCACCACCGTAGACGAAGAGGCCCTGCTGCGCGAGTGCCAGGAGGCTGCCGTTGTCTTGGACCAACGGGCCGACACACTGCCCAATCGCTAGTAGGGACAGGATGTAGGGGTTCACTGATCCTGGCAAGTTACCAACTTGCCCTGCCAGGAGCCGCTGTAGGACAAGATGGCATCTTGTCCATGGTACGGGCGCCAGCGCCCCAGCAGTCTCCTCCCGATCATAAGTGGGGATTGCTTTCCCTCGGAATGCTCGGGACAGGCTCTCGCTCCGCTCGTCGCAATGACAGTTTGGTGATGTCGGCTCCGATAGGCGTGACGCCGTGCGCCATGGATGAACTCGCGAGGAAGACAATGAACCAAGACCAACATCGATTCGAAGGCAAAGTAGCCACCATCACCGGCGGAGCCAGGGGCATCGGCCGGGCCTGCGCGCTGCGCTTTGCCCGTGAAGGCGCGCGGGTCGCGGTGCTCGACATCCTGTCCGCCGAGGCACAGGCCACAGCCCGCCAGGTCGAGGAACTGGGGGGGAAAGCGCTGGCCATCCAGTGCGACGTGCGCAAAAAAGACCAGGTGTCCGCCGCCGTGGCCCAGATCCTGGGCGCCTGGGGCCGCATCGACGTCTGGGTCAACAATGCTGGCGTTTATACCGGCAGCCCGGTGCTGGAGGTGCCCCTGGAGGCCTGGAACCAGACGCTGGACACGAACTTTACGGGGGTATTCCTGGGCTGCGGGGCGGTGGCGCCCGTCATGCGCCAACAGCGCTCGGGTCGGATCATCAATATAAGCTCCATGGCTGGCAAGACCTCCTGGCCGGCGACGGCCGCGTACTCGGCCAGCAAGTCGGCTGTCATCGGGCTGACCCGCACGGTGGCCCTGGACATGGCGCCCTTTAGCGTCACCGTCAACGCCGTCTGTCCCGGCAATACAGAAACTGACATGGTACGCCAGGTGGCATCCGCGGCCGGACCGCGGGAGCGACTGTCCGCCGACGAGTGGCTGCGCCAACGGGCCGGCGACTGTCCCCTGGGGCGGCTGGCAGCGCCCGACGAGATCGCAGGTCCCGTGGCCTTTTTGGCCTCAGACGATGCGCGCTACATCACGGGCCAGGCCATCAGCATCGACGGCGGCATGGTCCTGTAGGGAGGATTCTATGAGATTCGAGGGACAGGTGGTCGCCGTGACCGGCGGGGCCAGAGGCATCGGCCTGGGCATTCTGCGCCGTTTCGCCCGCGAGGGGGCGCAGGTAGCGGTGCTGGACCTGGATTTTGAGGGCGCGCAGGCCGTAGCCGCTGAGTTGGGATCGGAAGACTCCGCCATGGCTCTACACCTCGACGTGGCCGATGGTGACAGCGTCCAGACCGCCGTCAACCAGATCCTGGACGCCTGGGGCCGGATTGACGTCTGGGTCAACAACGCTGGAATCTTTTATGTCCACAACATCGCCGACCCGCCCGACCTGGTCAAGTGGGAACGCATCCTGGCCGTGAACCTGACCGGCATGTTCCTCTGCTGCCAGGCAGTGGCCCGGCCCATGATGGAGCGGGGAGCGGGCAGCATCATCAACATCTCGTCCATCGCCGGCAAGATCGCATTTCCCGAGGAAGCCGGCTACTGCGGCACCAAGGCCGGCGTCCTGGGGCTGACACGCTCACTGGCCGTCGAGCTGGCGCCCCACGGCATCCGCGTCAACGCCATCTGTCCCGGCAATATCCTGACCCCCATGCTTGAGAGCGTGGACGCGCGCATCTGCGCTGAACAAGGTTGGGAGCCAGGCACCCATCTTGAAAAGACAGCCCAAGAGGTACCCCTGGGCTACATCGGCGAGCCGGACGACGTGGCCGCCGTCGCAGCCTTTCTCGCCTCCGAGGACGCCAGTTACATTGTGGGCCAGGCGATCAACCCGGATGGCGGTCTGGTACTGTACTAGCATTGCCTGGAATGCGGCCCTCACCTGCACTGGCCGCCCCACTAAGGAGCTGCACTGCATGCCTGTTGAAATTCAGATGCCCAAGCTGGGCTTGACCATGGAAGAGGGAACGATCGTGGAGTGGCTCAAGGCCCAGGGGGACGCTGTAGAGAAGGCGGAACCTCTCTTTCTATTGGAGAGCGACAAGATCACCCTCGAAGCTGAAGCGCCAGAGAGCGGCATCTTGGGCCAGATCCTGGTTTCGGCCGGCACGACGGTACCCACCGGAACCACGATTGGCCTGATCTTTCTGGGTGGAGAGGAGGAGCCCGTCCCGTCCCAGCCCGGAGAGCAGCAGAACGAGATCCAGGCCGGAACCAAGCCCAGGGCAAGAGCCACCCCCGTCGCCCGCAGGCTGGCCGAACAGGCCGGGCTGGACTTGGCCACGATCGAGGGTTCCGGTCCCGGTGGCCGCGTGACTACAAAAGATGTGGAGCAGGCGCTGGCTGACGTGCAGCCTCAGGCGACGGATAGTAGCAGCCTGGCCATCCCTGATGTGGAGGCCAGGACATCACGGCCAGATCTGCCAGCGCAGCCCAAGTCCAAGGTAAAGGCATCGCCCCGGGCCCGCCGCCTGGCCCAAGCGGCCGGGCTGGATCTGGCCACAGTCGAGGGCACCGGAAAGGGCGGAAGAGTGATGGCCGGCGACGTGGAGCGGGTACTCGCGGACGCTGGCGCCAGCCCCGAAACCGGCCCTGAGCCCGTAGAAGCGCGGCCAGCCCGTTCGCCCACGCCTGCGGCGGCCGGGCTGGCCGCTGGAGACGTCGTCCCGCTGTCGGGCGTACGGGGCGTGATCGCCCGGCGCATGTCCGCCAGTGCCCACACCGCAGCGGCCGTGACGACGATGACGCAGGCGGACGCTACGGACCTTGTCCGGCTGCGCGAAGGGCTGCGCAAGGAGAGGTCATCGTCTGTGGGCTTGACGCCCTCCTACAGCGATCTGCTGCTGGTGATCCTGGCCAAGGCTCTGCGCGAGTACCCCTACATGAACGCCCACCTGGTGGGCGAGGAGATCCACTATCTGGCGGAGATCAACATCGGGCTAGCCGTAGATACCAAGAGGGGCCTGATCGTGCCCGTGGTCAGGGGAATACAGGAAATGCTCCTCGAGGATGTGGCCCGAGCTAGCCAGGATCTGGTGCAACGGGCGAGGGAGGGGGGCCTGCTGCCCGACGACGTCAGCGGCGGCACCTTTACTCTGTCCAACATGGGCAGTTTCGATGTAGAAGCCTCAACGCCCATCATCAACCTGCCCGAGTGCGCCATCCTGGGTCTGGGACGCATCGCCGCCCGCCCGGCCGTGTTCGAGGGCGAGCTGTGTTTGCGCCAGACCGTGACCCTGAGCCTGACCTACGACCACCGCGCCATCGACGGCGCGCCCGCCGCCCGCTTCCTGGAACGGGTGAAAAAACTGGTGGAGCAGCCAGCACTGGCACTGGTGAGATAGCGCTGGCAGCGAGCAAGCCGCCCTTACTTTAGCACTGAGGACCTGTATGGACACACGATACGCCAACCCTGCCTTCGGCTCCGACCTGGAGCCCTACCACGGCATCACCACCTTTATGCGGCTGCCTGCCAGCCGCGATCTGGAGGGGGTCGATGTCGTCATCGCCGGCATCCCCTTCGACAGCGGTACGACCTACCGCAGCGGCACACGCTTCGGTCCCAGGCGCATCCGCGAGTCATCGTCGCTGTTGTGGGGCTACAACGAAGCGATGGGTGTCTTTCCCACACAAGTGCTCAAGGTGGTGGACTATGGCGACGTGAAGACGATCCCCGTCGACATCTTGGCCACGATGGACCAGATCACGGCGGAGGTACAGGGGATACTGGCCGAGGATGTGACCGTCGTCGCCCTGGGTGGGGACCACTCCATCACCCTACCCCTCTTGCGCGCCCACGCAGCCAGGTACGGCCCGCTGGCTGTCCTTCACTTTGACTCGCATCCCGACACCTGGCCCGATGAGTTCGAAGGCCACCCTTACAGCCACGGTACACCCTTCCGCAGAGCCATTGAGGAAGGCCTGATCGACAGCAGCGCCTATGTCCAGGTCGGCATTCGCGGCCCCACGGGTGGTCCCGAAGACCTGGCCGACGCCAGAGAACTGGGAGCAAGCGTCATGACCATCGGCCAGGTATTCGAGCTGGGGATCCCGGAAGTGTTGAGCAACTTGCGCTCGACAGTTGGCGACCGGCCTGTCTACGTCTCGCTGGACATCGACGCCGTCGACCCTGCCTTTGCGCCGGGTACGGGCACGCCCGAGGTGGGCGGGCTGTCCAGCTACCAGATGCTGCAACTGGTACGCGGCTTGCAGGGTCTGAACATCGTGGGCTTTGACCTGGTAGAAGTATGCCCGCCCTACGACCACGGCGACATTACCTCTATCCTTGCCGCCAACCTGGCCTTTGAGTTCCTCTCGCTGCTGGCCCTGAGCCGGGTTTCGGAAAAAGGTGATGGTGAGCCATGAATTTTCTTTTGGAAAAGAGATCGTCCCATTGACAGGCGTTGAAGCCTGACACATCCGGCCGGCCGCGCCTCAGCGCCAGAGGTACGCGATGCGACCGGCCGTACCTTGCCCTTTGTGTTGGGCACAGCATAATGCCACAATATCTATGAAACGGAGAGGAGTCGTAGAATGAATTCAGTCGAAGCCGGCCGCAAGTCCCTCAAGGCCCAGAGTTGGGAAGAATGGACCAAGGACGAGACCGACCAGAGAGCTGGCGTACCGGTCCCACCGCCTCAGAAGCCCTACCCCCAGGACGCGGACCTCATCGACCTGGCTGATCCGGACAACCTGAGCCTGGGCCAGATGTCGGTGAGGCAGGCCATCAAGCGGCGCCGCAGCCACAGAAGCTTCACCAAGGAAGCGCTGACCCGGGAGGAACTGTCCTTCCTGCTGTGGGCCACGCAGGGCATCGAACAGGCCAATATGCACGAGGGGCAGATCATCCGCACGCTGCGCACCGTGCCCAGCGGAGGGGCCCGCCACCCCTTCGAGACCTACCTGCTGGTGCGCCGTGTGGAGGGCCTCGAGCCCGGGCTGTACCGCTACCTTCCCGTAGAGCACAAGATCTACCTCGTGCGCGGCGAGGACCTGACCGAGGAGGCCCACGAGGCTACCCGCGGCCAGTTCCTGCGGCAGAGCGCCGTCGTCTTTATCTGGACCGTGATCCCCTACCGGACCGAGTGGCGCTACAGCTTTATGTCGGCCAAGATCATCGCCCAGGACTCGGGCCACCTATGCCAGAACCTGTACCTGGCCTGCGAGGCCATCGGCGCTGGCACCTGCGCAATCGGCGCCTACGACCAGGACAAGATCGACCCCGTCCTCGGCGTGGACGGCGAGGACGAGTTCACGATTTATGTCGCCCCGGTGGGCAAAGTCCGCCCGTCCTGAACTAGGCTGATCGTAGTTCCAGCCCGGTCCGACGTTGGCTCGTGCTAGACCCGATCCCCGCACTTCGGGGACACAGTCCAGCACACCCGCACCCAGGCGTGGACTGTGGTCCACGCAGAGCAATCAAGCGAGACTGGGAGCTGCGTGCAGAACCGCTAGTGCTGGACCACAGTCCAGCACACCCACGCCTAGGCGTGGACTGTAGTCTACGCAGAGTGGTTGAGAGGCAAGGCAGCAGAAAGGAACAGCCTGATGACACAAACAATCTATCAAGTAGACGCCTTCACCGACAAGCCATTCGCCGGCAACCCGGCCGCAGTCTGCCTGCTGCCCGAGCAACGCGACGACCGGTGGATGCAGAACGTAGCGATGGAAATGAACCTGTCCGAAACCGCCTTCCTGGTCAAAGGGAACGACGGCTACGACCTGCGCTGGTTCACGCCAGCCATGGAGGTGGACCTGTGCGGGCACGCCACGCTGGCCAGCGCCCACATCTTGTGGGAAACGGGCGAATTGGGGTCGGAACAACAGGCCAGGTTTCACACCCGCAGCGGGCTCCTGACAGCCAGCTTGGGCACGGAGCGCATCGAGCTGGACTTTCCCGCCACGCCCCCCAAGCCCGCCGAGGCGCCGCCGACCCTGGTCCAGGCGCTGAACGTCACGCCCCTCTACATTGGCCAGAACATCTTTGACTACCTGGTCGAGGTCGAGTCGGAAACGACGGTCCGTGGGCTTCAGCCCGATTTTGGCTTGCTCAAGGAGCTTGGCGTCAGGGGCGTGATGGTCACCAGCCGGGCAGAGCCTGGAGATTTCCACTTTGTGTCCCGCTATTTTGCGCCCGGCGCGGGCATCGACGAGGACCCGGTCACCGGCTCGGCCCACAACTGCCTCGGCCCCTATTGGGGCCAGCGCCTGGGCAGGCAGGAGATGGTGGCCCACCAGGCATCAGCCCGGGGCGGCACCGTCCATATCCGTCTGGCCGGCGAGCGCGTAATCCTGGGCGGCCAGGCGGTCACCGTCCTGCGCGCCGAACTGCTGGCCGGCTGAAGCGAAGTCGGAGGTCTGATATGGCACCGCTCCTCATCAACGGAGATCTGGTACGGCAACTACTGCCCATGGAGGCGGCTATGGAGGTGGTGGCAGGTGCCTTCAAGGCCCTGTCCGCTGGCAGCGCCATCAATCCCCTGCGCCACGTCATGCCCCTTCCTGATAACCTGGGCGTCCAGGTCACCATGCCCGCCTACCTGGGTTCTCTCGGTACGACGGGGCTGAAGGCCATTACCGTCTTTCATGGCAACGAGGGCACGGCCTACGACTCCCATCAGGGGGCAGTGCTGCTCTTTGGAACAGAGCACGGCGAACTGCAGGCCATCGTCGATGCCAGTGCTATCACGGCTATCCGCACCGCAGCCGCCAGCGGCGTAGCCACCCGGCTCCTGGCCCGGGAGGACGCGGAGAACCTGGCGATTCTGGGCTCCGGGACACAGGCGGCTTCCCATCTGGAGGCGATGCTGTTGGCCCGGCCCATCCAGCGCGTGCGCGTCTGGAGCCGGACGCCAGGTCACGCCCATCGTTTTGCTAGCCTGGCGTCCGAACAGCATGCGATCCCCATCGAAGCTGTGCCCACCGCCCGGGATGCGGTCCAGGGCGCGGACATTGTCTGCACCACGACGGCGGCCCCCACCCCCGTGCTGCTGGGCGACTGGCTCAGCTCAGGCATGCACATCAATGCCGTCGGCTCCAGCGTTCCCTTCACCCGCGAGCTTGACTCCAGCGCCGTGGTCCGGTCGCGGCTCTTTGTCGACCGCCGCGAGTCGACCATCAACGAGGCCGGTGACTTTTTGATGCCTTTGCGGGAGGGCGCCATCGCTGAGGAGCACATCCAGGGCGAGATCGGCGAGATCCTCCTGGGCCAGAACCCTGGGCGGGAATCCCCGCAAGAGATCACGCTCTTCAAGTCATTGGGCTTGGCTGTACAAGATCTGGCTTCCGCGCACCACGTCTACCAGGCAGCACTGGCGCAAGGGCTGGGCGCCGCCTTCGAATTGGGCGGCAAGCGCCACAGGATCTGCTGAAACTGCCAACCGCCCCTTTGACCTGCAGCCTGGCTTGACCTATACTGCGCCCTGACACATTGGTCTTGGGACAGACAATTCTGGAGAGAGGGTGGTGAAGTGCCCGCAAACAAGAGCTACCATATGACCCCGGACGAGTTCCGGGAGGCCGGCCGCGCAGCCGTGGACTGGATCGCCGACTACTATGAGCAGATCGAATCCTATCCCGTACTATCCCAGGTCAAGCCCGGGCAGATCCGTGCCGCGCTACCCCCCGATCCACCTGCAGCAGGGTGAAGCTTTCGAGGCCATGCTGCGCGACGTGCAGGACTTGATCCTGCCCGGCATCACCCACTGGCAGTCGCCCAACTTTTTCGCCCTGTTTCCCGCCAACGCCTCCGGTCCAGCCATGCTGGGGGAGCTACTGTCGGCGGGCCTGGGTGTCGTGGGCATGCTCTGGGCCACCAGCCCGGCCTGCACCGAGCTGGAGACCCACGTCCTGGACTGGGTCGCCGGCATGCTGGGACTCCCGGCAAAGTTCAAGTCCGATGGGCCCGGAGGCGGTGTTATCCAGGACTCAGCCTCAGCGGCCGCCCTATGCGCCTTGCTCGCCGCCCGCGAGCAGGCCACAGGCGGTCTGGGCAACGAGCGCGGAGGCGATGGGCGCCTGGTGGCCTACGCCTCCAGCCAGACCCACTCCTCGCTGGAGAAGGGGGTCATGATCGCCGGCATCGGCCGCGCGAACCTGCGCCAGATCGAGGTCGATGAGCGCTTTTGCCATGCGCCCGGACGCTCTGGCCCGCCAGATCGAGCGCGACCGCCAGTCGGGGCTCGTACCCTTCTTTGTCTGCGCCACCGTCGGCACCACCTCCTCCAATGCCATGGACCCCGTGCCCGAGATCGGCCGCATCTGCCGCGACGAGGGACTCTGGCTGCACGTGGATGCTGCCATGTCGGGCACAGCCGCCCTTTGCCCCGAGTTCCGCCATTTCCAGGATGGTGTCGAGCTGGCCGATAGCTATTGCTTCAACCCTCACAAGTGGATGTTCACCAACCTGGACTGCGACTGCTTCTACGTCGCCGATCGGGCGCCCCTGATCCAGGCACTGAGCATCCTGCCCGAGTATCTGCGCAACCAGGCGACAGAATCAGGCGCCGTCATTGACTATCGGGACTGGCAGATCCCCCTGAGCCGGCGGTTCCGGGCCCTCAAGCTGTGGTTTGTCATCCGCCACTACGGTGTGGAGGGCTTGCGTTATCACGTCCGGCGCCACGTCGAGCTGGCCCAGGAATTTGCATTGTGGGTGGATCAGCACGGGCAGTTCGAGCTGGCGGTTCCGGCCCCGCTGAACCTGGTCTGCTTCCGGCATGTGGCCGGCGACGCTTTCAATAAACGGCTGCTGGAGCAGATCAATCGCAGCGGAGACTTGTACATGACACACACCAAGCTCGACGGAGCCTACACACTACGATTCAGCATCGGCCAGACCGACACCGAGGCACGCCACGTGCGGAACGCGTGGCAGCGCATCCAGCAGGTCGCATCGGAGCTGGAGTCGAACCCAAGTAACCATACAAACAACGGAGGACTGGACTGATGTCTGAACGCCTCACACTGGATGCCCCTATCATAGCCGACGTCGACGTGCTCGTCTGCGGCGGTGGTCCCGCCGGCATTGGCGCTGCGCTGGCGGCAGCTCGCCAGGGCGCAAGCACCATGATTGTCGAGCAGCAAGGTTGCCTGGGTGGAGTGGCAACCAGTGGCCTGATCGGAACCTGGTTCGGCAGCTATTCTCGCGACGGCCGCTACCCCGTCGTTGAGGGCATTTTCAAGGAGATTGTCGACGAGTTGGTCGCCCAGGGCGCTGCCAAACCAGCCACCAACGACCGTGACGGCGGTTCGGCCTACAGTGGTTATGCCCCCTGGCATCGGGCCACCGTGCCCTTTGAGTTCGAAGCAGCCAAGCGCTTGTTTGACCAGATGGTGCTGCAAGCCGGCGTGCGCCTGCGCTATTTCACCAACGCCCTGTATCCAAAGGCCGAGGACGGGCGCATTCAAGGCATGTTTGTCGCCTCCAAGAACGGTATCGAATTCATCCGGGCCCAGGCCTTCATTGACGCGACAGGCGATGCCGACGTCGCCTACCGGGCGGGCTGCCCCATGCTCATCGGACTGGAAGAGGAGGGACACCGGGGCTGGATGACACCCGGCTCGATTTCCTTTCTGCTGGAAGGAGTGGATGCCCAAGCCTTTGGCGACTATTGCAGGGCTGGCGACTACCGCTTTCGTGAATTGATCGGCACGTTGCGCGAAAAGGATGAATGGCCCTTCAGCGAGCCCATCTTTATTGCTTTTGAACTGCCCAATCCCGAGCAGTACTATGTCAAGGTCAGCCCTACCACGCACAAGCAAGGCTTCGATGGCACGGACGCCGACACGCTCACGATGGGCATGACCGAGGGGCGCAAGGCAGTCAAGACGCTGCTCGATATCCTGCGCCAGCACTTCCCGGGCTTTGCCAACGCGCGGCTCACCCAGACGGCGCCGGTGTTTGGGGTGCGTACCACACGGCGCATCGTGGGCGAATACAAAGTAACGGTGAGCGACGTACGCGACGGGAAGGATTTTGCGGATACGATCGCCCTCACCGGCTACCACTGGGACATGGCGGCCCCTGGCTCGGCCGAACAGCGGATGCTGCACCAAGTCGAGATCGCGCTGCCCTATGCCGCCGTCCCCTACCGCTGCATTGTGCCCCAGGGCATTGACAACCTGCTGGCCCCTGGGCGTGCGGTCTCGGCCGAATGGGACGTATTGGGACCCTACCGCATCATGCCCTGTGTTTTCGCCATGGGCCAGGGGGCGGGGACCGCGGCCGCCATGGCCGTCAACAGTGGCGTGGCCATGCGCGATGTAGATGTCACGGCCCTACGCGAAAGCCTGCGCGCGCAGGGTGCGATCGTGGATGGCCCAGAGTCGTAGCGCGCAGCCCTATCATGGAGTTCTACTTTGTACGCCACGGCGAGAGCGAGGCGAACCTTCTGAACATCGTCTCCAACCGGGGAAGCGTTCATGGCCTGACCGTCAGGGGGCAGCAACAGGCGGCCGTACTGGCCGAAAAACTCAGGCGCAGGGGCATCACCCGGCTCTACACCAGCCCCTTGCTGCGGGCGGTACAAACGACAGAGATCCTGGCCGGCGTCCTGGACCTGCCCTATGTGATCGCGGCTGCGCTCCGCGAGTATGACTGCGGCATCATCGAGGGCAAGTCTGACGCCGCCAATTGGGATCTCTACCATGCGCTGTGGCGTGATTGGAAAGAGCATGGCAGGTGGGAGCGCCGCATCGAGGGCGGCGAGAGCTACCTCGACATCAAGGCGCGCTTTGTGCCCTTTGTCGAGCAGCTCGTCGTCCAGTACAAGGGAAAGCCGGAGCGCATTTCCCTCGTTGGGCACGGCGGCACCTACCGCTGCATGCTGCCCCTGGTCCTACTGAACGTCGATCTGGACTTTGCCGCCACACACCCCATCGACTGTACCGGGCACGTGGTCGCCGAGGCGAGGAGTAAAGGATTGGTCTGCACCAAGTGGGCAGAACCGGCCGGGCCTTGTTTGTAGTGCGCGCTTCTCTACCGTAATCAATTCCCCGAGCACTACCCGGAGGCGAGAACCGTTCGTAGTCGGCGTCCTTCGGCTTCGCTCAGGACATGCTTCAGCGCCGTTCTGGGTAGAAGCTCGACTTGCGGCCCAGCTAGCGCGTTGAAACGCGCACTACGAACGGGACCTGACCTGGCTCCTGCCAGTCCGTAGTCGGCGCTTTTGCGGCGCTTTGGTTGAGAATCGCTCAAACGTGTCAAGGGAGGCAAATCGATGACAGTTCGCTATGTAGTTCTGGGAGCCGGGCGGCAGGGAGTGGCCGCCGCCTACGACATGGTTCTCCACGGCGATGCCGAGGCCGTGGTATTGGCCGACCTGGATCTCGCCCTGGCTCAGGCCGGCGCGCAGAAGGTCAACGAGTTGTTGGGCAGCACCGTCGTCACCGCCAGGCAGGTGGATGCAGCCGACGAGACAGCCTTGGCGGCTCTGCTGTCCGGCGCCGACTCAGCCCTGAGCACCGTCCCCCCCTACCTCAACGTGGGCGCCAGCCGCGCGGCCATTGCCGCCCGTACCCACCTCTGCGACCTGGGCGGCGAGATCGAATACGTCTGGCAGCAGCTCGCCCTGGAAGACGAGGCCCGCGAGGCGGGCGTCTCCATCATCCCCGACTGCGGGCTACTGCCGGGCATGGGCAACACCCTGGCAGTCCATGCCATGGCTCAGATGGACCAGCCCCGCGAGGTACGGATCTGGGTCGGCGGCCTGCCCCAGGACCCGCAGCCGCCCTTCCAGTATGGCCTCTATTTCCCCGTCGCTGGGCTGACCATGGAATACGACGGGGCAGCCACCATCCTGCGCGACGGCCGGCGCATCAAGCTGCCGCCCTTTGCCGAGGTGGAGGCCGTCGCGTTCCCTGAGCCACTTGGGCGTTGTGAGGCATTCATCACCACCGCCGGCGCCTCGACCTGTCCCTGGACCTACGAGGGCCATCTGGAGATCTTTCAGGAAAAGACGGTACGCTACCCCGGTCACGCGGCCATGTTTGGCGCCTTCCGCGAACTGGGCCTGTTCCGCTCGGAGCCGGTGGAGGTCAGGGGCCAGTCCGTCGTCCCCCAAGATCTGTACCATACCCTGCTGGAACCCAAGCTTCGGGCCGCGGGCAGCCGGGACGTCGTCGTCCTGCGGGTTGGCTGCCGGGGAAAGGCCCAGGGCAGGGCGACGGAGGCGGTCATCGAGTTCATGGACTTTTACGACGAGGCGACCGGCTTCACCGCCATGGAACGCACCACAGCCTTCCCCGCAGCCATCGTCGCCCAACTGATGGCCCGCGGCGAGACGCCCCGGGGCGCCATCAGGCTCGAACTGGCGGTGCCGCCCCTGCCCTTCCTGGCCCAGGCAAGGCGCCGCGGCTTTGTCTTTACGGAGAAAGTCCTGAGAGCAGGAGAGAGAGAGGCGGAAGGCCATGCCTGAGCTGCCCGAGATCGCCGTTTTCGCTCGCGACATGCAGCAGGAGCTTGCCGGCCGAACCTTCAGCGGCGTTGAGGTCCTGCAGCCCAAATGCCTCAACCTACCGGTCGAGGAATTTCAGGCGGCGCTGACCGGTGCCCGGATCCGCAGCATAACGTCCCACGGCAAGTGGCTGCAACTCGACACAACTGCAGGCTGGCTGCTGCTCGGCCTGGGTATGGGCGGCGAGATCCTGTTGACCGGCCGGGCTCGCCTGCCAGAAAAGTACCGTCTCATCCTGGATTTCGTTGACGGTGAATGCCTGGCCATCAACTTCTGGTGGTTTGGCTACGCGCATTATGTCGAGAATATCGCCGACCACCCCATGGTGTCCTCGCTGGGGCCAGATTTCATGACCCTGTCACTGGACGACTTTCGCCTGCTGCTGCGGGGGCGTCGCGGCGGCATCAAGGCCTTCCTGCTCAACCAGAAGCGCGTGGCCGGCATCGGCAACGTCTACGGCCAGGACCCGCTCTTCAAGGCAGGCATCCACCCCCTCAGCACAATCAACACGCTAACCGGCGACGAGATCGACGCGCTGTGGCAAGCAACCAGGGAGACGCTGCAGGAGAGCATCGACCTGGGCGGCACCGCCTGGGAGCAGAACCTGTACGGCGGCAAGGGCCGCTGGGACCGCAGCTACTTCCTGGTCGCCTACCGCGAGGGCGAGCCCTGTCCCACCTGCGGCACACTGGTGGAAAAGATCAAGACCGGCAGCACCAGCAGCCACATCTGTCCCAATTGCCAGCGATTGGAGACACTGTGACAGATCTCACCGGGGATCTCGATGACGGTTTGACACAGCACTGCATCTAGGCTAGAATACTGCAACTCACTACAGAGACAGCCATCCTTTGGGCAGGGATTCTACCTTGGCCAGGAGAAGAAGACCTATGAGGCTAGCAGGCAAAGTCGCTATCATTACAGGAGGGACCTCCGGCATCGGTCGCGCCACCGCCCTTCTTTTCGCCCAGGAAGGCGCCAAGGTCGCCATCACCGGACGCAATGACGCCCGTGGACAGGATGTGCTGGCAGAGATCCAGGCCGCTGGCGGCTCGGCGATTTTTCTTCGCTCCGACCTGCGCCACGCCGAGGATTGCCAGAGAGCGGTGGAAGAAACGATAGACTCGTTTGGCCGGCTGGACATTCTCTTCAACAACGCAGGCGTCTTTTTCCCAAATACGCTGCTGGATTGCACCGAAGAGGAATGGGATCTGACGGTGGACATCTGTCTCAAAGGCACATTTCTTATGTCAAAATACACACTTCCATCGATGATCGCCCAGGGCAGCGGCGCGATCATCAACAATGCTTCGGGTTGGGGCCTCGAAGGGGGCGACGCGGCAGCAGCCTACTGCGCCGCCAAAGGTGGGGTCGTACTACTGACCAAGGCCATGGCCATTGACCACAGCCGCCAGGGCATCCGAGTCAACTGCATCTGCCCCGGCGACGTGGAGACGCCCATGCTTGTCGACGATGCTGACCGGCGGGGGCTGACCTGGGAAGCCTATCTGGAAGCCGCCGCCGACCGGCCTATGGGACGCATCGGCCAGCCTGAAGAGATCGCCCGAGCGGCCCTGTTCCTCGCCAGTGGCGATTCGTCGTTCATGACCGGCGCCATCGTAGCGGTAGATGGCGGCGGGACTGCCTGACCGGCCTCACGACCCACCACACCCACGAATAGGAGAAACCAATGTCGCTATCTCGCAATCTCCGGCTATGGCTCTTTGGCGGGCTGTACTTTACCCAAGGCGTGACCCTCAGTTTCATCCTGACCTTCAACATCCTCTACCTGGGCGAAGCTGGCTACGGCCCGGGCCAAGTCGGCCTCCTCCAAGGCCTGCTGCTCGTGCCCTTCATACTAAAGATCTTTCTCGGCATCCTGAGCGATAGCGTGAGCCTGTTCGGCATGGGCCACCGCAAACCCTACATCCTCATCGGCTTGCTGGGGCAGACTGCCCTCATCTACCTGGTACCCAGCATCTCGGTGGCCGATGGCTTGGGTCTCTACACCATCGTGCTGCTGCTGGCCGCCACCTGTATGGCCCTGTACGACACCTGCACCGACGGGCTGGCCCTGGACACCACGCCCGAGGAGGAACGGGGACTGGTACAGGGGGTGATGACTGCGGCTCGCGCGGCGGGGATCCTGGTCGTGCTGCTGGTTGGCGGCTGGATTGTCGCCAACCTGGGTTGGTCGTGGTATTTCTATATCCTGGCCCTTCTCCTCCTCCTGCCGGTGCCCCTGGTCCTGATGGTCCGGGAAGACCCAACCCAGACAAGACGGCGAAAGTTCCAGTGGTCGGCTTTCAAGGCCCTGGGGCAAGGCACCGTCTTGCTGGTGGCGGCGCTGGGCATCATCTACGCCTTTACCCTGGACGGCGTGCTCACTTTCTTGAGCGACTATCTGCGGCAGACACTGCAGATTTCCATCGGAAACATCGGCATGTTGGTCGCCCTCTCCATGGTGGGCCGCATTGTGGGAGCGGTTTCCAACACCTGGGTCACCGACAAGATCGGTCACCGCCAGAGCCTGTTCGTAGCCATCGCCCTGGCTTCCCTGGCCTGCGCAGGCCTGGCTCTGGGGGGCAGCGCGGGCCTCGTCGCCCTATTCGGCTTTGTCTTTGGCGTGGCCTATGGCTACTATGCCTCAGTCTATGGCGTCGTCGCCATGGATTTCAGCGACCCGCACATCTCGGCCTCCATGTTTGCCATCTTTATGATGTTTGTCAATATCGGCACGGCCGGTGGGCAGTCTGTGGGCGGCATGCTTACCGAGCGTCTGGGCTTCACGGGGATGGTACTGGTCATGGGCGCCATCAACCTGATCAACATCCCCATCGTCATCGGCATTTTCCGCCGGCCCCACACGCATACTGGCCTTCCCCGTTTCGTGAGCAAGCCGGCGCGACCCTCCGAACACTGGCCGGGGCACAGTAACAGGTGGCTGGGCGGACCCTCGCCCTGCGGACCTTGCCCACTTGGATAGACCCGATGTCAAACTTTCAGCCGAAAGAGGCATAGCCGCACCCCCATTGAGCGGCTGGTGGAGATAGGGCTTCCATCTGGAGGCCAAAGGACAAAACATGAAAGCCATTTGCATTGTAGGCAGTCCCAACGAACAAGGCAGCACCGCCTTCCTGGTACGTAGCATCATGGACGGCATGCACGCCGTGGGCATTGACGCTACCATGCACGTCCTGGGCACCATGGACATCGGCTACTGCGACGGATGCCGTGAATGTGAGTCCAGCCGCAGGTGCGTCATTCGGGATGATATGGATGCGCTGCTGGCCGGCATACTCGAGTCTGACATTGTGCTCCTGGCCTCACCATCCTACTGGGGCGACGTGACGGGCCAGATGAAAGTCTTTATCGACAGGTCCTTGCCTCTCTGCAATGCCAGTACCGGGGACACCCCAGTCCCGGCGGGCAAGGCTGGCGTTGCGGTAGCCACACGCGCCGGAAGCTCCAAGGGCGAAACACAACACATCGTGGACACCTTCGAACACTATTTCGGACACCTGGGCATCAGCCCGGTGGCCGTGCTGACCGCCGAAGGCGTTGGCTGTCTGGCCGACGTTGAGCATGACCAGGCGAAAATCCGCGAGGGGCGCGAGCTTGGTATGAGCCTTGGCCCAAGCGCTCGGGCCACCCAGTTGACAGACCTCGCTCCAATCGGGTAAAATGATGGTGCCATTCTGGGGCGGATCTGCCAATGCAGGTCCGATCGCGCTGCGCAGGGATTTCAGGGAGATGGCATGAACAAGGTTGTTCTGAGTGTGGCCGCCCATGGCAGTGATGCCGAATTCATGGCCGGCGGTACCTTGGCCAAGATGGCCGCCGGCGGAGACGACGTCTACCTGGCCATTGGCACAGACAATAGCAAGAGTTCGCTCCACCTGCCGGCCCAGGATCTCGAGGCCAGGACTCTGCCCGAGGCAGAAGCCGCCGCGGCCGCCTTGGGCGCCAAAGGGCTGTTCATGCTGGGCTATATCGACGGCGGCCTGTGCGACGTCAAACCATCTGTACTTCGCGGTCAGGTCATGCGCCTCATCCGCCAGGTGAGCGCTGATGTGGTTTTTTCCTGGGACCCGCACGCACCTTTTGAGAACCACCCCGACCATCGGGCCATGGCTTGGGCCGCCGCGGACGCGACAAGGCTTGCCCATCTGCCCCTCTTTCACCCGGAACACCTGGAAGCAGGAGCCGGCGACGCGGCCCCGCTGGCGCCCCATCGCGTGCGTGAATGGTACTGGTACTCCAGGGCAAGTTGGGGCGCCAACAAGCGGGTCGATATCAGCGGCAGCCTGGAGCAAAAGCTGGCAGCCCTGCGGGCCTACGACAGCCAGATGGTGCTGATGCTGGACGAATTCCTGGCGGAAGCCCATCTCGCTAGCATCAACGAGGCCGACTTGACTAGCTCCGACCAGGCGGAATGGACTGGCTTCGACCAGGGCGTATGGCCTGGCTTCGACCAAGCCGACCACGAGCTGTGGATCGAGATGACCGTGCGTGCCCTCCACAGCAAACTGGGTGCGGCGGAGGGCGTGGCCTACGCCGAGGCATTCCGCTACGAGAGCCTGGGGACGCGGGATCTGCTGCAATCCCTGTGATCGCAGGGCAGGACCAGTACGAACGAACTTTGCCAGTTGAAAAGGATTCGGTGAGTCCCCCTGGTATGTTATCCTTTGGGACCAGCCAGAGCCCAGCAACACCTGACAGAGGACCAGCCAAGGAGAGAGTATGGAAAACAAGAACTATGGAAGCCAGAGCATGATTGCCCCGCTGCGCAGGGTCCTGGTCAAGCGCCCCGAGGAGGTCTTTGCTGCAGCGGATCCCAGCGAGTGGCACTATACCAGCCAGCCCGACCTGGAGCTCGCCCGCCGGGAACACGATGCCTTGGCGCAGATCCTGCGTGACGCCGGCGCCGAGGTACTCTACCATGACGAGCCCCAGCCGTCCCATGCGGATGCGATCTATGTCTTTGATCCGGCCATTGTCACCGACCGTGGTGCCATCGTCCTCAGCATGGGCAAGGACCTGCGGTGCGGCGAGGAGGCGCCCCTAGCCCGCCGGCTGGAGGCATTGGGCGTGCCCCTGCTCTATACCCTCCATGGCGAGGCTCGGGCCGAGGGTGGGGACCTCCTGTGGGTGGATCGCGACACGCTGGCCGTCGGCCTTGGCTTCCGCACCAACGCCCAGGCGCTGGGACAATTGCGCCAAGCCCTGGATGGGCTTGGCATCACAGTTGTACCGGTCGAGCTGCCCTACCATACCGGGCCAGAGGCTTGCCTGCACCTGTTGTCGCTCATCAGCATCGTTGACCACAAACTGGCCGTGATCTACCCGCCCTTGCTGTCAGTGCCCTTCTGGCAATTCCTCCAGGATCGTGGCTTCCGCGTGGTCGAGGTGCCGGAGCAAGAGTTTATGACAATGGGTCCCAACGTACTGGCCCTGGCGCCGGGACAGTGCCTGATGCTGGAGGGCAACCCCATCACCCAGGGCCGGCTGGAAGCGGCTGGCTGCACAGTACGCACCTATCGCGGCCAAGAGATCTCGCTCAAGGCCGAGGGCGGCGCAACCTGCCTCACCCGCCCCATTCTCCGGGAGGATTGAAGATGAATGCTACGGAACAGCGCGTGCTGGATGCAGTCAACGCAGACGGCCTGCTAGAATCCCTCTGCGAGTTCGTCGCCATCCCCAGTCCCGGCGGGCAGGAGACCGCGGCCCAGGAATGGGTAGCCGCTCTACTGGAGCGATGGGGGTTCGACGTCGACGTATGGGATCTGGATTTTCAGGAACTCCAGCAGCATCCGGCCTACAGTGCTGAGGTCGAGCGGGAGCAAGGATTGGGCGTGGCGGGTGTGATGGGCCAGGATGATGGCGGTCGCAGCCTGATTCTGAACGGCCACGTGGACGTGGTGCCGCCGGGCGACGACGCCAACTGGCGCCATCCACCGTGGCGCGGAACCCTGGACGAGGGCCGCATCTACGGGCGAGGCAGTGCGGACATGAAAGGCGGTTTGTGCTGCGCCCTCTTTGCCGCCAAGGCGGTACGCGACGCCGGGGTCCAACTCAGAGGCCGCCTGGTCATCGAGAGCGTAATCGGCGAGGAGGATGGCGGCGCCGGAGCTTTGGCCGCGGTTCTGCGCGGCTACCGAGCCGACGGCGCCGTGATCATGGAGCCGACACAACTGATGGTCGCCCCCGCCCAAGCCGGATCCCTGCACTTTCAGGTGACGATCCCCGGTCACTCGGCCCACGGCTGCATGCGCGAAGAGGGGATCAGCGCCATCGACAAGTTCATTCCCGTGTACCAGGCCCTGATGGACCTGGAGCGGGAGCGGAACGAGGCCTCCGAGGACCCGCTCTTCGCGGCCTACGAGTTGCCCTATGCCCTCAGCGTAGGCTCCCTCCACGCGGGCAACTGGGCCGCCTCGGTTCCAGAGCGGCTAGTCTTCGAAGGACGCTATGGCATGCCCGTGGGCGAGAGCACCGCCGAGGCCCGGCGGCTCTTCGAACAGAGGGTGCAGGCTGCGGCCCAGACGGATCCGTGGCTGGCCCAACACCCGCCTCAGGTTGCGTGGTGGGGCGGCCAGTTCCCGCCTGCCAGCATCCCCGCCGATCACCCTCTAGTAGAGACCATGGCCGCCGCCTGCAGCGACCGTCACCGGCAGCGCCGCCCAGATACAAGGCATGACCTACGGCGCCGACATGCGCCTGCTGGTCAACGAGGGGCGGACCCCGACCCTGATGTTCGGGCCGGGGGACATACGTCGCGCGCACCGGCCCAACGAGCATGTGCCCGTGGACGAACTGCTCGCTTGCACCCAGACTTTGGCCCTGGGCATCCTGCGCTTCTGCGGCTACCGCGGCGCGACTTGAGGGGAAAGAGCACTTGGGTATAAAGGTAGCCATCATCGGCGGCGGCTCCAGCTATACGCCAGAGCTGATCAACGGCTTCCTGGACCGCGTCCAGGACTTCCCGCTCAGCGAACTGTGGCTGATGGACATCGCTTCGGAGCGGCTGGAGGTTGTGGGCGGCCTGGCCCAGCGCATGGTCGCGGCCAGGGGCAATCCATTCCGTGTCCGTCTGACAGCGAACCAGCGCGAGGCGGTGCAGGATTCGCGTTATGTCATTACCCAGCTCCGGGTGGGCGGGATGCAGGCGCGCCGCGAGGACGAGTATCTGGGCCGGCGCCACAGCCTCATTGGACAGGAGACCACCGGCGTGGGGGGCATGGCCAAGGCCCTGCGTACCATCCCGGTCGCCCTGGACATCGCCCGCGACGTGGCCGCCCTGGCTCCCGGGGCGATCCTGGTGAACTTTACCAATCCAGCCGGGCTGATCACCGAAGCGCTGGCCCGGCATGCGCCTGACGTGCCCACCGTCGGGCGTCTGCAATGTGCCCTTCAACGCCAAGGTACAGATGTTGGAGCTGTTGGGCGAGAGCGGGCAGGACGGGGTTCCGCCAGACCGGACCGAACTCCTCACCCTGGGCCTCAACCACCTCTCCTGGCATCGAGGCCTGGAAGTTGGTGGCAGGGATCTTTGGCCCCAGGTCCTGAAGCAGTACCTGCAAGATCTGCGACAAAGCGCTGACCCGGAGTGGGAGCCGGCCACCATCGAGTCGCTGGGCATGATCCCCAACTACTACCTGGAGTACTACTATCACACCCACCGCAAGCTGGCCGCCCAGCGCGATTGGCCGCCATCCCGGGCCGAGGAGGTCATGGCCATCGAAAAAGAACTCCTGGACGCCTATGCGGAACCCGGCCGCACGGAGCCGCCAGAAGGACTGATGCAGCGAGGCGGCGCCTACTATTCCACCGTGGCCACCCAGCTCCTGAACGCCCACTATAACGATCTGGGTGAAACCCACGTGCTCAACGTGCCCCACCGCGGCGCGGTGCCCGGCTGGCCGGCAGACTGGGTACTGGAGATGCCCTGCCAGGTTGGGCAGGATGGCATCTTGCCAATTCCAGCCAGGCCCCTGCCCCCTGTCTGCTTTGGGCTGCTGGCCCAGGTGAAGAGCTACGAGATCCTGACGGTGGAGGCGGCCGTGCGCGGCGACCGGAGCGCGGCCTATCAGGCGCTCCTGGCCCACCCCCTTGGCCCCACCGCGGATCGGGTTCAGACCGTTCTGGAAGACCTGCTGGCAACGCACAGGGCCCATCTGCCGCAGTTCTGGCAGAGCGCCCTGGCAGAAGAGAGAAGCGATGACGCGCTACTTTCTGGGGATTGACGTCGGAGCCACCAAGAGCCATGCGCTCATAGCCACGGAGGGCGGGCAAGCCGTGGGCTTTGGGCAGGGCGGTCCCGGCAACTATGAGGTCGTCGGCTGGGATGGACTGCGCGAGATCCTGCACGATATCACCGGCGCAGTCGCTGCGCGCGGCCGGGATCAGCAGGGCCCAGATCGCCGGCGCGGGCTATGGCATCGCCGGCTACGACTGGCCCGCCGAACGGGAGCCCACACTGCAGGCCATCCGGTCGCTGGGCTTCGAGTCGCCGGCAGCGCTGGTCAACGACGCGGCCATCAGCCTGATCGCGGGTGCGCCGGCGGGCTGGGGTGTGGTCGTAATCTCCGGCACCAGCAACAACTGCCGCGGTCGCAACCGGCAGGGGCGCGAGGGCAGCGTGACCGGCTGCGGACCTGTCTTCGGCGAATACGGGGGCGCCACCGAGCTGGTGGCCAGGGCCGTTCAGGCGGTAGCCATGGCCTGGACGCGACGCGGCCCCGACACGCGCTTGACCGGGGCATTTCTGCGTTTGACCGGGGCCTCGACCGTGACCGAACTGTTGGAAGGTCTGGCCCTGCGGCGCTATCGGATCTCAAGCTCGGCGGCGCCAGTGGTCTTTCAGGTCGCAGCCGAGGGCGACCAGATCGCCTGGGAGACCATCCAGTGGGCTGGACGGGAGCTGGGAAGCCTGGCCATCGGTGTCATCCGCCAGCTTGGTTTTGAGCAGCTCGATTTTGACCTGGTCCTGGCCGGGAGCCTGTTCAACGGCGGCCCGTTGCTGATCGAGCCTTTGGCCGAAGAGATCCGCGCTGTGGCACCCGGGGCACGCCTCGTACGGCTGACGGCGCCGCCTGTCGTTGGCGCGGTCCTGCTGGGCATGGAACAGGCTGAAGCAAAAGAACCCTGGGTGCGCAAGTCCCTGATCGAATCCACAAACGGGCTGCTGGACAGGACACGCACTGGCGGCTGAGAATCCCAGGGACAGGTGAGGACTATGGGCCCAAGCCGGGGACGCAGCCGCACCTGCAGGCTCTGCAGAAAGCCCAGACTCTCGACGCACTATCCAGAGAACTGGGGTTGCTGCAAACCGCCTTGATTGGGGCGATCCGCCTGCAGGTTCGGACTGGCTTCTGCCCCGCTACTGGCTGATTCCGCCATGCGGCTGGGTACCAGAACAAGGCTGAACCCTGCCGGAGGCTCCCGAGCGCGACTTTGCAGCAGCCGTACTCAGAGGACGGCCATAGTTGACGATCTGTGGGTACTACTGCTAGAATGGTCAGACCAAAGCGGCTGTACCGGGAGGGAGTTCCATGTCGTACCTGCAAGACGAAATACGCCAGCAGCCCCAGGTCATGATGACCCTGCTGGACCGGGAACTGGACAATGCACGGGCAATCGCTACCGAGCTGCAGGCGCATCGCCCGAAATTCGTGATTATCGCCGCGCGCGGCACTTCGGACAATGCCGCGCGCTACGGACAGTACCTGCTGGGCGCCCACAACCGCCTTCCGGTGGGGCTGGCCACGCCCTCCCTCTTTTCCGTCTACGATGAAGCCCCAGATCTGGAGGGCGGCCTGGTGATCGGCATCTCCCAGTCCGGCCAGTCCCCCGACATCGTTTCCGTGCTGGCCGAAGCGCGGCAGCAGGGCGCGCCGACGCTGGCCCTCACCAACGACCCCGGCTCACCCTTGGCCCAGCAAGCCGATCATGTCATATCGCTGCACGCCGGCCAGGAGCAGGCGGTGGCGGCAACCAAAACCTACACCGCGCAACTGACCGCCCTGGCGCTGCTCTCTTGCGCGATGGATAGCGAACCGGACCGTTTGGAGGCGCTGCGACGGGTACCCTTGGCGGTGGAGCGGGTTCTGGGCGGCGAGGAGCGGATCGCTGACGCCGTGGAACGCTACCGGTACATGGAATCCTGCGTCGTCCTGGGCCGCGGCTACAACTATGCGACCGCTTTTGAGATTGCCCTCAAACTCAAGGAACTCAACTATCTCGTCGCAGAGTCCTATTCCTCTGCCGATTTCATGCATGGCCCCATCGCCGTGGTGGGCAGCGGCTTCCCGGCCATGGTCGTCGCTCCCAGCGGCAAGATGTTCAACACCATGCGCGATTTCAGCCGCGAACTGGGGGCGCGCGGCGCGGAACTGCTCATTATCTCCGACCGGCAGGATCTTTTGGCCGAGGCGATGACGCCCTTGTCCCTTCCGGCAGACCTCCCGGAATGGCTCTCGCCCCTGGTGGCCGTGGTCCCTGGCCAGCTCGTTGCCCTTCACCTGACACTGGTCAAAGGCAACGACCCTGACAGGCCCCTGGGCCTCGCCAAGGTAACGATCACGCATTGATGGACACGGGACTGGACCACAGCGAGCCACCGGTGCGATTACTCAGCGCCATTACCTGGAACGAGGTGATAGCCAGATGAAAGCTGGCAGGATGGATGAAACCCTAGAACGCTGGTCCTTCCGAGACCTGCGTTTCGTCGTCGACACGCTCATCCCGGAGCGAAGCGACCCGGAGCACCTGGCCGGCTTGCTCCAGGACGACGAGGCGCTCCTGGAAGCCATGCTCCAGGATGACCGGCTTTTTCAGGAGCTGATGGCCAGCGATGAGGTACTGCTCACCGTCAGCCCGCAGTTCTTCTTCAGGGTACTGCTCCGTCGCGCCCGGCGTGACCTGGAACAGGAACTGTACACGGTCGAACGGCGCCACCAGCAAAAAGTCGTACTTTTCGACGCCAGCCAGGTCGTGGAACTCTTGGCCAGTACCGAGGTCTGCGACTATTTGGCCGGGATGCTGGCCTCCTTCACCCGTATCAACAGTACCACCATTCCTGTCCACGTCCGGCCGGGCGTCTGGCGCCGGCTGCGCATCAATGACCTGGACGTAGACAGCCTGCTGGCCTATGCCAACAGCCTGGAGGAAGACCAGCGCTTCTGGGCATACCAGCGCATCGGCGATGCCTGCCTGTTCCTGGCCGGCATGTTTCCCGAGCATATTGACGACCAGCAGCGCTACCCCTTGAGCGGCGGGCCCCGCTTCCGGGTGCGAGGATCACTGCTCCATGGCCTGGAAGACTATGAAGGCTATGGCCAGACCTTTTACCGGCTGGCATCCGCGCACAGAGTTGCAGAGGTGCGGGCTCTGGACGATGTTCTATCCACCCTATCACGCCAGTTTATCCTGGCCGAGAAACCCCTTGCCTTTGTTGCCGAGCGCTACCTGGCGCTGCGCAAGCATCGATTGTTCGCCCGCAGCAAACTGGACACATAGCGATTCCTGGAAAGGGAATGGCCTGACCAACGTCGCTCATGAACGCAAGACAGAAAGCCGCAGAGCAGGACCAGATCGCGCAGATGCTTGGCGAGATCGAGGCAACCCCCTCCGGCGCGCCGGCCGTGAACGCGCTGCAACGGCTGGGCTATCGGGTGCGATTCGGGCGTCCCCTGGGCGGCGGTGCCTTTACCTATCCCTGGAAGGTGATCACACTGCGGCGAGGCTATCCGCGTCAGGTGACCCTGGCCATGCTCATCCATGAGCTGGGGCATGTCTCATTTGCGTCGAAATACAGAAGCCTGTGGTCAGGCTCGGTGGAGCAAGAGGTTGCGGCCAACCGCCTCTGGGCCCAGGTCAGCAGCGAACTGGGCAAGCTGCCGGGCCGCCTCGAGGAAAAGTGGCTTGGACCGGACCACGACTTTGACGCTCTGGCAGAGGAAATCCGGCGCCCCAGTACCTGGCACCGGGTGGCGCTCCCCACCCACCAGCGCCTGGGTTTCAAGGACAAGACGTGGGCTGCCTGGCAGGCCATCGCTTCGGTAGCGTGGATCATCTCCCTCTTGCGACCCACACGATTCAGGCGCCGGCGGCCCAAGAGTACCGCAAAAGATACTGAACGAGCATCGGGTTCTGGCTCCTGACAGGCTCAACCTCGGACACGCAGACTCGGCCCGGGAACCTGGTGGGTCCGTGAAAAAGGGGTAGGGCGCGGTTGCACGCGCGGCGAATCTGGGATAGAATCCCAACTGCAGCAGAGCACCATCAAGGTCAAGAAACCCCCACACTACGGGAGGCGATCATGCTAAAGGAGTTCAAAGAGTTCCTCACTCGCGGCAATGTGATCGATCTGGCCATCGCTGTCATCATCGGCGGCGCTTTTGGCGCCATCGTAGCTTCGCTCATTGATGACATCATCATGCCCCTTATCGGGCTCTTGCTGGGTGGCATAGACTTTGCTGCACTCTCCATCCAGGCAGGCGATGCGGTCATCACCTACGGCAACTTTATCCAGGCCATCGTTAACTTTGTCGTCATTGCGGCCGTGGTCTTTTTGGTGATGCGCAGCTACAACAAACTGAAAAGAGAAGAAGCGGCCGAGGAGCCGCCGGGGCCCTCGGCAGAGGTAGTGCTGCTGGCCGAAATCCGCGATCTGCTCAAGGAGCAGGCCTAGTAACGGCCCTCATCCAGGAGCAAGTCATCCCCACCCACGACGTGCCACTGGCGCTCCGTTGCCGGGCCCGGCATGGGCGATGGCCAGTAGCCTGCCTGCGGCCCTGGGGGCAGTCCAGCCGGATTGCCCCCACCTTGGACGACGACTACCGGAGGGTAGTTACCCTGGCCGGTCCGCCGCCTCTCCTCGCCAGGCTGCTCCCGGCTGCGTCGCGTGAGCGCCACGAGCAAGAGCAGCGAGGTAGGAATGCTCGCTGCCACACCACAGACCACGCCGACCACCACAGCCATCGCCTCGGTACTCATCTGCCGGCCCACGACCACAGCCAGCACCGCGGCAAATATGGCGCATAGCAGCAGCACCACGTGCCTGGCGCTTCCGCCAAAGCCGCCCACATCCAGGCCCTGATGATCATAGCCCATCCATCACCCCCTATCCCAGCCGTCTATGTTCAAAACGCAGCTCCCGGCCTGCTTCGCTTCCAGCTCCTCCAGGGGGGCCTGCTCCTGGGTACCAGGCCCTGGCGTGCGTCTCTGAGAGACTGGAGCTCCGTCAGCGACTGCCAGCCTGAGCGATAAACTCAACGCGCGCAGCGCGTTGGTGAAGCCCAGTTCATAACCATCCTTGAATGCAAGACGGCTGGCATCCAGCTCTTGGCCGCCGCCAGAAGCCACATCCGGTGCAGATGTCACCGTCTCGTGCATGCTGGCCAGTCTGCAAAGAACGTCCTCGCGGAACCACAGATCCAACGCCATATCCTGTTCTCCCTCTAGTCCTGTCCTCCAGCCTTCAGGCGCAAGCGCAGGCGCCTGGTCAGAGCCATCCCTCGGGCCCCAGCTCCACCACTGTCCTGCGCTGCAGCCAGCAAGGGGGTTCCCCCACTTTGAAGCCTTTGCACCATCTCCCGGACCTCACCATCGGTGATGTACGCCGCCTGCAGGCGTGTCAATCGTCCCTTGGCCACCACCACAAAATCCCCCTGCCCCATCAACCGCTCCGCCCCCGTGCCTGCCAGCCCAGTCGCCACCTTGGCATCCTCAGGACTGGCCACGCTGCCGACCAGTCGCACCGGAAAGTTGCTCTTCACCAGGCTGCCGATGACGGACGCTGCTGGCTTTTGGGTGCAGGCCACCACATGCAGACCCGCTTCCCGTCCCCGCTGCGTCAGCCGGGTCACCGCACCCTCCACCGCCCGGCCTCCCACCTGAACCAGGTCCGCCAGCTCATCCAGCACAATCACCACCCGCGGCTCCGAGCGCCCCTCCAGATCCCGCCGCTCCATCTCTATCACCATCCGGTTCAGCACCGCCACCGCCTCGTCCAACTGCGTTACGACCGGTCCCAACAGGTGCGGCAGCCCTTCAAAAGGCGCCAGTCCCCGACCCTTGGGGTCCACCAGCACGAGTTGTAGTTGGCGCTGGCTGTTGTATGCCGCCAGCGAAGCAACCATCGTCCGGGCCAGCGCCGTCTTGCCCGAACCGGTGGTGCCCGCCAGCAGCACGTGGACCACATTGGGGCTGGGCAGCCGCAGCAGCAGGGGCGCCCCTTCCCCATCCAGACCCAGTACGGCCGTCACGGGAGGTACCAGCGCTGCACAGGTTCCGCCAGCCTGACGCGCCGCCAACCGACGGTCCGCCATTTGGCAGCGCGCCAATCGGCGGCATAGATCCCACAAGTGGATCACCTGCCCATCGCTACGGGGCACCTCCACCTGCACCCGTCCATCCTGGCGGTATACCCTACAGGACGTCGCCCCCAGGCTGAGAGCCAGCTCCTCGGCCAGACCGGCCACCTGCCGGACTTTGACCCCCAGGGGTGTGGTCAGGTCAAAGCGTACCATCCGCGGGGTGACCTTGCCCCCGGTCACCCGACCCGGTATCTTGTGGCTGGCCAACACCAGTTCGATGCGGTCCGCCTGGTAGTGCAGAACCTTTCTCACCCTTGTGCTCCGGTGCGCAGGGTGAAGCTCCGGCGCGCTGTCGCAGCCGGACTTCGGACCGGAAAGACCACGATCTTGCCCTTGCTGGCTGCCGGGCACTGCCGGGCAGCAGGCTGTTGTGCGGGCGCATCCACCGGCTTGCGCAGCGCGCAGCCCAGACAGGTCCGGGCCTCCCTGACAGGCAGGACCTTGGCGGCGCAGGCAGCCTCCTGCAGGCGCACCGCAGGCGGATCGTCGTCCCACACCTCCGTGCGCCCGTTAAACCGGATCGTCAGCGGGCTCGGCGAGGTCTGTCGCAGAGAAAAACAGAGGTGCTCGCAGTTGATCGCCTTCACCGGGCAGGCCTGACAGATCTCGGGGGACACGGCATTGTCGCCCTCAACAATCTTGGTACAGATAATGCGGCCAACCTTGGATACTGCGCGATGGTCACACGCATTCTGAACCAGCTTTGCTTGTGGTTGCTTTCGCGCAATCGATAGCTCACGGATCATGCGTCTCCCTCCCATGCTGCGCGTGCGCCGCGCGAGCCAACAGGCATCGGACCTGGACCGCTGCCCGGCGCTTCCAAAGGGTTCATCGGGTCCCAGGCATTGATTCCTCTCCAGCCCTCGACGGGGCCGGATCCGGCCATACCGGGCGCAGGCCTCGTGGACTGCGGGCCCTTCGCTCGATGAGGCCGCCTCGCTCCAGTGCGTGCAGGTAGTAGTGAACGTGCGACCTGCTGCTCAGACCCACCGCCGCCCGGATCTCTTCGTATGTGGGCGGAAAGCCATTGTCGGTCACAAAAGTCTGGATGAAATACAAGACATCTTCCTGCCGCTGTTTTTGTCTCTCTCCCATTTCCGTCTGCGGACCTCCATTCCATGGATTCGAACATTTGTTCTATTATACCCAGAACCACACCATCCGTCAAGGGGTAGGAGGTGCAGTCCGGCAGTTTTAACACCTTGTTCAAATTCTGTGATTCGCGAGCGCGCAGGGACTCGCAGGCTGCACTAGCGCACTTCGAGGCGCCGGTCTCCACTGCGAGGGTACTCTTGAGCCGTTCGGGGACGAGTTGCTCCTGTAGGCGGGCAAAGCTCCCATCGAACTGTCCACCTGTCATCGCGAGGAATGAGCGTCTTTTGCGAGCGACAGCTTGTCCCTAGTCTTTCGAGGGAAAGCGATCCCCAGGTAGGACAAGCAGATTGCTTCGCTTCGGTAGAGGCGCCTTCCCTCGCAATGACAGGATTTAGATGCGTTTGCCCAGGCATAGCCAATGGCAGCCCTTGACAGACTCTCATCTCCCTGCTAGAATCCAGAAGAATCGATTCTCGATTCTTTGAGTTGGGGAGGCTCGACCAGCACCCTGATGAGCACAGGCGAGCTGCAGCCCACTGTGCGCATGGGACTGAGACGCGAATCTGAAACAGGGGGCAGGAGCATAGAACAATGATAGTAGTCCGGGTCCAGCTCTTTTCCATTTTGCGCGACCTGTTGCCGCCTGACGCCCAGCGGGGCAGAACCACGGTCACCCTGGCGGAGGGCGCGACCCTGGCGGACCTTATCACCCATCTCGGAATAGATCAGAAATTGGGTCTTGCGGCGGAAGAGATCACCACCAAGGCCGGGTGGCAGGTGATAGTCTCAGACAAGTTTGAGGCCAGCACGGGACGAGGTCTGCAGGATGGCGATGAGGTCAAGATCCTCCCCCCCATATCAGGAGGATAGCCGCGACCTTGCCAGGCTTCTGACCCCTCGTCGCCAGCCTCGGTTCAGCCCGGATTCCAGGGGCCTTGGCCCGACGTTGCGAAACACCGCTGGTGACCCTGGAGCCACGCCACCTCAGGGTGGCCATGCGGCATCATCTTGAGGAACTGAGGCAGCCGCTGAGCACCGAGAACGAGAAACCATAAGGTCCCACTGAAAGGGATTCATATGCCATTCGAGATCACAATGCCCCAACTGGGCTTGACTATGGAAGAGGGAGCCGTCATCGAGTGGTTGGTCCACGAGGGTGACGATATCCAACCCGGGCAAGAGGTACTCCAGGTCGAGTCTGATAAATCGGTCATGGCCGTCGAGGCTCGCAGCAAGGGAACGCTCGCCCGCATCCTGGTTCCTGCCGGGCAGACAGTACCCGTGGGCGCAGTACTCGCGGTTGGCCTGGCCGAGGATGAGCGCCTGCCAGAGGGCTGGCAAGCTCCTTCGACCGGGACAGAGCCGAAACAGGCCGCACCCGTAGAAAGCGCCTCGGTGGAGCCGGGGCCACGGTCGCCCATGACCCTGGTTGCGGCAGAACTGGGCGCACCGCTTCAGGCTTCCTGGAAAGCGCGGACCATGGCCCGTGAGGCGGGCATCGATCTCCAGGGTCTGGCGGGGACAGGTCCTGGCGGCCGCGTCACCGCAGAGGATATCGCCGGGGCCGGGCAGCATTCCGAAGGGATTACTGCTGCGGACATCCAGGCCACGCCTGTGGCCGCCAACCTGGCCGCCGCGCTGGGACTGGACCTGTCGACGATGGCAGGCAGAGGGGCCAGCGGCCAGATCACCCGGGCGGACGTGCTCGCAGCCGCGCGAGCCCTCATCGGCGGGCAGCTACCACCCATACCTGCGCCAGAGCCTGGGCATCCGCAGGTGGCCAGCGCCACCCCGCTCAGGGGCGTGCGCAAAATCGTATCTCAGGGCATGGCGGCCAGCGTCCGCGCCACCGCCCGGGTCACACTCTTCCGCGAGGTCGATGCTTCCGGGCTTGCGCACCTCCGCCAGCATTTTGGCTCCCGAGGACTGGCCGTCTCCTACAACGATCTGCTCATCCGCATCTGCGCCATCGCCCTCGCCGAACATCCCCAGGCAAACGCCAGGCTAGGTGAGGGCCAGGTCGAGCTGCTGGATCGGATCAACATCGGCCTGGCCGTAGATACCGAGCGCGGCCTGCTCGTGCCGGTCATCCACGGCGCCGACCGGCTCACCATCCCCCAGATTGCAGCCCAGACCGCCAGTCGCGTTCAAGCCGTCCGTGCGGGCCAGAGCCTGCCCGACGATCTGGCCGGTGGCACATTCACCATCACCAACCTGGGCATGCTGGGCGTGGAGGGCTTTACGCCGGTCATCAACCTTCCCGAGTGCTGCATTCTTGGCGTGGGCCGTATCGTCCGCAAGCCGGTCGTCATAGACGACGCCGACACCGTTGCCGTCCGGCCCTTGATGACCATCAGCCTTGTCTTTGACCATAGGGTCATCGACGGCGCGCCAGCGGCGCGCTTCCTGGACCACATTGCCCGGCTCATCGAGGATCCGTTGCTGATCCTAGTCGAGAACGAAAGCTAGACAGTTGGTAAAGGACGAGAGGACAGAGTTCTAACTTTGCTGCTGCACCAGATAGCGGAGGACCTGTGACAGACCAAACCAAGACAAACCCGCCCGATGACCTTTCTCGCGAGCAACTGTTGGCCATGTACCGGCGCATGCGCCTTATCCGTGGCTTTGAGGACACCGCCCAAAGACACTTTGAAGCCGGAGAGATTTCCGGCTTCCTGCACTTGTCCCAGGGCCAGGAGGCCGTACCCGTGGGTACCTGCGCGGCGCTGCGCACGGACGATTATATCACCAGCACCCACCGCGGCCACGGCGACGTCCTGGCCAAGGGCTGCGAGGTCCAGTACATGTTCGCCGAACTGTACGGCCGCACCACCGGCTACTGCAAGGGCAAGGGTGGTTCCATGCACATCGCCGACTTTAGCCAGGGCATCATCGGTGCCAACGGCATCGTCAGCGGCGGCCTGCCCATCGTCACCGGCGTGGGCCTGTCCATCAAAATGCGGGCCACCGATCAGGTAGCCGTCTGCTTCTTTGGCGACGGGGCCACGGCCGAGGGCGGCTTTCACGAGGCGATGAACCTAGCCTCTGTGTGGCAGGTCCCCGTCATCTTTGTCTGCCAGAACAATCTGTACGGCCTCTCCCATCCCTGGGAAGAGACAGCCTACGACTGCGATCTGGCCCAGCGAGCCCGCTCCTACCACATGCCTGGCGAGTGCGTCGACGGAATGGACGTGGTCGCCGTGTATCATTCGGTCAGGAAGGCAGTAGACCATGCCCGAGGGGGCGGCGGCCCCAGCTTTATCGAGGCCAAGACCTATCGCTTCCTGGGCCACTATGTCGGCGACCCGGCCCTGTACATGCCTCCCGACGAAAGGGCAGCCTGGCGCGAGCGCGACGCCATCCTCAGGCTAGGCCGCCAGCTTCGGGACTGGGGCTACCTGACCGGGGAAGAGGATACCCGGATGGCTGCCGGTGTCGAGGCTGAGCTGCAGGCCGGCATCGAGTATGCTAGGTCAGGACCCGTCCCGGCTCCTGAGGAGGCGCTCACCGACCTCTATGTACATTTCGACTACCTGGGCAAGCCGCTCGTCTCTGTGGACGATGCCGGGCCAGCGGAGGGGAACAGCCATGCGTGAGATCGCCTACCGTGACGCTCTGAAAGAAGCCTTGCAGGAGGAGATGCGCCGCGATGAGCGGGTGTTCCTCATTGGCGAGGACATCGCCGATCCCTTTGGCAGCGCCTACAAGGTGACGCTGGGCCTGTCGCCCGAGTTTGGCACCGATCGTGTCATCCAGACGCCCATCAGCGAGCAGGGATTCACCGGCGCGGCTGTAGGGGCCGCCATCACCGGCATGCGACCGGTGCTCGAGTATATGTACATCGACTTTACGGCCATGGCCATGGACCAAATCGCCAACCAGGCGGCCAAGATCCGCTATATGTCCGGCGGGCAAGCCAAGGTCCCGCTGGTCCTGCGCACCCAGGGCGGCCCGGGGCGGTCTTCGGCGGCCCAGCACGCCCAGAGCTTGGAGGCCTGGTTCCACCACCTGCCGGGCCTGCTCGTGGCCATGCCCGCTACGCCCTACGATGCCAAGGGCCTGCTCAAGACAGCCATCCGTCTGGATGACCCGGTTATGTTTATCGAGCAGAAACTGCTGTATAACATGACCGGCCCCGTACCCGACGAGGAGTATACCATCCCCTTTGGCCTTGCCGACGTCAAAAGGGAAGGCACGGACTGTACCGTCGTCGCCACCTCCATGGCCGTGATCAAGGCGCTGCGGGCCGCCGAGCTGCTGGAGGCGGAGGGCATCAGCGTCGAAGTCATTGACCCCCGCACCCTCTTTCCTCTGGACATCGATACCATCGTCGAATCCGTCTGCAAGACTTCGCGGCTGGTGGTCACCCACGAGGCGGTAGAGCGGGGCGGTTTTGCCGCCGAGGTCATCGCCCAGGTCGCGGACAAGGCATTTGGCTACATCGACGCTCCCATCCAGCGCGTCTGCGCCCCCTCCGTGCCGCCGCCCTTTGCCCGCAACCTGGAGGACTATACCATGGTCGACGAGCACAAGATCGCGGATCGCGTGCGGCGGCTGGTAAATGGAGAGATCTAGGCATGGCAGGACTTGACAATCGCCCCAGACCGTGTTTAGATCCACTGTCACTTGCGGCATGGGGTATTACGCACGCCAGAGCCCCAAGAACGCCTGAGGAGGAACCATATGTCTGAAGCAACATACGACGTTGTAGTACTTGGCGCGGGGCCGGGCGGCTACGTGGCCGCCATCCGCGCAGCGCAATTGGGGCTCAAGGTCGCCCTGGTCGAAAAGGAGCACCTGGGCGGCGTGTGCCTCAACTGGGGCTGCATCCCCACCAAGGCGCTCCTCCGCAACGCCGAGGTCATCTCGCTGCTGGGCGAGGGCAAGGAATTTGGCTTTAGCCTGTCGCGGCGTCGAGGCCGACTTTGGCGCGGCCGTGGACCGCAGCCGCAAGGTATCCGAGCGCCTGGTCAAGGGCGTCGGCACGCTGATGCGCAAGAACAAGGTCGAAGTGGTCGAGGGCACCGCCCTGCTCAAATCGGCCCACGATGTCCAGGTCACGCTGAACGCCGGCGGTACGCGCAACCTCCAGACGCGCAACGTCATCATCGCCACGGGCGGGCAGGCGCGCAGCATTCCCGGGCGTCACACCCGATGGCGAACGCGTGCTGACCTACCGCGAGGCCATCGTGCTCCGCGATCTGCCCGCTTCGGCCGTCATTGTCGGGGCGGGACCGATTGGCATGGAGTTTGCCCACGTCTGGCACACCTACGGCGCGGACGTCACCGTCGTCGAGATGCTGCCCCGGGTGCTGCCCCTGGAGGACGAGGAGGTCAGCACCGTCGTGGAGCGCGCTTTCAAGCGGCGCAAGGTCAAACTGCTCACCGGCACCCGCGTGCAGGGCATCGAGTCGACGGCCGGCGGGGTTCAAGTACGCGTGGCCAACGACGAGGGCGAGCAAGTGCTGGAGGCCGAGCGGGTCCTGATCGCCATCGGCGTGCAGCCCAACAGCGAGAACCTGGGCCTGGAAAGCATTGGCGTCAAGACCGAGCGAGGCAACATCGTCGTGGACGACCAGATGCGCACCAACGTGCCCGGCGTCTATGCCATCGGCGACGTGACCGGCAAACTGGCCCTGGCCCACGTCGCCTCGGCCCAGGGCATCGTCGCCGTGGAAGCCATCGCCGGCACCAGAGACAGAGTCGCTGGACTATGAGGCCATGCCCCGCTGCACCTACTGCCAGCCGCAGGTGGCCAGCTTTGGCATCACCGAGGCGGAGGCGGTCGAGCGCGGCCACGAGGTCAAGGTAGGCCGCTTCCCCTTCCTGGCCAGCGGCAAAGCGCTGGGCCTCGGCGAGCGGGACGGCTTTGTCAAGATCGTGGCCGACTCTGTTTCGGGCGAGATCCTGGGCGCCCACCTGGTCGGGCCCGAGGTGACCGAGCTGCTACCCGAGCTGGTGCTGGCCCGCAACTGGGAACTGACGCCCGAAGAGATCGCGCGCAGCGTCCACGCCCACCCTACGCTGAGCGAAGCGGTGATGGAGGCCGCGCACGACGTGTTTGGCGCCGCGATTCATGCGTGATTTCCTGCGCCATTGTTGGACGTAACTGATTGTGCGTGTTATGTGTTACGTGTTGCGTTTCGGGCCATGGCTAGGGCTTCTGAACAACTGACCAAGCTGGGACCTGCAGGCCATCATGCGCCAGATGCGGTGGCGGTATGGTCCCGTAGTCAATAGCAGGGCCTTCAAGGAATCGTCGCCCGTGGGAAACCCAGACCGAGATTTGATGACTACTCGTGAGCGGGAGCCCGCGGGCTTTGTTCGTAGTCGGAGAGCCCTGCTGGCCCTTTACATTGTCGTCGCCCTGCTTTTTTGGATGTGCCTCTACCTCTACGCCCCAACCCTGCCCACCTACGCCCAGACCAAGACCGGCAGCTTGGCCTCGGTGGGCATCATCCTGGCCCAATACGGCCTGTGGCAGGCCATCATCCGCCTGCCGGTGGGCATCGCCGCCGACTGGCTGGGCCGGCGCAAGCCCTTTATCATCGCCGGACTGGTTCTGGCAGGTCTGGGCGCCTGGCTGATGGGCTCCGCCAGTTCGGCCTGGGGCCTGGGCATCGGCCGGGCCGTCACCGGGCTGGGAGCCGCCACCTGGGTGCCCCTCATCACCGTCTTTAGCAGTCTCTTTCCCGCCCAGGATGCCGTACAGGCCACAGCCCTGCTCAGTGCTATCGGCTCCGTGGGACGCGTGGCCGCCACCGGTGTAACCGGCTCGCTCAACCTGTGGGGCGGCTATTCGCTGGCCTTCTACCTGGCGGCCGCCATCGCCGGCCTGGCCGCCCTCCTCGTGCTGCCCGCCCGCGAAAAGGTCCACGCGCCACGGAAACCCTCCGTGGCAGGCATCGGGCAAGTGATCACACGCCGCGACGTGCTGCTGCCCTCCCTGCTTGCGGCCGTGGTCCAGTACTTTATCTGGGCTGTCACCTTCAGCTTTATGCCCATCCTGGCCAACAGGCTGGGGGCCACCGACGTTTCGCAGAGTATGCTGATGAGCTTACACGTGGGACTGGTCGCCCTGGGCAGCTTTTCGGCGGCGGCCGTTGTCCGCCGCGTGGGCGCCCTGCGCCTGGTCTACATCACCTTCTTTCTCCTCGCGGCCGGGACAGCCCTGACGGCCTTAGCCCCTACACTCGCCGTCGTCTTTGTCGCCCAGTTCCTGCTGGGAGTGGGCCGGGGGCTGGGCTATCCGGTGCTGATGGGGCTGAGCATCCGCGACGTGGCCGACGCCCAGAGAACGACGGCCATGGGGCTGCACCAATCGGTCTACTCGGTCGGCATGTTCGCCGGGCCCTGGCTCAGCGGCCTCATGGCCGATGCCATGGGCATCCGCCCCATGCTGGGCCTGACCGCCGCCGTGTGCCTGGGCGCGGCACTGGTACTCATTCGCCTCCTACCGGCAAACCAGGCAAGCCATAGATAGTCGAGAATGGACTGTAGGCTCTCTACACGCTTCGGGCGCCGCCCACCCTTAGCGTGATAGGGTGGGGAGGCTGTGACTCGAAGCCTTCCCACCTCCCTATTGCACGGAACTGACCACCGGGGGCAAAACCCAAGTCACTAAGAAGCGTGCCCTTCTCCGCTCAACTCGGCATAGCGCGCAATATCCGTAGATAACGACTCTACGGCTTCACTCCTTCTGAATCCAGTTCTTCGTACTCGAACCAGTCAGAGTCGGCGTGACGACAGCCTCCCGTGAGGTCCTGGCAGCAGAGGCCGACAAACGCTCCGGTGAACTTGCCCTCACGACAATGCTCGTCCGAAAGGATACTAGCATCAAAAACTCTGCCAATCGGAACCAGATGCCCATCTTCGGGCCCGTGCGAGAACTGAAGGCGGTCATAATTCACCGAAACCGCCAACACCCACCGGCCAGAGGCAGGGATGGGAACGGGCTTGGCCAGCGGGAAATCGAGCACACCGCCTATGCAGGTTATGATCTCGACCATCCGGCCCATGTTCTCCTCAAACCCTACCTTCAGGTAGAAGAGGTTTTCCTGGTCGTACAGGCAGATCAGGCCGGCCGAGTGCTTAAAGTGCGTGGGGTCGTACTCGAGGCAGGTCGCGGCCCGGTAACGGAACGCCTGCTGTCTGCGTGCCACCAGGGACTGAACATGCCGGGAGCCGATGGACTCGCGGCCTTTGAGCCGCAGAAAGCCAGGTCTTTCATCGAGACTGAGGGTGTCTGAGCCGAGGGGGATTCGCAAAGTCTGAAAGTCGAGGGGCAACTGAGGCGTATCGAATTCCTCACGGATGGGAGGCGCGGGCCAGGGATGAACGGGAAGCCCGGGAGCGTCCACTTCAGTGGCCGCGCGGCCAGGCACAGGCCCCACCTTCAACCACCCCTCCCCCGTCCATGACACTTGCTGCAAGGCTGTCTCGCGCCCGAGAGTGCAGCGTCCTTTGCGGGCGATGGGTCGCCCGCAGAGATGGGCCATGTACCAGCCTGATCCTGGAACCTCAACGAGGCTGCCGTGGCCGGCTTTCTGCAGAGGATCGAGAGGATGGAAACGGCTGGTGAGTGCGGGACCGGCAGGGTCGGCCTCATAGGGACCGGTCAAGGAGCGGGAACGCGCCACAGTGACGGCGTGGCCGTAAGAGGTGCCTCCCTCGGCCACAAGCAGGTAGTACCAGCCGTCCTTCTTGTAGAGGTTAGGGCCCTCGGTGAAGCCGAGGCTGGTCCCGCCAAAGATCTTGGTCACCGCTCCGGTGAGCCGGTGCTCGGCGGGAAGATACTCCTGTATCACGATGCCGGCGAACCGGGAACGCCCTTTGCGGTAATCAGTTTCCATGCAGAGTACCCAGTGACGCCCATCTTCGTGGTACAGCGAGGGATCGAAGCCATGGCTGTGGAGGTAGGTCGGCTCGGACCAGGGGCCTTCGACGGACGGCGCCGTCACCACGTAGTTGTGAGTATCCTTGATCCCCCCGGCATCTGTCTTAACGTCGGTGTACACCAGGTAGAAGGTGCCAGAGTCCCAAGTAAGGTTCGGTGCCCAGATACCGCAGGAGGCGTGATGACCGAGCATGTTGAGCTGGCTCACTCTGTCAAGGGGCCGGGTCAGAAGTCGCCAATTCACCAGATCGCGGGAATGGTGGAGCTGCACCCCAGGAAACCATTCGAACGTCGAAGTGGCGATGTAATAATCCTTGCCGACACGCAGGATGGACGGATCGGGATTGAAGCCTTTTAGAATGGGATTGTGAATCGTTGTCATGCCTGGTCCATCTTGACACAAAAGTAGTAATGACCAGAACCCAAGATAATGATAACCGTTTCACCTTCCTGCCGAATCTCACGAATACCTTCTACTTGGTTCAAAACCTGTCCCTGCTCGGTGATATCCTCAACCGATTGAGCCGGCAAATGGACAATACCCTCTGTGTTGGGCGGGATGGTCACAGCCAGTTGAAAAGCATCATCACCAAGCGTCCACTTTGACTCGATCCTGCCATACATCGAGTCGAGACTGGCGCTGGCGTAGGTAAGCCCTCCGCCCGGCTGGGGTTGGATGAGGATGCGCTTGTAGCCGGGTGCATCAGGATCAAGTTCAATCCCGGCCACCACACTGGTACAACCACTCGCCAATAGCCCCGTAAGCATAGTGATTGAACGAATTCATGCCGGCATCCTGAAAGCTGCCATCCGGTTTGATGCCGTCCCAACGCTCCCAAATCGTCGTGGCACCCTGCTTTACCGGATACAGCCACGAAGGATAACTCTCCTGATTGAGTAGCTTGTAAGCTACATCGGTATAGCCGTACCGGCTCAAGACGTGACACAGATAGGGCGTGCCAACAAAGCCGGTGGTCAGGTGATATTGACCCCGGCGTATCTCTTCCACCAGGCGTTCGACAGCCATCGGACGCACAGGCTCCGGCAGCAGGTCGAAATGAAGGGCCAGCAAGTAGGCCGTTTGGGTGTTGGGGCCAACGCGTCCAGAAGGCGTTACGAACTCGTCATTGAAGGCGGCTTTCACTTTGTTGGCTAAATCAGCGTAGCGCTCGGCATCACTCGTTTTGCCCAACACCCGGGCCGCATTTGCCAGCAGGTGGGCACTGTAGGCAAAAAAGGCGGTGGCAATCAACTCATAGTTTGTCACGGGGGTGGGCAAACGGCCAATCCTGGCCGCGATAATCCAGCCAGTCACCAAATTGAAAATCCTTGCGCCAGATATAATCTTCGTCGGCCCGGCTGTGCACAAAGTCTACCCAGCCGGCCATGCTCTCATATTGCTCTGCCAGCAGGCGTGTGTCACCGTAACACAGGTAGATTGTCCAGGGGCAGATCACGGCGGCATCACCCCAGGCCGCTGCCCCGGAGCTGCCGGCCTCGCTTAATTCACCAGCACCGGTTTTGGCGATGACATCCGGCACCACATGCGGCACGCTGCCGTTCAGTTGGTCGGCGCTGAGATCACGCAACCATTTGGTAAAAAAGGTGGCGACGTTCATGTTGAAGCAAGCGGTGCGGATGAAGACCTGCGTGTCACCGGTCCAGCCCAGGCGTTCATCACGCTGCGGGCAATCGGTGGGCACATCCACAAAGTTGCCTTTCTGGCCCCAGACAATGTTGTGCTGTAATTGATTGATGAGCGGGTTGGAACATTCAAACGTGCCGGTTGGCGGCGTGTCTGAATGCACCACGATGCCCGTGAAATTGTCCGGCGGTGGGTTCGCCCGGAAAACCCTCCACGGCCACGTATTGAAACCCCTGAAAGGTGAAATGCGGCTCAAATACTTCATCGGTCTCGGCCACACCTTTCAAAGTGTAGCGCGTTATTTGGTCGGCCAGGCGCAAGTTTTCGGTGTAAAGATTGCCCTGCTGGTCCAACACCTCGGCGTGGCGCAGGGTGATAGTGGTGCCCTGCCGGGCCGCGGACGCGCATTTGAACCCAACCGACCATATTCTGGCCAAAATCAAGAATGGTCTCACCTTTGGGCGAATGCAAGATGCGCACTGGCCGAAGCCGCTCTTGGCGGCGGATAAATGGCCCCACCTGGGCCACGACAATTTCTTTGGGATGGTCAAGCCGGCGCACGCCGTGCCAATCGCTATCGTCATAGCCGGTTTCGTCCCAACCCGGCTTTTCCTGCCGGGCATCATAGGTCTCGCCCATATATATATCGGACATTTGGATGGGACCGCGGGTTGCCCGCCACTGCTCATCGCTGCCGATAATCTCGACCCGGCCATCGGCATATGTGAGATGAAGCTGCAGCAGCAGCGCCAGCCGGTCGCCGTATAAATTGCGGTCTCCGGTAAAGCCCATATAACCGCGATACCAGCCGTCGCCAAGGATTGCCCCCAACACGTTGTCACCCTCGCGCATCAGGCCGGTCACATCGTAGGTTTGGTATTGCAGGCGATGGTCGTAGCTGGTCCAACCGGGGGTCAGCACGGCATCACCAACGCGCTGACCATTCAGCCGCAGTTCGTAAAGACCGAGGCTGGTGGCGTAGATGCGGGCGGCAACAAGGTCATTTTCCGCGTTAAAGTTGCGGCGCAGCAGCGGCGCGGGCTGTGAGCTGGCTGATGTCTTCGTCCCAATCCGGGGTGATCCAATCCGCCTGCCAATTGCTATTATCAAGCAAACCCATTTCCCACCACGCCGGGGCACTTTCGGCTATCTCCCCAACTTCATTCCAGACCCGCACTTTCCAATAGACACGCTGTCCGGCAACAAGGGCGGGGCCGCGATAAACCACCTGGGTGGATTGATCGGTTTCAACTTTGCCGCTGTCCCATAAAAGCTTCTGGTCGTCTGTCCAAAGCTGTCTTCAGAGGTGGCAACAAGAATTTGGTAGGCTGTCTGGCAGGCATCCCGTTGATCGCTTTGCATCTGCCAGCTCAGGCGAGGCTGAAGCACATCAATGCCCAGTGGGTTGATTTGATATTCGCATGTTAAGTTTGAAATGGTCGTTGTAGACATAATAAACACTTCCTTTGGAGAGTTCTAAGGTATGTTTAATGAGTGAAAAGAGTTAGGGTGACAGCGAACTCAGCCCTTGATAGCGCCCCCCATCATCCCCGAAACGAGCTGCCGCTGGAAGAAGATGAAAACAATGAAAGGGATAATAGTGATGACGACCACATCCGCAAAGAGCAGGTTCCATTGCGAGTTGAACTGGTTGAGGAAGCTGAATAACGTTAGCGGCGCAGTGACGTTCTTCGAGCCGGGGAGGAAGTAGAGCGGCCCGACAAAGTCGTTGAAGATGGTAACAGACGAGGTGACGACCACCGTAACAATGGCCGGCCGCAACAGCGGCAGAATGATGGAAAAGAAGACACGCAGCGGAGATGCGCCATCGATGATTGCGGCTTCATCAAGCTCTCTGGGGATGCTGCCCATGAAGGCACGGAAGATCAGGATCGCGAAGGGCATGGTGTACGCCACATCAACCATAATCATCCCGAACAGGGTCTTGTAGAGGCCCAGCCACTGCAACAGGAAGATGGTTGGCACCACGGCTGGAGGGATAATGAGCCCCGCGAGCATGAACGAACCGACAACCGATGCCAGCCGATCGCTACGGCGCTGCATCACAAAGGCGACGAGTGCAGAGAACAGGACGATCAGCGTCACCGAGCCTACGGTCAGGAGCGTACTGTTCCACAGCGCCAGAAGCATACGGTTGTCGCCAAAAACCATGACGGCGCGGATGTTTTCGAACAGCTGAATCTGGCTTGGCCAACTGAACTTGAAGAGGGCGGCCTCCTGGCGCGTCTTGGCAGCAGTCAGCAAGATAAATGCGAACGGCACCACAAAGACGATGCTGATGACAAAGAGAGCAACCGCATCTATCCAGACACTGGCAAAGAACTTCCGGGCTTTCAAAGGTCAAGCTCCATCCGGTTAAAGAACCGCATCAGTGGATACACGATGATCGTGACGAGAACAAATAGTACCACATTGCCGGCGGTCGACAGGCCATAGAACCCCGCCTGATATTCCTTGTAGATCACCGAGGTGAGCACGTCCGAGGCGAAGCCGGGCCCACCGTGTGTCATGGTCCAAATCAGGTCAAATGACCGCAGCCCGCCAATGAACGACAGCAGGATGACGGTGAATGTTGCGTTGCGGGCCAGGGGAACGATGACGTAACGGAATTTTACCCAGGTTCCGCCCTCGAGTCGCGCTGCATCAAAATAATCCTGCGGGATCGACAAGATGCCCGCCATGAATATCACCATCGCGATGCCAACGCCCTTCCAGACATCAACCAGCGCCACCGAGTAGAGGGCGAGGTCTGGGTTCCCCAGCCAATTCGGCTGCGGCAGACCGAGAAACCCGAGGGCCGTGTTGATAAGCCCTGTGGACGGATGCATGAGCGTGGAAAAGGTGATTCCGACGGCGACGGTACTGACGAGCACCGGGAAGAAGATGATACTCCGGAAAAGTCCCTTTAAGCGGATGCTCGAGGTGAGCAGCATGGCCAGCGGCAGCGCGATAATGGTTTTGAGGCCACTGGTAAGTACGGCATAAATAAGCGTATTGCGAAGCCCCGACATGAGCATGGGATCGTTCAGAAAGGTGACGTAATTTTCGAATCCGATGAACGTTGCGTCGAACAGCGTCCAGCGGGTCAGGCTAAAGTAGAACGCAAGCGCCGTCGGCACGAGGAAGAAGATGCCGAACACGAGCGCTGCCGGAAGATACAACCAGTGAGGATACGTCCGCAGGACCGCCTGCGGACGCGCGTCGCTTCTCATGGAACCTCGCTTGTCGTCGGTGGGGTTCATGCCCCGGGATTCTGAGGGCCGGCGGGCTACACCGGCCCTCAGAATATGGAAGCCACAGATGTCAGAACAAGCTGACTACCAGCCCGGCAGGCCCAACTGCTGTGCCTGCTTCTTAACATCTTCGTCGTAAGCCGCTGCGCCTTCTTCGGGAGTCATCTGGCCGGTGCCAACGGCCACGCAGATTTGCTCAAGCGACGGTCCTTTCACCGGGGAGAGGAATTCAAGCGCTGGCCCGGAGTTGCCGGAATCGATGTACGCTTTGATATCGTTTACGGCGGGCAGAACATCATCGGGGAGCTCGGCGCCCTTGATGAGATACGGGCCTGATGGCGGGACATTCTCGTTGAGCAGGGTGACAGCTTCAGGTGAGACCGTGAACGCCAGGAAATCTTTGGCCACTTCCAGTTTTTCACCTGTGGTAGTTTGGGGGATGTAGTTGGCCAAAAGCATCCAGATGGTCGCCCCGTTCTTGTCGGCAGACGGGCCGGGCTGCGCAAAGAACCCGATGTCGTTGACCTTGTCGGGCCAGTTAGCATTGATATTTGAGAAAGCAAAGGACAGCATGGGGTAATGAGCGCCCTCGCCATCGGCGAGCAGCTTCAACCCTTCTTCAAATTTCGCGACCTCAAAGTCCTGCTGATACCAGCCCTTCTCGAAGCCCTCTTGCAGATATTCGAAGCCTGCCATCGCCGCCGGGGTTGTGGCGTACTTGGCCTTGTTGGCCGTATACTCTTCGGCAAAGTTCGGCTCAGCCGCTTGAACGTTGTAGTAATCGGCCAGCACGAACAACTGGGAAGTCCAGCTATCGCCATAAGTGGCGATGACCGGCGCGATACCGGCTTCCTTGATGATCTCGTTGTTTGCGGCAAACTCGTCCCAGCTCTTGGGCACGCTCAACCCAAGCTCATCATAGACCTTCTTGTTGTAGAGGATACCGCCGCCCATCGCCGTCTGACCCGGTGTACCATAGACCTTCCCATTCTGCGCTACGGTCTGCTTGAACGCATCGTCAACGTTGGCCATGAACGGCTCGTCGGTGAGGTCAACCAGCGTCTCGGACGGGTTTAATGCCTGCATCAACGAGCCGGCGTTGTAGTTAAAGATGTCGGACATCTCGCCGGTGGCCAGGCGCGTTTTGACCACGTTATCACCCTCTGTCCCCCCCGGCTTGTTCTCAATTTCAATGGTCACGTTGGGATGCAACTCCATGTAGCCGTCAGCGAGCGTATGGGCGATTTTCTGCGAGGTCTCGCCGTCATCGACCAGGTAAACTAGCGTGACGGGACCGGGCTCTTTCTCCCCACCACAGGCAGCAGCAATTGCCATCAAACCGATCAACAACACCAGCAGCAAAAGTCTTTGCTTCTTCATTGTTCTTCTCCTTTTGAGTATGTATCAACGTATTCCAAACAGACTACCATCCATAACCCGCCAGACTCTTTGCCAGGGATTTTCCTCAATGAATTCAAGTCATAATCACCTCCATCTGCAACCTGGTTTCAGTTACTCATGAAATCAGGTTAGTAGAAAACCGGCCTATTCACCTTCCATAATCAAGATCCAGTCATTGCCCCGGCCCGAGGTCGGCGGTGCATAGGTTTGAAAGGCAGCATTAGTAGCTGTATGAAAAGAGTAGGTGCAGCCATAACGCGGATCAAACCAGTACTCCTCGACTCCCAAAGCCTTGAACACGCGTTTGTCGAGGGTGAACTGCTCACCTCTAGGTGAATAGATAAAGGCAAACGTCCCATTGATTGACCGCGCTGCCCTGATTTTGGCGCCGCCGTAGGTCGGACCATCCACAATCATGTCCTGGGCAGGCACTAGCTCCTGAAATGGCCGTGATTCGAACAAACGCCGCATGTGGCTCATCTGGAACGCCCCGGGGGTGTCCAGCGACTCATACCAGGGGATATTTGCCCATAGGGCTGGCTCGTGCTCGGGCGTCCACATCTGCCAGACGCAGTTATGGCCATAGGTATGGCCGCACGCGCCGGCCATCAGCGCCCAATAGGCAACCTGGCGCGCGTCGTAATCGTCGAAACGGTCGTAGCGCGAGACGTCCCTGTAGTAGAAGCCGACCGGCATGGTTTCATAGTGCGGCTCGCCATCCAGCGTTGGCTTGGGTGGCTCAAGGGCGTAGTCGTGTTCAATGAACAATCCGGCATCGTGGTCGTGGGCCCCGTGCGACGACTGGCACATGTTGAAATCCAGCCACTCCGCCGGATGGAGAACCTCGGCGGAACGCCCCGGCCCGCGCGGATGAAAGGTAATCAGGTGCGCCCCCCCATCGCCTTCTTTCACCCCGAGGGCCATCGCCTCTATGATGGCGTACTCGTCCTCGCTTTCGATGTTTTGATCGCCTCCCAAGAGCCAGATGATGGCGTTGTCCCGATAACGTTCACCGATGAAGCGGCCATAGATACGGGCATTCTCGACGGTAAAGATGGCGTTATCATTTCCGCCGTACAGTTTCCAGCTCGATCCCCAGGTGGGCAGCATACCCATGAACAGCCCCAATTCCTCGGCGTATTGCACGATGTCATCCACATGACGGAAATAGCCTTCATTGGGCATGGTTGGGTCGCGGTTTATCAGCGGGAGTTCGCCATACGCGTTGGGAATATCCGTCCCGCCCAGTTCGGCCAGGGCGACAGCCTGGATCACTGTGAATCCCTTCGCGGCGCGATTGCTGAGATAATGCTGCGCCTCCTCGCGGTTTAAGCGATGAAACAGTTCCCAGGCCGTATCGCCGAGGTAAAAAAACGGCGTGCCATCGTCGTATTCCAGGGTACGGTGATTGGCTGCTACCCGCAACTTGCCCAATTTGTTTTTGAATGTTCCTATTTGCACAGACTGACTCCTTCAAGAATAGTCGGTATTATGTATGTTATCCGAATTTGTGATTTGCCAGCTTTCCAATCGCCTGCTGCCACGCTTCAATGATCCGATCGTAAAAGGGAAAGTCTTCACTTTTTTCAAGCTTGCCATTTTCCTCCAGCCAGTTGATCGTCCGACGCGCTCCCTCGATCCAGGGGACTGTCACCCGAAAGCCGATGTCTTCCCTCGCCGCCGTGTTGTCGAAGAGGTTATTGTAGTGGAAGTTCACCTCGCACAAGGCGGCCTCCTGAGGTGCCATACGCACCAGAACGTCGGTGGGAATAAAGACAAAGTCCGGCGCTTTGGCGCCAATGGCTTCCGCCAGCCCCTGATGATATCCCTCCCAGGTCATCCATTCTTCGCCGGCCACATGATACCCGCGCCCCTTGGCCTTCTCATTGCCGATAGCCCCAACAAAGGCCACGGACACATCATCTCGGTGACAGGTTGGCCAGAAGGACGTACCGTTGCCATGTACAATGATGGGTTGCCCCTTTATCAAGCGATCCACGTGATAAGTGCCACGCCCTAGGGCATGGAGAAGGTTATTGCCGCCTTCGCCATAGGTGTGCCCCGGACGGATGCTGGTTACGACCAGATCGCCCCGCTCGTGGGCGGCGAAGAGCAATTCTTCGCAGCGTGCCTTATTGTAGGCGTAGGGGAATTTTTCCGAGGGTAACCGCTCAGCGGCTTCTGTGACGGGGTAAGCGGCGGCAGGTTTGGTATAAACATCTACCGTGCTACAAAAGATGTATTGTCCTGTGCGGCCCTTGAATGCACGAACGGCACTTTCGGCCTCTGCGGGCAGATAGCAGACCATGTCGATCACGCAATCGAAGGTGCCAGCTTCCTGCATCTGGTTTTCAAAACGCGCAAACTCCTTGCGGTCGCCGGTGATAGTGGTGTAATCGCCCTCAAAAAGTGAGGGCCTCAGGCCTCGATTGTAGAGAACAACATCGTCGCCACGCGCTATGAGCAGGCGAGTAATTCCCGTGCTGATGATGCCAGTACCGCCGATAATGAGTATGCGCATTGCGTTTTTTTCGCCTTTGCTCAAGTCTTCAAAGCCTCTCCAGCGAAGAACCAAGCTCTGGATATCTGCTAACTTTCTTTGATTCCGCCACATCAAATTAATACTTCGAAAATGTATGTATCATGACCTTTGAGTCGTTTTTCATGGAAGCATCCAGTCGGCCCGACGTTTGAGTTCTTTTTGAACTTCGGCGCGCCACTGATAGACTGCTCTTGGGCCTATCGGATCGTCGTACCAATGATTCTTCTCCGGATCGGGCTGGACAAACTTGCCGCCCCAGCCGCCTTCATCGGGTTTCTCAGGATCGTTCGCGCCGCGTACGGCGCTGATCAGATGCAGGTACGAAGGTGTGTCTCCCTCCCATACCCCTGGAGCATTGTGATCCCATCCGCTCCGGGGGTAGGCTACACCCAATGGCCCGTGTCCCTGACGAAGGTTTTCGTTGGTCCAATCCAGGTCGGATAGCGCTGAATCGGAGCCAGGTGAATTCCAGAACATTCCCTTGTAATTACTCTCCGAGAGGATGACGAAAAGACTGGGGAAGTTATCGAGAAGCCAGTCCGCCGAGTTATCCTGTCTTCCAATCAGGTAAATTCTCAGCTTGCCCAGGAACCGGGTGAACGCTTGGGGCTTTCGGGTATGTCGTGCTTTCCAGATGGCTTGAGCCACCTCACATGGCCCACCCCAGACACAAACCCAAACCGGACGGGGATCGGGTTTGTCCACAACACGGATGATGGCCTCTGAGGCTTCTGTATCTTTCCCCTCACCTAACAGCGTGTTTACCGGCATTCCCGGCCTGCCAAAGTGAGGTGAACCCCAAGCCCCATCGAGCCCCTGCCATGTTACCGAACGCAGGGTGTCCGCAGTAGGATACCTGGGATCATGCCTGATTAGGTTCGACTGCACTTGTTCATATACATCCAGCACATCCAGAATGTTCCGTTTTCGAGCAATATTAGCGAGGGTGCCCGCTGAAGCGACGAGCGCTTCGAATTCTAAATCATTTCCATAGAGGAGAAGACGGATCATTGATTGGACGTCATCGGGGTCGGAGTACTTTTCGGGCGGGTCGCCCTGTTTGTATGTTTTTCCGGGAATGACGTCGATAGGCGGAAAATCCGTGAGGATGATTACGCGCGGCGCTATTGCTGATTGATTGTTTGTAAGATTGTCCATTTCCATTCCTTCTTTAATTAGCGGTAACTTCCTTTAAAAAGTCAAAGAACGCCCGTTTCCGCGTCGTATTGATGCTCCAATTGGCTGGGACGAGCTGATATCCGTGCTGATAGTTGCCAAAGGATGGGGCCAACCTCATTGTACACACTCTACCCATTGAGTACAGATGCCGTTATTCTTCTGGCCACTCGCTTTTTAGACGATAGTGAAAGGTGTTGTTACGGGCATTAATTCTGGCTTCTTGTACATCGAGTTTTTCGTTTTGCCCCAAGCGAATCATTTCTGCACCAGCATAGAGTACCGGCCCATAACCATGCGTCGAGTAAATGCTTGCGCCGCGATGGTAGTAATACGTGTTGTCATGCGCGAATGTGGTGCCTTCACAGCTACCATCCACGGCACCATTTTCAAGCACGCGCGTTTTGATGGCGTTCCAGCCTGTCACTGCAACCGGACCGTACACGTGGTTAATCCATCCTTCATTGATGCCTTTGGCAACGGCAAAAGTAATCATTGCTGTGCAGGAAGTTTCTAAATAAGTGTTGGTTTTATCCAGCATATTGTGCCAGAAACCAGTACCATCTTGCAGGCCAGCCAAGCTACGGATCACCGAACGATATAAGTGCAATATCTTGTCTCGCCCCTGATAATCTTCCGGCAATACACCGAGCAATTCCGCCATCGCCATCAGCGTCCAACCGCTCGCACGACCCCAGTAAAAGTGCGGATCATAATCACCCGACGTCACACTCCAACCGTGGTCAAACAGCTCTTTCTGAGGGATATAGAGTCGGTCAGCGATCTGCAGGACCTGCTTCACTGCATCATCGAAATATCCATTATCTCCGGCAAGTACGCCCATGTTGGCGAGAAACGGCACGCTCATGTACATATCATCTGCCCATACGGACTCGTATTGTGGGCGATGACGGGCCAAGGTGCCATCTTCCAGGCGAAATTGGTTGTTAGAAATGTAATCTGCAACGATGTTAATCAGTTCGAGGTAGTCATCATTTTTGTCTTTCAAATACGTTTTAATCATCGCCGCGCCAATGGAACCACAATGATCAAGGGCGTGCATATCGATTATGTTGCGCCAGCCACTAGCTTGTGTGCCATTTTCCTCAGCATTTTTCCGGAAATAAGGCAGATGCTTGATCACAAAGTCAAAAAACTTGGTGTTGTTGGCAAAAAATGCTTTGTCACCAGTTACATCATCGATGTAGGCGAAGGCAGACAGCACAACGCCATGGGTGTAGGACCATTCGCTTGAGAAACCGCGTGAAACCCGTGCATTTTCATTCAAACTCGAAAAGTCGGTTATTTCTTCGCCTGTTTCGGTATTGATAATCTTTTGTTGGCTGGTAGATTCATAATAGCCGCACACACGATTTAAGACGTCTTTGATATCATCAACGGTCGGATATTCATAAGGGACAGAATATTCGGGAATTCGGCCTGGAACATCTTCTTGGGTGGCTGCCGTTGTTTTAGACTGATTCATGAATTCTCCCAACATTTTAACTGGTTCAGCTATAGTGACCCACGCCGGATGAACTGTGCGAGCTTGGCAAAGAGGTCCTCGTGGATGAAGCGAGTATTCACGTTCTCGTAGACACGAATGGGACGGTATTGCCCACTGTGGATGTAGTGCATCTGTGCGTCGAATGTCGGCGCGGGACGCCACGAAAACTTGCCGCATTCGGGGTCCAGGATTATGCCGATGCAGGGGGAATCGCCCAGAGAGCGGAATTCCATCTCGGGGCGCGTCCTCGCGTTGTGCTCCAGGAGTTGCTCGATCAGGTACTTGCCGATCTCGCCCTGGGGATACACTTTCTCGATCAGCTCGGCGTAGGTGACGCCCATCGTCCGGTACGTGCTTCTGGGCACCTGCCACACATCCAGCTTCGACTTCATCACGACATTCGCAGCGTGAATGTCGTTCGAAAGGTTGTATTCCCGACCGCCGATCGGCCAGGCCCCCCCTCCGATCCAGATCACGCGAACACCTCGGTCTTGGATCTTTGGCTCGAGTAGGAGTGCGGACGCCATGTCTGTGAGCGGTCCGTAGAAGGCGACGTGAAGCGGCCTTTTGTCGTCCTTCATTGCCTCCTCGATGATCAGACGGGCACCGGGCGAGTCGGCGGGCGTCGATTCGTCCGGCATGGCGTGCGCCGCGCCGTCTTCGACCCGTACATCTCCTTCCAGGCCCATCAGCCGCAGGAGCAGCATGGTCTCGTTGTGACTATCCTGCATGCTTGTGGCTGACTTATGCGTCCCAAAATGGGCCGGAATGATGCCGCGAAGATCGAATGACGGTGTCAGCACAGCGTGTACGATGGCAAATTGGTCATCTGCCTCGTTCTTGGCGTCTGTGTTGACAATGACGCGCTGTTTAGCATCGGGTGGATAGCCCACATCAAAAACTGTAAAATCACTCACTGGGTAAACTCCTATCATTTGGTTTTTTTAGAGTTATCAAGATTTTTGCGGACAGTCGTCGAAATATACAGGTTGAATAGGGTGGCGCCGGGTTATTTCATAATTCTTACTAGGCTGGTTTCATCACCAGAAGGCCATTTACACGCCTGACCAGCATGGCAAAGTCAAAGCGATCAAGATCAGTACAACAAGGGAGATCATCTGCTGGCAACTCGGGGTAGCTCGGGTTGAGAAGAAGCTGGCCAATGACTGATTCTCTGACCCGCCTCAGAAAAGGTTCAGGGGCTGGCTGATGACCCTGAAGTAGGGTTTCGAGGTAATCAGCGCAGGCTACATCTTCATCCCCCATGCCATTTTCGCCCAGACCTGTGATAACAAAGGTAACTGTATTTGGGGCATGATCGAGAATGCAATTAGCCGTAGCTTTGGCACAGCAAAAGCTACTGGCGAGAATGATGTCGGCTCGTGTACTGCGAACTACGCCCAAGGTACCGCAACTGGTACGCTGGATCAAATGATGTCCTGTTAGATCAAGGTTCATTAAGGCTGAGGGTGAATTTCCGAAATCAAACCCTTCAATTGGGAAGCCATCGACTTCACCCATCAGTAAAACACCAGGCATTTTTCGCTGTAGAGCAAAGGCTTCAGCGGCTTCTTGAACAAGAACAATTTCTTCAGCCCCAGCAGAAAACGCAAAAGCAGCGCAGGTGAAGGCACGCAGAACGTCAATAACAACAACTGTGCCAGTCGCTTCTGAGCAAGCCTCTAGCGTAATACGTTTGAATTCCATAAGCTTGTCTAATCCATTCTTGGTGTTCTAAGGAAACACTCCGCAAATGGAAAGGGAGAATGGGGCCTCTGCCTATCGCCCTGCGCGTCAGCCGCGCCGCAACTCTCCCGAAGTGCGCTTCAATTCGAAGTGTGTTACATAACCCAGTTGCGCGCCGATACCAGGCCGCGGAGGAGCGTCGGACTGCACGCGCTTGTTAGAGGCGGCCTTTCGGGGCAACATTGTCCTCCTTCCATCCAATCTGTTTCATCTCCCAACTCATCATCAGAATAACACTGGTGAGATTCTGGTCTATCAACTCTCTCGTCAAATTATGATCCTTATCAGATAGACCAATGCTAGATTTCTCCAATCATCGTACTATACAAAGGTTCCAAACCGTTTTGTTGATAAAAGTCTATAGCCCCTTGATTTTCGACCGCCGTAAATACCGTATAATACTTCAAACCGTTGGACGCAAAGAATTCCTTAGCCTTTGCCAATAACCTATTAGCTATTCCCCTATGCCGGTACTCCTTCTGCACCATCAAACCAGAAATATCACCAACTCTTTTGACTTGCCAATAATCGGCTTGATCTTTCACATAGACCGTGATGTAACCCACTATCCGCGCACCGTCAACCGCAACAAATGCTTCTCGAACGTCAGTATCTCGGAAAGAAGTGAAGTAGCCAACAACATTCTCGTCTTGCAGTTTGTCAATCTCGAAAAAATCTTTGTGATAAGCCTCGTATTCAAGAAAGAACTCTCGTGATAACGAGATCAAGTCATTGAAGCTGTCCTCTTCATTCAAGGAGCGTACTTCGATCATTTGTTGTTCCTTAATGCAAGATGCTTAGCCGCCTATCGAGAGCATAAGCCGCGAACGGGCGTTTGGCGGTACAGATTTCTGGACTTGAGATCAATTTCAATGCGCTGCTTCCCTTTGAGCGGGACTTCAACCATCCGTCCGCTCAAAGCAGTGGGTGGCATTTGATTTCAGTATCTTTCAAAAAACGCAGAATTGACTTTCAACTTTTCTACCAGCGTTTCATACTTCTTCGCCAAATTCGGATGTATTGGCACATTGTGTTTCCGGAGGTACTCGATTGACCATCCACTACTAAGTAGTGCAGCTTCTTCCATTCTTCCTGTGTATACTACACTCTTGAATTTCTTCATCCCTTTCCATTCTTGTATCGGAGCCAGTATATCAGCAAAGCGTAGACACTGCGACAGCGGAGTATCACAGTTCTGGGGTAAGTATTTCTGACTGTATTCTTCACTACTCAATATTTCACCTCCGATTTCATATATATTACTTCCTTCATTACACCCAACGTGAAGTTCAGCTGCGCCGCGGCGTATCCCTCAGGTGATCCTTTCTCCAGAACAACACAGACGCAGAAGGACCGATACAACCCGCCGTGAAAGCGGCGTCAGCTGTAGCGCTTGTTAGGCCGCCCTTGCCTTGTGCATAGAATCCCCTTCACTTCGTGAGGCTTGAACCAGCTCTCTGCGCTCCGGCAGATTGCGATCGGAGACAACCCACTATCACTTCACCGTGGTTCTGGAAATCATAGGCCTGCAAACCCTCTATGTCTATCCATCTGGGTTTCTCTGCATTTTCATCATCAACCTCAGTATCATCCAGCAGGCGGAGAGTCTTGGGTCTGCAGAAGTAGTAGAACAGCAGACCATGGTACCCCTCATCAAGCGGGTCGTAATAGAAGAAAGCCTCCTGAAAGTGGGCAAAGTCTAGTGCGTCAATCTCGATTCCAGTTTCTTCCTTCACCTCTCTCTTGAGGGCAACCTCGATTCTCTCTCCTGTATCAATGCCACCTCCTGGCAGGAGGTACTTACCTCCATGGCGACTCCTTACCAAGAGTATCTTCCCGTCGTTCACGATGATAGCGTAGACGGAGGGACGCAGCACCAGTTTCGACTTCGGTATCCGCACCTTGTTCCCATAAACGGATGTACACTCTATCATAGAACCAGATGCTCCACCAGAAGAATCATGCCCTTGCATCTGGCGGGCTAGCCCGTGTTTCAGCTGCATGGCGTTTTGGCTCCTAACGCTGCTTTCACCAGAGAGAAGTCTTGAAATGTCAACAATGCCTATTTCTTGGGCCGAACCCGCAGCGCCACATATGGCTTGCCCGGTAGCGCCACACCGAACGCCGCCTCTGGTTTGGGCGCCGCCACTTGTTTGTCAGTTTTTTTTCTGCGTGCGGGTGGGGATACTGGCAGAGGGCCTTTCTCTATGGGTGTAATGGTCATATTCCAGGTATCTATAAGATCAATCTCATACTCTCCATCCTCCATCGGTAGACCAACGGCCCATTCGAGTGGTTGGTGTTCCCCAAAATAGATCAAGCGATAATCTCCGTTAATACCAGCCGACACCCGCGACCACATCCAGCTTCCGACCATTGGTGATAATCCGCTAGCCGGCATGTCTTCAATAATCTCACGTAGGAAAGCAATCCGCTGCCAACTTTCACCGTGGAGCACACCCCCTTTGGACCACCATAGAATATCGTCTGGGTGCATATAGGTTTCGCCGTGGCCGGCATAACCACCGTTGACCATCATAATCCAAATGCGGTGAACCAGTTCTTGGGCGCTGATATTACCCCAGGGGCGCGGAATATTACCTTCATATTCACATTCATCATTGATGACGGGTTTGCGGTAAGCATTACGCCATTCTTTCACACGTTTAACATCCCAATTCTGGATACAGACGTGGGTGATCCAGGGTTTGGCATGGTCGTAATTCTTGGTCACATCACCATTGTGATTAGAACGCAAATGCTGATAGGGGTCTTTTTCTTCCAGAATATGGAAATAACGATCCCACTGGCTCATCGGTTTGACATCCAGCAAGAAATCGTACTCATTGGCCATGGACCACCAGACATTGCGGTAGGCGGCCAAACGGGCCACCAGATAGCGTAAATAGCGATAATCCCCTTCGGCATCCATATCACAGTATCCCCAGCGATCGTAGGGGTGGAAAATAATGATGTCGGCTTCAATGCCCAATGCGCATAGCTGGCCCACCCGTTGTTCAAAGTGCCGGAAAAATCCAGGATTGAAGCGCGTCGGATCGCTTTGGCCCTTTTCGTCCCGTTCAAAGGGATAGTAGACCGGCTCGTTTTCGTTGTAGATGTAATCTTTGGGGAAGACACACATACGCATTTTATTAAAGGGAGCTTTCTTCAATGTCTCCAGCGTTTGTTCCTCCAGGGCATCCCCTTGGTGGGCCCAGGCGTAACAGGTGGTTCCAAAGGAGTAGAACGGGGTGCCATCATCGTAGGCAAAGTGAAAGGTATTATTGACGTGCACCGGCCCGTGATTTCCCTCGGATGCCGCCACACAGGTGAATTGGCCCTGTTGCCCATCCAGTTCTGAGACGTTGCTTTTGGTGACATAACGCCATTCCCCTGGCGTATCCGGCATGAAGCGAATGCGATACACACCGTCACCATCGTAGAAGCCATCCGGCGCTAGTACTCGATTTTGATAGCTGAATTGGGCGCATAAGGTTACGTCGATAAAGGGATTGCCACTTGTGGGGCCTTTTAGGACAAGTTCAAATATCCCCCAACGTTCGATCTCACTAGCATTTGTTTTGGGATTCATTGTTTCTAGTTCCTTGCTCGTATACATGCTTAGAAAGTAGGGGAGAGCCAAGACAAATGGCAGTAGACATCTCTCCCATCAGGCATTTTTTGGGCAGGCGGCCTTTCGAGCATACACCTATCTGAACAATAGGGACAGCGATTATGGAATCGACAGCCTTCAAACTGAAATTCTTTGGCCTCGATGTCTGACAGAGCGATTTTCTTCTTCTCCCACTTTCGGCCAATTTCCGGGATGGAGTCAAGCAACAATTGCGTGTAAGGGTGTTGGGGGTCAGCCAGAATTGTCCTGGCATCACCAAATTCAACGATGCAGCCCCGATACATAACCCCAATAAAATCACTGATGTAATAGGCCGTAGCCAGGTCATGGGTAATGTACAGGAAACTCCTCTGAAACTCCTCTTTTAGCTGCAGGAAAAGATTGATGATGTTCATTCGCAGAGAAGCGTCAATCATACTGACCGGTTCATCGGCAATGATGATTTCGGGATGAGGTATTAGGGCGCGGGCAATAGAAACCCTTTGTAACTCACCGCCGGAGAACTGATTTGGGTACTTGCCACGAACGTCTCGATATTCAAGCCCCACCAAGCTCAACGCTTCCGTCACAGCATCAACGGCTTCCGTTTTGCTCAACCCATTGACACGAACAGCCGTTGCAAAAAGGTAGGCATCTACCGTGCGATAACTGCTAAACGCCTCAAACGGGTTCTGAAAGATTGGCTGTACTGTGCTAAAGAATTCACGGTTCGATGGTTTATCGCCTTTTCCTGCAATCAGCCGATCACAAACGAGAGCACTACCGGACGTTGGTTTAACCAGGCGAAGAATCACCTTGGCCAGGGTGGTCTTTCCACTTCCCGACTCGCCCACGATACTGGTAATCACCGGTTCGCAGCTCTCAATTGTCAGATTAACGTCGTCCAGCGCGTTAATTCTAATCCTATTTATCAAACCGCCGAGTCTATACACTTTGTTCAGATTACTGGTTTTCAGGATGGCTTTCATTGTGTCGCTATCTCGTCTATTTGATGTGTATCTTCAGCGTAATGGCAGGCCGCAAAGTGTCTCAGCCTGTGTTTGATCAATTCGGGTTCCTGTGCCCGGCACAGTTCAGTCGCCAGGGGACAGCGTGGCGCAAAGCGGCAGCCGCGCAGGTCCTCCCACAGGCTGGGGGGCCTACCAGCGATCCCTTCGCGCATCTTGTCGTCGCCAATTGTGGGCAGGGATTCGGTCAGCATCTTTGTATAGGGATGCAGCGGAGCCTCGAAAACATCTTTTGAATCGCCAAACTCAACCACCTTTGCAGCATACATGATGAGCATCTTGTGCGCGATCTGGTAATGCACCCCCATATCGTGAGAAACAATGAGAATCGTATTGTTCATCTGCGCTTGAATGTCCATTAACAGCAGCAGAATGCCCTTTTGGACGACCACATCCAGCGCGGTCGTGGGTTCATCCGCCAGAATGATTTCGGGCTTGAAAAAGGTCGCCATTGCCACCATGATTCGCTGCCGCATACCCCCCGATAGCTGGTGCGGATAGGCGTCGATCGCCTCCGGCGGCAGGTCAAGACTCTTGACATATTCCCGAATTTCTTCAAGAACATTGGCATTGCGTTGATCTGCGTCCAAAAAGTCGACAAACTGTTTGCGGATTCGAATGACCGGGTTTAGGGAACTCATCGAGGCTTGTGGAATATACGATATCTGCTTGAACCAGTAATCCTCGATGTTGCGGGTTGTAACCTGTCCTCCGTTCTTCGTTTCGTCTTCGTTTCTTCTGATCTTGCTCTCGACTGTGAGTCCATGGCTCGAATCGATTCCGTATTCTACATTACCCTGTCGAAGTGCGAGGGGATAAATCAGATCACCATAGATTACTTTCAGCAGGGTTGATTTTCCGCAACCGGATTCACCGGCAATACCGACGATTTTCCCGGCTGGGATGGTAAGATTTACGCCATCAACGGCGTCGACCTGCCCGCGAACAGTGGTATAGGTAGCAACGAGGTTATTTAGCCGTATCATGCGTGCCCCCGCCTGGTTGCATACATCTGATTATAGCCCGTCGATGTCAGGAACAACCCCAAGAACAGAACTACCGTAGCAACAACAGGCGCCACGACCCAGACGTATTGTTTTGTAAACAAAGCATTATAGCTCATTGCCCAGAAGAGGATTGAACCGAGTGTGGGAATTTCAACCTTCGACAAGCCAATGACCGCCAGTGATGATTCCATAGTGATCGCCCAAAGGATGGCATTGATAAAACTAACGACCAGGTAGGCATAAACATATGGAAAGATCTCCCTGAAAACGATTTCGACCGTGGCGGAACCTGAAAACTTCGCCAGGCTGATGAATTCCCGTTCTCGGAGGGACAATGCCATGGATCGTATCGTACGGGCACCCCAGGCCCAGCCAAAGATCACAAGGATGACTCCTACAATCAAGAATGAAGTATTTCCCCGCACAAGTGTAGCCAATACGATCAGAATTGGGAACAAAGGTATGGCGATAACTGAATCCGTCAGAATCATAATGACCCTATCAGCCCCGCCGCCAAGATATCCTGAAAGCAAACCCACCGAGCCGGCAATCAGCGTGGTGAAAATACTCACCGTGATCCCAAGTATCAGCGAATTGCGGATCGCATAAACCAGGTACCAGAAAATATCCTGGCCCAGACTGTTGGTCCCCAGCAGATGCTCACGGCTGGGAGGTAAATTCTTGGGGTAGGTGCCTTGCTTGGTTGGGTCAACGTCGTTGAATAACGGTAGAAAAAGGCTTCCTAAGACAAAGATCGCGAGGATGATAATTCCGATCCTCAGACGATTGTTCATTTTCATAGCATTTACCTGTACCGGATTCTTGGATCAAAAAGCGGATATAACAAATCGATCACGAGCGCGGCTGTGGCGACTGCGACGATAGATATGGTGATTGTGCCATACATCATGTTGTAATCACCGGCACCCGCGGCAGTTCGCATCAGCAAACCCATACCCGGGTAGGAGAAGAGAATCTCTGTGAGTAAGGCCCCGTTGAAAATCGTACCTAAAGACAGCGAAAGTGCGGTAATCTGAGGCAGAATTGAGTTTCGAGCCACGTAACCAGTCATGATCTTCCTTGAAGGCGTCCCTTTCAGCCTGGCAAAGGTCACATATCCTTCTTCCTTATTCGCAAATGAAAGCGCCTTCATACTGAGGATGTTCCAGCCAAGGCTGGCTATGATAATGGTCAGCGCGGGCAGGATCGAATTGTAGACAATGAGACGTATCTTTTCGTACGTCAACGGCCCCGGACGAACGGTCGTGGTTAGTGGAAAGATGGACCATATGTAACCAAATAACATAATCAGAACGAGTGCCACAATGTAATAAGGTATCGGGTATAGCAAGATTCCAAAAACCTCCAGCGCGGTTGCGACCTTGCTATCACTGAAGTAACCCGCTATTAGGCCAATCAGATTGCCGAGCGTCCAGGAAATCAGGGTTGTGGTCGCCAGCAATCCCAATGTCCATGGAAGCGCTCTCATAATGAACTCTATTACAGGTGCAGGAAACGATGAGAACGATGGTCCAAAATCGAAATGCAGTAGGACGCGCTCGAGGTAACCCACATATTGAGAGAAGAGATCGCCCTCCAGGCCATAGATCTGGCTCAGTGTCTCGCGCAGGTTCTCCATCTCATCAGGCGACATGGTATGCCCGGCCTGGGCTTGAAGTTCAAATATATAGTTATCAATTGGATCGCCGGGCATGAACCTGGGCAAAAAAAAGGTAATGGTTAGACCGATCCACAGTACCACAAGATACGACGCGACCCTGCTGCCAATATACTGTAATAGTCCCATATCCTACTCCGGTTACAAGTATTCGTGGGAGCAGCCCAGATCGGGCTGCTCCCTTTTGACGCGATATAACCCTCTTACACTAGCTACTCCCCTGTTGGTTCAATACGAGCGACCATCTCCTTGGCCGAACTCCACCACGAGTAGGGGACTGCGTAGTAGTTATCTGCCTTGGGGAAGCCCGTCCAGTAGTGTTCGTTGGTGGGGATAGTAGTCGGAATGTTCATCATATTGATCCAGGACATATCCGTCACGAACTCCTTCATGATCAAACGGCCATTTTCAAAGAACTCTTCAGAATCCAGCGGCATTGGTTTGGAATCTTCAACCAACTGATAAACAGTTTCGTTGTCCCACTGTTGGCGGTTGCCAACATTTGTTTCCGAGGAATCAGCCGGTTTGATATGGCCGGGTTCAAGCTCCCGCCAGGCATCCATCCAGTTTGGCGTGAAGATGCAGTTGGTCCACATTAACTGAACGTCTTTCAGGGCATTCGTCTGTTGAACCGCATTATGCTCGGCGCTATCGACCTGCCGGACGTTCGTCTGAATGCCCGCTGTTCGCCAACTATCAGCCACCGCAAAGCCGATCCGCTGCATGACCTTATTCCAGTCACTGGGGATGGTCAGCTGCACAACCCACTCTTCACCACTGGGCAGCAGCCAGTCGCCATCGGCATTCTTGGTAAAGCCTTCCGCTTCCAGCAGCTTGGCAGCTTCCTCGACATCATAGTTCCACCAGCCAACGCCAAAGTCCTTGGTGTCTTCGGGGAGGCCTGACACACCGCTTGCCTCGAGTGTGGCAGCCATTCCTGCCCCAAAGTCAGGGTTAAACGGTTTGTAACCGTCGTCGAGGGTGAATTCTTCTACCCACGACTGCAGGGGATCGAAGTAGATGGGCCGCAGAATCTGGGTATCGGCCATCGGCCACGGCGCGACGATAGCTTCACCGCTTACGGCGTTGATGGCGATTGACTCCAGGTCCATTGCCAGGGCCAGGGCCCAGCGGACGTTCAATGCATCATAGGGGGGCCTCTGCATGTTCATCAACATACCATAAACACAGGCATCATCCATGTTGTGGTATGGCAAAGTGGGCGCGAACGTTGTAACACTGTCGTTAAGATCCTGAACGGCTTTGATGGTGTCGGGGCTCATAAAGGTGTCGACATCATAGGCGTTCTGGACGAAGGACAGGGAGCGCACTTCCTCCGGACCATAGTCCTTGTAAAGCACGTATTTCGGCATATAGCCGTCTTCATCCAAGTCGGCCCAGGCCGAACGTTCCCAATCTTCACGCAGCTCCCACAAATGCCAGAACCCGTTGTCATCAAATTCCTTCAAGACGTATGGTCCCAGGGAAAGTGGATAGGTGTTTGGGTTTGTGCAGGGGTCATCGTACGTCTCAAAAACGTGCTTGGGCAGCGGCACGAAGCGTGATCCCCAGGTCTTGACGCCCATGGTTTGTTGGAAGTCGTGGGCCGGCTTCACCGTCTCAACTTCGACCGTGTAGTCGTCGATTTTCTCCCAGCTCGCTACATAAGTGTTGATCGGCGATATGCGGGTAGCACTGTCTGCGCATGCGAACATGGTTTCCAATGTATAGACCACATCATCGGCCGTAAACTCAACACCGTCGCTCCAGTAAATGCCCTCTTTGAGGTTTATTCTAAACTGGGTGTAGTCGTCGTTCAGCACTTCAACCGGTCCGTCAGCCAGTTCCCCGTAAGAATCACCGGTGCCGGTATCTGTCTCCCAGAGCGCGCCCATACTAAGCTCTCTAAACCCGCGCCATTTAGCATAGTTCTGCATTGAATTGTGATTCGCCGGGTCTGTAGATTGCCGGTCGAATGTTTGGAAGATCAATGTTTCGCTTCTCGGCGTACCGACATCGGTCATCTCTACGTCCTTGGCGTTGGCCGCTTCGGCCTCGGCCTTGGCCGCTTCAGCCTCCGCCTTGGCGGCTTCAGCTTCGGACATGGCGGCATCAGCCTCGGATTTGGCGTCTTCAGCCTCGGATTTGGCGTCTTCAGCCTCCGCCTTGGCCGCTTCAGCCTCGGCCTTGGCCGCTTCAGCCTCCGCCTTGGCGGCTGCCTTTTCTTCTTCGCTGGCAGCTGCATCTGCTTCGGCTGCTGCGGCCTCTGCTGCGGCCTCTGCTGCAGCAGCCTCAGCCTCTGCCAGACTGGCTTCGGCCGTAGCAGCTTTGGCATTCGCAGCATCAATTGCAGAAGTATCGGCTGTAGGCGCTGGCGCTGCCCCACCACAAGCAACAGCACTTACCAGCAAAGCGACCACTAACACCAGCAGAGCTAGTTTTTGCTTTTTCATCGTTCTTCTCCTTTTTGAGTTTGTGTCACTACCATATCACAACCTGCCAGCTTTTTTGCCAGAGATTCTTATCGATGGAATCAGATCATATGCACCTCCATTGGCATTTCTCGTCGCCAGGACCACGTTTATTCAAGCGGGGCAGGCCCGGTCGACTCACGAATGACAAGTTGGGGGGGGATGCTAACTCCTTGACGGGGCAGATCGGGTTCGCTGATACGAGCCAGCAGTTGCTTAACTGCTTCTCGTCCCACGCCGATGGAGTCTTTCGCAACAGTTGTCAGGCGTGGCACCAGGTACTTGCTCACATGAATCCCGTCGAATCCGACCAGCGACAGGTTTGTAGGAATATGCAGCCCAAGATCTGCGGCTGCCCGCAGTGCGCCAATGGCCAGGAGGTCGTTAATTGCTATCAACGCTGTGGGGCGTTCAGGCAACTTCAAAAGCTGCAAAGCTGCTTGATAGCCATCCTCAATGGTAGGCCCACATCTGGCAATCAATTCCTGATCAACCGGCAGACCACCTGACTGAAGACTCTCCTGGTAAGGCTGCAAGCGATCCTCGGCCAGCACAGGCGATGCCACCCCGTAAATCATGCCGATTCGCCGGTGCTGTAACGACAGCAAGTAGGACATGACCTCCTTCGAGGCTGCCCGGTAGTCGGACATCACAAAATCCACATCGTAATCCACATTGTGATCGCATATTTCTACAACCGGGAGCCGTCGCTTGCGCAGCCAAGCCAAAATGCTCTTGGCTTCTTCCGATTGATCGAGGAAGGACCCCATCAGAATCAACCCGTCAATCCGCCTGCGCGACAGATTCATAAATATCTCGTCCGCATGTTCGCTATTGAGAGCAATGTCGGACAAAAGCAATTGATAGCCTGCGGCACGCGCCTCAGACTCCACGCCCTCGGCGTGCTCCCAAAAGTGGGGGTTGCGGATGTCTGGGATAATCAGGCCGATGGTATTTGTGTCACCTGAAGCAAGAGATTGGGCGCGGGCATCCGGTACGTAGCCCAGCTCGGCTACAGCAGCCAATACCCGCTGGCGGGTGTCTTTGGAGATTGGCACCCTACTATTGGGAAGACCGTTAACTACATACGAAACAGTCGCCGTTGAGACCCCAGCCAGCCGGGCCACATCAACCTGGGTTGGTCTCTTCATAGGTCTGCCACCTTTGGCCCTCTCTACCCTTAAGCTCGGAGCAGAAGAGAAGGTTTCTTGCACTTGGATTATGCGCATAAGATTAAGTGCATAAGGTTAAGCGCATAAACTACCGTGAATAATACCATACATTTCTACCGGTGTCAAGAGGTACTGAACTCCAGAGGCGCTTTCTGGGTAGATTTTAAGATTAGTGAAGTACCAAAGGTTTGAGGAAAAGGATGATTTGGAGAAATTGACTTAATGGCAAGTGAACTTGATCACCATTTTGTGCGGGTTGAAGAGAAAGGGGGATTTTGGGACAAATGGAACATGCGAACGCTTTATTGAGCAGCCTGCGTTAGTTCCAGTATCTGCTCATATTTTCACAGCGGGCTAACGGTTAGCGTCACTGGCAGGTGGGCGGGCGTGGGCTCTGCTTGGCAGCAGAAAAAACCCAAAGCCAGAAAAATGCTCAAAAATGGCGACGAATCCCACCTGTCCAGTGCACGCTTTGTTGGGCGGCTCTTATGGACTAAAATCACTCCCGTTGACAGGGATAGGGCAAGAAATCTCCATGTCTGCAATCGTTGTTATGGCAACGAACACTCGCATCTCAAGCTGAATGGGGCACACTCAAAGATCGAAATTATACGGATCCGGCCCAACGCGCTTTCCTTCATCCAGCGCATCCAACACATTCATGTCTGCCAGTGAAAGCTCAAAGTCGAAAATCTGAGTGTTCTCGGCGATGCGGTAGGCGTGGGTTGATTTGGGAATCGTAACCACTTCATGCTGCAAATCCCAGCGTAGAACAATCTGCGCTGGGGTCTTTTGGTATTTTTCAGCCAGTTCCTGAACAGCTTGTACAGTGAGAATCTGCCCCTGCATCAAAGGACTCCAAGCTTCCACCTGAATCTGGTGGCTTTGACAAAATCTTAATAGTTCGGGTTGGACAAGAAACGGATGGAACTCGACCTGATTCACGCTGGGGACTATCTGGCTACCACGCAAGAGATCTTCAAGCTGATGTACCATAAAATTGCTGACGCCTATCGCTTTGGCGCGGCCGTTTTGATAGATCTCTTCCATCACCTGCCACGTCTCTCGAAAACAACCCTCCACGGGCCAATGGATCAGGTACAAATCCACGTACTCGGTCTGCAAGCGTTTCAGGCTTTCTTCAAATGCCGCCAGTGTTCGCTTCTCGCGCTGGTCATCATTCCACACCTTGGTGGTCAAGAATATATCCTCACGCGGGATACCGCTCTCCCGGATCGCTTTGCCGACGCCGCGTTCATTCCCATATACGGCCGCCGTATCAATACTGCGATAGCCGGTTTCCAAGGCGCGCCTAACCGCATGTTCCACTTCCTGACCATCCCTGATCTTGAAAACGCCGAACCCCAACCAGGGCATTTTGAGCCCGTTGTTTAGCAGAGTGCAATCTTTTATACTACTGATCATCTTGTCAATGTCCTTTAGAGTCAAAGCGCCCAATGGCACCGTTCACGCGCGGCGACAAGCCATCGCGCGCAATTGCCAGCATCTCATACCAATTCTATCCGTCGATGATCGCTACAAGTTCATCAATCTCTGCCGCAGATAGTGTAGCCGCACCTGCCTGGGCATTGGTGGCTGCCTGAGCCGGCGATTTGGCTCCTGGGATTGCGGCTGATACGGCAGGATTCGAGACAACATAACGCAACGCAGTAGTAATCATCTCTTGACCCGGCTCAACTACTTGCGCGAGTTTTTCAACTTGGGCGATTTTTCGCTCGAACGCGGCTTGCGATTTTTCATCCCTATGCCAGCTCGCCCGAACCGGATCGGCAAATACTGAATCAGTGGAATAGTTGCCCGATAACAGCCCCCTGGCCAGCGGTCCGCGAACCATTACGGCAATCCCATGTTCCCGGCAATACGGAAGGATATCAGCTTCAGGAGCGCGATTGAGCAACGAGTAGTTAAGTTGCACCACACTGCACGTATTGTCAGCATTGAACCGTTTGAGCACCTCCAGGCGATTGGTTGAGATGCCATAAGCCCGAATACGTCCCCGTTGCTTTAACACCTCAAAAGCTTCAAGATAAACACTGGGATCTTCAATTCTGTCCTCGTGGCACAGCACCACGTCGAGCCAATCGGTGCGCAGCCGGTGCAAAGAAGCGTGAGCGCATAGCCGGATCATATCTACGGTGGTTTTGGGCACTCCTTGGCCGGTACGCTTGCCCCAATTACCTATTTTGCTCACCAAACAAACTTGATGCCGAATACCGGCCAAGGCTACGCCCAGCCTTTCCTCAGACAGGCCATTGAGGGTACCGTAAGATTCGGCGGTGTCGAATAGAGTCACGCCGTGATCAAACGCGCTACGCACGGTAGCCCACGCGGTCGCATCGTCTAACTCTCCCCATTGATTGCCGATATTCCAGGTACCCATGCCAACCACCGATACCTGCCAACCTGTTTTGCCAAAATCTCGATAAAGCATTCCGTTTCCCCTTTCAAATCGGCTTTTCACCCGCTCCCCACTATCGGGTTGTGTTCTCAGTGTTCCACGGCCTCCCACGTTGAGGTTGGTTCAAATCCATCTCGAATGTGCTCTGCTCCGTGCTTCTATCTGCAGGGCGAAACCTGGTTAACGGTTCAGGTTTCGTGACCCACGCCGGGTGAACTGCGCGAGCTTTGCAAAGAGGTCCTCGTGGACAAAGCGCGTATTCACGTTCTCGTAGACGCGAATGGGACGGTACTGTCCGGTGTGGATGTAGTGCATCTGCTCGTCAAAGGTCGGCGCTGGACACCACGACCACTGGCCGCCATCGGGGTCCAAGATGATGCCGATGCAGGGGGAATCGCCCAGAGAGCGGAATTCCATCTCGGACCGCGTCTTCGCGTTGTGCCCCAAGAGCTGCTCGATGAGGTACTTGCCGATCTCGCCCTGAGCATACACTTTCTCGATCAGCTCAGCGTAGGTGACGCCCATCGTCCGGTACGTGCTTCTGGGCACCTGCCACACCTCCAGCTTCGACTTCATCACGACATTCGCGGCGTGAATGTCGTTCGAGAGATTGAATTCCCGGCCGCCGCTCGGCCAGGCACCCCCTCCGATCCAGATCACGCGAACGTCCCGATCTTGGATCTTTGGCTCGAGTAGGAGTGCGGACGCCATGTCTGTCATCGGCCCGTAGAAGGCGACGTGAAGCGGCCTTTAGTCGTCCGTCATTGCCTCCTCGATGATTAGACGGGCACCGGGCGAGTCGACGGGCGTCGATTCGTCCAGGATGACGCGCGGCGCTCCGTCTTCGACCCGTACCTCTCCTTCGATGTCCATCAGGCGCAGGAGCTTCACAGTCTCGTCGTGACTCTCCTGCAGACTTGTGGCTGTCTTGCTCGTCCCATAGTGGGCCGGAATGATGCCGTGAAGATCGAATGACGGCGTCAGCACAGCGTGTACGATCGGCTACTGGTCGTCTGCCTCGTTCTTGGCGTCTGTGTTGACGATGACGCGCTGCTTGGCCTCGGGCGGAAAGGCCACATCGAAAACGGTAAAATCACTCATCGGGTAAACTCCTATCGTTTGATCTGGTGTAGGGCAACCGCCCCTCCTGGTCATCGACCAGCTCCACGCGGAACCCGGCATGTCTGGCAGCAGATGGTGCCGGCCTGACGTCTGTCGCGCGTTGGATCTGACAGACAATCATGGATTGTAGCACAGTTTCCTTCCTTGAGCAATTACCCGATTTCCGGTGCCCCGGTACGACACAACAATCCAAGAAACAGCTCGACCAAGTGCCCGCCTGTCCTGAGTTTATCCTGAGTCCTCGAAGGACCTGGCGAAGGGATGCAATTCGCCTCAAGCACTATGCCTACAGCACCGAGAAGACCTGCGGCTACTGGGCCAGACACTTTGTCCTCTATCACAGCAAACGCCATCTGCTGGAAATGGGTGGGAAGGATATCAGTGAGTTTCGCACCTAACTGGCCGTAGAGGAATACGTGACGGATTCGACACAGAACCAGGCCCTCAGTGCGTAGCTGATTCTATGCCGCGCGGTACTGCGCAAGGCTCTGGGTCTGCCCCTCGAATTGGTGTGGGCCAAGAGACCCAAGCATTTGTCCACCGTCCTCCGCTCAACTCGGCGTAACGCGCGTTGCAGGCACTTGCCGATCTTGATCTGCCAGAGCGAAGCCACGTGAAAGATCCCTCTGCTTGAATTTGCAGCTACACGACAATCGTGGTATACTCTCCTTACTGATCGATAAGTAAGGAGATGCTATGAGCGAGGCGCTTTCTCTCCAAGACTTGATTATCGAAAACGCCGGCGAGCTCTTCCGAGACCGAGGCTATGCGGCGACGACGATCAAGCAGATCGCCAAGGCTTCTGGCTGTACCACAGCCGCCCTCTACTACCATTTTGAGGATGGCAAGCAGCACATCCTGCGCGAGGTGATCCACAGTTCTACCCAGGAGGCAGATCTATCGATGCACCTGCCCCAGGCTGACAGCCTGGAGGAGTTCCTGGTCAAGTTGGGCGCGAACATGGCTGAGAGATTCCCCAGGGTAGCCGACCGGATCAACTGGATCATGCTGCAATTTGCCACCCTGCCCGACGAAGAAAAGCAGATCGTCCAGAACCAGGTGATCGGCATCCAGGTCGCGCTCAAAGAACGGATCAGCCAGTACGTGCCTGACAAAGAAAGGGCAGAGCGGTTGGCCTGGTTGGTATTTTCCTCCTTTCTCGGCTACCAGCAGATGTTCACCAAGTTGGAGATCGCGGGGACCGTGGACCTGAGTATCGACGAGTATGGCGGCTTTATGGCCCAGGTCATACTCCGGGGCCTGTGAGCGATTCTCTTTCCGGATATGCCGTCTGTCTGGCGATTTGCCCTTTTCGGAAAATGGAGATTGTGCTGTGAAAAAGATACTCTGGTCTGAACGCATCAAAAGGCATCCAAAAGCGCTCACGTTTGAAACCTACCTGCGGGAACAGGACAACCCGATTTCCAGTCATCCCGAAGCGCGTGATCCCAGGATTATTCCCAAGAGAATCCCCACCATTGGGTGCTGTAGTCTGTATATCAAGTATTGCCTCTTCAGCCACGCGGATTATGACAAGTTAAGGGCAAAGTTTGCAGAAAAGCATTGATTGAGAAGTATCTGACAAGCATCCAAGGAGGAACCGCTGTGGAATTCAAGGCTCGTCTGAAACAGGTATTCAAGAACCGCATTCTGACACCGCAAATGAACAGAATGGATGCTTGGGAAAAAAGGGTGGTTGATATCCCTGAAGCAACACGCGGCGGAGCCAACTCTCCAGTCCGGTTCAACATACCGCGCGAGGGGATCAAGATGCAAGGGGATCACCCTCCCTTGCCAGGATTTCCAGGCTCTTTGCCGCAGATGATTGGCAGTATCATCAATATCCGCAAGTCCATTTTCGGCCTTGAGCGGAATCCAACCGATGGCAAGAAGCAGATTGATGCCGCAACCTTGGATGAACTGCGCGAGTTCGCCAGATCCGTGGGTGCAGATGAAATCGGCTTTGCGCCAGTTCCCCAGGAATGGGTATTTCAGGATACCGCCATCCGTTACACCCAGGCCATTGTACTGGTGATGGAGATGGACAAGGAACGGATGGCTCTGGCTCCCAACCGGGATACGGCCGTGATGGTGCACGAGACCTATAACCAATTGGGGCAGGTATCCAACAAGATTGCCGATTGGCTGCGAGAGCGGGGGTATGCCGCCCATGCCGGACACCCGCTGGGCGGCATGACCCTCTACCCGCCGATGGCCCAGGCAGCCGGATTGGGTTGGCGGGGCATGAGCGGCCTGGTGATTACGCCTCAGTTTGGCCCTCGGGTACGGCTGGCTGCGGTGTTTACCGAGATCGATAATCTGCCGGTCTATGAAGGTGATGAGCATGCCTGGGTACTGGACTACTGCCAGGCATGCCGCCGCTGCGTTCGCGATTGTCCGACCGGGGCGATCTACGAAACTCCCATCGAGCATGAAAACGGCCTTGTCACTACGGTCGACAATGGCAAGTGTTTTCCGTATTTTCTTGCCTATCATGGTTGCTCCATCTGCATCAAAGTGTGCCCTTTCAACACCAGGAGCTATGCACAGCTCAGAGCAAATCATGAACGCTCGCTGGACGACAATCTGCCAGTCAATGAATAACCTCAGTTCGAGATGGGGAGGATGAGACCAATGGCCAGATAGCTTTTCCCACAGAATACGAGAGAAGATGATGAGCAATCCCTTCTTTGACATGTACGGTCAGGAGGACCAGATCGCCGAATGCCGGGTGTGCACCGCTGGACAGAGGACTCGCCCGTGCGCTTTGAGATCATGAAGGAGGGCATCAAGCGTGGCGATGGCGGTCCTGGTGGCATCCAGGAGCATGAGGATCATGGCGCCCACGATGCTGGGCATGAGGGAATCGCTCAGTTCACTGGGCAAGAACCCGGGCCAGCCCAAGACCGATGCGCCGCCGGACCTCATCGACGATCTGGAGGCCTATCTTCTGGGACTTGGGGCCAGCAGTGTGGGCTATACCCAGGTGCCGGAGCGCTGGATCTTTCAGAACAAGGCCATCCTGCACACCAACGCCATTGTCCTGACCATGGAGATGGACAAACCACGCATCGAAAGCGCGCCCAGCCAGGATGGGCTGGAGGCCGTGCTGGAGATCTATCGAGACCTGGGCCGCATTGCCAACAAGGGGGCCGATTATCTGCGCCAGCAGGGCTATTCAGCCCAAGCCGGGCATCCACTCATGGGCCTGGCCCTCTACCCACCTCTGGCGCAGATGGCCGGGCTGGGCTGGTTGGGCGCCAACGGCATGATCGTCACCCCGGAACATGGCCCGCGAGTGCGCCTGGCGGCGATATTCACCAGCATCGAGAATCTTCCCTTCAGCACCCGGAACGAGCACCAGTGGGTGGAGGACTATTGCGCTGCGTGCCAGATCTGTGTTCGCAAATGCCCGGTCGAGGCCATCATGCCCGAGCCACAGCGGCACGAAAACGGCCAGATCACCTATGTCAACAACGAGCGCTGCTTTCCCTATTTCAGCGACTACTATGGCTGTTCGGTATGTATCGCCGTCTGTCCCTTTAGTCGCTCTACCTACCAGAGGTTGCAGCAACAGTTTACCAAGCCGGAAGGATAGTGCGTACAGATCGGCAGCAGAGTCGGGGGTTGCAGGAATTCCGGTTCAATCCGGAGAATTGGAGTTCTGTTCTCACGGGCTAACGAATTCTCTGGAAAACATACGAAAACGAAGTCTTCTTATACCCAACTCCCCGCTTTGTTCGCTCCAAATACTCCCTTGTGATGTCGATCTCCTTCTTTGGAACAAAATACGATCCAAGATCCTTCTCTGAAAGACGATACCTTTCTCCACGGCGATTGATTATCGCCACAAGTTGATAGTCTGGGTCAATTGAGGCCATGCCTGCGTCGCCATGACTGTTGTTCGCCAAGAGGTAACCGTTAAACCTGAGATACCTCTTGCACTCCTGGGATACAAATCCCGCATACTGAGAGATCAGGAGGTCGAAGCTACCGTCATCTTCGTCGAAACCCTGCGAGTAATCTGAATGGTGAAATCGTACCACTGGCTCTTCATCGTAACGTCTGCGTTGTTTCACAAAGTTCAGAACGGAAGGATCTTGGAAAAAGCGCGCAGCTCTCCGATCCGTATCGACGAAACAAGCGATTGGAAAGACAAAGGATGGCGTCAGATGCGTAAAGCTTCCCGGATAGAGTGCGCTCCGCAGTGCAAAATGGTCTGCGAGCAAAACAAAGAGCTCAAGCCTTTCATCGCTCTTGCCAACAAAATGCTGCTGATATAGGTCCAGTACATTCTTCGCCATAGGTACTCACCACACCTCAATGGATTGAGCCTCGGGATAATTCTGCACAGGTTCGCCCGCAGGGGTTCTTTGCAGGGCTGTTCAACATTGTACCTCAGCTCTGCTCCCTCAGCAAATCCAAATTTCCTGGAGATTCGTACTGGGCTTTGCTCTCTGTCTCCAAGCATGGTATAATCATGGTAGCCAAAGCGCCGCTGGATACCCGGCGATTCGCGTGGTCTGGAACAAGGAGTCTGCGATGGATCACAAGGAGGTCGGTCGCTACTGGAATGCCAACGCCGGGGCCTGGACCCGGCTCTCCAGGGCAGGCTATGACACCTACCGCGATCACCTGAACACGCCCGCCTTCTTGGACCTGCTGCCCGGCGTGGCCAGGCAGCGCGGGCTGGATATCGGCTGCGGCGAAGGGTACAACGCCAGGCAACTGGCCCAGCAAGGGGCACGGTTAACCGCCATCGACATTGCCAGCGTCTTTGTCAGCCACGCCCATCGGGCCGAGTTACAGGAACCGCTGGGCATCGGCTACAGCGTCGCCAGCGCCGTGGAGCTGCCCTTCCCTGACGGGGTCTTTGATTTTGCCACTGCGTTCATGAGCCTCATGGATATCCCCGAAACCGGCTTTGTAATCGCCGAGGCATACCGCATCCTGAAACCCGGCGGATTCCTCCAGTTCTCCATCACCCACCCCTGCTTTGACACGCCCCACCGCCGCAACCTGCGCGATGATTCTGGCAGGACCTACGCCATCGAGGTTGGCAACTACTTCCAAAACCTGGAGGGCGACGTTAGCGAGTGGATCTTTAGCGCCGCGCCAGAGAAAGAAACCGCGGGACTGCCCCTGTTCAGGACGCCGCGCTTTACCCGCACCCTGAGCCAGTGGCTGAACCTGCTCATCGATACTGGCTTCAGTCTAGAGCGGCTCGGCGAGCCCAGGCCCAGCAATGCGCTTGTTCGGCAGCATCCCAACCTGCAGGACGCCCAGGTTGTCGCCTACTTTCTGATCGTGCGAGCCAGAAAATCCGGCTGAGGAGGGTACCATGCAGCGAATCCGCCTGATCCACTGGAAGGCTGACGAGGCACAGGAAACGGCAGCCCTACTCCGGGCCGCGGGGTATGCCGTCGACGCTGAATCGCTCTCGGCCGCGGGCTTGCGCTCCCTGCGAGAGGACCCTCCCGATGCCGTGCTCATTGACCTCAGCCGGGTACCATCCCAGGGGCGGGATCTGGGCCTCAACCTGCGCAAGTTCAAGTCCACGCGCTATGTCCCGCTCGTCTTTGTTGGCGGCCAACCGGCAAAGATCGCCCGCGTCCAGGAGCTTCTGCCTGACGCGGTCTATGCGACCTGGGATGACATCGGCGATGCGCTGCCGTCCGCCATCGAGAACCGACCCACCGATCCCGTTGTGCCGGCATCCACCATGGCCGGCTATGCGGGGACACCGCTCCCCAAAAAGCTGGGCATCAAGCCCAACTCTTCGGTCGCTCTGATCGGAGCGCCAGAGGGATTTGAGGAGACCCTCAGCGATCTGCCGGAAGGGGTCACCGTGACCCGAAAAGCCGGCGCCACCAGTGCGGTGACCTTGTGGTTCCCGGCTTCCCGAGCACGGATCTGAAGGCTCACCTTGAAGAGATGGTCCCGGCTGCGAGCAAGGGCGGGCTGTGGATCATCTGGCCCAAGAAGGCATCGGGCGTCGTCTCCGACCTGTCCCAGACCGTCGTACGTGAGACCGGCCTGGCCGCCGGTCTCGTTGACTTTAAGGTTGCGGCCATCGACGCGACCTGGTCCGGCCTGCGCTTCAGCCAGCGCAAGACCAGGTCCTAGCCTTAACCTGCTTGATCCCCGTCCCCCTTGCCCGCCTGTACCGGCAGAAAAACTGGCCACCTGGCCAATATCAGATCCGCCAGATGGCCAATGCGCTGGGGCGACGCCTGCAGTATAATAGGGCCAGACAGCTTGGAGGCCTGGCGAGCACACGCAGAACACCTTCGGTTGCCAAGCATTGTCTCTCCTTCCTTGACCTCGAAGGCGCGGGATTCAGGTCCACATCCAGACCTGGATCGCTCGCTTTCGAGGTCTCTCTTTCACTGGCGCTCGCCTGCTGAAGATTGGCCAGTTGGCCAATCGTGAAATCCCCCATCTGGCCATTGCACCAATTGCCGTTCCATTGTATACTGACCCTGGCCCATTCTGCATGGGTTCCCTGCCGCCAGCAGGCAACCCTCTTTGCAGCATGGCGTATATAGAGTATGAGACACGCCCGCCAAGGCATGGAAATGTCAGGTTACCGGGAGAGTCAGGTCCTCCAAAGTCCCAAGGACCATGGTATCATTCGTAGGTGATCGCGCGGTGGGACAGGCTCGGCTGCGGGCGATGCCCTTCAGATTACGTTGAATCGGTCACATCGGTGATGGTTTTCGCCAAGTGTGAGATGGTTCTGTCTCACATCGCTGGCTCTGCAAGATTGAAGCAGATGAAAACCGTCTTGCTGGGGAGGTACTGATGGTTGGTCGGCTGTTCAGGCGCAAGGGATCCGGAAACGGATCAACCAACGGGCAGGACCCGAATGGAAGCAGACACCTCATCGAGCTGCAGGGTGTGGACAAGTTCTATGAGACGGCGGCTGGGCCATTCCCCGCGCTCAAGAACATCGACCTGCAGGTCGATGGCGGCGAGTTTGTGGCCGTCATCGGCAAGTCGGGCAGCGGCAAGTCCACGCTGATCAACATGATCACGGGCATCGACCGGCCCACCGCGGGCAAGGTCGTGATTGGTGACACGGCCGTCCACACCCTCAGCGAGGGCCAGCTGGCCCAGTGGCGCGGCCGCAACGTGGGCATCATCTTTCAGTTCTTCCAGTTGCTGCCCACGCTGACGGTCATCGAGAACATCATGCTGCCGATGGATTTCTGCCACATGTACGCGCCCAGGGAGCGCAAAGAGCGCGCCATGGATCTCCTGGAGCAGATCGAGATGGCCGACCAGGCCCACAAGCTGCCTTCGGCGGTTTCCGGCGGCCAGCAGCAGCGCGTGGCCATCGCCCGGGCGCTGGCCAACGACCCGCCCATCCTGCTGGCCGACGAGCCCACGGGCAACCTCGACTCCAAGACGGCGGAATCGGTCTTTCGCCTCTTTGAGAGGCTGGTTGAGGAGGGCAAGACGATCGTGATGGTGACCCACGACAGGGACCTGGCCAAGCGGGCCTCAAGAACCATCATGCTCTCCGATGGAGAAATCATCGAAGAGTTCCTGGTCAGCGCCTTCCCTGCCATGTCGGAACCGCAACTGATCCAGGCCACGCGCAACCTGGAGCGGGAAGAGTACTCGCCCGGGTCGATCATCCTAGAGGAAGGCTGCCCGCCGGACAAATTCTACCTGATCACCAGGGGCCAGATCGAGGTTCTGGCCCAGGCAACGGACGGGGACATGATGACCATCGCCCGCATGGGGCGCGGCCAGTACTTTGGCGAGATCGAGTTGCTGGCCGGCGGCACCAACATTGCCACCATCCGCGCCGCGCCTGACACGGGCGCCCGGCTGGTATCGCTGGACCGCAAGACCTTTTCGGGCTTGATGGCCAAGTCGGAGCCCACGCGAGAAGCACTGGCCGAGGTCGCCAACGCGCGTCGCGCCGAGAATCTCAACGGTAGAAACGGACTGGATCATGCTTAGCCCGCGCTGGCGCAAGGTCATACGCGACCTGTGGGGCAACAAGACCCGCACCCTGCTCGTCGTCCTCTCTATCGGGGTTGGCGTCTTTGCCGTGGGCATGGTAGCCAGCACGCAGGTCATCTTTGGCCGCGAGCTGAATTCGAGCTGGGCGGCGGTGAATCCGGCCAGCGCCTCTCTCTTCACCGGGCCCTTTGACGACGAACTGCTCTACACGGTACGCAACATGCCCGAGGTGGAGGAAGCCGATGCCCGGCGAACCTTCAGCGTGCGCTTCAAAAACGGCCCCATGGAGCTTCACCGCACTTCGGAATCAGGCAATGGGACAGAGGCGCAGCAGCAAGCGCCAGCGCAGCCCGGGCTGGAAGCGAACCGCTGGCGCAGCCTCGAGATCGTCTCCTATCTCGACTATGACGACATTCGCATCTACCATATCTCGCCGGAGCAGGGCGAGTTTCCTCCGCCCGAACAGCAGATACTCCTCGAGCGAGCATCCCTGGAGTGGATGGGCGTCGACGTCGGCGATCTGATCACTGTCGAGGCGCCCAACGGCAAGCTGCGCGAACTGCGCATCGCCGGCATCATCCACGACAGCACGAAAATGGCGGCCGCCTGGGTGGGCCAGGGAACCGGCTACATCCACCCCAACACCCTGGACTGGTTTGGCGTGTCGCGCAACTTTGACGAACTGAACTTCATCGTCGCCCAGGGCAAGGGCGACGAACAGCACATCAACGATGTCGCCCAACTGGTTCGGGACAAGGTCGAACGCAGTGGCAGGACCGTCTATTTTACCTGGGTCCCCAAGCCGGGCAAGCATCCGGCCGACGAAGTTGTGCAACCCATCACCCTGCTGATGGGCGCCATGGGCATGCTGTCGCTGCTGGTGAGCGGCTTTCTCGTGTTCAACACGCTGCAGGCACTGTTGACCCAACAGGTGCGGCAGATCGGCATCATGAAGGCCATCGGCGGCAGGGTAAGCCAGATTATGGGCGTCTACTATGCCATGGTCCTGCTCTACGGGCTGGTGGCGCTGGTCATCGCTGTACCCCTGGGTGCGCTGGCCGGCCACGCTATGACCGCCTATATGGCCGGCTTTATCAATTTTGACATCGCCAGCGCCGAGATCCCACCCCAGGTGCTTGCCCTGGAGATCGCCGTTGGGCTGGTCGTACCCGCCCTGGCTGCGATCTATCCCATCCTTTCTGGCGTGCGCACCAGCGCGGCCAAGGCCATGAGCGACTATGGGCTGAGCAGCGTCGAGTTTGGACAGGGCATCCTGGACCGGCTTCTGGAGCGGGTACGGGGCCTTTCCCGCCCCATGCTGCTGTCGATACGAAATACCTTCCGCAGAAAGGGACGGCTGGCGCTCACGCTGACGACCCTGGTCCTGGGCGGGGCCATCTTTATCGCCGTCTTTAGCGTGCGTGCTTCACTGCTCACCACCCTCGATAGTTGGTTCGACCTGATTGACTATGACGTCTATGTCACCTTCAACCGGGGCTATCGCATCGACCAGCTCGAGCGCGAGGCGCTGGAGGTCCCTGGCGTCACCAAAGCCGAGGCATGGCGTTTCACTACGGCGCGCCGCAAGCGGCTTGATGGCACCGAGGGCGAAACAATGGGCATCCGCGCCCCCAAGATGGACAGCGACTTGATCGTGCCGACCCTGGTAGAAGGACGTTGGCTGCTGCCAGAGGACGAAAACGCCATCGTCCTCAATACCTTCATGCTCAAGGACGAGCCCGACATCAAGCTCGGGGACGAGGTGGAACTCGCCATCGAGGGGGAGGACAGCAAATGGCGCGTGGTGGGCATCATGAAGGGCATGCCCTTTCCCATGGGCTACGTGAACTTTGACTACTTTGCTCAACTGGTGGGCGGCGCGGGACGGGCCGGCGTCGTATTCGTGCAGAGCGAGGGCCACGACGCAGCGTACCAGGCTCGCCTGGAAAAGGCGCTAGAGGAGCACTTTGAGGGCATCGGCCTCAATGTCAACTCGACCATGACCAGGGCCAGGGAAAGCGGCCAGGTTGAGACCCAGTTCAACGTGCTCGTTGTCTTCTTGCTGATCATGGCCATCCTGCTGGCCGTCGTGGGCGGAATTGGCCTGATGGGCACCATGAGCCTGAATGTGCTGGAACGGATCCGCGAGATCGGCGTCATGCGCGCCATCGGCGCCTCCGATGGCGCGGTGCTGCAGGTCGTCATCGTCGAGGGCGTCCTCATCGGCCTCTTGAGCTGGCTCATATCGATTCTGGTCGCCTGGCCTCTGAGCAAGGCCCTCAGCAACGCGGTCGGGTATTCGATCCTGGAAGCCGAGTTGAACTATACCTTTTCCGTCGGTGGGACCGTGACCTGGCTCATCATCGCCTTTGTGCTGTCCGCGCTGGCAAGTTTCTGGCCCGCACGGAACGCCTCCAGGGTCACTGTACGCGAGGTATTGGCGTACGAATAGTATACAAAAACTGTACGTAACTTGGACTACAGTCGGTGCTGTGGAATTCGTCTAGAATGACACCAGCTTGCTCGAAAGAAAGCAAATATATTGTCTCGCACTTGTGACATTTGGGAGGTAGAGGATGAAGAAGGTCGTAATCGCCATCGTAATCATCGCGGTCGTGGCAGGGGTGGGCTACCTGCTCTTCAGCCGTCTGGGCCCAGGAGCTGCCACCGAAACAGCGACACCAGAGGTAGCCTCGGAGCAACTGGCCCCGATCAAGGCCAGCAGTGAAGTGGTATCGGACGCCGTTGTCGTCCCGGCCCAGTACGCCAGGCTGAGCCTGCCCACGGGCGGCATTGTTGCTGAAGTGCCAGTGGCAGAAGGTGATGCCGTCGCAGCAGGCGACTTGCTGGTGAGGCTCGATGCTGCCCGGCAGGCTGCGGCAGTCGCCCAGGCAGAAGCGCAATTGCTGCGCGCCCAGAACGCCCTGGCCGAGATCCAGGCTGGCGCGCGCCCGGAAGAGATCGCAGCAGCCCAGGCAGCCATCGACGCCGCTCAATCCCAGCTCACGCGCCTCGAGGAGGGATCCCGGCCGGAAGAAATTGCGGCCGCCCAGGCGGCGGTCGATGCCGCCCAGGCGCAGTTCTCCCGCCTGGAGGAAGGAGCCCGGCCGGAAGAGATTCAAGCTGCAGAAGCAGCCTTGGACGGCGCCCGAGCCTCCCTGCAGAAGGTGCTGGAAGGGCCCGGTGAAGAAGAGTTGGTGGCCGCCCGGGCCGACCTGGCCAACGCCGAAGCCGCGGTGGCCCAAGCCCAGGCAGCCTATGACCCAGTGAAATTCGACCCGCAGATCCAGGCCCGGCCCGAGTCTCTGCAACTGGAGCAGGCAACCAACGCCTACGAAGCGGCCACAGCCCGCCTGGCGGCTATCCAGAATCGGGCCACCGCTGCAGACGTCGCCGCGGCCAGGTCGGGCATCGACCAGGCCCAGGCGCAGTTGGAGGCACTGAAAGCGCCGGCTCGAGCGGCCGACATGGACAGCGTGCTGGCCGGCATCAACCAGGCCCAAGCGCAGCTCGATGCACTGCTTGCGCCCGCCAGGGCAGCCGACATGGCTGCAGCACAGGCCGATATCCGCCGCGCGCAGGCCCAGCTTGAACTACTGGAAGCCGGCGCCCGGCCCGAGACCATTGGCGGCGTCGAGGCCGAAGTAGCTGCCGCCGAGGCCGCCTTGGCCCAGGCGGAAGCAGCCCTGGCCGATATGGAACTCAGGGCGCCCTTTGCCGGCTCGGTGGCCTCACTGGACGCGAAAGTAGGCGAGCAGGTGGGACCGGGAGTGCCTATCGCTACCCTGGCCGACCTATCGGCCTGGCAGATCGAGACAGATGACCTGACAGAGCTTAACATTGTCCGCGTCAATGAAGGCGACGCCGCTACCATTAACTTTGACGCCATCCCAGATCTGGAGCTGCCCGGGACCGTCATTCGCATCAAGGAAATCGGCGAGAACAAAATGGGCGACATCACCTACACCGTGATCATCCAGCCCGACGAATACGATGACCGCCTGCGCTGGAACATGACCGCCACCGTCATCATCGAGCCAGAGTAGTAGTAGCAGGACAGAGAGACGGCGACTTGCTCAACGGAACTTGCTCACGCTGGACCACAGTCCAGCGCATCTGGCGCCAGAGCGTGGACTGTGGTCCACGCGGAGCCGATGGTGGGTGCACTAGGGCTCTTGCGCAACAAAGCGATAGCCACCCGAGCGCCAGACTCTGCCAGTACTTGGGCGCCCTGGTTGCCGCAAGAAATCGTTGAAAGTAGTGAGGGAAAGGGAGAAAAGCATGAGAAAGAGTAGACAAGCAGCCGCTGGGTTCGTCGGACTGACCCTGTGGCTCCTGATAAGCATCGCGCTGCCAATGGCGGCGATGGCTACCGGGTCGGGGCCCGCTGACGCCCAGGCGCCATCCGCCGACTGGAAGGCCATCAATCCAGGACAGGAGCATTGGTACGGCTTTTACTATGCCGGCGACGGTTCCCCCATCGAAATTAGGTTGCAGACCGAGCCGCCCGAGGGCGCCAGCTTTGGCCTCTACACGCCCGACGGAATCCGCCGCTGGAGCGATGGTGATGCGCTCGAGCCGGTCGGGCGTGGCTCGTCCCTCCGCTCCGGGAGTGCTACCCAGATCTGGACGGGCAGCTTCCACGACGAGGGTGCGTACTATATCATCGTCGAGCACGAAGGCCAGAAGCAGGCCCCCAGCTACTACCTCCTGGAGATCAAGGGCGATGGGGTCTCCCTTTCCATTCCATCGCCATCCACGGAGGCCACACCTGCGCTCAAGACGTCAACGCCTGGGAAGACAACCTTCAGCAAACCGGCCGGCAAGCTCGTCTTCCAAACCACCATGGGTGGCGACATCTATACCATCAACGTCAACGGAACCGGCCTGCAGCGCGTCGCGGACGGCATGGACCCCACCTGGTCGCCCGACGGCAGCCAGATCGCCTTCAACCGCTGGAGCGAGCCGCGGGGCGTGTGGCTGGCCAATGCCGACGGTTCAGCCAAACACCGCATCTTTGACTGGAGCGAGCCGCGCTGGACCTCCTGGTCCCCCGGCGGGCAGGACGTACTGTTCAGCCGGGTCACCGGCGGCCGGCAGGAGCCGAGAGAGTTCTGCTTCCGCGGCTTTTGCTTCACATTCCCCGCCCACCCGCACTGGGTCATGAGCGTAGTGCGGCTGGCCGACGGCCACTTTTACGAGCCGCGCCCCCCCGAGTCCCAGACCAGCCGCGCGCCTGACTGGTCCCCGGTTGGCGATCAGGTCGTCTTTGCCGACATCGAAGGGCTGCGGATACAGACTCTGGACGGAAAAGTCTCTTATCTCATCACCCACGATACCCGGGACACGAGCCCGGCCTGGTCGCCCGACGGCCGGCGCGTGGCCTTTGTCCGGCGCCAGCACGACCACTGGGAGGTCTATGTGGTCGACGCCGACGGCCGCAACCTGAAGCGGCTGACCGTAGCCCCCAAGCGGCCCGATGGTTCATTCGCTGACAGCGCCTCGCCCGCCTGGTCGCCTGATGGCCAGCACCTCGCATTCCTGACCGACAGAACCGGAGAATGGGAGATGTGGGTCATGCGGGCCAATGGCAGCCAACCCAGGCCCATGTTCGCCAGCGCGCTGGACGGCCTGCACCTGGAGTACAGCCATCTGGGCGAGCGGGCCATCTCCTGGACCCGCTAGGATCCGCCCAGATAAGGACGCACCGCTAGATCGAGACGCCCCAGTGGCAGGCCGCTGGGGCGTCCTGTTGCACAACCAGCCAATTTAGGCCATATTGACGCATTCCCGCCATAGTCTACCCTCACGACGGTAGAGGCGAGAATGACGACTCAGGAGCGCAGTGGCGTGCGTAGAATGGATTCCCGCCTTCGCAGGAATGATAGGTTTGCGTTATTGTGAGCAGCAGGGCGTAGATTGCTGCCGTGCCCGCCTGCACACCGGTATGAGCAGGAATGAGAGGCAGAAGGAGCGAAATCTTGTGTCATGCCCGCGCAGGCGGGCATCCATCTTGGCCACAATGACGGCTGTGACAGCCAATCCGGCTGCTCTGGCCTGCTTGAACGCCGACATTGACAAAGAGGGCTGACAGAGGGTAGAATATGCTTGCCCATCGAACTTTTTTGCTTGTCGGGGTCGAGAAAGGAGCAGACCGCATGAGCGCTGCCAACCCCATTCGCGTCATGATCGTCGACGACCATGGGATGGTTCGCCGGGGTTTAGGCACCATCCTCAAAGTCAGGGCCGACCTGGAACTCGTAGGCGAGGCCAGCAGTGGCGCCGAGGCGCTGGCCAGGTGCCAGCAATCTCGGCCCGATGTAATCCTCATGGACTTGGTGATGCCCGAGATGGGAGGAGCCGAGGCCACCCGACTCATCCGCGAGCAGTGCCCCGATACTCAGGTCATCGCCTTGACCAGCTTCCAGGAAAAAGAGCTGGTCCGCGAGGCACTCCAGGCCGGCGCCATCGGCTACTTGCTCAAGAACGTCTCGGCCGAGGACCTGGCAGCCGCCATCCGCGAGGCGCACGCCGGCCGATCCACCCTGGCCCCCGAAGCGATCCAGGCACTGATACAGGCCGAATCTCCGGGCGCCGTCCAGGCCCGCGATTTTGGCGAATCCTACGGCCTGACGCCCCGCGAGCGTGAGGTCCTGGCCCTGGTGGTAGAGGGCCTCAACAACCCAGAGATTGCCGAGCGGCTGGTCGTGAGTCGCTCCACAGCCAAGGCCCACGTCAGCAACATCCTGTCCAAGCTGGGCGTCTCCAACCGCGCCGAGGCCATCGCCCTCGCCCTACAGCACAACCAGGCAGCTGGCACACCGGCCACGGGCAAGGCAGGGCCTGGCACACACACTTCTATGGATCATTACTAAGACTGGCCACTAGGCCAATCTTTAATCCCCCAGATGGCCGATGCATCTGGGGGATTTCTGCGCTATACTGGCACCAAGACTTTATCGAGGTGCTCATGCGCATTCTTCTTGCCGATGATCAAAAAAAGGTACGCTTTGCACTGCGCGTACTACTGGAACAGCAGCCAGGCATAGAGGTCGTGGGTGAGGCTGTCGATGTTGAAGGACTTTTCGCCCAGATCAAGGTAACATCTCCCGACTTGGTCCTGGTTGACTGGAAGCTGCCTGGCCCCACCGACGGGCAACTTTTGCAGTCTCTGCGCGAGGCGAACCCCAACCTGGCTGTCATCGTCCTTAGCCCCCGCCTGGAAGCCCGAAAGTCAGCCCTCGACGCCGGCGCCAGTGCCTTTGTCTGCAAGTGTGACGCGCCAGACCGCCTCCTATCTGCCATCGCTGGCCTGGAGCCCATACAGTGTCAAGGACAGGCATGCGCATCCCCCCCCTTCGCAGTAAGGTTCTAACACCCATGCCATATACGAGGCGTTCCGGGAGTATGGGACGGAGGTGAAAGTCTTTGTCCAGGCGGTTAGTTTCCTCGCCCAGGCGGAGACCCAGACGGGACCGCACCACCCCCACTTTGCAAAAGCCCCTCTTGATGCTACAATGAGTTTCAACAGGCTATCAGGAGGCACGAGAAAGCGACGTGGACAGCATTCCGACAGGTAGCAGCGGAGCCAAGCCCCTGCTAGGCAACAGGCCCTTTCGCCGCCTGTGGGTCGCCCAGTTTGCCTCCATCGCCGCCGTCTATGCCGTGACCCTGGCCGGCCTCACCCTGGTCGAAGAGGTGACCCATTCGACGACCCTGAACGCCGTGACCCTGCTGTCGGCCATCCTACCCGCCTTCCTGGGTTCGCTGGTCTCTGGCGCCGTTGTCGACCGGCTGGGGCGAGTACGCGTACTCATCGCCAGCCAGGTGGCCTGGGCCCTGGCCGCCCTGGTTTTCTGGGCCGCCACCGGGCTCCTACCCCCGACCTGGGCCATCCTCGCCGTCTTTGTCACCAACACCACCATGGCCCTCGTGACCCAATTCGCCATGTCCGCCGAGTATGCCCTACTGCCCAACTATGTGGGGCAGGCACTCCTCCTAAGGGCCAACACCCTGTTTCAGGTCAGCCTGGTCACCGGTGAGGGTCTGGGCGTATTTCTATTGGCCCCGTTGCTGATCAAGGTGTCCGGCATCCCGGCCGTTGGTCTCGTTGCGGCCCTCCTCTGCCTGCTGGCCCTGGCCCTGGTCGTCAGGCTGCCCCGCGATGAGGCGCGGACCTCACAGCCTTCCGGGGAAAGACAGGACTGGGCTGTTCTGGCCGCCGACCTGCGGGCTGGCTGGCGCGCCATCGCCCGCGACCGCGTGCTGGGCCTGGTGACGATCCAGGCCACGGTGGCCGCCGCCCTGCTGCTCATCTTCATCGCGCTGCTGCCAGGGCTGGCCTCCCGGCAGCTAGGAGTAGGCGCCGAGAACGTGCCTTTCCTGTTGCTGCCCGGCGGCCTGGGCTTTGTGCTAGGGCTGGTAGCCGTGAACCGCTGGGAAAGCCGGCTGAGCCGGTTGGCCTGGATCGGCTGGGGGCTGGCCGGTTTGGGGCTGGGCATCGGCCTGCTGGCCACCGCCAGCGGCACACCGCCGCTACTGGGTCTAATGCTGGCCTCCTTTCTGGTCATGGGCTTTGCCTTTGCCTTTGCCCTTATCCCGGCCCGTACCGTCCTTCAGGAACGCCCGCCAGCCGAGGTACGCGGCCGGGTAATTTCAGCGCAACTGGCACTGGGCAACGCGGCGGCCGTGCTGCCCCTCCTGTTGGGCGGCAGCCTGGCCGACCAGATCGGAATCCAGCCCGTCCTGGCCCTCATGGCCCTGGTAGCCCTGGCCACCGGCGCTGGCGGACTATGGTTTGCCCGGACCGAGGGACGCGAAATGACGCCATCTTGACAGCTCGCATCGGGTCACGGACCCGATGCCCGGCGCCGGACCGACCAGAGAGTGCCAGGTCAAGGACGCTTCGACTGAGGTCCCTCCCGAGCTTGTCGAGGGACTCAGCGCAGGCCTGGGTTGAGCAGTGCTACCATCTATTTTGTGAAAACTCGTTTAGGAGGGAAACATGTCAAACCGTGGACAAAGTACGTGGTTTTTGGGGGCAGGCTTGCTGGCAGCCGCGGCCTGGCCCACCTACCTGCTCACCATCCGGCGCTGGCACGCCCGCTGGGGGACGACCGATAGCGAAGCTCAGGCCGCGATGCCCGGCGACGAGATCGTCGCCGGGCCATGGGACGTCACCACCCGCGCCGTCACCGTTGCCGCCAGACCGGAGCAGGTCTGGCCCTGGCTGGCCCAGATGGGCTACCAGCGGGGCGGCATGTACAGCTACGATTGGATCGACCAGGCCCTCGGCGTCCTGGACAGCCCCAGCGCCGACCAGGTGCTGCCTGAATTCCAGGACCTGCAGCCCGGCGACGAGATCCCCATGGGCAACAGTCCCGGCTGGCCGGTGACGGCCATCGAGCCCAACCGATCGCTGGTACTGGACATCCGGCAGCCGGGCATCCACATCAGCTGGTCCTTTCTGCTTGAGCCCAGGGACGGGCAGCATACCCGCCTGATTCTGAGAATCCGCATCAAGATGCGTCCGCTGATGCACATCGTGTCCGCCTTTCCCATCTCTGACTTTGGCCAGTTCCTCATGACGCGCAGCATGCTGCTGGGGATCAAACAGCGGGCCGAGGCCCTCGCCGCCGCGTTTGGCTCCAGACAACATCCTGCGGGTTCCCACTGAATTCAGCTTGCCGGCTGCTGACCAGCGCCTGGGCCCAGGCAACCTCCCGCGGGTTCCCACTGGAATCATCCTTTCTGCTGGCTGATTCGGTCCGAACGGGGCGCCGCTCAACCCAACTGAAAACCCGCGGGAGGTTCCCGAGCTTCAAGTACAAGCCCCCTCGCGTTCTTCCCGCCGCCACTAGGCAAAAAGGATCCTTGTATGCTATAATAGCGCCCGCGCAGGGACCGTTCGTAGTGCGCACTTTAGTGCGCTTCCGGACACCAAAGCGCCCCGGGCAACGATTCTCAGTCCAAGCACCGGAGCAAAGACGGCAAAGAAACCGCGAATGAGCAAAGAACCGAAAGCAATACTCCTGGGCCTCGATGGTGCTACCTTCGACCTCTTGGGACCCTGGATGGATGCCGGGCACCTGCCCCACCTGCAGAGGCTCACCCGGGAAGGGACCTGGGGCGAACTCGAGTCCACCCGCCCGCCGACCACGGCGCCGGCCTGGGTCTCGTGCGTCACCGGCGTGAATCCTGGCAAGCATGGCGTCTTTGATTTTCGCGAATCACCGCTTCTCGACCCGCGCCGGCCCCTCATCAGCAGCCGGTCCGTCCGAGCGCCCGCCCTGTGGCACATCCTCAGCCACCACGGTCGGCAGGTCGGCGTGCTCAACGTGCCCGTCAGCTACCCGCCGGCCGAGGTAAACGGCTTTGTCGTTGGCGGCATGATGTCGCCGGGACCCGCATCGGACTATGCCTGGCCCCGCGACCTGCGCGATGAGCTGAACGCCCGTGGTTATGTCATCGACGTCGAGATCCAAAAGTACGACGTCGAAGCCGAGGCCGATGCCCATCGTTTCCTGGATGACGTGGCCGCCGCTCTGGACCTTCGGGCCGATGCTCTGTTCCACCTCATGGACACCCGCCCCTGGCAGTTCCTGATGGCAGTCTTTGTCGCCGCGGACCGCATCCAGCACCTCTTTTGGAAGACGATGGCCGACACGGACAGCCGGTTCTACCACGCCCCTGGAGCCGGCCGCCTGAGGGCGCGCATTCTTGCCATCTACCAGACCCTGGACCGTATCGTAGGCCAGATCATGGACCGGGTTGATGCCCACGGCCAGACCAGCCTGTTTGTCGTCTCTGACCATGGCTTTGGCTCGACCAAGGCCTGGTTCAATGCCAACCGCTGGCTTCAGAAGCAGGGCTGGCTGCACCTGGAGCCTGGAGCGGCCAGGCGTAAGCGATTGTTCTACGAGGCCATGCGGTTGAACGACAGCCGCCTGGTCAAGGGCCTGATACCCGAATCGTTGGGCCGAACCGTACGGGGACGCGTGCGCAGCGGCCGCTCCGTGTTCAAAACCGACCTGGACCAGTGCATCGACTGGTCCCGCACCCGGGCCTTTTTTGCCAGCATCCCGGCCCAGGGAATCTATATCAACCTCCAGCGCGACGGCCTGGGCCTGGTGGAACCGGGCGCCGAATATGAAACGCTGCGCCTGGAAATCCGGGACAGGCTCATGGCCCTGGCCGATCCTCGCCACGCTGGGCAGGACGGCGGCCCATCATGGACCAAGTCTGGTTCCGGGAAGAGGTCTATCACGGACCCCGCACCCACCTGGCGCCGGATCTGCTCTTCGTGGCCCATGACTATGCCTGCCTGGGCCGGGAACTGCTGGGCGCCCGGGATGTGATCGACACCAGCATGAACTGGGGCAACGGCTTTCACCGCATGAACGGCATCCTCATGGCCTATGGCCCCCACATCCAGCGGGGCGCACAAGTGAAGGGTGCCACAATGGTGGACGTGGCCCCCACCCTTCTATGCGACCTTGGCCTCCCGGTGCCGGAGAATATGGACGGGCGGGTGCTGTCTGGCGTCCTGGACCCAGGCCACCTGGCCGCGAACCCCCTCCAAAGGGAAGCCCCGCTGGAGGGTGTAGGTTGGGAACGCGACAGCTACTCGGAAGAAGAACAGGCCGAGATCACGGGCCGGCTGGCGGCCCTGGGCTACATCGAATAGGACAGAGGACAAGTGCTGAAAGGGAAACTGGGCTGGATCTTGCGCATCGCCATCACCATCGGGCTGTTTGTGGTGATGTTTGCCTTTTTCGTCGACGTGGACGAGCTGATCCTGGCCATCAGGCAGGTGCACCCATCTGGCTGCTGGTGGCCACGGCCGTCAAGGGAGTCGGCATCTTTGCCTCGATCCTGCGCTGGGATCAGCTCCTGAAAGGGCAGGGCTACGTGTTCCCCCTGCGCTACCTCAGCGGCAGCTTTTTGGTAGGGCGTTTTTTTGGCATGTTCTTGCCCAGCACCCTGGGCTTGGACGGCTACCGTCTCTACGATACCGCCCGCCAGACCGGCGATACGGTAGGCTGGTGGCGGTCATCGGCGTTGAAAAGATCACTGGATTTTTCACTCTTTCCCTGCTGGTCCTTTTCACCCTGCCCGCCGGCCTGAGCTTCCTGCCGGCCCAGGCATTGGTCGCCATATTCTTGATCTTTTGTGTGCCGGTCGCCCTCTCTTTCTTTCTGCTGCTCAAACCAGGGATCATCGAGCGGGCAATGAGCAAGTTGCTGGCGGCGCGGTTTCCAGGCAAGGCCAAGCTGGAGGGGGTCTTGCGCCGGTCCGTCGAAGCCGTGACCGTCTACCAGGATCATCGGGACGTGCTGTTCAAGGCCGTCCTGCTGGGCTTTGTGGTTCACGCCTCCACGGTCCTGATGTACTACTGCTGCGCCCTGGCCGTTGGCGTCGATGCCAGCCTGGTCAACATGCTTTTTGTCGGGCCCTGGATCATTCTCGCCACCGTGGGCATTCCAACCATCGCCGGCGAAGGCGCCCGAGAATTCACCGCCCTGAGCCTCCTGCGGCGCATAGGCGTCAATGCGAGCGCTGCCTGGCTGGTGGGCCATCTGGGATTCTGGGCTGCTGAATTCGTGCCCGCCGTTATCGGCGGCATCATTCTCGCCCTCCGCCCGGCCCAGTACCGCCCCGACATTGAGCGGACGGGATCAGAAACCGCGCAGCAAGACGAGGTCACCGGAAGCGCATGAAGTCACACAAATCGCTCACCATCATCTTCCAGGCGGCCGCGGCTGGCCTTCTGGCCGGCGCCCTCGTCGGCGCCGGCGAAGTCCTGCTCCTGGTCGTCCTGGGGGCCAACCCAGGCGCGCTGCAGGCCCTGCTGTGGGCCGTGCTGGCCTATGGCCTGCTCGGGCTTCTGATGGGCCTGGCTCTGGGCATCCTGCTGGCCATCCTGCGCCGAAAGTGGGAGGCGCCATCCGCCTATGCCCTATCCTTTGCCCTGGTCTTTGCCAGCCTCGGTCTGTTCATCACCCGCTACCGTCTCTATCGCGATCTCTTTCACGAGAGCATCCGCACCTTCAGCCTCCAGGGACTGCTCTTCAATGGCGGCCTGCTTTTGGCCTTTGCCGCTCTGTTCTTCCTGTTCCTCTGGCTGTGGCAGCGGCCCGCACTCCGGCCCATGACTCACCTCTGGGGCAGTGTGGTCGCCTTTGCCCTGGTCGTGATCGTGGCGGCTGTGGCCACGCTTGCCACCCGGCCCTCCACTCTCTGGCCGCCGCCCCGTCCGGCATCCCGCCTGGCCTGGAGGACGCGCCCAACGTGATCCTCATCGGCGTCGATACCCTGCGCGCGGATCGTCTCTCCAGCTATGGCTACGCTGCTTCCCAGACGCCCCACATCGACGCCCTGGCCGCCGATGGCGTTCGCTACGCAGAGATGACGGCCCAGGCATCGTGGACCAAGCCCTCCTTTGCCACCATCTTTACCAGTCTCTATCCCTCCAGCCACACGGCCACCGGCAAGCCCCACCGCCTGCCCCAGGCCGTGATCACGCTGGCCGAGGCCCTGGCCGCCAGCGGCTACCATACCGGCGGCATTGCCGACAACCCCAGCATCAGCGCCGCCTTTGGCTTCGACCAGGGCTTTGCGGATTATGTCTATCTGGAGCCCGACTATCTCTTTGCCGCCAACGAGTCCGCGTCGCAGACGGCCCTCTACCAGGTCGCCCGCCGTGCCTGGGCCATGATCAGCGGCACGCAGATCTACCCCCATAGCTTTTACCAGGAAGCGTCGGTCGTCAACCAGCACGCGCTCGACTGGCTCCAGGCCAACAAGGGAACGCGCTTTTTCCTGTTCCTGCACTACATGGATCCCCACGATCCCTATTTTGAGCACCCCTACAACGGACGCGGCTATGCCCGAGCCAGTGATCAGGATCCAGACCCGGCCCTGGCCCCCACCTTTAGCGAGCTATACGACGGCGAGGTCCGCTACCTGGACGAACACCCTGGGCCAGCTCTTCGACTGGCTCAAAGACGAGGGGCTCTACGACAAGAGCCTCATTGTCCTGACTGCCGACCACGGCGAAGAGTTCCAGGAGCACGGGGGCTGGTGGCACGGCCAGACCCTCTACCAGGAGCAGATTGCAGTACCGCTGATTATCAAGTACCCAGAGGCCTTGCAGGCGGGTACGGTCGTCACCGACCTGGCTCGCAGCCTGGACATCGCCCCCACGATCCTGGATGCGGCTGGTTTGTCCATCCCACAGGCCATGGTAGGCCGCAGCCTGGCAGGTGATTCCGAGCCGGCAAGCTTTGCCTTTGCCGAGGAGGACCACGAGGGCAATGTCCTCCAATCCCTGCGTACGGCCAGCCACAAGCTGATCCTGGCCAACGATGACAACCCCCGGGGCCTGCCGCCCCAGGCCCTCTTTGATCTCAGCAACGACCCCGCGGAGCAGCAGGATCTGCTGGCCGGCGAGCCCGAGCGGGCGCAGACCCTGCGAGATACCCTTGGCCAGGTACTTTCCCTGGCGCTGGAGCAGGCCGTGGAAGGTGAGGTAGGTTCTCTGGACACCGGTCTCCAGGACCAGTTGCGCGATTTGGGCTACTGAGATGTCTGCCCGGGTCCTGATAATCGGCTTGGATGGCGCGACCTTTGACCTGATCGAGCCTTGGGTCGCGGCCGGCGATCTTCCCAACCTGGCCGGCCTCATGCGGGCCGGAGCCTGGGGAAGAATGCGTTCCACCGTGCCGCCCGCCACCTTCCCCGCCTGGACGAGTCTGATGACCGGCGTGAATCCCGGCAAGCATGGTGTGTACGACTTTAGCCGCCGGGTACCGGGCGCCTACCGAGTCGAGTTTGTCAACGCCACCTACCGCCAGTGGCCCTCGGCCTGGCGGCACCTGAGCCGGGAGGGCAAGCGAGTGGCCGTCATCGGCCTGCCGGCCACCTACCCGCCGGAGCCCATCAACGGCCTCTGCATCAGCGGCTTTGACTCGCCGGTAGCCACTGGCATCGATCGATCATTTGTCCACCCTCCGGAACTCTTCGACGAACTCGTACAGGCTGTCGGGCCCTACGAAATCACCGGCTTTCAGGAACTGCACATTGGTCCGGGCTGGCACCAAGCTGCCCTGGACAGGCTGCTCCAGGCCGCCCGCCGCCGCACAGAGATCGCCGCCTACCTGCTGGATCGCGAGCCCTGGGACTGCTTCTTTGTCCACTATGGCGAGTCGGACACGGTGGCCCACCACTTCTGGGCCGCCCACGACCCCGGCTCACCCCGCTACGACCACGATCTCGCCGCCAACCTGGGCAACGCCATCCATACCGTCTACCGCGCCCTCGACCGGGCCGTTGGCGAGCTGGTGGCCCGCGGAGGCAGCGAGGCCACAGTGATGGTCGTCTCCGACCACGGCTCCGGCGGCACGGGCCAGAGAATCGTCTACCTCAACCGCTGGCTGAACCAACAAGGCTGGCTGCAATTCGCCCGGCCCGATGTTGTGGGCCAGATAGCTGCTCGCGCTCAAGCGATTGGGCCTGTCTCTGCCCGCCCAGCTGCAGGAATGGGCCTTTCGTGGCCCGCTGCGCCCCCTGGCGGACCGGTTGGAGTCCAGCAGCAGGCTGGGCGGTATCGACTGGGCCGCCACCGAAGCCTTCTCTGAGGAGGTCAATACCTTTCCGGCAATCTGGCTCAACGTTCAGGGGCGGGATCCGACAGGTACGGTCGCACCAGGATGCCAATACGAAGACCTGCGGGACAAGATCCTGGCCAGGCTGGTCGAATGGCGCAACCCGGCCACCCTCGAGCTGGTCGTGGCCCGCGCCTGGCGGAGGGAAGAGCTGTACGATGGCCCGGCCATCGACAGCGCGCCCGACATTGTAGTGGAACTGGCCCTGGACCGGGGCTATGCCTACACCTGCCTATCCAGCAGCGGCCAGGCCGGCGAGCCACTGGGCCACCTGGAACCGGCCCAACGTCTGGGCGCCAAGGGCTCCAGCATGAACGGCAGCCACAGGCCCGACGGCGTACTCGATCCTGGCGGGACAGGGCGTGCTGCCCCAGGCTCAGCCGGTCGAAGCACAGATCATCGACGTGGCGCCAACCCTATTCGAACTGCTGCAGGTTCCGCCGCCGGCCGGCCTGGACGGCCGCGTGCTCTACGAGTCCCTGTTGGCTGGCGGCCGGGCACGTTCGGGCCAGACGGCCGCGGAACCGGCGCCACCACCATGTCCTTACTCTGAAGAGCAGGCGGAGGTACTTCGCGCTCGCCTGCGGGCTTTGGGCTACCAGGCCTGACTTGGGCTGGGGACCAAGCCTGACCTGGGCTGTTGGGCAGGCCCTGGTCAAGCAGCGGACAACACCATGACGCGACAGACGGGAATAGGACTGAAATGATGTTTCAGCAGGGCTCCGGCGCCACCTACAAAATTGTGATGGTCGCCGCCTCCCCCTTTCCCTATCCCCAGGGCTCTCAGGTACTCATCAGCCAGCTATCGGCCGCCCTGACTCGTCGCGGGCACAGGGTCAGCCTGGTGACCTACCATTGGGGCACCGGCGAGCCGCCGGATGGGCTGGATGTCCAGCGCGTACTAACCTTGCCGGGCATTGGCCCCGTCAAGGCTGGGCCCTCCTGGCGCAAGCCGCTGCTTGACCTGCTGCTGGCCCACAAGCTGGTGCAAGTGGTACAAGCCCTCGATGGCGACGTCATCCACACACACAACGTGGAAGGCCTGCTGGCTGCCCTGATAGCGCGCCGCCTGACGGGCGTACCCGTGGTCTATCACGTTCACAACGCCATGGGACCCGAACTGCACACTTATTTTTCCGGCCGCCTTGGCCGCTGGGCCGGCAGTAGAGCCGGTCTGTGGGCGGACGCACACCTGCCGCGGCGCGCCGACCAGTGCATTCTGCTCATCGACGACGCCCTTGGCTATTTTCAGCAGCGGGGGGTCAGACAGGTAGCCGTGGTTCCACCGGGCATCGATTTTGAGCCTGGTCAGGGCGCTTTGATTCGAAAGCGCCTGGGAGACGGGCCGCTGGTCGTCTATTCGGGCAATCTGGACCGCTACCAGGATCTGGACCTGCTGCTGGACGCCTTCCGGCTGGTCCTGGAGGCCAGGCCGGACGCCCGGCTCGTCGTGAGCACCAGCGCCGAACCAGGCCGGGTCCGCATCCATGCCCGGAAAAAGGGGATTGACTCGAGCACAATCTTTCTCCCGGCCGGCGACTTTGGCCAGGTGCGCGACCTTCTGGCCGTCGCTGATGTGGCCGTCTGTCCCCGCCAGGTCTGCCTGGGCTTCCCTATCAAGATCCTGAACTATATGGCCGCGGGCCGGGCCATCGTGGCCTCGGAAGGATCAGCCCGTGGGTTGCGCCACCGGGAAAATGGCTGGGTGGTACCCAACGGCGACGCGCCGGGCATGGCGGCGGCCATCGTTGCCCTGCTGAACGATCCGGGCCTGGCCCGCCAGCTCGGGGAAGGTGCGCGGCAGACGGCCCAGTCCGAGTTTGCTTGGGATCGTGCTACTGACGCCATCGAAGAGATCTATGCACAGACGATAAGACGGAGGCAAGGTTGAGAAAAGTACGGACAATCCTGGTATTGGCTGGGCTGGTGGCCATTCTTGCCGCCCCCGGTGTACTGGCTCAGAGCGAGCGCGAGGACTATTTTCCGCCCGAGATGCTGGACAGGCCGCTGGGCATCGAGCGACTGCCCAACGGAAATACCCTCATCACCGACGCCGGTGGGGCCTATTATACGACCACCGACGCTGCGGTCATGGAGATCAACCCGGCGGGCGAGCTGGTATGGCTCTACGTGGGGCAGCTGGCCTTTCCCCACAGCGCTGAACGCCTGCCTGATGGCAGTACGCTCGTCAGCGATACCAGCCACGACCGGGTCTTGAGCGTGGACGGTGAGGGCGAGATCCTCTGGAGTTCCGACGACTGGGGCGCCGGCAGCGGCTCCCTTTCCGACGGCTCGCACCTGCACTATCCCAACGACGCCGAACTGCTGGAGGGCGGGAACCTGCTCATCACCGACCGAAACAATGACCGCGTCATCGAGGTCGACATGACAGGCCAGGTGGTCTGGGCCTACGAGCAGCTGACCCGGCCCCACAACGCCGACCGGCTCCCGGACGGCAACACCATGATCGCAAACTCGGAAGAGAACCAGGTCATCGAGGTAGATACCTCGGGTGAGATCGTCTGGTCCTTCGGCGGCGATACGCTGGACTGGCCGCGCGACGCCGACCGGCTGGAGAACGGAAATACCCTCATCACCGACTCGCGCAACCATCGCGTTCTGGAGGTAGACCCCTCCGGCGGCGTGGGCTGGACCTTTGAGGGGCTGGCCCTTCCCTACGAGGCCGACCGGCTGCCCAACGGCAACACCCTCATCGCCGACAACAACCACCGGCGCGTCATTGAGGTGGATCCTTCCGGCCAGATCATGTGGGAGTACCGCAACTTTAACCACAGCCTGCCCGAGACCCTCCAGAACCCTGGTTTTGAGCAGGACGCCGACGGCGACGGCCTGCCCGATGGCTGGTATCCCGCCGATCTCAACGCCGAGGGGGATGCCCAGTTCCTGTGGGATGCGACCGTCGTCAAGGAGGGCAAGCGCAGCGCCGGAGGCCAGTACCAGGGCGAGGGCCGCATGTCCTGGCTCCAGACGGTGAGCGTAGAACCCGGCGTCGACTATAGTTTCTCGGGATGGCTCAAAGCCCAGATCCTTGACGGCGTGGTCGCCTACCAGATCTCTTTTGTGGATGAGCTGGGAGGTCCGCTGGGCGAACCGGTTACAGTAGCTGCCCAGCAGGGCAATAGCGACTGGGCCGAAGGCGAGATCGAACTGCAAGCTCCCCCCGAGGCGGCAGCGGTCCAGATCTGGGCCCAGATCATTGCCGACGGCCGGGCCTGGTTCGACGACGTGAGCTGGGAGGAAGCGGGCAGTGGTACCAACCTGTGGGGGCTGGCCATTGGCGCCGCCGTACTGCTTGTGGTTGGCGCCGCCATCGCCATCCTGCTGACCCGGCGCAAGTCAGGCTAGGGTGGTTCAAGGCAACCTGCTGCCTTCAGGCTTGCTCGCCCCGGCTTCTGGCTGCCCGCCCCAGCTTCTGGTTGCTCGCCCAGACTTCTGGTAGCTCACGCGGGTCTCTGCTTGCTCGCCCGGGTCCATGGCTACTCGCCAGGGCCTCCGGTTGCTCGCCCAAGCCTCCGGTTGCTCGCCACTGGCCCGTGACCAGCGGCACTGACGGCTGGCACATCCAGCTCTCCGAGCCCCAGCTCTGGCATCAACAGCGAGCCTGGTGAGGCCCGCATCCGGCTGGCAGCCAGGTAGGTTTGACTCCGTTTCCCTCTGAGGTTATAATCGCCTGCTGGGACCTGGTAAACCGGGACCTCGACATCGGCATGTACCTTTCGGGAGTATAGGAACTGTGGATCGGGAAAAGGGAGAGCGCGACAAACGCCGCATGGAGCTGACGGCCATTACCATGGCCGCCGCCCTGGGCCTGGGTTGGGGTCTGGTCTTTGGCCTCCTCGATACCCTGCCGGCCCTGCTGGAGGGCGATCCCCTGGCCGCCCTGGGCCGGCGCCTGCTGACAGTGACCTACGTCGCCGTATTCTACGCCCTGGTTTTCGGCCTGCTGCTGGCCCTGGTGGGCACCATTGTGTGGGCCGTCCTATACTTCAGCCACCGGCGTGCCAACCTATCCGACCTCTTTGCCCTGTACGCCGGCCTCGCCGTCGCCCTATCGGCAGCGGCCTATGGCCTCCAGCACTACCAGGGAGGCTCCACCATACTGATCGTCATCCTGGCTCTGCTGACCGGAGCGTTCGCCGGCTGGCTTGCCCGTGCAGCGGCTGCCGTCACCATTGCAGACTCGCCCAGACGAGGCGAAAGGCTGCAAAACGTGGTCATCACGGTCTTTGTCGCCTGCGCCGTCATCCTGCTCGGGGCCGCCGTCTTTCACATTTCCATCCGCGACCTGGCTGCTTTCAACCCCCGCGTCACCGACCAGCGTCCCACACCGGAGCGCCCGAATATTGTACTTGTCTCTATCGATGCCCTGCGCGCCGACGGCCTGGGCATCTATGGCAACAGCCCGGCCGTCAGCCCCAACATCGACGCCCTGGCCAAACGCGGCCTGGTCTTCCAGCAGGCCATCAGTCAGGCCAGCTCTACGGTGCCATCCATCGCCTCCTTCCTGACTTCTCTGTATCCCACCGAACTGGGCATCATCACCGGCAGGAAGTGGGTCATCGACGACATGCGCGTTACCGTCGCCGAAGCGCTACAAGCAGCTGGCTATCGTACGCAGGCTTTCGTCACCAACGGCCACCTCGTCCCGGCCAAGGGCTACGCTCAAGGCTTTGATGATTATGTGGCCCCGGAGCCGGGCCGCCCCTATGGCCTCGACCGGCTGCGGGCTGAGACATCGCTGGTCGGCCTGGCCTGCCGCCAAGGGGGGCTTATCTGCGACACCTTTGGTGATGGCTATACCATGTTCTTCGACCGGCTGCTGGTCATGCAGAACGAGGGCGGCCGGGTCAACGATCTGGCCCGGCGTTTTATCCGCCTCCATCGCGACGAGCAGTTCTTCCTTTGGCTCCACTACATGGAGCCCCACGCCGCCTACGATCCCCAGCGATCCTTCGGCGGCATCCCGGGCACGGTTCAGCGACGAACGTGAGGATTTCCTACGGGCCTGGACGCCCGCCAACAAGACCACGCCCATGGTCGTGCGCCCCGATGACCTGGCCGCTGTCCGGGCCCTGTACGGCGGCGAGGCCCTGGACGTAGATACCTGGATCGCCGCCATCTGGCAAGAGATCGAAGCCCAGGGGCTGGCCGGCAGCACGATCCTGGTCATCACCGCCGACCATGGCGAGGAATTCAACGAACATGGCGACTATGGCCACGGCCATACCGTCTACCAGGAGCTGGACTGGGTGCCCTTGATCTTTGTCGGGCCCCAGGTGGCAGAGCCGGGCAGCTTCGTAGAGATGCCGGTCCCCATGCTCGATCTGGCCCCCACCCTCATCGACATCGCGGGCGCGCCGTCGCCTGATCCGATTCATGGGCAGAGCCTGCTGCCCATTCTTCAGGGCGAGGATCTGCCGCCCGTGGCTATCTACACGCGAGGCGCCCGCCCGCCGTTCCTCCTACGACGACAAGGCCCTGCGCCAGGGGGACTATAAGCTGGTCTACAACGTCAAGCTCGACCAGGCCGAGTTGTACGATCTGCGGAACGATCCCGGCGAGCAGCACGACCTCTCGTCCGCGGAACCGCAGCGGGCCGCCGCCATGCGCGACGAACTCCGGGCCTGGACAGCCAGCATGATGGAGAGCTGGGCTTCACTTCCCCACGCGCGCGGCGAGGCCGGCGAAATGGACGCGGCCATGGAAGAAGCCCTGCGCCAGATCGGCTACTGAGATTCAGCCTATGGAACAGCCACAGCCAGCTGCCACCCTGGAGAGCACTACACCCCCACGACTCCGGCCCATCTGGACCGGACTGATCGTAGGGCTGGCCTGGGGTCTTCTGGCCGCCCTTCTGGACGGCCTGCCCCTGCTGCTCCAGGGCTCGATCCTGCCCTACCTGGGCCCCCGGCTTCTGAACCTGGCCTATCTCGCCGCCATCTATGGTCTGCTCTTCGCCCTGGCCGGCGCGCTCATCGGTGGCGCCGCCTGGATCATCCATCGACTGGTCAAGAGGCAGGCTTCGCGCGCCGGCCTGGCCGGGCTCGTTTCCGGGCTATTGGCTGCCGCAATCTGTCTGCTGTTCTGGCTGCAGCGCTACGAGCCGGGTGCCGCAGGTTGGCTGCTGGTGCTCGTCTTGGGGGGATCCCTGGGCCTGGCGGCAGGCTGGTTTGCGGGGAGCGTGGCCAGGGCCAAGGCCCTTTCCTGGCCCGCGTTTCGGGCTGTGGTCCTGTCTGCCTACCTGATCGCGTTTCTGGCTGTCCTTGTTGTCGCCGGCTACCGGACCGGCCTGCGCGATCTGCCCCTGTTCAACCCACCGGCTACGGATCAGGTCGCCACGCCCCAGCAGCCCAACATCGTCCTGGTCACCGCTGGCGGGCTCCGGCCCGACCACCTGGGCGCCTACGGCTACGATCCCGCCATCAGCCCCAATATCGACGCCCTGGCCCAGCGTGGCCTCCGTTTCGACCAGGCTTTCACCCAAGCATCCTGGACCGAGCCTTCGCTGGCTTCCCTGCTCACGTCCCTCTATCCCAGCCAACTGGGCATCGCCTGCCAGGCCGCCATCAGTTGCCAGCCCCACCTGGATGAGCAGCGCGTTACCCTGGCCGAGGCGCTGCGAGACGCCGGCTATCACGCCGCCGCCTACCTGACCAGCCCCTGGCTGACCGCCGAGCTGGGTTTTGACCAGGGTTTTGAGGATTTTGAAACCACTCGCGCCAAAGAACCCTTTGACCTGGGTCCCACCCGCGACCGGGCGCTGGGCTGGCTCCTGGGCTGCCCGGAGGATACGTCCGCCTGCGGCTTGCTGTCCAGCGGCCATGCCCGCCTCTTTGATTCGCCGCTTCCCCAGGACTGGGGCGGCGACAGCGTCAATGCCCGGGTAAGCCGCTTCCTGGACCTGCACGGCAGCGAGCGGTTTTTCCTGTGGGTCCATTACAGCGAAGCGCTCCCCCCCTACAGCCTTGAGCCGCCTTTCCGTCCGCTGCCCGAGGGGCCCCTGGCCAGTTCTGAAGCCATACTCAAGGGGATGGGCTACTGGCGGCTGGGGGATGCCTTTGCACCCCGGGAGAAACTGATGCCTCTGGACGTGGAAGGCCTGACCGCGCTCTACGATGGCGAGGTCCACCGCCTGGACCGGCTGGTGGGTGGCCTTGTCGGGCAGATTGAGGCCCAAGGTCTGGCCGGAGACACGCTGGTCGTGGTGACCTCGGATCACGGCCAAGAATTCATGGAACACGGTGGCTACACCTACGGCCACAGCCTGCACCAGGAAGTGATTCGCATACCGCTCATCATGGCCGGTCCAGGCATCGCCGCCTCCTCGGCGGTTGATACGCCGGTGGCGCTGCTGGACCTGGCGCCCACCCTCATCGAGGCTGCCGGGGCGGCCATGCCCCCAGAGGCGGAGGGTATAAGCCTCATCCCTGCCTTGAGTGGAGAGGCGCTGCCAGCACGGCCCATCTATAGCGAATCACTCTACCGCGCGCCCCAGGAGTCCAAAGCCTTGCAGCGCGATGGCTACAAGCTGATCCTCAACCAGACCAGCGGAGAGCGCGCGCTCTATGACCTGGCGGCCGACCCAAGCGAACAGAACAACGTGGCCAGCGAGCAGCCCCAGATCCTGGAGTCGATGAGCAATGACCTTCAAGACTGGTTGGACTACACGAACCAATCCTTCCGGGATCTTCCCCGTTCAGCTCCGCCAACCGAGTTCACGGACGCAGTGTGGTAGCGCCAGCCCCAAAGACTGGCCACGTGGCCAATGCGAAATCCCCCAGATGGCCAATGTGACAGCACACCCTATGCGATATACTGACAACTAGGGGTCCAGTACGGACCTGGCTCCTCAACAACCGGTACACGAACAGAGGGCACCGTTTCGCCCTTTACGATGTGGAAGCAAAGCGCGTTGTTCGCGCACCGGAGGGACGAGCCGGGTCGGGAAGGTGGGGGAGACATGAAGGCGATCTTGGCCAGAGCACTGCTGGTTGTGACCGCGCTCTTGGCGGTCTGCGCCTTCTTGGCATGCTCCAGCCCCCCAGATCCCGTCAGAGAGGTACCCCTAGCCACTTCCTCTGCGACCCAAGACACACAGGGTTCCACGTCCGCCCCCTCGGACCAGCCAGAGTCCACAGGTCCCCCTGGTCAGCATACTCACCCAGCGGCATCTACCTCAAACGGGGCAGGATCGCCCGCCGATACACTGTTCGTCAGCCTCCAGAGTCTGAACATCGACCAGTTTTTTGAGGCATCGTGGCGGGAACTCGCCCTGAGAGATCCCGAGACCGTTCTGGCCGATGGCCTCGGTGGCGCCTATGGCCTGCAGGGCGCGGAACTCACCAACATCTCGGACGCCTACCTCCGGGATACCCAGCAGATGCGCGCCGTCGTCCTGGATATGCTCAGGGCCTATGACCGCGACCAACTCGAGCCCGAACAGCAGATCTCTTACGACGTCTACGAGTGGTACCTGGAGGACAAGGCCAGCGAGGCGCAGTTCATGTACTACGACTATCCGGCCACCTTTTTCCCGGTGACAGCGGTCCACGAGCTGACCACTTACTTTTTCTCTGATCTCCACCCCATTGCCACCAGCTCCGACGCCGAGGCTTATGTCACGCGCTTGGGCCAGGTGGATGCCAAATTTGGGCAACTGCTGGAGGGTCTCAGACTGCGCGAAGAGGCCGGCATCGTACCCCCAGCCTTTGCCAGCCAGTGGGCCCTGTATGGGGTGCGCGGGGTTGCGGGGTCCAGCCCTACCCAAACGCCCTACTACCATGCCCTTGCCACAAAGGTTGACGCCCTGGAAGACCTCACTGCTGCAGAAAAACAGGAGCTGCTGGACACGGCGGTGCAGGCCATTGAGGACAGCGTGCTGCCCGCTTACCAGGACCTTGCCACCTACCTGGAACACCTGGCATCCGTGGCGCCCAGCGATGATGGCCTGTGGCAGTTCCCCAATGGCGACGCCTACTATGACCACCTGCTGCGGCACTATAGCACGACCGGTATGAGCGCGGGCGAGATCCACGACTTGGGCCTGCTGGAATTGGAGCGCGTCCACGCCCAGATGCGCGACCGGTCTGAAGCATTGGGCTATCCTGAAGGCGAGAGCATTCCCGCGCTGTTCGACCGGGTGGCCCAAGACGGCGGCCAGGTGCCGGCCAGCGAGGTCATCGACACCTACACCGCCCTCATTGACAGTGCGGAGCAGAATCTGGATGCCGCCTTTGACCTGCGGCCCCAGGCCGAGCTGCAGGTCGTCACCAGCCCCATCAAGGGCATGTACGTTTCCCCCTCCCTCGATGGTACCCGGCCGGGCGCTTTTCACGCCGGCCCGGGGAACGCTGCCGAAGAGCGCTATGCCATGCCCACCCTCGCCTACCACGAAGCCATCCCGGGCCATCACTTCCAGATCTCCATCGCCCAGGAGTCAGAGCTGCCAGCCTTCCGCGGCGCCATGTCCTTTGATGGCTACACCGAAGGCTGGGCCCTCTATTCCGAGCAGCTCGCAGCCGAACTCGGCTGGTACGACGATGATCCCTACGGTGACCTGGGCCGTCTGCAGGCCGAGGCATTCCGGGCGGCCCGGCTGGTCGTCGATACGGGCATCCACGCCAAGGGCTGGACCTTTGACCAAGCCCTGGACTTTTTTGTAGAGAATACGGGCTACGAGCCCGGCGACAGCGTGGAGCCGAGCCTGCAGATCGCGCGCTACATCGTCTGGCCGGGGCAGTCCACCGCCTACAAGATCGGCATGATCAAGATCCTCGAGCTACGCCAGCGGGCCATGGACGAGCTGGGCGACCGCTTTGACCTCAAGGCATTCCACAACGTCCTGCTTCGAAACGGCAGCATGCCGCTGGAGATCTTGGAGCAGGTCGTGGATGGCTATATCGAGGCGACGCTGTCATCCTCCGGGTCTGCCGAACCCCCAGCGGTTCAACAGCAGGGAAGCGCCACGCCCCCGAGGCCAGCGTCGGGCGCCTCGTGGCCGGTCGGGCCTTGGCCCGTCTCCACGCCGGAGGAACAGGGCATGGACTCGGAACTGCTGGCCGACATGCTGGACGCCATCCGCCAGAAAGACCCTGGCATTGACGCCGTCGCCGTCGTTCGCAACGGCCACCTGGTCCTCGACGCCACCGTCGCGCCCTTTGCTCCCGGAGAGAAGCACATCATCCACTCCTGCACAAAGAGCATCGTCTCGGCCCTCATCGGCATCGCCATCGACCAGGGCTACATCCGGGGCGTGGACCAGCCGGTCCTGGATCTGCTGCCGGGCAGAACCGTAGCCAACCTGGATGCGCGCAAGCAGGCCATGACCCTCGAGCACCTGCTGACCATGACCACGGGTCTGGACTGCCAGGATTCCTACCTGTACCGCTGGCGCGGCCTGAACGAGATGCGAGACAGCGATGACTGGGTCCAGCACATGCTCGACCTGCCCATGGTCGCGGAACCGGGGAGCGTCTTTGAGTACTGCAACGGCGCCTCCTTCCTCCTCTCGGCCATCATCCAGGAGACGACAGGCATGAGCGCCGCCGAATACGCCCAGGAGAACCTATTCAGCCCCCTGGGCATTTCCGACCTCGACTGGCCGTCCAACCCCCAAGGCATCTCTATCGGCTGGGGCGAGCTACTGATGAGGCCCCACGACCTGGCCAAGATCGGCTACCTATATCTCCATGATGGCCAGTGGGCAGGCCAGCAGCTTGTACCCTCTTCCTGGGTGGCAGCTTCGACGGCGAAGCACATCCCGGCTACGCTTCAGGGAGGCTACGGCTACCAGTGGTGGATCGACGACAGCGGCCGCTACTACATGGCATTGGGATACGCGGGACAGTTTGTGTTCGTGTTGCCAGAATTGGACCTGGTAGCTGTCTTTGTCAGCGATCTGGACGACAGGGATTTCTACGCCCCCCAGGAGCTGTTGCACAGCTACATCCTGCCCTCGGTGCAGTCATCCGTTCCACTTCCAGCCAATACCCAGGGCGTGGACCTGCTTCAGGCCCGGCTTGCGGCCCTGGCCGCGCCATGAGGGACCAAGACCCATGAAGGGCAACCTGCGGAGCAAGATCATTGCCTGGTCTTTCGTTCCCACAGCCATCATCTTTCTGGCGGTGGCGCTGGTCACCGTCTACGCTTACCAGCGGGTCACCGAGAACCTGGTCATTGAGCGCGACAGGGAGCTTACCCACCTGTCGGCCCAGCTCCTGGCCAACGACCTGGCCACCCACACCGATCCTCTAGCGGGCCTCTATCTGAGGGTCTTTGACGGGATCATCGTCCTGGACGAGGATGGTGACATATTGGCCGCCGAGCCCCAGCACTATGACCGCTGGCGGGCAAGCTGGCTCAGGGAATTCTCCCGCGAGCGGATCCTCAGCCTGGAAGAGCCGGTATACTCTGATATCATCTACGATGGTCTGCAGGGTTACAATTATATCGTGGTGGTCACGCCCACCAGGAGCGAGTTGGGCCACATCACGGGCGCAATCGCCGGGCTCTATCGCCTGGGCCGCAGCACCGACAACGCACTGTACGCCAGCCTTGAGCAACTGCGAGTCGGCAGCAGCAAGACCGTCTACCTGGTGGACGGGCGCGGACGTATCATCTATCACACAAACCGCAGCCATATCGGCAAGAGCTTTGGAAAACGTACGGCTGTCGAAATGGTGCTCGACAACCTTACCGGCGCCTATCGCACGCGCAACCTGGAAGGGGAAGAGATCGTTGCCAGCTTTGCCCCCGTACCCAACACCCCCTGGGGTCTCGTCATCGAGGAAAACTGGGATGCGCTGACCCGGTCCAGCCAGAGCTACGGACAGATCCTGCTTTTGCTTCTGGGTTTGGGCGTGGTGGTCCCCACAGCCCTGGTCACCGTGGGCGTCCGGCGCATCACGCGGCCCATCTCTGACCTGATCCTGGCTGCCCAGGAGATCGCTGGCGGGCGCTACAAGCAGCGCATCGTGGCTTCCTCGGGCGACGAGATGGAGGAATTGGCCCAGCAGTTCAACCTCATGGCCGCCCACCTCCAGGAATCCTATGCCGAGCCTGGAGCGCAAGGTCGCCGATCGAACCAAGGAGCTGGCCGCGCTCAATACCATCGCCGCCGAGGTCAGCCAGTCGCTGGATCTGGAGCAGGTTTTGGACCATGCGCTGGAGCAGGTCCTGCAGGTCCTGGAAATGGAGAGCGGGCGAGCGTTCCGGCTGGAAGAAGAGACCTCCGAGCTGGTCTCCGTGGCCCATCGAGGACTGTCTGGCGAGTTCGTGCGCAGTACCGTAAGGCTGCCCCTTGAGGCCAGCCTGGCCGGGCATGGCATCCAGGGTAGGACAGCCTGCTGTCCGCCGGGCAGCCGACTACCCGCCCGGGGAGATGCGGGACCTCGTGCTCAGAGAAGGGCTGGAGCTTCTGCTAAGCATCCCGCTCATGGTCCATGGCAAATGTGTGGGCGCCATCAACGTTGGGACGAGGACGCCGCGCTATGTCGAAAAAGAAGAACTCGCACTGCTGGCCGCCATCGGCCACCAGATTGGCGTGGCGGTGGAGAACGCGCGGCTGTACGAACAGGCCCAGCAATTGGCCGTCATGAAGGAACGCAACCGGCTGGCCCGCGATCTGCACGATTCTGTTACCCAGGCGCTGTACGGCATAACCCTCTACTCCGAGGCCGCGGTACGCCAGCTTCTTTCGGGCGAAGCTGACCTGGCGACCGGCCACCTGGTCGAGATCCAGGAGACGGCCCAGGAATCCCTGCAGGAAATGAGGCTGCTCATCTTCGAGCTTCGGCTGCCCATGCTCAAAAATGAAGGCCTGGCGGCCGCCCTGCAAGCACGCCTGGAAGCCGTGGAAACACGCGCCGGAATGACAGTCGCCTTCGAATCACAGCTCAATGGCGGATTGTCACCCGAGGTTGAAGAGGGCCTGTACCGCATTGCCCAGGAAGCGCTGAACAATACCCTCAGGCATGCCCATGCGCAGGAACTCTGCGTGCGGCTCCATCAGAACGGGCGATCCGTTGCTCTTGAGGTACAGGACGATGGCGTAGGTTTTGACCTGGCCCAAGCCCGGCAGTGCGGTGGCTTTGGCCTGCGTGGCATGGAAGAACGGGCGGCCAGACTGGGGGGGAACTTGGCCGTGGACAGCAGGCCAGGCCACGGGACAAGATTACAGTGGAGGTAGAACAGTGAACGAACCAGGAATGAGCGCCCCCATCACCACAGAACCGGCAGATGGCGGTCCCATACGAGTTCTGATCGCCGACGATCACGCCATCGTGCGCAAGGGCATCCGCGCCCTGCTGGCCACGGAGCCGGGCATCGACGTCGTAGGCGAGGCGGAAAACGGGCACGAGGCCGTCACCCAGGCGAGTACAGTCCAACCAGATGTCATCCTCATGGACATTGTGATGCCGGGCATGGACGGCCTGGAGGCCACGCGCCATATTCTGGAGCAGCAGCCCGACGCGCGTATCCTGGTACTGACCAGCTTTGCCAGCGATGACAAGGTCTTTCCCGCCATTCGGGCCGGGGCACTGGGCTACCTTCTCAAAGACTCGGGACCGGGGGAGCTGACGCTGGCCATCCGGCAGGTCTACCGGGGCGAGTCCTCGCTCCATCCCTCCGTCGCACGCAAAGTTCTGCACCAGCTCGCCTACCCACCGGATACCGCGGCCGGAGCAGGCGGCCTTACAGAGCGGGAGAAAGAGGTGCTCCAACTCCTGGCGCAGGGCCACAGCAACCGCGAGATCGCCCAGGAGCTTTGCATCAGCGAGGCCACGGTACGCACCCACGTGAGCCGCATCCTGAGCAAGCTGAACCTCTGCAGCCGCACACAGGCTGCCCTTTATGCCCTGCGCGAGGGCCTGGCCTCGCTGCACGATGCGGATGCCTCGGCCTTATCCTAGCCCGCCTGCAGGTGCCACCAGCTAGCTCGACGCGGCACGGCCGCGAGAAAGCACCACCTATCATGAGAAAGACACACAAGTCCGGGCGCCATCGCAACCAGCATACGCCATCCCGCGTAGCTCCATTGCAGCTTTTGTCGTACGGAATCGCAGACCGGGCTAGTCCCTTTTCCGTATCCCATATCCGCGCTTTCTCGGATGACAATCTAGCAGACTTGTGGTATACTGTGCTCAGGCTTGTCGCTCCCGCTGAAAGAGCGTTCGGGGCCGCCTTCCCACGCGCGCCGGCTGAACGCTCCCTTCTTTGGGAATCTTTAACGGCTCCGCGCGCGAGTTGACAAGTTCCAACAAAGTGTGATATAATTCAGCGATCTCGTTGTACGCTCAATATGTTCCCAAGCATTCAGAGAGGAGGCAAACACGCGGTACGTGGACTTTGGCCTTACCCCGGGCAGGAGGTGATGCCGGCCCTTCCTCCCAACGGGTTACCGCACCCGTCTATCTATCTGCCGGCCCAGTACATCAAATTTGAAGGAGGAGTAGTAAAATGCCGAGTCGAACCATGAAGTTGGGCGCCAGCCTGCTTGCTCTGCTGATGATCGCCACGTTGGTCCTTTCTGCCTGTGGTGCCGCGCCCGAGCCCGAGACCGTCATTCAGACGGTGGTGGTGGAGAAAGAAGTCGAAGTCGAAAAGATCGTCACCCAGGAAGTCGAAGTCGAAAAGATCGTCACCGAGGTGATCGAGAAAGAGGTGACCATCATCGAGACCGTCGAAGTCGAGGCTGAGGCCCCGGCGGGCGCCCGTGGCTCCTGTGGCACCGTAACCCTGCTCTACTGGCAGGCCGTCTCGATGGTCAACGCCTACCTCTCCGGCGGTACCAAGGACATCCACGCCGGTTCGGTGGTCCTGGAATCGCTGGCCCGCTACAACGAGTCAGGCCAATTGGTGCCCTGGCTGGCCGAGGAGATCCCCACCGTAGACAACGGCGGCGTCTCTGAGGACCTGATGAGTATCACCTGGAAGCTCAAGCCAGGTGTCCTCTGGTCCGACGGCACGCCACTAACATCGGCGGACGCCGTTTTCTCTGCCGAGTACTGCCTGGACCCGGAGATGGGCTGCAACGCGCTCTCCAACTTTGCCGACGTCGAGAGCGTTGAGGCCATTGACGAGCTGACGTTCAAGATCAACTTCTCCGTGCCCAAGCCCTTCCCCTACGGCCCCCTGGTCTCGAGCACGTCACCCATCCTCCAGAAGGCCCAGTTCGAGGACTGCATGGGCGCCAAGGCCCAGGAGTGCAGCGACCAGAACTTTTACCCCATCGGCACCGGCCCCTTCAAGGTCAAAGACTTCCGGGCCAACGACGTGGTTGTCTATGAGGTCAACGAAAACTTCCGCGACCCCAACAAGCCCTGCTTCAGCGAAGTGGTCATGAAGGGTGGCGGCGACGCCCCCTCAGCCGCTCGCGCAGTGCTCGAGACGGGCGAAGCCGACTATGCCTGGAACCTGCAGGTCGAGCCCGAGATCCTGTCGGCCATGGAAGCGGCAGGCAAAGGCAAGGTCATCGCCTCCTACGGCACCGGCGTCGAGCGACTGATGGTCAACTTTACCGACCCCGACCCCGACCTGGGCGAGCAACCGCTCCAAGTGGACCGAGGACGGCCAGTTCCCGCACCCCTTCCTGAGCGACCCGGCGGTCCGCCAGGCGCTGTCCCTGGCCATCGACCGCAACATGCTCGCCAGCCGGCTCTACGGCTTTGCCGGCAGGGCAACCTGCAACGTGCTGTCTGGGCCGACCATCTATGCCTCTACGGCCAACGACGCCTGCCTGACGCAGGACATCGCCGCCGCCAACGCGCTTCTTGGACGAGGCCGGCTGGCTGCCCGGCTCCGACGGCGTCCGCGAGAAGGATGGCGTCCGCCTGAGCATCCTGTACCAGACCTCGACCAACTCGGTGCGCCAGAGCACCCAGGCCCTGATCAAGCAGTGGTGGGAGCAGATCGGCGTCGAGACGGAGCTGCGCAACGTCGACTCTGCCGTCTTCTTTGGCGGCGACCCGGCCAGCCCCGACACCTACGGCAAGTTCTACGCCGACATCGAGATGTACACCAACTCGCTTTGACGGCACCGACCCCGAGCGCTACATGGCCAACTGGCTGAAGGCGGAGATCTCGGACGAGTCCAACCAGTGGCTGGGCAACAACATCCCGCGCTGGTGGGATCCGGCCTACGAGGATCTGGTGGCCGAGATGTCCCAGACGGCCGACTTTGACAGAGCGCACCGAGATCGCCAAGGCCCAGAACGACCTGCTGGTCCAGAACGGGGTCATGATCCCGCTGGTCCACCGCGGCGACGTTTCGGCCAACGCCAACAGCCTGCTGGGCGTGCGCATGAACTCCTGGGATTCCGAGCTGTGGAACATCGCCGACTGGACGCGGGCGAGCCAGTAGTAGACGCCTGTGACTGCAATGGGAGCAGTTAACCCTAGCTAACCGATAGAGAGTGGTCTGCGGGCCCACGAGGGCCCGCAGACCACTTTGCTCTTCAGAATCGAGGCAGCATGGGAAGATACATCGTTCGACGCATACTAACCGCCATCCCCACCCTGTTGGTCATCAGCTTTGTCATCTTTGTCATCCTGGATATGGCGCCCAACGATCCCACCGGCAACCTGCCCATGACCATCCCGCCGGAGGTCCGGGCCCAGATCCGTGAGTCGCTGGGCTGGGCCAGCCCATGCACATCCGCTACATCAAATGGCTGCGCCAGTTTTTTATCAACGAACCGCTGAACATCATCGAGCAGATCACCGGCGTGGAGATCGGCGACTCGGAGAACCGGCTGCGGGTCCGATCCTGGGCGACCCGGGCCCCGGTCATCGACCTGATCATCGAGCGCCTGCCACAGACCCTGTGGGTCATCGGACTGGCCTATCTCTTCTCGATCATGATCGCCATCCCCATCGGCGTGATGTCGGCCTACAGGCAGTACTCTGTCTTTGACCAGGCCGGGACCTTTGTGGCCATGATCGGCTTCTCGGTGCCCACCTTTTTTACCGGCCTGTTGTGCATCATCATCTTTAGCGTCTACCTGGGCTGGTTCCCCTCGATCTATGACACCACCCTGCAAGGTCACCGATTTTGACAGCTTTGTCCAGCAGATGAAGCAGTTGATCATGCCCGTGGGGGTGCTGGCCTTTTTCCAGGCGGCCCAGTTGAGCCGCTACACCCGCTCCTCGATGCTGGACAATCTGGGCCGCGACTATGTGCGCACCGCCCGTTCCAAGGGACTGGGCGAGCGGGTCGTGCTGATGCGCCACGTCCTGCGCAACAGCCTGATCCCGGTAGTGACCCTCATCGCCCTGGGCATCCCGGCCATCTTTGGCGGGGCCATCATCACCGAGCAGATTTTTCGCGTCAACGGCCTGGGCTCGCTTCTGATCATCGCCATCCAGGGGGCCGACATCCCGTTGGTCCAGTCGCTGACCTTTATTTTTGCCGTCCTCATCGTGCTGGGCAACATCGTGGCCGACGTGCTCTACGGCGTCCTGGATCCGCGGATCCGGTACGACTGATCCGTTTCAGACCCCGGAGGTCTCTGCCTGGCGTGCTACGGCCTCAATGTGAGGCTTCCGCCACGATGCAGGGACCGGTTCGAGCTAAAGACCTCCGAGGTTGCGTTGCGAGCAACGTTGAGAATAGCGAGGTAGGACCATGACTGCTGAGACTGTCAAAAAAAAGACCGTAACCGATTTCGCGCTGCGCCAACACCGCTCGCTCTGGACCGACGTCTGGCACCAGTTCCGCAAGCATAATCTGGCCATGATCGGTCTGGCTACCTTTATCTTTTTGATCTTGTTTTCATTCGCCGGCCCGCTCATCTACAACGGGGATCCAGACTATATCGATTTTATGGTGGCCCACCAGGGGCCGAGTCGAGCGCATCCCATGGGTACGGACCACCTGGGGCGCGACATGATGGCCCGATCCATGTACGGCGGCCGCATCTCCATCGCCGTGGGCGTTGCGGCCATGTTGATCGCCATCTTTGTGGGGACTCTTTTCGGGGGCCTGGCCGGCTTCTTTGACAAGCTGGATGGCCCGCTCATGCGCGTTACCGACATGTTTCTGGCGCTACCCCTGCTGCCCCTGCTGCTGGTGATCATCCTTCTGTTTCGTGACACACTAAGGGCAGCCTTTGGGCCGGAGATGGGCATCTTTATCCTGATCGTGTTCGTCATCGGCATCCTCAACTGGATGGCCACGGCCCGCGTGGTCCGCGGCCAGACGCTGTCGGTCAAGGAGGAGGAATTTGTTATGGCGGCCGGCGCCGTGGGCACCCGACAAACCCGCATCCTGAGCCGGCACGTCTTCCCCAATGTGCTGAGCCCCATCATGGTCGCCGCCACGCTGGGCGTGGCCAACGCCATCCTGACCGAATCCGCCCTCTCCTTTCTGGGGCTGGGCTTCCCCTCCGACTTTCCGACCTGGGGCCGCCTGCTCTACGACGGCAAGGATTTTCTGCAGCTCAACATCTGGATGGTCCTCTGGCCCGGTATCTTGATTTCACTGACGGTTCTGAGCATCAACTTCCTGGGTGACGGCCTGCGCGATGCCCTGGACCCGAGGCTGAGGGACTAGGAAGAGCCTGTCTGCTGACGTCGAAAAACCCTTCGGGTCTCAGAGACCCGAAGGGTTTCTGCTTTCGCACCCGGATGGGACTGGCAGTCCCGGTCGTCCCCTCGCTCCCGTCGGGTCCGTGACCCGACGGTCCGGCCAAGTCCGCAGCGCACCCCCCTTCGCACCCATCGGGTCCGTGACCCAACGGTCCGGCCGAGTCCGCAGCGCCCCCCCTTTCGCTCCTGTCGGGTCCGAGGCCCGGTGGTCCCGCAGAGTTCGCCGCGCCCCCTCTCGCTCCCGTCGGGTCCGTGACCCGACGGTCATGTGCAGCCAGCCGTGCTTTGCCGCCTGGCTGTGGGCAACTAACCACAGGATCCCTGACCGGATCCCAGATAAACCCGCACTTGCGAAAAAAACAGGGCTCAGGTATACTCTGCAAGTCGTAGAAGCAGCCGAGGCCGGAATAAGCTGGGAGGGCACGCGGGCAAAGATGGCCAAGTGGATCATTAATCTCCAACGCAAACACATCTGCATGCCGATCGCACTGCTGCTGGGCCTTGTGCTTGTCGTGGCCTTTCCAGGCATCGGCATTGCATGCCTACGCTCCCGGACTCGCCGGCGTCCCCGGCCGCGGATGCCGAGCCCACATCCAGTCCCAACATGGACATGGGCATGGGCATGATGGACCCCCACGAACGGCTTGCCCGACCGCCGATGTCTGACCCACCGACCCAGATCGAGCTGGGGCATGCCGAATACTGGATGTCGTGCATGGTCTGCCACGGCGACCGGGGCCAGGGCCTGACCGCCAGAGTGGCGCGGCGTGCTGGACCCGGCCGACCAGAACTGCTGGCAATCCCGGTGCCACGCCGCCAACCACCCGCCCGAAGGCTTTCAAATCCCGCGAGAGGCGCCGCTGGTCATGGGCACCGGGGCACTGAGCGGCTACCGGACGGCCACGGAACTGTACGAGTACCTGCGTGTGGATATGCCCTGGTCCTTCCCCGGCCTCTTTAGTGACGAAAAATACTGGGAGCTTGCCGCATACCTGGCCGAGAAAAACAAGATCGATCTCCCGCACGACCCCGTGGGTCCGGACAACGGCGAGGAGGTCCTGCTGGTATCGGGCCTCGTCCAGGCCCACCACGAAGGGCTGGGGGCGGAGCGGGTTTTGGCCGGCGTCGTGGTTGTACTACTCCTGAGCGCCCTGATTTTGCAGAGATGGACCCGACGTCCCAAGATCCAGCGACAACATGGCAGTGAGACGGATGGCGATAGCTGAGCAGGGTCGGGCAACTGGAACCAAGCAGTTGACGGGGCAAAGAATCCGCACGACCTGCAGGATCGGCGCCTTTGTCATCCTACCGCTGGTCCTCTGGTTGCCGGTGACCGCCGCCATGCCCGGCTTGCTGGGCCCAGGTCCGCTCCACGCCGCTCCCCCGCAGCCTCCCGCGTCGAACTCGGACGCGATGCCGGGCATGGGTCGCTCGACAGAGCAGAGCGGCGACCGCCTGGCCGAGCCAGTGCTGCCCGAATGGCCAACCCAGGTCGATGTGGGCCACAATCTCTACTATTTCCACTGCATGCCCTGCCACGGCGACAGGGGCCAGGGTCTGACTGATGAATTTCGCGAGATATGGGTTGAGGACCATCAGAACTGCTGGGGCCGCGGCTGCCACACAGGCAAGTCAGAGCTTTCGGCCTTTTACATTCCAAAGTCGGTCCCGCCGGTGAGCGGCGGACCGCAGGCCCTCGGGGCCTTTCGATCACCGGAGGAGCTGTTCGCCTTTGTGCAGGGCACGCAGCCTCCCCAGCGCCCTGGCGCGCTTTCAGAGAGCGAATATTGGGCGCTGACCGCCTTTTTGCTGCACGAGAATGGCCGCCTGCCCGCCGGTGCGCGGATTGGCCCGGAGGTCCGTGGCGACGCCACTGTCGCCGCCACGCTGGGCCTGGTCCTGATCCTCGCAGCCATGGCCTGGACAGGCAAGCGAAAACAGGGCCGGGTCGCTGCCTAGCCGGCCGCCAGACACCGTAGCCAGACAAGGACAGACCCGAAGAATGGACCGTCAAGTTCAAACACCGCAGGACCATACCGAAACCAGCGTCGAGGCCAGGCAGCTAGACCGCCGCCGATTCCTGTCCTGGCTGACCCGGGGCTCGCTGGCCGCGGCAGGCGCCCTCGCCATCGGCCAGGTCATCCGTTTCCTCTCCTTCGAACCACCCAATCCTACCTCCAGCATCGTTGCCCTGGGCCTGCCGGGCGACTATCCACGGGGCAAGCGGGTCTATGTCCCTGAAGCGCAGGCCTACGTCGGCCACGACGCGCCGGGCTTCTACGTCGTCGACGCCGTCTGCACCCACCTGGGCTGTCTCGTGGAGCAAGGAGAGGAGGACGGATTCGTCTGCCCCTGCCACGACAGCCGCTTTGACGCCCAGGGGCAGGCCGAAAACGGGCCGGCCACCAAGTCCTTGCGCTTCCTTCACATCTGGCTGGACCAGGACGAGGGCCAGTTGATGGTTGACCGGGCCAAGCCGGTGGATCCCGCGGCGCGCCTGGCCCTCTGAGAACCCACACCAATCAGGAAGACATCCATGTCCCAGCGCCGCCCCAACTTTTACTACCACCTGCATCCCCCGACGATCCCAGCCCGGGAGGTTCGCCCCGTCTACACCTTTGGGTTGGGTGGCATCTCGCTCCTGCTGTTCCTCGTGCTGGGCGTCACCGGCGTGATCGAGATGTTCATCTATGTGCCTGCCCCCGAGCTGGCCCATGAATCGATCCGCCAGATCACCTATCGCGCACCCTACGGCTGGCTGTTGCGCAACCTGCATTTCTGGGCCGGCCAGTTGATGGTGGGCACGGTCGTCCTGCACATGGCTCGCGTCGTACTCAGCGGGGGCTACAAAGGGGGTCGGCGCGCCAACTGGCTCATCGGCGTGGCGCTGCTGTTTCTGACGCTGGTCCTCAACTTTACCGGCTTTGTCCTGCGCTGGGACCAGGACACCACCTGGGCGCTGATGGTAGGCACGAACCTCGTGGCGGCCATCCCCGGCCTTGGCCCGGCGCTGTACCGCTTTGTCGTTGGCGGAACCAGTATCGGCGCATCGGCCCTGATCCGATTCTACACCTGGCACATCCTGGGCCTGGCCCTGCCGGCCCTGCTGCTCACGACCTGGCACCTCTTTCGTGTCCGCCGCGACGGAGGCATCTCCAGCCGGCAGAAGGCGCCCCGCGTGGGCCGGGCGCAATTGGTCCGCACCGAGATGACCGCCGCCCTGCTGACCCTGGCCGCGCTGGTCGGGCTCAGCCTGCTGCTGGACGCGCCCCTGGCTCCCCCGCCGATCCCACTGCCCTGGTCGCCGAGCCCAAGGCGCCCTGGTTCTTTCTCTGGATCCAGGAACTGCTGCGCATCGCATCGCCCTTCCTGGCCGGCGTGCTGGTGCCGTTGGTCGTCCTGCTCGTGCTGGGCATCTTGCCCTACAGCCTCGACCGCAGCGACCAAGGCATCGCCCAATGGTTCAACCGGCCCGGGCGCGCGGCCCAAATAGTCTTCCTGTTCATCCTCGTCGGAGCCATCCTCCTGACCCTTCGCGGCGCGCTGCGCTAGCGCTCCTTTAGCTTGGCCCCATTCGCAGCTGCCATGCTGCTGAGCACACAGGCTGCTCTATAGTCCACGGCAACAGGTCGGCCGCCTCGTTCGTACCATGCGCGCCTCAAGCGCCGCTTTTCTTCCGGCGGCTGCAGTCACCTGCTGCAAGCCTCTTGGTCCGGCAGACTATCAGTCCGCCAGCTCCCGTCCTAATCTCCCAGCAGCGCCATATCGTCAAACTGCGCCGCCCCTGCTTGAAACTGATCCACACGCTCAAAAAGCAGATCGCACACTCCTTGGACATCCACTGCAAGGGCACCCAGCAGGCTGTCCTGCAAGCGCCTTACCCCAAAGAACTCGCCAGAGACGAACTCGCGTCCGTGATGCCGTCGGTGTAGAGGACCAGCAGATCGCCAGGACGCATGACGCACAGCCACCTCCTCCAAGTACCACCTCCTCGACGACGCCCAACGCCATGCCCTCAGCCTCCAGGATCTGGCACGCGTCCTGACCAGATCTCAGCAGCAGAGGTCGATCGTGACCGGCCCTGACGTAGTGCAAGGAGCCCCCGCGCTACATCGAGGACCCCGTAAAAGACGGTGACAAACATGCCGGCCTGGCTCATCTCCAACAGCAGCCGGTTCACACTGAGCAAAACGGACCGGGGCGAGGGGTTGCGCTGGGATTCGGCCCGGATCAGGCTCCGGCTGAGCGCCATGAACAGCGCCGCGGCCATGCCCTTGTCCGAAACATCGGCCATCACCAGGCCCACACGCTGGTCGCCCAGGGGGACAACATCATAAAAGTCACCACCCACCTGCCTCGCGGGCCGGTAGCGGGCGGCGCACTCGAAGCCTGGCAGGCGCGGGAACTCGCGGGGCAGGAAGCTGTGCTGGATGCCGCGGGCAAGCTCCAACTCCCGCTCCAGGCGCTCCTTTTCCACCAGTTCAGCCTGAGCCTCCTCCAGCTCGTGGTAGGCCCGGGCCAGTTCCTCGTTCTTGCGCTGAAGATCGGCGATCATCTGCAGGTCCGACTCGCGCAGCCGGGAACTAATGATCTGCGTGGTACGGTAAAGCAGCCGGGGCTGCTCCGTCAGCAGGGAGTGCATGGCATCTTGAGAAAGCTCCAGCAAATAAGTAGGTTCGAGGGCGCGGATGGTGGCAGAGCGGGGCCGGCCTTCTATGAAACCCATCTCCCCGAACATGTGCCCCGGACCGCGTCTGGCCAGGACCATCTCTGCGGCGCCATCTCCTTTGACCACCTCCACCAGCCCTTCCACGATGATGTACACTTCACGCCCGGCGGTTCCCTCGCGCACGATCGTCTGGCCCGGCGCAAAGCTCCGCTCCCGCGCTGCATCAGCCAGCCACTCTAGAAGCTCCGGCTCCGCACCTTCCAGAAAGGCCATCTGTTTCAAGACCTCCCTATCGAGCCTGGTCATTCGTTCTCACTCAACTTTCGGATTAAGGGCACTCTTTCCTCCATCACCCGCCGGTGCCGGCCTCACCTGGCACCTGAATGCCAGACCGGAACGACTAGTTCAGTCTGCGCAGCCGGACTCTGGGCATCGCAGATCCCAGGGCACCATTGGTCTGTCGTCTGTCGTCTGTCGTTTGTCGATAGCTCAATGTGGCTCGATCACTACGTCCTTCCAGAAATGGTTGTACATCGCCGACAGCCGGTACCTCTTCACCCAAGGCCTAACCAGCAGATGCTGTCGCGTATAGCTGAGCGGCAGGATCGGTACCTCTTCTACCAGGATCTGCTCCGCCCGAGCATATAGGGCCATTCTCGCTCCCTGGTCCGTTACCTGCCGGGCCTGCTCGATGAGCTGCCAGTAGGTCTCGTGGCCCCAGGCTGTATAGAGTTGTAGGGGCATCCTGAGGTATTCATCAGGGTCAGGGTAGTCAGCTATCCACGTCATGGGGAACAGGCATGGCCTAGTTCTGCGGACCTGGTCCAAGAACTCCTCCCACGGTATCACCTTCCACCGGATTTCTACTCCCAGGTGTTCTCGCCACTGCGCGGACAGGTCTTGGGCTACAGTCGCGTAACCCTCACTTGCCAGAAACTCCGCCTCCGGGAAGCCCCTACCTCCCGGATACCCGGCCTCCGCCAGGAGCTGTTGGGCGCGCCGGGGATCGTGCGGCAGGGCAATGCCCGGCGAGTGGCCCGGCATGCCGGGCGGCACAAACCCGCCCGTGGCCGGAAACCAGTGGCCGCCCCGGGAAACGTGTGCCAGTGCATCCCGGTCCACGGCATGGGCAAAGGCGCGCCTGACTCGGGGATCATCAAAGGGCGACTGTGTCACGTCAAAGACCAAGTATGGGACGGCTGAGCCTGGCATCGTGAGGTACTCGTCGGCATATCTCTGGCGCAGGCGATCCATCTCTTTCGGAAAGTTGGCGTCAAGGTGGAAAACGTCCAGGAGACCGGCCTCATACATCTCCAGGCGACGGCGCCAGCCTGCGTCAGCGAACAGGGAAAGCTCTACCCGCTGCACATTCCCAGCGAACCGGTCCTGGTACCGCGGGTTGCGTACCAGAACCATCGACTCGCTGGGCTTCCACGACAGCAGGGTGAACGGGCCGTTGCCGACGATGTTCTTCGGGTCGGTCCATGCGGCGCCATGTTGCACCAACACATGGCGTGGGACGGGGCAGGTCACACCGCCGGCCATCAGGTACAGCAGGTAACCGGTGGGTGCCTCCAATTCGACCACCAGGGTGGCCTCGTCGTGAGCCCGCACGCCGACAGCACCCGGATGGGAGACCAAACTCTGGTGGTAGGCCTGGGCTCCCTTGATGTCGTACAGCAGGCTGGCAAGCCAGGAACCGGTGGCCGGATCGAGTACGCGCTTCCAGGCATAGGCAAAGTCGTGGGCCGTCAGCGGCGCCCCGTCGCTCCAAACGACATCGTTGCGAAGGTGAAACACATACTGGCGACCTCCGCGAGATACCTCCCAGCTCTTCGCGACGCCGGGGACAACGCTGAGTTCCGGTGTGAGCGCGACCAACCCTCTGAAAAGCTGGTGGACGATGACACCTGACGAGAGATCACTAGCATGAGCAGGATCCAAGCTAAGCGGATTCCACCCTGCTTCCCGGAGCGCATGGGGTGCAGGCGGCAGGGCGGCAGCGGGGGCTGCCTCCGTCGCCTGCTGCCACAGGGCAAAACCCTCCTCGTAGGCCTGGCGGGCCCGCCGGAAGTCAAAGGCAGTGTGGTGAGTCAGTCCCAACTGCATCAGCGTCCGCGCCGCCCGCTCATCGTCTCCCTGCACCTTCAGCAGCGCCAGCGCCCGCTCGTAGGACGGGATCGCCTCCTGGTGGGCGTACAAATTCCGTGCCCGGTCCCCCGCCTGCAGCAGATAACCACACTTCTCCGACGTACGCCCAGCCAGCTCCAGGTGGTCGGCGATCAGCGCGGTGTACTCCCCGACTCGCTCCCCACCTTGCTCCAGCAGCCAGTCAGCCACCAGGCTGTGGTACTCCCGCCGCTCTCGCTTCAACAGGCTCTCGTAGGCGATCTCTCGCAGCAGGCTGTGTTTGAATATGTATTCCCCGGCGCCGGCAAAGGTAGACGTCTCCCGCTGGAATACCATCTCCCTGTCTCGCAGTGCTGCCAACCTGTCGGCGACCACCGCGTCCTCAATCCCCTCACCGGCTGACTGGCTGATGCGGAGCACAGCCCGGTCCCAGAACAGACGCCCTACCACCGATGCTTGCTGCAACATTGCACGCTCACCGGGGGCAGCCGGTCCAGCCTGGCCTGCAGCACGCCATTCACCGTCGGCGGCACGCGGATCTCGGCCAGCCGGCCGGGCTCGATACGCCAGCCGTCCTCCCCACCACGATGACGCCGTCCTCGACCAGCATCTTGATCAGCTCTTCGATGAAAAAGGGATTGCCCTCGGCGCCAGACACCACCAGGTCGCGCAGCGCCTGGGGCACCTCCTCCACCTTTTGCAGGATCTCGGCTACCAACCGCCGGCTGTCCCACCTGGACAGCGGCTCCAGCGACAGCCGGCTGTGAAAGGCCTGGCCCTCGCCCCAATGCGGTCGCCGCTCGAACAGCGCCGGCCGCGCCGCACAGACGATCATCACCCGCTGGCTCAGCCAGGTTCAAGGCCAGGTGGTTCAGGGCATCCAGGGAGCTGTCGTCGGCCCAGTGCAGGTCCTCCAACAGCAGCAGGACCGGTAGCTGGGCAGCCATGCCTGCGAAATAGTCAATCAGGTGTACCAGGGCGAGGTCGCGGAACCGCTGGGCATCGTCCTGCACGCCCGCCAGGTGGCGGCTCTCGCCGAATTCAAAGCCAGCCAGGCGGCCGACGAAATGGGCGCAGCGCTGGCTGCCCTCCCCTGGCCCCAGGGCCACGGCCGCTCCCTCCTCCAGTTTCTCCCGCACCACCTCTGGGCGGTCGCTGTCCTCGATCTGGAAGCGGAAGCCGATCAGATCGCGGATCAGGCTGTAGGGCTGGTTCTGCATCTCGGGGCCGGCTCGTCCCTTAAAGTAGTAGAACTGCTCCGGCAGCAACTCCGACCAGAGGTCAAACTCGTGCAGCAACCGCGACTTGCCCACTCCGGCCTCACCGCAGACCGTGACCATTTGTAGTTCGCCGTCCTCCATCATGGTCTGGAAGGATTCCTGCAGATGCTTGAACTCCGCTTCGCGGCCGATCATCCGCGTCTCGACACCTTCTACGCCACGGGTGGGTTTGCGAAAGGCGCGGGGCTTGGCCCCTTCCACGAGGTAGGTCTGCACCGACTCCGCCCTACCCTTCACCAGCAACGGCTCCTGGGGAAGCACGTCGAATACACCCCGCACAAAGCGGTAGGTCTCGTGTGTCATCAGGATGCCGCCTGGTGGCGCGTTCTGCTCCATCCGTGCCGCCAGGTTGACCGCGTCGCCCATGGCCGTGTACTCGACCCGCAGGTCCGAGCCCACTTCACCGACGACCACTAGCCCGGTGTTGATCCCGACCCGCACGTCGAAGCCCGAGATCCCTCTCTCCCGTTCCAGTTTTCCGGCATACCCGCGCGCTCCCGGTGACGATCTCCAGCGCCGCCCGGCAGGCCCGTTCCGGGTCGTCCTCGTGGGCAATGGGCGCGCCAAAGAAAGCAAGCACCGCGTCGCCCATGAGCCGGGCCAGCGTGCCCTCGTAGCGGTACACCGGCTCGATGAGGACGTCAAAAGCCCCATCCATGATCTCCATGACAGTCCTCGGGATCCAGCCCCTCGGCCATGGCCGTCGAGCCTTTGACGTCGCAGAACAGGATGGTGACCATGCGCCGCTCCCTGCCGACAGAGCCGCGGGTAGCCAGCAGTCGCTCTGCGAAGGCCTTGGGCAGCAAGCGCTGGAGCTTTGCCACCAGGACCTGCTGCTCGGGGGATTGAGCCTCTCTTTGGGACTCTGCCAGGTGGGCGCCACACTCGGAGCAGAACTTGGCCTGGGGGAGCAACGTCGCCTGGCAGTGGGGGCAGACAGCAGCAAGCGCTGCTCCACACTCGAAGCAGAACTTGGCGCCAGCCGGGTTCGCGGTGTCACACTGGGGGCAGTTCACGCCGGCCTTCCTGTTTCCTCAACCGCATACGCCATTCAGGGCTGATGGCATCCGCGCACAAGAGTCCAGGGTCGAAGCGGCCCAATCGCAGCTTCAACCTGTACTGGGCAGCAACGTTCATTCGCAGTATACCACAGTTGGGGGGAATCTACCACTGCCGAGAGACCATGCCAAACTGGACCAGTCTGGCCCGCAGGCGGCATACCCCGTCACCAGGGCCCAGGTACTCTGAGCAGCTGCCTTCAGGGTAACGAGGCTAGCCCGGTCTTCCGATTCAGGCCACGCGCCGCAGGTCCAGTATGCGCCGGCTCGTATCCTGTTCAAGCTGCCGGCCCACGTACAGGTGCTTGCTGACCAGACGGTCGAAATCAGCTTTGTGCAGCGCCAACACGCCGGTCGGCGCCAGGGCCGTGACGGTAGCCGTGCGGGGGATCTGAAGCAGGAGTGCAATCTCGCCCACGTACTCGCCCGGCCCTCGCTCGGCAGCGACGCGCTGCTCGCCATTCTGGTCCACCGAGACCTGTACCCGCCCCGACTCGATGACATAGAAGGTCTCCCCGATCTCGCCCTGGCGCATGATGGCTGCGCCAGGCTCGTAGCTCTGGGCCTGCAGTTGGGCAGCGACGAGCCGGAGCTGTTGGGCGTCCATCTCGGCAAAAAGCGGTACGCGCCGCAGCAGTTCCACCCGGGTTATGGAGCGATCGACCTTGTCCCGCAGGGCAAAGCGGGCTTTGACCAACTGGTCAAAGTCGCGGCGGCTCAGGGACAGCAGCTCTGTGGGTACTGTCGCCCGGCATGTGGCGTTCCGCGGGGCATCGTGCAGCAGCGCCAGCTCGCCAAAATAGTCCCCCCGGTCCAGTTGGTTCACCACCTCGGAGACACCCCGTTCGTCGCGCTGTGTCACCTCGACGTGGCCGCGCCTTACGATGTAGAAGCGATCCCCGCGGTGCCCCTGGCGGATGATGGCCCGGCCAGGCCCGTGGTGCTCAACCCGCAGGCGGGAGCAGACCAGGTCAACCTCGGCGCCGTCCATGGTGGCGAAAAGGGGCATGCGCTGTAGCAGGCGCCTGTAATCCTGCTGCACGGTCTGAAACTCAGCACTCAGGCTCTCGGCCCGCTTCACTTCGCGGAACAGGTATTGGGCTCCGATCTCCCGCTCCTCCCAGGGCAGCCCGTCGTAGGCCCACTGCAAGGACCGCACCGCCAGCTTTTCCCCTACCTCCTCGGCGATCAGGTCCAGGAGCAGCCCCAGCGCGGCAGCATAGATCTCGCCTTGCTCGATCAGGCTGCGCCCGGAGGGCAGAGCCCCTTCCACCTGGCCTCCGGCGATGCTCACCCGCCAGCCAGCGGCCAGGGCATAGTTGTTGAAGCGCTCCACCAGGCTGCGGGCAGCCCGGTCGCCGGCGATCTGGCGGGATTGTTCCACGAGCGAGGAGACCGTCCAACCCAGGGCTCTCTGCAGCCGGCTGGCATCGCTCAGATCAACCACGACCTGGGGCTGGTTGCTCAGGAGGGCGATCGACCTGAAGGCCACGTGGTGGAGCAAAAGCCCGCCAGCCAGGAGCAGATAGGCAAACAGCGGAACGCGGCCCATCAGCGCCGAGACCGCCATTCCTCCCAGGCTGAGGGCCAGCATCGCCCAGGCTGGACCAAAGCTCGTCCGCCAGAAGGAGACCAGGGTAGGCGCCATCAGGGCCAGTGTCAGGAGGGGGATCAATGAGCCGCTGACGATCAACGGCGCCCCGGCAACCGTAGGGCCGGCCTGCTGCTGTCGCGCGACCAGCCACAGTACCAGACCATAGCTGCCCGCCAGCCCAAGGGCCAGCAGGGCCTTTTTCACCCGGCTCATCTCTTTGAGGTTTGTGCCAGAAAACAGGAGCAGGCCGGCCACGGCCAGTGCGCCATAGGCCAGGTAGGCCAGACCGGTGGCGACAGGTACGACGAGAATGGGCAACACAGGCTGCCCTTCCTGCATCCGCAATCGCCGCCGCTTCCGCAAAGTCCGACCAGCACGAAACTCGGCACAAGAGCCAGGGAAAAGAGCCCCATCAGCCAAAACACAGGCGACAGGCGGGATCCGGCATAGTCGGAGGCAATGCGCCAGGAAAAAAAGGCAGCGATGCTCAGAGCAGCCCCGCCGATAACCGGGACCAGAGCCTGGTAGGAGAAGACAACAGGTACCAGGCTCAGCGCGACTGCGGCGGCCAGAAGCATGGCCGCCACGTTCCAGGTATTGGCAAAGAGACCCTTCCGGGCCGCCCAGAGCACGACCTTGCGGGCCATGCCCAGCAGGGCCAGGCTGATAGATACGACCAGGAGCAGGCTGAGGGCCGCCAAGCCCAGGGCAAGGAGGATCTTGCCCGCGCTGCTACCCTGGGTCCACAGGTCGCGCAGAGCCCCGGCCAACCGCCGCTGCCAAAAGTAGGCGCCCATCAAGATGGCATAGGCGGTCCAGGCGGCCGACAACAGGCCAAAGACAGTAAAGATCTTTTCCTCGCGGGAGAAGGAGGCGAAAAGGTGTTTGGGACCAACTGAGAGTTCGGAAGTCTTGGAGACTTCCAAAGTCTGCCGCCGGAAGGCCTTGACCTTCTCCCACAGCCCCCCACGGATGAAGGCCAGCGATTTGCGGCGCAGCATGGGGATGTCGAGCCAGTCCATGAGCAAGTAGTAGCCATCCAACTCTAGCAGGGGATTCAGGTTGAAAAAGACCGTCAGGTAGGACAGAAAGGCGAACTGGAAGAGCAGGGGATTCAGCGTGAAGGCAGGCCAGAGAAGGAGTACGATGCTGGCCAGGCCCCCCAGGATCAGACCCGAGTAAGGGCCCGCCCAGGTGACTGCCAGGCGAGCCCGCTTGCCCTCCAGCCAGATGTCGGTGGTATCGACGAAAAAGGCGGGCATGCCAAAGTAGATCATGAACCCGCCGCGCCGCACTTCGCGCCCATAGTGCTTGACCGTCAGGGCGTGGGCCATCTCGTGGATGAGAACGGCGAACAGGTTGGCCACGATCAGGCCAACCATGCCCAGCGCGATGGAACCGGCAATGGTCACCACACCGTACTGGCCCCCTCGCAGGGCCTGAACAAAGGCATACAAGCCCAGTACCGTTAGGAGCAGGTAGAGGATCAGCAGAGGCCGGGCAAAGAGCAAGCCGCCGACCCAGCGATAGACACCACTCAGCGCGCGGTCCAGGCCGCTGATGGCGAATTGCCTTTGCAGAAAAGACTGCCAGACCCTGGCCAAGCGGTACTGGGGACGGCGGCTCAGCAGGCGGCCCCGCACCCGCTGGTAGACGTTGACCGGCCGCTCGCTGAGCAGCAGGCCAGCTTTGAGCCCCTCTACCAGCGCGGCCACGCGAGCAAAGGCAAAGGAGCCATATTCGAGAAAGTAGAGCGACGACCAGGTCCTTGACCGTGCGGCTGCCATCCATCCGCTCCCACAGAAAGTGGTCCCGGTCGCTCAGGCGGTAGTAGGTCTTGGTGGCTGGATTCTTCAGGACATAGTACACGCCATCGCGCCCCGTCAGTCGGCTGGCTATCACGCCTGGCGCCGCCTCGGGCCGGTATTGGGCTAGTTCCAGTCTTTCGTGGAGCCAGGCTTTCAGTCCCAGCCCGTCTTCATCGGGCTGGCTGGACTCTTGCCGCAGCGTGTCCCAGAGTGTGGTTGCTTCCATGAGCCTTCCAAGACATCGAGCCGTCCGTACAGTACGGACGGCTCGATGCGGCTGTCAGACCCCCGATAGGCACTGACGAACCTGGGATAAAGGGGGAAGAGACAAGGCTGAACCTAGCAACTAGCACTTGTCGGAGAAGGAATTCGGATCGCCCCTCCGTTGACCAAGTACAATTCATATGCTAGATTGTCTTGCACGAACTGAACGCGCAGGTGGCATCGACTTGGAACAACAGGCCCCGCAGTATGTCCGGTGCACAGGCTCCGCCACCTGCAGGCGCGAATGGCGGCTAGATGGCACTCAGGTCCCGCCACGAAACCCTCTGAGCGTTGAAAGGTACCAGATGAGTTGTCCCACCCAGACTGGCTGCTACGAGACGAGAAATTGAGTGAAATTCTCCGCACCTGCAGCGGGGCCATAGGACATCATCCCCATCATATTCGTCGCCTTGGAGATGCGCTCATCCAGGGTTCCCGCCAGTGTCTCCATGGTCTCCGCGTCGATGGTCTTGAGGCCAGCCACTTCCTCCTCGGTCAGATCGTAGCCAGCCAGCGCCTCCTCGGGACTGGCGAACAGCGCCTCCCGGAACTCGCTATCCAATACTGCCTTGCCGATGACAGACTCTACTGCTTCCTTTGACATGGTGCATGCTCTCCTTTTCTTGAGTTGGGTCCCTCGTCCTGATGGGCTCGAATCTGACCTCATTCTACAGCACAACCGGGACCCTGTCTATGACCGCCTTCACAGGCTGACTGTGACCCGCGTCACAGTATCGAACAGCGGCGAGAACCCATGTCCGCCAGCAGATCTTCTACGGCCGCGATGTTCCGTTGCTTTCCCGTCCCGCGCAGCGCCCGCGCTGCCTCGGTAAAGTAGGCGTGATCTCGAAGGAACTGAAGTTGGCGACGATACCAGGCTTCCTCGCTCAAACGCGCGCCGTGCGCCGCCCACTCGGCGCGCAGCGCCTCACTCTGAGCCAGGCCATCCTCCCTCCCCAGACTGTCGAGGTCGGCATCGGCCAGGATCTCTTCGAGGGGCGTACGGGGCCGCTGCGGCAGCCTGGTGGCCAGGATCAGCCCCTGGACCGCAGACACCTGTTTTGGCGTGAAGCCAAAGCCGGGCAGGACCTGGGCCGCGATCTCGGCGCCAGCCGCTTCGTGGTCGTGGTACTGGACCAAGAATCCAATGTCATGATAGGCTGCGGCGATCTCGATGAGGCGGGTCTCATCCTCACCCAAACCGCTGGCCGCCGCCAATCGCAGGGCTGCGGGCAGCACATCATCCTTTGTATGGGCAAAACTGTGGTAGCTCAATTCCGGGGCCAGTTCGCTTTGCAGACGGTCCAGCGCATAGCGCTTGGCGTGCTCAAAATCGGGCTGGCCGTGAGGGCAGCTCGCGACTCCCCGGCCGGCTCCTGCCCACCACTCTCCGCTCAGATTCTGCCAGCCAGTCACAGCCTCCGGTTCCGTTCCCTGGTTGGCCCTCGGGCAAGAGTGCAGATCATTGGACCTAGATGGGGCAGCCCTCGCCCTCCGCTCTGTATCAGCCACAGCCCAGCCATAGGCGCCACGGGCGCTGGAAGCTGCTACCGGGGGGGCCAAACCTGGAGCGGGGCACGCAGGCATCTGGGATCCAGCCTGAAAGGTTTTGGGCAGGCAAGTCAATGTCATGAGCGCTGCAGCCAACCAGGAAAGGGACTGCGAGAGCATTTTGAGGCCGGTGTAGGTCTACTATGTGACCTCAATCAGGGGCATCCCGCCCATATCGCCCGACTCGCCGACCCACAGCCCATTCCAGCCGTAGCTTAGTATGCCTTGATAGTCACTCTTGGAAATGCGCTCGTCCAGGCTGCCGGCGAAGGACGCCATGGCTTCGGCATCGACGGCCTTTAGCGCGGCCACCTCCGCCTCCGCCAGATCGTAGCCGGCCAACGCCCGGTCCGGATCTTCGAAGAGAATGTCGCGGAACTCGCTATCCACCACCGCCCTGCCGATGACGGCCTCTACGGCTTGCTTTGACATTGTTCACCTTTCTTTCGCGCCGGTCCTGCCCCGGTCCTGAGCGTACCTTCTCAGCCTGATCAAGATCGCCTACTGGCACGAGTGTACCGCACTGCAGGCCTATTCACCATGAACCACGTCACATCCTTACTGTTAACTGGGTCACACTCCAGCCCGCCCCAGGCATGACGAAAGGGATGGAAACAGTTCTGCCCTTTCCATCCCCCAGAGGCACAACGCAGGCTATTCAATTATGACAAACGACGCTCGCGTTTCAGCGACTGGCCGGGAGTCATCATACGAGCGGCAACCGTGTTGGCGGCTGCGCAGGCATCACCGTCCCATCAATACAGAATCCTTCTCTCCAACCCGTCCCGATCCAGAACTGTGACCCGCTGCCCTTCGATCTCGATGAGCCCCTGGTCCCGGAAGGCGCCCAGCACCTTGTTCACCCGCTCCCGGCTGGCAGCTACCCAGGAGGCCAGCTCGGTCTGGGTCAGGCGCAGATCGATGGCGACAGCCTCATTGCCTTGCTCCTCTCCCTGCCCCGCCTGCCCGTAGCGCTCGGCCAGCTCCAGGAGCTTGGCCGCTACCCGACCATAGACGTCGAGAAAGGACAGGCTCTCAGCATAGGCGGTGGTATACCGCACCCGGGCGCTCAGCACTTCCAAGATGCTCCTGGCCATACCGGGGCAGGAATCCAGGTGCCGCAAAAAGTCGTCCCGGCTCAGGGTCAGCGTCACCGTCTTTTCCATGGCCACCGCCCCGGCCGAACGTGGCAGGCCGTCGAGCAGAGCCAGCTCGCCAAATACCTCACCGGGGCCATAGACATTGACCGAGATCTCCTGGCCGGACTCGCTGAGGATAAAGATGCGGACCTTGCCCGATTCGATGACGTACAGGCTGTGGCCCCGGCCGCCCTTGTGAAAGATGATCATGCCCTTGGCAAAGGTGCGTTTCCCCAGGCTGCCGGCCAGGGTCTTCAGGTCTTGCTCAGACACCCTGGAAAAGAAAGAAACGCTTCGAAGCCTATCCACCTGGGACATTCACACCTCCTGAGGCAACCACAAGTGCTATCCGCGGCCCCATTCTAACACAGAACGCGGAAAAACGGAACCAGGCCAGTTATTCACCAGTTCGCCGGTCCGTCCTTTGTCTCCGCTGACACAGCACTTGCCGCCTCAATGCGACTCGATGACCACGTCCTGCCAGAACCAATTCCTGAGGGAGGAGGTGGGGCTCTTTTTCACCCAGGGCTTGACCAGCAGATGCTGGCGCAAATAGATCAGGGGAAGTATCGCCGCCTGCTCAATCGCGATCTTGTCCGCCTGCTGATACAGCACCATCCTATCCCGCTGATCTGTGAGACGCCTTGCCTTCTCCACCAGATCGATAAACCTTTCGTTCTGCCAGCTCCCTCGGGTCCAGCGGCGCATACCCAAGCGCAGGGGACTGTCAGGGTCGGCATAGTCGGTGAGCCACGACCCGAGCCACATGTGGGGAAGCTCTCTGTCGAGCATCTTGAGGTAACTTGCCCAGTCCAGCGATGAGGCCAAGGTGATGGGCACCTCGAGGTTTTCCTGCCACTGGCTGAGAGGGACCTCGCCAAGAGGCTCCCTTCCCCGCCACACCGGCAGTGCAATCTCCGGAAAGCCCCGGCCGCCCGGAAAGCCAGCCTCGGCCAGTAGAGCACGCGCCCGGTTGGGGTCATAGGGCAGGCCGATATTTGGGGAATAGCCAACCACGGTCGGCGGTATCACTCCCCCGGTGGCTGGAAAGTAGTGTCCCCGGAAGGCGACATCCGCCAGCGTCTCCCTGTCCGTAGCCAGGGCAAAGGCTTGTCGCACGCGCGCGTCGTTAAAGGGAGGCCGGCTTGCGTCGAAGGCGATGTAAAAGAGCCCCGGCAAGGGGACCGATACGTATTCATCTGCATGTCGCTGTCTCAGGCCCTCCACTTCTGGCACCGGAAGCCCCGAGGTCTCCAGGATGTCGAGATCGCCAGTCACGTACATCTCCAGTTTTCGGGACCATTCCTCAAGCGGAAGCACCCACACCTCCACACGATCCACGTTGCCCGAGACAGGACCATGATATCGACGGTTGCGCACCAGCACGAGCCGTTTGCACGGCTGCCAATCCTCCAGCAAAAAGGGGCCATTCGTCACGATGTTTCCCGCTGCTGCCCAGGCGTCGCCGTAGGCCTCCACGATGTGCCGGGGTACCGGCAAGAGGAATGGCAGCAACTGAAGGAAATAGCCGGTTGGCCGCTCCAGCTCCACAACAAGCGTTGTAGCATCCAAAGCCCGGATCCCCACCTGGTTTGGAACCATTTCCTCACCCTGGTGATAAGCCCGGGCTCCCCGGATATCGTACAACCGTGGCGCGGAAGCCGATCCAATCGCTGGATCAAGGATGCGCATCCAACTGTACTCAAAATCGTGCGCCGTCACCCGGAGGCCATCGGTCCACCACACATCATCCCGCAGGTGAAAGACATACTTGCGCCCTCCCTCCAAGACCTCCCAGCTCAGGGCCACATCCGGGACGATATCCATCTCCGGGGTCAGGATCGCCAGCCCGCTGAATAAATGCACGATCACTGTGCCCGAGTCCTCGTCGGTGACTACGGTCGGATCCAGGGAGAGAAGGACCCCAATGGATATTCTAAGGGCATGGGGGGCAGGCGGCGGGGGAATAGCAGGCTGCACCTCTCCAGCCTTTTGCCACATGGCAAAACCCTCATCGTAGGCCTGGCGGGCTTTCCGGAAGTCAAAGTCAATGTGGTGGGTCAGGCCCAACTTCATCAGCGTCCTAGCCGCCTGCTCATGGTCCCCGCGCTCCTTGAGCAGAGCCAGTGCCCGCTCGTAGGCGCGGATCGCCTCCGGATGGGCGTACAGACCCCGCGCCCGGTCCCCAGCCTGGAGGAGATAGCCAACGGCTTCGCCGCTGCGCCCCGCCAGCGCCAGGTGGTCGGCGACCAGACCAGCGTACTCGCCCAGCCGCTCACCGGCTTGTTCTATCAGCCAGTCGGCAACCAAGGCCATGATAGACTCCCCGCAGCCGCTTCAACACGCCCTCGTACGTCACCTCTCGTAGCAGGGCGTGCTTAAAGATATACTCCTGGGCTCCGGCAAACGCCGTCGTCTCCCGCTGGAGGATCATCTCCCGGTCCCTCAGAATCGACAGGCTGCTGAGGACCTGGTTCTCCTCGAGCCCTTCCCCAGCCGACCCGCTAATGTGGGTCACAACCCGATCCCAGAAAAGGCGTCCCGCCACCGACGCCTGCTGCAAGACGGTCCGCTCCTCCCGCGGAAGCCGGTCGAGGCGAGCCTGAAGCACGCCTGCCAGCGTCGGCGGCACCTGGACAGCGGTCAGGCGCGCCAGATCCAGACGCCACCTGTTCTCCCCCGTGACGATGGCGCCATCTTCGACGAGCATTTTGATCAACTCTTCGATGAAGAAAGGATTTCCCTCCGCGCTTTGAACAATTTGGTCGCGCAGGCTGTCAGGCACCTGGTCGACCTTCTGAAGGATCTCGGCTACCAGCCGGCGGCTGTCCCATCTGGACAGCGGCTCCAGGCCAAGCCTGCTGTGAAAGGCCTGGCCCTCGCCCCAATGCGGTCTTTGCTCGAAAAAAGCTGGGCGCGCGGCACAGACGACCAGCACCGGCAGGCTCGCCAGGGCCAAGGCCAGGTGATTCAGGGTGTCCAGCGAGCTGCCGTCCGCCCAGTGCAGGTCCTCCAGCAGGATCAGCACCGGCAGCCGGCTGGCCACTCCCTGGAAAAACTCCCCCAGGTAGCGCAGCGCCCGGTCGCGGAAGCGCTGCGCGTCCTCTTGCGCGCCGGTGAGGTAGGGACTCTCACCCATCACAAGCCCGGCGAGATGCCCAACAATGTGGGCGGTTCGTTGGCTCGCTTGCCCCGGGCCCAGGGCCTCGCCGAAGCCAGCCTCCAGTTTCTCACGGACCACCATCAGGGGGTCGCTGTCCTGGATCTGGAAGCGAAAGGCCAGTAGGTCGCGGATCAGGCTGAAGGGCAGGCCCTGCATCTCGGGACTGGCGCGCCCTTTGAAGTAATAGAATTGCTCCGGCAGCAATTCAGACCACAGGTCAAACTCGTACAGCAAGCGTGACTTGCCGACACCGGCCTCGCCGCTGACTGTCACCATCTGCAGCTCGCCGTCCTCCATCGCCGTGTAGAAGGCATCTTGCAAGCGCTTCAGCTCCGCTTCCCGGCCCACCATGCGCGTCTCGATACCTTCCACCCCGCGCGCCGGCTTGCGAAAAGCCCTCGCCTTGGCCCGCTCCACCAGGTAGGTCTGCACTGGCTCGGACCTGCCTTTGACGTACGATGGTTCCTGGGGCTGGACATCAAAGACGCCGCGCACGTGACGGTAGGTATCGTGGCTGATCAGGATGCCTCCCGGCGGCGCGTTCTGCTCCATGCGTGCCGCCAGGTTTACCGCGTCGCCCATGGCCGTATACTCAACCCGGAGGTCTGTTCCCACCTCGCCGACGACCACCAGCCCGGTGTTGATACCCACCCGCACAGCAAAGCCCTGGATCCCTCGCTCCCGCTCGAGAAGCAGGCCGTATTCTTGAGCCCCCTTGATGATGTCCAGTGCAGCCCTGCAGGCGCGCTCCGGGTCATCCTCGTGGGCGATGGGCGCTCCGAAAAAGGCCAGTATGGCGTCACCCATCAGGCGAGCAACCGTTCCCTCATGGCGATAGATCGGCCCCATCAGGACGTCAAAGGCGCCATCCATGATCTCTAGCCATTCCTCTGGGTCCAGCTCCTCGGCCAAAGCCGTCGAACTCTTGATATCGGAAAAGAGGATGGTCACCGTGCGACGTTCGTGGCTTGATTCACCCTGCTTGCTCGCGAGTTGAGCTGCATATTCCTTGGGCACCAGGCGTCGCAGGCGATCGGCCATGACATCGGGATCCGCTTCGGTTGCGGTAGCCTGGACCGGTAGCCCAGCCATCCTGGCGCCGCATTCAAGGCAGAATTTGGCCTGTGGGGGTAATTGCAAACCACAATGAGGGCAAACCTGGGAGAGTCTGGTTCCGCAGTTGAGGCAGAACTTGGAGCCCTCAGGGTTCACTGTTTTGCATTGCGGACACTGCATCTCGCGCCTCCGCTGTACTGGGTGGACGTGGCAGATGGATCCACGCGTAACCGGAATCTGGCATGGCGCTGAGTGGCTTGCGATGCCTGACCCAGAGCCACTCGCCCCCGGGGAGGGGCTGCAGGCTGGCAGATCACCTGTCGCCAGAGTCTGGCCCGATCAGATCAGTAGCACTGCAGGCGGCCATGCTTGTTCCTGGTCTCGGTCCATAGTGTACCACAGATGGGGAGAATTGACTAGCGCCATGCTCTAGCGCTGGGGTCGGGCTAAGCTCCCTTCTCCATATGTGGTCTTGTTGCACCATTTGTGGTAGAATACGGGCACGGTTCACCAAAAAGAGAGACACATGGCTCAGAGGAGGCATTGATGCTACGAGAACTGGTACTGAAGAACAGAAGCTACCGCCGCTTCCACCAGGAGGTCGCCATTGAGACAGAGACCCTGAGGGAACTCGTGGATCTGGCCCGGCTCTCCGGCTCCGGCAGCAACCAGCAAGCCCTCAAGTTCATGTTGGTCAACGACCCGCGGACCAACGCGGAGGTCTTTCCCCACCTGGGATGGGCGGGCTTTATCCAGGACTGGCCGGGCCCGGCCGAGGGCGAGCAGCCCTCGGGCTACATCATCATCCTGGGCGATACCGAGATCAGCAGCTCCTTTGGCGTCGATTGGGGCATCGCTGCCCAGAGCATCATGCTTGGCGCCGCGGAGAAGGGATTGGGCGGCTGCATGATCGGATCCGTCAGCAGGCAGAAGCTCCGAGAGGCATTGGACATCTCGGAGCGTTTCAAGATCCTGCTGGTCCTGGCCCTGGGCAAGCCGAAGGAAGAGGTCGTCATTGATCCGGTTGGGCCGGACGGCAGCATCAAGTACTGGCGTGACGGCGAGGGCGTGCACCACGTACCCAAACGGTCTCTGGACGAGCTCATCGTCGGCTAGCAATCAAGGCTGGCCGCGGTCCACGTCCTGCGGCAGCGGAGGAGGCAGCATGGCGATTGAGATCCGCCCGGCAACCCCTCAAGATTATGATGACTTGTGCGCTCTGCTTGGCCAGGTGGATGCCCTGCACCGCGACAACCTGAGCCATCTCTACCAGAAGCCGCGCGGGCGAGTCCGCGACAGGAACTATATCTTGAGCCTGATCGCTGACGACAATGTGGGCCTGTTCGTTGCCGAGGCCGCCGGCGTCGTTGTCGGCTTTGTTCATGTTGAGGTGTGTGACTCTCCGCCCATTCCAATCTTTGTTCAACGACGATACGCGGTCGTGGACAACCTGGTGGTAGACCAACACTTCCAACGAGGAGGCTTGGGCCGGACGCTGATGGAACAGGCGCACCGCTGGGCTGCAGATCAAGGCGCCACCGAGTGTTGAGTTGACCGTCTATGATTTCAACGCGACGGCCCGCGCCTTCTATGAGGGCCTGGGCTACGTCGCCCAAAGCACCCAGATGTACAGGCATCTCAAGCAAGACTTGCCCTGATCGCGGCAAATCCTACAGGAAACGGTGGCAGAGTGGCGCTACGATTTGCGTTTTTGGTCCTGGAAGAGCACCCCTACGGGCGAGAGATGCTGCGCATCCTCTTGGACCAGGGCTTCCTGCCGGGGCTCGTCATCGAAGAGGTCTCGGCTGTTGCGGATGAGGAGCGGGCCAAGTTCCTTACCCGCATTGCCGGCCAGCCGGCGACACCGGCAATGGCTGAACTGGTCGCCGCTTCGGACATCCCCCGCCAGGAGGTGACCAATCACAACGATTCCGCCTGTCGCCAGTACCTGGAGGCGTTCAGGCCGGATCTCATCGTACTGGGAGGCACGCGCATCCTGCGCCCCGACCTTCTGGCCATCCCGCACCTGGGCACGGTCAACGCCCATCCAGGGCTGCTACCCTGGCTCCGGGGCTCTTCGTCGGTAGCCTGGGCACTCTACCACGATCTACCGATCGGTTCGACCACGCACCTGTTGGACGCGAGCATCGATACGGGCCCCATCATCCTGCGGCGACGCTTGGCGGTCCACCGCGGGGACACCTACGAGCAGCTTGTCCGCCGCATGCTCACCCTCTCCGGCCAACTCATGGCCGAGACGCTGGCGCTATTCCAGGCTGAAGCCGTAGAGGCACACGCCCAGGACCCGAACACCGGCGAAACCCTGCGCGTAATCCCACCCAATCTGCTGGAACAGGCCAAGGCGAACCTGGCTCGGGGACACTATAGTCACTTTGTCGACGCAGGAGGAACGAATGATTGAAACAGAGTTCGAACCGGGGCTGGCCTCTGCCCAGGAAATGGACCGGCAGGACAACCTTGCGTCCTTCCGTGACGCCTTTGTCATAGACCATCCCGATCTCATTTACCTGGATGGCAATTCTCTGGGCCGCCTGCCCCGCAAGGCGGCCCAGCGGCTGCACACAGCCGTTGAGGATGAGTGGGGCCGCGACCTGATCCGGAGTTGGAACGCCAACTGGTTCAGCGCCCCAACCCGGGTAGGCGAAAAGATCGCCCGCCTGGTAGGCGCGGGCCCGGAGCAGGTGGTGGTAAGCGATTCCACCTCGGTCAACCTCTTCAAATTGGTCATGGCCGCCCTGGCCCTGCGGCCCGATAGACTGGGCATCGTCAGCGACGTACTGAACTTTCCCTCCGATCTCTACATCCTTCAAGGCTGCAGCCAACTGCTGGGCAACCGCCACCAGACTCCAACTGGTTCCCTCGGCCGACGGGATCGAACCCGACCTCCAGGAACTCTGGCAAGCCATCGACGACCAGACGGCACTGGTGACCCTGTCCCACGTTTGCTTCAAGAGCGGCTACCTCTATGACGCATTGGCGGTGACTGAGCGCGCTCACGAGGCCGGCGCCCTGGTCCTCTGGGACCTGAGCCATTCCGTTGGGGCCGCGCCTGTGGACTTGGACCGCTGCGGCGTGGATCTGGCCATCGGCTGCACCTACAAGTACCTGAACGGCGGGCCCGGGTCGCCGGCCTTTCTGTACGTCAGCCGCGACCTGCAGGAAGCCGCCTCATCACCCATTTGGGGCTGGCACGGCCAGCGGTCGCCCTTTGCCTTCGACCTGGGCTATGAGCCCCTGGAAGGCGTGGGCCGTTTTCTGACCGGCACACCGCCGGTCCTCTCCCTCCTGGCCATGGAAGCGGCCCTCGACCTGACCCTGGAAGCGGGCATGGACCGCATCCGCGCCAAGTCGGTCCAACTCACCTCCTACCTGATCCACCTGGTAGACGCTGTGCTTGGCCCCCTGGGCTTCACCCTGGGCACGCCGCGCGACCCCGGCCGCCGCGGCTCCCACGTCAGCATCCGCCATCCGGAGGGCTATCGCATCAACCGGGCGCTCATCGAAGAGATGCAGGTTCTGCCCGATTTTCGAGAGCCGGACAACATCAGGCTGGGATTGGCGCCTCTCTACACCTCCTTTGCCGAAGTCTGGGAGGCCGTGGATCGCATCCGATTGACCGTAGAGGAAAAGCGCTACGAACGCTATTCGACAACGAGACAGACCGTGACCTAGATGCACGACTCGGATCCGCGCCATCTAGACCTCGGAGGTTTCTCACGCCGCTGTGCGTGTCGAACCAATGCGACCTTGACCCAATCCTCGACAACCTGGATACCCGGCAAAACCTCCGAGGTCTGTTCTCGAAAAGAAAGGACACTCGATGGCTGACACCCCATTCGCAGAACTCGCCCAACTTGGCGAACAACTGGAGGCGACAACCAAACGCCTCGAGATGTCGGCGCTGCTGGCCGGGTTCTCTGAAGCAGCTCGCCCCGGAAGAGATCCCCCCGCGGTGCGCCTGACCATCGGCCAGGTCTTTCCGGAATGGGACGGCCGGGCGCTGAATCTGAGCTGGAAAGCCGTCATGGCCGTGGTGGACAGCCTGACCGATGCGGCCCCCCAGGTCCGGGAAGAGATCTGGGGCCAGGCGGCGGACGGAGGCGAGGTTGTGCGTCTCCTGCTCGAGCGCGCCCGCATGCAATCCCCCGAGGCGCCGCCGCTGACCATTTTGGGCGTGTACGGCACCTTCGAAGAGATCGCCGCGACGGCGGGCAGGGGCTCTCGGGCGCGCCGGGAGGCGCTCCTGCGCGAGCTGCTGGTCCGGGCTGCCCCCGTGGAGGCCAAATACCTGGCCAAGATCATCTACCAGGACATGCGCCACGGGGTCAGCGAAGGCATCATGCTTGACGGCATCGCCAGGGCGGCCGGGGTCAAGGCCCAGCTCGTGCGCCGCGCCAACCAGTTGTGGGGCGACGTGGGCGAGGTGGCGCTGGTAGCCCTGGCGGAAGGAGAAGCGGGCCTGGCAAGAGCCAGCCTGCGCCTTTTCCGCCCCATCAAGCCCATGCTGGCCCAGACCGCCAGCAGCCTGGACGAGGCATGGGAGCGGCATGGGGGAGCATGGGCCCTGGAGTACAAGCTCGATGGGGCGCGGGTCCAGATCCACCGCCAGGGCAACAAAGTCCGCATCTACTCGCGCAATCTGGCGGACGTCACGGCCAGCCTGCCAGATGTCGCTGCTGAGGTCCGGGACAACCTAGGGGCAGAAGAGGCCATCCTGGAAGGCGAAGCCCTGGCCGTAGACCATCAGGGGCGCCCGCTCCCCTTCCAGCACCTCATGCGCCGCTTCCGCCGCAAACGCGACGTGGCGGCGACAGTCGCCGAGATACCCGTTCAGCTCTACGTTTTTGACATGCTGTACGTAGATGGGCGGTCGCTGGTGGATGAAAGCAACGAGGCTCGCTGGGCGGCACTGGAATCCGCTGCCGGCGGACTCGACCTGGTGCGCCGCCTCTTGCCGGCTACCGTGGAAGAAGGTGAGGCCTTTGCTAGCGAGGCCTACCGCGACGGCCACGAAGGAGTGATGGCCAAAGCACTGGACAGCACCTACAGTCCCGGCGTGCGGGGCAAGTCCTGGCTCAAGCTCAAGCACGTCGTCAGCCTGGACCTGGTCATCGTCGCCGCCGACTGGGGCTACGGGCGGCGAAAGGGCTGGCTATCCAACTACCACCTGGCCGCCCGCGATGCCGAAAGCGGCGAGTTCCTGGTAGTAGGCAAGACCTACAAAGGCCTGACCGACGTGGAATTCAAGGACATGACCGAGCGCCTGCTCGCCCTGGAACAAGCGCGACAGCGAGGCACCGTCTTTGTCCAACCCCAGGTCGTCGTCGAGGTGCTGTTCAACGAGATCCAGGAGAGCAGCCAGTACCGATCGGGCCTCGCGCTCCGCTTCGCCCGCATCGCCCGCCTGCGCGAGGACAAGACGCCGGCTGAGGCCGACACGATCCAGACACTGCGCCAGCTCTACGACCAGCAGTTCCAATACAAGGGGCGATTGCCCTGACTCCGGCAAGAGCCCAGCGCCCACACTTGATTGAGGGGCGCAAGCACTCGTGCGGAAGCTACAACGGACAATGGACAAACCAGCAGGAGAGACAGAGGGTATGGAACAGCGAGTATCCAGCCAGCGACGGGCGCAGTTGATCGGCGTCGCCCTGGCCAACGTGGCCACTCTTACCTGGGCCACCAACATGACGCTGGGCCGCTGGCTGCGCGACGACATTGGGCCGCTTACCCTGGCCGCATCCCGGTTCTGTATCGCCTCTATTCTCTTTGCCATCTTGCTCCAGCGACGGCATCCCGAGGAACGCAGGTTAGGCAAGGATCGCTGGTGGCTGCTGGCCATGGGTCTCACCGGCGTCGTCCTTTTCGCACCCGCCCTGTACCTGGGCTTGCGTTTCACCACCACCGTCAATGCCACTCTGATCAACGGGCTGGGCCCGCTCATCACCGGGCTGCTGGCCGCCCTGCTCATCCAGGAACCCATGTCGCGCCGCCAGGTCGGCGGCGCTTTCGTCGCACTGGCCGGCGTGCTGGTCTTGATCTCTGGCGGCTCCCTGCTGCTCTGGCGATCGATGGACATCAATGCCGGCGATCTCATCATGGTCGGGGCAGTCGCGCTATGGTCGCTCTATTCGGTCCTCGTCCGGCGCGTCATGCGGCAGAGATCGGCCCTGTCAGCCACGGCCCTCTCAACCTTCATGGCCCTACCCCTGCTGTTGATGGCCGCCGCGTGGGAGATCAATAACCTGGGTGTGAAGCTCAGCCCCCAGTTGGTTGTAGCCATCCTGTACATCGGCATCGCGCCAACCGTAGTTGGTTTCCTGTCCTGGAACGAAGCCATCCGTCGCCTGGGCTCCAGCGGTGCGATGGTCTTTTACAATACCTTGCCCCTGTACGGGGCGCTGCTGGGCATCATGCTCCTGGGCGAGACCATCGGCTGGAGCTACCTGCTCGGCGGCGCTCTGATCATCGGAGGCGGGTTGTACGCGGCGTGGGGGCAACGGAGGTGACCGGCCGGGCAAAGCCCATCACAAGGGCGGTCTGGCAGGTACCCTGGCAGCGATTCAGACCTGCCGGTCTTTTCCTGATCGCGGGAGACCAAGATGACGACGGATAGCCAGGGTTCAGCCCAAGAGTATGTCCAGGCAAGCTATGACCGGCAGCCCCAGCGAGAGTGGGCGCGCATGGACCGCCACCGAACCGAGTTCTCCGTAACCTTGCGGGCGATGGATGATTACCTGCCCTCTCCACCCGCGAGGGTACTGGACTGCGGTGGTGGGCCTGGCCGCTACGCCATCGAGCTTGCTCGGCGTGGCTACGATGTCACCCTTTTTGACCTGTCCGCCGAATGCCTGGGCCTGGCCCAGCAAAAGGCTGGCGAGGCTGGCGTGGCACTGGCCGGCTTTGAGCAGGGCACGGCCACCGATCTTGGCCGGTTTTCGAGTAACATCTTTGACGCGGTCCTCTTGATGGGGCCCCTGTACCATTTGCTGGAGGAGGCTGAGCGCCGCCAGGCCCTGGCTGAAGCCCAACGAGTGCTAAAGCCTGGGGGCCCGCTCCTTGCCGCCTTTATCAGCCGCTATGCTGTCCTGCGCTGGTCGGCCGCCCACGAGCCAACATGGCCCCTGGAACACGCAGACCTGCTGGAGAGCATGATGACGCGAGGTGTGCTGCCTCCCTTCGGAGAACTGGGCTCCAAGTTCGTGGCCCATCTTGCCCATCCGGACGAGGTCATTCCTCTCATCGAGCAGGCAGGCCTGGATGTGGCGGCTGTCCTGGGCGTGGAGGGCATCGTAAGCATGATCGAGGAGCAGGTGAACGCCCTCTCCGGCAGAGACTGGGAGACGTGGGTAGACCTGAACTACACGCTGGCCTCCGATCCCTCGATCCACGGCTGCGTCGAGCACCTACTGGCGATTGCTGTCAAAACCCTTTGACGCGCCTACCATCCAGGGCTCTGCGATTTGCTTCGCGCGGACCACAGTCCGCGCATTGGCACCAGAGGCGCTGGACTGTGGTCCAGCGCGACCCGAAGATGAGGTTCGCCAGCAGTGCCAGGAGCCACAACTCGCTCCACGCGGACCACAGTCCGCGCATTGGCACCAAAGCCTCTGGACTGTAGTCCAGCGCGAGCAAAAGATGAGGTTCGCCAGCAGTGCCAGGAGCCACAAGTCGCTCCGCGCGGACCGCAGTCCGCGCACTGGCGCCGGACGCGCTGAGCTGTAGTCCAGCGTAAACCGAAATGCGATGGAGGGCCATCCCAAATGGAGACGAGGAATCTACAAGGGGAATGCGACAACCATGACAATGACGCAGACACTCAAAGCCTACGATCTCTTGGATAGCGCACTGGTTACGGGATATTCGGTAGCAGACGTGCTCCAAGAACACGGACTGCAGGTTGAGGTCATTCCTATGGCAGGCCAGAAAGGCTCTACCGACTTTGTCCGTGCCATTGTGCCTGGCACGGCCGGCAAACAGGGCGGCGGACCGGCCCCCACCTTGGGCATCATCGGCCGGTTGGGCGGGATCGGCGCGCGCCCCGCCGCCATTGGCCTGGTGTCGGATGGCGACGGCGCGGTCACGGCCATCGCCTGCGCCCTCAAGCTGGGCGATATGGCCTCCGCCGGCGACCGGCTGCCCGGTGACGTCATCGTGGCCACCCACATCTGCCCTACCGCACCGGTCATCCCCCACGAACCCGTGCCTTTCATGGGCTCGCCCGTGGACATGGCTGCCATGAACCGCCACGAGGTACAAGCCGAGATGGATGCTATCCTCTCGGTGGATACGACCCGCGGCAACACCATCGTCAACCAACGGGGATTTGCCATCTCTCCAACCGTGAAGGAGGGCTACATCCTGAAGGTGAGCCCTGACCTGCTGCGCATTATGTCGACAGTCACGGGCCGCCCGCCGGTCGTACTGCCCATCACGACCCAGGACATCACGCCCTATGGCAATGGCCTCGACCACGTCAACAGCATCTTGCAGCCGGCTACGGCCACTGGTGCTCCTGTTGTCGGGGTGGCCCTGACGGCCGAGACAGCGGTGCCAGGCTGCGCCTCCGGGGCCAGCCAGGTAGCCGACATAGAGGCGGCCGCGCGCTTTTGTCTGGAGACAGCCAAGGCATTTGGCCTGGGCGCTTGCAGTTTCTACGACCCGGAGGAATACCAGCGGATGGTCAGCCTCTACGGCTCGATGCGGCATCTGCAGACCCTGGGCAACCCGCGATGAGCCCTTGCCCGCCATTCCGGCTGAAGGCTATCAGGCAAGGATCCCTATCCTGTGCTATAATCCAGCCCAGATGCGCGACCAAGAAACTGGAACCCCGTCATTCTACGACTCCGCTCAGGACATATTCTGAGCCGGAGTGCAGCGAAGGCAAAGCATGCCATGAGCACGCCCTGAGTCATCGAAGGAGCACAAAAGGAATCTCACCTGCGCCCAACCGAGATCCTTCACTTCATTCAGGATGACGACTGTCCGAGAGCAGGGCGCTTCCACATGGAGTGACGTACCAAGCCCTGGATCACTCGCACTAGAAAGGATCACGATGGCAAATCGCTATGTACCAATCGCTCTGCTGGTGACACTGTTGCTTCTGGCTGGCTGTGCCACCGAGGCGACACCCAGCCCCGAGCCGCCGACTGACCCGCCACCACCGACAGAGAGCCCCGCCGTTCTTCAGCAGGGCGCGCTGATCAGCGAAGTCCTGCCAGGCGTGCCCGGCACCAACAACAACCTGGAGTTCATCGAACTGTACAATGCCGGGACCGAGGCGCTGGATCTGAAGGGCTGGTCGCTGTGGTACCGCCTGGATGACAAGCAGGATGAGCAACAGGTCTACGCCTGGGACAGTCCAACAGACATCCCCGGCCACGGCCATTTTCTCATCGTGCGCTCCGGGCAGGATGTGGGCAACCTGGGCGATGCCGAATTTGCCCTGCCACTCTTTGAGAAGCGGGGCGGGCTGGCGCTGCGCGACGCTGGCGGTGATACCGTTGACACGCTCGTCTGGGGCGCGGGCCCCTCCGACTATGTCACCGGCTCTCCTGTCGAGGCGCCCGAGGCCGGCGCGAGCCTGGAGAGGCTGCCAGGGGGCGCCGCCGGCAACGGTGCCAGCACCGGGAATGACGCTGCTGATTTCTCCCTCAACGCAATGCCCGGTCCCCAGAACAGCGGGGATCCCATCAGCCCCCTGCCCGATCAGCATCTGGCCATCGACCTGGTAGTGCCGGAGAGCATTGAACCCGGGAGCGCGATCAGCTATGCCGTCGAGGTCCAGAACCTCACCGATGGGCCGGTCCACGATCTTCGGGCCAGCATACCCATTCCCCCCGGCTTTGAGGTTCTGGCGATGCCCGCTGGGGCCAGTCAGAGCGAGGGCTGGATCGAGTGGGCCATCCCCGAACTGGCTGCCGGCGGAACCCAGACCGGCGACATCATGCTGCAGAGCCCCTGGACCTATCTCAGCACCCTGGTCAGCGGCTACTATGTCCAGGCCGGCGACTGGGCTGAGCGGGCCTACGGTCCGATCCGGCCGCTGGCCGTGGAGGGTGGAGCCATCCCCATCGGCACGGCTCGCGCGCTCGCAGGCGAGACCGTTACCGTCGAAGGCGCAGCCAACATGTACACCGGCGGCTTCTACGCCGGCAGCACCGGCACCAAGTTCTACATGGAGGACGAGTCGGGCGGCATCCAGGTCTATTGCCCTGGCGGCGCCGACCTGGTCAGCGTGGACGTGGGCGACCGGGTCCGGGTCACGGGCCTCATCGAAGTCTATCGCGACTCTGTCGAGATCATCCCCGCCGTCTATCCCGACGACGTGGAGGTCATCGAACGGGGAGGCAGCGAACCGGTTCCCATTCCGGCCACGCTGCCCCAGGCCAGCAGCGACGAATCCCTGCTGGGCCGCCTCATCGAGGTGGAGGGAACCGCTGGCCGCATCGAGGAGTTCAGCTACAGCTACGAAGTCGATCTGCTGGACGACGAGGGTCATGCCCTCCTGGTCTACGTTGACAAGGAAAGCGGCGTCACCACCGAGCCCATGGACGTGGGCAGCCTGTACCAGGTCACCGGCATCAGCGAGCTGTACAACGGCAACCGGCAGATCACGCCCCGCTTCCAGACCGATCTGAGCCAGATCTACCCACCTGAGCTGATGCTGGACATGACGGCCAGCAACAGCGCCCTACCCGGGGAGATCATCACCTATACCGTGACCGCCTACAACCACACGGAGGAACCCCTGACCGCTGTCCAGATCAAAGCCGTACCGCCAGCCGGTGGGGTCACCATTGCCGAGATCCTGGATGAGGGCCAGCTCAAAGAGGGCACTATCATCTGGACCATTCCCGAGCTGGCTGCCGGGGGAGGGTCCGCGACCGTCCGCTACCTGGTCAGCGTTGATGCAGAGGCCAGCGGCCAGATCCGGACCCCTGGAGCAGTGGCTGCTGCCAGCGAATGGCGGGAACCGGTCCAAACCGAGCCTACCCTGACCTTTGTCGGCAGCGGCGTCCCCATCTGGGCCATCCAGGGCGCGGATGTCGCTTCGCCCTACGCGCGACAGGGGGCGACCACCGAAGGCATCGTCATCGGCGTCTTCCCGGGCCTGGGCGGGTTCTGGATCCAGGAAGAGGAGAGCGACGACGATCCGGCCACGTCTGCCGGCCTGTTCGTATTGGCCCAGGATCTGCAGGTGCCGGTCGAGCTGGGCGATCTTGTCCGCGTCACCGGCCGGGTCCGGGAGCTGTCGGGGCAGACGATGCTGGATATCTCTGACCTGGACGATCTGACCGTCCTCACAAGACGCAATCTGCTGCCAGCCGCCGTCGAGCTGGACCCGCCCCTGGACGAGGCAGAGTCGCAGGCATACTACGAAGCACGAGAGGGCATGCTAGCCCAGGTCACCGCCCCGGCCGTGGCGGTAGGGCCGACGACCAAGTACGGCGAGACAGCGCTGGTTCGCAGCGACCGGCAGATCGAGCGGGTCATTCGCGGCGACCCTACGGGTATGCTCATCTTTTTCGATGATGGCTCGGCAGACACACACCTGGACGCGTCCACGCTGGCTTTTGGCCTGAAAACGGGCGATCAGATCAGCGCGGTCGAAGGCCCGCTGGCCTACACCTTTGAGAACTACAAGATCGAGATCATCTCGCTGCCGGTCATCACGCCGACGGCGACAACACTCCCCGAGCTACAGCCTCCCGGCCCTGACCAGTTCAGCATCGCCACCTTTAACGTGGAGAACCTCTTTGACGCCGATACGCCGCATCCCTCAGACCCGCCGATACCCAGCACGCGCCAGTACAAGGCCGACCTGGGCAAGACGGCTGAGGCCATCAAGGCCATGGGCTCACCGACCATCGTCGCGCTGCAGGAGGTGGAAAACATCGGCGTCCTGGCCGACCTGGCCGAGCAAGAGGCCATCGCCCAGTTTGATTACCAGCCTTTCCTGCAGGAGGGCACCGACAGCCGGGGCATCGACGTCGGCTACCTGGTCCGCGGCGACCAGGCCACCGTCGAGGGGGCGACCAGCTACCCCGCGCCGGAAGGCCTGACCAGCCGGCCTCCGCTGGTTATCACCACCACCCTGCACCTGGACTCGGGTGATACGACAATCTATGTCATCAACAACCACTTTACCTCCATGTCAGGCGGAGAAAAGCCGACCGAGCCCCGCCGGACAGCCCAGGCCGCGTGGAACGTCGACCTCGTAGAGCGCATCCTGCGCAGCGATCCGGCTGCCCACGTCGTCATCCTGGGCGACCTGAACTCCTTCTACGAGTCACCGCCGCTGGACGCGCTACGCGAGGCGGGGTTGCGGCACGTTTACGAATTCGTAGAGCCAGAGCGGCCGTACTCTTATGTCTATCAGGGAGAATCTGAAACCCTGGACCACATCCTGGTGACACCTTCGTTGTACGACCGCTTGCAACAGGTGGAGGCCCTGCACATCAACGCCGACTATCCGCTGCCGGCACCGGGTGATGCATCCGCCCGCCATAGCTCCGACCACGATCCGGTCATCGCCATCTTCTCGTTTGACTAGAACCAAACCTCGGGGGTGGCAAACCTGGGCTGTGCTGAAACCTCCGAGGTCCAGGAAGCAGAGACCGACCTCGGAGGTTTTCCTCAACCTCCGAGGTCTGGGCGGCACACAGATTACGGAGGCGGCAAGCCCCCGGTCCGTCGAAAGCCTCTAACGTCCAGGAGATGAAACTGTGTCCAACGCCAATACCTTTCGCGAGATCTATGCCCGAGTTGATGACGAGACAGCCCGTTCCCTCCAGGCGTTTCGTCGCGATCTACCGATCCAGCAGCTCAAAGTCGATGGCGCCAAGTGGGATTATGTCACTATTGGTCAGGGCGACCAGACCATCCTGTTTCTGCACGGCATGGCCGGAGCCTACGATATCTGGTGGCAGGTTCTGAAGAGCCTCAAGGACCAGTATCAGGTCCTGTCCCTCACCTATCCACCGGTTGAGGGACTGGAAGCCCTGGCCCGGGGCATCGAGGGCATTTTGGAACAGGAGGGGCTCAGCCAGACAAACGTCGTGGGCAGCTCGCTGGGCGGCTACCTGGCCCAGTACCTGGTGGCCAGGCACCCCAACCGGATCATGCGGGCCGTCTTTGCCAACACCTTCCCGCCCAACAACGTTATCGCCGGCAATACCAAGCTGGCGGGCAAATTCCTGCCCTTCCTGCCCGCCCCCTTGCTGATGTACGGCCTCAGGCAGAATACGGAGAGGAGGCTCTACCCCGCCTCGGGCAATTCAGAGATCCTGCGGGCCTACCTGCTGGAACAGTACTCCGGGGCCATGAGCAAGGCCCAGTTCCTGGCCCGCTACCACTGCGTGATCGATTCCTTCGATGTACCTGACCCCAAGGGCCTGGGCATCCCGGTCCTGATCCTCGAAGCTGACAACGATCCTCTCGTGGACAAGAGCCTGCGCGACATGCTCAGGGACACCTATCCCACAGCATCAGTGCACACGCTCCAGGGGGTAGGTCACTTTCCCTACCTGAATGCCCCAGACACCTACGCTAGCCTTCTGAGAAGCTTCTTGACCAGCGACCTGCGCTGATAGGATAGGCCCTGGCAAGGGCGCAGGTAACGGTTAGCGAACAAGCGCCGATGAGTCGCTGCCCGCGTGCCATCAGTCCCGTGCAATAGCGCCAATAAACTGGCGCGCGCCGAGACATTGCCAGCAGGGCTACTGCCTGCGAGTCGTACGTCCAACCAGCGGCAGGTAGATCTGGGCAGGTGCTGCGCCCTTTTCCGTAATGGTCACTTCATAGAGCCTCACCGTGGCCAGCGGAAACTCCTTGTCAAAGTCGGTAGACCGCACACTGAACTTGAATGTGCCCGCTTGGGTCGGTCTTCCGCTCAGCAGCCCCGTCTCCTCATCCAGGCTCAGACCGGGCGGCAGGCGGCCACTCCGGACCTTGTAGCGGTAAGGCGCGAGACCCTTCACACTCCAGAATTGCTGGCTGTAGCCCACCCCAACCACCCCGTTGGGCAATCCCTGGGGGCCGAGGTAGATCCTGGGCGCCTGTCCCAGCCCCATGGCGCCCCAACACTCCAGCCCGCCGCCGCTACGCAACCCGCAGGTGTGAAACTGGCCCGCACTGATCCATAGAAAGGCTCCTTCGGGCGGCGTCGACTGGCCGTCCAGGTTGTTGCCCCAACAGGCTACGGTGCCGTCCGGCTTGATGGCGCAGGCGTGCAAAGAGCCAGCGCTGACCTGGGTGAAGGCACCCACCGGCGGGGAAGCCTGGCCATAGTCATTCTCGCCCCAGCAGGCCAGCGTGCCGTCCTCACGGATGCCGCAGGCGTGGGCATCGCCGGTGCTGACCTGGCTAAATCTACCACTCGGCGGTTTGGTCCTGTCCCAGACTGAGTAGCCCCAGCAGGCCAGGGTCCCATCATCCCGCCGGGCACAGGCGTGATTCAGACCGCAACTGACCTGGGCTAAATTTGCCCGCCGGCGGCGACGACAGCCCGACGTCTTTGCCCCCCCAGCAGGTCAAGCCACCATCGGCCCGCAGCCCGCAACCGGAGTAGGCCGCGCAACTGGAGATCTGGGTGAAGGTTTCATCGGTCGGCGCGGGTTCGTCAGAGGCAAAGCCACCACCCTGGCCCCAGCAACTCAGGCCGCCGTCAGTGCGCAGCCCGCAGGCCTTGCTCTTGCCAGCAGTGATCCCGGCAAAGGTGTGGGCCATGGACACGGATTTGCCCAGCGTATCGGCGCCCCAGCACAGGATGTCGCCGTCCAGGTTCACGCCACAGGTGTTGCCCGCGCCTGCCTCATAGTAGAGGAACCGGTCTGGTGGCGGAGACGACTCGCCTGCCACATTGGAGCCCCAGCAGGCCAGTGTACGGTCCGCCCGCCGCGCACAGGCATGTGCAGTGCCGAGCCGGAGATCAATGAACTCTCCAGGTGGCGGCGTCTGGCCGATATCTTTGCCCCAGCAAGTTAACTCGTCGCTGTAGCCCAGTCCGCAAGAGTAGTACCAGCCGGCGCCTATCTGCGTAAAGTCGCCCTCCGGCGGCGTACTCTGCCCATAGACGTCACTGCCCCAGCAATAGGGATTGTTCTGTGGGTCATGCGCACAGGTGTGATCCAAACCGGCACTGACCCCGCCGAGCTTCTCTACGGGCGGGGGCGTAGCCTGGTCAGAGGCATCGTCTCCCCAGCAAGAGACGTGCCAGTTAACGCCCGAAGCACACGTGTGGGCGAATCCAGCACTTACCTGCGCAAAGGTGCCATCGGCAGGGCTAGCCTGACCCATCCCATCGGTACCCCAGCACCTGACCCTGGAACCATGTTCAATGGCACAGGTGTGCGTCCAACCCGCGCTAACCGACCAGTACGGACCGATCTTGGCTGCGGACTGGCCATGCATGTTGTTCCCCGCGCAGGTCAGGCTGCCGTCCAAGCGACGGGCGCAGGTGTGGGTTCCGCCAGTGGTGACCTCCTGAAAGTGTCCTGACGGTGGCGAAATCTGCCCATCCTCGTCCTCGCCCCAACAGGCCAGGTCGCCAGCGGCATCGAGCCCACAAGTGAACTCCCACCCTGCGCTGACCCGGCGCAAGCCGTAGGGCCCGTTGGGTACCGAGGCCTGGCCGAAGCGATTATCCCCCCAGCAGACCATCTGGCCGCCGGACGACTTTGCACAAGAATGTTGTCCCCCAGCATCTATTTGGTCAAAGACCCCCTGCGGGGCTTGTGACTCGCCGTACCAGTCCGTACCCCAGCAGGCGAGCGCTCCGGACTGCTTGACGGCGCAGGTGTGGTAGTCGCCAGCGCTGACCTGGCTGAAAGTACCAGCCGGGGGTGTGGCCCCACCCCAGCCGTTGTGGCCCCAGCAAGCCAGGGCGCCATCGGTCCGCACACCGCAGGCATGATAATGACCGGCGCTGACCTGGCTGAAGGTTCCAGACGGGGCTGTGCCTCCCCCAAAAACATCTTCGCCCCAACAGGCCACCGCCCCGCCGAGCCGCACGCCACAGGTGAAATAGTGACCAGCGCTGAGCTGGCTGAATTGGCCGGACGGCGGCGTTGAGCAGCCCACGGCGTCGCTACCCCAGCAGGCTACCGTCCCATCCTGGCGCAGCCCACAGGTGTGCATCCAGCCAGCACTGACCTGGCTAAAGGTCCCTGCCGGGGCCGTGGCCTGACCCTCCTCGTCCCAGCCCCAGCAGGTCACCGTATCGTCGTCCCGGATGGCGCAGCTGTGATACCCGCCAGCACTGACCTGTTTGAAATCTCCTGCTGGGGCTTCGGTCTGTCCGTCGTCGTTATGGCCCCAGCAGGCCAGCTCGCCGTTAGCCTGCACGGCACAGGTATGCCAGTCTCCAGCACTGATCTGGGAAACGGGGATGAATGGGGGCTCCGCCTGACCAAAGCCGTTGTCGCCCCAGCAGGCCATGTTCCCGTCGCTGCGGATTCCGCAGGTGTGTATCTCGCCGGCCGCAAGTTGGGTGAATCGCCCGCCCGGCGCTGCCGCCTGGTCGTACTCGTCCCAACCCCAGCACATCACCAAGCCGTCGGTACGCAGGCCGCAGGTGTGCTGCCGCCCGGCGCTCACCTGGGTAAACGTACCCTCCGGGGCCTGCCGCTGCCCGTAGTTGTCCCGGCCCCAACAGGCCACCTCACCTTCCGTCCCCACGGCGCAGGTGTGCCAGTCGCCGGCGCTAACCTGGAGGAAGCTCCCCGATGGCGGCCCGCACTGGCCATAGTCATTCTGTCCCCAGCAACTCAGGCTGCCGTCCGACTTGATTGCGCAGGTATGCAGGCGTCCGGCGCTGACCTGGCTGAAGGCGCCGGCGGGCGAGATGGCCTGCCCATCGCTGTTGTCACCCCAGCAGGCCAGCGTGCCATCGGTACGGATGGCGCAGGAGTGATTCCAACTGGCGCCGACCTGGCGGAAGGTACCCGAAGGAGGCGTTGCCTGACCGTCTCCATTGTCTCCCCAGCAGGCGATCGTACCATCGTCCCGCAGGGCGCAGGTATGAGCATAGCCAGCACCAACCTCCAGGAATACGCCAGACGGCGGCGTGGCTTGCCCCTCCTGGTTGCGCCCCCAGCAGACCAGGCTGCCATCGGTCTTGATGGCGCAGGTATGGTCGGTACCGGCCGCAACCCTGCCGGTGATGGCGGCCAGGCTGGTGGCCTCGGCGGCCGTACGCGGGCCTTCAGCCCGCGCGACCTGGGGCCAGGGTGTGACCAGGACGGCGACACCCACCAGGACCAGGGATAGCAGGAAAATGCTCGACCGGATCGGGCTCGTGCCGGTCGTAGAACCAGACAGTGATCGGAGTTTGCTGTACATTATCCCCTCTCCTCTAGAAAGAAGCGGCTAGCCTCGCCCAAGGCTGGGGAAGCTCTTGATCCCATACTGAAGCTGAGCGCGGCTTGCGTAGACCTTGGAGCCCATCGTACGCCGCTGCCAACCCATACCCGGATCGGATACGTGCGCATGGACTATCCAGGCCGATTCCCTCAGCGTCTCAACAGAGGCAGGAAAGCTCGTGTATGGCCGACCAGACGTCCACGTATGTCATAGCTGGGCCCGGGCCATTCGTTCTCGTAGACCACCAGGCAGGGGCCGGAGGGCGCACAGGCCACCGCCGGGGCCTTTTGGGCCTCTGCAAAACCGTCGATGGGAAACTCGGGTCCCACGGGCGCATTCGAGATGGGGCTAACCATCCGCCCGTGGACATCCCAGAACGGATGGGCGCCAGCCAAATGGCGCCAGGGGATCAGGTAGTGTCCGCCGTCGCCAAAGGCTGCTGCCGGCTCGACACGGTGGTGTCCGGCTTCGTGGGCGACCTCGATATACTTTTCCAGCCCACCATCGCCGCGAATCCGCCGGCCCCAGATGCTGTCAGCATTCGCGGTTTTGTCGTTCTCCCAGACGGCCAGATATTCGTCTTGCCCTCCTGCTAGCGCAACAGTGTCGCCATCGGAGGCAATGTAGAACTCGGAACCGAGCCAGCCCATGTGAAAGCTGGACAATCGCCCGATGAGGTCGCGGCCCGAACTGAGGGTCTCCCGGGTGTAGGCGATCAGGTATTCGTTGCGGGCGCGGTTGTAGGCCACATCTGGCAGCCGGTGTACCTCAAGAGTACCGCCGGCAATGCTGCCCCAGGTTTCCAGGTCTCCGTTGCCAGCCTGGACGCGACGGGCCTCGATGTCGCGCCGGAGCGTACTGAGGTACTTTTCGTATACCACCAGAAACTCATTGGCCTGGGTACTGCAAGCCACAGCGGGATAGCCATCCCGGTCCGAGTCAAGGTCGATATTGAGATAGGCGCCAGGCTTGCCCGACCCACCGACCAACCTGGCGTGGATATCCGAATCGGTGGTACTGAGCTGGTAGGCCCAGACCACCAGGTAGTTTCCGCTCTTGGGGCAGTAGGCCACATCCGGCCAGGCGTGCTGCTCGTTCGGCTCGTGCCACACCGCAAAAACCGGGCCCATGAGCGACCCGTTGCTTGCCACCCGCCGGCCATAAATGGCCACTTCGCCCCCGTGTATGTGCTCCTCCCAGACCACCAGGTACTCGTTGCGCCGCTCGTTGTAGGCCACAGAAGGATTGAGGTTCTCCAGTCCGTTGCTCCAGATCTCGATATGGTCACTCATCGGCGGAGCGGCGATCGCCGCTGGAGCCCCTGCAGCGGTCGCTCTCTTGCCGTCTTCTCCAGGCTGGGCCAGTGCTCCCCCACTGGCCACGAACAGAACCACCAACAAACCCAGCAACGTGCCCCTGAACCGATGTGTACTCATCATGCTCCCCTCTTTGTCCTCTTGACCTCTCACATCGTTGCCTTCGCGCGGTGACAGCCAGGGTCGCGCTACACCGGCCTGGTCCTTTCACTGAAGACAACCTGTCTGCGCTGGGCGCCTCTGGCAGCTCGCCACCGTGCCGGACGCAGCCAGCCCGAAGGCTCCGCCGACAGGGTACGACACTGTAGACGGCCAGGTCACTATGCTGTGCGCAGCATTGAACGGGAATTTGCGATGGCAGCCGAAGGGCTCCATATGCCGGGGTTGTGATGTCCTGGACGCGCCGGCTGCCCTGACTGGCATAGATGGCCGGAGACCAGCTAGGAGCCCTCCAGGCATGGTTTCGGGGCAGATTGGACCAAGCCCACCCAATCTGTTGGTGGATGGCGGCCGAGTACGGCAACCGGCCGGTTGGCCAGTGCCCCATTCGGTCCATCTCGCGGATCCACAAGCGGCTCACACTACCAACCTCCCTCTGCGAAAACGCAGGGAGATGATCCAGGGAGACGTTCAGACGCTGTTGGCCTGCAACCTCTCTACCTCAGTGCCGTTGTCCTCGCTGCCCGATGTGAGTGGCAGGTACCTGCTCTGCAGACCACCCTGCGGGTCCGGCCAGGATCCGTGTTAAACTGGCTGGTGTGACTCAATTGTAGCACAGGAGCCAGTCCGGGGCAAGTCGCCCCGGCTGGGACCAAGCAACAAAGACTCCGGAAGCCTGTTCTAAGCCTCGTACACCGCCCGTAATCCCTAGCTTTCGTCTTCCAAGATCCGGTCCCCAACCTGGGCCAGGTCCTGGCCGACAATGTCGGGGTACGGCGTCAGCGAGCCGAGGACCATCCCAGGGCGGGCAACAAAAGCTGCGGCGCATCCGGCCCGCATCGCGCCGGCCACGTCCCAGTCGTGGGCGGCGATGAGCCGCATGTCCCTGGTCCCCACGCCCAACTCTGCCGCCGCGTAGCGATAGACCTCGACGGCAGGCTTGAATTGCTGCACTGCATCGACGGAGAGAACTCGTTCGAAACAGTCGACCAGCCCGGCGTAGGCCAGTTGGGCATTGGCCACCTCCAACGTCGAGTTGGTGAGCGTGGCCAGGCGGAAACCCGCATCCTGCAAGCGCGCCAGGCTGGCGGGGACCTCGGGATGGGGGGGCAGGGTGCGCATGCCGCTCAGGATCTGCTCCCGGTCAGCGTCCTGCAGGGCAATGGACAGACGCCGGGCCGTCATCTCCAGGGCGTCGGCGCCGATGGCGCCAAAATCGACATAGGCCCCGGTGACCGTGGCCACCAGCGCAGATTGCAGCACCTGGGCGAACCACTGCCGGCGCACGGCGGCATGACCAAAGACGCGCCGGAAGTGGGGGTCCAGGGCGCCTAGATTGAGCAGTGTTTCGTTGACATCAAAGACAAGTACTCTCGACATGGGGCGGACCTCCTACAATGTGCTAAGTGGCTTTACCGCAGAGACAGAGAGCACAGAGAAGATCTGGGATTGGTTGCAGGCTGTGCTCTGGGCGCCTCTCGATGAGCAGGTGCGGGCTCTTGCCAGGATTCCACAAGTTCGCATGGCCTAAGCCTTGCTCAGGTTGTATTTCATGATCCCGGCGTGCTTGCCGCCCTTGGTACGCTCCAGAGCATAAACGCCGCCCGCGGGGCCCCGTGCCTGGTCGGCAACCTGATGGATGGCCGCCAGGTCCTCGTCGTCCAGAGAAAAGTCAAAGAGGCGCAGGGTATCGGGCAGGTGACCGGCGTGGCGCGCGCCGACGATGGCCGCGGCAACCCCGGGCTTTTGCAGGACGTAGCGCGTGGCCACGGCGGCGATGCTGGCCGCGTGCTTGCCAGCCACCTCCCCGAGCACAGCCAGCAGGCGCTGGAACAGGCCCCACCCGCCAAACTCGTCGACAATGAGCATGTACTTGGTCAACGAGCGGTTCTCGAAGGGCGGCTCCGGTTGAGGCGCACCCAGATAGCGGTCCGAGAGCAGACCTCCGGCCAGGGAGCCATAGCAGAGCAGCGATATACCGTGCCGGGCACAATAGTCAACCATAGCCGATTCGGGGCGGCGGTCGAGGACCGAGTATTGGACCTGGTTGGAGACCACCGGCACGCCAGCGCTCACGATCTGGGCCAGGCGAGGGACGTCAAAATTGGTCAGGCCGATCTGCTTGATCTTGCCGGCTATGTGCAGGTCGCCAAGATAGTTGGCGACCTGCACATAGCCAGGTACCTCATAGTCCCACCAGTGGAACTGGACGAGATCCAGCCGCTCGACGCCCAGGCGCCGCAGAGAGCGGTCGATGACCCGCTGCACACCGTCCCTGCCCAACGACGGCAGCGCCTTGAGATCGGGGACATATTTGGTGTGAACCTGCACCGGGGGCAAGGCCCCCTGGTAAAAGTCGTCGCGGTACCGGCGCAGAAACTCGCCGATGAGGTCCTCGACCCCGGTATAGATGTCGGCGCAGTCAAAGGTCGTGATACCGGCCTCCACGTAGCGGCGCATGTCGTCGAGAGCTTGCTCGTGCTGGACACAGCCATGGCCGCCGGCGAGCTGCCAGCCGCCCTTGATGACGCGCGAGATGCTGTACTGGGGTGATAGCTGGGTTCGCTCCACGGTTGTTTGGCTCATGGGTTCTGTCCCTGATCGAGAGAACGGCTAGCCACGAATTACACAAATTGCACGAAAAAGGGCGAAAGGCTGGTTGATTATACCACAAGGGATGGGCGCGGTCCATGTACCACAGAAGACGGGAATTTGACGAGCCAGCGGAGTTGTGGTATAGTTTGCGGCGTACTGGGGGCGTGGTGTAGTGGTTAACATGCCGGCCTGTCAAGCCGGAGATCGCGGGTTCAAATCCCGTCGCTCCCGCCTATAGCAATTGATTCTAGGATAGAGAGACCTCGATATACTCGGGGTCTCTTTGCTTTTTAGAGGGGTTGTGGCGTATCCCATAGTGCCAAGGATCGTTGTGTACTGCCAAGGTGTAGATGGCTAGGCAGCAGGAGATGAGCAGGAAGCATTCGAAGGGAGTTGGTTTGAGCTTCATACGGCGCTGGCTGTTCCTCGCGTCCTTACCTGCTACACTTGCACAGTCAGGACTAGTGCAAGCTCTGCGTTGAGCTGAAACGCCTTGGCCAGAACCCAATGACCGACATCGATACCGTCGCACAGTTGCCGCAAACGTTGCCGAGGAGTTCCTGCGCCTTTCCCCCTTGGCACTGCGCATTGGGATCTTGCGCCTATGAGATTCACTACGAAAGCATGATGGAGTATTGTGTGCCAATTCTGTAGCACATCGCTGAAAATGAGGCGCGGGCTAGCAACGGGTTGCACCCAACTGGGCTATCTCGCGCGATTCCAACTGCTCCCCGCGCGTTCAAGTCTGCTCCGTAGCGAAGGCACTCACGCCACAGCTGCCCAGCGGGTGAACCCAACCGTTAGCGGGTAACATAACATTTCAACGAGAGTAATGTGCTACAACATCTGTGGCTAACTTCAACACCCTAATCCGCAACTCTTCAGGGGCAATGACATCCACGGATGCGCCCATTCCCAATACATATGTTTGGGCCTCTTCAATCCTTTCAAAGGTATAATCAATTATTCGCCAACCTTCCAAATCGGGCTGGGCCTGTTCAACAAGTGCCCGGACATCGTCTCCCAATATGTAGGGCAAAACAGGCATCAAATCTGGTCCAATACGTAGGGTCACTGAGTATTTTGGCAAACTGGTTTTGTAATCGATTACCCAATCTGTCCAGAACTTGGCCAAATCAAAATCTTGGGGTCGGGTAAAATGCTTTTGGGTCATTTGCACAGCTTTAGTCCTGGATACCCGATACACAAGCATCCCCTTCTCAGTGGCAGCCACCAGATACCAGATGTTTGCCTTGGCCACCAATCCGTAGGGAGAAATCGTTCGCTCACTTGTGGTGCCATTTCGGCGTCGATATGAAAGGATCAATTGACGATCTTGCCATACCGCCTCTTGGACAACTCTTAGGTGTGGCACCGACTCATCTGTTTGAAACCAACTTGCTGCATCCAAATGCAAACGTTGACGGAGGAAATTGACATGTTCATGGTGATCACCAGCAAATGAGCTGGTCAATTTAAGAATAGCGGCTTTGAGCTGCTGGCTCACACCCAAATCTGACATGGGGCCAGGGATGGTCAGCATAAATAGTGCCCGAATCTCATTTTCATTCAATCCAGTAAGGGTAGTACGATAACTATCCAGCAAGGCGTAACCACCGCCAGGTCCTCCATTGGCGTAGACCGGCACGCCGGCAACACTTAAGGCATCAATATCACGATAAATCGTCCGTTTTGATACCTCCAACTCATTGGCTAACTCTTCTGCCGTCATTTGTCTTCGCGTTTGCAACAGCATCATTAATGAAAGAAGTCGGTCTGCACGCATTGTTCCTCCAGATTCAAAAGCTTTCGTTGAATTATAGCACAAATAATGACTGACGCTAGATGTCAGTCATTGTTGGTACAATGAGGGCAATCAACTATGAGATTTGAATTATGATAAACAAAGGAGAACGCAATATGTCGAAGAAAATATCGAATATCTACATCGACGATGGTGGGAATGGTTCAGTACCGGTGGTCTTTGTTCACTCGTTGGCCGGAAATACGCAACAGTGGTCTGCACAACTCAACCACATTCGAATAACGCGGCGGGCTGTTGCCCTTGACCTCCGAGGACACGGTCAGTCGTTACCAACTGCAAATGATGATTACGCCATCGAGTCAATGGCCCAAGATATTCAGACGGTTGTCGATCGGTTAGGTATTGAGAGATTCATTCTGGTGGGTCATAGTATGGGCGGCAGCGTTGCCGGTGCTTATGCAGGTACTAATCCTGAACGAGTGGTTGGATTGCTTCTCGTTGATCCGTCTGGCGACTCAACTCAAATGCCAGCTGAAGAAGTACAACAGTACCTTGGTGCTTTGGAGTCTGAAGCATACTCGAGCGTTGTTGAAGGGTACTGGAGTCAAATCTTGGCCGGGTCGGCTGAAACAACGGAGGCGAAAGTTATACAGGATTTACGTGATACGTCCAAAGCAACAGTTGTCGGTGTTTTCAAAGAGCTCTTTAAGTACAATCCCGTGCCGACGCTGGAACGTTACGATGGTCCAAAGTTATCGGTCATCACATCGCTTAATGAAACTCCGTTTGGCGTACACAACCTTGTGTCCGACCTACCACATGAAGTGATAACAGGGACAGGACACTGGTTACAATTGGATAAACCAGAAGAGTTCAATCGGATAATGGATGATTTTCTTACCTCCATTGGCAATGGTAACTTGCCCTGAGAGCTAGCATTGAAGAGCAATCCGGTTGGGTAGGAACGTCACCACCGGTATACGCGTGAGTGGCCGAACCCCGTCGCTCCCGCCAGTATCGTCGCCCGTGCCTTTGGCCGGGCGATTTTTGTTTTATGGGGGCGCGACGGCCCGCAGCGGGCCGTTGTGGCTTGGCTCCAGTCAGGTGTGGTTGATCTGCTGAAGCCAGACGCGAACCTGCGGTTCGTCCGAGGTCAGAGCAGCCGTGACACTGCTTGCTTGCCAATCCGGCTATAGGTAGTGATGCCGCAAGGCCAAGAGGCGTGGCCCAGGGCAAGAAGCTGTTGGGGGATCCTGGGCTTGGGGGGCGAAAGGTGATGGCGAAGAGCTGGGAAGGCGGTGTGGTTTGGTGCTAGAGTCACCGAGTCTCCTCGTGCCGCCTCAGGGTGATCGAAGTAGATGCTTTGCCAAGGTCCGGGGGTTGTGGTACAATGCGGGCCGTGAGATGCAGGTGAACCAAATCTGGTCGGTAGGAGCCAACCAGGAGGAGATGCAAATAGATGAGCTATTACTTTAACAAAGAACTGGATATGCCCTTCGACGAAGCGGTTGACCACGTCACGGAGAAACTGAAAGATGAGGGTTTCGGGGTTCTGACAGAGATCGACGTGAAGGCCACGCTGAAGAAAAAGCTGGGCGCCGATTTTCGGAACTATCGCATCCTGGGGGCCTGCAATCCGCCCTTTGCGTACCAGGCTCTTCTGGCCGAGGACAAGATCGGGACAATGCTGCCCTGCAACGTCATCGTCCAAGAGCGTGATGGCGGCGGCGTGGAGGTTGCGGCGGTGGATCCTCTGGCTTCCATGGCGGCCGTTGAGAATACGGAGCTGGGATCCGTGGCCGTTGAGGTCCAGGCCAAGCTAAAGCGGGTCGTGGACAGCCTGTAAAAGGTTTGGGCAGTTGCGTTTGGAGTCTGGCCCTGGCCTGAGGTGTAGCTTTGCCGGGTGAGGGCTCCAAGGGCCATATCTGGGTGGACAGAAGATAGCCCCCGAAGGCAGAGCCCGTTTGGAAATAGGGCCACAGCCATCGGGGGCTATCTCCAGTCAAACGCCCCTCCTCTGACTAGGTGAAGAGCGGCTCGTACCCTGCTGCAGTTCGCATGAGCGCCTGCTGCTCGGCAGCGTCCATGGGCTGGAAGCGTGTAGCGGCATTCAGGATCATGGGCAGCAAGCGAGCGTCGCCGGCGCTGATGGCGCCGGTGACCGGCTGCGAAAGCGCGAAACGCAGCGCCGTCTCGATATCTCCCGCATCCTCCAGGGGCTCGTACCAAGTGTGGTAGCGCGGCTTCTGTTCCCCCCACGGTCCGCGGGCCCAGGCCTTGATGACCATGGTGCCCACGTCGCGCTCGGCGGCCATCTGAAGTAAGGCTGTGGCATCGCTCCGGTATTTCTCATCGGCCCAGAGATTGGCATTGAGGGTAAAGAGCACACTGTCGAAATCAAAGCGATCGAGGGCCGCCATCTCTACGGCGGGCGCCTGCAGGCCGTGAGAGGTGATGCCGACAAAGCGGGTTAGGCCTTCGTCGCGGGCCTCGAGGATGGCCTCCATGCAGCCCCCCGGTGCGAAGCACTGGTCCAACTCTGCCATGGTTGTGACCGCGTGCAGTTGATAGAGGTCGAGGGCCTCCACGCGCAGGCGCTGCAACGAACGGTGCAGTTGCGCCCGGGCCTCGTCGCGTCCCCGGAGCTGGGTTTTGCAGCCCAGGAAGAAGCGATCCCGGTATCTCTCCAGCCACGGGCCCAGCCGAAGCTCGGCGTCATCGTAGGAAGGCGCCACATCAATGTGGTTGACGCCCGACTCGAGCACCAGTTCCATGGTGGCATCGGCGGCCTCTTGCTCCAGCCTGGCGACGGCGAAAGCACCAAAGATGACGATGGTACTCATATGACCGGTGCGTCCAAAACGACGTGTTTGCATGTCTTTCCTCCTCATGGATCTGTGTTTTCTTTCAGGTGCACAGCCCTTGGCTTGTCACGGATAGTCTGTGCCACAAGGCTGGCCACGACAGCCTGCCTGCAGAGCAAGCACCCGCCGTATCCGGATTGTCCGTTCGATCAGGCACTCGTATCATCCTGGCGCATCGCCACGGCATACAGGGGCAGCACCGGCGTGAGCAGGAATGCCGACGCGAGCAGAGCGGCGCGGATGGAGACGTTGCCGATGGCGCCCACGCCAGGGCCGCCGGCGATCTGGCCTACGGCGTCGGCCTGGCCGCTGACCGAGAACATGGTGGCGCGGACCTGAGAATCATCGATGCCCAGGTTGTACCAGGCGGTCTGGAGCGGGTAGATTACGCTGCGCAGAGCGCCGATGAGCCAGTAGGCGGCTACGGCAAGGGCGAAGGACTTGGTCAGGGCAAAGACAGCCAGGGCGAAGACGATCAAGCCGGCGCTGAGCATGAGCGTGCGGCCAATGGCTGCAGCTCGTCCCGTATCGACCCGCCGGCTGGTCAGCTCTACCGCGCCCAGGGCGATCAAGAGCATCACAGCCCGAATGGCCCCGAACCAGACGACAGGCTGCACGGCGTCGTAGAGCGGCAAGGCAAAGTTCTCCAGCAGATGGGCAGTCCAGAGCCGGTCGAAACCCTCGCTGTAGAGACCGTAGAACAGGCCGATGCCCAGCAGGGCCAGCAGCACGGGCTGGCGGCGGACCATGGCGTGGGCGTCGCGCAGGGTCTTGGCCATCATGCCCCAGGTATTGCGATCCTGGGCGGGCGTGGGCTGAAAGCCCTCCTCGCGCATGGCCATGACCAGGAAAGCAGCCAGGAGGAGCATCAGGAAGCCCCCAGTCACAATCGGCAGCCGTATGTCGATAGCGCCCAGGGCGACACTGAAGGGTATGGCCGCCAGCGCGCCAACCCGTGCCGCCTGCTCGCCGCGCAGGTAGGCCTGACCCGCCCGCTCCTCGCCTATTTCGTCGGCGATCCAGGCCTGGGTGGCGCCGCTGGTGAAGGTGTAGCCGCAGCCCCAGATGATCTGGGCCAGAGCCACGGCCCAGAAGACCGGGGCCGCGCCTTCAAAGACAAAGCCCGCACCGATGAGCAGGTAGCCAATGATGATGGACAGGCGCCGGCTCTTGACATCGGCCAGCACGCCGGTGGGGATCTCAAAGATAAAGACGCTGGCCTCGAGGATGGTTCCGACCAGGACCAGTTGCAGCGGGCTGAGCTGGACAACCGTCACCTGGTAGAGCATGTTGACGGTGAAGATCAGGGAGAAGAGCAGGGCCGAGCTGAATTCCAGGATCAGGTAGACGGTGTATTGGCTCATGGGGCATTCTGCCCAGAAGACTGCAGGCTTTGGGAGTGTCTTGGTAGGTTGTCAGATAGCGAGCAATGGTTCATTACACCCTGCAACAAGTGCGTGACGAGGTATCGTTGGCTAGCTCCTTGCGCCAGGCACCCGATCACCGACCGGGTGCGAGCAGAATGGAGTGGGGTGCGGGCAGAATGGGGCCGGGTGCGAGCAGGGGATAGGTGGGCTGCTTGTAGCGGCAAGCCGGTACCAGCGGGGTGGGATGACACTAAGCTCTGCCCTCCAGCCAGCCAAAGCGCGCGTCGGGATGGGCATCGAAGGGCGGGGCGTAGGGCTTGATGTCCAGGAGAGGTGTGCCATCCAGGACATCTATGCCTTCCACGTGCAGCACGCAGCCCTCGCGGCGCGCCAGGCGCACGATGGAGAGGCCGATGGGATTGGGCCGGCGGGGATAGCGGGTAGCAAAGAGGCCCTTCGGCTGGTCGTCGAGAAAAGGGGTCACGGTCAGATCGTAGCCGGGATCGGCGCGGTGGAAGAGATAGAGCAGGATGATGTGGGAGAAGCCATCCAGCTCCCGAAGGCCGGGTTCGTACTCTGGCAACAACTCTACGCGCCCTGTGGCCTGAGAGCGATAGGGCTGGATGGGGGTCTGATCTCGCCGGGTGAAGGGTGAGCGGATCTGGCCGATAGGTTCAAAGGCGTACATGATGGATCTCCTTCTGGGTGTTCCATAGAATGGAGTACCACTCTATAAGAAAGAAGCACGCTATCGGGCAGCCGTCATCCTGAGCATCAGCGGCGGATCTCGATTGTGCGCAAGTGAGATTCCCTTCGTGGCTCAGGGTATGCCTCACTTCGTTCAGAACACCAGAGCCTTGCTTCTCGAACCCGTTCACACAACAGATACTGGCTTTTGAACGCTCATGCCTGGTCTGCGACCAGGCGTTTTCTGGCCGTTTCATGCCTATGCAACCGGTCTGTGACCGGTTGCGAGCAGGGAGCAGGCAAGGACCAGCACCAGGCGGTAGTCGAGGGTTAGGGTCCGGGCATCGGACGGCCAGCCTGTCGCAGGCGGCGTATGGCCAGGGGCAGTCTTGGAGGAAGATCCCCAGCTACCATGCCCATGTCGCCCAGGTCTCGCCGGGCCAGATCTCCTGCCAGACCATGAAGATAGGCGCCGGCCACGGCGGCCTCAAAGGCATCCACGCCCTGGGCACGCAGGCCGACGATAGCCCCGGCTAGCACGTCTCCGCTGCCGGCCGTGGCCAGTCCAGGATTGGCAAAAGGCAGCACAATCTGCCGGCCATCGGGGGCGGCGACGACTGTGAACGCGCCCTTGAGCACGACTATGGCCTTCCACTTAGCCGCCATGTGCTGGCTCACGCCCTCCCTGTCTCGCTGGACATCCTTGGATGTGGCGCCGCCCCCCATGAGCCGGGCCATTTCTCCGGGGTGAGGCGTAAGCACTGTTTCCGGCGGTAGGGCCATCCACCACTGCGCATCCGGATCCCCGGCGCCAGCAGCGGCCAGGGCGTTCAAGGCGTCAGCGTCCACCACCAGGGGCGGCAGTTTGGACCGGTCTGGCCCTTTCCCCTGGCCGGCAGAAACAAAGCCGATCCGCCCTTTTCTATCGGACCGATCTACTCCCAGAAAGCCCTGGACAAAGGCAACAGACTCTCTTTCCTGCGTCAGGCCCGGCCCCACGAGCAGGGCGTCGTAGTCGTTCGCCCTTTCATGCAGCATGTCGACCGCGCCCGCAGCGATCACGCCCAGATCGTTGGGCAAAAGGAGGTAGGTCGCCTCCGCCAGGCGAGCCGCCACCGCCGATAGAATGGGGGAGGGCAAGCCAAGGGTCACCAGGCCGGCACCGACACGCGTGGCACCCGCTCCGGCCAGGGCCGCAGCGCCGACATAGTTGACCGATCCGGCAATAACAAGCGCCCGGCCAAAGGTCCCCTTGTGCCCTGACTGGGGCCTGTCTGGGAGCCAGGCACGAACCAACTCGGGCGTGGCCATCTCCAAACACACGTCAGCGGCAAGACTCGGCGGGATCCCGATGCTGGCCACAACCAGGTCACCCACAGCACCGGCGCCCGGGGAGCGCAACAACCCCGCCTTGGGGTAAGCAAAGGTAACAGTGACGTCAGCCGGTACGGCAGCCGGGTCCAGTGCGCCAGTGTCGCAGTCCAGGCCCGTGGGGCAGTCGACGGCAACGAGAAGAGGACGGCTTCCCGCCCGGCCGCGAGGGACCGCTGCAAGCAGGCCGCCTGAGGCCCTGGGCCCGACGACCGACTGACGCAGAACCGCCAGGATGCCCTCCAGGCTACCGCCGATGGGCCGGGTGACGCCTATGCCCAGCAGTGCGTCAACAACAACATCGGCGGCGGAAATCAGTGCGCGGAGGGCATCAAAATCCCTGTCCTCGTCAGCCCAGACAACAAAGATGCCATCGGCTTTCACCCTCTGGTAATTCGCATCGCCTTCCGGGTTTCGTTTCCACAGGTAGCAGGTCACCTTGGCGCCCATCTCTTTCAGATGGTGGGCCGCCACCAACCCATCGCCACCGTTGTTGCCCGGACCTACCAGAACAAGGACGCGTTTGCCCTCTGCTGCCAACTGTTCGCGTATCACCTGGGCAGTACGATAGCCAGCAGTCTCCATCATCTCGGCGTAGCCCAAGCCGCCCTCGTTGGCCTCAACCTCCAGACGGCGCATCATCTCAACGGAAATGACTTTCATCGGATACAAGGGCGATACCTCCTCCTATTCAGGTGAAGAACCTGTCCCCACCTACCTCGACTTTGCTCCAAGCTCCAGCGTGGTCCACAGCCAGGCGATGAGCGACACAGCCAATCCGACTGTAGCAAGCACGATGAGCTGGAAGAACAGTTGGATGGCCGCCGAGTCCGACCCACCGATGGGGTCCGCCGGATGGCGGATGGCATCCGCCTGGCCAATGACGATCCAGGGCACAATGCCCATGAGCAGGTTCACGGCCGCGGTGAAATCACGGTTGTCTACCAGGCGAGCGACGATGGCCAGCACCACCGCCGCCAGCAGGATCAAACCGGTAGCCTGCACCCTGGGCTCGTTCCAGGCGATCCACTGTCCCCAAGTCAGCCCGGTAATAAGCACGGAGGAAATGATATACACAAACCACACAATGAGAGCCGCATATCCCGCCGCCTGTGTGCCGCGGTACCATCCAGGGCGGCGGAGAACCAGCGCCACGAGCCCAAGAACACCGGCTGCAGAGAAGGTGAATAGGCCTGCCCAGTTCAGCGCGCCATGGAGATAGGCCAGCTTTACGATATTGCCCAACCGTGTATCGGCTGGGGAGAGGGCGAGCAAGACCAGAAGCAACAGGACCAAGGCGATGATCACGGCTGGCAAAATACGGTCTCTCAGTTTTTCCAATTTCAACGCGCTATCCCACTACCTTTCCTCGTCGATTGTGCCCTGTGGGCTGCAGCACAGTACCTTGATACAGCATCCTCCCACAAGCTCGCGCAGCAAATCCGCAACTTGCGGCAGGTTCCCTGGTACTAGCTGCTACTGGTCGCCTGCGCTCTCGTTCTGGTTGGACAGGCTGCGAAACCTGAGGTACAATGCAGGCCAATTCTTTCAGGAGAAACATGATGGAAACGTCCGATCCACCTCAGAGGGATGATACCCAACGGGGTTTCTCACCAGCCTGGATCGCCGCTGGTGCTATCGCCCTACTGGTTCTGTTCCTGCTCGGCTATGCCGTTATCGATCAACCCACCGAGCTACCCCAGGTCGGCCGACCTGTGCCCAGTTTTCAGATAGACGCCCTCGACGGCAGCCCGATAGACCTGGCTGCCCAACAGGGCAACGTAGTTGTGATCAACTATTTTGCCAGTTGGTGCGGCCCCTGCCAACAGGAAGCCGCCGATCTGGAGCAAACCTGGCGCGACTACCAGGGCCAAGGAGTACAGTTCTATGGCATCGCCTACAAGGACGCTGCCTCAAAGGCCCAAGCCTTCCTGGACAGATTCGAAGTGACCTATCCAAGCGCCATTGACCCCGGCAACCGTACTGCACGCGCCTATGGCGTAACCGGCGTCCCCGAGACCTTTGTCGTCGATGGTCAAGGGAACCTCGTCCACCACTTTCTTGGCGCCATTACCCAGGCACAACTGAGCCAGGAAATTGACAAGGCACTCGAGCCCTAGCCGACCCGCTAGATCTTGTTCGTCCAGCCACGGCCCCCGAGCCGATGCTGGAAAAAAGCCAGCAGCACGTTTCGCAGCCGGTTGATGTCGAGGCGACGCACGATCCGGCCGTTGTAGGCGACAGAGATGACCCCGGTTTCCTCAGAGACGATGACCACCAGGGCGTCGCTCTCTTCTGTCAGACCCACAGCAGCCCGGTGGCGGGTACCCATGCCGCTGTACTGGGGATTGTGGGTTACGGGCAGCATCGAACTGGCGGCGGCGATCCTGCCATCGCGGATGATAACGGCCTTGTCGTGAAGCGCCGTATTCGGGTGAAAGATGGTACGAAGCAGTTCCGCGTTCACGTCGGCGTCGATGGGTACGCCCGTCTCGACAAACTCTTGCAGACCAGTCTCCCGCTCAAAGACGATCAGCGCGCCGTGACGCTCCCCTGACAAGCGGTGGGCCGCCCGCGCAACCTCGTCTATCACCGGGTCCACGACCTCTTCCTGCTGCGGCCGGACCAAGAAACTGCCAGTACGCCCCAACCTCTCCAAAGCACGGCGCAGCTCGGGCTGAAAGATCACCGGGATCGAGATCAACAGGGCAGGCCACGAGGCTCGGAGGAGCCAGGTAAAGCCCGTGAAGGGCAAGATCTGCCCAGCCAGGAAAGCCACCAGAATGACGAGGACCACCCCACGGAACAACTGGACTGCCTGCGTCCCCTTTGCCAGGGAAAACAGCAAGAAGAAGACAATGGCAACCAGCAGGATGTCGACGACATCCACAGGCTCCATATGGGACAGAACCCAAAGGACATCCTCCAAAGCAGATCTCCGCTACTTGGTTCCTTCAACCTTGTTTGCGAGGGTACCAATTCCCTCGATCTCTACCTTGATCTGATCTCCCGGTACCACGGGACTGACCCCATCGGGCGTACCGGTCATAATGACGTCACCCGGCTCGAGGGTCATGAAGGCCGACACGTAGGCAATCAGCACATCCACGGGAAAGACCATGTCTTTGGTGCGGCCATCCTGTCGCACCTCATCGTTCACGAGGGCTCGCACCGCGAGGTCACTTATGTCAAGTTCAGTCTCAATCCAGGGTCCCAAGGGACAAAAGGTATCAAAGCCCTTGGACCGGGCCCACTGCCCATCGCTGCGCTGCAGGTCGCGCGCGGTCACGTCGCAGCCGCAGGTGTAGCCGAGCACGACCGAGTGCGCATCCTCACGGGGCACGTGACGCGCCCGCCGGCCCACAACCACGACCAACTCGGCTTCGTGCTCCACATGCTGGGACAGGCGCCCGGGATAGATGATGGGCTCCCCGGGCCCGATGACAGCGCTGGGTGGTTTTAGAAAGATCAGGGGCTCGCTGGGCACCTCCGAACCATGCTCGGCGGCATGCGCGGCATAGTTTCGGCCCACGGCCACCACCTTGGTGGGCTCGCAGGGAGCGAGCAGCTTCACATCCGGCAGTGCAGCAACTGCTGGTCCCGGGCGCAAGTTCCCCCAGGGGCCGGACTCTAGCCTATGTACCACCTGCTCGACGATGACGCCATAGTCGATCTTGCTGTCCAGTAGGTAACGAACAACTCTCATGTGTTTCAGCCTTTCTCAGCAGGGTTGGAGTTCACGCTCTCTTCCCAGAGAGCCATCTGGCGACCATGAAGGAAGCCAGGGATTGGATTCTACCATGAAAGAACTCAGGTGACAAATTTACAGTTACGTCAACTCAGCTTCCGTACCAGAGCAGAAGTCGCCCGGGCCATCGCTTACCAGGGGCTATGGGGACGTGCAGCCGGAGGCCAACCCCCGCGCCAGAGCCCCAGCGTCCCACGGGGCAGCCAGTCCGCCGCAAGCAAGACCTGGCCCTAGTCAAAGCCCTCAAAGTCCTCATCGGGACGCATCATTTGCAGATTCTGTGCCAGCTTTTCACCCAGCGCCTCTCCCTCGACGTGGCCCAGCTCAGCGTAAAGATCGGGACCATAGAGTCGCGTCTGGACGACTACCGGCATGGGAACGGCGTGGCCCAGGATCAGGGCCTGCTGGCGCGTGTCGAGCCGGGCCAGTACCTGTCGCAGTTCCCCGGCCCCGGATACGCCTGTGAATACGGCCCGGATGTCGGCCTCATTGTCCAGCAAGGCAGTGACCCGGGTGCCAATCTGGCTCATCACTTCTTCGTCAATGCCGCTGGGGCGCTGGTCCACGATAAGCAGGGTGACGTTATACTTGCGCAGCTCGCGGGCAATGGTACCGAAAATCGTCTGGCGGGCGATGACAGGATCCAGGAACTTGTGCGCCTCCTCAATGGTGATGACCAGGGGTCTGGGCTCCTCAGATTTTTTACCAAGGGCCTCTTCCATGTGGTGCACATAGCGGCTGTGGATGCGTCGGGTCAGGTAGTTGGCGACCAGGATATAGGCTTCCAGTTGACTGCCGTAGCGCCCAAACTCGAGGATGACGTGGACGCCCCGATCCAGGTGCTCCATAATGGTACCTACGACGTCCTGGTGGGCCTTTGGTCGCAAAAAGTCGAAGCGCCGGAACATGCCCAGCTTTCGCTGGATGGCCCCTAGCGTGCCGCCATGCAGCTTGCCCTCTTCCAAGAGCTCGTCCAGCCTGGTGGATCCTTCGCCGTCATCCTCCCCCTCAGCGAGTAGGATTTCTATCCAGTTGCGGCCAAGCCGGCGCCGCAGGAAGAACAGGGCTCCCACCTGCACATCAGTTAGCCCCAGCAAGCTGCTGAGCATTTCGACGTCCTCAGGCTCGATCTGATCGTAGCCAATGCGTACGTCGAAATCCACCTTGCTGCCGCGGCGCCTCGACGACTCGGGATCCAGCGTCATCACGCTGACCTGACCTGAAGAGAAGATCTGACGCAGGCCCTTGACGCTATGGCGACCCTCCGCCTGGCTCTCCCAACCGTACTCGTTGTGCATATCAAAGACGAGGTTCACGGCCGCATTTTGCTTGACGATGCCGGCCAGCAACGTCCGCGTCAGGAAGGTTTTCCCTGTGCCGCTTTTGCCAAAGACGCCGCTAGAACGCTCAACCAGACGATCCAGATTCAGGTGGACGCGCACGTTTTCCATGTCCAGCGGGGCACCGATGTAAAAATGACCATCGTCCGCACCGCCAAAGACCTGATTGACGTCCTCTTCGGTCGCCTCAAAGACGGAGGAAAAATGAGCCGGAACCGTCTTGACCGGCTTGGGTTCGCCATTGCCGCCCGGCGCCGAGCCTGTCGCCGGGTCCAGCACCAACATGGGTGACACCTCCAGCCGTCCAAAAACGGTGGTACCCCGATGGACCTGGGCCAGAAAAGGATCCAGAGTGTCAGGCGGCGTCTTTTCGATGACGGGATTGGTGCTATCCAAGACAACGTCCGTGATGATGCTAAAGAAACGACGGCCCGTCTGCCCCTGGATCACCACATAGCGGCCCACGGCCATGCCCTCCACCACAGCGCTGCGGTCCAGCTTGACGTTCAGCCCCTTGCTCAGGCTGCCGCCAACAACGACACCCAGGCGGCGAGCCTCCATAGGCCCTGCTGGGGCTGAGGGCACACGAGAAAGAAAGCCATCCAGCTCGCTGTACGCATCAGTCATGGCCGTATCCTCCGCAGTATGGCATCCAGCCGCGGCAGATCGATGGCCAGCAGGCGGGCCAATTCACGCCCAGCATCCAGCAAATAATCGTATTCAGCTTGACCTTCGCGCGCCGCCCCCGCGAAGCGCAGATGCGTCGCCAGCAGTTCGTCACCGAGCAGATCCCGTCCTTCAAGCACAAGCCGGAAGTAGTCAAACCGCTCTGAGAAAGCACGCAGTTCCTCGCTTGTGCAGGTCACGATACGAGCCAACGTCATGGGCGGTTGTGGTGGCAGCCAGTAGCACCAACGGCCGTCGCAGCGATGGCCGACGACCTGGACATGAACCTCGATGGGCAACAGGCGCTGGTGCTGGTCGGCAACCAGTTCGGGCCGGTCCTCGGCCAGAATAGCCACCTGACGAATGAGAGGATCGTCCAGCAACAGGACGTCGCGGACCAGCCCCAGAATGATGATATCATGCTCCGATTCAGCTTTGACCAACGAACCAAAGGTAGGGACCTCTGACGCAAGCGACCGGCAGGCTAATGCAAAGCGCGCGTTGCTGGCGCTGACCACCTTTCCCACCTGATAGACTTTTTCGCTCAATTGCGCCTCCTGAGCTGGACGCGGGCAATCCTCTTTTGCGCTTCCTTGTAGGATTCCCGAAGAAAGGGCGCTCCCTGCCGGCTTGCGGCCTGCATGATCATCATTTCCAGGGCCTCTCGCTCCTCGCCAAGGATGATAGCCAGTTCATCGGCCCTGGTGAGGGCGTAGGGATAGCCACCGTTTATGCCACACTGGTCATACACCAGCGCGTGCACCCAATCGAGCTTTTCCCGGCTCAGAGCCACCCATTCGGGGACCTCGATGCGCGCAGGTTCCGCTTCGAGCTCGAGCGGCTGCGGAGCATCGGGTGGCTGTGTATTGAGGTAGAAAAAGTAGACGGGTGGCGAGCCACCTTCCAACATCAGTGCGGACCGCTGTCCTGCTCGCAGATCGCCCCAGAGCGCCTGATCCGTGATGCCCTTGAATGGAGAGGGAGCCGGTGAGGGATTTTGTGGCTCCTCCCGACTGGCCAACTCAAGCAAGCTGACAGCCCCGGCCCGCCGCGAGCGGCTGACCACCCCGGCGAGCGCCGCCCCTGATACACGCAACCGGTCGAGCGCAGCAGCATAGTCCTGTTGCAGCGACTCCTGTTCAGCCTGTGGGATGGCCGGTGACCAGGCCCGCAGGCCAAGGGTGCTGTCCAAGAGCGCGACCAGCGGCTCGTCGCCCGATGCTTCCTGGGCTTTTTCGGCCAGTTTTCGCATCTCGGCCACGTCGCGTCGAGCGCTTAGCTGTTCGCTGGTCAACAAATTACCGGCGTCGTCAGAGCCATAACCAACCAGGGGTTCGGTCGCCGCCAGTGGCGCTTCACCACTGCCATGGCGATAGACCAGGCTGCCGACATTGATAAGGTAGTAGAGCGCCCAACCATGCGTATCGGGATAGATCTGGGAACCGTCCGCGGCTATGATCGTCGCAGATCCTTCGGGAACTGGCGCTGGCACTGTCACATCCAAGAGTTCCTCAGTAGGTGAGGCACAGCCGGACTCCTGCCCCAAAGGCGACGAAGCCAGGGTGCGCAGGCGCTCAAGGTCAGCGGAGAAGGCCTGCCGCAGCGCGCGCAGGGCCGGCAGCACCTTCTGCAAGTGCTCTGCCCGAGCGGCCAGCACCTGTCCCATCTCATCGATTTGCCCGCTGATCTTGTTCAGTTCCAGTGTCATGGCTTCTCCCGCTGCCCATTATACCCCATGCCCGACTGAATGGCAAAGGCCAACCAGGTCCCCAATCAGTGGCATTGCAGCTCGCGGGAATGACAGATCTTGAGCATCTTCCTGTCTGAACTACCCTTAGGACGACGGCAACGACCCCAGATTTGATTGCCCGGCACAACCCCTGTGCCAGCTTTGTCATCTTGGGTTGGATGTGGTAGACTAGGATGGAACTCAGCATGGGGAGGAAAGGTGCAATGGAAGCGCTCAAGGAACGGATCCTATGCGACGGAGAGAACCTGGGCAAGGGAATTCTCAAAGTCGATAGCTTTATCAACCACCAGGTGGATCCGGCCCTGATGATGGAAGCTGGGCGAGAGCTTGCCGCCTGCTTTGCAGACGTGAAGGCGACAAAGGTGCTGACGGCCGAGATCTCGGGCATTGCGCCCGCCCTTACCACCGCCCTGGGTTTGGACGTTCCTCTGCTTTATGCACGCAAGACAAAACCCGTCACGATGACAGAGCCGGTCTATGTCGAGGCAGCGCCGTCACACACCAAGGGTGTATCGGTCTTTCTCATGTGTTCGCCTGAATTCCTGGGACCGGGAGACCGGGTACTCATCATTGACGACTTTTTGGCCAGTGGGCAGACCATCAATGCCCTGGTACGCATGGTACGCCACGCAGACGCCGAGTTGGTAGGCATTGGCGCGCTCATCGAGAAGGCATTTGAGGGTGGGCGCAAGAAACTGGAACCGCTGGGAGTGCCTCTGCGAGCCTTGGTGACGATTGCCAGCATGACCGACGAAAAGATCACGTTTTCTGACTGAGGATTGGCCCAGCAGCAGGACAACGGTGCAGATGATCCAGCGCCATCCACGAAACTCAAAGACTGGCTTTGGCCCAAGCCGATGAAGCAACGCAAGGCCGATCACGAGGCCATCGCGATACTCGATTTTGGCTCGCAGTACAGCCAACTCATCGCCAGGCGCGTGCGCGAAGCCCACGTGTACTGCGAACTGTTCGACCATGATGCTCCTGCTGACAAAGTCCTTGCGTTGGGACCGCGAGGGTTCATCCTGAGTGGCAGTCCAGGCAGCGTCTACGAGCCCAACGCACCCCGGCTGCCGGCCTATGTCCTGGAGAGCAAGCTACCGGTGCTGGGCCTGTGCTATGGCATGCAGCTTCTTGCCCACAACCTGGGCGGGCGGGTGGCTCCCGCTCAGCATAGGGAATACGGCCCGGCAGTCTTGAGCATCTCCGACCCAAGCTGCTTGCTGCTTGCCGAGCTTCAGTCACCGATATCGGTTTGGATGAGCCATGGAGACCGCATCGAGAGCCTACCGCCGGGTTTTGCGGCTGTGGCCCAGACCAGCAACTCGCCTATCGCCGCCATGGCACACGCCGGTCGCGGCCTGTACGGGCTGCAGTTTCATCCGGAAGTGACGCACACCCCGCAAGGGGCGCTTGTGATCCGAAACTTTGTCTACCATGTTTGCGGCTTGCACGGAACGTGGACGGCCAGGCACTTTGTCGATGAGGCAGTCGCAGCCATCCGCCAGCAAGTGGGCGATGGCCAGGTGCTTTGTGGCCTATCCGGGGGCGTTGATTCGGCTGTGGCGGCTACGCTGGTCCATCGCGCCATTGGCGATCAGCTCACCTGCGTGTTCGTGGACCACGGCATGCTGCGGCTGGGCGAGCCGGAGCAGGTGATCCGTACCTTTGAGCAGGAACAGGGCATGCGACTGGTGGCAGTCCACACCGTCGAGGAGTATCTCGAGGCACTGGCAGGTGTCACCGACCCGGAAGAGAAGCGGCGGATCATTGGCGAGCGATTTGTACGGGTCTTTGAAACCGAGTCCCGCAGGCTTGGCCACTTTGAATACCTGGCCCAAGGAACCATCTATCCCGACGTGATAGAAAGCGCTGGAACCGGCCGGCCCGGAGCGCACCGCATCAAAACCCATCACAATGTCGGCGGTCTACCGGCAGACATGCAGATGGAACTGGTGGAACCCCTGCGCTTTCTGTTCAAAGACGAGGTGCGGGCAGTGGGCACAGAGTTGGGTCTGCCCGACAGCATCATCCAGCGCCAGCCCTTCCCCGGACCTGGATTGGGCGTGCGGATCTTGGGCGAAGTCACCTGGGACAGGTTGGAAACTTTGCGGGCCGCTGATGCCATCTTTACCGAAGAACTGGGGAAGGCCGGCTTGCTACACCAGCGAAGCGGATCGGGTACGGCCCAGGCATTTGCCGTCCTGCTGCCGGTACGCAGCGTGGGCGTCATGGGTGATGGGCGAACCTATGCCAACGTTGTGGCCTTGCGAGCTGTCACTACCGACGACTTTATGACCGCTGACTGGGCACGCCTGCCCTATGACCTGCTCGCTCGCGTCAGCAACCGCATCGTGAACGAGGTACCAGACGTAAACCGCGTCGTCTTTGACATCTCCAGCAAACCGCCGGCGACCATTGAATGGGAGTAGGTCGCCCTGCCTTTGCGGACACCAGGGCCGAAAGCAACGCGGGCCCCGGAAAAGCTGTTTTCAAGCGGCTGCATTGGTGCGAGCCGCACAGTTCGAGGAAGAAATAAACAGAAGAGGAGGAAAGAAATGGACTATGGAAACGTTCTAGCACGCGCATGGCAGATTAGTTGGCGCTGGAAGGTGCTCTGGATCCTGGGCCTGCTGGCCGGCCTGGGGCAAGCCATGAGCGGAGGGAGCAACACCCGCTACGGCACGGGCAATAACGAGTGGGGCGGGCCGCAAGGTTTCGGGATCCCCCCCGAGGTATTCGGAGCACTTGCTGGCGCCGCTTGTCTGGGCATCATCATCGGTATTGCCCTGTGGGTCGTATCGGTGATAGCCCGCGGCGGGTTGATCGCTGGCGTCCAGCAGGTGGAGGAAGAGGGCGACACCAGCTTTGGTCGAGCGTGGCGAGCAGGCGCCCACCGCTTCTGGACGCTGTTCGGCATTGGCATCCTGGCGGCCATTCCCATGATCATTGCCGTATTCCTGGGGATCGCTGTCCTGGGTACGACAGCCTTTGCTGGGTTGGCGGCTTCGGGGAGTTCCTCAGGGATGGACAGAATCGGGGCCATTCTGGCGCCGGTAGCCTGCTGCAGTGTTACCTTCCTCTGCGGGCTCTTTATCCTCGCCCTGGTACTGGCACAGATCCGAATCTATGCCGAACGAGCGGCCATCATGGAGGACCTGGGCTGGCTCGACGCTTTCAAGCGAGGCTGGGAAATACTGAAGGAGAACCTTGGTCCTACGATTGTCCTGTGGATCATCTTTTTCTTCATTGGGCTGGCACTGGCGCTTCTGATCGGCGCCGCCATGATGGTACTGATGCTGCCTTTCATCGCCATGCTGACCAGTACAGACCCCGCGGGCTGGGCTGTCGGTCCGCTATGCTGTGGAGGCGTGATTGCCGCGGTGGTCTTTGCCGTTATCGTTGCCTTCATCGAGACCTTTACCTCGGCAGCGTGGACGCTGGCCTACCGAGACCTCGCCGGCCTTGATTCACCATCCGACCCGGAGCTGATCGCTGTAGAATGATCCTTGGTACAGACGTCGGCGGTACTTTCACCGACTTTGTCCTGCTGGACGACGCGGGCCAGGTCAGCATCCACAAGCTGCTGACCTCGGCCCGCGACCCGTCTATCTCTGTCTTGCAGGGGATCATCGATCTCGATGCCGGGCCTGAGGTCACCGTCATCCACGGTGCCACCGTGGCTACGAATGCACTCCTGGAGCGACGCGGCGCCCGCACAGCCCTGATCACCACGCAGGGTTTCCGCGATGTCCTGGAGATCGGTCGCCAGACCCGGAGCGAGCTGTACGCCTTGCATCCTACACGCCCGGCGCCTCTCGTACCAGGGCGCTGGCGTTTTGAGCTGCCCGAACGACTGGGCAAGGACGGCGCTGTGCTCGAGCCCCTTGAGCCCGAGGCCACCGACGCCGTCATCGGGCAGATCGTGGCCGAGGGCATCGAGTCGGTTGCTATCTGCTTTCTCTTTTCCTTTCTGAACCCCGATCACGAGCAAGCCGTCCGCGACAGGTTGCTGGCCCTCAGCGGAGAAGCCTCGCCCTCTGTGTCCTTGTCATCGGATGTGCTGCCCGAGTTCCGGGAATACGAGCGCACATCCACCACCATCATAAACGCCTATGTCGCCCCGCTACTTGGCCGCTACATCTCCAGCCTGGAGGAAGGATTGGCTGGGCGGCAGCTGCGGATCATGCAGTCCAACGGAGGCATGATCTCGGCCGAGGCAGCCTGCGATCTGGCCGCAAGAACTGCCCTTTCAGGCCCCGCCGGTGGCGTCGTAGGCGGCTTTGAGCTGGCAAGAATGGCCGGTTTCGAACAGGCGATCACCTTCGACATGGGTGGTACCAGCACCGATGTCTCGCTTTGTCCCGGACGAGTCCAGCAGACCACGGAGGGAGACATTGCCGGCCTGCCGCTCCGTCTGCCCATTATTGATATCCATACGGTTGGGGCTGGCGGGGGCTCCATTGCCCGGCTGGATGAGGGTGGCGCCCTGCGCGTGGGACCTGAGAGCGCGGGCTCGAACCCTGGCCCGCTGTGCTATGGCAGGGAAGATGCCCATGCCGTCACGGTCACCGACGCCAATCTGGTCTTGGGCCGTCTGGATCCTGAGCACTTTTTGGGCGGCAAGATGCATTTGGACCTGGCGGGTACTCGGGATCAGATGCAGGCTCTGGCGCGCCGACTGAGCCTGCCCCTAGAAGCTGCAGCCTGGGGCGTGATCCGGGTGGCCAATTCAAACATGGAACGGGCCATCCGCACAATCTCGGTCGAGCGCGGCTACGATCCGCGGAGATTTACCCTTGTGTCCTTTGGAGGAGCAGGACCGCTACACGCCTGCGAATTGGCTGCGGCGCTCCACATCCCCCGGGTCCTCATCCCGCCTCACCCCGGCGTCCTGTCAGCCATGGGTATGGTCCTGGCTGATGTCACCAAGGATTATTCTCAGACCGTTATGCTTGCTCCTGAAGAGGCTGAAGCTCAGACACTTTCCCGACTATTCGCCCCTCTATACGAGCGTGCCCATGCTGACCTGCTCGCCGAAAGCATCGAGGACAAGATCACCCTGCTACCAACGCTTGACATGCGCTACCTGGGCCAGTCCTACGAACTGGGCGTCGCGGTCAGTGATGGCCTTGGCGGGAATGTGCAGCAGTACGTGGAGGACTTTCACGAGGCCCACAAACAGCGGTTCTCGTACGCCAGCCGAGACGAACCCGTGGAAATCGTCAATCTAAGGCTCAAAGCGATCGGGACCACCAGCAAACCCCAGTTCCAGCGGCAGCCGCTGGGCAACGTCGATCCCAGACCCGCGCACATTGGCTACAAACAGGTTCACTTTGCGGACGCGGGCAACGCTCGTGCTGCCCGCCCGGTTCCGGCCGCCCTGTACCAGAGGGAGAAACTGGAACCGGGCAACATTGTCGTAGGACCCGCCGTACTCTTTCAGTTTGACACGACGACCATCGTGCCTGAGAACTGGGCTGCCACGGTGGACGAGTGGGGCAACCTCGTGGTACAAGGTAGATAGCCGTGAACCAAACAGATCCCGTCGCCTTGGAGATCTTTCGAAACCTATTCGCCTCCGTAGCTGAGGAAATGGGCGTAACGCTGGGCCGTACGGCGTACAGTCCCAACATCAAGGAACGCCGCGACTTTTCCTGTGCCTGTTTCCTGGCCGATGCACAGATGATCGCCCAGGCAGCCCATATCCCGGTGCATCTGGGCGCCATGCCCGCATCGGTTCGCGCCGCGCTGCAGGTCTTTGAGCACTGGTCTCCTGGTGATCTGGTGGTGTTGAACGATCCCTATCTCGGCGGTACCCACCTGCCAGACATCACCATGGTCTCGCCAGTCTTTGTTGAGGGGTTGGATACGCCCTCCTTTTTTGTCGCCAGTCGCGCCCACCACGCCGATGTAGGCGGGATGACGCCAGGCTCCATGCCCCTGGCGACAGAGATCTACCAAGAAGGCATCATCCTGCCCCCGGTCAAACTGGTCGAAGCCGGTCAGATCAACCACGCCGTATTGGACATTATCGCCCGAAATGTACGCACCCCCGTCGAGCGCCGCGGGGATTTGGCGGCCCAGATGGCCGCCCATCAGGTTGGCGAGCAGCGCATGCAGGAGATTGTAGCCCTCTATGGCCTTCAGGAAACAAGCCGCTATGCCCACAGCTTACTCGCCTATGCTGAACGGCTGACCCGCGCCGCCATCGCCCGCATACCCGATGGCGTTTATTCCTTTGTTGACGAGATGGACGATGATGGCACGGGCTCCGCAGAGTTCTCGCTCCACGGTCCCAGATGGACTACAGAGACCCAGCAGAACGTGACACATACTGCAGGGCAGGGCCCGCAGATTCGGGTGGCGGTCACCGTGGACGGTGACAACATGGTCGTAGATTTCACAGGTTCCAGCCCGGCAGTCGCCGGAGGCATCAATGCGGTACGGGCTATCACCGAGTCAGCAACCTGGTACTGTGTGCGCTGCGTGGCCGGCGCTGACATCCCGGGCAACAGCGGTACTTTTGCGCCGGTAAAGGTCATAGTTCCCGAGGATAGCTTCCTGGATGCTCCTCCACCCCATGCCGTCGCCGGGGGAAACGTAGAGACATCCCAGCGCATCGCTGATGTCGTTTTTGGAGCGTTGGCGATAGCCTTACCTGATCTGGTCCCAGCAGCCAGCCAGGGCACGATGAACAACGTGGCCATTGGCGGGCACGATGCTGAGAGGGACACACACTTTGCCTACTATGAGACGGTTGGCGGAGGGGCGGGAGCAGGTCCGGAGGGGAATGGCTTGTCCGGCGCGCACGTGCACATGAGCAACACGCTCAACACGCCGGTTGAGGCGCTAGAGTATACCTATCCTTTTCGCGTGCGCCGCTATTCCCTGCGACGTGGCTCCGGTGGCGCCGGGGAACATCACGGCGGTCACGGCGTGGTACGAGAGATCGAGTTTCTCTCCCCAGCGACTGTAACCCTGCTCACCGAGCGCCGGCGCACCGCACCATACGGATTGCGAGGAGGCCAGCCGGGCGCTTGCGGCAAGAATCTGCTCATCCGCAATGGGACGGAGATAGCCTTGCCGGGCAAAGCAGAGCTGCGGGTGAAGCCGAGTGACCGGCTGATCGTGTGCACACCGGGAGGCGGTGGCTGGGGCAAGCCCCAAGGCTAGGCGCCGCCAGGCTGCCCAGCGCTGGACGCTGGGCAGTATCGTTGTCTCAGACGTAACTCCACAGTGTCTCCATTCTGTCAGGATTCAAGTCCAGAGCCGTATCCTTTGATTGGCTTTGGCGGTATGATAGGTAAGCGCCAGCCAACCCGTTGAGAGGATCCGCGGGCCGGTGTGCTGTGCATTCCGCAGGGTGGTGGCCTTGCGGCAGCCTGCGGTACGCAAAGATAGTGTCACGCCAAGCAGGAGACAAGGCAGCGGTTCTTGCGATGCTGGCCGCGCTATGCTATACTGGCACTAATACTGTCCAGTTGCCAACGAAGCAAGAGCAAGGAAAGGGCATGTCTGAGAACGGAGAAACAGGATCGGATATACGCGCCGGTGGAGCCGACAGTAGGATCTGCCCCCACATGGGATGGTATGTTGATCCTGAAGCTCGCCACGCCTATCCCAGTGCTGCAAACCAGTGCCACACCCAGAACCCGCCGCTGACAATCGACCTCTCCCATCAGGCCAGTACCTGCCTGCGGGGCAGGTGGACCGCCTGCCCGCGCTTTAAGGCTGCTGGGACAGCAGGCGTTGCCGAGACAGCCGGGGCGGCTTCGGGGATTGGGGGTTCCAAGGACCCGGGCCGCCGGCTCCCCAGGTGGGCTATTGCCGTTTTGGCCCTGGTAGTGGTTGCGCTCGTTGCTGCACTGTTCGTGCTCGTCGTCCCTCTGACAGGACCTGGCGGTTCATCTGGGACTGGGGAGGATGCCGTCGTAGTCCAGAATACGCCTACGGCCAGCCAGGCCCCCACCGAGGAGCCTACGCCAGAGGCATCACCGACAGCTTTGTCGGCGGCAACAGCCCCTGTTTCAGCAACGGCAACCAAGCTACCCGGAGAATCAATGACCCTGACGCCGCAGGTGAATGCAACAAGAACCAGACTGCCCGGCGAATGGACCTCGCCTACGCCAACGGCAACCCCAACACTCGTCAACCCACCCAGTCCAACGCCATCCTCGACACCGATCCCTTCTCCAACGCCCACCATCGAGCCTACGTCCACTCCAACACTGACCGTCACGCCGACCCGAAAGCCAACGGCAACTCCTACCCTAACGCCGACGCAGACACCGACGCCCAGGCCCAAACCAACGCGCCCGCCGCCCACTCCTACACAGATTCCGGCTCCTGTGCTGCGCTCACCTCCCGACAGTCATGGGTTCACCTTTAGGGACGAGGTTGTCCTCGAGTGGGAGCCGGTGGGGCAACTGGCACCGGATGAGTACTATGTTCCCATCGTGGAGTGGGTTCGCTGGGGAAAACCTACACTTGATGAAACGCCGTGGATCAAGGAGACTCGTTGGCGAATGAGCGAGCACGACTGGCTCCTCGCGTACTCCGACAACGGCGAGTTCCGCTGGTCTGTGCAGGTGATGCGCCGCACGGGCACCAACGACAAGGACCGGCCTGTAGGCAGCCCACGAAGTCCGGTGAGCGAAGTGCGAACTCTGCTGTGGAAACGGAAGGACGATTCCGGTGGAGGGCCACCTCCACCGTAGCCTATGCGGGTCGCAGTTGCGTTGCCGCAGTTGCGTTGTCGCAGTTGCGTTGTCGCAGTCTGCGTTGTCGCAGTTGCGTTGTCGCAGTTGCGTTGTCGTAGTTGCGTTGTCACTGTCGCGTTTGTAGTTTTCTTACCAGAGCCTATCCGGCAGGAGAGAGAAGAAATGGCCCATAAACCTCGCGCAATCTTCATCATGAGCCTGATACTCGTCCTCATCATCACTGTGATGGCCGTGATCCCTGGGATGGGTGCAGAGCCACGCTTCAGGCTGAATAAGGAGACCAGCCCCTCAGATGGCGTCGTTAACGTGGGAGAGAAGGTAAGGATCACGCTCACCTTCGAGAACGAGTGGGGAGGGCCGGCCACGATTAGGGTAACTGACCCGAATCCCGATGAAGTCGCCCTCAAGATTGACCCCAGTTCGATTACTGGTGGAGCATTCTATGTCGCCGCGAGCGCAAGCAACCGCGAGCGGGTTGAGTGGACAGGCGAACTCAACGACGGGGCGAAAAAGACGATCACATTCGAGATGGAGGCGCTCAGTGGCGGCGCCGGCAGAACGGTGACCAACAGAGCAACCCTGGAGGATGTGAACGATCCTCAGTCCTTGCCAGTCGACCGAGACAAGGCCAACATAACAATCAACACGGAAGGACTGCCGGCGCCGGTTCTGGAGCCCATCGAAAACAGCGACGAGGATGGTGAGTACACGCTCAAGTGGAGTTCGGTGACCGGAGCCAGTTCCTACACCTTGGAGGAGGCCGACAACGGCACCTTTGCCGGTTCCACTGTCATCTACAGCGGTTCGGGGACCCAGCACGCGGTCAGCGGTCAACTGCCGGGCAAGTGGTACTACCGCGTGCGGGCTGTCGATGGACCTGAATTCAGCGATTGGTCAAACACCGAATGGACTATCGTTGTGCCCCTTCCTCCTGAACTCTATCCCATCGCCAACCCCTGCAACGAACCTGACTACCTTGTGGATTGGAGCGACGTGGCCGGTGCAGGGAGCTACACGCTGCAAGAGGACGACGAGGAGGAATTCCAAAAGCCCACAAGCCACGACGGGATAAGCGAGAGCCAGTACCAGGTAGCGGGCCAGGCCAAGGGAACCTGGTACTACCGAGTGCGGGCCGAGAGCCCAGACGGCAGCGCTTCTAGCGATTGGAGCGAGATTCAGTGGGTGAAGGTTGGGGGCCTCTTGTCCTGCACCGCTCGCCTACCGGTCACGCTCTGGAGGTGGCCGCCGGCGCCTGACGCTCCGACGCTGCAACAAATCGACAACCCCGATGGAAAAGGTGACTTTGAGGTGCGCTGGAGTCCTGCCACCCCTCCGGTGAACTATATCTTGCAGGAAGCCAAAGACAACAAATTCCAGCCGGTTGAGAACAGCTACCCATCAGAGGAAGCTAGCTATGATGTCGAGAACCGGGGTGCATCACGGCTTTTCTACCGGGTAATGGCCCGCAACTCTACGGGCGACAGCCCATGGTCCAATGTGGAGCATGTTGACGTAGTGTGGCACTTGCAGGGATCAGGCCCGAATCCAGAAAACGAAGAGCGCCAGACGAACGGTTCCGTCGTGTCTGGTTTTACATATTTCGGCACCATCCAGGATGAAAATGACGCAAGCGATTACTTTTACGTTGATCTGCCCGGGGAGCGCACCATCGAGATGTGGCTGAGCAACATCCCGAGCGGGAACAACTGGGACCTGGTCCTGCGCGACTTTGGCCTGAACACATATGATGGCTGGTACTCGATCAGATCTAGCAACAGGGACGAACACGTAGAGGTCACCGTGCCCGGTGGACGGTACTACATCCAGGTCTACAACGATGGCAGTCCTGGCAGTACCCAGCCTTACCATCTCAAGGTGGTCTATTGATCGCGGACAACGTAGGCATCGCCAGTGGCAGCGGTGGCGTTTGCCAGACCCGGATCCCAGTTCCAGCCAGTTGATGAACCTGGGGGCGCTGGACTGCCCAGGTACCCGTTTGAGCGACAGGCCAAGAAGTGTTCAAGTCTGCGAACATCTGCAGTTGCGCAGGCAGGGCAAGGGGAAGCGCTACGAATTGGGTACTATTCCGAGCCCTTCATTTCCGGGCCCATGGCAAGAGCCGTGACGGTGTTTCATTCAGGTCCACAACCATAGCCGGAGTGGGAGCAGCCAGGCAGGCACGGATGCTGGGGTGACCTCTTTGCCAGGCTGGTCCGACCCCCAAGCGAATCCGTGGCTGCCTGCAGTGAAACTGGCCGGCTCCAGCCTTGCCAAAGTTCTACAGTGCGTCTATAATCCACACCAGCTACTTTGGCTTGAGTAACGCGGTGCGCAATGCAACTCGACCTTCACAAGGATGGTCTTGTCCATTTTGCACCACGAGCGAATCCAAGATTAAGGCCGAGCAAGTGCCAACGAGGCAATAGCAAGGAAGAGGCATGTCTGAGAACAAGGGAACAGAAACGGATCTGGCTGAAAGTACTGCCCAAAATGGAGTATGCCCCTTTTTGGGTTGGCAGGTGGACGCTGAGACTCACCATGCCTATCCCAGTGCAGCCAACCAGTGCCATACGCAGAACCCGCCGCTGACCGTCGAGCTTGCCTACCAGGCCAGTACCTGCCTGGAGGGCGAGTGGACCGCCTGCCCGCGTTTTAAGGCTGCTCAGTCGGAGGGCGTTCTCGATAAACCAGCGGCAATGGCGTGGATTGGGCGACCAAACGGGCAGAGCCGCAAGCTTCCCGGGTGGGCAATCGCTGGCATGGGCGTGGCGGTGGTTGCGCTGATCGCCGGGCTCTTTTTGATCCTTGGCCCGGCAACGGGGCTGACAGGATCGGCTACGCCTACCAAGGCCGCGGCTCTGGCACAGAGCACTGCTACCAGCGTCTCCAGCAAAACGTCTACCCAAGTTTCCAAGCCGGTCACGTCGCCGACATCGACGCCAGAGCCGACCAAGACCTCATTTCCTACCCAGTCCAGTTCGCCGACTCTGCCACCTACCCCGACTTTGACCGAGTCGCCCAGCGCCACGCCTTCACCGACGCCTTCTTCTTTGCCGACAGAAACTGTCCAAGCTGCAACAACGCCAGGAAGAGGTACCGGCACGCCCGAGACCAAGCCAGCGGCTGGCTGGACCTCCACTGCGACTGCCACTACCCCGCCAACGGCCACCGCCACACCGACCATGGAGCCAACAGCCACCCTTGCACCAACGAATACTCCCAGGCCCACGGCCAGGCCAACCAGTCCTCCACCTCCACCTGCACCGACGCCGACACCAGCGGTGCGTCCCCAATTTCCTGCTCCTCCATTGCTATCCCCGACGAACGGCCAGGTTTTCTCGTCCAGGGACACCATTGTGCTTCGTTGGGAGCCTGTGGGACAGCTGGCGCCGGATGAATACTATGTACCCGCGGTACACTACCTCCGCTATGGAGATTCGTGGCCCGACGAGACGCCATGGCTCAAGGAGCCCAGCTGGGAGATGAGCGAGCACCGCTATCTGCTCGAGCTGTCCGACGATGGCGACTTTCGTTGGGCAGTGCGGGTCATGCGGCGCACGGGCATCAACAACGAGGGCAAACCCGAGGGCACGGCACGCAGTCCCATGAGCGAAGTGCGGACGCTGGAGTGGAAACGTCCGGGTGGGGGTGGTGACGACGACGGCGGCTCTGGGCCTCCACCACCGTAGCCGCATTCTTCCAGCGTCGTAGCTACCGCGGCAATGTGAGGATCCTGGCAGTCCACTTGGCCAGTCGCAGGCAGTACTTGCCGATTTGAGAGATGTGGCACCCGGCCACTTTCCCGACTTTTTCAAGGTTCTCTCAAGAGCATTATTGCCAAGACTGGGGCTCAACCCGAAGGGTATGCCGCCTTACAGCCTGAAAACGCTGGTGCAAGTATGATGGTCCCAAGGTATATGCGCCAGGGCGCCTCGCGCCTTTTAGGTCGGATCGGATTATTGGACTAGATTTTACTGCAGGAGAGAGAAGCAATGGTTCCCAGACGCCGTGCCATGCACGTCGCCAGCCTGGTTCTTGTTATCATCGTTGCCACCTTTTCCGTGGCCTCGCTTGTTCTGGCCGAGACGCCAAACCCCCTGGCCAGGCAGTTTACGCTGTCCAAGGATGCCAGCCCGGAAGACAGCGTGGATGTGGGTGATGAGGTGACGATCACGCTCACCTTCCGGAACAGGTGGACTGAGGACGCGTTTGTGGTGGTGACCGACGCGAACCCCAATCCGGCCTGGTTTAGGATTGTGCAGAGTTCGATCATTGGCGCGACCTATGTCGAGCCCGTGCCGCCGGCGCCGGAGAAGGTCGTGTGGGAGGGTGTGCTCCAGCAGGGCAAGACTCAAGAGGTTACCTTCAGCATGGAGGTGATTGGAGGAGCGGGCAGACAGGCGATAAACAGAGCTTTCCTGAACCTCGAACCTCCTGTACAGTCAATCGCTGAGGTGGAGGCCAATGCAGACATATTCATCAAGCCAGCAGCTCCAGTACTCGAGGAGATAGACAACGACGACGGCGCCGACAGTTACCTCGTCGAGTGGAGTGAAGCCGCTGGGGCTTTGATCTACGTGCTCGAGGAGGATGACGACAGTGCCTTCGACTCACCAACTTCAATCTACCCAGGTTCAGATACTCAGATTCTGCTAAAAGACAGGGACCCAGGCACTTACTATTACCGAGTCTATGCCTTCGGAGACGGCACTGTCAGCGAGCCATCCAATGTCGTGTCAACTACCGTAAAGATCGGTACCCCTGTGCTCCTTGACATCGAAAATCCGGACACCGAGCCCGATTACCTGGTAGAATGGAGCGATGTTAACGGTGCCACGGACTATGGCTTGGAGGAGGATGACAACAGCGGGTTCAGCAGTCCGACCACGCGCTACCTGGGACCCCAGACGCAGTATCAGGTCAAGGATCAGCCCGACGGTCACTGGTACTATCGTGTGCGCGCATACGGTCCCGGGGGTAGGGAAAGCGACTGGAGTGAACCCAAATCAACCTGGGTGGGTTCGCGCTTTTCCTTTCTGCCGGTCATGGTTCAAAGATGGCCGCCTCCACCAGAGGCGCCCACTTTGAAGCCTATCGTGAACCCCGATGGGCTTGGGGAATACAGCGTAGAATGGAGTTCAGAGACATATGCCTCGACCTACGTTTTGGAAGAGGCGTGGCACGATGCCTTTCAAAGTCCAGCTAACACCTACGAAGTAGCTGCGACCGAGTACGATGTGACAGGCAAGGGCGCATCACGCCTCTACTATCGCGTGAAAGGACGCAACGCCACTGGCGACAGTCTGTGGTCCAACGTGAAACGGGTAGACGTCACCTGGCACTGGGAGGGCCCAGTTGCCGAGGAACGACAGACAAATGGGCCTCTGGCATCCGGGATGAACTACCAAGGTGCCTTCTTGAATCAGACAGATATCAGCGATTACTTTTTCCTTGTTCTTTCTACAGAGAGCCGGGTCAGATTGTGGCTGCGGGATATCCCGCCAGGACACAACTTTGACCTTGCCCTCCGCGATGTAGACCTGCTGTCACCTTTTGGTTGGTACTCGGTCAATCCCAACAATGAAGATGAGTATGTCGAGGTTGCCTCCGTTCCTGCTGGCCTGTACTATGTCCAGGTCTACAACAAGAGCGGACCAGGCAGCACCAAGCCTTACGAGCTGCGGGTTGTCTTGGACTAGCCACAGATCACGTTCTTGATACCAGTGAGGATGGAGGACCGGTGGTCGGTCGTAGGTAGGACCATATCCTTGTGGGCTTTGGATCTCCGAAGGTTTGGGCACCCTGGGCATAACACCCAGCGGTCGCGGATTAGAAAGATGAGACTACCCGGGCGCAGAAGAAGGACAGCAGGCAGTTGGGAACTTGTGTGGGCCCTATTCTGTACGCTGCTCGTCCCAGTAGGCGTAGTGCAGGCAGGAACTCCTGACGTCGATCCTGGCTCGCTCTTGTCTGGGGAGTTGGGCAGAGTCTCCTCCGGCCGGCCTGAAACTCGTGCAGCGCCGGCCAAAGCGGGCCTGCGTCTGACGCCGTCTGAGGTCGAACTGGCTGAGGGCGGCGATCCCGCTGCCTATCGTGTTGTCCTGAGAAGAAAGCCCTCCGCGCCCGTGTTCGTCTCCATCTCCCCAGACGAACAGACCGCAGTCAGCCCTGCTGTATTGTTCTTTGACGTTGGCGATTGGTCTGAGCCCCAGCAGATTTCTGTCTGGGCTGAGGACGACGTTGTGGCTGAAGGACAGCATAGCAGCACCATCCGCCACTTTATGGCCAGTAATGACCCTGCCTACACTGGCTTGGACGCCGAGGAGCTGACTGCCAGCATCGAGGACAACGACGCGGTCGGGATCCGTGCCGACCCTACAAGCCTCATCGTCAGCGAGCCAGACGGAACGGCCCTCCTCACAGTGACGCTCACGAGCCCTCCTGACACAAGTGTCAGCATCCCACTGGCCGCCTCCAACGACGAATGTACCGTCACGCCACCGTCAGTCACTCTGGATCACGAGAATTTTGATAGCGGTGCGGAAGCGACCGTCTCAGCAAGCGACGATGCCGTGGAGGACGGAGATCAGATCTGCCTGATTCAGATCGGACCGAGCATCAGCAACGACCCTGCCTTCGACGGCCTTGCGCCGCAAGATGTGACCGTGACTGTTCTCGACGACGATGCGAGGTGGCGGGTCTTTCTACCGCAGGTGATCCGGCAATGGCCCCCCCTACCAGAGATACCAGTGCTGCAGACCATTGACAACGCCGACGGTGACGGTACCTACAGCCTCCGCTGGGTAGCGGCCGCCCGGGCCGAGACGTATATCCTGGAGGAAGACAGGAATGCCGCATTCTCCACTGCACGCGAGAGATACGCTGGCCCTGCAACAGTTTTTGACGTCCAAAGGCAGGGGGCAGCACGATTCTACTACCGAGTCAAGGCACTGAATGACTGGGGAGAGAGTGACTGGTCGATCGTGCAGAAAGTCGACGTCCTCTGGGAAGCAGAGCCGAACGATTCCTCATCTGACCTGGCCAACGGCCCCCTGAACCCTGGCCTGGTATACCATGGCACGTTCCCCCATGGGCAGGATGTGAACGACTACTACTTTTTGGATCTGCACGTCCAGGGTACCATCCAGCTTTGGCTCCAGAACATCCCAGCCGGGCACAACTACGACCTCGTACTCCGGGACAGCGCCCTCGGAACTCAGCCGAGCTGGTATTCGCTAGGAACCAGCAACCAGGACGAGTATGTCGAGGCCACGGTGCCGGAAGGCCGCTACCACATCCAGATTCACAACACCAGCAGGCTGGGCAGTGGCCAGCCCTACCATCTTCGGGTCCAATACTAGCCGCAGCACACACCAGACGCCTGCGGGAGAATCCCAAACAGCCAACGCCCAGACGCATCGCTCCACCGCTTGACCGCAGTGGCAGGTTATGTTATACTCCTTTGCACTCACACAACAGGGAGGGCATCATGTCATCAATCGCCATCATCACTGATACCGATGCGAGCTTGCCAGCCGATATTGCCGCAAGCTATGGCATCCAACAAGTGTCCATCAATGTGCATTTTGGTGATGAGACCATGGCAACAGGCCAAGAGATTGATGATGCCCAGCTCTTTGAACGGGTGGACCGCGAGGGCAAGTTGCCCACGACCTCGGCGCCCTCGCCCGGGCAGTTCTCGGTGGCTTTCCAGGCTGCTCTCGACGGAGGCGCGGATCAAATCGTCTGTTTCTGTGTCAGCAGTGAGGTCAGCGCCACGTACGGCGCCGCTGTGGTCGCCCGTGACCTGCTCCCAGATGCCGAGATCACCGTGGTCGATACCCAAAGTCTGACTATGGGCCAGGGGTTCATGGTCTTGGCTGCCGCCGAGGCCGCGATCAGGGGTGCCCCAGCGGAAGATGTCGTTGCCCAAGCCCTCGATGTGGGCCGGCGCGTACATGTCTATGCCGCCCTATCTACCGTCAAATACATGGCCATGAGCGGTCGGATAGGCAACCTCGCGGCAGGGATGGCTACACTGCTCAACGTCAAACCCATTCTTGCTGTTCAAAATGGCAAGCTTGACCTGCTGGAGCGAGTTAGAACACAGAGAAAGTCCTGGGCCAGGGTGATCGAATTGACCTCTGAGGCAATGGGCGACCAGTCCATCGAGCGGATGGCCATCGTTCATGCCAGCGCCCCGGATGAGGCACGCCAGTTCGAGGCACAGGTCCGCGAGCGCCTCCCGTGCCCCGAGAACGTGATCATGGCCGAGCTGACCCCCGGACTCTCTGTCCACTCGGGAGCAGGCCTTGTTGGCATTGTTGCCGTTTCGGGCGATGCTGCGTAGCGAGGCGCCTGTTGGCGGCACTTTTGAGTTCTAGAAATAGGTCTTTGGTGTATTCTCGAGAGGATTCTCTGAGGGGCAAGCGTTAAGCAGAAGGCTGACGAGTTTGGCTGCTGCCGCAACGCCTCGCAGCATGGAGGACCCGCATGAACCAGCCAGTCCACCGGCGCATCGCCATAGTTACCGACAGCGCTGCTGACATTCCGCCCAATCTCGCCCAACAGTACGACATCCATGTTGAGCCACTGATACTGATCATGGGTACCGAGACCTGGCGCGATGGGGTGGACATTGATCCGCCCGCGTTCTACGATCTGCTTCAGAGATCATCGAGTTTCCCAACAACCTCACAGCCCACCGTGGCCAGCTTTGTAGAACTTTTCTCCGAGGTGTCCAGGGATAGAGATGGCGTTGTTGCCGTCCTGGTCTCCGATGTACTCAGTGGCACGCTCAGATCGGCCCGGGCTGCCGCGGAGAAACTCCCAGAGATTCCCATAGAGCTGGTTGATTCCCAGGCCGCCTCGATGCAGCTTGGCTTCACTGTCCTGGCGGCGGCTCGCTCTGCGGCCGAAGGAGCTGGTCTGGAGGAGGTCGCTTCCGCAGCCCGTGCTCTGGTCGGCAAAACGCATATCTACTTTGTTGTCGATACCCTCGAATACCTGCACCGGGGCGGCCGCATCGGCGCTGCGGCCAAAATCTTTGGCTCGGCCTTGAATCTTAAACCGATCCTGGAGATCCGAGATGGTATCGTCACGCCGCTGGCCAGGGTGCGTACCCGGCGCAAGGCATTGTTCACACTGATCAACCTGGTGGAAGACCAACTGGACGAAGGGGATCGGGTACACATGGCAGTGCTTCACGTCGCCGCGGCAGCGGAGGCAGCCTCCCTCAAGGAACAGTTGGAGGCGCGATTTCGTCCGGTGGAGATGATAGAGAGCGAGTGCGGGCCAGTCCTAGGCACGCATGCAGGACCCGGAACCCTGGGTATCGCCTTTTATGTAGAATGAGTCGCGACCAGCTAGCATCTCTCCCGGATGCTGCCTGGAAGATTCGCCTGGACCAGCCAGGCAGATTGGCACGGACGCGCAGGTTTCGCGGCCATTGACAAATTGCATCTTTGGCCCAGATCTCGTATAATCGCCTGGCAAGTCGAGGCATAGGAACATTGGGACCAATGGAGGTTGCAGTATGAGCACAACAGATGTTCAGATCATGAAGCAGGCACACAAGACACTGGCCGAGTTCACCTACGAACCGGTATCGATCGAAAGAGGCTACACCGGCAAGACCCTCTATGTCAACCTCTCGGACAATAGCATTGGCAGCAAGCCGGTGACCGAGCAGATGAAGGAGATCTTTGTCGGCGGGCGTGGGTTCGGGCTCAAACTCCTTTGGGATGGCGTCACCCCTGAGACCAAGTGGGATGATCCCGGAAATGAGATTGTCATCTCCTCCGGACCTTTGGGCGGCACCACAGGCTATCCAGGCGCCGGAAAATCGTTGGTGGTTAGCCTCTCTCCCCTGACCAACTGCGTCATTGACAGCAACGTGGGCGGCTACTATGGTCCCCTGCTCAAGTACTCTGGCTGGGATGCCATTGAAGTCCAGGGAAAAGCAGACCGCGACGTCATTGTCTATGTGGATGGCGACAACGGCAAGGTGACCATTGAGGAAGCGCCAGAAGAGGCGGTAGACACCTACCTGATCGGCGAACAGATGGCCGAGATGTATGCGGACGATGAAAAAGGCAAGCGTGCGATCTCGACGTTTCAGCAGGCACCGGGGCAGATCACGCTTACTATGGCTGCCTGAACTTTAGCTGGTACGATCCAAGACGCGGCAGGATGCGCTACAAGCAGGCCGGCCGGGGCGGTATCGGCACCGTCTTTCGCGACAAGAAGATCAAGGCCCTTGTCGTCAAGTTCAGCGAAATGAAGGGCGACCTGAACAGCCCTGCCGATCCCAAGCTCCTGCAGGAGACAGGCCGCAAGGTCAATGACGAGATGCGTCGCCTGGATCCCATCCAGAACGACATGGCCGGCGTGGGCACTGCGCACCTGGTGTCGATCATGAATGACTATGATCTGTTGCCCACCCACAACTTCAAGTATGGGCCCATCCTGAGGCGCACAAGATCACGTCCGATGTGTACCGAAAGCTGTTCGCACCCTATGGCATCCGCGATGGCTGCTGGTACGGCTGCACCATGGCCTGCTCCAAGGGCATTGATGGTGTGACCGTACGTACAGGGCCCTACCAGGGCGAGGTCGTTGGTGTGGATGGACCCGAGTACGAGACCATCGCCGGCTGCGGCTCAAACCTGGGCATCTTTGATGCCCACTGGGTTGCAGAGATGAACTTTTACTGCGACACCTATGGACTTGGACACCATCTCCTTTGGCACCTCCATGGGCTTTGTCATGGAGTGCTACGAAGCGGGGATTCTCAACAGAGAGATCACCGGCGGACTGGACTTGAGCTTTGGCAAGGCTGAGGAGACCATGGAGGTCCTCCACCAGATAGCCCGGGGCGAGGGTTTTGGCCAGATCGTTGGCCAGGGCATCCGCCGCATGAAAAGAGATCTTTGCCGAGGAGTATGGCGGCGACCCGCAGTTCATGCAGGATATCGGCATGGAATCCAAGGGTCTCGAGTATTCGGAGTATGTAACAAAAGAGTCACTGGCCATGCAGGGTGGCTATGGCTTGACCCTCAAGGGTCCCCAGCACGATGAAGCCTGGCTCATCTTTATGGACCAGGTGAACAACCAGATCCCGACATTTGAGGACAAGGCGGAAGCGCTGCACTACTATCCGATGTGGCGGACCTGGTTCGGACTGAACGGTCTGTGCAAGATCATCTGGAACGACGTGGTCCCCGAAGACAATTTCCAGACCGACGACCCGGCCAAGATCCCAGAGCACGTAGACAACTATGTCAAGTTTTTCCAGTCAGTCACGGGCCGGGAGACAACGAAGGACGATCTGATCCTGCACTCCGAACGAGTATACAATTTCCAGAGAGTCTTCAACCTCCGCATGGGCTTCGGTCGCCGGGCCCATGACGCGATCCCCTACCGCAGCGCCGGGCCGGTGACCGTCGAAGAGTACGAGTCCCGCGCCGACCGGTATGACCAGCAGATGCGCGAGATCCTCGGCCTCGATCCGGAAGGCAAGAGCACGGAAGAAAAGGTAGCAGCCATCCGGGCCTGGCGCGAAGACCAGTATGAGCAGCTCTCCGACGCCGTATACAGGCGGAGAGGCTGGACCTCTGATGGCGTGCCGACCCTGGAGAAGCTGCAGGAACTGGGCATCGCCTTCCCTGAGGTCGTGGCAGTCGTCACGCCCCATCAGTCCTGAGGCCGTGGTGGGGGTTCAATGATCCGCGTGAATGACAAGTTTGAGGTGGAGTGGGAGCAGACATGACCGTGACGCAGTTGCTGGCACGGCTCAAGTTCAGCTTTCCACTGCTCATTGTGTCCGTGGACGGCGTGCTGATTCCGAACGAGGACTATGTGACACAGCAGATCCCTGACGATGCCGAGGTCAAGGTGCTGCACATGACGGCGGGTGGGTAGGCAGATCCAGGTATGATGAGCAGACCAAAGAGGGCAGTCCAGAAGAGGTCTCTGGCTGCCCTCTTTGCCTTCAGAAATGGACTCGGCATCAGGAAATTGGCGATTTGACGAACGTATCCCCTTTTGGTACACTGGCGCCATCGTGAGTACAGCAAAGAACACCTTTAGAAGCATCTACGCGGGCTCGGTTTTCAGCGTGCTGTTTCTGCTCGGCCTCTTGCTGAGCGGTTGCCAGCTCCGCCCTCTCCTCAACGATGTAGCCCTGAGCCCTGACGTCATTTCGCCCAACGCCGATGGGACAGAGGACGTCACCAACATTGAGTACAAACTGTCACGGAACGCCCACGTCTCTATCTATTTTGAGAATGACAGTGAGCGAGCGTTTCTACTTCCGTCGGGATCGGCCCCGATCAGCCGGGGACTATCGCGTACAGTGGGGAGGCACTGTCAACCAGCTCAAGTGGCTGGAGAACGAATTCGGCAGGCAGGCAGTGGAGAGCTGGGTACTGCCCGATGGGACCTATACTTGGGTGGTGGAAGCAACAGACGACGAAGGTCAGATGGAACGCACCGAGGGACAGATTTCGCTCAGCGGTAGCGATACGATAGTACCCGAGCTGCGCAAATTCACAGTAGCCCTTCCCGTCTTTACGCCCAATCAGGATGGATTGGACGACCGTACCGGTGTCGCCTACTTTCTCAGCAAAGACGTGGAGAGCGTCCAGGTATACCTCTACCATCCTGACCAACCCGATGTGCAGTACCCGATTGAGGAACAAGAGCGCGCGGCCAAGCCAGGTGAAGCAGGGTACCACTACTATGACTATGACGGCGGCGTAGATCGCGGCGCCGATCCACCTGCCGACGGTACCTATGTCATAGCGGCTGAGGCGCGCGATCTCGCCGGTCATCACGTGGTCGTCAGCAGTACCCTGACCATCGAACTGGGTGGGAAGCCCCGGGCTGAGGTCGTCAACGGCGAGATCCACTGGGGGAACGCACTGCGCAGCCTGGAAGGTACCGAAATGTATCTGCCTCTGGGCTCAACCCTGGTATTCACGACTTATATCGAGAACTATGGCGAGGTGCCGCTGCGCACCTCCGGACCGTCCCCTGGTACGGCCTATCGCAGCGACCAGAACTACAATACGCTGGCTTTGGACATGGGAGAAGAGAGCTATCACCAGCAGGCCGGTGTCTGGCGCTTTGGCATCAATTTCGACACGTCCAGTACCGATTTTCCCTATCGGTGGGCGGTAGGCCAGCCGGGTGAACTGCGCAAGGAGATCATTGATGGTCGCGAGCAGTGGTTCCTGGACCCAGGCAAGCGGGGTACCGTCACGGGGAGCATCGAAATGGTGGGTCCCTTTCCCCGCGATGCGATCTTTGCCTGGGGTGGCCTCATCCACGAGTACGTAGGCATCAATGCCGAGAACAACTATGTCGATCGGTTGCTCATCCACATCGATGAGCCATAGGACGGGACGGAGGATACAGGACGAGGGACGGAGTGCTTGGCTGCGTTCCTCGTTTCTTTTTGGTCGCCCATGGATCTAGCGGTCATTACGGTCAGCTATAACACACAGGAGTTGCTTGCCGACTGTCTGAAATCAGTCTTTGACGGGCTGGAGCGATCTGGGCTGGCGGGCGAGGTGTGGGTGGTAGACAATGCGTCGGTCGACGGCAGCGCCGAGATGGTGCAACAGCGTTTTCCCCAGGTCAGGCTAATTGCCCACGACGTAAACCTGGGTTTCGCTGCTGGAAACAACCTGGCTCTGGCAACGATGGGCTTTGGTACACATAACTCGGCAAGGCACGTACTCTTCCTGAATCCCGACACACGCGTGCTGGACGATGCCCTGAGCGTCCTGGTCGACTTTATGGACTCGACACCCAGCGCCGGTGCCGCTGGGGCGCGCCTCCAGCACGGAGACGGCAGCTTCCAGCACTCGGCCTTTGCCTTTCCAGGTATGGCCCAGGTTTTTCTCGACTTTTTCCCTATCCACCACCGGCTGCTAGACTCCCGTCTCAATGGCCGCTATTCCCGAAAACTGTACAAAGAAGGCAAACCTTTCTCCGTGGATCATCCACTGGGCGCAGCGCTGATGGTGCGCGGCGAGACGCTGGCCCAGGTGGGCGGTTTTGACGAGAATTTCTTTATGTACTGTGAGGAGATCGACCTCTGCCAGCGCATCAAAAAAGCGGGATGGCAGATCTATTGCGTGCCCAGTGCCGAGATCGTCCACTTGGTAGGCCAGAGCACCAGGCAATTCCGCGACCGGATGTACGTGGCGCTGTGGCGGAGTCGCTTCCTGCTGACTGAAAAGCACGGCAGCCGTACCTTTGGCTGGGCATTCCGGCATCTGGTACGATTGGGGTTACGCTCCGAATCCCGCCGCGCCAGGGCAGCACATCATCGTGGGGAGATCACAGCCAGCGAGATGGAGGGTCGCTTGGCCGCCTATGGGGAGGTAGCAGCACTGTGATGGTAGAGCTTGCGGCCGTGGTTCTGGCTCACAATAACGAGTCCCTCATTGGCGACTGTCTGGATAGCCTGACCTGGGTAGAGGAGCGGGTGGTTTTTGATGATTTCAGCACCGACGACACAGCCAGCATCGCGCACGCGCGGGGCGCAGGGGTGATACAGCATACCTTTGAGGATTTTGCGGCTCAGAGGAACGCGGCTCTGGAAACCGTTGAGGCGCGCTGGATCTTTTTCGTGGATTCTGACGAGCGGGCGACGCCTGCCCTTGCGGAAGAGGTGCTTCGCGTCATCCGCTACGATGGCGAAACGGCGCGGGCAGGCTGGTGGGTTCCCCGGCACAACTATATGACCGGCCACCGCATGCGGGGCGGCGGGTGGTATCCCGACTACCAGTTGCGGCTGCTGGACAGGGAACGGGCCCGCTACGACCCGGCTCATCCTGTCCACGAGATCGTCATGCTCGATGGCCAGGCAGGCCACCTGGAAAATGTGCTCATTCACTACAACTATGATACCGTCGCCGACTTTCAGCGCAAGATGAACCAGTATGCCAGTTTCGAAGCCCGCATACTGGCCGAGAAGAAGGTTCGCGTCAGGCCCTGGACCTACGCGAGCATGCCCCTGCGCGAGTTCTGGCGACGTTTTGTAACCCTCGGGGGCTATCGCGACCACGTCTATGGTCTCTTGTTCTGCGGCCTTATGGGTTGGTATACCTTTGTCACGTACCAGCGCCTACGGCTGCTGCGTGCAAGCGAATAACCGGCGCCCGGGCTGGGGGTTGTCGTCAGTGGGTTCCTGTTCAAGCCAACTCAAGAATACGCTCAAGGCCCTCATCGATGTAGCTTGAGATGACATCGGCCGCGGCTCTGTACTGTTCCACGGTGCCACCAAAGGGATCTTTGATGTCCTGGCGCTTGCCGGCCATCTCACTCAAGAGATAGACCTTCCAGGCATACTGCGGCCAGGACTGGCGGAGGCTCTGCGCCTGCCGCCGGCTCATGGACAGGACCAGATTGGCCCTGATCATATCATTGCCAGTGACGGTGTGAGCAATGTGACTGGTGGTGTCTATCCCCCGTTCGGCCATCACAAAGACACCATTCCTGCTGGCCCGGTATCCGTCAACGGCTTCCACGCCAGCAGAGATTACCTGGTACTTCCCCTCCAGCCCCTTCTCTGCCAGCCGCTGGCGCAACAGGCCGGCCGCCATTGGAGAGCGGCAAATGTTGCCGGTACAGAGAAACAGAATCACTTTCATGATGGCCTTCCTGGATACCTATCTGTCACTGTAACCCAGGACCAAAGTCGTCCCAGCCATTCAAACTCGATGGGGCCGAGCCTCTGGAGGCCCGGCCCCAAGAACTCGCTAGATCACATCAAGTCAGGTTGAAGCAAGCCATAGCTCGCTCCCTCGCGACGATATAGAACGTTGATCTGGTCAGCATCGGCATTGTAGAAAACGAAAAAATCGTGGTCGAGCAGCTCCATCTGTTCGACCGCTTCTTCGGGATTCATGGGTGTCATGGAGAAACGCTTGACTCGTGCGATGCTGGGCTCTTCGTCAAATTCTTCTTCCTCAAACTGAGGGGGAAGCGGCTCAACGCTCACACCCGCTCCTCGCCAGCGGTTCTGGCGCTTGCCCTTGTAGCGGGCAATCTGGCGATACATCTTGTTCAAGACCGTGTCAATCGAGTTGAACATGTCATCGGACCGTTCTTCGGCCCGCAGGATCGTGCCATTGGAGCGAACCGTGACCTGACAGACTTGTCGATGCGCCGCTGCCCTGGCGCCCTCTACAGACAACTCTACCCAGGCATCGCTTATGGAGGGCAGGTAACGATCGAGCTTCCCGATCTTTTTCTCCACATAATCCTCCAAACGCTCTGTAATCTCTACATTCTTTCCCTTGATGGTCAGTTCCATTGTCCAGCCTCCCTCTCTATGATATGCGAGCTGCCGCCAAGACGACCGACTGCACGGGCCAAAGTATAGGCCCAAACCGACTGCACGCCTATCCTGAGCAAAGCGCTGCAGGCCGCCTCTAGCGTGGATCCAGTTGTATAGACATCGTCAACAAGCAATACGCACATGCCACTCAGCCTGTCACCGGCGCATTGAAAGGCCCCATCTACGTTGGCCCGCCGCTCTTCCGTACCCAAGCCCACCTGGGGTGTTGTCGGCTTGCTCCTCACCAGCACATCCTCTACGACCGGACGCCGCAGAAGGGCACCCAATTCTCTGGCCAGAAGCGCTGCCTGGTTAAAGCCTCGCTCCCGCTGGCGGGTCGAATGTAAGGGTACCGGAACAATCACATCAACACCTCTGCCATCGGGTGCCAAAGCGACCCAGCCCTGCCCCATCAGATCGCCCAGAATAGTCGCCAGGCTGCGCAACCCACTATACTTGAACTCGTGAATGGCTTTCCGCAACGGCCCGCCGTGAAAAGCGTAGGCTCGCACACAGTCCAATTGTGAAGGTGCGGTCCGGCACCGTTGGCAGATCCACCGCTCGCCAGCCGCATGCACCGAATGAGCCGGCGCCAGCGCCCCTGTACCTTGAGAGAGCATCGTATCCCCGATTGGCAAACCGCACCGAAGGCACAGCGGAGGACGGATCACGTCGATCTTTGCCAGACAACTGGGACAGAGCCAAGCGCCATACCGATTGCATACCACACAGTGCGGTGGGAAGAGCAGGTCTGCAACCGCAGCCCCCAGTCTCTCAAGCCATGCGCCTGTCGTTGGGGAAGACCGTACAGGTTCCGTCTGTGCCATCACCCTCGCCACCCATAGGATACTGCACAGTTGTCCGCCTGGTCAGCGTGTCATGTTCACGCAGGTGGACATCCATTCTAGTCGAGTTGTGGATTCCCGCCCCCCCCGACTGCTCGGGGGCAGGCTTCACGGGAATGACAAGCAGCGTAAACGAGACAGATCGCGATATTCGTCCCACCCGGCCTGAGCCAAGGTCACTACCCACAGCAGGCGCTCCGGCATCCGGCCCTCAATGAAATGAACGCGAGAAACAGGGCCTATCTGACGGACCCTCGGCTGGCAGGTCATCCGGCTGGGCACGCTCCCCTACTGGCCGAGAAAACCCTTTAACTCGTTGATAATATCGCCGATTGCCGGCTCAACCAAAAGATAAATAGCAATCACAACGATTGCAATGAGTACAAGAATCAAAGCGAACTCAACCAGGCCCTGACCATCCTCGTCAGGCAGAAATGGCAACTTGCTCACCTCCTCTCCAGTTCGATCCTGGGTATCCATCGAATTCAGTATACCACATAGTTCGCTCGACCACAACTTCTGGAGATGTCCACCAGGCAGGCCCTCGATCCGGAGCTAGAACAGGAGCGGGCGCAGTACCAACTCATTTCTGGCGCCGCTCAAGGCTGAGTTGCAGCACGGTCCGCATCGCCTTAAAGATCTCGGTTTTCGAGATCTTGGATGCGCCCCGCTGCCGGTTCTCAAAGATGATTGGTACTTCACCAACCCGCCACCCTTGCTGTTGGCAGCGGTAGAGCATCTCGATGAGAAATGAATAGCCGTCAGACACGATCTCATCCAGTGCGATCGATTCCAGGACAGAACGGCGATAGGCCCGAAAACCAGCCGTGGCATCGCCGGCTTCCAGCTTCAGCATGCTGCGAGCGAGATGGTTTGCCCCATGACTCAGCACTCGGCGCGATGCCGTGCAATAGAGCGTGCCCCCGCCCTGCACATAGCGCGAACCAATCACCATGTCGCATTCTGGCAGCATCGCCAACAAATCTGGAATGTAGCGGGGATGATGCGAAAAGTCCGCATCCATCGTCAAGATATGGCCGGAGCCCTCAGCCAGGGCCAGCTTCATGCCAGCAATGTGAGCCGTCCCAAGTCCCAGTTTTTCAGGGCGATGAATCACCCGGACTGTGGCATACCTCTTTGCCAGCGAATCAGCCAACACCGTAGTGCCATCCGGGGAGTTGTCGTCGACGATGATGACATGGGAGCCAAGCCCAAGCCCTATGATCTCCTCCACCAGTGCGTTTAGGTTCTCCCGCTCATTGTAGGTGGGGATGATAACTGTATGTCGCTCCAAGCCGTGCTCCTGCTGCAAGGAAAGTGCCGGCCATTATAGTCCCAACCGAAACATGATGCAAACCCTACAGCCACCGGTGCTGCCAGCCGCTACTAAGGCTGGGCAGCGGGCGACCTGCACCCGACTCGGCCTTCCGGCGTTAGAACCACGTAAGAAATGCAAGCGCAGAGTCGGTCATCAATCCGAATCGAGGATCGCTGCGGAGTCATCTTGTAATAACCAGAATCAACTAGATATCTAGTGATTTACCGCACTCTCATGGACGCGGGGCTGGCAAGCGAACCCCAAAGCTCAGATAGTTTGAACAATTTAGCAAGTAAAATTTGACTAAATCATCAGTTCGTGCTATGATTGCAGATGATGGAAAGGGAAGCAAAAGGCGATGTCCTATTCTTGGGAATTCTCAAGCACACCAGCAGGTAGAGTGCTGAAAACAATTCAGATGCACGGCCGAGCCAGCATCAAGGACGTGGCGTCCGACCTGGGCGTAACAGCTTCGGCGGTCAGGTTGCACCTGACCCAGCTCCAGGCCAATGGCGCGATCCGCGCCGAGAAGGTTCGAGAGGGCGTAGGACGTCCCTACTATGTGTACTCGGTGACCCCTCAGGCTCACAACCTCTTTTATAAAGACTATGGCGAATTGGCCAAACTGCTTTTGGAGGAGGTAGGCGAGACACAGGGGGCAGCGGCCCTCCAGGGCGTACTCCGGCGGGTGGCGAGCCGCATGGCGGAACTGTACAAGGACCAGGTCGGAGGATTGGCACTGGTCGATCGGGTGAATGCCTGGGCCGAGCTGCTGGACCAGCGTGGGGTAGCCGTCGAGATAGTCAAGACCTCAGAAGGGTTTGTCCTGCAGGAATATGGCTGTCCCTTCCAGAACGTGGCTCTGGAGAACCGCGCCGTGTGCGAGATGGAGCGCCAGGTGATGGTGCGTCTGCTAGAATCTGGGGTCCAGCTAACAGAGTGTGTGCTTGATGGGCATCGTGGCTGCCAATTCACGATTGCCCGGGAACACTAGAAGATCAACAAGAAGGAGTTGATAGGCGGATGAGTGCTGATTTGCTGATCAAGAACCTACATGTCAACGTTGAGGGTCAGGAGATCCTCAAAGGGCTCAATCTTGAAATGAACAGAGGCGAGATCCACGCCATCATGGGCCCAAATGGCTCTGGAAAAAGTACACTGGCCAACACCCTGATGGGCCATCCCTCCTACGAAGTGACGGACGGAGAGATATGGTTCAAGGGCGAGAATATTGTCGATCTGTCTCCCGACGCGAGATCGCGGATGGGATTGTTCCTGGCGTTCCAATATCCCAGTGCTATCCCAGGGGTAAGCGTAGCCAACTTTCTCAGGACCGCCCTCAATGCCCGGCGAGTAGAGTCCGATCCACCCAGCAACGGCAACGGGTCCAAGAAGGGCATCCCCATGCGAGAGTTCCGCAAGTTGCTCAAGGACAAGATGGCCATGCTCAAGATGGATCCCAGCTTTGCCCGCCGCTATCTGAACGACGGTTTCTCTGGCGGCGAAAAGAAGAGAATGGAGATCTTGCAGATGGCCATGCTCCGGCCCGAGATCGCTGTCCTTGACGAAACCGACTCGGGTCTGGACATTGATGCCCTACGTATCGTGTCTGAAGGGGTGAACGAACTGATGAGTCCCAACCTGGGAGTACTCGTCATCACTCACTATCAGCGTATCCTGGACTATATCAAGCCGGAGCACGTCCATATCCTGGTGAACGGCCAGATTGCCATGACGGGCGGCCCAGAGCTGGCCCTGGAGCTTGAGGATAGGGGATACGACTGGGTACAAGATGGAGCCGAGTAAAGAGCTTCGTTACTCCCCATGCCGGCTGCCTGAAAGCCAGATTGGGGCTTGGCTGATCCGCTAGCGGAAAGGATTGCACGATGTCTGACAGCGTTGTACTAGGCGTGGACCTGGATGACTACAAGTACGGGTTCCGTGATGATGAAAATTATGTATTCAAGAGCCGCAAGGGCTTGGACCACGAGATTGTGGACGAGATATCCTATATGAAGGGCGAACCAGACTGGATGCGGGCCATGCGACACAAGTCCCTGGACATCTTTTACAGCAAGCCCGTACCCGCCTGGGGTGGAGATCTGTCCAGACTGGACCACGACGACATCTACTACTATATCAAGCCAGTCGAAGAGCAGGGCCGCACCTGGGATGAGGTACCCGACGACATCAAGCGTACCTTTGACCGTCTGGGCATCCCCGAGGCGGAACGAAAGTTCCTGGCCGGTGCAGGCGCCCAGTACGAGTCCGAGGCGGTTTACCACAGCCTGAAAGAGGAGTGGTCGCGCCAAGGTGTCATTTTTGTAGACAGTGATACTGGCCTGCGCGAGTATGAAGACGTGTACAAGGAGCACTTTGGGACGATAGTGCCCGCAGCGGACAACAAATATTCGGCCCTGAACACAGCCGTGTGGAGCGGCGGCAGCTTTGTCTACATCCCACCGGGGGTCAACGTGGAGATACCTCTGCAAGCCTATTTTCGCATCAACGCCCAGAACATGGGCCAGTTTGAGCGGACGTTGATCATCGCCGACGAGGGCTCTCAGGTTCACTATGTCGAGGGCTGTACGGCGCCGACGTACAGCACCGACTCGTTCCACTCTGGCGTCATCGAGATCATTGTCAAAAAGGGTGCGCGCGTACGCTACACGACGATCCAGAACTGGAGTCACAACGTATACAATCTCGTGACCCAGCGAGCAGTGGCCCACGAAGACGCGACGATGGAATGGGTCGACGGCAACTTGGGCAGCAAGCTGACCATGAAATACCCCTCCGTGTATATGATGGGCAAGGGGGCCAGGGCGGAGGTCCTGTCCATCGCCTTTGCAAACAAAGGACAGCACCAGGACGCTGGCGCCAAGGCGATCCACGGCGCGCCACACACGACTTCCAGCATCACCGCCAAGTCGATCAGCAAGGGCGGAGGACGGGCTGGTTATCGCGGGCTGGTCAAGGTCTATTCCGGCGCAGAAGGTGTGAAGAGCAACGTGGTCTGCGACGCGCTTATCCTGGATGAGCATTCACGCTCCGATACCTACCCGGTGATGGAAATCGACGAAGAGGATGCCAGCATCAGCCACGAAGCTACCGTCAGCAAGGTTAGCGATGAGCAGCTCTTCTATCTGATGAGCCGGGGCATCTCTGAACAGCAAGCGATGATGATGATCGTCAACGGCTTTATCGAGCCAATCGTCAAGGAGCTGCCGATGGAGTATGCCGTTGAGATGAACCGCCTGATCCAGATGGAGATGGAAGGATCGGTTGGATAGGTCCAAGGCCAGAAGGCCAGACCGCGGACCATGTTGTCGAGGGAGAAACCGTGGACATAGCTGCGACGATTGAACGAGAAAGAAGACTGACGTTACCGGCCCAGGGGTTTACGCAGGATGCACTGGAGACCCTGTCGGCAGGACGCGATGAGCCAAACTGGATGCTTGAGAAGCGGTACAAAGGTTGGTACCACTATCAGGAACTGGATGCCCCTTTCTGGCGTCGAACCGATGTGAGCAAGCTCAAATGGGAAAACCTGGTTCCCTTCGCTCCGATTCAGTCTCCAGTCACAGATCTGAGGGCCCTTCCGCCAAAGCTACATGATGCGCTGGCGACCTACGGCCAGCGTGCAGGGATGCTTCTGCAGCGGGATTCGGCCCGAGTATACCTGGACCTGGTTGATGAGGTACGAGCACAGGGGGTAATCTGGACCGATATGGATACCGCCGTACGGGAGCATCCCGGGCTTGTACAAAAGTACTTTATGGAAGAGGCCGTGCCGGTGACGGCGGACAAATACACGGCCCTGCATGGCGCGTTTTGGAGCGGCGGTACCTTTCTGTATATACCCAAGAACGTGAGCGTTGACCTGCCCTTCATATCGGTCTTGTGGCAAGAGATGCCACAACTGGCTCTCTTTCCGCCCACGCTGCTAATTGCCGAGGCAGGCAGCAGTGTGACACTGGTGTCAGAGCTGCTCTCCATGGGTTGCGGCTCGTGCCCCGACACTTACCATGGCGGTGTCACCGAGCTGTATGTTGGACCCGGCGCCAGGGTCAGCTATATCAACGTCCAGGATCTCGGCCGGCAGGTGTATGACCTGCGAACCCAGACTGCGTTGTTGGACCGGGACAGCCACCTGGATTGGCTGACGATCAACCTGGGCGCCCGCGTGAGCCATTCAGCACAGCACAGCGTGCTGCGCCAACCGGGCGGAGAAGCGTATATCACCGGCCTGTACCTGCCTGACGGCCGCCAGCACATGGCCTTTGACACATTGCAGGACCATATCGCCGCCAACTGCATGAGCAACCTGCTCTACCAGGGAGCCTTGCTGGGCAGATCGCGGTCAGTCTATGAAGGCACCATCCGCGCCTGGCCTGGTGCGCAAAAGACGAATGCCTACCAATCAAACCGAAATCTGCTGCTGGCGCGGAAGGCACGGGCTGACTCGCTGCCCCGGCTGGAGATCGAGGCCAACGACTTGCGCTGCACCCACGGGGCCACCGTAAGCCAGGTGGATGACAACCAGGTATTCTATTTGATGAGCCGGGGCATCCCCCGCGAAGAGGCCGTCCGGTTGATCGTCGAGGGCTTTTTCCAGCCATCGTTGGACCGCCTCCCGCAGAGCCTGGAGGGACTGCGGGAGCGACTGACCGGAGCCATCGCAGCCAAGCTCAGGGCCTAGAGCCAGAGTTCGGCGAATCCAAGGCCGGACAAGGTTCCAGTGCGTCTTGGGTCGCCAAGTTACCTGGCCAGAGGAGAGCGGAGACATGTTTGACGTAGAAAAAGTACGCAAAGACTTTCCCATACTGCAGCGGACGGTCCACGGCAAAGCACTCGTCTATCTGGACAACGCCGCGACGTCGCAAAAGCCCGAGTCGGTCATCCAGGCCATGGACGACTATTACCGGAGCTATAATGCCAACATCCATCGGGGCGTGCATACGTTGGCCGAAGAGGCCACCGATGCCTATGAGGGTGCGCGCCGAAAGGTGGGGCGTTTTATCAACGCCTACAGTCCCCGTGAGGTCGTCTATGTACGCAATACCACCGAAGCCATCAATCTGGTCACACTGACCTGGGGCAGAACCAACATCCGCCAGGGTGACGTTATCGTCCTGAGCATCATGGAACACCATTCGAACCTGGTACCCTGGCAACTGTTGGCCCAGGTAACGGGCGCAAGACTGGAATTCATTGGCCTTGATCCCCAGGGGCGCTTGATCCTGGAGGATTTGGACCGGCTACTGGCCGAGTTCGGCGAACGGGTCAAGCTGGTGGGCATCAATGGCATGTCCAATGTACTGGGAACCATCAATCCCGTGGCAGAGGTTTGCCAACGAGCGCACGAGGTCGGAGCCCTGTGCTTGATCGATGGCGCTCAGAGCGTACCCCACCTGCCTGTCGATGTGCAAACGTTGGGCGCTGATTTTCTGGCCTTTTCTGGACACAAGATGCTGGGGCCGACCGGCATCGGCATCCTCTGGGCGCGGAAAGAGATCCTGAGGGACATGCCCCCCTTCCTTGGCGGCGGGGACATGATCAAAAGCGTCCACCTTCGCGAAAGCGAGTGGGCTGACATTCCGCACAAGTTCGAGGCCGGTACTCCCAATATCGCCCACGGTATCGGTATGGGGGCAGCCGTTGACTATTTGACCGCGCTGGGGATGGAAAACGTCCAGGAACACGAGCAGACGATGGCGGGCTATGCCCTGGACAGGCTGGCCACCGTACCCAACCTGCATCTCTACGGCCCTCCCGCCGGAGAGCGGGGAGGCGTGGTCACCTTCAACTTGATGAAAGATGGCGAACTCTTGATCCACCCTCACGATTTGGCTAGCATTCTGGATCGGGAGGGCATCGCCATCCGCGCCGGCCACCACTGCGCCCAACCGCTGATGGACCACTATGACGTACCAGCGACCGCGAGGGCCAGTTTCTACGTTTACAATACCGAGGACGAGGTGGACCAGTTGGTCGCAGCACTGTACAAAGCGCAGAGCATATTCGGACTGGACTAGGTACCTGCGAGGCATTCCGTGGACCAAGCCAGTACCCGAGAAGGGCCGGAAACACCCGTTGTCGGGAGTGACGAGATGACAGACAATCACGACGCAAAAGCTCTCTCGCAGCAACGATATACCAGATTCGCCGAAGGCTACGTCACCAGTGCGACCCATGCCAAAGGGCAGGAGTTGGATCGCCTGGTTGAGATGGCTCAGCCACAGCCTGGCTGGGTCACGCTGGACGTGGCGACGGGAGGCGGACACACGGCCCTAAGATTCGCGCCCTATGTCACCCAGGTGACCGCAACCGACATCACGCCCAGGATGCTGGAGAAGGCCAGAGCCTTCATAGAAAGCCAGGAAATTAGGAATGTGGTCTTTGAACCGGCTGATGCTGAGGAGTTGCCCTTCGACGATGCGAGTTTTGACCTGGTCACCTGCCGAATCGCACCGCACCATTTCCCAGATCCCGCTCGCTTTGTGCTAGAGAGCGCGCGGGTACTGAAGGCGCCGGGATTGCTGCTGGTCCAAGACCACGCATTGCCAGAGGACGCTGAAGCCGCTCGCTACATCAACGATTTCGAACGGCTGCGAGACCCCAGCCACCACAGAGCATGTTCTGAGCATGAGTGGCGGTCCATGTTTGAGGCAGCCGGGCTGACCGTTGAGCATACTGAACAGATTGTCAAGATTCACAGACTGTATCCCTGGGCCGAGCGCCAGGGCTGCACGCCGGAGGTGATTGAGCGCCTGGTAGCAATGGTCGAGGAAGCACCCAAACAGGTTACGGATTGGATGCAGCCGAGTTCATGGGGCACACCCGAGGCGAGCTTTGCCAATCAGCATCTTATCATCGCTGGGCGCAAGCGTTGAAGCGGAGTCACGGCAGGATGGAAAAGAGCGCGGTTTTTGAGGCCCACGACAGTTATGTAATAGATCTTCTTTTCAGCCGTGACAGCCAGACGCTGGTCTCGGCCGGGATGGACAACGTGATCAAGCTCTGGTCCGCCCCTGACTGGCGGCCACGAGGAACCTTCGTGGGGCACGCCAACAGCGCGAACAGTATCTCGCTCTCCCCCGACGGCAAGACCCTGGCGACCGGATCAACAGACGCCACCGTGAAGCTGTGGACCTTTCCCGACGGCCAGTTGATCCGAACGCTGCAAGACCGAAAGAAGACGGTTGCTGCGGTCCAGATCTCACCCGATGGGGAACGTGTCGCGGCCGGGTCCTATGGCGGCCGGGCCATGGTCTGGACGTTGGTAGGCAAAGAGATTGCCAGCATTCGTGCCAGCAAAAAGAATCTGGGGTCCGTTGCTTTTTCTCCGGACGGCAGCGTACTGGCTACGGCCGGCCTGGGGGATGATATCAGCCTCTGGTCCCTGCCATCCGGCGAACATATCCGTACGCTGGCAGGCCATAGTACGGCCGTGGGCTGGCTCAGGTTTATCGACAGCGGTAAATACCTGGTATCACTGGGCTACGAACAGACGATCAAGTTCTGGAATACAGCGACGTGGCAGGTCGCTCGGACTGTTCAGGGTAACGCCCCTGGCGTACGAGGCCTTGCCTTTTCACCGGACGAGACGATGGCCTCGCTAAGCTCGGAGAGCAAAGTTGAGCTTTGGTCTGTGAAGAACTGGCAGTTGGAGACTGAACTCGCTATCGGCACCAAGGCCGTGAACGGGATGGCTTTCTCGCCCGATGGGCGCTGGTTTGCCGTTGGTGCCGCAGACAGGAAAGTCCGAATCTGGAGCCTTTTTAGGCTCGCAGAGAACCTTGGCGTTTAAAGGAGAATCGAGCGCAATGAACTCGCAGCATGTGCAGTTGGCCGGCGATAGAGAAATCGCGACCCTGGGGGGCGGCTGTTTCTGGTGTCTGGAGGCCGTCTTTGAGCAGTTAAGCGGCGTTGAGAAGGTTGAGTCAGGATACTCGGGTGGAACGGTGGCCAATCCAACCTACCAGCAGGTATCTGCCGGGACGACGGGAGATGCGGAAGTCGTTCAGATCACCTTCGACCCGCAGACGATTACCTTTGAGGAGATTCTCGGGGTATTCTTTGCCACCCACGACCCCACCACGCTGAACCGCCAGGGAGCAGACATTGGCCCCCAATATCGTTCGGCTATCTTTTACCACGGCCCGGATCAGGAAACGGCGGCCAGGAAGGTAATCGAGGAGATTACCGCAGCCGAGATCTGGGACGGACCGATTGTGACAGAAGTCGCGCCCTTTGGCGCCTTCTACGAGGCTGAAGAATACCACCAGGAGTACTTTCGGCGCAATGAGCGTCAGCCCTATTGCCAGGTGGTGATCGCCCCCAAGGTAGCAAAATTCCGAAAACGCTATCTTGCCAAGCTAAAGCCGGAATACGTGTAGGAGGACAGCGTGCCAGGATCGACGGAGGACACGGGAGGCGCAATGCTGGAGACGGTGATTATCTTTACGGAGTGCATGGAGGCTTTGGCTGCGTTCTACCGAGACGCCCTCCAGCTAGATGCCTACCAGCGCTCCCCGCAGCACATGGGCCAGCAGGTTGGGCCTGTCTACCTGGGCTTTGATCAAGTCGATTCGGCGGAAGGCAGCTCGCGAGCAAGTGTGACCCTGTGGTTCACCGTTGACGACATCCAAGCCACCTACGACCGGCTGTTGGGCTTGGGCGCCAGGGTGAGATACCCTCCGACGCAGAAGCCCTGGGGAGGATTTCTGGCCTGCGTATTTGATCCTGATGGCAATATGCTGGGGCTTTCGCAGAGACAGCCCTCAGCCTTGTAACGACTCAATCACGGAGATAGACTGACACAATGGACGACTTTTATCGAGAGGAAATCCTGGAGCACTATACGCACCCACACAACTATGGCACGATGGAGAACCCCGACATCACCCACGAGGAGGACAATCCGCTGTGCGGCGACCGCATCCGGTTCGACATCCAACTGGACGAAGACGGGGAGACGGTCAAAGATGTGCGTTTCTCGGCCGTGGGCTGTGCCATCAGCAAAGCCTCGGCCTCCATGCTCAGTGACTTACTCATCGGCCAGACGCTGGACGAGATCAAGGAACTGAGCAATGAGGATGTGGTCGAGGAGTTGGGCATTGATCTGGGACCGGTACGGCTCAAGTGCGCGCTGCTGCCACTCAAAGTGGTCAAAGTCGGCGCCTATGGGCTCGACGGCTCGCCGGACGCAGAGAACGCAGAAGATGATTGGTAGGATCCATGCAAGGAGGTGACAGGTGGCTTTTGTGAAGGTGGCAGAAGTGGGTGACATTCCGCCCGGCCGGGTCAAGACCGTTGAGGCCGGCGACGAGGATATCGCATTGTGCAATGTCAACGGCGAGATCTGTGCCATTGCCGACGTTTGCACCCATGACGACGGCCCACTAGGTGATGGTTATCTGCTCGGTGAGGAGATCGAGTGCCCGCGCCATGGCGCCCGGTTCAACGTGAGGAGCGGCGAGGTTAAAACCCTGCCGGCCATCATTCCCCTCCCAACTTTTGAGGTCAAAATCGAGGGTGATGACATTCTGGTAGACGTAGACTAGTGGATCCGCAGCGGGCGCCGAGGGAACGACGAGATACGCGAGTCGATGCCCGTGGCTCGAGGTCCAGGAGGTGTTAGGAATGACAACCCAAAATGAGCTTCTGGAAGCTCTTTCCGAGGTGATCGACCCAGAGATCGGCATGAACATCGTCGATCTGGGCCTGATCTACGGCATCAATCTGGATGACGAGAAGGGCCGGGTGCACGTAGACCTGACGTTGACCAGCCCCGGCTGCCCACTGGGACCCGAGATCATCCGCAATATCAAGCGGGAGCTGCGGAGTATTGACGATGTCCTGGATGTCGACGTCGACCTGGTCTGGAATCCACTCTGGCAGCCAACGATGATGAGCGACTTTGCCAAGGACGAGCTTGGATACGACGATGAATTCGGCCTGGGAATTGGCTACTACTAGCCTGACCACAGGGAGGAGGAGTTGAGATGACGCGTACGACCTCTGATCCATTTGGCGCGCGAACGACGATTGAGACAGATGCCGGCGCAGTAGCCATCTACCGCCTGGGCAGGCTGCAAGAACTGGGCCTGACCGATCTGTCGCGGCTGCCCTACGCCATCCGCGTGTGGCTCGAGGGCCTGCTGCGCCAGTGCAATGGCAGGGAGATCACTGAGGATCACGTCAAGAACCTGGCTGGCTGGAATCCCCAGTCACCCGGGTCCGCCGAGCTGCCCTTCACGCCGTCCCGTGTAGTTCTGCAGGACTTGACGGGGGTGCCGGCCGTAGTAGATTTGGCAGCGCTCCGCTCAGCCATGCACCGGCTAGGCGGTGACCCAGAGCGCATCAATCCCCAGGTACCGGTAGATCTGGTCATTGATCACTCGGTCCAGGTAGACGCGTTTGGCAGCAACGCGGCACTCTATTTCAATGCTGAGCGCGAGTTCGAGCGAAACCGCGAGCGCTACAAGTTCCTGCACTGGGCTCAGAACGCCTTTGATAACTTTCGCGTGGTGCCACCTGCCACGGGCATTGTCCACCAGGTTAACCTGGAGTACCTGGCCACTGTCGTGACCAAGCGCCAGGAGGCCAATGGCGAGTGGGTTGCCTTCCCTGATACCTTGGTGGGTACCGACTCGCATACGACCATGATCAACGGCCTGGGCGTCATGGGCTGGGGTGTGGGCGGTATCGAAGCCGAGGCGGCAATGCTGGGCGAGCCGATTACCCTGCTGCCACCAGATGTGGTAGGCTTTGAGCTCACGGGTGAGCTGCCCGAGGGGGCGACCGCCACCGACCTAGTACTGACCGTGACTCAGATGTTGCGCCAAGAGAGCGTAGTGGGCAAGTTCGTCGAGTACTTTGGTCCAGGCCTCAGCCGCCTCAGCCTACCCGACAGAGCTACCATCGCCAATATGTCGCCTGAGTATGGCGCGACCATGGGCTTTTTCCCAGTGGATCATGAGACCCTGCGCTTTCTGCGCAACACCGGGCGTCCGCCCGAGTTGGTCGACCTGGTGGAGCGCTATACCAAGGCCCAGCACCTCTTTCGCACCGACGACGCACCAACACCGGAATACACCAAGTCATTGGCGCTGGATCTGAGCAGCGTGGAGCCCAGCCTGGCTGGCCCCAAGCGCCCCCAAGATCGTATCCTCCTGCGGGACATGAAACCCGCATTCCAAACAGCGCTGCAAGCGCCGACCGCTCAGCGAGGGTTTGCCCTCAGCGAGGAAGAGGCGAACCAAAAGGCAACCGTGGCACCTTCCAATGGGAAGGGCGATAGCATACTGGGGCATGGTGCTGTGGTAATTGCCGCCATCACCAGTTGTACCAACACCTCCAATCCGTCGGTGATGGTCGCCGCGGGCCTGCTGGCCAAGAAAGCAGTGGACCAGGGCTTGCGCGTGCCGTCCTATGTCAAGACCAGCCTGGCGCCCGGGTCCACGGTGGTGTCCCGCTACCTGGACGCCGCCGGACTGACACCCTATTTGGACCAACTGGGGTTCAATGTCGTGGGCTATGGCTGTACGACCTGTATCGGCAACAGCGGCCCCCTTCCCGAAGCAGTCGCCCAAGCCGTGGAAGAAGCTGACCTGGTAGCTGCCGCAGTCCTCTCTGGGAACCGTAACTTTGAGGGGCGGATCAGTCCCCACGTACGGGCCAACTACCTCGCCTCGCCGCCTTTGGTGGTGGCCTACGCCCTGGCCGGCAAGGTGGACGTGGACTTGACCACGGAAGCCCTGGGCTACGACGCGGCCGACCGGCCCGTGTTCCTGCGGGACATCTGGCCCAGCCAATCCGAAATCCAGGACGCGCTGGCAACTGCCCTCGATCCGCAGATGTTCCGGGATCAGTACGCCGACGTATTCACAGGAAATGAGGCATGGAACGCCATCCCCTCACCAGAAGCGGCAGAAATCTATGCCTGGGATGCAAGTTCCACCTATATTCAGGAGCCCCCCTTCTTTGTGGAACTGGCACCTGAGGTGGCGCCCACGCAGGACGTCCACGGCGCGCGCGTATTGGTTCTTCTGGGCGACTCGGTAACCACAGACCACATATCGCCGGCAGGGAGTATCCCTTCCGATAGTCCGGCTGGTCGATATCTGGTGGAAAGGGAGGTGCAGCAGCGCGACTTTAACACCTACGGGTCAAGGCGCGGCAACCACGAGGTGATGATGCGCGGCACCTTTGCCAACATCCGCCTCAAGAACCTGCTGCTGCCCAGCACCGAGGGCGGCGTTACGCTCCATCTACCCAGTGGCGAGGAGATGAGCATCTACGATGCCTCGATGCGGTATCAAGCCGAAGAGACGCCGCTTATCGTCCTGGCTGGACGGGAGTACGGGTCCGGCAGTTCCCGCGACTGGGCCGCAAAGGGCCCGCTCCTTCAAGGCGTTCGGGCAGTCATTGCCGAGAGTTATGAGCGCATCCACCGCAGCAACTTGTTGGGCATGGGCGTACTTCCACTGCAATTCCAGCCTGGCGAGAACGCGGAGAGTCTGGGCCTGAGCGGTCGCGAAGTGTTCGACATCACTGGCATCGCTAACGAGCTTGAGCCTGGGCAGGAGGTGACGGTCTGCGGCCGAAGAGAAGATGGCACCGAAACCATCTTTATGGCTGTGGCCCGTCTGGATACGCCCGTGGAGATCGAATACTATCGCAATGGAGGTGTCCTGCACACGATTCTGCGGAGGATGGCCCAGTCTCAGCCTGCTTGAGTTCAGGGTTGCTCCGATTGAACCTTGCCCCCTGCCCGCCAAGCGGGTGGGGGGTATTTTGCAGGCTAGGCCGATAGCTTGGCGTCTACCCACACCTGTGGTAGAATCTGAAAGCAGCGGCAGGCGCGGACGACAACCGCACAAACCTTTCCCGGAGTAAGGATCTTGGACAAAGATGTGATTACCATCGTGTCGGGCTTGCCTCGCTCCGGCACATCGATGATGATGAAGATGCTGGAAGCTGGGGGCATGCCGGTCTTGACCGACAACATCCGGACCGCTGACGAGGACAACCCCAAGGGCTACTACGAGTTCGAGCGGGTGAAGCAGATCGAACGGGACCAAGAGTGGCTGGAGGAGGCCAAGGGCAAGGCCGTGAAGATGGTGGGGGCGCTCCTGAAGCACCTGCCTCCCTCCTACGACTATCGGGTGGTCTTTATGCGGCGGCAGATCGAAGAGGTCCTGGCCTCCCAGCGCAAGATGCTGATCAGGCGCGGAGAAGCCACGGATGCCATCAGCGACGAGCGTTTGGCCGAGTTATTCAGAAAGCACGTGGCACAGATCGAGGCGTGGGTCGAGGGACAGCCGAACATCAAAGTTCTTTATGTCGACTATGGACAGGTTCTTGAGCAGCCCACCGGCCAGGCCCACCACATCAACCGGTTCCTAGGCAGCCAGCTCGCTGAGGAAGAGATGGCGGGGGTTGTGGACCGCTGGACTTTAGCCGGCTTATCGTCAACGACGATAAAGCCGGGCTTTGTCGCCAGCGGCGATAACCGCGGGCTATGGCACCAGCGGCGACAGACCGAGATTACGCCTTCCCCATGTAGGGGTAGCGAAAGTCAACGGGTGGGCAAAAGCTCTCTTTGATGGTGCGCGGTGTCACCCAGCGCTCCAGGTTGAGCGGACTGCCCGCTTTGTCGTTGGTACCCGAGGCGCGACTGCCCCCAAAGGGCTGCGAGCCGACCACCGCCCCGGTCGGCTTGTCATTGATGTAGAAATTCCCTGCAGCATGACGCAAGAGATCAAGGCCCCTCTGGATGATCTGTCTATCTTGGGCAAAGATCGCACCGGTTAGCGCGTATGGCGAGGTCATGTCGCACAGCCGGAGCGTCTCTTCGAACTTATCCTCGGGATAGACATACACGGTCAACACCGGGCCAAAGATCTCTTCCTCCATCAACGGGTGGTGCGGGTTCTCCGTCAACACGACGGTAGGCTGAATGAAGTAGCCCTCCTCGCTGTTGTACTGGCCCCCGGAAAGGATTTCGGTGCCCGGCGAAGACTTGGCCAGCTCGATGTAGCCGACGATCTTGGCAAAGGCCCCAGCGTCAATCACGCCTCCCATGAACTTGGTGTGGTCAGCCACATCCCCCACCGCGACGGTCCCCAATTCGGCCAAGAGGCCATCACAAACCTGGGGCCAGATGATGTCGGGAATGTAGGCCCGGCTGGCCGCAGAGCACTTTTGGCCCTGGTACTCAAAGGCCCCTCGCAGCAGAGCGGTGATCAAGGCTGGAACATCGGCCGAGGCGTGGGCAAAGATGAAGCCCTTGCCGCCAGTCTCCCCCACAATGCGCGGATAGGAACGATACCCGGCGATGTTGGTGCCGATTTTACGCCAGATCCCCTGAAAGACGCGAGTACTTCCTGTGAAATGGACGCCCGCCAAGTCAGGGTGGGCCAGGACCGCATCGCCCACAGCCGACCCATCGCCCGGCAGGAAGTTGATGACGCCTGGTGGCAGGCCAGCCTCCTCCAACACGTGCATGATGTGATAGGCGACATAGACGGCTGAGGAAGCCGGCTTCCAGATGACCGTGTTGCCCATCATGGCCGGTGCGCTGGGCAGATTGCCGGCGATACTCGCAAAGTTAAAGGGCGTCGCGGCAAACACAAAACCCTCCAGGGGCCGGTACTCGAGCATATTCCAGACACTAGGGATGGAGCCTGGCTGCGGTTGCATGATCTGCATCATGTAGTAGGGGTTGAAGCGCCAAAAGTCAGCCAGTTCGGCGACGGCGTCGATCTCGGATTGATGGACCGTCTTGCTCAGATCAAGCATGGCCGCCGCGTTGATCTCATCCCGCCGACGGCAGGTCAGGATTTCTGCCGCTTTGAGAAAGACAGCGGCCCGGGCCTCCCAGGGCATGCGGCTCCACTCCTGCCAGGCGGCTTTTGAGGCATCAATGGCACGGAGTACCTCGGCCTCGCCAGCTTTGTGGTACGTGCCCAGGATGTGCTTGTGATTGTGAGGCATGACGGCCTGGCCGGTCTCCCCTGTACGAATCTCCTGACCAGCAATGATAACAGGAATCTCAATCTGTTTCTGCAACATCTCCTGCAATCGCTGGTCAAGCCTCGCGCGCTCTGGGGATGCAGGCGCATAGTCCAGGACCGGCTCGTTCTGGGGAACTGGTACCTGAAAGATCGCGTTGGACATGCTACTACCTCCGTCTGTAGACCTGCAAAGCCAGCATTGTGTCTGGCTTTTCCTGCTCAAATCAAAGAGGACGCCATTTCTAGCGCCCTCTTTATAGATTTGCTATTCATCTCATCCAGCAACCACTCTTTGTGCTCGCAAGGAGTGATCCGTCTTTGAGCCCAGACGCGATGTTCGTTCCTTAGGACTTGGCTTCGGCAAAGCGGGCTGCTACGTCGTCCCAGTTGATGATGTTGAAGAAGCCGTTCACATACTCGGCCCGGCGGTTCTGATACTTGAGATAGTAGGCATGCTCCCAGACGTCCAATACCAGCAATGGGATAACACCCCACTGGGTCAAGTTCTGGTGCTTCTCAGCCATCAGAATGACCAAGGCGCCGTCAGAAGGGCGATAGGCAAGAATGCCCCAACCACTGCCTTCCACAGCGATGGAAGCTGCAGCAAACTGGCCCTTGAAGGCATCTAAGCTGCCAAAGCTGCTGTCGATAGCATCAGCCAGCGCGCCTTCCGGCGCGGACTTGGCCTCAGAAGCGGCGATCATGTTCGGCCAGAAAATACTGTGGAGCAAGTGGCCGGAACCGTGAAAGGCGGCCTCGCGGGACAAATGCTTGATCGAAGAGAAATCGTTGTTGGCCCTGGCTTCTGCCAGCTTGGCCTCGGCGGCGTTTAATCCAGTAACATAGCCTTTGTGGTGAATGTCATGATGCAATCGCATCGTCTGCTCATCAATATAGGGCTCCAGTGCATCGTATGCATAGGGAAGCGGTGGAAGTTCGTGTGCCATTGTAGGTGTTTCCTCCTCAAGAGTCTTTTGAGGTACCAGTTAGCCAGCATCCGGTCCTCTTTGATTTCGACTCCAGTATACACCGCTTTGTTTGATTTGTCAAGTTAAAACTACATAAATTACAAGAAGGAATGACTCAACGCGTCCGCGGTTTGAGGAGGATGGGTAGATAGGCACTGGCGCGAGTCTCTGCGATCTGATAGATTGCGCCTTGCGGGCGTTCCTGATATTTGGCAACCCACAAGCCGCCCGATTCATCGAGGCCAAAGCTGGAGATCTGGAAAGGGGCATCGTAGAGAGGGAGGTTCTGCCAGCCGGACACCGTCATCTTCAGCCCCCAGATGCGCCCGCTGCAGAAGTCGCCGTAGACATACGTGCCGGTCAGGCCGGCATATCTTGGACCACGGTAGACCAGGCCGCCGGTAACGGACGCACAGTCACCTGAGGGATGTTTGTACTCGGCAACGGGCAGCGTCAACCCTGTACGATCGCAATTCGCCACTTCAAAGCACTCGCTGCCCTCCATGATACGCCAGCCATAGTTCTCGCCCCCAATGCTGGATGCCGGCTGGAAGTTGATCTCCTCAATCCTGTCCTGGCCCGCATCCCCAATGAACAGGTCCGCCGTTTCTGTATCAAAGGAGAAGCGCCACGGATTGCGCAGGCCCAGGGCCCAGATTTCGGCGCGGTAGCCCGCAATCCCCCGGAAAGGATTTGTTTCCGGCACGGTATAGGTGACGGGACTGCCCGACTCGACGTCTATGCGCAGCAGTTTGCCCAGGAGCGTGGTCGGATTCTGAGCCCGGTTCTGGGGATCGCCGCCCGCACCGCCATCACCCATCCCGATGTACAAGAATCCATCGTTGGGTCCGAAAGCCAGCTGGCCACCGTTGTGGTTGTTGTATGGCTGGCCGACAGTCAGGACGACCTGCTCGCTGTTGGAATCGGCCATATCGGGGTCGGCAGTTACCCGAAAGCGGGCAACCACGGTGTTGCCGGCCTTGTCGGTGTAATTCACATAGAACCGGCCCTTGGTTGCATAGTCCGGCGGAAAAGCGATGCTCAACAGTCCCCTTTCTCCGCAGCAGGAAACACGCCCGGCGATATCCAGGAATGGGATCTGCTTCAAGACCCCGTTGCGAATGATCCGGACGCGGCCGGTCTGTTCCACAACAAAGATCCGCCCGCTCCCGTCGCCGGCGTGAGCAATGTGCACCGGCCTATCCAGCCCTTCAACCGGAGTGGCCAGCAGGATCGAAGATGAGTCGCTGACCTGGCCGTCGCCGGCACTCACGTACGGGATCGGCGACAAGGTTCCGGAGGAGAAGCCAACCAGGATGACCACGATCAGAACCAGAAGAACCCATCGAAAACCTGAATATCTCAGAAAGTTGCCATTCATGTTTTTTGCCTCCCAAAAGCACGCCCGTTGCGCGGGTCTCATGTACCGGTTCATTCTACACGGGCCAGCCAGAAAAAGCAAACCACAGTCCAGGTTGGCTGGTGAGGGATCCGATCAGTGGGTCAGTGAAGTGCCACCTGCCTGTCCGCTATCTGTCATCAATCTGCCTCATTATGCCTTGACGGCATCTGGAATCTCTGCTAAGATCAGTGCTGTCTGAGGGAGTGACGGAAGAGGGTGGGCAAAGCCCGTCATTTATACCACGCTCCAAGACAGTACCCAAAGACCGAAGGAGACCGCCCCACCAGGAGGATGAGTGTCCGCCCGGATCCTAGTCGTTGACGACGAGCCGGCCATCGTAGAGATGCTGGCCTACAACCTGGAACAGGCCCACTACCAAGTGGTCATCGCCCGTGACGGGGAAGAAGCTGTGCAGAAGGCCCGCAAGGAACAGCCCGACCTGATCATCCTGGACTTGATGCTGCCCAAACTGGATGGGCTGGAGGTATGCCGGGCTATTCGTAGGGAACGCGACGTTCCCATCATCATGCTCACGGCGCGGGACGCGGAAGTAGATCGGGTCGTGGGGCTAGAGCTGGGTGCGGACGATTATGTCGTCAAGCCTTTCAGTGTCCGCGAGCTAATGGTCCGTGTCAGGAACGTGCTCCGCCGCTCTGCGGCCCCTTCTGAGGAGGCCACGGGCGGCGCGGTCTGGGCCGGAGCCTTGCGGGTAGACGCTGGCCGTCACGAGGTTTGGTGGAGCGAGACTCAACTTGAGGTTACGGCTCTGGAGTTCAACCTGCTTTCGGTACTGGCCAGTCACGCCGGCCAGGTGTTGAGCCGAGAGCAACTACTGGAGCAGGTGTGGGGCTACGACTACTATGGCGATCTGCGCGTCGTAGATGCCGCCGTCAAGCGCCTGCGGGCCAAGCTGCGCGAGGCGGACCCCAAAGCCGAGCCCATCATCACCGTGCGCGGTGTTGGCTACAAACTGCTGGCCTGAGGCTTTGCAGCAAGGAGCGGAACCGTGTTCTCAAGCATCCGGACCCGGCTTACCCTGAGCCACCTGGCGGTCATTGTCGTGGCCATGGGGTTGTCTGGATTCCTGTTGCTGTCGCTCCTGGAGCGCTATTTCCTCGAGGCCATGGAGGACAGCCTGGCCGCCCAGGCGCAGATTACAGCCCAGGCCCTGATCCCAGGGGCCATGGTGGAAGCAATTGTCGAGGCGCCGGCCTCGGCCTGGAATACCATCCAGCAACGGCAGAGCAATATCTCCCTTCAGGCCCAGAATATAGCGCCCCTCGAGGGCGAAAGCCCCATACTGGAAATAGATCCGGGCTACCTGGCTGATGCTTCCCTGGAGCTCAGCACGCAGCTCGATACGCGCATTCGACTCCTGGACGCCAGTGGCATCGTAGTCGTGGATTCTCACGGAGAGGATCAGGGCACCGATCTGCGGGCCGAGGAAGTGGTAGCCCTGGCACTGGCCGGCCAGCAGGCCAGCCGCACCGATCAGGCTGGCTCGGAGCCAACCATGCATCTGGCCATTCCGGTGCTGGTCGAAGACCGGATCGTGGGTGTGGCCTTCCTGAGCCAGCCTTTGCAGGACGTGACAGCGGTACTGGGTGACCTACGCAGCCGCTGGCTGCTGTCGACGGCCATTGCCCTGGTTCTGGCCGGGGTCGTTGGACTGCTGCTGTCCGGCGCCATCTCCCGCCCGGTCCGGCGGCTGACTGAAGCTGCTGCGGCTGTGGCCCGAGGACGCCTGGATCAAGAGGTGCCGGTCCGCTCGAACGACGAGCTGGGCCATCTCAGCCAGACCTTCAACGAGATGACCGCCCGCCTGCGCGCCGCGCGACAGATGCAGATCGACTTTGTGGCCAACGTGTCCCACGAGTTGCGAACACCCCTGACCGCCGTCAAGGGCACTGTCGAGACGTTGCAGGCCGGGGCCGTGGACGACCCCGAGGTGCGCGATCGGTTCCTGGAGACGGTAGAAGGCGAGACCGACCGCCTGATCCGTCTGGTCAAAGACCTATTGATCCTGTCCCGTGCCGACTCTGAAGCCCTGAACCTGCAATGTGAGCCTGTGGACCTGGGTCGATTGGCTCAGGAAACCGCCCAACAGCTCAGCCCCCAGGCCGATGCCAAGGATCTGGTGTTGCAGGTGCAAAGCAGTCCTGGCACTCCCCTAGCCTTGGCCGATCGTGACCGCGTCCAGCAAGTTTTGGTCAACCTGCTGGACAACGCCATCAAGTACTCGCGGCCCGGCGGGACGGTGATCGTCCGCGTAGACAGCCCTGGGGCTCAGGGCGTGCGCGTTCGGGTGGAGGACAGGGGAATCGGCATCCCCGCTGAGGAATTGCCCCGCATCGGAGAACGGTTTTACCGCGCCGACAGGGCACGCTCTCGCGCCCAGGGCGGCAGCGGATTAGGGCTGGCCATCGCCAGAGCCCTGGTTGAGGCCCACGGGGGCCAGCTTTCCCTGGAGAGTGTAGAGGGAGAGGGTACCACCGTCACATTTACCCTACCCCCGGCATAACCCAGCCCAAGAGCAGTTTTCCACGCCCCCTATTGTCCCTCAATGGCTACCGGCACGCAAGCGCCGACAAGGACCGTCGCCAGAGAGCCAAGCCGTCGGTCTGCAAGCAACAGGCTGTCTCTTTCGCACTAGACCGGACACTCGCAGAAGCAATACTCTCTTGCGTACGACACCTGAACCTGGCCCGTCTCCTGGCTATCTCCACGCTGTCACAAACCTGCCCTATTGAACTGCTACAATTGGGGTAAGTCCGAATGTCTGAGCACGAAAGGAGATAGCCATGCGCAGGGTAATTCTGATTCTGGTTGCTGGTATTGTCTGGTTCGGTGGAGGCGGCACCGCCCTGGCCGACGGGATGCTGTTGCCGCTGCCCGGGGCGGCAGACGCTGACTATGTCGCCGTGCGCTATCATCACGTCGAGGTCCGGATCGAGGACGGCCACGCGGTGACGCGGGTGGAGCAAGAGTTCTATAACCCCGGAGACTTTCCGGTTCAGGGCCAGTACCTATTCCCCATTCCGCCGGAGGCCATGCTGACCGGGTTCCAGGCGACGGTGGACGGGCGGCCCCAGGTCATGAGGCGTCAGGATCCGGCGGCGACCAACGACGCCCTGAACGCGGTGGTGGCCCAGCAGCGGGATCCCTCCCTGCTGGAGTATACCGATTGGGAGAGCCTGGCCCTTGACCTCGACCTGCCGCCCGGGGGTTCGCGAAAGATGAGCCTGGAGTACGAGGAGGTCCTGGCACCCAGCGGCGGATTGTACCGCTACCGGTACGTCCTGGGCACGGAGCGCTACTCGTCCCTGCCCCTGGAGGAGGTGTCGGTGAGCGTGGAGATTGCGTCGTCGACGGGCCTGGCCAGCCTCTACTCACCCAGCCATCCCGTGGTCACCGAGCGACAGGGAGCTTCCCGGGCCCAGGTGCGCTGGGAGGCCACAGATGTCCGTCCCACGGAGGACTTTGAGCTTTTCTACGCCCCAGCCGAAGCTGGTTTCGGCGGCGGGCTGCTCACGGGCCAGCGAGACGGACACGACCACTTGTTGTTTATGTTCTCGCCAGGTCTTGAGCAGCGGCAGGCGGAGACGCTGCCCAAGGACATCGTGTTCATCATTGACCAGTCGGGGAGCATGAGCGGTGAGAAGATGGAACAGGCCAGAAATGCCCTGCACTTTGTGCTGGGCCAGCTTGGCGAGGAGGATCGCTTCTCCATCGTCGCGTTCGACGAGAGCGTTTCTGTCCTGGATTGGAGGCTGCAGCCAGCGGGAAAGCGCTCTTTGGCTAATGCCCGGGGCTTTGTCGACCGGCTGCAAGCCGACGGCTCCACCAACCTGGAGGCTGCGCTACAGGCCGGGTTGGAGATCCTGGAGCGAGGCCCGGCGCGCGCTGCACCACGCATGGTCATTTTTCTGACCGATGGCCTGCCCACGGCGGGCATCACAGACGAGGCGCTTATTGCCCAGCTCGCTGGCCGGGCCAATGCCGAGGTGGAGGCCCGCCTGCACGTATTCGGCGTGGGCTACGACGTCAACAGCCACCTGCTGGACCGGCTGGCCGCCGAAAACGGGGGCACGGTGACCTATGTCCAGCCCGGCGAGAACCTGGAAACGGCGCTGACAGCGTTCTATGAGGGTATCGCCCGGCCGGTACTGACCGACGTCGAGATCGAGTTTGAGGGGCTGCAGGCGAGCGACCTGTTTCCGACGGAAGTCCCCGATCTCTTCCAGGGCTCGAGCTTGCTGCTAACCGGCCGCTACCAGGCCGCAGGCGACAAGGCTACGGTACGGGTTCGAGGCCGGGCGGGAGAGGAACTGCGTGAGTATGTGTACCACTTTGACCTGGCAGAGACCGGCGAACGTCACTTTGTACCTCGCCTGTGGGCCACGCGCCGCATCGGCCTCCTACTGGACCAGGTACGCGTCGAGGGTGAGAACGCGGCGCTGGTCGAGGAGATAAGAACGCTGGGCCTGGCCTATGGGCTGGTAACTCCCTATACGACCTTTGTCATCCAGGGCCAAACCGAGGGGGCTGCATCCGCAGACAACATGGCACTCTATGGCCGCACAGAGGTGAACCAGGCGTCGGGCCAGACGACGATCATGGCCCGGGTTCAGAACCAAGCATACCAAGAAGCCGCCCAGGCGGACCTGGCCAGCGGCGCCAATGTGTACAACCAGGGTAAGCGCAGTCTGGCGCAGGTGGGAGCTCAGAACCTGGACCTGTCGCTGTTGCTTGGGCGCAGCGACCTGGACCTTGGGGTGGACGGCAGCTGGATCAGGGACAACATCGACATTGACCGCACGATCACCTTTGGCTCGGAGGCGTATTTTGCCCTGGCCAGGGATGCAGAGGCCCGGCCCTTCCTGCAGAGCGGCGCGAATGTAGTTTTTGCACACAGGGGCCAGGTGATTGCCATCGAGGATAGGTTGGGGGACAGCATCTCGCATGCAGGTCAATCTACCCAGGAAGGTATCGCGGCAGCCGGAGCAGAGTCACAAGCTTCAGACAAGGAATCTGGTGGTGACAGGGCTCTTGCGCGGTCCAGCGCCGAGCTCTCACGACTGGCGAGAATTTTCCTGCAAATCCTGGACAGCGTGGTGCCCTGAGCGGTGGAGAGCCCGCCCGCAAGGGCAGGTGATCTGAGGCAGGAGCCTGCGCCATGAGTCATGAGATCGCATCTGACCGGACAAAGGGGTTCATTGCTCCGATCCATCATCTCGGGCGTTGTAGCTCGCTGGCTGGGAGTGGATTCCCGCTCCCCGACTGTTCGGGGGCAGGCATCGCGGGAAGGTCTGGTCTCCGACCGATGCCGTTGGGGCTCGGTCTGGAGACCTTCGCTCATCTTGAGTGAGACCCTTGCCCATCTTGAGCAAGACCTTTGCCCATCTGGGGTTCTCTGCTGTCAAAGAGCAGACTTACATGGTTTGGGTCAAGCCCTGGCGGTCTGACTCGCTGCGCGGCGGCGCGCCCGAGATGGCCTCCAAGGCACGACGCCACGAATCTCTTTCTTCGCCAAAAGGCTCATCCTTGAATCGAACATCTTTCTTTCGGATGAACTCGCCCAGATCGGCATAGAGTCGCTGCCAGACCTCCTGCTGGGCCGACACCAGCGACTCTGCCGTCCCTCCAGACGGAGCGCGGGCCAGAACCCGGCGAAAGTGGGGCAGACAGAGCCCATCGGAGGCGCGATAAAGCTCCGACAGGGCACCCGGCCCCTCAAAGTGCTTGAGCAGCGTGCCGTTGCAGTCCCTTTCGGTGGACTGCTCGTGAGAGCAAGCGGGGCAGAGGTCCTGAGGAGAGAGTTCTGCGACGAGAGGGGCCGTGCCCGGCGACAGGCGGTCCTTGTCCAAGCTTCTCCGGAAGGACTGCAAGACCGATTCCGGTTTGCCGTCCAGGGGGCTCGAAGCCACCACGTCCAGCAGCGTCTTGACCACATCGCGGGTCAGGATGGCAATGCCCAGCGCGGACCCCTTGCGGACCAGCAGCCAGCCATGCTGCTGGCAGTAGCCCCGGGCCTGGTTGAGTTCCGACCGCACCCCAGGGTCATTTACCAGTTCCCAGAGAACGGCGTCCAGGTAGCGGTCAGCTTTTGAAGTCAGCAGCCGGCAGAAAGGGCATCCTGGCAGGCCCAGGGCATCGTAGATGTCGCGGTAGTAGGGTACCGCGTCAAACTTGCTGGCCCGCCGCTTCTTCCCGCCAGGGATCTGGCTGCCGTCTCTTCCAGTCCTGCTATCCTTTTTCACTGCGACTCCCCACCGAAGGTACTTGACAACCGCAATCTCCTCTCAATCTTCGGAGGCTTGGCCGACATCCCGAACAGCCGAGCGCCCACCATCCGCCGCCAGGTGCCTTGCATAGCGCACGCTGAGGATCAGGCACGGCAGAAGGCTAGCAAGCATGATGGCGCTCATCCACAGACCATAGGCATCTTCCGTCAGGCGCGGGACCAGGACCAGCAACAGCACCGCCGCCACTATATTCACCACCCCGACAATGAGTAGAAGCCAACCGGCACGGCGATTGGCCGGATACCAGATCTTGGGGTAGTCCAGCGTCAGCCGGATACGAAACCCGTACCAGGTGTTGGGCGGCACCTTGCCCAGGATCAAAGGCAGAGCCAAGACTATCATGAGCAGCCCGATGAGCACAAACAGGATGAGCAACGGGATCATAGCAAAGGGTTCGCGCTATTCTTCGGCAAACTCGGCCTCGACTGCTCCGGCGATGGCATCATCCTCTGCAGCCTGGCTAACCGCCTCCTCAGCCTGCGCATTGAAGTCGGTTATGTGAAGTTCTGCGTTGAAGGACTCCAGATAGGCCACGCCTTCGGGCTTGAGTTCCTGGTCGATCAGGAGCAGAAGAACGGAATCTCCCGGCTTGAGCGACTTGCCCAGGCCTCGAATGAAATCATCGTCCAGGCCATGGTCACGCCGGCCCACGATGGCGCCAATACCCAAGCCGAGCAGCGCGCCAACCAGGGGACCGCCAAAGATGAGGCCCACGACGAGGCCCAAGAGCCCCCCGCGGCCCGCACCCTTGCCGACTGTCAGATCCTTGGTCTGCTTGATCTTTACCCGGCCATCGCTGGCCTTGAAGGCGATGACGGCATCTTTCAACTCGACCCCGGCCTCTTTGGCCCGGCCCTGGATCTCTTTTAGTGCGTCTCGCGCGTTGTCCGGCTGCACATCGATGAGGGCGCCGGTCCCTTGCTCCGACACGACGGAGCCCTGACGGGCGGCCAGTTGGCCCACTTCGCTGAAGACCAGCGCTACCAGTTTGGAATCGTTGCTCAAGTAAACCCTCCCTATTTCGTCTCCTGCCATGCCGCGCGGAGCGGTCATGTTCATCACGGCCCTTGGGCTTTCCTGCTCGTCGCGCCGATTGAGCCAGCCTGTGGCCTTTCGCACACCAGAGCATTACCTTCCTCTGCTCAAGCAGGTCTTACCTTGGCTTTTCCGGTCCCAGGCAACTGGTCACGGACCGGTTGCGAGCTGAGAGAAGATAAGGACCCAGGCTGTACATTGGCACTGGGTTCAGCGCGCTATGACGGCGCTGAAGCGCCTACTACGAACCTTTGCTCGCCCGAGGCGCAGCTTGCACCTTTTTCAGACTGCTAACTCATTGCGGCGATGATGGCGTCCGCCATTTCCTGGGTACCCACGGCACTGGGATCGTCGCGGGTGGATTTTAGATCGTAGGTCACGCTGCTTCCCTCGGCGATGACCTGGGCCACGCCTTCTTCTACCTTTACTGCCGCTTCCAACTCGCCCAGGTGCCGCAGCATCAGCGCGCCACTGAGGATGTTGGCCGTGGGGTTGACCTTGTTCATGCCCGTGTACTTGGGGGCGGAACCATGAACCGGCTCAAAGACCGCCAGTTCTGTGCCAATGTTGGCGCCTGGCGCCACACCCAGCCCGCCGACCAGGCCGGAGCAGAGGTCGCTCACGATATCGCCAAAGAGGTTGGGGCAGACCAGGACGTCGTACTCGTGGGGCCGCTGGACCAATTGCATGCACATGTTGTCCACGATGCGGTCATTGAACTCGATATCGGGATAGTCAGCCGCTACTTCACGGGCCACGCGCAGATAGAGGCCATCGGTGGCCTTGAGGATGTTGGCCTTGTGTACGGCCGTCACCAGGCGGCGGCCATTGGCCCGGGCATAGTCAAAGGCAAAGCGCACGATCCGCTCGCAGCCGGGGCGGGTGATGATGCGGATGGACTCGGCGGCCATGTCGGGGATGACATCGTGCTCGATGCCGGCGTAGAGGCCCTCGGTGTTCTCCCGGACCACAACAAGGTCCACGTTCTCATGGCAGAGGGACATCCCAGGCATGGCCCGGGCAGGCCGGACGTTGGCATAGAGGTCCAGTTCCTTGCGGATGGCGACGTTGACGCTGCGAAAGCCGGTGCCGATGGGCGTGGTGATCGGGCCTTTCAGGGCCACCTTGTTGGCCCGGATAGAATCGAGAACACTATCCGGCAACGGCGTGCCGTATTTGTCCATCACGTCCGCACCGGCTTCCTGCATGTCCCAGTCAAACTCGACGCCGGTCGCCTCCAGCACGCGGCGGGTCGCGGCAATGAGTTCGGGCCCGGTGCCATCACCGGGTATCAGGGTAACTCGATAAGCCATGGATTATCCTCCTCGATTGGATGGGCGGCTGTGGTAGGCCGCTAGGATATGTGTGAAAAGTCTACCTGCGGCCTCGTCCCGTGACCTGTCACACAATAGGCATTGGCTTCTCCCTGCTCCTGTCTGGTCCGCGGGCAGGAATCACCTGGCTGTTTCGGATCTGTGCAACCGGTCACGGACCGGTTGCGAGCAGAGGATAGCAAGGGAAAGCAAGTGAGAGCAAGAATCGGCCATGTATGGACCCGCTAGGTTACGGGCCAGAATCGCGGCGGCACGTCCAGGGCGGCCGGACAGTTGGCTGGCTGGCCGGCTACGCACTGAGTTTCCGGCTGGGCTTCAACGCGCGGCTCGCGTCCGGCCATGCGGGGCCAATTCAGGTCCGTGGGACCGGCATAGAGGGCCCGCGGGCGGATGAGCCGGTTGTGCTGCTGCTGCTCAAGGATGTGGGCCGTCCAGCCAGCGGCGCGAGAGATGGCGAACATGGGAATAAAGAGATCGATGGGAATATCCAAGGCGTAGAGCAAGGGCGCGGTGTAAAAGTCCACGTTGGCATAAATCCGGCGCTCCTGGAAGTAGGGATGATTGAGCACGCGTTCTTCCAGGCGAGCGGACATGTCGTACCACAGCGTATTGCCGCTGCGCTCCGCCACCTGGCGGGAAAGCTCCCGCAGGATGGTGGCCCGGGGATCCTCGGCCTTGTAGACCCGGTGTCCAAAACCAAACATGCGCTGTTTGGTCGCCACCTGCTCGTCGAACCAGGCATCAACATCCTCCAGGCTGCCGATCTCTAGCAACTGTTCCATGGACTTTTGGCTGGCGCCGCCGTGCAGGGGGCCCTTGAGGGTACCCAGCCCGGCAACGACAGAGGAATAGACGTCGGCCAGGGTACTGGCCGTCACCCGGGCCGAAAAGGTTGAAGCGTTCATGCCGTGGTCGGCCAGCAGGACAAAGTACTTGTCCAGAGCTTCAGCGCTCACCGGATCCGGCTCTTCACCGGTCAGCATATACAGAAAGTTGGCAGCGTGTCCCAGGTCGAAGCGGGGCTCGATGGGCGGCCGGTCGCGTCGAAGGCGGTCAAAAGAGGCGACGATGGTGGGCAGCTTGCCCGCAATGCTCACAGACCGGCACAACGATGAACCACCTTCCTCTTCGTGGATGCAGGACCGGTCAAACATCGACAGGGTGGAGGCGATGGTGCGCAATGCCTCCATGGGCGTGGCCTGCTCAGGCAACGAGTGCATGATGCCCCAGACGACCTTGGGCAGCCGGCGGTTGGCGCGCAGCCAGTTAGAAAGCATGGCCAGCTCGGGCTCGGCAGGCAGGCGCTGGTACCACAGCAGGAAGGCGGTCTCCTCGTAGGAGGCGTGGGCGGCCAGGTCGGCGATGTCGTAGCCGCAGTAGGACAGGATTCCGGCCTCGCCGTCGATGGCACTGAGATAGGTCTCGGTAAAGATGACACCTTCGAGACCTCGTTTGATTTCTACGGTTGGTGTTGCCATGGTGACTCCTTGGTGTAGGAATTGGTACGTGTTTCGTGTTTCGTGTTGCGTCGGAGGCGGTATGGGTGGCCTCCAGTGTGTCATGCGCGCGTTTCAGGATGAGAACTGGAAGTTGGCCAGGGCCTTGTCCACGATGGCCCGGCCGATTACGATGGAAGCGGTGGCCGCGGGTGATGGGGCGTTCAGGACGTGGATGGCGTTGGGCCCCTCGATGATGCTGAAATCGTCCAGAGCTTGCCCTTGGCGTCCATGGCCTGGGCGCGGACGCCGGCGCCACCGGGTACAACGTCGTCCATGCCCAGATCGGGCAGCAGGGCCTGCAGCGCGGTGACGAAAGCGCGCTTGTTCCAGGAGCGATACATCTCGCCAAAACCCATGCGCCAGTACTTGGCGCCCATGACCCAGAAGCCGGAAAAGGTCAGCAGCCCCGTCACGTGCCCCAGGCTAAAGTCGGTCTTGCTGTAGCCCTCACGCGAAAAGGCCAGAACGGCGTTGGGGCCGGCTTCGACCGAGCCGTCGATCTTTTTGGTGAAATGCACGCCCAGGAAGGGAAATCGGGGATCAGGCACGGGATAGATGAGGCCTCGAACCAGCTTCTGACTCTCGGGCGCCAGCACATAGTACTCGCCGCGGAAGGGCACGATGCGCAGGCCACCGGTGCTGCCCATCATCCTGGCGACCTGGTCGCTCTGCAGGCCGCCGCAGTTGATGAGGGCACGCGTGTGCACGTCGCCCTGGCTGGTCTGGACGACCAACTCGCCAAGCCTCTGGTCGATGCCGGTCACCAGTGTATTCAGCCGGACTTGGCCACCGCCGGCCTCGACGATCTGGGCATAGGTGCGCGTGACGGCCTTGTAGTCGACGATGCCGGTATTGGGCGACCACAAGCCGGCGACGCCCACGGTATGGGGCTCGTATTCCTTTATCTCGTCGCCACTGATCTCTGATCAGGCCGGGCACGCCATTGGCGGTACCCCGGCGATGGAGTTCCTCCAGGCGGGGAAGCTCTTCTTCGGTCATGGCGACCACGACTTTGCCGCACAGCTCGTAGGGCAGGTCGTGTTTCTGGCAGAATTCGACCATGAGACGCGCGCCCTCGACGGCCATCTGGGCCTTGAGGCTGCCTGGCTTGTAGTACAAGCCGGCGTGGATGACGCCGCTGTTGTTGCCGGTCTGGTGGGCGGCGACCTCGGCCTCTTTCTCCAGAACGACGAGCTTGAGGTCAGGGCGGCGCTGCACCAGCTCCATGGCCGTGGCCAGGCCAACGATTCCGGCGCCGACGATGGCTATGTCGAATTTGGGGTCAGTCACAACGATTCCCTCCCTGCGGGCACTGTTCTGGTAGCGTTTGTCTCGGTCCCATTATATGGGGATTTGGCTGATACATATGTAGATTATACCACAGATTGGGCTGGGGCAATAGACTGACTGATGGTGTATACAAGTCGGTGGAAATTGGAGCTGGAGCGGACTCGATGTAATCTAGGTTTGCGACGACCAGATTGCAGGGAGCCCACTCCATTATGGCCAAGATACCTCAAAGCTGTTTTCCTGTCAACGCCCGGGACCGACTACGGTCAGCCCTAGAGGAGGCAGAAGCATGCTTGCGACAGCAGATGGAGCAGAGGCTTAGCACACTGCTGCTGGCGATTGTATGCCATCTACTTGGACGATTCTATCACCAGCGGCGCAGGAGGGTATCGTGGCGACTGCAACGAGAAGGGCGATGTAGTCGTTGCGGGACGAGAAGGAGTCATCGAATCAGCCGAAATGGGTTTCGAAAGCGGTAACTGTTAACCTTTTGGGGTGTACTGTCGGTCGATCTGCCTCGTGTACGGTGCAAATGTGGCGAAAGTGTTAAGATCGACTTTGGCGGCTTGTTGCGTCCCTATCAGCGTATCTGGGATAGCATAGATGCGCAAGGAGCTGGCCTACCTGCACATTGGCCCATTGGCCTTGCGTACCCTGAACGAGCGCCTGCATCAACTCGCAGATCTTGAATCTGACCGCTCGCAAATCCTGCATTGGCAGTTGGCCGAAAGCGAAAACGCCGAAGATTGGGTCAGCTTCCTCGAGGCTCTGGAAGCCCAGGGCCTGCGCGGCGAGAATGGATTGAAACTCATCATCCATGACGGGGGGAAAGATCTCTGTTCTGCCCTGCAAAGCGTCTGGTTTGATGCAGAGCAACAACGCTGCCTCTTTCACAAACTGCGCAACATCTACAATGCCATCCAGGTGTCTGAAAGCCCTTTCACCCAAACAGCGCCGTCGACGCCGAAAGGCGATCTTCAAAGATTTCCGGTCCATCTGGGAAGCACGCCACTACCAGACTGCTCTGCGCCGGGACTTGCGCTCTACCGTCACCTACTACAGTCGGGAGCAGCAGTTCCCCACCTGGGGCTGCGAGCACTTGCGTACCACCAGCCGGCTCGAACGCTCCAACCGCAGACTCCGTCGTCGAGCTCGTGCCGCCAATGCCTATCACTCTGACGATGGTGTTCTGGCCATGATCGCCCAGGAAGCCTATGAATCCAATACCCCACAGCGCGCCCTATGATTTCCACCGAATTCGATACACTGATACTCTGATACACTACCAGTCACCAAGTTGTCTTTTCGTGCGTCCTGTGTTATAGTAAGTTAGGGAACGTGTCAATGAGTTTCTGTCGGAAACAGAGGAGAGTCTCACATTGAGTTATGATTTCGAGTTTGGTCTTTTCAATATTGATGATTTCTTGGATGAAGGTGACGACAATCACCTGGGCGACTATCCCGTGCTGCCCTTGAGGGATACGGTCGTCTTTCCACACATGATGGCACCTCTCTCTGTGGGCCGCGACCGTTCCCTCAAAGCTGTCGAGTCTGCAACAAGCAGCGATAACCTCATCGTAGTTGTTGGTCAGCGCAATCCCGAGGTCCAAGAGCCTGAATTGGAGGACCTACACGACATCGGCGTGGAGATGGTTGTGGGGCGCATCCTGCGTCTGCCGGACGGCAGTACGAACATTCTTGGGCAAGGCCGGCGCCGGGTCGAGATCCTGGGACTCAACCAGACGCAGCCCTACATTCGCGCCCAGGTCCAGCCGCTCCAGGAATCCAAAAAGGTTACACTGGGTACGGAAGCCTTGATGCGGGCCGTCCTGTCTCTCTTTGAAAAGGTGGTACAGTTGTCGCGCACCCTACCCGAGGATGCCTACGTTGCCGCCATGAATCTCACCGAACCGGGACAATTGGCCGACCTGCTAGCCTCACTCCTTGACCTGGATTTCCAGAAACGCCAGGAGTTGTTGGAGATCCTGGACCCCACCGCCCGGCTGCAGCGGCTCAGCATTCTCCTGGCCAATGAACTGGACGTGCTGGAATTAGAGAGCAGCATCCAGAACAAGGTACAGCAAGAAGTGGATCGCTCGCAGCGCGAGTATTTTTTGCGGGAACAGATGCGCGCCATCCAAACGGAACTGGGCGAGATAGACATCCAGACGGCCGAGGTCCAGGAGATGGAGGACAAGCTCGCCTCCACGGATATGCCCGAGAAAGTACTGGCCAAGGCGCAGAAAGAGATGGCCCGCTTGAAGGCCATGCCCCCTGCTGCCCCTGAGGTGGGGATCATTCGTACCTACTTGGACTGGCTGGTGGAGCTACCATGGACCAAGGCCACGACAGACAACCTGGCCATTAGTGAGGTGGCCAAGGTGCTTGATGCAAACCACTATGGCCTGCCCAAGGCAAAGGAGCGTATCCTGGAGTATATGGCCGTGCGCAAGCTGGCCGGCGAAAAGCCCATTTCGCGCAGTCCCATCCTTTGCTTTGCCGGGCCACCAGGTACGGGCAAAACCTCACTCGGTCGTTCCATCGCCGAGGCACTTGGGCGCGAATTTGTGCGCGTGTCGCTGGGCGGCATCCGCGACGAGGCCGAAATCCGGGGTCACCGCCGCACCTATATCGGCGCGATGCCCGGGCGGATCATCCAGACCATGCGCACAGCGGGTACCATCAACCCGTTATTCATGCTCGACGAGATTGACAAAGTGGGCGCCGATTTCCGCGGCGATCCCTCGGCCGCGCTGCTAGAGGTGCTGGACCCAGAGCAGAACTTTGAGTTCTCGGACCATTACCTGGATGTGCCCTACGACCTCTCGAAGGTGATGTTCATCACCACCGCCAACATCCTGGATCCCATCCCGCCCGCGCTGGCCGATCGGATGGAAGTGATCGAGTTCCCAGGCTATATTGAAGAGGAAAAGCTAGCCATTGCCCGCAAGTTCCTCATTCCCAGGCAGTTGGGCGAGAACGGACTGGGCGCAGAGGAACGCCAGTTGCTCTTTTCGGAAAAGGCGCTCCGTACGATGATCCGCGACTACACCTATGAGGCCGGAGTTCGGAATCTGGAGCGAGAGATCGCAAATGTCTGCCGCAAGGTGGCCCGCCGCGTGGCCGAGGACAAACCAGCGCCGCGCCAGGTCACGATACAATCACTAGGCAAATACCTGGGGCCCCCTCGTTTCCTGCGCGATGAAGAGGATCGGGTTGACGAGATTGGCTTGGCCTTGGGTATCGCCTGGACTGAGGCCGGCGGCGATCTGATGCCGGTTGAGGTAACGTTGATGGATGGCAAGGGAGGGTTGATGCTCACCGGCCAGTTGGGCGACGTGATGCAGGAATCTGGCCAGGCAGCGCTCTCCTACACCCGGTCCCATGCCCACGAGCTGAACATCGATGAGGTAGACTTTGACAAGCTTGACATCCACATCCATGTGCCTGAAGGTGCCATTCCCAAGGATGGGCCTTCGGCCGGGATCACAATGGCCACGGCACTGATCTCCGCCCTCGTCGAGCGGCCCGTCCACCGCGACGTTGCGATGACCGGCGAGATTACACTTCGAGGCCGGGTGTTGCCCATTGGCGGGCTGCGAGAAAAGGTGCTGGCCGCCCACCGAGCCGGGCTCAAGATCGTGCTGCTGCCCAAGCAAAACCAGAAAGATATGGTAGAGATTCCCAAGCGAGTCAAGCGCGATCTTACCTTCGTATTCGTAGACCGGATGGAGGAGGTGCTGCCCGTGGCACTACTGCCCGAAGGACAGCTTGAACCCGTCCTGGAAGGGGCAGCCCTCAGGCCGGCTTCATCCCGGCCAAACTGAGTGGTGGGAGACGGCTGTGGAGATCATCCTTCTCGGTGTCTTGTGGTTCGTGTTCTTGATCCTGACCTTTCGCTCGCCCGGATCCCCGCAGATCGGCCGGCTGCTTTTCTTCTTGTTATGGTTTACTCTCTCGGTAATCTTGGGCCTCGTGTTCGCGATCCGAGTACTGGACTGGGACCCGGTTCCCACCCAATGGGCGATTGCTCACAGGTTGACCGACGACAAGATCATCGACCTGACTGAGATCGCACCCGGAGTCTACCATCCCGACTATATCGTCCGGGTTGACACCGACGAGACGTACGAGGACAAGGACCCCGACGAGTGGTTCACCTTCTACCGCTACGACGTGGTGGGCGCTAGCAAGGATAAGCCCACAGGCCCTTTCGGCGCGGCCATCTATGACCCCGATCGCTGCCGCCCTCCGGCTATCCTGTCGTACGAATTGGTACCGGTGAACTATGACTACCTGGGCCAAGACTCCGCCGGGGTGAAAATCGATAACATCATCACCTACGACGACCCCCAGTCAGGTGGGTTAGACCGTCCTGAGGTAATTGTCTCCGGCCAGACGCGCGGTGTTACGACGGATCTCAACTTCTTTCGCAAGGTTGGGACCTATCCAGACTGCTTTGAGATCCAGAGCCTGCGGCAGGCAAACCCCAATCTATCCGTGCCCTATGCCGAGCGTCTGAACTATGACAACATTGGGTCCTTCCGTGGTACATACAGGGTCAAGCTCGAGGACAACACCGTCACAGTCTGGGACAGGGGCGGGTTCGAGCGAAGCCAGCTAACCGTCAAGAGGGCATACAAGCCACAGAATGGTTCCTATTTTCGGCCTGGAACCAAGGTTCTTCTGGATCCGGTTGCCTCCAGCGTTGACTTTGGCCCGGGGCAGCCCGACGACATACCCACAGCCTACTATCCCGAAAAGGCTGTACTGGCCTTCTATTCGAGACTCGGCAAAGACAAGGAAGACCTTCAGGTAGCCAAGTCTTTCCTGAGTCCCTACGCCCAGCAGATCTATGACATCGACAAGGACTCTTTTGGCCTCTCCACAGACCCATCCAGCATCGCCCAAGCACGAGGTGATCTGTTCGGGGTATCAGTGTTGGAAATACGCTATCAGCCAGATATCACGGCAGAACAACTGCGCGAGGATCGAGACATCACCGTTACCGTGGTAGGCGTAAACAAGAAAGGCCAGATCGACTACGATCATCCTTGCCTGGTAACCTGGACCGTAGTCGGGATCGACAACCCTCAGGCGCTACCCTACGGCTGCGACTGGCGGTTGGAATCATACTGGACAACCTGCATACCCGTTGGGAAATGACGGGGGCTGGTAGATGGTCAAGCATCGCACCCTTGGCAGAAGCATGGCTGGGTGATCATGTCTTCTGAACCGTTCTGCATCCCTGACCAGGGCAAAAAGATAGCGTTCAAGTCCGAGGCCACTACGCCTGCCAAATTGGCTGAGACGTTGGTGGCCTTTGCCAACGCCAGCGGCGGCAAGCTGTACATCGGTATAGACCCCCGTAGCGGTGAACCTCACGGGCTGGCCGATGCCGATGCCGCGCTAGACCGCGCTCTAAGGGCCGCGCTTTCCACCGATCCGCCCCTCATCATCCCCGTACCCAAGACCTCCGAGATTGAAGGCAAACAGGCGCTAGTTATTACCGTACCGCCTGGGCTGCCCCATGTTTACAGCTACAAGGGCAAATTCCTGGTTCGGACTGGCGTCAACAACCGCCCGCTGGACCCGCGACAGCTCCGGATACTGATGATGGAGCGAGGGGCTGTCGGTTTTGAGAGTCTTGTACCCGATGGCTCCCGCCTGGAGGATATCGATTGGGACAAGGTCGAGTCGTATCTGTCGGGCTTGAGCGGCCGGCCCAGTACCAGCCCCGAGGAGATGCTGTTGTTGCGCGGCTGCCTGGTCAGGAGGGATGACCATCTATCGCCGACCTTCGCCGGCCTTCTTCTTTTTGGTCACGACACACAGCGCTGGGTCCCATCCAGTGAGATCTTGGTGGTCCGCTACGCAGGCAGGGCCATGGACGACAGCTTTATCAGAGAGGAACTCCGTGGCTCACTGCCAGAGCAGATCCGGCAGGCCGAGGCATTCATCGTAAGCAATATGCGACGTGGCGTACGGCTCGAGGGCTTGGAGCGAATCGAGGAGACCGAGTACCCTGTTGAAGCAGTGCGCGAGGCCCTCGTCAACGCCGTGGCCCATCGCGACTATCGGATCCGGGGTGACGAGATCCGCGTCATGTTCTTCGCAGACCGTGTCACCTTCTATAGCCCTGGCCGCCTGCCGGGCCACGTCACCATTGACAACCTCGTCGATGAGCGATTTAGCCGAAACGAAACCATCGTTCAGGTACTATCAGACATGGGCTTCATCGAGCGCCTGGGTTACGGCGTCGACCGCATGATCCGGCTCATGGCCAACGCGGGCCTCCCGCCCCCTCAGTTCCAGGAAACAGCCGCTGGTTTCCAGGTGACGCTCACCGGTTATGGTGAAAGCTTGATCGGCGAGGCAGACAGCAAGCGGCAATGGCGCCATCTCGACTTGAACGAGCGGCAGGAGAAAGCCCTGGCCTACCTGGCAGACAAGGGGCGCATCACCAACCGCGAGTACCAGGAACTGTGCCCGGAGGTCAGCACCGAGACGATCAGGCGCGACCTGGCTGGCCTCGTACGCAAGGACCTGCTCCTCAAAATCGGTGAAAAGCGCGCGACCTATTATATCTTCAAGTAGCCACAGTTTCCCACATTTATCCCACAGCTATCCCACATAACAGGGCCGCTATCCCACATACTTGGACTATCCTGGCTTTGCCCGTGGCATCCCACAGGCAAAGTTCTGCAGGATGGTATTCCACAGAACTCCGCCCGAACCAACCAAAGACTAACACGGTGGCAGCCTGTAGGGAGACCCGGGGATTTGCTTTTTTCAGTTTATGGGGTAAAATGTCAGTCCAAATCCGATAGGGAAGAGGACATGCGACCAAGCTATACATTTCGTGTTATCCCGTCGTTGCCCGGCAGCCTAGAACGGCTGCGAGAACTGGCTCACAATCTGTGGTGGAGTTGGAACCACGATGCCATCGAGATGTTTCGCAGGCTGGACCGGGATCTTTGGGAAAGTACCGGCCACAACCCAGTCCTGGTCCTGGGGACCATCCGCCAGGAACGGCTGCAGCAGGTCGCCGAAGACGATGGATTCATTTCGCACCTTGGACGGGTCTGCCGGGAGTTCGACCGCTATATGCAGGGCAAGGCCACGTGGTACACAAAGAACCATGGCCTGGGCGATGCTCAGGGGCTACCTCCTGATCCGGCACAGCGCATTGCCTATTTTTCGGCAGAGTTCGGTCTGACCGAGAGTCTCAGTATCTATGCCGGGGGTCTGGGAATCCTGGCCGGCGATCACCTCAAGTCAGCCAGTGATCTGGGTCTGCCCTTCCTGGGCGTGGGACTGCTGTATCAAGAGGGCTATTTCCATCAGTACTTGAACCCCGATGGCTGGCAGCAAGAACTCTATCCCAAGAATGACTTCTACAACCTGCCGGTCACGCTGGAAAGACAATCCAGCGGCGCGCCCCTCTTGATCGAGATCGAGTATCCCGGACGCATCGGTGAAGGCCCAGGTATGGCGGGCACAAGCAGGCCGCGTGCCCCTCTATCTACTCGATACAAACATCGAGAACAACCAGCCTGCGGACCGGGACATCACCGACCAGCTATACGGGGGGGACGATGACCTGCGCATCCGGCAAGAGGTATTGCTGGGCATCGGCGGTATCCGCGCGCTGGAAGCCTTGGGGCTGCGGCCCACCGTCTGCCACATGAACGAGGGTCATTCCGCTTTTCTGGCATTGGAACGCATCCGGTTGCTCATGGAGGAATACCAGATCTCTTTCGTCGAGGCTCGCGAAGCAGCCACGGGCGGGCACGTCTTCACCACCCATACCCCAGTTCCGGCGGGCATTGACTGGTTTTCTCCCACCCTGGTGGATCGCTACTTTAGCCACTACTATCCCAAACTGGGACTGTCACGGGACAAATTTCTGGGATTGGGGAGAATGAACCCGGACGATACACAGGGCTACTTTTGCATGGCTGTCCTGGCCATGCGGCTGGCCAACAAAACCAATGGCGTGAGCCAGCTCCACGCCCGCGTCTCGCGCAAGATGTGGCGGGAAGTCTGGCCCCAGATACCAGCCGATGAAGTACCCATCCTGGGCATCACCAATGGCATTCACCCACGCTCCTGGATCTCCCACGACATGGCCGATCTCTACGACCGCTACCTGGGACCGCGCTGGATCGAGCGCCCGGCGGAACAGTCCGTCTGGCGGCGCGTTACCCGGATCCCGGATGAAGAGCTGTGGCGCACGCACGAACGCCGTCGCGAACGACTGGTGGCCTTTGCTCGAAGTCGATTGCGCAGCCAGCTCCTGCAGCGAGGCAGCAGACCCGCCGAGATTCAGCCGGGCCGAAGAGGTCCTGGATCCCGATGCTCTGACCATCGGCTTTGCCCGGCGATTTGCCACCTACAAGCGGGCCGCGCTCCTGTTCCACGACCTGGAGCGCCTGGCAACCGATCGTGGGCGACAAGGACCGCCCGGTACAGATCATCTTTGCCGGCAAGGCCCATCCAAAGGATAACCCAGGCAAGGAATTGATCCGCGACATCATCCACCACGCCCGGCGGCCCGAGTTTCGAAACCGGATCGTGTTCATCGAAGACTATGACATGACCGTGGCCCGCTACCTGGTACAGGGAGTAGATGTCTGGCTAAACACGCCCCGGCGCCCCCACGAGGCCAGTGGCACCAGCGGCATGAAGGCCACGGCCAACGGCGCCCCGAACATGAGCATCCTTGACGGCTGGTGGGATGAGGGCTACACGCCCCGAAACCGGGTGGGCCATCGGCCGCGGCGAAGAGTATGGCGAGGATCAGTTCGAATACCAGGATCAGGTTGAGGCCAATGCCATCTATGATCTGTTGGAGAAGGAGATCGTTCCGCTCTTTTACGAGCGAGGACGGGATGGACTGCCCAGGGACTGGATCGCCAAGATGAAGGCTGCGATGCGCGACCATGCCGGCGTGTTCAACACCAACCGCATGGTACGCGAGTATTATGAACGCTGCTACCTGCCGTCGGCGGAGCGAAGCCAGCATCTCGTGGAAGACGACCTGGCCAAAGCCAAGGCTCTGGCCGCCTGGAAGGCCGAGCTTGGCCGGCAATGGCCGCAGATCCGCATCGAACGGATCTGGGAAGAGGGCACTGAGGTCCAAGGACTCAAGGTAGGCGACCAGCTGAAGGTACAGGCCCGTGTACACCTGGGGAAGCTAAACCCCACCGACGTGTCGGTAGAACTGTACCATGGCCGGCTGAACGCCGAGGGACTGATCGTCGAGGGCCAGGCCTCCCCCATGCTCATTGCCCAATCCAAGGGCAAAGGCAAGTACGTCTTTGCCGGCGCCATTACCTGCCGGACCAGCGGGCGCCATGGCTACGCCCTGCGGATTCTTCCGCACCACGACGACCTGGGCAATGCCTTTGAGATGGGCCTGATTCTCTGGGGCGGATAGGTACAGCGGAGATTTCCTTCGTGCCTTCAGAGCATGTCCTGAGCGCAGTTGAAGGAAAACAGGACTGAGGATCTTCCTAGCCTATCCGAAGCCGATCCCGGGCAGTCTCAGATGCCAGGGACCGCCACGATCTCGGCCTGGCCCGTGTCAGTATCGTACACCGCGTAGGTTGAGAGGCCAAAGCGGCCCATCACCTCGCCCGGGTTGACCCGCACCGTCCCACCGGTCGACTCAATCAGGCGCTCGTGGCTGTGCCCATGACAAACGAGGTCATAAACCCCACTCTGCGCCAGCGCCCGTCCGATCTCCGGGTAGTGGGTCACGGCCACCTGGCGCCCATCCAGCCCCAACTCAGCAAAGTCGCCATACAGGGTGACGTGACGGTACTTTCCCGCCACCCGCGCCAGCAGGAACTGGTCGCCGTCGTTGTTGCCAAAGACCACGTGGATCGGCCCGGCAAAGCCCTCGGCAATCTGGGCCAGGGTAAAGGGCGCGCAAAAATCGCCGCAGAAGATCAGAGTCTCGGCTTCCAGGCCGGCCAGCAGCGTCTCCAGCTTCCAAATGTTGTCATGAACGTCCGACAGAATCGCGATCTTCACCTCGCTACCTCCAAGGCGCCTCACTCCCGTCCCCACGAAGATGAGCCATTGAGCCTGGGCCAAGTCGCAGGAACAGAGAGCACCCAACAATTCAGGTCAAAAGCCGGTTCTTCTCTGTGTTCTCCGCGTCTCTGCGGTGGGATCCCAGTCCGATAAGAACTACCTGATCTATCTGTTAGCCTGTGGTCAAGCGTTTCAATGCTGACAGCGCTCGCAGTGTGACCCACTTGTTGGGCTGCCCCACCCCGCCAAAACTGGCCCAGGTGTTGTCGGGCGTATACTCCAGTGCCCAGCGCCCCTGCTCATCCTTTTTACTAAGCACTATATTGATTGCGGGGGCCAACTGGGGATGGGCTGCGACCCCCACTCGCCCCAGCACCTCCAGCGCCTCGACAAGGTCCGAGGTATAGCCCAAGGGGAAACCAAAGCGCTGCCAGATTGGGCTGGGGGCGGTCGCCGTTGGAAAGTCGCCGCTGGCCAGGGTGCTTTCCAGCAGAAATGCAACACCTGACTCGACCGCCGCCCGAACGGCCGGTGTGCGCCGGCACGCTGGCACCTGGGCAAAAGCCCCCAGGGCCTTGATGGCCCCCCAGGCGCAGGGAAGACCATCAGCCATACGCGCCGGAAAGGGGCGGGTCGCATTGTACCGGCAACGGAAACCATCACGGGCCACCATAACGGCCAGGGACTGTACGCTCGTCTCCAGCCGGTCGTCCTCGCAACCCAGTTGGAACAGCGCCCGCAGCAGGTTCCCGTTGAGACAGACAATGGCCCCTTCCGCCGTTTTGCAGGTCGAAAAGCGCCCATCGGGCAGGCGGCTGAGGTCCAACACCTGGCCGCAGGCGCGATCGATGGCCTCAGTGCGAGGCGCGCCCAGGGCAGCCAGAAAGATCACCTGCCACACCGTGGCTTTGTACTTGGGGCTATAGCCGGTGCCGGACCGCATCCAGTAGCCAGCCGGCCACTGGGCGTCCAGGATGGCCCGCGCCAGCCCCCAGCCAGGGATCTCTGCACGGGCCGCCATCACTTCCGGATCAGTAGCCGGGCGGTCCAGCAATTCGGTCAGCGCCAGGGCTCGCGCCGAAGGATTCTCCGATTCCAGCAACCAGGGGAGAGCCTCGGCTCCGGTCATGCCTCGATCCCCGCTCCCTTGAGCACGCGCATCGCCCGCAAGGTCACCCACTTGCTGGGTTGGCCCCTCTCCTCTACATCGGCCCAGGTCTTGCCCGTGTAGGAGTATTCCATCTTCCAGCGACCGAAATCGTCCCGCTTGTCCAGGATAAACTCGTAGGTATTGGCCAGGCGCGGGTCGCCAGCGCAGCCGGCTTCGGTGAGTGCTTCGGCGATCTGCAGGACGTCGGTCACGTAGAACAGCGGGAATCCAAATCTGAACCAGCTTCTGCTGGGCTTGTCGCTGTACCCGGACGGGTAACCGGCGGTCGCCGGGTCCACGCTGAATAGGAAATCGACGGTGGCATCCAGAGCAGCTTGCACGACAGGCGTTCGGTTGGGCCCTGGCACCCGGGCCAGCGCCCGCAGAACCTTGACCGCGCCCCAGGCACAGGGCTGCCTGTCGTTGGCCGAGCAGCGGAAGCCCGGCCCGCAGAACGCCGACTTGAGGTAGTGCAGGGGCGCCTGCCTATCCTCAGGGGGTGCGACTCCCTCTCCAGTGACATATCGGGCCAAGACCTCCAACGCCCTCGCTGAGTCGCTCGTCGCCGCCAAAGCCCAGGTCCAGCAGCGCCGCGCCCAGGTTGCCGCCAGACAGGCGATATTGCCCGATGGCGTGCCCGTCATGCTAAAGGCCCCCATGGAGGCCACGCGAATTGGCCAGCAGGTACTCGCCGCCCGCCCGGACCCGCGGATCGCCCAGGATCGGCGCCCAACTGGGCCAGATAGATGATCGACCAGGCGGTGCCGCGATACTTGGGATAGTAGCCGGTTCCGGGTTTCTCCCAGTAGCCGGCCGCATCCTGCGCCGCCAGGATCGCCGGCACCGGTCCCTTGCCCATCAGCGATTGCCGGGCGTCGATCACCTCTGGAGCATCCACCGGCTGCCCCTGCAAGTCCCTTAGTGCAAAATACCGTACCCCCGGATTCTCCTCATCCTGCTCCAGGAGCCACTCCAATGCCTGTGACATGTTTCCCTCCCCTCGGAACTTGGGCTTCAGGGTTGCTCTGTAGCTGGCGAGAGTTGGCCGCCGGTCAGATAGTAGACGGTCCGGCCCGGGAAGGCAGCGATAATGTCTGCCTTGAGGGCGCCATCACCCCGGGCAAAGACGACATCATCGTCCAGGGTGGGACTCATCTGGCCCAGCATGGCACCGTACTCTAGCCAGCGCTCGGCGTAGACGATGACAAGGGCGTTGTGCAGGTCCGCCGCCTCGATCGGCGCCAGTTGGGCGCGGCTGATGCCATAGAAGCCATGGGCCTCCCGTAGCCGGAAAGGCAGATTGGTCGCCAGGTTGGCAGCCACCATGACCGCCAGCGCCCCGGCCAGGGCCGGACGCAGCCACCGCTGCCGGTCCTTGGCCCAATCCCACGCCTTCAGCAGTCCGACGGCGCCCAGCAGCCACAAGACGCCGAAACCCTCAAAATAGTAGCGCGGTCCCCACAGACGCGCTGGCGAGCCGATCCAGTAAAAGACGTAGGCAATGACCAGGCAGAGAAAGGGCGCCAACAAAGCCCAGTCTCGCCGCCGGCGGGGGCGCAGCAATAGGCCCAGTACCAGGGGCAACCAGCTCAATGCCGGCCAGCCCAGAAGATCGGTCGCCGACCGCGACAAGTCCTGCTTGAGGTTGATCCAGGCATAGCGGGGCGAGTGGCCGCCCGGCATGGCGCCGATGCCCGGGCCAAAGCCGATTCGGTCATAGGGCCACCACAGCAAGTAGGGATTCAGCCACGGGTCGCCGGTGATCGCCCACTGGTAGACAGGCAGCAGGAGCGCCACGGCGCCTCCGGCCAGGGCGACCAGCAGGTAGCGCGGCCAGTGGTCCTGCTTGCGCCGGACAACCTGGACCAGGGCATACAGGGCAAAGGGCACGGCATAGGCCACGGCCGTCAGGGAGCGGGTCAGAAAGACCAGGCCCAGTGCCAGCCCTGCCCCAACCGCGAACCACCCGCTCCGACCCTGCGCCGTCCACACGAACCACAAGCTAAAGAGCAGAAGCCACACCAGCGCGACCATGTGCGACAGGTAGGAGGCGCCCAATACCAAAAAGAGGGGCGAAAGCAGGCCCAGGGCAGCCGCCATCAGGCCCACTCGCTCGTCGTAGAGGGTCCGCCCCAGGCGGTAGACCAGGTAGAGCGCCAGCACCGACAGCAAGGGGTTGACCAACCAGGCCAACCCGGCCCGTTCGCCCAGGCCCAGTACCGCCGGCCAGCCTGGCGGGTACTTGCCAAAGCGCTGGCCCCCGTGGTCCAGTACAAAGGGCGTCCAAAAGGCGTCGGGCTGCGAAGGCGAGGGCACCGTCAGGCGGCCCATGGCCATCGTCCTGGCCTGGAAGAGGTAGGCCACCTCGTCCTCCAGGTGGGCCAGCCGCTCGAAGGCGAAATAGGAGATGGCAGCCGTGGCTACCACAGCCAGGACGCAGATGAGCAAGATCCAGCCGGTGGCCCGTCTGCTGTGCTTTGACGTTGCGAAACCTTCCTGATTCTGTTCCATGCCGGCCAAATGATACCACGCCGCAGCTGGAAAGGCAAACTCACCCCGCAGGGTTCGCCCAGCCGGCCGGCGGCTCTGCATCTGAGGCATAACGGGCGGCGATGGCCAGGGCCGCATCTCGCACCATCGAGACCAGTTCGGGCGGACCGACAACGGTGGCGCTGTCCTGGTAGGTCAGGACCCAGCGACAGGGCCAGGCCAGGTCTGAGGCATCAAAGGCCAGCGTCACCGAACCATCTCCGTTCTCTGTGAGCGTCTGCCACTCGTCCCGCCGCTCGCGGACGATGTGGGCCACGTCGGGATCAAAGCGGACAGCAACACGGTAGTAGGCCGCCGGACGCTCGCCGGCCATGCGCTGCAGGTACTCGCGCGCCGCAAAATCGGGCGGGATCTCAAAGATCTCGCCCGTAGGCTCAATCGCCTGCACGCGGTCCACCCGGAAGGTACGCAGCTCGCCCCGCAGGTGGCAGAAGCCGGCCAGGTACCAGTATCCCCACTGCAAGGCCAGAGCATAGGGATCGACGATCCGCTCCGTAATCTGCTGGTGAAAGGAACGGTAGGCCAGGCACACCTGCCGCCTGCGGGCCACGCAGCGCCGCAGGTCATCCAGCATGGGCGCCCAGGGCCCATAGTCCCGCCGGAACCAGGGGGTGACCAGCAGTCCCCGCTGGGCCTGCCGCACCTCCTGGAGCAGCGCGTCGGGCAGGACGTTGTCCAGCTTGGCCCTGGCCGCCACCGCCGCGTCGCGGTAGGACTGGCCCCAGATGTCCTGGACCAGTTCCGCGCCCAGATAGAGGACCGTGGCCTCTTCGGGGGTAAAGACCAGGGGAGGCAGCTTGTAGCCGCGCACCAGGGAAAAGCCGCCGTAGGGCCCGCGCTCGGAATAGATGGGGATGCCCATCTCGTCCAGCATGCCCATGTAGCGGTGTACCGTGCGCTCCGAGACGCCCAACTCCTCCGCCAGCTCGGTAGCCTTCAGGGTACCCCGCGATTGCAGGAGAAAAATGATGGAGAAAAGCCGCGTCGCCACGTTTGCCATAAACCCATTATACCACAGTTTGGAGACATGGCACGTCATGAACCGGTCTATTTATGCCGGTTCACGTCATGATTCCCGCCGTGGACCTGGCAGGTCTATTGCCAGCACAGGCGCCTGCCCCAGCATTTTGCGGCAGGGTAGGTCCATGCTATAATCAGTAGACCGCAACCACTCCGTTGGCAGTACGCACCTATGAACTTTGACAACTTGACCAGGTGATAGCGTGAGCGGGTCATCCTTCGATTACGCTCAAGACATGTTCTGAGCGCAGCGAAGAATCTCTTCTGCGTCTTTCAAGTGATTTCTCTCTCGTAGGTGGAGATTCTTCGCCTCCGCTGGGCTGCGGCTCAGAATGACATCTTTCTAGGAGGTTGGGCTGCTGCCTGTTCAGCCAAGTTCTATTTCCGGTTCAAGTTGTCAAAAAGCATCAGTGCGGTTCAGGGCATTCAAGTACCCACTACGAACCCCGGTCGCGGTCTGTTGACAATCACCCATCACAGTGACGGGAGAATCAACCTGACCCACGACAACGGCAAGGTGACGAGCCAGGAGAGACCGCCGCCCAAGCTCAGCCGGCGGGCCTTTCTGCGCGGCGCGCTGGGAGTTGGATTGGTGGCAGCAACCGGAGCCTGCGGCGCGGCCTACACGCTGGCCCTGGAGCCAGACTGGCTGGCCATCGAAAGGGTCGCGGTGCGCATCCCGGACCTGCCCCCCGGCCTGGAAGGGTTGAAGCTGGTCCATCTCAGCGACCTGCACTGCGGGCCCTACACCGGGCAGAAGCAAATCCGGGCCGCGGTGGAGGCCGCCAACGCCCTCGTACCCGATCTCGTCCTGCTGACGGGCGACTATGTGCTGGGCTCGGCCCGCTACGCGCGACCCTGCGTCCGGGAGCTGGCCGCTCTGCACGCGCACCTGGGTGTGTTCGCCATCCCCGGAAACCACGATTACTGGACCAACATCAACGTGGTAGCCGCCGAACTGCGAGCCGCGGGCGTAGACCTGCTGCGCAACAGCTCCCGTCGCCTGGCGGTAGCAGGGACCCATCTGTGGCTGGCCGGCGTGGACGACGTCTGGGAAGGGCACCACGATCTGGGTACCGCCCTGGCCGGCGTGCCGCGGGGCGAACCGGTCTTGCTCCTGGTCCACGAACCTGACTTTGCCGATCAGGTGGCCCGGTCCCCCCACCGCATCCTGCTCCAGCTCTCGGGCCACTCCCACGGCGGGCAAGTGAACCTGCCCCTGCTGGGACCGCCCGTGTTGCCCTGGCTGGGCCAGAACTACCCGGCTGGCCTGCAGCAAGTCCCCGGCTCAACGCTCCAGGTCTATACCAACCGGGGGATCGGCGTCACCGTCCCGCCGGTGCGCCTCAACTGCCGGCCAGAGGTGACCCTGCTCACCCTGACCGGGGAGTTGTAGCCGCCATCGACACCGTCTTCCGGCTGTGTGGCGCACCCCTTCACCCGGCTGTCGACGGACAGTCCAGGGCATGGAGGCCAGCAAGAGGAGGCGCACCCCAGCCCTTCGCCCCTTGTCCCAGTACGAACTCAACGCCAGCGGGGACGAGACGATGGATCTGCCTACGACGTCTTTGTTTCCTACAGCCCCTGGGATGAGGAGTGGTATTGTCTTCCAGAGAGCGCTGCAACGAATTGACAAAGGAACGAATTGCCGACCGGGGACAATACGTTTCATTCCGAATTCGTTGTTGTCTTCTCTGTCCTCTACGGTGAGATCTAGCCCAGGATATCAGATGCAGACCGCTGGCCGCTCACATGTGCCAGCACCTCGTCTACCCCCCACAGCGGCGACGCCAGCTCTGCTTGGGCCTTACTGGTGTCCAGGCGGCAATCACGGGGGCGGTGGAGGCCGCTATCGCGGCTGAGGCCGGAGGTGATGCCCGCCGGGTCGAGACCATAGAAGCGGGCCAGGCGCTGGCCGAAATCGTAGCGGCTAAGGGACTGGGGGCCAGCCAGGTGCCAGATGCCAGTGTGCTCTCCAGACGCCATCTCCAAGAGGGCAGCGGCCAGTTGCTCAACCCAGACCGGGCAGCGTAGCTCATCGGTAAAGAGGGTAAGGGGCTGGCGCTGGCGGATGCTGTCCACCACCCACAAGGTACGGGGATCGGGCGGATCAGAGCCGTAGATGAGGGACGTGCGCACGATGGACCCTTGCGGGCAGAGATCGGCCACGATCTCTTCGGCAGTGGCCTTGGCCCAGCCGTAGGGCGTGATCGGGTTGGGGGGATCATCCTCGGTGTAGGGGCCAGCTTCGCCGTCAAAGAGCACGTCAGTGGAGAGGTGAACCAGACGGGCGCCGAAGCGGGCCGCGGCCGAGGCCACGTGGCGCGTGCCGTCGACGATGACAGACTGCATGGCCGGGGGCGCGCTCATGTCAAAGGCGGTATGGATAACAACCGCGGGACAGGTTTCGGCCAGCAGGCTGGCCACGGCGGCGCCGTCGCGGATGTCCAGGGGCAGCCAGCGGCAGCCGGGGATCTCTATGGGGTGGGAGAAATAGGTGGCCACGACCTCCCAAGCATCCCGCGCCTGCCTGGCCAGACGAGAGCCCAAGTAGCCGCTGCCGCCGGTGATCAGCAGTCTGCGGTCCACAGCCTAAACGCTCTCACTTTCCTCCTCGTCCATCTCATCGGCAGCTTCCGCGAGGAGCACCGGCTGCGGTAAAGGGGGGAGCAACAGCTCGCCGCCACGCTCAGCCAAACGATCGAGGGCATCACTGGCGGCGGCTTGCGCGGCGCGCTGTTTGCTAGGACCGCTGCCCTGGCCATAGGCCATACCATCGATAGTCACTTGGACGACGAACTCCTTGGCATGATCGGGGCCGCTTTCGGCCACGGTCAGGTAGCGGGGAGTACGGTGCATCCGGCCCTGGGCCAACTCCTGCAGCAGGCTCTTGGCATCCTTGTCCAGGTTGCCCTCCAGCGTGCGCCCAACCTCGGGTCCGATGAGCGGTTCAACAAAGGCTACGACAGGATCCAGTCCCTGGTCGAGATACAGGGCACCGACCACCGCCTCAAAGACCGCGCAGAGAGTGGCCGGACGCAGGCGCCCGCCGCTCTCCACCTCACCGTGGCCCATCTGCAGGTAACTGCCCAGACCATAGGCCTGAGCGAACCTGGCCAGCGTCTCGCGCCGGACCAGGGCGGATCGCAGATTGGTCAGGGGTCCCTCGGCCAGCTCGGGGAAACGATGGTACAGGTATTCACCCGTCACAAAGTCCAATACCGCGTCGCCCAGGAACTCCAGGCGCTCGTTGTCCTCCAGGGGGAACTCGGGGTGTTCATTGAGATACGAGCGGTGGGTCAGCGCCCGCTGGAGCAGGCTCTTGTCAGCGAAGGAAAAGCCAAGGTCGCGTTCCAGTTCGGGTAGATTGCTCATTGTGTGATAGGGAACCAAAGGCACTGCAGGAACCAAGACATCTTGGTTCCTCTAGTTCCCTGGATTCCGGCCGGGACTCCTTTCTTCGATTATGTTGCGCGATCAAGAGGCTGTTGTACTACCGGTACCTCTTCAACACCAGAGTTGCATTATGTCCACCAAATCCGATGGAATTGGAGAGCACGACATCCAGGCCGGCCTGGCGTGCCTGGTTGGGCACATAGTCCAGGTCGCAGTCCGGATCAGGGGTCTCCAGGTTGATGGTCGGTGGGATGATGCCCTCACGCATCGCCTGCACGCTGATGGCGGCCTCCAGGGCGCCGGTGCCCCCGATGAGGTGGCCGTGCATCGACTTGGTGGCGCTGGCCGGCACGTGATAGGCAAACTCTCCAAAGGCGCGCTTGATGGCCTGGGTCTCGGCCGGATCCCCCAGCAGAGTACTGGTGCCGTGGGTATTGATGTAGGACACGTCGCCTGGACCGACGCCAGCTCTTTCCATGGCCAGCGTCATACAACGGGCCACACCGACGCCCTCGGGATCGGGCGCGGTGACGAACATGGCGTCGGAGGTCGAGGCATAGCCAGCCAGTTCCGCCAGCGGCTCCGCGCCCCGCGCCAGGGCAAAGTCTAGATCCTCCAGGACGAACATCGCTCCGCCCTCGGCCATCACAAAGCCATCGCGGTTGGCGTCAAAGGGCCGGCTGGCGCCAGCCGGGTCGTCGTTGCGGCGGGACAGGGCGCGCATGCGTGTAAACGTGGCCAAAGCAATGGGCGCGATGGCGGCTTCGAAGCCGCCGGTGAACATGGCCCGCGCGTGGCCCCGGCGAATGGTCTCGTAAGCCTGGCCGATGGCATTGGCGCTGGTCGCACAGGCTGAAGAGATTCCCATATTGGGACCCCGCGCGCCGGTACGCAGCGAGGTCTGCACGGCGGGAATGTCGATGGAGATCATCGGTACCAAGAGTGGGCTTACTCGCCGCGGCCCCTTGGTCTGCAGTACCTCGAGTTCCCTCGTATAGCTTTCGACACCGCCGATCCCCGAGCCCATGATCACTCCCACGTCGTGGGCATTATGCTCGTCGATGACCAGATGCGATTGAGCCAGCGCCTGCTCCAGCGCAGCAACGGAGAAATGAGTAAAGCGGTCCGCCCGGCGGGCCTCCTTGGCCGGCATATAGTCGGTCGCGTCAAAGCCGTGGGCCTCTCCGGCAAAACGTACCTCGAATTCGCTGGCGTCAAAGAGCGTGATGGGTCCGATGCCCGAACGACCGGCTACCGCATTCTGCCACATGGTAGGCACATCCAGGCCCAGGGGAGAAATGACGCCCATTCCAGTTATGACAACACGTTTGCTCTCCATCGATCTCGAACTTCTCCTTGTCAGGGTTCAAGTCCCAGGCTTGTACCGGGGCCAGCACTGGTTTTGAGACCGTGCCCCGTCAGAGGTACGACAATGGATTCCCCGGCTGAGCCGCCCAGCAAACCGCCTAACTCAGGCAGGGCTGCCAGCGCAGCCGCCGCGGTCTCTTCTACATAAAACCCTCTCCGGGCCAGTTGGTTGCGGGCAGCCAGGATCTCCTCTTCGCCCGCGCAGACGATGGCTCCGCCCGTGGCCCGCACCGCGGCCAGGACCTGGGCACCTCGGGCCGGGTACATGATGGCGATACTCCGGGCGACGGTCGGCGCCAATTCACAGGGCTCGATGCTGTCACGCCCTTCCATAAAGGCCCGGTAGATGGGCGCGCAGGCCTCCGCCTGGACACCGAAAAGGCGCGGCAGGCCTGCGATCAAGCCCGCCTCATAGAGCCGCTGGAAACCGTGATAGACGCCCAAGAGCAGGGTCCCATTGCCCAACGGCAGGAGGACAGCGGATGGTGAGCGCCGGTCCAACTGCTCCCACAACTCGTAGGCCATGGTCTCCGTGCCGGCCAGAAAGTATGGGCTGTAGACGTGGCTGGCATAGTAGGCCCCGTGGGCAGCCGCGGCCCAGGCGGCCAGGGCCGCGTACTCTCGCTTACCCTTGATCTGGATCACCTCCGTGCCGGAGATAGCCATCTGCGCTACCTTGGGCCCCGCGGCAGTGTGGGGAACACAGACCTCACAGGCGAGGGACGCTCGCGCCGCGTACGCGGCCAGGCTGGCGCCAGCGTTGCCCGAAGAATCCTCCACCACCCGTTCGACGCCCAGTCCCCGCAGGGCCGTAACCAGAACAGCAGCGCCCCGATCCTTGAAGGACCCTGTAGGCGCCAGGGACTCTAGCTTGAACTGGAGCGAAAGCCCGTCCCAATCCACCGGGACCAGGGGCGTGTTCCCCTCGCCCAGTGTGACGGGCGCCCAAGCCGGGTCCAGGGGCAGCAGGTTCCGGTAGCGCCACAAGCCCTCTTGGGTCGTATCAATGGACGCCGCGTCAAAGTCGGGCCAGCTTTGCAGGTCGAAAAGCCCGCCACAGGCACATCGCCAATCGCGTGAGTCAAGAGGATAGGTCTGTCCGCAGGTTGCACAGAGAAAAGCATTTGGTCGCGTCATTGTGAGAATTATAACACAGTCAGGCCCAAGACAGAAACGGGGGCCCCCTGACCGTAATCACAGTCTGCGACTTTGGGTCTCCTCCAGTGGAAGGAGAGCCGCAGACCGGCAGATCGCGGCCGCGAGTTCGAGATGAGCATCTCAAGTAGGGGTGAACGGCAGCATTTCCGCGGTAAAAAGACTGTAACCAACTAATAGCAAATAAAAACATAAATATTTGCAGATCGGTTGACCTGGCGCCCCAACTGTGGTATGATGGGGCTAACGACACAAGGAAGGAGATAGTCATGGTCACGGACAGGACCCCCGATTGGAAAAAGACACATTTCGTGGACTCTACCATCGTCGATCTGCACGCGCACCCATCGCTGAAGGCATCGCTCTTTAACCGGACGCTCACCTCCCGGTTCCGGGCCAGCCGCTCCTTTGATCCCTTTGGCGTCCGCACCGACTTTCCCAAGCTTCGTGAGGGCGGCCTCGACGTCCTCCTCTCCACCATCTATGCACCGGAAAAAGGCATACTGGAAGAATGCCGGTACCTCAGACTGTTGCGCTACGTTCTGCCCTCCGCCTGGAGTCGGGTATTCTCCCAGACTTACTTTGACGTCACCATGGACATGCTGGACACAATGGAGAAACAGATAGGGGAAGCTGTAAACCCCGAGACAGGGAAGCCACTGGCCACGGTTGCCCGCTCGGTCCAGGAATTGGACGACATTCTGGCGATGGGCGACGACCGGCCTATCGCCGTGGTTCACAATATCGAGGGCGCCCACAGCTTGGACGGCGACATTGGCAACGTGAAACGCCTGTTCGACCGGGGCGTTGCCTACCTGACCTTGGGCCATTTCTACGAGAACGACGCGGTGCATCCCTGTTTCCCCTTTCCCGAGAGCGTACAGAACCTGGGCTGTTTCAAGGGGGGGCGCAACGTCGCCCTGGGGCTGAAACCCTTTGGCAGAGAGGTCATCGAAGAGATGATCGAGCTGGGAATGGTCCTGGACATCGTCCACTGCACACCACCAGCGCGCAGGCAGATCTATGAGATCGTCGGCGACCGCTTGCCCATCATCGCCTCACATGTCGGTGCCTACGAGGTCAACCCCAGTCCATACAATCTGAAAGACTGGGAGATCAAAAAGATAGCGGACACCGGCGGCGTGGCCGGCGTGATCTTTATGAACTACTGGCTGATGCCCCATGAGACGAAACGTGGCCTGAACTTTATCGCCCGTACCCTCAACCATTTCGTCCATGTGGCGGGCATCGACCACGTCGCCATAGGCAGTGACTTTGACGGCTTTACCGATCCCCCCGATGACCTGAAGGACGCTTCGCTCTTGCCCAATCTCACCCAGAGAATGATAGCCGAAGGCTATGACGTTGAGGAAATCGGCAAGATCTGGGGCCAAAACGTGCTCCGGGTGCTGCGACAGGGGTGGGGTAAGAAGTAATAGGCGAACCGGGTCAAGACACACTGGCAAGTAGGGACGCATTACCGGACCCAGCAGGCTTCTGCCTCTCGGCAGGATCTTCCCCGTGCCCAAACCTGCCACAGCTCTGGTTATCTGTTGTCAGGCCAATGTCAGCAAAGGCCCTGCAGGCTGCAGTACAATCCGGGTAGGTTGGCGCTCAAACAGTACAGGTCTGGGCCAGGCGGCCGTGAACGCTGTAGGGCGACCGTCAACGAACTACAAGGCGCTGGGCGTCGTGCCGGTAAGCAAATGAAAACGTTTCAGCACAGAGAGGTGTTCAATGCAGGCAAATCAGACGCACACATCACGGGTCAACTGGCGGCAGGTAGCGATCTTTGTGGGCCTTACCTACGGCCTCGCCTATGCTTTGAACCTATTGTTGTACCAGGCCCAGAGCTACGGACAGAACGCAGGGACCGGCCTGGTTCTCCAGGTACAGATGCTGATTCCGGCTGCGGTTGCCATCGCCCTTCAGCTATTCCTGTTCAAAAGCAGTCGCATTTACCATCTTAAGGAGCGGCCCCGCTGGTTCTTTTACTTTTTCCTGGTCTACGCCGTGGTGTATGCCGCTCTAGCCCTGAGCGCCCTACTTGTCCCGGACAAGACTTACCAGACCGTCGCCAGTGCGGTCGTCCAGGCGCTGAACCTTGGAGGACTCGTCTTTCTCGTTGTCCTGCGTCTCTTCTCGGGAAAGGAGTCTTTCGGCCGGGCGGGGCTGAGCGGTGGGAAGGCAAAATACTGGGTCCTTTTCGGCGCTGTGCTCGTCCTCATCTATGTGGCCATGGCGGGGCTGAATCTCCTGTTTGGCTTGGGCCAGACTGTCGACGCTCAGATCATGCTAAAGGAACTGGCCGGCGGCCAGGCCACAGGTATGGAGGGAATCTCGAACATTGCTCTCTTGTTGGTGACCGGCGTGCAGTCTGTCCTGCTTGCCCCCTTCCTGGCCCTGCTCATTGCCTTTGGCGAGGAATACGGATGGCGGGGCTACCTACAGGGTGAGCTGGTCAAGCTGGGAAAGATACGCGGCATCCTGTTGGTAGGCGTGATCTGGGGTCTGTGGCATGCCCCTATTATCGTCATGGGCCACAACTATCCAGGCTATCCAGTACTTGGGATATTGCTGATGACTCTCTATACCATCGCCCTGGCCTTCTTCTTTGGCTTTGCTGTACTCGTGTCGGGCAGCATCTGGCTCGCGGCCTGGCTCCATGCGCTGAATAACCAGGTACTCGCCTTCCTGACCCTGATGGTAGTTCGAGCGGATGACCCTGTACGTAGCTTTGGCATCGGGATCTATGGTCTGATGGTCTGGGCGCTGGTTGTTGCCGCCATCCTCATCATTGGGCGCAAGATCTGGTCCGCGCCCGACAATTCGGAGCTGGACGAGGAGAACACCGAGCCAACGGCACAGCTCTCCCAGGAGTGACTATAACCACATCGCCGAAAAGATGGCCGCGAGTTGGTGATGCGCAAGATGCACTGGCTTGACACTGCCCACGAGGTGCTGGATGGAAGTACCCTACGGGGCTCCGCTGATCGTCCGGGAACCTTTAGCCGTGACCTGATCATCGACTTTGAGGGGCAGCAGTACCGGTTGCAGCCCGAGGGCATCCTGAAGGATGGCTGGTACCTGACAGACGCTGCAGGCACCAGGTTGCTTGAGAGCAGACCACGCGGCATTTTCCGGGAAGGGGTCTATCTGACAATCACCGGCCCATTGGATGAAGACCTGATTGCCTGTGCCTATTACCTGGTCCACACCCGCGCTCAGGAAGAGGCTGCCGCCGTCGCAGCCACGACCGCAGCTTCTGCGAACTAGATATCGTTGGTTCTGGATGGGTGGCAAAGTAGCCGCAGACTGGGTTCATAGTCGGTTCTGGAAGAACGAGGAGGACAGCATGAGTATGCAAGAGACCGTTAGTCAGGATGAGAGGATGTTGGCAGGGCTGGCCCATGGCAGCATTGTCTTGGGACTGTTCACCAACGGCGTCGGCGGGATTCTCGCAGCATTGGTGATCTGGCTGACCCAGAAAGAGAAATCAACCTATGCAGCTGGTCAGGCGCTCCAGGCACTGGTCTACCAGACTATTGCACTCGGTATAACGATGGCCGCCTGGTGCTGCTGGGGATTTCTGTGGATGGGCATGATCTTTGTTCCTCTCTTTGCCAATCCGGTTTCCGAAGAGGCCATGCTGGCCGGGGTATGGGGCGGCATGTTCTTGATGGTCGTGCCATTGGCTATCTGGGCAGTAACCATCCTCTATGGGCTGTGGGGGGCGGCCCGCTGCTTGGGCGGCCATGATTTCAGGTATGCCATCATCGGCAATTGGCTGGAGAACAGGTAGCCTTCCGAACAGCCCTTGCCTGAGCTCGCAGCCAAAACCAAAGCTCAGGCGTCGCCGCCCAGGACGCGTGAATTCTGTCCCCACCAAAAAGTGGGGGCGTCTTTTGTCCTGCCGTGGCCGCCTCCGCTGGGTACGACGAGTTTTTTCCCAACCTGCGAAAGCTGCCATTTAATGGGCCAGATCCTATACAAGGAGAGAAGACCCATCGTGTCAAAGGAACGGCCCCTGATCCTGGCAACTTGTGACGACGGTATCGAATCACCCGGTCTGCGCGCAGCGGTGCGCGCAGTCCTAGACCTGGGCGAGGTCATCGTTTCGGCGCCCTGTGAGCAGCAATCGGGCGCCGGACGCAGCCTACCCACCTCTAACGACGGCGCCATCCACGTCATAGATTACAGCGTCGACCACCAACAGGTTCCGGCCTATGCCATTCACGGCTCACCCGCCCAAGCAGTCCTGTACGCCTTGCTGGAGTTGGTTCCCCGGCGACCAGCGCTCTGCATTTCGGGCATCAATTTTGGCGAAAACGTCGGCTCGGGAATCAGCGCCTCCGGTACGGTGGGTGCCGCGCTGGAGGCCGCCGACGGTGGCGTACCAGCCCTGGCCGCCAGCCTGGAGACTGACAAGAAATACCACTACAACCATTCTGAGACGATCGATTTCTCTGCGGCCACGCATTTTGCCCGGCATTTTGCGGCACGGATGCTGGCCGTGCCACTGCCCTTTGACGCCGACCCGCTCAAGGTAGACGTTCCTTGTGATGCCACCCCCAACACGCCCTGGCAGATCACCAGGGCCTCGAGGCAACGCTACTTTCTCCCGCTGCCCAGTGGCCGGCGCTATCTCGCCGAGAAACGTCGCCCAGACTATGAGATCGCCGTGGACCGCGACACGCTGGAACCCGACTCTGACATCCAGGCGATTTACGTGGATCGAGCTGTGTCCGTGACGCCCCTCAGTCTCGATCTCACAGCTCGGGCGGCATTCGCCGAACTCGGCCAGCTATTGCGCTGACTGCGAACTCGGTGAGGTTCTTTGGGCAGACGTCTGGTGTTTGCTGGGGGATGGGGAATAGGCATCTGCGCTGCGAATGGAATGCAGTTTCCAATCATCTCGCGCTAGCGCTGCGTAAAATGGACCTCGTATGAGTAGTGAGAGGCAACCAAGCTTTTGATAGCTCTACGTTGCTTGCAGTCTTCGAGGTCCGCGCAGTAGCCATTGTCTACCAGTTCCTGGAGGTCAGTCATGGCCATCGGGTCCTGCTCCAGGGATCGGGTATGGGGACTCAGAGGGCGGTGCTCAGGGTCCTTGGTCGCTACGTAAACGATGTCGCCTGAGTATACATCAAAGTGCAAACGACCCGGCCCGGTTTCGCCCGTGATGCGACAAGCATGGGGATCGGGGGGCTGGAGCTGCAAGGCATAGACACGACAGACGACCACTCCGTTGAGTGGATTGCCCTGGGCATCAAAGGCATGCACATAGATGTTGTGATTGCCGACGTCGCCGCCATTCTCATCGACGTGCAGCATCCGCTGCATGGCAATATCGAAGCGGTAGCCGTCTTCAGGGGCGGACGTTGGAGCAGGTTTCGGGGATTCTACCGTCGGCATCGGCGCAGCGGCCGTGGGGCTGGCGGGTGGGAGCGTGGTCGTCGCCGTCGGGGACGCAGGTGTGGCAGTCGGAGGCACCGCCGTCGGGGTATCAGTGGGTTCCGGCGTGTGGGTAGCGGTCGCCGTAGGCATGGCGGTCGCCGTAGGCATGGCGGTCGCCGTAGGCGTGGCGGTGGCGCCGTAGGCGCGGGGGGCGCCGTAGGCGTCGCCGTCGGGGTGTCAGTGGGCGGTAGCACGGTTGGACTCGAAGTTGGCGTCAAAGTCGGCGTGTCGGTGGGTAGCAAAGTCGCAGTAAGCGTCACAGTCTGGGTGGGAGTGAAGGCCGGCGAAGGTTGGGGTGTGGACGTAGCTGTTGGCTCAGATTCAACTACCCGGGCTACAGGCGTCAGTGTAGGCTCACCAGTACCGCAGGCGGAGAGCACAACCAGCAACATGCCAAAAAACAGTACATACCGTAGGGCCATGATTCGATGGGGCATCCGTCAGTTCTCCCGTACAGCAGATGGTAGTTCCAAATTGACCGGCAGGGGCCGCTCAATCATCGCCCGCCCCGGTTCAATGCGGCAGCCATAGGCATAGACCTCCACGCCGCGTTGGGCCACGGCCCTCAGGGTCTGGCCAAAACCAGGGTCCGACTCATCATGGGGCCTCAGTCCCCGGGCATCGTCGCGCTGGACGACAAAGAGCGCCACCGCCCGATATCCCATCTCGACGGCCGAAGCAAGCTCCAGCAGGTGCCGGCGCCCCCGCAGGGTCACCGCATCCGGGAAACAAGCCCAGCCATCTACAACCAACGTGACAGACTTGACCTCGACCCAGCAGGGCTGCTTATCCCCGGCCTCCAGCAGGAAATCCAGGCGACTGCCGCCAAAGGTCACCTCGCGCCGTACCTCCGGGTAGCCAGCCAGAGGGCCAAGCTTGCCCGCATCCAGGGCTTCGGCGACCAAGTCGTTGGGCAAGCGGGCATCGACCGAAACCCAGACACCATCCATCCAGACAGCGCTCAAGTCATAGGCAGTCTTTCGATGGGCTCCGGCACGCTCGACCAAGACAACCCGGCGCCCGGGCACCAATAGTTCCCCCAACCGCCCCGAATTGGCCAGGTGGGCCCACACACCCTGTCCGTCCACTTGAACCGTCACCCGAAACCGGTTGTCACGGGACAGAAAATGCCCGTCAACCAACTGGCCATCAATCTCCATGCCCAGACTCCAGCAAGTGAAAGGCTCCTCCACAGGGGCACGAACCAAGTCTCCCGAATCCCTCAGCGCCAATGCCCAAGTGCGCCAGCCCCTAGCCCTTCATCACGGCCAGAGGGCGTAGCTTGGCCACTTTGCGCGCCAATCCGGCGCCATGCACAACTTTGATGACCTCGTCGATATCCTTGTAGGCATCGGGCGCCTCTTCCGCCAGGCCCGCCATACTGCCCGCCCGAACGTGGATGCCCCGGGCCTCCAGCTCCTGGCGCAGCGTACCGCCATGGATCTTTTTCTTGGCAGCCTTGCGACTCATCACCCGTCCAGCCCCATGGCAGCTAGTGCCAAAGCTGTCCTCCATGGCGTCGGCGGTACCCACCAGCACGTAGGAAGCTGTCCCCATATCGCCAGGGACCAGGACCGGCTGGCCAACGTCGCGGTAGACGCGGGCCACTGCCGGGTGGCCCGGGCCAAAGGCCCGGGTGGCCCCCTTGCGGTGGACGCAAAGCTTCATCACATTGCCGTCCACCACATGCTCCTCGATCTTGGCGATGTTGTGGGCCACGTCATAGACCGTGTGCAGGTCAAAGTCTTTGACCTTCCCCGCCAGTACCTCTTCGAAGCTCTGACGAGCCAGGTGGGCCATGCACTGCCGGTTGGCCCAGGCATAGTTGGCCGCCCCGGCCATTGCCCCGAAATAGCTCTGACCCTCGGGCGAGTCGAGGGGTGCGCAGACGAGCTGGCGATCCGGCAATTGGATCTTGTACTTTTGCACTGCGCCCTGCAGGCTTTTGACATACTCGCTGCAGACCTGGTGCCCCAACCCGCGCGAGCCAGAGTGGATGGCCACAGCAAGCTGGCCCTCAAATAGTCCAAAGGCACGGGCTGTGCTATCATCAAAGATCTCAACTACCTCCTGCAACTCAATAAAGTGGTTTCCAGAGCCCAAAGTGCCCAATTGGGGGCCGCCCCTTTGCTTGGCGCGCGGGCTCACGGCTGAGGGGTCAGCACCGTCCATGGCGCCACCCTCTTCCAGTCGGTCGAGGTCTCCTGGCCTCCCGTAGCCGGCCTTCACCGCCCAGGCCGCACCATTGGTCAGCACTTTATCCATCTCTCGAGCCGCTACCTGGCGCGCGCCACCACCTTTGCCAACACCACTGGGAATGCTACGGAATAGGGTCGAGATCAGCCCGCCCAGCTCATCCTGTACTTCTTTGGCAAGCAGATCCGATGCCATGAGCCGGACACCACAATTGATATCATAGCCCACCGCCCCCGGAGAGATGACGCCGTCCGGGTACCGGGTCGCTACGACACCGCCGATGGGCGGGCCATAACCCTGGTGGGCGTCAGGCATGACCAGTACCCGCTTGACGACGCCAGGCATGGCCGCTGTGTTGACCAACTGCTCCATGGAGCGATCGCGGAAGGCCAGCTCTAGCAGCTCTTCGCTAGCATAGATACGGGCCGGCACCTTCATGTCCGAGCGATAACTCGCCGGTATCTCCCAGGTATACTCACTGATCCGCACCAGGTCTGATCTCCCGACCATCATCCAATCCTTTCCAGGCTCAGAGCCCGTCACCAGTCGCCGGCGAAAAAAGGGGCGTCAACCCCCTGATCTCGGGCCTTGAAACTCACACGTCAAAGGTAATGACCGTTGACCAGCCTTCACCGTCTCTTAACACCGCGAGATTATGAAAAGTCGCTGCTTTGATGTTGGCATTTGCGACCGGGCCATGGAACCCACCGGCCCGCCCTACCAGCTTTGTCTGTGTCAGCGTCTCGATCTGGGCCTCGACGAAGAAAAGTCCCTCCATCTCGGTGAGAAAGAGAAGCTCGTTAAGCCAACTCACCAGGAGCGATTCTCGATCCAATCCCTCCACTTGGACCTGGCGCCAGGAAGCCGCTACCAGCGACTCCAGATCTGCCATCAAGCTGTACATCCCGCGCGTCGCACCAACAAACAGATCGGAGAGCTCCAGCCCCCAGACCCGGATCGCCCGGTCAGCAGTGTGTTCCAACTCCTCAGACCGGTAGCGACAGGCCACGGGGCACTGGCCTGCTTCTGCTGCGCGATCTGGGCCCTTCCTCGTGTCCGGTCGTGGACTTTCCAGGGTACCCGTTGAGGCCATAAGGCATCCGGATTGCTGCTCCCTGTCAAGGATCCGGCGCGCCTCTGCCCCATCCTCCTGGATCTGGGCTATCAGATCAGCAATGTCGGCAAACCTTCGCTCAGGACGAAGCCGGGTGACAAACTCGACGACCAGGTCACAACCATAGATGTCCTGGTCAAAGTCAAAGAGATGCGTCTCCACGGTCCGGTGTCCATTGTCAAAGCTGGGCCGAATCCCTACATTCGCCACCGCCTGGTATCTTTCTGAGCCCAGGAGAGCAAAAACAGCGTAAACACCATCCGCTGGTACTGCCCGTTCGGGACGGACCTGCAGGTTGGCCGTAGGAAAACCCAGTCCGCGTCCTCGCTGCGCGCCGCTCACCACCTCGCCCGACAGGCTAGGGTAGCGGCCCAACAGGCGTGTGGCTTCCTCCACACTGCCTCTGCGCAAGAGAGCGCGGATGCGGCTGCTCGAAATCGGCTCTCCTCCATCGAGCAGGGGTTCGACCACGTGGAGATCGTATCCCAACTCCTGGCCCAACTGCTGCAAGCGCATGGCGTCGCCTTCACGGTTGCGTCCCAGCGAAAAATCGGTCCCCACCCACAACTCCCGAACCCGCAGGTGCCGGGACAGCGCTTTCATAAAGTCGAGGGCAGGCGTGACAGCCACATGGTGGTCAAAGGGCAGCAGCACCATTAGATCCAGACCCAGACCCTCCAGCAATGCCACCTTCTCTCCGGGTGTCGTCAGGTACTGAGGCGCACGATCGGGCGCCAGCACGGCCGCCGGATGTGGGTGAAAAGTAATGAGAACCGCAAGCCGGTCGGTGGCCCGCGCCCGGCCTACGATATCACCAATCAGCGCCTGGTGTCCGAGATGCACTCCATCAAAGGCGCCGATGGTCAGGACTGTCTGCTGTCGCAGCTCGGCTGCGGCCAGATCATCTATCACGTCCATAGGATTGTTGAGTTACGCTCCAAGGTTTGTGTTCAGGCCATCGCTTCCGAACGGCCCAGAGAACTGGGGCTGGAGCTAGCTCGAAGAGAAGACTTTCTTGGGCTGCCACCAGCCTCGCTCGGGCTCGAAAGACAGGATGGCCAGAAAATCGCCGTGAACAGAATAGGCGCGACAAAGCCGCGCCTCTCCCGTGGCAGGCTGTTTCCCTGGCAGCGGTTGTCCATGTACGATTCGGCGAGCCTCGTCCGCGCCAACTATCATGGCGGGCCAATCGAGAAGCGCTTCGTCGCTGGGTATCAGGTACGAACTCTCCTGACCATGTTGAAAAGCCTCCTCCAGGCGCGCAAGGCTTACGGCATCCTCGAGCTCAAAACTCCCACTACTAAGGCGAACCAGCGAGGCCAAATAGGCTCCTCCGCCAAGGCGTTGCCCCAGATCGTGCGCCAGGGACCGGATATAGGTCCCTGACGAGCAGGCAACTTCCACGATCAGTGACGGCTCATCCCAGTCCAGAAGCATCGTCTCATGGATCACGACAGGCCGCGGCTCAAGTTCAACCGTTTTACCCTGCCTGGCCAGCTTGTACAGGGGCTGTCCATCTCGCTTCAAGGCCGAATACATCGGTGGCACCTGCTCGATGTGCCCGGAAAAAGCCGTCAAACCGGCCTCAACTTCCTCTCGAGAAAATTCAGTCCGCCCCCCACTGCTGGCCGTCTCCCCATCCGCGTCATAGGTATTTGTTGTCATTCCCAGGACGATGGTCGCACGGTAGCGCTTGCGACTCGCCATCAGGTACTCAGCCACACGGGTGGCCTGGCCCAGGCAAAGAAGCAACACTCCCGTCGCCATGGGATCCAGAGTACCCGCGTGTCCGACCTTGCGCTGGCCAGCGATGCGCCGCACAACATCGACCACGTCATGAGAGGTCATGCCCGCCGGCTTGTCTACATTCAAAATACCGGAAAGAGGTTCTTTGCGCCGGGGCGCCACCCAACGGGCTATGGGCTCGACCTGCGCCTTGGGGCAGTTGGCGCAATCTCCTGCAGACATCTGGCCCTCCTGGTCCCGGCAACCATACCTGCCGGGGTTCCCCACACTTGGACAGCGAATGGCGCCGCCCGGATTCGAGACAATCACCTGGTTCGCATCCAGCGATGGCGCGAGAGAAGCCCAACGACAAACCGCCCCGATCCCTAGGTCGGAGCGGAAAACGAGACCCGCTTGTGGATCCAGATCGCGACGGACCCATTCCCGGGCCACATTCCTCGGTAGCTAGGCCGTGAAACCCCCAGGTAGCCGGCCATCACGTTGAGGAGCGGCAACGATGGGCTGGCGTGAAACAGCTTTGTAGGACAGCGTATCCCCCACGATGGGGCTCCAGATCCTGGGCACACGATGCGGTACGCTGGATGCCTGCCTCTAATTCATGGGCAAAATACGTCGCAGTTCGGCAAAGACCTGGTCTCTTGCCTCTGGCAAGGTCCCCTTGATTGTGCAACCAGCTGCCTGGGGATGCCCACCCCCGCCTAGCTTGAGGGCGACTTGCGCCACATCTTGGCCGGGGTTGGCTCGCATTCCCACATCAACCGTCCCATCGCTCCGCTCGGAAAAAACGACGACAATCCCGGATTCCCGAACTCCGGACAAAAAGTTGGTCAGTCCCGAATCCCCATCCTCGCCCACCGACCACTGCTGACGCATGGACTGAGTGACCTCGGTCCACAGAACACCATCCTGCAACTGCAGACGGTCTATCGCCTGCCCCCAGAGGCGTACAGAGGCAAGGGGGCGTTGTTCCAAGACCCGCTGGGTGACCTCGCTGAGTGAAGCGCCTGACTCCATCAGCCTCAACACAGCACTGAGCGCTGCCTCACCAACGTTCGACGTACGAAAACACCGGGTATCAGTTACAAGGCCAGTCAGCAGGCAAACGCCGGCGTGTTCAGTTAGTTCCCATCCCAAGGCGTCTGCCAGATTCAGGACCATCTGAGCCGTGGCCACGCTGGAAGGGTCCACCCAGTTCAGCGCGCCAAAGTGGGTATTGGTTACATGATGGTCAATATTGAGCACGGGTACAAGGCCGTCATCTCCTGCGCTTACATCCCCCATGCGGCGCCGGTCGCTGCAATCAAGGCTGATCACCAAATCGTGAGAGCCGTCGCCCTGCTGCACGATCTGGCCGCTCCCAGGCAACCAGGTATAGACGTCAGGTACAGGATCCTGACAGGTCATGATAAAGTCTTTGCCCTGAGCCCGCAAGAGCCACCCAAGACCGAGCAGTGAGCCAATGGCATCACCATCGGGGGCCACGTGCGTCACCAGCAACGGGCAACTGGCCTGCCGCATCAAGCGGTCAATGGACTCCGACAGAGCCTGGCTTGGACTCCCGTTAGTCAGGATCTCGCCCTGCATCGGCATCCCCCTCAATGGGCTCTACTGCATTCCCGTCAAGCCCATTGCTCTGTTTGACCTGCTCCAACAGTTCGTCGATGCGACGCGCATAGGCCGTACTCTTGTCCACGCTAAAAACCAGCTCTGGTGCAAAACGCAACTGGACCCTGGCCGCCAGCTGGGTACGTAAGAAACCACCAGCATGCTGGAAAGCAGCCATTGCTTCCTCTTCTTCCTCCGATTCTCCCAGAACAGAAAAGCGGACGCGAGCCAGCAATAGGTCGGGCGTGACTTCCACACTGGTGATCGTCACACCGCTCAGGCGTGGATCGCGCACTTGGCGCAACAGCAGCAAGCTAAGCTCGCGGTGGATCAGTTCCGAAACACGACGTTGGCGACGAGTAGGCATTGGGCATACATCCTGTTGAGAAACGCCCAGGCTGGCAACAGAACAGCCTGGTTGGAGCAGGCGCAGCTACTGGCCATCGAGCAAAAGGGCTGGACTAGCTGACCCGCTCTTCTTTGTAGAACTCGAGCACGTCTCCTTCTCGGAAGTTGTCGAAACCAGCGACTCCCAGGCCGCACTCGAAACCGGTCCTCACTTCGGACACATCCTCTTGAAATCGTTTCAGGGAATCGAGCGGACCATCAAAGACCTCTTCTCCATTGCGCTGCACACGGGCCCACGCGTTGCGCGTCACCAGCCCATCAGTCACGTAGCAGCCAGCGATGTTTCCACGGCGCCGAATGCGGAACACCGCTCGCACGTCAGCATGACCCATGACAACCTTTGCGTACTCTGGCTCAAGCATACCCCGGAGAGCTTTGTCTACATCATCAATCAGGTTGTAGATGATTGTGTACTGCCGGATGTCCACCCCGTCCTGCACAGCCATGCGGCGTGCAGCCTCATCCACGTCAACGTGAAAGCCAAGCACAATGGCCTGGGAAGCAGAAGCCAGCATGACGTCCGACTCGGAGACATCACCGATGCCCCAATGCAGGATTTTGACCTGCGGTCCGTCGCCTCCCAGCCTCTCAAGAGAATTAACGATCGGCTCCAACGAGCCTTGCACATCGGCCTTGAGGATCAGGTTCAACTCAACGGCTTGGCCGGCCAGGAACTGGCTAAAGATCTCGTCCAGACTCATGATCTTGGGTCTGGGCGCCTTTGGCCCAGCCAGGCGCTCATCCTCGGCACGTTCTGCGGCGATTGCCCGCGCTTCGCGGCCGCTCGCCACAACTTCAAAGATGTCACCAGCCCTGGGGACATCCGCCAGGCCCATCACTTGCACCGGCATAGAAGGCAACGCCTCACGCACATCTTTGCCCCGGTAGTCCATCATCGCCCTTACCCGGCCAGAAATCGCACCGATGGCCAGCGCATCACCCACCCTCAGGGTACCAGCCTGTACCAACAAGGTGGCGACGGGGCCCCGCTGCCGGTCCAGCTCAGACTCAATGACCGTACCCACAGCAGGACGATCGGGATTGCTGCGCAGATCAGCGACTTCGGTCACCAGGAGGATGTTCTCCAGCAACTCGTCAACGCCTTGCCCGTGTGTAGCCGACACAGGGACGCAGATGACGTCTCCTCCCCAATCCTCAACGGTTAGATCCGCTTCCGACAACTGCTGCTTGACCCGCTCTGGGTTGGATGAGGGCTTGTCCATCTTGTTGAGCGCCACCATGATAGGTACGTCGGCGGCCCGGGCGTGGTCGATCGCTTCCTTCGTCTGGGGCATCACGCCATCATCAGCAGCAACGACCAACACGGCCAAGTCTGTCACTTGGGCACCTCGGGCGCGCATAGCCGTAAATGCCTCGTGGCCCGGTGTATCGACAAAGGTGATCTTGCGACCATCCTTCTCTACCTGGTACGCACCGATGTGCTGGGTGATCCCGCCAGACTCGCTGGTCACGACGTCTGTTTCGCGGATCGCATCCAACAGCGTCGTCTTGCCATGGTCAACATGGCCCAGCACAGTCACAACTGGAGGACGAGGCTTCAAGGTCTCGGGCGACTCGGATTCTAGCAGACTCTGCCAAAGGGTCTTGAATTCCTCCTGCTCTTCTTGCTCCTGTTCTATCTCTGCCAACCGGAGCGGCCTGGTCTCAAATCCCAGCTCGCTGGCCACGATCTGGGCCGTGTCATAATCGATCTCTTGATTGATGCCAGCGACAATGCCGTTTGTCATCAATTCTTTGATCACATCAATGGGACTCGTACGCAATGCACGCGCCAGATCCCGAACTGTAAGGCTCTCTGGCAGCTCGATCACTCTGGGCGCCTGCGGACCGGGTGATGTTACCGGACCAGTACCTCCCGTAGGATTCCCAGGCGCCCCCGTCTGAGACGGCGCCGTTGGCGTTCCTGTCCCAGGTTTACGAGCCGAACCGCGCGACTGCGAGCCAGCGCTCCGATTCGGCCCCTGCCCCCCAACTTTAGATCCTCGTCCCATCTATCTACTCCCCCTCGGGGCCGGGTTCGACGCATCAAGCCCGGCCTCCGTTTCCCGTTTCTGCAGATGCCCGGCTGCCATACTCACACTATCGTACAGGCGGGTCAAATCGTCGGCAGATATCCGACTCTTTAGAACGCGCCCCAGCCGGCCCGGCTCCAGGGCCGCCTCCCAGCACGTGCGATCGGGACAGCAGTAGGCGCCGCGGCCAGGCAGTTTCCCTCGGGAGTCAAGTTCTATGACCCCCTCAGGGGTACGAACAATCCGGATCAGATCCCGCTTTTGGCGCTTCCGCTGACAGACGATACAAGTCCGCAGAGGCACATGTTTCCGCTGTCTAGCCGGCACTCGCCCCTCCGTTGAATCGGCCATGAGTCTTGCGCCTGCAGTTTCCACAGGTCAAAGAAAAGCCCTGCAACGCACTAGAGATCACACTCACCAGCGATTAGAGCCTGGGCCACCCTTGCTGTCGAACGCTTGCCGACCTTTTTTCTTCCGGCCCCTCTTCTTCTGGGGCTTGGGCAGGTCTGGTTTTTCTTCAAGCTCCTGGCGTTCCCAATCGACTTCCCAGCCAGGCTTCTCTTCCACCCACGAAGGCTCGTCCCAATCGTATTGGTATTCCTTGGGAGGCTCTGTGACCACCCAACCCAACGAATCCTCAACGGGCTCCCCCTCAAAGGTTGGCTTGAGTTCAGATTCATCCTCGACCACGACCTCAATCGTCGTGGCTTCTTCGCCAACAGCCATTTGGTCAACCGCAACCGGCTCTTCCGCCTGCAGATCGGCATCTTCATCGACAATGGCAGCGCTGTCAAGCAAATCACCCGGCGCGGATACCTTCTCCTCGTCCGACACGGCTTCCGCAGGCGCGGTGCCTGGCGCTTCGCCAACTGGGGCTCCAGCTTCTCGAGCCTGTGTCGCAGACTCTTCCTCAGAGGCAGGCCATTCCACGTCGATCGCACTTTCACGCTCTACTCCAGCGTCGATCAAGGCACGCTCCGCCTCGCTGAGATCTCCCGCTTCACGCTTCCGAAGCAGAGTCTCTGCCAGGGTGAGAAGATCCATATCCTCAAGAGGTATTGCCGCCTCATCCAGACGACCCAGTGTCTCTTCTGCAGTCTCTGTAGCACTTTTGATATCGATGCGCCAGCCAGTGAGTTTGGCCGCCAGTCGCGCATTCTGTCCTTCTTTGCCGATCGCTAAGGACAGCTGCCGATCAGGGACAATCACAGTCGCTGTTTTTCCCGACTGCGGATCATCAGTCAGGAGCACGTTCATCACCTTGGCGGGACTCAGAGCATTGGCAATAAAACTCCCAACCTCGTCGTGCCACTGCACTACGTCTATCTTCTCACCGCCCAACTCATTGACGACCGTTTGAATGCGCCCACCACGGACACCGACACACGAACCCACCGGGTCTACACCGTCCTGAGTAGCATGCACGGCCACCTTTGAGCGCGACCCCGCCTCGCGAGCCATCGCCTTGATCTCCACGGTACCATTGAAAATCTCAGGTACCTCCAATTCCAGAAGGCGCCGCAATAGTGCTGGGCTGCGGCGGGAGAGCGTGATCCGCGGGCCCCGACTGCCACGGCGGACATCTGCGACATAGGCGCGCAGGCGTGCACCGCGTCTGTAGCGCTCGTTGGAAACTTGTTCCCGAGATGGCAGGATTGCCTCCGCTCCATCCAGGCTGACGACCACATCACCTGAATGAAAATCCACACTCTGTATTGTTCCAAGCGCCACCTCACCCGCGCTGTCGGCAAAAGCCGAATACTGGGCATCGCGCTCGGCTTCACGGATACGCTGCAGGATCACTTGCTTGGCCGTCTGGGCAGCAATCCGCCCAAAGTCACGAGGGGTACTCTCAATCATGACCGTACCCCCGAGTTCCGCGTCAGGATCGATCTCTCGCACATCGTCCAACGAGATCTCTGTCTTTTGGTCCTGCACGTCCTCGACGACCTCCTTGATGGCAAACACCCTGACGTCGCCTGTATTGGGTTCGACACGCGCCTCGATGTTGGTAGCCGATCCAAAGTTGCGCTTGTATGCAGAAATCAGCGCAGCCTCTACTGCCTCCAGGACCACCTCATGCGAAAGCTTGCGCTCGGAGCACAATTGGTTGATCGCTAGCATAAAATCGCTTTTCATCTCATTCCGCCTTATCCCCTATTGCTGTCCCTCACTACCTCGGGCACCGGAGGTCCCCTGATAGCAAGAAAAGTGGGGCGGCCCCACTTTTCCAATAACCTACGACTATAGCTCCAGCATTATAGCACAGCAGATAGCCCTTGGCAAATCTACTGTACAGCTTCACCTCTGAAATAGCAGCCCCATGCCAAGGTTCAGCCGATGTTGACTGGACACCCTCGCCAGAAGATGGTACAATGACCCCAGACCAGCAGGGAGTGAGAGATGCAGACCAAACGACGAACACCCGAAGAGACCTACGGTCCAGCACTGAGCAAGGCCAAGTCAGCCTTCCCCAAGCTGGAACCTCGCGAGACCGCCGAACGTGCAGCGATATCTTACCAGAGCAAGGACGCCCGGAGCGGCCATTTCCGGGTACCGTTTCTAAATGCGACCTACCATGTTAGCTGGCCTGAGGGTCTGGTGGCCCGAGCCGGAGACACCGGGCGGGTGGACATTGCCACTCACATCCTGCTTCTGCACTACCTGTTGACCGCTGACGGCACACCGGTGACCGGCCAGTGGATCGCATTTCGCAACCTACCTGGCGGCCTGGGCTATTTCGCTGCATTCCAGGGACGCGCCAGTCTGCGTATTGCACACACCTTTGGCCATGACCGGGCGGCCTTTGAGGCCGCGGCCAAGACGATAGCAGGCGAGCGCCTCACCTTTGGCGACGCATCCTTCCTCTTTCGAGCATTGCCTCGCGTCTGGCTCGCCGTGGTACTCCATCTGGGCGATGAAGAATTCCCGGCGGACGCCAATGTGCTGTTTGATGGGGCAGCCAGCCATTACCTGCCGACTGAGGATCTGGCGGTCTTGGGCGGCATCCTGGCTGGACGTCTGACCAAGGCAGATCTGAACACAAGGGGATTGCACCCAGAAAGACGCCGCAGGCCAGTCAATGCCTGCGGCGTCTCAACAATACTGGCGGAGAGGGCGGGATTCGAACCCGCGGAGGTGTTACCCTCACACGATTTCCAATCGTGCGCATTCGGCCAGACTATGCTACCTCTCCAGAGATGAAACCCCTTCCTACCGCACGGATTATACCATCCCTGCCCCCCCTCTCCAAATCTGCAGGACCCCAATGGAGGCCTCGGCAAGGACAGAATCTGTGCCTCAGCCGCCTCAAGATTAACATTTATCGCTTGCCTCGGTCATAGAAACTCAAGACTTGCCAATATGGGGCTCACGTTGTATAATGTGGGTGAAAGTGGTGGTATGTGGGGGAAAATGGGTGAATAGAACAGATGTTCGAGGCGTAGATGTTCTTGGGTGAATTCGAGCATACAGTCGATGACAAGGGGCGACTCACGATCCCGGCCAGATTCCGGAAACAACTGGACGCGGGTCTGGTCGTGACAAAAGGAATTGACCCCTGCCTGTGGCTCTTTCCCACGGACGACTGGGAAGGCCTGGCAGAAAAGATCAGGGCCCTCCCACGAACGGATCCCAAGGCCCGCGAGTTTCGACGACAGGTCTTTGGTGGCGCCTCGGACGCAGCGGCGGACAAACAGGGACGTGTGAACCTGCCCCCATACCTTCGCGAGTATGCGAACATTGACAATCAAGCAATTGTTGTTGGCCTGAACGACTATTGCGAGATCTGGAACCCGGAGCAGTGGCGAGAGCGTCAGATAGATGGCTACAAGGATCCCGAAGCACGCGCCGAACAGTTCTCCAGCTTGGGCATCTAGGGTAGCACAGCATGGATAGGGCCAGCAAGCATGTTCCAGTCCTTACTGACGAGATAGTCGCCGGACTGCAGGTACGGTCCGGGGGCAGGTATCTTGACGCCACGTTGGGCGCTGGAGGGCATGCAGCCAGTATTCTCCACGCCTCTTCCCCCGATGGGCTAGTACTTGGACTCGATGCTGATCCAGAGGCGGTGGCCTTTGCCCGGAAGGTTCTGCGTCCATTTGGAGATCGGGTGATCGTACAGGCTGCCAACTTTCGAGACTTGGAGGCCGTGATTGCCACGCTAGAGTTTGGTTTCGTAGATGGAGTCCTTTTGGACCTGGGACTCTCATCCCGCCAGTTGGCGGATGCCAGGCGAGGCTTTTCCTTCATGCAGGATGGCCCTCTGGACATGCGAATGGATCCTGGTCAGGGACAGACTGCTGAAGACCTGGTCAACCAGTTGCCAGAAGCGGAACTGGCCGGGCTTTTGTGGAAGTATGGCGACGAGCGCCATTCTCGTCGGATCGCGAGGACCATTGTCAACGCGCGTCCGATCTCCAGTACCGGCCAACTGGCAGAGCTGGTAGCACGGGCCAGCCGCAAACGAGAAAGAATCCACCCAGCTACGCGAACCTTTCAGGCGTTGCGCATTGCCGTGAACGACGAAATCGAAAACCTGTCCCAAGCACTGCCCCACGCCCGGAACGTGCTCCGGTCAGGTGGGCGGTTGGCCGTCATTTCATTCCATTCCCTGGAGGACAGGGTAGTCAAGCGCTTCTACCAACAAGAAGCACGAGACTGCATCTGCCCACCCGAAACACCGATCTGTGTCTGCCAACATCGGGCGACGCTGCGAGTCGTTAATCGCAAGCCAATCCGGCCCAGTGACAAAGAGGTCACCGCAAATCCAAGGAGTCGCAGTGCCAAGCTGAGGATTGCGGAACGTTTCTCAGACTGAGTTGGATCAAAATCCTCCAAGTTTGCATTGCACACGATTGGTTAGGGAACCACAGAGAAGGGCAATTAGAAAAAACCACCATCTATACTCAGATCCGTCTCTGAGCGTCATTATTAAGTAGAAAAGATTAACAATTAGTAGAAACAAGCGGATAATGGCTTTAAATTTGCAAAAATCCGCAGTTTATGGTAGAATATGGTATAGACCGCTATTTTGTGTGCCTGAATCTTTGAGCCACTAGATATAGTGGTCAGGGAAGGAGCGAAACATGGCCAGCCATTCACTACCTGTTCCTGTGCCTCAGGCTCGAGAACGCTCACAAGTACACGTCACTAGTCGCCTCCCATCACTGCGGGTCGCCATTGCCGTATTTGCAGCTCTACTCATTCTGTTCGGCTGGCTGCACTTGCTGGTGGCCATGCAGACCGCAGCGACAGACCGCCAGATCCTGGACGGTGAAGCCGAGCTTAACAGACTGGAACGTGAAACGCAAACTGTCCTGCTCAAGGTTGCGGGGTACGAGTCACCGCGTATTATGGCACAGCGTCTGGAAGAAGAAGGGTATGTGCTGCAAGAGGCGCTTTACTTGGACTTGTCGCAGCCGATCGCGCAATACACGGAAGGAAAGATTGATCAAGCGCCACTCGCGCCGAGCGCTGCTGCCGAACAGGCTATTGTATCTCAGCCGTCTTCTTTGTTGGAATCTATCTTTGGCAACTTGAAGTCAGGGCCTGAGACACAACGCTGAGAAATATCGTCTTCCACTGGGCCTATGAACACTGAAAAAACGGTCAACCTGGATTATCGCAGACTGACGGTACTGGGCTTGTGCCTTACTTTTGGCCTGGCTATCGTCGTCGCACAACTTGTTCGCTACCAAGTGCTGATGCATTCCGAGCTCACGCACTTGGTTGAGTTACAGCGCCAGCGAACGAAAGAGTTGCCAGCGTCCAGGGGTTATATCGCCGACGCAAACGGTCACATTCTGGCCATGAATTCGAACCTGTGGGACATCTCTGTCTCACCAGTACTAGTCACACGGCCAGATTATCTGGCCACTGTCTTGGGCAGTGCTCTGGCTCTGGATGAAGCATGGCTGAAGGTCGCGCTCAGGTCCGATGAACCTTGGCTGCCTCTGGTTCGACATGTTCCCCACGAACTTGGAGAAGCAATCGCAGGACTGCAGATTGATGGCCTCATCTGCGAGCCCCAGCCCACACGCGTGTATCCAATGGCCGACTTGGTTTCTCACGTCCTTGGTATCGTCAACAGTACGGGTGATGGATTCTATGGGGTAGAAGGCTTCTATAACCCGGTACTGAAAGGACTCTTTGGGACACAGCAGATAGAAATCGATCCCCTCGGAGTTCCTATCCCGATCCCTCCAAAGGATCACCGCGCTCCTGAGCCAGGTGCCAATCTAGTTCTGACACTGGATCTCAATATCCAGTATATCGCTGAGCAGGAACTGCGGAAGGCGATCGACCAGTTTAGGGCCGAAAGCGGGACCGTCATTGTCATGGACCCGAAAACGGGGGCCTTGCTAGCCGTCGTCAGTCTGCCAACCTTCGACCCAAACACTTTTTCCAGCGCGGAGCCCACCCTTCTCGCAGATCCATCGGTCAGCAGTATGTGGGAGCCGGGCTCGATCTTCAAGATCATGACTTGGGGCGCTGGCCTTGATTCGGGAGCCATCACTCCAGAGATGACGGTCTTTGACAACGGTCGGATGGAAGTAGGTGGCCGGACTATTGAGAATTCGGATCGTAAAGCACATGGCGAGGTTTCCATGACCGAGGCATTGGCCCTCTCGCTTAACACAGTGGCAGCCTATGTGAGCACGACCATGGGGAAGGACCGCATTCTACACCTACCTCAGGCGTTTTGGCTTTGGCAACCTAACCGCTGTGGACCTCGCCAGCGAAGGACCAGGGAGGATGAAGCTCCCTGGCGACTCGGATTGGTTCCCCTCAGAGTTGGGAACCAACTCCTTTGGCCAAGGTATAGCTGTTACGCCCATGCAGATGATCACCGCCGTGGCGGCAGTAGCAAATCAAGGACTGCTAATGAGACCGCACATCGTCCAACAACAGATCATCGAAGATCAGACAGGCGGTCGGGTAAGGGTGATGACTGTCCACCCTGAAGTGGTCCGGGCGGCAATCTCTGCGGAGGCAGCGGCGACATTGACCGATATGCTCGTAGCGGTGGTGGAGAGAGAGGCAACTGAGGCGCGCATACCTGGTTATCGCATCGCCGGCAAGACGGGAACGGCAGAGATCCCAACGGCCGTTGGCTACCACCCGACCGACACCATTGTCTCTTTTGTGGGATACGCACCAGCCGACGACCCAGACTTTATCGTCTTGGTCAAGCTCGACAGGCCCAAGGCATCCCGATGGGCTGCTTACACAGCCGCACCTGCTTTTCGGGACATTGCTCAGAGACTGCTAGTATACCGGCAGATCCCGCCCGACGAGATCCGTCTGGCGCAGCGATAACGTGAGCCATGGCAATGAGATCTGGCACCTTGACGCTGGCCGACCTGATAGCCGGATTGGCGAACAGACGACTGGAGACTGAGGTTGTACCCAAAGCAGACGCGATCCAGCTCAAGAACACGGTCATCGATTCGCGCCTGGCTGGCCCCGGCTGCCTGTTCGTCGCTCTGCGGGGCGAGCGGCACGACGGCCATGACTATATCCCAGAGGCCATTCGCAGGGGCGCGGTGGCCATCATCGCTGAAAGCGCTCCAGGCACCGCCAATTGCGATGACGTCGCAGGAAGCGATGTGCGGGTTTGCAGATACCTGGACGCAGTTTGCCTGGTTGTACCGGACAGCTTGGTGGCGCTCCAACGTGCGGCCTCTTATTGGCGGCGGCAGCACAGCGCGAGGGTTATTGGCATTACCGGCAGCATCGGGAAAACAACCAGCAAAGAAGTCATCGCTGCCGTAATCCGCCAGCGGTATCGCACCTTAAAAAGCAAGGGCAACTATAACAACGAGATTGGCCTGCCCCTGACCCTGATGCATCTGACTGCAGACCACGAACGCGTGGTGCTAGAGATGGGGATGTATGACGCTGGCGAGATCGCAGAACTGGCCGAGATCGCCAAGCCTCAGACAGGCGTGGTAACGGACGTCGGACCTAGCCACCTGGAGCGGCTCGGCACCCTTGAGCGCGTCGCCCAGGCAAAGGCCGAGTTGCCCCAGGCTCTCCCATCCTCGGAGGAAGGGGGCATCGCGATCCTGAACGCCGACGACGAATGGGTACGCGCCATGGCAGACCAGACAAAGGCTCAGGTTTTCACCTATGGCTTGGACCCCAGCTCGGACCTGTGGGCCGACGGCATCGAGAGTGAGGGACTGGAAGGCATCCGTTTTCGGTTCCACTACGGCCAGGAGCTTATCTATGCCCGGGTCCCCATGCTGGGTCGCCACAGTGTCCACACAGCCCTGCGCGGAGCAGCAGTTGGGCTTACAGAAGGACTATCCTGGGAAGAGATCATGGCCGGACTGCACGACCAATCGGCCCAATTGCGACTGGTGGTTGTGCCAGGTCCGGCCGGATTCTATCATCTTGGACGACACCTACAATGCCAGTCCTTCATCCAGCATCGCCGCGCTGAACCTGCTGGACGACATCCGGGGGCGCAAGATCGCTGTCCTGGGCGACATGCTCGAGTTGGGGCAGTATGAAGAGGAGGGTCACAAGCTTGTAGGCCGCCGGGTCCGTGACGTTGCCGACCTGCTGATCACCGTGGGGCCGCTGGCCAGAACCATTGGTCAGGAAGCCCTGTTGATGGGTATGGACCGGGATGCTGTGCACTCGGTCGATACCAACGCCCAGGCCACTGCAGTGCTCAGGGCCCTTATAGAAGCTGGACCGGGGGACGACCGGGTTCTAGTCAAGGGTTCACGCGGAGTGACAATGGAGGAGATTGTGGCCAGCTTGACCCAATCACAGAGGGTGACGGCTCCACAATTCAAGGATCGCCGGCTATGACATCTCAACCGATGCCCTTTGCCTTGGCGCTGGGCACCGTAGCGTTTTTTCTCGCTGTCATCTGGGGCCCGCCGCTCATCCGGGTTCTTCGCCGGTGTCGTATTGGCAAAGAGATCCGGGTCGAACTCCCAACCAGCCACCAGTCTAAGATGGGCACGCCAACCATGGGTGGCTTGATGTTTCTGATTCCGGTCATCCTTATCACGGTATTTATGAACTTTGCCAACTTTTTGAGCGGCTTTGAAGCAGGGAAAGCAATCCTGGCGTTCTTTGACTTTGAAGAAGGCAGCGTGCTGATTGGAAAGAGCATTCTGCTGCCACTCCTGGTCATGGTTGGTTTTGGGATATTGGGCGCCATTGATGATCTTTCTGAGGTGCGGGGCTGGTTTGGGGGACAGGGTCTTCGAGCGCGGGTCATGTTCCCTCTTCAGTTCTTGTTGGCGCTGGTGGCTGCCATTGGGCTGTACCATCCCCAATTCTTGGCCCTCCGCGAAGTAGGCATCCCGACAGTGGAGGAAGTAGTCGATGTTGGCATCTGGTACGTGCCTATCGCGACGATGATCATCGTTGGCATGGCCAATGCAGTGAATCTGACCGATGGGCTGGATGGTCTGGCGAGCTCAATCGCAATCGTGGCCTTTGTCGCCTACGGGATCATTGCTTTCTTGCAGGGGCAGTTCCCCTTGCTTTCTTTCTCTTTTGCCATGGTCGGCGCGTTGTTCGCCTTTCTCTGGTTCAATACCCACCCGGCCGAGCTTTTTATGGGCGGTCTTGGCTCTCTGGCTTTGGGAGCAACCCTGGCGGTCGTCGCGTTGATGTCGTTTCAATGGTTACTGCTGCCCATCGTCGGCCTGATCTTTGTGGCTGAGGTCGGATCCGTGGCGATTCAGGTGAGCTACTTTAAGCTGACTCGATGGTTGAACGGAGTCGGTCGCCGCGTATTCAAAATGTCACCACTCCACATGCACTTTGAGCTTTTGGGGTGGAGCGAAACACAGGTCACACAGCGATTTTGGATCGTTGGCGTACTGGCCGCAATGCTCGGCATCGCCCTGGCGCTTCTGTGATTGCTCCTACAGTGCTTGTTCGTGGGTTCGCCGGGTACTCGCGGACTGGATGGGGTGTCTCTGCCCTGGTCCATCGCAGGTTTACCGCTAGACTGTGGACGGATTGCAGGCGACATGAACAGCACTAGAGGCAAGGGTCCAGACCTCACTGGTGTGCAGACCTTGGTTGTGGGATTGGCACGGGAGGGCACTGCCCTGGCCCGTTTCTTGGTGGAGCACGGCGCTCGCGTGACCGTCACGGATATGCAACCAGCCGGTGCCCTGGCCGAAAACATGGCACTTCTTTCCGGCCTACCTGTGACTTTCGTACTGGGCGCGCACCCAATGGCGCTACTCGATGGGGTAGATATTCTATTTGTCAGTCCTGGCGTACCTTTGGGGATTCCGCTTCTGTGCGAGGCACGGCAGCGACAGCTACCGCTGAGTAGCGAAACACGATTGTTCAGCCAGTTATGTCCAGCGCAAGTGATGGGGATCACGGGATCAAGTGGCAAGACAACCACGACAGCCTTGGTTGGGCAGATATTCAAGGCTGCAGGGCGTAGGAACTGGGTTGGAGGCAATATCGGACGGCCACTCATTGGTCATCTGCGAGAAATCACACCAACAGATGCTGTAGTGATGGAACTGTCGAGTTTCCAACTGGAGTTTTTTGCACCGTACACCAGCGAAGGGAGGAGCGGCCCAAAGGGTGAAGCACAGGGAAAAATCTTTGATCGTTCGGGCTGGAGCCCACCCATCGCCGCTGTACTCAATATCACGCCCAATCACCTGGACCGTCACTCATCGATGGAAGCCTATATCGCCGCAAAGTCACAGATCTTGCTTCACCAACAACCAGAAGACACGGCCATCTTGAACTTGGACGATCCTATCGTGCGGCAGATAGGAGAAACCGGAAGCGCAAAGAGGAGGATACTATGGTTCAGTACCGGACAAAAAGTAACATCGGGTGCCTTTCTACAGGGCGGCGCACTGGTAGTGCGATTGGGAGGGCGCGACCAGGTAGTCTGCCAGACAGCGGACCTGAAACTATTGGGTCAGCACAATTTGGCCAATGCCCTGGCGGCATGCGCACTGGCCGCTGCAGCGGCTGCGCCCATAGAGGCCGTGCGCCAGGCGGTCACGACTTTTCGCGGTGTGGATCACCGGCTGGAATTGTGTAGAAAGAAAGATAGCGTACGCTGGTACGATGACAGCATCGCCACGGCGCCAGAGCGGACCGTGGCCGCCCTCCGGGCATTTCCCGATGATCGTATCGTGCTACTGGCTGGAGGGCGAGACAAACACTTGCCCTGGCAGGAGATGGCTGCGTTGACCTGGAAAAGAGTCAGTCACCTGATTCTCTTTGGCGAGGCCGCCAGCCTCATCGAAGAGGCAATGAAGGATACTGAGCCTTCTGGGATCAAATCTTGCCAGATCCACCATGCGGGAACGTTGGACCGTGGTGTCGAGCTTGCGAACCAGGTCGCACGACCCGGCGATGTGGTTCTTCTTTCACCTGGAGGAACCAGTTTTGATGCCTATCAAGATTTTGTGGCACGAGGAAAGCATTATCAGAGCTTGGTGAAAGCACTGGGGTGAACGATGGAAGAAGCGAAGCCTAAGCCACTGGGATCGCCCGATTGGATCCTGGTTGGAGCGCTGGTTGCTCTGGTCGCTGTAGGGTTGATGATGGTATTCAGTTCTACTGCCGATTGGGGCTACCGTAACTTTGAGGATCAGTCACACTACCTCAAGCGGCAGTTGATTTGGCTCGGGATCGGTACGGTAGCCATGTTCTTTGCCGCGTGGTTTGACTATCGGCACTGGACCAAACTCTCCGTTTTAGTCATGGCAGCCACCGTACTCATGCTCATCATCCTCGTCATTGTTGGCGATGGGCGCCAGTTGATTGGCAAGTCAGTGTCACCTGTGGAATTGGCCAAGCTCGCTGTGGTCATCTATATTGGCCATTGGCTTTCCTCCAAGGGCGAGCTTTTGCGCAAGCTGCCGTACGGCTTGCTGCCCTTCACAATCATGGTTGGCGTGATTGCCGGTCTGGTCATGGCCCAACCCGACATCTCTGAAGCTATGGTCATCGTTCTAGTCGCTCTGGCCATGTTCTTCCTGGCAGGTGCACGCGTCGTACAGTTTCTCATTGGCATCTTGGGGGGCATCGGAGCCTTTGTCCTTGTGGTTAGCCAATTGGATGCGGCACTGGACCGATTGGCGCCATTCCTGGAATGCTGGAAGCATCCCTTCACCTGCCCGAACTACCAACTGAAGCAGGGATTGCTTGCCCTCGGCAGCGGAGGTCTTTTTGGGTTGGGACCGGGCAATGGGCGGATGAAGTACCTATGGCTGCCAGCGGGCTATACCGATAGCATTTTTGCCATCGTTGGCGAAGAGCTGGGTTTTCTGGGATGTCTAGCTGTTATCGCCCTCTTCGCACTGGTGACCTACCGTGGCTTTCGGCTTGCTCGCCTGGCTCCCGATTCTTTTGGGAGCCTTCTGGCCATCGGGGTCACTTGCTGGATCGCATTCCAGGCATTGATCAACCTTCTCGTAGTGACCGGTACCATCCCTTTCACTGGAATTGCCCTGCCATTCATTAGCATTGGCGGTTCCTCTTTGGTAACCTGTATGATTGGGGTTGGCATAATGCTGAGCATCTCACGAGCAGTGCCCACGGAACACGTGGCCTCATGAAGCTCCTGGTATCGGCTGGTGGTACCGGCGGGCACGTCTATCCGGCACTGGCCGTCGTGGACCTATTGCTCGGGTCCAAGCCTGCGGGTACCCCGCTGCCGACATTGAAACCTACCGACATACTGTGGGTGGGAAGCAAGGGTGGGCTCGAAGAGGAGCTAGTAGAACACGCCGGGCTAAAGTTCCTCGAGCTGGCTGCCGGGGGGATCCGTGGCAAGAAAGCAAGCGAGACAGCCTACAATTCAGCCCAGATTGCCGCCAGTGTGAGAAAAGCACGCACGATTCTCTCTCACTTCAAGCCTGATGTGATCTTTACTACGGGAGGCTATGCCTGCGTCGCGACGACACTGGCTGCCCGTATCCAGCGAATTCCCGTCGTGATCTATTTGCCAGATATCGTGCCCGGACTGGCTATCCGGCTCTTGAGCCGTTTCGCGAAGAAGGTCGCTGTTACAAGCGAGGAATCCTACCAACATCTGCGCCGGGACAAGGTTGTAGTGACGGGTTACCCTGTGCGATCTGAGATCTACACGCTAGACAAGACGCGTGCACGAGAAGCTCTGAAACTAGAGCCAGAAGAAAAGACCGTCGTCGTGTTTGGCGGCAGCCGAGGGGCCCGCAGCATCAATCAAGCTCTGGTGGCAGGGCTTCGGGAGTTGCTACCCAAATGCCAGATCCTGCACGTGAGCGGGCGTTTGGACGCCGAGTGGGTGGCCGGCGCAGCCCGGAGTCTACCAGAGGATCTGAAACCGCGCTATCATCACTTTGATTTCTTGCACGAGATGCCACAAGCGCTGGTTTCTGCGGACCTGGCCGTCGCCCGTTCGGGCGCCGCGACCATGGGCGAGTTCCCAGCGGCCGGCCTGCCCGCTGTGCTCATACCCTATCCCCATTCGGGTCAGCACCAGGAGCCAAATGCCAAGTACATGGCTCGCAACGGCGCGGCTGAAGTGCTTGCCGATGCCCAGTTGCCTCAGAAACTGGTTCCCACGATTCTGAGGCTTGTCGATGACGACCGGGCCCTGGCAGATATGCGAGAATCAGCCCAAGCCATGGCCCGGCCAGACGCAGCAGATGCTATTGCCGAGCAACTATGGTTGGTGGCTCGCCGCCATTCGGTCGGCCGGGCAGGAGCAGATCGATGATCCCTGTCGAGTATTTTTGGATCACTCTTATCTTAACATTCGGAGTCATTGGCGCCGTGCGTGGTGTGGCCAAGGAGCTTGGAACTGCTGCTGTCCTGGCCCTCACGCTGTTTGCACTGTGGTTCGGCTGGGATCAGGCTGGCGGCATGATCGTCGATCTGGTACAGAATGGCCCGTTTGAAAGCCTCGCAGCGGCTCAGATCGAGGCTCTTTACTACACTACGGCCATCTTGATCGTTGCCTTTATCGCATACGAGGGCATCGTTCTGCAATTTCCGCTCAAGTTAAAGGGCATTTTGAGCAACATGTTCGGATTCATAATCGGGCTGCTCAACGGATACCTCGTTGCAGGTACCGTATGGGATACCACAGCCCATGCCAAGTACTACTGGCCTACTATCAAGGTCGTCGTGCCGCCTTTCTCAGAGCTACACAACACCATCATCCAATACCTACCCGTGTCACTCATGAACGACTTTAGTCCGTTTCTGATGCTGTTGCTGGGCATGCTACTGCTCCTGGCCATCATATTCAAGTAGGCAGACAATGACACCACTGCTGCAACCAGGCAACAGAATACACCTCGTGGGCATCGGCGGCATTGGGCTGTCTGCCATTGCACGGGTACTCCATGGCTTGGGCTTCCAGGTATCGGGCTCTGACCAGCAACCGACGGACCTGACCCAGTTATTGGTTGCAGAGGGCATCGTCGTGCACCAGGGACACCGGGCCGATTGGGTCGCCGGCGCGGATCTGGTCATCGTCTCCTCAGCAGTACCTGACAACAATCCTGAGATCATTGAGGCAGGGCGGCAGGGAATACAAGTCGTCAAGCGCAAGCAGATCTTGGGCGAGTTGACGGACAAGAAAATCACAATCGCCGTGGCTGGCGCCCATGGCAAAACCACCACCAGCGCCATGATCGCTTGGATCCTGGTTCAGGCCGGACTGGATCCTACCTTCATCGTCGGAGGCGTACTGCAAAGCCTGGGAACCAATGCTCGGGCTGGAACGGGACCACACTTTGTGATCGAGGCCGACGAGTATGACCGCGCCTTTCTGGGGCTACGGCCCGATGTGGCAGTCGTGACCGTATTGGAACATGACCATCCCGACTGCTATCCAACATTTGAAGAGATGAGAGCCGCATTCCGCGTCTTTGTGGATGGCGTCACTCCCGGAGGACTGCTCATCCTCTGCGGTGACGATGTCGAAGCACATCGACTGGGCGAATCCTTTGGTGGTCGGGAGCGCCGAGTGGAGTACTATGGGCTGGACCGGCGTTGGGACTGGTGGGCAAAGGGCTCGCACCTCGGAAATCACGCCAACTTTGAGGTGGGGCACAAGGACCAGCGTGAAGAATGGCAAAGAGCTCGGAACGTGTGCTCTCCAGGTACCGGGCCGCCACAACGTGTTGAACGCACTGGCTGCGATCGCTGCCAGCAGTGAGGCTGGTGTGGACTTTGACACCGCTGCGGCAGCCCTAACCCGATTCCAGGGCACGGCGCGCCGCTTCGAGTTCAAGGGTCAAGCTGATGGGGTTACGGTGGTGGATGACTACGCCCACCACCCCACCGAAGTCCGGGCGACGCTGGCAGCAGCGCAGCTCAAGTACCCGGGCCGTCCCATCTGGGCAGTGTTCCAGCCCCACACTTACAGTCGCACAGCAACCTTGCTGGATGACTTTGCCACCGCCTTTGGCGATGCAGACCACGTGATCGTCACAGGTATCTATGCCGCCAGGGAACAGAATTTTCTGGGCATATCCGGTGATGATCTAGTTGTGCATATGAATCATCCCGACGCCAAATACGCAGAGACGATGGACTCGGCTGTCTCGATGCTGATGGCCAGGATCGAGTCTGGCGATATAGTCATCACACTGGGAGCCGGAGATGGCTACCTGATCGGTGAGAGGGTTCTGAAACAGATTGAGGGCGGTACCAATGGAAATAGCGTGGGCCGGGAGGCCTCGGAGCAAGTGTTCTAGAGGGAGCCACCGGCATAGGTGTAGTAGCTAGACTGCAGCATGCAGTCACGGGCAGAGATGAGGAGATGAGGGCATCCCGCGAGTCATGAGCAAACAGGCAGGTCAATGGGCGCTGCCAGCAAGCACCGGGGCTGGGAGAATGGCAGCGAATGAGCACTGGCATGAGATCGACCGCTTGGCCGCGGACCTGGAAACGGCATTGGGTCCGGAGTCGGTCCATCTGGGAGTGTCTCTGGCCCGTTATACTGCCCTTCGCGTTGGGGGCCCGGTTGACTTGCTCGTTACGGCCGACAACACTGAGGCGTTGCGCCAGTCGGCGATACTTGCTTGGCAGCAAGGGGTCCCCTGCCGCGTGCTGGGTGGCGGGTCGAACGTATTGGTGAGTGACCGAGGGATACGGGGCCTGGTCATACTCAATCGTGCCCGGAAGATCGATTTTACCCCCGGAGGGGTCAAGGCTGAAAGTGGAGCCTCATTCTCCACGTTGGCGCAGCGCTGCCTCGCACGCGGCCGCGGCGGGTTGGAATGGGCTGCCGGCATTCCCGGCACAGTGGGCGGTGCGGTCATAGGAAACGCGGGAGCATGGGGTTCTGATGTCGCCGCAACACTGGAGCAGGCAACCGTCATGGAGCCAACCGGTAGAGTCCTTGTCTGGCCGGTTGAGCGCTTTGACTATAGTTACCGGACGAGCATCCTGAAACAAGGGACAGAAAATGGAGGGCAGCAAATTGTCACTATTGGACGCCGAATTCGCCCTGGTACCGGCTGAAGCGGAAGCCTTAGCAGAGAAAGCGGCCATGATTGCGGCGAGGCGCAAGGCAAGCCAACCGCCCGGGGCAACCTGTGGCTCGGTGTTCAAAAACCCGTGTGGTGACTATGCGGGTCGGCTCATCGACGAGGCTGGTCTAAAGGGCAGGTGCTCTGGCGGAGCCCGAGATCTCGCCACTGCACGCAAACTTTTTTGTCAATCTTGGCCATGCCTCTGCGGCCGACATCAAGAGGCTGGTCGACTTGGCTTACCAAACAGTTCTGGAGAGGTTTGGTGTGGAGCTGGAACTGGAGATTGAGCTAATCGGTGAATGGCAATTCACTGAATCGCAGGATACTTGATGCTCTGTACAGCTTGATGTGCCATTTTCAGGGTTGGGAATCGAGCCAGATCTGATCATCCAGGCTAGAATTAACAGAAAATAGAAGAAATCCGGACCTGCATGGCTGGGTTTGCAAAAAAACAGATGCTTTGGTAGAATATAGTATGGAAAATAGACTTGTCGTAGGACTCATCTTTGGTGGCCGTTCTGGCGAGCATGAAATATCCCTCATGTCCGCTCGAGGTGTGATGGGTGCCATAGACAAGGCAAGATATGAGATCATGCCCATCGGCATTACCAAAGAAGGCCGGTGGCTTGCTTCAGGTGATCCCCTCAGGGCTCTAAGCTCTGGGGAGATGGCAGAGAGCCATCCTGCCATCCTGCTGGCCGAACCGAGCCAGCGGGGTCTCGTGCGCCTGGACAAAGGCGACGAACAACAGAGTTTGACCGCGGTAGAGTTGGGGCAGATTGATGTAGTCTTTCCCATTCTACACGGGCCCTACGGTGAAGACGGCACCATGCAGGGGCTACTGGAGTTGGCCGGATTTCCCTACGTCGGTGCTGGGGTTGCCGCCTCGGCAGTGGGGATGGACAAGATACTTTTCAAAGATGTAATGCGCAGCCACGGATTGCCGGTGGTGCCCACCGTGGCGCTGAAACGTAGTGCGTGGGAAGAACACCCAGAAGCCGTGTTGGGCAAGATCGAGGAAGAAATCGGCTATGACTGTTTTATCAAGCCGGCCAACCTGGGGTCCAGCGTTGGGATCACCAAGGCCCACGATCGTTCCGAACTGTGCGACGCCCTGGACACAGCAGCCCGCTTCGACCGGAAAATCTTGGTCGAGGTGGCAATCGATGCCCGAGAGATCGAGCTCAGCGTCCTGGGCAATGACCACCCAGTCGCGAGCATGCCTGGCGAGATTGTACCCAGCAACGAGTTCTATGACTATGAAGCAAAATACCTGGATGGGGAATCTGACTTGCTGATCCCAGCCCCCATCCCTGCTGAGACAACCCAGTTGGTGCAGCGACTGGCAGTGGAGGCATATAAGGCCATTGATTGTGCGGGAATGGCCCGCGTCGATTTCTTGCTGGAGAGAGGCACTAACGAGGTGTATCTCAACGAACTGAACACGCTCCCAGGCTTCACACCCATCAGTATGTATTCCAAACTGTGGGAAGCCAGTGGCCTCTCCTACACCGACTTGATCCACCAGCTCATCGAGTTAGCATTGGAACGGTTTCAGGACAAGAGCCGAACCGCCACATCGTACCAGTTACCGGACCGGGAGCAAGGAACTTGAGAATACCCCTGAACAAACAACAGGGAAAAGCGAGACGCAGGCGGCGCCGGACCTTTGATTCCGAGATTGCCCAGCCCTCGCTGCGCGCCAGGCGAAAGATCAAGGCTCGCACGGTGGTGCCTCAGCGGCCCAAGGGCCATGTGGAGCCACCCGCTGAGCCAGGTACGCCTGGTACCCAACCAGCCGGCCAGCGGCCCAGCCGTCGGCGCATGGTTCTGACACGCTTTCCTGCTGCCATAGTCCTGGTCAGTCTCATCGCGCTCTTTATCTATGTCTCCGCCGCCCAACAGTTCTATGTCTTTCGAGCTGAGGTAGTAGGTAGCCACCACGTCGAGAGCGATACAATCTACCAGGCATCCGGCATACACGAGCAGAATATTCTCTGGATCCGGCCCAACAAAGCGGCCGAGGCAGTTGTCCATCTCAATGGGATCAGAGCCGCGCGTGTGCGTTGCAGACTGCCTGCGCGTGTGACCATCGAAGTGACAGAACGCCAGCCTACCGTGCTATGGCGCGCCGAGGCTCAGGGCAGTGATTTGTGGCTGGACGAGGAAGGAGTAGTACTTCCCTACCACGGAGTTGTGAGCGATACGGTCTTTGTGGTAGACTCCAGCGAGCGACTGCTCAATGTAGGGGATCGGGTCGAACCAGAGGGCATTGTGCCTTCAGTCAAGCAACTGGCCTCCTCGCTGCCCGAGGTGAGCCTCTTCTACTACCAACCTGATCGCGGCTTGAGCTTCATGCAAGAGACGGCCTATGGCTCATGGCCCGTCTACGTGGGTGATAGCAGTGATCTAGCACGCAAGATCCAGATCCTGCAGTCATTGACGGACTATTTCGTAGAGCACAAGATGCGCCCCACATATGTGGACGTGCGCTGGGCAGACTACCCGGTCTTTGGCAAACCAGGCCGGAAGGCCAGCTTGAGGGGCAACTGAGACGATTATGGAAGATCCAAAAACGATCGTCGCCATTGACGTAGGCACAACCAAGGTATGCACGCTCGTGGGCGAAGTCTACGAAGATGGCCAACTGCGCATCATTGGTGCTGGAGTGACCCCTTCGCACGGCTTGCGCAAAGGCGTTGTGGTTAACGTTCAAGAAGCGACAGAGGCAATCCGGGCTTCGGTTGAGAAGGCGGAGCGATTCTCGGGCTACGAGGTCGTCAGCGCCTACGTGGGTGTGGGTGGACAGTATGTATCAGCCATCAATAGCCGCGGGGTCGTCGGCATCTCGCGAGGGGAGCGGGGCATCAGCGGATCAGACATCGAACGAGCGCTTGATGCCGCCCGAGCCATCGCCATCCCGCACAACCGAGAGATCATACACACCATTCCCCGCGGTTTCGTGGTGGATGGGCAAGAAGGTGTGAAGGACCCCATCGGAATGCAGGGCATCCGTTTGGAAGTGGAAGCCCATATTGTTACCGGTTCTTCGACTGCGGTGAGCAACCTGGTCCGGTGCGTGCGCGAAGCAGGGGTAAGGGTTGATGATCTAATCCTGCAGCCGTTGGCTTCTGGCAGATCCGTGCTCAAGGGAACAGAGCAAGAAATGGGGGTTGTACTCGCCGATGTGGGAGGAGGTACTACCGACATTGGGATTTTTATCGATGGCAGCATCTGGCACACTGTCATTCTCGGAACTGGCGGCGAGCACCTGACCCGTGACGTAGCCGTAGGACTGCGAACCCCTTTCAGTGCAGCTGAGGAACTCAAAACAAGGTATGGTCACGCCATCCCATCATCGCTGGCCACCGACGAACTGATCGAGGTCACGTCTTTCGGCGACGGCGCCCGGCAGCCGGTCTCACGGCTGCTACTGGCAGAGGTGCTCGAAGCACGGGCGGAAGAGATTCTCACGCTGATCCTGCGCGAGATCAAGCGATCGGGCTACGATGGACTGCTGGCGGCAGGATTGGTGCTGTGTGGAGGCTCTGCCGAACTCGCCGGCTTTAGGGATCTGGCCCAGCAGGTACTGCAGTTGCCCGTGCGGGTAGGCAGTCCACAGGACCTTCAAGGTCTGACCGATGGATTGGAGAGCCCGGCCTATGCCACCGCAGTGGGTCTGCTTCTGTGGGGCATGCACCACGTCGAGGTGGGTACTCTCGAAGACAGGCGGCGGAGTGCAGGTCCATCGGACACTATCTTACAGAGACTAAAAGAATGGCTTGGGGCTTTTTTGCCCGGCTAGAAGGGGGAGTCATAATGCTGACTGAACAATCTATCATCTCAGAACATACTTCTAAGGAGGGAGACATGCAACAGCCAACACTTCCAGATGTAGAGAATTTTGCCCGGATCAAGGTTCTGGGCGTAGGCGGGGGAGGCAGCAACGCCGTCAACCGTATGATAGAGGAAGGGCTGCGCGGCGTCGAGTTTGTTGCCGTCAACACCGATGCCCAGGCGCTAATGCTATCGGATGCACCTGCCCGGGTACGGATCGGCGACAAGCTGACAAAGGGGCTTGGTTCCGGCGGCAACGCGGACATTGGTGAAAAAGCCGCGGAGGAGTCGAGCGATGAGCTGTACGAGGTGATTGGTGACGCCGACATGGTGTTCATCACCGCTGGAATGGGAGGCGGCACCGGGACAGGCGCTGCGCCAGCCATCGCCGCACTCGCCAAAGAGACTGGGGCACTGACCATCGGCGTTGTGACCAAGCCTTTCACCTTTGAAGGCATCAAACGCAGACAGGTGGCTGAAAGCGGGATCGAGAAGCTCAAAGACCACGTGGATACTCTGATTGCTATCCCTAACGACCGTTTGCTGCAGATCGTGGACAAGAAGGCCAGCATCCAGCAAGCCTTCCGTGTGGCCGACGACGTACTGCGGCAGGGCATTCAGGGCATCTCTGAGCTGATCACGGTGCCCGGCCTCATCAACCTCGACTTTGCCGACGTGCGGTCTATCATGGCCGAGGGTGGTGCGGCATTGATGGCCATTGGCCATGGCGAGGGCGAGAATAAGGCCATTGAGGCCGCAGAACAAGCCATTGCCAGCTCGCTCCTAGACGTGACCATCGATGGTGCGCGAGGCATCTTGTTCAATGTGACCGGCGGCTCGGACCTGTCCCTGTACGACGTCAACGAGGCTGCCGAGATCATTCGCAAGACGGCAGACCCGGATGCCAACATCATCTTTGGCGCGGTACTGGACGAGACCATGAGCGACAAGCTCCGCATCACCGTCATCGCCACGGGGTTCGATGCAGCGGCCCAGCAGCGCCCAGTCGCCGCTCGCACCGCGGCTGCAGCGAGCAATCAGCCGAGGGTCGCGCCCAGAGCCGTACCGATCGACGACTTTCCTGCCCGAACGGTGGACAGCGACAATCTGGACATTCCGTCCTTCTTGCGCCGTCGCTAGCCAGAGGCCGCCAGGGCTGGCGTTTCCATCTGAATATTCCACCCCAGGAAGGACCCTGGGGTAACTGGCGTTGCATGTCTGGGCCCATCCTACGGACCTTGCCGTAGTGGCATGTCATAGTATTGGCGTCTATCCCCTTGCCCTCAGGGGGCTGTCGCATCCCTCTCGCCCCTTTCCATGGAAAGGGGCGAGATGTGTTTGAACGAAAAGTTAAAACCGGGCGGACATTTCCTGGCAAGGCTACCCACAGCTTGCAGTCTTAGCCAGTCTGTGGTATAGTAATGCGGCTACGATATCTTGTGGATCACGGTCTTAGTACCCACCAGATATAGTGCCAATGGTGGTGTGGGAACCTTCCTGGTGAAGCGTTCCCATTGTTTTCGCAGGTCCCCTTGGGATCAACCTGACTATCTTGTCTCCCATAGGCCCAGGACTGCTACCGGAGTGGAATCATGAAGTGTCCATTTTGCGCTTCTACAAACACCCGCGTCATCGATACACGCAGCGCCGAGGGCGGTATTCGCCGGCGGCGGGAGTGTGAGGACTGCCAGCGGCGGTTCACGACCTACGAGCGGGTTGCCCCCCTGCGATTGATGGTCGTCAAGCGAGATGGCAGGCGGGAACCGTTCAACCGCGACAAAATCGTCGATGGTGTCCAGATCGCTTGCGCCAAGCGACCGGTGGCCACAGAGAACATCGAGGAATTGGTTAGCGGCATCGAACGCGAACTCTATCACCGGGGCAGCCGCGAGGTAACAAGCCGCGAGATTGGCGAGATGGTGATGCAGAACCTGCGCAAGCTGGATGAGGTAGCCTACATCCGCTTCGCCACGATCTACCGCCGCTTTGCCGATGTCGAAGACCTAGCTGATGAAATTGAAAGCCTCCTTGAACGCCGGCAACAGGAGACGATCCAAAAAGCGCAGATGAAACTGGATCTGTAGCCGCAAGTACAGCACAAGCGAGAAAGCAGAATGCCTGAGCAAAACAAAGTCATGATGCAAGAACCTACAGACGTGATCCCGTCCTCGTTGGACGTGGAAATCCCGCTGAGCGAAAATGCCCTGACCGTTCTGCACAAACGCTATCTACGGCACGGACCAGATGGTGAGCCAGCAGAGACTCCCAACCAGATGTTCTGGAGAGTGGCCAGTGTGGTGGCACTGCCAGACGCAGAATACGGAGAGGATACCTCAGCCTCCGCAGGTGCCTTCTACGAGATGCTGACATCGTTCCGATTCATGCCAAACTCCCCTACATTCACGGGCGCGGGGACGCCGCTCGGCCAGCTTGCTGCCTGCTTTGTCCTGCCCATTCATGACGACATGGGGCGCGACGCGGCAGGGATTTTCTCAACATTGCGTGTGGCGGCACTGATTCAGCAGACCGGTGGAGGAAACGGCTTTTCCTTTTCACGATTGCGCCCCAAGGGAGCCCAGGTCAGCACCAGCAAAGGTGTAGCAACCGGCCCAGTTGGGTTTCTGCGGGTCTATGACAAAGCGTTCGGAGAGATTGCACAAGGCGGCACACGCCGGGGCGCCAATATGGCTGTACTCCGCGTGGATCATCCTGATATCTTGGATTTCATACGCTGCAAGGGCCAGGAAGGGGACATTGCGAATTTCAACATCTCCGTAGGGATCACAGACGCTTTCATGCGAGCCCTGGAGGCAGGCGAAGAATACGAACTCGTGAACCCCCAGGATGCCAGCGTGTGGAAAAAGCTCAACGCCCAAGAGGTCTTTGACGAGATTGTCATACACGCCCACCGGAATGGCGAGCCAGGCGTGCTCTTTCTGGATGTTGCAAACCGCAGCAATCCTGTTCCGCATTTGTACGAACTGGAAGCCACGAATCCATGTGGGGAGCAGTGGCTGGGACCCTATGAGAACTGCTGTCTTGGTTCGGTCAACCTGGCTCAGCACACGACGCCAGAGGGCAATGTGGACTGGGCCAAGCTTCAGGAGACGGTCGAGCTAGCCACTCGTTTCTTAGACAATGTGGTAGACGCAAACAAGTACGTGCCTGCCGTGCCAGAGATCGAAGGAGTCGGCCCACCGTGCCCGACGTATTGGACTGGGGATCATGGGTCTCGGCGATCTCATGTTCCGGGTAGGCATCCGCTACGGCAGCCCCGAGGGTGAAGAGTTGGCTGCCCAGGTGATGGAGTTCATCCGCTACCACGCGATGCGCACCAGTATCGACCGGGCCCAAACCAGGGGTAGCTTTCCGACCATTGAAGGCAGCATCTACGATCCTGCCAATCTGCAGTGGCGCCCACCCACCCCTCTTTCGCCATATATCCATGATTTCGGTCGTCCCATCCTCGACTGGAGCGAGATTGCCCAGGGCATCAAGGCCCATGGCATCCGGAATGCCGCCCAGACAACCATTGCTCCCACTGGCACCATCGCCACGGTCTCTGGCTGCGAGGCTTATGGCTGCGAACCGGCCTTTGCCCTCGCCTATATCCGCCATTTCAAGGATCATGACGCGGACGTTGAACTCACATATTCCAGTCCCCTGTTCATGCGAGCGCTCCAGGATGCCGGGCTGGAGGAAGATGCCTGCGATCGCATTGTCCAGCAGGTTTCCTTGACTGGCAGTTGCCAGGATATCCCCAAAGTGCCTGAAGAGATACGTCGTGTCTTCGTCGTAGCCAATGACATCCCCGCCGAGGAACATGTGCGGATGCAGGCTTCTCTTCAAGCATTTGTGGATAACAGCATCTCAAAAACTATCAACTTTCCAGAAGATGCCGCAGCAACCGACATCGCTCATGCCTACCGCCTGGCATGGCGATTGGGCTGCAGGGGTCTGACTGTCTATGTGACAGGCTCCAGAGAGAAAGTAGTACTGGAGCTTCAAGGGGATAAGGCAGCCAGGAAGATGGGAGACTATCAGGCCGAGCCGCGCAAACCCCGGCCCACGACCCTACTTGGCACCACCTACCGCACGCCGACACCACTGGGAACCGCCTACATCACGATCAATCATAACGGCGACAAGGATCCCTTCGAGGTGTTTGCCAATGTGGGCAAAGCCGGCTCTGACACCGCCGCCGTGGCCGAAGCCATCGGCCGGCTGGTCAGCCTGGCGCTGCGAATGCCCTCCCCTCTCACCGCCCAAGAGCGCCTGACAGAGGTCATCCACCAGCTTTCCGGCATCGGGGGCCGGCGGCCGCTGGGCTTTGGGCCCAATCGCGTGAGATCTCTGCCCGACGCCATTGCCCAAGTGCTAGCCCGCCATATTGCCGTGATCGATTCCGAGCAGCCGCCTGAGCAACTGGCTCTACCAATTGCCATCCCCAGCACCAAGGCAGATCTGTGTCCTGACTGTGGCGAGGGATCCTACGTGGCAATGGAGGGCTGCCGCAAGTGTCTGAATTGCGGCTACAGTGAGTGCTAGGCCGCCCCGGCTTCCAGCCTGGACAGGTTCCTGGAGGAAGCGGCAGTCGATCGACTGCTTTCGCTACTGTCAGGTCTGTGCTATAATTTTGCCATGCTCCACCAGCTTGTTCGTATTTTTTGACGGGGATGGCTCTGTTGCTACTGGCAGGCATAGCAGCATTACTGGCCCTCGCCTGGCAGATCAACCACACGGGTGCCCGCGACCAGTCCCAACCAGCAGACGCCATCGTCGTCTTGGGTGCCCTTGTTGAAGCGGATGGCCGGCCCGGTCCTGATTTGACTTCGCGTACCTTGCACGGCGTCCGCCTTTTTCAGCGGGGGCTGGCTCCCTACCTAGTTTGCACCGGCGGCTACCGGGACGATCAGCTATCCGCTGCATCGGTAGCCTGCGATTTGGCCATCTCCCAGGGCGTACCTGCCGAGAAGGTACTGCTGGCAGATGGGGCCATGACCACACAGGAGGACGCGATCAGCACCCGCAACCTGCTTGCCAACCACGGTCTGCAGACGAGCATCCTGGTAAGCCACCCCCTTCACCTGGAACGCGCCCGCATTTTGTTCGAGGGGCAGGGGGTCACCGTCTATCCCAGCCCCACCAGCACAGATCTGGCGTCTATTCCCTGGCCGAGCCGCGCTTGGTTGAGTGCCCGAGAAGCAACCGGTATCATCTCCATCGTCCTGGAGAGCTGGGGCTTGCCACACGGATGGACCACTCAACTAAGCCGTTGGATCTACGGTTCACTGGAGACACCTGGATCGGGAGTCAATTGACCATGTCCATCACCCACAAGTATGAGCTGGCAACAGGTCGCTGAGCTGAATCGCGTCCTGGACAAGGAACGCGGGACGGTCCGGAAAGACTGGGGCGGGAAGCTCCCCATCGCCCTCGCTTTCCCCAACACTTACTACCTGGGCATGTCCAGCTTGGCCCTGCACTCGCTATACGGGCTGTGGAATGCCCATCAGGATGTCGTGTGCGAGCGAGTATTTGTCCCACCTGCGAGCGGCTACGCAGCCCGACAGAGTCCCGCATCTCCGGCTACGCTGGAGAGCGGTTCGCCGCTCGATTACTTTCCCGTCATTGCCTTCTCCGTCAGCTACGAAATGGACTACTTTAACCTCGTACTCTTGCTCCGGGCCGCAGGCATCCCACCCCTGGCAGCCAATCGTGACGAAAGCCATCCCCTGATCATCGCGGGAGGGCCGGCCTTGTCCGCCAACCCTGAACCTCTGGCTTCCCTGCTGGATGCCGTCGTTGTTGGCGAGGTAGAACCCATCTTTGGGTCGCTCACCGACGCTTTGCATTTGATCGCCGACGACCGTGATACCGCGCTAGAAGCCCTCTCGCAGATCCCCGGCCTCTACCTGCCGAATGTCGAACCGGAAGGTACAAGCCAACAGGCTGTCGCCCGACAATACCTCCCGGATCTTGACGCCTTCTCGACCCATTCGGTCATCCTCACCCCCGACACGGAGTTCGCGGACATGGGTCTCATTGAGATTGCTCGGGGCTGCGGCCGCGGCTGCCGCTTCTGCCTGGCAGGCTATGCCTATCGCCCCGCCCGTCAACGGTCCGTGGAGAACATCTTGGGTCAGGCGCGCCGACTGCTGAACCACACCGAGCGCATCGGTCTGGTCAGTGCAGCCGTCTCCGACCATCGGCAGATCGACCAGTTGGCTATAGAACTACGGGGACTGGGCGCGCGGATTAGCGTGTCCTCCATGCGCGTGGATCCTGTGTCAGAGCCGCTGATCCAGGCTTTGGCCGAGTCAGGCGCTCGGACACTGACCATCGCCCCTGAGGCTGGTTCGCAACGACTGCGGGCAGTCATCAGTAAGAGCCAGAGCGAGGACGATGTGCTGCGCGCCACAAAACTAGCTGCCCTGTACGGCTTTGAACAGCTCAAGCTCTACTTTATGGTAGGGCTGCCCACCGAGAATGAGGCCGACCTGGAAGCTCTGGTCGACCTGGCGCTGGCCTGCGCGGATCGCTTTCCACGGCAGGTGACAGTGAACCTCACGCCTTTTGTACCCAAAGCCCACACGCCCTTCCAGCGCCTGGCCCAGACACCAGCCAAGACAATCAGGCGAAGAATAGATTATGTCGAGAGGACTCTGCGAAAGCGCAGCATTGCCGTCAAGTCCGAGAGCCCGGCCTGGGCCGAGATTCAGGGCACGCTAGCCCGGGGAGACCGGCGCTTAGCCCGGGCTATCCTGGCCACCGAGCATCTGACACCGGCAGCCTGGCGAAAGGCGCTGGCCGGGGCGGGTCTGTCGCCAGAAGAACTGCTTGGCCAGCGGGCCTTTGACGAGGCATTGCCATGGGCGATGATAGAAGGCGCCGTCCCCCCCGGGTACCTCGACCGCGAGGCCGCCCGCGCCGGGTAAGCAAGTCCAACCCCCTCCTTTGCGCCGTAGGGCTGAGCAGCGGGTAACGACCAGGTATCGGACACGATGGGCGTGAGACATATCGGCAGATCGCTGCCAGTTTCACCCCGTTTCTTCCCGGGGCAATACCTCACCCTCTATGAGCGTCAAGAGCGGTAATAGCCTCTTGTTCCCGATGGTTTTGCCGTCATAGTAGTCGGAAAACTCGAATTCTCCTTCCTCGACCTGGAACACGGCGATGTCAGCGGCGGTTCCCTCCCGCAGGCTGCCGATCTTCGCGTCGCAGCCGATCACGCGCGCCGGATTCACCGTCGATGCCCGGATCACGTCGTCCAAGCTCAGGCCCAGGCTCAGGAACTTGGACATAGTGGTCGGTTGATTCTGAGCTGGCATGCCGGACCAACAGGTCGTTTTTACTTTGAGCCCCCGGTGGATATCGCTGCTAATGACATCCGGCAGAAACCCCTGCTCGAGTGACTTTTGGGCCACGGACCAGGCAAAGCTGCCGCCCCCGTGGCCCACATCCATGATGACGCCCCGGGCCCGGGCCTCTACGAGTTCGGGGCGGATCTTGCCCTCGCGCTCCAGTGCGCTATTGGGCTCTCCTCGGAACACGTGAGTCAGGATGTCACCCTTGCGCAGCAGACCCAGAACCTCGGTCATAGAGGGTGGGGGCACGCCCACGTGGGCCATGACCGGCAACCCCAGGACCTCTGCGACCTGCAAGGCCAGCCGGAGCGGTTTCAGGCCCTGGTCACCGCTGGACTCGACGCTCAGCCGGACTTTGATGCCCCGGATGAGATCGGGAAATGCCTGACCAACCTCGATGGCGGGCAAAAGCATCGCTTGGCGGAGGTCAAAGGTCTCGCCCACGATGGCAAAGCTCTCGGGAGCATAGACTGCGGCCGTGAGGCCCGGATAGGCAATATGCAGGAAGGCATAGATCCGGGCCCGGGAGCGCTCGATAACGTGCTCCTTGAAACCCAGAAAGTTCCCGGCGCCGGCGCTGCCCACATCCACGAACGTGGTAACGCCGCTCTCGCTGGAGACCCGATCGGGCAGGACCCCCAGGCCGGTGCCGCCCCAGTAGACGTGGGTATGCAGGTCTACGATGCCGGGAGTCACTACTTTGTCGGTGACATCCAATACCTCACGGGCCTGGTCTGCGGAGATATCCGGCTGCAAAGCGGCGATGCCCCCCCCTTGGATGGCCACATCCAGAACCTTGTGGATCTCCTGGGCGGGATCCACTACCTTGCCGCCTTTTAGAACTAGATCGTACAACGCACCCTCCTCTTGAGAAGCCCAAGCTTCACGACTGTCCTAGCGGCTTGCCGGGCATCAGCGCCAGCAGGCCGCCATCGACGGTGATAGTCTGGCCATCGATGTAGCTGGATTCGTCCGAGGCCAGAAACAGTGCGGCGGCAGCAATGTCCTCTGCGGCTCCCCATCGCTCAACCAGGAGATAATCGCCCATCAAGGTTCCCTGGACCTTCAGGCCCTCCTCAAATACGATGGCACCAGGCGCAATGGCATTCGCGCGGACCTGATAGGGCGCCAGGTCTGCGGCCATGGCTTTCGTCAGTTGCACGATGGCTCCCTTGGCAGCTGTGTAAGAGGCGTTGCCGGTCGCCGTAGCAAAGCCAAAGACCGAGGCAATGTTGATGATCGTACCCTGTTGCCGCTCCACCATGTTGCGGGCAGCTGCCCGTGCGCATAGAAAGGGTCCGGTCAGGTCAACGTCGATGGTATACTGCCAGTCCTCGATCTCCAGCTCATGGAACGGTATGCCCCTGCCCACCGTACTGCCGCCGGCGTTATTCACCAGGATGTCGATCTGGCCAAAGGTATCCATCGCTCGCTGGATCATGCGCTCGACGTCCTCGGCGCGGGACACGTCGGTCTTGACATAGATGGCTCTGGCACCCAGGCAGTGGAGTTCCTCCATGACGGCCTGTCCATTCTCTTCGTTTCTGCCAACCACGACCACATCCGCGCCCTCGGCCGCAAAGCGGCGGGCGATACCCTTCCCGATGCCCTGTGTAGAGCCGGTCACAATCGCCACTTTTCCACGCAGTATCATCCCCTACCCTCCGGCCTCGGTGATGTTTCGAGGTGTTCCCATCTCAGATAGTCTCAAGAGTTCCTCCTCGCCAGAGAGTCCTACGACTGTCCGAGCGGCTTGCCAGGCATCAGCGCCAACAGGCCGCCGTCGACGGTGATGGTCTGGCCATCAATGTAGCTGGATTCCCCTGATGCCAGAAACAGGGCTGCGGCGGCAATATCCTCCACGGTTCCCCAGCGCTCGACCAGCAGATAATCGCCCATCGAGGTGCCCCGGACTTGATTACGTTCTTCGAAAACAATGGCGCCCGGCGCGATGCAATTCACGCGAACCTGGTGGGGCGCCAGGTCCGCGGCCATGGCTTTCGTCAGTTGCACAACGGCTCCCTTGGCAGCCACGTAGGCCGCAGTGCCTGTCCCCGTGGCAAAGCCAAAGACAGAGGCGATATTGATGATCGTGCCCTGCTTCCGCTTGACCATATTCCGGGCGGCCGCCCGCGCGCACAAAAAAGTCCCCGTCAGATTGAGGTCGATGGCCCGCTGCCAATCCTCTATCGCCAGCTCAAAGAACGGCGTCCCTCTGGCAAAGCTGGCTCCCCCGGCGTTATTGACCAGTATATCGATCTGGCCAAATGCCTCCATCGTTCGCTGGACCATGCCCTCGATGTCCTCGACGCGGGTCACGTCGGTCCTGACATAGATGGCCCTGGCGCCCAGGCCGCGCAGCTCGTTCACGACGGCGCGACCATTCTCTTCGTTTCTGCCGACGACGACCAGGTCCGAGCCCTCGGCGGCAAAGCGCCGAGCGACACCTCGACCGATGCCCTGCGTAGAGCCGGTCACGATCGCCACTTTTCCCTGCACTGTCATCCATCGCCCTCCGTCGTGGTTGATGGTTCGAGGTATTCCAGTGCGGCCAGGGCATAGATCTTGCTGGCCTGCACGATGGCCTCGGTGGACACATACTCGTTCGGGCCGTGGGCTCGGGGCAGAAGCCCGGGCCCGTAGGCCGGGATGGCCGGTATGCCCGCGTAGGAGTGGAACCAGAATGCATCGGTAAAGGCAGGGAACCCGCCCCGCGGAGGCCGGCGGCCTAGAACCCGCTCGCTGGCCGACTGCAATATGCCCACAAAGGGTTCGTCTCCCCGCAGCCACTGCCAGTCTACCTCCTCGTTTGTCCTATCTACCTCGAGTTCCACCTGCAGGGCCGGGTCCTCCCGGCGCAGGCCGGCCAAAAAACTCTCCAGATCCGCCACTACGCCCTCGCGGGTCATGCCCGGCAGGAAGCGAATGTCGCTGCCGAACTCGGCATAGCCGCAGAAGGTGCCATAAGCCACTCCCCCGCGGACCAGATCGCCCAGGTTGACGGTTGGCCCCTGGGGATAGTAGGGGTGGGGCTCGTAGCGCAGCTTCAGGTCCCTGGCCATCCGCCACAAGACCCAGCCCATCTTGACGCTGGCATTCACCGCATCGAACTGGTCGGACATGCTGCTGTGCATCTGGGTACCATGGACCTTGATCGTAAAGATCACCGTGTTCCGGAGGCAGACGTGCAGGACGTCAAAGTCCTCGTGCATCCCCGCCGTGTCCGCCACCAGGCAGAAATCAGCCTGGATGTCGTGGTTCTTGACCAGCCAGTTAACCCCGTATTCCCCCGGCGCCTCCTCGTTGGCGGTAAAGATGAGCTCAAGATCGCCGGCTGGGGGCTGGTCCAGGGATTTGAGCGCAGCGGCGGCATAGACGATGGCCGCGATGCCACCCTTCATATCCGCTGATCCGAGCCCGTAGAGCTTGCCGTTGATGATTGTTGGCACCAGGGGATCGGTCTTCCACAGTTTTCGATCCTCCTCGCCCACTGGTTTGGTATCCAGGTGGCCGTTGAGGATCAGGCGCGGCGAGCCGCTCCGGCCCGCCAGGCGGGGCGCACCCGCCTGGCGGTAGACGATGTTGGGCCGCTCTGGCTCCCGGGCCAGCACCTCGGCGCCTTCCAGTCCCAGATCGGCCATCCGGGACAAGACGGCATCGGCCACCGCCCGCTCGTCGCCTGGGGGATTGGGGCTGGGTGTGGCCACGAGCGCCCCGGTAAAGTCGATGATCTCCTGCCGGTGGGTCTCCAGGTATGCCAACAAGGCATCCTGCCTCTCTTGATGATTCATGGATTCACCTCTGACTTGGCTCGCCGCTCTCTTGTCAACCAGTATCCCATTGCGGCAGGATTCTCCTGTACCAACTCCTTGTCACTGGGCACCCGGCCCTGGGGGGATTCGCAACGACTGCCGGGCCAGACGCCTGGCCGGTTCCAGGATAGCTATGGCCGCGAGTTGCTCCTCGCTTGAACGGCTTCCGGGCTGGCCCCCCGGTCATCAGGCTGATCGTACCCCTGCCGTTCTGTTCCCCTTAACACTGTCAGCCGTGCTAGCTTGCCCGGCCAAGGATTTCCAGGAGCCGGGCGGCCACTATCCTCTCTTCCCCTTCTTGCACCATGTGCACCCTCAGAGCCAGGCCAGACGGGTACCGGCCCACGACGATGCCCGGCTCACCCGATCGCAGTTGCTGGACGACCTCGTCCGCCGTCAAGCCTAGTTCCCCCTCGTCCAGATCGATGTAGGCTGCCGGCAGATAGTAGGAGCGCGGCATGCCTGGGAAGATCGGCTTCGTCCTGCTGGCCTGGACCCCAGGCAGGTCGGAAAGCTGTTCTACAACGTAGTCCCTCTGCGCTTCCCAGGTTCTGATCTCCGCCTCAAAGTCCTGCTGGACGTACAGTTCCACCGCCCTGACCAGGCCGGCGATGGTTTCCTTGGATACTTTCATAGGCCGGCCCACCCCATGATTGGGGCAGGCGTTGACGGCGCAGGCCTCAATCAGCTTCTTTTTCCCCAGGATCAGTCCCGATGCCTGCGGACCCCGGATGTCTTTGCCCCCGCTCAAGATCACCAGATCGGCGCCCATTTCCAGGAACCGGCGAGCGTTGGACAGCGGCGGCACTTCGTCAGCCGCGTCGACGATCACCGGCACGCCCCGGTCCTGGCCCAGGGACACGATCTGCTCCAGGGGCACTGAGCCGGCGGCCTTCTCGAACTTGGCCACGTACAGCACGGCCGCTGTTTGCTCGCCGAAGTGGGGCGCTACGTCCTCAAGGGCCGCCCCATCCCAGAAGCCTGCATCGACCAGGCGCGCGCCGGAGAGCCGCATCGCCTGAACGTAGTGGATCTGGTGACGCCGCAGAACGACGATCTCGTCTTTCAGCCCCCCTGTGTCAGGAAGCCGCTTGGCCAGGGCCGGATCTGCGCCGGCGATGCAGGCCGCCGCGGCCACAGCCATCCCGGCCGCAGCGCCAGCGCTCACCAGAGCGGCCTCTACTCCCAGGAGCTGGGCGATCCGCGCCCCGGCGCTGGCCTGCAGTTCGTTGATATTCACAAAGGCCCGGTTGGCTTCGGCCATCGCCTGGATCACTTCCGGCAGCATCAACGAGCCGCCATAGATGGTCTGCGGCCCGCCGGCGTTGATGAGCTTTTTCACACCGAGTCGCTCATAGATGTCCACAGTCTGTGACGTCCTTCTTTTTCAGATCTAGCCGGGCGCCGCAAGCAGCGGTGTCCGGTTAGCCCACTCAGGCCTGATCCAGTTTCGGCAAGGCCATTTCGGCCGCTTCCAGCGCCGCCTCGATGTCGCCGTCCGTATGCGCCGCAGACAGGTACCACATGCCCCGCGGGATATGGCGAACGCCCTGGCCCAACAGGAGATCGGCAAACCGCCGGCAGCGGCCCATGTCGTTGTTCTGCGCGAAGGACCGGCAGTCATAGATCCGCTCAGGCCCTGCAAAGGCCAGGTGAACCATGGGCCCGGACCGTTGACCTGGACCGGGAGGCCCAGGTCGTCCGCCGTCTGCTTCAGGCCCGCCTTCAAGCGCAGTCCGTAGGCTGTCAGGCGCTCGTACACACCGTCCCCCTCCAGGGCCGAGAGCGTTGCCAGCGAGGCCGCCATGGCCATCACGTTGCTGTTGAAAGTGCCCGAGTGATTGACGGTCCCTTGCCGATCAGTTCCATCATCTCGCGTTTTCCGGCCAGGCAGCTCACCAGAAAGCCCCCAGCCATGGCCTTGCCAAGGGTGGCCAGGTCGGGTGTGATGCCAAAGTAGCCCTGGGCGCCGAACAGGCCCACGCGGAAACCGGCGATGATCTCGTCCAGAATGAACACGATGCTGTACTGCCGGCAGACTCGCTGCACGCCCGCCAGGTACCCTTCCCGGGGCAGGATGCAGCCGGTGTGGCACATGATGGGCTCCATGATGACGGCGGAGATCCTGGCGTGCAGCTCCAGGTCTGTCTGCAAAAAAGCGTCCGGTGCCTCCATGATGGCCAGCGGTCCGGCCCAGGCAGGCCTCCAGTTCAGCGATCTCTTGGTCAGAGATCTGGCCGGCCCCCGCGGCGGCGGCGATCCCCTGCTCCAGGGCTTTTCGCGCTTCGAGCAGTTGAAGAAAGGTAGGAATGCTGCAAAAGCTCAGGACTCGTACCTGTAACCAAGGCCCTGCGAGATCTGCAGCGCGGCAGACATCAGCGCGGTACCCATGTCCTCGATCCCTGTAGCGGGTGAACGGAAGGCGGGGCCGGCTATGCTAAGTGCGGCGACCACATTTCCCCGGCGATCAAAAATAGGGGCGCCGACGCAGCGCGCCCCCTCCTCATTCTCGCCCTCGTCTATGGCATAGCCACGCTGTCGTATTGTCTCCAGCTCGTGCTTGAGCTGGGGTAAGCAAGTGATCGTATTGGCGGTACGCTTTGGCAGGTTGCTGGCCAAGGCGATTCTCTCGACTTCTTCTTGGGGCAGGAAGGCCAGCATGGCTTTGCCCAGGGAAGTGGCGTGAGGCAAGTCGCGTCCACCGACACGGGATGACATCTTGAAAGTTCTGGTACTCTCGAGGATCTCGATGTAGACAATCTCACACCCATCCAGCACGCCCAGGTTCACCGTCTCGTGGAATTGTACCTGAAGCTCTTTCATGTAGGGCAAAGCAAGCTCGTGCAGGGTCAGATTTGCCAGAATATTGCTGCCAAGTTCCAGCACCTTGAAGCCCAGGGTATAGTTGTCGTCATCGGGACCCTTGCGGACGTAGCCCCGGCCTTCAAGCGTGACCATATAGCGAAACAGCGTAGCTTTGGGCATGCCCAAGGCTACGCTGAGTTCAGGCAGCGCCATCTTTTTTCGCTGCTGTCCCAAGTACTCGAGGATGTCGAGCGTTTTATCCACGGCGGCTATTCGATAGTCCTGCTTTGACATCGTAACCCTTGGGGTGGCTCATCTAATGAAACGACTGTTTCATTTTCAATATACCATATCTGCCCTGCGTTGTCAAGACCCAAAATTGGCCGTTTATCAACCAGAGCTGACAGATTCTAGCCTTCGTTGCGGGTTCTATGCTACCCCCAAAGGATACACCCGCCTGATGCCGCAGATCTGAGACTGGAGCGCAGAATCCACCCCGTCAGGGCTTCTGCACTCATGCCGTCTGCTTGAGCCTGACACCGAATTGCAGCACACCCAGGCTCAGCAAGGACAGGACGATGGTCGCGTAAAAGATGGCTACCAACCCAAAAGCATCTCCAATGGATGCTGCGATGATGGGTGCGACCGCCCCCATGATGCTGCCCGGCAGGAAGAACAGGGCATAGGCCATCCCCCGCTGTTTGCCCGGTGACAGCCTGGCCATGATGGCCGCATTGGCGGCCATGCCCAAGGTTCTTAGCAAACCGTAGCTCAGATAGAAAAGGGCAAAGGCCGTGTTGCTGGGGACGAAAATAGCCAAGCTGTAGCAGACGTAGGCCAGCGACAGCGTGGTGAGAAGCCATCGTTTCTCTCCGTACCGGACGGCAAAAAAGCCACCCAACGCGGCGCCGGCGATGCCCACCAGCAAATTGAGCCCAATCAAAGTACTGGTCGCAGATCCGGAGAATCCCCTGTCGTCGACCAGGTACAGAGCCATGAAGGTCAGGCTCATCGAGTACGCCATCAGCCGCATGGCGCGGTGGACCAGGAACAGGATCATGCTGGAGGTGAACAGCGTGGTGGCTGCCGTTCCATGCCCGCCCGCAGCAGATTCCACCCCCACGTCATCCTTTGGCGCCGAGCGGAGGAACAGCACAGCGATGATGCCCAGCAGGAGGGGCAGACACCAGAAAAGGTACACCTGCCGCCAGCCGAGAGTAAAGACCCCCATCAAGATCGTAATGGAAATCGGGCCAAGCGCCATGCCCAAGGTTCCGCCGGCGCCAAAGATGCCCAATGCTTTGAGCCTTGATCTGGGTTCAAAGAACCTGGAAACAAAGCTATAGGAGGCGGGGTGGTATATGGCTGTGTTGATGTACATAAGGCTGACAGCGACGATCAACATGAGGGGGGTGAGAACTTGGCTGGCCAGAAGGGCGCCGCCGGTGGCGACCGCGAGAGCGAAGGCGATCATCAGCCTGGAACCCAACCGATCGGACAGCAACCCCGCGGGGATGGACAAGAGCGCCTGGCAGAGGGCAGGGATAGCAGCGATGAGACCCAACTGTTGGAGGGAAAGGTTGAATTCGTCCTGAAGAATAGGGAATAGGGTCGTATGCACATAGACAAACACATGGGTGAGCATGTGCGTGAAGGCCATGACGAACAGGCCATAGTTAAATATCGACTGATTCGCCTTTACTGCGCTTGCTGTCCTGCCTGCCAGGTTGAGCTTCATCCTGGGTTTCTCCTGTGGGCGTCGTCTCCGATGCTCAGTCTGACGGCCTGAGTTTGACGCCAAAACTCAGCACACCCAGGCTCATGAAGAAAAGGAATGTTGCAGCGTAAAAGATAGAGACCAGCCCAAAGGCGTCGCCAATAGATGCCGCCGCGAGGGGCGCCGCGGCCCCCATGATGCTGACCGGTAGGAAGTACAGGGCAAAGGCCAGCCCTCGCTGTTTGCCCGGTGATAGCTTGGCCAGAATGGCCGCAGTTGCGGCCATGCCCAAGAAGGTCAAGAAGCCATAACTCAGGTACAGAACCACAAAGGCTGTGTTGTTGGGGACGAGGATAGCCAAGCCATAGCAGACGTAGGACAGCGACAGGATGGCAAGCAGCCACCTTTTCTCTCCATACCGGACGGCGAAAAAGCCGCCCAACACAGCGCCGGCAATTCCCACCAGTGTATGGAGCCCGATGAGCGTACTGGTCGCAGGTCCGGAGAACCCCCTGTCATCGACGAGGTAGAGGGCCATGAACGACTGGCTCATCGAGTTGGCCATCGACTGCACGGCGATGTAGACCAGAAACATGATCATGCTATAGGTGAGCAGTGAGGAGAGTCTCGAGCCACGCCCGACATCACCGGTAGTAGCGGGGCTCACCCCCACGTCATCCCTTGGCGCGGATCGGAGGAACAGCACGGCGACGATACCCAGGAGGAGGGGCAGGCTCCAAAAAAGGTATACTTGCCGCCAACCGAAGGCAAAAGCCCCCATCAAGATGGTAATGGAGATCGGGCCAAGCGCCACGCCCAAAGACCCACCGGCGCCATGGATGCCCAAAGCCTTGGGCCGGGTGCTGGGTTCGAAGAGCCTGGTAACAAAGCTATAGGCCGCAGGGTGGTACACGGTGGTATTGATGTACACGAGGCTGACGGCAACGATCAACATGACGGGTGTGAGAGCCTGGCTGGCCAGAAGGGTACCACCAGTGGCGACCACAAGCGCGATGATGATCATTAGCCTGGAACCCAACCTATCGGCCAGCAAACCCGTAGGGATAGACAGGAATGCTTGGCAGAGAGCAGGAATGGCAGCGATGAGACCCAACTGCTGGAGGGACAGGCTGAATTCGGTCTGAAGAACAGGGAATAGCGTCGTGTGGATGCGGGTAAATACGTCTGTGAGCATGTGCGTCAGGGCCATGACGAACAGCCCATAGCTGAGTAGCCCTTGATTCTCTCTTGCGGCGCCGGCTGCCCTGTCTGCCAGGCTAAGCCTCATCTTGGGGCCCCCTTCGCAGGCGTCATCAACGACGCCCAGAGCCATCGCTACCCAGCTATCCTCTGCTACGTGACCAAGTCTCAGGTTGTCCAGGGTGCTGGTCACTGAAGCGTCTTTGCTGGCGCCCACCGGATGTCTTTCTTGGCCCCTTGACGTCCGATGGACGGCAACAGCAGAATGATCATACCCTTCCCAACCAAAACACTCACGATGTTTCATTAAATGAAACATCCGTTTCATTTCAATTGTACCACGCCTGCTGTGACTTGTCAAAAGTCTGTCCCTCAACCTCCGGCCGGCTCTGTTGGAAAGGCGGGCTCATTCGTCCAGCCAGGATCTTGAGTAGATACTCCTGATCTCAGGCAGCCTTCTTGCGCTTGGCTCCGAGGCTCTGTATGGCTGAATCCTCCCGTCTCAAGGGCCCCCATGGGGACAGGCTATCTCATACCACATGCCGTTCTCCCTTTTTTGGGACCCGTCAGCTTCTATAGTATAATCAAGGGGGGAGAGTAAGGTAGGGGTTAGCCTGCCATGGCGGACCACCTGCAAAACTGGCCCCGGTAGAGAGGACCATGGCGCTGCTACGTCAGAATGATGCAAGTCTCACAACCTACTATTTTGACAGCCTGACCCAGGAGGGACTGGTCCACGCGGTATTTTCCAGGCTCGGAGGCGTGAGTCTCAAGCCCTACGACACGCTGAACGTGGGGCACAGCGTAGGCGACGAGCCTGAGGCAGTGGCTGCAAACCACACCCGCATCTACGCCCATCTGTCTCTGGGCGCGGACCAGGTGGCTACACCAGTCCAGGTCCACAGCAACCGGGTAGCGGCCGTCACCGTGGAGGATGCAGGCACTGAACTGCCAAATACCGATGGACTCGTCACCAACATTCCCGGCGTCGCGCTTTTGCTCCGCTATGCCGACTGCCAGCCCATCCTCCTCTACGATCCGGTAGTGCACGCCCTGGGGCTCATCCACGCTGGCTGGCGCGGGGTGGCTCAGGCCATCGCCCGCCGCGCGGTCGAGACCATGCAGGAGACCTTTGGATCACGCCCACAGGACCTTATCGCCGGCCTGGGTCCGGCCATCGGGCCCTGTTGCTACACCGTTGGATACAATGTTGCCTCGGCGATGGGCTATGTACTACCCGATTGGAACCAGGCAATGCACCAGGAAGAGGATGGGTGGCGTCTCGACCTATCGGCGGCCAATGCCCAACAGCTTGGTGCGGCCGGTGTCCACAAAATAGAGCAGGCCCAATTGTGCACCGCCTGTCACAATGACATCTTTTTTTCGCATCGGGCCGACATGGGCCGGACCGGGCGGTTCGCCGTGGTAACCTATCTAGTGCCGCGCGTTTCTGATAAGACTGGTGTGAGCAGCCAAGTCCCCCAATCGACGCTGGAGCCAGAGGATACGACACAGCCCCAATCGCTCCACCCGCCGGGACTACCATCCTTCCAAGAGTCTTTAGGAGACAACCAATGAACCAACTGGAGGCCAATCTGCAGGCCGTCCAAACCCGGATCGCTGCGGCTGCCGCACGTGCCGGGCGCGATCCAGCCGAGACCACCCTCGTAGCCGTAGGCAAGACCCAACCAGCCGAGGTGATACGCGCGGCCTATGATCTGGGACAGCGTCATTTTGGCGAGAATCGGGTTGAGGAAGCCGAAGAAAAGATGGAGGGTCTCCCAGCTGGGATCGTGTGGCACATGATCGGCCACATACAGGGCCGCAAAGCCAAACGGGTTGTGTCCCGCTTTGACCTCGTACACTCGATGGACAGCGTCAAATTGGCCCATCGACTGGACCGGCTGTACGCAGACCTGCCAGCGCCCCTACCGGTGCTGCTCGAGTTCAACGTCTCCGGTGAGGCCAGCAAATATGGTTTTGCCGCTGACCGCTGGGTTGAGGGAGATCCACTATCAGAGACACTGCTGGCCGAGATGGAGGAAATCGTTGCCCTGCCCCACCTGCAGGTCGACGGCCTCATGACGATGGCTCCCATCGTCTCCAGCGCGGAAGAGGCACGCCCTGTTTTCGTCCGTCTCCGTAAGCTGCGCGATGCCCTGCGAGCCGCTTTTCCACAGCTAGCCTGGCACGATCTGTCGATGGGCATGACCGATGATTTTGAAGTGGCCATCGAGGAGGGTGCTACCCTTGTCCGTGTGGGTCGCGCCATCTTTGCGCCCCAGGTACCGCCATGGCGCAAGGACTGAGAACGACTCTGCGAGGAGGATTCACCCGAATATGCCAAGCCTGGCTTCCATCGTCTCTTTTGTCTTTCAGTTCTACTCTTTTCTGATCCTGATCCGGGTACTGCTGTCCTGGGTGAACACGAATCCCTACCAGCCCAGGATCGATCATCCGGCCATCCAGCTCCTGTACCGGGTCACAGACCCTGTGCTGAAACCCCTCCAGCGGTTGATACCTCCGGTGGGCGGCACGGTCGATATCAGTCCCATCGTCGCGCTCATCATCCTGGCGATTGTACGCCGGATCCTTGTTGGTTTTCTGTCGCAAGGCTTCTGATCGGTGACTCGCTGCCACCTGCATGCTTTGACTGTGATGAGAAGATTGGAATCCCTACTCTCTGGCAGAAAGAGGCATTGGCAGTCAGTTCAGAAAAGCCAAGAAGCCCCCACCTTCGGGTGGGGGTTTCTTTTCGGGTCCTTGAACTAGCGCTTTCCTGACCGACCAGGACTTGGGCAGCCTCACCCCCTCTTGGGGGCAGGCGGCTCTTGCCACATAGCCTCGGATGATGAAGCCGTGAACAGGCGGCGCGGAAGAGCCAGGAGTCTGGAGGTTTTTCGTTCCAGCCAGCCGCGCCACAGAGCTTTCCGGGTATCCCTCCAGGCTTGCTCGACCTGCTCGCCATCTCCAGGCCGGCCGCCAAAGCGGTAACCTACGTAGGTATCGACGATGCGCCGTACCGGTCGCCGGCCTGCGGGCACAAGCGCGGCAACGGCCGAACCATACTCGTGAGGAGTCTGGTGAGCCCGTGGGCTCAGCTTGAGCAAGCGGGCAACCCAGTCGACGAGATCCACGTAAACGCGCTCCGCTGCGCTAAGCCCAACGACACGGCGGCGGCGACGAGCCATGAGCGAGGCCGCTGCCAGTAAACTCAGACCAAGCACCACCAGCAGTACCCCCCCCCAGCGTGTGGCCTTCTGAAGCAGAGTGGCGCCCGCGGGTCCGGACATCGGCGCAAAGCCCTCATCCTCAAACATGGCTTCCATCCGCTCATCGCGGTCAGGCCCGAGACGGTTCGCAGCATTCTGCCTGCCGGCCGCGGGATCCTGCGATTTGGGGCGAGCCAGAACCGGTTCCCCCGCGGTGGGCTCAAATTCGACCCAACCATAGCCAGGGAAAAAGACCTCGGGCCAGGCATGGCCATCCAACTCTAGCACGTGATAGACACCGTCCTGCTTTTTCCCCTGGCTGTAACCCCGAACGTAGCGCGCCGGGACGCCTACCGACCGGAGCATGACAACCATGGACGAAGCATAGTAGTCGCAGTATCCCTCCCGGGCTTCAAAGAGAAAGTAGTCAACCCCATCCTGGTCCTCTGCCGGCCCCTCGATCTGCTCGTTATACGGGATCTTGCGCAAATAGGCTTCGACGGCCTGAGCCTTATCGTAGGGCGTCTCACTCCCCGCCGTGACCTCTTCCGCCAGTTCTACAATACGCTCAGGCATCGAGTCGGGCAACTGCAAGTAGCGGGGCGCTACCCAGTCCGGATACTCCACTTCGGCTTCTCCCAGGGACTCCATGTCCGCCCTGGTGAGGGAAGAGACCACCTGGTAGGAATCGCCCGCGTTGAGTGGGATGCGCGAATAGAGCACAGAGGCATCACTGGGGACGGGAGACGGCGGCACCAGGCCGGCTGCCTCATCCGCTGCCTCATCCACTTTCTCCTCCGGCACCACATAGCTCACCACAGCCTGCAATGGGAGTGCCGCCCGCAGGGGCTGACTGGCAGCGGCGATGGGGCCCTGGGTCCCAAAATTCTGGTGCAGGGTAATGGTCTGTGTCACCTCTCGCCGCAGCTCGAACTCGGGACCGACCAGCCGCGGATCGTTCTCTTCGATGAGGATCGTGCTGTAATCTGTGTTGTTCCAGCCATCGCCCATGTACTCGTGGAAGGACATGACCCGCCAGTATCGTCCCGTACTGGCCCTTATGTCCAACACCGGCGCGTCCGTCAATTCTACGGCTCCGCCAAACTTCATCGCCCGGGCAAAATACACGGTAGCAGGTTTGTTTTGGTAGTTGAGATCCTGAAACAGGCGGTTGGACTCGTCCTTCAACTGCTGCCAGGGCTGCGTTACCTTGTCCCAGACCTCCTGCATTGGGCGGCTGGCCAGGGCAGCGGGTGCCACCCAAGCGAGGAGAATCGCCACTACGGTGACGGTTAGGCCGGCGCGAAAGAAAGCATAAACCAATTCTGGGCTATAGCCAACCTTGGCCACACGCCACTCATTCTGGTAAAAGGCGAGGCTTGTGCGCACCACCAGAAGCAGGGAGAATAGAACAAAAGCGATGAGGTAGCCGGTCAGGTTTTTGGGTGCGTATGTGATGTTCACCATCAATGCCACGCCGCACAGGATCACGGCCAGCCAAACGCGCTGCCACCGGAATATCGCCCAGGCACTGATGTAAGCCACAAACCATAGAAGGATCCCGAGAAGCAAGAGAAACGGATAGTTGCCGGGACTCGTTCCTCCATTGAGCACATCCGTGATCCAAGCCACGAGTATCCGATCCAGCTCGACCACAGCGGCCTCTACTGGGAGACCCGAAACATTGGCCAGAACCCTGCTGGCAAGAAAGGCGGTCCAGGTGAAAGCCGCCAGAATGGACAACAGATGGGCTGTAATGCTCGGAACGCGGCTCTTGGCCAGTACGATGCCGGTCACACCACCGACCAGCACGATGGCCTGCAGAATAGAGAGCCCTCCCGTCCAGGCCGCCGTCTGGATCGACCAGGCAACGAAGAACAGGATGATCAGCAATAGGGCAACCGTTGCCCAACCTTCCTTCAATTCCAGTTCAGGAAACATATCTTCACTTTCTAGGAACGAGGGCGGGACAGAGCCCTCGCCCGGATCACACTATGCGAGTGGTGCTTGGGACTGCAAGTCCTCTACCGCAGGAAGATCAACCGGCAGATCTGGCCCAAGGTAGCCTTGCTAGTGTCCCCCCAGCGTACATAGGGATAACGCCTGACGTGCGTATCGGGTTCATTCTACTGGGAAAGGCATTAAAAGTCAAGGGGCACAATTCTGAGGCTTTGGGGCCATCATATCCATATCCGCTCTCGAAGCGACGAGTTGTCCGCCTCTACTCGAAAGAGATCGCCCTGCCGTTGAGCGTGAATGCGTTTGACAGGGACTTGAATCACCGCTATAATCGCCCCGCTCTACACCATCCCGTGCAAAGAGAGTGAGGAAGACCTCGTGGACATTGTGCCGTTGCTGAAGCGCCTGTCGGAGGCCCGTGGGGTATCGGGCTACGAACATGAGGTTCGACAGGTTCTCGAGGACGTATTTGGCTGCTATTCCGACGTGGTTCGGACGGACCGCCTCGGCAATGTCATCGCCCGGAAAGATGGCACCGGGCCGCAGCCACGACAGACCATTATGCTGGCCACCCACATGGACGAAATCGGTCTCATCGTATCCCAGATCGAGAAAGGCTTCATCCACTTTCAACAGGTCGGCGGCTACGATGACCGGGTACTCCTGGGCCAGGAGGTTATGGTACATGGACGCCAGGATCTGCCCGGTATCATAGGTGCGCGCCCACCCCACGTCCTGCCGAGAAGCGAACAGGACAAGTCCATTCCCTATGACAAGCTGCTCATTGACGTGGGCCGGACGCCGGAGGAGCTGCCCAACCTGGCACGCGTCGGCGATCTGATCACCATGAATCGGCAATTGGTCGAACTGCAAGGCGGGCTCGTGTCGGGCAAGGCCATGGACAACCGGGTGTCCGTAGCTGCCGCTGCAGTCTGCCTGGAAGAACTCGGCCGGATGCGCCACGACTGGGACGTCTACGCTGTTGCTACCGTGCAGGAAGAAGTAGGCTACCAGGGCGCCATCACCAGCACCTACGGGCTGAAGCCTGACCTGGGAATTGCCATCGATGTGACATGGGCCAAACAACCCGGAACGGCCAACGAGTATACCTTTGAACTGGGCAAGGGGCCGACCATTCCTTGTGGACCCAATTTTCACCCCAAGCTCCAGCAGGCCCTGATTGAGACTGCCCGGGCTCTAGAGATGAATTACCACATCGAACCTTCCACCCGTCCGGGCGGTACCGACGCCTACGCCATCCAGATCACTCGAGAGGGCATCCCCACCGCACTGCTGGGTATCCCCCAACGCAACATGCATACACCGGTTGAGACGGTATCGGTCAAAGATGTAGAGCGTACGGGCAGGTTGCTGGCAGCGTTCATTGCTCGCCTGGACGAGGGATTTCTGGATAGTCTCACTTGGGATCTGGGGTTGGATGACGAGGAATCGTAGGAGGCTACTTTGCTGCTAGAAGAACTGTCCAATGCCTTTGGTCCTTCCGGAAACGAAGACGAGGTACGCCGCGTACTGGCTCGCGCCCTGAAGGACAAAGTCGACGAACTCAGTACCGACGCCCTGGGCAACCTGATTGCCTTCAAGAAGGGCAGCGGCGCCACGCCCCGCCTGAAGGTCATGGTTGATGCCCACACCGACGAAGTCGGCCTCATGATCACGCGTATCGACAAGAACGGACTGTTGGGTTTTCAACCAGTGGGCGGCATTGGTGCCCGGCTTCTGCTGGCCAAGGGCGTGGTCGTCGGTGAGAAACGACTGCCCGGCGTCATCACTGCACCACCCATCCACCTGACGAAACCCAGCCAGCGCAAGCAGGTGATCGCCTTCGATCAAATGGCCATAGACATCGGCGCATCCAGCGAAGACGAGGCAAACAAGCTGGTCAAGCTGGGCGACTATGTGGCCTTTGACACGCAGTTCCAGGTACTCTCCGAGGATGGTCTGCGCACGGTCAAGGGCAAAGCTTTTGATGATCGCGCAGGCTGTGCTGTGGCCGCGGCCCTCGCTGACGATACCTACGAGGTTGACCTCTACCTCGCCTTCAGTGTCCAGGAGGAAGTTGGGCTGCGCGGCGCACGGGTAGCCGCCTTCCGTATCGATCCCGATGTGGCCTTTGCCTTGGAGGGAACGGTCTGCGACGACACTCCCAAGAAAGAGGACAGCAGCCCTACCACGGAGCTGGGCAAGGGACCGGCAATTACCATGATGGACCGGTCCTTCTTTGCCGACAAGCGGCTGGTCCGTCTTCTAATCGATACGGCCGAGTCGAAGGGGCTCGCGTACCAGTTCAAGCAACCCGGCGTGGGCGCCACCGATGCTGGGGCCATTCACCTGACCAAGTCTGGCGTGCCCTCGGTGACTGTAGCGGTCCCGTGCCGCTACATCCACACCCCGGTGGGCATACTGAGCCTGAACGATTATGACGGTTTGGTGAGCCTGATGAAAGCCGCCCTGCACGCCTTGCCTGAGAGCTGGGCATTGGCGCGCGATGCGTAATGCTGTGAGGAGACGAACGTGAAAGAGCTGATTAAACGATTGACTGAAGCCTACGGACCTTCCGGCAACGAAGAACAGATCCGCGAGATTATCCGCGGCGAAGTGGAACCCCATGCCGACGAGCTGCGCGTGGACGCCCTGGGTAACCTGATCGCGTTCAAGAAGGGCAACGGCCAGGGCAAAAAGATTATGCTCGCCGCCCACATGGACGAGATCGGTCTGATCATCAGCTACGTGGATGAAAAGGGGTTTCTACGCTTCCAACCAATTGGCGGCATCGACCCCATGACCTTGGTCGGTGGTCGCGTCCAGTTCTCCGACGGGGCGCAAGGCGTGATTGCTCCCGAGAGCCGGCGCGAATTCAGCGACAAGCCAGAATTGGCCAAGCTTTATCTAGACATGGGCGCTACCCGCCGCGAGGAAGTTCAAGCACGCCTGGGCCAGGCGGTGGGCTTTGTGCGTCCATTTGCCGATTTGGGCAAAAGGATCGTGGCCAAGGCCCTCGACGACCGCATTGGTTGCGCAGTGTTGGTGGAAGTGCTGCGGCAGATGGGCGATTCGCCCCATGACCTCTTTTTTGTCTTCAGCGTGCAGGAAGAAGTGGGCCTGCGGGGAGCCCGTACCAGCGCCTACGAACTCAACCCGGACCTCGGCATCGCCCTGGACGTCACCATTGCCGCGGATACCCCCGAGGCGGCCAAACTGGCCATGAAACTGGGCGATGGGCCATGCATCAAGATCATGGATTCGGGCATGCTGTCCCATCCCGAACTCAATGACCGCCTGATTGAGACTGCCGAAGCACAGGGCATTCCCTATCAGTTGGAAGTCCTGGTAGGAGGCACCACCGACGCGGCGGCCATGCAATTGGCCCGAAGTGGCGTGCCATCCACCTGCGTATCTATCGCCTGCCGCCACGTCCATACCCAGTCCGAAATGGTCGACATGGATGACGTCGAGAATGCGGCCAAGTTGCTGCTGGCTGTCCTGGCAGCTCCCATAGAGATCTAGGAGTCTTGATGGGAAAGCTGCGCGCCATTGCGGCCCTGGTCATCCTCGTCCTGCTGAGCTTGGGCTGCGACGGTACACCTACACCTCCCGCACCGCCCACGCCAAGTGACGGCCAGCAGGTCAAGATCGCCCATGTGGTGGACGGCGATACCGTGGAACTGGCCGATGGTCGCCGTGTTCGCTACCTGGGCATCAACACGCCGGAACGCGGCCAGCCCTTCTACGAAGAGGCAACCGAGGCGAACCGCCACCTGACCGAGGGCCAGGCGGTGTGGATGGTCCTGGACAGCCAGCCCACCGATCGCTTCGGCCGGACACTGGCTTACTTGTGGGTCGGGGATCACTTTGTCAACCTGGAACTGGTCGGCCAAGGCTATGCCAATGCCTACACAGAGCCACCCAATGTGCGGTACAGCGAAGAGATACTCGCTGCCGAACAGAGAGCCCGGAAGAACGAGGTGGGGCTTTGGGCATTGGCCGATGTCCCCATCAAAATCCGCGAGATATCCTACGACGCCCCGGGCCCGGACCACCAGAATCCCAATGGTGAGTGGATCGCATTTGAAAACGAGGGCTCGGAGAACGTCGACCTTTCTGGTTTTTCTCTCAAGGACGGGGCCAACCACATTTATGCCTTCCCGTCCGTGAACCTGGCACCCGGCGCGGTTCTAAAATTGCACAGTGGCCAGGGACGTGATGGCGGCGGAATGCTGTACTGGGGTCTGGCCGAAGACGCCGTGTGGAACAACACCGGCGATTCGGCATACCTGCGCGATACGCAGGGCAAGCTGGTGGACTATTACAGCTACTAATGGGGCCGGCATCGGCCCAGTTCATCAGTCATACCCTCTAGCAGACGCCAGACGCCTGTGGCCAGTACAGAGCCGCAGCGATCTCCTTGCGCCGCTTTCCAGGGGCTCGTCCTCCAGGGTGACCTGATTCTCAGGCAGCCCAAGAGGTACTCTTTCATTCCTTGATCTACAAAAAGATGCAGATGATGGGCCAGGAAACCAGGGGCTTGACTTTTTTCCTGGCCCATTGTATCATACGTCCCAGTCTTGGCCGGTCACGGATTGCAGCCACTGGTCCACGTGCGGGACGCCGGGCCACTGTCGAGATGAGAACAAGTGTCCAGACCAGCGCTTCTGGCGCACGGGAGGCAACACCATGCTCAAGACCCACAACTGCGGCGAGCTGCGCACAGAGAATATCGGGCAGAATGTCATTCTTGCCGGATGGGTACACCGCTATAGAAGCCACGGCGGCGTGCTCTTTGTGAACCTGCGCGACCGCTCTGGTATCGTCCAAGTCACCTTCAACCAGCGAAGCGCCCCCGAAGCCTTTGACATTGCCGATCAGGCGCGGCCCGAATGGGTCCTTCAGATCCAGGGGGCCGTACGACAACGCCCACCAGGGACGGAAAATCCTGATATGCCTACGGGGAGGGTAGAAGTTGCAGCCCAGGCAGTAACCGTCTTGAACCAGTCCAAGACGCCCCCGTTCTATATTGACCGTGAAACGGGCGAGGCCGAGTCGATACGTCTCAAGTACCGCTACCTTGACCTGCGCCGGGAGCGGATGCAGCACAACATGGCATTGCGCCACCGCGTGATCAAGTTCATGCGCGATTTTCTCGATGAAAGGGGATTTATCGAGATCGAAACCCCTATCCTCACCAAGAGCACTCCCGAGGGCGCCCGCGACTATTTGGTAGCCAGTCGCGTCCATCCTGGCAGCTTCTATGCACTACCCCAGTCACCACAACAGCTCAAGCAATTGCTCATGGTCGCAGGCTTTGAGCGCTACTTCCAGATTGCCCGTTGCTTTCGCGACGAGGACCAGCGCGGCGACAGACAACCCGAGTTCACTCAACTCGACCTGGAAATGAGTTTTGTGGAGCGGGAAGACGTTATGCAGCTCACAGAAGAGATGTATACACGCCTCATTGAGGAGGTAAGTGATAGACAGCTTCTCTTCAAACCCTTCCCTCGACTCACCTATGGCGAGGCAATTGAGCGATTTGGCAAAGACAATCCAGATTTACGCTTTGGCATGGAGTTGGTGGAAATAAGCGACCTGGTGGCGGACAGTGGCTTTGGTGTATTCAGCCGGGCCATCGCCGGCGGGGGGCAGGTCAAAGGGATCCGTGCAGAGGGCCTGACCAGCTACAGCCGCAAGCAGCTTGATGAGCTGGCTGGCTTTGTCCAGACACACGGGGCAAAAGGGTTGGCCTGGCTGGCGGTCGGAGAAGACGGTGTGCGCTCCTCCTTTACCAAGTTTCTCGATGATGAGACGGTGGCAGCCATCATTGAGCGAATGGAGGGCAGGGTTGGAGACCTGCTTCTGTTTGTCGCTGACCAGCCCAAGATCGTCGCCGAGGCGCTCGGCCGCCTCCGGGTCGAACTGGGCGACCGCTTGGGCTTGCGGGACGACCGCGTGCTAGCCATGGTCTGGATCATCGACTTTCCGCTCTTTGAGTGGAACGACGAAGAGGAACGGTGGGATCCCAGCCACCACCTCTTTACCTCGCCCATGCCCGAGGATGCACCTCTCCTGGACACGGATCCCGGGGCGGCTCGCGGGCAGCAGTATGACCTGGTCTGCAATGACTATGAGATCGGCGGCGGCAGCATTCGAATCCACGAGCGAGTGATTCAGGAAAAGATCTTTGAGCTTATTGGTCTGGATCTTGAGGATGCCCAACAGCAATTTGGTCACATGCTGGAAGCTTTTGAGTATGGCACGCCGCCCCACGGCGGTATTGCCCCTGGCATCGACCGCCTGCTGATGCTCTTGGCCGGCGAACCCAACATTCGTGAGGTGATGGCCTTCCCCAAGAATCAAAATGCCGCTGATCCGATGGTGGGTGCACCCTCGCCGGTAGGAGTAACTCAGCTCAAGGACCTGCACATCCGCCTGGCCGAGTAGTCCCTGGCATTGAACCCATCCGCGCGTACATGCGCCGCCCTCAAGACGAGGGCTAGAGCACCTGTGGATGGGTACTTATGGTGACTTTTGCGTGAGAGGTTTTGGCAACTTGCGTATTTCTGGGATCTATGGTATCATGGAGGAGATAAGTACCCTGCTGTGTACGTGATGTCTGTAGAGAGGGTTGAGCCAACACCCGAACAAAGGGAGTCGGGCTCCAAAGGGGATGCGATAGCCCCATCGAGGGCAAGGCAGTAACCGATGGGTAGACACCCACCTGTAAAAACAGGTTCAGCACCAACAGGACACACGGCATAGCGGGGGTTTAGCCCAGTAGACCACCGGATCCAAATGGATCCGGTGGTTTTGGTTTGAGCCGAACGACTCCTGGTGGAGATCAATAGGCCAAGCAGTTGTGCAGGCCTTGGCGCGGCCGAAAGCTGTCCGGTTCGCAACACAGCGGTTATTTGAAGGGTCTCAACCATATGGTAGAGCAAGAATGTCCCGTCGAATAGTCGAGTTGAACGGCGACGACTGGCGCCTTGGACAGGCGCCTGCCAATGCCGTGCCTGAGCGGGCTGCGTGGCAAGAACTGAAAGAGGTAGCCGAGTGGCTGCCTGCCCGAGTACCCGGCAATGTCCGGGCAGACCTCGTCCGTGCCGGCCAGCTGCCTGACCTGGCCTTTGCAACTGGTCCCGAGGCTGCTCAATGGGCGGACGGCTACTGTTGGTGGCTGGTCCGTGAATTCCCCCATCCTGCCAGTGCCGGTGACCGGGTGCACCTCATTTTGCGCGGCGTGGACTATATCAACGACCTGTTTCTCAATGGAAAGTATCTGGGTCGCCACGAAGGGATGTTCTCGCCCCAGGTACGGGATGTCACAGATCTGCTTGGCAGCCAGAACCATCTAGCTGTCCGGCTGCTGGGCTCCAGTTTGCTGCCGTGCGACCGGAGTAGTCCCTGGGAAAAGCTCTGGAATCGGATTGAGGCCACGCTGGGAAACATGCCAGGCCGCTTCCCTCACCGGCGCGATACACTCAAGTGCCAGATGAGTTTTGGCTGGGATTTCGCCCCGTCACTGCGGACCATGGGTATTTGGGACGATGTGTACCTGATCGCCAGCAAAGAGATCTTTATCGAGGACATTGCCATTGAACAGCAGGTGGCTCAGTCATCTGCTAGCATTTCCGCTGAGGTACAACTCAATAGCCTCCGAGGTGGTCGGGCTCGACTGCGCCTCGTAATGGCCGGCGAGAATTTTGACTCAGACCCTCTGATTGCTGAACAGCCCGTGGATCTGGCGCCAGGTTCGATCCGGTACAAGCTCAGACTGGTGATACCCACGCCCAGGCTGTGGTGGCCTTGGGATCACGGGCATCCCGATCTCTACCGGCTGACCGTGGAGGTGTGGGACGGCGACCGGCGGCTGGATGCGTCTGGCCTGACGGTGGGCCTTCGGAAAGTAGAACTGGATGGCTGGACACTGAAGGTCAATGGACGTCGCGTCTACGCCCGGGGCGCCAACTGGGTTCCGGCAGATATTCTGCCCGGACGCGTCACCAGTGCAGACTATGAGGCCCTACTGGCACTGGCCCGGCGGGCCAACATGAATCTGCTGCGCGTGTGGGGCGGCGGGCTACGGGAGAAGCGAGCCTTCTACGATCTCTGTGATCGGCTTGGCATCCTGGTGTGGCAAGAGTTCCCCTTTGCCTGCGCCTTTTTGACACGATTTCCGCGCTCACCGGGCTACCTCCAACTTGTCCAGTCCGAAGCCCGAGCCATCGTCCGCGATCTGCGCAACCACGCCTGCCTGGCCATCTGGTGTGGGGGCAACGAATTCAGCCCAAAGCGCAACCAGGGACTCGTAGCGGCCCTGAGACAGGTCCTAGAGAGTACGGATCCCACCCGGCCTTTCCTGCCGGCCTCGCCCAGCGACGGCGACAGTCATAGCTGGCAGGTGTGGCACGACAGGTACCCGCCCTCACACTTCTGCCGCGACGAGGCTGCCTTTGCCAGTGAGTTTGGCCTGCAGGCCCCCCCAGAAGCAACTGCCCTGCGGCAGTTCATCCCAGACGGGGATCTGTGGCCGCCTGGGCCGTCGTGGGCCTATCACGGGGCAGGATTCGCGAAGCTAAAACGCTACGCCCAACCCTACCTCACTGAGGGCGATCCCTCGCTGGAGAACTTTATTCAGGCTAGCCAGTGCGCCCAATCCCATGGCCTGCAGATTGCCATCGAGCACTACCGGCGGCGCAAAGCCCAGGGCTGCGGCGGTGTCCTGATCTGGCAACTCAACGAGCCGTGGCCTGCCATATCCTGGTCCCTCCTGGACTTTCACCGGCAGCCCAAACCAGCCTACGAAACGGTAAGTCGGCTGTTCAAGCCTGTACTGGTCAGTGTCAAGTTTCCACTGCGGAACTATCAATCCGGTGAGCAGTTTCGTGCCAACGTGTGGATCATCAGTGATAGGGCCGACGTACTGGCCAATTGCCGCCTAGAAATAAACCTATGGGATTGCGATGGGCAGCCAGCGGAACGTACCGAAATGACCGTAGATGTGGAGCCCGATTCTGCCAGGGTTGTAGGTGGCCTTGACTGGCAGCTACCGACAGGCGGCGGTTGGCACTTGACCTGCCGACTGAGCCACGATGGCCGGACCGTGTCGCACAATGAGTACGACCTGGCCATCCACGATGACTTGCGGCCCAATTTGCGGCAACGGCTATGGGTCGAGTTGAGGAGCCTTGTCATACCGGACTAGTCGGCAGCCGCGAGTTCGCACGAAGGCCAGGCCCTGGCAGCAGGTAGACCCCACCTGGTCCCTGGGAAACTGCAAACTGCAAGGTTCAGCAGCCCCCTTGTGCATTCTCAGGGAGTATGCTATCATTCAGGCGAGCAGTAACTCTCCGGTCAGGAGGATAGGGGATGCAGCAAAGCTCCAACGCCCGCAGATCCTGGCTGGTCGTAGTCTTGGTCATGGGTCTGCTCATGGCCTGTGGACCAGCCAGACAGCCCGAAAACGTAGAGCTACGCCTTGAAGTGAGCCTGACGCCCCAGGAACTGGCCACTTTCCAGCCCGCTATTGAGGCCCTGGATGAGGCCCACCCCGAATGGATCATCAACCTGGAAACCACACCCCAGTCGGCTTTGGTGGAAAAGATCAACACCCAGCTAGCGGGCAACGATCTGCCTGATGTGGTCCGGGTTCAGGGGCTGTTCGCCCAACAGTGGATCAGGCAGAGTGCATTTCTAGACCTCACTGGCCGAATCGAGGAGAGCCAGCTTAACCTAGACGACTTTTACGCTGGGCCGCTGGAGCAATTCCGCTGGGAAGGCGCGCTCTGGGGACTGCCTGACACCGCCGCACCGGACGTCGTCTTTTACAACAAGGAGATGTTTGACACGGCGGGGCTGGACTATCCCACCGATGACTGGACCTATGACGACATGCGCAGGGCGGCGATCGAGCTTACGCGAGACGCCCATGGTCACAGCCCAACCGAAGCTAGTTTTGATCCACAGGCCATTGAGCAATGGGGCTGGAGTGGTGGATTCACTTTCTTCTGGCAGCGCCACCTGATCCGCGCCTTGGGTGGAGAGCTATGCGCCAATGAGGACTGCACGCTGATGACATTTACCTCACCGGAGGCCCTTGAAGCCGCCGAATGGTGGGCCAGCCTGGTACACAAGGATCAGGCCGCCCTCCATGACCCATACGGCGGCTCACAAACAGGCGTCCCCGGCGATCCCTTTATCGCCGGCAAAGCGGCCATGGGCTACAACGGGTTCTTTGCTGTTGGCCAGCTCAACGAGGCTGGAAGCATCGACTATGATATTGTACAGCCCCTCGTGGGAACCGATGGACGGCGGTACACCCCCCTGAGCACCAATGGCTATGTAATCTCGGTGAACTCGGAGCATCCAGAGGAATCCTGGGCCTTGGTTCAGGCACTGATTGAGCCCGCCTTCCTGGCGGAAACATGGGGTGCTCCAGGCCACAGCATCCCAGCCCGACGCTCCGCAGCAGACTCATCAATCAATCCAGCGCGAGCGCCCTCCAACCAGGCAGCCATCATTTCAGCAATGGAGTATGGCCAAGTCTTCAAGCCATTCACTGCCAGCGCCTTTGAGGTATACGGCAAGACCTCCGATCTGTTCCTCAAAGCCATGAAGGGCGAGATGTCGGTAGAGGAAGCTATGACCCAAGTGGAAGATACTGCCAACGAGATTCTCGCTCGTGACCGCGAGCCATAGACGCAGACTGTGTGCCTGCCCGCGCGGGTGCTAGCAAGCGGCTGACCTGCCGAAACCACAACGCCTACCTTACATCGAGCGTCCCGCGGAGGCCCGGCTGGACGCGTAGGAGCCCGGGAGAGGGGGACAGGGATTGGCATGGGGCCTCTGGCAAAGAAACGCGAACGATGGTTCTATCTGTTGATATCCCCATGGTTGCTTGGCTTTCTACTCTTTCAAGCGGCGCCCTTGCTGGGATCATTTGGGTTGTCATTCGCCGAATGGCCATTGCCGCAACCACCGAGCTATGTAGGGCTGGCCAACTTCCAGACAATGCTGGCAGACCCACTCTTGGGTCGCACGCTCCTGAACACGGCCTACTACGCCCTGGGTACCGTACCTGCGGGCATCGGAATGGGGTTGGGGCTGGCTCTCTTGCTCAACCGGCAGCGGAGCGGTGTAACCCTATTTCGCACTATCTTCTTCCTGCCGGCAGTAGTCTCCGGTGTCGCAACGGTACTCTTGTGGGGCTGGGTCTTCAACCCCCGCTTCGGCATAGCCAACGCCATTCTGGCCCAGGTAGGCATACGCGGACCTGGTTGGCTGCAGGACGAATCATGGGCCATGCCGGCCCTGATCCTGATGAGCCTGTGGGGCATCGGCACGAGCATGGTAGTCTACCTGGCCGCCCTTCAGGGTATCCCTCAGGAACTGAACGAGGCCGCTTCACTGGACGGAGCGGGGGGCTGGAGGCGATTCCGCCATGTGACCTGGCCACTCATCTCTCCAGTGACCTTTTTTCTGGTGGTGGTGAATCTGATTGGCGCCTTCCAGGTCTTTACACCCACCTACATGCTGACACAAGGGGGACCGGACAACGCCACGCTGACGCTGCCCTTGTACATCTACCTGAACGCCTTTGCCTGGGGGCGCCTGGGCTACGCATCGACCCTAGCCCTCGTTCTGTTTGCTGTGGTGCTGATGCTGACAGTACTCCAGTTCCGATTGGCTGACCGGTGGGTATTCTACGCCGGGGGCGAAGCGTGAAGGTAGATGCCAGGCCGCAAGTCCGCCCAGTCTCCTGGAAAGGGAGTGCCTGCAGTCTGCTGCCGGAAGCGGTATACTATACCCTTCTCATCAGTCTGGCGATCCCCTTCCTGCTGCCCATTCTATGGCTGGTGTCTACGGCTTTCAAGCCAGCCGAAATGGTCTATCTCAGCCCTCCACAATGGATCCCCAACCCTGTCACCATCGAGAATTTGACCACAGCCTGGGGGCTCCTGGACTTTCCTCGCTTCTTTCGGAACACGTTGTGGGTCGCCGGCCTGACGGTGTTGGGCACAGCCTTGTCCTCTTCGTTGGTAGGTTTTGCCTTTGCCACCCTTCCTGGCCGGGGCAAAGGATTCCTGTTCAACCTCATGCTGGCCACCATCATGATCCCAACGGCTGTGACGCTCATCCCGCTCTTTATGCTCTTTAGCAGGCTGGGTTGGGTCAACACCTACCTACCATTGATCGTGCCCCACTTTTTCGCCAACGCTTTCTATGTCTTTCTGTTCCGCCAGTTCTTCCGTGGCTTGCCGGCAGAGCTGTTCGAGAGCGCAGAGCTGGACGGCTGCAACCCCTTCATGACCTACTATCGCATCGCACTCCCATTGTCGCGCCCAGCACTGGCGACGGTCTCCGTATTCGCCTGCATCGGGGCCTGGAACGATTTTCTCGGTCCGCTGGTCTATCTCAGTACCAACGACAGGTTCACGCTCAGCCTTGGCCTGTCACTGTTCCAGGGCACACACTATACGCAGCTTCACTATCTAATGCCCATGTCACTGGTAGCATTGCTGCCAGTCCTACTGCTTTTTCTCCTGGCCCAACGCTACTTTGTCCAGGGTATTGTCACAACAGGATTCAAATAGAGTTGTGCGCGAATGAGCGCGAGGAGATCAGCAGCGTGTGGAATCACGAACACCTACCAACGATGGAAACCCTGAAGCGCGTACCCCAGGGGCTGCCACCCAATGCAATGCTGGAGCAGACAGAGGCTACCCATCAAGGGATCTTTTATCCGATGGGCGAACCACTCCTCTTCAGGACCAACGATCAACGACTGCTGGAAACCGCCCATGAGGTCTTTGGTCAGTTTCCTCCACCAACCACGAAACCGCAGCAGTCCCCGCTGGTACTCGAGATCTTTGTACACCAGGTAGGTTCAGGGACAGCGCCACGGCCCGGAGACAGGTGGCCGCAGCCCATCTATCGCACCCACGGCCATCTATACTACGTCTCGTTGGGCGCCAATGATACGGTTGTCGCGGATCTACGGGAAGGATATGCCTTTGGCTTCATCACCCCGATCATGGCCAAGGACCACCCCACCCTACAGTTCATCTTTCTGGAAGGTCTGGCTCTAACCCTGCTGGGGACAGTGCGTCAGTTCATCCCGGTCCACGCTGCATGTGTTGTGAAAGACGACTTGAGCATCACCCTGCTGGGCAACGCGGGCTCGGGCAAATCCACGCTGGCCTACGCTTGTGTACGGCGAGGATACCAGTTGCTTGCCGAGGATGGATTGATGATCAAATGTCGGCCGGATTTTGCCGAGCTGTGGGGCATGCCCTGGAAGCTGCATCTTTTGCCAGACACCAAGTATTTCTTTCCCGAGATCGCGGATGAGCAAGCCAAGCTCCAGGTCAACGGGGAGTGGAAGCTCGAAGTGAAGACCGAGGCCTACCATCCCGGTTCTACGACGACCCACGCAGCACCGGGGCCGGTCCTGTTCCTGGAACGTGGCCAAGAACCTGGCCCAACACGGCTCGAGCCCGTTCAGTACCACGAGGCACAGGAAGGATATGAGGTGGTCTGGCCCTGGTGGGTGGGGTGGACCGACGTGATGGAGCGGCGCCTTGCCCACCTACTGGAGCAAGGCGCCTATCGTCTTTGGATGAACGGTTCGCCAGACGAAGCGGTGGACAGGATAGATTCCCTAGTAGCCGAGATCAGGGCTGCCAGTACGCCCTCAGTCTAAGGTTCGGCCTGTGCCGCTCAAGCTCAGACGCTCGAGTACTGCATCGAGCGCCCCAGTCCAGGCGGCCAGCCCATCCCCTTGGCGCAGAACATCAAGACCGTGCGCCGTGATGCCGCCGGGCGTGGCCAGGCTATCCAACATGGCCGCCAGGTCTTCCTCTGGCTGGGCCAGAGCCATGTTCGCCGCTCCCCGGACTGTTTCCAAGACAAGGCTGCGGGCCGTCTGAACCGGCACGCCGGCCTGGACGGTCCAGGCAACCGTCTCATCCAGCAAGGAATAGACCCATCCGTAGAAGGCCGAGAGCACACTGGCCGCGGTGAAAGAGGTTTCATCGGACAGTACGTGCACTTGGCCCAGGAGGGCAAAGAGCGCATGGGCCTGTGGCTGGTCAGGGTAAAGCAGCGTCGGGCTCTCATTGAGCGCCACGCAGGAGATGGGCAGTGCGCGGACTGCCCTGGCCGGCGCCACGGCCGGAATCAAGTCCCCCAGGGCAAGACCCGCTACCACCGAGACGACCACCTGCCCGGGCCGAAAGGAGATGGCCTGACACGCGGCGCAAGCATCCGCTGGACGTGTGGCCACGATGACAAGGTCCGCCGCATCGGCGACAGCCTGGTTGTTGGCGGCCACCGTCGCGCCGTAGCGTTCAGCCAGACGTGCAGAGGTCGCGAGGTTGCGGGGTGAGAGGATGATCTCTGCCTCGGGACTGGCCCGTCTCAGTCCCTCCACCAGGTAGCTAGCCAGGTGGCCGACGCCAATGACGCCGGCGCAAACATTTGTATTTTCATCAGGAATGCCGGTCCTACGAATGAACTCGGTCAACGGTGCTGCTTCCCTGCTATCGCAGCCAATTCCTCCACCATGTCCTCGATGCGAACACAAACGATAGCACCAAGATCACCGAGTTCGGCCGTCACGTCAACTGGCAAACTCGATGAGCTATGATCTGGGATCTGGTTCAGCTTGCCGCCCACAAAGACCGGGACGTCCAACCCAACCTGGGCCATCTCTTCCCGCAGCGATTGGAGATAATGGAGGGCGACGCCGTTGTAGGTACTGACGGCAACGAAATCAGCTCCTGCTTCTGCAGCACGGCTGGCGACCCAATCGGGATCGGCACTGATTCCAGCGTCGATCACCTCGACACCCAGCTGCTCCAGCACGGTCTCCACAAGGATCTTGCCGTACTCGTGTACGTCGGTGCTGGTGACGCAGGCCGTGAAGCTAGCCTCACGGATAGAGTTCCGGTCCGAATGGTTTAGACAGCTCACCACCCCGTCTCCCTGGGCCTCTAGCGCAGCGATTGTCGTCGCTCGCACCACTGGCAGGCGGTGGCGCGGCATCTCTTCCTGGCTCTGACCGGGCCCAAAAAGCTCCTCAAGGCGCCTTGCTCCAACTCGGCGCAGGGCCAGCAGCAGCTCGAAAGGATTCCTGACATCAACGCCAGCTCCTGCCAGCCCGCCCAGGACACGGTCCTTGAATCGCTGTCCTCCTTCGACCAATCGATCTGCGATCTCCTCGGCCGCCTCCCAATCAAGAAGATCATCAAAACCGCCAGCCCGCAGAGCCAAGCGGTTGGCAAAGAGGTGGGCATCGACGATCTCGTCGATCTCGGGAATACGCAGCGCCTCGGTCACCGGTACCGGGTTCAATCCGTGGCCAGTGGGCTTCCTGCGCTGGGCAAGGATGTCCACTAACAGGTAGCTGGCCAGGTTGGCATAGTCCTCCACTTCACTGCCGCAATAGATGGTCGTGTTGCCATAGACCATGCTACCAGGGGTGTCCATCACCCGGGCCAGGGCTATCTGAAAGGCAAGACGGGTCAGCGGTTCGGAAAAGGTATGGCCGTAGCAATGGGAAACACAGCCTCCCACAAGTTCGTTGACAATGTAGCGTTCGAGAAGGACAGCGCCAATCCCACAGGCCAGATCGCAAAATAGAGCAGAAAAACCATCATCCAGATTGGAGTGGACCAGGATCTCAACCGGCTGGGCGGCGCACAGGGCCAAGGCTTTGACCGTTTCGGCCGTCGTCCCTACGTCATCATGCCACCTGGGCAGGCGGAAGGTAAAGTACTGGCCCAGGTTGCCGATGCTGGTTGCGCCCGCGCCCAACGCGGCGACCGTGTTTTCGACGGAGGCAGGGGTGCCTATGACGAAATCGCCAAAGTGAGGGGCCACCGGCGCACACTGGGTCAGCGAGGAAAAATCCTCAGGCCCGCGGAGAATCATGCCGGTTCCGCGCGGCATGTCTGCCCGCTGGCCGGCCGGATAGCCCATGCTCCAGTCCAGGCAGATGCCGTAGCGGTCCACACGGTAGCCGGCCTGCGCCAGCCGCTCATAGATCTCGGCGTAGGCCCGGCGGCTCTTGGCCAGACTGCGGTAGCCAAACTGCGCGTGGAACATGAGTGTTCCCTCAGCAGCTTGCCTACGCTTGTACTCGCTCTCCGAGGAGACTCCATGAGCGCTCAAGAAGGAGCTGCGTCCAACAGTCGCCGACCTGGCCAATCGCTGGCCCTCAGCCAGCAGATCAGCCACCCGGGGCAAGTCAGGTTCGGGAAAGATCGATTTGCGATCGAGTCCGGGCATTGCGAGACTCCTCTTCGGCGCACATTGCTGGCGCCGAAGCATGTCCTGAGCACAGTCGAAGGACACCTCTTGTACTCAGTTGTCTGATCTCCACAGCAGCCCCTGGTTCTGTCTCTTGGCCGGTACCATCAAGTACCTTTGCCCGAATGCGATTCGGCGCCTTGACCAAATTGCGTGGGGTACAGTCAGCCAGTCGCATGAACCAGTACCAGAGCTTCTCCCGCCAAGCCCCAGTGTAGCACGCTTGGGATGTACCGTCAAGCCAAGGGCGAGCGACCTGCCTGGAAAGCTCCAGGCCAGGCATTTCTGGTTCGGCTCCTGACCTGGCTACTCTGCTATCGGCAGATAAAGGTCAAAAACATAGTCTTCGTAGGAACCGTCTGGGGGCACAAGCAGCTCTTCAAGCCCCTCGTAGAAGTGAGCTGGCTTCTTGTAGTGACTGTCCTCAAACCAGGTGACTAATTGTCTCCAGTCCTCGCCGATGGTATCGAGTCCCTCGCAGCGCGCCACGGCATACAGCCTGGAGGGTATCTCTTTGATCTTCACGTCGCCCGCCCCTTCAACATCAGGCCCCACGGTCATCCACTGTTCATAGCCATAGTTCGGGCTGCCAGGGGCAGGGTTCGGATTGTTGAAGCCAAAGAAACGCGGTCCCTCAGGCATATTGAGCAAGTTCTTTGCAGCTGCAAAAGCCAGGATCTTGTTCCAAGCTATCTCTTCCGGAATCTGGCCAAAGCCATGGGCCGAGGCAACACGCATCGGCTCCAAGCGTACGATCCGCACATCCAATGATTTCATCACTCAATTTCCCTCCCGTTTTGTGGATTGTGTTCGCCCGGGCCAAGGGCAGTGGCCGTGTGCTCCCCCTGCCCCATGACGATACCAAGCGCTACAGTCATCCTACCATACCTTACCTGACATCCTTTGTCAGGATCTATGGTATAATAATGGAAAGATTGGATCTGGAGGGCAATGGTTATGCGTGCTGACCGGCTACTGTCGATACTCTTGCTCCTGCAGGCCCGCGGGCGTATGACGGCCCAGGAGCTAGCCAAAAGGATGGAGGTCTCGGTGCGGACGATCTACCGGGATATGGACGCCCTTAGCGCGGCCGGCGTCCCCGTGTACGCGGAACGAGGGCCTGGAGGCGGTTGCGCACTGATGGATAGCTACCGTACTACGCTCACGGGCTTGACTGAGGAGGAGGTACGGGCCCTGTTCATGCTCGGAATTCCCACCCCTCTGACTGAGCTGGGGGTCGATCAGGAGGTGAGATCTGCTTTGCTCAAGCTCTCCGCCTCCCTGCCGGTGGGTCGTCGTCAGGACGAGGAGCGGGCGCGCCAGCGCGTCCACCTGGATCCGACAGGATGGTTCCAAGTCCGCAGGCCAGTACCTCTCTTGGCAACAATTCAACGGGCGCTCTGGGATGATCGCTGGCTGAGACTAACCTACCGCCTACCTTTCGAGACCCAAGTTCAACGTATGGTTGAGCCCTACGGTCTCGTGGCCAAGGGCACCGACTGGTACCTCATTTGTGGCCAGGGCCAGCGTACCCGCGTCCACCGCGTCGCCACGATGGTGGAAGCTAGCCTCACGAACGAACATTTCTCTCGCCCGGCAGACTTTGATCTGGTACACTTTTGGCAGGCGTGGTGCGAGGAAGCTGAAGCGAACCATCCACACTATCCCGTTACCCTGTGCGTCGCGCCGCAACTTGTCCCCTATCTCACCCATCACTTTGGCGCGGATATCAGCGACAAGCTCAGGGAAACCGGTCCGGCTAGTGACAGGGGATGGATCACGCTGACCCTCTCGTTCGACACCCTTGAGGATGCCCGCCAGCGAATCCTTGGTTGCGGCGGAGCGATCGAGGTACTCGAACCGGCGGCTCTGCGCCAAAGCATCCTGGACTTTGCCCAGCAGATAGAGGCATTGTACGAGGGCTAATCTCGAACTAGCCACTTGACTTCTGCTTGCAGGTATCGTATGATATTGGCATCGTTCTGCCTTGAGTGAAAAAGGTGGTAGGAAGCGCTATGCGTGCGGAACGGCCTGAACTGCGAGCCATCACCGTCACAATCCTATTGAGCACACTTGCCTTGGCTTTGGCCATCGTCATTGGCTATGCCTGGTGTAGCACCCAACAAAGCGTGAATCGCCAGGCCCACGAAAGGGTGGACACTGTCGCCCAGTTCCTGGAAAATGGGATGGCTCTCCTGCCCCATAGCGGCACCGATCTGGATGGTCTGCACATGCTCATGGCCCAGCTTGGTGTACAGCAGGGTGCCCGCAACCTGGCAGTCTCCCGGGGTGAGGGCGTCGCCAGGCAGTATGGACCATCGGCCATGGCCGGTACGCGGGATACCCTGATCCAGCAGGTGTTTGATACAGGGCAGGATGTGACCACCGTTGAAACAAAAGACGGCAGGCGAGTGGTTCGTCAGCTCAAGGCATTGGAGGCCTCCGAGCGATGTCAGGACTGCCATGTCGCGGCACCTGGGGAGATCCTGGGCGTCATGGACGTCGCTTTTGATCGAGCCCGGGTCCAGTCCGTAGGTCCGGACTTTTACCGCAACTTTGTCCTGGTTTCACTCCTGGCCAGCGTCATCGCTGTACTGTTGGTGTTCCTGGTCTTTTCCCGGGTGAACATGGGACGGCGCATCGAGAGCGTAACCGTCTTGGCCAGCGACATTGCGGCTGGCGATCCGGATCGACGGGTAGCCGCCCTGCCGGGCACCGGGATGGACAGCCTGGCCCAGTCTATCAACGAAATGGCTCAATCGCTGCAGGCCCAACAGACAGCGCTGGCCCTCCAGCAACAAGAACTGCAAGAGGCCAACCGGCGACTGGAGGTTCTGGTACAGGAGGCGCACCACCGCATCAAGAACAACCTCCAGACGGTGGCCGATCTTCTTTCCCTACAGGTGCCCTTATGCCCGGCCAACGGGGGCAATTGCCTGAAAGATAGCATCCAGCGAGTCAAGAGTATCGCGGCGGTGCACGAACTGCTCTCCGTGGAGCAGGCCGAATCGACAGACATCCAGCAGCTGGCCAGGCACCTGCTGTCCATGTCCAGTCAGAATGTAGCCACGCCCGACCAGCAGATCGCCAGTTCTGTAGATGGAGATGATCTGCGTCTGGCCTCCAAACAGGCGACTGCCCTCGCCCTGGTACTGAACGAACTCTTTGACAACGCCATCACCCACGGCTTCTCAGGCCGGACTGCCGGGCAGATTGATGTGTACGTCCAGACCCAGAACGGAAACGCCACGATAAGCGTGCGGGATGATGGCGTCGGACTGCCGGCCGAGTTTTCATTGGAAACGCGCGCACAACTGGGATTGCGTATCGTCAGCACCCTGGTGAAGCGCGAACTGAACGGCGAGTTCATACTAAAGAACCAGGGCTCCGGCGCGACGGGAACAGCATTCTTTCCCTATTTGGTGAGTCGTGCCAAGCAGTAGCCGGACAGAGAGAGAGCATGGAACCACTAGCCATCCTCATCGCCGACGATGATAGTCTGCACGTCATGAGCCTCCGTCAGCAGCTCGAAGAGCTGGGTCACCAGGTCGTGGCCGAGGCATATACTGGTCGGGAGGCCCTTCACCTGGCCTCCATACGCCAACCGGATCTAGCGCTCCTGGACATCGTGATGCCCGACATGGACGGCATTGAAGCCGCGAGGCGGATCCATGCCACTCAGCCGATTCCCATCGTGTTGCTCAGCGCCCATAGCGAAGAGAGGCTCGCCCGGCGGGCTGACGAGGCTGGCGTCTTTGCCTATCTGGTGAAACCAGTCACCGCCCAGGACCTGCGCCCTGCCCTGCTGCTGGCCAGCTCCCGATATCAGGAGTTTCAGGTGCTGAGGCAAGAAGTTGCGGACCTGCGCCAGGCGTTGGAGACACGCAAACTGGTCGAGCGGGCCAAGGGTATCCTGATGCGCCGGCTCCATCTCACAGAGGAGGAGGCATTCCGGCGCCTTCAGAAGCGGAGCCAGGACGAGAATCGCAAACTTCGCGACGTCGCCGAAGCGGTTATCACTGCCGACGAAATGTTCCTGGATGCTAGCTGATCTCACGGTCCCGTGAACTGCAATGAGCGAACCTATATGTTCTTGTCCCCGAGCCAAGTCAAGACACTGCCTTCAAAAAATGGGATTGACACCCGGTGAAAGGTGTGCTATACTGAACGTGCAGTCCACTGGCTGCTGATGGCGGTAGCCAGACCATTTGCCGATATATAGAACCGGGGGTGCTGATGGCCGGCATCCCGGTCAAGGTGACGGACGCCTTTGCCGTGACAGTTTGTTGTCGCGGACAAGGCGTCTTTTGCATTCTTGACCTGGTGGAAAGGAGGTGGGGCCAGCCAGAAAAGCGTACTCGGGGAGACGTCGACAGCATAAGGTGATGGTCTGATGCCGCGCAATCCAGAGGATCCCCTCTGGCCGCTGCATCACTCACTGTGTCCCCCGTCTCTATCATGCAGTGTTGCATTCAACAAGGAGGTGGGTAGTGAGAAAAGGAATTGGATTGTTGGTTGTCGCAGGTCTGCTGGCCGCCCTACTCGTTGCCCTGTGCGGCGGCATTGTCCTGGCCGACGACCCAACTAGCTGCGACGATGCAGACTGCCACGAGGGTATCGAGGACATTCGCGATCCCAGCAGCGGTATGTACGTCCAGATCAACGCCATCGGTGGGTGTACCGTGTGCCACGGCGGCGACGGGCAGGCTACCGAGGAAGAAGCGGGCCACAGCGGCGAGTTCTACCCCGATCCAGGCAGTGTCTGGATCGCCAACAGTACCTGCGGCCAGGACGGGTGCCACGCTGGCTATCCTTACGCCCTGGAGCGGGCCTTGATGAACACTGAAGCGGGCAAAATCCAGGGCAACACCTGGGCCTGGGGCATCCCGCCCGACTATGGGGTCAGATGGGGCAACTATGACCTGGATGACCCCGATGGCGCCACACCGGCGCTGGGCACGGACACCTACAAGTCCTACATGGAGGCCTTGATTGCCCAGTACCCTAGCGTTTTCCCCGAGGAACTGGAGAAACTGCCCTCACCTACGGTAGAAGAGATCTTGGCCAATCCCGAGCTGGCCGGCATCACCTACCAGCAGCACGACTGCCAGCGCTGCCACGTGGGCGTCAAGGGTCGGAGTCGTCGCGGAGACTGGCGGGGCATGGGCTGCTCGGCCTGCCACATCCCCTACAGCAACGAAGGCTTCTACGAGGGTGACGACCCCACCATGAATACCGAGGAGCCGGGCTTTATGCTCGAGCACCGCATCATGGGTACCCGAGAAACTGGCCAGGGGTTGCCCATCGAGACCTGCAACTCTTGCCACAACCGGGGCAAACGTATCGGTCCGACTTTCCAGGGGTTCATGGAGTTCCCCTATGGCACGCCCTTTGACGAAGCAGGGGAAAAGCAGCCCGGGCTGCACACCAAGCAGTACCTGTTCATCAAAACTGACTTGCACTACGAGATGGACAGCCGCGACGAGAACCCCGAGGGCCGCCTGCTCTGCCAGGACTGCCATACGGGGCTGGACATGCACGGGGACGGAACCATCTTTGGCACCACACTGGCGCAGGTGGAGATCGAGTGCGCGGACTGCCATGGCACCACGGACCAGTACCCCTGGGATCTGCCGCTGGGCTACGGCGAGGAGTTCACGAGGGCGAGCTGCCCACGGAACCCCGCGGTGTGACCACCGAACTCCTCGACTACCAGACTTTTGGTACCGTATACCCGCCAGAAGACGGCTACCTGCTGACTGCCCGCGGCAACCCCTTTGGCAACGTCGTGCGCCGCGGCAATGATGTCATTGTCTTTACCGTCAGCGACCAGGAGTTCATTGTCCCGGTACTCAAGAACCTGGACGAGATGTCCGCCTGGAAGAACCTGGATGCCGAAGTGGCCATGAAGAGTGTCAGCCCCCACCTGGATCGGCTGGAGTGCTACGCCTGCCACTCGGACTGGGCGCCGCAGTGTTACGGCTGCCACGTCCAGGTTTCCTACGGGCCAGATGAGGAGGGCACCGACTGGGTAGCCAGCGGCAACGCCAAGAACCCGGACGGAACCCACGAGACGGTTGCGTCGCCAGGCCATATCACAGAAGGCCGTTCATACCTGCGCTGGGAGGAGCCGATCCTGGGCATCAACGGCGAGGGACGTGTGAGCCCGCTGATCCCTGGCTGCCAGGTAATCTATACGGTTCTGGGGCCGGATGGCAGTGCGGTAGTTCACAACGAGATCGGCCGCACCCCGCCCAATACCGAGGGAGCGGGCCCCGAGGGCCAGAAGGGCATGGACATGGCCCCTGTGCAGCCCCACTCCTCCGGCCGCCAGGCCCGAACGTGTGAGAGTTGCCACTCGAACCCCAAGACGCTGGGCTATGGCATCGAGGGTGGTCGATTCCAGTCAGAATATGACATAGAGCACTATGCTGCTATGCTGGACAGTGACGGTGACTTTATGGCTGAGAACGTTCAGGTCCAGATCCAAGCCATCCCGGATCTAGACCACGACTTGAGCCAGATCGTCACCCCAGAAGGCGAACAACTCATGACAGTTGGCTCGCACTGGCCGCTCTCCCGTCCCCTCAATGATGACGAGCGCACCAGAGTACAGCGCACCGGCGTATGCATGGGCTGCCACCAGAACATGGCCAGTCCAGAGTTCTGGGCAAGATGGCGTCGTGGTCAAGTACGGCCAGGTGGCCTCCACCGACGAGCACATCGACGCCATGAACCAGGTCATCATAGACGCTGTGGCCGCTGATGGCAGTGTGCCGCTACCAGAAGGGCCCAGCCAGGAGGATCTGGCCGCGGCCAAGAGGGCAGCCGCCGACGCTCAGTCCGCCGTCAAGGAGAAAGAGCAAGCCCTGGCGGCAACCCAGCAAGAGATTGCCGCGGCTCAGGCCGATGCGGAGGCCGTGGAGGCGGATCTCGACGCCGCAAAGACCGAGGTGGACGCGGTAAAGGGCGAGCTGGATGCTGCGCGAGGCGAGATGGACGCTGTTCGCACCGAGCGCGACGATGCACGGGAGAAGGCAATCGAGGCCAAGACCAATGCATCCGCGGCACAGGCGACTGCCATGGTCGCTTCAGCGGTAGCAGAGACACCGCCGACGCCTTCGCCCCTCACGGCCATCGCCCTGGTCGTGGCGCTGGTCGCCGTTGTATTTGCTGTCGCCGTGGCCATCGCTGCCGGCCTGTTCAAGCTGTCGCCGGACAAGTAAGCGCGATAAGGGGAAAGCAAGCGTTTCAAGTATGAGGCACTCCCGGCCTGGAGCCGGGAGTGCTTTCTTTCGCAGTCATCCCGAAAAGTCAGAATGCCCCATTCCCATGCCCTGTCCAGCCCCAGGCCAGGGAGGGTTCCTCCCGCCCGCACCAGTTCTAGGAGATGGGCAGAACCCGGCAGAGCATAAACTTCAGATAACGGGCTTCGGGAAAATGGGCCGGTACCGGATGATCGACGGCATGGCCTGCGTCATGGACAATCTGCAGGCGCCGTCCAGCCTGACGAGCCGCCTCGGCCAGCGCCTGGCGGAATGCAAGAGGTGATACCTGGCTCGTGCAACTGGCCGTAGCAAGTAGACCTCCCGCTCTGACACAACGCAGCGCCTGTCGATTGAGCCGCACATAGGCCCGCTCTGCTGAATGGCGGCTTTGCCGGTCGCGGGCAAAACTCGGGGGATCGACAATGACCACATCGAAACGGCGCTTTTCCGCGGCAAGCCTATCCAGCAGGGCAAAACAATCTTGGACCAAAAGGGTATTCTGGTCAGGATCAAAGCCATTGAGGTACAGATTCTCTCGCGCTGCGTCTACAGCCCCGGCGGAGGCGTCACAGGCCATAACCGAGCCTGCGCCTCCGCGGAGCGCATAGAGCGCAAAGGCACCGGTATAGGAAAAGCAATCTAGCACTGCCTTGCCCTGGCACCAGGGGGACAGGCTCAGGCGGTTTTCACGTTGATCAAAGAACAAGCCTGTCTTTTGCCCAGAGAAGAGATCGACCCGGAAGAGCAATCCATGCTCTTCAATGGTATGATCGTTGGGCGGGAGCCGGCCCCACAGTGATTCCACCTGCCCCCTGGCTCGACGCCAGACGATGCCCTGCAGCGGCGTATGCGCGTGCAGGGCATCAGCCACCCACGGGACTAGGCCCTCTACGCTCTCGACGTAGGTCCGGATGGCAGCAAACTCGCCATACAAGTCCACGACGATGGCGGGCAGACCGTCGCTCTCACCATATAGCCAGCGGTAGCCCGATGTGGTACCGGCACGCACCGGCGCCCGCAGCTCCCAAGCGCAGGCCACCCGATCCGCCACCCAGCCAGTATCAGGCTCGGCCTTTTGCGAGAAAAGGCGCACAGCAATGGGACTCTGGGCGTCCCACAATCCAACGCCAGAGAACCCGCCGCAGCGCACCCTGACCCAGGTACCTGAGGACAGGTCCGGCGCCTGAGGGACGTGGTTGCGGTAGATCCAGGGATGCCCCTGAGCCAGCGGGCCTTTCAGGGATGCGGGTAGTTGGAGCGTGATCATGTTGTCCGCCACTCGCCAAGCTCGTCCAGCGCTGCCAGCTCATCATCATCCAGACGGAACCCCACGGCGGCCAGGCTTGCCTGCAAGTGCGCCACGCTGTTGGCACCGACAATCGGGGCGGTTACGAGCGGATTGGCCAGCAGCCAAGCCAGCGCCACTTGCGCTGCCCCCTGACCTCGCCTGAGCCCAATCGATTCCATCCTGGCCAGAAGCTTGAAGTTGCGTTCGCTAAAGTAGCGCTCCTGAATGCTCCCGGCACGTGCGCTGACTGGTGGCGGCGCCCCCTGGTGATACTTGCCCGTGAGAAACCCACCTGCCAGCGGGCTGTAGGGAAACACGCCCAATCCATAGGCCCTGACGACCGTGGCCATCTCTTGCTCAAACTCGGCTCGATGTACAAGGTTGTAGTGGGGCTGCAGCGAAGCATAGCTTGCCAGTCCATGCTTGTCACTTGCCCACAGCGCTTCGACCAGTCGCCAGGCAGGATGATTGGAGCAGCCCACGTAGCGCACTTTGCCTGCCCGAACAAGGTCATCGAACACACGCATTGTCTCGTCGACAGGTGTGTCAGCATCGAACCAGTGGGTCTGGTACAGGTCTATGTAATCTGTCTGCAGGCGCCGCAGGCTATCCTCGACCGCTCGTATGATGTGGGCACGGCCCAGTCCCTCACCGTCAGGTCCTTCCCACATGCGACCCCGAACTTTGGTTGCCAGTATGATGTCCTGCCGGTCGACGTGGTTCTTCAGCCAGCGGCCCACAATCTCTTCCGATACACCACCGGGATTGCCTTCAGCCCAATTCGAATAGACGTCAGCCGTGTCGATCATGTTGCCGCCCGCCTCAACATAGGCATCCATGATGTCAAAGGCTGTCGCTTCGTCCGCCGTCCAGCCAAACTGCATTGTGCCCAGGGCCAACTCCGAGACCTCCAGCCCTGAGCGCCCCATTCTTCGGTATTCCATGGTGTCCTTGACTCCTGAATCGCACCGAGTATCTACCTGCCGAGAATTATACCATAGCCCTCGACGTTATCAAAGCGCCACACACCGCGCCAGCAAGCCTGTTTCAGTGATCTACACTCTCACATCAGAGGTTGCAGGAAAAAAGCCCCCGGAGACTCCGGGGGCTTTGGCTTTCGAGAGAACAGTTGCTGAGGGTTCCAGGCAACCTACTGCCGCTTCTCCATGGGGATAATGAGCCAGAGAATAAGGTAGGGCAAGATGCCTGGAAGGCCACCCGGCAACAACAGGACAAAGAACAGCAGGCGGAACCAGAAAGCACTCAGCCCAAAGAACTCACCAAAACCGCCACAGATACCTCCGATCCAACGATTGCTCCGCGAACGCCGAAGCGTCTTCCCATCACTCATTATCAGACCTCCCAGTGTGCGATAGCTCTTTTCACCTATCTACGCAGAACCGGCATGTAGGTTGCACACATCAATCAAGGGCTAGCAGCACCTGCTTGCCCGTATTCAGCGGGTCCAAGCGTCCAGGCATGAGCTTGAGCACTGTTCGGAGGCAGTCCCGTCCAGGCGCTACTACTGCTGGAGTTCCAAATACTGGCCGGCAGCCCAGCCCTCGATTGTTTTATCTCTGACAGGCCTGACCTTCCACCACACGTACGATTCAGCCTGTACGGGGCCATCGAGTACTTCCAAGGTAGTCTTGTCTTTCACATTTTTCAACACCTTGGCGCTCGTATTGGGCTCCGCGCGGATGTTCAGCCCGTCCGGGTTGGTTCCGCGGACCACGACTTTGACCCCGGACTCAATACCACCAGTATCGGGCGGCGGCAGCTCTGTCGGCTCCAGCGTGGGCAGTTCGAGGGTTGCCGTGGGCAAGGCGTTGGTAGCCGTTGGCACCGGGAGCGTCAGGGTTGCGGTGGGCAAAGCCCGGCGCGTTGCGGTGGCGGTAGGAGTTGGGGCCTCCGTGGCACTCCCTTCGCGGATGGCCCGAACGATAAGGAACAATCCCACACACAGCAGGATCACGGCTGCAACGACAATGGCCAGCAATGCCCACGGAGGCAAGGCCAGCCGCTGCCGAGTGGCTTGAGGCTCTTGCTCCCAATCGGGCGCCTCCCACTCACGATCGCTATAGTCCCCCGGACCCGCATCATCATACTGCGACATGATTCCCCTCCTTTGTACTTAGTTGTCGTGCGATTCTGGCTTGGCGCCAGGCATAAAGATCCTCCACCATCATCGTGTTGAGTACGTCGAGACTCGTGGCCCAACCACGTCGCGCCGTGGCCAGACCAAAGGGCAGGCTATCCAAGCCGCCGGGGTGGTGGGCGTCACTGTTGATCGCCACCCTGACGCCCATTTCCAAGGCATGGCGCACGTGAATGTCATCCAAGTCGAGGCGGGCGGGGATGCTATTCACCTCCAGAGCCGTACCGGTCTCGGCAGCGACCTGGATCACGGCATCCAAGTCCAGGGCGCTTGCCTCACGCTGGCCAAGAATGCGGCCTGATGGGTGGCCTATGACGTCAACGTAGGGGTTGCGCAAGGCATTCAAGACACGCCCGGTAATCTGCGCCCGATCCTGGCGCAGCGAAGTATGTACCGAGGCCACAACAAAGTCCAATTCAGCCAGTACCTCGTCAGGAAAATCCAGGCTGCCGTCGGCCTTGATCTCCAGTTCGCACCCCTGAAGCAGGAGGAACCCATTCCATCCGCCATTGAGGGCATCGATCTCGGCTCGCTGGGCGCGCAGCCGCTCGACCGTCAGGCCATTGGCGATGCCCAGGCTCTGGGTATGGTCCGAGATAACCAGATAGCGATAACCCCGCTCTTGCGCCGCATCGGCCATCTCTGCTAGGGTACCGGCCCCATCGCTCCAGTCGGTATGGGCGTGCAGGTCACCACGAATATTGTCCCATTCTACCAGCCGGGGCAGATCACTGGACAGCGCCGACTGGAGCTCACCCCGATCCTCGCGCATCTCGGGCGGAATCCAGGGCAAGCCCAGCGTCTCATATACTTCTTCCTCTCGAGCGCACAGGATTTCACTGTCGTCCTCCTGCTTGAAACCATACTCGCTCAAACTCAGTCCCTTCTTGCGGGCCATCTCTCGGAGACGGACATTGTGTGCTTGACTACCGGTAAAGTACTGCAGTGCAGCTCCCCAGCGCTCTGGCTCAAGAACCCGCAGGTCCACTTGCAGGCCATTGTGCAGCCGCACCGTGGTTTTGGTCAAGCCGCTGAGCACCACTTCAGCCACCTGTGGCAGTGCGACAAAAGCCCGCATCACTTCGGATGGAACCTCCGAGCCTGCCAGCAAGTCTATATCACCGATGGTGGATCGCATGCGCCGTAGGCTGCCCGCCACTGTGGCCTGCTGTACAGCCGGGCAGGAATCCCTCAGAGCCTCCACTAGATCGATGGCCACCGGCCAGGCCGTGCCCAGAGGAATGCGGTCGCTGCGCCGGTACAGGGCCTCGATGCCAGCCAAGATCTTGGCCTCCGACTTGGCACCCAGCCCGGGCAGAACCCGCAATTGGCCGGCCCGTGCTGCCGCCTCCACCTCGGCTACGCTCTGCAACCCCATCTGCTCCCACATTAGCTTGGCCGTCTTGGGGCCTACATCAGGAACCTCGAGCAACGAGACGACGCCGGTTGGCACCTGGTCCTGCAAGCGCTCGTAGAACGCCAGGTGGCCCGTCCTCAGAAGCTCATCGATCTTTTCGGCGATGGCCTTCCCGATTCCGGGAATCTGCTCGAGCGTGCCCTCCTGCCAGTAGACTCGGATGTCCTGGCCCAAAGCCTCGATGTTTTCGGAGGCACGCCGATAGGCGAGCACCTTGAAGCGGTTCTCGCCCAGGATGTCCATCATGTCCCCGATACGCTTGAAAAGCTCGGCTATTTCATAGTTTGTCATTCATCTAGGCTCAGTGCATACCTCACGATTCACGATGATTATACCAGTTCTTTGCGAGTTTGGCAACTTTGACAGACTGCGTGCACGCACCAACACCCCAAGTTAACATAGGAACAGCAGTCGTCCTGACGGTCATTGTGCCGCTAGCTAAGAATCTCGTTCGGGCCGGGTCGGGATACCCCAGGAGAATCCCCTGCCTTCAAGATAATTTTCATAATTCATATGACTTAAGTTTGACAAAAAGATGGGTCTGAGGTATAGTGGGCAAGAACAGGCGACTGGCCCTGCTGCGCTTCAAGGACGAGGAGTCGTTCAACCACGACATGCAGCAGGTCCAAGTAATTCTCACTCGGAGGTGTAGCATGGCAATACCCACGGAACCTATCGGCAGTATTCCAAGACCACAGTCACTTATCGAAGGCATCCAGGCAAATGAAGCGGGTCGTATACCAGCGCAAGAATTGGAAGCATTGTACGCGGCCTCAGTTATCGAGACGATCCAGCAATTCGAGGCCACGGGTTCACCGGTCATCACGGACGGTGAGCAAAGCAAGCCTAGCTTTGCCACCTATCCCCTTCACGGGCTGAAAAGTCTATCGCCTGACGGGGTCGCGATTCCATTTGAGGATGGCCATGTTCGGCAACTGCCACGCCTGACTGCCGGCCCATTCCGCTACCAGACCCATGCAGACACCTACCTGAAAGCGGCCAAGAAGCGCACGCAGGTACCTGTCAAACAGGCGGTCATCTCCGCATCCGCATTGAGCCTTGTGTACCCAGTCGATGGCATTGAGGGTTATCCTCGAGAGGCATTCCTCGAGGACCTCATAAGGGAGAATGAAGCTGACATCCGTCGCTGTCTGCAAGCGGGCGCGCACAATGTCCAGATCGACTTCACAGAGGGCAGGCTTGCGGTCAAACTAGACCCGTCAAAGGGTCTTTTGAACGATTTTGTCGCGCTGAACAACCAGGTGCTGGGCCGTTTCTCCAGCGAGGACAGAAAGCGGATCGGAATTCACACCTGCCCCGGCGGCGACCATGACTCAACCCACAGCGCAGATGTCGACTATGCCGACCTGCTGCCGGGCTTGTTCGAGCTCCAGGCGGGAAACTTTTACATCCAGCTAGCCAGCGAACAGGACCGGACCAGGGTATTGGGCATCATCAAGGAATACGCCCAACCCGATCAGATGATCTTTGTGGGTGTGATCGACCCGATCGATCCCAGGGTTGAGACTCCACAGGAGGTCCGAGATCGTATTCTGGAAGCCGCCGGCTTTATCCCTCTTTCCCGACTGGGAACGACAGACGACTGTGGATTCTCCCCCTTTGCCGATGATCCTTCCACGTCCCGGGAGACGGCCTTTGCCAAGATCCGGGCTCGAGTGGTTGGCACCGCGCTTGCGGCTGACGAACTTGGGCTTTAATTAGAAGGCAAGCGCATACTATGCCCTTATGTCCGCTCAGTTGACCTGGCTGGCTACCTGGGTTATAATCTCCAAGCACGACTTAGACAGACATCCTCGTTGAGTGATGCGGGTGAGGGTAGGTATTGGCTGAGCTTAAGAGTGGAACCGTTCTCCAAGCCCGTAGCGGGCGGCACAAGGTTCAAGACGGGGCTGGCATCGCCCTGTGCCATGTCCGTGGCAAGCTCAAGAAGGAGAGACTGGCCACCGATCTGATCGCCACCGGAGACTGGGTCCACTGGAGGACAACCAGGCCGGGCAGGGGAGTGATCGAAGAGGTCCTGCCGCGCGAGACACAACTGAGCCGCCGCCGGCCTGGCCACATCGAGGCCGAACAGGTCATCGTTGCCAACCCGGACCAGGCAGTTTACATTTTTTCCGTGCGAGACCCGGAACCCCACCTGCGCATGCTGGACCGTCTTCTCGTCATCGCCGAGAACAACGATCTGCCGGCCGTCATCTGCGCCAACAAGATCGATCTACTTTGCGATGCCGATGGTGGGACCTGCAGGGATGTGGAGCAAGCTCAAGCCCTTTTCGGGCTATACGAGGAAATTGGATACCCGGTAATCTATACCAGCGCCCACACTGGCCAGGGCGTCGCCGTCTTGCGGAACCGGTTGTTCGGCCAGTTGAGCGTGTTGTGTGGGCCCTCCGGCGTCGGGAAAAGCAGCCTTCTCAATGCCGTTCAACCAGACTTGGGCCTGGCGGTGCACGAGATCAGCGACGCAACCGGCAAAGGGCGCCACACGACGGTTGGCGTTCGGTTGTGGCCGTTGGCTGGCGGCGGTTACGTGGCTGATACCCCAGGCCTACGCGAAGCCGGGCTTTGGGACATCGAGCCCGACGAGCTGGCCTGGCACTATGTAGAAATGCGGCCCCTCCTGAGCGACTGCCGTTTCTCCAGTTGTACACACACGCACGAGCCCGAGTGCGCTGTCAAGGCCGCGGTCCAGGACGGAGACATCCATCCAGAGCGCTATGAGAGCTATTGCCGCCTGCTAGCCGGAGAGTGACTGGGGAGGACCGACAATCCCTAACCAGCTCACATGCACACGCCTGGGCTGGTGTCTATCCAACCTCATTGTTACTCTGACAGGCGAATAGGCTACCAGCCCGTGTCAAGGCACTGTGGCGCAACTAGGGAGCAAAGACCATGCGATCGGCGACCTCCGTGGGATAGAGGAGGAGCGATCCCTCATCCAACTCGTACTCGTCGACCATCCCGAGCAGTTCCAGGTACTGTCCGGAAAGAGAATCTGGCCCACAATCAGCCTGTGAGACGCCCCCCAAGTCCAGCCTGATGCGTTCCCCATCCACTGCGTATGCGCCAACCCCACTATTGCAGTCAGCCGTGATCTGCAAGGTGAGATCCGGCTCAAATTTCAACGTATAGTTCTGGGGATTTGCCACGATGGAAGGCTCACCCTCTTCGATGAGTTCAGACCACCGCCATGTCGGACCCTCCAGCCCACTCGCAGGTACCGCCGTCGGCGCGGGTGCTGGCGCCTGTGTGGGTGCTGGCGGCTGGCCCTCGGTGATCACGATCTGCCCCGTCGCGCTGCTGCCAAGGCCATCTTCAGCCGTCACAGCCAGGGTCACCGCATAAACACCGGGCACTGCGTAAGCATGGGGCACTGTCGCCCCCTCAACGCTGGTCCCGTCACCGAACTCCCACGAATAGCGAACAATGGGACTGCTGCCGGGTTGGGACTGGCTGCCATCGAACATCGCTTCCACACCCATCCCAGCTTCAGGGGGAAACCTTGGAATGGCCAGTGGCAGCACGCCCATCGTCGCCGTGGGCAGCGCCGGTTGGGGGACTGGGGTTGCCGCCCCTGGTGGCCCAACAGGTTGTGCCGAGCCGCTGTTGTCAAAGATCATCTGGCCCACGTTCTCTTCAAGGCCAAGCACCAGACGGCCGCCCTCCACTCCGTAGGCGGCCACGGTACCCAGCAGGCCCATGAACTCGGTGGACATGGATTCTGGCCCGCACTCGGCCATGGTGACCGGCCCCAACTGCAGGGCCATATTGCTGCCATCCACATTGTACATTCCGCTACCAACGTTACAGTCTGCCCTGAAGCTGAACTGGCCACCTGGCAGGAACACCAGAGTATAGCCATGAGGTTCGGGCACAAAGGATTGGCCCGCGGGCTCGGTTTCGGTCAATTCGACCCACTGCCAGTTGACGTTCTGGATCTGTTCAAGAGAAACCGGCACTGGCTCAACAGTCCCTGGCTGGGTTGCACTGTCGTCACCAGAGAACACAAAGTATGACATGACCAGACCGAGGACACAGATACACGCGATCAGGATAGCCGCTAGCCCGCCAATGACGATCCATACACGACGGTCCTCACCCTCCTCGGTGGGTGTCTCTTCTGCTTCACTAACATACTCTTGGTTGCTCATTCTTCGTTTTCCTCGAGTCCGCCCTTGGTGCAGAGGAGGAACCCTTGTCCTCAAAAGTGGGCAGCAAGTCTACTTGGACCTTCTCTTGTGCTACGTCGAAAGAAGTATACACCAACTTGGCATATTTGCCCACCCGCGCTGACCAGGGAGGGTCACTGCCAGATGGAAAGCATTGGCCCGGTCAGACCTAGGTGCAGGCGGAGCCACAGGCCAGGTGGGGGGTACCGGAACTGGCAGAATGCGCGGCGTTCGCATCAGCATCCAGCGACTAACTGGTACTTTCAGTTTTTGCCCACCCTATAGTATAATACTGCAGTGGCCCCGCCCCAGCGGAGCCGCTCAACTTTTCAGGTGACGAAGGAGTCCAACAATGGCCAGATTCTTACCAGAGCCGTTTCGCATCAAAACTGTCGAGCCTATCAAAATGACCACGCGGGCGGAACGCGCCTCTCTACTAGAGGCGGCCGGCCACAATCCATTCCTGATCAAGGCTGAAGATATTTATGTCGATTTACTGACCGATTCGGGCACCTCGGCTATGAGCGATAACCAGTGGGCGGGAATGATGCGCGGCGACGAGTCCTATGCCGGCTGTCGTAGCTTCTACAGCCTGGAATCGGCCGTTCGGGAGATCTTTGGCTTCAAGTACTTTGTGCCCACCCACCAGGGCCGTGCGGCCGAGAACGTACTCTTTTCCCTGCTGGTCGAACCCGGGCTCCGGGTTCCCAGCAATATGCATTTTGATACCACCCGGGCCAACGTAGAAGCTCGGGGTGGCATCGCTACCGACTTGATCATCGACGAGGGCAAAGATCCTACCAGCCATCACCCGTTCAAAGGCAATCTGGACATCGCCAAACTGCGAGCATTCATCGAGAGCGTCGGCCCCCAGGACATCCCCCTGGGCATGATCACCATCACCAACAACTCGGGCGGCGGGCAGCCGGTTTCCATGGAGAATATTCGTGAAACAGCCTCCGTACTGCACGAACACGGCCTGCCTCTTTTTATCGATGCCTGCCGCTACGCCGAGAATGCTTACTTTATCAAGCTCCGCGAACCTGGCTACGAGGACATGAGTGTGCTGGAGATCGCCCACGAGACATTTGCCCTGGCCGACGGCTGCACCATGAGCGCCAAAAAAGATGGACTGGTCAACATCGGCGGCTTCTTGGCCATGAACGACCCCGCGTTGTACGAGCGGGCCTGCCAGGAACTGATCCTCAGCGAAGGATTTCCCACATACGGAGGTCTGGCCGGGCGCGACCTGGAAGCCGTCGCCCGTGGGTTGTGGGAAGGATTGGACGAGAATTATCTGGCCTACAGGCTGGCTCATACAAAGTACCTGGCCGACCGCCTTCTGGAGGCTGGCATCCCCATCGTTGAGCCTCCCGGCGGCCATGCTGTCTACCTGGATGCTCTGCGCTTCCTGCCCCACATGCCCCGGGACCAGTTTCCCGGTCAGGCGCTTGTCGCGGGCCTATATCTTGAGGGAGGGATCCGGACGATAGAGATCGGCGGAGTCATGTTCGCCATCAAGGACGAGGACACAGGCGAAACAATTTACCCCGAGATGGAGCTGGTCCGCCTGGCCATCCCGCGACGAGTGTACACGCAATCCCATCTGGACTATGTGGCCGACAGCATCATCAGCCTCTATGAGAAGCGCCAAACACTGCCCGGGCTACGCATTGTATATGAGACCCACTTCCTACGACACTTTACGGCGCGCTTCGAGAACGTGTAGGACGGTGGACGGGCAGGAACTGCGGGTCAAGACCCGCCCAAATCTCGCAGATCTCCTGCCCTTCCTGTGGAGGGAAGGCTATGAAGCTCACGTACATCCGCTGGGCGATGACCATCATCGAGACTCAGGGTATTACGATTATCACCGACCCGGTCTTCAACATGATGGGAATCCACCAAACGCCCAAGGCCTACACTTTCGAACGGATGCCGCGGCCGGACCTGGTATTCATTTCTCACACCCATCTGGACCACTATGCGCCCTCAGTCCTGAAACGGCTACCGCCAAGCACCCCAGTTTGGATGCCTGCAGAGAAGGTACACAGGGCATCCAGGCTGGGTCTTAAAGGGCTACGTGGCATGGAGGCATGGGAATCGGCCCAGTTCAGAGGGCTTCGCTTGACGGCCGTACCCGCCAAACACGCCGGCGGCGAGCTGGGCCTGGTTATCGAGGCAGACCGGACCGTCTACTTTGCTGGCGATACTTCCCTGGACGAGAACCTTTTTCACGCGATTGGCCAGAAATGGCACCTGGACGCTGTATTGCTGCCCATCGGGCGCCTGAAAATGCTGGGCATCCCCTTTCGCCACATTGGCCCCAAACAGGCTCCAAAGGCGCTCTGGCTCCTGGGAGAACCTCACATCGTGGTGCCAACCCACTACAGCGGCATGACGCTCAGGCCACTCATAACCTTTGGGGGTACGCCTCGCAAGCTATCTCAGGCCATTCGCAAGGAGGAACTCGGATCACTGGTTGGCACCACCCGTCCCCTGGAAAGTGTAGAGATCTAGGTCGAAAGCGCCAGAGATCCAGCGGGGCTTCCGGGGTCCCTGGGATCAGGTCTGCGCAAAAGGCAGAGGATGACTTGAAGACGGGCCAGGGTCAACGGATAAACTGATCGATGAGAGTGACGGAATAGGCGCCAGCGAAGGCCACAAACGTGGTCTTGAGCGTCTTGCCCAGCCAGCAGAAGAGCAAGAACTTCCACACGGGATACTTGAGCGTGCCGGCAGCAATCCCAGCCAGGTCAAAGAAGGGATTGGGGATCGCGGACAGCACGAATACTGTGATCCCCCCCCTTCGCTCCATCCAGCCCACCAGGCGCCGGTACATTTCATAGTCCTCTATGACAGCCCTACCCGCAAAGCCCGCAGCGTACCCGGTCAGCTCACCCAATGCCTCGCCTACCCCCGCGACCAAGCCTACCAGCAGCGGGTTCAGAACGCTGCCCATGGCAAAGACAAGAGCCAGGCTGGGCGCAGGGAGGATGATGGTGGCGTTGCCGAGCAGGCTTACCAGAAAGACGCCCACATAGCCAAAGGCAGCCAGTTGTACAAGCTGGTCGCGGAAGGCAAAAATGGCAACGCTAATGCCCAGCACCGCGAGGATGACCAGGACTCGAAAAGGAGTCGAGGTCCAGAAGGATGAGGTCTTGGTTGGGGATTCGGGTGCTTGGGTTTCGGTCATCAGTTCGTGTGTTCTGGCAAAGGAGCCCCGACGCGCACCACGCGGGCGACGCCGCTCAGCCCCTGGGTGGCGTTGACCGTGTCCACGACAACGGAAGCATGGCAGAGTACTCGGGCATAGTCTATCACCTTGTGCCCGGCCACGATGACGACGCAATCCGCGGACGCGAGAACCTCTTCCGACAGATCCACGCTCTCAAGCCAGCACTCCTCCGGGTAAAAGACATCCATGCCTACGCGATAGCGCGGGACATAGGGGTCGCTATAGGCAACATCAGCCCCGCGTTTGAGCAACACCTCGACGATCCGTTCCGCTGGTGAGTTGCGGGCGTCGTCAATGTCGCGCTTGAATGCCACGCCCAGGATCAGTACCTGCGCTCCATCCAGGGCTTTGCCCTGCTTGCTGAGCGCCTGGGCCACCAGATCGACAACGTGATAGGGCATCGCCTGGTTCACTTCTGCGGCGAGTTCGATGAACTTGGTATAAAAGTCGTACTCGCGGGCCTTCCAGCTCAGGTAGTAGGGATCGACGGGGATACAGTGCCCGCCCACGCCAGGACCTGGGTAGAAAGGCATGAAGCCAAAGGGTTTGGTCTTGGCAGCCTCAATAACCTCCCACAGGTCAACATCCATGCGCTCGGAAAGCAATGCCAGCTCGTTGACCAAGGCAATATTGACGCTACGAAAGATATTCTCCAGTAGCTTGGACATCTCTGCTGCGCGCGGCGAGGAGACAATGTGAACGTGAGCAAACAGTTGAGCCAGGAGCAGACGGGCCCGTTCGGTACACTGAGGAGTCAATCCGCCCACGACCTTGGGCGTGTTCTCAACGGTGAACTGTGTATCTCCTGGGTTGATCCGCTCTGGAGAGAAGGCCAGATAAAAGTCCTCCCCCGCACGCAAGCCCGACGCCTCAAGAATGGGCTGCACAAACTCCTCAGTAGTTCCTGGATAGGTAGTGCTCTGCAGTATGATCAACTGGCCAAGCCTCAAGCGGGGGGCGATCTCGCGCGCTACCTGTTCGACAAAAACCAAATCTGGGGCTTTCATCGCATCAAAGGGCGTCGGCACGCAGATGATGATGGCATCTACATCACGCAGCAAGTCATAGTCATTGCTGGCAGAGAGCTGGCCGCTGTGGACCACAGCCGCAACTTCGGCGGTCTCGACATCCTGGATGTAGCTGGTACCCTCGTTCAGGGCAGCCAGCTTGCGCTCATCCACATCCAGGCCGACAACCGAATACCCGACTTTGGCAAAACCGACCGCCAGCGGCAGGCCTACGTAGCCCAGGCCGATAACGGCCACCCGAGCTGATTTCTCGACGACTTTGGTGGCCAGTTCATCCATCAATGTGACTTCCTCCCATTTGGAAAGTTACCGCGCACTTCCTTGCCCGGAAAGTCCACTCGCTCCATCCGCCACAGCCCCCACAAAGCTACGAGGGCCACGACGCCACCAACGACATAGCCCTCCACAATGCTTGCCTGAGTAATAAAGAGCGCGATTACGCCCAGGGCAGCACAGATGAGATAGCAGGTGAGAACAGCTTCGCGACGAGTATAGCCCAGAGCCACAAAACGATGCGATACGTGGTCCTTTCCCGGTGTGGTCAGAGGGTTCAGCCCACGTCGCAGCCGGGACAGAATCACGAGTGTGGTATCAAACAAGGGCAGACCCAGGATCAGAACCGGTACCATCCAGGTCACTATCTCAACGCCCTCGGGAAACCTGAGTTTGATGCCCACGGCAGCCAGCATGAACCCAAGAAAAAGGCTGCCAGCATCACCCATAAAGATGCTGGCTGGATTAAAATTGTAGACCAGAAAACCCAAACAAGCGCCCACCAACGCGGCCGAAAGCGCGCCAACCAGGTACTGGCCATTCATTGCGGCCAGGAGCAGGAAAAAGATGGCGGCCACGGCGCCGACTCCACCAGACAGACCATCCATATTATCCAACAGGTTCATGGCGTTGGTGATGACCACAACCCATCCCAGGGTTATGATGATATTCACGGTCTCCCAGGGGAAAGTACCAATACGTACCCCCGTGAACACCAGGATCGATGCCGCCAGCAACTGCCCAAGCAATTTGAGGATCGGGCTCAAGCTGCGCCGGTCATCCCACACTCCCAGGAATGAAACCAAGCTGGCGCCCACTCAGGATTCCGACCAATTCGGTCAGACGATATCTGTCGCCAAATATCAGTAGCGCGATAATGCACGCGGCATAGATGGCCACCCCGCCCAGCAAAGGAATCGGATCCACGTGCAGTTTGCGCGCGTTGGGCCGGTCAATGACACCCAGGCGCAACGCGACCCGGCGGACCACCGGGGTACCGCCAATAGCCAATACCAGCGCGCTGGCAAAGATAAGCATGAAAGTGGTGGTCATGATCTTTTCCGGCTACTCCCCCTTGTCACAACCGAACTCGCCATCCTTCCGATGCAGCCCCGGGCAAAGATGGTACGTCGTGACCGCCCCGGCAGTATTAGAGAACAGCCTTGCAGACCAGACAGAGAATAGGCCAGATCCTTACTCCTCCTGAATGATGATCGTCCTGATCCTGTCGCCCGCGAAAGCAGGGTTCTCCTGGGGATCGCGCGAGGTCAAGGACTCCAGCACATCCATGCCTTCGATCACACGCCCAAACACCGTGTGCTTATCGTCCAGCCATGGTGCATCCGCATAGGTAACAAAGAACTGGCTACCATTGGTATGAGGACCGGCATTGGCCATAGAAACCACGCCCGGCCCATCGTGGCGCAGCGTAGCGTCAAACTCGTCGGCAAAGGCGTATCCAGGTCCCCCAGTACCGGTTCCCGCGGGGTCGCCCGCCTGGGCCATGAAGCCTGGGATGACCCGGTGAAAGGTCGTGTCATCGTAGAATCCCTCGCGGGCCAGAAAGACAAAGTTGTTGACGGTCTCAGGCACCCGGCCGGCGTACAGTTCCAGTACGATGTCGCCCTTTTCCGTCACAATGGTTGCCTGGTAGTCTCTGCCGGGCTCGATGATCACAGGCGGTGGTGAGGCATACATAGAATTCCGCTCAACCGGTGACATATCGCCAGCACGTCGATCCGGATCCCCTGCTGGCAGAGGGCTTCCTTCCTGCAGTCTGAGCTGCTGCATAAAGATCTGAAGGGCCTGCACTTCGTTTTCCGGGGCAAGGAGCAATGCCCTTTCGGTTGCCCCAATCGCGCTCCCCACGGCCCCTCTCTGTTCGTAGAGAAGCGCCAGATTCTTGAAGCTATTATAGTCGTCGGGCATGAGCCCGACGACCACCTCGTTCTCCGCGATGGCCTCATCCAGCCGGCCCTGCTTGGCATATACGTACGCCAGCGCGCTGTGGGCATAAGGGTTGTCCGGGGCAAGATCCAGAACCGACTTGAAAGTCTCTTCAGCGGCTTCCCAATCTTCGGCCCCCATCTGGGTGCTGCCCTGCGCGATGAGCTGCTGGACCTCTGTGCCGCCCTCCGCTGGAGACCCGGGGGTTACGGCTCCCAGCTGGGCGAGAAAACCTTCTATGGCTGGCGCTTGATCGGCAGGTGCCAGATCCAGGGCTCGAGTCCCTTCGCGGATGGCGTCGTCCGTCCGCCCCATCTGCTGGTAGAGAATGGCCAGGTTCTTCCGCTCGTTGAAACTCCTGGGACGGAGGTCCACAGCGGCCAAATAGGCCGCCAGCGCCGGCTCCAGATCTCCCACCTGGGAATAGACATAGCCCAGCCCGCTGTAGGCATCCGCCGCCCCAGGATTGACCTCGATAGCGCGCTGGTAGACCTTCGCCGCCTGGTCCCACATTTCTGACTTTATGTGTAGTTGAGCCAAAAGCAGATAGGCTTGCAGCGACTCTGGCTTGATTTCCATCGCTCGCTCATAGGCGTTGATGGCCTCGTCCTCTTTCCCCTGCGCCTCGTATAGATCAGCCAGATACACGTAGGTTTTCTCAAACTCATCATCCAGATACAAGGATCTGCCGTACATCTCTTCAGCCCGGTCGAGATCTCCTAGAACATGGTAGGTCTGCGCCCATTCGTTAAAGAGGTGGGCGCTGTTTGGACTAAGTCTGGTGGCATCGGAGTAGTAGCCCACGGCCTTGCTGAGATGGTCAGCTCGCTCCTCGTCCTGAGTCAGCCGCGCCCAGGCGCTGTGCAGTCTGGCCAGATTGGCCGAGTGATCGGTGTTGAGGGGGGCAATCTCTCGAGCCTTGAGCAGGGCCCGCTCGCTCTCCCGCAGCCATGCCTGCTGCTCTGTCCCCCGGGCGGCCGAGCCCTTTTCCATGTACGCTTTGCCCAGGAAAAGGTAGTAATGATCTTGATTCTCGGCCAGGGCGAGGGACTGATCGTAGAAAAAGATCGCCCCGTCCCACAGCTTGGCCCTCTCAGAGCTTAGTCCCTGCTTGTGCAGGACGTCAGCGCGGACGACATTGACGTTGGTAGTCAGGATCAGAACCGCGGCCATTAGGGGCAGCACCACAGCCGCGGCGATGAGGGCCGCATCCCCAGGCGACCGAGTCCAACGCCACGCTCTGGTACGACGCTGGAAAAGGCTTGCAAGCACCACTGCTAGAGCCAGGATCGCCAGCATCACAAACAGGTAATAGATGGAGATGGTATTGGCCAAAGGGTTGGGTTCGTCAATAGCGGTGATGGTTACGGGCTTGAGTTGCGACGCGTGCAACAGGGCAAAGATGAACGCGCATCCAAGGGATATGAAGCCCAGGATACCTACCGCAGCCAGCCAAGCAGCCGGCTTTCTGTCCTCCGACTCTGGCCGAGTGGCTAGCGCGCTCAGACCCACCAGGGCGATCATGGCCCATGTGACGAGCAATAACACCAGGAGGGCGGGTGATGACTCCCCGGCGGCACGAGTTAGAGAGTCCCAGATGGTGACCAACGTCCTTGGATTCCCAGCCTGAACCGTGACATAGTCAAAGATCATCGTACCGAGGATCAGAATGGAAACCACACCCAGCACCAGGATCTCGCCGAGCCAATCTGGGCTGCCTGCTCGCAGCGGCTGCGGCTCGGGGTCAGCTCCCTTGCGCCGCTGGCGCTCCCGCTGAGCGGGACGCTCCCTGACGTGGCCAGCCGGCTCAGCGACAGTTGTCGTCGCCTCTTCCGCATCCCGTTGGGCCGTGGGCTCCACTGCCAGCCGCGTCCCAATGACGACCATCGAAGCCGCAAAAACCCAAAAGTAGGTACGCGTCGCGGCGATGGCGATCCCAAAGTTGATCTCGATGAAATGCGCGAGCACCGCCGACAACAGGGCGAGCAGTCCCAAGGCGGAGGCTCCGCTCAAGGGCGGCTGCAACCGATCCTGTTTCCCCCGCCGGCTGAATGTCGCAATGAGAAGCATGATAAAAACATAGACTGCCAGCCCGCCGACCGTACCTAGCGGCAGGCCCAGGCCCACGTAGGGCGGACCGCGCCAGGTCCAGGCCAGCAGCCCACCGGCGATGGCGCCCCCGACCAACAACCCAACGAAGCCGAGACGCTGCCAGCGTTCCCGGATCAGCCCCAGCCACTTGAGGCCATAGTAGTACACACTGATGAATAGCCACATATAGGCGACCAGCCCCAATGCCCCGGTAAAGACCAGCGCATCGAAGGTTTCGTTGTGCGATCGGTCTGGAGAGGCGTTGCGTCTCTCAAAGTGAGCCAGATCAGGCGGATAGAAGCGATTATAGGCCACGTACATCGACTCAGGACCGTAGCCGACGATGGGACGCAGCAGATTAAAGGGATCTTGACCGCCACCCTTCCCAACAGACTCCAGAGGGGTATGCCAGCCGATCATTTCGACGGCGCCCTCCCAGATTAACACACGGACCTTGCCGGTTCCGGTCTCAGTCTGCAGGACCTTGCCCAGACGCCCAACGTAGGGGACTTCCCGCAGAATCTCCATGACCGAGGACTCGACGGTGTTGAACATCACCAAGAAAACAAGCACCACAACAGCCAGAGCGCTCATCAGCCATGGGAGCCACACACGCCCCTTCACCAAGCCCAACAGAGCCAGGTAGAAGAATAGGCCAGCCAGGAGACCTAGCAATGGGCCTCGACTCTGCGTGTAAAAGATGGCAACGATCTGAGCAATGAGGATCACAAAATAGCCAGCCAGGAGCAGCAGCCGCGAAACTGGCCTCCGCAGATAGAAGGCAAAGGCGAACATGGCCAGCACAAAGATGACCGAAGCCAGCAGGCCCAACCAGAAAAAGTTGGGACTGGCCGGGGGAAAAAGAATCTCGAGGACCCACGAGAAGCCAACCAGGAAAGCAAAGGTCAGGGGTAGAGAGATGGCCAGCACGCGAGGGCGCCGCTCTTCCGGACTAAGAAGATAGATCGGCCCCTGAAGGCCGATCCCGATCAGCAAGGCCGTCCAGCGCAACCAGGGGCCGCCTCCCTCAACTGGCCAGAGCATCCCCACCAGCAGGGCACCCGCCAGAAGGACAAAGGCCACCAGTCCCAGAACGCCATCCCGTGCTTCCAAGTACCCCACTGTCTCCTTCCAGTTCTGAAGCAACCTCGAAAGAGTCAGGGGTACAAGCATGATCAGAAAGGCGGCGACAAAGATGGCGTTGCCCATGTTGGCCGCAGCCCGAGTGGTGACGTTGCCTCCCCAGGGCAAGGGATCCAGGCCAAAATGCTGGATCAGGGCGTAGAGGGCAATCGGAAAGCTCACCAGGACCATGACCGTGATGAGCCGGTTGAGCTGTCTCTTGGTCCGTAGCCCCTGCAGGGCCAGGAAAAAGATCACGATATACGACAACGTGGTGTAGGTACCTTGCAAGCGTTGGTACGACCCCCAGAAGCTGACCTGCGGAACCACAGAGGTCGCCGTACTAACCAGGTAGACAAGTATCAGGAAAAGTGTGGGCAGCACCAGGGGGGTCTCACGCACTCGCTGCCAAAAGGGAACCCGGGGTCCATCGCTATCACCCTCGCCCTGGGTGGCGCGCCAGTCCTCGACCCCGCGGATCACCCAAGCGACACTCATTATAACGGCAATGGAGCGCAAGAGGGTGAGCTTGTCCGGCTCAAAGACCCGTTGGGAGTAGATGTTGAAAAAGAGCGGCACAACAATCACGGCCGCCAGCCAACCCGCCTCTATGATCTTGTCGCAGAAAATGCTCAGTCTCGTTCGCATCAGCGCCTGGTCTTATCCCTGCCCTGGATTGGGCACCCCAAGACGACGGGCAAGACACTGCCACTCTCCAATGTCATTTGCTGGGATCAAAGAAACCTGCCAGGTTAGAGCGTCCGGGCTCCAGTCTCTCCCGGGGCCAAGCGTCCTGAAACCAGGAGATTGTCTTCTTGAGCCCCTCCTCCAGGGGGGTTTCCGCGCGAAAACCTAGGGTTGCCTCAGCCCGCCGGACATCGGGCACCCGGCGTCTTGTTTCCTCAAAGTTCTCGCCGAACACGTTTCGATAGGGCTGCAGAACGATTTCAGAATCTGAAGCTACCACCTCCCGGATCATCCGGGCCAGGTCCACGACTTTGATCTCCCGGCTGGATCCGATGTTGAACACCTTCCCCGCCGCAGCAGGGACAGTCCCTGCCAGCATGGTGCCGCGTACCGTGTCATCGACGTACGTGAAACAGCGCGTCTGCTGGCCGTCATCAAAAACCGTGATCGGCTGACCGAGACGGGCTTGGGTGACAAACTTGGCGATGACACTGCCATAGCCCTTGGGATCCAAGCGCGGGCCGTAGGAGTTGAAATAGCGCACCACCGAGACGGGCAGGCCCTTGTCGGCATAGGCGAAGGCAAAATGCTCGTCGATGGCCTTGGCCATGGCATAGGACCATCGAGCCACGGTGGTCGCTCCCAGCAGTCGATCAGAATCCTCGCAAAGGGGCACAGCCGTACTTTTGCCATAGACCTCAGAACTGGAAGCAATGACAGTGCGCCGCCAATACTTGTAGGCCTTCTCCAACACGACTTCTGTGCCTTTGACGTTGGTATAGATGCCATGCAACGGGTCATCAAGCACATACTTGACACCCACTACCGCTGCCAGGTGATAGACCTGGTCCACCTGGGCTACGATGCGATCAATCAGTGCATCATTCAGGATCGTATCGTTGACAAAATGGAACCGCTCGCGGCCTAGAAGGTGCTGGATATTCGCGATCTTGCCAGTAGACAGGTTGTCGATGACAAAGACGTCGTGATCCCCCGCAATCAAGGCGTCCGCCAGATTGGATCCGATGTAGCCAGCCCCACCAGTTACGAGAATCTTCATACGCCTCCCACCCTCCATCAATCTTTGACAACCCCTCGCAACAACGCTTCCAATTGGGCCGCCAGCCGCTCGCGAGAGTAGTGTTCCTCGACGAAACACCGCCCGTTCTTCCCCAGCTGGCGAAGCCGTCCAGGGTCACCTTTGAGCTGTGACAAAGCCTGTGCCATCAGCTCGGGATCTTCGGGTTCGACAAAGACTCCACCCTCAGCCCGCTCCAGAACTTGGCGCGCCTCGCCGTCGATGCTCAAGACAACCGGGCAGCCACAGGCCCAAGCATCAAACATCTTGGACGGCAGCGCTCCCCGGAAGAGTTCCAGTCTACGCAAGGGCACCAGGGCCACATCAGCCGCAGACATATAGGCCGGCATAGAGTCCCGAGGCTGCTCAGCCAACATTGTGACATTGACCAGCCCCAAGGTATCCCGCTGGTTTAGCAAATCGCCTTTTTTGGGGCCTTCTCCAACAAACAGGAAATGTATATGGGGCTCGTCCTGCAACACCCGCGCGGCATCCAAAACAGTTTCCAGCCCCTGGGCCACGCCGTGTATGCCCGCATAGATGACCAGAAATCTGCCACCCAGCCCCAGTTCCGACCGCAGCACCGCGCCCGCCTCAGGATCCGGACGGAATAGCTCTGTGTTGGCCCCATTAGGAATGAGCGCCAGCTTTGCGCCAAACCCTCGCTCTTCCAGCCGGCGGCGGATGCCCTCAGTGACAACCACGACGCGACGCGCCCTATTATAGCACATTTCTTCCAGTTTGCCAGCCAGTACCGCCGCACGGGTACTTGATATCTCCCCCAGGGCCACCGCTGACTCGGGCCACAAATCGCGTACCTCAAAGAGGAGGGGAATCCGCCGCAGATAGCTGAGCGCGAGAGCTGCCCCACCGACAAAAAGTGGCGGTGACGTGGCATAGATAACGTCATAGCGGCCCCGCGCCAGAAGCAATCCCGCCAGTGCAGCATTGATCATATACGATATATAGAACAGCATCCGCGTGGCAAATGTCTTTGTGGGCGACGCCTTGACCCATACACGGATGACGTCAATGCCATCCAAAGAGACCCGCTCATAGGCATTGCCCCTGTACTCGGGCGGGATAATGCCAGAAGGATGGTTCGGTACTTCGGTCAGCATTGTCACCTGGTGCCCAGCCGACACGAGGTAGCGCGCCATTTCGTAGGCGCGGGTCTGAGTGGCGCCCACCTCGGGCGGAAAGTACTGGCTCAAGTATAGAATGCGCACGCTCTAGCACCTCAGCGAGAATTGGAGGGGCTCCACCCTCAAGCCTTGTACCCCACCAGAGCCTCGACGATCTCCCCAGCGGCATGGCCATTACCAAAACTGAGCGGTGGAGTGCCCTCAGGCTTAAACCGGCGGGCCGCCTCGATGATGGCATTCCCGTCTGCTCCAACCAATAGGTTCCAGCCGGCATCTACGGTCTCCACCCACTCGGTCTCTTCGCGCAAGGTCAAGCAGGGCACAGCAAAAAAGTATGCCTCTTTCTGCACGCCCCCTGAATCTGTCATGATCAAGCTGGCATTCTTTTCCAGCACTAGCATATCCAGGTAGCCAACAGGATCAATGAACCTGAGGCCATGGCTTTGAGCCAGGCGCGGCTCCAGACCGGCATCAGCCAGTCGCTGGCGGGTACGCGGATGCACTGGAAAGACTACCGGCAACTGGATTTCGGAGAATGCGGCGACGATGCTTTGCAGACGCTCCAGATGATCCGTGTTGCGCGGGCGATGAAGGGTGGCCAGGGCATATCCTCCAGGCTCCAAGTCCAGGCGCTCCAGCACGGTAGCATGCCTTTCGGCCAGATCAGCATTAAAGAGCACGGCATCGTACATCACATCGCCAACCAGGCGCACGCCTTGCCCGATCCCCTCGCGCGCAAGATTGTTCACGGCTGTCATCGTCGGGCAGAAGAGCAGATCAGAAGCATGGTCGGTCAGCACCCGGTTGTGCTCCTCAGGCATGCGGCGATTGAAGCTGCGCAGGCCGGCTTCCACGTGGGCCAAGGGGATGTGAAGCTTGACCGCCGCCAGCGCACCAGCAACCGTCGAGTTGGTATCACCATAGACGAGAACCCAGTCAGGCTGTTCCGCCAGCAACACCTCCTCGATGCGGATCAGCATCTGGCCGGTTTGCCAGCCGTGGGAGCCAGAACCTACGCCCAGGTTGTAGTCTGGCTCCGGAATCTGTAGCTCATCAAAAAAGACAGCCGACATCTGCCGGTCATAGTGCTGCCCAGTATGGACCAATACCTCCTTGGCCACCCGTCGCAGCAATCTGGTGACAGGTGCGGCCTTGATGAACTGGGGACGGGCCCCGACAATGGTGACAGTTTTCATACATCCCCCCACAGGCCACGGTAAAGCTCTAGCAGTTCAGCCTGAGCGGTAGCCCAATTGTACTTGGTTTTGCCAGCACGCACCGCACTTTGTGCCATGGCTGCCCGTGCTTCAGGTTGCCGCAGTTCGGCCAGACCTGCGCCCAGAGCCTCCACAGTCGGCTCCAGCAGGATGAGACCACAGCCCTCTGTCCTCACAATGTGGCTTATTTCCCCCACATCGGTCGTCAGCAGCGGGCGCCCGGCTGCCAGAGCGCTGTAGAGGGCATTTGGTGAACTAAAGCGGTTGTTGGGAAAGTCAGATCGCAAACCATAGTATACCACATCAGCGGCCGTCATGATATTCACCACCTGATCCGGCGGCACCCGAGGGCCCAGGTAGGTGATCCTGCTCGAATCTCCTATGGCGTCCATCAGGACTTGTGCCTGCGGGCCCTCGCCCACGAGTACCAGCCCCACGGAGGGATCAGCGGCCACCGCTTCGATCAGGGGCAGGATCACGCGCCCCCTGGTAAAGCCTCCAACATAGCACACAACCAGTTCCGCATCCTGAAGACCCCATTCGGAGCGCCGGGGAACTGGTTCCGATGAACCCGGTGCAAACGGCTGGCAATTCCGTACCACAACCACCCATGAGGCCCAGTGGCGGTAGTGTTCCGCCAGCAAGTCTCCAACGGTGACCAGCGCATCCACACGCCGGACCAGAAAGCGTTCCATCCAACGGACCACCGCGACGGCCCAACCCGGCACTTGGGGAGCAATCAAGTCAGGATAGCTCTCATGTGCATCGAAAACAAGCGGTATCCGGTGGCGACGAGTATAGGCATAGGCAATGGGTACTGTATCCAGGTCGTGGCAATGAACAGCGTCCCAGTTTTCCTGGCGCAGGTAGGCCCATGCGCGACGGGCATAGGCAGGCCACTGACCCAGCCGGCGCAGCCCGGTCCCATATGCCGACCGCACCGCGATCCGCTCAATCTCTACCCCGTCCAACGTCTCCCGAGCGGGGTAGCGGCCCTGGCGATCCCAGGCGATGACCCGTACCTGATGGCCGCGCTCTGCCAGGACCCGGGCCTCGCGAAGCACCCTGCGGTCAGGAGCACAGGCGTTTGAAACGAGCATCGCAACACGGCGTCTCAAGATGCCTCTACCTCCGGACTCCACTCGATCTCGAAGGACTGACCTGCAGCCAGAGACTCGAACTCTAGCCGGACTTCATCCTTAGCCGCCTGGACGGCAGCCTCTGCTCCGGCTACAGCAACCCTTCCAGCGCCTCCAGGGTGGAGTGTAAAGACCAATCCTACCACGGCTTCGCCTGCACGATAACCCCACCGGTATACCTGGCCGCTGGCGCTGGTCATTTCCAGCCGTACGGCTTCCCGCGCAAGCCACCAATCAGCAACCTGGCCCGCAGTGGCCACCCAGGCCTTACCATCCTCGCGCAGGTAGTCCACGGCCCGGCCGTAGACCTGGTGCCAGCCGGGATAGCGTTTCTCGTGCCACACCCGCTGGTGCCAGAGGAGCACCGCCAGTCCCTCCACTGCTCGCACTGTCTCCAGGAGCGCCAGCATCCGGGCTGACGCCTCAGCCGGTGCGAGATTGAGCTGCCAGAAAAGGGGGCCGTCCATCACCGTAAGCGGCAATTCGAGCAGGGGCAATTGCCTACCATCTGCTGAGTCAAAGGGGCGGAAGGGGAACGCGGCCCCCGCTCGGAAGCCAACGGTACTGCGATAGCCTGCCGTGCCATCATATACGAACCCTGCATCAGCCTGGGCGCGATAGGTATCGGGCACTTGGAGCCGAAGATAGTGCTGCCGCACGCCACGTACAGGTCCCCCCGAGACCCGTTCCAGCTTTTCGCGCTGGGCTCTCAATGCCTCGGGATCCAAATAGCTGTCAAAACTGCCGTGTACGCCTACTTCCCACCCGCCCGCGCGCAGGCGGCTCAGCAGATCCCGCAAGCGGGGAGTGTCTACTTCATAGGGCGGGTCACGGCGCGCACTGGTAACTTGGGGGACAAAGAAAAAGGTGGAACGGAAGCCGGCTTCTGCCTCCAGTTCCATCACCGTCTCAAAGTTCCAATAAGGATCGGACTTCCGGCTGACTGCGTGGCCCAAACCAGCCAGGGCATAGTAGCTTCCCCGTGCCATGCCCCTCGGTGACTGCTGAGAAATGGCCTTGCTCAGCATGCCCAGTCCCTGGCGCGGGCTGAATCGTCCCGCATCATCCACGTCGTGCGAGAGGACAACCGCGGTACGCTGCCCACGCGGCCAGGGCAGCTTGCGCAGCAGAGGCAGGCATGTTCCACCCGCAGCCTCTACCAGTACCCGGGCCAGCAGCCGCGCATAGAGGTCCACTACTGGTACCTCGGCCAATCCATGCCGCACCAGCCAGCTTCCAGAGCAGTCAAATCGCCCAAAAACATCTCGATTGCCGTCGCCCAATTCCTCTTGTCGCGACAGCAGCCAGAAAGCCCCACGAACCAGGTCAAAGGCTACACGAATCTGGTCATGATGACAGCAGAACAGAGATGATGGTGCCTCGCCTGCATACAGGACTGGAATGCCGTCCAGCATCACATATTTGGGCTCGGCCTTTTGCCACAGGACCGGATCCTCTACGGGAATGACGATGCCCTTGGCCGCATCAGGCCCAGCCAAGCCATAGTGGAGCCAAAGGCATGATGAGGACTGCGCATCGGCCCCCTGATTCGCGAACAGGTAGGGCAGTCCTGCTCGCTCCAGGAGTGTCGCCAGGGCGTAGGCGGTTTCAGCCCGCGCCCGGTCATCGTGGATGACAACACAGATCTTCACGACGAACGCCCCAATCGACGGCGTATTTGGCCGTGTAGATAGCGCCAACCTGGACGGGGATCGTGCCGGGAGAGGATACCATCCACAGAGACCCCCCGCCAGCCGCTGAGCCAATCCCTCAGCGAGATCTGACCGCGCAGCATTTCGCAGGGGGTCACCATCAGATCAGTCGTGGCCAAGACCCAGCGCTTGCCATAGGCCGTGGCCTGAACCGGCGTGGGATCCTGCCCCAAGGCATCCTGATAGGATATGTGGGCCAGGTTGGCGCCACACAGAGTTGAAAGATGCTGCCACTGGTAGTTGCGGGCATTCACCTCCATCAGTTTGAACAGGTTGTCGCGGGGATCCAGCTTGAACTCTACCTGAGAGATTCCCCAGAAGCCGAGAGCGCGCAGCATGCGCCGGCCTAGCTCAGCCATCTCGGGCGCTGCACAGCATTCGCCCAGGCGACAGGTCCCAAACACGCGGGGATACTGCCGCAACTTGCGCCCTGTGAATTCGGCCAGGGGCACATGTTCGCGATTCAGATAGGAGCCATAGGTATACAGCCGGTGCTCCTCACCGGGGATGATCTCCTGGATCATCATCTGATAGCCTTGCGCCGAGCCGCGCCGGTAGTGCGCCAGTGCTTCGTTGGCATCGTTAGCCACGAAGCCCTTGACACCAAAGCGCTCCGAGAACTTTACGTGATAGGCCGGTTTCAGGATCGCCGGGTACGGAACGCTTCTTGCGCAATCAGCGAAATCCTCCTCACTCTGGGGAAAGCGGGTGACAGGCAGGGGCACGCCTATCTCTGTAGCCACAGCATACTGACCCTGCTTATCCACAATACGGCTCAGCACATCCCAGCAGGCAAAGGGGATCGAGAAATGGCGTTCCAGCCGCGCCTGGTTGCGGCTGACGGTCGATACATCCTGGTCTCGGGTCAAAAAGAGTACGCCGCGATGCTTCAGCTCCCCACCCAACTGCTCCATGAAATCCAGGAAATCGGACTCCTGCTCACCTGCATCGGGGCAGACCAATGCCGCCGCGGCATAGCGGGAGCAAAGCCCTATCGCCTCAGAGTTGGAATCGAGCGCCAGTACAGGCACACCGGCTTGGCCCAGACTGCGGAGCAATCCCAGGCCGTTGGCCCAGGCAACGCCAATCACCACGGCTGCCGGGCCGTCAATCGTTCTCAGTGTCTCGGAATCTAGTCGCACAAGCATCTACCTCAAGAACAGTTTTACGGACCACGCTGCAGAGTCGTGGATTGGGATCGGAGCGGCCCAGAAGCGGCCCCATCAGCGCGTTGACCGGCGCACAAAGCGCGAGAGCCCAAACAGACTATCTGCTGACTGAAGCGTCGTCCGGTAATCCCGCCACTCCAGCAGCAGTAGTACGACCAAGTAAGGTATGGCATAGGCCATCGCTTTCACAAGGGCCCAAAGCAAGCTTCCTCGGACCTGAAATAGGCATGAGACGAGAAGAAAGACACTGCCTCCCGCCACCAGGCCCAAAGCGGGCGCCAAGAACAACTTGCGCAACGAGATATCTACAAAGGCACGGGTCATCTGAAAGACGCCCAATAGACCCACCAGCAACATGCCATCCGCCGCGAGGGCTATGCCATTGATCTGCCACAGGGCGGCTCCTACGACTACAGCCGGGACAAAGAACACAAGTTGGGCGACCCGCACGCGAGTCATCTTTTGCGGAGCCCCACAGGCAGTGAGCAAGTGGCTGGCCGTTACCAGCAACGGATCAAAGAGACTGTAAACGATCATCAGTTGAAAAGTGAAAACCATGGGCAGCCATTTCTCGCCCAATAGGTAAAGGACAAACTCTGGTGCAACGAGAACCAGCACAGGCGAAAGCAAGAAGCCCATACGGACAACATAGCTGTTCGTCCGAAAGAAGGTCTTTGAAAGATTCAGCCGGTCATCCTGCAGACGAGAATATGCTGCAAAAAACACCTCTTGCAGAGGTCTGGATATGATCCGCCGTGGGTACGTGGCAAACTCGTAGGCCTTGGAATAGTAACCCAAAGAAACCTGGCCGAGCGCCGTACCGGCCCAAAAGTCGTCAAAGCGGTCCAGGGCGAACCTGAGCTGGTTACTCAGCATCACAAACTTGCCAAAGCCGATCAGGTCCCTGGCCGTAGCCCGGTCCAGCTTGAGCGAAAACCTCATGGGCCGCCGAAATAGCCACAGGCCCACCGTAGAAACTAGGGTACCCGTGACGCTTTCGCCGACAACCAGGCTCCAAAAGCCCCAACCAGCCCGGGCCAGCATGGGCGCCACGACCAACATGGCCAAACTACTCACGACACCAATGAGAGCCACCCTGCGAAAAGCAAGCCTTCGCTTTAGCAGTACGAAAGGGGTGAGGTTGAAACCTCTCAGGACATTCAGAGCTGCATAGGCCATCACGACACTGGGTAACTCGGGCTGGTCAGGATAGACCCATCGAAGGAGGGGGGTGATGGCCAGCAGGATCAGGAAGGCAAGGATCGAGAGAGCGATACGCAGGGTCAGGTGCGTACTCAGTCCCAGTTGATCCATCCACCTTCTCTGTACGAGGCGCGAATCAATGCCCAAAGTTGTCGTATTCCAGACCAGGTTGGAAAAGATGATAGCGAGTGCAACTAAGCCAAAATCCTGAGGCATCAGGAGACGAGCCAAGATCACTGACCTGGTCAGGCCAGTGACAACAGTGATCGCCTGGGCCCCGATCTGAAAAGCAGAGCTAGAAAGGGTCCGCCTGGCGACTATACGAGTGGAAAGGCCGTCGTCGTCCAAATAAACGTCACACCTGTTAGCAAAAGTGTCAAAGATAGGGCAGGGAAGGCTCTATCCCTGCGGATTATAGTACAAAGCCATAGTCCTGGCAAGTGACAGGTCTTCCGGGCTTCTGGCAGAACACAGGCGAGAGGGACGCCGGACGCTGGGGGGTGGTCAAGGCCCGCCTAGTAAACAACCAGGCCCCCGTCAGCCTTGAGAAAACTGCCGAGGGCCACCATACAGCAGTAGGGATTTCAACTAGCACAGATTCGTGCGTCCGGCCTAGAGATAGCGGTGGAGCAAGCGCGCTGGTGTGCCGTCAGCCGATGGAGAGCAGAGCCCGTGGCAGCGTAGTAAGCACCTCTACCCCTCGTTCAGTGACCACAACGTCATCCTCGATGCGCACGCCGCCCACCTCCGGAACATAGACGCCTGGCTCAACGGTGAGTGTCATCCCGATCTGAAGCAGTTCCAGATTCCCCTCAACGATATAGGGCGGTTCGTGGGTTTCAAGCCCAAGTCCGTGGCCGGTACGGTGGATAAAGAACTCGCCGTAGCCAGCCTGGGTGATGGCGTGCCGGGCAGCGCGGTCTACCTCCTGGGCTGGCCTCCCTGGGCGAACTGCCAGCCGGCCCGCCTGATTCGCCGCCAGCACTGCGTCCTGCATCCGCTCCATTTCCGGAGATGGCACACCCAGCACAAAGGTACGAGTGATGTCTGAACGGTAGCCTTCGTAGACGGCGCCCCAGTCAATGGTCACCAGATCGCCTTCTGACAACACTCGAGTCGACGGACTGGCATGAGGCAGCGCCGAGTTCGGCCCGCTCACGACGATGGGGGAAAATGCTTCCCCCTGGCCCCCCTCACGCAACATGGCCACGCGAAGGTCGGAGGCTACCTCCAATTCGCTACGGCCAGGCCGGATTGAGCCTTCATCGAGCAGGCGTTTCATGGCCTGCTCAGCGATTTTGACCGCATGGCGCATTTGAGCGATTTCGGTCTCGTCCTTGGCCATGCGCAGATTGGGCATCCAAGGTTCGGTGGCCAAAAACTGGCAGCCGGGTGCCGCCTGCTCAATGCGGCGCATCTCGAGCATACGCATAGACAAGTACTCAACGCCGAGGGTCTTGCCCTCCAAGCCCAGTTCCTCGGCCACCTGGTAAAAGACGTGCTCGTGACCTTCCTCGTCACTGTAGGTCCACAACCGGGCATCCTCTTGCAGACGGGCCCGCACCGCTGGGGCCTCCAACTGTGGAAGCAGCACAGCCGGAGCCCCTTCGGCCGGCAGAAAGACCACGAAAGGCCGCTCGCTAAGGTGTGTGGTGAGGCCCGTAAAATAGCGCAGGTTGGCTCCCGGAATCAAGGCTACACATTCCACCCTATTTGCCGCCTGAAACTGCTGCAACGAGGCCAATCGCTGACTGTACATGATTCCTCCCTATTGTGTCTGCCCCTGCCAGAATGCGTCATTCCACAGGGTGCTGCGAAACCATTTGTAGATCTGTGGGTCGTCAATGTTGAGCTGTCGCCGATCCCGGCAGTAGAAGGCTAAGGATTGAGCGAAATAGTCACGAAGGTCAGAACTCGCGACGTCGTCCTTTGCGTAGCCGAGGGCAAACAAGCGCGGCAGGCGAGCCCCAGCTGCCTGCAGCTGGGGGCTCAGGCCGGCGCCATCCGTGAGCCAGGCTGCTTCCAGCTTGCCGGCACATCCGAGGTGATGGTCGATGAGGTGCCCAATGACGTGTAGTGGTCGCTCATTGTCCATGGCCAAGTCCTCTACCGACACAAAGGCCACATTCTCTACACGCCGCTGACGAATAACTGCCGGGCCTGGAGCATAGTAGGAACCAGCAGCATGGATCGCGATATAGCCCGAATCAAATTTCAGCAGGCAAGCACACAGGTCCGCTGGAAAGCAGGAAATCTGCCGCGCCAGGGCCTTCATGGGCGCCCAGGCATGGTCAAAAACGCCACGGACCCAAGGAGGAGCCTGGATGAGCAACCGGGACTCGAGTCTGGCCCGGGCCAGCAACCAAGCCTGATGATCGTTGGCGGGCTGGCGCTGTATTCTTGAATCGGTACCATCGGGAGACGACATGATCGTCCCTTGGAAGCTCCCATGAGAGCGGTTCAGCTCTTGCCTGCTGTACAGCCCAGCTACATCAGGCCAACTCACTCACCGATGATCTGCACCACCACAGACCGCACACGAGGGCGGCTGTCAAAGTCGATAAAGACGATCTGCTGCCAGGTGCCCAGAGTCATCCGCCCTCAAGAAAGGGGATTGTCAACGAGGGTCCCAGCAGCGCATGGCGAACATGGGAATGACCGTTCCCATCTCCCTGCCGCAGATTGTGCTCGTACTCGATGTCAGGAGGTACGGTTCGATCAAAGTACTGCTGTAGATCCTGGACGACACCGGATTCATACTCAATCGTGGTCAAGGCGCTGGTGGAACTGGGCGTGAATAGGGTCACAATGCCATTCTCGAGTCCGGCACTCTGAACCTGACGCACAACATCATCCGTGATATCCAAGATGTGACCATTGCCCTCTGTACTCAGTTCTACACGTCTGTTCACGACCATAGCACGACTACTCCTCGCCGCCCCATGAGGCATCAAAGGTCCAACGATGACCTTCCAGAGGCACTAGCTGGATCCAGGTGTTTCCTGGCTTGAGAGGGATAGGAACCTGCCCGGTTGGATCCCGGAACACCACCATATCCTCCCGCTGTGGTCGGGCCCACAGTCCTTCATAGGCCAGACCGTCCCGAAAAACTACTGCCGGACCGGTGCCCCAAACCTGGATCTGCACCGATGGATGATTGGTTCGGGGAAAGTCCTCGTAAAAGTCGGCATCCACATGGTTGGCATAGAGGACGACAACGTTCGTAGCAGAGATCTGCTCGCCGGTCGGCGCATCGATGAAGGGCTTTCCACCCTGGCAGCGCAGATAGGTACCGGATTCGGCATCATAGCGATAGTCCACAACCATGTCCCGGTGGGGATAGGGGATATGAATGGAATTGGCTGTCTCCCCTCCCTCCGGTGCGACATGGTCGAAGGTGAGCCCCTCCAAGTCTTGGGGCTGGTTGATGTCCTTTTTCTCAGCGATCTCCCAGATCTTGGCTGGATCCCCGAAAAGGGTATGCTCGATGGCAAGGCCCTGCTGGCGCAGCTCTTTATCCCGGTAGAACCCTGCGGAGTTGATCCCCCTATCGTACCAAAAGAGCCTGTTACTGAAGTCGGAATTCTCAAGTTTGGGGAGAAGACCGGGGCTGGTTCCAGAAAGAGCCATCAGGCTCTTGTACATGGCAGGGATCTCGAGGTCAATGAACCGCGCACTGCGTACCGAGCCTATCTTGGCCACATCCTGGCAGAGGAAAATGCCCGTAAAGCGCGTGATCCCGGCCTCTGACAGGTGTTCGTATACGATGTCAGCCTGAGGCAGGCCAAACTGAGGGCGTGACAGCGGTGCGTTCTGTACCTTGATGGCCAATGGACGCCTTTCCAGGAGGGCCGGATCGCTCACCGTGAGCCCCGTCAGCGGACAGGCATTGGGATCGAGGGTCGGCCAGGGTGTCGCACTCGGCTCAGGCGTCTCTGTGGGCTCGGGCGTGGATGTCGGTACACTCGTGACCGTGGCCGTAGGCTCTTCGGTCGGCTCCGGCATCAGGGTGGGTGTGGCGGTCGGCACGTGAGTTGATGTTGGTTGCACTGGTACTGGGGTAAAAGTCGGCCGTGGTGTCTTGGTGGGTGTGGGTGTGACGCGAGCAGTCTCAGTAGATAGGCAATTGGCAAGCGAGAAAGACAGAATCACCAAAAACATCACCACGCCCAAGGCTCTCCAGACCCTTGTTTGTCCCACGTCCACCATGCCTCGACCTCCACAAGCGGTTGAATTGCGTTGGGGCCACGACCGCCACACACCACAAAGAGTTTGGGCGCGCCACAGGCTCAGATGCATTGGCCCCCAATGCGCCGTCGTACTCGATGACGAGCCATGTGTCGCTTCACCATGCTGCCAGCATGCAACGCCGGCCATTATATCATAGCTGTATGCCATTCTCCAAGTCGGCCCTGGTACAAGTGGGATATGCGTGATTTGTCCAGCATGGGTGGGGCAGATCGGAGCGTGGCACAGACGGCAGATCTGAAAGGCCATTGCTCTTGCTAGCTGAAACGCCGCATGGCCACTCGGGGGCGGCGACACAGTTGACGGATGGCTGGAGTAGGGGTATAATTGGCACCTGGGAAGCTCCACCGTACGGATCATGGCCAGGACATCTTGAGAGGTAGATCGGCATGGCGACCGACGCACTGACCAAGGCCATCCACAGCGAGCATTTTTACTGGCCCAATAAGATCGGACGCACTTACCTACTGGCTCTCGAGGACGTTTTGGGGCGAAACGGAATCAAGGCCATCCTCAATGGAGCCAGGCTGCGGTCTCGAATAGCCCATTATCCTCCCGATAACCTGGACTTGGGATGGAGCTTTGAAGAGATGAGCGCCCTCGGCCAGTCCATAGAGCACACCTATGGTAGGCAGGGTGGCAGTGGAATCGCGATCCGTTCTGGGAGGGCATGGTTTCACCATGCGCGGAAAGACCTTGGTGCAGGCCTGGGTATTGGTGACGTTGCATTCCGTCTGCTACCCTTGCGCATAAAGATCAAGATGAGTCTCAGCGCCATGGCTGATACCTTTAACAAGGCCAGCGATCAAGTCGTGAGAGTGGAACAGAAGGGGGAGCGCTTTTTCTACCACATCGATCGTTGTCCCGAGTGTTGGCATCGCACATCCGTGAACCGATCTGCAATGCGCAACTCGGCCTGCTCCAGGAGTCCTTGCACCGTGTCACTGGGGGCAAGAGCCTCTGTGTGGAAGAGATCCTGTGTATTGCCCAGGGAGATCCATCCTGTACCTATTTGATCGAGAAGCGGTATCGGGAATAGCGCGCATGGATACTGGCCCAGCCTCACCAGCCACCAGCACTAGGTGCAGCAGTCACTTGACGAATTCGTGAAAACGGGGTATGCTACAGGTAACTTGGGGGTGGTTGAGTCCCGGTGGGCTCCACGGTCTTCAAAACCGTCCGAAGGGTGCTGCAGAAGCGGCCTTGGTGGGTTCGACTCCCATCCACTCCCGTACATGTTTGGACCACCGATGCAACCCCCACTCCGGGTATCTGCGCGTTGGACAATCTGATCGCATCGTGAATCTATGACCCAGCAAACACTGGCTAGCCTGCAGCAGATTTTTGTCAGAAGTGACCGGCGATTTGCGCTGGCCGCAGCACTTGCGCTGTCTGTGGCAGCGGGCTTGATCGCCGGCGCGTATGTTGCAATACTGTCGCCTCTGTATGCCGTCGCTGGCGTGCTGGCCTTGGCTGGCGGACTGCTGATGCTGCGCAGCATGCAATGGGGCCTAGCCGCTGTGATCGCGCTCATCTGCCTGCTGCCCTTTGGCGCGCTGCCATTCAAGATCGGATTCACCCCCACGTTCCTCGATCTTGCCCTGGTAGCCACCTATTTTGTCTGGATCGTGCGCATCGCCACGGGCAAGCGGGCCAGTTCGTGGGTACAGCTCTGGGCCTGCCCATCGTGATCTTTCTTCTACTGGCCTGCGCCTCTTTTGTGGCAGGCCTGGCCCATGCCTACCTCGACCAATACGTTCTTCGTCACTTTGCCGAGATCCTACTTAGTATCTCGCTCTTTTTTGTGATCGTCAACTGTGTTCGTACCAAGAGACAGCTGAGAGCGCTAGCTCTGGTCATCATCGTCGCCGGTTTTGGCGCCGCAGCCATCGGCGTGCTCTTCTATTTCATGCCGCCAGCCTGGAGCATCCGCCTCTTATCGACACTGGGGCGGTTTGGCTATCCCACGGGTGCAGGCATCCTACGCTACGTTGAAGACAACCCGGACCTTGCCCAGCGGGCCATCTCCACATCTACCGACCCCAATGTGCTGGGTGGGCTACTCATTCTCATCACGACCTTGACCGCCGCCCAGCTATTCGCCCGCAAGCCGCTCCTGCCTCGCCCGATTCTCGGCGGAATGTTCCTCGTGGACGCGCTCTGCCTTTATCTCACCTATTCTCGTGGCTCGATGGCTGGCCTGGCCGCTGGTCTGGGAACCCTGGCCCTGGTCAGATACCGGCGACTGATTCCGGCCATGATCTTGGCTGGCCTCTTCCTGATGCTCCTGCCGCAATCCCAAGATTATGTCCAACACTTTGTCGAGGGTTTGCAGTTTCAGGATCTGGCCACACTGATGCGTCTCGGTGAATACAAAGATGCGCTGACCTTGATCAGTCGCCATCCCTGGATTGGGGTTGGCTTTGTTGGTACGCCTGAAAGCAGTCTGTATATCGGGGTCTCTAACGTATACCTACTCATTGCGGAGGAAATGGGCCTTATCGGACTGGCTGCTTTCTTGACGATCGTTGGGCTTTTCTTCCGGCAGGTCTGGTTAGCCTGGCCACATGTGCGCGACCAAGGCGGCCTGGAAGCAATCCTACTCGGACTGTCAGCCGCTATCGTCGGCATCCTGGTGGGTGGTCTTTTTGACCACTACTTTTTCAACCTGAGCTTCCCGCACTCGGTTGCGGCCTTTTGGATTTTTCTGGGCCTGGCGATGGTAGCCATAGAGCTTGGGAAAGAGCAGTACCGCCAGCACCTGTCGGGCATGACATAGAGAGCCGATATCCTACTCTGCAGCCGTCCCAGTGGAGCCGTGCACGGCGCTTGCTCAAGCTTGACACATATGGTAGAATGGTGCCGCTGTCAGTAAGTGCCTTCCCAAGAGTACATTTGAGGAGAAAAGCTATGGAAATCAAGTCCGAAAAGATGAAACGTTGTGAGATAGTCACTGTCTCGGGCAGGATTGACAGTGCTACCGCACCCGAATTGGAAAATACACTGCTTGGCCTTGTCCAGGCCGGCCAACAAGACATCGTGGTGAACCTGCGGAACACCGACTATATTAGCAGTGCCGGCCTCAAGGCATTGCTCTCGGCGCTAATGAAGGTCCGAAAGGCGATTCCGCCTGGCAACGTAGTCATCTCGGAAATCAAGCCAGCGCTGAAGGAGAATTTCGAACTCGTGGGCTTTCACCGCCTGTTCGACTTCTACGACAGCGACTCGCAAGCTGTGGGCAGCTTCTAGGATAGCTGCCCTACATTGCATAAGAGAGTGGACTAGCATCCGCTAGCAGGATCTGCAGGCCAGTTGGCCCCGTATTGGAGGCGCTGCTTGGCCAATCCCTGGGACGTGACCGCCTGGTCGCGCGAGCCTTGGGCGCGCGGCGGTTTCTTGTCAAGATGGCAACCTACATGCCGATGCCGAGTGAATCTGTCCTCAGGATAAAAGCCGTACTCCCAAACGTGCCCCGAGCCATTGACTTTGTGACGCATTTGGCTCTGGAGGCAGGGTTTGGCGAGCAGGCCTTGTATGAGATCCAGGTCGCCGTTGACGAGGCATGCGCCAACATTGTACACCACGCCTACGGGGACAAGGACCACGGCGATATGGAACTCGCGTGCAAGACGGATGACCGCATGTTTGTCATCTGCGTACGGGATTGGGGTGAAAGCTTTGCCCCTGAAGAAATCGCCGATCCGAATGTGCATGCTCCTCTCGATGAGAGGTCGCTTGGAGGGCTAGGCCTGTTCCTGATCAGGCAGTTCATGGATGAACTTCACTTCGCCTTTGATCGGGAACAAGGCAACGAGTTGATCATGTCCAAAAAGCTCCCGGCCGCGGATTGAGAGACCAACCCGCACATACACAAAAGGGCAGCACGCCATCGGGACGACAGAGGGCTGCCGGACCCCACTTGTACAAGGTCTGCCCCAAGCGCCGTACCATGCAACAGGCGCTGGTGTGAGGTGGATCTGAACCCTTCGATGCTCTCTCCTTGGCGGCGACCAAGCAAAGCGCAACATGATACCTGATCGCTCGAATCTCAAGCAACAGATATGCACAGCCCTGGCACAACGTCAGCGCCAGACCGTGGTCGATCCCGAGCTAACCTGCGCAGCCGTACTGATCCCCCTACTGCTCAAGGAAAACGAGTGGCACGTGCTGGTCACACAACGCACCCAGACCGTTGAGCATCACAAGGGCCAGATCTCGTTTCCTGGCGGTGCCTGCGAACCAGAGGACTCGGGTCTCCTGAACACCGCATTGCGCGAAACCTATGAGGAGATTGGCATACAGTCTGAGAGGGTGGAGGTTTTGGGTACGCTGGATGATTTCGCTACGATCACCAACTTTATCGTGACGCCCTTTGTTGGCATCATTCCACATCCCTACGCATACAACATTAGCCACCAAGAGGTTGCACAGGTGATCGAGGTTCCCCTGTCCTTCCTGCACGATCCAGACCACCTACGCACCGAGGTTCGAGAATATGACGGGTGCCAGCACGATGTGCTCTTTTGGGACTATGGGCCGTATACGATCTGGGGGGCGACGGCCCGCATACTCAAGAGCTTCCTGGAATTGGTGTCTTGACCGAAGGGCTTGGGCATCTGCAACAGCAGGGACACCAGCTGAACCCGCCAGCCAGTGCGATTCCCACTGCATCCTTCCCTGAACTCAGCCTTTGCCACTGTATTTGGATGGTCTGGGCCAGCGCTTCCGCTGACCACCACTCCAAGCCGGCCGACCCACATCCTCGACTAGATTGGGACGCCATGCTTCGTCCTGCTTGGGATCGGGTTGGGGCGCCGCTTCCCAGTCCTTCTCCTCAGGCTTGAGTGCGACCCTTAAACCGCCCATGACGGCCTCGGTCTGCCAGAGCTTGGCTGCCTCGATCTCACCGAGTTCAAGAAGAAGTTCCCGCAACTCTGGGTCTGCCGTCATCTGTTTGTCCATCAGTTGCGTCTTGTACCACGAAGCAGCCCTGGTCAAGCCATCGTGGATAAAGCGCAACCGGGCCTGGAGGTTCTCGCGCTCGGAAGCCTGATCCAGGAGCCTCTCGTTGAGATCAAGATCCTGCGTATTGACATCCAGACTTCGCAGGTAGCTTGATAGTGACGCAATAGCTGATTGCTGGGCCTCGATCAAAGACCCTAGCAGTGCCACTACCTCTGGGCCAGGATTCGTCTCAATGTAGCCTTCGAATATCTTGATATAGGTCAGCTTGTAGCGCAGGTTGCGGACCAGGCGCTTGGTCACAATCGAGTCGCTTGTATTCATTGTTTCATTACCTCTCCTTACTCTATAATCCTCTCACATTCATCCATTTTCTCGCAATTATATCGACTTTGAGAACGTGGCATATGGTCAGCGTAGGGCAATCGTATGCCTCGCGTCCAGCACGATGCAGAAGTTCATGGTAAGATACTTGCACGAGAGACAGGCAGGGTTCATAATTCGGTTATGGGCCATGTCAGTAGAAAGTATCTCTTCTTCTCCTCCTTTTTGATTGAGAGCTAAGGGCTGGGCCACCCTTAGCTCTCGGTGTTTTTGGGCCCATTTCAAGATCCCCGCTTGAACCAAGAAAGAAACTGCATGACCAGTCCCAGGTTGCCCGAGACTCTGATCCGCCCCCCATGAAAGCCTGCACCGGGTCCAACTGATTATCCAACAGGGCAACAAAATCACTTGCGTCCATCGTCACCGTGACATCAGGATTCGCTGCAACCTCTTCCAAGAGTTCGCACTCCCCATCAGCCACATCCAATACCCATTTTCCTCCGCCCTCTCCGGCTAGGTCCAGTTGAAAAAGAGCTTTGGCATTGCCAGCCTTTTCCGGCAGAAAGGCAGCTGGAAGCGCCAGGATTGCTTTCCTCACGTCAGACGACATAGGTAGTCCTCCCCATTGATATTTGAGCGTTATCACAAGTCAAACGTATTTGACCAAGCCGATTGCAGTAGGGCACCACTGGCATTGAGCTATGCAGGCGAACCAAGCTGTCACCGGGGACCGGGCAATCCCCTTTGCACCGCCGACTCATCATGAGTATCTCAATCGGGAACTCTGGGACCGGAGTATAGCACAGGGAATCCAGTCCGTCAACTTGCTCTGGGACAGACAACCGTACCACATGCTCAGGGCTTCGATCCACCTGCCTGGTCAGCCAGACGCAGCCGGACAAAGATCCAGGGAGCCAGGAAAGCCACCGCCCAACCCAAAAGTGCATAGCGCGCGAAGCGGGATAGGGTCTCCAATCCGTAGCCCAAATGCTCGGGAAGCAACATTTTCGGTCCCAGATAGAACACTGCCACCACCAGAAGACCCGCCACGTAGCGAATTCCGCGGCGCCACCATACTCCCTCCACCCGAAAGCGTACCCAGGCCCGCTCCATGACGATGCCTACGCCCAAGCCAAGTAGAGCGCTCATCGGAGTTACCGCAGCTTCAGCCGGGTAGTGACCCAGCGTATCGGCTGGATGAACAAGGATCATAGCCAGCGGCAGAAAGACAGCCAGTGCGAGCTGAACGCCCGCAGTCTGCCGTCCCAGCCAGCGGCTCACCGGAGGTTCGACCCTGACATAAACGACGAGCAGAACCAGGCCAATGAGCCAACCCCCGACGATATCCTGGGGGTAGTGGACCCCCAGAAACACACGCGACAGGCTAATACCAAGAATCATCAAGATGGCAACCAGCCAGAAGACCAGGCTGCCAGCGCGGTAGGCCAGATAGCCCCAATTCACCACAGCATTCTGAGCATGGCCGCTGGGAAAGGAGGGGGTTGACTCTGGCAGTGGAACGCGAATCCGTGGATCCGAGGGGCGAGGGATCGCGAACAAGTACTTGATCGCACTGTTGAGCCAGGCCGAGAATAGAGAGATGAAGCCCAGCTTTATGCCGACCTCTTTGTGTATGCTCCAGTAGACCAGGGGCAGGATGACGAGGTAGAATTCTTCGTAACCCAAGAAGGTGAAGAACATAAAGACGGCATCAAGCCTGCTATTGCTAAACGACTGAACCCATACGATAACCTCAGTACCCCACGGCACCAGAGATTCCAACCACCCGCCCATTTGGTTTCCTCCAGCAGTCAGCTTATGGGATGCGGCCTAAAGGCATTGTACCAGACAACGAGAACAGGAAGGAATGTTTCTGCTTATTGATTCAAGTTGGGTCTGGTCACATCAGTAAACGTGAAGCTGCGCCGGGAGAAGTCGCTGGACACTAGACGAGGATCTTTCCATCCTTGCCCTCCTGACTCGCAAGGAGCATCTCGCGGGCGCTGGCCTGGGTCTTTTCGGTGATGGCTCCGAGCATTCCAGCGAGCTCTCTCTCTCGGTCAGAGCCTTGCAAGCGCTCCACTTCCGTCACAGTCCGGTCGCCGACGATACGTTTGTGCACGTATAGGTGCTGGTCGCCGTAGCCAGCCAATTGCGGAAGATGGGTCACGCACAGCACCTGGTGGCGGCAAGTACCCGCCTCCCCTCCGGATGTGAGGCCCCAGAGCTTTTGACCCACCACGGTGCCGACACGCCCTCCAATCCCGGCGTCGATCTCGTCAAAGATCAGTGTGGGAGTACGGTCGGCTTGGGCTAGCACCGTCTTGAGGGCCAACATCAATCGCGACGTCTCGCCACCGGAAGCAACACGCACCAGCGGTTTCAGCGGTTCGCCAAGATTGGGCGCTACCAAAAACTCGGCACGATCCAAACCTGTACGGTCGAATGCCACGCGGCGCTGCTCAGCATAGGCCCCATCATCTGCATCACGCCAAACAAGATTCACGCCAAAGCGCGCACCATCCATACTCAATTCCGTCAATTCGGCCTCGATCCCAGCCGCGAGGTCCTCACCGGCTTCCTGGCGTCGCTGCGAAAGCATAGTACCCAGAGCACCAATCTCGTGCAGTAGACGGTCCTCATCGCCTTCCAGTACAGCGATGCGTTCCTCGCTGTGCTCGATGGCCTCCAGCTCTTTCCGGGCACGACCGGCAAAGGCCAGCACCTCGGCAAGGGTATCGCCATACTTGCGCTGGAGACTGTGGAGCAAGGCCAGGCGGTCTTCAACCTGGTCCAACCGTTTGGGATTGAGTTCGATCTCATCGCGATAGTCCCTCAGCGATTCGGCCAGATCCTCCAGTTGGTAACTGATGGTCTCAGCCACCTCACCCAGAGACGCGGTTGAGGGATCCAAGCGGACCAAGCCTGCCAGTGATCGCGCCACCACCTGAAGCAGGTCCACCGCCGCCGGCTGATCCTCACCGCCTTCGTACACAGAGTTGTAGGCATCATCAGCCAGTTCTCGCAACTGCTCCGCATTGGCCAATCGCCCTCGCTCCTCGGCCAAGGACTTCTCCTCCCCTGGCTCCAAGTGCGCAGCCTCTATCTCACTCACCTGGTATTGCAGTAGATCCACGCGGCGGGCCAGTTCCCGCTCATCACGACGGAGATCGGACAACTCGCGGCGCGCTGCGAAAAGTTCCGCCACCAATGCAGCCACCTGATCGCGCAGGGGCCAGAGTCCACCATGTCGATCCAACAAGTCCAAATGCTCGCGCACGCGCATCAGCGAGAGATGCTCAGTCTGACCATGGATATCCACCAGGTGCTGACCAAAACCCTGCAGAACTCTGAGCGCTACCGCACGGCCATTGACGCGACAGACGCTGCGCCCCCCGCTACGAATCTCGCGGGCCAGTACCAGCAGGGCTGGATCATCTCCTTCCAGTCCCTCCTTCTCAAGAAGCGGGGTCAGACTTGTACTGATCTCGCTGTCCAAGCCAAAAACCCCCTCGATGATGGCCCGGTCGGCGCCCGACCGGACAAAGTCGGCCCCGCCACGGCCGCCCAATAGTAGGCTTACTGCGTCAATGATGATCGATTTTCCAGCCCCTGTCTCACCGGTCAGTACGTTAAAGCCAGGCTCAAATTGAAGGTGAACCCGTTCGATGATGGCAAGGTTTTGGATGGTCAATTCGGATAACACACAGACCTCGTCTCAGAGATTGCTTTGGATTGCAGGTTGCGGCCTATCCATGCCGGTTGCCTGCGGTACGGGAGGCTACCGCAGGCGTGCCGTAGCGGCGCCTATGGCCAGCACCAGAAACAGGCCGTATGCGATCATTCGCCACAGAGATCCGAAGCTAACAACAAGGGCCGGAAGGGAGCCCACGACAATCCCTATGGCCACAGACAGCCACAGATACTGGCTCCGGCGACGCCGGACTGCCAGACGGACCACCTCTGCAATGCCGATGCCTATGGTTGGCCCAAGGATGAGGGCAATGAACCAGGCGCCAATGATTGTGACAATATAGCTGGCAATTCCGCCCAGCACCAGGGCAAGCACGCCCCCAATGGCATAGTCGGCCACACCCCCGGTATAGTACACCGCTTGCTGCTGGCCGACGCACTGTTTGCAGCGATAGCCCACCGGTGTCTGTACCGCACAGCGGGTACAGATCGGTTTTTCACAGCGGTTGCAGCGCAACACCGTCTCGACGCCTGGGTGGTTGGCGCAGTACAATACCTCGTCATCGAGGGGAACCTCGCCATCTGGCGGCGGGCCGACGGCCTCATCAAGATGGCGCGAGGCATCAGCCATCACCGCATTCAGTTCGTGCTCATGGATCGGGTCAGCGGCAGCTTCAGAGACCGGATCGGGCTGGAGCAACTCCATGCCCAGCTGCGCGTCTACGTTGTCTGGGTCCAGTCGAAGGGCAGTTTCAAAGCACAAGCTCTTTGCTGCGGGCTCGTCCTCGACGCCGGCCAGATCAAGCCAGGCCTGGACGTTGTCCGGCTCGAGCTGAACCGCTTCGCGCAGATACTCGCGAGCTCTGTCTCGAAGGCCAACACGCGCGGCCGCCTGCCCACGTTGGATCAGCTCTGTTGCGTTCGGTACATCCGTCATCAAATGGTATGCTCCCGTTGGATTTCCCCGATTTTAACCTCAAACAGAGCTTCGGTCAAGTAAGTGTCCTCACCGACCCGGCACAGCTATCAGGATAGGTCTGCTGTGCGCGGGGGACGCCGTGCCAACCAGGCCAGAAAAGCCACGGTTGCCACTGCCAGGAGTACCAATGTCACCAGCTTGAGCATTCGGGACTGGATCAGCAAGGCGGCTCCGCCCAAGGCGATACAATAGCCATAGTAGAGCAGCACCACCTGACGCTGGCTCAGCCCCAGATCAAGTAGACGGTAGTGCAAATGACGGCGGTCCGCCTGGCCGATAGACTGCCCCGCTCGAAAACGGCTGATGATCAACCAAGCCACATCCACGATGGGAATACTCAGCACCAACAACACCGTCGCCAGCTTGGCTCCGGCAGCGATCCCCAGCGTAGCGATAGCAAAGCCCAGCACCCACGAGCCCGAACTCCCCATGAATACGCGGGCCGGGTAAAAGTTGAAGGGGAGAAAGCCCAAGGTCGCCCCCAGTAGAGCCAGAGGCAGCAGGGCCACGCTGTAGCTGCCCCTCTCGCAGCATGTGGATCGCCAGGACCGCGCTGACGATAGCTCCTACACCTCCTGCCAGACCGTCAAGGCCATCCAGAAAGTTGATGGTGTTGATCATGCCCATGATCCAGACCACGGTAAGGATGATGACAAGAGCGAAGGGAAAGACCAGGATACTATTCGGTGAAGGGGTTCATCACCCGCTCAATGAACACCATAAAGGCGATGGCGATAAGGGCCGCGAGCGCCTGGGCTATGTACTGGGGGGCCGCGCGCAGCTCAAGCCGATCATCGACGAGGCCAAAAACAAAGACGAACATACACCCGATGGCGATACCCAGAAAGCGAGTCAGCTCATTGGGGTCCTGGCGGGGTACTGGCAGCCATTGAGCCAACAACGCAGCAGCAAGGAAAGCAACAAAGAGCGCAATGCCGCCCGTTCTGGGGATGGAGCCCTGGTGCCATCTGCGGGGCCCCGGTTTGTCAACCAGTCCCCAGCGGCGCCCGAGGGCGCCAGCCAGCGGCGTACCGGCCAAAGCTAAAACCAGGGCTACGCTGAAAACGGCAGCGAAGGGCCACCAAGCCATCTCAGCATCCATGAGTTCATTCTACGCTAGAAGGGACAAAGCAGCAAAGATCAAGGGCAACCTCGCGAATTGCACCTGGCAAGGATAAGGAAATTGTGGCATTTGAAGCCTTCACCTTCCAGATCCTTTCGATCACCCTGTCCGGCGGCCCGTACTCGGGCACCCCCTCGAGATACGGCCTACCCGAACGCTAGGTCGGGCATCACCTGGCCGTCCGGTGCCGCAAGCGCTCCGCCAAAGCGCCAATAGGGCAGTCCCGCAGAGGCGCGGATTGACTCTGAGGGCAGGGAGGCCGCTACCAGCGAGTTCGCGCCCTGGCGCAAGCGCAGCACAACGCTCTTGCGTGTTGGGCGGTAGAAGGGAGGCTTGGCCGTTTCCTGCTCCTCCATGGGCAGTAGCTCGATCCTCTGTCCATTGAGGAACCATTCTGTCCTGCATTCGGCCCAGACCAGGAAAACAACCTCTCGCTCATCAGGGCTGGAAATGGTCGTTGCCAGATAAGCCGCCAGGGGCTCGCCAGCCGCCAGGCGGCCCGCGTATTCCCCGGCCAGATCGACCGTATGGCCATGGGTCAGATTGGCCGGCGGAGGGCCATCATCCTGGCAATAGAACCGCCAATCAAGGGCGCGATTCAGGTCCCTCTCACCATCCAGGATCTCGTCGAGCAGGAACGATTGCTCGTCTTGATTGTAGACCAATACTCGCCAGGCATAGATAGTCGGGAACAGAGAACTACTCCGGTAGGTATGGGTGAACGTCTCACCGTGCCAGGAGAGCCTCACCTCTGCTTCCCAGCGAGTAGACCGTAGCCTTCCATCGTGTCTGAAAGGTGTGTCCACGATATGCGAATCCGCAGTTTGTTCTATCGAGATGCCATAGTTCTGGGTATCGGCGCCACATAACAGAGAAAAAGTAATCTCCGCGTCGTATGGCTGCTTCGAAGCGGCGGGCGAGCCGATGATGACCCGTCCCAACTGCTGGGACGCCTCCTCAGGTGTGAGGAACTCGACAAAACGCACAAAGGGTCCACCCAGGCGCGCGATGGCATCCTGCCGGCCGGGGCTCTCAACACCCATAACGGCCTCGACATCTGACACATCCTGGGGGCACCGGTCACCCAGCAACCGCCGGACATCGCGACGGATCAGCTCTATCGTTGTGAGCCTGACCCAGGGCCGAAATCCCAGCCGCTGCCCTGGCAGCAACTACCACAGGTTGTTGCTTGTCGCGGGCTGGCACATGGATTGTTGTGGTGAGGGTATTAGCCTCATAGTCCCAATCCTGGCTTTCCTGCCCATCCACGGTCACGGACAGCGGGCGGCGACTGCCCTCGAGCCGGATCTCGTAGCTCCGTCGGGACGGCAGCACCTCACAACAACCCTCTACGGGATCGATCTCTACGACCCAACCGACCTCGCCCTCCATGTCTGTCCGGATCCCGGTCCATTCATGTTGCCCCGTCTTGTAGGCATCGGTAAGACCGTCGTCTTCGTACAGACGAAAAGCCCCGCCAGACCCAGGAAACACAGAGAGGATCAAGGTATCTTGGGGGACATTACTTGTAGTGGGCGCGGTAGGCGCCAGGGGCAGGATCGCACCGGCCTTCACCAGCATGGGTATGCGGCTTAGATCGCCGACGAGGCGCACCCAGCACGGCCCGGTATGCGTCTCCTTGCTCTGGTAGTCGATCCACACCCCGTCTGGTATCCATACATCGGTGGCAGCCAGGCCCGTGTCGGGGTCAGCGGGAAAGACCAGGGAGCAGCAATCACCTGGTCTCCGAGGAAGTACTGGTAGCGGGCGGCGTAGGCGGCCCTCTCCTCGGAAAACTCATAGTACATGGGACGGCAGAGGGATACGCCCGTATCATGCGCCGCACGAGCCATCGTGTACAGGTAGGGAACCAGCCGGTAGCGCAGATGAAACGCTTCCTTGGCTGCCTCGTAGACCTCCTGGGGATACTTCCAGGGCCGCCGCTCGGCGAGCGCGTCCTTGGTTGCGTGCAGGCGCAGGCACGGGCTCAGTGCGCCGAACTGCACCCAGCGGGCATACAGCTCCGGCTCGGTAGCGCCGCCCATGTGGCCGCCAACGTCGTGGCTCCACCAGCCGTAGGCCACATTTGATGCCGCAGCGGTCATGAAGGGCTGGAACTGCAGCGCCTGCCAGGTCACATAGGTGTCCCCTGAGAACCCAATGGGATAGCGGTGGTTTCCCAGCCCGCCCCAGCGGCTGTAGAGCATCGGCCGCCTGCCGCGCCGCGCCGAATCCTGGAAATGGATGTGGTTGAGCCAGGTCAGCGGGTCCAGCCCCTCCACCTCCGTCGCTTCTCCTTGCTGCCAGTCCATCCACCAAAAGTCTACGCCATCCTTTTCCAGGGGCCGGTGTAACAGTTCAAGGTAGTGCTTGACAAAACGCTTATCGGTGATGCGGAAGGGGATAGCTTCCCGGCCCTCCGGGTCAACGCCCATGGCCTCGGCAAAGCGGGGATAGACCTCTTCAAAGGGCTGCACCCCCTGGGCCGGGTGGAGATTGAGCGTCACCAACAAGCCCTGATCGTGTACCCAGCGAAGAAAGGCTGGCGGGTCGGGAAACAGGTCGCGGTTCCAGGTGTACCCGGTCCAGGAGTGCGGTGTGTGCCAGTCCATGTCGACGACCAGCACATCCAGCGGCAGATCGTGCCCGCAAAAGTCCTCCACCAGGTCCTTGAGGTCTTGATCGCTGTAGGCCCAGTAGCGCGACCACCAGGCCCCCAGAACGTAGCGGGGGATCAGGGGGATTGGGCCCCCAAACTGCCGGTACTCGGCCAGGGCGCCCTGGTAGTCGTGGCCGTAGCCAAAAAAGTACCAGTCCTGGAGTTCGTGCTCCGGGCGGGGCGTGGGCCAGCCATCGAAGGCATCAAAGGTTACCGAGCGGCTGTCGTCGAACAGGGCCCACCCGGCGCGAGAGAGCAGGCCCTCATCCAGGGCTGCGTCACCCGGGCACTCGTCCAGCGTGCGCCGGGTCCCCCTCAAGTTTGAGGGGTTGGCGAAGCCCGGTCTCCAGATCTGGGACCGGGGCTCGCCCTCAAGATCGAAAGAGATGGACAGGTTCTCATCGCTGAACGGGCCGTCGGGCCGGTAGCGGAGCCGCAGCGCGCCGGTATCGAGGACGAGTACGTCGCCTTCCAGCCAGGTCTCGTAGGCCTGGGCCGGTCCGTTGCGGACCGGGAAGGCAAAGGTAGCCCGGTCCTCCCATAGACCGGCCTCCGACCACTCGAGCCGGAGCAGCCTGGGCGTCAGGACGGTGAAACGCGCCCTGCCCATCGAGACAAGGTTCTTTGGGTTTGCCACCGGATCGCCCCGGAAGCCAATGCGCTCCAGGGTCTCGTCCTTTTCGATCCGCGACGTAGATGGTGCTGTCCGGTGGCCGGGTTGATCCAAGCTCATGGCCTCCCCCATCAAGGGGCTGAGGAAAGGGTCAGAACCTCAGGGTTTCGGCCTTGAAGGGCTCAAAGCTCATAAAGTCGGCGTGGTGAACGATGAGGGACTCGGTGGTCCTCCTGCCCAGATCGCCTTCCTTCGAGTGAGCAACGATCATGTGGCAGATTTCGTCCGGTACCCCAAAACGCATGGCCAATCCCACCCCGGTAAAGGGATGTCTCAACAGCGCGCCGGTCTTGCCGACGACGGCCTGGCCGTCCTCCAGGACATACTCGAGCAGCTTGCCGACGTCGATGAGGATGGCGCCGGCGATGAGATAGTCCATGTGGATGGGCAGCTTGTCGCCAAAAAAGCGCTGCATGGCCCGGGCCGAATCCACTGCGATGTGGACCACCGCCCGCTTGTGCTCCATGAAGGTCACATCACAGTCCTCGATCAACAGGGTAAAAGGGATCACCTCCAGGTCCTCTGGAGACAAGACGCTCTGCTCCAGGGCGTACTCCCAGGTCTCGTAGACCTGCTCCTTCAAGACCGGATCTTCAATCCACTCGATTTCGGGCCAGATTCTCATGAGTCTTTCACGCATGGTACAACCTCCGAGGTAGTTGTTTTATGTCTAACAGACTGCCAAGTAGTGTAGCGAGGAACCGCGCACCGCTTTCGCAGCTCCCGCCAGTCCAGGCTAGTAGGCTCCCAGGGGTTCAACGAGAGCATCATCAAAGTTAATGATGGCCTCGTGGTCGCCGCCTCCGAAAGCATATAGGCCCACCGTACCCTTGAGAAAGATGGCACCCTCCGTATCGGTGTAGTCAATGACCAACTCATCGTCGACGTAGCACTTGAAGCGTGGCCCCTGGGCTTCGACGGTGAGGGTGTGCCACTCCCCCAAGTTCACACTGGTCGTCATCTCTACCTGTCTCAGCGCGATGGGGTTGCTGAAATGGTACCAGTACTTGGGAGGGTGATACTTTGATTCATAATCCTCCTCGGTCATCAGCTGCCAAAGCCTTGCCGGGTTTTCCTCTCCTGGCAGGACGAGCACTGTGAAATAGTAGCCCGTCAGCCACTGGCCCTTGGTCTCCACGTCCTTGTAGGTCCCCCGGAACCAGATTCCGGCCTGGCGGCCCTCCTGGGCCCGGAAGCGAACCGAATAGCGGTAGTCGGTCCATTCACTGCTGCCCTGGCCCAAATACATGGTCAGCGCATCCTCGGCGCAGCAGTGGCCACGGTCATGCTGGTGGGTATAAGCATTGCTCCCGCCGTACCCTTGGCCCCAATCCCAGAACCACTGCGACGGGCTCAGCCGCCAGTAGTTCACAAAGGGCGTCCACTTGGCGACGCCAGACTCAAAATCATCGGTGAAAAAGATTGGGGGTGGAGCGACAACAATGGGCAGATAGATCGCCGACCAGTCAGCGGGGGATACCCGTTGGCCCGGAATCGATCCCTGAGGCGCTGGCTGCATACTTGCCGGCGCCGCAAGGGTTGCCGGGCCGGCGCCAGGCAGTAGGGAGCCCAGTGAGACCAGGCCCACGGTGAAAGCGATCAGAACCAAGAGTCGTATCTTCATGCCATGCCACCTCCAGGGGCTTTGTTCCAAGGTCCACCAGCACGAGCACCAAAGGGATTGGACACAGTCCACCGATCCAGGCATCACAAGCCGATGGTGCGTCATGTGTCCATGATCGCAGAACGAGTATAGCACAGAATGACCTTGGTGACAAACGGCCGGGCCAACTGCCAGTCGGTTGGCGCATGACTTGGCAGCCGTGGCGCGTGGTCGTTGCGGAAGAGCCATTGGGTAGCGAGGCTCCTAGTACCAGTTTCACACCACAGATATCAGCATTTGGGTCGTTCGCATCGGGTCCATAATCCGGTGGACGGGGCTGAAACGAGCCGAAACCGCCAGGTCACGGACGCTTCGGCGGGCTCAGCGCAGGCCTGACTTGAGCAGAGAAAAGCCAAGGTCTGTTTTGTGACAGGTCACCAGACACAGGCAGGTGTGGAAAAGTGGGCGAACCAGTAGTTGGAGAGGTCGAGATGTGCGTGGCCATGGCGGAATCCAGGCAAGGGGGGGGGCAAGGGCGCGTACCGGCATGGGCGAGTGGTCTAGTGTCTCACTGTCTCACTGTCCCGGCGTGTGCCCTCGACGTATAACGTTCCCCCCATTTGGTGGACACACAGGTTGAACACATCGACAAAGGTTGCTCGAACTGGTCGGGACTCGCGCAGCCCAGGGCTGGATGGCGACGAAGGACGAGCCTGATGCGGTATTTCACCCAAAGAGATAGGCTAGCGCGATAACGAGAAGCTTGTCATTCTGCAGATTGTGCATTATAATGTCAATACCACCAGGAAGGAGGCAACTCATGGTATCGAATCCATCTGTCAGACGCTGGTCAAGGGGTACTGCCCTTCTTTGCCTGGGACTGGCGGTTTTGCTGGCCGGGCTGCTGGCGGCCGACTTGAGGCTTGAGGTTCACGCCAGCTCTCTCACCGTGACCAACACCAATGACGCCGGGCCCAGGTTCCTTGCGCCAGGCCGTCGCAGATGCTGCGCCAGGCGACACATCGAGTTTGCCCTGACCTACCCGGCGACCATCACCCTGACGACGGGCGAGTTGAGCATTGCCAAGCCCCTGAGCATCGCCGGTCCCGGTCCCGGCCAGCTCGCCGTCAGCGGCAACGGCGCCAGCCGCGTATTTCGCGTGGATGCCCCTGGTGGGTCGAAGCAGATAGAGGTGACCATCTCCGGCCTCACCCTGCGGGATGGACAGGCTGACGGCGGCGGCGGGGCGTGGAACGACGAAAAGCTGGCCATGACGGACGTGGTATTCCTGGGGAACGCGGCCTGTGAGACCAGCGGCAGTGGCTGCAATGGGGGTGGGCTGTACAACACCAGCAGTAACCCCGTGCTGACGGACGTGGCCTTTATCGGCAACAAGGCAGGCAGCGGCGGTGGCGGCATCTTTAACACGGACCACAGCAACCCGGTCCTGTCCAGGGTCACGTTCCACGACAACCAAGCTGGCGCCGGTGGCGGCGGAATGTTTAACCATGACTACAGCAACCCTACGCTGGCCCAGGCCATCTTCAAGGGCAACTCGACGCAGAGCCTCGGCGGCGGAATGTACAATACCTCCAACAGCAGCCCAATGCTGACGGACGCCGCCTTCAGCGGCAACTCGGCGCGCTTTTACGGTGGGGGGATGTACAACAGCTACGGCAGCAGTCCCATCGTGACGAACGCCACCTTCCTGGGAAACACGGCGGACATCCATGGCGGAGGCATGGGCAATTCGGACAACAGCAGTCCCCGGCTGACCAACATCCTCTTTGGCGGGAACCTGGCGGGCTCCCACGGCGGGGCGATGTACAACTATGAGCACAGCAGCCCGGTAGTGACGAATGTGACATTCAACGGCAATGTGGCCAAGGGGCTGGGTGGGGGGATCTATAACAACAGCGAATGCAGCCCCGCAATCAACAACAGCATCCTGTGGGGCAACCTTGGTGGGACGGTAGAAAGCCAGATTCACAACGCGGCCAGCACACCCAACCTTGCCTACAGCGATGTCCAGGGCTCCGGCGGCAGCGGCGCCGGCTGGGACGCAGGACTGGGCAGCGACGGCGGTGGGAACCTCGATGGGGACCCACAATTCGTGGAGCCCCTGGATCCGGGCTCGGCCCCCACCAGTGACGGCGACCTGCACCTGCAGTGGGGCTCGCCCGCCATCGACGCCGGGGACAACAGCCTGATCCCCGCCGGTGTGACCACGGATCTGGACGGGAAATCACGCATCGCCAAGGATAGGGTGGACTTGGGCGCCTACGAGGTCCAGTTCTACCTCCACCTGCCCATGGCGGTAAGAGTAATTCCGCTCGCCGAGCGACAGCAGACGGACTTTGTCAGGCTGTGCCCTTTCCCTGCTGTGCGACCTAGTTGCCTGGAATTGAACTCAAGGAGGGGCCGTTCACGCCCTCCCTCCATACCAAAGGGTGGACCGTAGAATCAGTCCAGCCCTCCTGGTGATAGAAGTAATTCGGGAGTATTTTTCTTTTTGCGCCAGGGCACTCTTACGGATGGAGGGGACATCCTGTCTCAACTCAGCGGAATGACCTACGGCACTCTAGCAGGCAGCGAATCCTCCCAGATACGCATTGACCGCGCCCCCAGCAGCGGTGATGGCAACGACCGCAACGAGGGCAATGAGACCCAAGAGCAGGGCGTACTCGACCAGGTCCTGGCCTTCCTCCGAGGTCTGACTCTGCAACCAGGTGCGAATGTACAGATAGAGCGACATCATGATACTTTCCTCCTTTGGTTTTTTGGGGCGTCCTGCCCCATCTAGATAGATGACCGAAGCCAACGTTAGGAAACTATGCTGCCATTATACACAGACACCGTGAGGAAAACGTGAGGAGTTTTGCGGCCCACCGTAAGGAGAACATGAGGATCACCAGAAAGGATGGCGGTCGCCCGTATCTTTTGGGAAGGATGGGCGGTATATCTATTGCGTCAAGTTGAAATCTCGGCATCAGGAGCCGCATACAGGCAAGGTGATGTATGGTCTGGCCCACTGCCAAGCCCCACCGTTAGGCCGAAGGGAACTACCGTCCGGCTGCGGAAATGATGGTACCCTCAGGTTGTATAGGGGCAAGCGCCTGCGGCTAGATTGGTGCCCTTCGTGTGGCGGGGACTGGGATCCACGCTAGCCAGCGCAGGACTGTGGTCCTGCGCGAGCGGAAAATAGCCTTCAAGAAACCGGTAGTTCCGCCAATCTGAACGGAGCGCAGCGGAATGAGGAATCTCGGCCAGGTATAGAAGAAGCCCCTTCAACTGCGCTCAGGGCGTACTCTGATTCACTCAGGATGACTTTATGTCTGGTATGGGACTTGTTTCTCGTAGCGTGGTGATCCTCCGCTAGTTCTGTAGGAAGTGACCGTGGCCCACCTATCGATTTCTTTGCTTGGGACCTGCCGGATCACACTGGACGGCGAGCCGGTCACCGCCCTTGAATCGGACAAGGTGCGGGGGCTGCTGGCCTACCTGGCCGTGGAGGATGGCCGTCCCCACCGGCGGGAAGCGCTGGCCGCCCTGCTCTGGCCCGATGCCGCCCCGCAGAATGCTCGCCAAAATCTACGCCGGGCGCTTTACAACCTGCGCCAGGCGCTGGAGGGGCACAAGCCCGAAGGGCAGTATCTCGATGCATCGCGCCAGACGATAGAATTGAAGCCGGCCGGCGACTACTGGCTGGACGTGGGGACCTTTCAGGCCCTCTATCAGGCCAGCCAGACCCACCCCCACCGCAGCCTGGATGCCTGCCCGGCCTGCATCGAGCACCTGGGCCAGGCTGTGGCGCTGTATCGCGGTGACTTTTTGGCCGGTCTCTCCCTGCCCGACAGCGACTCCTTTGAGGAGTGGCGGTTGTTCAAGCAGGAGGCGCTGCACGGCCAGGTGCTGGAGGCATTGACCCACCTGGCCGCCTACTACGAGCGCCGCCGCGACTATGGCGCCTCGGCGGGCCACCTGCGGCGCCAGATCGAGCTGGAGCCCTGGCGGGAGGAGGCCCACCGGCAACTGATGCGGGTCCTGGCCCTCAAGGGCGACCGGTCCGCAGCGCTACAGCAGTATGAGACCTGTCACAGCATCCTGGCCATGGAGCTGGGCATCGAGCCGGATACAGAGACACGAGCGCTCTACGAGCGCATCGCCGTGGGGGATCTCGACCAGGCGCTGATCGAGGCCCAGAACCCCTACAAGGGCCTGCGGGCCTTTACCGAAGCCGATGCCGCCGATTTCTTTGGGCGGGAGAGCTTTGTCCAGCGACTGGCCGGCGCGGTACGCCAGCAGGCCGTGACGGTGGTCATGGGCGCTTCGGGCAGCGGCAAGTCCTCGGTGCTGCAGGCGGGCCTGCTGCCCCATCTCAGATCTGCCTCCATTCCCTGGCCGAGGGCTCCCGAGACCCCGGCCAATACCGGAGCAGCCCGGGACACTGCTGATCCAAGCTGGAGGCCTGCCAACGGGCAGGCCACCGGGGACAACTGGATCATCAGCACCCTGCGCCCCGGCGACCGCCCCTTCCAGCGGCTGGCGGAGGCGCTGCTGCCCTACACCGAGCCCCAACTGAGCGCGGAGCAGCCAGCCTTTGAAGCCAGGGCGCGCTCCGTGGCCCAGCAGCTCCGCGACGGCAACCTGGCGTTGGCCGGCCTCGTCGGGCCCGTCCTTGGGAAGGCGCAGGAAGGGGCTCCTGGCGCGTGCCGTTTGCTGTTGGTGGTGGACCAGTTGGAGGAGCTGTTCATTGACTGCCCCCAGCCCGACGTCCGCCGGGCTTTCATCGACTGCCTCTTGCAGCCCGGAGCGGAGGACGCCGCAGAACCCTGGCCTCCAGACTTTTCCTTGCTGATCTCCCTGCGGGCCGATTTTGCCGCCCAGGCCCTGGCTCACCGCAACCTGGCGGAGGCGATAGAGGCGAGCGGGTTGGTCCTGGGCCCCATGACCCGGGACGAGCTGCAGCGCGCCATCGAGGAGCCGGCCCACGGCCAGGGTATCGTCTTTGAACCGGGGCTGCTGGAGCGGCTGCTGTACGACGCGGGCGAGGAGCCGGGGAACCTGCCGCTGGTGCAGTTCACCCTGACCCTGTTGTGGGACCAGCAGACGGGGGGACAGCTTACCCATGCCGCCTACGGGGCGATCGGCGGGCTTGACGGCGCGCTGACCTGCTATGCGGATTCGGTCTACGAGGGACTCGGCCCGGCGGAACGCGAGGACGCCCGCCGCGTGTTCACCCAGTTGGTGCGCCCGGGCGAGGGCACGGAGGATACGCGCCGCCGGGCCACCCGGGCTGAACTGGGCGACGATTGGAAACTGGTGCGGAAACTGGCCGATGCCCGGCTGGTGGTGACCGACCGCGACCCGGCCGGCCAGGAGATCGTCGAGCTGGTCCACGAGGCCCTGATCCACAACTGGGCCCAGTTGCAGGCCTGGATGGAAGCCGACCGGGCCTTCCATACCTGGCACCAGCGCATCCGGGCCGCAAGAAGGCAGTGGGAAGCCAGCGGCCGGGATGCGGGCGCCCTGCTGCTGGGCGTGCCCCTGGCGGAGGCGGAGGAGTGGGCAGGCCTGCGTCCCGCCAACCTGCACGCACCGGAGCGGGAGTTCATCGAGGCCAGTATGGCCCAGCGGGACCGGCGGCTGGCGGAGGAACAGGAACGCCGTGAGGAGAAGCTGGCCCAGGCCCAGGCCCTGGCCGGGGCCGAACACCAGCGGGCCGAGGCGGAGCACAGGCGGGCGGAGGTCGAGGTCCGGGCCCGGCGCCGTCTGCGCTGGACGGCTATCGGCTACGCGATAGTCCTCGTGATCGCCCTGGGATCGGCCTTGCTGGCCAGGCGGCAACTGGAGGCTACCAGCAAAGCGGTGGCTGAGGCGCAGAGCCTTAGCCTGGCCAGCAGCGCCCGCATGGCACTGGATGGGAATGACACTGGCCTGGCGCTGGCGCTGGCTTTGGAAGCCAACCGCTTGCCCGAGCCGCCGCCCCAGGCCCAGCTCGTGCTGGCCCAGGCCGCCTACGCGCCAGGCACGCGCCGGGTCCTGGCCGGGCACGAGGGGCCGGTACTGGACGCGGCCATCAGCGCGGACGGCCGCAGGGCCGTCTCGGCCTCGGCCGACGGGACGCTCGTCGTCTGGGACCTGGCGACGGGCGAGGCGGTCCAGCGCCTCGCCGGCCACCCAGACGCGGTCCAGGCGGTTGCGGTCGGGCCGGAGGGCCAAGGGCACTGTCCGGTGGCGCTGAAGGGTCGCTGATCCTGTGGGACCTGGCCGATGGCGAGGTGCTGCACCAGCTCGCCGGCCACGAGGGTGCCGTGCACGAAGTGGCCATCAGCCCCGACGGCCGGACCGCCCTCTCGGGCGCGGCAGACCACAGCCTGATCCAGTGGGACCTGGCCGCGGGCGCGGCCCTCCGCACCTTTTCCGGGCACAGCGGGCCGGTAGGCAGCGTGGCCATCAGCCCCGATGGGGCTACGGCCCTCTCCGGTTCCACCGACGAGAGCGCCATCCTGTGGGATCTTGGCAGCGGAGAGGTCCTCCGCCGCTTCACCGCCGAAACGAGCGCCGCGGAGATCAGCTTGACCGACCCCGGCAACCATCCAGATCGCGGGTGGCTGGTCGCCTTTGGTCCCGATGGGCGGACGGCCATAACCGCCCGCAACGATGGCCAGGTCGTCCAGTGGGATCTGGCGACCGGCGAGCAGATCAGCCTCGTCCGCTATCCCCATGGCGGGCTGCTCAGCATGGCGGTGAGTCCCGATGGCCGCAGCCTTCTGCTGGGGACGTCCGACAGGCAGGTAGCCCGGCTGGACCTGGCGACAGGGCAAAGCAGGCAGCCGCTTCTGGGGCACAGGGGCGAGGTAGGGACCGTGGCCTTTACGCCCGATGGCCGCCAGGCCCTCTCCGGTTCGTCCGACGGCAGCCTGCGCCTTTGGGACCTGCAGAACGGCGCGGAGTTGGGGCGACTGCACGAGGGTCTGTCCGCCGCCAGCATCGACGTCAGCCCCGACGGGCAAAGCGGCCTGACGGGCGACCAGGACGGCGGTATCTGGCTCTGGGACTTTGCGACAGGAAGCATGGGGTCTCGCCCGCTGGGCCAGACAGAGGGGCTACTGGCCCAAGCCCACTTTTCACCTGATGGTGAGGCCATCGTGATCGGGTCTGGCCTCTCTGATGACAATCCCGTGCAGGTGTGGGACGCGATCACGGGCGAGGAGATCTGGCGCTTTGAGGGCCACACCGGCAGGGTATGGGACCTGGCCATCAGCCCGGACGGGCGCTATGTCGCCTCCGGCTCGGAAGACGGCACGCTGCGCCTGTGGGACCTGGACCAGGGCACGGGCCGCATCCTGCACGACGTCGCCCCCCAGGCGGTTCGCAGCCTGGCCTTTAGCCCGGAGGGAGGGATAATCCTCCTTGGGCTGGCGGGGGGCCAGAGCGGCACGCCAGACTATGGCCTGCGCCTGGTAGATGCAGAGACCGGAGAGCAGATCCGCCGCTTCGAGGGTCACGAGGGAGCGGTGACCGGCGTGGCCTTTGGCCCGGACGGCCAATTGGCCCTATCGGGGTCGACGGACCAGCGCGCCATTTTGTGGGAGGTGGCCACAGGACGCCCCCTCCGCCAACTGGTCAGCGGTCCGGGCAGCGTGTGGTCGGTGGCCTTCAGCCCCGACGGGCAGCTGGCGGCCACCGGGGGTGCGAGCGGGGAGATCCGCCTCTGGGACCTGGCTTCCGGGACGCTCCGACGCGAACTCGACGGCCAGGGGACGAGCGTCGTGCAGATGGTCTTTGCCCCGGACGGAGGGACGCTCCTGTCGCTGACCGGCGATGGTACGGTCCGGAAATGGCGCGTGGACGCGTCTCAGGACGCGCTGCTGGCCTGGATCGAGGCCAACCGCCACGTGCCAGCCTTGACCTGCGAACAGCGGGTGCAGTACGGGGTTGAGCCGCTGTAGCAACGAGGCCAGCACGCCAGCAGCGGATGGGCCCTGATCCTGAGATGCCACTGGATGCCCGCTGCCCCGCGAGCGGACCCGCAGGAGCGTAGTTTATTTACCTGATTTTAACTTTGCTGTTACCTGGTTTATACCTGGATCTGCTATCATAGGGCGCACAATAGGCACAAGACGGGCTTCTGGTTTCCAGATGAGGTTTTCGCAGGGGGAAAGCGCGAGGTTGACAATCGGCTCCGACCGTGCTATGATTGGTTCTGGCGCAAGACATCCGCACTGTCAGGGCAGGTGTTCACCTTCCCCAGGCCGATCGTTGGCCACCATAGGATTCGAACGCAGCCAATCGCCGCCACATAGAGACCTTCAGTAGTGAGATGCTATGTCAAAATACTTTCGGCATCGTGCAGAGAAGGGCCAGGACCTCGTCGAGTATGCCCTGGTCCTGCCGGTATTGATGCTGCTGCTGCTGGGCATCGTGGAATTTGGCCTGGCCATCTGGCACTATGATACCCTGGCCAACGCGGGGCGGGAGGTCGCCCGCTGCGGCATCATCTATGCCAATCTCGTCGCCCCGAACAGCATCGAGGCTGCATCGACGACAGCATCGCCCATTTTGGGACCGGACTGGGCCTGGCGCCGGAGGATTTTCAGGTTACCTTCACGCGGGATGACATCCGCGTCCAGGTCGATTATGATTACCAGCCCATCACGGGCCTGATCATAGGGGCCGCGCTGCCGCTGCGCACCGTGACCACAATGCAGAACGAATACTAGGAAGCCGGGGGCGAATTCATGGGACGCATGCGCGGATGCTTGTGGTTGACGGCCGGGCTGGTGGTGGCCGTGCTGGCCGGGGCCGTGGCTTTTATCACGCTGCAGGGAGCGACCGGAGGCGGGCCAGCGGCCGGGAGCGTGGGGGGAGGCCCCCGGGTATCGGTGGTGGTCGCGGCCAGCGCCGTCGAGGTGCGCTCGGCGCTGACGACCGACAACGTGGAACAGCGAGAACTGCCGGTGAATGCCGTACCCGAGGGTGCCGTCGGCGACCTGGAGGAAGCCCTGGGCAAGATCACGCTGGTGGACCTGTACCCAGGCGAGGTCGTCCTGGCCCAGCGGCTGGTGGACCCCAACGTCATCACCGGCGATGGGCGGCTGGCCCTGATGGTGGCCGAGGACCAGGTACTGATGGCCATCTCCCCGGCAGACCTGATGAGCCAATCTCCGTCCTCAAGCCCGGGGACCAGGTGGACCTGCTCTTCTCTGTCGACTTTCCCGTGGAGAACGCTGCAGGGGCCCAGCGGGCGGCGGGTGGGGCACCCGGAGCCACCGGTATGGTGGTAGGATTGGAGGAGGACGTACAGGCAACCTTCCACGTGCTGGAGAACCTGACGGTCGCCCAGATCGTAGGCGAAGAGGGCGATCCTACGGCCTTGTTGCTAACGGTGAACCCGCAGGACGCGCTGGTACTGAAATGGGCCATCGACGCCGATGGTATCCAGGACATCGTGCTGCGCGCCCCCGGCGTGGACCAGCCATTCGAGACCGATCCGGTGGACGTCGACTATGTGATCAACCGCTACCGCATACCGGTACAAGAGGGGCGCTAGGCAGACATTGCGCCATCAAGCGATGATTTTTTTTTTTTTTTTTTTTTTTTTTTTTTTTTTTTTTTTTTTTTTTTTTTTTTTTTTTTTTTTTTTTTTTTTTTTTTTTTTTTTTTTTTTTTTTTTTTTTTTTTTTTTTTTTTTAAAAAAAAAAAAAAAAAAAAAAAAAAAAAAAAAAAAAAAAAAAAAAAAAAAAAAAAAAAAAAAAAAAAAAAAAAAAAAAAAAAAAAAAAAAAAAAAAAAAAAAAAAAAAAAAAAAAAAAAAAAAAAAAAAAAAAAAAAAAAAAAAAAAAAAAAAAAAAAAAAAAAAAAAAAAAAAAAAAAAAAAAAAAAAAAAAAAAAAAAAAAAAAAAAAAAAAAAAAAAAAAAAAAAAAAAAAAAAAAAAAAAAAAAAAAAAAAAAAAAAAAAAAAAAAAAAAAAAAAAAAAAAAAAAAAAAAAAAAAAAAAAAAAAAAAAAAAAAAAAAAAAAAAAAAAAAAAAAAAAAAAAAAAAAAAAAAAAAAAAAAAAAAAAAAAAAAAAAAAAAAAAAAAAAAAAAAAAAAAAAAAAAAAAAAAAAAAAAAAAAAAAAAAAAAAAAAAAAAAAAAAAAAAAAAAAAAAAAAAAAAAAAAAAAAAAAAAAAAAAAAAAAAAAAAAAAAAAAAAAAAAAAAAAAAAAAAAAAAAAAAAAAAAAAAAAGCTCGAGGTTTATCTGTCAGGTGGTCAAGGTGGGCCGGTCGTCTGGCCGGCGGAGAGGGCTGAATGACTGAATTTGCTGTGGGACAGACGCTGCGCATCCTCCTGGTCAGCAGCGAGGAGGCGGTACGGGATGAGGTCGGGCAGGCGCTGGCAGACTGGCAGGGCGGCAGCAGCTCTACTGGGTGTCGCAGCCGGACCTGGCTCCAGGCCGGGCCCAGGACCTGCTGCCCCACGTTGTCCTGGTGGATGATGAGCTGGCGGGAGCGCACGTCGCCTCGATCATCCGGGAATTGCTGCGCTGGGTACCCGGTACGGCCATCGTGGCGCTGATTTCCGCCGAGGCCATGGGCCAGGCCCAAGAGGCGGTGCTGGCCGGGGCGCGCGGCTTTGTCACCAAGCCGCTGCAGGCAGAGGAGTTGGTCGCCACGCTGCGCCAGGTACTCGGGGAGCAGCGCGCGCGACCGGAGGAGCAAGAGATCGACCAGGGAGCGCCAGGACGCGTCATCGTGTTCTGCGCGCCCAAGGGGGGCACCGGCCGGACGACGCTGGCCATCAATACCGCGCTGAGCCTGCGCATGGCGACCAACGAAACCGGTGGCCCTGGTGGACGCCGACTATGCCGCACCGGCCCTCGACGTGGCCCTGAACCTGCAGTCTGGGCGGGATGTGACCGATCTGCTGCCCAGGCTCTCACGGCTGGACGAGGATCTGATCTCGGGCGTCATGGTCAGCCACGCCACGGGACTGCAGGTCCTGCTGGCGCCGCCGCCGGCCGACCTGTCGGTCCCCATCTCGCTGCCCCAGGTGCAGCACATCCTGGTGTTCTCAAGCGCATGTTCCCCTGGGTGGTAGTCGACCTGGGGCTGCCGCTGGACGAGATGGCCTTTGCCTTTCTGGACAGCGCGGACCGCATCGTCGTCACGGTCCTGCCCGAGATGGTGGGCCTGCGCAATACGCGGCTGATGCTCGACCGGCTCCGCGAGCGGGGGTACGCGGAAGACAGGGTCTACCTGGTCCTGAACCGGGCCACCATGAGGGGCGGCGTCAGCCGGGGCGATATCGAGGAGCGGTTGCGGGTGCAGGTGACCCACCAGATCCCGGATGACCAGCCGCTGGCCACACAGAGCATCAACCGCGGGGTCCCGCTGGTGGTTAGCCACAAACGGGGGGCCGTGGTCCGCGCCATCCACCAGCTCGCCCAGCAACTGGTAGAGGACCTGACCGTTGAAGGTGCGGAGGAGGCCGGCAACGGGCTGCTGAGGCGCTGGATCCCCAGCCCTCGTTCTGCAAGTTCATGACAGAAGAGTGGACCCTGCGGCCAGATTGGCGCAGGGGAAGAGAAAAGAAAGGAGAATCTTCAATGGAGAACCGTCGCATCTTGAGTTATGCCTCTTTGTCCTGGGGGTCGTCTTTGTCCTGATACTGGGGCTGGGGGTTGGTGAGTGGCTCGACCGGCATCCTGATGGGCCTGGTATTCCTCGTGGCGGGCATTATCTTTTACCGGCGCGGGAAATAGGCGCGCAGACCATGTACGGACCGCTGCTCTTTGGCCTGCTGGTGGCGCTGGCCGTGGTGCTGGGCTTTGTGCCCTGTGGCGGTACACGCGCAGCCGCGACCCGGTGGAAGGCGCGCCTGGAGGAATACGGCGTCAGCGGAGCAGCAGCTGCAGAGCGCCGACTCGGATGCCCGAGGTCAGGCGCGGGCGCCTTGCCTGGCCGGGGGTCAACCGCCTGCTGGCTGGCTTTGGCCTTGGGCCGCGCCTGGCCACGGCCTGCTGGCCCGCGCCGACGTGCCCCTGACGGCGGCCGAATTTGCGCTGATCATGGCCGGCGCGCGGGGCTGTGGGCTTTGCCTCGGCGCCCTGCGCGTGGGTCCGCGCTGGGCCTGGCTCTGGGCGCAGGCTGCGCCTCTGCTGCCGCTCGTCTACCTGCGCATACGGGCAGGGCGCCGCCTGCGGGCCTTCACCGAGCAGTTGCCCGAGGTGCTGACCCTGCTGGTGGGTGGGCTGCGGGCCGGGTATGGGCTCATCCAGGCGCTGGAGATGCTGGTCGACGATCTGCCGCCGCCGGCCTCCACCGAGTTCGCCCGCGTCATGCGCGCCGTGGGCCTGGGCCTGCCGATCCAGCAGGCCCTGACCGAGATGGCCGAGCGGGTGGGCAGCGACGACCTGGACCTGGTGGTCACGGCCATCACCGTGCAGTACGAGATGGGCGGCAACCTGGCCCAGACGCTGGAGACCATCGGCGAGACGGTGCGCGACCGCATCCGCATGCTGCGGGAGATCCGGGTCCTGACCTCCCAGCAGCGGCTGACCGGCTACGTCCTGGCCGTGTGGCCCGTTGTGCTGGGCGTCGGTCTTTTCATGTCAATCCGGACTATATGCGGCGCCTCTTTGAGCCGGGCCTGCTCGTGGCTGCCGGTCGCGGCCGTGGTCATGCATGTTCTGGGTTTCCTGGTCATCCGCCGCATTGTGGATATCGAGGTGTAGGCAGATGGAAATTGGAGATCTGATCCTGCGCGGCTCATTCCTCTGGTCGCCGCTGACCTTCGCCGTGCTGGTGGGCCTGGCCACGGCCCTGGTCTGGCTGGCCCTGGCGCCGGCCCGGGCCGCGCGGGAGGTGGAAGACCGGCTGGACGACTACCTGGAGCGGGTGGACGTCATCGAAGGCAGGACATGCAGCAGCCCTTGGCCCGGCGGGCGGTGCTGCCGCTGTTGCGGCCGTCCTGCGCGCCGCTGGGCCGGCTGGCGCCCAAGCGCAACATGGAGGCGACAGAAAAGATGCTGGTCCAGGCCGGCGAGCCGGGCGGGCTGACCGCCCTCGATTTCTCCGGGCTGCGGCTGCTCCTGGCGCTGCTCCTGGCCGGCGGCTACTATTTCCTGTATGGCGACAGCGTCGCCTACGTCCGTGGCGCTGCGCAATGCGCTTCTCCTGGCTGCGGCGGGCTACTTTCTGCCCCGCTCTGGCTGCGCCGCCGCGTCCGGCAGCGCCAGAACGAGATCACCCGCGCCCTGCCCGATGCCCTGGACATGATGACCGTCGGCGTCGAGGCCGGGTCTGGCCTTTGAATCGGCGCTGGTGAAGGTGGGCGAGCAGTGGGACAACGCCCTGACCCAGGAGTTCCGCCGGGCCGTGGCCGAGATGCGCGTGGGCACGCCCCGCGACGAGGCGCTGCGGCGCATGGCCGAGCGGACGGGGGTGGAGGAGCTGAGCACCTTTGTGGCCGTGCTGGTCCAGTCGCACCAGTTGGGGGTGAGCATCGCCCAGGTGCTGCACACCCAGGCAGCCCAGATGCGGGAGCGCCGCCGGCAGCGGGCCGAGGAGCTGGCCCGGCAGGCGGGCATCAAGATGGTCTTTCCGCTGGTCTTTCTATCTTTCCGGCGATGTTGGTCGTCATCTTGGGGCCATCCATCCCCATTTCATGGATTTCTTCGAGAATATTGCGCCTACGATGGGCAGCAATGGCGGGCCCTGAGGAAAGCTCAGTACTGAGATACAGAGATAGGACGACAATGACAATGGGGCTTGGGGCAGAAGCTGGGTTCAGCCAGGATCCGCGCTACCGGCGGGCGATGGTCCACCTGCAGTCGGGCGCCTGGGAGGAGGCCGTCGCCTGCTTCGAGGAGCTGGCGCGAGCCTATCCGGACAGCCAGGCGGCGCAGGACGCCCTGGAGGAGGCCCAGTTCAAGGCCCGCCTGGCCGGGAGACGCGATCCGGGCCAAGCGGTGGATCATCCCCTGGCGCCCGATCCTGGTCCGCGGCTGATCCTGCTGGTCACGGTCTTTCTGGCCGTCAGGGAGTGCGCCTGGTGCAGGGCCAGGTGGCGCCGGCCCTGGCAGAGCTGCAGGAACAGCAGCGGTTGGCGGCACTGGAGCAGGAGGGCAACGACTTCTTTGAAGGCGGGAGCTGGGACGAGGCTGAGGCCCGCTACCAGGAGCTGCTGACGGCGACGCCCGAGCACCAGGAGTCATTGAGCGACTGGCGCAGATCGACTTTGAGCGCGAGCTCGCCGCCCTGTACCAAGAGGGCGTGTAGCCCTGCAGGAAGCGGGCCAGGATGACGAGGCCCTGGCACTCTACATGCAGGTCATTCTGCTCAGCCCACACTACCTCGACGTCACCCTGCGCATCGAAGGCGATCAAGCGGCAGCAGGACCACGATGCCCTCTTTGCCCGGGCCGAGGCGGCCTATGAGGCCGGCCGGGCTGGAGGCGATGGCGCTGTACGAGCAGATTCGGAGCCAGGCCGCCAACTACAGGCCGGAAATCATTGCCGCAGCGGCTCTACGGGCTGTACATGCAGCTGGGTCGAGGGCTGATCGGACAGGATCCACCCGCGCCGGAGGCGATGCCCCAGGCCCTGGATTACTTTGAGCTGGCCCTGGCATTGCAGCCGCGCAGCGCCGAGGCGGCGCAGGAGAAGCAGCTCATCGACGCTCTACCTGGACGGCCAGGCGCGCTTTGAGGCGGGGCAGTGGGCGGGCGCCATCGCCCCCTTGCGCACGGTCTTTGACCAGCGGCCCGACTATCTGCGCGGAACGGTGGCCGGCATGCTCTACGAGGCCTATCTGCGCAGCGGCGACGGCTACCGCGACGCGGAGGAGCCGGACTGCGGCCTGGCCTACGAGCGCTACGGCCAGGCGGCCGCCCTGCCGGTGGCCGATACGGCCGTGGCCGAGGCCCGCCAACAGGCGGTGGCCTACTGCGTGACGCCCACGCAGCACGCCCACGGTGACGCCCACGCCGACGAATACACCCGTCCGCCGACAGCGACAGCATGGCCGACCTGGACCCCCATCCCACCCACGGCGGCCCCCACGCCGACGCCAACGCCCTAGAACCTGGCAGGGCTGCGCAACAAGATCATCTTCAAGTCGGACAACCAGGAGAAACCAGGCTGTGGGTCATGGACTCCAACGGCGAGAACCGGCGAGTACCTGGGACTCTTTGAAGCCTACTCGGGGCAGTACGATGCCATACGCGAGGCGGAGCGCTTCTCGCCAGATGGCATACTACCGTGTCTTTGTGAAAGACGGCGAACTCGGGAACCCTTCGATCTTTATGTACCAGCCGCCGCACCCGGAGTATGGCCCACTGCCTGACAAGCAGCTCACCTTTCTGGACGGCTTGAGCTACGATCCGGTCTGGTCGCCCGATGGCAGCCGCATCGCCTTTGTCAGCGAGGCAACGGCAGCGACGATATCTGGGTCGTGGACGCCGACGGCAACGATCCAGAGATGCTGGTCAACAACGACTGGGAATGGGACAAGCAGCCCTCCTGGTCGCCCGACAGCCGGCGCATTGTCTTCTGGTCCAACCGCTACGGGTTAAAGAAGATCTTTGTCATGGACGCCGATGGCAGGAACGTGCGGCAGCTCAGCGAATCGGACGTGGCGGACGAATACGATCCGATCTGGATCAAATAGAAAGGGACGGGGAGGATCAATCCATGTTCAATTCCAGGCGCAGCACACCAGCCGTGCCCCGCAGCGACCTCAGACCGGGGGACGTACGCAGTTCCAACGGCGGGGGGGCCTACGGCCGCTTCGCGACAAGGTCCAACGCCGGCTGCTGACCGAACTGAGCCCCACGGCCGATACGGGCAACGTGGAGATGGTCCGCCGCACGCTGGAGCGGATCTTTGCCGAGACGCTGGCCGAGGAACAGATCCCGCTGAGCCGGACCGAGCGCAGCCAGCTCTTTGAGCAGATCGTGGCCGACGTCCTGGGCTACGGGCCCATCGAGCCCTACCTGCGCGACGACAGCGTCACCGAGGTCCTGGTCAATGGACCCGACCAGGTCTACATCGAGCGCAACGGCATCCTGGAGAGAGCCGACGTCCGCTTCCGGGACAGCACGGAGGTGATGCGCATCATCGACCGCATCGTGGCCCCCTTGGGCCGGCGGGTGGACGAGAGCAGCCCCATGGTCGACGCCCGCCTGCCCGATGGCTCGCGCGTCAACATCATCATCCCGCCCCTGTCGCTGGTCGGCCCCTGCCTCAGCATCCGCAAGTTCGCCAAGGCGGCCTTCACCCCCGAGGACTGATCCGGCTGGGCACCGTCACCAAGGACATGGTCGAGTTTCTTGCGGGCCTGCGTGCTGGCCCGGCTCAACATCGTCATCTCGGGCGGCACCTCCACCGGCAAAACGACCTTTCTGAACGTCCTGTCCAGTTTTCTGCCCAACCGGAGCGGATCGTCACCATCGAGGACGCGGCCGAACTGCAGCTCAACCAGAGCCACGTCGTCCGCCTGGAGTCGCGGCCGCCCAACGTGGAGGGCAAGGGCCAGGTCGACGATCCGGCAGCTGGTCATCAACGCCCTGCGCATGCGGCCCGACCGCATCGTGGTCGGCGAGGTGCGCGGCGGCGAGGCGCTGGACATGCTGCAGGCCATGAACACGGGCCACGACGGCTCGCTGACCACGGCCCACTCCAACACGCCGCGGGACACGCTGCGCCGCGTGGAGACCATGACCCTGATGGCCGGCATGGACCTGCCGCTGCGGGCGGTGCGGGAGCAGATCGCGGCCGCCTTTGACCTCGATCGTCCATCTGGACCGCCTGGTGGACGGCAGCCGCAGGGTGGTGCACATCACCGAGGTACAGGGCATGGAGGGCGACGTCATCGTCATGCAGGACATCTTCCGCTACGTGCAGACCGGCGTGGAGAACGGCCGGGTCCTGGGGCACTTTACGGCCACCGGCATCCGCCCCAAATTCATGGAAAAGATCGAGGCCGCGGGTCTTGGCATCCCGGCGGCGCTCTTTGTCCCGGCGAAGGCGCCCCGGAGGCGCTAGGGGGAGGCATGGCGGAACCGGCTTTGGGCGACCAGGATCGCACAGCCCTGGGAGCTGGAGGCCACCGGACCGGCCACGCTGGCCCAGGTGATGGCCGAGGAGGAGCAGCGGGTGGCCAGCGGCGACGTGGCGCACCTCCGCCCGCTGCCCACCGGCTTCCAACCCCTGGACGACATCCTGAACGGCGGGCTGCGGCCCGGCGAGCTGCTGGTCATCGGCGGCGCCTTTGGCGTGGGCAAGACGATCTGGGGCCTGCAGGCGGCGCGCAACGCCGTGATCCAAGACGAGGACACGGTGGCCGTTTACGTCTGCTACGAGCACGACCGGGCCCACCTCATGTCCCGCCTGATCTGCCTGGAGAGCGCGGAAGGGGGGCATGGGGAGAACGCCCTGACGCTGCGCAAGCTGGCCGGCCTGGCCTTTGACAGCGCCGACGGGAGCGGGCTCATGTCCCGGCTGCAGCGGACGAGCCGCTACGCGCCCATGGTTCAGACAATCGGTCGCTATGCCGACCGCCTGGTGCTGGTCAAGGCCAGCGGCGACCACTCGACGCTGGACGACATCCGCCGCTGGGTGGAGGAGGTAGCGGCAAACGGGGGGAAGCGGTTGCTGCTGGTGGTGGACTATCTGCAAAAGATCCCGGTGAACTGGAGTACCTTGCAGCCCGAGACGGAGGTCACCACCCACCTGACCCAGGGTCTGAAAGAGATCGCCATGTCGATGGGCATCCGCGTCATCGCCATCGCCGCCTCGGACCGGGCGGGGCTCAAGTCGAAGCGCATGCGGCTGGCCGACCTGCGGGGCAGCTCGGCGGTGCAGTACGAGGCGGATGTGGGCCTGATCCTGAACAACAAGTGGTCCATCATCAGCCGCGAGCACCTGGTCTACAATCCCACCGAGGCGCAGGCGATGCGCAACTGGGTGGTGATGAGCGTGGAAAAGAACCGGGCCGGTCGGAACGCCGTGGACATGGAATTCCCGCTGGACGCGGCGCATTTTCGCATCGTACCCAGCGGCAGTTTTGTACGCGAGAGACTGGTGGACGAGAAAGTGGTAATGGCCTAGTAGGGGCGAGGCATCGCAGCCGAGATAGTGTGTTCAGACCATTCGCCCGTATGCCAGGCCCTTCTCGAGTAGCTGGTTGCTGGCGATGCCTCGCCCCTACCAGAGAAGGTCCCGGTGCGACCATGGCAAGAGGACGATGGACGAGCAATTCTCAGTAGGGGCATGGGCAGAGCCGGGCTCGCTGGAGTTCTACCTGCGAGAGGCGCTGCCCGGACGAATATGTTGTCGTCGCCAGATCTGACCGTACGCGGTCGGCCGCTGGACGCGGTTGTTGTTGGGCCGCAATGGCTTTGCGTGCTTTATGCCAGGGACTGGGCAGGTGAGGTCCATCCGGCCGCGCGCGGCCCGTGGCGGGAGCGCCTCGACGGCGGCCGGACGTGCAGCATCCCAACCCTGCGGCAGGAGGTACGCCAGGGGGAAGAGGCGCTGCAGGCCTTTATGCAGGACGAGTTTCCCGAGATGCGCCTGGCATTCCACCATCTGCTGGTCCTGACCAACCCGGAGGCGACCGTTGGTAGCGAGCGAAGAATCCGAACCCCTGGCCGTGACCCAGGAGACAGGTGGCCGAGGCCATCAGTTCCATGGACCCGGCCGAGGATGGTACCTGGTTGGACGGCCAGGAGCGGGAGACCGTGGCCCAGGCGCTGCGCGAGCGGCGGCTGACGGCCACGCAGCGGGCCAGCGAGCCCTTTGTCTTTCGCTCGGGCGGGCTGTTTGGCAGCGGCAAAAAGGTCTGGACGGTACAGGCCGCGGTGCGGCACATGGACCGGCACCCCGACGATGGCGTGTACCACCTGCACAACGGCACGCTGGCCCGCTGGCTGTCGGAGGAGGGGGCGGAGCACCTGGCCGACCTGGCGCGGGAGGTGATGCGCCAGCCGGAGCGAGAGCCGCGCATCAACCTGGAGCGGTTTCTGATCGGCTCGGGCCTCGTGCAGACGGCCCCGGCTCTCGCTGCGGCCCAGGCAGCGTCAACCTGGGCTACGTCCTGTCCGGGGGAACTCGGGGCCAGCGGTTGCAGCGCGCGGAAAGGGCGGGGGCGCGGCTACCTGTTCGGAGGTGTGCGGACCAGCGAGCCCTGGCTGCGGGTCGATCCCGACTCTTCAGCGACGGCAGCCTGGAGGCGGTCGTCACGGCCGACACGGAGACCCTGCCCATCAGCCAGAAGCCCTGGCAGGCCGAGATCGTAATCGACTCGAGCGCTTCCGAGGAACCGGTGACCGTGCCGGCCCGGGTGCGGGTGGTGGGGATGCCCTCACGGCTGGACCGCCATTTATTCCGGCCCCTGGCTGGCGCGGTCACCGCGGGGCTTATGGGCGCTGGGCTGGGTTGGGCCATGGGGCACTGGGGCCCGGCGCCTCCGGAATGGTTCGGGGACTTGAGCCAGGGCCAGTCAAGCTGGGCCTTGGCGACCGCCACACTGCTCGGCCTGTTCTGGGCCTACCCTGGGTGGAATCCGGGGCTGGAAGCAGCCCCTGTCCTGGCCCATCAGCTATGCCACGGGGCGCTGGCTGGTGCGGACCTTGATCTGGGGAAGCACGCTGGCGCTTTTTGCCGCGGTGAGCCATTGGGCCTGGCGGCAGGTCGAGCCGGGCCTGGGGCATGAGCCTCTCAGGCACCGGCATGAGTACCGTCGTGCTCGCCGCACTGTCGCTGGCCATCGTGCCGGCGGTGCTGGGCGAGCTAGGGGCAGCCCGTCACGCCGAGGAGCCGATCCGGCGCCCGGCCGGGCGCACCCTGCTGCGCCCTCTGTTGCTGGCAGGCGCAGGGATCGGCCTGGTACTGGTGCTGGTGGCCGGCCTGCTGCTGGCCGGTCCGGCCTGGCAGCAGCTCGAGATGGACAGCAAAGTGTCGACGGCCGAAACCTGGACGGTGGAGCAATGGACCGGCCTGGAGGAGGGCGCCGGCGAATTCATGGACCAGCTCTTCCTGCGCTACTATGACCGCCGGGCGCCAGCCCAGCCCACCAGCGCTCCCAGCGCGGGGCCGCGCCGGCCCCAACGGCTGAAAGCGGGTCCCCGTGAGAGAAGGAGGACGAGCCATGAGCAGAGCGGCAAAGCGGCTGGGACGCGACGAGCGCGGGCAAAGCCTAGTAGAGATGACGCTGGTCGTGGGCCTGCTGCTGCTGCTGGTTGCCGGTACCGTAGACCTGGGCCGTGCTTTCCACACCTATATCGTCCTCACCAACGCGGCCCGAGAGGGAGCGCGCTGGGGCTCACACTACCCCTGGGACGGCGCCGGGCATCATCGCGCAGCGCGCGGGCGAGGCAGCCGACAGTGGGGTGGACCTGGCAGCAAGCAGCGTCACCGTCAGCGGCGGAGGCGGCACAGGCGGCGACCCCATCGCCGTCTTGGTCGAGCACCCCTATGACACTTTTCTGGGGGGCTTTATGGGTATGGGCAGCTCTTACCCTGCGCACTCGGGCTGAGATGATCATTTTCGGTCTTGATGACTAGGAACGATGCCGGGCTCCGTGCGCTGAACGTCCCTGGTCGAGGAGGATGACAGGACGATGGTATCTGAGACGATCAACGGGAGAAGGGCAGGCCTTGATCCAAGTCGCGATCGTGATGTTCCTGCTGCTGGCCATCGTCTCGCTGGCCATCGACGTGGGCAACGTCTATGCTGGGCGGCGGCGGATGCAGAACGCGGCCGACGCCGGGGCGCTGGCCGGCGCCTACGAGCTCTGCTTTGGCGACGCAAGTGCGTGGGAGACGACGGCGCTGGACTATGCCATCAACCGCAACGGCGCCGAGACCGCAACGGCCACGCTCCAGGAATGGATCGTCACGGTCACCGCCCGGGAGACGGTCGAGACCTTCCTGGCCGGGATCGTGGGCATCAACACCGTCGACGTGGCCGCCGTCGCCGAGGCGGCGTGCGGGAATGCCATCAGCCTGTGCAACATCTGGCCGCTGACCTTTCACGAGGAACGGTGGGACAGGATCGACTGCGGGGACGAGTTCTACGTCTTTAACGACGACAGTCTCGACGAGGACGATCCCTGCGCCTACAAGTACGATCGCGAGTGCCTGAGCATCTGTGACGGAGTGATCGACGGCGAGGAGGTTCGAAGGCGCCTGCCAGTGTGAGCTGCAGTCCACCGGACAACGAGCGCTATATCATCGGACCCGGTCACCGGGGCTGGGTACTGTTTCCACGTCCCGAGCCCCCTTTTACGATGTTCTGCCCAACTGCTGGCGATCACTGTGTGCACAATCCAGACAAAGTGGATTGGATGCCAACGAGCTACAGCACCGGGTCCCAGGCCCTCGAGGGCATCTGTCTGCCGGGCGAAGTCGGTGTAAACAACAGCGTCCGGAACGAAATCGGGAAGTACCACATCGGCGACACGCCCAACATCCTGATCTGGGACCGGGAATGTACCTCCGGCGAGGAGGTCACGGGTACATGCAGCGGGAATCCCTATCACATTGTGAAAACGGGCTGCGTTGAGATCCTTGACGTAGGTACGATCGATCTGATGCGGAAACCAGAGTATGCCCCGCCGGACAAGTGTCTATCAAACGTGAAGACCATCCTGGCAAAGAAGCTGTGTGGCTGCACTTCGGAGTGTGGCAGCACGGTGGGGGGGCCCCCGTCGCCTGATCAGGTCCACGCCGTGAGCTTGATCCGTTGATGGCGCGGCGCGACGGGCAGGGACAGGCGACGTGCCGGTACTGATCGGTGGCGCCCTGGGAGCCATCGCCGGCCTGGCAGCCTGGGTTCTGGCCCAACACTTCTCGGCACCGTCCAGGGCCAGGTCGCCGCATAGGGAGCCCCGGCGGCGACCGTTTTGCGGCGGGAAAGGGGGGCCATCGCCCTGCCAGCAGCTCTGGCAGTGGCGGGCATGGCAGCCCTGGGCGCCTACCTGGGCTGGCAGGCCCTGGGCCTTGATCAGCTTGCTGCCGTCCTGCTGGTGACCGGCCTGCTGGTGGCCATCAGCCTGGTAGACTATCGAGAGCGGCGTATCCCAAACGCCCTGGTGCTGGCCCTGCTTCTCTGGGCTGTGGTCCAGGTGATCTGGCTGGGCCAGCCTGCAGCGGTAAACGCTGCGCTAGGCCTGGCCGCGGCCGGCGGGCTGTTCCTGCTGCTGGCCATCATCCAACGCGGGGCCATGGGCCTGGGCGACGTAAAGCTGGCCGCGGTACTGGGGGCAGTATTGGGCTTCCCGCTCATCCTCATGGGCCTGCTGTACGGCATCCTGGCCGGCGGCGTGGCGGCCCTCGTCCTGCTGGCCACGCGACGCGCCGGGCGCAAAGATGCCATGGCCTACGGCCCGTACCTGGCTCTGGGGGCCTGGCTCGTGTGGACGCAGTCGCTGGGCTTGTGGCCATAAGGCGCTTGTACTGTTAGGTTGAAGATGAGGCGCGCCTCAGAGGCGGCAGCGGTGAGAAACCATCAAAGCCGAGCCGAATGCGCTTTTCAAGTCCTGCGGTTCGGAGGAGAACAGGAATGAAGAGACCTGAGAAGAGGGGCTTGATGACCCTTGCCCTGACCCTGACGATCATTCTTGGCCTGGTCGCGGGCGCCGGCCAGGCCCAACAGCCTCAAGCCCATCGTGGTCCGGCAACGCTGAGCGACGGCGATTCTGGTTCCGGACTGGCCCACATTGACGTAGCGGCAGCCAACGCAGACCATACTATCTTCCTGCCCGTGGTTGTCGGCCAGCCCCCTGCCTCCTTCACCGATGACTTTCAGCGGGGAGCTGGGCCGGTGGACGCCCTACACCAACTGGGAGCGCCTGGAGCCGCAACAATGGTACTGGCACCCGGGCGGCGGCTACCAGGGCAGCGCCGGGTACACCTTTGACCACTCCCGGGGCAAAGAGACCCCTCAGGACGCCCTCACGATGTATCTGGGATCCGCTTCGGAGGGTTGGACTAACTACCGGGCTCGCGTGCGGTTCAATGTCCGCGACGGCGTCAAGGCCGGCCTGTGGCTGCGGGGCACATACCGCAATCAGGGATCGCCAGGCCAGTGGTTCACCGGCTATTACTGCATGGTGAGGGTGAGTGCCACGGGCGGCGACAGAGTGCAGTTGATGCAGATGCGCACCACGGAGGAAAGGGGGGATCCGCCCGAAGTCAACGACGAGTACCTCTACCACTTTACCAATCCATTCCTGCTTGAGGAAAAGAAACTGGTAGCTGACCTGCGGCACGATGAATGGCACCAGCTTACAGTTGAGGTCCGGGGACCGAACGTGAAATGCTGGGTGAATGACGAGCTGGGCATCGACTTTGCCGACAACTTTGGCTCGGTCTTTCTCAACGGCACCATCGGGCTGTATGCCTACGGCGGCCACGGGGTCAATGCGGTGGTCTCTTACGACGATGTGGTGGTCGAGCCACTGCAGTGATTTCCGCCTGCTTGCGATTGGCGCCTCCAGGGCGGTCGCTGGGGGCTCCGGGCAGCTCTCTCAGGATACAGCAACTGAACTTTGGCCGAAGCGCAAGGGCCTCAGGATCCAACTGTCCGACACCGGAGCAGCACAATGACCCAAACCAAGAGCAAGAATGACCAGCCCCAGATCCAGGTCGAGAACCTGACCCGCGAGCAGACCGTGGTCACGGCCTGTGAGGTCGCGGACAATGAGTGGACGCGGTTCCGGGGCCTGATTGGGCATGCGCCCTTGGGCAAGGGCGAGGGGATGCTCATCATGCCCTGCAGCTCCATCCACACCCACTTTATGGGTTTCCCTATCGATGTGCTGTTCGTCGACAAGGACCATAGGGTGGTAGGCGTCAACGAGAACCTAAAACCATGGCGGTTCGGCCGTATGTTCCGGGGCGTCCGGTATGTGATCGAGTTGCCGGCGGGTACGGTAGCGGCAACCGGTTGCCAGGCGGGCGACCAGTTGCAGGTGCGGGGCTACGAGTTCTAGACACCTGGTTTGCTGGGCCTCTCCCGCCAAGACCCAGCATGGCCAGGGCCCTGAACACCTCCAGACTGGCATGCGGCCATGCCAGTCCCGATGATCGGGTATTCACCGTGCCACCGGGCACACCTCTTCCAGGGGCCCCGACCCCCTTCTGCGAAGCAGCTTGCTGCCACCGGCCATTGCAGGTATCATTGCCCCCATGAGCGCTTCTCCCTTCGTCAAGTGGGCAGGCGGCAGGACACAACTGCTGCACCAACTTGAGCCGTAGATTCCGGCCGCCTCCCATAATTATGTCGAGTCCCTTGTCGAAGGGGGGACGTTTTTCTTCCACTTCCACGACCAGGGCTTGTTGCGGGGTGAGCAGGTGTTGCCGGGCGACAGCCTATAGATTTGCCCTTGGGCCTTTTGTGTGCGATAATGGCCTTGTTCTTGCAGCGGTCAGACCTTGAAGTCATTGGAAAGCGGAGTTTGAGTTGGCAGACGAGTTGGGGACCCTGAGCGATCGGGAAATGGAGATCTTGCGGTTGGTGGCCACGGGGGCCACCAACCAGCAGGTTGCTCAAGAACTGGTCATCAGCGTCAATACAGTAAAAGTTCATCTGCGGAACATCTATGCCAAGCTCGGTGTGGCCTCGCGCACGGAGGCGACGATGGTGGCGGTGCATCAAGGCTGGGTGGCAGTACCCCGCCTTGATGGCAGCGACGGGGAGAAGGACGAAGGGACCACTGAAGGGGTGGAAGAGGCGCGGCCCGTGCCTGCCTTGCCCCAGTTGGAGCGCTGGCCCCGGGTATCGACCCTGAAGCGCGTGAGCCTGGTGGTGGCCATGCTGCTGGCCGCGGTGGCGGTACTGGTCCCCATGCTGCTGCAGAGCAAGGCCAACAACCAGGCCTCGAATCCTATCAGCGAGGCCTTCCCCACGGCCCCCGCCGGGCCGCCGACCACACGCTGGCACACGCGGGCCCAAATGCCTACCCCACGAACAGGCCTGGCCGTGGTTGAACACGGTGGGTTGATCTATGCCATTGGCGGCATCAGCAACGAAGGTGTGACGGGCAAGCTCGAGGTCTATGATCCCGAGACCGATGCATGGACGACGCGGACGGCCAAACCAATACCGGCCGGCTATGTCTCTGCGGTTGAAGTGGGGGGCTTGATCTATGTACCCGGCGGGATCAATGCTGAACAGCAGGTTCTTGATGCGCTGGAAGTCTATGATCCGCAGCAGGATGCCTGGCTGGTCCGCGCGCCGATGCCTGAACCACTGGGGGCCTACGGGCTGGCTGCATTCGATGGCCGGATCTATGTTTTTGGCGGGCGGGCAGGGAAAGACTATACTGATTCGGTCTACCGCTACGATCCCGAATCAGATCGATGGGAAAAGCTAAAGTCGATGGAGACAGCGCGGGGATTCCTGGGCGCCGCGCCCCTGGGGGATCGAATCTATGTGGTGGGTGGTTATGACGACGTAGCCGAATTCAACACATTGGATGCCTACGATCCGGCCGCGGATGATTGGACACCACTACCAGCCATGGCTCTTCCTAGAGGGGGCCTGACAGTGGTTCCTGTTCGCGAGCAGTTGTATGCCATCGGCGGAGGTATTGCCAGCTACCTGGCCTTCAACGAGCGCTACGATCCTCGCCTGGGCGCCTGGAGCCAGATTGAGACGCCTGTGAAGGAAGAATGGCAGGGTTTGGGTGCAGCCTTCGTGTCGCCAAACATTCACGCCATCGGAGGCTGGAGCGGGGGCAATCTCAGCGTCAACGAAGCTTATCAAGCTTTGTTCCAGAGCTTGGTTCCACTGCTGCCATAGGAATCCTTTCCAGTCGAATCCTCTGGCAGCCAAATCGCCTCAAGGTGGCCTGCAGCCGCACGAGTCGGGCTGCAGAACAAGCATCGCACCACCGAGGTCTAGCCGGCCTCGGCCAGGCGCTCGCCGTACCACCGGCTATAGTACTCCCGGTAGGCTCCGCTCTTGATCTTGCGCCACCACCATTCGTTGTCCACGTACCAGCGCACCGTCTGCTCGATGGCGTCCGCAAAGTTGTGCCGGCTTTCCCAGCCCAGGCTGTGGATCTTTTCCACGTTGAGCGAGTAGCGACGGTCGTGCCCCGGGCGGTCTGTCACAGAACGGATGAGACTGTGTGGCTTGCCAAGCAGGTCGAGGATCGCCCGAGCCATGACGATATTCTCGGTCTCGACGCCCGTGCCCACGTTATAGACCTCGCCAAGCTCACCGTGATGAAGCACCACGTCAATGCCCTCGCAATGATCGAGGACATGCTGGTAATCGCGCATCTGCCGGCCATCTCCGTATAGCGGCAAAGGCTGGTCATCGAGAGCGTTGGTGACAAAGAGGGGAACCACCTTCTCCGGGTACTGGTAGGGGCCGATGTTGTTGGCCCCCCGAGTAAGGGTCACAGGCACGCCAAAGCTGTTGTGGTAGGCCATACACATCATATCACCGCCAGCTTTGCTTGCCGAATAGGGACTGCGTGCCTGAAGCGGATCGGTCTCCACGGAAGAGTGGCCAGGAGGAATATCGCCATACACTTCGTCTGTCGAAACCTGGTGGAAACGCTCGACATCGTACCTTTTGGCTGCTTCTAGCAATACGTAGGTGCCATAGACGTCCGTCTTGATGAAGGCATCGGGCTCCATCAGAGAGCGGTCCACGTGGGTTTCAGCCGCAAAGTTGACGATGGTGCCGATATCCTTATCCTGCATGGTGGCATCCACGGTCGTGGCATCAGCGATGTCGCCCTGGACAAAGACGTAGCGCTCTGGAAAACGCTCGGCAACATCCTTGAGGTTATCCAGGTTCCCGGCATAGGTCAGTTTGTCAAAAACGACCGCGCGGTACTCGGGATACTTTTCCAGGATATAGCGCACGAAATTGGAGCCGATAAAGCCGGCTCCGCCCGTGATCAACAGGTTCTTCATATTATCCCCTTACCCTACCAGCGTTGTCTTGATCTGCGATACTCACAACAGATGAGCTGCGAATGCCAGACGAACGAGATCCATTCTGCACCGGCCCCCTTCTTGGCGGTCCGGTAGCCTCGTCATGGGGCATACCCTGGTCTCGTTGCCTGGCATTCGCAACCGGTCAAGCGTAGAAAGAAATCGTCGCCAGCGGGGACTATCTCCTCCGCTGCCAGCGCGTCCTTTTGAGCTTTTTTCGGTGTTTGTGCTTGGATGCTTTCTTCTGACGCCACTTTTTTACAGAGCCCACGCTCTCACCTCCTTTTTTCTTTTGTGCAGATGCTTCTGCCCACCGTTGGCAGGCCCTGCCATTGGCAGGCACCTGCTGACAGCAGGCACTTGCTCATAACCTATAGGATCCCTACCAGGCTGTGATCACCCAGCATCATCTTTAGGGCCTTGGGTTTGATGGGCGAACGCGTGATCTTTGAACTACGCCCAATGAGACTGTCCTCAATACGGTAGGGGATATCCAAGATTTCACTGTGCTCCAGCACAATGCTATGCTCGATCTCGCTATCCTCGACAAGCGCATGGTGATAGATGGAAGTAAAGGGTCCGATGTACGAGTTGACGATCCGCGCGTCCTCGCCAATGATGGCCGGTCCCCTAATGCGACTATTGACGATCTCCGCGCCCCTTTCGATGGTTACCTTACCATTCACCTGAGAATCGCGGTCCACATAGCCCTCAATGCGGTGCTCAATCTCATCCAGCACCAGGTCGTTTGCCTCCAGCATGTCCCCGGGCGCACCCGTGTCAATCCACCATCCCCGGTGGACATAGGGATGCACTGCGTATCCTTTGTCAACCAGGTACTGGATAGCATCGGTGATCTCTAACTCTCCACGCCAGGAAGGCGTGATGGCGTTCACTGCTTCCCAGACATGCTCGTCAAACATATAGATACCAACCAATGCCAGATTGCTGGGTGGGTTCCGCGGCTTTTCCACCAGCCGGATGATGCGGCGCGTATCCGGATCCAGGTCGGCTACCCCGTACTGGGATGGATTCTCTACTGGCGTCAGCACAATCTGGCAATTGTGATCGCTGGACTCAAAGCGCCCGATGAGCTGCGAGATACCGCCTTCGATCACATTGTCGCCCAGGAACATGACAAATTTGTCATCACCCAAATAGTCCCGGCTAACCTTGACCGCGTGGGCCAGGCCCAGGGGTGCATCCTGTTGAATGTAGGTGATCTTGATCCCCCACCGCTTGCCGGTTCCCACAGCCTCCTTGATCTCCTTGGCTGTATCACCCACGACGATGCCAATGTCATCGATCCCGGCGTCATGGATGGCTTCGATAACGCGAAACAGGACCGGTTTGTTGGCCACAGGCACCAATTGCTTGGCCCTGGTGTAGGTGATAGGGTATAGCCGGGTCCCCTTTCCCCCGCTCAGAATCAGACCTTTCATGAACGCTCAACCTTTCCTTCAGGGTTTCTGAATGGTCCGTACCACGGACTGTGCAATCTGCCGCGCGAGCGCAGTCTCGTTCACTGGCCGAGACTGCATCGACAGGACATCAGACGGAATCTCCTGATCGTCACCGAGCACACAGACCGCACACCCTTCGCACAAGTCACGCCCATCACGCTGAAGCAACTCACGACGCTTCTCGGCTAGCTTTTCCACATCAGGCGAGGACAGCGTTCTGACCTGGCCCAACTGTTGCGCAGTTAGCGTGATCTGTGCCGTGTGCTCTACCTTCTCCAAGCGGAGATAGGCCTGCCATAGCGTACTGCCCACCGTCAAGCTGCCATGATGTGCCAGGATCAAAGCGTCATGGTCCCGGATGGCGAGACGGATACTCTCTGGCACCTCCAGGGTACCTGGCGTCGCGTATTCGGCGGTGGGGATGCCACCCAGGGTGACAATGACCTCAGGAATCACGCACCGGGCCAGCGACACGCCCGCGATGCTAAAGGCGGTTGCCAGCGGCGGATGGGCATGAACGACAGCATGTACGTCAGGCCTCTGTCGATAAACTTCCAAGTGCATCGAAATCTCTGACGACGCCCTCAGCCCTCGCCCACGGTAGAACGACACGGGCTCGCCGTCAAGCCGGATCACTACAAGATCATCAGTTGAGAGAAAGCCTTTGCTCAAGCCGCTCGCCGTGACCAGAAGCCGGTCAGACCCCAGTCGCGCTGAGAGGTTGCCGTCGGTGGCAGCCACAAGACCCCGCTCCCACATCAGCCGGCCGATGCGCACCATCTCCTGCCGCAGCTCGTGCTCTGTAGCGCGCCTCTCTCCCCCTGCTCGAGCCGTCGAGACTTCGCCGTAGGCCATGGCTAAGCGCACCCGCCTTCAGCCAGGGTGACGTCGTCAACAATGGCCACAATCACAGCCCGGACCACACCGTCCGGCTCACGGCCCACGATCTGCCGCGCCGAGTTTCCCTCATCCAGAACCAGGACGCGATCGCCCACACCAGCCTGGACCATGTCCACGGCGATGTCATATTTGGCGGTGGGCTTGCCACCCAAATCTAGCTTGTCCACAACCAGCAACTTGCGGCCATGGAACGTATCGTTCTTGATGGTGGCCACCACCGTACCGCTCACCTGCCCAATATACATCAGCTCACGTCCGCTTGGTCCACGATGCCAGTGATGGTAGCATCCACAGGCACAAAAGTCTCCGGCAGCGCCAGAGCTGCCTCACGGTTGTAGATCATGAAGACCAGCTCTCCCGGGCCAGCTTGCGCCGTCCCATCAGCGGCTACCAGCGGATCACCGGAAGGCTCCCCTCTCTTGTCCAGGGGTTGGACGACCAGCAACTTGACGCCCTCCAGACCCTCGTACTTTTGCGTGGCAACCAGCGTGCCAATTACCTTTCCAAACTGCATGTCAGAGTATCTTCTCGCGCATCTGCTCGTGAAGCTGTGGGATAACTACCTTGCGTATCAATAGGCCTTCCTGCTTTACCAGTTCCACGCCAGCCTCTACCGCCATCTCAACATCTGCCAACGTGCCTTCCATTAAGACATAACTCTTGCCACCCAGGCCATTGGCCAGCCGGATCTCCAAGAGTTGCACATCCGTGGCCTTGGCCGCTGCATCAGCGGCGACAATGCAGACCGCGGCCGTCACCGTTTCAATGATGCCCAGGGCCTCATCCCCTCGCGGTGGCGCGGAACTCATCAGGGCTGGAAAGACCGACAGGTGCACGTTGGGCAACATGAGCTGATCCACCAGGGTATCGGCTGCTGCAGCGATTCCCACCTGGTATGCCTCGCTTACTGGCCCGACCTCGCCACCAATGAGGACCATATACTTGCCGGGACAGATGGGGCGCGCCTCCAGGAGTTGGACAACAGCCTTTTTCACCATGGTGTCACCGCTGAGAATGCCAGTGGCGACGCTATTCGTTTCAACCAAAGCGATAGACGGCTCAATCATCGTCCTGTATCACGCTCCTCGCTCAAGCCACAACCTCAATTGCGGACTCGCTCACCTTCTCTACCCGTCCAGTGATGGAAGCATGCACATTGGCTCCCAGCGCAGCTTCCGGGATCTCGGCAATCAGTTCTCCAGCCTCTACGGACTGGCCCGCGGACACAACCGGCTTGGCCGGCGCTCCGATATGCTGGTCCAGCGGGATGGAGACCCGTGCCGGCCGGTAGTCGTTCTCGTCCAGCAGACAGTTCTGGGCCTCCCACTCTGTCAGACCCAAGCGAGCGATGAGCCGGTGTGTAGGCACCAGACGGTACTCGCGCATCGGGTGCGGCTCAAGGTCGACCCTCTTGTGCACCTGGTTGACCCAGCCCTGTTCCCGCAACTCCTTCTTGATGCCCACATAGTAGGCCATGGGCGACAATTCTAGCGGACAGGCATATGCCTCGCAGAGCCGGCACTCGCAGCACAGCACCGCAGCCGTCACCTTGTCGGCGGGACCATCCAACCCATAGTTAATGGCACGCATCACCTCGTGGGGCTCCAGGTTGTGACCCAACAGGTAACGCGGGCATAAATCGGTACAATCGCGGCACTGGTCGCAGGTTGAAATACCCCGGCGGACCCACTGTGTACGGGAACGATCCATATACCGCACCACCGCGTTGTCCCGGGGCAGGAACAGCAAGCCCGTTGTCGTCTTGGCCACAGGCTCAGCCAGGTCCGCTGCCACGCGGCCCATCATGGGCCCGCCGACAACCACCGCATAATCCTCGGCGGTACGCTCCGACCAGCGGGACAGTTGGATGCCGCCGGCCCAATCCAACACATCGGCAAAGGCGGTACCCAGCGGTACCCAGAGCGTGGCCGGCCGGGCCACCGCACCGGCTACAGTGAGCAGCCGACGGGTAACAGCAACGCCTTTGACCGCTCTTCCAATATTATAAAGTGTCTGTACGTTCTGTACCAGGCAGCCCACATGCAGGGGCAGCCCCGTTTCAGGCACCAAACGGCCGGTTGCCTCATAGACCAGTACAAACTCGTCGCCCGCCGGGTAGCGGCTTTCCATTAGAAGCAGACTCAGGTCCGCCCGGCCCTTTTGTGCAGAAACCGCTCTTCGCAGGGCAGAGATAGCGGCCCCATAGTCTTCTTTCAGCGCCAGGATGCCCCGCGACGCGCTGGTCGCCTCCATGGCCAGAAGCAGGCCATGGACGATTTCAGGGGCGCGGCTTTCCATCAGCCGTTGGTCAGATTGCAGCAGCGGATCACATTCGGCGCCATTGGCGATAACGGTGTCCACATTGGCGGACACTTTGGCGTGGGTAGGGAAGCCAGCTCCCCCAGCACCTATCACTCCAGCCGCCCGCACTGCATCGACGAAATCCTGGCCCATGCTCTATCCTAAGACACGCCCGGACGCCTTACCAGCATCCCTGGCGTACAACACATCAAACAGACCCAATCTGGCTCTTCTTGCCAGATCCGGCAACAAAAAAACGCAGCCACTCCTTTGGCGGCCAGAAGCAGTAGCCGCAGGCTGGCCCATGATACCACTCTTTGACAGCGTTGGCAAATGCCTGTCGCATTTGGGGACGCACGCCTATGGGCAAGACAGGGCGCGATCAAGCGCCTCAGAGCACACCTCTGGTCACCCGGGCCACAGTAGGTACGTGGAGTAACATGTTGGCATAGCTGGCATTGGCCATGGGACAGGCACACTCGCGGTTGGCAATGCTCCGCCGCATGCGACGCATTTCTCCAACCTGTTCCAGCCAGATGGGACGCAGATCATAGTCCGTCTCGCGCAGACTGCCTACCGGCTCAGCGCGGATGCAGCATGCCCATACGTCCCCGTTGGGTGCGATGTGTCCGCTGGCCCATCCAGCCTGGCAGGGGATGACCTGTCTCTGCTCCCGCAGGATCCGTTTGGCAAGCTGGTAGTACTGGGCTCGGAAGGCCTGCGTAAACCGGGCCAATGGCCTTCTGGGAATCGTACCAGAGTCCTTCGTGGGCGGTACCGCCCTGGCCCGCGCGGACAAATAGTCGGCAATTGGCGCATAATCCTCGGGGGCGGGCGTGATATCCCAGCCCACCGTGTCCAACTCTACCCGCTCTTCGGCGACCTCGGTGATATAGGAATCGGGGGCCAGGAATTCCAGGCCCTCCACGATGTCACGGATACGGTGGGCATTGAATTTGGAGACGACCGTATGCACGCTGAGTACCAGGTTCTCATGACGGCCCTGGAGTTCTTTTAACCCCTGCCAGCTCTCCATGGCCCGGTCCCAATTGCCTGGCAGGTTGCGGATCTCGTCGTGCTCAGCGCCGACCCCGTCCAGTGAGAGGTTAATGCCGATCTGCGAAAAGGGAGCCGCCGAACAGATTTGGTTCACCTGGTCCAGGATGCGCTTGGTCAGCAATCCGTTGGTGGGGATGGTGATCACGCCGGGCCGGCACAACTCTGCGCCCGCGATGACGATCTCGTGCATGTCAGCTCGCAGGAAGGGCTCGCCACCCGTGAAGGTCAGATAGAAGGGAGAGCGGCCAAGATTGGCAAATACCTTGCGCCACTCCTCGACTGACATATCGTCGTTGGGCTTGCGCCAGACGTCACAGGTTTTGCACCTGCTATTGCAGCGGAAGCTGACGCTGACGACAAGGCTGAAAGGCAGTCTCTTCGGCCAACCCAGGTGATAGAAGCACCAGTAAAGCGGCAACTTGGGCAATAGCTCCAACATAGTCAGGACACCCCACCCTGCCCAGACGGCCAAGGCACTTGGGTACTGAAACCATCTCCTTTTGTCACCATCTTCATAGTATCCTCTGCATCCCGCCCTGAGGAGCTACCACAGGCGAGCTGGCAAACCGCTCGGGAGGCTCAGCCCTCATCGCCACAAAAATCGGCGTCGCTGCGATTCTAGCATGCTGGACCACAAACGACAAATCCTCGAAGATCACTGACTTTGAAGAAATCCGATTGCCGGCATCTTGAATCCTACCTTGCGGGCCTGGTCCTCTCCAGGTCAGAACTGCTGGCGGAGCCCTGGCAGTGAGGATTGGCCCACCTTGAGATTGGCAGCCTTGATACCAGCCTACTATGGCGGAACAAACCACTTGGCAGCCGCCACAGGCTGTGGTATAATCTCCGGCACGCCGGTGGGTCGGTCCTTTGCCGGTCAGGGTTCACAGATGCACGGATCTGCATCAGAACCCGCATCAAAGACAAAAGGAGGACGACAATGCTAGCAGAATGGTTCCTGAACCTCGATCCCATCCTTCAGGCCCTTTTGGCCACCTGCTTTACCTGGTTCGTGACCGCGCTGGGTGCCGCATTGGTATTCTTTTTCAAGACTATCAACCGCCGCGTCCTTGACGGCATGCTGGGCTTTGCCGCCGGGGTCATGATCGCTGCCAGCTTCTGGTCGCTCTTGGCGCCGGCCATCGCCATGGCCGAGGAAGCAGGCGGCCTCCCGGCCTGGGTACCGGCGACCGTGGGTTTTCTACTGGGCGGTGGTTTTCTCTGGGTTACAGACAAGATTCTACCTCATATCCACGCCGGCTTTCCTGACGAATCCGCTGAGGGTGTCAAGACAAGCTGGGAACGCAGCATCCTGCTGGTGCTGGCCATTACCTTGCACAACATCCCCGAAGGGTTGGCCGTCGGGGTCGCCTTTGGGGCTGCAGCCGCAGGCTTTCCCGCTGCGACGGTCGGCGCCGCCATCGCCCTCGCCCTGGGCATCGGAATCCAGAACTTCCCCGAGGGCGCTGCGGTCTCTGTCCCCCTCCGCCGGGAAGGCATGTCGCGTCTAAAGGCATTCGGGTACGGCCAGGCGTCCGGCATGGTTGAACCTGTCGCCGGTGTGATTGGCGCGGCGGCTGTACTGCTCATCAGACCCATCCTGCCCTATGCTCTGGCTTTCGCTGCTGGAGCCATGATCTACGTGGTAGTCGAGGAATTGATCCCCGAGGCCCAATTGGAGAGCATCAGCGACGTAGCGACGATCGGCGCCATGCTGGGCTTTGCCGTGATGATGACCCTGGACGTGGCTCTGGGCTAAGCAGGCGCGTCACGTACCAGACGTACGAAAGTTGGCGTCGCTATGGGCCGATGGCAACATGGCGGCGCCTGTTCTGTCGCTAGAGGAATGACGGTGATCCAGCGAATAGAGGTCCGGGAAACCAACTGCTATCTGCTAAAGGGGACAGGGGGAACCATCCTCATCGATCCCGGTCCGCCAGGCGGTGCCTCGGTAGTTATGGCCGAAGCCGAAAAAGCCGGCGTTCAGCCCGCGGACGTCCGGCTGATCCTCATCAGTCACGGGCACCTGGACCACTATGGCGCCGCAGCCAAGGTCAAGGCATGGTGCGGCGCACCGATCGCGGCCTTTCACAGCGAACCAGCCTTCAGTCAGGACCGCCGCAATGCCCTGCCACCGGCCCAGACCCTGCGGGGCAGCCTGGTCCGCTGGCTCTACCTTCTCCTCTCACCATTGGCCCATCTCCAGCCGCTTGAGGCAGACCACCTTCTCGACGACGGTTCGAATCTAGCCCACTTTGGTGTAGATGCCAGGATATTGCTGGTACCTGGCCACTCGCCGGGCTCTTTGGCCGTTGTCACAGGCGACGGCGACGCCTTTGTCGGTGATCTGGTTGTCAACTATGCCGTGCCCAGCCAGCCAATTTACCTCTCAGACCGGGAAGCCTGGCAAGAAAGCTATGAGCGCATTCTGGCGCTGAGCCCGCGCATGGTCTACGTTGGCCATGGCGAACCCTTCTCAGGGGACAAACTAGATCACATCCATCCCGCCCGCTACCAACTGCGTTGGTGGGTGAGGTAGTCATCCCGCGCAGGAGACATCAATGTCCGATGGATTGCGAGTTTTTCTCAGTACCTTTGCCCTGCTTTTTGTCGCGGAGTTGGGTGACAAGACCCAACTGGCCGTGATCAGCATGACGGCCAAGCACAGAATGCCCGTATGGGTCTTTGCCGGTGCAGCGCTCGCCCTGGTGGCCGTCACACTGCTAGGCGTCATCGGTGGCGAGGTCTTGACCCGCTTCATCCCAGAGATCGTATTGCGCAAAGCTGCCGCCGCGCTCTTTGTCATAATGGGTATTCTGATGTGGTTTGAGATACTGTGACGTCCACACCGTGACCTTGGCACGCTCGGCCCCCATGGCGCAGTGTATCCCTGCTGGCAAGAAACCGATCGTAGAAACTGACACCGCCCCCCCGGAATGAGAGTACCTGTATGTGGTCCGGCTTGCATACAATGGAACCCCGATATGCTATAGTTAAGTGTATGTAGGGTAGCACGAACACTTGTATTCTGTCGCGCTAGTGCGCCATGGTTGGGCAATAGGACCGGTTGGCCCAACAACTTCTGGCTGAGAGTGCGACGAGGAAAGGAAAATCATGGCAAGAAATGTGACGAGAAGTGACAAGGAGTGGCGCGAACTACTGGACGCGGAACAGTATCGGGTTACACGGCAGAAGGGGACAGAGCGCCCTTTCAGCGGTCAATACTACCACCTCAAGGACCCAGGCAAGTATTTGTGCGTGGGCTGTGGCAACGAGCTCTTTGATTCGCAGACCAAGTACGAGTCCGGATCTGGGTGGCCGAGCTTTTGGGCCCCGATCTCGGAGGCGAATATCGATACGGAGAGAGACTCCAGTCTGGGCATGACCCGGACCGAAGTGCTCTGCGACCGATGCGGCGCCCATCTGGGTCACATGTTTGAGGATGGTCCCCAGCCCACAGGGCTGCGCTATTGCATCAATTCTGCGGCCTTGAGTTTCTCTGCCGGCGACCCTGAGGAATAGGAGCGGCCTGGATGCAAATTCCTGTGAAAATTGCGGTACTGCTTCTGGCAACGATGCTCATTGCAGCTTGCACGACTGCTCCAGGAGGAGAAACTTCGGAGAACCTGTCCGGTAATAGCCAGGAGAGGGAAAACGTGAGCAAGGAAAGCACAGCTACAGACTCGGCAGATGAGAACCCACCAACGGACCATGCAGTACCCATCCAGACCGAAACAGCAACCTTTGCTTTGGGCTGATTCTGGGGACCAGACTCCCGGTTCGGGAGCCTTCCAGGGGTGGTACGCACCCGCGTGGGCTATGCTGGTGGGGCCAAGCCAGACCCCACCTACCGGAGCCTGGGTGACCATAGCGAAACGATCCAGATCGATTATGACCCGGCCATCATCTCCTACGAGGAGTTGCTGGCGGTATTCTGGGACAGCCACAGCCCCACGTCACGACCATTCTCCCAGCAGTACGCGTCCATCATCTTTTTCCACGACGAGGAGCAGGAACGGCTTGCCACCCAATCAAAGGATCAGGAGCCTGCCAGGCGCGGAGAACAAGTATTCACCGAGATTCGCCCTTTTACGGAATTTTACTTGGCAGAGGACTACCACCAGAAGTACTGGCTGCAGCAAGCGCCGGATCTGATGGAACAGTTTCGCACCATCTACCTAGACCCTGCAGATTTTGTCAACTCGACGGCTGCGGCCCGCATGAATGGCTACGCTGGCGGAAACGCCACAGCCGCAGATCTGCAGCCAGCCCTGGCCGAATTGGACTTGTCCTCAGAAGTGCAGAAAAAGCTGCTTGAAATTGTGTCCAGCGGCAGGCGCTAGAGGCTCCGGCGCTCAGGCCAGGAGTAGAGTCCGGCAACTCCGCCCTGGCCCAAGCACCTCCCGCAGCACGCCATTCGGTCAGTCCCGAACAACATCACAAAGTGGTGGAGGCGATAGCCAGTGCTTTTTGACATCCTGACCCTGTTTCCCAACCTATTCGCCGGAGTATTCGAGGAGAGTATCACCCGGCGCGCCCGCGAGGCCGGACTACTCACCATCAACATCCACAACATCCGCGACTATGCGACCGGGCGCCACCGTGTCACAGATGACACACCCTACGGTGGTGGGGGAGGCATGGTCATGAAACCCGAACCGCTCTTTGCCGCCGTGGAAGGCGTGTTGGGCGACGAGTTGGATGCCACACCCATCATTATGCTCAGCCCCCAGGGACGGCGTTTTACCCAGCAGGTGGCCCGTGAGCTGGTTCGCCAACAGGAACGGCTGCTGCTAATCTGCGGGCGCTATGAGGGCGTGGATGAACGGGTCCACCAGTATCTGGTCACGGACGAAATATCAATTGGCGATTATGTCCTGTCAGGCGGCGAAGTACCAGCCATGGTCCTTGTCGAAGCGATCACCCGCCTGATCCCCGGCGTACTGGGTGATCCGTCGGCGACTTTTGAAGATTCACATGCAGAGGGGCTGCTGGAGTACCCTCAATACACCCGCCCACCTACTTTCCGCGGCCATTCTGTCCCAGACGTCCTGTTGTCCGGCCATCACGCCAAGATCGTCCGCTGGCGAAGGCTGCAAGCACTGCGCCGGACTCGGGAGCGCCGGCCAGATCTTCTGCTACAGGCTCGCCTTAGCAGCGAAGACCAAGCCCTTCTACACCAGTTAGACGCCGAAACCGAACCACCAACCCAATAACTTGCCTTTTCGGATGATTCATGTTATAATCTGTTTGTTTCCTACATCAGGTCAACGGCAGAAGAGACATGAAATCCACTGAGACCAAGACGACGTCCAGGGGGAAAGGGCCAAAGGGATCAGGCCCCGACCGGCTGACCTTGATCCTGGTTGGGCTGGCCATCTTTCTTCTTGCTGTGGCGGCGCTGCTCACGCTTGACATCCTGCTCTCGTCCGAGCCTGATGATCAGATAGCCAGATCTCCTGGCCCGGCTGCGGAGACACCGGCCTATAGCGCTCCCCCGGCAACTCCAATGGCGACGTTCACACCCGGTACACCCCCACCCTGCGTTGCGCCCCAGGATTGGGGCACATACGTCGTCCAAGAGGGCGACACGCTCTATTCCCTTGCCGAACAGTCGGGGACCGACTTTCAGACCCTCAAGCGCGTGAACTGTTTGCAGAGGTCCGACATCTGGGTTGGGCAGGAGCTCTATGTGCTTGGGCCGCTGGCGCTGCCAACCTTTGCGACAGCTACACCAAGCGAAGCTGCTGCCATCAACGCCGCTGGGACACCAGAACCCGAGGGCCCGGCAGCAACCACAGCCGAGGCAAGCGTGGGCTCCGAGTCTGAATCTGCACAGGTCACAGTGGGGTCCATGACCCCACTGCCCATGCCGGCGACGACATCCACGCCTATGACGGCCTTTGAGATCGACATCCCGAACCGATTTATCAACATTGTACTGCTAGGCACCGATGTGAATTTCCGACGCCTGGACGGCACCTGGCGGACTGATAGCATCATCATCGCTTCGGTAGACATAGAGGATGGTTCTGTCGGTCTGCTGCACGTCCCTCGCGACCTGTGGGTCTACATCCCCAACTATGGCCACAACCGGATCAATACCGCAGACCTGTGGGGTGAATTGGACAAAGAAGGAGGTGGTCCAGAGAGGGTCAAGGAAACCATCCACCACAACCTGGGCATCCCCATCCACTACTATGTCAAGATGCATCGAGAGGGCTTCAAGGAAGTGGTTGATACGCTGGGAGGCGTCGATATTGACGTCGCCTGTCCCTTGCCAGAATTGGGCCTGGAAGCGGGTATGCACCACCTGGACGGTGAAATGGCCTACGAATTCGTGCATACTCGAGAGACCAGCAGCGACTATGATCGCGGCCGTCGCCAGCGAAAGATGCTGATGGCACTTTGGGAACAGTCCCTCACGACGGACATCATCGTCAAACTGCCACAACTGTGGGTCAGTATGGGTGATACCTTCGAAACCGACATACCGATGGATCAAGCCCTGAACCTCGCCCGCTTGGGTCTGCAGATCGACTTCCAGGACATCGATACCAAAGCCATCTCCGGCAAGCAAACCAAGAACTGGACCACGCCTGAGGGCCTAATGGTCCTTTTGCCCCGCGAGCAAGAGTTGCAGATCCTCCTGGAAGAATTCTACGCCCCAGACAGGGAACCGGAACGCCAAGAACAACGCAGCAAGGTGCGCTTGCAGGTACTAAATGGCACAAATCGCCCCGATGCTGAGCAACTGGCTGCTTCAGAGCTAAAGCGGGAAGGATTCAAGATTGTCGGCAAGGATATAGCCAATCGGCGTGACTATCGCCGTACTCAGATCATCGTACGCAGGGGTGATCCGGCTGCCGGCGAGAAAATAGCACGCGAGTTGGGCGTTCCTGTCGACGCTGTCCAGGATGAGAGCAATGTGCCAGATCCGCCCAACCCCTCAGACACGGTGGATATCAGGGTGATCTTGGGCAAAGACTACGATCCCTGCCAGCGCTAAGGCAGCCCACCGGGGAATCCCAACTCCCGGCGAAAAGCCAGCACATGGACCCGGCCAAAACGTGGATACCACAGCCCTGTCAACTCGCCGCCCTCAACTCCTCGCAGTGCTTGCCCATGTATCCAATGCGTACGCAGCCTCCCAACAGGCTTCCGGATTGCCCAATGGGGTAATCTGTGCTATAATCCGCGCGTTTTCCAGGCCGGTCCGACCGTAGGAAAGGTATAAGGCTCATAGAACCCAGATCAAGTGACAGGCAACCCAAGCTCAATGGTCGGCGCGCGGACTGGATGACCTATTTGCTCATTGCAGCAGCCATCCTTCTGACGGCAACGGCCGTGTTCATCGGTGCAGATCTATGGATGCGCTCACCATTCAGTGGGTCTATCGTCCAGGCGCTGGGAATGATAGATGCTCCTACCGCAGCCTCTACCGAGATCGAGGCAGGCGAGCCGCCAACTGCGCTGGCAGCTACGGCGGCGCCACCTGCTGGCCAGCCTATCGTTGAACCTGAGATTTCGGATCCCAGCACTCCCCCACCGTGTGTGCCCCCGAACGACTGGGGCCTCCATGTCGTCCAGAAGGGCAATACACTTCAGAGCGTAGCAGATCGCTATGGCACCGAGGTCGAAACCCTAATGCGGGTGAACTGCCTGAACACCCAGACCATCTTTGGAGGCCAGCACCTCTATGTACCCGGAGGTCTGGCTTTCCCTATGCTGGCAACTCCAATGGAGGGCTGGTCCTTCACTCCCGACTCTGGTAGCGCAGAGATGGCCGGCGCCTCACCACCGGCGGGCGATCCCTCGGCAACGCCAACGAATACTCCGACCAGAACTCGCACGGCAACCCGCACGGCCCCAGCACAGTCGTCGTCTGGACCCACAGCCACACCTGAACCCCGTGATTCACAGGTTGGCCCGACAGCTGCCCCAGGGAAGACAGCCACTCCAGCCTCACCATCCCCATCTCCCAGCCCCACGACCACCCGGAAACTTGATGGAGCCCAGGGCTCGCCGCCATCACCAACACCAACAGAGCCTATACCAACGACGGAACCCGTGACAGCTACCCCATCGATCCCTGCAGCCACCGATACCCCTGCCCCCACCGTTACTCTGGCTGCTCTCACGGCATCTGCGCTGGAGTCGAGCATACCGGAGGCGCCAATCCCTCCCCTCGCTGGCTCAGCCGCTTCGGAAGGACTCCAGTCAGCGCCACTGGCAGCTTCAGCCAAGGTCAGCATCCAGGCAGCCCAAGTACCGACTCCGGCTTCCACAGCCACACCCAAGAGCGCCTTCCAGGTCAACATCCCCAATCGCTACATCAACATCGTCTTGCTGGGCTCAGACAAACGGCCCAACTCGGGCGCGTGGCGCACAGATACCATGATCATCGCCTCACTGGACGTTGAGACCAACGTTGTCCGTCTGCTCTCCATCCCTCGTGACCTGTGGGTCTATATTCCCGGGCATGGCTACAACCGGATCAATACCGCGGAGTTGTGGGGCGAACTGGACAGAAAGGGCAGCGGTACGGAACGCGTAAAGCAGACGATCCACCATAACCTGGGGATCCCGATCCACTACTATGCTCGCGTTGATTTCAAAGGCTTTATGAAGATCGTGGATTTTGTCGGCGGCTTGGACATAGATGTAGCCTGCCCACTCCCTGATATCGAACTCAAGCCAGGGCTGCATCACATGGACGGACAGCAAACCCTGCGCTTTGCCCGCTCTCGCAAGAGTACCAGCGACTATGACCGCGGCCGCCGCCAACGCAAAGTCTTGATGTCCCTCTGGGATCAGGCCCTTACCATGGACATGATTCCCAAGCTGCCCGGGTTGTGGGTGACCATGTCCGATGCGTTTGAGACAGATCTGCCGCTAGATCAAGTCCTTAATCTCGCCTACGTGGGTGTGCAACTCAAACCCCAACACATCCTCAGCAAAGCCATTACTCGCACACAGGTCAAGGGCTGGAGGACGCCCCAGGGTGCCTCAGTTCTGCTGCCCCGCGAAGAAAAGCTCCGGACGCTGCTGGAAGATTACTACGCGCCAAAAGAACAGGCAGAACTCGATGGCGTGGACAAGGTTGGGGTTCAAGTCCTAAATGGGACAAGCCGCAGTCAAACTGCGACTCTTGCTGCCTACGCCCTGCGTTGGGACGGATTCAAAGTGGTTGGCACCGGCCAGGCCGACAGCCAGGACTACGCCCACACACAGATCATTGTCCACAATGGAGACCTGGGCGCCGGAGAGGAGATCGCCCGGAAGCTAGAGATACCCCCTGCCGGCATTCGGGATCTGCCTGGCACCGGGGACAAGCCCGAAGTACCGGCGTCGGTAGACATCCAAGTCATCCTGGGCAAAGACTATGACCCTTGTAAGAGATAGGACTGGTAGCTGAACGCCGCGGGCTGAGCACATCCAGCCCAATAAGGATGCCCGTCCAGGGCTTCGTCCAAGCTGAACGGGCATCGGGATGAGAGGCCGGTTGGCACCTACCCGCACCAGGCTCCGGCTTCCCTTCACCAAATATAACGTCACAACACGGCGAAAAGTTCACTTGGCAAGTAATCGGCCTTCTGACACCAGGTCGTTCCGTTCAGGTCCACACTTTCTGCGTTCTTGACAGACCACCAGCCCCTCGCTAAGCTAGTCCTGGAGGTAAACATGGTTGCGCAACCGGCCCCTAGCCAGAACTTGCTCCATCAGGAAGCCTATGCCGACGACCGCCAGCTGAATGTCCGCTACCGCACCCACAAGCTCTATACCGTCGACCCTGTTGACTTTGGCCGATGGACACTGGAACAGCTTTGGTCGGACGCCACGTGGTACGGGGGCGAGCGAGTTCTGGACGTAGGTTGCGCCCGGGGCGACCTGCTCCGGGCCATGGCCAGGTGGCGCGAGGGCTGGGGCCTTCTGGTGGGATGCGATCGCTCGCCAGGCATGATCGCCACAGGGATCGAGTTGGTGGACAATCTGCCCCTCCGGTTATACGTGGCTGACGCCCAAGCCTTGCCAATGCCAGACAGAGCATTCGACGTGGTGATGGCCCGGCACATGCTCTACCACGTTCCGGACATCGACAGCGCGGTCGCGGAGGCAGCTCGCGTGTTGCAGCCTGGCGGCCGTTTTCTCGCCACCACCAACAGCGCCCGTACCATGCCTGAGTACTGGGAACTGCGAGATCGGGCTGCCTACCATTTCCCCACCATGGCCCCCATCGAGAACGTCAATGAGCGATTCTCCCTGGAGAATGGGGGAGCCTACCTGGAACCCTATTTCGATCGGGTTGAGGTGCATACCCTGCGTGGCACGCTGTGCTTCCCCAGCGCCGACCCTTTCGTAGATTACTTTGCCAGCACCCGCGCGCTCACCATGCACCCGAACCATACCGATGCCGAATGGCAGGCCGTGGTCGACTTTGTTCGGGCCGAAGCCGAGGGAGTCATCGCCAGAGAGGGACAATTGGACGTGACCAAAGTCACAGGTGCGATCGTGGCGGTCAAGGGAAGCTGAGCCTTGGACGGATCTGTGGAACCAGCCGCAGCTTGCCTTGGCTGCTCTGGAAAGCACGGGCACCCCACAGGACAGGCAAAATGAAGCATTGCAGGGCTCGTTGGGAAACCCTGGGATTTGTCCTGATCCTCCTCTCGGGCGCAGCGCTAAGGCTCCACGGGCTGAATTGGGATGGCGGCCACTGGCTGCACCCTGACGAGCGGCAGATCTACTTTGTCACGGTTGATCTGGGCTGGCCGAGCAGTCTGGCCGAGGCGCTGAGCCCGGACAGCCCGCTCAACCCTGGGTTCTTTGCCTACGGCTCGCTGCCCTTCTACCTGCTCAAGGTAGTAACCATCCTGCTGGCGACTTTCTGGCCCGCCCTCGGCGACCCCGACAACCTGCACCTGGTTGGACGCCCCCTCGCCGCTCTCTTTGATCTGGGTACTATCTACCTCACCTACCGCTTGGCCTCGCTGCTCCTGCCACCCTCACGCAGGCGGGTTGGACTGGAGTCTGGCGCGCTGCTGGCTGCCGCGCTGGTCAGTCTGGCCGTCCTGCATGTGCAACTCGCCCATTTCTACACATCCGACCCCCTCCTCACCTTCTTTGTCTTGCTCACCTTGAACATGGCTGTTGATGTAGCCCGCGGGGGAAGGCGCAGGCGCCAGGCGGCATTGGGCATTGCCTTTGGGCTGGCCATGGGCACCAAGGTTGTTGCTGCCCTACTGATCGTACCCATATTCGCGGCGTGCTATGCGCGAGCCTCCAGGGACAGGACGCTAGAACCGGGACAGAAAGCCCAATCATCGAGTCTCCTATCGCCCATGACTGCGGCCATCCGGTGCGCGATACCAGCACTGGTCCTGGCAGCCTGTGTCTTTTTCGCCGTCCAGCCCTACGCGCTCATCGACTGGCGAACTTTCCTGGATGACACGATACGCGAATCGCAGATCGCCTGGGGCTGGCTCGATGCCCCCTACACCCGGCAATACGCCGGCACCCTGCCCTATCTCTACTCCATGTGGCAGACAGCACTGTGGGGCTTGGCCCTGCCCCTCGGCTTGGCCGCGTGGGCCGCCCTGGGCGTAACCCTGGTCCGCTGGATACGCGGTGGTGCGTGGATCACCGCCCTGCTCCTGGCCTGGGCCGGTCCCTACTTGGCCTTCACCGGATTGCTGTACGCAAAGTACCTCCGCTACATGCTACCCCTCGTACCCATCCTCTGCGTACTGGTCGTCCAACACATCTCAACTCGCAGACCCGAAAAGGCATTGTCCGCGGAGCCCTCAGGCGCTATCCCTCCCTCATCGTCTGTTGTCCGCCGTCCGTCGTCCTTCATCCATGCTCCGTCAGTTGTCACCGCAATTACTGTACTGCTGATCCTTGTATCATTCGCCTACGCCCTGGCCTTCGCAACCATCTATACCGAGCCCCATTCCTGGATCACCGCTTCAAAGTGGTTCTACGAGCATGCGCCAGCGGGCAGTGTTCTGGCCCTGGAGGAATGGGACACGGCATTGCCGCTGCCGCTAGAGGTTGACGGTCAGTCGCGGCGCATTGAAGAGTATGACACACACACCTTAGCCCTCTATAGCGAGCCAGACGACGATGCAAAGTGGGACCAGATAACGGCCGATTTGGCCCGGAGCGATTATGTCATCATCGCCAGCCGCCGCCTCTACGGTTCCATCCCCCGCCAACCGGATCGCTATCCTCTGGCCACCCGCTATTACGAGCGTCTCTTGTCTGGTGAACTCGGCTTTGAGCTGGCCATGGAATTCACGCGCGGCCCAAGCTGGCTCAACCCTCGTCTCCCACCACTGCCCGGCGCCGCCCCGCAGCTACTACTTCCCGACGAGAGCTTTGTCGTCTACGACCACCCACGGACATTGATCTTTCACAACGTCAAGAACCTGCCAGCAGGGGAGCTAATGCGCCGGCTGCAGCAACCACTCTGGCGGGACAATTCGCCATGAGTGACGAACGATGCTATAATTGGCCGCTTGGGAGGAGCTGTTTTGAAGAAAGCACGTTTCTGGATAGGCATCCTGATCAGCGTCATTGCCCTGGCCCTGGCCTTTCGCCAGGTGAACGTTGCCGCTGTTCTAGCGGCCCTGGCTGGCGTGAACTATTGGCTGCTGGCCGCTTCCCTGGTACCGCTGGTCCTGTTCCTGGTTCTGCGAGCCTATCGCTGGCGATTGTTGTTCTACCCGAAGCAAGGGCTTCAAATCCGCAACCTGTTTGCCGTCATTAACATCGGCTATCTCTTGAGCAACATCTTTCCCGCTCGCCTGGGAGATGTGGCCCGAGCCTATCTCATCGGTGACACAGAGGATGTGAGCCGTGCGTCCGCATTCTCAACCGTCGTTGCCGAGCGCGTGCTGGATGCTCTGTGTGCCGTCGGTGGCTTTTTCATCATCCTGCCCTTTGCCCCTCTGCCCGACTGGATGATCCGCGGGGGCCTTGTCGTCGGGGTCGCGGCAGTGGTAGCCGTCGTGGTATTTGTCATCCTGGTTCGCCGCAGAGATTGGACACTTGGGCTGTTGGACCGCATCCTGCGTGCCTTGCACTGGCCTGACTGCGATACCATGGCCTTGTTCTGGGCCAGACTGGCCAAACAGACGCATCTGGGCTTTGTCGCCCGCCTCCCCTGGGCCGATCGGTCGCAATTGGGCAGTATGGCCGGCTCGTTTATCGACGGGTTCAGCGGCATTACAACCCTGCGGCTGGGCCCCCCACTCCTCCTGTGGTCAGTTCTCATCTGGACCACGATCAGCGTCTACTATTGGATCGTTCTCCTGGCCTTTGAGCCCGGACAGCCTTTTGTCGCCGGCCTCGCCGTCGCCTCGGTGACCGCCCTGGGCATGACCATACCGGCCTCCCCTGGCTACATTGGCGTGTTCGAGTTTCTGACCCGCGCGACCATGGTTCTCTTTGGTATGATGCCCGAACTGGCTCTGGGGTACGCATTGGTGGCCCATGCCATCGTCTATATTGTGTACACGATTCTGGGCCTGTTGAGCATGATCCAGCAAAACCTGAGCTATTCTGAAATCCAGCAGCGAATCTCTACGGAGGCCCAGTCGTCAACGTGAAAGTCCTGCTTGTTCTGACCTACTACCATCCCCACGTCAGCGGCCTGACTATTTATGTACAGCGGCTCGCCACGGCTCTCGCCCAAAGAGGGCACCAGGTCACAGTGCTAACGTCGCACTATGACCCAGCACTGCCTGCTGAGGAGGTGATCGACGGTGTGCATGTGGTACGCGCGCCCGTGCTGTTCCGGATCAGCAAAGGCGTGATTATGCCCACCTTTCCCCTGTTGGCATGGCACTACATCCGCCAGCATGACATTGTGAGTGTGCATCTGCCCCAATTTGAGGCTGGCCTGCTAGGCTTGCTGGGACGCCTGGCTCGGAGGCCGCTGGTTCTCACCTACCATTGCGATCTTGAGTTACCCAAAGGCTGGTTCAACCGGGTGGTAGATAAGGTAGTCTTTGTCAGCAACTATCTGGCAGCCCACCTTGCTCAGGCAGCCGTGGCCTACACCCAGGATTTTGCCCAGCACTCGCACTTGCTCTCGCGCTTCTTGGATAAGGTACATGTGATCCCGCCCCCAGTCATCATGCCGGTACCCAACCCCGTCAGCGTCGAAGCATTCCGGGCCCAGCATGACTTGTCTGATCGCCAGGTGGTTGGGATGGCAGCCACACGTCTGGCTACTGAGAAGGGTGTCGAGGTACTGGTCGAGGCCGTGCCCCATCTGCTGAAGGCCTATCCCCGACTGAAGGTACTCTTTGCCGGGCAGTACGAGTACGTGATGGGCGAGGAAGCCTACTACCGGCGCTTGATGCCAATGATCGATGAACTGGGTTCCGAGCACTGGGAGTTTTTAGGTACCCTTACCCAAGCACAGATGCCGGCTTTTTTTGCCGCTTGCGACGTTCTGGCCGTGCCCAGTTTGAACTCCACCGAGTCGTTCGGATTGGTACAGGTAGAGGCGATGCTGTGTGGGACCCCCTCCATCGCCAGCAATCTGCCTGGCGTGCGCCAGCCACCACTTGTAACCGGCATGGGTAAGGTGACAGAGATTGGCAACTCGGACGCTCTAGCCGAGGCCATCATCCAAATCATCCAAAACCCTGGCGACTATGCCCAGCCCCGGCCAGTCATCGAAGATGCCTTCAGTCTGGAGCGCACGGTCACCAGCTACGAGGCATTGTTCGAGGAACTGGTCTCCGGCGGCGCCCGGATCAGCCAACCTGTAAAAGCTCACGAGGCGTGATGGATGATCGGCGCTGCGTACCTCATGAGTCATGATGCGTGACGCGCGAACCATGGACGACGACTTTCTCTGGCAGCATCTGAAAGACCTACCTGCATTTCGGGCACTGTTGCGGGCCGTTGAGGCCCGGCTGTATCAGGATCTCTTGCCCCTCAAAGAGCCAGTCCTGGATGTGGGTTGTGGCGATGGTCATTTTGCATCGGTCGCCTTTCCCAGTCCTCTCGCGGTTGGCATAGACCCGGCGGGTGCCGTGCTCCGCGAAGCACGGGAGCGAGGTGCCTACGGGATCTTGGCCCAATCCCTGGGCGATGCCCTTCCTATTCCCGACAGAAGCATCGCCACAGTTGTCAGCAACTCTGTACTTGAGCACATTCCCCAGGTTGATCCTGTCCTGACAGAGATCGCGCGTGTCCTGAAGCCTGGAGGGAGATTCATCTTTTGTGTACCCAGCGACCACTTTACTGAATTGCTCTTTTTCACACAGGCCTTCCGCCGGCTTGGGTTGAAGAGCCTGGCCGGTTCCTACGAACGGTATTTCGACCGTATCTCACGCCACCATCACTGTGACGGGATCGAGACATGGCAGGCACGGTTGGCCAAGGCCGACCTGCGCCTCTTGGATTCGTTCTACTATTTTTCTGAACAATCCTTACACGCGCTGGATCTGGGCCACTACTTTGGCGCGCCCAGCCTGCTCACAAAGAAACTCTTCCACCGCTGGATCCTCGCCCCCTTCCACTGGAACCTGGCTTTGACCGAACACTGGTTGCGTCCCCTCTACGAAGAACCACTGCCTCAAGTAGGCGCATACCTTTTCTTCACCGCAATCAGGAACTGATTGCCGCAGTCAGGAACTGATTGCCGCAGTCAGGAACTGATTGCCACAGTCAGAAACTGATTGCCACAGTCAGGGCCCAAGGTTCACAGGGACTTCTTTGGCGTTCCCGTAGAACAATGCTATAATGCTTGGCGTTGAGCCTCTGCAAGTAATCTGCAGGGACGCTGTATCTGGGTTCTTTGCTTACAGAAGGTCAGCTGGTGGTTGCGCGTGACAAGACGTCGTCGTACGGCAGCGATTCTGCTCCTGGCAGCCGCTCTGGGCCTGGCTGCGCTAGGACAGTCCTACTTTTTCCATCGCCGGGGTTATTTGTGGGACGGCCTCGTTCTGCACGCCTTGGCGGCGGTTTGCTTTGGGTTAGCCTGGCGCGCTACGATACCGCGTAGCCGGAAACCTCTTCGACTGGGGACCGGCTCCTTGCGGTTGAGCCAGTGGATCCATGGCCAGCCGGTTCGAGTTGCCCTCGTGTTGCTGGGTCTGATACTGGGGCTGGCCGCCACGCTGCTATCCCAGAGTAGGGCCTGGAATCAATCCGCTCTCGATGCCGTTGCTCTATGGCTGCTGGGCATTGGCGCCGTAGCGGCAGCAGCGATCTGGCCCAGCTCCCCACGATCTGGCCGGGCTGAAGGCTGGCGAGTTCGGCTGGGACGTGTGAGCCGGGATACGTGGCTGGAGATCGCTACCGTGGCCACCGTGACACTGCTTGCCCTGATCCTGCGGGTCGCGGCGCTGGATCGGATTCCCTATACGCTCGGCGGCGACGAGGCTTGGCACGGCCTGCTGGCCCGGCAGGTACTCAGGGGCGAGCTGCGCAATCCCTTTGTCATGGGCTACATGTCCATGCCCACGTTCTTCTATTGGCCCCTTAGCTGGTCTCTGCGGCTCGTGGGGAATGACGTTGTTGGCCTGCGGATGCCAGCGGCTTTCGCGGGGATGGTCACTGTACCCATCCTCTACCTTCTCGCCCGACGCCTTTGGGGCAGACGGGTTGCCCTCCTTTGCGCTCTCTTTCTGGCCGCCTATGATTATCACATTCACTACAGCCGCCTGGGCGCCAACAACGTGTGGGATCCGTTTTTTGTGGTGCTGACGCTGTGGCTCGTAGACCTGGGGCTGACTTGCAAGGACAGGCTCCGAAGCTCCCGATTCTTCGCCCTGGCCGGCCTCGTGATGGGCCTGAGTGTATTCTACTACACAGGGGCGAGGCTTCTTCCTCTCTTGGTTGCTGTATACGTGGCATTTGTATGGATCAAGAGAACCAGATCCCCTGAACCAGGGGAATGGCCTGGGAGCTATGCGTGGCCCCTGTTCGCACTGGCGATGGCCTTCCTCGTGGCCGCGGGACCCATGCTGGGCCTCGCACTGTCACATCCTGACGACTGGAATGCTCGCATCAACCAAGTAGGCATCATTCAGTCTGGCTGGCTGGCGCAAGAGCCAGGCTTGACGGGCAAGACTCTGGTGCAGGTCCTGGTCGAACAGTTCCTTCGAGCGGCAGGCGCATTCCACGTCTTCCCCGACCGCACAGCGTGGTACGGCGCCGACCAGCCGCTGCTGGGTCCCATGGCCGGGGGCTTTGCCGTGCTGGGAATGGCTTGGGCGCTGTTTCACTGGCGAGAGCGGCGCCATTTCCTGGTCCTGATCTGGTTCTGGTCCGTCATCATCGCTGGCGGCATGCTGACCGAGAGCCCGCCCTCCAGCCAGCGACTGGTGATTGCCATTCCGGCTGTGGCGATTCTCGTGGCCCTTGGGTTGGAGCGAACCGTGGCTCTGCTCCGGCGGCTCTTTGGCCTGAAACATAACCTGTGGGACAGCATCGTACCGGCTGTAGTGATGGCGCTGCTGATGGTAGTGGCCGTACGCTTTTACTTTGTAGAATTCACCCCCGCGCGGCGCTACGGCAGCGCCAATGGTGAGACGGCGACGATGATGGCCAACTATCTGCGGGAGTTAGAAGGCGAACCCCACGCCTACTTGTTGGGGGCGCCACGCCTCTATTGGGGCTTTGGCACAATGGAGTTCATGGCGCCAGAAGTACAGGGCTTTGACATCGTGGACCCCCTCGACGCTCCTCCTGACTTTGTAGACACAAGTCAGGGAACCGTCTTTCTCTTTTTGCCTGAACGCGCCGGCGAACTTGGGTGGGTGGCGAAGGCATTCCCAGAGGGGGAGACGCAACATTTCTATGATTCGAGTGGTGAACTCAGGTTCACGGCCTACACCGTAGCTCCTTAGCACTGCCTTGAGCGCAGTTTGATCCACCGGCATCCTTCCGCGCCTGCCACCACAGGATCAGCAGCCCAACAGCAGTCGCAAGAATCAACAGCAGATCGATCCCTTGGCCCAGTCTCCAGGGGCCAATGTAGACCGATTCATCACCGCGGGTTGACGCCAGAAGGAACATGCCGGCAGAGTAGAGGAACACATACATCAGAAAGGCTGCACCGTGGAAGGGCCAGCGCTTTCTCAGCAGCCAGAAACTAACATAGAGCAGCAGGGAGTAGGTCAGGCCAACCACCTGGGTGGCAAAGCGTGGCGCATCGACACCGAACAGGTCAGGAAGGATCATGTGACCAAAGCCCTCGCCAACCGCGCCGTAGGCGCACCCCCCCATCAGGCAAGCTGCCCAGCCAAACATGATGCCAGCGGCCAAGCCCAACACCAGGGCATCAGCCAGCTTCCAGAATAAGTGCGGGGCTGCGGCCCGTCTATTGGCGCCGGCATAGAGTACCATCGCCAACAACCCTCCAACAAATGCCCCATAGTAGGACAGCCCACCTTCCCAGATCCGCAGTACCAGAGTCCAATCCTCGGCAAAGACAGTCCAGTTGGCCAGCACGAATCCGATACGCCCACCCAAGAGCCCACCGGCGATAACCCACAATCCAAGATCTAGTGCTGTCTCTCCTTTCCCGAGGATCCGTTTTCCCTCAGAATAGGCCAGCAGCAAACCCAGGATGAGCCCCAGGCCAAGAAGAATCGAATAAGTGGGAACGGACCAGCGGCCAATCGTGAATAGCGTCGGATACATAGTCGTCGGACCGCTCAAGCCTACTCTCGAAGTCCTTCGACGATGCGTACATAGCGCTCGGTCAGCTCATCAGCTTCCCCGTCGGTACCAGCCTCGGCATGGATATGGAACTTTGGGTAGTCTGGATCGGGCAGAATCAGCACCCATTCCGCTTCACCTAGCAAGATCTTGATGCCGTCGATGAGATCGGCACGGCGATCTTTGTACTGCTGGTTCAGCAGGCGCATGACTTTTCCCTTGGTCTCCCAGGCGCAAGAGACTTCACGGTGCCTGACGTAAAAGGACGGCAGCCCAGCCACAACGTCCGCGAGGCTCGTATCTTGGGTAGCCAGGAACTCGAGCAGCTTGACAGCGGCCATCAGACCGTCAATGGTCGGTTGAAAACGGGGAAAGACAAAGTTCCCCGTCCCATCGGCGGCAATGACCACCCCCTCCCGGTCTGACATGTCCATGAGCGCATGGGGGTCCACCTTGCAGCGGAGCACCTGGCCACCATGGTCGGCCGCGATCCGTTCAAAGATGCTGGGCATGTGGACCGGGACGACAATAGTACCCCCTGGATTTGCCCGCAGCGCCAAGGTGGCCAATGCTGCAGCGGCATGCACGCCTGACACGCGCCGGCCGATGTGATCGACCAGAAAAATCTTTTCACCGCCCACATCAAAGCGGACCCCCAGGTGTGTGTCCAGTGCCCCGGTAATCAGGCTTAGTTCCTTGAGCGCCTTGTCAAAGGTCTCGGGCGACACCGACATCTTGTCGCCATCAACGTGCGCGGCCAGAGGAACCACTTCGACATCCAGCTCACTCAAAATAGGAGACAGTACCTCCGAAGCAGGGGCGTAAGCATAGTCCGCAACGATCTTGAATCCGGCCTGGCGGATGGCCTCGGTGTCGACCGTGTCCAGAAATCCCCGGGTATAGGTTTCAGCCACCTGAGGGGCATACTCAATGGTACCTATCTCATCCAGATAGACCCGTCTAAAGTCTTCGCGGAAGAAAATACGCTCGATGCCCCGCTCGGCGTTTTTGCTCATGTTGCGGCCTTGACCGTCAAAGAACCGGATATCTACCACGCGCCGGTCAAAGGGTGACAGACGAACGTGCACAGCCCCAACCGCATCGGTCACTCGAGTATAGTAGCGGGCCACCGGTATGGGCACTGAGCGCAAATCCCTGGCGTGCATGCCGGCAGAGGGCAGGCCGGAGATAACCGCGCGCTTGATCATGCGCGGACTGCGATGTGGATCGCGGTTAATGGTAACGCTGCCTCCCTTGGGCAACGTCGCCCCAAATGCTGCACCCATCTTGGCCGCGAATTCGGGAGTCAAGTCAACATTGACCACACCCGTCACGCCAAAGCGCCCAAAGAGCACGCGCCGGCCTCGCGCTCCCCAGATGATGCTCGTCTTGACGATGGCGCCCGGCTCGATCTCTTTTTCGGGCCAGACCTTCACGTTGGCGTGGAGCACCGCTGCCTCGCCGACGATGGAGCTGTCGCCCAACACCACGCCCTCAAAGAGTACGGCCTTGCTCTTGATCGCGCACTGGCGGCCGACGATCGCCCCGCGCAACTCGGCGCCCTCGCCGATGTAACAGTTCCGCCAGATAATGCTGCGGTCGATGTGCGCCCTGTTGTCCACGATGGTATAGTCGCGGATCACCGTTGGCCCATGAATGATCACGCCGCCCTTGATCTTGACTTCTTCACCCAGGTAGATGGGCCCATAAAGCTGAGCATCGGGGGCAATCTCTACATTCTCGCCACACCAGATATCCCCGCCAATGTGCCGCCCCAATTCCTCGGTCTCCACCCGGTGATAAAGTACGTCCCCGGTGGCACGCATATACTCGGCAATATCACCAACATCGGTCCAATTGCCTTCGGCCACATAGCCATAGATCGGCCGGCCCGACTCGAGCAATGTGGGAAAGATGTCCTGGCTCCAGTCGGTCTTGACGCCGTCTTCCATGAGATCCAAAACAGAGGGATCGATCACATAGATACCGGTGTTTACCGTGTCAGAGATTACCTCACCCCAGGATGGCTTCTCCAAGAATTGGGTAATCTTGCCATCTGGATTGGTGATAATCACCCCATACTCCAGCGGGTTGGGAACACGATACAAGGTCAAAGTAGCATCGGCGCCCTTTTCCTCATGAAAGTCGATGACCTGTTTGAGGTCGATATCGGTGACGGCATCACCACTGATGATGATAAAGGGCTCATCCAGAAACTCCTGGGCATTCTTGACGCTGCCTGCCGTGCCGAGGGGAGTCTCCTCAATCGCATAGTGGAGCTTCATGCCCAGGCTGCTGCCATCACCAAAGTAGCTCTGAATTGCCTCTGGCATAAAATGCAGCGTGATCACAACCTCGGTAATGCCCTGGCGTTTGAGAAGGTCTAGAATGTGAGCCATCACCGGTTTGGAGGCCATGGGGACCATCGGCTTGGGGCGACCAATGGTCAGAGGGCGCAGGCGCGAACCCTCGCCGCCAGCCATTACGACTGCTTTCATCGAATGCTCCTTTCAATGGACCTGGAAGGCACTTGATCAGCACCACCCGAGCGGGTGCGAGACGCCAAGTCAGGTCAAAAATCCTTGACCTCCTGGATTATACTCGAAAAGTCAGCCTGCGGCAAGCGGTAGCCACTGCCCCGGTTCGGCGGCAGACCTGCTCGGCTGCACTCGAACACTTGACAGCAACGATCGACAGGGCTATACTTGCGCCTATCGCCGGTCCAACTGCAGCCATTCCCTGACAGCAGCGGAAGGCCCTCGGCCGGGGGAGACAGATAGCCCACAGAAAGGATGCGCAGAATGAGCCAGCAGAAAGAGATCCTGTCACGATTCCATGGAGAGGCAGGTACCGGTACTCTCTATCTCCCGGACCTCACCCTTTGGTATGATTGGCATCACCGGCAGGACAGCCTTCCCCCTGAATGGCGCGGAGCCACGCTGCCCGAGATCGCCCGGTCCATGGGCATTCCGGCATGGCTGCCCCTGAAGCCGTGGCACGTCGAGACACAAGGAGCAAATATCGAGGTCATTGAGCAAGATGGCGAACGACTCGTCCTCTGCGAGACACCAAGCGGAGAGATGCAAGCCCGCTGGATCCTCGGCCCCGATGGCGACTGGTGGCAGTCCGAGTATCCGGTCAAGGCCGCTGGTGATCTCCAAGTTGCCCTGGAGGCTATCGAGGCTCGAACCTACGTGCTGGATCCGGCCGCGCTGGAGCGGACCAGGCAGGAGGTAGGCCAAGACGGCGTCTTGGCGCTAGAGATCCCCCGCCGCCCCTATTCCGACCTGCTGCACGAGTTCCTGGGTTGGAGCGAGGGACTGTTGCTGCTGGGCGAGCCAGAGGTTCAGGAGGCGCTGGTCCGCCTGGAGGAAAAGCTCCAGCATCTCGTACGGGAAGTCGCAAGCCTGACCGGAGACATTGTCTTTTCCCCGGACAACCTGGACGGCCAGTTCATCTCGCCCCGGATGTTCAAGAAGCATCTGGCCGGCAGTTACCGGCGGACAGCCGCGGTTCTGCATGAACAGAATAAGCAATTTGTGGTGCACGTCGGCGGGCCGATCCGGCACCTTGTCAAGCCTCTTGCCGAGGCGGGTATCGACGGCATTGAGGGGATCGCTGGACCGCCGCAGAGCAATGCCACACTGGCCGAGGCACGGGAGCTGGCGGGCCCGAATGTGACGCTATGGGGAGGAATTGCCCAGGACGTGCTGGTTGAGACCTATGAACAGGAGTTGTTCTCAGCCGCGGTAGAGCAAGCTGTGGGCGAAGCCAGGGGTGACAGCCGCATGATCCTGGGTGTGGCCGACCGGGTGCCGGCGAACGCCAACCTGGAGCGGCTCATGATGCTCCAGTCGTTGATCCACCAGCTCTCCTGACCCTTGTGGTTATTTCGGGCTGGTCGCTGCCAGAGCATGTAGCCATTGGCCGCTAGTGGGGCGATTCGTCCAGGTTCTTGAGCAGTGCCAGGGTGGCAGCCACCACTTTATCCATTTGGGCTGCCCTGGTGATAGAGGCATCGTTGTCGCCATCCTGGGGGCCATACCAGCCGAACTGGGCGTGGTTGCCGCCCTCGATGGGGACCCAAGCAGTGTCGGGCGGCAACAAGGGACGAGATGCGGCGATCTTGTCCTCCGTTGCCAGCCCATCCAGGGTGCCATAGATGGAAGCTACAGCCATATCACGGCCTGATAGATCATCACCACTGGCTGGATAGGAGGCCCACAGCGCCAGCCCTTGGACACCGCCCGGGTTCTGATAAGCAAAGCGGGCGGCCATGGCTCCGCCCAGGGAATGGCCGCCAACAGCCCATTGCTGTACCTCGGGAAACGCGGCCATCACCTCTGCAGCGCGATCTGGGGCGATGATGGCCAGGCCCAGAGGCATGGGGACGATGGCGACCAGGTAGCTCTCCGCAGCCAGGGCGCGGGCGGCTGGAGCATAGGCGCGGGGATCGACGCGCCCGCCCGGGTAAAAGACAAGACCCGTGGTAGGCACCTCGCCCGCAGGCTGGAAAACGAGCCAAGGCTCGGTCTCAACTCGCACCTGGCCATCAGACTGTATGGCAGCCAACGCCTCAGGCATGGGCGCCGGCCCGGTGGTAGCCCAAATCACAAAGCCGGCCACGGCGACAACCGGCACAAGCAGTACCAGCCACCACCACCTCTTCAGTTTCCTCATGACAACCCTCCAGCAATCCTGGTACCTGTCGCGATACCCAAAGAAATCTCAAACTCCAGAACAGCCCAGCTGCTGAACACAGATGAACCGGGCAGCGATGGGTGGCATCTCTGCGGAATACACAACAAGCGAGCCCGCCGCCAGGGCGACGAGCTCAGAAATTTACGGGATCCAGCATGGAAAGCCGCACCGGCAAAGCCCAAATGCTCCCAGGGCTAGCTGTGGCTTTCAGCCATATGCTCCGCCGACTGCCGGACCAGTTCTCGCAAGGTCTCAAGATCCACATCCTCCAGCTTGTTGATGTAGAGACACGCTTTTCCTGTCTTGTACTTGCCGAGATCCGCCAGCAGGGCATCATAATCATCAAAGCCGGACATGATATACAGGGTCAGATTCTGCTTGCGCGGGGAAAAGCCCACGAGAGGCCACTCACCCTCACTCCCAGAGGCGTACTTGTAGCAATAGCTGCCAAAGCCGACGATACTCGTGCCCCACATCGCCGGTTCCTGTCCGGTCACTTCTTGCATAAGCTCCAGGATGGCATAGCTGTCCTCACGTTTCTTCTCGCTGGGCACGCCGTCCAGAAAAGCACCTACGCTGGCATCAGTCTTCTGAGTCTTGAGCTTGGCCATGACTACACCAACTTGGCCTCCAGCCTAATCTCCGGCCCGGCCAGAGCCTTTGAGACGGGACAGTCATTCTTGGCAGCTTCGGCAAGGGCCATGAACTCCTCCTGGCCAACACCGGGGACCTCAGCCTCTGTGCGAAGCTTGATCAAAGCAATTCTCGGTCCTTCGCGAAGGTGGACAGCGGCGGTCGTATAGATGCGCGCCGGCGGATAGCCCGCGTCTGTGAGCAGGGCCGCCAGGAATTGCGAAAAGCATCCGGCATGCGCCGCGCCGATCAGTTCCTCCGGGTTCGTCCCAGCCCCCTCCTCAAAGCGCGAGGAAAATGAGTAGGGACCCTCGAAAGCACCACTGGCCAGCCTCACGCTGCCAGCGCCTTCTTTTAGCGTACCTTTCCATTCAGCAGATGAAGTGCGAATTGCCATTCTATCCTCCCTTTCTCGTCGTTCCAAAGTAGCGATTCCTAGAATACCCTACAAGGTTGGACAAGTCAAGGTATTTTGCATTAAACCTGCGTTAAGAATGGCAGAGTAGGTCAAGCAAAGGGTTAGAAAGCAGGCTAGGCATCATAGTCGTGGTTGTCTTCCGCCCGATCCTGGGGCACATAGCCCACCGACTGGCGCGCATGCTCGATGTCCACCCATCGATGGTCATTGTTGGACATGCCATAGTAGATCTCAAAGCGCAAGTCGGCGGGGGCGTTGACGCAGCGCTCGATGATCTGGACCGTGTCGCGCTGGCTGACATAGATATCGGCTCCCTGAGGAGGGCGCGGGCGGTCACGTTCCACCTGGCCAATGCGAATGCAGAGACACGAAATGTCGTGACGATGAGCGTAGACCCGGGCCAGCGACTCGGTCCAAACTTTGGTTGCGGCATAGAGGCCCCTGGGTTCAGCAGGCACCTCCGGCGTGATCATGGGGACATCTGTCGGGATATCGTCCAAACGGCGTTCCATCATCGCCTTGTACGGCTCCCGCCCCTGGTAACCGTCCGATACGGTGATGCTGCTGGCGGCCACGATGCGCGGCACGCGGGCCAACCTGCAGGCCTCAAAGACGTGGTAGGTGGCGATGAGGTTGTTGTTGAGTAGGCTTTCCCAACTCTCTCCATCGGGATCCGCAGCCAGGTGGACGACGACGTCCATGCCCCGCACGGCCCCTTGGATGCCCTCTGGCTCGGAGAGGCTGCAAAGGTAGAACTTTTCCGGGGGGATATCCATCGTCCAAGATTTGGGAACCCGAACCGACGGTTCGCGCCTCTGATCTAGAGCATAGGCGTCATACCTATCCAGCTGCTCGCGGAGCCGGGCAAAGGTCATGTAGCCAATCTGTCCTGTTGCGCCTGTGACAAGTACCTTTTTCATTGACTCAGCACCACTCTGTCCCCCCCATCCCCGCAATTGAATTCATGCCTTGCTTGACTCGAGATACGTGCGCTATACCCAACCATGGTTAGCACCGTCTCACCTCTGTACCTTGGTCCATCTTGCCAGTCCAGGCATCGACAAGTCTGCGCGGTAGCAGGCACGGAAGAGTGCGTTTGGAGCGACCACCAACAGAGTTCTATCAGTCATGGCCTAAAGGATCCAGGTAGGCCAGGCCACGAGCCCACCCATGGTCGTATCAACCTACCGCTAGCCGGGCGACAACTCCATCGCTTGGGAAACGACGCCAGACGCCCACCAGATATTTGGTCCTAGAGCGCCACAGTCCTCTCTTCTCTGACTTCATAGTGCTGCGAGCGTTCATCAAAGTGGGAGAGGACCTGCCTTGCTCTCTCCGGAACAACCGCTACTTCATAGTCATCCCCGGCAAACGCGCAAACATCATCCAGAGAGTCAAAGTGCATTATCGTAGCGAACTCAACCTCTTCTCCGACCCTGCGACGAAGCAGCTGAACACCTCTGAAGCCACGGATCTGCCGGTTCTGAATGCCAACAAAGATCTCCTCCCTGAGCAGGGCCTCATACGTATCTGCGTTTCCGGGCGTTGTCCATCCATGCCAGATTCGACTGATCATCTGCGACTTTCCTTTCTGTGTATCGGCTTCGGCTGATAGCTCTTCGTGCTCTCTTCCATAACTCATCCGGTACTCATCCACCTGTTTGCGTTTGTGCTGAATCTCCATGAATCTCCTGCGTAGGAACTCCTTGAATCCAGACTTTGACCAGACCCACTCCATTTCTCTCTGCGACCGTCATCAAAACACCGGCGTCGTCGAAGGCAGGATGTATTCCGTAAGTTCTTCCTCCAACCGAAATCTGAGACTTGGTTATCAACTAGAACTTCCACCCTCAGCCCTTTGTCCTGGGGCCACATCTCTTCCAGCAGGAGGCGCATTGCTTCCCGGCCTATTCCTCGTCTTCGACGAGTACGATCCACGAAGACCTGGCGGAGGTAAATCGTATCGCTGTGCTCAGGATGGCTGTTCATCTTCCACAAGCTGTCGGTTCATACCGGCCAAGATCAGAACATCATCTCGGGTGGCGAAGCGATAGTTCATCATTGCCTTCTTTCATCAACAACATACCAGAAGCAATCCGAAGCGTTGTGCTTGACGGACAGGGTCGACATGCCAGCGGATAACGATTCACTAGGCGCGGAGCAGTCCAGAGCTGCGAAGCTGGCCGATGCATGGCCGCCTACGCCACTGGTTGTACCGCCCCATACGCAGCGATGATTCTGTCAATCAGACGGCTTGCTCGCTCGTCCACTACCTGCCGGGTAGGATCGGCATCGAACCAAGCGACGATTTCCTTCGCGCCCTGCGCGAAGGGAATGGTCGCCGCAAAGTCAGGAGCCAAATGCTTGATCTTGCTGTTGTCAAAGACCACGCTGTGGGCCTTGTCACCGAGGAGACCCGCCCCCACCTCGGGATCGAAAGCTGCAATCACATCCGATGGTACATGCACGATCTGCGGCTCGACGCCCGCAGCATGGGCCAGGATGGTGTAGATCTGATTCCAGGCCAACAGCTCATCAGAGGTGATGTGGAACGCATGACCAATGGCACCTTGGTTGCCCAGTAGGCCCACGAACCCCTTGGCAAAGTCCTCATGATGGGTAAGGACCCACAGCGAAGTCCCATCACCCTGGACGATCACCTTTTTCCCCTTCCGCATCCGGTCTATAGCAGTGTAGCCGCCGATCAACGGAACCATGGTCCTGTCGTAGGTGTGCGAGGGCCGCACAATGGTGATGGGAAACTTGTCCTCACAGTAGGCCTGCATGAGCCGCTCTTCGCAGGCGATCTTGGCCCGTGAGTATGCCCAGAAGGGATTGTCTAGTGGCGTCGACTCGGTGATGGGCAAGCTTGAGAGCGGTTTCTGGTAGGCAGACGCCGAGCTGATAAAGATGTACTGCCCGGTGCGGTCCCGGAAGAGCTCGATGTCCTCCTCGACGTGCTCTGGCGTGTAGTTGATCCAGTTGGCGACCACGTCAAAGGTGGTGTCTCCCAGGGCGTGCTCCACAGAAGCTCTATCGCGAATGTCGCCACGCAGGATGTGTACACCCTCGGGGATGGGACGCGCCGTGTGACCGCGATTGAAGAGATACAGGTCAATACCGCGATTCACAGCCAGGCGCGAGCAGGCTGAGCTAATGACCCCGGTGCCACCAAGAAACAGAACTCTCATACCGACATTCTCCTTCTGCACATTGATTCCGACCGCAGCCCACCTACGGTCAAGTCTACATCTGAAACCATGCATCGATAGACCCAGCGGCTGAAAGCCGCGTCGGGTTCAGCGACGGGTTAGCGACTCCTCAATATCACTCAGAATATCATTGTATCACGGTCTCACATCTTGAGCAAAACCAGATTTCCGAGGGCTCACATGCCAGAACTGGAGAAGAGCGGGCAGCAAGCCAGCGTGACTCTCACCCAGCTCAGCCGTCTACAGAGGTTAGGCCTACACGTGGTTCCGCGGCACAGACTCCCTCGGATGCGGATTAAAGTCCACTTGCTGGTGCACCCAGTCAGGCACCGGGTAGCGGTTCACGTGGGTTGGCCTACTCGAACCCAGTGCCAGATGCTCTGTGACCGTCGCATCTAAGGGTCTAGCGTGAAGCTCACCGGCAGCAGAATAGCCGTCCTACAGCGCCTTCATAAAGAGCATTCAATCTTCAGGCGTGCTGCGCAGCAACCACACGGCGCTGCCCCACACCCAGGGGGCGTAGAGGGCAAAGCTGAGCAGCAAGGGGCCGGTCGCCAAGCCGGGGACAAAGACAAGCAGGATGGTGGCAAGCGCAGCAATGCCCCATTCCGCTGCGCCCAGCCAGGCCAGCCAGCGTGGGTAGCTTGGTGTAGCAAAGACGGCCGGGAGTAGAAGCAGGCCGGCAAACGAATACAGGCCGAAGGCGACTACATTGGTCAGGGCATTGGCCAGGCTCTCCATTGAATAGAAGACGACCTGCAACACCGGATCCGGACCGATGGGGGTACTGATTAGCGAATGGCTATCAGCATCAGTGCGTTTGCGTACATCACGCCCATCAGGCGAGCGTTGATTGCGGGCGTGACGGTCCAAACGAATAGTTACTCGGTCATGCTCGGCAGGCCCATCAGGATGAGGATAGCTGGCACTGCGTTTGCGAGCAATACCAGGAAGACAAAGTTGACCCCTCTTGGGAGATCGTTGAACCACCACTGCTTGAGGCTACTCCCCCCCCACATGTATGTTGAAATTTCCATGCTCACGATATCATCTTGCAGAGATGTCTTTCTCAATCGCTGCACGGAATGGTATGCAGGAGGCAGCCCCGACAGTCGAGAAAAGGTGCGCTGGAAGCCCTGGCGTCCACTGCACCTGACGAGCTTCTCAGCACACCTTCCTTACAGTTCATCTGTTGCGGGTTGGCTATCCGGTCTAGCTGGGATCCTTTGCCAGTCGCACCGCATCGTGTCCACATGGATTCAGCAAACAGGGTCGTCCCCGGATCTATCCTCTGGCAGCTTCCTCCAAGAACAAGATCTCCGGCTTGCTAGTAACCCCTGCTTGCTCCATCGCTTCTTTCAGTTCCGGTGAGGCAGCATATGCGCGGGCGTTGTCCAGGTTGTCCCACTCAAACAGGGCAACCACGTTAGTGGAGCCGTTATCCTGGCGCATTATTCGGTAGGACTGCTCGCCGTTGCTCCTGCGCAGATCACCTACGGAATCGAAAACAGACTTCCAAGCTTCATAGTCCTGCACGCTGTGTCGAACGAACATGTATGCCATTTTCTTGGTTCTCCTTTTCTGGTAGATATCGCGGAACTTATGTCTCGGAAAAAGATGTAGCATTGAGTCCTGCAGTGTTTCTCCTTCTGTGAGTACAATTGTACCTCATAGCAGTTCGTTTGTCAAGTTATAATTACATTAATTATATAAATCACAAGATTCGGGACCATAAGTGGACATGCTTTTCGACCTCGGGAGTTCAGCACGATTCCTCAGCAGCAGATCCTCGGCATAGGAGGTCTGGATGGACCTGCTGCCGGATCCGCTCGAGAGTCTGATAGTGGTTGTGGCGCGTCCCTTTTCATGAGGTGGGATTCATACGACAAAACCCACCAGGCCCAAACACCCGTATCTTAATTCGTAATCTACCTGATACACAGCGATCTGGGTACAGGCCTACAGGTGATTGCGCAACATGAATTCCTTGGGGTACAGATGGACTAGATCTGCTGGTGGGCCCAATCGGGGGTCCAGTGGAGGTTGGGGAGAATCCTTCTTACAAGACGGGGCTCAAACAACAGAATCAGTTGAACGATCAACCGGCATTGACACAAGTAGACAGCTTTCCCCTGGAGACACCCTCTTCTACCGCCAAATCAGCTCAGCCAGTGCCCGTCCCAGCCACACCATCCCCAGACTCAGAACAACGTGTACGGCAATGTTGCCCAGGGCAAACAGGTTGTCACCCTCACGCAGAAGGTTCAAGGTCTCATTCCCAAAGGTTGAGAAGGTTGTAAACGCCCCAAGCACGCCGATAAAGATGAACAGGCGAGCCTCGACGCCAAAGATGCCCCTGCTTTCTAACAAGTGTGAAAGCAGGCCAATGATGAAACAGCCTATCAGATTGACAGCCAGCGTCCCATGAGGAAAGTTGACGTTCTCTGTCCATCTTTCGACCCCACCAGAAATCAAATAACGCAGAACCGCCCCAAGAAAACCTCCAAACCCAACCCAAAGCACCCTGTACACTGCTGACTTCTCCCAGATGTAGGATTCGCAGGAGTCATCAGCCAATTGGCAGTTACGGTGGACCCCATCACCACGGATGCAATTCTCTCAAACAGCAGGACACCTACTTGCGCAGAACCGCTCGACATTCTATCACGGCTCCATTTCCTGAGCAAGCTCAGATTCCTGGAGATTCATTGTGACAAGAGATGCGACGCATTCGCACTCAGCCGCCAGTGCGATAGTTGCCCGAAAGCCCCATTGAAGACCGGAAGCCCGCCAGTCGTAGGTCGCCCGTTGGCTGAGATACAAAGCGTCGAGTTGGCTGCCAGGCAGTGCTGGGCTGCTCGTGCAAGGGAAACATGCCCACAGGAACTACTTCGCTAATACCTTCCCCAGTGCAGGGAAAGCGGCCATCGTACTGTAGAACTCATTTCCGGCTGGGGTGGGAGTAGGATACGAACTGAATTGGTCAAGCACGATGTCCTCCTGGCCGAAGCATCCCTCTACCAAATCAATACGACAATCCAAAGCCAAATGGATAGAGCGGCTGCTCTGAATCGTAAGGGACATCCGGTTTTTGGTTTCGAACGGCATCCATCGAGGATGGGAGTTCAAACGGTAATCTGCCTTGCGGATCGGCTTTGCCAAAGATCACATCCAATACTGCTTCGTCGCTGGCACCGTATTCGCCGAACAGCCCCTTGGCAGCGGCGTTGATTTCGGGAATAACCGCAGGCCGGTCCAGGTACAGTACCACAATGGTAGGGACTGTTTGCAGCAAGGCTAATATTTCAGCCTTGGCATCCCCTTTGAAATCCAGGTCGCCGTGATGAAACCCACGCGCAAATGGATTTTTCGTCTCTACCGGGTACCAGGGGGTGTTCAAGCGTAGAATCGCGAGGTCAGCATCTGCGGGTGTTGCCACTACCTGCCCATACTGTGTCGCTACTGTGGCATCGATGTTTTCGACGTATATTTTCGGCTGGGCCTGCAATGGCAGAATGCCGTTCTCGTTTTTGAGCAGGGTTATTGCCTGTCTTTGCGAGGCGGCCCCTGCCTTAACGAAATCAGGATGCCCAAGCACTTGTGGAACCTTGTCCGTGTCCACGAAAGGATTGTCAAAAAGCCCCAACTGGAATTTTAGGCGCAGCAGCCGCCGTATTGATTGGTCAATACGCTCGTTGGATATCTGCCCGCTTCCCATTAATTCTAGTACCAACTCGGGGTGGCATTCTCCACCAAATTGATCCACCCCCGCATCAAGCGCCTTCTGCACCCGCGCCACCTCGCTAAGGTGTTCCACTCCCCAAGCTCTCGCCGGCCAAATCGTGTCGGGCAGTTCCTTATCTGTGATCAGTCCCCAGTCTGTACAGACCACGCCATCGTAGTGGTATTTCTCGCGCAGCAGGCCTGTGATTATCGCTTTGTTGAACGACATGGCGACATTTTCATCCGTTTGGTCTATCGGGACGCCGTAATAGGGCATGATGGCGGCGGTCTGCGCCGCGAATGCGGCTTCAAAGGGAATGAGATGATAGTTGAAGTTGTCGCCGGGATAGATTTGGCCTTTCTGAAACTCAAAATGCGGATCCAGCCCTTCATTTTGTGGGCCGCCACCGGGAAAGTGCTTGGTCATGCAGGCGACACTATCCGGGCCAAGCTGTTCACCTTGGAAACCGCGGATATAGGCATTGGCTAAAAGCGCCGCTAATTGGGCATCCTCCCCAAACGTCCCGTTGGTACGCGGCCAGCGCGGTTCGGTCGCGAGGTCAATCTGCGGGTGGAGTGCCACCCGAATCCCCACGGCCAGATATTCCTTCCGGACAATCTCGGTAAACTGCCTGACCAGATCAGGATCGCCGATAGCACCAAAGCCCAACGTTTCGCACCACTGAGAAAAATCGTTGGCGGCCATTGCGAAAATACTCTGGCTGAAGTGGTTGCGTGGATCGGACGCGATGGTGATAGGAATGCCCAGCCGGGTTTGTTCAGCAAACCTTTGCAGATTGTTATGCCAAATGGCGACCACCTGCGGAGCCGGGATCTCCCACAGGTTGAAGTGATTCATTTTCTGGTCTGTCATTTGGGTGCTGGCTACTCCGCCAAACCCCGGCGTACCCGGCTTGTCTTCGATGGAACCATCGGTGTTGATGACTGACCCGTTGATGAACAACATGCCCGCTTTTTCTGCGGACGTCATCTGACGCAACAGGTCTTCCACGCGAGCTTTGATGGGTTGCCGCGTATCCTCGAAAATGTCCAGTTTGCCGTTCTTGTTCAGGTCACGGTATATGAAGCCGTCTTCCGTTTTGACCAGATCAGATTGCTGAAGCACCAGCTTGTGAAGACCGTCTGTCGTATCAGGTTGGATGGTTCTCACTGTGTATTCTCCTATGAAGGAATCGTGTTTGAGAAGGAAGCGGAGGCAGACAAACGCTGCATGGGCATTCTATCACCACCTCGCCCTTTGAGCAAACCCACACCTCCGGCGACGCTCGGGGCACCACTGGAGAAGAGAGGACAGCGTATCAGTGAGGTGTCTCTTCATTTCTTTACAATGACGACTATCACCGACAGCAAGCCCAGGACAGCCACCCCGCCGACCAGCGCCGTCAGGCCAAACCGGTCGATGGCAACGCCGGCTCACAGCATTCCCAGGGCAGAACCCAGGGTAAAGGCCATGGAGGTAATGGCCTGCAGCCGGGCCTGATACGCTGGGTCGGCCAGCTCCCGGATGCGGCTGGTGTTCCACACCGCCTGGGCGAAAGCGGGAGCGCCGAGTATGGCCAGCGGCGCCATCGAGATCAAGCCGATGGGTAGATAGGCAAAGACAACCACGGCCGCCGCGCTGACCAGGCCGAGGACGGCGTAACGATCGGGGGGGACGACCTCGGTCAGGACGACTTTGTAAGCAGGCCGTGAGAACAGGGCGATCAGCCCGCTGATGACGGCCCAGGCATAGATGTGCCACACCGCGCACGGGTCATGGCCAACACTACCGGGAACTGGCAGACTGCCTTGGTGAACTAGCACCCGTCAACCAGACGCAACGCGCGATGTCGGCAAAAAGTCTATGGCCCGCCCCCAAGCTTCGGATGCAACAGAGCAATCTAGACACGATCACTCAAGTTGCCGAGGGGGCATAACCAAAGTGCCGTTTGTACTCGCGGCTGAACTGGGCAGGGCTGCTGTAGCCGACCAGGTACCCGGCTTCGTTCGCTTTCTTGCCCTCCTGGATGAGGGTACGTGCCCTGTCCAGTTTCACCGACTTGGCGTACTGCAACGGCGACAGGTGCATCACGTCTCTGAAGGCCTCATAGAAGCTGGTCCGGCCCATGTACACCATCTCTGCCAGTTGTTCCACCCACACCGGCTTGTCCAGATTCTGATGGATGTAATGCACCGCCCTTGAGATGCGCTGGATCTCCCCTCGCTGCTGCACCAGGCCATGCAGCTCACTGCCCTTCCGATCGGTGAGAAGGTGATAGTAGATCTCGTCCACAATGGCATCCCCCAAGATGGCCGCATCGGTTGGGTGGGCGAGCCACTCTAGTAGCCGGATCATGGGGTCCAGAAAGCTATCCGTCAACGGAACAGAAAACACGGCAGATGGATCGGTGGACGTAGGCGCAGGCACAGCACCATCGGCGCGCTCGATCCTCAGAAGGACGTCAGCCAACCGGCCCAGGTCCATCCGAACGCCGGCAGCCAGGATGGACACCTCGGGGCAGGCTTCAACGCATTCCACCTCCACGGCCATGGGATGGAACATCACCAGGACCTGGTTGCCGACAGCGAGGAAGAGGGGCCCAGGTCGCCGAGCATGCCAAGACCGTCCACGGTCTCACCGAGATCACTGACGAGGTCGTGCAGGCCGTACGCGGCGCGCATGGCGCCGCGTACGGCCTGGGAATGCCCTCCGGCACAGCCCCGTGTCGGTATTTATTATAATTTACGTAATCTTAACTTGACAAATTGGCCAGTCTGGTGTATTATGGTTATCAGATGCCAGGCCGTTGCGCAAGTGCGTCGAGTACGACGAGTGCGACGATATTCGCTCTCACCAATCAGCCGGCAAACTGCACCGGAAGGAGAAGGTGGGTGAATGGAAGGCCAGAGATCTGCAACGCAACACGTACCCAACAAATCCCATTATCAGCAGGAGACTGTCCTACGGGCGGTCCAAAAGGAGAACAAACCATGCTGTTCCATGTAACGATGACCCACACCGAAGAGAATTGCGCCATCTATCACAAAGAGATGTTGCCCGCAGTCCTTGCTGCCTTTGAGAACCTCGAGGCGCTTGGCAAGGAACTGAACGTCAAGCAGCACTTTTTCACGATGTGTGGGCCTAACCACGTGGCCTATGCCTTGCTCGAGGCAGATGACCTATCTGCGGTATCCCGCTACGTTTTCTCGATTCCGATGCCGGCAGATAACAGAATCGTCCCGGTGGAGCATCTGGCCGACACGATCGCTATGGCCAGGGCAACGACGGCCAAGGGCTAAGCGGCAAGGCGCCTCGGGCCACCTCAAAGACTGGCCTTGTGCGGTTCGGAAACTCCTGATAATCACCGTCGCCAATCACCCATCTGGCGAACACCCCGCGCTCGCGCCCTGAAGGGTTGCAGTCGGCCGCGGGTCACCGCCAGCGTAGGTTGCCGGACTAGATCCTGCCGCTACCTTTCCTATGGTTCCCGCAGATCATCATAGCGAAGAACGACAAACGGCATATACAAGCGCAAGGCCCCATCGGCCCCGAGGTCGAACCTGGCTTGTTACGGACGGCGATGGCCGTCGATATGCATGGTGTGCAGGCACCATTCGGCCTAGGGATTCTTTCGGAACCAGGCCTCCGAGCCCACGCTGGCAACCATCTGGGGAAAATCCCGGGTCGGCGGTGCCCGGCCGGGCACGGAGTAGCTGCTCAAGTGATGCTTTAGCAGCGTCAAGGGCACGATCAACGACAGCAACCCCTGCTGGTAGTCTTCGATGAGGCCCAGAAGCCACCTCCTTCGTAGGCTTGTCTTCGCTCGACAGGTGATTCTTCAGGAAGCCCGTAAGGTGATGGAGGATGTTCACGTGCTTGCCCGGCGTGCCCGTCACGCCCAAGCCCTCCATGAGCATGGACCCATACTCGGCGGTCAATTCGTCCCAATCCCGCTTTCTAACGTCGGCGACTAGGCGGCCCATTTCGGTGTAGTGCTTCGGGCTGTGGGCCATGAGGGTGAGCCGGTGGGCGGTGTGGAATCTGACCAAGCCGCCGGGCGCTGGCTCCCCGTCTAGCATTCGGGTCCACCGATAGTAAGCAAGCACCCGCTCAATGAAATTCTCGCGCAGGGGCATGTCATTGAGCCGGCCCTCCTCCTCCAGAGGCAACAGCGGGAAGCGGTTCATCACCTCGCGGGGGAACATGCCGGTGCCGTTCTTCTGCGCCATGCCGTGCTCGTTCTACACTTTCACACGAAAAAGACCCAACGAGGGGGAGTCCTTTTTATAAGACGGGACTCAATCGACAAAACCAGATGAACGATGAACTGACTTTGACAACTCGAATCCGGATCCAGAAAGCCTGACTGAAGCCGCCCACGGCCTAACGGTTTGCGCTTCAGCCGCGACCGAAGCGAGTCCGTTGGAAGCGCTTGTTTGACGGCAAAAACGCTGGGCTGCAGCGTCCGCACTGTGTCTGGACTACAGTCGTCGGTCAATGGCTCACCCCACCCCCTTCCGCATCGCAACGCCCATCGACCCCAGCAGCAGAACCGTGGTCGCCGCGGTGACGAGCCACAACCGCCGATCCATGCGGAACATGGGCAGGCCCATCAGCAGGATCGCACCGAAGAAAAGCACGAGGTAGGGCACGAGTATGCCAGGCCGCACCGGGGACCGGAACTCGACCCGCCAGACATACTCCACGACGACCATGAACGCGATGAAGGCGAGGTAGGCTGCCGGACCGGCATAGTGCAGCCAGCCAGCCCTCGCGCGCACGAAAGCGAATAGGGCCACAGCCGCCGGGACTGCAAGAGTGATCATCACGTAGCCGAGGAGGTGATTGATCGCCATGCTGCCGGTGCGTACCCGCGACAGGAACCCCGCTGCCTGCAGCAGATTGACGGCATTCACCACGGCCCACACGGTGAGCGCTGCCCACCAGGGGTCGACACTCGTCTGAGGTTGCATGTTGTACCTCCTTGCGTAGCACCCCTAGGCCAGGCAGCCTTGACTATTCACCCTACCGTCCAACGGCTAGCATCACCCACGCCGCGAAGCGCAGCGGCGTCGGGTGCATGCTGTGTTGGGCGGCAATTTGGCCCCAATGCAATAGTCTCACTCTGCAGGTAGATCCTGAGAAACAGGTTTACCGTTCGGCTTTGCAGACCCCAAGAGCTTATCTACACTCAATCCCTGACCAGTTGCGTCAAACTGCAGAGCGTAAGAATCTGTTGGCTAGCGATACATCTACGCCCACCCCCCAGATTTTTCCGACTCGCTCAGAGCGGCCCGAGCCATAATCAGTTCTTTGTATATCCGGGCTAGCTTTTCGGCGTTTCCTTTCTTGGATGCTTTGAGTAGGTCTCCCTCAAGCTCAGCAACATCGAGACGGATGTAATAGTCCAACATTTCTTTGAGATGAGCCAAAACGATTTTGCCCGTCAGGATGGGGTGGTTGTTGGTGACATTCGCATCGGGAAACTGCAACCCGTGCTCTAGTTCCACCTCCAGACCTTGCTGAAACCCCTCAACCGGAATCTGCAGAGCTTCAGATCCAACGGCGGCCTGGATGATTTTGGCCTCTTCGAACTGTACTTCAGTATCTGTCAGTTTGGTCCAATCACGAATACCAAGCTGCTGACACGCACGCTGAACTTCCTCTTCGGGAATATAATCGGCAATGTTCATTATCCCTCCTGCCTAGCCATGAGTTCAATTGCACTTCTTTGAGACAAATCTTCATATGTGGATACACAGAGTTGCTGAAATACGTCTTTGCGGTTAGCCACCCAACGGATAAGCATTCATGTGGCGCGAAGCTGCCACAAATGACTTTCCTGCGGAAAGCTTGGTTGAGCTGGGTGGTACATATTGTACCCGCATTTGGAATTCAAGGCAAGTGTCAACGCAGGGAGCCGCGCCTATTATGAGACTCATCGAGACGGAGTCGCCCTGGAGAAGTGGGATCTGGAGGTTGTGAACGGGTACCCGACAGCAGTTGTGGCAAATCCTATTTGTAAGACGGGACTCAAACGACAAGACCTCCCAAACCTGACTACCCGTAGCCTGATTCGAAATCCTCTTGATGAACAGTGACCTACCCCAGGTCTACACGTGATTGCGCAGCATGAGCTCCTTTGGGTACGGATGTAGGTAGACCTGCTGGTGCGCCCAGTCGGGAACCGGATAGCCGGTTCAGGTGATGCTTGAGGAGCGTCAGGGGCACGATCAGCGGCACCGTCCCCTGGCGGTAGTCCTCGATGAGGCCCAGGAAGTCCAACCTACCGCAGGTAGGCGTTGTCTTCGCTCGATAGGTCATTCTTCAGGAACCCCATCAGGTGCTGGACCCTGAGGAGGGGGATTCCTTCTTTTACTCATGTCCGTGCACGTTTCTTCTGGCGATAAGCCGCACAAGGTCCGGAGCCATGACTTCGGCCACCTTATCGCGTGCATTACGATCAGCAGAGGCCCAATGCTAAAACAGCACCTTCAGGCGGACCACGCCCCACAGAATATGCCAATAGGCGTAGTAGATCAGGCGAAACGAGTACATCGACACAAAGTCGAAGCGCCGGAACACGTACAACTGGAGGAAGGCGATCGCAAAGACGTGGATCCATGTGTATGCGGCACGCCACGTAAAGACCTTTCCTTCGAATAGCGTCTGGAAGGTCGGCTCAAGGACCGCCACGAGGAGGATGCCAAGCCACACGATTCGCTCGGTTCCGAAGCGCTTGGCGAGCGGGCTCAGGGCCAGCATCAGCAGCGCGAGAGGCAAGACGTGGAACACGATCTCGGCAACGAATCCTACGGCCGGATAGAACAACAGGGCTTGGGGGACTGGCACATTCGTGTCTTTGGGGTAGCGCAGGAAAAAGTCCGCGATTACGATGGCCACAGCGAGTAGGGTGGCAAACCCCGCCGAGAGCGCGATTCCTCTCAGAGTCGTCTGACCCTTCAGGATCTCGAATCCACCGCGGGTGTGGAGCACGCCCAAAGCTGCCGCGCCCAGAACAGATGCGACGATAACGACCAGCACAGGGTGTGCATTGCCAAAGAACCGGCGAAAGTACGCGCGTGACGAGGGAAGCAAGATGACGATGAAGATCAGCGCCACCAGGGAGAGTGTCAAGTAGGCAGCGTACTGCCAGCGCCGGTCCAACTGCAGGTTCATCAATCCCACCACTGATCCGCTTTCCGCTCCTTATGCCTTTGCCGAGCGCTCCGCCCAATGATCGCATCGCACATAACTGGTCCTCAATCTCTGTTCAACCATAGCGCCAGAATTCGATTCACATCACACAGCGCCGACTGAAATGGCGGGGACATCTGTGGTGATAGCAAGTCACACATATGGTCTGTCCACGGAAAAACCACGTTGATTGCCGGTACACATAATCCCACCAGTTTTGCATGGTGTGCACAGGTGGCGCAAAGCTGCCACAGGCTCCAGAGTCGAAGGCTTTGCCGGTCAATGCTTGGCTGAGCGCTTTGTACATTGTACCCGCGCTTGGGATTTGGGGCAAGTGCCCAATCAAGACGCTGTGCCTGCCATGGGGCTGAAAGAGATTGTTTTGCGCCAGAGAAGTGGAAACAGGCTTGCGGTTGTGGTCAGTCCTTCTTATGAGACTGGACACAAACGACAAATGCCATTCAGCCTGACAGCTCGGATGCCTGTTGAGGCTTCAAAGGCTGCCAAGTGAACACCCGAGAGGGAGTGGAGTACGGTTGAGGCATGACTACATCCGTGAGACAGGCTCCCCTCTTGACGCTCGAATCGTGGACGAGATCGCCTACAGACCACCAGGGTACCTCGAGGAACTGATTTGGCTCCGCCAAGAACACCGCGCAATCCCAGTGTTCCCGTACGGGCGAGAGAAGGAGTAGAGAACTGTCAGAGCTGCGTTTTAGGGTTCATACCTGCCCCTTCAACTGCGCCACTCTCGAGCACAGGATCACCTTTCGGCCTCTCGTCAGCTACCTCAGCTTGATCATCACTGTCCGTTACCCCTCCGTCAAGGATTCAATGAATGGCAGGGAAGACGTATTTCTCAAGCATCCTCCAGTTAGTAAGCTTGGACGTATAGTTGGCACCGGTAAAGACCACCACAGTGTCCAGTTCAGGGATGACCACGATCTTCTGTCCTCCCCACCCATTAGCCCAAAAGGTGTTCAGTCTCCTGCCGGAATCGGAATGTTGCTTCGTCCACCACGAATAGGAGTAATCAACTCTGCCAGCATCTTCTCCGGGAACTTTGATCCCCTGGTTTCCGGCGTAGGGTGTCGCGCTCTTTTCCACCCACGCCTTGGGGACGATCTGCCTCCCATTCCAGACGCCCTCGTTCAGATAGAGCAGGCCGAACCTTGCCATATCTCTCGGCGTCATTTGTTGTTCACCTGAGGTTGAGATCAGACCACTATCGAACCGGCGCCATTCAATCGGACCAGCCCCCAAGGGCTCGAATAGATATTGCCCACAAAACGCTTCCATGTCCATGTTGGTCGCATTCTTGACGATCTCGCCCAGCACAGTCATTCCGCCACCACTGTAGTTGAAGGTTGTGCCGGGTTCGTGGATGAGCGGCTTCTCCAGGACACAGGCCACCTGGTCTTCACAAGCCACCCACAGCTTGAAAAGGTCGCTCTCCAGATCAGTATTGGAGGCACCCCACTCATTCCATTCCAGTCCGGAGGTCATGGTTAGCAGATGCTCGACGGTGATCTTGTCCCTGCCATCGGAGCGATAGCGCTGGTACTCGGGCAGGTAATCGAAAATCGATTGATGAACGCTTTCGATGAAGCCGTGATCTATGGCGAGTCCAACGCAGGCAGAAGTGATGCTCTTCCCGGCGGACATGATGTTATGCGTTTCATCCCTGTCCCAGGTCACCAACCTGCCATGATAGCCTGGGGCATCCCATTGAAACTCATGGCCCGCGAAATACTCTTCCAGTACCAGCCTGTCGTCTCGGAGAATCAGCAGGGAATGTACTTCCCCATGCTTGCCGCGGAGTATCCTGCTCACGGCTTCTTCGATAGGCGCCGAGTCGATGTTCACTTCCTTCAGTGTGCCGACAACAAGCCCATCGCCGGCATCTTCAGGTGGGCGATAGGTGTATTGGCTGGTAGGCTCGGCACCACAACTGACAAGTGCGATGCAAAGGGCAATGAGCAGAAGAATCGTTCTTTTCATTGACCTGTACTCCTTTCATACGGGCTTCCCTATCGCGGATCACACAGGGGCAGCCCCACTCTTTCTCGGCTGCCCAACGGATAAGGACTCATGTAGCACAAAGCCGCCAATTGACCAGAGTCGCAGGCTTTGCCGGGCAAAGCGTGGCCGGGCACTTCACACATTGTACCTGCGTTTGGGATATAGGGCAAGTGCCTAATCAGGACACTATGCCTGTCGCGGGGCTGATGGAGATGGGTTTGCGCCGGAGAAGTGGAAACGGGATATTGGTTGTGGTGAGTCTTTCTTATAAGACGGAACTCAAACGACAAACCCAGCGGGTGCATGGACCGACTTTGACATCTAGAATCAAAATCAGGAATCGCTGCGACTCGGGCCTGTTTCGGTCAAGCGATTCCGCTCAGCCGCCCGCAGGTGAGGCAAAGTCTCCACCGCAGGCGCATTCCAGTGGGTGGCTCGGCTGAAGCAGGTGCTGGCCGGCCCCAACCAAACGTCTCCGTCCAGCGGCAAACAGAAAGTCCATCGCAGTGTAAGACTGTGCGATGGACTTGGATTTTGGCGGGTCGTCCGCTGAGCAACGAACTCATTTAGGCCCCGTTCAGCGCTTTGACGTCCGCTGCCGCTGCCCGCTCTAGTCGGTCATAGTCGTAGTCGGTCACTGCATCTCCTGCCGTCCTATCGGCTTGAGCTACTGGTCAGCGGGCCTTGTCCACTCTTCATGTGTCTACCTTGTCTTCGCTCGGTGATAACGGATCCCGGACAACTCGCCATATTATCAGAACCAGCATCAGGGAGAAAAGGACCAGCTATAGGAGTGCTAACTACATCCTTCCAATCCAAAATACCCTTCGGTAGTACTAGCTGCAATAACTCATAGATCGTTATCCCCACCGTGACGAACGCGGTGACACGAATACTCTGCACCCGGTTTGCGTGATTCACCCCAAGGCAAAAAAAGATGACCGCCACCGTTCCCAATAGATTCCCTATTACGTCGGCAAACCCAAAATCATTTATCCCATTCTGATACGCATATGGCCGATAAATCTCGCGGCCTATCTCTGTAAGGATGAAGAAAACCGCGAACGTGACGAAGTAGACCCCGCGCAATGGTCCAAGCTTGAAAACCCTGTTTCTGCTGAAGAAAACATCCTCCATAAGCGTTCTTCCTCCAAGGGCTCCAAATTCCGGCCCGCTAACGGGTAAGAATTCATGTGGCGCACAGCCACCACATAATCCAGAGTTGAACTAGGCTATGTACATTGTACACGTGTCTGGGGTCTAGAACAAGTGCCCAACCGGGGATCCGTCTCCATCGTGAGGATGGCGGAGATGAATCCGCCCCAGAGAACCAGAAACAGGATAGCGGTTGTGGTGCATCCTTCTTGAAGACACAGCCGTGAACACCAGCATCTGCCAGTTCTTCTACTCGCTGTCGAGCCCAGGCCACCATCGCCACAGTATGGCCTGTGCCTGTTTGGGCGCGATCAAACGTGGAAAGGATCCTCCGGCCAGCCAACCAGGCGCAGACTTTTCCGAGGTAGTGGCAGCCCCATCTCTGCTTCCGGGCAGACGGGCACCCACTCGGCGAATACACCCACCGTACCCACAGATACCGAACCAGCTTGTGGCGACCGTCGTGTCGCAGCTCGCCCAGTAGGCAGGTGCTGATCCCCAGACGGTTGGCCGGCTGTTCACGGCTCATTGAACCGGCGTCAGACTTGATCTTGCCTCCTTTCTGCTTCTTGCTCGAGCAAAGCCTCTCCGTCCGTGTCTCTCTTGTGCGTTGCCCTATCTGAGTAGCCTGTCACAGATCAGCCGGGGATGCCAGCGTGCTAGGCGATTCTTCGCCCCGTCCCGGAAGCGGCGGATCTGGATTGACCACGATCCGTCGCCAGACGTAGCTCACCAACCAGGCCATGATGAGCGCACCAAGAACGCCCGGCGCCCATGTCCCCACCACATCCAGGAGAAATGCCCCCGCCACGGGGCCAATGACGCGCGTCAGACTCTCGATGGAAGCGGACACGCCCAGCGCCCCACCTACCTCCTCGGGATAGACCGACTTGGTGATAGAGCTGTTGATGACGGTATTCAGCACGCCGCTGGCAAAGGCCAGGGGCGCCGCGACGATGAGCAAGACCAGCACGCTGGGTGTAAAGGCCCAGGCCAACAAGCTGACGGCCAGAATGGCCGTCGCTGCCAGGATCAAGCGGCTCTCGGGGAAACGCTTTGCCAGCCGGCCGATGGCTACCCCCTGGACCAGCACGATCAAGACGCCAAAATAGGCCAGAATATAGCCAGTCTGGGTCGAATCCAATTGCAGGCGGTAGAGGGCATAGAGGGCAAAAACGCCGGTGAACATGGCGAAAGCGATCCCATAGAACAGGCGGACGTGCAACAGTGGGCCGAAGCGCGGTCGCTTCATCGCCCCCACCAACTCGGAGATACTCAGGATTGCACGGCCTGGAAGCTTGGCCAACTGGGCCTTGACCTCTTCTGTCAGCGATTCCGGCAGCCAGAAGTAGACGGCGATCCAGTTGAGAAAAGCCAAACCTGCCGCAAAATAGGCCGGAATCGCGTAGCGGCCGCCTGCGCTAAGCACCCCGCCCACTGCAGGGCCAATGACAAAGCCCAGCCCAAAGGCCGCCCCGATCAGGCCCAGCCCGCGAGCCCGGTTCTCCTCATCCGTAATGTCGGTGATGTAGGCCTGGGCCACCGAGATATTGCCACCGGTGACGCCATCAAGGATGCGGCTGACAAAGAGAATGGACAGAATCATGGCATTGGTGGCCGCGACGGAGTCTTGGCCAACAAGGCTATCTGGCAAAAGACCGGCCAGGAAGGTTCCCAGAGGCACGGCCAGGCCGAGCAACAGAAAGCCGACAGCAGTACCAAAGATGCTTACGAGCAGCACAGGACGGCGCCCATGACGGTCCGAGAGGCGGCCCAGCACCGGCGCGCCTATGAACTGTGCCGCGGCGTAGGAAGCGGTCAACAGCCCTACGACCGTGGCGCTGGCCCCAAGGTTGTCTGCATAGTAGGGCAAGAGGGGCAGAATCAAGCCAAAGCCCAGCAGGTCAATAAAGACGATGACAAAAACCGTGAAAAGTCGCCTTCGCTCCATGTGAGTTCTCATCTATGGTCATCCGGTCCCATCTCAGGCGGATTCAGGTACAGTATCCAGCTCCGATACTTCCTCCTGCGTAGAGGTAGTCAGTATCACCAGCGCAAAGCCCACCAAGGCAGCCAGCAGAGATGCGCCCAGGATGGCTATCTTGGCTGCGGCCAGAAGCTCAGGCGAGCCGAAAGCCGCGCTGGCGATGAAAAGCGCCATAGTGAATCCAATGCCGGCCAGGCAGCTCGCACCGAAGAGCTGGGGCCAGGTGACGCCGAAGGGCAGCTCTGCCAGTCGCAGCTTGACCGCAATCCAGGCAAAGAGCGTGATGCCCAAAGGCTTGCCCACAACGAGGCCGGCGACGATGCCCAGACCAATAGGGCTGGTGAGGGCAGTCGTGACATTGCCCCTGACGTCAACGCCCGCGTTGGCAAAGGCAAAGATGGGCACGATGAGGTAGGCCACCCAGGGGTTCAGCGCACGCTCCATCCGCTGCAACGGTGACTGGATGCGCTCTGCGATCACCTCCAATGTCTGAGCAGCGGCCTGTTGGCCCCGGCTGGGTTCGATTTCTTCGCCCCCTTCGCTGCCCGTACCCAGGCCCCCAAGCGCGGCAGTACACTGGGCCATATAGGCCGAAGCCTGGACAGGGGTTCTCGCCGGAATCGTCATGGCCGCCAGGACCCCAGCGATGGTGGGATGCAGGCCCGACTGCAGAAAGGCAAGCCAGAGGCCAATACCCAGGATGCCATAGGGCAGAGGCTGGCGTACGCCCATCCTGTTGAGCACAATCAGGGCCAGCAACAAAACGGCCGCGACGGCCAGGGCTATCCAGAGGATGTCACCGCTGTAGAACAGAGCGATGACGAGTACGGCCCCCAGATCGTCGGCAATGGCCAGGGCGGTGAAAAAGACCTTGAGTGAGACGGGAATGCGACTGCCCAGGATGGCCAGCAGGCCAAGCATGAAGGCAATATCGGTGGCCATGGGGATGCCCCAGCCATCCTGCCCCACTCCTCTTGCATTGAAGGCAAGGTAGATCAGAGCGGGAAAGAGCATACCACCCACCGCCGCCATTAGCGGCAGCGCGGCGCGGCGGGGCGAGGCCAATTCCCCCACCAGGACCTCGCGCTTGATCTCCAGGCCAACCAGAAAAAAGAAGACCACCATCAGCCCATCGTTGACCCAGTGGAGCAGGCTCTCCTTGAGGGTCAGGCTGCCCAATGATATGGACAGATAGGTATGCCAGAGTTCGAAATAGCCTTCGCTCCAGGGCGAATTGGCCCAGACCAAAGCCAGTACTGTAGCCAGTAGGAGAAGGATGCCACTGGCTGCCTGCAGCCTGGTGAACTGCTGGAAGGCCAATCTGACCTGAACGCCCAGGGGCTTTTCGATCTCGGCGATCAGCGAATCGAGGTCCCAGGCACCATCGTAGCGCACCTCGTTGAGAAAGAAAGTAGGTGTCCCATTTGCACCGCTGCGCACCCCACTCATAAAGTCTTGTCGAACTCGTCCAGCATGGACATGTTCATCCAGTTCGCGTCGAAATCGATCCACGTCTAAGGCAAGATCGGACGCATACTGAATGAGATGCTCTTTGTCGAACGCTCCCTGATGCCTGAAGAGCAGGTCGTGCATCTCCCAGAATCTATCCTGGGCAGCAGCCGCTTCAGCCGCCTCGGCCGCCATCTGTGCGCTTGGATGCATGGTCGTGATTGGAAAGTGCCGGAACACGTAGCGCAAACGGTCGCCAAAGCGCGCCCGCAATTGGGCGACGATGGGCTGCACGTCATGGCAATAGGGGCACTCAAAGTCTCCATATTCGACCAGGGTGACACGCGCGTCGTCTGGCCCCCTCACATGGTCCCGGTCCGATACCGGTCGGGTAAGTTTTGGAACGTCACCACCTGCCATCGACTGCCTCCCTTCAGACGCTCAAGGACTCGAGTGCCCCGAGGATGCCCTCCGCACCAGGATTCACACCAGAAGGTGAGACATAGCTCCAGCGGACAATACCCTGCGCATCGATCACGAATAAGGCTCTTTGGTTGACTCCATTTTCAGCGTCGTAGACGCCGTAGGCTCGGGCAACGGCCCCTTTGGGCTCAAAGTCTGAAAGCAGCGGAAACTGAAGGTTGAGATTCTCGGCAAAGGCCTGATGACACCATACCCCGTCCACAGAGATGCCAATGGGCTGAGCGCCATACTCCCTAAACAGAGGCAGCACCTCGTTATAGAGGGACAGTTGGTCACCACAGACCGAACTCCAGTCGGCTGGATAGAATACCAGAATGACAGGTTGTCCCCGGAAATCGCGCAGCGAGAGCCGCTCACCCGCAATGGCAGGCAGCACAAAGTCTGGCGCTGCGACGCCCGGTGTCAATATGGATGACGGATTGGCCGACTTTCCCTGAGCCGGCTTGTTGGTTTTCCTGAACATCTCTTTCTCCTTGCTGATCAGATACTGTTCTTGATGGCCTTGAAGATATTGCTTTTTCGGTGTACAGGCCGTAAGCGACACCACGCTGGGCGGGCGCTAGGCCCCACCCACCTCCGAAGCCCACAGTGCTTTCAGTTGCGCCAGGTCGCCCGCTACCTCAAGGCCCGCATAGCGGCCCTGGCCCTTGAACAGAAGGCGTGCATCGCCGTCTTTCGAGCGCATAGAGCGCCACGGAAACCTCCGCGCTGAGCGTCTCCGTAATGCGCCGGCCCATATCCACGGTCGTGGGCGCCTGCAAAAGACCGCCCTCCGACCGGGCCGCCTCTATCTCCAGGCGATATTTCCTGTCACGAACGATCCAGCGAACTGATTCATCCGATATGTCTAGCTTCTCAATCCGGGCCCCTGTATAGGTGGCAAATCGATAGAGTACCCCACCGTGCCAGAGTCCCATGATGAAACCAGGGAAGGACCGCCGGTGCCAGGGGATGATGGCCACTGAAGCGGTCAAGCTGGTGCCTGGCGCCTGAAAATGGTTCGTTTGAAGCCACACCCAGGCAGCAGGGAAGGATTTTCCCCAGTCTTTCTCAGTATAGCCGCGTCCCCCGGAAAAGCCAACTGGCTGCCCATCGATGATCAACTCACCTTCGATCTCGTGGTCCAGGCTCACTACACCATGGTAGCATTCCATGCCAGGGACCCAGGCATACCAGCCCATGATCCCGGGCGAGACCAGATTGACCGGCCATGGGGTCAGGCCATGGAAGCGCACGGCTCCTCGCAGGGTCAGCTCGGGCGACTCGATGTTCATACAAAGAGAGTCCGCCCGGAACCGGTTGGGCCCAATGCGCAGATCCAACTCACCCTCCGCAGCCCAGAACTCCTCCGGGGGGTAGCGGTGATAGGTCACCTGGCCGCTGCGGCCATCCAAAACCTGGACAAAAGCATGGTGCTTGTCCGGCTCGTCGCTCACAAAGATGCCGGGGATCACAGCATAACGGTGCTCTTCGCTGGCGTCAACCAGCTTGTAGTACCAGCCCTCGAAGAAAGGTGGTCGTTTGTTGTGACCATGGTAGCGATCTGGGTTGAGGGTCGTGCGCAGAAAACGGATCATACCGTCCTCACGGCACTGGAGTGTCTTTCCGAAGCCAGGGTTTCCCATTCATGACGCAGCAGGCCATAGAGGAACATGTCATGGCGCTTGCCATCACGTTGCAAGCGTTCGCGGAAAACTCCCTCCCGCCGAAAGCCTACCCTGTCAACCAGGGCCAGGGAACTCTGATTGTAACTGAATACCGTGACCTGGACCCGGTGCAGGTTCAGCTCGTCAAAGGCATAGCGCAGGGCGAGCTGTGTGGCCTCGTAGCCATAACCCTTGCCCCGGTTGGCCCGCTCGCCAAAACCCAGGCCCATGCCACAGACGCCGTGCTGCCAGTCGATGCCATCCAACTCCAGATAGCCCAACAGGTCATCGCCGGCAAGGGGGCGCACGGCAAAGACAAAGGTATTCTTGTCCTCCGCCACCTCCGCCAGCCACTTGCCCAATTCGGCTTCGGTCTTGGGGTAGGCCGGGCGCGAATCGTAGAGGCGCAGAAACCCTGCATCTTCATACCAGCCAGCCAGGGTTGGTAGATCGCCCGGCGTCAGGGCAGTGAAGCGAATGTGCGTGCCGCGGAACAGGTTGCGTCCAGTCAAGATGCCCTCCCGAGCTGTGGTTATTGCGCTCCTCTGGCACGAGCGTACACGGCCAGAGCCCTCTCGCGCGCCCACGCGTGGTCAACAATTGGCGCTGGATAGTCTTGGCCGATGAGGCAGCCGGATTCCCGCTGCACCTCCGGCGTCATCTGCCAGGGGCAATGGACAAGATGGCGAGGTACACGCTCCAGTTCTGGCAGCCAGCTTCGCACATAAGTGCCCTCTGGATCATGCTTCTTGCCCTGCAGGACCGGGTTGAAAACCCGAAAATAGGGCGCGGCGTCCGTACCGGTGCCAGCACTCCATTGCCAGCCACCGTTGTTGGCCGCAGGGTCGCCGTCCACCAGATGCTGCATGAAGAACCTCTCGCCCCAGCGCCAGTCCACCAGCAGATCCTTCACCAGGAACGAGGCAACGATCATGCGCGACCGGTTGTGCATCCAGCCATCATGGACCAACTGGCGCAGGGCGGCATCCACCACGGGGAAACCCGTACGACCTTCACACCAGGCACTAAAGGCAGCCCCATCATTCTCCCATTGGATGCCGCGGAGGCTAGGGCGGAAGCTCTGCACCAGGACACCTGGATAGTAGTACAGGATCGCCATATAGAACTCGCGCCAGATTAGTTCCGTGAGCCAGGTCTCAGCCCCTTTCCGGCATTCTGTGCCAGCCACTCCACTCGGGGCAGCATCGAGGGCAGTGACTACTGCCTGACGGGCGGACAGCATGCCAAAGCGCAGGTAAGGTGAGAGCTGTGATGTGCCCTCCTGATCCAGGCGATTCCGACCCTCGGTATAACCATGGATGACGGGATCGTCCGCGGCTACGAATCGCTGCAGCCGCTGCCTGGCTGCGGTCTCACCAGGGATGAAGGGACCATCGAGATCTAGCGATGGCTGGGTGGGCAAGGGCCGGCTATCCAGTTCGAGCACGGCGGGCAGGTGATCGGGAGCTGCAAGGATGTCCTGAGCCCGTGGTAGGGGCAAGACCCTCCATGTCCGGCTGAAGGGGGTGAACACAGTGTAGGGTGACCCATCCGCCTTGTGCACCAGCGCCGGAGGGTGGATGGTCAGGCCGCCAGTCAGGTGGAGCGGCAGGGCATCGGCCACACGTGAATCCCTTCTCCGGCCGGGGGGCCAATAGTCCTCCTCGGCAAAGATGGCCTGGGCCCCAGTGTCGCGGACCAGTCGTGCCAGCTCGTCCAGCGGGTCGCCGCAGCGGACGATGAGACGGCTGCCCCTTGCCCGAAGATCGAAATCAAGCTGGCGCAAACCCGCCAGCATAAAGGCCACGCGTTTGGGCCCTGCGTCGTCAGCGTGGAGCAGCGTCGGGTCCAGGACAAAGACCGGGACCACCCGCTCGGCCTCTGCCAAGGCCGCAGCCAGTGCCTGGTTGTCGCTGAGGCGCTGGTCGCGCCTGACCCACCACAACGCCGTACTCACAGGTTCCATCCTGGATCCTCAGCCTGTCGACGCGCTCTGGGCCAAGCTTGCGTCCAGTGCTCCGATGGCGTCACAGACCACCCGGGCGCTGGCCTGCAGCCCCACCTGCTCGCTCTCAGTCAGCGGCAGAGGGAAACTGGCCAGTACTCCCTCGCTACCCACCAGGTGGGGCAGGGAGACGGTTACGTCACAGACATTCAGCACCTCAACCTCGGGCGTACAGACCGTCAGGATCGATCGCTGGTCACGCAGGATGCTGTCCACAATGCGCGCTAGGGCAGCGCCGATGCCATAGTAAGTCGCCCCCTTTCCCTCAATAATCTCGTAGGCAGCATCCCGGACGCGGTGCTCGATCTGCTGCCGGACAGATTCATCCATGTCTATGCGGTGCTGCCGGCTGAACTCAGTCAGTGGCATTCCACCGACTGTGACCAACGACCAGGTCAGCACTTCGGAATCGCCATGCTCTCCGACAACGTAGGCATGGACGTGCTGGGAATCCACACCCAACTGGCGCCCCAGCAGCACGCGGAACCGCGCCGTATCGAGCGTGGTGCCGGAACCCAGAACCCGGCCATCCGGAACGCCCAGCTCACCTGCGTATCGGGCCGTGAGGTGGGTCATGACATCCACAGGGTTGGTGGCCACTACGAGCACAGCCTGGGGTGCATGGGCCAATACCGCCGGGACAACCTGGCGGAAGATGGCGGCGTTACGCTCTAGCAACTGAAGGCGCGTCTCACCCGGCGCCTGCGAGACGCCCGCAGCTAGGATCACCACGCGACTGCCCGACAGGTCAGAATAGTCACCCGCGCGTACTCGAAGTGAATGGGCGAACGGGATGGCGTGAAAGATGTCATCTGCCTCAGCCTGCGCGCGCCTTTCGTTCTTGTCGACCAACACAATCTCGCGCCCAACGCCACGCATCACCATGGCATAGGCCGCCGTCGAGCCCACCATACCTGTACCAACAATGCCTACTCTCAAATACCTCTCCTCTACCGGGCGCGGATGAGAAACTCTGGACAAAGCAAGGGTCCGGTGTGCCAAGTTCAAAGCAAGAGAATGATCCCGGCGACGATCTCAACTGCAAGACTGATCCAGTTGGACCGTTCGAAAGACTTATCGAGAACAATGCCGGCGATCCTGGCCACCGCGATGGCCAGGTAGGTGATGCCCAACATCTGGTACGCTGCCGGCGCACCGAGGATCAGGGGTGCCAGGCCGAGCCCGATGAACCCGCCGCCCAGCACCGCCCTGATCTCGGTAACGCCACGTGGGCCTGGAGCGCTCAGCCCTGTAAAACCCTGTACGGCCCGTGGTCGGATCAACGAAATCAACCCGGTAGCAATTGTCACAACGGCCATGACGATTTTCAGAATCTCCAGGAACGTCATATCAGCATCCTCCTTTGCGTTTTTCAAAGAGATAGTGCGAGACCAGGTACTCCCGGCCGCCACCGAGGTTCCAGACCTCGCTACAGATCAGAAAGAACAGCCTCCAGTTGGCGAGCCAGAGGGTCTCATTCTTGGCGCCATAGGTTCTTGCCATGATCCGGCGCACCTCCGTCGTGTTGCAGTCCAGTTTGTCCAGCCAGGCGCGGAGTGTGCGGGTATAGTGGGTACCATCCATACGCCAGTGGTCAACAAGCAGCAGGTCGCGCTGAAAGTAGAGCAGCAGGTCGTCGGAGGGCATGGTACCGCCGGTGAAGAAAGTCTGGGCCATCCAGTCTCTTGGATCATTGGCGTCGAACTCGTAGGCGAATTCGCGATGGCTAAAGATGTGTACAAACAGCTTCCCCGCCGGCTTGAGCCAAGAGGCGATGCGAGCCAAGAGTTGCTCATAGTTCTTCATGTGCTCGAACATTTCGATGGACAGAACACGGTCGAAACGGCGCATGGTCTCGAACTGGGCCACATCCGCGATCACAGCCTCGACGTTGGCGTACCCGCGCTGGCGACACTGCATTTGGATGAACTCCTGCTGGGTGCGCGACTTGGAGACAGCCAACACCCGGCTCTTGGGGTACTGCTCTGCGATCCAGAAACTGAGTGAGCCCCAGCCACAGCCCAGGTCCAGCACCTCCATCCCGTCCTCCAATTGGGCGCGCTCGCAGGTCAGGTGCAGCATCGCATCCTCAGCCTCTGCAAGGTCGGTGTCTCCCTCAAGCCAGTAGCAACAGCTGTACTTCAGCCGCTTGCCCAGCACGGCACGGAAGAACTCGGCAGGCACCTCGTAATGTTGGCGGTTTGGTTCTCCGGTGTGGACTGCTATGGGGCTTTGCCGGAGCTTCTCGATCAGCGCCCGCTTCTCTGCCGTGCGTTCCTCGAGACTAGCCTGGTAGCGCCGCTTCATCGCCCGCATCAGGCTGTAGCAGATGACTACCCGGATCAGCCAATCCGGCACCCGATTCGTTTCGACTAGCCGCATGTACCACAGTGACATTCTATGCTGCTTCCAGATCAAAGCCCGGTGTTCCCACCGTCACGATCCCCAAGTACCCGTCTACCGTAACGATCTCTCCCTCTTCCAGGAGATCGACAGCGTTAGAGATGCCGTTCACGCTGGGAATCCCCAGCTCGCGGGCAATGATGGCGCCATGGATGAGCATGCCGCCACGCCGCTCGACGATGGCGCAAGCGAGCGGGACCAGATGGGTCATTGTCGGTTGGATGGCATCGCATACCATCACCTCGCCCGCGCGAAAGCGACCCAGATCCTGGCTGCCCTGTATTCTGCGTACATGGCCCGTGGCCAGGCCTGGAGCCGCAGGTTGCCCGACGAGCTGGCGCGGGCTCTCTCCTACGGTGCTGGGGGTTGATGGTTTCTCCGCTTGGGGTTCCGCAAGGGTCACCAGCGTGTGTGAGGGGTGTCGTAACGCCTCGGCGAACTCACCAGCATCTTCAAGACCGACTCGCGCACCTGCCTGGAGACGACCCCCTGCACGTAGGCGGCCAGCCGCTATCTCCAGGGCACGCAGGAGCTGGCTCTCCAACCGCCCGACCAACACATTGTCGTCGTCTCGCAACCGCCAGCTCAGCCGGCCTATGGCCAGCACTTCCATCGCCTCTTCACGCCGCTCCCGGCCGGCGGCTTCCAGAAAGCGACTCTCCAGCACCTGGACCATAGGAGCAGCCAAACCTTCGCCCGCAGCCTGCGACTCGGCAAGCCTGGGCGACCTGGTCATCTCAAGAATGGATTGGAGCAGGAGATCTGGGCGGGCTGCAAGGCGCTCACCGCCGTAGGTCACATCCATGAATTCGCTCTGCAGGCTCTCAAATGCCTGGACAAAAGCAGCGCCGCCACGGATAGCCTCCAGCGCGGGCACGGTATCCTGCCACCCACCCTCGGTGGTCTGCGACAGCACTTCGTAGAGATCCTCCCCTTCTCGGATCTGTTCTGCCAGCGTCTGGAGGGCCTGGTTGCGCCGGAAAGCGACCATCTGCTGCCCCTTCAACAGCCCCACGAACTCGTATGGATCATCTGGTTGTACAGCATCATTATAGTAGATGCCAAGCTGCCGCACACCATGGGCCAGAGGAATAAAGTCATCCAGGTAGATCTGCCGCCACTCGTTCAGGGCGGCCCATCGCTCCTCGATGGCAGCGGCCAGATCTCCGTCAACGAGTCCCTCTATAGGCTCTTCCGAAAACCGTGTACCCAGCTCCTCCAGATCAGGAATAAGCTCCGTGTCCACGCGCTCCGCCAGGGCGCTCAAGCGCCGCATGCCTGGTCGCAGCGACAGATACCAATCTCGCTGGTCACCGTCTTCCGGCCCTGCCGTGGTGATGGGCCTCGCTTGCAGCAGGGTGAACCGTTCTCCCCGCCCCGTCCATTCGGTGTCGGGAGGCCATTGGAAGAGGGCTTCTACCTGTTGAAGCATCCTGTGCAGAATGCCCAAGTCCTCGAGCTCCAGGATTGGTATTCCCCCGGGCTCACCCTCGCGCTCGCCGGGGCGCCACTCGACCACCTCTCCCGAAGCCCGGTCCAAGATCCAGCGATCGGGATCGACCACGCCATCCACCAAGTCGCCACAGGGACCTGGCACAGCCTCGATGATGGCATGCTTGCGGCCTGGTTCCCTGGGGTCTCGCCCAAAGGCTACCCCGGAGCGGTCCTCATCGACCATCGTCTGGACAACGACCGCCATACGGCTGAGGCCCGGATCCAGGGCCAATTCCTGGCGATAGAGCAGTGCCGCATCAGACCAGAGGGAAGCCCACACCACACGGAGGGCATCGAGAACAGCCTCCATACCGACAACGCCGACGACTGATTCGTGCAAGCCGGCAAAAGATCGATTGGCCGAGTCCTCTCCCGGCGAAGAAGAGCGGACAGCCAGCGGTTTGTCAGGCCCAAGCCCTTCGACGGCGGCCTCAATAACCTCAACCAGTTTCGGAGGGACTGCGCTTGCCAGAAAGGCTGAGCGGATGCGCAGGGCCACGTCCCAAATCTCTTCCCAGCGCATCGATTCAAAGGGTTTGCGACCCAGTTCCATCCGGACCAGGCGGGCCAGGTCTCGTTCTGCCACAAAGTACTCATAGGCCTTCGCCGTGATGAAAAAGCCATCGGGTACGCGAAAGCCGGCCCGAGCAAGCTGGGCTAGCTTGCCCGCCTTGCCGCCGATGAGGCGCTCGTCACACTCTGCCGCCTCTTTGAGAGGGATTACCCATCCACTGCCGGGAGCCACTGGCGCACCTCCTGGAATCGTGTGACATGTAGGAAACGGACAGCGTCGACCCGGAATAAGGCCGTCGACGGGGACTCGACAAAGGACTTCAAATAGGGGTGGCGCACCATCAGCAACCGGGCGCATTCCTCGTACCCTGGTCCCAACTCCAACTGCTCCGCCCTCCCGGTGATCGTGACCGCCCCGACCTTCATCAAATCCCCAGGGTGCTTGCCCCGGTTGTCAACCACCAGGGCCACTCGATCGCACAGGGAGAGTAGGCGGAACTTTCTTGTAGCCCTTGGCGTGGCGAATACGAATGATTTCAGGTCTGGGTCATAGGCATAGGCTACTACCGAGCCGTAGGGTTGTCCATCACCCTGGGTGCAGAGCACAGCAAATGCCTCTTCTGCGACAAGGGCACGGATGCGTTCGGCCACCGTCCGCTCGGAGGGCTCTACGGTCAGCGATGCGTCGAATTCGGGTCCCAAAACCGGTTCGTCTCGCATGATTCTTTCCTCCTAGAGTCTTAGCGACTGCGCGATCGTACGAGGATCACAAGTCGATAGAGGCTCGTGCCGAGCAGTGCCGCCCACAGGGGCAGGAGGGCGACTAGACCTGATGTCCCATACCACCAGGCAAAGAGCAGAGCCGTTAGCAGAGCGAGAAGCTGGGCCGCCTGGACACGCCGCGGGTTCAACGGCTCGCGAGTCGCGTCCCCTACGGCCTGCACTTCACGAGAGGTGGCGATCACCACCGCGAACAAGCCTGCCAGCACCACCGAGGAAACCACGACCAGCATGGTAGGTCCGCCCTCCGTGGCAACACCCCCATGAAAGACGGATAGGACGATGGTGGCAACAAGGGCCAGGCCGGAAATGAACAGATGGTAGCGAAGCGGCGGCGATAGCAATCCGTCGAGCAGAAACGCGCCAGCCGTCACCAGGCCAGCGATCCAGTAGCCCTGCCAGGTCAGCCAGAGCCCAAGGCCAAGGACCGCCAGCGAATCCAGGGGTTTGGCAGGCAGGCCCACCGTGCGGTTCACCAGACGGAGCGCCAACAACAGCCAGAGGACCACCAGGAGGGGCGGAGGGCCAACGAGCAGCAAGGCGATGAGTACCAGGCCTGCGCCTACAAAGGCCGCCAGGTCGTGATCGGGATCAAGCTCCCGGCCCAAGGCCCAGGTCAAGAATAGGACAAGACCTATCTCAATGCCCCACAGGGCGCTTTCGAGAAAGGCTGCGCCTGAGAAAAGGTAAAAGACCGCCCCAGCGATTGCCACGATTGCGGTCAGGGCAGCGATGGCCAGGTTCGTCGGGTAGCGAGGGTCTATGGGAGTGCGCCCCAACGCCGTGATGTCAGTCAGCTTCATCGTGCTGCCTTGCCTGAATTGCGGCGGCGAGAGAGTCTCTTTTCGCCGGTGCAAAGGGTCCCTCTGTTCGCCATTGGACCTGCCCCCGACTATCCAAGAGGAGCACATGGATGTCGTCCTCGTTGGGCAATTGGAGGGCCTTCCGAAAGGCAGTCTTGTCCAGGTAGAGCGTGATGGTACGCTCGCGGGCCACTGGGTCCGGAATGCCAGCACGCATCCCCTCGTTGATGAAGGTGCGGGCCAGACGATTCCGCTTCTCGATGGTAGGCAGCTCGTAGTAGCGTAGTTTTGGATTGCCTTCCTCAAGTTGCTTGGCAAAGGGGATCCAGGAGTCCACCTGGGTCTGCTGCCACTGCTGAAAAGCGATGAAGAGCAGGTTCAACTCGCCCTCAAACGCTGCTGGCAGGCTAAGGCTCTTTCGTTGCAGGTTTGATCCGGTCACTGCCGGGAATTGCATGTTTTGGTCCTCCTGGATTGGACTAGAAACCCCGGCGCTGTCCCTCCCATGGCGGCCCAGCACCAGTTTTGAACTCTTCAACACTGGGGCCACTGAGGTTCCGAAGGCGCCAGGTTCCGTAAAGATAGCTGATGATCAACAGCACGATGGTCACTGGCCAGCCGGTCAGAACTTGTACTAACCCAAGCTGGCTGACTTGCTCACCCTGGAACAGATTCAGCTGGAGCAGCAGCCGCAGCCCAAAGACCAACACCCACAGCCAGGTAACCTCGCTGTAAGCTGGGCGCACTCTGGGATGCCAGTACCAGTCCAGAGGCCAGCGGCGGGCGATGTAGCTCGTCCAGGCTACGATAGGGCGCCCGACCAGGACGCTTACCAGACATAGGAGGAGAGTCAGTCCCCCAGTGACGATGCCGGGCAGGAAGAAACCCTCGGACCTGCCCAGGAGCTGCGCTATCAGGGCAGCCAGGGCTACACCACCAGCTCCGCCAAGGGCATATAGCAGAGATTGGCGTTTGAACAGACGGTAGATGGCGATGACAACGGACAGCCCCAGCGAAGCCCAGATGGCAACCTGCATGCCCCAAATAGCATTGAGCAACACAAAGAAGAGAGGGGGCAAAAGAGAATCTAAAAAGCTGCTGCGACCGGCCAGTACCAGACGTAGTTCTTCGAGTATCTCGCGCACCTTATCCATGTCATGACCACCTTCTACTATGAATGAACTCCAGTATACCGCAAAAGCCACTCAGGATCAAGATCGTTGCACCCCGCGTGTCATTCAGAAGCATGGGTCAGTGAGCAACCAGAGTTGCGTACCTTTCTTTCCCCCACGGTGTTCTTTTAGCAAAGCCTGAGCTCTGTGCTTTGGAGCAGAGTGAAAAGGACCGGAGGTGAGTATCATGGACAAACGAGTGGCGGTCACGGGGCTCGGGGCAGTGACCCCTCTGGGCAACGACGTACCAGTCTACTGGGGCGGACTGATCGCGGGGCGGTCTGGAGTAGGGCCTATAACGGCCTATGATCCCGCCGATCAGGCAGTGCGCATCGCGGCGGAGATCAAGGACCTGGATGTAGCCAGCCTGCTCGGCCCCAAGCAGGCGAGGCGAGCCGATCGGTTCACCCAGATAGCCCTGATCGCGGCGGACCAGGCAGTGGCTGATGCGAGGCTGGAATTTGAATATAGCGACACCCGCCGCAACGCGAGTGTAGTGCTGGGCACAGCGGTTGGCGGGATCACCACACAGCTGCACGGTGCCGACGTTCTGCGCGAGCGGGGCGCGCGGCGTGTCAGCGCCCTGATGGTGCCGATGATGATGTCCAACGCTGCAGCGGGGGAGATCGCCATTCGCTACGGTCTCCACGGAAAAAGCATGTCGGTGTGCTCGGCTTGCGCCACGGGCACCTACGCCATCGGCGAGGCGGCCGGGCTGATACGCACGGGGGCGGCCGGCGTGGTGATCTGCGGCGGCAGCGATGCAGGTATGCATCCCCTGGCGCTGGCCGCCTTTGGTAACATGCAGGCCGTTTCGCGCCGCAATGACGAGCCTCAGCGGGCCAGCCGGCCCTTTGATGCCGATCGAGATGGCTTTGTGCTGGGCGAGGGCGCCGGCGTGCTCGTCCTGGAGAACCTGGCTCAGGCACGGAAGCGCGGAGCGCGCATCTACGCTGAAGTAGTGGGCTTTGGCGCCAGCACGGACGCTTTTCACATCACCAGCCCCGACGAGGAGGGGGCAGGCGCAGCTCCTGTCGATGGAGCGGGCACTGAACGACGCGGGACTTGCCCCGGCGGACATTGACTATATCAATGCCCATGGCACCAGCACGCCTCTCAACGACGCGGCCGAGACCCGGGCCATTCACAAGGTTTTTGGCGAACATGCCTATCATTTACCGGTCAGCTCGACCAAGTCGATGATCGGGCATCTCCTGGGCGCAGCGGGTGCCGTCGAAGCGATTGCCTGCATCAAGTCGCTGGAAACCGGCATCATCCATCCTACCATCAACTATGAGACTCCTGATCCAGATTGTGACCTGGACTACGTGCCCAACCAGGCACGGGATACACACCCCCGCACCGCCCTGTCCAACTCGTTCGGTTTTGGCGGACACAACGGGACAATCATCTTCAAAGCCTGGGAGGGCTAGCGGCGAGCCGACCTGAGCCTGGGCCGGCTGGTCCAGGCGTCATATACCCCTGTCCAGTCAGGATGCGGACCAGTCCCCACCATAGTCCAGCCGTTCCAGGAACGAACGAGCCTGGAAGCGCATCGCCTTCCGGTCATCCGCGTCCAGGTAGCGAATTCCGAGCAAGCTGCGGCCGAGACGGGGATTGGCCCCCAGCTTGGCTTCAACCTCCAGGAGACAGCGCCCGCACAGAGAGTTGAAGGGGCAGGCATCCTCGCCGCTGCGGTGCTTCTGATGAAGGCCGATATCTGACTCGAACAGGCCCGTACAGGCATCGCCGCACCGGCCCCGGCTATATGCCCAGCCTGGCCAAGATCGCTTCTGCGGCGGATAGGCCGGACAAGAAAGCACCCTCGAGGCGGGGCGCCACCAGCCCATCTCCGGCCAGAACCCAGGGGCCCGGCTCGTCCAGGGCAAGGCTTGGTTCACCGTAGAAGGTAGACGGCTTGCTGTAGCGCCAGCGGTGCACCTGATATTGCGCAACCCCGGAACCTAGCCAGCGCGCTGCAGCAGTGAAAAGCTGTCCGGCCAGCGCATCATCGTCCCCTTCCCAGTGGGCTCGACTGAAGTCTGGGCCGGCGTGGATGGTAACGGCGGCAGCGTAGGGCGAGATGCCCTTCTGCTGGTTGTCAGCGATCCACGCGATCGGCTCACCCGACAGCCACATGCCCCCCGGCTCCGGGATCTGGGAAGGTCCGCGCAATACGGCCAGCAAGGCCAGGCAGGCCTCATAGGTCACGGCGCGGAGCCGGCTTTCGACCGCCAGTGGCAGCCCGATGCCTGCATCGTGGATCAGGACCAGCGACTGGGGGACGGGCGGCGTCAGCAAGAGCAGGCTCCCGTGAAAGAGGGAGCCCGCCTCGGTGCGCGCGGACCATCCCCCGCGATCCCACGAGATTCCAGCGACGCGGGTGCTAGTATGCACATCCAGATCCCCGGCCAGGTGCTTGGCTATGCCCCGGATACCCTCTACACCGCGGTACCGAGGTTCACCCAGCCCGCGCAGCACGCCATCTTCGGTGGCAAAACCCGCGGACCACGGGGCGACGACACCTGCCTCTAGCCAGCCGTCGACCCAGGCTTGAAAACGAGGATCGCGCACGGTAAAGTACTGGGCGCCATAGTCAAAGACGCCCTGGCCGAAAGCATCATCTCGAATGCGCCGCGTGGCCAGACGCCCCCCAATGCCCCGACCCTTGTCCAGCACAGTCACCTGGACACCCTCCCGCTGCAGAACAGTCGCAGCGACCAGCCCGGCCAGTCCTCCACCCACGACGATACACGTTTGGTCCCTACGATTCATCTGAGACTCTCCCTTGGCGCTTTAAACGAGATCAGGCGCTCGGCACGGCAGGCCCAGGGGCACCTCGCTTATCCTACTCAGCCAGACTCACCCTGGTTCACCCTCTTATCCTGCGCCCCCCAATGACGGCGGGCGACTCTTCCATCTAACGCCTGGTACCAGCGCCGGGTGAAGGGCAAAAGATGGTTGACAAGCAGCATGGGCGGCAGTATCCAGGAGGTATAGATGGTCTCCTGGTCCCTCTCTATGCCCCGTACCATGCCTCGGGCGACTGACTCGGCTGACTGGGAAAGCCAGGGCGTGGGAGCGCCTCCGGCTGTCTCTAGGAAGCCACTCCGGACAGCCAGCGGATAGACGAGAACCAACCGGCTCCGCTTCCCGGTTTGGAGTCGATAGACCTCGGCGAACCGATCCAGCGCAGCCTTGGTTGAGGAGTAGAGCGCATAGCCCTCCAGGCCAACCCGGCCCAGGACCGACGAGGTGATCACGACGCGGTAGTCGGCGCCGGGGAAAAGCGCATGCATCTTTTCCACAGCATAGATAGGCGAGAAGACGTTGGTCTGGTAGATCGTCTCGATGCGACCCCAATCCGGCTCCCGGATCGGTTCCCAGTAGGCAAAGCCTGCATTGGCGAAAAAGATGTCGATCCCGCCCATCTGCTGGCAGGCATAGTCAAAGAGCTCATCGACACCCCACTGCAGGGCCAGATCGCAGACAAAGGGCAAGATCTCGGTCTGCGGCGCGCTGGCAGATTCGGCAGCGTCCCGGAGTCGCACTTGGTCCCTGCCTGCTGCGACGACCTGAAGCTCCCTCCCGCTCAGATCCTGCAGAAGTGCCCGGCCAATGCCCGAAGAGGCACCAGTTATGACAATTCGCTTCCCATCTATGTGCATGCTTTTTCCTTTTCTTGGCAGGCGACAACCCGCCTTCACCAAGCGACCGGGACCCGGCAGCCTGAAAAGGACCGCGGCCGCCCATCCCTCAGGCTGGGAACAGCGCCGTCCAGACAAAGAGGTCCAGCACCGTCGTCTGGAGACAAAAGGCAGCGGCTCCAGCCACTGCCAGCCAATAGGCACCGGTTGGCCGGCGCGGTCGCAAGGCCAGCAGCGCCAGCAGCAGGACCATCGAAGCAACTCCCACCAAGGCCAACACCAGCCGAATGGCCAGCCATAGCAGGTCGCCCGGGTCTCGGACCATAGCCGAGGTAAGTGGCAGCCACAGCGCCGATGGGACCAGGATCATCAGGTACAGAACCGGGAAAAGGCCGAAGCCAAAACGGCCAGCAATCTGCGCCCTGTTAGGATCCACACGTAAGAGCAAATAGCAGGTGAAAGCAACGTAGCCCCCCGTCGCCAGGGCCATCGAGGCCACATAGGTTGGCAGAAGGGCCGGCGGCACGCCGCCCCACAGGTCTGCCTGCGTGGCCCGATCGAAGCTCAGGCTGTAGGCATAGCTGGCCAGTACAGCCGCGCCGCCCAGCAACACGAGCCAGGCCAGCACCTGCTTATGGGGGTGCATGGGGCTACGCCTTCGGCTCTTCCGCATTGAGGCCGGGTCCTGAGCCCTGTACCATGCCTTTCGTCCGGCGCCAGAGGGCAGCCACGATTCCGACAAACAGCAGGATGAAACTGGCTCCGAGCAGGCTCCACTTCAGTGCAGTGAACAGGGGTGCCAACATGTCCACCACGACGGTCTGCTGCGGGTAGCGCAGCATCACCAGGGAGGTGGACAGGTTCTCCAGGTAGTCAAAGAGGGCACCCAGCAACGGGGCCAGATTGGCGCGTTGCCAAGGGCTGTCTGGGGCGAAGGCCTTGCCAAACACCCAACTGATGGCTGTGACCAGGAACAGCGTGTACACCAGCGGCCAGATGAGGTCAAAGGTGAATCGGGCCCTGATGTAGGCCTGCCGTCCCTGCTCGCCGTACGACTCGGCCAACCGGTACAGATCGCCGCTCGTGTAGAACAAGGAGGTATCCGGCGAGACCGCGCTGCCGGTCTCTTGCTCTGCCCTCATCGCCTGCTCGGGCAGGACCAAGGCGGTGAAAAGCAGGAAGATGAGGAGGGCGGCCAGGGCTACCCAGCCCGTCGATACCCGGCGCAGCCAGTCAGAGATGTGCTTGCCCATGTTCTGTCCTCTCTCCGGGTTGGCCCCAGACGAACCCAAACCAAGGCCGCGCCGGCCTTTTTCCGTTCCCGTCGCGCTCCATACGTGTCCCGCACCCCTTCTTGGGCAGGCCCTTCACGGATTCAGGGCATGCCTTACACCTGCCCCGAGATCTGCTCCATGGCGCGAGCCAGATGAAAGTCCTTCTGGGTGATGCCCTGGGCCTCGTGCGTCGTCAGGTCGACCACCACCCTGTTGTAGACGTTGAACCACTCCGGGTGGTGGGCAGACCGCTCCGCCAGCAGGGCCGCCTGGGCCATGAAACCAAAGGCCTGGACAAAGTCGCGAAACCTGTACTCGCGGTGGAGCTTTCCGTCTTTTACGGTCCAGAAGTCGAGATCAGCCAGCACCTCCTGGATCTCGAGCTCAGTTGCTTTCTCCTCGGTCATGTCACATTCCTCCTACTCGGTATCTGAACAAGTCTTGCCTGGTTGGCGCTTGAACGCCTGAGCTTGAGGTGAATTGGCTTTTATGTCCTGCCGCGCCAGATGCACCGTTTCGGCGATACGTCTGTGGCGCGTTGCCGGCTGCTTGGCACTCTTGATCCACCACGGGATGCCTTTCTTCGACGAGTCGCTTAAAGCGTGAAAGTGGTGCGCCGCCGTCCCGTCCCCATCTAGCGCTGCGACCAGGTCGTCGGGGATAATCAGATCCTCAATCTCATCGTAGATGGTCCACGAGCCGTCCTGTTTGCCCGCTCGATGGCTGTCAGGCCGGGTGGAATCATCCGGTTGGCGGCGAGCAGCTTGTCGACGCGCTGCTTGTTGAGACGTGACCAGGGGCTGCCAGGTCGCCGCGGGGAGAGCAGCAACATCGAGCGGTCCGCATCCAGCCATAGCACAAGGCTTCCTCGACGATTTCGTCTCCGGAGATATATTTGTCGGGGACGTGTTTCTTGAACGTAACCAGCCAGATACTTTCGCTGCGGGTGTAGTTACTCTCCAGCCAGGCGCGCAGTTCAGCACCTGTTTCGACCTGGACCCGATCTAGCTTCTTCAAAGGACGCGCTCCTTTGGAAGTGATTCTGGCGCGGCCAGAGAGCACGTCTCAGACCAGGTCGAGCCTGTCAGGCGCACACATTCGTCCCATAGCCGCTCCCGATCGCGCGCCGAACCACGCGTGCGGGGCAGCAGATGGGTACCCCGCTCTCTCCGGTCAAACCAGAACCTGCCGCTGATGCCGGCCACGGACTCGGCCACGGCCAGCCAGACGATGGTGTCGGCTCCCTGCTCCGGCGTTCGCAGGATCCTTCTAGTCCAGCGCCGAAATGTTGGCAGGGATGCCCGCACGCCGGGCGTATCGGCCCAGCCAGGATGCATGGCGTTGACGGTGACGCCCGAGCCCGCCAGCTTGTCTGCCCAGAGCTCGGTCAGGATCACCTGGGCTCGCTTGGCCTGGGCGTAGGCGGTCACACCGTTGTAGGGCTTGCGCTCGAACTGGAGGTCGTCCACGTCCAGCTTCTGGGTGTACATGCCGCCCGAAGAGACAGTGATCATCCTCGACGGCGCATTGGCCACCAGCGACGGAATCAACAGATCGGTCAGAAGAAACGGTCCCAACACGTTGGTGGCAAAGCTCAATTCGAAGCCATCGACGGAGGTTCCCCGCTCTGCCAGCAGCGCGCCGGCGTTGTTGATCAACACGTCCAGCTGGCTTTGCCGCTCCAGGAACCGCTTCGCAAAGTCCCGCACCGAGGTCAGGTCGCTCAGGTCTGCGAACTCCAGGTGGACTTGCTCGTTTCCGGTTCGCTGCACGATGCCTTCGCGAACCCAGCGCCCTTTGCCCTCGCTCCGCACCAGCATGTGGACCGTGGCTCCTAGGCCGGCCAGAGCTTCGGCAGTGACCCGCCCCAGGCCGGAGCTAGCTCCGGTGACGAGGCACACCTGGCCGGTCATATCAACCTCCAGGTCGGCGTCCTGCCAGGCGGTCTGGCGCAGGGAGTAACCGAGCCGGGTGTAGCTCAGCACGACCGTCTTGTCCAGAAGGTCATCAAAGACCTGGAAGAGTGTTCTGCGCATCAGTCCATCCCCCGCTCAGAACTGTCCCTGCATCGAGGCGGCGTAGCCGGTCAACTCAACGTAGCCGTTGCCGGCAACGGCCTGGCCAGCCCGCTCGCCCACGACCCCCACCGCACCCTCCCAGTAGGCGTAGGAAACGTCTAGCTCCTGATCGGCCAGGTAGGGCTCGATCTCCAGCGTCAAGTCTACGGCGGGCACGACAACGGTCCAACGGGCGGGATAGGTCGCCCCGGTGGAAGGACTGCGCCAGGTGTCGTCGACCCGGATCTCGAAGGCGTCGCGGTCGAGATGGAGGGTACTGCCATCCGGGTCTATAAGAGTGCCGCTGGAAAAGGGATCGATGCTGCCATCCTCCTTGCGAAGCTGGAAGGCCATCAGCGCGCTGCCGTCGTCCAACTGGATCGAGAACCAGTCCCAGCCCACCTGGTCCGCGGCCAGGCTGCTGGTGCTCCACTCGTGGTCCATCCAGCTCAGGCCCTCGACGGGGTAGACCTCATCCGCCACCTGCACCGTTCCCGCCGTCTCCAGGCGGGACTGGCTGTAGTAGTAGGAAGCGTTGCCTGGTTGGGGACCCTTGGGGCTGTAGCCGCGGTCGCCCTGGAGAATGGGACCCTGGCGGTCGGTCAGCACCAGATCCAGGACCAGGCCATCCTGCGCGGCGTGCATGCGTGTCACACCCGGCTCGACCTCTGTCACCTCCCAATCCTCTAGCCAAACCTGGTAGGGTTCCGTCCGGGCTCCGGCCAGGCCGCCAGCACCTCGCGAGAACCGTTCGTAGGCCCGGAAGCGCCCGTCCGAGACGTCAGTAAGGGCAAAGTGGGCCATATACACCTGGTCGGCCGCCCAAGCCGACTGGCGTTCGCTGCGGAGCGCAGGTGACACCAATGCCCGCCGGAAAAAGGTCAGCTGGTAGCCAAAGCGCCGCCCCTCGGTGGTGGCCAGGTTGCCGGTATAGTACCACCACTCGGTCTGGTAGTCCAGATGGGGGCCGTGATCGGCGGGGAATTCCAGGTGGGCTGGCCCCTCGGCACGCATGAAGCCAGCCGATGGATCGCCTCTTTCCCCATCAGCCAGGGCAACCAGGCGCGCCTGCACCTGGGGCTCCTGGCGCTGGACCAGGAGAAAGGACACACCTCCCAGCAGGGCCAGCAGCCCGATGCCGATCAGAACCTTTGGCCAACTTTTCATGACAGAGCCTCACTCATATCGCAGCGCTTCGGCGGTCAGCATCTGCCCCATCTTGCGCGCCGGGTAGATGCCAGCCAGCAGGGCCGCGACGACAGCCACGGCCAGCGCTGTCAGAAAGGGCTCAGGGTCGACCTGCATCTGCAGCGTCCAGCCGAAGGAGCGCCGGTTGATGATATAGATCAGGATGAGCGACAGGGCAAAGCCAGTGGGCATGGCCAGCAAGCCAGCGACGGCGCCCATCAGGCCAGTTTCGAGCATCACCAAGCCCCAGAGCTGACGGGCGGTGAGGCCTACAGCCCGTAGGATGCCCACTTCACGCTGCTTCTCCAGCAGTAGAGACAGCAGGGCGCTGAGCACGCCGATAAAGGCGACCACCGTGGCCAGCAACTGTAGGGCGCCAGTTATGGCAAATGTGCGGTCAAAGATGACCAGTGCTTCGTCGCGCAGCGCTTGGTTGGGACGGACAAAAAGGCGCTGGACCGGCGCCAGCGCATCCCCCAGTTCCCGGGCCACGGCGTCTGCGTCGGCGCCTGGCGCCAGGCGGATGGCCAGGGCAGTCAGCGCCTCGTCTTTCCAGAGCTGGCGATAGGTGTCCAACGACATAGAGATGGTGCCTCCGCTGGTCACATAGTCGTAGTAGATACCAGCCACGGGCAGCTCGCGCGCGCCTTCGGAGGTGAAGAGCGTCACCGTCCCGCCGCGCCGCGGCAGCCCCGTCAGATTAGCGTACGGCTCGGATACGACAACGGCGCCAGCCTGCATCGCGTCCCAGATCTCTTCGGGAGAGAGATCCGTTGAGACAAACGGCCGCTCGCCAAAATCGGGATTGTAGACGCCAAAGACGGAAACCGGACCGCCGAACGATTCCACCGTTGCCGTGCGCAGCAGGTCCACCCGCTCAACCCCGGGCCAGGCCTCGACGATGGGCAGTACCGCCGGGTCCAGCGGCGTGGTGGCCTGGGTCGAGGTACGGCTGGGTGCCGAGACATACACGTCGCCCTGCAAAACCTGGTCCAGCCAGGTGACCACAGTCGTGCGAAAACTGCCGATCATTAGGCTCACGCCAATGGTCACCGATACGGCCACCATCAGTGCCGCGACGGCGACGGCCGTACGGCTGATCGAGGTGACGACGTTGCGCGGGGCCATGCGTCCCAGCACGCCCCAGATACGCCCCAGGGGCCGGGTCGCGATGCGCATCAGCAAAGTCGTAGCCAGGGGCGTCAGGGCAGCAAAGGCGACTACGATGGCCAGCGTTCCGGCAAAGCTAATCGTCAGGCTTGGCGTGGGGATGGCCAGTAGTCCCAGACCCAGAACAGCCAGGATCAGGCTGCCCACCGCTAACCAGGCCACAGCGCGCCGTGCTTTGCCCTCCAGGCCGGAGCGGGAGAGGGCGATGCGGGGCGGCACCGAGGCCGCCTCCCAGGCCGGCGGCGCGGCGACAAGCACCGTGGCCAGGATACCCAGCAACGCGCCCTTGAATAGGCTAGAGGCCGGGATCTCGATATCCTGCACGGTGACGACAAAGTAGAGGTCGTTGATGGTCTGGGTCACCGCCTGCACCGCTCCGCGGCCCATCAGGATGCCCAATCCCAGGCCCAAGACGGCGCCAAGGGCTCCGACGAGAAGCGCCTCGCTGACGACCAGGGCAAAGACCTCGCGGCGGGTGACGCCCAGGGCGCGCAACGTACCAAAGAGGGGCCGGCGCTGGACCACCGAAAAGGTCATCGTATTATAGATCAGGAACAGGCCCACGACCAGGGCCAAGAGGCTGAGGGCCAGCAGGTTCAGGCGGAAGGCCGCTGTCATCTCCTCAATCGTGCCCGCGCGGGCCTCGACCTCCACGATCTGGACGCCGGCTGGAAGCAGGGCCGCTAGCTCGTCGGGAACGCCCCCCCTGTCCCTGGGCAGGATCAGGTCGATGCGATCAAGCCGGCCCAGGCGATCAGTCAGTTCCTGGGCAGTGGCAAGGTCCGCCAGGATCAGGCCGTCCAGGGTGCGGCGGCTGAGCTCGTCGGCCGGGGTCAGCAGACCGGCCAGGAAGGCCTGGCGCGGGTAACCGCTCACCTCCAGGTTCAGCCGGTCCCCGGGCACCAGGCCATAGTAGGCGGCAATGCCCGACGTCAGCAGAACAGCGCCGGGCTGGGTGAGGAGGGTGGTTAGGTCTCCAGCGGGTGCCTGGCCTGCGCCCCAGACATAGTTGCGGAAGGGGGCTTCGGCAAAAGGATCGACGCCCAGAAGCTGGAAGGGCCGGTCGCCGAGCTGGGGCGAATAGACATAGTCGGTCACGATCGGAGCGGCGGGAATGCCACGGGTGGCCATCCCCTCGCGGCGCAGTGTAACATAGAGCCCTTCGTCCAGGCCCTGCGGCCCGGCCAAAATCTGGTGTGTGGCCCGCCCAGCGACCGAGTCGGTGCTGTAGTCAAAGGCACGGGTAGCGCTGGCGTTGGCCAGGTCCACGGCCACGGCGACGGCCACGCCCAGCGTAATACCCAGGACCATCAAGGCACTCTGCCAGGCGTGGCGCAGGAGGTAGCGCCAGCCGATGTTCCACAGCGTGCGCGAGGCGAAGGTGGACGGTCTTTGCTCAGGCATCTTGCGCCCCGTCCACCAGCTTCCCGTCGCGCAGGGTGAGGATCCGATCCGCGTAGGCAGCGGCTTCGTTGCTGTGGGTGACCAGTACCAGGTTCTTGCCGTTCTGGCGGGTCAAGCGGTCCAGTAGGGCCATCACCTGCCGTCCTGTCTCCTCGTCCAGGTTGCCGGTCGGTTCATCGGCCAGGACCAGCAGAGGGTCGTGGGCCAGGGCACGGGCGATGGCCACCCGCTGCTGCTCGCCTCCCGACAGGCGGTCGGGAAAGGTGTCCCGCCGGTCGAGCAGGCCCACCGCCTCCAGCAGAGTGGCGACCCGCTGGCTTGCCTCATTATTGTTCACGCCAACCAGCTCCAGCGGCAGGATCACGTTCTCCCACACGGTCAGCGTGGGGATGAGGTTGAAGAACTGGAAGATGAAGCCTATGTTCTGCCGACGGAACAGGGTACGCTGGCGCTCGTCCAGTGCGGTCAATCTCTGGCCACTTACCCAGATGTCTCCCCCGTCGACCAGGTCGATGCCGCTGATCAGGTTCAGCAGCGTACTCTTGCCACTTCCGCTCTTGCCCAGGATGGCCACGAACTCGCCCTGGGCGAATTCGGCATGAGCGCCAGTCAGCACGGTTCGGAGCCGGCCGCCCTCCTGGAAACTCTTGGAAAGGCCATCGAGGTAAACAAAATCACCGTTCTCGTTCATGACGCTCACAGGTCCAGCTGGCCACGATGGCCATCGCGGTAGGCGGACAGGATCCGCTGAACCGCCTCGTCGGAGCTCATGGCCCCAGCCGGCAGCTTGAAGGTTACCTTTTCCCACAAGGGGGTATCCACGGCCACCGGATGCACCAAAGTGACCCGGCGCTGGCGCTCTTCCTTGGCCAGGACCTCGACAAAGGAGTCAAGGCCGGCCTTGGCAGCGGCGTAGGCCGACAGCCGGGGCAGGTACAACCGCTCGCTTCTGGCGCCCAGGAATATGAGGCTGGCGTCGGCCACCAACAAAAGTGCAGTCGCCGTCATAGTACAATCCAGTCTTCTAGGGTCGGAAGAAAGATCACTCCTGATGGTCCTTTGCGCGCAGTTCAGAAATCGCAGCGATGGTCAGTGGTCCGAGCGTAGCGAGAGTGGCCAACAGACCCAACACAAAGATAAAGGCGTCGTTCATTCCTGCCTCCTCCACGCCAGCACAAAGGCACCGAAGGAAAGGATCGAGGGAACCCAGATGGCCACATAGATGCCCTGCTCCTTCGAGCCGGTGAACCACAGGAATGTCGACAGCAAGAAAGACAGACCAGCTGCCAACAGAATGCTATATCTGCTAATTCGCCACCACTTGTTCATTGCCTTCTACTCCTTTGACTTTTTTGACTATCATCAGCAGTGTTGCTTGCAACGCTGTTTGCGGTGACCTTCGTTCCCATTCGACATTCCTGCCTGATCACTCTTATCCACCGATAGCCTTGTTCTTATACCCTGACAAGATACCATACCGCCGTGGTTTTGTCAAGAATTTGAAATGGATTTTGCGTTAGGAATGCATAAAAACTGGACAAAAACTGTGCGCTTGCGTGCGCTACACCTTAGTCCATCCTCAACCAAACGGTTCGTACAGATTGCACTTGGCGCAAAGCTGTTCGGTCATCACGGGAGCAGAATACGAGTCGACGATCCAGGAACTGCTCACCCACGCAAACGAAGAGATGGGGCACGCTAGTGTTCTGTCCGACCAAATCGATTTCTTGGCAGTATTCCGGGTGGTGGATGTGGAGGAGATCAAGACCTCGGGCGACAGCACAGAGATGCTCGAGCCGAATCTGGCAGGCGAGTTCCACGCCATTTCCCGCTACAAGTAGCGGATCGCTGAGGCCGAGTCACTGCAGGAGTATGGACTCAAGCATACCCTGGAGGACATTCTGATTATCGAGGAGGAACACGCCCGGGACCTGCTGACCGCCCTGGGCCGCCGAGCGAGCAACAGAAACCGAATCCACAGCGGGCTGATTCGGTCCCAAGCCCAGCCTCGCCTGATCCGGCATACCGGGCAGATCACGGCGAGCAAAGAGGGGTGGGCGGGACAAGAAGAAGAGGTGATCCTGCTTCTCGGCAGGATCACCTCTTCAAAAAGAAGGAGAAGACCTAGTCTTCGATGCTCACCTCTGCATTCCGAGCCCGGAGGGCAAAGCCACCGGCGACCAGGGCCAAACCCGCCACGATGGCCACTAGAAGCCAGGAATTGGTGGTCTGGCCGCCCGTCGTCGGCAGGCTGGCCGGCATGGCGTCGTAGCTTGCATCCACGCTAGGCACCGCGGTCAGGGCAGGCTCACCACTGGCCAGGCCCATGGCGAAAATGGTGTACACAGTCCCCTCTTCCAACATCACCCCAGGCACACTCAGGGCCACCGTATCCGACCCAGCCAGGCGCGCCTCCAGATCGTAGGTGCCGGCTTCGACCGGCAGATAGTCACCCGTGCCCTTGAAGGCCACGTTGGAGAACAGCACCGGACCGCCATTCGCCACAGCAATGTCAACAGCCGGAGCATCAGGCGAGGCGTGAACAAAGCGGACATGTGCTTTGCCCGCGGCAGGGGCACTGTTGTTGTCCATCAGGACCAAGGGCTCGATATTCTCCAGCATGCCGACAGCAACGACCGTGTAGTCGGTCTTGGTGGCAAGGTCGAGATTGGCATCAATGACGATAGGCTCTGTGGCGCCGGTTGGGGACACCTGGACATTGTAGGAGCCGGGCTCGAGCGCGGCATAGTCGGTGATGCCCTTGAAGGGCGCGTTGCTGAATGCTACGGCGCCGTTGACCCAAACGTCAACCGCCGGGGCATCGGGCGAGGCGTGCACGACACGCACACGAGCTTCGTGACCATCAGCAAAAGCACTAGTGGCCAGGACCATACTGAGAACCAGAACAGCAGATACTACGAATAGACGCTTCATTTTTTCCTCCATGCTACCTGTGATTTGATTAACTACTGTGAAAAGAGTATATCACAGAACCCCGGTTTTGTCAAGTCTTTGTCGATATTCTTTACGGATTTCTAATGTTGCCCCTCTTGTGTCTGGTTGATTCAGACAGAAAGTGATTTTCTATGACTGAAAGATTCTCTGCGATGTTGGGTTGAGGGTTCGCGGGCCGGCCAGATCAACTATCCCCTGGCTGCCGCACGTCAGCCAGGGGATAGTATGCTGCGGAGCTGGGTTAGGTCAGATGGCAGATTGTCTAGGGTTCCAGGGCTGCCATGACGCGCTCCGGCGTCATAGGCAGGCGCCTGAGCCGGGCCCCCGTCAGGGCAAAGAGGGCATTGCCAATGGCAGGGGCGATCGGGCCCAGGGGCGGCTCACCCAGACCTCTGGGTTTGCCATCGGGCGCTTCGAGCAGGATCGTCTCTACCTCCGGCGCCTCGGCCATTCTGAGCAGCGGATAGCGGTCAAAGTTGCCTGCTTGTACCCGGCCATCCTTGACCGTGATCTCTTCCAGAAGCGCAGCACTGGTACCCATCACGATGCAGCCCTCGATCTGGGCAGTGGCCCCATTGGGGTTGATTGTTCGTCCAGCATCCACCGCAGCGACCACCCTGTGAACCCGAATCCGGCCCGAGTCCCGGTCCAGCGAGATCTGGGCCACCTCTGCGACCACAGTGCCGCCGTCGCCGCTGCAAGCAATCCCCTGCACCCGGTTTTCGGGCTGGCCTTCTCCCCAACCGGCCCGCTCCGCTGCAACTTCCAGAACGGCGCGCATGCGCTGTCCAAGTGCATCGTCGGGCAAGTGGTCCAGACGGAACTGGAGAGGGTCGGCGCCGGCAAGGTGCGCTAGCTCGTCGACAAAGCTCTCGATGGCAAAGATGTTGGCCATCAAGCCCAAGCCACGCCACGAACCGGTAGGGATCGGCATCGGGCGTCTCCAGACCGTGGTATCCCGGTTGGCGATGGCATAGGGGATCTGCGCACCGCGGGTCGAGCCAAAGTCGAAGCCCAAGATCGTGCCAACCGGGGCGGGAAAGGCGCCGAAACAGCGCGTCGCCGCTGGCCTGCTCGTGCCTCAAGGCCTCGATCCGGCCCCCGTCGTCCAGGACAGCGCTCAGTTGGTGATGGGTGAGGGGGCGCACAAAGCCATCGCGCATCTCTTCGAAACGGTCCCAGCCGACGTGGACCGGCGCGCCAACGGCCCTGGAAAGCCGGGCCGCTTCCACGGCAGGACTGGGTACCGGATCAAGTTCAATCTTGCGCCCAAAGCTCCGCCCAGATAGGTGGGAATGATCTCGATCTGCTCTGGTTCCAGGTCCAAGGCATCGGCCACATCCCGCCGGACGCTCATCTCAAACTGGGTAGAGGTCCATACCTGACCGCCAGTCCGGGCCCACGATGGCCAGGGCAGCCTGGGCTCCATGGGGGCGTGAGCGGCCATGCCGCTGCGATACTCGGCCGTGATGGGCATGCCCCGCTTCAGGAGGGTCGGCGCATCCCCCTCCCGCTGGATATTCACCCCTCCGCGGCCCCCGACGATAACCAAGTCCTCCAGTTCCTCCTGCTGCCACAGGTACCCTTCATCCCATTCCACTTCCAGCGCATTGCGAGCCGCCCAGGCCTGGAGGCGCGACTTGGCCACCACGCCGGCAAAGCCATCCTCGATCACCACCTGGACTACACCAGGCATGCTCTCTGCCTCGCCCGGCCCCGCAGACAGCATCCTGGCCTCTATCGCCGGCCGGTGGACGGCCGCTCCATAGAGCATGCCCTCGGCACGAGCGTCGTAGCCAAAAACGGCCTCGCCCGTGATCTTGCTGGGCAAATCGACGCGGGGCAAGGACTGGCCTATGGTTGTCTGCTCACTTGCTGGCTTCAGCGGAACATCTTCTTCCGGTACCTGCCACGCCACATCGCGTCCTACTAACTCCCCATATGTCACACGGACTTGGGGATCAGCGACCAATTCAAAGGCGCCATCCCGAGCCACCAGGTCATCCAGAGGCTGGTTCAGTTCCCGGGCGGCCTCGGCGCGAAGCATTTCGCGCAACGTGGCCGCCGCCTGGCGCAGCGGATCGTAAAGGGTGGTTACCGACATGCTGCCACTTGTACCGCGAAAGCTCTCGTCAGCCTGGCTGGTGCTGGCGTGCCGCACTTCCAACTGCTCCCAGGCTACCTCCAACTCCTCGGCGGCGATCTGCGCCAGGGCAGTGTGGATGCCCTGGCCCATCTCCGCCTTGGGCACAAAGACCAGGATGTGCCCGTCCGGGTAGAGTTCGAACCAGAGCAATGGATCGAGAGTACCGGAGGCAAATCCCCCGGCATCTCCCTCGGTCAGCCCGGCGGCTGCTCGACGAAGGTGCGGCAGGCCCAGGGGGATACCCAGGGCGAGGGCGGCGCCAGTGGTTGCCATCCCGACCAAAAAGCCACGCCGGCTGATGTACCACTTGCGCCCGGCTCCCTCCACAATCTCATCGGCCTGCTCGCTCTTTCCGATCGCTCACGCAGCACCTCCCCTTGAGGCCGGATCCTCCCCATCGGCCATCTCTGCGGCCGCGCGGACGACGGCCCGCTTGATGCGCCCGTAAGCGCCACAGCGACAGTAGTTGGCGCTCATGCCAGCCACGATCTCTTCTTCGGTGGGTATCGGAGTCTCCTCCAGAAGAGCGACTGCCCTCATCATCTGGCCACTCATGCACCACCCACACTGGTGCACCTGTTCATCCAGAAATGCCTGTTGTACCGGATGCAGCGCCCCATCACTGGCCAAACCCTCGATGGTCCGGATGGCCTTGCCTTCTGCTGAGGACAACCTAATGATACACGAACGCACTACCTTTCCGTCCAGGTGTACCTCGCAGGAACCACAGATCCCCACGCCACAGCCAAATTTTGTACCCGTCAGTCCCAGCTCGTCGCGCAGAACCCACAATAAGGGGCGGTCTGGTTCATGTGCCACTTCATATGTTTTTCCATTAACCATGATTTCCATGAGTGCTCTCCTCAGAAGCCATGACGATCATAAAGCTTGAACCATTGGGTATCCGAATAGTCTCATAGCACGCCCAGGATCATCGCGATGCCTACACCTAGCAGCAAGCCCGCGAATGTGCCAGCCAATGCGCCAAGTGCTATACCGAGACCCCAACCCACGCCAGTCTGCAGACATCCTCTAGTTTTTTTCATGCTACTCTCTCCCTTGCTCGCCACCCGGTCTACACGTGATTCCGCAGCATCAATTCTTTGGGATAGGGATTGAGATACACCTGCTGGTGTACCCACTCCGGCACCGGATGTCGGTTCAGGTGATGCTTGAGCAGTGTAAGGGGTACGATCAACGGCAGCAGCCCCTGCCGGTAGTCCTCGATGAGGCCCAGCAGCTCCTGCTTGTCCTCACTCGAGAGGTCCTTCTTGAGGTAGCCCATCAGATGCTGGAGCACATTCACATGCTTTCCCCGCGTGCCCATCACGGCCAGTCCCTCCATGAGCATGGCCCCATACTCGGCTGTCAATTCGTCCCAGTCCCGCTTGCCCGCGTCGGCGACGAGGCGGCCCATCTCGGTGTAGTGCTTGGGCTGTGGGCCATCAGCGTCAGCTTGTGGGCTGTATGGAACTTGACCAGGCCGCCTGGGGTGGGCTCTTTGTCCAGCATCTCCGTCCAGCGGTAGTAGGCAAAGATCCGCTCGATAAAGTTCTCGCGCAGCGGCATGTCGTTGAGCCGGCCCTCCTCCTCTAGCGGTAGCAGGGGAAACCGATTCATCACCTCGCGGGGGAACATGCCGGTGCCGTTGCGCTGGGCCATGCCATGCTCATTATACACTTTCACACGGAACAGGCCCGAACGAGGGGAACTCCTTCTTGTAAGATTGGACACAAACGACAAAACCCGCCACTCGATGAACTCACTCTGACAACTCGAATCCGGATCAAGCAAGTATGATTGATGCCCCGGGCCGGCTAACGTCGCCCTTTAGCGGCGCGCCGTCTGTGGCGCGTCCGTTCCAAGGGCTTTATGGGCATAGCTCAGAGCCATTTCTTCAGGAACTCGGTTTGCACTCGACTTGCCTCACCGAACAGCTCGCTTGGGTAGTAGAGCAGCCCGAAATGCCCCCCGGCAATGTCGTACCACTGCTTGGGCCCGGGAATGAGTTCGTAGGCCTGCCTGGCGACCGTGTAATTGGCGTGCAGCATCTCGTCCTCCGGCGCGACCATCAGCAGCGTGTGCACCCGGACAAAGGGCGCACATAGCGTCGGGTGGAAAGGCACCGGGGTGGCCGGCAGCACCCGCGTGACAGTGTTGCTCCAGCGAGTGCCGGCACGACCTCCGTAGTCAATGAACCAGCGGAACGCCTGGATGGGCTTGAAAGCGACGGCGTACCGGCTTGGTCGGAGGAGACAACGGGCATTGGACCTATGGTCGTCTCGGGCGACCCACGGACATCACCCCGCGACAGTATCTCTTTGATGATGTCGAAATTTGCCCTGCTCGGGTCGACTTCCGGTGGCTCCGCGCCGAATACCGGAACCTGTGCGACGATGACTCTGACTCGCTGCTCAATCGCGCCGACGACGATAACCTGGCCGCCGGTATAGCTGTCCCCCCACAGTGCGATTCGCTCGGGATCGACTTCGTCCAGTCTCTCGGCGAACTTGACCGCATCACGGTAGCCTCGGCACTGAATCCAGGGATTGATCTCCTGCCGTGGTTCGCCCTCGCTCCTTCCAAAGTTCCGGTGGTCATAGAGCAGGACCGCCAGGCCGGCACTGGAAAACGCCTCCGCATATTTGTCCGCCACCATGTACACCGTGGCTGACGTTCCGTGAGCCATGATGACAACCGGTGGCCTCTTGGTCTGCGACTCTGGCAAAAACAGCAGCCCTCGAAGCGTCGCCCCTTCGGACGGAAACTCAACTTCCTTGATCATGTGTCACCTCAGGATGATCTGCGGTAGCCCAACGGACTAAGATTCATGTGGCGCGAAGCCGCGACACAATGACTTTCCTGTTGAAAGCTTGGCCGAGCCGTGTATACATTATAGCGGTCTTTGGAGTATGAGGCAAGTGCCCAATGAAGGAGCTGTGCCTCTAGAGAAACCAGGGTAAGCGGTTCAGGTGATTCCTTTTACCTAAGGACTTGAGACACAAGACGACAAAACCTCATCAATCTGACGACCCGGTTCAGCATTGTGCACGGGGAGCCTGCTACGTGGCCTCCTGGCAGCTACCACGGTTGGACTCCACCAACTAGCAGACGACAGCTTTCAGGGCACGCCAGCGGATGTTAGATGCAACATTCGCATTCAGACCTGGGGCGTAGACAGCTATAGCAAATTCACTTTACGGTATTTTCGACGAACGCCACAATATAGGATGCAACTTGACGTGGACGCTCCCAGTATAACGCGTGTCCTGCCCCTGAACACACAACAAACCGCGACCTCTTGATCCCAGCCATGAGCTTCGCCTGATCGCTTAGGGGAACGATTGTATCCTCTTCTCCCCAGATTATGAGGGTTGGGGCCTTGATCTCGGCGAGCTCTTCAGATGAATTGTCTTCCAGAAGGCCATTGAATGTTCTTTTCCATACTCCTGCTGGGACCTTCAGGCTTTCTCGGACCATGGTTTCCAAGAATGCCTGTGGCACCGGCCGAGTATACGTGCTCATTAGAAACTCGCGTACAAAGCCCGGGTCAATGGGGTCGGTTAACTTGGATACTGTCGACTCCCATAGTTCTAGCACTCCTGCTTGTCTCGAAGAATGAAAGGTGAGCCCAGGAAAACAAGCCCCAGGGTGCGCTCGGGGAAGTCAATCGCAAAACGGCGGGCGACAAATCCACCGCTGGAACCACCTGCTATCACGGCTGCCTGCAATTGCAGTGAGTCCATGAATGCCGCCAGGTCCACTGCGAAATCATGGGAGCGATAGCCTTCTGGGGGACGGCTCGCATCACCATGCCCCCTTTGGGTCAGGGCGATGGCCCAGATTGACCCGGGCAAATGAGGTAGTAATAGTTCGAAGGAACGGCAGGAGTCTGCATAGCCGTGCACGAGGATAAGAGGGACACCAGAAGGATTTCCCTGATTAAGATAGGGGAGTTTCAGACTATTTGAAAGTTCAGCAGATTTAATGAAGCGTGCCATGTTTTCTCTCTCCATACACGCCTGCAGTCATCTAGCGTGGGCTTATCGACACTTGATGATTATCCCAGATACTTCATCTCGAGCATCTATCGAATAAGGATTCATGTGGCGCGAAGCCGCCACATAATCCAGAGTTGAACCAAGCCGTTCGCTATACATTGTACCCGTGTCTGGGATTAAAGGCAAGTGCCCAATCGGGGAGCTGTGCCTCTCACGGGGCTTATGGAGACGGGTCTGCCCCGGAGAAGTGGGATCTGGCAAGTTGTCACGATCCCTACCCCCCAGATCGACAGCTGGCGAGGAAACGGACCAATCCCGCCTACACGTGATTTCGCAGCATGAGCTCCTTGGGATACGGATGGAGGTAGACCTGCTGGTGCACCCACTCGGGCACTGGATAGCGGTTCAGGTGGTGCTTGAGTAAGGTTAGAGGCACGATCAGCTGCAGCAGTCCCTGCCGGTAGTCTTCAATAAGGCCCAGAAGCTCTTGCTTGTCCTCACTGGAAAGGTGGTTCTTGAGGTAGCCCATCAGGTGCTGCAAGACGTTGGCGTGTTTCCCCCGCGTACCCATCACGCCCAAGCCCTCCATGAGCATGGCCCCATACTCAGCGGTCAGTTCGTCCCAGTCCCGCTTGCCGGCGTCGGCGACGAGGCGGCCCATCTCGGTGTAATGCTTGGGGCTATGGGCCATGAGCGTCAGTTTGTGCGCGGTGTGGAAGCGCACCAGAGGACCGGCACCCCTTGGAGGAGTGCCAGTCCTGTACTTGTCCAGCATCTCCGTCCAGCGGTAATAGGCAAACACCCGCTCGATAAAGTTCTCTCGGAGGGGCATGTCGTTAAGCCGGCCCTCCTCCTCCAAGGGCAGCAGGGGAAAGCGGCTCATCACTTCTCGCGGGAACATGCCGGTACCGTTTTTCTGGGCCATGCCGTGTTTATTGTACACTTTCACACGGAATAAGCCGGAACTTGGCGAATCCTTCTTATAAGACGGAACTCAAACGACAAAACCTCACCAATCTGACGGCCCGGATGCGATTGTGAATTCAATGCGGATCAGTCGAACACCCGAGATGGAACGGTGTGCGTACGAACCATGCGTACTAGATCCCTAATCCACGGTCTAGCGGTTGTCTTCACCCGCCAGGCGGGTTTGCAGCGAGTTTTTCTGTCTACGGCATTCCAGAGGGACATTGCATCTTTCGAACTCAAGCCGCGGTAGCCTCGTCGAGTTCGAGCCAGCTTGGGCGGCGAGTCCGCAATCTAGTTGCTATAGCAGTCCTTGCTCGGAAAGCTTCTCAAGAACAAATGCGAGCCGCTCTTGAATCGACAACACTGGTACCCTCACGACCTGATATCCCAAAGAACTGTAGTCGCGGACGATCCACTCATCGAGGAAGGCTGCAACGGCCTCATCTTCGGGTCTGAAGCCGTCCCGCTGAATTGGGAGTGGGTCGAGGACAAACACGGAAGCATAGCGATGATGGAAGCATTCTGTCAAGAACTCATTCGGGTTCAGTCCATAGACTCGCCACCAAGCGAGGCAATCTGGAATGGCTCGGTCGAGAAAGGCGACTTCAGTCGCTCGCAATTCACCCTCAATGCTCACTTGCATGTCCACTATGCCGGGCTGTAGGGCGGCCAGATTCTTGCGAATCTCCTCATTCGTTCGCCCTCTGGCACACTCTCTCTCAAGGTACAGCCGTGCACCCTCCGGAACCGTCCGGAACCCTTGATCGGCCAACCGATCAATGAGGGTTGTTTTGCCACAGGACAGCGCGCCCGCTATCACATGCCAGCTCGTCTGAACCCGGAAAGGTGTTAAGAGGATGCCGGGGTCTAGCTCTATGGCTCTAAAAGCGTGTTGAGAACTACCAGGCATTTCGCGATCATCGCTTTCACATCGGAAAGAGGACGGACATCACGGATAGGGATTCATGTGGCGAAAAGCCGCCACATAAGCACCCACAGCGTGCAGGTCCGAGTCCCTCTTTGTACGCATCGCAGCCGGGCTCTGCACACCAAACAACATTCTATCGCAGTCTCACCACTCGAGCAAAATCATGTTTCCGAGGATTTGGATGCCACAATTGGAGAGGAGATGCCAGCCAGTGTCTCACCCAATTGTGCCGTCCACAGAGGTTGGACCTACACATGATTCCGCAGCATGAGCTCCTTGGGGTACGGATTCAGGTAGACCTGCTGGTGCACCCAGTCGGGCACCGGATGCCGGTTCAGGTGATGCTTCAACAGCGTCAAGGGCACGATCAGCGGCAGCAGCCCCTCCCGGTAGTCCTCGATGAGGCCCAGCAGCTCCTGCTTGTCCTCAGTGGAGAGGTGGTTCTTCAGGTAGCCCATAAGGTGCTGGAGGACATTGACATGTTTTCCCCGGGTGCCCATCACGCCCAGGCCCTCCATGAGCATGGACCCATACTCGGCTGTCAATTCGTCCCAGTCCCGCTTGCCCGCGTCGGCAACGACCCGGCCCATCTGGGTGTAATGCTTGGGGCTATGGGCCATCAGCGTCAGCTTGTGTGCTGTATGGAACTTGACCAGGCCGCCTGGCGTCGGTTCCTTGTCCAGAATCTCCGTCCAGCGATAGTAGGCGAAGATGCGCTCGATAAAGTTCTCGCGCAGCGGCATGTCGTTGAGCCGGCCCTCTTCTTCCAAGGGCAGCAGGGGGAAGCGGTTCATCACCTCGCGGGGGAACATGCCGGTGCCGTTCTTCTGAGCCATGCCGTGTTCGTTGTACACTTTAACGCGGAACAGGCCCGACGAAGGGCTGTCCTTCTTGAACACAAAGCCGTGGAGACCGGCAGCTGCCAGCTCTTCCACGCGCTTTCGTGCCCAGGCGATCATGGCTTCCGTATGGTCGGTGCCAGATTTCGGCGCGATGAGCCGGGGCTTCTCCCTTTCACCCACTAGACGCAGGCTCTCCCGCGGAATGGGCAATCCCATCTCCACCTCGGGACAAACCGGCACCCACTCAACGAATAAGCCCAGCGTGCCGGTCAGATACCGGTCCAGTTTGTGCCCGCCGTCAAAGCGTACCTTTTCTCCAAGCAGGCAGGTGCTGACCCCAAGACGAATGATTGGTCCCTCGATGGGATTCTGCTCGACGTCTGACATCTGTTCCTCCTTCCCTGTCACGGGGTCTGCCCCATCGGTGGGGCAGCTTCGCTCAGGGACCTTCAAGCCGGTAGTCAGCAGGCGTACCCCACCGCTCCCGACGACCATAGCGCCGGCGGCTGGAGCGAAAGCCCACTCGAATCGGCGCCTCATCCAGCTCTGGATGGGCAATGAAAAGAGCGCGATCGCCGTAGCGAAAAGCCTCCAGCACCAGGGGCAGCTCACGTTGAAAGATGGCGTACCGC
>CAWANP010000018.1:0-124658 GCA_963783445.1 uncultured Chloroflexia bacterium | reverse complement strand
ATGCAGTTGAACAGGTCAATCATGTGCTGGACCGTGGGGCATTGGGCCAAGAGGATGGACGGGATCTCCAGGTGCCAGCCGCCCGATGGCGCGCGCTTGATCTGTGTCTGGCAGAACCCGCAGCGGAGGACCCACTCGTGGTCTCCGGGCGCCACTTTGTCCACCATAAACGCAGCATCGTCCTCGATCTTGACGCTGATCATCCACTGGTTTTGGTGAGGGCTTCCAGCCCACATCTCCAGCTCTCCGGTCTTTTCATCGATCCGGCCATCCAGCCCACCTACAACACCCATGCGGTTGCCGCCGTAGTCGCGGCTGATCGGGTTAGTCTGATTAAAATGTCGTAGTGTGACAGATGGAATAGCATGGCTCAACTCCCTTTCGTGATCTGCTTCTGGATCGTTGCAGCTTGGCCGGGTCCAGTGGGCCTGGAACCTGCCGGGTCTGGAATTTGTTCCGGCGACGTTCTACAATCGCGCCGACCTCGAACTCAGCGGCCAGCCGGGCAAGTTCTTTGGCCTCTTCTCTTGACCACTCGGCCAACTCCTCGTTACTGGTCAGCTTGCCCCAACCACCAGCAACGTAGGACCGTTTGACTACCTCTGCCAGGTCAGTCTCAACCATGTGGGGAAAGTCCACAACCTCAACGGTCGTGGTGCCCTTGAGGCACTTGATTCCAGTCAGGCTCCGCTGGCAACCACAACCGCCGTCTATGGCATCGTTGCCGTCGCAGACCATTCCGAAAGTCACCAGCTCACCGTTTGGTACAAAGCAAAAGTCGCTGGCCCTCTGTCCCTGGGTTTTCTCCGTCGCTACAAATACATTCATGACTTGCCTCCCTTTGTGTGGTATGATTTCTTAAAGCTTGAGCCGCCTCTTTGATTGGTCACTCTTCCCGGGGTTGTGGGCTTAGGATGGTAAGGGCAAAGCCACCTGCAGACGGCAAAAATGGAAAGTGAGGGCTGGAAATGATAAAGTCCGCACAACGCAAAAGGGCCGGCTCGATGGCCGGCCCTCTGTCTGGCGGTTCTTCTACCAGCGGACGTCTTGTCCGCTCTGGCGCTTCCAGTCCTGGTAGCTGTGGATGACGTCTTTGCGGTCAAAGTCGTCCAGGTCGATCCCGTACTCATTGGCCATCTTTTGACCGTAGGCATCGACACGAGCGTCAAACTCCTCCTGGCTGATGTAGACCAGCTCCCTGGCGTCAAGCTGCCGGTTGCGCTCAATAAACCCTGCCGAGATCTCGCTTGCCGGATCTACTGCGACGTAAAAGATACCGCTCAGAAAATCCCCTTGCCAGTCCATCTGGCCGTAGAGAGGACGCGGCGCGTTGAACACGCGCCATCCGTCCGGGATATCTGCGGGTCGATCTTGGCGAATCTCAATGACTTGTATCTCCATCATCTTTTCCTTTCTCTAGCCGTAAGGCCGTAGGGCGCTGTAGTCGGGCTCTTCGGTGAAGAAGCGTACCACGTTGCCAATGAAAAGAACGGCTGGCACCTGGTAGAGCCAGTGGCGCAGTCTCGTCGACCCAGGTCCAGGTGGGCATGGGCACAGCGACGGCCTCGATCTCGGCCTCTGTCGCGCCTCTGGCCTCGGCTTGCGCCATGGCCTCGTAGAACGCATTGGCCGCTTTGTCGTCCAGCGGGTCTGTCATGCCACTCTGGTAGCTGGCGCACATCTCGGCATCCTCCCACATATCCTTGATGGCCTCGATTGTCAACGGTCGTCCGAACTTGTCCTTCAGCATGGCTCTCGCTCCTTCTGTGTGGTGTAGTCTTAAAGAGTGAGCCGGACTTTTGTTTGATTGGCCGGCCCTGCTCTCCTAGTCCTCTGACCTCACAGCCACGTACTCAAATGGGGTCTCGAACTCCAGATGCTCCTCGGCGGTCTGCTCTGCGAACTGCATGGCCGGGATATAGTTGGCGAAAGTCGCCTCCCAGTGATTCTCAAACCCGCGCGGCCCGTTGTAGATGGTGTGGACGTGGAACTTCTTGCCCCTCATGCAGTCTGCAAAATCCTTGACGGAATTCCTGGCCTCTCTCTGGCTGACTCTGCGCATTTCCCTGCCCCTTTCGGTCATTTAATCTTAAACCCATCATACCACACATACCGCATGGATAGTTGATCTTGGCCGTATGGAAGTCTGACGCGAGTCTTGACAGGTTAGCCTAGTCCGACGCCGATATGTGCGGTTTGTAAGGTTAGACCTTAAAGGCTGAGCCTGCCGTTTGATTGGCTGGGCTTAGGATGATAAGGGCAAAAAAGACCGGCTCGACAACGCCGGTCAAAGGGGCAGGACTAGCCTACGAAAGCGCGAGCCGGCCTTTTGATTGGCCCGGCTTGCTCTCCGTGGTCTACTTCTTGCACTGGCCCTCGTTCCAGCGCACTCGATTGCCGTTGTCGATGTACCGGCACTCGACTCCGGCCGGCTGGGGGTGGCCAAGCGAACGGTTCAAGCCTGGGTACAAAAGGGGCTACCCCCCACAGTGGAAACCCCGCTCCGGAGCGGCAAGGGGACGGTGAGCCTGATACCGGCCCGGGCGCTGGAGTTGTTTGAACCCCCACCGGTGGGATATCCCAAGGGCCGACCGAGGAAGGACCCCGACGCTGGCGACAGTGACCTGGGATGATCCGGTAGCCAAGGCCCGGCCCCTCAGCGATGGGGGTCGGGCCTCTGGTTTTGCGTCGCGCACTTCCCGCTACGTGCTTGGTAGAGCCCAAAGATTGGCTGGCCTGTTTGATTGGTTGGCCGGTGTGGGCTGCTATGGAATTAGGATGATGAGGGCATAGGAATTCGGAGAAAGGCTGTTACCCTAGCTACCGACGGAGTCACGAGCTGAAGTGCTTAGGCGCTGGCGCTAGGTCGTTCTTCCGTTCCTTTCTTTGCGCTTTGCATCGACTGGTGCTATAATCGACTTGTTCACTGACAAAACAAAAGCCTCGCGGCTCTGCCCAGCCCGAGGCACGATCCGGGGCGAGGAGGAAAACTGACCCCAACGTGCGTCGAACTCTCGCAGGTACGCTGAAGGGAGGCTGTGTATGGTAAGATGTTGACTCGTCGCATCTTGCGGCTGTAGATACGTGTTGTGCAAGTTGCTCAAATACCCAAACTGAAAGGAGATCCAACAATGAGAAAGCGGCTAACAATCTGCTTGCTTGCTGCACTGCTGTTGTCCATGGTGGTCGGCTTGGCGCCCGTCTCGGCTGAAGATGAATTCGGCGAATGCGGCGACCCCTTCACCCGATCTATGAGATCCAAGGTGATGGCGCGGAGAGCGATTTCCATGGTGACGTGGTCGTCACCGAAGGAATCGTCACCGTTGATTTGCAGAAGAGTTCGCGAGCTGAGCGGGTTCTTCATCCAGGACCGGATAGGTGACGGCGATCCTGCCACCTCCGACGGCCTGTTCGTCTACCACCGCGATTACTGGACTCCATATTTCGACCCCTCCGTTGGCGATCTTGTCCGGGTTCAGGGGACGATCGACGAGCAGTTTGGCATTCACCCAGATGGAGTATCTCGACGCGGGCACGGTCTGCGAGACCGGTTTCCAGCCGGTTGCGACCAACGTGTTCGCCCGGGACTTCAACGCCAACGCCGAGGCCTATGAAGGCATGTACGTACGCTTCCCGCGCCAGTTGTTCGTGACCGACACGTACAATCAGCACAGCTACGGGGAGGTATGGCTCGGCGAGAAGGGCGTAGTGGAGCAGCCGACGAACGAGTACCCGGCCGGGCCCGATTCGGAGGCGCTTGCTGCAGGACAACATGGCCCGCAGCGTGCTGCTCGATGACAGCTCGACGTGGTCCGATCCGGATCCGGTTCCCTATACGGGCGACGAGGGGACGCTGCGATTGGGGGATACTGTCAATCCGTTGGTGGGAGCCATCAACTACTCTTACGGCCACTACCGGATCCAGCCGCAAGACCCGGCGTCCGTGAGGTTCGTTCCGCAGAACGCTCGGCCCGCTGAGCCGAAGACCAAGGGCAACTTCGTGGTGGCCAGCGCCAACGTCCTCAACTACTGGACGACGACTCGGCGGCGCGGGGTGCACACACACACGAGCAGCTGGCCGTCCAGACCGAGAAGCTGGTGGCCGAACTGCTGGGCACCGGCGCCGACATCATCGGGCTGCAGGAGATCGAGAACGATCCCACCCATACGCCCATCCTGACGCTGGTAGATGCGCTTAACGCGGCCGAAGGCGCGGACGTCTGGTCGTGGATTGGCGGGCTCGAACTACAACGCGTATCCGATCCGCAACGAGATCATCTACCGCAACGACCGGGTCACCCCGGTTGGCGATCCCGTGACGATCGCCGATCCCATCTTCGATACCGTCCCGCCGGGTCGTGACCGACCCCTCGGCCGTCCACCGGTTGCGCAGACGTTCGACTTCAACGGCGAGACGTTCACCGTGATCGACAACCACTTCAAGTCGAAGGGTTGCAGCGGCGCGTCCGGCCTGATGAGGACCAGGATGACGGCCAGTCGTGCTTCAACGCCACGAGGGTGGGGCAGGCCGAGCGCGTGCTGGAGATGGTCGATGACCTGATTGAGGCGACCGGCGATCCGGACGTGATCGTCATCGGTGACTTGAACGCGTATCTCGACGAGGATCCCGTTCTCGCCTTCGAGACCGAGTTGGTGAACCTGGTGCGCGAGTGGGACAATGACCCCTACTCGTACAATTACTTCGCCCCAGCCTCTCAGCGCCGTGGATCGGACGAGGACTGTTGGATCATGCGCTGGCCACTCCGTCGATGGCGGACCAGGTCAAGCGGACCGAGGTCTGGCATATCAACGCCGACGAGCCTCGGTTCCTCGATTGGTACGACCCCTCCATGGTCGCCCCCGGTCCCTACCGGGCCTCGGACCACGATCCGGTGATCGTAAGCCTGAAATTCAAGTGATGATCCTTCCCCCGAGGTGAGCACCGTAACTCACCTCGGGGGCAAGGCGCTTTCCGCAGCCCCTGTGCGTAACGGCCAAAGCTCAAAGCCTTGTCGCCTGCCTAAGCCGGCGCCTGTGAAAAGAGCGTTGGGACAGCAGGGGGCGCGGCCGACGATGGCAGAACCAGCAATGGATTCCTTAGACTTCCATCTTCATCTGCTTCAACCATCGAAGTTGGCGAAGCCAGTCCAGCCCCCAGTCCGGTGAGCGCGCCGCCTCACCGTTCGGCGTGAACTGGCCGCCGATCCGGGTCACGGAGGTGCAGCGGAAAGCTCAGGCCCAGGTGGTGCGCGATTCGTGAGCGGGATCCTGGACGCCGACTCGGACGCGCTGGTGCTGGTGGCGGGTGACCTGAACGACTTCCAGTTCGGTGAGCCGGGGGAGGGGGCCGACACCGTGACCATCCATAACAGCCAGATTGTGAGTAACACGTCCGGTACTCTCTTCGCCTTGCGGGGGCACAACTGGTGGTAATGCGCGTACTAGCCAGTTGAGTCGGTCAATCGTCCATGGGATCCGGGACTCACCAAGCAGCGAGCGCATATGCAGACTTGACAAAGAGATAACTTGCTTCTATAATGTGGAGGGAGTAACATTAGGAGGGCAGATGGACGGCCCTTTGACGGCGCAACAGGCAGCGGATGAACTCGGCTATCACATCAACCACGTGTACCGCCTGCTGACAGATGGGACAATCAAGGGAAAGCAATTCAACTACGTCTGGATGATTGACCCTGCCGAGGTAGAGCGCATCAAGGCCCTCCAAGGACCGGGCGGCCGACTGCCCCGGTCTGTACCTGAAAAAGCGAAAGTGTGATCTTCGCTGACAAGGAAGTACGAGAGCGAGACACAAGATGCTAGGTGGATACCGGGTAGTTCAACCCCCGTCATCCACCCACTTATCAATAACGGGGAAGGCATCTCGCAGCCTTTCCCGTTTTGTTTGGGCGTGCTAATTCGCGCCTGGCCTCCGTCTGCGTACTGGCTTTTCGCCCTTGAGCCGGACGCCGGTCACCCGGTTCGCGCTCAGGGGTACAACTGCGCCAAAGAAGAACCAATGCTCAACCCGGAGGCTAAAGGTCGCGTAGGGTATTGCTTTCTCGAGCGCCTGGGGCTCGGAGCCAGCGCTGCCACTCTTCCATGCTGCCGTCCTGGAAAGCAAGCTCGAACGCTACCCGAGGATCGTCCTGGGCCACGATCACCGTGCCGGACAGATCCGCCACGTGGACCGCCGCCGCGGTTTCGTCGTTCTGTGGGTTCTTTTCGCTCACATCGTAGACGACCAGGGCAACGCGCTGGCCCTCCCTGAATGGAGGCTTGGCGCGTAGCGCTACGAGTAGAAGCCGGTTAGCCATTACCAGTCATCTCCGCATATGATGCGCCTCTGGCGCGCATGGTGGATCTCTTTCATGGTCTCAATTGCCACCATGGCCTGGATCTGCGCAAATGCCCGGATCGCTTTTTCGTGGCCCAGGGACGACTTGCCAGCTTCAAACAGCGCTTCCAGCCGGCACATCTCGACCGCTTGCTCCAGGGCCAGCTTTTTGGCGCTTCTCTCCCGGCGATTACTATCATCCATGGCCCCGACAAGGGCCGCGTCAATTGCGTCTTGCGGCCGAATACCGCTCAGGGTTCTGGCCATTATAGCTCTCCTCTCGTCTCAAATAGTGGCAAGCCGGCCAGGCTGGTCGGGCCGGCTTGCTCTTTGGGTGGGCCTGGGCAGATGCCCAGGACGCCGGCCTTGACTGCCGCTGCTTCCCGGTCCCGGTGGATCACGCACTCGTGCTCGGATGGGCGCCGGCAACGCTGGCCGATCTTGGCTCCGCATAATGGACAAGGAACCTCCAAGGCTGGATGCCTGGACCATTCCTGCCCACAGCGGCTACACTGGACGGTCACGCTGGCATCTCCTGGCCTGGACCTTCTCCAGCTCCGCTAATGGGTTCTCGACACGCTTGACAATGGACGCGCCGATCCTGCTGCCGGGCTGGTGTTGGAATACGGTATACTCCTTGGCCGGTATCTGCGGGTACTCGCTTGACAGGATGCTGGTCAGTAGCCAGACCAGGTCGCCAAACCGGTCGGTGTCGCCGCCGGGCAGCTTCTCATGGGTAAGGCGCCAGGCCGTGCCGGCTTTCAGATTGTCCGCCATGGACTGAAACTCTTTATCCATCATCGCTGGTTCTATCTCCGCCTTGGCCTCTTTGACCAATTTCCGGAACCATCTCATATTCGCGTCAAGGCGGTCACAGGCCCGGCTGGACATGAGATCGGGCAACGGGTCTCCACGCTCCCCTTTGTAGCCACGCCTGGCGCACCACTTGGCCGCGCTCCATATTTCGTCGTTGACCTCTTTGGCGAATGTGACTGACAATGGTTCCATCTTTGGCTTTTCGTCGTCCAGCAGATAGTAGCCGATGGCCCGTTCCGTCTTGGCGTCTCTGACGCTGTGCATCGTGTCCTGTGTGCCATCCTCAAACTCAATGACGCAGTACGGACCCCACTCGCTCTCTACCTTCTTGACGACCTTGCCGACCTTCGTAGCGTGGTCGCGCGTTGGGGCATAACCTGGGCCGGTGATCACGCCGACTTCTCGGCCGACCTCGATGCTTTCCCACTCTTTGTCTGTAAATGCCATTTCTTTTGCCCCCTTCTGTTGTGGTACTCTCTTAAAGCACAAGCAACCCGTTTGATTGGTCCGGGTTGCTTGTGCTGTGGGCTTGGGATGATAAGGGCATAGGGCTTAGATCGCGTGGCGCACGAACCAATACCACACGGTCAGGAGTAGATTGAGTAGGATCATGCGTGCTCAGTCCCATCGTCCGGTTTCCGCATCGTGATCTCGAACCTGCTCCCTGCCGACCTCACGGGATGCGGCTCTGGCTCTTCATCCTCAAAGACTGCCGTCTCTAGCAGGACGATCTTGATTCGGATTTACGGTGCTATCACAATAGCCGATCCCTGTCACCTTTCCCATCTTGCTCCTCCTTGTCTATACTCTTTTGCGCCTTCGTCCGAGTCTGTGAACCGGTGCTTGGCCCGGTTCACGGTGTCCCACGGAGGAACAACGAGCATAACTCTGATGTGCGCTGGCTCCAGGACCATGGTCGTGATACCGATCTCCGGCCAGCCGATCACGGTCTGGTCTATTAGGCTCTTGGCATGTTCCAGCGCGGTACCCTCTATCGCCACCTGCCCGATTGACTGATAGCTCACGGTATACTCGTCTCGCGCGCGCCGGTCAACAATGACCATGCCGGGGCCTCCCCTTAGCCCTCCGTGGTAGAACGCATCTACACAATCGTCCATGACCGCGACCAAAAACTCCTCTGTGTCCATTGCGCGCAGCTCTTTCGGCCTGCTCTCTCGTTCCTTGTCTGTCATCATGTTCTCTTAAAGGGCAAGGTTCCGCTTTGCTTGGGAACCTTACCCCCTCTTGCTATGATTTTACCATCCCAATGCCATAGGTCTGGCTTACAGGTCAATCATCCTGGCGCGGGTCGGGCTGACGCTGCGAGTCACGCGGTCCGCGGCCTCGATGGTCTCGCTGGCCAGTTTCTCCAGGGCCATCTTGACGGCTTCCGGGTCTGTTTTGTACTCGACGCCGCCGGTGTTGAGGGCTTGGCGGAAGCTCTCGATCTCGGTATGGAGCCGGTCACCGCCCAGGGCGCGCAGGGTCTGGTACTGCTCGATGGCGTTCAGCCCAAGCTCTTTGGTCTTGCCGACTACCCGGCCATTCCTCTGGATGCTGTCCATCATCTGCTGGACTGCCGAATAGAGCCGGGCCTCGACCTGGTCCAAGACCTCTTGGAACGGACTGCCCATCTCCAGCAGTCGTTTTTGCGCGTGTTCGGTCTCCGCTTTGCGCATGGCCTGGAGCTTGCTGATCTCGGTCTGGCGCTTGTGCCAGGCGATATCTTCTTCTGCCTTGGCCTTGGCCGACTGAGCCGATGCCTTGGCCCGGATAACGTCAATCTCACCTTCGCGCAGGGCCGCGATCTGCTGGCGGTCGGCCATCTCTTGTGCTACGTCCGTAGGGTTCATCAAAAAGTCATTGGAGTGGGTGAAAAACAGGCCGTGCTGGACCTCCTCTTTCGTGGGCATCTGGAGCTTGGCCTTCTGGATGATGTCTTTTTTGAACGCCTTTTCCGTTTCTCGCAGTTCTGGCCTCTGTGCCTGGAGTTGTAGCCAGGCCAGGGCTTTGGTCTCTGACTGCGCGGCCGTGATCGACTCGACGGATGCCGGGTCAATCTCGTCTACCTGTTGCTCCAGGAACGCGGCCTGGAGGGCTTCCAGCTCTTCCCGAAACTCCAGGGCCGTCAGTTGCATCCAGGCTCGGTCGGCAAGCTGGCCAAAGACCTCCGCGATGCGCTGATTGGTCCAGGTGTCCAGGTTGGCCACGATCTCGGTTTTCAGCTCTTCCAGGTGAGCGCCGATCTCCTGGTCCTTTTCTTTCCAGCGCTCATAGTCGGTCTTGGCCAGCGCGTCCTCTTCGTCAGACTCGTGCTTGTAGGCCACCGCGCCGACCCACCGAAACCCCGGAAACGCTGGCATCTTGAGCCCGTAGCGGTCCAGGTTCTGCCGCTTTTGCGCTTCCAGGCTCTTGAGCCGCCGGACGACCTTGGCCGGAATGATGTCTTTCATGCCAGAGCGCAACAGGTCAATACGCGGGTCATCTGCCGGGATGCCCAACTCGTCCCACGTGGCCCGGCGCGTGAACATGCTTGTACCGTGGCAGTGGACGGCAATCAGCAGACCGTTGTCCCTAAGCGACCTGAATCTCCATGGCCCGGCCTTTCAGTGTGTCCGGGTTCTCAATGCCGTACTTGGCGGCGATCTTGGCCCTCATGGCTTCCAGGTGAGTGGCCTGGGGCTTTGTGGCCTTTCCTTCTCCAAATAGGTTGGTGCTCATCTCCCTACCTCCGTCTCGTTTCTGTGTGGTAGACTCTTAAAGAATGAGCGCCCAGTTTGATTGGTATGGCGTTGGGAAAGTAAGCGCATAACTTCAGATTGTCACGTAGAAAAGATAAAGTCCGCACAACGAGAGAGAGGGCCGGCAGCACCACCGGCCCTCTCGGGAGTCGGGCATTGACCAGGCTAGCGCGGGAGATTTACCGGCATGATCAAATGCGCGTAGACACCGGCCTCGTCCGAGCGTATCACGACCGGCGTATTGCCGGGCCGAAAGTCCAGGTTCACAAACTCGCTCCCTGGGCTGATCACCTTGAGACCCTGAAGCGCTTGCCTCAGATAGACACCGTTCAGCGCAACAGGCAGAGGCAGGTCCGTGCCCTGGTTGTGGCTGACCTCAACCGCGATCCCGCCTTCCCCCTTGTCGCCATCCGCGGAGCCGTGGATCTCGAGCTGGCCATCCTGGAGGCTGATCCGCACTGCATCGTCTGCCCTTGCGCTGATCACGCTGGCCAGGCCGACCCTGTTTAGCAGGTCTGCGATTGGCGCACGAACCGTCAGATCCGGCGCTCCGGTTGGGACGATCTGCTCGTACTGCGGGTACTGCCCTGCCAGTTCTCGCGTGACCATGTAGGTTTGTTTGCCGGCCAGGACCAGCGAGAACAGATCCCTGTCATGCAGAATCTGGATCTGGTCATCGGCTTTGACGCGCTGGCAAAACTGGGCCAGCGTCTCGGCGTTCAGGATGAATTGAGGATAGGGCCAGGCGGCACAGTCCTCATTTTCCACCTTGTCCGGGACAAGCGGAGTCGAAGCGCCCCACCGGCTAGCTCCGTACTCCCTCTGGTAAGGGGCCAGCGGCTCACCAATGACGGCCAGCCGGAATCCGTCACAGCCTACCATCCGGGTTCCGTCTGGATGGAGCTGAAACAGGACACCAGTCAGCACGGGCCGGGACTCGTCCCTGGCCGCGGAATTCACCACGGCCTTGACGTGGCTGACGAACGTCGCGCCGTCCACTGTCCAGACCTCCTCGTTGCCAGGCTCCGGGATCTCGGGAAACTCGACAGACGGCAGGCCGTTTATCTTGCCGTCTACCTCGTCGCCATGCAGGAGTATGGTGTCTGGCGGAGGCGCTTTCCAGTCCAGATCCGGTTCTCCGTCCTCGTCAGTGGGCGGCTCGGGCGGTGGCGGCGTTGCCAGGCTGATGGTCTGGTCTGGCACCTTGGCCACAAACTCCTTCAGCACTCGGGCCGGGACACAGACCGCGCCGGCCTCCTCGACTCTGGCTCCCACTTGGGCTACCATGGACACGCCCAGGTCGGTCGCGTAAAGCAACAGCCCTGCGCCCTCGACGGCCTCCACTTTGACCATCTCCAGCACCGGCAACGTGGACAGCTTGGCCGCTGCCATCTCTACGATCTTGAGACCCTTCAACAACTCGCTCGGCAATACTTTGGCTTTCATTGCTGCGTTCTCCTCTCTGCAAAATGGTGTTATGGACTCTTAACGCACGAGCCGGCCTTTTGATTGGCCGGCTCAGCAGACAGGGTTATGGTTTTGGGATGATAAGGCTATAGGGTCAAGACACCTTCACCGGACAATCTTTGTCGCTGCACAGTGCCGTCTTGCTGGATGGATGCCCGCACTTGCCCTTTGCCCCTGGCCACATGCAAAGAGCCGCCGCTCTGGCCTGAGAGATAGCCGACCCTGGGCTTCGCGCCCGGCGGACCATATTGTCCCGACTGAGCCACTGGATAACAAAACACCCTGCCTCGGTGCGCCAGGGGCCAGCGTTTAGGTCTGTACACTGGCCGGCCTCGTCGCGGAACGTGCAATCCGCAAAGGGCAGGATGCACGGTCCCGGCTGGATTGTCTCTGTCATGATCGCTCCTCTGGACCTAGAACCCTGACGGTCCGCATCAGTCGCGGCTCCCAAGTCACCTGCCCCTGCTCTTTGAGCGCCGACAGGTGATAGTGAACATGGCCCCTGGTGCTAATGCCGACCGCTGTCGCCATATCGTCAAGGGCTGGCGGATAACCGTGCTCTGTTGTGTACTCGGCGATAAACGCCACAAGTTTGGCTCTCAGTTGGATGCTCTGGCTCCGGGCCATTTTTCCGCTCCTTCCCAGGAATCGCATCTGATAACTCGTCCGACTGTACTTCTGTCCACCCCGTACTGCTCTGCTAGTTGCTTTTGGGTGACTCCCCCTTGAGCGTAAGCCGCCCGGATCTCATAGGCAGCGTCGGCAGTAAGTTTGACGCTTGGCCCTTTCTGAGTTAGCGGACCAGGGGCAGTTTTCCAGGTCTTGCCCCTGACGATCTTTCCTATTGTAGTCTGGCTCACTCCAAACCGAACTGCCAGCTCCCGGTAGGTGGCTTCGCCCCTTGCGTAAGCCGCCGGATCTTACAAGCAGCGTCGGCGGTAAGTTTGGCTTCTCGTTGGACGAACATACGCCCGGCTTCCATGCTCTGCCGAACGTTCTCCCGCGGCGAGACAAAAGCCAGATTCACGGCCCGGTTGTCGGTCTTGGCGTGGTTCAGATGCGCGACGTGCAGGCCCGGCCCTGGCACACCGTAAGCCGCAATTGCCACGATGCGGTGGACTAGCACGCTGTATAGTTTGCCTTGATACCCTACTGACGATGTGAGATAGCCGTGTTTATCAATACTGCCCAGGGGCTGACGAGGACGCCGCCGGTTGCTGAAAACCAGCCCTCGCTCCAGGTCAACCCTGATCGCTCCTTCGTCTAGGAGATGTTGGATAATCTCATCTTTCGTCAAAGTCTCTCCTTGCTTGACAAAACACGTCGTTGGTGCTAAACTGCATCCATCAGGAGAAGCTCATCGCTTCTTTCTGTGTGGTAGTGCCCGGTGGGATTCGCTCCCTGCCGGGCACGTTCCTTTTACTGGCCACAGCGCGGGATCTCCGCGGTCTGCTCTTCCCCGAAAAGCTCACGTATCAGGTTGCTTGCCCCGACTAGCTGTCCGTCAGCGGACAGGCTTATGGTCGGAGTATCCCAGTCCAGAAACCTCAGCCGCTCCTCGACGGCAATTGCTCCGTAGTGTAGGGAGCGCGGCACGTCGATCACGCGCTGGTTCCGGGAGCCGCGCCACTGGAGATCGTCATCGTCCTGGCCCTGGTCGTAAGGGCCGTCTACCAGGATGTCGATCTCTGGCAGAATCCCGTGGACAGGATGGTACGGATTGCCGGCCGTCTGTCCTATGAGCTGAGCCCAGGTAAAGCCAGTGTAGACCAGGATCTCGCGCCGTGTCCCGGCAGCCACGGTCCAGTTGCGAACCATGTTACCAGCTCGGCCAGCGCGCCAGGCTGAGCGAACGGCTCTCCCCCGGTGATGGTCAGGGGCTGGTCGCCGGCCAGTGTCAAGAGCTTCCTGGCCAGTGGTCGCGCCTCGTGAGCTGGCGCACCTGGGCCATAGGGCTGTCCGTGTCCCACAAATGCTGGTTCTGGCAACCCTCGCAGCGTATCGGGCACCCGCGAACCAGAGCACTGTCCTCAGCCCTGGGCCGTCTGTCATCCGGTCTCGCCTCATCTTGTGCCATAGTCCATTGTCTCGTTCCACGACTTGACTCTTGGGTTTTCATCGCTCTCGCCTTCTCTCTGTGTTGGTAGACTCTTAAAGAATGAGCGTGCCGTTTGATTGTTCGCTTTCCAAATTCTTTCTATGGCCTTAGGATGATAAGCCGATAGCCCCTAACGCGCTCGAGCAGGTAGCGGTCAGGCTACCTGCTCAAGCTCACACAGAAGAGGAGACTTGCCGGCTCGGCTCCGGTCCTCCTCCGGCTCCCGGCCGGCAATCTCTTAAAGATTCTCGACGCGGTTTGATTGGTCCCAAAACAGAAAAAGGGGCGAATTCGCCCCTTTTTCTGTCGTCCGGCCTGGCCTGGCTGGCTAGTTGGCCAGGATGACCTTCAATCCTTTCAGCCCCTGAGCGCTGTAGTAGCAGCCGGTTCCCTTGCTGATACCCATGCTCCTTGCTGGCCTCGGCTACCGTCTGGTCTCCGTAAAATCGGCGGTAGAGGATCTCGGCTTTCTTGCGGCCAGTCTCGCTCTTCGTGGCCAGTGTGGCGAGCGCTTCCTGAATCTCGGTCTTGGCCATCCTGACTGTCAAGCTCGTCGTCCTCGGTGATGAGCAAAAAGTCGGCCAGCACTGCGCTGTCATCGTCGCCGCTGTTGCCGGAGTGTCCAGCCTGGTGTGCTTGGCCTCGCGGTCTGTCAGGTGCCGGCGCCAGTCACTCGCCTTCCAGTAGGCGCGGGTCACCTGGTAAGCGGCAGTCTGCTCAGCGAAACCGTCCTCCGTGGCCTGAGCCTCAGCGATGGCCAGCATCATGTCTTGGACCGTGTCCTCGTAGTCCTCGTAGCCGCGGGTCAGACCTTCCAAGCCGCCTTGTGGACCCTCGTCTCGAACTCTGCATAATCCTCACGGATTGACCAAACCTTTGTGCAAGTGGCGTCGCTCTCGCCCATCGCTCTATTCCTTTCCTGTGTGGTAAGTATACTATAGAACATGTCACACATATTGTCAAATTTGTGTGTGATATGTTCAAGAGAGAACATAAGGGCCAGGGTCGCTCTCCCCGGCCCTTATGCCGTCTTACAGGGCCTCCCTCGCGGCGGCGATCTGCTCAGCGACCCATTTGGCCTGGGTGGGGTTCAGCCAGATGCCCTTGCCCCACTGGCCGTTTTTGGCCTCTTTGTGGATGCTGTAGCCTTCCATGCCCTTGTAGTCATAGCGGCGGACGTAGAGGTCCATGCTGCCCTTGCCCAATTTCTTGCGCTCCTGGCTGTCGGCCAGTGTCAAGGGCAGCGCCTCAGCGACGAACTCGTGTTCGCGGCTCTCGATGGCCAGGAAAGCTCCCTTCTTGGTGGGAGCGCCGTTGTAGGTCTTGCGGACGTCAACCGCGACCTGGCCCTTGTACTCGGCTACCTTGACGACGATGCTGCTGGTTTTGCCGGTCTCCATGCTCTGCTCGAAAGTCATTTCTCTGCTCCTCTCAGTGTGGTGTGGGGCCGGGCTCTCACCCGGCCCAGGTTTCCATCTAGCGCGGCATGTTCCAGTACAGCCACTCGCCGCTTGGCTGTGTGTCGTGACCGGCCTCGTGATACATCCACCGCTCGGTATCCACAATGCCGTCCTCCGGGATGTACGGATGGCTCCACTTGCCAACGATGCTGGCGCCCTTGGGCTTGCGGCTCCGGCCCATGCCGAACTGCCTCTTGCCCTTGTGGTACAGTGTCCAGACTTCTATTACTCGGGTGGCCTCGCGGTCGCTGCTGGTCATTGTGTTGCTCCTCTCAGTGTGGTTAGTCATGCTCCCATCATAGCACACATACCGCACAGATACTTGACCTTGGCCTGGTAGGAATCTGCCGTGAGTCTGATGGTCCTGTCAGGTTTGTGCAGTTTGTAAGGTGACATCTTAAAGAATGAGCGCGCCGTTTGATTGGCGCGCTCGCTTGGGTTTATGGGGAATCTTCCCTATGTCCTTATGACGGTCACGGCATAGGCTCGACGTGCCGCCAGGTCTTGTTGCAAGCAATATAACTGATGGTGCTAGGATCTACTCCATGCTCTTCTGCCAGCTCTCTCTGTGTGACATCGCCGCTTGTCAGAGCCGCCTTGATCGCCGCGACTCTGCGGATAGAGAGTTTCGACTTTCCGTTTTTCTCTCCCAATGCCATGCGTCCATCTTCCCTACTTTGCTGGAGATTCTCTTTGCGCGTGACAAAGGCCAGATTCGCGGCCCGGTTGTCGGCCCGGACGTGGTTTAGGTGCGCGGTGTCCAGCCCAGGTTCAGGGACGCCGTAGGCCGCGATTGCCACGATGCGGTGAACACTCATTCTGTATCTTATTCCTTGGTGACGCAAACTCGTGGCGAGATAGCCTTCGTTGTCAATGCACCCCAAGGGCCGATCAGGACGCCATCGGTTACTGAAAACCAACCCGCGCTCCAGGTCAACCCGGATCTTTTTCTCGTCCAGAAGTCGCTTGATTATCTCGTCTGTTGTCAATTACTTGCCTCCTTTGTATCTTAAAGGCTGAGCGCGCCGTTTGATTGGCGCGCTCAGGGGGAAAAGGCCCTATGCCCTTATGATGGCAAGTGCAACGAAACGAAACCTGGCCACACGTCTCGTCTCTGAGACTCGCCGGAATGTAGCCAGGACTTCATTTCATCTCACGCGACTTGTGCTTTGGCCAGTCGCAGGGCCTCTTGTGCCCTGGTCCGGTGGGCCAGCTCTGCACCGATGCCCTCGGCCTGGGCTATGTAGCGCTGGATTGCGCGCTGGCTCGGTGTGCGGCCAGCCTCCAGCTCTGACACCAACCACTGAACTATCTCTGGCCCGATAGGTTTGGCCGGCCGGCCACCTGACCGCTGTTGGCGCGTGAGGGCCGCGATAAACTCTGTCACTTCTTTGCTGTGCAACTCGGGATGCGTGACCCTGGCCTGGACACCGGTTAGCAGGTTCTCCAGGTCACATTCTTCGACCAACGGGGCTGTAAAGCTCCGGGCCTTGCCGCCACCGGTGACCAGGAGAAAAGACCCCTTGCCGGGCAACCGCTCTGCTCCGCTTTGCGCGTGGCCGGTGATAAGCCGGGAATCCGTCGCGTTGACACACGCGCCAGCGATCCGCGCTGGCAGGTTGCTGGTGATCAAGGTGCTCAGCGATGCGGCCGAGGGCTTCTGTGTGGCAAGGATGGTATGACACCCTTCAGCCCTGCCGGTGCTGGCCAGCTCCTTCAACCAAGGCTCAAGGCCGTGGTATCTATCCAGGACCGCGGCGACCTCGTCGATCACAAGCAGGAATCGGGGCCTGGTCTCTCGCGCCTCCGGGCTGGCTTTCCGGCGCTCTCGCATCTTCATGACGACCTGGCCAACCGCTGCCGGCCAGTCCCTTGGTTCGGTGACGACCGGGAAAAGCAAATGCGGTACAGATCCGAACGTGGCAAACTCGTAGTCCTTCACGTCGATCAACACGATCTGGAGCTGCCCTGGCGCGTTCAGGAGAACCAGGCTGGCCAGCATGGACCGGAGCAGGTTTGTCTTTCCCGCGCCCGTGGTGCCAGCGATCAGAAGGTGCGGCGTCTCGGGGCTGTCCAGGTTCACCGTCAGCACTTTTCCGCTGTCGTCCAGCCCAAGCAAACACCCGGCTCCCTCTCTGTACTGGCGCGAGGTGCTCATTGTGATCCGGCCCAACATGCGCTGAAAGTCTGGCTGGCGCCAGAACTCGACCGGGAGCGGAATCGTGATGGCCGCGTGTCCGGCTTCATGTTGCACGTCCACACTGGTCGCTTGCAGGGCCATGCCGATGTCTCGGGACCGGGCGCGCACTTTGTCCAGGGATACGCCATGCGACAGGCTGACCAGCAGCGTGAGCCTCCGGGGCAGAACCTTGGCGCGCACCGCCATGCTCGTGAGACCGTGGCTCTGGAGGACCATGACCAGGGTCCGAAGTCGGCCCTCTGCAAAGTGCCGGAACTCGTTGGGGCTAGGTGTAGTCATTGCCAACCATCTCTACAACGTCACGCTCGGTCATGTAGCTCGGCGCGACCGGCGGAGCCAGATAACCGCTGTACTGGTTGGGCGTTGGCGCGCCTCCCTGGATGACTATAACCGGCGGGGCTTCCCTGACCTGATTGCTCCGAGTCGTCATTTCTTGCCCCTTGTTCTGTTGCCGGAGCAGAAATACCACCAACGCCAACACGGTCGGCAGCGTGGCCATCATCCCGCAGGTCACAGCCAGCAGTGTCTGAAACACCGCCGTTTCTATGGTCGTCACGACATATACACCTGCGACGACCAGCACAGCCACCAGGAAAACTACTGCCAAGTTTCCTGTGGACATTGTACTCGCTCCCTCCTCTGGCTTACAGAAGCCAGATGATAATCAGGATGACGACCACGACGATGGCCAGCGCTCCAAGCCAACGCGCGCCATCGTCTCCAATCTCGAAAAGCCCGTACAGCTTTGGCTCGGTCTTGAGCCAGACAAACCTCTTTTCCTTCTCGTCGTCTTTTCCCATCGCTTGCTCTCCTATCCTTATTGGTGTCCATTGGCCGGTAAACGTGTCAAACCAGTACGATCCTGGCTCCGCCGGCGCAATGACCTTGCACTCGATCACGCCCGGCGCTACCCGTACCCATTGCACTGGTGGATCGTGATCGCCGCCGCTGTAAGCGGGATCAATACGACCAGCCAGCGCAGCACCGTTCTCTTGGCTCTCTCCGCCTTCTGCTGGAGCCGCCACCGGGCATGAGCCTTCCGGGATAACCTGAGCCCCTGTGTCATAGCACACCTTTCAAGCCTACCTTTTCTTCACTCAGCACATCGACCGGCAAAAACTCCAGGCCACCTTCAGGAACCGGGAACGCGGCCAGACCATACCACTCTTCCAGATGCGCCAGGACTTCTTCTCCAGCGTCTGTCCCGAATAGTGTCCTTGTCAGTGCTTCCATTGGGCTTGGCACGTTGGCCGGCTCAACCGTGGCCCCATGCGGGATCTGCTTGACTCTCACACGCGCCTTAATCGTGTACGGGTCAACGACCACGCCGCCCATGGCCCGGCCCTCGCCCACTTCTAGCACATCTGCGAACAGGGAGCGCGGATAACCCTCTTCGTCAAACCAGTGGACCCGGACACCTGCGCCCTCTTCCAGTGTGCCAGGCTGGAAGGCGGGTCCGTTCACAGGACCATACCCCGCTCCTCGCGGGAGTAGGATCGTAAAGACGCCGTCGCTCTGTTCGTTCTCACACATAGCTGCGGTCCCTTCTGTGTGCTTGGGATGATAATCCCATATCTCTGGTGTCCCGGCTCACTGCCCGGACACGATTCCGCACAGCGGTGAAAACCCCGCTGCCGTACTGTGCTGGCCCACCGTCAGCGCAGGGCTGGCGGTCTGCTGGCGGACTTCTCTGAGGACAAAAAAGGGCCGATTTCGGGCATAGATACCAGGGTATGCCAATCCTGCGTCAAATCTTGCCCGACGATGACGCTCCGCCGGCCGCGACTGGAAGAGGTCCATTCAGCCTCGATGTCTGCCGTATTCTTCACGATGGCCAGTAGGCCGATCATCAGAGCTGCCGTGCCGAGGTCTCCAAGCCGGATTGGGTCCGGGCCATAGAACTTGTCTTGTCCATTCTCCGCGATCACTCTCAAAACCTCTGCGACTTGTGGCTCCAGGTCAACGTCTAGCGTGAGCCTGACCCGCTGGTCCTCCGATGGATAGCGCGGCCGCTTCCGTGGCCCTCGCGATCTCTGCCGTTCCCTTGACCGGGCAAGGCCCAGGATGTCTCCGACCGGCACGTCTGCCGGTTCTTGTAAGCCCCTGAATGGATCTTGACGCTCAGTCATCCAGAACCTCCTTGACCAGTGCGCCGTACTCGTAAGCCGCGCGCGACGTTGCGTCCAGCTCAAAGATGGTCTGGCCCAACGCCGCGCACTCTCTCAGCTTGGTGGCCCGGTGGATAGGTGGCAGGATCATGCCCGAAAACTCGTATTCCAGGCTCCGCATCGTCGCCTTGCTTTCATTTGTGATCTCGTCAAAGAACGTGGGCAGGATGCCCAGGATGCCTCCCTGCCAGCCCTGCTTCTTGAGTTTCTTCAAGGTCTGGACCATGCTCCCGACGCCGGCCGATGACAAAAAGTCCACTGCTGTTGGGATGATAACGGCATCGCTGATCCTGAGCACTCCCTCTTGCAGCTTGTCGATGCTCGGGGCCGTATCAAAAACCGCATACTCGTAGCCCTTGTTGGTGCCGGGCGCAAACTCACCAACGCCAAAAGCAAACTTGAGCCGGCTCTCGACCAGGCTCTTGGCTCCTTCCTCGTCGGTGGCCATTGCCTCGATTTGCCCTAGGACCATCTCCGCGATCTTGGTGCGCTTATTCCCTGAGACCAGCCAAAGATTCTCGCGTGCTTGGACTACCACGTCTTTCAGGTGGCGCTCTGCAACCAAGATGTCAAAGAGCGCGTCTGTCTGTCGCTCCCCCAGGCATGACGAAACATGGCCCTGTGGGTCGGTGTCTACGAGCAAAACGCGCTTTCCCATGATGGCCAGGCCGTGTGCCAGGGCCACCGCTGTTGTGGTTTTGCCTACGCCGCCTTTTTGGTTCGCGATCGCGATCCGTATCATAAGCTCTCCCCCTTTCTCGATTGCGGTTTCTCGGGGTTTGGGTTTGGAGATAAAGACCTTCTTATCTCTTGCCCTTATAGTCTTTTTATCTTTATCAATGCGTACCGCAAACTAGACTTTGACTCCATGAAAACTTGACTCTCACTCCCCCTAAACTAGACTCTCACTCCGCGTCAAAGTCTAACCACTAGACTCTAACCCCCATCAGAGTCTACTTACTTGACGTCTAAAAACTAGACTCTGATTTATGACTACTCCTCCTCCAGTAGGGCTGCGGCAGGATTTCGACCGTACCAGGCATAGCCCTTGACCTCGTAGCGGTCTGCCTGAAGGTGTCGCCGGGGCATCTTGACCACAAAGCCCATCTTGACCAGCTCGGCCAGTGCGGTACAGACTGATTGCCGGCTGTAGTCGGTCTCCTCCATGATCTTCTCGATCCCAGGGCTGGACACACCGTCAGCGCCCACGTGTAGCGCAAGGCATAGAAACACGCTGAGCTTAGATCCCCTCAACAGACGGAGGGCACGATCCCGAAAGGCCAGCTTCAGCCGGATGTAAAAGTCCGTATACTGAAGCGACTTGCCATTACAGTCGATGGCAACTCTTTGTTCGCGGACAGCTTCCAAAATGGGCTCATCCGCGTTGCGGCGTCTCGGCTCTTGTGTTGGTGCTTGCGTCTTGCGTGTCGCGTCGGGCTGGCTCTTCGAAGTGGTTGGATTGGGCTTCTCATTCTCCTTGGTGGCCTCGACAAAGACTAGCTCGGGTGTAGCTCCCCTACCGTTGGCTTCCAGGTGGCGGAATAGCACTGACGCGATCTTTCGTTCTAGCCGATGCTGGAGCCACGTCGCCGCGTACTCGCTGCGCACGGCGATAGTCCACGTCCCGTTGTCGGTCGTTTGGACTTCTGATCCCAACAGCAGAGTGTCATAGGTCTGTTTCTCTGTTGATCCTTGCATCTCGGCCAGGACGTTGCTCCATATCTTTTCCGCTGCTTTGTGCTCCACATTCCAGCCCTTTCTCTGTGTGTCGGCCGACCGGCCTCTATCACCCTGTTTGACAAAACACCGGCGATCCGCTAGAATCATCAGAACCCATCCCATCGCCGTGGGATCGGTCGTTTCCAACTTGCACCGTTGGAGGGACCATGTATAGCTCAGCACTACTGCACTGGTTGTCAGAGTGCATCATTGCCGCGTATCTCGAAGATTGCGAGGACCGCGGCCTCACTGACAAGACGATTGACTGGTACGCCTGGCACCTACGCCGCGCGCGTGACTGGTTGTCAGATGAACCCGGACACACCCCCTGTGACTTGGTGACGCCGGCCGGAATGACTTCCTACTACCGATCTACTCGCAAGACCCTGGCCAACAACAGCCGGGTCTACATGGTCAACTGCTTGCAGACCTTCGGCAAATGGCTGGCGCAGTACGGCCTTGAAAGCCCGGCCGCTCACCTGAAACGCCCTAGACTTGAGAAGAGTCTCCCTGACGTGCTGGCTCCCGCGGATGTCCAGCGGCTTGTCTGTGAGATGTCCGATGTCGGGACGCCGGCTCGGGAACGCGCGCTGGTTTTCCTGCTGCTTGACACCGGCATCCGTGTCTCGGAGCTGGTCGCTTTGCACCGGGCCGATCTGGACGTCGCGGCTGGCCAGATCACGGTCCGCAACGGCAAGGGCCGGAAAGGCCGGGTCTGTTTCTTCTCCGATGTGACGGCGACTGCGCTGGCCGACTACCTGGCCACTCATGACGAGCCGGCCGTGTTCATCAGTGAGAAGCGAGGCGGAGGCAAGGCGCAGCTCACCGACAACGGTATCCGGCAGCTTCTCCGGCGGCTGGCCAAGAGGATTGGCATGGACCGTCTTTCCCCGCACCTGCTCCGGCGGACCTGTGGCACGGAATACCACGCGGCCGGCGTTGACCTGGACGTGATCGGTGACCAGTTTGGCCATGAGCACGTTTCGACGACGCGGCTCTATGCCCGGCTGGCTGACTCGCGCCGAAAAGGTCTCTTGGTCCAGGCCAGCCCGGTGGCGAGGGCGCTGGTTGGCGATCCGGTCCCGGCGCCGGACTGGCCGACAGGGATCAAGGCTCATTCTTGATCTTCCGTGCCCCCTTGGGTCTTTGCGTCCTCCTGGACCTGGACGATCTCCCGGAAAAGCCACTCTTTCCACTTCTGGCCCTTCAACCACTGGTTGCCCGGACAGGCAGTGGCCATAAGTTCTTTGTGGCCCTTGATGTCGTCCATCTCTAGCCCTAGCACCTGAATAAGCCATGCGCACAGATGCGCGCCGGCCTGGACCTGTGCCTCGGTGGGGATCTCTGTCTGAAAGTTGCCCTGGAACCCGATCCCAACCGTATCCTCGTTGACGCCCTTGGCCTGGTATGACACGGTCTCGAGCCGGTTTGTGAGATAGATCACGCCGTCCGGGTCAATAACAAAGTGATAGCCGATGCCCGGCCAGCCCATGTTCTCTACGTGGTACTCTGCGATCCGCTGTGGCCCTACGTGCGACTCGATGGCTGTGTGGTGGATGATGAGCCCCGTAATGTCAGTGATCGGCCTGGTTTCATAGACCTCTGTCTTGTGTTTGGGCAGCTCGTCAACCACGTCATCGATCTTCGGCACATCTACCGGAGCGCCCTCGGTCATCTCAACGACCAGCTTGAACTGGACCTCGTTTTCCAGGTTGACAAACCAGCCCCAGTCGATCACTCGCATCTTCTGGTTTTTGTACTGTTGCGCCCAAAAGCCCATGATCGTTCTCATGGGTACTGCTAGCGGCCAAAGTACCTTTATTTCTCCCATTCACTTCCCCTTTCTTGGGTCGGTTCTGAGTAGTAGCCGGTTGGTATTGATAGAAGCAAAATTCCAGATTTTCTCAACGACTGGATTGTCCAGGGCCAGGACCACCCCGGAGACTATGTTGGCCTCGCACTGATCACAAACAAACACGCCATGATGGACGGTTATATGCTGGCTCGTTACGCCGTGACAGGCACAGACGAGCGGCTCCTTATGGTCTGCCGTATCCTCGGCTTGTTCCGCCTCTGCCATTGTGTCAAACGCTCGAGCCAGCTCTTCCATCTAAACACCTACTGGTCCGGCACGACCCTGCTTGTCACGCCAGGCCCGGACGGTCCCGCTGACATCCAGGGCAGGTTCTTCTTTTTGCAGCTCCATCGCTCTGTTCTAGACGGTCTTAGGTGACGTGACGGTAGGAGACTGGAACCACTGCCGGAACCCTTCCACCGGATCGGCTGCTTCTCTGAATGCTTCTGCTAGGCCCTCGTGCTCGATCCAGTATTCCACCATCAATCTCTTGTAGCTGTTGCGCGCGCCAGGGTACCGGCTCAGGATTTGCCGGAGCCGGTCTTTGACACTAACGCTTCTCCGTCCTTGCCGCGCTGGGACGGCCTCGCCGCCGAAACTTAACTGAGAAAAGCTCATCGCTCCCTCCCGTTCTGTGTGGTAGTGCCTAGCCTCGCTCCCGCCTTTTTGTCATTGCCGCCGTTGTTTGCATAGGGCCTCCTTTCCCGCTCAGCTACTGCTTTTGAGCAGTAGCTCTGAAAACAAAAACGCTCCAGTCGCCGTGGCGGTGGAGCGTTGGGCAGAGCAGCTGCCTTTTAAGCAGCGGGTCGTAGGTTCAAATCCTACACGGCTCACCTGGGAAAAACGGGGTACCTCACCCGATGAACCGGCCTGACGGCCGGTTCTTTTTGCTGGACAAGCATTCCGCCAGACCCCCCTGCTCTGGTGTACTCCAGATTTCTGGACAAAATTAAGGCCCGGCGCACGTCACTCTGAGCGCCGCAAAGCATGCCCTGAGCACGTCCTGAGTCATCGAATGAGTACGAAGGGAATCTCGGCATCTCCGCCCAAGTTACCCAGAAAGTTGAACCAAGCTCCCCTCCTCTGTGCCTCATGGGTTCCGGATCGATTTTGGTGGACATGCTGCCAAGCTAACCTGTCATTCCCGCACATGCTTGCCCCTGAGCAGCCGGGGGGGCGGGAATCCACGCCACCAGCAACCGTCACCGCCGCAGAGTGGGTGCCCGCATGGTTCTAGCGGGCATGACAGGGTCGTTGGTGGATGCCCGCCAGGACGATGCGGGCAGTTACCCTTCGTCCCTAGCCCAGTGGGTCCGTCCCAACTCAAACTTCCACTGAAATGTATACACTATCGAGAAGCGGATCCGCTTGACCGCATCCCATACCTATGATATGCTTTGCACAAGTGAAGGTGAAACGGATAGAAAGCAATGACGATGTGGGGGATCATCGGTCTACACCCAGGGGATTGAATCACACGCAACCCTGAGCAGAGACAGCCAACGGCGGTAGTTCACAAAGGATCCTTTGGAGAAAGGCCATGCCCCTCAGCCCCGGCGACACCCTGCTCAACGGCCAGTACCGCATCGAGCACCAGCTTAGCTGCGGCGGCTTTGGCTACGTCTACCAGGCCCAAGACACCCTCCTGGGCGAGGAAGTAGCCGTCAAGGGGCTGATCCCCAGCCTGGTCGGCGACGAGGGCCTTGGCCCGGGCCAAGACTTGCTCAAACTCTTCCTGGCCGAGGCCAGGGCCGCCATGCGCCTGCCCCCCTGCACATCGTGCGCACCCACAACGTTTTTCAGGAGGGCGGCAACTATTACATCGTCATGGAGTGCATGGCCGGCGGCTCCCTGGAGGACCGGCTGCGGGCCGGGAACGCCCTGCCTGTGGACGAGACGGTCCGCGTCGCCGCCGAGGTGTGCCAGGGCCTGCAGGTGGCCCACGACCAGGGCGTGGTCCACTGCGACCTGAAACCGGCCAACATCCTGTTTGACGCGGGCCGCCTGGAGGGCACAGGCGGCTTGGCGAAAGTCGCCGATTTCGGCATCGCCCACGTCTCGGAGGAGATGCTGAGCCGCACCTGGCTCACACCCGCGGGCTTTGTCGCGGGCACCCTGCCCTACATGTCGCCCGAGCAGGCCGACGGCGTGCGCGACGACCCCCGGGTGGACGTTTACGCCGTGGGCGCAGTGCTCTACCGCATGCTCACCGGCCAGCCCTACCTGGACTTTGACCAGCGGGAGACACCCGGCGCCCAGGCCGACAACGTCTACCGCATCCGCAACGAACAGCCGCTGCCGCCCAGCGCCCACAACCGGCGGGTGCCCGACTGGCTGGACGGCGTGGTACTCAAGGCGCTGGCCAAGCAGCTCGAGCGGCGGTACCCCGGGGCCGAGGAGCTGCGGGCTGCCCTGCTGCGCCAGGCGCCTGGCACCGCGGCCGCCCCGCCACCCCGACCCGCGCCCCCGCCCGCCAGAAGAAGCACGCCCTACCACCACTGTTCTGGCCGCTGTTGACCGGCGTGGTGGTCGTGCTGGCGATCCTCCTGATCGCCGGAGTGGCGCTCCTCGGCGGCGGGGGCAGGGATATGGCTTCGGGGTCTGATACGTCCTTGCCCGACCTGGTAGTCGCCGGGAGCAGGATCGAGCTGGAGACCGGCGCGGACTGCGACTATGCCTCGACCCAACTCGGCGTGCGGGTCGTGGTCGAGAACACCGGGGACGCCAGCGCCGGGCCCTTCGTCGTCGACGTCAACGGCGCCCAGCAGCAGGTGACTGCCGGGCTGGCTGCCGGCGAGAGCGCCTCCCTCTGGTTCGAAGGCTACGATGCCTCTGGAGAGAACACGATCGTCGTCGACGCTGGCTTTGACGTCGAGGAGATCGACGATACCAACAATCGCGTGTCCCAGAGGCTTCCCCTACCCACCTAACGCCCACCTGCACGCCGCTGGCCAGGGAAACCCCCGGCACACCCACCCCAACGCTTGCGCCAACTGATACTCCGCCACCACCAACTTTCACGCCAATGCCAACTCCGGTGCCAACCGACACGCCTCGATCGCCCACAGCGACGCCCACGCTGGCTCAGCCCAGCCCCGGTGAGACTCGGACACGGGGCAAAGATGGCATGGAGATGGTCTACGTGCCGGCCGGCGAGTTCCTGATGGGCAGCGCTGACGCCGATAGCGATGCCTACAGCGACGAAAAGCCTCAGCATACCGTCTACCTCGATGCCTTTTGGATCGACCGCACTGAGGTGACCAACGCCCAGTACCTGGGTTGCGTGGAGGCGGGGACCTGCGATGCACCGCTGACCTGCGATTGGGGAGAGCCAACCTACGATGACGCGACCAAGGCCAACCACCCGGTGGTATGCGTGGACTGGAATGACGCCGAGGATTACTGCGGCTGGGCCGGGGCGCGGCTGCCGGCGGAGGCCGAATGGGAGAAGGCGGCGCGGGTGCATAGACGGACAGGTGTACCCCTGGGGGGATCGGTTCGATGGCGGCAAGGCCAACTACTGCGATGCGAACTGCGAATCCGATCACAAAGACGAGGCTGAGGACGATGGCTATTCCCGGACGGCGCTGGTGGGCAGCTACCCGGATGGGGCCAGCCCGGATGCGACGCTGGACATGGTCGGCAACATCTGGTAGTGGTTGGCCGATTGGTACGACAGCGACTATTACAGCCACTCCCCGGAGCGGAATCCGAAGGGGCCTGCTTCAGGTGAGACCAGGGTGCTGCGGGGCGGCTCGTGGGGCAGCGAATCGAGGAACGTGCGCTCCGCCAGCCGCAACTACGGCGTACCGCCGTACTCCTACGGCAGTGTCGGGGTTCGGTGTGCCCAGCAGTAGCTTTCCTCTCGCTTGCTGCTTGGTGTCTTCTGGATCCTGTTTCGGGGGGAAGAACAGCGGATGGGCAGGATTGGCGGATCTGTCGTCCTGATCCGTCAATCCTGCCCATCCCTTGCTATCTTCCAAGGCGACCACAGCACCATAGCGCTTTAGTGTTGCGGCCTCAGGGAAAGATCTTGCCCGGGTTCAAGATTCCATTAGGATCAAAGGTCGCCCGGATGCCGCGCATGATCTCAATCTGGGCCTTTTCCAGGGCCAGGGGCAGGTACTGGCGCCGGATATAGCCGATGCCATGCTCGCCGGTGAGCGTGCCTCCCAGCGAAAGCGCAAGATGGTAGATCGATTCCGTGACTTCGATGACTATCGCCTTCCCAGGCATCGTCGTCCAGGTCATCTTTGAGAGCCGTAATGTGCACGTTGCCGTCGCCGGCATGGCCAAAGCTGAGGATGCGCACGTCCAGGCGCTCAGCCAGCTCGTGGACGCCGCGCAGCAGGGCCGGGATCTGGGCCCGGGGCACAACCACATCCTCCATATGGTTTACCGGGCTCTCAAAGTTGAGGGCATCAATGATGGCCCGCCGCGCCTCCCACAGCCGGTCACTGGTGGGCCTGTCGGCGGCGACCAGTACATCCTGGGCCCCAGCGTCCAGGCACAGGTCAGCCACCGTCTCCATGTTCTCATCCAGAGCAGCCTTGTTGTTGCCATCCAGCTTGATCAGGAGTTGGGCCTGGGCATCGGCGAAGGGCAGTTCCTTGTCCAGGAAGCGCTGGCAGGCCTGGACGATGTCGCGCTCCATAAACTCGATGGCTGTGGGCACAATACGCCGGGAGATCATGCCCGAGACCGCGTCAGCCGCTGTCTGGAAATCATCAAAAGGCACGAAGAGGTCGACTTGATAGGCCGGCAGGGGCAGCAGCCGCAGGATGATCTTGGTCACGACCGCCAGTGTCCCCTCCGAGCCAACCAGTAGTTGCATCAGGCTGTAGCCGGTCACGTCCTTGACCAACTTGCCGCCCATCTGCACGATCTCACCAGAGGGCAGGACCACCTCCAAGCCACAGACATAGTCCTTGGTGATACCGTACTTGACCGCCCGCGGCCCGCCGGCGCCCTCGGCGATATTGCCGCCAATGGTACAAGAGTCGAGACTGGCCGGGTCAGGCGGGTAAAAGAGTCCTTCATCCTCGACCGCGCGGTGCAAGTCACCGGTGATGAGGCCTGGCTCGACGGTGACCATCAGGTTGGCGTGGTCGATCTCCAGGACGCGGTTCATCTTTTCCAGGGAGAGGACAATGCCGCCCTCCACGGCCACCGCACCACCGCTCAGGCCGTAGCCTGCCCCGCGGGGTGTAACCGGTACCCGCTCAGAATTGGCCAGTTTGAACACCTCGGACACCTGTTGGGCCGAGGTAGCACGCACGACCACCTCAGGCTCGGCTTGAAGGCCCACCGTCTCGTCGTGGGTATAGGGCTCCATGCGTTCGGCGTCCAAAAACACGTTCTCCGGGCCGACGATACCCTCCAGTTGGCGGAGGATCCCGGTATTGACTTTCTGGTACATGGTGTCTCCTTTCGCTGCAACGTCGCCGGGCAGCGGCACCCTGGCATATCGGGCGCTAACCGGCGCATTCTATCACATTTCAGGGCAATGCACAACAACTGGAAGACTTGGATAGGTTGAAATCGGTGGAGATGGGTATTGGAGCGGGCTCGGCAAGATTTGGTCTGCAACGCTTCTCTCAAAACTTGCCAGAACCCCCCGTTCTGATTACAATAGGCTCACGGTGGGCCGTTAGCTCAATTGGCAGAGCAGCTGACTCTTAATCAGCGGGTTGGGGGTTCGATTCCCTCACGGCTCACTAAAGGCAGGCTCCTGTCACAAGCAGGGGCCTGTTTGCTCTTTCCAAAGAAAACGCACTGCTCGAAGGGCTCCCAGGCATTGAGACCGGTTCCCTGTCCAGCCAGACAGCGGGGTAGCATCGCTCTTTCCACTGAGGAGTTGCAGGAGGGTTGAACGTGGGCCAATCGTAGCCTTGCCCGTCTTGACGAGCCAGCGGCTCTGCGGTACAATAGTCTCAGGAGGTGGCCCATGTCGCGACCCATCATCACCTTGACCACCGATTTTGGCCAGGCCGACGGCTACGTTGGCGCGATGAAGGGTGCTATACTGGGTATCTGTCCGCGAGCGACACTGGTGGATGTCTCCCACGAGATCCGCCCCCAGGCCGTGCGGCAAGCGGCCTACATACTGGGCAAAACGATGCCCTACTTTCCGCCAAACGCAGTGCACCTGGTGGTTGTGGATCCAGGTGTGGGTAGCGCCAGGCGGCCGATTGCCGTTCAGACTGCCCGTGCCATCTATGTCGCCCCCGACAACGGCGTGCTCGATTGGGTCCTGGCCCATGACCCAGCATGCTCAGCCGTCCACCTCACGGAAGCGCGCTTTCGCCTACCTCAGGTCAGCGCCACATTTCACGGGCGGGATATTTTCGCCCCTGCGGCTGCTCATCTGGCTTGCGGCACCGACCTTCGTGAGATGGGAGAGGTGTTCCCCTTGGCTGACTTGGTTAACCTGCCCGCGCTTGAGCCCGCGCCACAAGCGGATGGTTCCTGGCAGGGAGAGATCCTCAACGTGGATCACTTTGGCAATCTGGTGAGCAGTTTTCAGATCCCCGCTGCCGGCGCTCAGCACCTTGCCACCGATTCCCAATTCTGTGTCACGGTAGGCAAAGAGCGGGTTGGGGGCCTGAACCGGACATTTGCCGACGTAGAAGCAGGCGAATTGGTGGCCTACGTGGGCAGCGATGGCTATCTGGAGATCGCGGTGCGAAATGGGAACGCAGCGGCACGATTGAACGTGGATGCCGGCGATCCGATATGGGTAAGGGGGCCAATCGTGATTTCCAAGCCATTTCCAGCAATAGGTGACGCATACGATCCTTATTGACATGACCAAGAACCCATAGGAAGCCCCATGGATATGGTCAGGACTTGATACCAGGAGGAATATCATGGAGCAATTCGTCATTGAGGGAGGAATCCCCCTAAGCGGCACCATCGTACCCAGCGGCAACAAGAATGCGGCTTTGCCAATTCTAGCCGCTACCCTGCTCACCGACAAGCCGGTTACTCTGCACAACCTGCCGAACATCGGCGATGTGCGGACCATGGTCACGTTGCTCCAGGATCTCGGAGCCCTGGCAGAGTGGCACGGAGATAACTCTGTGACGATCCAGGCCAGTCAGATATGTTCTACCTGCCCTGATCCCGATCTATTCAGCGAGATCCGGGGCTCTCTCACCTTGCTGGGGCCCATGTTGGCCCGCATGGGGCAGATCACGCTCACCCTGCCGGGCGGCGACCGCATTGGAAGGCGGCGCATCGATACACACCTCACGGCCCTGGGGAGCCTGGGGGCGAGGGTCAAGTACAACGACAAGCTCGAACTGAAGGCCACGAACCTGCAAGGGGCCGACATCTGGCTGGACGAGACAAGCGTAACGGGTACAGAGAACGCTGTCATGGCCGCCTGCCTGGCCAAGGGTGAGACGTCGATCCGCAACGCCGCCTCCGAGCCGCATGTCCAGGAGTTGTGTCGCTTTCTCAACAGCTTGGGCGCCCGGATCGAGGGCATCGGTTCCAACGTACTCCATGTCCAGGGTCAGGATCGCCTGGAGGGCGGTGAGTGCACCATCGGCCCCGATTTCATGGAGGTTGGCAGTTTTATCGGCCTGGCTGCGGTAACGGGAGGCGAGATCCTCATCGAGAACGCGGCGCCGCAGCACCTGGGCATGATTCGTATGGCGTTTGAGCGTTTGGGGGTACACTTTTTCGTGCAGGGTGAGAACGTCTTTGTACCTGGATCCCAACCGCTGACCATCGTGGATGACCTGGGTGGCGCAGTACCCAAGATCGATGACGCACCCTGGCCCGGATTCCCTACCGACCTGATGAGCATTGCCCTGGTTGTAGCTACCCAGGCGCGAGGGACCGTGCTGATCCACGAAAAAATGTTCGATAGCCGGCTCTACTATGTAGATCGTCTAATCGCCATGGGCGCGCGCGTCATTCTCTGCGACCCCCATCGCGCCGTGGTCGTGGGGCCATCCTCGCTGCACGGCGAGATACTCTACAGCCCCGACATCCGAGCGGGCATGGCGCTGCTCATTGCTGCGCTCTGCGCGCAAGGAGAGAGCGTCATTCAGAACGTCGGCCAGATCGACCGGGGCTACGAGCAGATCGAAACCAAACTGCAGGCGATGGGAGCACAGATCAAGCGGGTGTAGGACTCGCCCCTAGAATGGAGACCCATGAATCGAACCTACGTGGCCCTGGATCTGGAAACCACGGGCCTCGATGCCAAGCGCGACGCCATCATGGAGGTCGGCGCCGTTCGTTTCCGCGCATCCTTCCACGAAGGTACCATCCAGTCCCAGGTACTGGATAAATGGCGCAGCCCTGTCAATCCAGGCCGGCCCATCCCCATCCAGATCCAGCAATTGACCGGCATCACTCAGGGAGAGGTGGACCACGCCCCTCGCTTCTCTCAGGTGTTGAACCTGGTGCGCCGCTTTGTAGGCAGCTATCCCATAGTTGGTCACAGCGTGCGTTTTGACCTGGATTTTCTGCGCAGCCATGATCTGCCTCTACCTAACCCAGCACTCGATACCTTTGAACTGGCAGGGATCCTGATGCCTCACGCAACACGCTACAGCCTTAGCAAGCTGAGCGAGGCACTGGGTCTGCCACCTAACCCCTCATCCCACCGCGCCCTTGATGATGCTGTCGCGGCGAAGGACCTCTTTGTGGCGCTGCTGGAACTTGCCTCACAACTCCCCAGGACCACGCTTCGAGAGATCAATCGCCTGGCGGACGGCGTCGATTGGTCGCTGGGCGGGGTGTTCCGCGACATTGAGCGGGCCCAAGCCCAGGCCACCTTCCGGGGCGCCATCGGCCAGCAACTGGCCGCCCAGCTCGATGCGACCGACGAGGTACTGGGACCTCTCTTTTCGACTGTACAAGAAGAGGAAGAGGAACTGATCCCTGCCGCCAGGCCCCGCGCCGTGGATGTGGACCAACTCGCGGCCACGCTGGAAGAGGATGGCCTGTTTGCCCAGCACTTTCCTGGTTTCGAGCACCGGCCCCAGCAGGTGGAGATGCTGCGCGCTGTGGCCACGGCCTTTAATGAGCGCGAGCATCTGATGGTAGAAGCCGGCACCGGTACGGGCAAAAGTATTGCCTACCTGTTGCCCGCCATTGCCTTTGCTCACCTCAACAGCGAGCGGGTGGTCATTTCGACCAATACCATCAACCTGCAGGACCAGCTTTTCCTCAAGGACACTCCTGACCTTCAGAAACTGATGGACCTCGACTTCCGTGCAGCGGTGCTCAAGGGACGGAGCAACTACCTGTGCCAGCGGCGACTGGCTGGACTGCGCAAGGCGGGCGTAAGCTCCCGCGACGAGATGCGTATGCTGGCCAAGGTACTGGTCTGGGTTCCCAGCACACAGACCGGCGAGCGGGGCGAACTGTTTATGCCCAGCCCTGTCGAACAAGCCCTGTGGGGCAGAATCTCGGCCGAGAGTGAGACCTGCACGATGGAGCGCTGCCGTTTTCGAGAGCGAGGCCATTGCTTCTTCTACCGGGCCCGGCGTGCGGCCGAGCGAGCCCACGTCATCATCGTCAACCACGCCCTGCTCCTCTCTGACGTAGCCGTGGAGAACCGTGTCCTGCCCGAGTACCGCTACCTGATCGTGGACGAGGCACACCACCTCGAGGGTAGTGTCACCCGGCAGCTCAGCTTCCAGGCTGACCAGCGAGCCGTGGAGCGGCTCCTCAACGAGCTGGCCCATCCGGTGGGGGTCCGGCGCTACACCGGGTTCCTGGGCGAGGTACTGACTCGCTGCCGCGGGGTCGTTGCGCCCCAAGAATATGCTGCGATGGAGGGCCATATCCGCCGGCTCCAGCAGCGAGTTGAGGCATCGCAGACCAGCCTGTATGCTTTCTTTGGCGTGCTGGGCGATTTTTTGCGGGAGCACAGCCCCCGGCGCGGCGACTATGATCAGCGTCTGCGCCTGAACAGCGCCCTGCGTGTCCAGCCTGCCTGGAGCGACGTAGAGATCATATGGGACGACCTGTCGGCGCAACTGCAGCCCATCATCGATGCCCTGGAGCAACTGTGCGGCACGCTAGATGACCTGGAAGGCTATGACATCCCCGACCTGGAGGGAACGGTGCAGGATTGTGTGGGTTATCTCAGCCGCCTTCAAGAGATGCTGGATCAATTCAATGCCTGCATTGCCGAGCCATCGGCAGCCGAGATTTACTGGGCCAGCGTTTCGGCCAGAGACGAGCGCGTCGTCCTCCACGCCGCGCCGCTCCACGTGGGCCCGCTGGTTCAAAAGTACCTGTTCCACGCCAAAAAGTCGGTCATCTTGACCTCGGCCACGCTCACCACGGACAACAGCTTTGACTTTATCCGCGAGCGGCTCAACGCCTGGGAAGCCGACGAGTTGGCGGTTGGCTCCCCATTTGATTTCAAGAATTCGACCTTGCTCTACCTGCCAACCGACATCCCGGAGCCTAACCAATCACACTATCAGAAAACGGTAGAGCAGGCACTGATCGCGCTGTGCCGCGCCACCCAGGGCCGGACGATGGTCCTCTTTACCTCCTACTATCAACTGCGCAGCACCAGCCGGGCTATCACCCGCCCTCTGGCCGACGAGGGCATCTCCGTCTACCAGCAAGGTGGGGGTTCTTCTCGCGCCCAACTGCTGGAGAACTTTCGCACCACTCCCAGGTCCGTGCTGCTGGGCACCCGCAGTTTCTGGGAGGGGGTAGATGTGGTGGGATCGGCGCTAAGCGTGCTGGTCATCGCCCGGCTGCCCTTCTCCGTACCCGATGACCCCGTTTTTGCCGCCCGAGCCGAGACATTCGACAACCCCTTTGCCGAGTATGCCATTCCGGAGACGATCTTGCGCTTTCGTCAGGGCTTTGGGCGGTTGATCCGGACCAAGACAGATCGCGGCGCCGTCGTCATTCTGGACAAGCGAGTACTGACCAAGTCCTATGGGCCGATGTTCCTCGACTCTCTACCCGAGTGCACCCGGGTACGCAACTCCCTGGCCAACCTGCCTGGGGCGGCAGAGCGGTGGTTGGCTATGGGAAGTGGCCCAGGGTCCTGAGACATGCCACTCCATTCCCCTAACACCTGGCGGCTCATCGTGGGCGGCCAAGCCGATGGCGCGACCAACATGGCCATTGACGAGGCCGTTGTGACCAACGTTCTGGAGGGTGCCAGCCCGCCTACGCTGAGGTTCTATGGCTGGTCGCCCCCATGTCTGAGCCTGGGCCGCAGCCAGCCCTTTGCCGACGTGGACTTGGCAGCCTGCCAGACCGCCTCCGTAAACGTAGTACGCCGTCCCAGCGGCGGCAGGGCTATCCTCCACACGGACGAGCTGACCTACTCTGTGGCTTTGCTGCAAACGGATCCGCTCGCGGCCGGCGGCATCTTGGAAAGCTACCGCAGGTTGAGCGAGGGGCTGCTGACTGGACTGCAACGGTTGGGTGTCCCGGCCATACAGGCACGGAGTGCACGCAAGCCCACTGAGGATCTTTCGGCCGTTTGTTTCGAAACGCCGTCCGACTATGAGATCACAGTACAGGGACTCAAGCTGGTTGGCAGCGCGCAATGGCGAGCGCGCGGCGGGGTACTGCAGCACGGAACGCTGCCCCTTTGCGGCGATATCACCCGTATCCTCAGCTACCTTGCACTGCCAGGCACTGAGCGTGAGGCGCAGCGGCAGACCCTTCGCACCCGGGCAACCACGCTGGACGCATCGCTCGGGCAGTCTGTGCCATTCGCCCGGGCCGCCTTTGCCCTTGCCGATGGTTTCTCTCAGGCGCTTGACCTGGAACTGGTCCCGGGGGAGTTGACCAAGCGCGAGCAAGACCTGGCCGCTGATCTGAGGCGCAACCGCTATGCGGAGCCTGACTGGACGCAACGTACCTGATCTTACAGCACCCCCGGCGGGTGGGAACCAACATGGACCCACGGGGTAGGGTTGCTGCCTACTGCCGGCTGTGGTACAATGGTCGCATCCCAGCGAGGAGTAACGACCATGCACATCGGCGTCTGCACCATCGAGCTCCGTTTGCCGGGCAACAGTTCGCTGAAAGGCAAGCGCAAAGTCATCAAGTCAATCGTCACCCGCATCGGTCGCCAATACAACGTCTCCATCGCCGAAGTCGATGCTCAGAATATCTGGCAGCGGGCGGTGTTGGGCGTGGCCTGCGTCTCCAGCAGCTCCAGCTATGCCCACGGCCTGTTGGAGCGGGTGGTTCAGTGGATCGAGGCCAGCCGCCCTGACGTCGAATTGCTGGAATACCAGATTGAACTCCTTTGAGTACCTTCGTTCACCTGCACGCGCATTCCTACTATAGCTTGTTGGATGGCTGTCCCAGCCCGGCAGAGTTGGCCCAAGCCGCGGCCAAAGCAGGCTATTCCGCCCTGGCACTTACCGACCACAACGCGCTGTATGGTGCCATCGAGTTCTACGATGCCTGCCAAAAGGTGGGGATACGGCCCATCATTGGCCTGGAGTTGACGGTGGCCCCGGACCGAGAATCGTCCAAAGTCCCTCTGACTATGGACTTTGATGGGGCGGCTCGAAAACACCGGGAAGCAGATCTGGCCACGGGCCCAGGGGCGAGCCTCGTGCTACTGGCACAAGACATGCCAGGCTATGCCAACCTCTGCCGCCTGTCCAGCGCCCTGCAAAGCCGGCCTGACCGTGAAGCAGCAGTGAAGCGTGGCCTGCCCATCAGCGAGTTGGAAGGCAAGGCTGGGGGACTCATCGCGCTCGCCGGTGGAGGGCGCGGGAGGCTGGCTCATCTGTTGCGAGCAGGGCACGGTCGCGAGGCGGAAGCAACGGCCACCGCATGGCTCGAACACTTTGGCCGGGACAGCTTTTTCATCGAGCTGCAGATCCAGGCCCCCGGCGATCCTGGACTCGCAGCAAGACTGGCCGATCTGGCCAGGCGGTTGGGGGTAAGGACCGTCGCCACCAACGACGTCCACTATCTGACGCCCAGTGACGCGGGCAAGTGCCGCCTGCTTAACGCCATTGGATCGCTACAGCCCTTGGATCGGGCGCCGCCCCGGCCTGGACTCCATCTGGCCCATCCGGAGGAGATGCAGGCGGCGTTTCATCAATTTCCAGAGGCATTGGCCAACACCTCAGCCATCGCTGAGCGCTGCCGGCTAAAACTGCCCCTGGGTCGTCCCGTATTCCCGCTGATCGAGCTCTCCGCCGGACAGACCCCCTTGGAAGAACTCCGCGTTCAGTCCCTGGCCGGCGCTGAGAAACGCTACGGGGCCGTGACCGAGTTTGTGCGAGGCCGGCTGGAGCGCGAGATCGCCATCATCGACGGCGCAGGCTACACGCCCCTCTTTCTCATCGTCGCCGACATCGTGCGCTATGCCCATGCACAGAGTGTGCCCATCAACCTGCGGGGTTCGGCGGCCGGAAGTCTGGTGATCTACTGCCTGGGAGTCTCGGCGGTCGATCCCCTTGCTCTGGACCTGCAATTTGAGCGATTCCTGAACCCTGAACGCCGCGACCCGCCCGACATCGACCTGGACCTATGCTCGCGCCGCCGCGACGAGGTGATCCAGTACGTCTATCGACGCTACGGCCGGGATCGGGTAGCGACCATCTGCACTTATGCCCGTCTGAGGGCTCGTTCGGCCTGGCGCGAGGTTGCCAAAGCCTACCGGCTGCCCCAGAAGCGGACAGATGCCGTGGCGAAAGAGATCCCTCGTTTCTGGCATCCTGGCATGGGGCCAGAGATTGTAGCAACCCAGGAGCGGCTTCTGGCAGCCGCCAGAGACGTTCGCGAGCGAGAGGCCCTGGCAGCCGCATGGGAGCTGGACGGCCATCCGCGCCACTTGTCACTGCATCCAGGTGGGGTAGTCATCGCCCCACGCCCCCTCACCGAACTGGCGCCACTGCAATTGGCGACCAAAGGAGTCATTGTCACCCAATACGACCTGCACAGTATTGAGCGCCTGGGGTTGGTTAAGATCGATCTGCTGGGCATTCGGGCTCTCACCGTCGTCGCCGAGAGCATAGGCATGGTCCAACGAAAGAAGCCGGGTTTTTCGCGAGAGAGCATCCCCAGCGATGACCCAGCCACTGGGGGCCTGCTGGCCCGGGCGGAGACCATCGGCTGCTTCCAGGTGGAATCCCCCGGCATGCGGCGCACACTGTTTGAGCTGGGTGCGCACTGCCTGGAGGATTTGGCGGTGGCCATGGCCCTCTTTAAGCCGGGGCCGCTGCGAGGGGGGCTCAAAGATGCCTTCGTACGCCGCCACCGGGGACAGGAGGTGGTACACTATCTGCATCCCGCCCTGGAGCCGGTTCTCGAAAGTACCCACGGTGTGGTACTCTACCAGGAGCAAGTACTGCGCATCGCCCACGATTTGGCCGGGTTCAGCCTGGGGGAAGCTGACCGGCTGCGGCGGGCCATCGCCCACCTGGGCCATGGCGAAGAGATGATGCCCCTGCGTGAGGAGTTCATCCAGAGAGTAGGGCAAGTCAGCCAGGTACCTCCAGACGTAGCAGAGCGGCTGTGGGAGTTGATGGCCAGTTTTGCTGGCTATGGATTCCTAAAGGCCCACGCGGCCAGCTACGCGACGGTAGCCTATCAAACCGCCTACCTGAAGGCGCACTACCCCGCCGAGTTTATGACGGCGGTGCTGGGCAACTGGGGCGGCTACTATCCACAGCATGTCTACTTGGAAGAGGCCCGGCGGATGGGCCTGGAGCTGCGCCCGCCGCACATCAATCACAGCCAGCGGCAGTTCGCCTTGGACCACGAACTGGAAGGTCGCCCGTTGTTGTGGATGGGTTTGGGGCAGGTGCGCGCACTGACGCGAAAGACGATATCTGCCATTCTCAAGGCCAGGCAAGAGCGACCCTTTGGATCTTTGGATGACCTGTTGCAGCGGGCCAAGCCCCGCAGGGCAGAGGCCGAGAACCTGATCAAGACGGGTGCATTGGACGGGCTGGGTGCGGGCCGGAAGGCATTGCTCTCCGAGTTGGAGGGACGGGCGCCTGGCGCCCCCCTCCAATTGGCACTGCCCTGGGCCAAAGTGCCTGAGGAGGAATTCACACTGGCTGAAAAGCTGGCGCTCGAGGTAGAAATGCTTGGCTGGCCAGTGAGTGCCCATCCTCTGGTCCCTTTTGCCGAGGCGCTGGCTGCCCGGGGCTTGGTCACCAGCGATGGTTTGGTTGAAAACGCAGGCAGGCGAGTGATGGTTGCTGGAGCGCGCCTGCGCTTTTGGGGCGAGCGACGCGGGCATCTGAGCCTGGAAGATGAAGCAGGTTTCTTTCGGCTGCGTTTGCCATCAGGCCAACACCTGCAATCTGGCTCCTTGGGGAAACTGGGGCCTTACTGGGCCCAGGGCCGCGTACAAGTGGACCGTGCAGGCGACGCAACCGTTCTGGTGGAGAAGATCGAGCCGTTGTAGATGGCTACGGCTACCAACCATCCTCGGTTGGATAGCGGCTACCAACCATCGCCGGTTGGATAGCGGCTACCAACCATCGCCGGTTGGATAGCGGCTACCAACCATCGCCGGTTGGGTAGCGGCGGAGATAGCCCAATGCCTGGCTGCTCTCACCATCCATGATGACCTCCAACATGCGCCCCCGGGTCACCGCCGGCACGTCGATTAATCGTACATAATCGGCGTACGGCGCGCAGTTGGGGAGTAGCGTTGGCAGCTCGTTGGCTGACTCGCGGAAGAACTGCCAGTTCAATGTCGTTTCAGCCCGGTCCGGGTAGAGCGCCAGGGGATAGATCTCGGTCTCGACCAAGTCCTGGAAAAAGTGGGTACCGTAAGATACCTCGGGCGCCGAACCCCCATCTGACAAACCTATCTCGATCAACATGGCAGTATTATAGATATCTGCATAGGTTACCTTGACACCCAGGTCAATGTTGCTACTCCCCCAGCGCCCCGGACCCATCAGAACAAAACTCTTTTTCTTCAGTATCTGGTTCACTTGTCCTACTACCCTCGCGAGTTGCAGCCGGGTCGTCTCGTCTGGGAGATGGGCATAGGCATCGGGGTCAACAAAGACAATGTACCGGATGCGCTGTACCTTCCCGTGGGGGATCAGACGGTCGGCAGTAAAGAGGGTATCTGCCTCGGAGACAGTGGTTGGCATCTCTACGGCCTGCATCGATTCCTGGCGAGACTGTGGCCGGCACTGGAGCAAGTGGATGAGAAAATCGGGCTGCGGGTAGCCGGGCACGATGTCGGCGGTGAACTCGACATCCACGTGGCGCCCAAAGCGATCCTCCAGGTTCCTGAGCATGGTCTTGAACAAGGGGACAAACTGCGTCTTGGTCAGCAGGTTGTCAAAGGTCAGGACCAGATCATGGGGCGACAGGCTGGGATCATAGACCAGGGGCGGCTGCAAGTAATCTCCCCTGTCCTCCGAGACCAACAGCCGGGTCGAGGGCGAGTCCATACTCAGCACGTCGGGCAAGGGCACGGTTTGAAACTCGTTCTCAGCCAGGTTGATTACGTCTGCAAAGTGCTGCGAGTAGCGCTTGATCTCCTTGGCGCCCACTTCGGGCCGCAGCTCAGGGTGACTGAGGGCAACCATACGGGGATAGTCTTTTGACACCCGGTCCACGGCACGGGTACCCAGCCCCCAAACCATACGCAGGAACCCATCCTCGCGACGGATTTTGGGCGTCCAGCGGAAGGGATTGTAGCTAAAAGCCACGCCGGCCAGAGTGGGGTAAAAGAAATCACCATGGCAATCTCCCTGGACCTCTTGCAGCAACACGGCCATCCGCTCGTCATAGTCCAGCAAGCCCATCTCCCGCCGGTAGAAGAGGGCACTGGGATTGTGCACGCTGGCATAGACCCTGATGATGGCCCGGATCAAGGCTTCCAGATTTTCTTCCGGCGTTCCCTGGTTGGGGCAGAAGTAACTATCATATTTGCCGGCAAAAGATGTCCCAAAGTTGTCCTCCAGGAGGCTGGAAGATCGCACGATCAGCGGGCGGTTGCCGACTCCGGCCAGGATCTCCCGCAGTCCATCCACGATCTCGTCGGGAAACTGCCCGCCGAGAAAGCCCTCGCGGGCGTGAGGGTAGTCGGCCTCGATCTCTTCTTTGGTCTTGTACTTCTGGTTGTGCAGATGGTGCAGGCCATTGTGCGACATAAAGTCGTAAAAGACATCGGCACCAATAAAGTAGGATTCTGGGAGAACGATACGACTTCTGAGATCCATCGTCTCGTTGGACTCGTCGAGGCTGAGGATCTTCCAGGCCAGCATCATGCCTGCGGCCTTGCCGCCGATCTTGCCCCGGCCAAGGCGCCTGTGACGGATGGCCTTCAGATCAGCGATGGAGAACAGGTCTTTGGCGATACCCACAAAGCCCAGTTGATCGCTGATGAGGCCTTTGGTAAGCACGACGACGATCTCGCGCAGGTGGTGCTGTACCTTGGCGCGCTCCTCTGCGGGAAGGGCCTCGTATGCTTCTCCCCGGGCAAAAAGCATGTCCCAGGGGGCCAGCTCGGGGTTGAAGGTCAGGAACACGTCATCGGGGGACATCCGCTTGACGAGCACGTCGCGGACGATATCTTCAAAGAGTGTATGGGGTAGGTTGTGAGCAAAGTAAAAGTCGGTCAGGTTGTCGCGAAAGTGGGCCAGACGTTTCTGCCACAAGTCCGCCGATTCTTCGACCATGGGATCCTGCAGGCCTTCACGCTTTTGGGACTGCACGGCCCTGCTCTTGACCTCTCGCTCAAGATCGCGGGCAGTGATGACCCCTCGCTGGTATAGCTCCTTGCGCATCCGCTCCCGGATCCTGGGCGCCAGGGTAGGATACTGGATGATCTCCAGGTAGAGTTGAAGTACCTTGGGCAACGCCTCCGGGTCGAACGTAACCATGCCTGGCCTCCTGCGATCGTTGACCGGCCATATAATCAAATAAGCACCATCTCTTCGATGGTGCTTGCCGTTGGCTCTGGTTGGTAGCGGATACGGGGTTCGAACCCGTGTCTCTGCCTTGAGAGGGCAGTATCCTAGGCCACTAGACGAATCCGCCTTGAACCCAACCACGTCGCTATTGTACCAGCGGCTGGGGGAAATGTCAAATATGGAGAAAACAGGTCACACTTCCTTGTGGTATAGCGATTCCACCACATAGTCACAGACTCTGGCTGTGCGGAGTCTGGAGGTTGCCCTGGCCACACATGGATAGTAACAGATGGAGGATCAAGCCTGTGAGGGCAGGCACATTTTCCTGGTTGGGTCCAACGAGGTTATCATGACCCTACATTCTCTTTGCAGCATGGAAATCCCTATGGACGGCAACCGGCCAGGTGCCAGCCATGGTTCTTGACCTCACATCGTAATCGAGGTATAATCTTCGCTAGCCGCGGAGGGCGGCAGCAGCATCGTCACCCATAGCTTCCGCAGTCGAGCCAAGCATCGCTGACGGCAAGCCGGGTGCTTCAGCGAGCTATGCCAGGGAGCCAGAGGATGGCCAAGAAGAAAAAGAAGCGAAAACCGAAGGGTGAACAACAGAGCAGAGTTTTGGTCGTCGAAGATGACCTGACTCTGCTGGAGACGCTGGAATACAACCTGGCCGGTGAGGGCTACGAGGTCATTACCGCCGCCGACGGCCTGACAGCCCTGGAAGCCGGCCGGGAAGAGGACCCGGACCTGATCGTACTGGACCTGATGCTCCCCGGCCTGGATGGTTTCGAGGTGTGCCGAATCCTGCGTCGGGAAACGAGTGTGCCCATCCTCATGCTCACCGCCCGCACCGACGAAGTGGACCGTATTGTAGGCCTAGAAGTAGGCGCCGACGACTATCTGACAAAGCCCTTTGCCATGCGGGAACTGTTGGCCCGAGTCAAGGCCCTGTTGCGCCGGGTGCGCTTAATCCGCGAGGAAATGGCAGGAGAACAGGGTGCGGCTGGCAAGAAACAGATGGTCTTTGACGATCTGGTCATCGACCTCGACCGCCGCGAGGTTATAGTCCAGGGTGAGGCATTGCGCCTGCAAGCCCAAAGAGTTTGAGCTCCTCGTCTTTCTGGCCCGCCATCCGGGCATGGCCCTTTCCCGCGATCTCCTTTTGGAGCGAGTGTGGGGCTGGGACTACAGTGGGGGCAGTCGCACGGTTGACGTGCACGTGCGCTGGCTCCGGGAAAAGGTCGAGACCAATCCCGCCAATCCGGAACGCATCCTCACCGTGCGGGGCGTCGGCTACTGTTTTGAGTGTCTAGGCAATGTTTCGCAGTCTGCGGCTGGCGCATCGCTGTACCCTACGTGGCCCTGATTCCTGGCGCGCTACGCTGGGCTTGACCATCTACATCTCTGACCAAGTTCGCCAGGTACAACTTGCGCGATCTGGAATCCCAACTGCTGGCCAGCGCCCGTCTGCTGGCCGGTAGCATCGCACCCCAGATCCAGGCTGGACGCCCCCTGAGACCCTGAATGGACTGGCCCAGCGTTCAGCCTGCACATGCTGGAGGCACGGGTGACAATCATCGTCTGCTGACGGGCTAGTTCTGGGCGAATCTCACCAGGATCGAACGCAGATGGACAACCACCTGCACCGGCCCGAAGTCCAGCAGGCGTTGACGGCTGGGCAGGGCAGTAGCATGCGCCTTAGCGACACCCTGGGCTACGAGATGATGTACGCTGCCGTGCCGATCGCGGCGACGACGCCGACCGGCGACGGACAGGCAATGGGCGTGGTGCGCGTGGCCCTTCCCCTGGGCGAGATCGAGGCCAACGTTGACCAGTTACGCTACAACATGGTGCTCGCCGGACTGCTGGTGGCACTATTGGCAGGTCTACTGGCGGTTTTCATCGCCGGGCGCACCACCGCAGCCACTGCGCCAGTTAACTACAGTTGCCGAGCGAATGGCCGCTGGTGACCTCGATGCCCGTCTCTTTCCCACCACCCGCGATGAAGTAGGCCAACTGACCCAGGCATTTAACCACATGGCCGACCAGATTCGCGAGCAGGTGACGACCCTGGCCGAAGAACAGAGCCGGCTAGCGGCCGTGCTGGATCACATGGCTGATGGCGTTCTGATCACCGACGAGAACAGCCAGGTGCGGCTGATCAATGCCGCCGCAGCCCGCCTGTTGCACACGAGCGAGGAAGAGTCGCTAGGGCGCTCCTTTGCCCAGGTGGCGCCCCACCATCCCCTCATCGAGCTATGGAAAGCTTGCCGCGAGCAGAGCGAAGAACAGGTCGACACGGTAGAGGTCAGCCACCACGGTCTCTTTCTACGAGCCATCGTCACTCCTTTCGGCTACTTGCCGCAACGCGCACAGGAGATGCCTCAGAGCGCTTCCTTCGAGGATATGGCCGGCGAGGGGTACCTGATCATCTTGCAGGACCTGACCCCCATCCGCCGCCTGGAGACGGTACGGCGCGATTTCATCAGCAACATCTCGCACGAGCTGCGCACGCCCCTAGCCGGGCTCAAGGCCCTTGTGGATACCCTGCGTGGCGGCGCGATCAAGGACCGCCCTGCGGCCAAGCGCTTCCTGAAACGCATGGACACTGAGGTTGACGCTCTGACACAGATGGTGGAAGAGTTGCTCGAGCTATCACGCATCGAGTCAAGGCAGGCCCCGCTACGCCTGGCACCAACATTGGTATCCGAGGTTGTGATCCCACCCGTAGATCGCCTGCGCCCTCAGGCGGAGCGGTCCGGGCAGGAACTCACGTTCCATCTGCCACCCGACTTGCCTCCAGTCCTGGCCGATGTGGAGCCGGCGCGTGTGGCACTCACTAACCTCATACACAACGCCGTCAAATTTACAGCACCGGGAGGACAGATCACCGTGAGCGCCCAACCCAGCGGAGAGACGATACTCTTTTCGGTGAAAGACACAGGTGTGGGCATCCCGGCTGATGATCTACCCCGGGTATTTGAACGTTTCTACAAGGCCGACCAGGCGCGGAGCGGAGGAGGTACTGGCCTTGGGTTGGCCATTGCCAAACATGTTGTGCAGGGCCATGGCGGGTGCATCTGGGCCGAAAGCGTTGAAGGTGAGGGCAGTACCTTCTTTTTCACGCTGCCTGTGGCAGTTGAGCAATAACGACCGAGTCGCAAGCTCCATCGTCTCCTGTCACGTGGGCGTCGGCGTGACGGTCGCTCCGCCAGTGAGCGCCGTCCACCAGGTAGCGAAAGTGTACCTCGCACCCGGGCTCTAGCTCCACCTCAAGCTGCCAGACATCATCACTGGTATGTCGCAGGGGCAAGCACTCCCGATCCCAATCGTTCAAGTCACCGACGAGATGGATGCAGTCGGCCCAGACCGAACCGGGTATCTCAAAAGTGACAACTATTTTGTTCCCATTGGCTGACAATCGTTTGCGGATCATGTCTCCTCTCGCAGTTCAGAACCTCTCATCAAGATATCTCCCAATCAACAGTCTAACCTGCTTGTATTAAGGTTCCTTTAGCAGCCTGTTAACGTCTGGTTAAGGTTGGGTTGTTAACATGGTGTTAACAACCTCTTAGCGATTTGTTAACTTGTCGTTGACCGATTGTTAACGCAAGCATGGTATGCTCTCTGTGTCAAGCCAAGGCGTTTGAGCTTGCCACAATTCAACGAGTGAATGGAGGAGAGTGAACTATGCGCCGTATTCTGTTCGTTAGTCTGATGGTCGCCATGCTTCTGCTTGCAGCATGTGGCGGCGCCGAGCCAACCCCAGCCCCCCAGGTGGTGAAGGAGACCGTCGAGGTCGTCGTCACTCAGGAGGTCGAGAAAGAGGTAGTGGTCACAGAGGAAGTCAAAGTCGTCGTGACCCAAGAAGTTGAGAAGGAAGTCGTCGTCGAGAAGGAAGTGGTCAAAGAGGTTCAGGTCCTGGCCCTTCCCGCAGTGAACCCCTTGGAGGTGACAGGCGACATTGTCACCGCCGGCAGCTCCACCGTCTTCCCCCTGTCCGAGGCCATGGCCGAGCGCTTCCAGGACGAAGGCTATGCTGACAACATCACCATCGACAGCATCGGCTCCGGCGCCGGCTTTGAGCGTTTCTGCGTCGAGGGCGAGACCGACATCTCCAACGCCAGCCGCCCCATCAAGGACTCTGAGGTTGAGTCCTGCCAGAGCCATCGGCCGCGACCCCATCGAGTTCCGCGTTGGCACCGATGCCCTGGCTATCGTCGTCAGCAAGGACAACGATTTCATCACCGGCGCCTACCATGGAGGAACTGGCCCTGATCTTTGCGCCCGCCGAGACCTGGGCTGATATCAACCCCGACTGGCCTGCCGAGCCCATCCAGCGCTTCATCCCCGGCACCGACAGCGGCACCTTTGACTTCTTTGTCGAAGAGGTCTTTGATGAGAACGAAGAGCCGATCCTCAACGCCTCCAACACCCAGCTCAGCGAGGACGACAACGTCCTGGTCCAGGGTGTCGCTGGGTAGCCCCTACGCCGTCGGCTTCTTTGGCTACGCCTACTATGTCGAGAACGCAGGATACCCTGACCATCCTCGACGTCGAAGGCGTTGAGGCCACCGCCGAGAGTGTGGACGCTGGCGACTACCCCCTGGCCCGCCCGCTGTTCATCTACTCGACCGCCAGCATCATGCAGGAAAAGCCCCAGGTGGCCGACTTTATCAACTTCTACCTGACCTACGTCAACGAGGAGATCGTGCGACGTCGGCTACTTCCCCGCCAACCCCGAAGCCTTCGAAGGCTGCCAAGCAGGCCTGGCTCGACGCAATAGGTGGAGCCTTAGCGCGCCCTACCAATCGGCTGGTGTCTACGCTGCCCCCAGTGAACCCCCTAGAGGTTTCAGGGACATTGTCACCGCCGGCAGCTCCACCGTCTTCCCGCTCTCTGAGGCGCATGGCCGAGCGCTTCCAGGACGAAGGCTACGCCGACAACATCACCATCGACAGCATCGGCTCCGGCGCCGGCTTTGAGCGCTTCTGCGTCCAGGGCGAGACCGACATCTCCAACGCCAGCCGCCCCATCAAGGACTCTGAGGTCGAGTCCTGCCAGAGCCATCGGCCGCGAACCCATCGAGATCCGCGTCGGCACCGACGCCCTGGCCGTCGTCGTCAGCAAGGACAACGACTTTGTCACCGGCGCCTCCCTGGAGGAGCTGGCTCGATCTTTTCGGCACCGCCGAGACCTGGGCTGACGTCAACCCCGACTGGCCTGCCGAGCCCATCCAGCGCTTCATCCCCGGCACCGACTCCGGCACCTTTGACTTCTTTGTCGAAGAGGTCTTTGATGAGAACGAGGAACCGATCCTCAACGCCTCCAACACCCAGCTCAGCGAGGACGACAACGTCCTGGTCCAGGGTGTGCTGGGTAGCCCCTACGCCGTCGGTTTCTTTGGCTACGCCTACTATGTCGAGAACGAGGATACCCTGACCATCCTCGACATCGAAGGCGTGGAGGCCACGGCGCCGAGAGTGTGGACGCCGGCGACTACCCCCTGGCCCGCCCGTTGTTCATCTACTCCACTGCCAGCATCATGCAGGAAAAGCCCCAGGTGGCGGCTTTCATCAACTTCTACCTGACCTACGTCAACGAAGAAATCGTCGACGTCGGCTACTTCCCCGCCAACCCCGACAGACTCTGGATGTTGCCAAACAAGCTTGGCTCGACGCCATGGGCCAATAGTTAGGTTCCATTTTCCCCAGCCCTGGGGCTGGGGCAGGTTCGCTCCCTGCCCCAGGCTTAAACAGCATCAAGAGCGGTAGGGCAGCGCTTCAGACATGCCCTGCCGCATCGTCGTGGAGGAAGTGCATGCAAAATGAGATAACGGTGGCAACTTCAGGCTCCGCTGCAACCACTACTGCAGATTCCGATATCCGGCTTGCCCTGCGCAAGCGCCCGCGGGTTCGAGAAGCCATCATTCAAAGTATCCTGTTCCTGTGCGGCGCCATATCTATTCTTACTACCTTTGGCATTGTGTACGGATTGACTACGGAATCATTCAATTTCTTCACCCAGGAGCTGTGGGAGGATACCAACAAACAGATAGTCGCAGGCCTTGATCGCTGCGACTACCTCACTGGGTGCTTCCAGAAACTGGCAAGAGGCTGTCCGTCGGAGACAGCGTTCGCCTTAGTGAAGAAATCATGGAGATTGTCGATGCTCGACGGAAACGTGATCACCGTAGTGCGCGGCTTGAGTGGTACTGAAGCCGTTGCGCACAAAGCCGGCTCTGATTTCTTTCGTCTACAATAAGGTTTCTCTTGTCGAGTTTTTTACCGGCACCAAGTGGAATCCCTCAGATCGGCCAGTTTGGCATCTGGCCCCTGGTCACGGCCACGCTCATGACCAGCATCATCGCCATGGTCGTGGCTATACCCTTAGGCCTGTTTGTCGCCATCTACCTAAGCGAGTATGCTTCTCCACGCGCCCGCAGCATCCTCAAGCCGATTCTGGAGATCTTGTCGGGCATTCCCACAGTAGTCTATGGTTATTTTGCCCTGACCTTTATGACCCCTCTGCTGCGCAAGATCTTTGGTATGGATACGGTTCAGATTTACAATACAGCTTCGGCTGGTATCGTCATCGGCATCCTGATCCTGCCTCTGGTGAGTTCTATGAGCGAGGATGCCCTGAGCGCCGTTCCGCGAGCGCTGCGCGAAGCGGCCTATGGCTTGGGCGCTACCAAGTGGGAGACGGCCATCAAGGTCGTGGTGCCAGCCGCGCTTTCAGGCATCACCGCTGCCTTTATCGTATCTATCTCCCGCGCCATCGGCGAAACGATGATCGTGGCCATCGCGGCCGGCGCCGGTTCCAACTTTACGTTTAACCCCTTTGATGCGGCAGAGACCATGACGGGACACATTGTCCGTATCAGCGGCGGTGATATCAGCTACAACTCGATTGACTATAACAGCATCTTTGCCATCGGCCTGGTGCTTGTTCTTCATGACCCTGTCGCTCAACATCATCAGCCAAAGGGTCGTGCGCCGATTCCGGGAGGTGTACGAATAATGGCCTTCCTCAACAAGAAATCGGTATTTCAGATGCAAGACCCAGTACTTTCACGACAATCTTCCTCAAAAGGCACCGCGCGGCAAAGGGTTGGCAGCTCGTGCTCCAGGCCTCGACCATCATCGGCATCATCGTCCTGGCGGCCCTGATTCTGAACATCATCTACGGGGCCTTTCGCTATGTAGCCACTCAGAACAGCATCGAGCCCAATGACCTAGTCATGGAGGTACAGAAGGAGCTGATGCTGGCGGCGCCCAACACAGTGTCCAGCGAGGACGACAACGAACTGGCCGACCGGATAGCATCCAGCCCCAATGCCATCGGTTACTTTGGCTACGCCTACTACCAGGACCGCGCTGATGAGCTGCGGTCCCTCGACATCGACGGCGTAGCGCCCACTGCCGACACGGTAGACTCGAACGAATATAGGCTGGCGCGCCCACTTTTCCTCTATTCAGATGCAGAGGTCATGGAGGAAAAGCCCCAAGTCGCGGCGTTCCTCAACTTCTACCTGGACCGTCGTGAACCAGGAAATCGAAGATGTGGGCTACTTTCCCTTGGGTGAGGACGCGCTGAACGCCGCCATGCTCACCTGGATGAATGCCATGGGGATCTGACACGGCGATGCCGAAACCGTGAGCTGGCCCATCATCAGTCCCGCAGAGCGTGTCCGGGGAGGTCATAGCTGCCGGCAGTTCGACCGTGTATCCGCTGACGACACAAATGGCGGGACGCTTCCAGGCGGAAGGCTACTCGGGGAAAGTCGAGGTTGAAAGCATCGGGAGCAGCGCTGGTATTCCACCGTTTCTGCGTCGAGGGCGACACCGACATCGCCAACGCCAGCCGGCCCATCAAGAAACACAGAGGTTGACCTCTGCAAAGAGATCAAGCGCGAAGCCCGTCGAGTTCCGTGTCGGCACCGACGCACTCGCCGTGGTCGTAAGTCAAGAGAACGATTTCCTGACGGAAGTGATCAGTCGGACCAGCTCAGGCAGATCTTCACGACCGCTGAAACCTGGTCAGACGTCGATCCCTCTTGGCCCAATGAACCCATCGAACGCTATATTCCTGGCGCTGACAGTGGCACGCTGGATTTTTTCGCCGAGACGGTCTTTGACTCAGGAACTGGCGGACCTGCCCCAGGAGACACTGAGAACCATCCTCGAGGCCAACGTCTCCGCGGGCCTCTACCGCCGCTTTGAGAGCGAGATTCCCTTCGAGGATCGTAGCCATGAAGATGTCTACGGCTTGGTTGTCGAGAGAGTCGTTGAACCGGAGATCGTGCAGACTTGGTCACTCTTTGAGCTCGATCCTTAATCGCTCCGATGTTCTGGCCGAGGCAGCCGCAAAGCACCCGGATGCCGAGGTCCAGCTTTGTGTCCTGGCTCAACCCGAAATTCATCACCTCAATCCGCAGTCGGCCAATCCCGAGAGGGCCGGGCGTACGGACGGCGATCCTGGGCTCTTTGTGGACCATCTTCATCACAGTCGCTCTTTGCGTTTCCCTCTAGGCGTTGGCGCTGCCATTTACCTGGAAGAGTACGCAGTAGACAACCAGATCAACCGGCTCATCCAGACCAACATCAACAACCTGGCCGGTGTTCCGTCCATCATCTACGGCATGTTGGGCCTGGCCGTCTTCGTTCGAGCTGCTGGAGCCGTTCACCAGCGGCACGCTGTTTGGCCTGGTGGATCCCACGACGGCCAACGGGCGCACCATTCTCTCCGCCGGGCTGACGTTGGGCCTGCTGATCCTGCCCTTGATCATCATCAACGCCCAGGAGGCCATCCGAGCCGGTGCCGAACTCACTGCGCCAGGCCAGCTATGGCCTGGGCGCGACCAAATGGCAGACCATCTGGCCCCACGTCCTGCCCAACGCCATGCCCGGCATCCTGACCGGCACCATCCTGGCCGTCTCGCGGGCCATCGGTGAGACAGCCCCCCTGGTGGTCGTGGGCGCTTCGACCTTTATCACTGTCGATCCCACCAGCCCCTTCTCCAAATTCACCACCCTGCCCATTCAGATCTATCAGTGGACGTCTCGCCCCCAGGACGAGTTTCGCAACATTGCAGCCGCAGCCATCATCGTGCTCCTGGTCCTGCTGCTGACCCTGAATGCTACACGCCGTGCTCCTGCGCAATCGCTTTAGCAAGAGGAGATATGCGATGACAGACATCGAACAACGCCACCCACAACCAATGGCAAGATACGCCATCGAGGCGCACGATCTGAGCGTTTACTATGGCGACTTTCGGGCCATCAAGGATGTCAACCTGCAGATCGAACGCCGCAAGATCACGGCCATCATCGGCCCGTCCGGCTGCGGCAAGAGCACGATGCTGCGCGCTTTCAACCGCATGAACGAGCTGGTGCCGACCGCATGGGCCGAGGGCGAGGTGCTGTTCGACGGCCAGAACATCTACGATGACGACGTCGATCCCGTTCAGGTGCGCCGCCACATCGGCATGGTCTTTCAGAAGCCGAACCCCTTTCCCAAGACGCATCTACGAGAACGTGGCCTGGGGTGCGCGGATCAACGGCTTCAAGGGCAATATGGATGAGCTGGTCGAGCAGTCGCTGCGGCAGGCGCCCTGTGGGACGAGGTCAAGGACAAGCTCGACCAGAGCGGCTTGTCCCTGTCGGGCGGCCAGCAGCAGCGCCTGTGCATCGCCCGCACCATCGCCGTCAAGCCCGAGATCATCCTCATGGACGAGCCTGCCTCGGCGCTGGACCCCATCGCCACGCTCAAGATCGAGGAACTGATGCGGGAGCTGGCCAAGAACTATACCATCATCATCGTCACCCACAACATGCAGCAGGCCGCCCGGGTCTCGGATTACACCGCCTTTTTCATGATGGACGAGGACCGGGCGGGATACCTGGTCGAGTATGGCCCGACCAACGAGCTCTTCACCAATCCCAAGGACCAGCGCACCGAGGACTATATCACCGGGCGGTTTGGCTAGAGCCAAGGACGATGAAGAAACAGGTGCTGTTCCTCTGCACCGGCAACTCGCTGCCGCAGCCAGATGGCGAGGGGTTGGTCAACCACTACCTGGGCGACGAGTGGCAAGCCTTTTCGGCGGGGACCGAGCCAGCAGGCTATGTGCATCCGCTGGCCGTGCAGGCCATGGCGGAACTGGGCATCGATATCTCCCACCAGCAAACGCAAGTCGCATCGATGAGTTTCGAAATGCTGACCTTGATGCTCGTGGTGACGGTCTGTGACGATGCCGCCGAGGATTGCCCATTCTGGCTGGGCAAGCGGCCGCAAGGTCACATCGGCTTTGCGGATCCGGCCAAGGCCACCGGCAGCAGTGTGGAGCGATTGGCCGTCTTCCGCCGGGTGCGTGACGAGATTCGTCGCGAGATCTTGTATCTGCTCGTGAATCGGATCAGGGATAGTGGTTTCATTCTCCTCCTCTTCTGTCCCAAACCCTTTCCCTCTCATTCTCTATGGGGAAGGGGGCGGGCAAGGAGAGAGACAGTGAGCCCTTGTATAGATGAGGCATCATATCATGGCTGGACAGATTCCTGAAGAGAAGCTGCGACAGCTTGAAAAAGATGTACTGGCCTGGGTAGCCTGGTCGAAGGCATTCTGATCGGGCAGCAGACTTTCTGCACGACAGCGACCTGGATTCCCTGGAGCGCCTCGGCGAGGAAGGGCGCCAAGCCCACAAGAACGGCTGGCCATTGAGATGGGCTGTCTGAGTCTCATTGCCAGCCGGCGCCCGCTGGACAAGCGATCTTCGGCCTCTGTGGCCATGGTCGAGATAGCCGCTGAACTGGAGCGTATATCCGACCACGCGCATGCGCGTGGCCCGAGCCAATTGCCTGACCGCCGACCACCAGTTGCGCAAGCCGCTTGCCAGCCTCCATACGCCTTGGCCACCGAGGTCCAGTCGCTGCTCGATGGCGCTTGTCGGCCTTTGCACGAGCAGAGACGTAGGTGCGGCCCTGGCTGTCTGGCGCCGGGACTGATCGGGTCGAGAACTTCTATCAGCGGTCCGCCATGAGCTGCTAGAAGTAATGAAAAGCAAGCCACGCATCGCCAATCAGGCCATCTTTCTCTCGCGGTCGGCCTACAGCTTGAGACGGGCTGCCGAGCAAGTGGCTGGCATCAGTGAATGGGTGGTGTTCATTCAGTCGAAGGGTCTTCGATGGACGCGCAGTCATGAGCCAATGCCTGAGGTCCCAGCCCACTTGTATAGTAAGGAACATCCATTGCATGATAGGAGAGAGTATGACGCGTCAAGCTTTGACCAAGAACTAGCTCGTCTCCAGGACGAGGTACTGGCTCTGGGCAGCATGGTCGAGGAGGCCCTCGTCCAGTCGGTCGAAACCCTCAAGAAGCGGGATTTCACAGGCTCCCGAAGCTCATCGCCGGAGACCGGATCATTAACGAACGGCGCTACGCATTGAAGAGGATACTATCACCCTCATCGCCACCCAGCAGCCGATGGCCAGCGACATGCGCCTGCTAGCCGCCATCTTGGAGATTGTCACCGAGCTGGAACGTATGGGTGACTATGCCAAGGGCATTGCCCGCATCAATCTCATGATCGGCGAGCAACCACTGATCAAACCGCTCATCGATCTGCCGGTCATGGCCACAAAAGCGCGATAGATGCTCCGCGCAGCGCTGACAGCGTTTATCCAACGCGACGTGCAGCCAGCGCGGACGATCCCCAGCGTGACGACGAGTCGACGCTCTGTACAATCAGGTCTACCGCGAATTGATATCTCTTCATCCTCGAGGATCCGCAGACCATCGAGCAGGCAACAACTGATGTGGCCGCGCACAACCTGGACGCACCGCCGACGGTATCAACCTCTGCGAGCGAGTGTCTATTAGCGGAGATAAAAAGGGCTGATCATGGGCCAATGAATTGCCTCGCCAGCAGCTCTGCGCCATAATGGCTACGATCCTGCAGGCCACGAACCTGCGGCAGGGAGGCTGCATTGAAAATCGGTTTTGTCCAGTTTGCTCCAACCCTGGGCGACGTTCAAGCTACGATGCAAAGACTCGACGATCTCATGCCCCAGTGCGCCGGGGCAGATCTGCTCGTTTTGCCCGAGTTGTGCAATTCGGGCTACAACTTTGAGTCTCCCGCACAGGCATGGGCGACGTCGGAGGCTATCACTGGCAGTGTGTTCCTCCAGTTCCTTGTATCACAGTGCCAGCGGTACAACCTTCACATCGTATCTGGCTTTAACGAACGCGAGGGTGATCTCTTGTACAACTCGGCGATACTCGTTGGCCCGCAGGGGATAATAGGCAAATACCGCAAGCTGCATCTATTCATGAACGAGAAAGATTTCTTTGAGCCCGGCAACGTGGGGTTGCCCGTTTTCGACATCGGCCAGGCTCGGGTCGGCATGCTTGTTTGTTTTGATTGGTTGTTCCCCGAGGCATGGCGGGCCCTGGCCCTCAAGGGTACGGACCTGATTTGCCACCCATCAAACCTTGTCCTGCCCGGTCTGGCTCAGAAGGCCGTCCCTATCCGCGCGCTCACCAATCGGGTCTATGTCGTGACAGCCAACAGAGTCGGCACAGAATCGAACCTCACCTTCACCGGCCTGTCTACCATTGCCGATCCCAGAGGCGAGGTCCTCCTGCAGGCATCCTCGTCGGAAGAGAGGGTGGGCCTGGTGAACGTGGACATTGCCCTGGCGAGAGACAAAGGCATTACCCCACGGAACAACATCCTCCACGACAGAAGACCGGAAGAGTACTCGGTCCTCGTCACAATAGACTAACCGGATCCACATCGACTCGCCAGCCCCGCGGCAGCGCCACGTCAGAGAGTAGCGGCATGGGATCGCGCCCACGAAGGACGATCTGCCACCGGTAGCGGTCCTGAACGCGGCTGAAAAAGCAAGGAGCAGGGCCGATCAGGTCGATGGCCAAGCCGAGACGCTGGACCTCGGCTATCAGCCACCGGCCCAAGCGTTCCGCTTCGGCGCGGCAGCGGTAGGCGTCCTTTTCACTATAGCGCAGGGCTACCAGGCGGCTGAAGGGAGGGTAACCAAGTTGGCGGCGGTAGGTCAGCTCCCGGTGATAGAAGCCTGCAAAATCGTGGTGGGCGGCGGATTGGACCGCATAATGGTCGGGGTTGTAGGTCTGAATGATGACCTGACCTCCCCGGTAGCTACGCCCTGCTCGCCCTGCCACCTGGGTCAAGAGCTGAAACGCACGCTCGGCGGCACGATAGTCAGGAAGATGGAGCGCCGTGTCAGCCGACACTACGCCTACCAGGGTAACCAGGGGCAGGTCGAGCCCTTTGGCGATCATCTGCGTGCCGATCAACACATCAGCACGATGGTCCACAAATGCCTGCAAGAACTGCTCGTGGTCAGGACCGGTGGCCGTGTCCCGGTCCCAGCGGAGCAGGCGGGCATCCGGATACAACTGGCATACTGCGTCTTCTACCCGCTCGGTGCCCAGACCAAAATGACGGATGTGGCGGCTTCCACAGTCTGGACAACGCGCTGGGGAGGGTTCCCAGTGCCGGCAATGATGACAGACCAGGTGCGGTGAGTCCGAGCCCCCTTGGCCCCGCGCTGAGGAGCGCTGGGCCAGGCGGTGCAAGGTGAGGGGGGTATCACAGTTGGGGCAACGGGCCACGTAGCCGCAATCGCGGCAGAGCACAAAGGTAGCAGCCCCTCGCCGGTTCAGGAAAAGGATGGCCTGCTCGCCTGCGGCCAGGGTACGACGCAGCGCCTCCTGGAGCGCCCGGCTAAAGATGCTCCGGTTGCCGGCACGAAGCTCCTGACGCAGATCTGCAATATGGACGGGGGGAAGGGGAGCATGTGCATGTTGCGGTTTTCGTCCTTTGACAGTTCCTTGGGCAGACTCGGGGGCGGCGCCAGGCAGGATACGGCGGGGGAGTTCGAGCAGGTGATAGGCTCCCTGAGTGGCATGGTAATAAGCCGTCAGATCAGGCGTGGCGCTACCCATTAGGACGGCGGCCCCGGTCAGCCGGCCCAAGACCAGGGCAACCTGCCGGGCGTGGTAAGCAGGCAGGGGGATTGGCTCGGCCTGCTTGTACGAATCGTCGTGCGCCTCGTCCATTACGATGAGTCCCAAGCGCGAGATGGGAGCAAAAAGGGCCAATCGGGCACCAATGACCACGTCGGCATCACCCCGGCGCACTTGGTCCCAGACCTCGTAGCGCTGGCCCAGGGTCAGTTGGCTGTGGAGCACCGCCACGCGGCCTGGGAACCGCGCCTCAAAACGCCGGACGGTCTGGGCCGTCAGGCTGATCTCGGGCACGAGGACAATGGCCCGCTGGCCGGCAGCCAGGGTGCTTTCCAGGGCCCGCAAATAGATCTCGGTCTTGCCCGAACCGGTGACCCCGTGGAGGAGCGCCACAAAAGGCCCTCCGTCTGCTACCGCTGCTCTCGTCCCCTGCTCTATTTCCCGTAGGACAGCTTCCTGGTCAGCCGTCAGGCGCAGCGGCGCCTCGGGCCCCGTGGGGCGAGGACGGTCGTACGCTTGGGCGTGCAGGCTGACGAGGCCGAGCTCTGCGAGCTGTCTGAGGACGCGCAGATCGGCGCCGGTCTGGGCATAGATACCCCCCACCCACACGCGGCCAGTGGAACCTCGTAGAGCATTCAGCACGGAGCGATGTTCTTTGGCACTGCGTAGTTCCAGGACACGGTCCATCACCCGGTCAGGAGAGAGGGTCAATAGAACCAGCGACCCCTCCGTGATACGCTGGACCAACTGCTTCTCGGCCAACGCAGCCACGGTTGCCGTGGAGGCACCGGATTCGCTGCGAAGGTCCTCTGTCTCCATCGTTCCGCCATGGTCGAGGAGCACGGACAGGGCTGCATCTTGTTTGGGGGCCCGGTCCAAGCTAGCGGACTCGGCCCCTGGCAAGGCCACCACCAACGAGCGACGCCTCGTGATCTGCACCCATCCTCGCTCTACCAGGGATCGAATCGGGCCATCGGTACACTGGGCCAGATCGCAGACCTCCGACAAGGTGAGCGGTGCATCCACATAGCGGGCCAAGGCCAGCAGGACGTCAGCCTGCTTTGAGGAGTGGCCCAGACGGGGCAGGGATGCCTCGATGGCCGCCTCATCGGCCAAAAGGCGGACGTATTGGACGCGAGGCGGAGCTGCTTTGGGTGGAACCAGGGCGTAGCGAGCATCGACGAAGCCCTTTTCGGCAAGGGAGTGGAGCATTGCCTCAGGGTCATCTTCTCGAATCCGTCTCAGCAGCGCGCTCTGGCGCATGCGGCCCCGGCTGGCCATCAGCGATTCCAGGACCGCGACCTCCTGGCGTGTCAGATCGCCCGAGGAAATCTTTGTGGCCGTCCGGGTGACGACAATCGTGGTCCGATCCTCAAGACCCGGGGGCAGCATCAATCGCATCGCCTGTGCCAGCGGGGCCAGATACTCATCAGCAAGCCAGCGGGCAAGTTTGATCTGGATCGGTGTGACTACGGGCAGGGGATCGAGGATCTCGGCCACGTCGCGGATAACCTCTGGCGCGAGTTCCGGCGGGGGTGCATCTACCACGGATGTGATTACACCCAGGGCAGTACTCGTCCGCAGGGGGACCTGTACCAGGTGGCCGGCCCTCGCTGTTTCCCGCAGGCGTTCGGGCAGGCGATAGGTGTAGGTCAGCAGGCGCGAGTCATCGCCCCGCAGTGGATCACTGCCCGCGGGGGGCTGGTGGTGGGTAGGACGATGGACAACGACTTGGGCAAACATGGGACTAGTGGCTAGTAGTCAAAACAAAGCTCTATTGGGACTTGTAGATGGCGGCCGACATATAGCCGACCGTATACGTACCGGACCGGCGCTGGCCGCTGACCTCACCCGAGTTGGTGTGCTGGAGAATCCGTACAGCGTCAGCCCCCAGGTTCCTGGCCGCGTGTAGGACGGTCAAGATGGGCATCCGGCCGCATACGGAACAATCTGGCGCCATCAGCAATGGCGTGAGGACACTCAGATCGTAGGCGGCAATGGCCTCCACGACCGGCTCGTCACGGCGGACTACTTTTTCATAGTCATCGATGTGGTGCAGATCGGAACTGGCCACCAACAGGTGGCGGCCGCAACTGTGGTTGCCGCACGAGCGCTGCTGGACAACCTCGGCCAGGGACTTTGCCAACCTCTGGGCGGCGGCCGGATCCTCGGCATTCATCAGGATCGGTACCAGTTGAAAATCACCCAGTTGGCGCTGAAGGAACGGCAACTGGATCTCCAGCGAATGCTCCTCATCGCGGCGCAGGCGCGGCAGCGAGACCCTTTCGTCCAGAGCTATGATGAATCCCCGATCCAGGGGCACCAGGCCCAGCGGCGTTTCATAGGCATCCACGTCATTCGTGGCATAGTCACCCACCCAGGCCCGATGACTGGGGCCCAGCAGCACCACAGTCTTGACTTCTCGACTCTGCAACTGGTGGTAGGCATGGGCCGCTGTCTGGCCAGAATAGGCGTAGCCAGCATGCGGGCTGATGAGCGCCAGCAACTCACCTGGAACCGGCTCGCCAGTCCCTGGCGCCCGATCTGCTTGAGCCAAATAGCCATCTACGGCACGGGCCAGACTCTGTTCCGTACCCGGATACCAAGTCCCGGCGATGACAGAACGGCGGATGGCGCCCGAGTTTTGTTCGGGTTGCGACTGAAGCCAGCGCATACCTCACCTCCTCGTCCCTGGTCCTCAGGGATCACCGGTCACTGAAGAGAGATCTGTCACCCGGCCTGCTGAGGTCGGGCACCCATATTATAACATATCTGAGGCAAGGCGAAAACCCATTTTGGGAGATCAGCCGGGGGTTCTGCGGATAAGCGTTGCCAGCAACGCCACCGCCGCCAGCGCACAGAGGACATAGCTGACCAGGCCGGCGCCCTGGGTCACATAGACGGCCACGGCTGCCAGCAACAGTGCAGCAAAGATCACGGCGCTGGTGAGGCGATTGACCGCTGTCTCCACACGGCGCACGGTTCGCATGGCTTCAGGCGGCCAGGATGTACGCACCGTCAACTCACCCAGGCTGGCGCGACGGAAGAAGCGATCAGCCTGCCCGGGCAGCGAGAGAAGCACGCGAGTCGCTTGCTCCAGTTCGCCCAGCAACCCGCGCCAGTCACGTTGTGCTTCGCTGGTCGCCATCTGCCGGGCAAAGGGCTTGACCGCGGCCCAGGGATCAAGGTCAGGGTCCAGTGAGGTGGCCATGGCAAAAAGGATAGCGATCGCCCGTCCCACAAAGAGTAGATCGGTGGGGAACTGAAAGGGCATCTCGTACAAGACATCACGATACTCGTGGGCCAGGTCCTGCCAATCGTCCCTGGCAGCCTGCTGTGCCTGGCTCAGCGTCAGACCCGAGTAGCGCTCCATGATCTCGGCTTCCATCTGCTCAAGGCGGGCCAGGTCGGCGTCGGGCAGCAGTACGCCTGCCCCCTGATAGGCGCGTACCACCCGGGCCGCATCGCGTGTGGCAAAACCAAAGAGAAAGTCACGCAGATGCTCGCGCACGCGCTCGGGGACCGTGGCCACCATGCCAAAATCTACAAAAACAAGCCGGAAAGGCGCGCCCCCACTGTCTTGGGTGCCCGGAGCCCCGCCTGACAGCATCTGGCCGAGGGACGGTACACTGGACGAACCTGGTGTATCCGGCGCCGGCTGCAGGGGCTGGACAAACAGATTGCCGGGATGGGGATCGGCGTGGACAAAATTGTAGACAAAGACTTGCTGCAGATAGGTATCGAAGAGGCGGCGCGCGACCTCCTTGCGGTCAATACCCGCGGCCTCCAGAGCCGAAAAGTCCGTGATCTTGATGCTGGCCACGTTCTCCATGATCAAGACACGGCGCGTTGACGACGCGGCAAAGATCCTGGGGATGCGCACGCCTGGATCATCGGCAAAGTTCTCGGCGAACTGCTCGGCGTTTTCACCTTCGAGCACAAAGTCCAGTTCGTCGCGCGTGGTACGGCTGAACTCGGCGTACAGGCGATCCAGGTCGACGCGCCGGCGGATGGGCCGGTAGCGCTTGAGCCTGCGCGTGACGGTCTCAATGGCCCGGAGATCGGTTGCGACGGCTGTCTCGATACCCGGACGCTGGACCTTGACGACCACGTCGTCGCCGGTGAGAAGCCGGGCACGGTGAACCTGGGCCAGGGAGGCGGCGGCTTCGGGCTGTGGGGCGAACCAGACAAAGATCTGGTTCATCGGCTGCCCATACTCGGCCTCCACAACGGCCTGGATGTCGGCCAGGTCTTCGGCGGGAACCTCATCCTGCAAACCTGCCAGTTCATGGGTGACGACGTAGGGCAAAACGTCTACACGAACACTGAGAAATTGGCCGAGCTTGATCAGAACCCCGCCCAACTCGACGGCCAGGTTCCGGTAGCGCCGGGCGATGCGCTGCCAGCGCCGGGCAGAGGAGCGATCTTACAAAACGACGGCCCAAGATCGCGCGCAGGATGATCTCCCACCAGACAAAGTGGGCGATGACGCCGGAGAAATAGCGAACCACACGCCGGTAGCGGGCGCGGTCGATGGGCCAGTCCTGGAGTTCCTCGTCAGGTACGCCCTGAGGTTCATCCAAGGTCGTATCCGGGGTAGAAGCGGGCGTACTGGGTTGTGGGGCTGTGCTCATGGCACCAGGCTCCGTGGTTCTACTCTGTGATGTCAGCAACCTGTCCATTTACGACGTGGATCAGGTCTGCGGTAGCCAATTCCAGGCCAGCATCGTGCCGTCCGGCGCTGATGCTCACCCGCGGCTCTGTCAGAATAGTCTCATCGATATAGATGGGCAGGTCGGTGCGGCGCAGGCCTACGGGCGCCACAGCGCCGATCTGGTAGCCTGTAATGCGCGGCACATCGGCCCCTGGCGCCATTTCCAGCCTCTTTACGCCCGCGATGCGGGCCAGTTTCTTGAGGCTCAGGCGCCGGTCGCCCCGTACCAGGGCGATCAGGTGCTTGCGGTCCGGCCGGCGGACCAGGAGCGTCTTGACCACCTGGCGGATCGACACACCCCGTTCGGCGGCAGCCTCTTCCACGTTCGTGGCCCTGCGGTCATGCAGCAGCACCTGGTAGGAGATGTCGTGTTCGTCAAGGGCACGAAGGGCATGGGTTCGAATCTTGGTCATGATGATTGGGTACTAGACACTAGCGACTGGAGCCTTGTCATTTGTCATCCGTCCCCCGTCACTGGTCCCTGTCCATCCAGCCACTTGCGGGCGGCACGAGACGATTGCAGGCGTATGACCTTCAGATGGGCGTATTCGGGCCGGCCAAAGAGGGTCGGATACTCCCTTCGCCTGCGATTGTAGGTACTCAGCGCCCAGAGTACAATGGAATCACGGCCAAAAAACGCCTCCAGAAAACGCTCCCGATTCCCGCTCCAAAGCTCCTCCCGTGTTAGGGTCCGATAGCACGTCCGTTTGATGACCCGGGCCATGACCAGTGGCAGAGGATAGTCCAGCCAAACGACCGTATCGGCCCGGCCCCAGACGATATCCCGCACCTTGCTGTAATTGCCATCGGCGGTCCAGGCATCGCCGTTAAGCGCTTCCTCAACACGTACCCGAAAAGCATCAATCGGCAGTGGCGTCCAATTGGGTCCCCAGTAGATCGCATCCAATTCCACGTGAGGGACATCCAGCCACCGTGCCAGTTGGTGGGCGAACGTGGTCTTGCCCGATCCGCTGGTACCAACGACGACAGTGCGACCAGGGCTGGGTACTCGACCGGTCTCCGCCACCAGCTAGCCCTTTTCCCGCTCTGCCAATAGGCGAGCGACGAGGGCCTTTTCCTCCTCCATGGTCTCGATCTCGCCGTCCAGGCGAGCATCGCGAACCGCATGCAGCAATTTGCTAAAGAGAGGCGACGGCTTCAAGCCCAGGCCTTTGAGATACTCGCCATCTACTTCAGGCTGAACATGTCGTAGTTCGGTTTCATAATACCACAGCCACTCGCGCACCCGAACCGACCCGGTGCACAACCACAGAATCATCAGAGCCGGCGAGCTACTAAAACGCAGCAGGGCATAGATCTCGTGGTTCGAGAGATCTTGTTGTTGGAGGTCCGCCTCACGCTGTTTCAGGTCCGATACCTGGTAGAGCAAGGCCAGATCACCGCGAAAGATCTTGAGGCGATTGACCAACGATTCCAGCTCATGGCGCGACAGGTCATAGGTGAGCAAGGCCAGGTAGAGACCTGGTTCCGGGCGGCCATTTTCAGCCGGTGGGACGTTCCAATGCCCTTGAGCGATGGTATCGCGCAGGCTGGCGAACAGCCCCCAGGTCTCCTCAAGGCAGGACAGGCGCGGATGGAGCTGGGCCAGCACGTTCAGGTCATCCAGCCGACACAGAGCACGTTCGGGTTCTCGCTCGCGGAGGATGAGATAGAGTTCGTGGCGGATGCGTTCTCCCGTGACGCGGGAGAGCATGGGCAGAGCATTGTCGATCAATTCCGCTGTGCGGGCTTCGATGGTAAAGTCCAGGCGCTGTTCAAATCGCGCCGCACGCATGATGCGAGTTGGATCCTCGATGAAACTCAAGCTGTGCAGGGCCCGGATCAACGCGGCATCCAGATCCTGCTCGCCCCCATAAAAATCGAGCAGTTGGCCATAGTGGTCCGAGTCGAGGCGAATGGCCAGCGTGTTGATTGTAAAGTCGCGGCGGTGGAGGTCAGCCTTGATGGAACTGCGCTCCACTTCGGGCAGGGCGGCCGAGTGCTCGTAGAACTCGAGCCGAGCTGTGGCAAAGTCGAGGGAGGGAATGCCAAACTCCTTCTCGCGACCCTCCAAGATAATCTTGGCCGTACCAAAACGCCTGTGACTGCGGGTACGGGCGGCCACCCTTCTGCCCAGCCGCCGGGCCAGCCGGATGGCATCGCCCTCTACGACCAGGTCCATGTCGAGGGTTGGCGCCCCGAGCAACAGGTCACGCACAAAGCCACCCACGACGTATAGAGGATAACCCATCTCCTGGGCCAGTTGGCTGGCCTGCTTGAGCAGATCGAGAAGGGGGCCCGGCAATGCAGATTCGATCTTTCGCGCGATCTCGCGCCGGCGCGGCGGCTGGTGAGGCGGCTCGGTCCACAGCTTGATCAGGTCGGTGCGGGTGACCACGCCAATGATCTCCCCGGTACTCTCGTTCTTTTCTCTCTCCACCACCGGTACCTGGCCGACGCCGAATTGGGTCATCACCTGCTGCAGGCGCTCCACCGAGTCTGCGGGCGTGACGTGGATGTTGCCCTTGGTCATATAGTGGCTCACCGGCATGCTGCCCAGGCGCAGGCGTCTGGCCCTATCGATCTCGCGGCGGGTCAGGATGCCCAAGATCTGGCCGCCGTCGTCGACGATGGGAAAGCCCTCGAATCCATATTTCAGCATCTCATCCGCGGCTTGGTCCACCGTGGTTTGGGGATCGAGGGTATGGACGCCATAGGACATGATCTGGGCCACGGTCTGGCTGGGGTGAATGTGCCGCTCCAAGAAATCAGTGAGATGCCGACGGGCAGCCTCCAGATCCATCTCACGGACGAGCGCCGCGGCGGCCCGGCTGTGACCGCCGCCCCCAAAGTGATCGGCGATGTGGCCTACATCCACGGCATCGGTTGTGGAACGGGCCACCAATTGCAGGTACTCGCCCAGGTCTACCAGGAGGAACAGCCCCGCCGGGTCATACAGGTCGCGGATCTTGTGGGCCAGGGTAGAGATCTCTTCCACATAGCCCTCAGCAGTGGCTGTGGCAATGATGACGGTATGTCCGGAGAAATCGACCGCTTCGGCGCTGTCCAGCAGAGCATCGTAGAGAGCCAACTGTTGCTCGGTGAGGGCATGGTGCAGAAAGTCGCTGACGACGGCCAGGTTGGCCCCATGCTCCGCCAGCCATGTGGCGCAGCGCAGATCGCGGACCGTGGTGGTGGGATAGGCCAGAGAGCCAGTGTCCTCATAGATGCCCAGAGCCAGCAGCGTGGCCTCCACCGGCGTGAGGGAGACCCTGGCAGCGATGATCCGCTCCAGAAGCAGGGTGACCGTGGCCCCCACTTCCTCGCCAGAATAGCTCCAGTGGGGCGGTAGCTCGCGGCTAAGCGGATGATGATCGATGATCTGGACGATGGTGTCATCCGTCATGCCCTTGGGGGTCACCAGAGTCTGGGTATCTACCAGAATAATGCGCTCCACCTCCATGCGCCGGGGCAGATCCTCGTGCCGCACGTAGGGCAGTTCATCCCAGTACAGGGTCAGAAAGTCGCGCAGGTTGCGGTTGGGGCGGCGAGGCAGCACAGGCTGGGCCGGGGAGTAGAGCTTCCAGGCCGCCAGTTGCGACGCCAGGCCATCGAAATCGGTGTTTTCGTGCGTCAGGATCAGTTGTTCGCCCATGGACTCTCTCATCGTGCCAAAAGGGCTGAGGGGATTCCGAGATGATAGAAGATGAATCCTGGCAGCCCGCTGCAGCGGGTGACAGCGTAGCTCAGCCCTCCAGGGAACTCGCAGCGTTGATTATACCACACAACAGAGCAGGGAAGCAATCAGAGGCTGAGGGACGCGCCCATACCAGGGCAGGTTCGCTGCATTGTCCCCTGACATGAACAACATCCCGCGGGTTCGCGCTGGCGTCCGCCCTGCTACTTGAGCGATCCAGGCATGAGTTGGCGCCCTACAGTATGGCAGAAACCTACTGGAGGATCCCGATTGGGCGTTGACAGCCGATTGGGGTTGTGGTAAGCTTGGACCGGCAAACAGTTTATTCAATCGTGCGGGTAGGCTGGGCCTGAGGACACTAGAGCGGATGTCAGAAACCTTGGTCGGCACCATCGAGCGGATGACCTACTACAACGAGGAGAACGGCTATACCGTCGCCCAGGTCACACCCGAGGGCCGGGAGTACACCGTGACGGTGGTCGGCAACCTGCTGGAAGTCAGCCCGGGCGAGAGCCTGCGGCTGCACGGGCAGTGGGCGTCCCATGCCCGCTACGGCCGCCAGTTCCAGGTCGAGCGCTATGCCACCGTGCTGCCGGCCACCGCGACCGGCATCGAAAAGTACCTGGGCTCGGGCCTCATCAAAGGAGTCGGCCCGGTGACAGCGCGGCGCATCGTGCGCCGTTTCAAGATGGATACGCTGCGCGTCATCGAGGAGGACCCGCAGCGCCTGCGCGAAGTACTGGGCGTGGGCAAACAGCGCGTGGCCCGAATCACAAGCGCCTGGGAGGAGCAAAAAGCCATCAAGGAGGTGATGCTCTTCCTCCAGAGCCACAACGTCAGCACTTCACACGCAGTGCGCATCTACAAGACCTATGGCGACGCCAGCATCGACGTGGTGCGCAACGATCCCTATCGCCTGGCCCGCGATATCTATGGCATCGGCTTTCTCACAGCGGACAAGATCGCCCGCGAGCTGGGCCTGGCCCACGATAGCCCGCAACGGGTACAGGCCGGCATCACCTACACCTTGAGCCAGATGGCCGGCGACGGCCACGTCTACTCCCCGCAGGGCGAGCTGGTACACGAAAGCACCCGCATCCTCGAGGTAGCCTCAGATCTGGTGAGCCAGGGGATCGAAGGCCTGGCCATCGAGAAACAGGTTCACGTCGAAGCGATCACCTACGACGTGCCGGATGATCAGCCCCCGGCGCACCTGCTGCAAGAGGAGAAGGCTGTCTACCTGCCTCCCTTTTACTATGGCGAGATCGGCGTGGCCAACCGGCTCAAGACGATCTTGAACGTGGAGAAGAGCCGGCTGGCCTTTTTCCAGACGGCGGACCTGGAGCGCGTGTTTGAGCACCTGGCGGATGAAGGCGGGCTGTCCCTGAATCAGGGCCAGCAGCTCGCCGTCCAGAAGGCGCTGACAAACAAGGCTGACGGTGCTCACCGGCGGGCCGGGTACGGGCAAGACCACGGCGGTGCGAACCATCATCCGGCTCCTGGAGGCCAAGGGCTTGAGCTATGCCCTGGCGGCGCCCACCGGCCGGGCGGCCAAGCGCCTGGCCGAGGCCACCGGGCAGGAGGCCAAGACGCTCCACCGCCTGCTGGAATTCAAACCACAGAAGGGGTTCCAGTTTCAGCGGAACGAGGAGAACCCGATCGAAGCCGACATGGTCATCGTCGACGAGGCCAGCATGCTGGACCTGCTGCTGACCAACAACCTGCTGAAGGCCATCCATCCCGAGAGCCACTTGCTGCTGGTGGGCGACGTGGACCAGTTGCCCAGCGTCGGCGCGGGCAACGTGCTCAAGGACATCATCGAGTCCGGGGTGGCGGCCGTGGTACAACTGGAGGAGATTTTCCGCCAGGCGGAGGGCAGCCTGATCATCGAGAACGCCCACCGCATCAACCGGGGCGAGATGCCGCAGTTCCCCAAGAGCGCGGCCGATTTCTTCCTGTTCCCTGCCGAGGATGCCGAGCGGGCCGCCGATCTGGTGGTGGACCTGGTACAGAACCGCATTCCCGGACGCTTTGGCCTCAACCCCATGGAGGACATCCAGGTGCTGTCGCCCATGCACCGCGGGGCGGCGGGCGTGGGCGAGTTGAACCGGCGCCTGCAGGCGGCCCTGAACCCCCCGGCAGCAGGCAGAGCCGAGCACCGACGCGCTTCGCAGGTGTTCCGGGCCGGCGACCGGGTGATGCAGATCCGCAACAACTATGACAAAGAGGTATACAACGGCGATATGGGGCGCATCATCGCCCTGGACCCGGTGAACCAGGCGCTGGCCGTTCGCGTGGACGACCAGGAGGTGGCCTACGAGTTCTCAGAACTGGATGAGCTGGTCCACGCCTACGCGGTGAGCGTCCACAAGAGCCAGGGCAGCGAGTACCGGGCCGTCGTCGTGCCGGTGCTGACCCAGCACTATGTGATGCTGCAGCGGAACCTGCTGTACACGGCCGTGACCCGGGCCAAGGAGTTGGTGGTGCTGGTGGGCAGCCGGCGGGCCACCGGCATTGCCGTACGCAACAACCAGATCATGGAGCGGCATACGGCGCTGGATGCGAGGTTGCGGGGGTAGGGCGAGAGCCAATGCTCAAGGCACACCCGCGATAATAGAAGTCACCTCTTCACCCATCCGAGAGATTTCGGAAGGCCTGTGCTGCTCCCCCTTGGCACTACAACGAATGGAGAAAATGAACGAATTCTCTTCCGCCTGCCCATTCGTTTGCTTCCAAACTCGCTGCAGTATTGTTCCACGGCAACCACTTTGCGAGAGATTGATCTTCCCCTCATTTGGCAGACACCTGGTTTGAACAGATCCAGGGATTTTGCGTTTCTTTGACGTTCTCCTTGCGCCTGCTTGTTATACTGGCAGCAAATACCAATCGGGAGAGACCATCTCCAGCCAGGACCAACATAGGTAATTCTACTCACCTCAGGCACTCTGCAATTGAGTAGAAATGACCACCACAAATGAGGATATCTCCTGATGTGCGCCGGGCTGGCCTGTGCTATACTCGGGGCGGTACCAGCTATAAACATATTTCTTTTCGCGTTTATTAAGTTACCATTAAGTTGGCCGTGTATAATGTCAAGTACGTTGCAAAGATAATACCAATGAATAATCCAAAACACACAAAGCTCAAAGGGAGGCAAGACAATGTCTGTAAAATCGGTTAAGGTTTTTGGAATTCTGGCTATGGTCGCCTTGATGCTGCTGCCAGCCACGCTGTTGGTGGGGGCGGACAGTCATGGGGGGGACGAAATGACCAAGTTGGGTCCTGGCGAACAGCACTGGTACACGCTGGCAGTCGCGGGGAATGGAGAGGTGACGGTCTTTATGAACGTAGACCCTGACGGCGGCGCAGGGTTCATGATCGTCACGGAGGATGCCGGCCGCGCCTACGCAGCCGGTGAGGAGCTTGAGGTGACGGGCCGCGGCACCGAGAACGAGTTCGATGATGCGGACCTGTCCTGGACCGGCAGCTTTGGCGGGGCGGGGGATCATCACCTCATCGTCGAGTATACGGGGAATGGGCAGGACGCAGCCTCCTACTCGCTTGAGGTCAGCGGCGCGTCCATCTCTGCCGATGCGGCTGGCGAGGAGAAAGAGGCGGCCGCGGCTGAGGCAGCCGATGGCGAAGAGGCCGCCGCGGCCACGGAAGCTACGGCTGAAGAAGCCGCGCCGGCGGCGGCCAAGCTGGCCGTGGCCTCGGCCGTATCCGCACTGTCTAACCAGCCCGGAAGAGCCATCGTGACGGCTCGGGGCAACCACTTTGTCGTCGATTCGGTACCGCCGCTGGGTGGGCCCAATGAAGAGATCAATCCGCTGGACTTGCTGCTGGGCGCCCAGGGCACGTGCGCTGCGTTCGTCTACGAGACGGCGGCGCAAGAGAAGGGCTTTGACGTAGGCGATATCACGGCCACGGTGGAAGGCGACTTTAACCCAGCAGGGTCGTGAAGGATGGTTCGGTGAATCCACGCATCCAGGCCATGCGTGTCCACATGGACCTGGAGGGCGCCAGCGAGGAGCAGGCAGCGAAGCTGGCCGAGGAGTTCAAGGCCCGCTGCCCGATGTACACGACGCTGATCCGCTCCATGCCTATCGAAATCACGACGGGAGAGAAACAGAAAGCCTCGGTAGCCGAAGGACTGGCGACGGCTTCAGCTGTCGCTCAGATCTCGAACCAGCCTGGGCGCGCCATCGTGTCTGCGCGGGGGAACCACTTTGTCGTCGATTCGGTACCACCCTTGGGCGGTCCCAACGAAGAGCGGAACCCGCTGGATCTGGCGCTGGGCGCCCTGGCCACGTGCGGAACCTTTATCTATGAGACGGCGGCGCAAGAGATGGACATTCCGCTGACCGAAATCTCGGCCAAGGTCGAGGGCAGCTTTGATGCGCGAGGGGTGAAGGACGGCTCGGTGAACCCGCGCATCCAGACGCTGGGTGTCGAAATGACGCTGGCCGGGGCGACGGAAGAGCAGGCAGCAAAGCTTGCCGAAGAGTTCAAGGTTCGCTGCCCGATCTACACGACGCTGTCCCGTTCGGCGCCCATCGAGGTCACGAACGTAGTCAAGTAGTCATCCCCCCTGGTCCAGGGTCTCTTGCCCGCGCCCAAGGGGACCGCGGGCAACGGGACCCTGGCCAGCCAGGAATCCTATGCCAAGAGGAGGTAGAACATGACCAAGGTAGTTCACTGTCGAGACGTAGGCTTTGATTGTGAGGGCGTGATCCGGGCCGAGACCGAGGAAGAAGCGCTGGCCCAGGCGGCGGCGCATGCCCAGGAGGTGCACGGCCTGACGGAGATCAACGACGAGGTGGTAGAGGCGGTTCGCGCCGCCATTCACGACGAATAGTCGCGCAGCGCAAAGCAGGTCCCGCAGGACGATGCCTGGGCTGACCAGGTGTCTCTGCGGGACTTTTTCGTTTTCATTGGTGCGGTGTCCCGATGTTCCTGCCCCTCTTGATTGCGCTTATCACACACAGAGCCGCAGAGCGTTCCGTTAACCTCCTGTTCTACCTTATACCCGACTCAATTTCGGCTGCGTCTTTGCGTGATGAAGAAAGTAGCCGGGATGAGTGCAGGATACTTATCGGGGGGCACTGACTTCTCCCATGAGAAAACCGTTCCGCATCAGGGATGCTCCACTCCTCAAAATGGGGAATCAAACCATCGCACCTGCAATGCGTGTGAATCCACCGTTGCCAAAAACCGCCCAAACGTCGATTGCGCAGCCTCGACCAAGGGGCACATCCCAGGTGAAAGTGACACGTACAATGGACGTCATCCTGAGGAACTATCATTTGCTCTTGAGAGACGCCTGGGGTACTATGGACCCATGAATCAAGGTGAGTCTTGCCGAGAACGGCGGAAGTTGCGTCTTCGATTCGTATTGCACAACGGCTATGCCAAAGCAACACAGTGTGGGAGAGCATCATGGGGGAAACCAGCAATGAGCGAGTATCAATACTATGAATTCCAGGCCATTGACCGGTTACTGACCGAGGAGGAGCAGAAGGCGGTTGCCCAGCTCTCAAGCCGTGTGGATGCCCATCCCCGGCAGGCCGTCTTTGTCTATCACTGGAGTGGCTTTCCTGGCGACTCGCGGGAGATTCTGGCCAAATACTATGATGCCATGCTCTATATGGCCAACTGGGGCAGCCGCCGGCTCATGTTCCGGTTTCCTGCGTCAGCCCTCGACCTGGAACAAGCGGGTGCCTATTGCCAGCCGCTCATTGTCCAGGACTATATTTCGCTGTCGACCGTGGACGAGCATGCTATCCTGAACGTCGAATTTCATCCCGAGGATAGTTACGATTGGGTCGAGGGTGAAGGCTGGCTGCCGACCATGCTCTCCCTGCGGGATGACATCCTGCAAGGAGACTACCGGATGCTGTACCTGGGCCTGGCTCAGGGTGATGGAAGTTGAAGACCTTCACAATTCGGTCCAAGAACCGCCCGTGCCGCCGGGAATGAAAGAACTGTCACCAGGGCTGCGGGCCTTTATCGGCTTTTTCGAGATCGACGAGATGCTGGTCCGGGTTGCCGCCGAGGCGAGTGGCGAGCGGCAAGCGGAATCCCAGGATTGGCTGCGTCGGGCAATCTCCCAACTTGCGGGAGAGGAACGCGACACCTTTTTGCTGCGTCTGGCCCAGGGAGAAGCCTGCCTCTCGGCCAAGCTGCACCGGCACCTGCACCAGGTCGCCCCCCTCCCAGAGCCGGATGCGTCACCCCGGCGCACGGTTGGCCAGCTTGGGCGGGAAACCGAGGAACATCGCGAACGCGAACTGCGACGACAGGCCGAAGAGGCTGAGGCCCAACACATTCGGGAACTGAAAGCGCTGGCTAAGCGGGAAAGCGAGGCGTGGGCCGAGGTCTTTGCCCTGATCGAGCAAAAGCAAGCCCAGCCGTATGCTGAGGCGGTCCTGCTGTTGGGCAAGCTGCGCGACCTGGCCGCGTATCAGGGCGAGGAAGCGGTCTTTCAGCAGCGATTGAATGGCGTCTACGAGCAGTACAGCCGGTGGCCGGCACTACTCCGTCGATTGGGCGAGGCTGGCTTGCAGCAATTATGAGCTGGGGATATTGGCATCACGACAAAAACCCCACCGGAGAGGTGGGGTTTTTGTCGAAAGAAGAGCGGGAACGGTCACAGGTGGCTCATTGCAGGGCGACCAGGACCGGAATCATGTCGGTACCCTGGGTGACGCTGGCCAGGGCCTTGCCCAGGATGGTGCCAGCGGCCTTTCTGGGGTCGGTGGCCTTCATGGCATGGCCAGAGGTGGGCGAGGTAGCCAGCAGATCGCCAGGCTTGATGGCGCCGTATTGGGCATCGACCTTGCAGAGGACCCGCCCGCTCAGGGCTATCGGCAGTTCGTCCTGGGTCGAGGGACCGCCACCCAGGATGAGGCCCGGGGTATAGGTGCCCGGGCCCGAGACAACGCCAGCCACCTTGCGGTCGTAGGCCTCGGAACTCTCGCAGAGCTGCCCCTCTTCGTCTTCGTCTATGACCAAAACCGTGCCGGGCTGCAGGTACTGGTAGCGGCGCGTAGCAAAATACCCGGCGGCATTGGCGCCGGTGGTGGTAAGCTGCCCGCTGGCTCCGTCCAGGTGGATGCTCTCACTGCCGTTGGCATCCTGGATCCGGAGGCCGGCCGCCTTGCCATTTGCGCCGAGGGTCAGCAGGCCCTCCAGGCTGTTCATGTGAAAGACGGATTTGCCGTCGATGTCGTCAACCGAGATCCGCCCGCCATGGCCATCCGCGCCGACGGTCAAGCAGGCCGCCTCACCGTCCATATGGAGGACCCGGCGGCCATCGACATCGCTTACCTCGACGTCGCCCTCCTTGCCCTCTGTCCCAACTTGTAGCGTTGCACGTCTGCCGTTGAAGCTCAGGACCTGGCGGCCGGCACCGTCCTCAACCCGTATGTCGCCCTCGTTGCCCTCCGTCCCGATGGTGAGTTCGGCGCCTTCACCGTTGAAACGCAGGACCTGCCGGCCGGCGGCGTCCCGGACCTCGATATCGCCCTCGTTCCCCTCCGCCCCGATGGTGAGGACCGCGTTCTGGCCCTGGAAGTGCAGGACCTGGTGACCGGCGCCGTCCTCTATGGCAAATGTGCCGTCATTGCCGGTTGTCCCCAGGGTGAGCGACGCGCTGTCGCCATTGAAGCGAAAGACCCGCCGCCCAGTACCATCGCTGACCTCAATGTCGCCTTCGTTGCCATCCGCCCCGATAGAAAGTACGCTGTGGTCCCCGTTGAGGTCAAAGGCCACCCGGCCGTTGGCATCAAGGATCCTCAGGTGACCGCGGTTTCCGCCACCTGGAGCCCCAAGCTCCAGGCGATTGTGCTCTGCACTAGCCAGGACAACCGATCTGCCAGTATCATCAAGAATAGTAAGCAAGCCGGGGTGTCCCTTTGCCCCAAGCTGCACCGATCCCGTCCAGCCTATCAGTTCGATGGTGTTAATGGCCTGGCCACTGCTGTCGTCCTGAATGTAAAAGTTGCCTGCCAAACGTTCGTCGCGCATGATTTCTTCCTCTCTGGCCGGGCTGTATCGGCCTATTATCTATATTATCAATGATAAGTATATCACATAAATACATTCGTGTCAAGATCGAGGGCCTATGTCGGTGCTTTTCTAGATACCTGTGGATTGCTTATTCATGGGGCGTCGCTTCGTAGCGCTGCGGATTCAGCCCAGCCCGGCTTCGGATGCCTAATGCCAAAAAGCCCCATGAATGGGGCTTGGGTCCGCAGCGTCATCATCCTCGAGACAAGATCTGGAAATGAATAGCGAGACCCGAGAATAGGGGGCCTGCAGTCTACTGAGTATGGCTTAATTCGCGCTGAGCTGGCTGCGGGATATGGAGTTCCCAGCCCAATTCACCAACCTAGGTCACGCGCAGGGCGAGGACCGGGGCGTAGCCTATGTCTGTTTCTTACAGGGTCAAGAATGGAAAGGCTCCGTTGGACAGATTAGCATTGGTTACGCGACTCGACAGTTTACGAGACCTTGGCCCCTGGACATTCAGTACGCTGTAGGCGGAGGTTATATGGTGTTCCCCCATTGTCGTGCTCGGCTGACACTCACATTTTGGTCGCATGCATCGGGTCCGTGGCCGATGCTAAGTTACTGAAACGAGAAGAAACCGCCAGGCCACGGACCTGGCTCGAGCAGTGAAAAGCCAAGGTCTGGTCTGTGAAAGATCACTCACTAGTCAACTCAGGAACGCACCCGCTCGCCCTGGGGATCGTACATCGGCCGCAGCGACGCCCTGGCCGGATAGCGCACGCCAGCCACCTCGATCTCGTAGCTGCCGCTCTTGACGAAATCGGCCGTCACACCTTGTTCGTTCTCGATATGGCCCAGGCCCACCGCCCCGCCCAGCGTATGCCCGTACCCTCCGCTGGCGAGGTAACCAACCAGTTCCCCATCCCGGTAGATTGGCTCGCTGCCGTACAGCAATGGCTCCGGGTCCTCCAGCAAGAACTGCACGAGGCGGTGCTTGTGAATCCCGTCTTCTTTTGTCCGCAAGAGCGCTTCTTTGCCGATAAAGCCGCCGGGCTTGTCAAAATCCACGGCAAAGCCCAGGCCCGCCTCCAGCGGCGTGTCCGTATTGTCGATATCGTAGCCATAGTCACGGTAGGCTTTTTCCAGCCGCAGCGTGTTCAGCGCCTGAAAGCCAGCGTGTCTCAGTCCCAGGTCTGCGCCCGCTTCCACCAGCCTGTCAAAGACGTGCAACGTAAACTCGGTGGGCACGTACAGCTCCCAGCCCAATTCGCCCACGTAGGTGACGCGCAGCGCCTTGACCAGCGCATAGCCCAGGTCGATCTCTTGCATGGTAAGGTAGGGGAAGGCCTCGTTCGACATATCCGCGCTGGTCAGGCCGCTGATGAGCTGGCGAGATTTCGGCCCCTGGACGCTGATGATATTGTAGCCTGAGGTCACGTCGGTGACAAAGACGTGCGCCTCGGGTGGGATGTGCAGCTCCAGCCAGGCTTTCGACGTGGCGGCTGGGCCGCGTCCACCAGCGACCAGCAGATAGCAGTCCTCCGCCAGGCGAGTCACCGTCAGGTCGGCCTCGATGGTGCCGCGCTCGTTCAACCACTGGGTGTAGACGATGCGGCCCACCGGCACGGCCACATTGTTGGCGCAGATGCGGTTGAGGACCTTTTCCGCGTCGCGGCCCTGGACGAGGATCTTGGACATGTGGGTCAGATCCATCAGGATCACGTCTTCCCGCGCTGCCCTGTGCTCCGCCGCGGCGTATTCGAACCAGTTCTGCCGGCCCCACGAGTACTCGACCTTGGGCTCAACCCCCTGGGGCGCGAACCAATCGGGGTACTCCCAGCCCACCGAGGAACCGAAATAGGCCCCGGCGGCGGCCAGGCGGTCGTGCATCGCCGACCTGCGGGCGTCCCGCGCCGTCTCGGGCTGCAGGTTGGGCCAGCTTATGTACTGCCAGCCGAGCAATTCCACCGTGCGGTCGTGCAGATACCGGGGGTTGTTCTGAAAGGGCATCATGCGGGCGATGTTGATGTCGCTGACGTCAACCGGCGGCAGACCGTCGACGATCCATTGGGCCATGACCTGCCCGGCCCCGCCGCCAAAGAGAATGCCCAGCGAGTTGAAACCCGCTGCGACGTAATAGTTCTTTAGCTCGGGCGCTTCGCCCATCAGGGGGCCCATATCGGGCGTAAAGCTCTCGGGGCCGCAAAAGAACTTGTGAACGCCGGCGTCCTTTGAGGCCGGGATGCGCTCCATGGCCAGTTCGAGATGGGGCATCATGCGCTCCCAGTCGGGCGGAATCTCGCCAAAGCTAAAGCTCTCAGGGATGCCCCCCAGGCCCCCAGGCTTGGCCATGCCCCAGGGCTTGGCCACCGGCTCAAAAAGGCCCAGCATCAGCCCGCCCATTTCGTCGCGATAATAGGCAAAAAGGTCCGGGTCCTCGACGATGGGCATGTCCCGCCGCATGCCCTCCATCGGCTCGGTGATCAGATAGTAGTGCTCTGCGGCGTGCAGGGGCACGTTGACGCCGGCCATGCTTGCCCAGCTCTCGCGCCCACATGCCGCCGCAGTTGACCACGTATTCCGCCTCGATCTCGCCCCTGTCGGTGACCACGCCGGTCACGCGTCCCCTCTCTTGCTTGATGCCCGTGACCGCGGTCTCTTCCAGGATGCGCGCGCCGCCCATCCTGGCCCCTTTGGCCAGCGCCATCGTGGTGTCAACCGGGATTCATGCGGCCATCCTCGGCCGTGTAGAACCCGGCGAGAATGTCGTCGGTATGGAACAGGGGCCACATCTTTTTGATCTCTGCGGCAGAGATCTCTTCTGTAGAGATGCCATGCCCGCGACAGTAGTCGGCCCTGCGGCGCAGGCTGTGCAACCGCTCCGGGTTGCTGGCGATCTGCATATAGCCCACGGCCTTGAAGCCCGTGTCCTGTCCGGTCTCCTCGCCCAGCCTTTCGTAGAGGTCGCGGGTGTATTTGGCCATGTAGGTGTCGGTCTCGGTCGAGAACCCGCTGACGATGAGCCCCGCCGCGTGCCAGGTGGTTCCCGCCGTCAATTGCGTCCGCTCCAGCAGCACGACGTCGCGCCAGCCCAGCTTGGTCAGATGGTAGGCGACGCTGCAGCCGATGACGCCGCCGCCAATGATCACCACCTGGGCCTGGGTGGGAAAGGACTCTGTCCCTGATGAGTGCTCTTTAGCCATGTTTCCTCCTCCACAGAAGTGCTGTGCAACCTCTATAGTAACCTGATTAGGACTGGCGGTCCTCGGAGGACCGCCAATCCTGGATTTTTGTCCCTGTATCCGCCTATCCCAAGCGTGATATCTCTCAGTATTTCGTGCGACACAGTATAGAGCGTCTGGGCCAGGGTGTCAAAAGCTGTCGTTCAAGGATGCTTGAGAACAACGGGCAGGAAGACCTGGTGGAATCGTTGGTAGGCGACCCTCAGTGAACCGGGGGGATATTGTGTATTGAGATAGGCAATGGTAGCCAATCCGGAAGGGTGGACCTCGATGGCTGAATAATCGCCCGCGTGCCCAAAGGTTCGAAGTCTCTCACACCGCCAAAGGTTCCCCGGGCCGCAATTTGCACTCTGCAGACCCAGTGCCGCGGCAGGTCGCGCCACCTTGAGATTCACTGCTGCAAATTGGCCACCGAGTATGTACTGGTGATAGGCGATGATGGGGAAGCCAGCATTGTCCACGACCATTGACACGTCCCTGGTGTGTGGGTCGGTTCCCATGGTGTCGATCACGTCACACCGCCACGCGTTAAGAGAGCCGCAGTTGCCGTTTGGCCCCTTCAGAACAGCATACATTAGCTTACCCGCGTCATAGTAGGCGACGTGGGGGGTGTTGGCATTGTCCACGTCCAGGGAAGCATACGTGCCTGCACCCGGGGAGGCATAAATGGAGCTGCAGTCCCAGTAGTTTCCGGGGCCACAGTTGCCAGGATTGCTAGGCTGGGCATACCACAGGCCGCCGCCCCCTTCATGGTAGGCAATCCGGGGGTGGCCGGTCACGTCCAGGGCCAGGGAAGGATAGTAGCCAACGCCATTGCCCTGATGTATGACGTCACACTGGTAATTGTTGCCGCCGCAATTGCCCGAACCTCCACTGACGTGTTTTGCATATTTCAGGCCCCCGTAGGAACCATGATAGGCGATGTGTGCTGTGCCTGTTGCATCGATCTTGAGCGATGCGTAGCTTCCCGAGTCCTCGTCAACGGTGATGATATCCCAACCACCACTCCACGCGGTGGCCAGCTTGAGATTAGTGGGGGACGTCCTCCAGTAGGCGATGGCCGGCAGGTGGGTCGTTGGATCTATTGCGATGGAGCTGTACTTGCCCACGTCACCGCTACTGTCCACCGTTTCACAAGACCAGTTGCTATCAGCGCTGCAATTGCCGCCTGAGCCAACGTATCTCGCCATCTTGAGGTCTTTGTTGGCGGTGTCGTAGTAGCTGATGTAGGTCGTGCCGCTCTCTGGATCGACCGCTATCGATACATGCGAGCCAACGCCCAAGGCCGAGTCTACCGGCTCGATGAACCATGGAGCGGTAGCGCCTGGGGGCGCACTTGGGCTAGCCGGAGCCAGATGGGCAGCGGGCTGATCGCCTCGTACCGGGCCTGATCCGATAGCCAGGATCAATGCTAATGCAAGAAGACCGCATCTAGAGAGAACTCGTACTTTCATCGTCGCCTCCTTTGTCCTTCGCTATTGTGGCTGATGGCTGTAAGAAGCAAGGGCGGTACCGAAAATTCGAGCAGGGAGGCAGCGGGGTGGGGGTACTCCCTCGCAGGCCGGCTGATAGGATGGCGACAAATTCCGGATGGATTGGCCTGAACAGCAAGTAGCTGGACCTTGGAGGAATCACAACACCTCCCAGGATTATCACTCTCCTAGTGCTCACCTGTGAGCGGCACGAACAGAACGCCGCTGACGTTGCGCTTTTTGACCTGGTCCCCCTCTTTGGTAATCTGCCACAGGGACTGATAGCCACCCGGCGGGCCAACGGGGATCACCAGTTGAGCGCCATCCTTGAGCTGCTGCACCAGGGGCTGGGGGATATGGTCGGGGGCGGCGGTGACGATGATGGCATCGTAGGGGGCTGCTCTTCCCAGCCATAGTACCCGTCGGCGTGGAGGGGGTGGATGTTGTCATAGCCGAGGCGCGCCAGCCGCTCACGGGCCTCGACGGCCAGGGCTTCGATGATCTCGACGGTATAGACCTCGCCGACGATCTCGGCCAGGATGGCGGCCTGGTAGCCCGAGCCGGTGCCGATCTCCAGCACCCGGTCGGTGGTTTTCAGTCCAGGAGCTCGGTCATCAGGGCCACGATGTAGGGCTGGGAGATGGTCTGCCCGTGGCCGATGGGCAGGGGATGGTCGGCGTAGGCCTGGGACTGGTATTGGTCAGGTACGAACTCGTGCCGGGGCACCCGCTCCAGGGCAGCCAGTACATCCTGGTCCGTCACACCCCGGCGACGGATCTGGGTTTCCACCATCTTCATTCTTTCCTCCAGCCGGTCATCGCTCTCTTCTTGGGCCGCCGTGGGGGGCGACTGCGTGGGGGTTGCGGGTGTGTCCGAGGGCTCGGCCAGCGGCTCCGTTGGCTGTGCAGGCTGGGCCGTGGGCTCCACAAGCGGGCCACAGCCCCCTGAAAAGATCAGGGCCGCCACCACAGACAGGAACAGCCCGGTCCCTGAGGATGGTATTCTGTGTGGGCGCCGCCTTCCGAACATGCTAACACCCTCTACCTCTATTCGTCCAAATCCCTCACTTGGAACAACTGCAGCCATTGTGCGCGGGCTGCAAGCCTTCAGATCTATTGTATCATGTTCTGGGCGGAATTTCAAGCCCTCGTGTTTCCTTTGGTCAAACAGTACGTTCCTGTATTCCCGCCATGGTCTACTCGCACGACCGCGGGGGGGGTTGCAACGACTGCTCGTACTTTGCTGAGCATCCACGGCTCGCGGAGGCGTTGCGTCTGGAGAGCAGGTCCCAGGCTGCGCGGGAATGCCGGCTAGCCAGGGGTGTGGATTCGCGCCTGTTCTCACAACTTGGGGTGTACTTGAGCTCTGTGGATGGGTTGGGTCAGGCAGTTGGCGCGGGGGTAGGCCGTGCTGCAAGATGGCGACGGCAACGCGCTAGATCTCGATGGCGCGCTCTATGACGGCGAATGGCTCACGGCTACGGGTTCTCGATCCGCGTCCGGATCTGACCCAGCGTCGCACTGATCTCCACCAGTTCGGCCTCGATACGGGTGAGCTTTTGCTGCTCGGCGCGGACAAAGCGGGTGTAGGGGGCAATGGCTTCCCGCAGCCGCTGCAGGCTGTGGGCCAGCTCCCGGTCAAACTCCTCGCTCATGGCCGCCATCAGCCGCTGGCGCAGATCCTCCAGCTTCTCGTGCAGGTCCTTCTTGGCCCGCCGCCGCTTGGCGGGGATGACGAGCAGGCCGACGACGGCCAGGGCACCGGCCGCCAGGATGCCCGTGAAATCGAGCAGGGCGGCGTGCAGGACAGCCACCAAGATGGCGCCCAGACCCACGGCGCCCACCTCCATGATGGCCACACCGGCCACAGCGTCGCGCACGCCCTGGGCCAGTTGGCGGGCCTCGGCCTCGCGGTCGTAGGTCATGACCACCTTCTTGGCCGCCCGGCCCACCGAATCGAGGAGTTCGCGGCGGTTGTACTCAAAGGGGCCGCCCACCTGGCCGATGATCTGCTCCTCCTGCTCATGGACCTTGGCCCGGTGGCGCTCCAGGTACTCCAGGGTCGCCTGCCACTGGCGCAGGTCCTTGTCCACCAGCCAGTCGATCAGGCCGTTGACCTCCTGTCTCGATCTGGTAGGGGGTATCGGCCACCACCTTGCGCTCAAACTCGCTCTGGATGCGCTGGGTATTGACCAGATCCAGGACGCGGGCCAGGCGCAGCGTCTCGTCAAAGTAGACCATGCCCCGGTTGTTCATGGCCAGCAGCACCTTTTCGATGTCGGCCATGCGGTAGCGAAAGTCGTTCTGCATGTCGCTGCGGTAGATCTCGAGCTGGCCCTCGATATTCTCGATGGCCTTCAGATCCTCGGCCAGCAGCGCCAGCCGGTTGCGGGCCAACTCCAGGTAGCTGGCCGCCAGCCGCTCGCCCACACCCAGCGGATTGCGCAGCTTGAGCCTGATCCGGCTTTTTTGGTCCAGGGTCTTGTGGATATAGGTCTCCACCGCCTCGAAATCGGCTGGCCGCCCACAGCGCATCGCGCTCCCGCCGGCTGTCGGCCTGCTTGGCCTTGAGCGCCAGCCGGGCCGAGACGGGAAAGATCTCGGGCGTGAAGCCCAGGAGGGCCAGGGCATTCTGCCGGATGAACTCCACCACCTGGGCCACCTCGTCCTCTTCGAGCAGGTCGATCTTGTTGAGGAGAATGACCACCTTCTTGCCCCACTCGCGGATCCGCTCCATGAAAGGCCCGCTCGCTCTCGGTGAAGGGCCGGTCGGCCGAGGTGACAAAGATCACCAGGTCGCTGCGGGGCACAAACTCCTGGGTCAATTGCTCGTGGCGGCGGATGATGGCGTTGGTGCCCGGCGTGTCCACGATGTTGATCTCTCGCAAAAAGTCGGCGGGATAGGTGACGGCAGCAATGCCATCCTCCTCTACCTCCCGGTCCGAGCCTCGCCGTGATGCAGGATGTGGATCTGGGCCGTGGTGGGGGTCACGCCCTCGGGCAGAAAGCGCTCGCCCAGCAGGGCGTTGATAAAGGCCGACTTGCCGCTGTTGAACTCGCCGACGATGACCAGCAGGAAGAGCTCGTCGAGTTGCTGGAGCGACTTCTGGAGGGTTTTCTGGTCCTCGGGCGTGACGTCAAAACCGGCCAGGGCCAGTTGCAGGCGCTCCAGCGCTGCCTTTTCATCCTTCAGGATCTGTGATTGTTTGCGATTCAGGATGGTTCGAAGCACAGATCTCTCTCCTTCTGGGCACTAGCGCCAGGCCCAGCATCAGCCGCGGCCGGCGCTCATCCAGGCGCAGGCCGGCCTCCTGGGCCAGGCGCACGGCCTCAGCATACTCCTTGCCGGTGAGGCGCCGGTCCAGCGGCGGCAGTTCGTGAGCACGGTAGCAGGGCCGGTACTGGGCCATCACGTTGATATACGTGTTGGGCGAGACTTCGTCGCGCAGAAAACGCACGATCTCGGCCGTGCCGGCCAGCCCTTCGGGCAGGACCAGGTGGCGGACCAGCAGCCCTCGCTGGGCCACGCCCCGGCTCATCCGCTGTCAGGTCGCCCACCTGGCGGTGCATCTCTTTGACAGCAGCCTGGTTGACCGCCGGATAGTTGCTGACCTTGGAAAAGCGCCGCGCCACGCTCGGCATCGGCGTATTTCATGTCGGGCATATAGATGTCCACCACGCCGTCCAGCAGGGCCAGCGTCTTCAGCGAGTCATAGCCGCCGGTATTGTAGACCAGGGGCAAGCGCAGGCCCGCCTGGGCGGCGATGAGCAGCCCGGCCAGGATCTGGGGCACCACGTGGCTGGGCGAGACAAAGTTGATGTTGTGGCAGCCCTGGTCCTGCAGGTCCAGCATCATGCGGGCCAGGTCCTCTGGCTCCACCTCCTGGCCGTGGCCCATCTGGCTGATCTCGGCGTTCTGGCAGAACTGGCACTGCAGGTTGCACCAGGAAAAAAAGATGGTGCCCGAGCCGCCGCTGCCGACCAGGGGGTCCTCTTCGCCAAAGTGCGGGCCAGCGCTGGAGACGACGGCCCGCTCACCGGTGTGGCAGCCCGCGCCCTCGGCGCTCTCCCGGCGGTTGACGCCGCACTCCCGGGCGCAGATGTCACAGGCTTCCAGGCGGCTGTAGGCCCTGGCCACCCGGCGCTCAAGCTCGCCGGAGCGCAGCAGCTCGGAGATAGGCCGCTTCAAACTGCTCAGCCATGGCCTCCTACCAGTTCACCGGTACCATCTTGGTCCGGTAGTTCGCGATCCCGGTACTTGAGGTGCTTGTGCTGCTTGCCGTACTCGTACAACTGGCGGGTGACCTCCACGTCCTGCTGGCAGTAGTCCAGGATCTCCTGGATGCGCCCCTCCTTGTACCAGCGCACCGCCTGCAGGCCATCGGCCGACTTGGCCGTGCCCAGCGTGGCCCCGGCCAGATTGTCCAGGCTGACGCGGAACCCCAGCCGCTTGTAGATGTGGTCCAGCATGTCCACCGTAGGCGATGTCATCCAAGGGCTCGTCGGTGTAGGCCCGCAGCACCTCATAGTCAAAGCTCAGCACGTTAAAGCCCACCACCAGGTCAGCGGCCTGCAGCTCGGCGATCAGATCATCAACGTTTTCCTCGGTGTAGTGGCGAAAATGGCCATCGGCCGTGGAATAGGTCACCGCCACAGAGAATCCCAGCTTGCGGATGTTGCGCCGCCCGCCTACCTCGTCGAAACTGCGCTGGGTTTCGAGATCAAAAAAGACCGTGTTCATAACAGTACCTCACAGGGAATCGACATATCTCATTCTAACACGAACAGCCCCGCCATGCAAACAAGGCCATTTCAAGTATTGACCGGGCTTTTGACGGATGCATCCCTTTGGATTATACTGTTGAGCCTATTGACTACTGCTGTTGCCGGCCGAGTGATGGTTCTCTTTCATCCTGTGAGGCGTCGGAGCGAACGTGACAATTCCCCTGGCAGATCTGATTGCTGATCTTCCCCGGGCCAAGGCCTGGGGAGATACGGCTGTCTCCATCACGTCCATCACCTGTGATTCGCGGCGGGTGATGGACGGCAGCCTGTTCGTCGCCTATCGCGGCGTGGCGGTCGATGGCCATGACTTTGTCCCCCAGGCTCTGGAAAACGGCGCCGTCGCAGTGGTCGCCGAAAGAAAGATCAGGGGACTGGGCATCCCCCTCGTCCTTGTGCCCGACGGCCGGGAGGCCCTGGCCCATCTCTCAGCAGCCTGGTACGGCTTTCCCGCCCGCAGACTCACGGTGGTGGGTGTGACCGGTACCGACGGCAAGACCACCACCTGCAACCTGCTTCACAGTATTCTCACCGCCGCTGGCCTGCGGGCAGGGTTGGTTACCACTGTGAACGCCGCCATCGGCGAGCGAGTGATGGACACCGGGTTGCACACGACGACCCCTGATGCCCCCGACGTACAGCGCTATCTGGCCGAGATGGCCGGCGCCGGGATGGAGATCGCCGTGCTGGAGGCGACATCGGAAGGTCTGGCCCAGCATCGCATGACCGCCTGTGATTTCGACCTGGCTGCAATCACCAACGTCGCGCACGACCATCTGTACTTTCACGGTACGCAAAAGGCATACCGCGAAGCCAAAGCAATGCTCTTCCGGCACCTGATGGCAGGCTATCGCAAACCAGGCATACCCAAGGTCGCGGTGCTGAACGCCGACGATGATTCCTACCGCTACCTGCGAACCATCCCGGCTGAACGGCAATGGGCCTACAGCATCGAAGGAGACGTTACAGTCGTGGCCACAGACATCCGGCCTTCGGCCGCCGATACCCGGTTCGCGGTTCAATCCCCGGAGCAGGATTTTGAACTGCGGACGGCGTTGCTGGGCGGCTTTAACATCTCGAACATCCTGGCCGCCACCAGCGCGGCGCTGGCCCTGGGCGTACCGGTAGACGCCATCCAACGAGGGGTATGGGCCGTCAAGGGCATCGTCGGCCGTATGGAGCGCGTGGACGAAGGCCAGGATTTCCTGGCCATCATCGACTTTGCCCACACGCCCAACGCGCTGCAGAGGGCGCTGGAGACGGCCCGGACCCTGACCAGCGGGCGGGTCATCGCGGTCTTTGGTTGCGCCGGGGAACGTGACGTGGCCAAGCGGGCGTGGATGGGCGAGATCAGTGGCCGGCTGGCCGATGTGACCGTGCTCACCGCCGAGGATCCCCGCACAGAGTCACTGGAGTCGATCTTGGCCGAGATGGCCCGTGGAGCGGAAAAGGTGGGCGCCGTAAAGGGGCAGGGCTACTTTTACATGGATGATCGGGCTGAGGCGATCCAGTTTGCCGTGGACCTGGCCCAGCCCGGCGACCTGGTCATCGCTTGCGGCAAAGGGCACGAACGATCGATGTGCTATGGCACCGTTGAGACACCCTGGAGCGAGCACGAGGTAGTGCGGGCCGCCCTCCACCACCGCCTGGCGCAGGGAGTCTGAACGAAGGCTGGCTCAAGGTTCCCGCTTCAGGGGCACAATCCGTCCTGGGGGACGATGCCCCTACGGAAACGGGTGCTAGAACTCCTTGGGGCAGGTGCTAGGCAGATTCGGGAGTGAATTCCTCTGTCTCCGACGCCGGCCCCGCGTCTGAACCTGGCTCCTGATCGCGCTCAGCCCCTGGCTCGGGCTCGACGCCTGCTTCAGCAGTCGTAACTTCTGGTTGGGGGGTCGCAGCCTCCGCCTCAGGCACTGGCTCGGGCCCAATCTCCGGTGCTGTCTCGACCTCTTCTTCAAGAGTCGCGCTGCCTGCTTCAGCCACCGGCTCAGTCTCAAGCTCATCCCCTGATTCAGACGCGGCAACGTCTGCGCCAGACATCGGCTCACCCTCAACCTCAGGCTCGGGCAGCGCCGCCGCTTCAGCCGGGGACTCGATGGTCATGGACACCGGCTGGGGAGGGATCACCGTTTGGGTCGTGGTCTGCGCTGCGCCACAGTAGGCACAGACGGTCCAGCTCAGGTGAAGCAGTCGCCCGCAGGAGGTACAGCCCTTCTTCAACCGGGTATGGCAGGCGGGACAGACGACATAGGCCTCTTCGATGCGCCGGTTGCAGCTCGGGCAAGCCAGTCGTTCCTCGATGCCCTGCAGAAGGGCTTCCTCCTCCAGCGTACGCTCATAGATCTCGGCCAGCGTCTCGCGGGGACGGAGGATGAGGTACAGGATCATGCCGGGCAGAGGGAAGAGGGGGAAAAAGATCAGAACCATCAAAGTGGCCAGAACTTGGGCAAAGACGTCGCGCGTGCGGGAACGGATGTCGCGGAAGGTCCAAATGATGGCACTGATCCATATCGCCGTCAGGAAAGCGGCGGTCAATGCCACAAACATGACGAGAAATGGCTGGATTGTGTTTAGAATCTGCTCCACATCCATCCGGTTGGTTGGCTCCTTGGGTCAGGTTGGGTGGCATTATACCATCTTGGAGGTTTTTGCCCAAACCAGCCTATGACCTAGTCTTATGACTGGTACAGCATGCCAAGGATGAGCAGTCGCGCCTCTGTTGTGGCCGACTGCTCTACCACCTCATCCATCTTGCTGCCCCTTTGCTGCAGGCGCGATACGATAAAAGAATACCCGGAAACAATGGCTGGAGCCCCCGACTTGCCAGAGGCGTTGCTGGCTGGAGTTTCGGAGATAATGAACATACCCAAGAGTAGTTGCACGGAATACAACCGGATAGCCGCTGTCCCATAGGGTGAAGAAGCAGACTGCCCACTCATTGTCGACTGTCTGGAGGTACAAAATGCGAGCCGTGGGAATACCAAACCAAGCAGACGCTACTCTGGCAGTCCTCGAATTCTGATCCGGTTCTCTTCTACGATCCACAATTGGCCTTCAAGTGGCTCCAGGAGCAGCACCTGCACCAATCGAGTGCATACAGTCAACACATGGGGCTTGTCCTGTTGTTTCAGGCGAAGTACGATGAAGCCAGGAAACTCAGCAGGTGGATAGGCCCGGATGTCAGCGAAATCCATGTCCAACGTTACCAGAACCCGGTTCTCACGCTGGCAAAGCGCCGCCAACTTGGCGTCACTACTGCCGCCCAAATGCTGCTCCAGGACGGTAGAGGCATCATGTGCCGCCCGACGCAGCATCTCAGCTACCTCAGTGGGCAGGTTCTCGTCTACCTTGAACCTCATGAGGGGATCACGGATGGCATTGCTACAACGCGCTCGCGCCCCAACTCAGCTGCGTAGGCAATCGTCGCTTGCACTGCCCTAAGGTCTAGTGACGGATAGCTATGTATGATCTCGTCGGGCGTAAGGCCGGCAGCCAGGTTGTCGAGCACGACCGACACCATGATGCGTGTGCCCCTGATACATGCTCGTCCATGACATACGGCGGGATCGACGGTGATGTGATCTTGCCAATTCATAACCTACCTCCTCGCTAGTCCGAGAGCCCTGACATCCTTGAAATCACCAACCAGGATGCAATCAGATTATACCACAGACTCCGCATTGATGGAAGACCCAAGAACGCTCCCAGACGGCGCTGAACGTCAGCCGGCTCTTGGCTTTTTGTGGTAACCATCTGGAACGTGGTGGCGTCGATCTGGCGCTCCTCATCGCTCAGCAAATCGGAGAAAGTCAGAAGCTCACGGCCCAAGACGCCGATTCACACCTCTGGCCAAACTTCGAACGATCACGATGGCCCTGGTCCATGTCCTGCCAGTCTGTCGGAGAAGGCCGTTCCACAGGCGAGGCCGATGATAGAAGGAGCCACCGGCCTAGTCGGCTATGGGATAACGCGAACAGCCGGGGTTGGGTGTTGTGAATCCTCTTCACGGCTTTGCTATGGTGAGGGTCGGCGTATTGACCCTTGCACGTAATTCTGCTATAGTGGTGTCTACCTTGAACCTCGTGTGCAATTCGCTGCAGCCCCGTCGACAGTTGAATCGCTGACCGAAGTGGCAGGTCTACTTCGGTAGCAGTCATCAAAGCCCAAAGGCCATCTACCGTCAAGGTCTCGGCCTTTTCACACCTTTCACCAAACTTCGAACGATCACGTGTGAGCTCAGCCGAACCAGTGGGTTGGCATTCTGATCTGTGGGGATAGATGGTCCCTACGAGCGGTATCTTCACTGGCAGGGAAGATCTTGCTGTTTTTGGGTCTCGGCCAATTGTGCCATTCCCATGCGCGGATTCGCGCGAGGAACAGAAGGAGGAGTAAGATGAGAACCTGGAAGGTTTCCCAGTACATACTAGGCATGATGCTGATGCCACTAGTCCTGGGCGGATGCGGCGTCCCAGTTGCTACGCCCACGGAGCAAGTCGCACAAGCGATCCCAAGCGAAACGCCCCAACCCACTAGCACAGTACAGCCTACCCGCACGCCACGGCCTACCAGTACATCAGTACCGACTAAAACACAACATCCCACGGTTGACCCTGAAGCGGAAGCAGTGGCGCACATGGAAAAAGGTCTTGCGCTTGAAAGAGAAGGCGACCTGGAGTCGGCCATCGCCGAATACGACCAGGCCATCGAGCTTGACCCGCGGCTGGCCGCCGCCTACAACAACCGAGGCAAGGTTCGCCAAGACCAGGGGGACCTGGAGGGAGCCATTGCCGACTATGACAGGACGATTCGAGCTCGAACCGCGGTTGTCCGAACCCTACAACAACCGGGGGTTTGCTCGCTACAGCCAGGGCGACCTGGCAGCTGCTGTCGCCGACTACAACGAGGCCCTCGCTCTCGATCCTCAGAATGTCGCCGCCTACAACAATCGGGGGCTGGTTTGGTATGATCGGGGTGACCTGGAGGATGCCATTGCCAACTATGACAGGGCGATTGAGCTTGACCCGCGGCTGGCCGCCGCCTACAACAACCGAGGCAAGGTTCGCCAAGACCAGGGGGACCTGGAGGGAGCCATTGCCGACTATGACAGGACGATCGAGCTCGAACCTCAGAATATCGCCGCCTACAATAACCGGGGGCTTGCTCGCTACAGCCAGGGCGACCTGGCAGCTGCCATCGCCGACTACAACGAGGCCCTCGCTCTCGATCCTCAGAATGTCTGCGCCTACAACCACAGGGGCTTGGCTCGCCGGGACCAAGGTGACTTGGAGGGAGCCGCTGCCGATTACACCCAGGCCATCGAGCTTGATGCCAGCTGGTGGATGCCCTACTACAATCGAGGACTTTTGTACCGCAGCCTCGGCAACGCTGAGGCGGCCATGAGCGACTATCACAAGGCACTCGAACTTACGCCGGATGGTCCGCAGGTAGCACAGGTGTGGAGTGATTTGGGTTTGGCTCATCGCGACCTGGGAGACCTGGACTCGGCCATGGATGCCCTTGACCAGGCCCTTGAACTCGATCCCAGTAACTGGATAGCCTACAACAATCGGGGGCTGGTTTGGTATGATCGGGGTGACCTGGAGGCAGCTATTGTCGACTTTGGCAAGGCTATCGAACTGAACTCCAATAACGCGAACCCCTACCACTGGAGAGGCAACGCTCGTCAGGATTTGGATGACCTCGACGGGGCTATCGATGACTATGACCAGGCTATCCGTCTCTACCATGATGGCTTAGAAAAGGCTTGGGTCTACTACGAGCGGGGCCACTCGCGTGAAGGTCTGGGCGACCTGGAGAAGGCAATTGCCGATTATGCACAGGCGATTGAATTGGCTCCCGGCTTTGGCCGATTTTACATCTATCGGGGTCTGGCCTATGACTATCAAGGCAATTTGGAGGCCGCTTTTGCTGACTATGACAAGGCAGTCGAGCTGGCTCCCAGCGAGCCCACAAACTACTACGTCCGAGGAAGCAGGTATAAGATGAACGGGTATATCGAAGAAGCCATTGCCGACCTTGAGCGGGCCGTGGAACTGAGCGACGATCCTGATTTCCAGACGAGTGTGGAGAAGCAGCTTGAGGAGCTTCGGCAGAGCCCGTGAGAGTGGCGGCGCGGGTAGGCAATTCGTTGTTGGCGCGGCTCGCTCTAAGTGAGTAAAGGGAGTGCGAAATGAGATTGGAGAAGATGGCATGGCAGCCTATAGAATCGGGAAGACAACGGTCTGCGCAAGAACGGGGATGGCCGGCCAATCAGCAGGCAGGATGCCCAACGTATGGGCCAGGGCCGTTGCCTGGCAGCGATGATGGACGCCTAGCTTCTAGTACAGATGAATGGCGTTCTGCTTGACGGTTTCGGTGGGAATCCCCAATACCGGGAAGCATTCCATACCCTTCCACCCGGGGCCTGACGAGCCGGCGGAGCTACCGCACCCCTCGCATATCCTCCAGACTCCCGTAGGGACGGATAGTCTGCCCTTCCATGGACCACAGGCTGGTGGCAAAACGCTCGATAAAGTACCGGTCGTGGACGATGGCCAGCACCGTACCCTGAAAGGCCGTCATGGCCTGTTCGAAGCGGCTACGCGAAGGGATATCCAGGTGGTTGATCGGCTCATCGAGCAGGAGAAAGTTGCAGCCCTGGGCAACCAACCGGGCCAGGACCAGACGCGCCCGTTCGCCAAAGCTCAGGTGGCCCACCGGTACAAAGGCCTCATCGCCGCTGAACAAAAAGTAATGGAGGAAACTCCGGACTTCGGTCTGGCTCAGGGGCGCCACGGATCGGATTGCTTCGTAGGGCGTGCTTTCGGGGTCCAGGTCCTCCTGCTCCTGGGCATAGTAGCCCAGCTTGACGCCGGCTCCCAGGCGTGCGCGGCCAGCCACCGGCGCCAGCTCGCCCAGGATCAGGCGCGCCAGCGTCGTCTTGCCCGATCCGTTAGGACCCACCAGGGCGATACGCTCGCCCGCACGCAGGGTCAGATCCACGTCCCGAAACAGAAGCTCGCGGCCAAAGCCCATGGTCAGCCCTTCAAGATAGAGCACGTCGCGGCCGCTGGCCGGGGTGTCTGCGAACTCGAGTTTTATCTGCCACGATCGCTGGGGCCTGTCGATCCGCTCCTCCGAGTCAAGGAGGCGCTGTATGCGCCGCTGCTGGACAGTGGCCTTGCGGGCAATGCCCTTGGCAATCTTGCGCGGGGCAAAATCGATGGTCCCCAACTCAATAGACCGGGCGTAGCCCTTCCGGGCGGCGATGGTACCCTCCAGATGGGCAATGTACGCCTGCTGGTCCTTATAAGCAGTCCATTGCTTAGCCAACTCCCTCTCTTTAGCGCCGGCATAGGCACTGTAGTTGCCGGGATACTCGGTGACGGTGTGTTTGAGTGGGTCCAGTTCCAGGATAGCGCCCACGGTGCGGTCCAAAAAAGCCCGGTCGTGGGAGACGATGAGTACGGCTCCCGCGTAGCGCTGTAGAAAGCCCTCCAGCCACTCCAGCGCGTCGATGTCCAGATGGTTGGTCGGCTCGTCGAGGAGCAGCAAGTCAGGACTGGACAGCAGCAGCCGGGCCAGCCCCAGCCGCGTCTTTTGTCCACCGCTGAGGATCTCCACCGGGGTGTCCTGGTCCAATCCACGGAGGTCCAGCCCATCGAGCACGGCATCCATGCGAGCCTGGATGGTGTATCCACCCAGACGCTCAAAATTCGCGAGGTACTGTTCATACTCGACCAGCAAGCGCTGCAGCGCGTCACCCTTTGCCATCGCCATCTCGGCGTAGAGGGACTCCAACCGCTGTTCAGCCCCGGTCAGACCATCGATAGCACCCACCATCACTTGGCCCACCGTTTGGCCGGGCTCATATTCCAGCGCCTGGGCCAGGTAGCCCACCCGCGCGCTGGCGGGTGACAGCCTGGCACTGCCAGCATCAGGCTGGACCTCCCCCAGGATAACCTTGAGCAGCGTCGTCTTGCCGCAACCGTTGGGCCCGACGAGCGCCACCCGCTCCCCAGGGTTGATGGTGAAGGATACTTGTTCAAAGATCAAATGGTCGCCGAAGGTCTTGGATAGGTTGCTGGACTTGAAGCATCTTTTCGCTCCCAACTACCGCCGGGATACTGCCCACCTACAGTTGGCCAGGATGCCGCGACCAACAAAAAAACCGTGGGCGTCGAGCGCACCCACGGCTGGTGGTTTGTACTAACGGTGAGAAGGACCTTACCGATCACACGATGCACTACAGACGCTGATCATGCTTGATCGGTTGTCGCGCACCGGCTCACCTCCTGTCGGAATTGCGTCCCCATGCAACATATGGGCACGGACACCATTATAGCCCGAAAGCAGGACCATGTCAAAATGGGGTCCGGATCTGACTGCCTTCTTTGCGCGCGCAACGTGCCTGTGCTACAATCGAGGGGATCAACGATTCCATCTGGTGGCAACAAGTCCGGAGTCTGGCAGCATGAGCCTTGTGTTTCGGCTGGAAAACTATCCTCGCTATCTGGAGCGGGTGGGCGAGGCTACGATCCTGGACATGACGCGGCGCACCGACCCGGCGCGCATCGAGCGGGTCTGGGACAACCTGCGCGCCGTGACCGGGGCCTATGGCGCGCCCTGGATCCTTCAACTCTGGACCAAGGACATCGCCGGCACCCTGGCACGGGGGGCTCCCCTTTTGCGGCGGCTCATGAGCCAGGGTACAACCCTGGCCACCCAGGTTACGGTTACCGGCCTGGGCGGCAGTAGTTGGGAGCCCCTGGCACCCGCTGAGCCTTTTGCCGGGGTGGCTGACCTGAGCGCGTTGGCCGGCGGACCGGACCACGTCAAATGGCGGTTTGACCCCATCATCCCCACAGTATACCGGCTGGACCGCTTCCAGCGTCTTGCCGACCAGGCAGCAGCGCTGGGCATCAGGCGTTGCGTCCTGAACTTTGTCGCAGCACCGGGCCGCTACAAGCGGGTAGACGCCCGTCTGTCGGAGGTGCTGCCGGGTTGGGGCGAAGGAATGCCGGGCTACGACGAGGCATGGCGGCTGGAGACCGCTGCCCGGTTGGTCGAGGCCGCGGGTGAGTTTGGGCTGAGCGTGGCCGCTTGCGCCGAGTCATCAGGGCTGGTCGGGCAAGTGCCAGGTCTGCAGGCCGCGGTCTGTGGCGACCACGACTGGTTCGTCGCCCTATCTAGCCGGATTCCGGGCCGGGATCCGGGGCGGGCGCCGACGACGGGCAGCCGGCGCGGCTGTGGTTGCGCTGCCTATTTCGACGTGGGCCTGTACGGCCAGTGGCGGCGCTGCCACCAGTGTCTGTATTGCTACGCCGGATAGCCGGAGGCAGGCTTTGTTTGGGCCGGGCATTCGAGGAGGAGGCAATGGCTGCTGAAGCTGCATTGTGGGGTCTGGATGGCCCCGAAGTCTATTCCCGAGCTCGCATGGCTACAGGCATCGCCACGACCATTGGATTTGTGCTCTCCCTCCTTCTCTCGATCTTCGAATCGTGCTCGCTCACGAAGGTGGTCTGGAGTCAATTGGCCTTATCGGGCCATGCGCCGGATACACTCGCGTGGCTCCTTTTCCCCGAAGCAATCGCCAACTCTCCAGGGCCACGGGGTTGTCCCAGGAATGGGCCTCGGGCGGAAGATCGCCTGTGAAGACCGAACCCTCATCAAGCAGGAGAGACACACTGTCTTTTGAATGACCGGGGGTGTGTACGACCTCACCCAGAATTCCTATCTGGCTGAGTAGACTCCGGCTCTCTTGGAAAGAGATCGTGAAATTCCCCTCACCTGTAATCTCGACGTAGTTGTCCCCAGGTTTGATCCAGGTCTTCATGATCGGGATGGCAACGACTTGGACCTCCAGAACAAGGAGGGGAACTCCTTCCCGCTTAAGCTCCTCAGCCAAGCCGGCATGGTCGATGTGGTAGTGGGTGGCGACGGCGTAGCGAATCTCGTGGAGGGGGACGCCCATCCGCTTGAAACTGGCTTTCATGAGGCCGAGGGTGCCCGGCCACCCAATGTCAACAAGCAAGCGGGAAGAGCCCGCGCTAACCACCCAGTAATTTGTTGAACGGTAGCCCACGTTCACGATCGTGGTAAGTGCTGCTTTCGTCATAGCAATGGTATCATATCCAAAAGGGAGAACATGATGAAAGAGTTTGAGGGTAAGTGGCTAGTTCCTCGCGATGTACCGCACTCCCTCGATGCCATCAAAATCCGCATCCTGTGTCCAGAGGAGAGCTTTTCGACTCCTGGCTGTGGCCAGCATAACACTATCTGCCATGGGCAACCTTAATTCCACCGACAGCTTGGCCGCGCTCAGCGCCAGATCCATATCCAAGTCGACAACGACTCCCTGGATCATCGCAGCGACAGCTTGAAGTGCATCTCCTTCTCCACGCTGCTGAAGCACTCGCTTGAATACCTCGTACAGGCTGAGGGTCGGTATGATGAGATCAGAGGTTTTCTCTATGGCCGGAGCAAAGAAATCTGCGTTGGGGCCATCTGCAAAGTATTCTAGCCAGCCACTCGAGTCTACCACGTTCATGGTCTGTCAAGCTCCCTGTCTACTACAGTGTCGATACCCTCCAGGAACCCCCTCGTTTCTCTGATGGGCCTGACAGGGATCATCTCGATCCGGTTATCATACAAGATGACCTTAACCTTCTGCCCAGGCTCGACCTTGAGCAACTCCCGGACTCTACTCGGAATCACCACCTGATATTTCGGGGACACTGTTACTGTTTCCATACGACCTCCCCATCGATCATTGCCAAGTATTACTTTAACCCATTATGGCATACTATATAAAGATAGTCAATCCGGACTTGTCGCTCGGACAGCCAGGGCGCTGACCACTGAAATGCAAAGAAGGCCGCGCCTGAAGAGGGAACGGCCTTTCGTTGACAACCTTGGCAGTGATCCTGCACCCCGCCAACCGGACAGATGGCGACGCAGGTTGAACAACAGCCATAGGACGCGCAGGCGAAGGGGTTCTTCCAGCACCAATACCAACAGCATGTTCCTTCGTATGAATAACGGCGTTCCCTTGAGTAGCTACAATTGTTTCACACATCGAAAACCCAAGTATGCCGGGCCGAATTTCTTTGCTCTCGGCCACACCTTTCCATCATAGACAATGATGTAGGCGTGTTCTTCATCTGCCTCTGTCGCCGTCCACCAGTAGATGACCTGGGAATGCACACTCCACAGCGGAGACTCTTTGTCGGGGGTCGTTTTGTAGGCAGTCTTGGCAGTTTCTGCATCCCATACCCCACTGCTGTTCTGCCCATGGCGAGCCATAGAACGCACGGCTTCATCCACGGTCGGCAATCGCCAGATATGCTGTGGCTCAGGGGCAAGGGCCAGGCCATCTTTGCCAAGGTACTGGCACACCCGCTGGGCTTCATACCAGTCTGCCCCTGTGCGTGGCCATCCGGGTCCTTCTGGCGCCCAGACAAGATCCACCCCGTTGCCGTGCACCAATCGGGCTTGGAAATTGCCATCGTCAAAACGTTGGGACACGCGGAGGGCAGGTCCTATGCCAGATATGGCGAGGGTCAGAATGGGCAAGCCAATCGTCAGAAAGATGGCGGCCTTGCGTGGTTGGGGACGGCCAAACCAATAGAGCACACCAAGCCCTATCAGCGGCACGATGAGAAACAAGGTGACTGTGTTGGTCAATACTTGAAAGAACCAGGCAACGAGCAGAGCGAGGATCCCATGGAGGCCAGCGCCAATCCGGGGCCAGGAGATCGAAATGAGCGTGACGCTCATAAAGATGAGCATCGGGCTGAGGTACTGTATGAACATCAGGCCCAGGTTTGACAGCAAGGACTCGTAGTACCAGCCCTCGTGAAAGTTTTCGACGATGCCCCAGAATGCCCAAAAGCATGTGATCACGGTTGAGAATGCCACCGCAATCCAGCCCGCGATCTGGCGCTTGTCAAGCTCTTTCAAGTCAGATCTCCCACAAACAGAGGATCTTCTTCCCCGCTCGCATCTGGCCCCGCACTCTTTCCATGTGGCGCAAGGTTGCGATTTCCCTGTCCAGTTGAGGCAGTGTCATCTGAAGCTTCTGTGCGACCACAGTTGGCTCTGCTCCACCAGTCTCTTCCAGGATCTGCAGGATTCTGGCCTGGGTTTCACTCAGGGCCGAATAGCCTTGGTCCATTTGTCCCAGCGTCTGGGCACTGCGTACCGCCCAGGGATCGCAGGCGACGGCGGGCGAGAGAGCAGCCATGTAGCACTCCTCGCATAGGATCTGCCCATAGTGATCCGTCTCTTCTCCGGCAGGGATCTGGTCTCCGCAGCGATCGCACTTTATCATACATACTCCTTTTATTAGCTCAAGCCCGTTCCTATCATTCGTCAAGTAGGAAGCCCATTGCTGATTCCTTGATCCTTTTCATGGTTGCCATATCGACATTGTCTTCCACAAATTCGATGACCAGGCTGAGCCTGCCGGCGCAGGTCGCCGCACCCAGTACCAGGTTGACATTGGCCAGCGGGAAAGCGCCGCCTGGTTTCATGATCAAGCGCTCTAGTTCCAAGGCCCCGTACTTGACAGGAAAATCCAGCCGGCCGAGGTTGGTTACCGCCGTCCCCATGACGATCCTGTCGAGAGATTCCATGCGGTCCCGCTTGAGAATCGATAGCACCACGTCATCTCGCGTGGAGAAGGCGGACAACTTCTGATACCGGGAAGCGTGCTCCGGGACCAGCCCGCCCAGCTTCTTGAAGTGTATGGCTTCCAGAATGGAAGGGTCGAGATAAGACCAGGTGACCGCATCGTCAAAGAGGTTCTTGTTGGTAAAGAGGGATCGCACCTTTCGATGAAAGCGCCAGGCATTCTCCCAGAAGCCGCGGCCGCTGTCGCATTTCCATTTCGGCGTCACCACCCCAGCATAGAAGCCCATGACCTCTCCGGCAGGCTTTGGCAGGCGATCTCTCAGGCTAGCCGCAACCCCGATGCTCGAAGCATGGGGCTTGGCTTTGGCACCTTGAACAACAGTTTGTGCGCCCACAAAAGCGGCAGATAAGGCAGAGTTGACGGTCACCTCTTTGCGCCTGCAGCGCTCAACCAGTGCGGAGGTCTGAGCCTTGGACAGCTCAACGGTCAGCATTTGGTAGCTATAGCGCGCCCAGTATGCCTGGCTCAGTTCCCTATAGTCCTCTTGATCAAAGGCGACCTTTTCGGCAGCCCATTTCCTATTGATCCTCTTGACAAAGAGCCTGACAACGGCGTTCAGCGAAACCCCTTGCGGAATGTTGTCCCTCCCAATGGGAACCGGATCGGGTAGCAGCTCCACCTCTCGAGTCGGATCCCCAAGATGAAGCATCAAGTCTCGGGCAAGATAGGCCAGGGAGAGCCCATCACAGATGATGTGATGGCAGAGGATGACCAGATCGGAGCGTTCGGGCGATTGAACCAGGATAAAGCGCACCGGGGGCTGCGTCTCGAACTCATAGGGGACCTGGCACGAGTCCTGGACGACCTTGACCCAATGATCATCAGACTCACGGGGCACGGTCTCAACCGGGATATCGCCTGCGCCTTCCGAGGTGAACCATGGTTCGCCGTTCTCGTCCTCCATGATCCGGACCCGGAGGTTTGGGTGCCGCAGCCGTACCTTGGAGAGGGCATTTCGCAGCATGCTCTCGGTCACCGTACCGCGAATCGAGGCGACTACGGTGACAGTGGAGAAAGGCGACCGCGTGAAGAGACGCTCCATGGGCGTGATCTTTCTTTGGTATTCCTGGACACTGAGTGCTTCTGACATGGAATGCTCCTTCGACAAGATCAGGATGACCTATTCAATTCGGTCAACACGACCTACTACCCGGCTCTTTGGACAGCCGGAGTAGTATGGTCCCTGATGAGCATGCAATCCTTTCATCCGGAACGTCCCACTGGCCTGCCCGTCACTCCTTCGCTAAGGAACCTCCCAGTTTCCCATTCTGCTCAAGCTCGTCGGCGACGTAGCCAAGGCCCTGGGACTCCAGTGCCTCCCGGGTGGGATAGCCGGTGGCCGGGTCCCAGCCCTGGAGGACGTAGAATCGCGTTTTGAATCGATCAAAACTATCCCTATCCAGCGTTCGATGGGAATAGCCATAGTAGTCCCATTTTCCGTTCTCTTTGCCCGGCAAATAGGTATTCTCGTACTCTAGAGGCATGAGCGGCCGCTGCTCATATACGTTGTCGGCGAAATGAACCATATCCCTGTGGCGGCCCTGAAGGGTCCAGATAGCATGATCCAGGTTCCAGATTTTGCGGCCGAGTTCAATTCCGTCCTCAAAGGAAAAGTCCTGGCCGGTCACGGCTTTCACGTATCTTGGTTCAGCAATGCCGGTGGCGCCCACGAAATCCTCTCTGTGGACGTTGACAAAGTCGGGCCAGCGGGAATCGCAGAAAAGCATGGACTGCTTCCAGAACCGAGTATAGTACCGCTGCCAGGAGACCAATTTGGCCATGTGCTCGGAATAGATATTGCTCTCGCTGAAATCGAGCATGTCCAGGTCCCCTTGAAAGGGAACCATTTTGCCGGTTACGATTTCCACGAGTTCTCTGGCATAGGATTCTCCGCCCCGGCTCTTGGCCTCGGCGCCTGCCGATTTGATCCAATCGAGACCGTGCTCGTTGATGTCCCTGTCGCCCAGCAGCGTGCCGTAGCCCCAGTACACCTGGGCCCTGGGTTCCTTGTGTATAGGTATGCCCCAATAGGGAAACGCGAGGAGGCCGCTGGCCAGATCCACTGTCCCTTCTTCCCCATTTCTCGGCCGCCCTGACAAATCCAGCAGAGATATCTCTGCCAAACTGGCTTTCGTTGCCCTTGCCATCGTTCCGTACGCGACCATCCTCACGAACTGCTCAACAAACTCCAAGCTGCCGTACTCTTTGAAATCGAGCGGGCAGTCTGGGATTCCGGCAGTCCACAACAGGCCCTGATCAGCCAGGGCAGCGATGTAAAAGAGGCCCCAGGCCATCTCCGCAGCGTTGAGGCCGTAACGATTGATCAGATCGCTGGCCGCACGCTGGATATCCAGGTTCTTGGCATCCCCGTAAAAGGTGGTCGTGATGCAGGAGGATTCGTTCCCCATGGCGTCCTTGTATCTGGCCCGGCAGCCAGAATGGCAGCCCAGGCAGGCCTGGGGCCTTTGGTCTGTTTTCGGGCGACCCTTGGCCCACAGGATGATGGGTACTGGCGGGCTCTGGAATTGAAATGTGCCCCAGGTTTCCCTCAAGTCGGCCAGGTCAAAGGCATAATTCTCCTTGTGCCACAGCCGTGTGGCCAGGAGCGCTTTGGGATCGTTGACCTCCACGTGCCCGGTACCGATCACACTGATCGCCTTGAGGTTCTTTGATCCAAAGACAGCCCCAAAACCGCCCTGTCCTGCCGCATTGCTGGCATCGTGGACGAGACAGGCCACCCGGCTCAGGTTCTCGCCGGCCGGGCCGGTGGCCAGGACCGCCGGCCGCTGTGTAGTCGCGCCAGTGGCGCCGGCGTGCGGCTCGAACCAGTCGCCATAGTCCCCGCTGCCAGCTACCTCGCTCCAGATGCTTTGCTGGCATTCCCACGTGTCCGTCCCCCACAGCGACCATGGCGCACAGTCCCGGATCTGCACATCCCCATCCCGGATGTCTATCCAGACCGGTTCGTCTGCCTTACCCTCAACCACGATCCCGTCCCAGCCCGCATACTTGAGCATGGCAGAGAACCTACCGCCAAAGTTGCTTCGCGTAAACCAGCCGATGGGGTAGGACTGTACGCCTATCCCCTGCATCTCCGTCCTAGCACCGGCGGCCGGCACCAGGGTGCCGCAGAGGGGTGAGGTCATGATCGTCACGACATTGGCGGGGTCAAACCCGTCAATGGTCTTGTCCTTCACCAGATCGAAAAAGATGGCCGATCCCATACCATGTCCGCCGCCCCAGTGCTCATAGTCGCTGGTGGGTATGGCGCTGACTTTTCGTCCGGTCAAATCCAGCCTCAGGATTTTGCCTGCGTAACCGTTCATCTGGTATGCCTCTCATGGCTGAGATACCGAGATTCCCCTTATTCTTCGGGGCATGCTTTGTTCCCTGCAGTCACTCAATGACAAGTACACTTGCCCTGATCGATCTGCCTAGCTGGTGGGGTAACCGAGCTTCCCCCAATTTCGGTCCCTTAAGTCCACTTTGTACCCATCGTCTCCCTTTTGTTTGGGGATCTTTTCCGTGAACTGGATGGCGCCAACGGGACACACTGCGACACAGGCCTGTTTCCCGTCAGGTCCTCCGCCGGCTTCATCCCAATGATACGGTGCATTGGCGCACAGATCGCATTTCCGGCTCTTGGACTCGTCGTCATACGCTTTGTCGGCTGCAAGAAACGCCCTGCTGGGTGCATAAGGGCAAGCACTATAGCAAGCGCCGCAACCAATGCACTTTTCTTTGTCCACCATTCTCACATTGCCATAGCTGGCATCCGCTTTCAACGCACCGGTTGGGCATACCTTCACACAGGCGGGATCCACGCATTGGCGGCATTGCTCGACAGTCAGGTCATCTGGGAAGGGCGCAAAGGATCCTGCATGATCTGGATTCTGGAGAGCGCTAGGCCCTCCACGCCTTCATGAATCAAAGAACAGGCGAGCATACAGCTTAGACATCCCTGGCACTTTTCTATATCCACCAGGAGATACCCGTCTGCGGGCGGAATCTCGTCTGCCGTGACCGGAATCGGTCCGGCTCCAGACGTGTCAGATGGTACCGGACCCTCACTTGTCGCGAAAGGATTGCATCCAGCAACCCCCGACACGATAACGATGGCTCCAGTAACCTTGATGAAATCTCGGCGAGTAATCCCCGCGTCTCTTCTCTTCTGAGGATCCAATGGGTCACCCTTCCTTAGCTTGAGTTCCACAGCCACCCTGCCTTGAATGTGCCCCCATCCGGGCCGAAATGATCACGACGGAGAAGAGACCTTGTTGATACGGCGTTCCATTGGCGTCACGCTGCTCCCGCATCCCCTGATCCTGTGATTTTCCGAAGTGAATCACAACGGTTTCTAGTGCCGGCAAGAGCTACGGCCATTCTCTGAGCCACACTCCAGACAGATGACTGAAACCAGCGGCAGTCCCAGGGAATAGAGCCGGCGCAGCAGGCCCTGCAGGGCAGCCTGGTCGATGACGATGCCGGTCAGGGTCGTGATGGGTGGAACCTCACCCTCGCTGTCGACTGTGATGGCCATGCTTCCGACCCAGTCTGACCAACTCTCATCCAGCTCTCCCGGCACTTTGATCTGGTAGGTTGCTGGCCGATCCAACGTGAGCTTGTGCCTGATGTTTGACATGGTTCACCTCCTACACCTTCTATGCAGATCGGTTGCGAGCAAAAGGTAAAGATAGACCGGCAAGGGACAGCGCGCTAGCGCGCTAAACCCCGGTCCACAGGCAGCCCCTCGAGGCCCGCTTTCTGGTATCTTTCGATGATTTGTTCATCCGCCTCAAAGGCCATTTCCGGTAGCGGCCCCATAAAAGGAACCCATTCCAGGGTCTCCAGATCATCGCCGGCGTACCAGTTCTCCGCCTATCACGCGTGCCAGCAAGACGATGGCCAGTGTGTGCAGCGTGGGTGAAAGCAGATTGGATACCACGTTGAGAATCGATCGGATCTCAACGTCAAGACCTGTTTCCTCCTTCACCTCTCGAACCGCGGCGGTGAGAAAATCCTCGTCGAACTCGATGTAGCCCTGGGGCAGCCCCCACTTGCCTGCGCCGAAACCACCCCTGCGCTTTCCCAAGAGCGCGGTTCCCTCCCGGGCTATCACAACCACAACGCCAGGAGTCGGGTTTCTGAACTGTACGAACCCGCAATTGGGGCATGCCGGTCTTTGCCTGCCACCTTTCTCTTTCAGCGCCAGTTCCGTTCCACAGAAGGGACAGTACTTGAACTGCCCAATCTTGCTGTCCTCTTGACCGCTATCGGTGGAGAAAACCTGCTTCGCTTGCATTGGATGTCTCCTCTTGCGATCCGTTCGTGGCCATTCTTGTCCTCATTCGATCTTTGTTCGCTGCAAACCCTGCCAGGCGAGGAGCAAGAGCCGTGACTCTTGCTTGCCGTCGTCCGACGATAGGTTATTTGCTCGCCACGGGTGTGGCTGACGAGTGGTGTTCCAAGCACGTCACAGTCGCGGACTTGACTAGCTCCTGGCCTTGATACCAGCCACTGCTCGCCGAACGAGCGAAACGATCAGGTTGCTGGCGACATAGGCTGTTACCGCCAGCATCAGATACTTGAGCGTCGAGGGCAGGGCTGTATTGAGCAGGAGCAGGGCGATAACCCCTATCACGATCACGTGGATGATATAGACGTAGAAAGAGTTCCGGTTCAGCTCTTTCCAGATCCTCCCAGTCCTGTCCAGATACCGCCAGAAGGTCTCTATCACCAGGTACATCATGCAGAGTAACGAAACGTAAAAACTCAACCAGTAGATCAGCCTGTCTACAACCGGAGAAATCACGTAACCGGCCGGTGCGAACAAGGGGATCAGCAGCGCAAAGAGGTAGATGGTGACCGGGATCCAGGCGGTTGAGGCGGCAGTGATGTACAGCACTTTGCCCTCGGGTTTTGAGGCAAACGCGTTCTGCCGGAAGTACAGCGCCCCCAGCAGGAAGATCAAAAAGTAGGCGAGCAGCCGTTCATTCTCGAAATCGATGAACGGGGTCTCTGTCCAGCTCCCGGGACCCAGGAGATAGCCCACGCTGATGCTGTAGACAAATCCAATGGCCAGGGCGCCCAAAACAGCGAGCGTACGCGAGATGCTTGACAGCCTGATACCTGCTTTGGCAAGGAGAAGATAGACGACGTTGAACAGGAACAATACGGGAGAAACCACAGCCAGTTTTGGCTGCTGATATTCCCCGGGCCGAAGTGAAAGTAGGTCGTCCAGTTCTGTTGGGGCAAGCCTCGGGAATACAGGAATATAAAGTTGTAAAGTGGGATCAGGATCAGAACGGCGATGATCCAGGGAATGATCAGCCTTCTGAATCTCGCTTTCAGGAAGGTCCAGCCATCCCTGTGATCCAGGGACACAGGAGTCAGATACCCGGAGATGAAGAACAGCACCGGCATCATAAAGATATTGATGATCACATTGATGATGCCGGCCAGATCATTGGTGGCCGGATCATCCACAAGCCAGAACGAGGCCCATATGCCGGAAGCTTCATAAACCCCACCGGCATGATAGAGGACCACCAGGAAGATGATGAATGTTCTCAGGTTGTCCATCCAATGAATTCGATTCGCCTTCGTTGTGTCAATTGCTTCGTTGGTCACCGTTTTTTCTCCTCGCTTGGGATCTCCGAATTTGATAGAATCTCACAGCTTCAGTATAACCGCGAGGCGGTATTAGTGTCATCGCCCGAAAGTGCTATTCAGGGGGTTAACTGCAGGGCTGGAACAGGGTGGCACGTACCTGAAGGCAACAAAAACGCCCGGCGCGATTTGCTTTCCGCCAGGCACTACCGCGTTGATATCAAATCAATTCTACCGTCAGGTGTCCACACCATCAGGCAGAGGGCAGGACCTCTAAAGATCTCGCCCTGGCAACCGCCTGCGTCCGGCTGTTGACACCAAGTTTGCCGTAGATATTACGGTTGTGAGCCTTGACCGTGTTCAACGCAAGGAAAAGCCTAGAGGCGATTTCTTGATTGGTTAGCCCTTCGGCGATGAATTGGAGCACTTCAAGTTCGCGCTCGCTCAGAGGTTCTATCAAATCAGATTCTTGGAGCTTGAGATTTCGATGGCCCTGTGGACCCCATTTCAGCAACAGGGAACGCGGCCAACAACCGGTGAACGTAGTCTGGCGCGATCTCGCGGCTAGCGGCTTCGCAGAGAAGGCGAGCCATCGACGGGCCTTCATCCACAAAGATACAGAAAAAGCCCTCGGGCTCAGCGAGGGCGAGGGCTCGCTCTAGCACGGCCATGGCCCTGGGTGTATCGGCTCCGGCCTGAAAGGCCAACGCCTGGAGGACCAGAATTTCTATGGCCCTCGAAGTGCGTCCCCCCGCCTCTGCTGCTTCGAGCAATCCTGGCAGCAGAATGTTTGCTTCATCCAACCGCTCTTGAGCGATCAGGCACCGCGCTACCAGCAAGTGATCATCTAGCGAAAAGAAATCAAATTCGTGCGGCGCTGTCGGTCCTTCAGCGGTGTCCAGCCTACGCTGGCGTACCCATTGGCAGGCTGCCTCCATCTCATCTTCTGCCAACCACAGCCGCGTCCGCCAGGCCAGCACCTGGTTCGTCGTCCAGGGAGGCAGACTGGACTCTCTAGCGGTGTTCTCCGCCCTTTGGACAATCTCTTTGGCGCCGGCCCTATCCCCCGCGGAGAACAAGACTCTGATCAAGCACAGGTAGCTCCAGCCGAGCATCGCCGCCGCCCCACCACGCTCGGTCAGTTCCACTCCCTTTCTCGCCAGATCTATTGCCCGCTCCAGTTCACCCAATTCAGCCAGTACCTCGCCCCATATCGCCAACAGAGCGCCGGCCACTGATCCCTGCGACAGTCCACACCTACCAGCAAGCTGCAGTTGTTGCTGGCAGAGTTCCACAGTCCGCTGCAGTTGGCCCTGCTCCCTCAGGGTTATGGCCACTTTTAGATAGGCCAGAATAGAAAAGAGGGTATTGCCTGCCGCTCCGCTGGCCTCCGCCGCTTCCAGCCGGGCCTTGTACGCTGCCGCCATGTCGCCTTTGAAACCATACGCATCGCCCAAGGCGATGGCGGCGTTGCTACGCCAGATCAAGTCCTGCTCGGGAAGATATTCAAGCGCCTGGCCTGCGTACTGAATGATCGCCGGCACGTCTCCTAGGTAACTAGCCATAAAGGACCGGATGACAGCTACGCTACCTCGCAAATGCCTCTTGTCAGCATCGGACGACAGGTCTTGCTCCGGCGGCACGGTTTCAGTGTCGCGATCGGTGCTTGAGTCAAGCGCCTGTTCGGCGGCTTGCAGATACCGCTCGGCCGCATCCTGCTGACCGCTGCTGAACAGATACCAGGAGTGAAGGATACAGAGTTGTAGTCTGGAAAAGATCAAATCAACCGGCAAGTCTGCCAGCCACCGCTGCAGTTTGGCGTGCTCACCAGACTCCCACATCGCATCTGCACGTTCCTCGATCAAATACGCTGCACGCTCGAAATTCTCGGCACGCATGGCGTGCTCGACTGCCTCATCGAAGAACCCATTCAGCTCATACCATTGGCTTGCCCGGACGTACAGCGTTGGCTCCCATTCGGGCTGCGTTTGGCGCAGGCGCAGGCGCAACAGATCGGCAAAGAGACGATGATAGCGGTACCAACGCCGTTCTTCATCCAGAGGAATAATGAACAGATTGGCCCGGTCTAGCATCTCGAGGGTCTCCCGGCCATTGTCCTGGCGAGTGAGGGCATCGCACAAAGGCCCGGCCAGCCGGTCGAGGATGGCAGTCTGTAGCAAGAAAGTCTGGACGCTTTGGGGTTGTTGTTGTAAGACCTCTTCAACCAGATAGTCCAGCACAAAACGGTGACTACCGGTGAAAGATCGGATAAGGCCAGAGGTGTCTTTGCGCCCTTGCGTTGAAATCGTCCCTTGCAGAGCAAGGGCGAGGCCAACTGCAGTCCCGCAATCCAACCTTCGGTACGATTTTCCAGCGCGGTGACATCATCTGGTGAAAGATCTAGTCCCATCACCTGGTTTAGAAACTCGGCGGCTTCCGAGGAGGAAAAACGCAAATCTGTCGCGCGCAGCTCGGTCAATCGGCCCCGGGCACGCAGGCGGGCCAGGGACAACTGCGGGTCCTCACGGGTGGCAATGACCAGGTACATCTGTGGCGGCAAATGCTCCAGGAGAAAATCGAGGGCATCATGGATGGGCTGGGCGTCGATCTGGTGGTAGTCGTCGAGGACGAGGATGATCCTGCCCGGGATGGCGGCAATCTCGTTAATCAGAGGGATCAGGACTTCCTCGGCCGGTGGTGGCTGGAGAGATTGAAGTGCGCCCAGTGTTCCCTTCCCGATGTTGGCTTCAATGGTCTGCAAGGCAGCGACAAAGTAGGCGAGGAAACGGTTTGGATCGCTGTCGCTCTCGTCCAGCGAGAGCCAGGCGATTTGCGGGAGCGCGGATTCGGATGCCTGCAGGGGTGCAGTGACCACGCCCCTACCATGTACCCACTCACTGACCAGCGTAGTCTTGCCAAAGCCGGCCGGGGCGGAGATAAGGGTCAGACGGCGTCCCAGGCGCAATCCCTCGTCGAGTCGCTCGATCAGGCGCGGGCGCTCGACCAGTTCGGACCGGACGGGTGGAATGTACAGTTTCGTCTGCAGGAGTGGAACCTGTTCCACGGGCGTCCCCCACGTCGCATTTTGGCGGCTCACAGGACGCCAGTATATCATGTCGCCGAGGGGCTGTCAAAGGGGTTGGTGATTGCCAACTTCTCACCGCAAAGACCCAAAGAGCGCGAAGGGAGGAGAGAAAACCTGCCCGAAATCAGGAAAAGGCCACCTGCCGCGTGGCGCCAAACGCCCCCAAGGCGGGGGCTGGGAGCGAGTTTGAGGGGAGCAGCCAGGACTTTGGAGCTTAACCTCCCGCAGGTTTGTCTGCAGCGAAGGCTCCGGCAGTATTGGACTGGGTTTGTCCGTGACCAGGCGCCTGGAGAGGCAGAACCTGCGGGAGGTTGCGTTTGTCAGCAGCCTTCTAGCGACCTTTCACGAAACGGACATTGGCTTCTTCTTGCTCAAGCCAGGACTGCGGTGAGTCCCTCGAGGAACTCGGGAGGGGCCTCAGTCGAATCGGCCGTGACCAGTTGCGAGCGGACGCTGTTTTCAGCCTGAAGCATCGGGGCACGGACCCGATGCGAGCGGCCAAAGTGCCCACAGCGCTAGGCCACCCACTTCCAGGCATACCAGATGGTCAGGCCGTTGAAGACAAAGGTGACGGCGATGAGGAAATTGTCGTAGGCGCCCACGTAGGGCAGGCCGGCTATATTGAAAACGATGACCAGAACGGCACCTATGATGTTCACCCAGCGAATGGTAGGATACGGCAGTATCAGGGTCAGTACGAGCATGAGTATGGGAACCAACATGATGGCCGCGATGCCGAGCCACATTGCCTGTGTGGCCGCTACCCCCTGGAGCTCTCCTGGCTTGGCGTCGCCGCTAAAGATGCGCAGCACATCCCCCAAGAGATAGGTCAACATCACAGCGACCCATAAGCCGGCGACTATTATCCGCGTGTTTAGCATGACAGTCTCCCCTCCGTTGACTGACCGTTTCGTTATTCGTTCAAGCCCACCTTTCCGGCAGGTCGAAGGCCAGATGGCCCGACGAAGTGAGTGCAGCCCACAGGCTATTCTTCTTTCTGGAGCGCGGCCAGGGCCAGGGCAAAGAGCCCAATGGAAAGCAGCGTCACTTGGGTTCCGACGTCGGCAGCTTCCGGCAGGATGCCCAGCACGATGCTGACCACCCCCATGGCCAGCGCGACTGCTTTTAGAACAAGGCTGATGATTCTCTGTGCGTTATCCATTTCTATCACTCCTTGTGTGTGTTGTAGTCTACAGCGCGAACTGAAAGCTGCGGTAGACCTGGATATGGTGTTGCTTCGCGGGTCCCGCAGGGCGCAAAGACCCAGCGCGACTCATGACGTCGCGATCAGAACCCATCTAGTGCCAGGCAACCTGCCCTCGTGCTGCTCCAGGCGTCATGGAATCCGGAAAGGAAAACGCTCGTATTCCTCCGGTTCCTTGAGAACTTGGTTCGTATACAGGTTGAGGCCGAGCCTGATGAAGATGACCGCTGTGAACAGGACAAAGCCGACGCCATAGTCGACCGCGGTGAAGAAGGGGATCAGAAAAACCCAGAATACGATATTGTAGGCCATCCGGATGAGCGAGAGGGGATGGGTACGGCTCTGCTTGACGGCAACGGGGTCAGCCGAGTTTTCGCGAAGCCATGCGAACCGCATGGCGGTGTGGAGTTCGATGATGACTCAGTAGAGCACACCGAGAATCGCGAGCCCGATCAGCCCAGCCAACTCCGTCCAGAGCCCGGTAGAAAAGGCAAAGACGACATAGATCAGCGTGGGAATTCCCAGCGCCAGTGTAAGAATGTTGTTCCAACGTACGGTCAAGAATTTCTCTTTGGTCACGACGTTCCTCCTGTTCGCCTGTCGCCCGAAGAGATCAGGGCGAGTCTTGCTGTTCGCTCTGGTTGCCATGCTCTACATTGATGACCACATTTCCCGTTTTGCGCCCGGTTTCAACGTACCGGTGGGCCTCGACAATCTCTTCCAGCGGATAGCGCCGGTCGATGACCGCCTTAATCTCGCCCGCCGCCATGAGCTCGGCCATGAAAGTCAAGTCTTCGGGCCTCTTGGGCGCCATGCCAAATACAACTCTCTTGCTACCGCCGATTGAGCTCCGTAGCGCCTGAAGAAGGGGCCAATCAACGGTGAGATAGACCCCCTTGTCCTTCAGCGAGCCTTTGCACCTTGAGAACGAGGTCTTGAGGACCGCGTCAAAGATGACATCGTAGGTCTGGCCGTTCTGGGTGAAATCCTCCTGGGTGTAGTCAATGACCGTACCGGCACCCAGTGACTTGACCAATTCGATGTTCGGCGTGCTGCATACCCCGGTGACGTCTGCTCCAAAATGTTTGGCAAGCTGCACCGCGTAGGTCCCGACACTCCCGGAGGCGCCAACAATCAGGACCTTCTGCCCGCTTTGGATCTCTGCTTTTCGCAGGAAATGCAGGGCGGTCAGTCCCCCATAGGGGATGGCGGCGACCTCCTCATAGGTCAGAGCGGCTGGTTTCTTGGCCACCATCCCATCTTCAGGCAGGCATATGTACTCGGCATTCCCACCACCAAAACCAAACTCCCAGCTCATTCCGAATACCCGGTCACCGACACTGAATCCTGTTACATCACTGCCCATGGCCTCGATCTCCCCGGCTAGCTCATCGCCGGGTATCTTTGACCTGGGCTTTCGAATGCCGAACAGGAGCCGCCCGGGGATCCGGAACCAGGGAGAGAACGTGAAAGCGCGCTGCCTCACGTCCGAGGCTGATACGGTCGTGGCCTGAACCCTGATCAGGATTTCGCTGTCCTTGGGCGTTGGCTTTTCGATCTCCTGGAGCTGAAGGACCTCCGGTGGTCCGTAGGCCGTGCATACAACCGCTTTCATGTCACCTCCAAACTCATTCCCATCGAACCCTCCATTCAGGGATGCGACCCTCAGTCAGTCTGCGCTGCCATCGAGCTGGGATGCGGCTCACCGCGGCGGCGCTGCAGATACAGAATGCCGCCAAGCAGAGCAAAGAGGACGATCATCAACACGCCTTCCACGCCAAAGGAACCCAGCCACTCCTTTCCAGGCACGAGGGCCACAAAGCCCGCGCCGGCATTACCGGCAAGGAGGGTGTTGGCAAAGGTGTTGCCTATCCAGTGCATCAACACGGCTGGCCAGACGGAACCGGTACGTATCCTGATCTCGCCATACACGACCGCAAAGACGATGGCGCCCAGGACAAAGCGCGGCAGCAGAACAACCAAAGGTTCGGATGTGTGGGCCCACAGCTCGCGAAGGTAGGGAAAGTGCCAGGATGCCCATATCACACCGACCAGCGCATGGCCCAGCAGGCCGTCATTGAGGCCGTAGACCCTGGGCGCCAGATAGCCCCGCCAGCCCACCTCCTCAAGAAAGGCAAAGATGAGGTAGGTCAGCGCCAGAGGGATCATGGCCACCAGAAACGCGGACACGTCAAAATCCCCGGACGTGGTTGTACCCACCAGGAGGCCCAGCGCCAGCACGATGCCGATGGCGACGGGGTAGGCGAGGATGCTCAGGGCATACCAGCGGCCATTTCCCCGGATCGCCGGTTTGAGGCCCAGCGATACCTTGTCCCGCAGCAAGAGCTTCATCACCAGAGCGGAGGCAAGCGGCGCGATGCCCCACAGCAGGAAGCCGGGGCCGGGCGACGTGGGGCTGCCCCCAAGCACCGGTCCCAGCCAGGCAAGCACATTGACCAGGATGGTGAAGATGATGATGTTGCGAATGGCTTCTTTCCGGTCTGGAGTGGTCACGGTGCTGCAACCTCCGCACCCGCTGGTTTTCGCCACCTCCAAGCATACCAGACGGTGAGCACATTGAAGACGATTCCGGCGGCGATCAGCAAGACCGCGTAAGCGGAGGTGTATGTGGGCAGCCCGACCCCATCAAAGCCAATGAAAAAGATGGCGGCGATGATATTCGCCCAACGACAGGCCCTGTAGGGCAGCGTCAGCGACAGGAATACCATAAAGATCGGGATCAGCATGACGGCTCCGGCGACCAGCAGCAACCCCTCGGTCACGGCCATGCCTTCTACGCCGCCGGCCGCGAGATCCTCCATCATGCCCGGCTCCATGAAGCGCAACACGTCGCCCTGCAAACCGGTTAACATGCGAGCGACCCACAATGCCGAGAGTTTTATCCGGACATCTTCCATCGTTCAGTCACCTCCCATGTCGAATCAGCGACTAAGTGCTTGCAGCACAAAGGATTGAAGAATCATCAGCATCAGGGGCAAGGCAATGGCGGTCAGTGCAATCCGGGCGGTTTCCGGTTTCCACGGCCACGTTGGTATGGCACTGATGCGCTTGTGCTGGATCTCCAGGCTGGCGATCGTCGCATTCAGCCCGTCAGTCGGCAGCATAGTCGCCAGCCTCAATGTACTGATTGAGTTCAGCAAAGACCGCTTCGAAACGCGCGTTGAGGTCGCCAAGCATCCTGGCCTTCTCTGTCTCCAAGCGGCGATGAACATTCAACAGCGGCCAGACAAAAACGGCAATGGCCAGGATGGTGAACCCGACCGAGAAGGCAACGCTTGGCGCGTTGGCCAGCAGATCGGGATTGATCAGCATCCAGCCCAAAATGCCCCCTGTCAGTCCTACCGCCGTAGAGGCAGTGAGCCGTGAGAACGCCTGGGAAGGCGCCAGATCGAACAGGCTCACGCGCAGATAGCTCGAGGTGATGGTTCTGACCAACCGAAGCTGCCGGATGGTATGGTAGGTCATGACACCGTACATGAACGCGGAGCTCTTGTCGATGATCTGAAAGACGACGTTGAAGACGGGCAAGTGCTCGAGTACCGCATATCTGCTGGGCACACCCGACCACTGTTCCATGGCGATCATATTGGCCATGAGAAGCAGGCCACAGACCCCCGCCACGAGCAAGGGCATGTTTGCAAGCCGGTACCGAAAGTCATCGTACACTGGCTCCGCCATCTCCAGCGATGGTCTCATGGAATCCAGCGCGGTCAGCGCCTCCCTGTCCAGAAACTGGATCAAGGCCAACAGAAAAGGGGTGGCCAGGCCGTTGAAGATGATGATCGGCGCGAGCTCCTGGGCATGCAGTCCGCCATCCAGCCAGAGGAAGAGGACCTGAACCAGGATCTGCGCGATGGCAAATAGGAGATAGAAGACCCAGGTGCCTCCCGGTAGTCTCTCAACCCAATCGTTGAAGCGATCGATCCAACTGGGATTGTAGGGTTTCTCCATGCTGTTGGCATTCATGCTGCTGGCCCCTTGGTTGCATTTCGGATCACGCAGTGGTTGTGAATTCTTATGTCACTCTCATGCCCAGATAAGTCTGGGACTCCCGGGGCTCTGGTGGCCCGCCCGGCTCAGCTCGCCCCAGACAAGCGAGCGGTTCTGGTAGCAGGGAGCAGACCGTTCCGCATCGGGGATGCTCCACTCCTCTTTTTTGCATCTCGGCATGGTGCTCCACGCCACCTTCTTTGCCACCCTGTCTCTCATTCGCCGGCGGGTCCCACGGCGATGACGACGTTGCCCTGCTTCTGTCCAGACTCGACGTAGCGGTGGGCCTCGGCGGTTTGCTCCAGCGGATAGGTCCGATCGATAACGATCCTTACCTTCTCCGCCTCCATGAGTTCCTTGAGGTGGAGCAGATCCTCGAGCGTCTGGGCTGACGGCTGGAGGACTACCTTTTTGCTGCTGGTCAGAGAAGTCCCAATCCTGCGAAACAACGTGGACAGGCTGGGATTGGCAACGAAATAGAAGCCATCGGGCTTTAGCGAACGGACGCAGCGCGCGTAAGAGCCTTTGCCCACCACGTCGACGATGGCATCGTAGGTCTGGCCACTCTCCGCAAAGTCCTCCTGGGCGTAGTCGATGACCCGGTCCGCGCCCAGGGAGCGCAGCATGTCCAGCTTGCCGGCGCTGTCCACGGCGGTCACTTTTGCCCCGGACAGCTTGGCGAGCTGCAGGGTAAAGGTACCAATGCTGCCGCCCGCGCCATTGATGAGAAGACGCTGACCGCCCTGGAGGCCGGCTATCCGGAGGAAATGGAGCGCTTCCAGCCCGGCGGTTGGCGCGGCGGCGGCTTCCTCGAAGGAGGCATTGGCCGGTTTGATGGCCAGGGCGCTTTCAGTGGAATCGCCAGGCAGGCAGTTGTACTCTGCGTAGGAGCCAAAAGCGAAACCGGTGGTGCCAAACACCTCGTCGCCTACCTTGAAGCGCGTGACGTCTTTGCCCGCGGCTTCGATCACCCCGGCCAGCTCCTGTCCCAGGATCCGTAGCCTCGTTGGCCGCCTGAGACCGGCATACAGCCGGAAAGGGAATCCCAGAGAGAGGGGGAGTTGAAGCCTTCGCATCTCGCAGTCGCCAGCCGTTACGGTAGCTGCATGGACTCCGATCAGGACCTGATTGTCCTTTGGGGTAGGTTTTTCTACATCTTGGAGCTGAAGACCGTCGGGCGGCCCGTATTTCGTCCAGACAACCGCTTTCATCTGTTCCCTCCCCTAAAGCTTTGAGAGCCCTCTAGGCAGCCTCGCGGCCAGCTCTGAGGCTCCACAGTTTTCGTACCTGAAACACCAAAGAACCCGCGTAGAAAAGCGCCATAAGGATCAGGATGACCTTCACCACGGCCGGCGCGAGTCCGGCCACAGTGTCATTGGGTATAGCGCCAAAGTCAAAGGGGTAGATGGCCAGCAAGGACATCGTCATGGTGATGCCCAGTAGAGAGAAGAGTATCCAGACGAGCTGGCGAAACCAGGCTCGATTGTAGACAATCATGACAAAGGAAAGCACGATGACGATGATTGACGCCACGGTCACAAAAGGTAGCCAGCGGAAGTAATCAGCGGTCAGCAGGGACATCCAGATCACACCGCCACCTGGCCCCTTGGCGGGCCAGGCGATGTACTCGTAGAAATTGCGAAAGAAGATGAGTTGAGCCGCGGTGATCACGATAATGGCCATGTCGCTGGCGATCTCACCACACCTTCCCTCGGAAGATGAATCCATGCACCGCCTCCTTGCGCCAGATGTTCCCCCAGTCAAGGGTGTCAGCTTTTCAAACGTGGCCCTGCGTGACGACCACGTAGCCTTTCTTGTGACCGCCCTCTACGTAGCTGTGCGCCTCGGCTATCTGCTCCAGCGGATAGCTTCTATCGATGACGGCTTTCAGCTTGCCCGCCTCAACCTGCCCTGTGAGGTAAATCAGGTCTTTCTGGTTGATGGAGGCCAGCCCGCAAATAACCTTCTTGCCGCCTGAACGGGTCCCCAGCATCTGAAACAGCTCCCGCATGCCAAAGACCGCCAGCAGATAGCGTCCGTTTTCCGCCAGCGAGCCTTCGCACCTGGAGAAAGTGGTCAGGCACGCCGTGTCAAAGATGACATCATAGGTCTGGCCGTTCCTGGTAAAGTCCTCTTGGCCATAGTCAATGACCGCATCGGCGCCCAGGGATTGTACCAGGTCCATCTTTGAGGTACTGCAGACCCCGGTCACCTCCGCCCCGGCGTTCTTGGCCATCTGCAGCGCGTACTGGCCGATACCCCCCGACGCGCCGTTGATGAGGACCTTCTCGCCGCTCTGAATGGCCGCCTTTCTGATGAAGAAAAGGGCAGTCAGCGCCCCGTGGGGGACGACGGCGGCCTCCTCATAGGACATGTTGGCCGGCTTGATGGCCAGCACCCCATCCTCCGGCAGGCACACGTACTCGGCGTTGGCCCCAAAGCTGGCGCTGAAACCGAATACCTGGTCGCCTAGCTTGAATGAGGCCACGTCTTTGCCGACGGATTCGATCTCCCCAGCCAGCTCGCTACCCAGAATGCTCCTCTTTGGCTTGCTCCACCCAAAGTCCAAGCGCGCCAGGGGCCAGAGCGGGAGAGGAAGCCAGAACTCGCTGGGGGGAAAGGTGAAAGTCCCTGGCCTTGCACTCCCCAAATGTCACGGCTGTCGCACGGACCCTTACGAGTACCTCCTTGTCCTTGGGAGCCGGTACCTCTACCTCTTGAAGCTGTAGGACATCCGGCGGACCGTATTCAGTGTAGACAACAGCTTTCATGGGGTTCCTCCAAACCTGCTCTCGCGTCCGGCTCTCCTGCCCCGGTCAGCGCGGGCCAACCGCCCCGTATTCAAAGAGCATGCTCATGCGCCGGTCACGAGAACTACCTTGCCAGCATAGCCGCCACGGTCGAGCAGTTCGTGGGCACGGGCAGCCTCGACCAGCGGAAACCGCTCGGCGACCACGGGCTTGAGCTTGCCCTCTGCCAGCCAGTCGAGGAGCTTTGCCAGCGTCTCCTGGTACCAGCCGTCGTGGGCCTCGGTGAAGGTACCCAGGTCGGGCATCAGCGGCGCCTGCCGGCCGTCGGGAAAGACCGACAGCAGGACCTGCATGGCCAAGGTGAAGGGAATGACCAAGAGCCCCTTGTCCTTGGTGGCCGCCATGCCGAACCACACCAGCTGCCCGCCCTTGCGCAGGGCCCGGTAGGAGCGTCTGATCTGCCCGGCACCGCCGACAGGGTCGAACACGGCATCCACCCCATCACCGGTGAGGTCGCGGATGCGCTTAACAAAGTCCTCCTTGCGGTAGTCGATGGGCGTGGCTCCCAGCTCGGACACGAGATCGTGGTTGTACTCGGACGCCGTGCCGTACATCTCGAGCCCTGCCTGCCTGCCGAGATCCAGCAGTGCGCTGCCCACCCCACCCGCCGCGCCCTGGACGAGGATGCGCTGGCCTCTCTGTACCTCAGCGGTCTCGTGCATGGCCACGTAGGCGGTCAGGTAGTTGACCACCAGGCAGACGGCCTCGGCGGGATCCACACCCACGGGAACGGGCACCAGCTCGGCGGCGGGCCGGCAGAGGTACTCGGCATAGCCGCCGCTGTCACCGCTGGTAAAGACGGCCACCATCTGCCCAGGCTCAAATTCTGACTACCCCTTCTCCCACCTTGTCCACCACGCCGACGACGTCTTCGCCGGGAGTATAGGGCACCTTCGGACTTCCTGGCAGTGAGCCCGAGCGCCGGAGCATGGCATCGTAGGCGGAGACTCCGGCGGCCTGTACCTTGATCCGGACCTCGCCAGCTTGCGGCTTGGGCAGATCTTCCTGGATGACCTGCAGCCCCTCGGGGCCGCCATGCTCGGTCACGACGACGCGACGGTATTGCTTGGGTGGAGAGCCACCATTCTCATTGACAGCGACGGTCATTGTCCTTCCTCCTTCTTGTCCAGCCGAGGCGTCATGCACCACGGCGATGGCGACGCGTGCCGGCTTCTGCCCGAGAAGACATTATATCACAGGTATGCTAGATCGGCCGCATCGCTCCACTGGAGCATGATGGGCCCCATACAGGCAACAGAGACCGGAAAAGCCGGGGGTTGCAGAGCGCTCAGCCGGCTACCGATATCACCACGTTTCCCACCTTGTGGCCTTTCTCGACGTAGCGGTGTGCCTTGGCAATCTCCTCCAGAGGATATCGTCTGTCAATGACCGGCTTGATCTCTCCGGCCTCGATGAGCTCTTTGAGGTAAACTAGGTCTTCGGATCTCTCCTTTGTTGAATCTTTGACGGAGAGAAAGACTCCGTTTTTCGCCAGCGATTTGTCGCGGCCAGCGTCCGGGAGCTTGCGGACGGCGTCAAAGATGACGTCGTAGCGCTCGCGGCTCTGGGTGAAATCCTCCTGGGTGTATGTAGTCGATGACCTTTTCGGCACCCAGAGAACGCACCAGTTCCAGATTTGCCGTACTGCACACGCCGGTGACCTCGGCCCCAAGGTACCGGGCAAGCTGGACCGCGTAGGTACCGACGCTCCCCGAGGCACCATAGATCAGCACCTTCTGTCCGGGCTGGATATCCGCCTGTCTGAGCAGATACAGGGCCGTATTAGGTGCATACAACCGCTTTCATGGGTGTTCCTCCTGACGACCAAGCTCCCTCGGGCCTCTCATCCGTTCTCGAATCTTTGACATCTCTCGGAGGATTCAGCCTATCTCATTTGTGCCTGTCTTGGCCGGCCCGGGCACGATTGCAGGTGTACTGATGCCTTTAACCATCAGCCAACCCGCGATTGTCAGCTCAAAGGGCAAAAGTGGAAGGAATACAAGCAATGGAATGTTGTAGTCAAAGAATAGCAGCAAGGTTCCAACAAGAGCCGCAGAAGCTGCTATGAGACCCCAAAGGGAAATCCCTTTGGGAATGTACCTTGATTTGAGGAACAAGTAGTAAAACAGTATGCCTCCTGTACAGTAGAAGAGCATTTGTATATCATAGCCAAATTGAAAGGTTTCGCAAAACAGACTGCCAAGCGTCTGGAAATAGGAAGGTTCCGGAGCTCCAGCCTCTGCAAACGCCTGACTCACCTTCAGAAGAGAGAAAAGGGCCAGTTCCCTGATAGCAAGAACGACTGCTTGAGCTAGCCACAGCCCGGAGGCCCAACGAGCAAGTGTCCTACTTGTGCTCTTTAGGGTACCATACAGCAAAACCGCCAGGAGCACAATCGCAACGGCCTCGATGAGATAACCCACGATGCTCAACTGCATCGTCGTTGGATTGTCTGATACCTTGAGCATGGTTTCAGATATGTTGTCAGGCGGTCCTGAAATCGTGACGCCCAATGACGTATGCAAAAGCCCGCTGAGAAGGCTGGCAACGGCTACAAACAGAAACGTTGCGCCCAGAAGCCTGGTGGTGTTCTTGTCTGAGCTCACTTTCCCCACCTCTCCTTGTCGTTCAGATTGTCTTGGACTACTACCCTGTCAGGGCTGGTCCCGTGCTCCACTGTCAGGACGACGTTGCCCTTTTTGTGGCCCTTTTCGACGTACCGGTGCGCCTCGGCGGCCTGTTCCAGCGGATAGCATCGATCGATGACCGCCCTCAACTCTCCCGCTTCAATCAACTCTCTGAGGTAAATCAAGTCCTCGGTCTTTGGGTCCGTTGCCCCGAAAATCACTTTCTTGTCGCTCGTCATAGAAGTCCATCGCCCTCGAAGCATCTGGGACAGGCCAGGGTTGGCGATGAGATAGCGGCCATCTTGAGCGAGCGATCGGGTGCTGCCTGAGAACGGGCTTTCGCTTACCACGTCAAGAATGAAATCGTAGGTCTCACCGCCTTGGGTGAAATCCTCTCGTGTGTAGTCGATGACCCGGTCCGCCCCGATGGAGCGCAGCATGTCCAGTTTGCCCGCACTGTCTACGCCGGTCACTTTGGCCCCAAGGAGCTTGGCAAGCTGGACCGCAAAAGAACCAATCGTACCACCGGCGCCATTGATCAGAACCCTCTGCCCACTTTGCACGTTCCCCTGCCTGACAAAACACAACGCTTCCAGTCCGCCAACAGGAACGGCGGCGGCTTCCTCATAGGTCATATTGGCTGGCTTTGCGGCCAGGGCACCATCCTCGGGCTCTTCGGGCAGACAGATGTACTGGGCATAGGTGCCCGAATGTACAAAACCGGTAGCCGCAAAAACCTGGTCGCCTTTCCTAAAGCGCTGCACATCCTTGCCCACCGATTCGACTTCCCCGGCCAGCTCCATGCCTAGCCTCGTCAATCGCTTTGGCCGTGTGAGACCCGCATAGGCGCGCATGGTGAGCGCGTACCGGATTGGCAGATCGAGACTTCGCTGTTCGCAGTCGCCCGCTGTCGCTGTCGTCGCATGGATCCTGATCAGGATTTCATCGTCCCGGGGAGCCGGCGCTTCTACCTCCTGGAACTGGAGAACCTCCGGAGGCCCGTATTCTGTCCAGACGATCGCTTTCACTGACTTACTCCATGACCGTCGAGCTGTCCAGGGTGATGCGCCACAGCAGTACCTTGCCAGGTTCGTGTCACAGGAGTTGTGTCTGACGGCTGACCGCGTTCAGGCGGCATCCCCTTGCTCTACCGTGAGCACCACCTTGCCCCGGGCGTGCCCCTCATCCATGTAGGCCATGGCCTCGCGGAAGTCACCCAGCGCATAGGTCCTGTCGATGACCGGCGCGATCTTGCCCGCTTCGATGAGCTCGGTGAGATATACCAGATCATCGTGGTCCGGCTGCGCCAGGTAAGGGCTGCCCTGCTGGCGGACAAACATCGACCTCAAGGATGCTGCTATTACGTAGCCGATACCAGCATGGCCGCTGTTGGGCAGGATCACGCCCTCGTCGGCGACGACGCGCTGAAGGTCCGAGAAAGAACGGCTGGCCACGTTGTCAAGGACGACATCGTAGCGCTGGCCGCCCTGGCAAAAGTCCTCTTGGGTGTAATCGATGACATGGTCGGCGCCGATGGAGCGGACCAGCTCCACCTTGCTGGTGCTGCAGACGCCAGTCACCTCGGCCCCCAGGGCCTTGGCGATCTGCACGGAGAAGGTTCCCACACCGCCGGAGGCGCCATTGACCAATACCGTCTGCCCTGGCTGCACCCTGGCCTTATCCCGAAGACCATGGAGAGGGGGAGTTGCCGCTGAGGGGACGGCGGCAGCCTGCTCAAAGGTCAGGCTGGGCGGCTTGGGTGCGAATTTCTCCTCGGCCGCGCAGGCGAACTCGGCGCAGGTACCAGCTATCGAGGCGTACACCTCATCTCCAGGCTGGAAACGGGTCACCGCGCTTCCGACCGTCTCGACCTGGCCGGCCACGTCCCAACCAGGAATATAGTCTTTTGGTTTGGGAAACCCGAGGCTGAAGCGCACCATCCAGGGGCTGCCTCTCATGCCAAAGACGTCGCCGGCGTTGATGGTCGTCGCCCGAACGCGGACCAGGACCTCGTTCTCCTTGACTTCCGGCCGGGGAACATCTCTCAGTGCAAAGACATCCGTCGTGCCGTAGCCTGTTTGGATAACTGCTTTCATGATTCTCCTCCCTATGTACTAGGTCGTGGCGTCGGGGCTGACAATCACCGCCACATTCCCTCTTTTGTGTCCCTTGTCCACATAGCGGTGGGCCTCCACGATCTCTTCCAGTGGATAGCGCCTGTCAATGACGGCCTTGACCTTGCCCGCCTCAATGAGCTCTTTGAGTTCCTGGAGCAAGGAGACCACGTCCTTGGTCTTGATCTTGTCTGAAGAGGAATCAACGTTGAGATAGATTCCTGTCTTTGTTAGGGATTTCTTGGCCTTTTCTGGCGGCATCTTATCTACTGCGTCAAAGACAACATCATACTTTTCACTGTTCTGGGTAAAATCCTCTTTTGTGTAGTCAATGACCTGGTCGGCCCCCAGCGACTTGACCAGTTCTAGATTCGTCGTACTGCATACTCCAGTAACCTCTGCTCCGACGGACTTGGCAAGCTGTACTGCGAATGTACCTACACTTCCAGAAGCGCCATAGATCAGAACTTTCTGTCCGCTCTGGATATTTGCCATTCGAACAATCCCCAATGTCGTGATTCCCCCAGAAGGAATCACGGCAGCTTCCTCAAAGTTCATATTGGCCGGTTTTATGGCCAGCACCCCGTCTTCAGCCATGCACTTGTACTCGGCATATCCTCCAAAACCAGACCACACGGTTGAAGCAAAGACCTCGTCACCTTTCTTGAACAGCATCACATCTTTGCCAACTGCCTCGATTTTCCCAGCCAGCTCCATTCCCAGTATCGCTTTCCTGGGCTTTCTAATCCCTAGCATGATTCTCGCGAGAAGCAATTGCCAGCGAGGACCCGGAATATCTAAACTGCGCATTCTCGAATCCCCTCTGTGCACGGTTGTCGCATATACTCTTATCAGTACCTCATTATCCTTGGGAGTAGGTTTTTCTACCTCCTGGAGCTGAAGAACTTCCGGCGGTCCGTATTCTGTGCATACAATCGCTTTCATGAGTCTCCTCCAAACCTACTCTTGATCCGGCCATTCTCAGAGCAATTGGCGACAATACATCCTGCAGGGTTGCGCACCCCAGCGAACGAACCCTCTCACACCTGTATCATAGCCGCAAGGTGGTATTAGTGTCATCCCCCGAAAGTGTGATTCGGGGAGTTACTTGCAGGGCTGGGTACAATGGGCTGGATCAAGGGACACCAGAAGAGCGGGTCGCCATCCGCTGGCCCGCCAAGTTCCGGTATCTCTGTATGCTGCCGACTCCAGAGACTGGAATCGGCCCGGTTAGATGGCGGGCAAGATCCCCAGGGCCCGTACCCTGTCCACTGCCTGTGTCCGGCAGTGGACATCGAGCTTGCCATAGATATTGCAGGCGCGGTACGAGCCGTTTCGTTCGCAGGAGTGGAACCTGTTCCATGGACGTCCTTCGTGGTAGATGACAGCGGCTCCCAAGGTGCCAGTATATCATGTCACAGAAGGACTGTCAAAGAGGTTGTGCGTCCCCAGGCATCAGCGTTCGCGCAGAATTCCGAACGCGATGATCTGTGCCTATGGCCAGGGGCGCCAGGGACGGCAGGTGCTCGAAGAAGCAGGTGAGGAGGCCTAGTTCCGGCACAAATCTGCAGGATCTGCTGCATCCGGGAAAGGCATCTCCAGTGCAGTCCAGGGGGGGGAAATCGTATTGACCTGAGACGTTAGGGGTTGGTGTGAGTGCGGCGCCACGCTCAGCGGCAATACAATGCGCATGTTGGGAAGACATACTTTGGCAATAGCCGAGTACGCCGAGCGCGGAGTATTGGGTCAGGTATGAGCCACCCTCTCCAATACTCCTACTCGCCGTTGGGCATTTCAGTCGACAGGGTTGTTGTTCTGTGGCGCGGCACGAACGCGTCCGCTTTCTACGCCGCCGTGCTTGGGCTGCTGCTACTGCGCAACATGACGATGCCCAGCCATGCGAACCACACGATCTGACCCAGCCCAAAAATGAGCCCTCCTATTTCGCCAAGAGGCGGGACAACCGAGAGGATGCCCGCCACACCGATCGCCAGCCAAGGTAGTTCAGTGCCTTGGGAAGCCCTCCGGACCGCAAAGCTGCCCAACTTAGCAGTAGAATCCATATGCCGCCTACAATCTCATCCCCGCCGCCCAGTCCGTCAAACACAGAGTGAATCGCCAACCAGACCGTACGCAGCTTGAGCCGGGTCTGTGCCATAGAGATCGACGACTGCGCCCATGCCGACGTTAAAGACCATGCCGGCGGCAATGACCAGGCCGGCCCAGATCAGCCCGAAGGCGGTCGCCGTCAGCACCATTGCAGGCGAGCCGGCCTTCAATCGCTCGTAGAGCGCTAGCGCCAGGACAACCAGAAAGACGCCAGCCACCACAAAGACGAATAGGATCCACATGTATGTGATGGCCTGGTTGTCCGCGAGGAAAGCCACCTTCTGGACAGTGTCGTCCCCGGTAAAGCCGGGAGCCAGTAAGGTGAACATCAAAACAAGGCCCACCATGTATGCCGCTGCCTCGATCAGTGCGGCAATGCCGCCCATCTTCTGCGAGTCTTTCACTTTCTCTTCTCCTTTTTTGAACGATATTGACAAGTGCCGTTGAATTGAACTTGAATAGTGCTGTGGTCGCCCATCCTGGTCCTGGGGTCTGAAATAGGCATAGAACTAGTCTATAGGCAAACCTCCTTTCAGAATATCGCTATCTTGCCTCAAGTTTACTGTTTGACATCTGACGCATCTGCCTGGCCGGGCTCAACGCCAATTGACCGAGATCAATGGCATTCCCAAGTCACGCACTTTTCTTAGCAATCCATGCAGCGCGGCCTGATCGACCACCGGGCCGGTTAACAGCGTATCGCCGTTGTCTTCCAGGGTGATGGTCATGCCCCCAAACCAGTCGGCCCACCGGTCATCAAGGTGTCCCTTGATGCGAATTTCGTAGAGTCCAGGCTCGTAATGATCCTCAGTTGATGCGTGTGTTTCACTCATTCTGCGCCTCGTGCACTTTCCTCAATATGGATGAATCTCCAGGTAGTTGCTTTCATTCTTTTCTTCGATCAGAGTATACAAGACAACGTGGTGAGGCGTCATCACCACATGTGGTGATTGATGTGGTGATTATTATCCATTGGAATGCTGTGAGGGAAACAAAAAAGGCCCGGCAAGTGCTTCGAAAAGCCTGCCAGGGCCGGGGTTGGTGATTGCGTGTTCGTTATAACAAATCGAGTTCCTCAGCGCGGCGGACGGCCGCCCGACGGTTGTTCACCCCGAGCTTGCTGTAAATGTTTTTGGTGTGGGTACGCATGGTGTTCAGGGACACCACCAGTTCGCGGGCAATTTCCGGGCCGTTCAATTCGGTTCCGAGCAGCCCAAGCACTTCAAGTTCACGTTCGCTCAGTGGCTCGATCAAAGGCTGAGTGACGGGCCTTCTGCCTTCAGCCTTCCCAAAAGCTGCCCGCAATTGACCGACATAGTTCGGGGCAGTACCGTGTTTCGCGGCCTCTCGCAGCAGTGCCGCCATGGGTGGGCCTTCGTCCACAAAGATTCGGACATAGCCCTCCGGCTCGGCCAGTGTCAGGGCACGTTCCAGAGACACGAGAGCAGGAGGGATGTCGCCTTGCGCCTCGTGAGCGAGCGCCTGCAGCACCAGGATTTCGATCACGCTGCCCATCCTCCCACCTTCTTCCGCCGCTTTCAGGAGGCGCTCCAGTAGTCCCATTGCCTCGTGAATGGAGCCATCTACCCGGTCGCTCTTATACCGGGCGATGAGCACCCTTGCCAGGGTGACGTGCTCGAACTCGCGCAGGTAGCTGAGGTCGTCGTCAACGGACAGGCCCCGCTCACGCACCCAACCCAGGGCTTCGGCCAACCTGCCCTGCGCAACCCACACCCGCGTCTTTAACGCCGCTACGGGACGCACCTCAGGGATGGTGTGCCTGAAATACAGGCGCTCCGCCTCGTGAAGCAGATCGAGAGCGCCGTCCAGGTCTCCCTGAGCCTCCTTTATTCGAGCCTGAGCAAGGCAGCAGCGATACTGCCAGCGCGGCAACGCAGCCTGCTCGCCCAGCTCCTTGCTTCTCAGCAGGTGCTGTGTGGCGGCTTCCAGATCGCCCTGCTCACGGTATATCTCACTCAATCCCAGATGCAGGTCCGCCGTTCCCTGTAGTACAGGCTCGCCCTGCTCCGTCGCGAGCTGCAATGACTGCTCATACGCACTCACTGCCTCGTGGAGACGGCCTTGCGCCATCTTTATGTCAGCCAGGACAGATGTGCCGCTGATTGCGAAAAGGATGTTGCCGGCCATCCGCATATTCGACATGCCATCGGCGAAGGACCGGTGGGCTGCCTCCAGGTCTCCGCTCGCCCAGTATGCGAGCCCCAGGAGCGCAGCTTGGATTCCGCGCTCGAAATAGTCATCCCTCAGGCAAGAGATCGAGTGCCTGCCGAGCGTACTTGACGGTGGCGGGTACATCGCCGAGAGCCTGGGCATGATAGGCACGGGCATTGGCTATCGTCACTGGTAGAGACCGAAACTCCTCTTCGTCCACCACGACCATCCTTCGGCTTTGCCCCTCGACGGGCTCGGGGGGCACCTCAAGACAAGTCTCGACCGATGGGACTTCCGGTCGCTCACTCATGTCAGCCATAGTGTCCAGCCAGCGTTCGGCGTCCCGCAATCGGGCCTCGGCGGCCTCCAGCTCGCCGCCATCCAGCAACGCCCAGGCATACTCAGCGCTGAGCACGGGCCTGGCGCGGACCAGCTCGTCTGGCAGCGCCTTCACCCAGCCAAGCCACGTGGCGGACTGGAAACTTCTGTCCATTTCTCGCCATGCCAGCTCGACCAGGCCTGCCGCTCGCTCGCAATCCTCGGCGGCAAGCGCGTGGCGGATCGCATCAGCCGGCGAACCATTGTCCTCGTACCATTCGCTCGCCCGCCGATGCAGGGTAGGTACCAGGTTGGGCTGCTCCTCCATCAAATGCGCTTGGAGAACATCTGCAAAGAGGTGGTGATAGCGATACCACTGGCGCTTGTCATCTAGCGGAATGACAAACAGGTTGCCTCGCTCCAGGGCCTCCAAGAGCGCTCTGCCTTCCTTTTGGTCGGCCGGTGATTCGCCAGAGCCAAATCGCACGGCATCTGCCTCGGCAGTGCTTGGCGATTCAGTTCTGCCGAATCGCACGGCATCTGCCCCGGCAGTGCTTGGCGATTCAGTTCTGCCGAATCGCACGGCATCGCACAGCGGGCCACTCAACCGGTCGAGAATCGAGGTCTGCAGCAAAAAGCTCCGGACACCTTCGGGCTGACGCTGCAAGACCTCTTCGACCAAATAGTCCACGATGTATCGGTTGTCTCCAGCGAAAGCCCTGATGAATCCGGAAACTCCTCTCTCCCCCGCATGGAGCGTGTTCCCTGCAAGGCAGGTGTCCCTTGCAGGGCAAGGGCGGCCAGTTGGAGCCCTGCAATCCAGCCTTCGGTACGGTTCTCCAGCATGGTAATTTCTCTCGGCCGAGAGGTTGAGGCCCATCACCTGGTTAAAGAAAAGGGCGGCTTCGGCGGGAGTGAAACGCAAGTCAGCGATGCGCAGTTCGGTCAATTGGCCCCGGGCGCGTAGACGGGCCAGGGGCAGGGGTGGATCCTCACGGGTGGCGATGACCAGATGCATCTGTGGCGGCAAGTGCTGGAGTAGGAAGGCGAGGGCCTCGTGGATGGATGGAGGCTCAATGAGGTGATAATCGTCGAGGACGAGGACAATCCGGTCGGGGATGGCGGCAATCTCGTTGATCAGGGAGGTCAGAAGGGCCTCGGCCGGCGGTGGCTCAGGGGATTGAAGTGCGCTCAACACGCTCGTTCCGATATTGCCGGCAGATTCCTGTCGGGGCTCAGTTCCTTCGACAGGTCCCTCGTGGACTCGGGATGAACTCAGGGCAAGCGTTTGCAGGGCGGCGACAAAGTAAGTTAGGAACCGAGCCAGGTCATTGTCGTTCTCGTCGAGCGAGAGCCAGGCCATCTGCGGGAGTATGGTGGCCGCGCCCCTACCCGCGCGAATGCGATGCAGCCAATCACTGACCAGCGTGGTCTTGCCAAAACCGGCCGGGGCGGAGATGAGGGTCAACTTACGATTGAGACCCGCATTCAGCCGCTCGATCAGACGCGGGCGCGATACCAGTTCAGGTCGGAGGGGCGGGATGTACAGTTTCGGTTTCAAGAGCGGGTCTTGTTGCATGAACGTCCTTTGTGTTGCGTGACAACGGTTCCACCCTGGCTGTAGCCCTATATTGCCCCAACGGGACAGATGGCGATGCAGGTTGAGCAGCAGCCGTAGGAAGCGCAGGCAAAGGGGTTTTTCCAACCCTGCCCGTCAATGGCGCCGATGGGGCAACTGTCCACACACAGCCGGCACTGATCGCACAGGTCGCCGGCCATGGGGCTGCCTGCTGGCAGCGGGCAGTCGGTGATGATGGAGGTCACATAGACTCTGGGGCCAAATTCTGGGGTGATGATGGAGCAGTTCAGCCCCAGCGTGCCCAGGCCCGCCAGGTACATGGCCGGCATATGGTAGAAGGGCGCCGTGCGAAAACGACTGTCCTGCCTGGCAGGCGGCAGGTGGAGGGCCGTCCAGCCCTGGTGGCGCAGGTACTTGGCGAGCTTGTAGCCCATCAGGGCCAACTCGCGGGCCAAGATGTCGTTCTCCTCACCCAGAAAGAAGCGCTCGGCCCCGGCTGGCTGCACGCTCGATGTCGAGACCTGATCGGAGGCCTGAGTACGAAGGCCAGCAAGCTCAGGCCGCAGCACCGTGGCCACTGTACCCGGCTCAAAGGGCAAGGCCGATGAGTATCACCGATTGGGCAGATTCCACAAACCGTGTGGGCTGGGGCTTGTCGGGGAATTCGCTCGCATAGGCATCTGCAGAGGCCACCCCATACAGCTCCGCGCCCAACGCGCGCGCGTATGCGGCGAGTTCCGCGCCTATCTGGTTGGTTGCCATCGCATGCATCTGCGGATTCTGACCTTGACTCACATTGGCACCTCGTGTAGGAATATCTGCGCAGATTGTAGCAGGTCTTGGCTCTGAAGGCAAGCGGTCCCGATGATGGAACTCTGTTTGTGCTGTTGGCAAGCAGGTTGAGAACCTGGACAGGCGTTGGAGGTCTTGCGGCTTGCCGCATGTCTCCAGAATCTTTGGCAAACCTCCAGAAGCTATTCAGGTTTGAGGACTGTTTCGGCAGCGAATGCGACTTCGGAGTGGTGAGGTACTGCGCATTGAGGGTTATGTCAGAGGAAGTGTGAAGCGAACGGCCGTCTTCCTTCCGCTCAAGCCCGGAAAGGCCTGCTGACGATGACTTGTGTAGTGGTTCAGCTACTGAGATCTGCAGTAACCATGGTGCCGGAGAGCATATCGCAGAGATGCCTCGGTCGGCACGGAAGAGAACCATGGCTAGCTCGACAATGGAGAGCTGAGGTGCGGGGATGATCTCTGGTCAGCGGGTCACTTGAGGCTGGCTTCAGGATCATGGCGAATGATTCTTGGCGCTTGCATTAGGAATATGGAAATCCAAACGCAGATGCTAAAGTAGGCAGAGTGCCACAATAAAAACCCAAAACCCCAATCGCTGTACGCTTTGGATTCATGTACAATCATAAAAGCATCCGCTATTGCACTTGCGCCCGTTTTGATCACAGGGAGTCCTGTTCTTGTTTGCTCGATCGCACCGGCCCAGGTCTCGAACGGCAAATGATAAAACAACCCATAGCAACAATAGAACACGCACCAGGCCGCAATTAAGACCGCAGATTGCCTCAGCATTTTGAACTGCGCCACTGTTTCAGCATCCTTGATCGCGTAAACACGACGAACCTGGAGAATAGCAAGCGGGAGTACGGCCAGGAACCCCAGCGTCCACAAGGTCTCCTCGATCGCAAACAATGTTTGATTCTTGGTAATCAACCCACTCGTGGCAAAGAACTGCGCGAGAAATATGCATGTCATCAGGACATACGGACTTTTCGTGGTCATGAATAACTTGACCTTGTTCGCATTCGCGGTATCGTCAGCAGGTAAATCGTGGTTAACTCGTAGCATCGCGAGCGCAATGAGGCCACTGAATGAAAGTTCTGCGGCCACAGCGAACATTCGGATCAAAAGAGAACTGTTGGCAAGGCTATCAAACCAGGCGAGTTGGGGAGTATACCTCGACACAAAAATCGCTCGATATACGGCAACTAGCGTAAAGATAACCCCCATAATTCGCATCCGTTTCCGATACGCCGCATCACTGCCATCCTTTGGATTCAGAGATCGTCTGTACACAACCGCACAAACCACCAAATTCACGGCGTTAATCATCACGATCACCGTCCACCAAGGCCATGCCCAATCTGTACAGGAACTACTCATGTCTCGGTCTACCTCCAAACATAAACCCGTATTGAGAATTCGTAGGAACAGCACCAGAGCAATGGGATTTGTCCCGTATCAGATAGCGTGGTCTGAGGTTGGCTCAATCCTGATGGCGAGAGTTTGCCCAAACCCTTTGTCAGGAGCGGAACAATGTCGATCAACAGGCTGCATCATACTTGGTTTCAGCGAATGATACAACCTCGACCCAATCAGCGGAAGACACGTAAACGCAACATGGCCTGGTTGCTGGTTGGGATCTCGACGAGTCGGTCGGTTGTGCTGACCGAAAAAACACATCCGCCGGAATCATAGCGAGTCAGCACGAATTGTTCCCTTGGGTGACTGGGCCCGAGCGACTGATCGTCAAACCGAAACACAGATTCAGCCAGTACGCTACGACGCCAAAGGGTATCCCGGCTGAGTGGAAGGCCGCAATTTGGACGAACCTGAAGCCAGCGAGGTCGAGCACTAAATGGCAAAAGGGCAAGAATCAGCCT
>CAWANP010000017.1:0-303018 GCA_963783445.1 uncultured Chloroflexia bacterium | reverse complement strand
TTTTCGCTCATTGAATCTCCTCCATTTCTCTGTTTGGATTTTCTCATCTAGCCATTGGAGGCTGAGTTGAAACGCCCCTCTCTCGCCTGCCATGGCGCTTCTCGCCAAGAGCTAGTATACCACAATCGCGTATCATATCCCAAGTACCACGAAAGCGCGGCATAACTCGCCGGTATGGACTTGACCTCATCAATGATCGCTTGCTGGACTTGCCGGGACTGCTGCCATGTCCGGCAGACAGCCTCCCAGATCGGCGTGAATGTAGGCGTGCTGGCAGCGTTCTCCAGGTTGATGTAGGGCTTGGGGCCATCCGCCGTCGGGACACGAACACCCCGGCCGATCAGGGTCTGCCTGAATTCAGCCAACAGCTCCCGCCCGTCGAATCTCTCCAGTTCGTCGTGGTACAGGATTCCAGAAGCCAACTTTCTGACGGCCGCCGTCTGCTCTTCGTCACCCACTGACTTGTCAGCGTCCGCTGCAAGGTCAGCGGACGCATCCTGAAAAGCGTCCCTTCCGAAATGCCGGATCAGCCGCAGCGCCCTGGCAAAGGCGATGACGTTGACGATAGCGGGCGTGCCGGCCTCAAATTTCGCCGGTGCCCTGGCCCAGATGGTCCTGCTGGGAAAGACAAGCCGGGCTGTCCCGCCACCGGCCTGGAAGGGAGCACCCCCGGGCAACGCGCTTCGTTCGACCGCCAAAGTCCTGACTGGACACGATCTGGTAGCTATTCGGCTTGAGCCGTGCCTTGAGCAATTCTACCCTTCTGGGCGTGCCAAAGAGGACCACGTACCGGTCTTTGTTCAACGCCAGATCTTCCAGGACAATGTCTCTGGCCTGCTCGAACAGGTGCGTGGACACCATCGAGTTGTGCCCACTCCCCCGGTGGACATTGGAATAGGTCTCTAGTGCCGCGTACACGCTGGATTCCAGCTCGTCCCAGGCTTCAGAGCCACTCGCCGACGCGACAGGTTCTTTCACTGCGATCGAGTAGTTGTTCAATGTGCCTCTGTTGTCGTAACATGGTTTTGCCAAAGCCGGCCGGGGCAGAGACAAGGGTGAGTTTGCGGTGCAGCCCGGCATTCAGCCGCTCGATCAGGCGCGGGCGCGAGACCAACCCGGGCCGGATGGGCGGAACGTGCAGCCTTGTCTGCAAAAGCGGATACTGTTGCATGAACGCCCTTCATAGACCGTGATGATGGCTCCAGGGTACAAGCATAGCATGTCGCAGATTGGCTGTCAAAGGGATGCGCGCCTACAGGGATTCTGTTGGACATCTAGTCCCCCAGCCACCGGTCGAACCAATCAAAAGCGACAGCCTGCATCTCCAAATCGAACTTGTGAGGGCCTGGGAAGAAGCGACTTTGGTACCGCTGGTCAGCTTCCGCTTTGGCATAGACCTCCTGCAAGATCCGGTCGGCACGCTCCATCTCTGCCAGGGTAAAGAGGGGATCGCTGAGGTTGTTCAGAACCATCGTAGGCAGCGGGACGCGCAACCCCAGGATCTCGGGATAGTCCAGCTCTGTGGGCAGCAAAGGGATGTAGATCATCCAGGTGTGGGTGTGGCACTTGTGGAGCAAAAAATCTCGCCATGTCGTCATCATGCCCACGCAGACGGCGCACCGAACGCGAGGATCGATCCCTCCCAGATAGACCGTTCGCAATCCGCCGCCCGACAGGCCGCCACAACCGACACGCTCCGCGTCCACATCCTCCCGCGCACAGAGTACATCCAGGGCGCGCTGATCTTCGCTGACAAAGACGCCCGGCCACGTTGTCCCGGCGCAGAACAGCGACTTGGCCATGATCGACTCGTGCTCGGCAGCCCACTGGTTGTAGGCGTCGATCTCAGATCCAGTCTCCGAGCTTGGGTCTGTGCATCCAGCCCTGATCGCCTCTGGCACATCCTCCACTCGAACCCGCCGGCTGGCGAAAGCAAAGGCATCGGGGACAAGCACGGCGTATCCCCGCTTGGCAATCTCGTTGGCCCAGGGGACGCCACCATAGTATTCTGCCTGATGCGCCAACATGCCTGGATGCCAGTCATCGGCGGCCCGAGCGATCTTGCTCTTGCCAAAGTACTTGTTGCCGGCGTGATCGTGCAAGGCCAAGATGCCGGGGAGTTTTCCCGTCGCGCCGGCCGGCTTGAGAAGAATCGCCTGGGTGGTCGCGCCGTATGGGAGTTGCCAGGACAGGTGTTCCACGTGCAGTCCATCGCAAGTCGCGCGGCGATGGACGGTAACCTCCGGCGTGGCGCCGGTGTGGGGCGGAGCCAGACGCTCCAGCAGCCGCTGACGGGCTACAGGTCGCCAGGCCTCAACGTCGATCCACTCCTTGCGCCGAAAGGAGAACGATGCCGGACGGTCCACCAAGAGAGCCGCCCAGGGACCATATACGCCGAGCATGGTAGAAACCATTCTCCCATCCTTTCTGTCGCATGTCGAGGATAACCGGTAGCGGCCATGTTCTTGCCCGCTTGGCCGCCCTACGTTTCCTCAAAGGCCGCATTCGCTTCCAGCAGCTCGTCGAGCATCGGTTCGACGGTCGCTGGGTCAGGCGCCAGCGGATCTGTCGCCAGGGCAGCCAGTGCCGGTGCGCGCCGGCCGGTCAGCGCAGCCTCGACGATCAACTCTTGCCGGGCGACGTGAGGTGCAATCACAGCGTAGGCTGCTTGAGGTAGGGGGCCTACGGCCAGCGGACGCACGCCGAGGGAACTGACCTCGGCGATACACTCGACAACCGCGTCGCGCGGCAGATTGTCTATCTGGCCTTCGTTTGGCACGTTAACAACGAACTTGCCCGCCGGCCCGCCTGCTAGCGCAGCCATCACAGGCGCGAGCTGCTCCGTCGACCGCTGCAGGTTCTGCGACTGCCCGCCGGAAAACCCCTCGACTTGGGCCCGGCGCAGACGAGCCATCTCCTGGCGCTGATCTACGGTCGTCAACAGGACACCGTAGCGGCGTCCTCGTTCATTCGCCTCACTCAGGAAACCAGGCATGAACTCGGCCACGTGGCGGTCGCCGGCCCCAAACAGCACGCCGAGTTGCTCAAACAGCGTCAGCTTGACCGCCAGCCGATCGACAAAAACATCAAAAACGGTGTCGAGTTCTACCCGACCCACCCGGGCAAATGGCCCATTTTCGGCCAGCCAGTCTCGGAGCATGTCCAGGCCATCGCGGCCGCCGAGGTCAAAGCGCAGGATGACCGGCAGGTGATTGATGCCCGCGACCTCAAGCGTGGCGGTCTCGGCCGGTACGTTGACCAGGTCCGCGAGACGATGGCTGACGCCGCTCACCTCGTGGCACAGCCCAATGGTACGAATGCCAGTCGCACGAGTCAAACCCCGGCAGATCGTCGTCATTGGATTGGTCAAGTTGAGCATCCAGGCATCGGGGCACAGTTGCTCCATCTCGCGGGCGACCTCAACGGCAAAAGGGATCTCGCGCAGCCCGCGGGCCAGACCACCAGGTCCCACCGTGTCACCCACTGGCTGGTAGATGCCATAGCGCTCAGGAATCTCGAGATCGTTACGCATAGCCCCAAGCCCGCCGATGGCAACGCACAGGATCACAAAGTCAGCGCCCCGGAGCGCCTCGGCGCGGTCCAGCGTACCCGTAACCCGCAGGCTGCCACCCACCTGGGCGACGATGGCCTTGCAGGCTCGCGTCAGCAATCCAAGTGCGTCGGCATCAATATCGTAAAGCACGAGCTGAGCGCCGTCCAGTGTCTCGCACAACGCGATATCGGTCACAATCTTTGGTGACCACTGGACGCTGCCGCCACCAACAAAGGCGATTTTGGTCATGGGCTGATTTGCCTACCTCTCGTATCCGTCTTCTCTACAGTTCCGCCGCCTGCGATGCAGCCGCTAGACTGGACCTGAACTTGTTCTTGTCCGGCTTGCAGATCATGCCTATCACGATGCAATTAGAGAAATCATGCAATAGAAGTCTGACCGGACGGGATGTTCACTGTTCTACCAGAGCAAGTTGAACTGCATTGATCGCACGCTCAACATCCATATCGTTTGTTTTCCAACTACACACCGAGACGCGCATACAGCGTTTGCCCCGCCACATAGTACCAGAAAAAAACGCTTCACCAGATTCAAGAACACTCGCAATCACGCTGTCTGTGTACCGATCATGATCGGCATCCGTCGCATTGGGTTTCGCGCTGAGAAAACGTACCAACCCCTGGTTTATTTGTGGCTCCCAGAATCAATTCAGCACCGGGTAACGCGCCAATGCGTGTTGTTAGGCGATGGGCGTATTGGCAAGTGCGTTCGATCAACTCAGCCACGCCCTGTTTGCCCAGCTGCCGGAGAGCGGCATAGGTGGCGACGCCGCGTCCACGGTGAGACCATTCCGGAGTCCAATCGATCTGGTCACGGGCAACCGCATCATGGGTTAGATAGCTCGCACGGTGAGACATGGCCGCTTGATGGGCCCTTGAGTCTGTAACAAAGGCGTAGCCACAATCATAGGGCACGTTGAGCCATTTGTGCCCATCAACCGCCCACGAATCGGCTTGCTCTACGCCGTTCAGCAGATGCTCGTATTTGGGGCTTGCCGCTGCCCATAGCCCAAAAGCCCCATCGATGTGAACCCAAGCACCATGCTCGTGCGCGATGGGGATGAGCTCCTCAAAAGGCTCAAACACCCCGGTGTTGATGTCGCCAGCCTGCAACAATACGATGGTTGGCTCGCCTGCATGTTCTTGAAGTCCCCGCAGTAGGGCTTCTGAGACCAAATGCCCCTGTTCATTTACAGGTATATCAACGACATTGTCGTTACCAATCCCCAACAAACGGACAGTACGCGCGATCGAGCCATGTCGTTGGTTATTGCTCAAGATGCGGATTGGAGGTGCGCCAGTCAATCCCTTTCGCTCCACATCCCAGCTCTGTTTGGCCAACATGGCATTTCGGGCAGCTGCAAGACAAGTCACATGAGCCATTGAACAGCCCGTTACCAGCGCAAACTTGCCTGCTGAGGTAAACCCAGCAGCTCTTTCAGCCATTGTCCACAAACCTCTTCAATGACGGCTATGGCTGGTCCGGAAGCGATACAAAGCGGCGGGCTGGTCCCAGGTAGACGTAAGCCAATCAGCAGCGAGGGCGGCAGGCACTGAGCCACCGACTACCCAACCAAAGAACCGTCCTCCTGAAGTACCCAACACCCCACCTTCCACATCAGCAACTAATTCATCAATGACTTGAGTTGCGTCCATACCCCTCGTCGGCAAGCGGGTGGCCCAGACGTTGCGCAAGTCAGCGAGACTTGTGGTTGCTGATACGGGAGCTTCGTCAAGGCTCTCAATATAGCTCAAGGCATGTCGAGAGTAGACTCGAGCAATGTTCGATATGTCATTTCAGTGCCTTTCTCCCCTGCTAGGCTCTTGGCCAGACTTGTTCTGTTGAGGCATCGTCTCAACCAACTCAAAATGGGTTGCCATCATTTCAAAGTCATCGGTCAGATCATAGTCAGGCCAACAGGTTCGATGTGCTTCCTGAAAATGCTCTTCGCTCCGGCACGCTTCCGCCTTCCAAAGCTTCTCCGGAATCTTTCCAAAGCGCACCGGGTAGACTTCCGTAACTCGAATGCGACATCGAAGCTGCTGCTTGAGATCATGGACATCTACCAGATCGCCGGCTTGGCATCCACCGTCATCGAATTCTCCGTCCGGCGCATCGTATTCATCGGCCTTGCAGACTGTGGCGGTCTTTTTTCCCTCGAGGATTTCCACGACCAGACTATCATCATTCTCATCTTTGCCCCAGAATTGTATTCGTTTGGGTCTATCCATCGTTGTCCGTCCTCATTCGTACTGTCGCACTTTTTCTGGCACGACGCCGCCTTCGGCCCAACACCAAAGCCGACGGCAGCGGTCAGCCCTCTGCTGGAGCGACTTGTTGGCCATCTGCTTTGAATCCCGGGTGGAACATGGCGGTGCCCTTCGGAGTAGGTCCATCAAAAGTGAGAGCGAAAAAGACCTCCCTTGGCGCCCCTTCAACCACAAGACCCGACACGTTCTTGAACCCGAATTGGCGGTAGTAGTCCGGATGCCCCACCAGACAGCAGCCTTGAGCCTTCAGCTTTCTGAGCCGCGCAAGCCCTTCCTGTACCAGAGCTATGCCAATACCCTGCCTCTGGTACTCCGGCAACACTGAAACTGGTCCGAGTCCGTACCAGTTTGGGGTGCCGTCCGACATGGTCACGGGAGAGAACGCGATATGCCCTATCACCCGGCCATCCAATTCTGCGACCAGCGATACCGTGAGGGCCTTTGCGTCACGCAAAGCCGCAACAATGAACTGTTCCGTGTGATTGCTGATCTCCAAGGACTTGAACGCTGCAATCGTCACTTCGGATATCGCGCCAATATCGGTGCTAGTCTCGCTTCTGATAGTGATCTCTGGATTCATGGTCTTCTTGTTCCCTTCTATGTGGCCAACTAGTACTTCAACAGAACTCTTCTGCACAAATAGCCACCAGAGCAAACTCTGCAGAAGAACTCTGTAGAAGCGCCAATGACGTGCAGATCCCAGGGGTGTTCTGCATAACATCTGCTGGTGAGACTCTTTGCCGAACTGATTGCCATTGTATCACCGTGTCTTTCCTTGAGCAAACTCAGATTCCAGGAGATTCGCGTGCCGCAACGGCCAAAGAAACTGCTCGACCAGGTACGTGATGCAATGTGGGGCCAGGGCTGAACTGTGACCCCACTGCTATTGCCACTAGCACGAGGATCACTCAGCCGGACAGGGCTTTCTCCAGGAAGGAGGCCAGGCCGGCGCCGATGACAACGAACCACAGGTTCGCGGCGTCGACGACGCGGGCATGCCAGTGGCCGACCAGGGCGCGGACCCGGTCCCGTTCGGCGGGTCCTTGGAGGACCCTTCGGCTGCGCTCAGGCCAGGCTCAGGATGACCTCAGGGCAGGCGTGCAGGGTAGTGTGCTTGACGCCGAGCCAGGGCTTGCGGTCGACGACGCGGTAGTTGGGCAGGCGACCGAACTCGACGTCGACCTCGACGACGGTCAAAGCGGTGGCGTCGCGGCGGGAGTCCTGGAGGAGGGGGCGGGGTTTCCCCGCCCCTACGGATTCTTCGCCGGCGACGTCGATGAGGATAGCATAGCGGCGGGCAGGAACAGGCCGCCAGGCAGATCCCCGAGTTCGCGCAGGACAAACCTCAGGGCTTGGCCGGTTCCGGCATGCGCTTCCGGGTGTAGACCCACCCAACCATGTCCGTCCGGTTGCTCATGCGGTGACGGGGTCTCCCTCCGAGGAAAGGATGGGGTCTGGCGCCTGGGGTAGCAGACTCGACAGAGCAGGAGCCAACAACATGAGGAGGATGCAGAGCCAGCCGGTCATCGCGCTGCCCGTCTCCACCCAGCGGCTGACTGCGGATGGGGACACCGGGTATCCGGCTGGCCACTTTTGAAGCGGGATCAGCACCCATTTGGCCAGGGCTACGATCCACATCGCCCCGGTAGCTCCCCCGAGCAAGGCCAGGATGCGCTGTTTTTTCCCCCTCGCTCGCAGATACCACCACGCGCCCAACGCCAAGGAGATCGAAGCCATGACTTGCCACAGTTCGTAATGCCGGTATTCATCAAACAAGAGCCTGAGATTGAACACCAACCCTCCATACAGCAGAAAAGAAAGCTGCGTCCAATCGGCACGGATGCGTTGCCAGAGACCACGGGTAGAGGGCAGTAAGCGCAAAAGGTTGACCAGGATCAACGCACCCAACAGGAACGAGAACAACACGATGAATTCAAAGGCCGCCACATAGAGTACCCGGACCGGGATGGGCCACAAGAATCGACGCCCAAACAGCTCGAGAAAGAGAGGATAAATCCAGCCCCAAATGCGATCGTAGCGAAGGAGGATGATGCCCAGCAAGAGTACAAGACCCAGGTAAGGTAGTGACCAGCGCGGAAATCCCTTGACGAGGGCCCATCCAAGCACAAAAAGGAGAGCCCCCGCACATAGGATCAGCAGGGAAGCAACCAACCACTTGGGCGGCCTGACGCCGGCTACCCCCAGAATGCCCAAGAGGGGCAGTGCAAATAGGGCCATGGCGACCAGCAGTTCGCTGCGCGACAGGGGCTTCTCCTCAAGAAACCCGACCGATGGCATCTTTCTTCTCCTCTCTCGCAGGTGCTCCCCCAGAGCAGAGCCCGGCCAATCACGGATCTCCCGCCAGCACAGCCGCCAGAGCCGCTTCTCACCGGCGTGGTGAGCCTCCCTCAGCGCGGTGACGAAAACCTCCTGCATTTCCCCGCCAAATTCAGCCCGGAAGGCTGGCGGATAGCAGGCCAGCAGCACGCGGTACACCCTGGCGATCCGCTGCACCCAGGCGCTCACACCCTTTCCTCCGCGGTCTGGATGTGGGCAATCTGGACCAGCGTGGCTAGCCGTTCGATCTCGGCATTCAATGCCCGCCGGCCCCGCTTGGTGAGCGCGTAAGCTTTGCGTTCACGCTTGGTATCATCGGACAGCGGATCGTCCACGCGACGGATCCAGCCATCGTCGAGCAGGCGCTTGATCGCCCCATACAGCGTGCCGGTACCCAACCGCACCCGGCCTTCGCTCAGAGCTTCGACTTCCTTCAAGATGGCGTAGCCATGCTTGGGGCTGGGTGAAAGGCTCAACAAGATGAAGAAAGTAGGTTCTCTGAGAGGCAGCCGGGAATACATATCACTCATATGTGTCACCATTCGATATGTCGGATACCGACATTATACATGATCTTGTGGGCTTTGTCAAGTGCCCCCACTGAGTCCAGACGGTGCTCGCGTGGGCTTGACATTCGGTTGATCTCCGCTGAGCCAGTGCCGGGCCAGTCCTGCTGGTCCAGGATGGCGCGGAGTGCGGCGGAGATGAGGCGAACCAGAGATTCGTTGTCGTCGTGGCTGTGCGCGGTGGCCTGGTCGGCGTTCTCACCATGCTGGCGCTCATCCCCAGGCACGGGGTGGGCTCTATCGCGTTTACGAACACGTTCGCCCCTGACGCCCTGGCCACGGGCGCCCGCCACCTGCGACTGGAGGCTTTGAAGCTGTAGCAGGACCCTGCTTCCCCCATCTCGATGAGATTCGAGCCGGCCAAACCGCAAGATCTTCTCTCGGCCCGTCTTGACAACCGATGATTCATATGATATCATTGTGCTATATATAGTCCGAGAAGGAGCGTCCCCCATGGTGATCTTTGCACTCCGCGTTTTCATCTTTACCCTTCTGCCCCTCCTGTTGGCCGGGGGTGTGATCCTCTTTGACCGGGCCACCTCGACGAAGGAGCGGAGACTGGAGACCGTTCTGATCTTTCTTTTTGCCATCAGCGTGGCCGGGTCGGGGATCGCCAGCTTTTTCGCCCACTTTTTCCTGTCCGACATCGTGGCCGAGTCGATCGGCTGGGAGGCGGGCAGCTCCTTCCAGCTCGAGGTGGCCTTTGCCAACCTGGCCCTGGGCGTGCTGGGTGTCGTGGCGGTCGGCCGCCGCGACGGATTCCGGGAAGCGACGGTTATTGCCGTGACGGTATTTTCTCTGGGAGCAACGGTAGTTCACATCATGGATATCATGACTACCGGCAACCTGGCTCCCGGCAACACGCTGCAGAACGCCATCAACCTGGCCAGGCCGGCGCTGCTGATCGGTTTCCTGGCGGCATCGCGGCGCGCGGAAAGGTCGCCGGACTCGGAGGCGGGGACCGCTGCTTTCGAGCGGTGGAGGGCGCCCCTCCTGCAGGCGTCGGCGCCGGTGACCATCGTGATTGCCATGGCCTACGGCATCGGGTTTGCCTTGGGACAGCTGCTGCCGGCGACGCTGGTGGGGGTACTGGTGAGCGCGGGCATCCTGGCCGTTTTCTTGACCCGGTCGCCAGGGCGTACCGAGGACCTGGGAGCCAACCAGACCTGACAGGTTGTGCCAAAGAAACCTGTCAGGTCTTGACACCAACGCCCCCTGGCTCGGGCGAGCTGACCGCAGAGATGGCGAGTACTAGTTGTCGTCACAGTCTGCGTGGCAGTGCACCAGCAACACCGGGACCGTGGCGCCACGAACGACGCGGTCGGTGACACTGCCCAGCAGCCAGCGGCTCAGCCCTGATTGACCTCGAGTCGACATGATGATCAGGTCGATTCCATTCTCCTCAGCATAGCGGACAACCCGGACATAGGGCTTGCCCTCAAGGATTTCGGTCTGGACCTGCAAGCCCTGCTGCCTCAGTTCGGCGGCGACGCCCTCCAGATAGTCCTTTGCCACGCGGGCAGAAGCTTCTTCCGCGCTGAGGACCATGCCCCGCCCGCCCATACTTGGCTCGGGCAGCGGGCTCAGGACCATCAAGAGCCGGATCTCTGCCTCGAATTTGGCGGCGTGGATGGCGGCGTGGGGCAGCGCCTGTTCGGCCAGTCTCGAACCATCCAGTGGAACAAGAATTCGGTTGTACATATCACCTCACTTCACTACTGGCTCCCGTATAGCGGCCAGATGGTGGGCAACAACATAGCCGTCAGGAAAGACAGGACCAGGTTGAACCACATTCCCCTCGTTGGTCGCGACCGGTCTCACCCAGGCGTCTCTTCCGCGGGGAGCTGGGCCTCCTCGATGGCCTGCGCCAGGTCATCGCAGTGGGCCGAGCTCAGCGGAATCGCGACCCGGTATGCAGCGGAAGCCAAGGCATGGGCCGTCACCGGGCCGGCCAGCAGCAGCAGCGCGACCAGCACCAGGCCCTTGCCCAGGCCCAACGGGGTCCAGGCCACCGCCCCCAGAAGAAGCAGGACCGTGCCAAAAATGCCGACCTTGCCTACTGCGTGCAGCCGCGCGTAGACGTCCGGCAGCCGCAGGTAGCCCAGGACCCCCAGCACTGAAAATGCCGTGCCCGCAAGCACCGCCAGAATGGCCAAGACCTGAAGCGCCATCTCCATCACATTCCCACCACCTTCCATCAGCTACGGCTGCTCAGAAGACCTGCTCGTCGGCCACATATTTGGCCAGGGCGATGATGCCGATGAAGCCCAAGGCCGCCAAGCCCAAGGCCACGTCGATGTAACTGCTGTCCAGCTCGATCAGAGCCAGGAGCACCAGTATGGCCAGCGTCAAGGTGCCTAGAAGGTCGGCGCCCATGAGGCGGTCGATGATGTTGTCCCCGCGCCACACCTTCCACAAGACCACCGCCAGCAGGCCGACATGGACCAGCAGAGCCAGGTAGAGGACACCTGTCAGGATCGTACCCATGACAGCCTCCCAACCGATCACGGAAAGATCCGCCGTAGCAGTCCACGGCGCAGCTCTTGGGCCTCTTGGACGTATTGGGCAGCACGAGTCGCATCCAACGCGTGCGCGTACATGGTCCCATCTCTGCCGATCTCAACGACCATCTCGCCTGGTGCCAGGGTAATGGCATGGGCACTGAGAGCCGTGGCCAGTTCTGAATCGCAATCGGAGGGGATGGCAATGATGCCCGGCTTGACCGGAGGTCCTGGAGAGAGCACCAGACGCGCCACCACCAAGCCGCTCTTGATGGCATCAAAGAATACCACAAAGAGGTATTGGCCCAGAGCCGCCGCGGACCTTGGCAACTGGCGGAGCTCGATCCGGCCGCGTGGGGGCCGCAGCAAAAGCGTCAAAGCCACCGCGACCAGGAAACCCAGGAGCAAGTTGCCCCATTCCAGGTTCGCCGTGAGCGCCAGGTACACCAGCCACAGAGCAACGATCATCCAGATTGCCATAGTCTATCCTCCCAACACCGCGGCGACATAGGCCCCTGGATCGCCGAGCCAAAGGGCTGTCGCCTCGGCCAGACGGATCAGGGGCTCGGGCCACAGCCCTAGCAGGAGCACCGCCGCAATGAGCAGCGCCGGGGCCAGAAGCCGATCTCCGCTCGGTTTGGCCTTGACTCCATCGGCTGGCGGCTGCCACCAGATCCGTTGAAAAGCGCGTACCACATAGACCAGGGTGAAGATACTTACCAGGGCTACCGCGGCGAGCATGGCGAAATGACCCGCTGCGATGCCACTGCCAAAGAGCATCATCTTGCTGACAAAGCCGTTGGTCGGAGGGATGCCCATCAGAGCCAGACCCCCGATGAAGAACAACAGGCCAGCCAGGGGCATGAATCTACCCACGCCGGAGACCACGTCGAACGCTGCCGACTTGACCGGCGCCCGGCTGGCGACTGCACCAGCAACCATCAACAGCGCAGCCTTGATCAGGCTGTGGTTGACAGCAAAGACGAGGGCTGCGGCGAGCGCCTGGTGGCTGCCCCAGCCAATGGCCACCAGGATGAAGCCCACTTGGGCCAGGGTCGAGTAGGCCAGCATGCGCTTGGCATTGTGGGTGCCGATCGCCCCCAGGCCGCCATAGACAATGCCCGCCAGGCCCAGAACCAGCAGGAGCCCCTTCACCGGCGCGGATTGCTCAACAAAGAGCAAGGTGGTCATCCGCAAGAAGCCGTACACACCCAGCTTGACGACCACGGACGAGAGCATGGCGCTGACGGCCGTGGGCGATGCAGTGTGGAAATCGGGCTGCCAGAAATGGAAGGGTGTCACCGCGCTCTTGATCATAAAAGTCGCGATCAGCAGGGCAAGCGCCAGCGGCAGCAGCGGAGCGCCAGGATTGGCGGCAATGCGCATGGCCAGCCCGGCCATGCTGAGCGTGCCATAGGAGACGTAAAGACTGCCAATGGCCAGCAGCAGAAAAGCCGAGGCGAGCAGACTCATGTAAAAGTACTTGAAGGCAGCCTCGGCACCCAGACGATCGTCCGAAGCGGCGGTCAAGATGGTGCCGGAAAAGACCAGCAGCTCGGCAAAGACAAAGAGGTTAAACAGATCGCCAGCCAGCATGGCTCCCGTCAGGCCAGTAGCCAGCGTCAGAAATACGGTGTAGAAGGCAGGGTACCGAACCACCTTGTCGGTGCTGCCCAATGCATAGACGATGCCCAGGCTGAGCACGACCTGGCTCATTAGAACCATCATGGCCGACAGCAGGTCCCCCACCAGCGAGATGCCAAAGGGCGCCAGCCAGCCACCGGACTGGAAGACCAGCGGCTGGCCACCAGACCATACACGGGCCAGCAACGCGGAGCTGGAGGCCAAGCCCCCCAACATCGCTGCTAGCGCCCAGCCCGCTTGCAGCCGCCGTCGCCCACGCAGCAACAGGGCGACTGCCGAACCAATCAGCGGCAGGAGGATGGGCAGGAGCACCAGATAATCGTTCATCGCTTCTCTTAGCCCCGCAGCTTGTTGACCTTGTCCACATCACTGGTACGGTAACGGGCCGACAGCAGATAAAGCAGGGCTAGCACCAGGCTGAGGCCGCCCATGCTGATGACGATGGCCGTCAGGATCAGCGCCTGGGGCAGGGCGTCGCTGCGCTGGCCAAGGACGCCGTCATAGGCGGCTTCCGTCCCTTGATAGGCCCCCGTGCTGAGGAGGAAGAGATTGATGGCGACGCCCAACAAGGTCAGCCCGATCACCGAACGGATCATGTTGCGTCGCAGAAACTGAAAGATGGCGATCCCAAAGAGGGCACCAACGGCCAGCGCAGTCAGCAGTTCCATTACTTGACCTCCTCACCCGGGTGGCCGAGCGCATCGAGCATATAGGAGGCGCTCCCCAACACCGCCAGACAGATGGACAGTTCAAACAGCAGCGAGGTGCTGAGATTGACGCCTCGGGGCAAGGTAAGGTTCAACTCTCGTCCGAAATCGACGTGGCCCAAGAAGGAACCTGTGAGGATGGCCGCTGAGGTGGCCGTGACGATGGCCAGCAACAGTCCGCCTCCGATGAGAGAAGCTGGCCGCAGCCAGGCCAGGCGCTGCCGTACCTGCTCGTAGCCAAAGACCACATACCAGAAACCCAGCGCCAGGCTGACGATCACGCCAGCGGTAAAGCCGTCACCCGGCTGGTCGTGGCCGTAAAGGATATGCACGACAGCAATGACCATCGACAGTGGAAGGGAGACGTAGGCCAGAGAGTGGATAAAGGGCGAAGTCTCGCGCCCACCGATGCCCAGGGTCGGGAGCTGTGGCATGGAACCGATCAAAGTCTCCGTCTTGTCACCTGCACTTCGGGAAGCGTGGCGCAGCAGCGTGTAAACACCCAACCCGGCCAGGCTAAAGACGACGATCTCGATCAGCGTGTCCAGCGCCCTGAAATCAACGATGATGGCCCCGACGATATCCTTGGCCCCGGTCAAGGACTTGGCCGCACCCTCGTAGAAGGGTGTCACGACGCTCGTACGAGGGCGAGAGGAAAGGGCCGCCAGGGTCGCCAGCGCAACCACGGTACCACTGGCCATGGCCACGAGCGCGTCGCGCACCAGGCCAGCCCGGTCCATCAAGGACAGGTCCCGCTGGGCAGAAAGCCTGTCAGCCTGTTGGCGTTGGTCGCGGGGCAGGCGAGTCAGGGCCAGCACCAGAATGACTACGGTCAGAATGTCGACGACCACCTGTACCAGGGCCACATCGGGCGCCGGCTCAAGAACCATCAGCAAGGCCATGGCCAGGCCCGATGCGCCCAGCGCGACGATGGCAGAGAGGTCGCGGCGCAGGAAGACGGTGGCGGTGGCAGCAGCGACGATCACCAACAAAGCAAAGATGCGCAGCACAGCCACCTCACCCTCAAAGTCGAGGTTGGGCAGGGAAAAGAGGGCCAGCGATCGCCAGCGGGATAGGCCACCAAAGCCAGCCACGAGCACCACCATGCCCAGCAGGATCACGACCAGGTAGTTGCGCAGACTGCCGCTTTGCAGGACTGTCGCGAGTTCTGCGGCACGATCGATCAGGGTTAGAAGCCAGGTGTAGAGCGTATTCGCGCTCCACCGTTCGCCGATGCGCATCTGGAAGGAGCGGATCCGGTGACGGGCAAGGAACAACGCTGTACCCAGGCTCACGGCCACAATGGACAGGAGCAGCGGTACGCTGATCCCCGTCCAGATGGCCAGAGAGACCTTGACCTTGGCGCCATAGGCTTCAGCGGCGGCATCAGCCAGAAAACGAGCCAGGAATGCCGGCTCGGGCAACAGGCCGACGGCCAAGGAGAGGAGCGCTGGCAGTGCCGGTGCCAGTACCATGGGCCATGGCGCTTCGTGGGCGTGGATCGTAGGGTCGCGCGGCTTGCCCAGGAATGTGTCCCAGACCAGCATGCCCGCCTGAGCCAGCAGAAATGCGCCAGAGATGACCGTTGCCGCGGGAAAGATCAGGTTCACGGAGGCCGGAACATCGGGATGCGTAGCGGTCGCCAACAGCGTCTCTTTGGCCAGGAAGCCGAAAAGGGGCGGCAGTCCGGCCATCGACAGGGCAGCCACCAAGCCGACGGCGAACGTGAAGGGCATGAACCGGGCCAGGCCGCCCAGGCGGCGCAGGTCGCGGCTGCCAGCCTCGTGATCCACGCTGCCCACGACCAGGAACAGCGCGCTCTTGTACAGGGCGTGGGCCAGAACGCCGATGACCAGCGCTTTGAAGGCGATCTCGGTATCCTGGGCGATGAGCACCACGAACACGCCTAGCTGGCTGATGGTCGAGTAGGCCAGGAGCGCCTTTAGGTCCCGCTGCTTCAAACCCAGGTATGCGCCAGTCAGCATGGTAGCCAGGCCAAAGAGACTCAAGAGCCAGAACCACAGGTCGGTGAAGCCCAGCGCCGGATTGAGCCGGGCCAGGAGGTAAATGCCCGCTTTGACCATTGTCGCCGAGTGGAGGTAGGCGCTGGCCGGCGTAGGAGCGCTCATGGCATCGGGCAGCCAGACATGAAACGGGACCTGGGCGCTCTTGGTGAAGGCACCGAGGGCGATCAGGCCCAGCAGCGCCGGATATAGGGCGCTTTGCCGCAAAAAGGCGCCGCTGGACAGAATGGTGACCCAGTCACTACCACCAGCGACGTAGCTCAGGAGAAGAAGCCCAACAAGGAGGGCGATTCCGCCGCCGCCCGTGATAAAGAGCGACTTGAAGGCTCCCCGCCGCGCAGCCTGGTCCTGGGTCTTGTAGGCGATTAGCAGGAAGGAGGTAATGCTGGTGCCCTCCCAGAAGATAAAGAGGGTGATGACATCGCCGGCAAGCACCAGGCCCAGCATGGCGGTCATGAAAAGCAGCAAGTAGGTCAGGAACCGCCACTCACCCCATGGCCGCTCGTCACTCTTGAAGTAATACCCGGCATAGACCACCACCAGCGTGCCAATTCCGGTGACGAGCAGGGCAAAGAGGGCGCTGAGATGGTCAAAGTAGAGGCCCAGACTCAGACCCAGGCTTGGGATCCAGTCAAGGCGCCACTCCAGGGCCGGCCCGCTACGCAGAACCGCCAGCGCTGCGAGGAGCAACCCAAAGGCCGCCAGTGGTGCAAGAGCCAGCAGCCAAGCCAGACTGGTGACCGTCAGCTTGCGATTCAGGCGGGGAAGTCCAGCAGCAGCAGCGACCAGCACGCCGGCAAGTATGGTCAGTAAAGGGACAAAGAGTAAGCGTTCCATCTTTCCAGGTCTGCCTCAGACATCTCAGCCAAGGTGAGCGCCGTGGCAATCGCCTGCTCGGCCAGGGCAGAGCCGTCGAGCGTAGTGAGTATGCGCCTGTGCATAGCGATTCCCTCCTGAATGGGTTGGCGGGTCTCCTCTACCGAACCTGTCCATTCCCATGTTCACAGACACCCGAGCACAGCTTTCCGGAAGTTCGGCTACCTACACACCGAGATGCGGTTCACTGACAATGATCCAGCTGCGCATCTCTACCAGAACTTGGGGAAAAGAACCGGAGTGCTCTCTTTGTAGGCCTCGTAATCCTCCTGCCCACCCCACTTTTCGTCGGCTTTTTTCTCCAGCAACGGCACGCCGCTGACACGGGTCAGCAGCAGAGCGACAAAGACAGGCGAGATCAGGGTGATGTACTGCCAGCCCGTCAGCACAGGCAAGGCGATGAGGGCCACGCCGATCCAGAGCACGATCTCGCCAAAGTAGTTGGGGTGGCGGGAGCGAGCCCACAGGCCCGTATGGATGAAGCGGCCCTTGTTCCCGGGATCGGCCCGGAAGCGGTTCTTCTGGGCGTCGGCCACCGCTTCGAAACCGAAACCGACGAGCCAGACCAGTAGGCCGAGCAGGGCAACCCAGCCCAGGTCCTTGCGCGCCGTGGTGGTGATCGCGGCCAGCGCGGCGCCCGCCGTGAGGGTGATCCACAAACCCTGGATCGTCCAGGTGTTGAGGAAGCGTATGAAGGAAGGCTTGAGTTCGTCAAAGCGGTCGTCCTTGCCCGCCTTGCGGATGCGGCGGAAGAGAAAGATGCCCAGGCGCGCGGCCCAGATCAGGACCAGGACCAGGAGCAGGATGGAGCGGGCATCTTTTACCGGAGTGAGCAGGACAGCCAGGATGGTCACCGTGATGTAGGTCAGGCTGCCGGTCAGGTCAAAGAACTTTTCGGTCTGGAAGAGGAAAGAGGGGACAAAGACCAGCCACTGGATGAGGAAGGCCAGAGCGACCATCAGGGCAAAGACCGGGATGCCGGTCCCGGGAACCGTGGCTCCGTCCTGGCTGCCGGCCCAGGCAACGCCGATGGCGATGAGGATGACGACGAAAAAGGCAATGAGCGCGTTTCGGTCGGTTCTTTTCATGATTTCTTGTCCTTTCGACAGTCAGGGCTAGGTGATGCCATGGGCATTATACCACAGACTGGGCAAGTTTTCGAAACTGGCCAGTCTACGTGCTGCATCCGCTCGCATCTGAGGATGCTCACACCGCTCCTTCCCAGGGCATCATCGAGTCCTTGTCCGCACGCATCTGAGGATACTCACTCCACAACTGGGTGTGGCTCCCCAACCAACTGGGGACGCATCTGCTGCGCCCAGGCGCGGATCTCGTCCCAATCGCGGTGATCCTGCACGTCTCCGGAATTCTCCATGGATTTGGCGATCCACTTCATGCCAAAGAACGACTTCTCGAACTCTTCCGTGTCGGTCAGGACGGCGCCGGCAAAAACCTTGATGTCCAGCGGCTCTGTCCCCGACGCCACCTGGCCCAGCTTATCGACATACTTCTTCACTTCCTGGCGTTGCTCGGCGGTGTCCTCGGCAGCGGCCAGGCAGACGACAAAGCAGGCCACGGGCACCCGGCTCAGCGCCTGATGGTGCCGCTTGAAGAACTTGGGGATTTCGCCCATCATCCGGCCCATGTGGACCGACGCGCCTACCACGACAGCTTGATAGGGGCTGACGTCCCGGACCCCTTTGGCCCGAAGAATATCGACTGCCGTGTTGTCGCCGCGCAGCTCTTCAGCGACGGCCTCGGCCACAGTCCTAGTGGCCCCCGTCCAGGTTGCGTAAACGACCAGAATCTTGTTCATGTTGCCTCCGTAAGTGATGCGTGTTACGTGTTGCGTGCTTCGTGTTGGGTCCTCCACCTCTGAATGTGGAGTGGAGCATCCCCTGATGCGGAACGTTTCCCCTCGCCCGAGCCTGGTTCGCTTGCACCCGGCGCCCGCCACGCCTGCCACACCCACCACGAGTCCTCGCGGTGGAGTCCTCGCGGTGGATGCTCGCTCCACCCCCGAATGTGGAGTGGAGCATCCCCTGATGCGGAACGTTTTCCCTCGCCCGCGCATGGTTCGCTTGCACCCGGGGCCCGCCACGCCTGCCTCACCCACCACGCCCGCCACGAGTCCTCGCGATGGTGGATGCTCGCTCCACCCCAATGTAGGACATCCCCTGATGCGGAACGTTTTCCCTCGCCCGTCGCTTGCACCCGGGGCCCGCCACGCCTGCCTCACCCACCACGCCCGCCACGAGTCCTCGCGCATGGTCCTCGCAGTGGATGCTCGCTCCACCCCCGAATGTGGAGTGGAGCATCCCCTGATGCGGAACGTTTTCCCTCGCCCGCGCATGGTTCGCTTGCACCCGGGGCCCGCCACGCCTGCCTCACCCACCACGCCCGCCACGAGTCCTCGCGATGGAGTCCTCGCAGTGGATGCTCGCTCCACCCCCGAATGTGGAGTGGAGCATCCCCTGATGCGGAACGTTTTCCCTCGCCCGCGCATGGTTCGCTTGCACCCGGGGCCCGCCACGCCTGCCTCACCCACCACGCCCGCCACGAGTCCTCGCGATGGAGTCCTCGCAGTGGATGCTCGCTCCACCCCCGAATGTGGAGTGGAGCATCCCCTGATGCGGAACGTTTTCCCTCGCCCGCGCATGGTTCGCTTGCACCCGGGGCCCGCCACGCCTGCCTCACCCACCACGCCCGCCACGAGTCCTCGCGATGGAGTCCTCGCAGTGGATGCTCGCTCCACAAGGTCGAGTGATCTAGAACAGAAAAGGTACAAACATCTTGGTCCGCTGCATGTACGCCTGGTATTGGTGGCCAAAGTAGCGCAGGTTTTCGGCCTCTTCGACGCGGGCCGTGGCTACCAGGAATCCGGTCGCGACCAGGACCAGCAGCCCGCCGAACCAGGAAGGCGCCTTGAAAAAGATGCCCCAGGCCAGAAAGAGCAACGAGCTGTACAAGGGATGGCGGATGGCGCGATAGGCGCCCGTAGTGACCAGGGTTGTGGTCTTTTCAAAGGCGACCAGAGGCACGTCATCGCGCTCGGCGTCGGGCTCGCCCCGCTGCCGGAGCAAGCGCACGCCAATGATGACCAGGACGGCCGAGATCACCAGCAGGATCCAGGAGATGATCTGGTGCCAGGAGAAGGGATCGCGGAACCAGGCATCGACGTTCAGCAGGGCCAGGCCCAGGATGGCTACCCAGGCGAAAAAGCGGTAGAAGCCGTGGGAGCCGGGTACTACCAGCGAGGCGCGCGAGGCATAGGCCAGGCAAATCGTGCCCAGGACGAGAATGGCTAGTTTGACCATTGTCATCGTGTCCATCAAAGTGACAATCCCTTTTCTGCGTCCAGTATGCGACGACCAGGTTGAGCTCGCCTGACGCAAAGCTGTCGCTCTCTGGACAAGGCGCGCCTCAAGCCCTGCACTGGGATACCCTCTGAGACGGAGCCTTCACCCCTCAATGATGCTGCCCGCTCCCCCGTGGCGTGGAGCAGCCACCGACAAGGCCCGTTCCCCTCGGGCCGGCGCCGCATTGTCCGCATCTGAGGAGGCTCACTCTGAACCCTGCGAGGCACCTTCAGAGACCAAGCAACAGGTACAAGGTCAGGGCGGACGAGAGCACGGTCAGCACTGGCACGATCTGGTGAACCCGCAGGACGGCGACCGGCCGGGGCTCCTCGGACGACAGCAAGCCACCGGAGGCGACGACGGCCAGGAAGCAGATGGCTGTGATGGCAATAGCAAGCCACTCCGCGCCGCCCAGGGCTGCGGCCTTGTTCTGCTGATAGATGACCACCAGGAGAAAGAGGCCGGCTGCCAGCGAGATCAGCTTGTGAATGGCTGAGATGCCTGCCTTGAGCGGCCTTCCGGACCGGCTGAGCCACAGGCCGGACAGAAGAACAAAGAAGAAGGACAGGCCCGCGATGAAGGCCACTGCTGCGATGCTCATACTGGCTCCTTGCCTGAACCCTTGTTCAGGGTTTGTGCCGCCGTTGTGGCGGGATACTGCAACGCATTTAGAAACAAACGAATAGAATGCCCGCGCACATGCAGCCTTCGCGCTGACTCACAGCCTTACCGCCAGAGCCAGCGACGCGCCGAGGATGGCACAAGCCGCCAGGCACAGCAGCTTGAGGTTGTTGACGACGAACAGCGGAACGTTGGCACAGAACGGGTTGGCGGCACCGGCCAGATACTCCCACTCACGGTAGCCGTGGGTCAGCAGGGCCAGGCCGACCACGCTGTAGAAGGCATAGGGCCAGGCCGCTCCTCGCTGGACAAGCGCCAGGTAGAGCAGGCCCATGCCGGCCACGAGGTCCAAGGCCAGGAACAGGTCGTTTTTTGCCGAGAGCCAGGCATTGTCGCCCTCACTGAGGACATGCATACCCACCAGAAGGGCCAGCGCCTCGCCGGCCATGACCGTGCCGGTCAATAACAGGGTCATCTTGAGGGGCAGGTCGTTCATCGCAGCTCCACCACTGTAAGCGCGTAAGGTGATCCGTCATTCACATCTGGTATCATGCCAGATGTAGCTGGTTCTGTCAACTCGAGTGTAGACCTGGCAGGGCGGACGCCCTTTGTCCGCGGACAAAGAGCGTCCGCAGACAAAGAACATCCGCTGGAAAACCTATCAAGTCTGGTCACGAATTCAAGAAGGGATCCAGGATCGTACGAATGTATTGACACCGGTGCTGGGATCTGGTACAATAGCAGCATAGAGTACGGACGGAATAACGGTCTCCCCTTGACAGCGGCGACAACATCGAGCATTCTGCGGCAGCGCCGAAAGGGTTCCTGGCCTTGGTCAGGGGCTGGCCTTCGAAGAGGAGGAGAGAATGCACAAGCTCAAGAACGCGGCAACCCTGTCGATCATTGCCCTTGGTGCGCTCATTCTGAGTGCCATACTTGCGCTGACCGCCAATGCGGTCCCCGCAGACTATGCCAAGTCCCCTTTCGAGTCGCCCTTCCACTCCCCTGTCCCAAAGCCCGTCACAGAAAGTGTCAAGGTCCCGCTTGACATGCGGGTGTGGAATCCCTGCGCTGAGGAATGGATCCAGCTGAGCGGCCGGCTGCACACGGTGTTTCACGTTTCGTACGACGCGCTTGGCGGCTACCATGCGCAGGCCCACTTTCAGCCGCAGGGCGTTCGCGGCTATGGTGAGGAGAGCGGCATCAAGTATCAGGGGAACGGCGTGACCCTGGAGAGCTTTAACAGCAAAGTGGGAATGCAGGAAACCTTTGTGAACAGCTTTCGCCTCATCGGCCGTGGAAAAGGGAACAACCTGCTGATACAGCAAACTTTTCACGTAGCAGTCAACGCCAATGGGAAAGTGACGGCCCTCGTTGACAACTCTAGCATCGAGTGCCGGTAGACATCTCGCTGAAACATCACTGAGCATCCCGCCCAGGGCCCCGACAAGTTCCATTTCCGGACCCAAATCATTCAGTCCAGCGTACCCTCGATGATCAGCCACAACGGTCCACTTGTCACACGCCAGCCGGCCAGGCTGGACCACCCTGCCAGGTCCTCGGCCTCCCCCGGCGTGAAAGCAGCGTCGCGGCTGCCCAGCGGCTCGTTGACCTGGCGCAGGGCGCCAGGCACCACGCAGCGGGTGACGAACCACAGCAACAGGTAGAAGGGCGCGGCCATGTCGCGGCGCAGGTCGAAAACCAGGAACACGCCACCCGGCCGCAGCACGCGGGCGATCTCGTCCAGGACGGCGACCGGGTCGCTCCAGTGGTGCAGCGACAGCGTGCTGACGACCAGGTCCAGGGAAGCATCGGGGAAGAGGATCTGGGCCGCGTCGCCCCACTTGAAAGCGACGCGCTCCCCCAGCCCGGCACGCCGGGCATAGCCCTCGGCCTGAACCAGCATCTCGTCAGAGAGGTCAAGGCCCGTCACCTCCAGGCCAGGAGCCGCCTGGGCCAGTTCGATGGCCAGATGACCTGGGCCGCAGCCCAGGTCAGCGGCCTGGCCGTCTGGCTTTAGAGCCACCGCGCGGCGGGTCACGTACCAACGCAAGAGGCGCATCGGGGGCAGGGTCGCGACAAGGTCGAAGGCCTGGGCGACCTCCGGGTCATCCAGCCCCTCCTGGCTGACCACACGCTCCCGCGAGCGGCGGCTGTAGATTCGCCAGGCGGCAAGGAGAAGCACGGCCATCAAGCCGCCCAAGAAAGCGAAACGCTGTCCAGTTTTTTTCATCCTGCTTGGTTCCTTAGTGGCATGCTCGCTAACTGGGTACGATTCCGGCACCGCAAACAGGCGGTGCTGGGAAGATTTCTATCGATTCTAATTCCTAGTACCGGCTCTTTCAGGCCGGTGCTCTACAGCGAGATCATTCAAGACGTGCCAGCGACGACAATGCTCATGCCTTCTGGCTCATAAAGGCCGCGCCATCCCGCCTGCAGATGATCTGGATCACGTTGCGCCCGGATATGGCGACCGTGGGCACCCCGCCGCCGGGTTCGACCCATTGTCCGGCCATGTAGAAACCTTCCAGACCGGGCAGGGTCTTGCGCATGCGGAAAGGGGGCATCGTCTTCTCGGAGGTCAACCAGCCCTCGTAGCTCCCCCGCCAGTTGCCCGTGTAGCGCTCCCAGGTCATGGGCGTGGCTACGTCCCGCATTTCGACCTGGCCGGCCAGGCCCGGATAGCGCTGATCCAGCAGCGCGATCACCTGATTGGCGACCTTGTCCTTCTCGGACTCGTAGCGGCCGGCATCCTGTTGCAGCTCCCGCCAGTAGGCATGGTCCGCATGCAGCAGGGTTTTCAACACCGTCTTACCAGGCGGTGCGAGCGCCGGGTCAAAGTTATAGATCTCTACGGCAAAGCGGTCCCGTTCCCTGCCGGCGATGGTGACAGGCGGCTCCAGGCTGTAGATGACCGAATGCGGCAATCCTTCGAAAGAGCGGTTGACGCCCAGGGCCACCTGGACCATGCCAGGAAAAACGGGCAGCTCGTCATAGTAGCCGCGTATCTCATCGTCCACGTACCTGCCAGCCAACAGCTCAAAGATGGTCGTGTGTCCATCGGCGGCGGAGATGACCGTGCTGGCCCGATGGGTACTGCCATCGTCGAGCCGGACGCCCACGGCCCGGTCATTCTCGACCAAGATTTCAGCCACGCGGGCGCCAACCTGGATCTCGCCCCCCAACTCAAGGTAGCGCCCTTCAATGGCCCGCGAGAACTGGAGGGATCCACCCTGTGGGTAGCCGGCCGTTCCCCGGTCAAACCAACCCAGCGTCATCAGCATGGCCAGGACCGGATGGTCGGGCAGCTCGGTGATGAGGGACAACGCCTCGCGGAGGAATGGGTCCGAGAACCGCTGGGCATAGTCCTCCATCGAAACATCCTTCCACTTGGACACGACTCTCAGGAAGGGGGCGCTCTGGATCATGAACTTGACACCATCCAGAAAACCCATCAGCTCCGGGGCCTTGCCAAGAGGCGGGTCAAACCGGGCGCAGGTGCGGGCGGTGGCGATCAGCTCGTCGATCGCATCCGCATCCTGGGGCGCAAGCTCCAGCAGGTGTTGCGCCAGCCTGTCCAGATCACAGTAGAGAATGAGCACCTTGCCCTCGCGTCCCTGCACCCGGAGGAACTCGCCGTGGTCGATCATGGTCCGTCCCTGCACGGCGCCCAGTTCCTGCCACAGCCGGTAGTAGCTGGTACCCGGGCTGGAACCAACGAGCCAGTTGAGGCAGCCATCGATGGTGTAGCCCTCGCGCTGCCAGGAGGTACACAATCCGCCGGGCAGGTCATGCATCTCAAAGATCTGGGTACGATAGCCGCTCATTTGGCCGTAACAGCCAGCAGATAGGCCAGCGATCCCGGCGCCGATGATGATGATCGAGTTCTGCTCCATATTGCCCTCCTCCAGCCCTCCAGCTCTGCGATGGGTTCAACCAGCCACTGCAGGCTTTGCCGAAGGGTTCCGCGCCGGCCGCAAAAGGCCGACAGCAATCAGCACGTACCACAGTATGCGAAACGGGGCCGAGATGACGATGGGCAGGGCAGCCATCTCGGGTCCAAGAGCCAGAACTGGCGCCAGCGCTACGGCGGGAAAGTAGAACAGGGCCAGCCCGTTGGCCAGGATGCCCACCCAGGCGGTCACTCTGCCAAAGACGCTGCTCCGCAGCATCACAATCGAGATGATCAGGCCGGCCAGCGTGACCAGGAACAGGCTCAGGTAGCTGCCCGTGCCCTTGTGGATGGCCAGCAGCGCCTCTCCAGAAGCCAGGAAGATGGCGCGCTGCGCCTCCGTCGTCGCCGCCGCGTACTGGTCGCTCAGGTCGAGCATGGAGAACGCCTGGTTCGAGGCAAAGTGGACGGCGATGCCCACCAAGCCCAAGACCGTCGCGACCAACATGGCTCCCTGGCTGGTCCGCCGCAGGGCGGCATAGAGCGCGAGAAAGATCAGGCCCACGAGGAAGTAGTTGACCAGGTCAAAGACGTCGAATAGGGCCAGTCCCAGGAGCCTGTCCGCCTGAAACTGTGCAAACCAGTCCTCAGCGCTTGCCGGAAAGGTCGCCGGCACGTCAAAAAGGCCAAAGCCCTTGAAGCCGAACAGCTCGGCTGAAATGTTCCTTCTAAAGAAGACGACGGCAATCAGCGCGGCCGCCGCGCCGGTTCTATATAGACCTTTGTGAGTCACAGACTGCCCTCATACCTCAATCCGCTCGCAAACCAACGGAGAAGCGCCGCACGGCGGCAAGCACGGGAGAATGACGATACTGTGTACAAGTCGGTGGGAAAACCACGTGTGCCCATTCCATTTGTCATGCCCGCGCAGGCGGGCATCTAATCTGGCTGGAAGCATGGATTCCCACCCCCCGACTCCTCGGGGGCAGGCTTTCGCGGGAAGGACAGATGCATACGGTACCAGAATGACCGGCTTGGGCTTCGGTTTATCCTCCGACGAGCTTGGTCGCCCATTCTGCTGCTCTCTCCAGCTCACCCTCCAGCAAGGGGCCTTTGGTGTTCGCCACGTAAAAGGCTTCCGGAGCAGCCGCCAGCGTCCCACCTTTTTTCTCCAGTCGATCGGCGATGGGCGGCGCGGCGTAGCCAAAGACACGGACGAGAAAGGCAAGGACGCGGACCTTGTCGATGTCGGCCTCGGTGAAGCGGGTATCAAAGGCCGCGACCTTGACGCCCTGGAGACCCTTTGCGGGAATGCCCTTCAGGAATTTCGTCGTGTCCGGCAGCGGGCGGAACCTTTGCGTGGGAGAGCCGACGACCAGCAGGTCAATCCCCGCCAACTGCTCTGGACGCGCCTCCGCGGCCCGGCTCGGTCTCCACCTCCGCCACGGAAGCGAGGGCCTCTCCCATCGCCAGGGCGACCTTCTCGGTGTTGCCATAGGCTGAATCGTAGACGATCATTGCTTTCATGATGGACACCTCCTCAGATTGGACCTTTGGCGGCTATGGAAAGCCGCCCTACAATCTTACCTTGTCCGGCTTCCGCTCCGCGCTGGTCCGCGACCTGCTCGCCACCTCCCCCTTCTGCGCTCCGCAGGTCCGTGACCTGCTCACCATCTCCCCCTTTTGTTCTTCGCAGATCACCGACCTGCCAGTCCACGTGTAGTTCGAGTTCGCTCGGCGCAGACCTGGCTAGGGTATGGGGCCCCGCTGTCCACCAGCCTCTTTCAGGTCGCGCGCATAGCACGAGATGACGCTCAGCAGCAGCGTACCCAGCACCATCAGAATGATGAGGTAGCCATTGGCCAGCAGCCAGTCATTGGCAAAGTAGCCGATGACCCACTGGCCCAGGACCCAAACCACAAAGAGGACCAGCGCCCACGGCCATAGCGCGGCCAGGAGGCGCAAGAGCCCGCCCGACAGGCGGCTCGTCTCCGGAACCAGCAGCTTTTGGATCCTGGTCGCCAGCACACCAGCGACGATGCCAATAATGGGCGGAAAGATGCCTCCGCCAAAGAGAAGCAGCGGCACGGACAGCAAGATCAGGACCAGGCCGCCATGCCTTTTCCGTAGAAAGAAGGCCGACCAGGCCATGACGGCGCTGCCCAAGACGATGGCCAGGATGCCGGTGAGCAAGAAGCTGGGCAGGACTGTCATGGCCGGCTCGCAGGCGTTCCAGGTCAGTTCCGGTACGCAGGGAGGGCCTATGGAGGCGATCATCAGGCCCTCGGGCCGGGCGTTGCCCTGCAGGACTTCAAAAACCCCGTGTTCGATGCCGGCCCCGCCGGCAATCAAGCCCAGCACCGTGGCCGTGATCCGCGTCGCTCTTCTCATGTTCTATTCTCCCATGCACACCCTATTGTATGCGATGACCGATGGTTTCGGCAAATCTACGTCGGCGCGGTTGCTGCGTCCCCGGCGTCATGCCGTACCCAACCAGCGGGCTTCACTGCCAAGAGGGCGACATCGCCTCCTTGACAAAGCCAGAAAATCGTGCCACAATGGATCTGCAGGCGCGCACACAATCGGTCTTGGACCGAAAAACATCAGGAAAGGAGGGAGTGCACCGGTCATCCTGCTCCCTGGACCACGGCGCACTCGGTATCACATGACAACCTTTTTGCCCTTTGTGCAGGAACGCATGATGTCCAAGTGGGAGAACGTCGTACCCTATGACCTCGGAGAGAGCGGGGTTCATCCGGCTACGATCCGCGATTTCATTGACGACCCTGTAGTGATTGAACAACTGCTGACGACCGAGCTGAACTATGCGCAAACCAATGGCATCATCGAACTGCGGGAGCACATAGCGGCCCTCTACCCCGGCGCGACTGTCGACAATGTCCTGGTCACCGTCGGCTGCGCTGAGGCCAACTATCTTGCGCTTCAGACCCATCTCGTCCCCGGAGACGAGATGGTCATCATGATGCCCAATTATCTGCAGCTCTGGGGCATCGCTCACAACCTTGGCCTGAAGGTCAAGGCATTTCACCTGAGAGAGGAGAAGGGCTGGGCACCCGACCTGGATGAGTTAAGGGACGTTGTCTCGGCAGACACAAAACTCATCGCCGTCTGCAACCCGAACAATCCCACAGGCTACATTCTCACCGAGGCCGAGATGGACGCCATTGTGGCTGTCGCCGCGGACGCAGGTGCCTGGATAGTGGCCGACGAGGTCTACAGCGGGGCCGAACGGCTCACCGATACCCAGACGCCCTCATTCTGGGGCCGGTATGACAAAGTGATGGCCAACAACAGCCTGAGCAAGGCATATGGCCTGCCGGGACTGCGCATTGGTTGGATGGTAGGTCCAGCCGACGCCATTGAGGAAACATGGGCCCGGCATGATTACACGACCATTGGCACAACCATGCTGGCCAACCACCTGGCTGCCATCGCACTGTCGCCCGAGGTACGCCCACGCCTGATCCAGCGTACCCGGGACTATATACGACGGGGCTATCCCATCCTGGACGGCTGGCTGGAGAGCCACGAAGGGCTCTTTGAGATTGTTCCGCCCCAGGCGGCAGCCATTGCCTTTGCGCGCTATCACCTCGACGTCAACTCTTCCGCGCTGGTGGAGCGAATCTGCGAGGAGCAGGGTGTGCTCATCATCCCCGGGGATCACTTTGGCCTGGACCATCACCTCCGGATCTCATACGGGTTGCAGCCTGATCACCTGCGTGCTGGTCTGGACCGCATCCACAGCGTTATCAGCGAGATCTGAACCTGAACGGAAGAGCGGGGTTATGTCTACAGCGTAGCCCCCTCCCGCAGAACTTCGGCGATGGCCTCCGACCAGGCGATGATGGCATCCCAGTCCCGGTAGTCGCCGGCAGGGGCCTTGACGTTCTTGAGCATCCACTTTTCGAGAAAGTTCATCTTGCTCGCGTCCGCCGAGCCATGAAACAGGGCGATGTCGCGAGCGCCTATGTTGTCGGCGATGGGCTGCAGCTTGCCCGGAAAACGCCAGCCCTGCGCCAGTTCCACCGGGTCCCCTTCGCCCGTGGGCCCGCTGGAGAAGAGCCAGACCGGCTTACCGGTCAGCGCCTCCTCGTTGGTCTGTAGGAACTTGGCCGCCAGTTTGCGCCACTGCCCGATATAGACCGCGCTGCCCAGGACCACGGCCCCGTAGGCACCCACGTCTGCCGGCCCGATCCGCCGGCCGCACGTCCACCTGCAAGCCTGCCTCGCGGAGCACCTCGCCGATCTTTTCTGCGATCCCTTGTGTCGCACCATACTTGGTGCCATAAGCCACCAGAACCTTGTCGTTCATCGATTCCTCCGAGTGTTATGTCACGCCATCGCCAGGGAAGGATAGCTCCCCTCCCAGTTCCCAGCAGCGACAGTATAGCAGCGAATACCGCGATTCGAAACCTCGTCAGCCTCCGATGCAGCTCCAGATACCGCCGACTGAAGACAGCCTGCACTCCATGAAAGGCAGCCTGTGCCCCCAGATTCAGCCGGAGCCCCCTGAGATTCAGCCTGAGCCCCTTGAGATTCAGCCTGAGCCCCTTGGGATTCAGCCTGAGCCTGTCGAAGGCGGTCTGCGCACTGTTGAGCAAAGCCATCCTTCGACAAGCTCAGGATGATCCCTCGATTGACTTAGGGTGCCCTCTGGAACGGATTCAGGGTATCACCTGTTTCTGCACAGCGATGTCGTCCGCCGTGATCTGCGGATGGTGGTAGCGGCCGTTTGTTTCCGTATGCGATTTCAGGTACCATCGGGACGCCACCTGGACCGCTTCTTCCGGACAGTAGTTCAGGCAGGCAAAACAGCCGTGGCATTCCACCGTTTCCGCCCATACGGGCGCGTCACCCACCAGCCGCACCTTCCCCGAGAGACAGACCTGCTCGCAGACGCCACAACTCGCGCACTTTTCGTCGACGTAGAACTGAAAGCTGGACTCGGCCAGCTTGCCCAGCGGCAGCAGCAAGGGGGTTGCGGCCTCAAGCAGCGGCATGAAAGGAGCCAGCCAGGCAGCGGGCGCGTTGACAGCCCCCGTGTCCTCATCCCGGTTGACCTCCTGAGCCACGATGGTCTTTTGGATCGCGTCCAGCCGGGCCAGCATGTCTGCCTCCAGCCTGCCGATACGCTCCGCCGTGATCCGGCTGGCATAGCGCTCAAGCAGCGGCTCCGTGCTGGCGGCCATGGTAAGGATAAAGAAAGAGTCCAGACGCCGGCCCTTCTTCTTCAGTATCTTGTCAATCTCCACGAAGGCCATCGTCCGGGTACTACTCCGGGTGGCGATGGCAAACAGATACTGGACCGCTGCCACGTCGAGTCTCTCGATGAAATCGCCAACTACCTTGGGCAGGCTGGAGGCATAGTGCGGGAAAACAAAGCCCACCCTTTCCCCAACGGCGACGATCGGCCCATCACCGACCAGAGCAATGATGGGAATCAGATCGGCTTCCGGCAGGAACGCTTGCAGCTCTCTGGCCACGTGCAGCGAGTTGCCTGTTCCAGAGTAGTAGTAGATCTGGGTGCTCACCATAGCTTCCTCAGCTTTCATCGCTGCTCCAGCCCAACTGGAACAGCTTGCGTGCAATCATGATGTACCAGACAACATAGCCTACAACCGACAGAAGCGAGATGTAGACCCCGACCAGGGGCACGTAGAGGCCAAAGACGAGGACGTTGGTCACGATGCCCACGTAGGTCGTGGCCCTGCCATAGAGATCGCTGCGCAGCATGAGAATGGAACTGATGAGCAGGGACAGTGAACCCAGGACATAGTGCACGTTAAAGGCGGTGCCGTGAAAGGTGGACATCACCGCTTTGCTGGCCGCCAGGTAAGCAGATCGCTCGGAATCCGTGGTCGCAGCGGCGTAGCCGTCGCTGAGGGCGACCATCTCCAGGATCGGCCTGGAGAGGATGATACAGACCAAGCCGATGAGCCCCAGCGTCAGGGCGAGCGCCGCCCAGCCCTCATCGACGCGCCTCAGCGTGACATAGAGGACCAGAAAGAGGGGGATGGCGACAAGGTTGCCCAGCAAGTACAGCAGATCCAGGCCCATCAGCCCGGCCAGGCGGTCCTGCTGGAGCACCACCAGGATGTCGTCGGGCCACGGGGGCCAGACAAAAAAGGCGACGATGGAGATGGGGATGATGACAACCGAGATGAGGGCGCCGATGGCGGCTATCCGGTAGAGCCACCGCCAGCGACCACGGTCGCTCTGGGAACCAACCTGCTGGTGGGCTCCTACTTCAGACACTTCCTCCTCCTTCAACCACAGGTTCCGGGAGTCCCCAGCTTGCTGGGGCGCTCAATCACAAGGTGCCGCTGCCCGGACAGGTCCGGGACTCCCACACCCAGAATATGGGCGCAGTGCCCGGCTGCAAACCTCGGGCCATCGGAACCTCTAGGTCTTGCCCAGCACCAACCCTTTCGCCCACTGAGCCGCCCGCTCGACCTCTCCCTCTTTGAGGGGCCCCTCGCCGCCGGTAACGTAAAACCCCGTCGGAGGGCCTGCCTGGGTTCCCCCCTTCTTTACAAGTACCTTGGCGATCTTGGGTGCGGCGGTGCCAAAAAGCGTGATCAGCTTGTTGGTCATGCGCGTATCAAAGCCGGCCACGGCGACGCCCGTCAGGGCCGGGGCCTTGATCTGGTCGAGAAAGGCTTGCGCATCCTCCGATGGCTTGGCGCCGTGGGTCGGAGCACCGACGACGAACAGGTTGTAGGCCTTCAGGCCGGAAACCTGCACGTCGTTCACTTGGCACACCTCGACCTCACCGGGCAGGGCCTCACCGATGGCCTCAGCGATGATCTTGGTATGTCCATAGCGCGAATCAAATACGACAAGTGATTTCATGATTTACCTCACAACCAGTCTATCTGCTTCCGGCCGGTTCTGCCTGACGGGAAACTGTCATCTTCTGGATGAAGCCGGCCAGCCTCAGTCCTGCGCAACGCAACTGCATACGACAGATCTGGCCGCCTACCTCTGCCAAGGCCTCATCGCCCTTGTTCCAGAAGGTTGTGGTGCCGTCGCTGTATCTGGCACCGGATCACCGACTCGACGTGCGGCAGGGTCAGCGTGTCCGTCGGGCAGGGTGACGGTGACCGTACCAGCCGCATCGTCAGAAGACCGCCTCAATTGGCGCCATGCGGGGCAGACAAAGGTAGACCGGGATGCGTACTCCTCCGGGGCATCAGTCGCCGGCGGCTCGCGGTCCCGCTGCCCGCGAACAGCGGGCATTCACCAGGGGCAGCGTGTCGGCCTTAGCATCGCGGAGTGAGCATCCTCAGATGCGAACGGGCTGCGTCCTTGTGGGCAAAACGTTCCGCATCTGGGGATGCTCACTCCTCAGAAGCCACCGAGCGAGGCGCACTCAGCGCCTGGGCAGGAGCTCGCGCAGGCCCTCGACGGCCTGGGCCGAACCGGCGACGATGACTTCCCGGGTGGCGCTGCCGTCGAGCAGCGGGCCATAGTCGATGGCCTGCCCACTCAGGTAAACCAGGTCCAGACCGTGGGCGCGGAGCAGCGCGTGCGCTCCGGCGATATCCCAGATGTGGACGCCGCGGTGCTGGAGCGCGCCATCGACCGTGGGATAGATCAGCGGGAAGCTGAGGTGTAGGGCGGCGCTGCCGATGCTGCGCACCTTGCCCACGTAGGCCTGCAGGTCCAGGTGGCGGTGGATCCTGGATGAGGCCATCAGGCTCGACCGGCCTGAGGTCAGATCCACAGTACGCGGGAGCACGATTTCGCAGCCTTCGCCGCGCGGGGGCTGGCCCACGTCGGCAAAGAGGAGCAGGTCCAGCCTGGGGGAGTAGAGGATGCCGGCCACCGGCGCCAGGTCGCTGTCCAGCAGGCCCAGCGACACGCACCAGCTGGGCATGCCCAGGCTAAATACGTCGGTGCCGTCGATAGGATCCAGGGCAAAGGTGTAGGACTTGGCAGGATCAAAAGACAAGCGCGTCTCCTCGGTGACAATGTTGGCCTGGGGGTAGGCCCCAGCGATCTGCGCCACCACATAGTCCTCGACTTGCTTGTCTATCTCGGTCAAGACGGAGCCGTCCGCCTTGTAGCTTCTCCGCACAAAGTCAGCGCCCTGTTGGGCCTGCAGGGCGATGGCGCCTGCTGTTTTGACCCAGCCTATTGCGTTCTCTATGGACTGTATCTGCATCCTGTCACCTGCTCTCAATGGTTGCGGTTTGTGTGAGGTGGATTGTAGCAGGATCTGGGGCCAAGTCAAGTCGGGGTTCCGGGGGCTCGGGCGGGGGACACGGATTGGCGGGATTTGCGGATCTAGGCTTCCACCAACCGGTTCGGCAAGGTCTCCTGACCGCCGCCGCTGGGGGCTCGGTCAGAGACCTTCGCCCATCGGTTGAGAACACGGATTGGCGGGATTGGCGGATCCAGACTTCCAAAGTTATCCGAACCTTCGGAAGTCTTGAGCGAGGTCAGCGGAGGAGGAGCAGGCGGTACTCGCCAATGTGCCGGAAGCCCAGGGCCTCGTAGGCACGCTGGGCGGGGATGTTGTCCTGCGAGGTGAAGAGAATGGCTGTCGCGGCGCCCTCGTTTCGGGCGTCGAGCAGCGAGGCGGCGACCGCCGCCCGGCCGTAGCCACGACTGCGCAGTTCGGGCGGGGTCCAGACGCCGCCGATCTGCACCGCCTCCAGGATGGACGTATTGAAGGAACTGGTGGCCACGGGCTGGCCGCGGTCCTCGAGGATCCAGGTTCGCCCTTCCTGCATCAGGCTCTGCACGGCGTCTCGTTCCTCCGCGCGCAGCTCCGGGCTGTCCACCTCACCCAGGGCCTCCTGGTCATAGGCTACGTGCCACGGCACGATCAGATCCAAATCGCGGGGCTCGATGCGCCGCCCGCGGAGTCGGCCCGAGCGCAGGCCCTCCGGTACCCTCAGATCCGCCAGCGATAGGCTGTAGAGCTTTTCGGTCTCGTCCAGCCGGACGAGGGAGTCGTCTATCTCCAGCATCGTCCTGGCGGCCGCTACCTGCTCATCGGGGCCGATGATGCCCTGGATGGGCCGGCCCGAGGCCGCGACGGCGGCCCGCTGCAGGGCGTCCAGGTGGCGCGGCGCCTGAAGGATCAGGTTGCCGTTCCAATAGTGGGCAGCCACGGCTGTGATCTGCCCACCCTCAAAGGCGGCTGCGTAGGCGCCCTGGTAGCGCCGGCCGTGGTCAGCCAGGCCAACGTTGCGCATGTTGCCAATGAGAAACATCGAGGTCGCCACGCGGGGCAACAGAAAGGCCTCCAGCAAGCCCTCGTCGCCAGGGCGAAGCATACGGATTGTGGGTTGAGGCATGGCAGTTTTAGGGTCAAGAGACCTGACAGGACGGATGCCGGGCATCCAGTGGAAACCTGTCAGGTCTCACCATGTCATAGAGTCACCTGCACCAATAAGGCTGGACGGGGACGCAGAGTCCCTGACCCGAACGGATGTAGTTCGGATTCCTGATGTGGTTCCGCATGGAGAGGGCACCCACCGTCGAACAAGTATATCTGGCAATTCCAGACAGCGTATCGCCCGGCCGGACTATGTAGTGTATTCGGCAGTTCGGGGCGTGCTTGACGGGCGGCTTCACGACAGGTCTCTTGGGGTACTTGACCACCTTTTTGCAGGGGACCCACAGCCTCTGGCCCACATAGATCCGGTTGGCATTCTTGATGCCGTTGCACTTTTTCAGGGTTTTGACCGATACCCCGTAGCGCATGCCAATAGAGTACAGGGTGTCACCCTTTCTCACGCGGTACTTGCAGCCGCCGCAGGCGGCTTTCTTGGCCGCAGGCGCAGCCTCGGCTGGGGCGGCCCAGGCCGTCGACGTGACCACCAGCAGAAGCGCCAATAGAATGAATCCTGCCAATCTTGCCTTTTTCATCGTTTCACTCCTCCCTGAGATTCATAAAGAGCCAAGAACCGGAGCCAGTCCTACATTGGCAATACCTCCTCGCAGGCCATCCCGCTGCCCGCAACCGTGCCGCAAACAAACAACCAGGATCGACGCAAAGGACCTCGGGCAGAAGAGCCAGGCCGCACTGGGCCAACCGGCCTTCCCCTTCCCGAACTGAGGCGGCAGACTGATCTCAAGACAGAATCAGTGCTTTCGCCTTCAGGCACATTATATCACACTCGCGCTGCTGCTTCTATCCCCTTCAGGGAGGAGTTTTGGGTGTAATCCAGGGACGGTATGTAGTAGACTATTATCGGTAGAAACCACCAATCTTCAAGTGATAGGCTCAGTACAAGGCTGGGGATGCTACAAAGTACCTTGACGAGGCGCTCCCCCCGCAGGTTCGGACTGGCTTCTGTTCCGCTACTGGCTGCCTCTGCCATAAGGCTGGGTACCAGAACCAGGCAGAATCCCGCGGGAGGATCCCGAGCGCGTGCTGCAACAGCCGCAGTACAGAGTCGCAGAGGGTTGACAGGTGGCCCTGGCTCAACTATAATCGGTAGACTGCAATACGGCGCATCAGCTCCGTTGGCATTTGCGGGATCTGGCTGCCCGGTCCCACGAGATGCATGGGCAAATCTGGATCCGCCACGCGCTTTGGCTGCCGCTGGTCCTACGCTGAGTGGATTCCCGCCCCTCGACGCCTCCAGAGCAGGCTCCCACGGGGAAGGCTGATCCGCGACAGCATCGGTTCTGGCGCAGGTGAGGCAAGATGGCAGAGCGCAGACCTCGGAAGTCGAAGCCAGACCTCCGAGGTCGATGGCCGGATCGAGGCTGGACGGTTCGACTGACCTCGGAGGCTTTCCAACGAACCGAATGGTTCGCAACCTCCGAGGCCTGGGATATCGGAGGATGGAATGGCACAAGCATACCGCACCGCGAGGCTCGGGGAACGCTCTGAGATCCTGGCCTATCTTGAGACGGATCGCCTGTACGCGGCCTATGCCATCGGTGACCTGGAGCCGGGGCTGTTCGAGGACTGTACCTGGGCCGGGGCCTGGCAGGCCGGCGTCCAGCAGGCGCTGGTCCTGCACTATCGGGGCCTGACCCCGGCCGCCCTGTTCATGGCAGGGACGACGGGCGGCCTGCGGGCCATCCTCGAGCAAGAACTGCGCCCCGACCCGGTCTATCTGACCTGCCGCCCGGAGCGGGTGCCGCTGGCTCGCGAGTTCTACGCCTGGCCGGATCCGGTGCCCATGTGGCGCATGGTACTGCGGCCATCGAGGTTCCAACCCGTGGCGGCCAACTGCATCCGGCTGCATGCTGGCGACGCCGGGCGGCTGGCGGCGCTGTACGGGCTGGGCGGCGGCCTGGCCTTCAGCCCGGCCCAGATCGAGCAGGGGGTCTTTTTCGGCATCTATGAACAGGGCGAGCTGGTTTCCGTGGGCGGCACCCACCTGGCCAGCCCCACCTATGGCGTGGCCGCCGTGGGCAATGTCTTTACCCGCCCCGACTACCGTGGCCGGGGCCATGGCACAGCGGCAACCAGCGCCGTGGTGGAGGAGCTGCTGGCGCAAGGAATCGGCGACATCGTACTCAACGTCGGCCAGTCCAACGAAGGGGCAGTGCGCATCTACGAGCGGTTGGGCTTTGAGCATTTCTGTGGCTTCTTTGAGGGGCCGGCAAGTTTGCTTGGTCCCCTCCTGTAGAGCGAGTGGCCGGTATGTGGCTGGCGCTTCAGCGCCGTTCTCTGCTCAAGCCTCAACTCCCTGCACTATGGATCCAACAGCCCAAGTTCCGACAGGACCAGACGCGCCCGTTCCTCGATGGAAAGCTCGGGAACTGGAACGGGCGTGTAGCCGAGGGAGCGGTAGGTCTCTTCGAGCAATTGGCGGATGCGCAGCGAGCGCTGGCGGTCGCTGGTCCGACCCGTGGCCGGGCGCTCTTCAAAGCGAGAGAAGGTGTCCAGGAGAAAGACGCGGAGATAGGACTGGCCCAGAACGAGCGCCCGGAGGTCGTCGTCGAGTTCGATGCCAGAGAGCTTGGCGTAGGCCAGGGCGTCGGGGCGGCCGCGGTCGCAGAAGCCAACCTGGCCTGGAAGCAGCCGGCAAGCGTTGTCGAGAGCCACCTGGCGCTCGATGATAAGCCATTGAAACAGGCGCGGGTGGCGCTTCCGCCAGGCGATCTGGCCGGGCACGCCCAGCGCCTGGTTGCGCTCGTCGATGATCTGGATACCCGCTTCGGGCACGGTGGCATAGCCCAGCGAGGCCAGATAGTCGACCAACGAGGTCTTTCCCGAGCCGGGTCCACCGGTTATGACAACCAGACCAGAGGCCATCTGTGCGTCCCTCCAACGGGAATGCAACTTACGGACAAAAGGGCGGCCGCAGGCTACAGTAACAGGTGCCGGAGAGTCGGCAACCCAGAGACAAGGAGAAAGAAATGCAAACGCTTGGCCTAAATTACGACGTGAAACCGGAATACGTGGACGAGTTTGTCGAATATTCGCTTCAGGTGCTTGACGCCATGCAGGGCTTTGACGGCCACGTCGAAACCCGGCTCTACAGTGACGTCGCCCGGCCCAACTCGCTGATGATCTATTCGAACTGGGAAACAATGGATCAGTTCCGAGCTTTCATGCGCTCGGACGCCTTCAAGGCGGCGACAGGAGACACCCGGGACATGCTGGAGCGGATGCCTTCGCACAAGGTCTACCAGCAGACGGGCGATCTGGGCTAGCAGCTGCGGCCGCTGGCCTTTCCGCCCTGTGCATAGTGAGAAGAACGGCGGACAGTGGTCCGCCTCGAGCAAGTTGCGGCGGCTAGGCCGCTCTCACCCAGCCCTGGCGCCGTTGGGCACCGGTTTTTCCGGCACGGCCAGGGCGGGTGTGATTCCGTCGGCATAGCCCAGGTCGAACAACATCCCCTCCGAGACCTGGCCCATCATCTTTCTCGGTTCCAGATTGACGACAAAGAGTGCCTGCATGCCCTCGATTTCTTTGGGGTCCTGGCGCTCTTGCTTCATCCCGGCCAGGATGTTGCGCTTGTGGTCGCCAAAGTCGACGGTGAGGCTCAAGAGCTTGTCGGATTTGGGCACCTCTTCCACCAACTCGATGGTGCCAACGCGGACGTCGATCTGGTCGAGCAGGTCAAAGGCAATGGCCGGTTTGACGGGTGCGACTTTCATATGTGCCACTCCTCCTGTTCTGCACTGGGTTCACCGCCGCGAGCAAGATGCCTGAAGACGCAAACAAGGACTGGCATCCTTTCCACCTCCCAAATGGCGTCACAAGGCCAGCCCCATGCAGTGGAGGTCATAGTACTGTCCGTCCAGGTACATGTCTCCCGGCGGATGGTGCCCTCCGGACAAATCCCTTGCGCCGGTAGAGCGCGATGGCGCGCTGGTTGTCGGTCCGGACGCGCAGGTTGATTTTGGTCACGATTCCCGTCCCCCTCGCCCAGTCCAGAAGCGTGTCCAGCATGAGGGAACCGGTGCCCAGGCCCCAGTACGCTTTCCGCACCGACATGCCAAACTCGCCGCTGTGCCGGAGACGCGGGCGGGAACCTGCCGAAAAACTGAGGGTACTGACGATGGCGCCGTCAACCAGACCCACCAGGAAGATCCAGTTGTCCGCCTCGTGAAACCGGCACAGGACGACCTCTTCTTCGGCCGCGGTGAGACTCGAACTCGCCGGGGCCGAAGCTCAAAAAATCGGATTCGCCACTGATGATTTCGACATAGTCGAGGAGAGCGGGGGCATCCTGGGCCCTGCCTCGCGGATGACGAGTCTGCTGCTGTCGCCCAGCGGATGTTCGCAGGGTATCATGGCTGTTCAGTCTCGCCCATATCCTTCGACCCCTCCCTCGAACGTTCGCCGATCGTGTACGCCTATAGCAAACTGCACCCTCATTATATAGGAAGGCGTCTTGGCTGGCAAGGGGCACGGAATGATGGTTCCGTATCAATTTCGGTGGAAATGCCGCCAAACAGACCTGTCATTCCTCACACATGCTTGCCCCCAGGGAGGCGGGGGTGTCGGGAATCCACGCCACCAGCAACCGTCGCCGCCGCAGAGTGGATGTCCGCTAGAACCATGCGGGCATAACAGGGTCGTTGGTGAATGCTCGCCAAGCGCGCTTGGCCAGGCTCGCATCGGGGTATGCTTCGCGCCTGGTGTTCAGGGCCCAGTGGTACTGCAAGAACGAAGCGCTGCTCCATGGGAGCAGCGCTTCGGGCGTCGCGTTTACAGGGTACTGATAGCTGAGAATCGTCGCAGATCAGAACACGCCATGCCGAGGAGCCCCAGCACCCAGGTAACCAGCCAGGCAACGACGGCCATGGCGATGGCCGGCCACGATCGCGCCGGCGAAACCCTTGACCTCCATGCCCGGCAGGAACTTGTCGCTGATGAGCAGAACGACCGCCGCGATGATAATGGTGGCGATCGCCCATAGGAGGCCGCCGCCGATGGTAATGCCGATCAGGCCCAGCAGCCAGAAAATAATCCAGCTCACGATGGCGATGATGATAGCCGCAACGATGGCGCCGACATAGCCCTCGACCTTGAGACCGAGGTTCAGCTTCTGACGATCCAGATCACCAATGCGTTAATCAGGACCGCGATAATTATAGCAAGAATTATCCCATGTTGTTGCTCCTTTCAGTAGATAGAATGATTGACGAAACATAGATAAATGGGGCTACGCAACACGTTGTTGGCTGGTAGGACACCTCCTCTCCTGATTCCGTCTGTACCCTGAGGACGCGACGCCACTGCACGGGCCAAGGCAGCCACAAGTGCACGATACGACATACTTGACCCATATCTTATAACCCCCATCGTGGAAATAAGTTACGCCCCCCCCGCCAGCCTTCTGTTTGGCAACAGAGTGATTCTAACGGCTTTACACACCCAGCGCGTCCTGGTCACGCTGGGTGGTCCCGGCTCATTGGCTGCTCGCTGGGTGAGGGCTGCCACGATGGCCGCAGCGATGCCGGCCACGGTAGGCGCGTCAAAGAGGGTTCGGAACGAGACATCGACCCGAAAAGCAGCGCGCAGGCGGGAGATCATCTGCGTCGCCAGCAACGAGTGGCCGCCCAACTCAAAAAAGTTGTCGTAGATGCCGACCTGGTCCAGGTCCAGTACCTCTTGCCAGATGCTGGCAATCCTGTGCTCGAGAGGGTTGCGCGGCCCGACGAGGGACGCGGCCAGGTGCGGGCGGCTCTGTCCCGGGGCAGGCAATGCCTGCAGATCCACCTTGCCGGATCGGGTTAGGGGCAGCTCAGCCAGGGGAACAAAGCGGGCCGGGATCATGGGCTCCGGCAGACTGGCTGCCAGAAAACTCCCGCAATTCGCTCACGGTTGGCGCTGGTTGGGCAGCAGGTACAAAATAGGCAACCAGCAGCGATTCTCCGGAACTGGAAAGGCGAGCCGTGACCACGGCCTCGCTGACCTGGGCGTGGGCCAGCAGCGCTTCCTCGACTTCCAGCGGCTCGACGCGGTGTCCAGCCACCTTGACCTGGTTGTCCTCCCGGCCCAGGCAGTAGAGGCAACCGTCGGAGCGGACGTAGCCCCGATCTCCGGTCAGGTAGATGCGTGCAGAGCTGCCGGCCGGATCGGGCAGGAAACGGCTGCGCGTCAGCGCTGGCTGGCGCCAATAGCCCAGGGTCAGGTATTCGCTGCGCACGGCGATCTGCCCCACCTGGCCGGGCGCTACCTCCTGGCCAGATGCATCGAGGATCAGGACCTCCATGCCCGATAGTGGGTAGCCGGCGGGCACATCCCCAGCCTCCAGCCGGGCATACTGGTCGACAAAAAGCCGGGTGACGTTGCCGCTCTCGGTGATGCCCAATCCCAGGGCCAGCCGGCAGGTTGGGGGAAAGTGCCGTTCGTGCAGATCCAGGTCCGACCAGCGGATGGGTTCGCCGCCAATATGAATGATGCGCAGGGCAGGAAAGGACTGCCCTGCGCCAGCGGCTGCGGCCAATTGGCGATAGGTGGTCGTCACCGAGACATAGACCGTGATCTCTTGCTCGGCCAACCAGCGCGCCATCCGCGCGAAACCCTCGGCCCGAAGGTCGAACAGACAAAGGGCGGCGCCGTTGAGCACCGAGCAGAACAGGTCCTTGATGGCCCCGCTGAAACTGAGGGAGCGAACGCAGGCCAGTCGATCATCAGCCCGCAGATGAAAGAAATTCGTGTTTCTCAGGACGCGGTGAAGCAGGCAACGATGGCTGCTGTACACCCCCTTGGGCCTGCCCGAGGAGCCTGACGTGTAATAGAGATAGGCCAGGGCATCGGGCGCGATGGGCAGATCGAGATTCGTGTCGGAAAGACCAGGGTCCAGTTCATCGACGTTGAGCGGGAGCTGCTCCGGTGGGGTGAGGAGACGCGCCAGCGGATCATGGTCGGCATCGGTCACGATCAACTCAGCCGTCGAGTCCGAGACAAAGTAGGCCAGCCGGTCGCGCGGAAGCGCCGGGTCCAGGGGAACGTACCCCTTGCCGGCCTTCAGTATACCAAGGATGGCGGCAACCGCCAGGGCGTCGTTGTCGAGCATTACCCCAACCGGCTCTTCGCCCGGTCCCCGCCGGTCCAGGATGGCGTGCGAGATCCGGTTCGCGGCGGCGTTTAGCTGGCGGTAAGTGAACTGGTGGCGCGCCCCCCTGGCAGCCAGCCGGTTGGGATACCTGGCCACCTGCTGCTCAAAGCGCTGGGGCACCGATTGTTCGAGTTCGGCGAGGCCAAACTCCTCAAAACGCCGGGCTGGCTCAGGTTGCTGGCCAGGGCCGAGTGGTGCTTGATGGTTCATGGTGCCGGGTACCCCTTCCTGAGATCGCCTTGGACCACTATCTCGGGAGCTGGTCCGCCGCTAGGTCAACGGGCTCCCTCATCCCGTGGAGTGAGCATCCCCGATGCGAACGGTCTCGCTCACCACTCGCAACCCGTTCCGCATAAGAAATGCTGCACTCCTCGTCGCCGGAGAGTCGGCCGCATGGTAGCCTATTCCTTCAGCGCCACATAGATCAACACCTTGGAGCTTGGTCCCTCGCCGGTCAGGTCCCCCCGCAGGCGCAGCCAGCCGCCAAGATCGCGCGGGGAGAAGGAAGAGAGCCCAGGGCTCTCGACCACCAGAGGCGCGCTGCCCTCGGCAAACGCATCGTGGGCGAGGATGTGTGGCAGCGAGTTGAACTTGCCCAAGCGCGAGCTGGCCTAGATCAAGACCCGGCGCGTGCCATCGGCGCGCATCAGACCAGTTCCTTCTGTTTCTTCCGGCGCCACCGGATCAGCAGAACCAGGCCACCGATGATTGGAAACAAGAGCAGAACCACGACCAGGCAAGCGAGGCACGCCCCCACCGCGATCAAGAGGACAGGCCCCCACATCAGGGGCGAGATGCGCCCCTTGCCAATGGGGGAGCCAACGTAGGTATAGCCCAGCTCCTCGCAACAGGCTTCCGCGATCGCGGCCCGGCCTTCATTGGGAGGCTCGTAGCCTGATGTGTCGGGAAAGCTGCACCTGCCGGCCTCGGTTTCGATGATGCCGCGTCTGGGATAATAGTCTACCCAACCTTCAGGCAATCTATAGCCGCCATACTCATCCCCGCCCCAGAAGCCGCCGCACTCCCGCGTCTCGTGATTGAGGGCGATGCCCCAGGGCATGGGAGCCAGCAGGTACAGAAGAGAGACCATCGCGACCAACGTGCCAATCATCAAGCCTCCCTGCTCCGGGCAGTCCAGAGCCAGAATGCCCTCTCGCTCCTGGCAGGTCCGCGACCTGGCTGGCTCCAGCGTGCAAACAATGCGACTCTTTCTGCCTGCGTCTCTGGTCAGAGAGCAGCCTGGTCACGGGCCGGGCCGGAGGATGAATGGCTCTGCCGGCGTTAGCCCTCCTGCACCTCTGTGCCAGTCCCTGCGGAGGCAGAGCCGACTCGACGCACTGTGGGATCCTTCACCGTCTCCCACAGCGACTCGCCCATGGGCGTGATGGCCCGCAGGAAGCCAAAGAAGAGCAGGATGGCGCCCAATAGCTCGCTCAGGTAGAGAGCATTGGGCACGCCCATGCCGGCTAAAGGTCCCGCCAAAGGCCGGCAGGATGGCGCCGGCGGCAATCAGGATGTTGCCGATGGTGCGCTGCAGCAAGACCCGCTTTCGCCAAAAGATCCAGGCCGAATAGAGTGCGCCGCCGACAAGCGTGACCGTGCCATAGAGGTTAAAAAAGGCGTCAACATGCGCACGCCGGACGTGACGATCGCGCTGCCCGCTCAACTCGCTGCCGGTGTGCAGGCTGGCCGACATCAGGCTGGGGTCCAGCTCGGCGGCGAACACCCGGTAGCCGCGTATAACGAAGCCAGAGCCAGGATGCCCATCAGCACGTTGGCCCACCGGCGCTTGACCAGCAGATAGACCGTCCCCTGACCGAGCCAGGCGGCGACCAAGATGCGCCCGCCAGGTACCACAGTCGAAAGATGAGGGTGTTCCATCCAAATACCCCATAATAGCCTTCGCAGAAACCGCCGATGCCATAGAAGACCATGCCGATGCCCCACAGGAGCAGGTGCAGTCCCTTGCGGGCGGCGTAGCGCCTGAAGAGCAGGATGGCCAGGAAAAAACTGATGATGCTGGAAAGAAGTGGCAATAATATGTTGATGTTGCTCATGTCGGTCCTCACCCCCATAGGACAAGAACCCATCTTGTCCTACAATGATCACCTGCTCTCTGTAGGGCAAGTTGGTGTAGTTGCTCGTAGGGTTATACCCCCTTTTGCTCATTAACAATTTACCCCTTGTAGCTGGGGCCAGGGTAGCGGCAGTTGCTGGAGCCCAAGACCCAGCGGCCATTCGGCGAGGCCCGTGATGTCGGTTACTTCCAGTCCACGAGCGGGTCGACGTGCAATCTCGCGGTCAGAGTCATCAATAGTGCTGAAGACAAAGTGTCGGTCTGCCGGGTCAAAAGCGGACTAAGAATTTGTTCGTCGTGCATAGGCGCTACCCCATACCGTACCGTCGCTGTTTTGTGCCCACTTGGACCTGTCCTGTTCTGCCTACTACACGCTTCCAGTTAGAGGTGGCCAAGTACCTCGTCAACGCGCCTTAGGTCAAACAGAGACAGCTCATGTTCGTGTTGGTAGAGACGGCGAGGTTCCACAAGCAAGTCCTGGATAGGCTTTGACAGGCGATTGACCGTCACAGCCTTCAGCCCTTGATAGCAGTTCGTAGGTCAGTTCCCTGACTGAGTCCTGGAGAACCTGCTGCAGTTGCTTCACATTCAGACCCTCATTGCCGATGATCGCATAGTCGTTGACTGTTCGATGGCAGCGCTCTACTTCGGCATTGTCAGTTGGTTTTCCCGAGCGGATGACAAGATGTCAATGCCTAAGCCCTTGAGCCAAAGTGTGAACCTGCTGGGAAAGAAGTGTTCCCCGGCTCGACTAATCAGCACCGGTTCACCGTCGGTCTGAATCTCATCGGCAGCGCCTGCCAGTCCGCGAAGCAGGTACGGAGAAACCACATCACGTTTTCCAGCTTACTCGCTTTGCTACTCGCCCACTTGCCCAACGGCAAGAGATACAAGCATCCGTACAAGCCTCACCAACAGTATCTCGAGCTGCGTGTAGGTTGACTCAGGTGCCGTCCTCCGAGGCAATCTTGACCTTGAAGTCCAGTTGCCACCGCTGGTGCACTTCTGTGCGCTGATTCGGTCGCTTCCTTTCGACCTTGACCTTGGGCCGACGGCGGAATCTTGGCCACTGATGCATATACTGTCCTACGCTGGCTTTGCTGGGTAATCGCAAGCCTCGTAGAGATCGTCGTTTCTTCAGCCTGTTCAGGATGGCATTCGGTCCCCAGCGAGGATGCTCCAGACGAAGGCGTAGAATGCAGTATCGCACTTTGGCGTCAAACTGACTGAGCAGACCCCGTCGTCGATCGCTATGCCGGGTCTGACAGTCACCACCTTCTCGCTGGCGACGACACCAATAACGGACACAGCCCCTGGATACGTCGTAGCTATCGGCAATTGCCTGTAGGTCTCACCATTCCGATGCCTTTCATAAGACGATTTGCGCTGCTCGCGTGTCGTCCAGGCACCCATTGCACACCTCCTTAGGCGACTGGTAGCCTTTGAGGTATTATGCCACGGTTCAGGTCAGATACCGAACAGCTCAACCAAAGGGTAGATCGTTAATGAGCAAATAGGGTATAACCCTATGAGTATCTAAGAACTTGCCCAGAAGGGACAAGATGCCATCTTGTCCTACAATGATCCACTACCTGGAAATAGGCCCAATACCACAGCCAGGACGATCAGCAAGAGCACGACAATGATCGCGGCGATGATGCCCAAAGCGATGGGCACCAATTTTTCGTAGACCGGCGGGTATTCTCGTTTCTCCACTGCCTGCTTGCGCTGATCTGACATGTCTCCGCAGAGCCTCCTTGCCGGTGGCTGATGGCTGATGGCCATAAAACGGGATCCTGCGGGATCCCGCAAGAGCCCATAGAGTGTACCATTTTTCGGCCCGTGGCGCAAGTGTACCCGCATCGCAAAAGCGAGATACTCTGTCATGCCCGCGTAGGCGGGCATCCATGGTGGCCGGGACCAGAGTCACCCACACCCGAGTCGAATACGGGGTGTCACTTGCTGTCAATAGGGGCTGGCCGATGGTCGCTCACAATACCCCGACATTCTGACAGGTTATTGCTCCTCCTCGCCGGCTGAGGATATCGGTAGCCAGTCTGGCCGCCTGAATTGATAGATGATGAAAGGCATGGCAGCCAGGATGAGGGAAACCAAGACAAGTATCGTTTCGTACATGACAACGTTGCCAGCAGCAAGTTCCTCGGGGGGGAAAAAGGCGATAAAGAGCGCAAACAAGGTGCCCAGCAATCCTATGCATCCCACGATCCACATGCCAACGTTGCCGCCAGGCATTGTATAGGCTCTGGGCACATCAGGTTCCTTGTGCGCAGCCGAATACCGGTAAGGAACAGTAGAATATACATCAACAGGTACAGTACCATCATGAGATCGGCCGCAAGCCAGTAAGAGACATTTGTGTCGGGCACAAGTAGGAGCACCAACCCGAACAGAGACACCAGGGTGGCCTGGACGAATAGCAGATTTGCCGGGATGCCACTTCTGTTGACCTTTTGCAGAACGGGGGGCAGGTCGCCACCTGCAGAAGTAGCGAGCAAGCCCATGACCGGACCCACGATCCAGGTACTGACTTGTCCCACGGCACCGATGACCGCCAACAGGGCAACAACAGGAACGAGCCAGGGTACATGGAATTGGGTGAAAAATACCGTAAATGCCTCCATCAGCCCTGCAAGAAGACTGATATCCTTTTGTGGCATGACCATGGCAATGGACAGAGCCCCGGCGATATAGAGTACCATCGAAATCAACACAACCAGGAGAATCGCGGTGGGTTAGTCTCGCCGCGGGTTTCTCACTTGACTGGCGTGGTTGGCCGACGCTTCTATCCCGGTAAAGGCGAGCATAAATCCGACCAGAAGCACGATATTGCCGATACTGTTCAGCCGGGGAACAAAGTTCCCAATTGTCAGGGACAAATCGACATGAACCGAGTTTCCTCCAACCAGATACAATGCGCCCAGGAAGATGATCAGCGTCATCGGCAAGATCACGCCGACGATTAGGCACGCGGTACTGATCAGGCTGGATGCCTTCATGCCGCGGAGGTTGAAAGCGTCGCCCCCCAGTAGACGACCAGAATGACCAGGTACAGGAAGAACCTGTTCTGAGCCAGCTCAGGCTTGAAGACAAAGGCCAGTGCACCACCGATAAAATCGAGCACGGTTAACATGAGAAACGTCATCATGCTCCACTGAAGCCAGATTGCTACAAACCCCCAGCGTTCACCAAATGCCTCCTTGACCCAGGAATAGACTCCACCCTGTTTGGGCCATCCTGTGGCCAGTTCAGCCGAAACCAGGGCGACGGGAGCAAAGAAGCATAGAGCCGCTATCAGCATGAAGAAAATCACGTGAAGGCCAGCTTCAGCCATCATTGGCAGGTTCCGGGCACTGACAATCATTGCGCCGGTGATCATGGTGAGCGTGAATACGCTGAGTTTTTTCTGTCCAGGCGTTGATGCTTCTTTCATGGGCTAGCCTCGAGCTAAGGCGAAAAGGATGGGTAGATGTTGGTCAATCACATAACCGCGTCCTAAACCCAGGCACCGATCTCGCCACTCTCGACGATGGCCTCGATGACCTTCATGTTGGCCACAGCATCTTCGATGGGGGTCGGCACCGGTGTGTCATTGAGCACGGCCAGCGAGAACAGGTCGCCCTGGATCGTGTACTGGTCGCAGACAGGCAGCACGATCTCTTCGACCTCGGCACCGCGCTGGTGCCACATCATGCAGGGCAGATCGGGCGGGGCGTTGAAGGGGATCTCGATCTCTACCCGGCCCTCGGTACCGACGATGTTGACCCGCTGGTAGTCACTCAACTGGGTCGCGCAGGTCCAGGTGGACCAGCCCCGGCCAAAGTCCATGATGCCCGAGGCCACCCGGTCGGTGCCAAAGTCAGGGTCATAGTCCAGGATGCCCAGGACTCGCTGCGGCTCGCCGTCAAAGATAAAGCGCGACAGAGAGATACAGTAGCAGCCGATGTCCATCAAACCGCCGCCGCCAATGCCGGCCATGTTGCGGATGTTGCCAGGATCGTCGTTAAAGTAGGAGAAAAAGGTCTGGATCGTACGCAGATCGCCGACGCCGCCCTCCTGCACGATCTCTTTGGCCCGTACCCACTGGGGATGGTGGCGGAACATAAAGGCTTCCATCACCTTCAAATCGGGATGGGCCCGGGCCGCGTCCACCAGTCGCTGGCCTTCAGCCGAGGTCAGCCCGATGGGCTTTTCACAGAGGACGTGCTTGCCCGCCTCCAGGGCCTTGATGGACCAGGATACGTGCAGGTGGTTGGGCAGCGGGTTGTAGACGGCCTGCACCTCGGGATCGGCCAGCATCTCCTCGTAGGAACCATAGGCCGTGGCGATGCCCAGTTCGGCGGCCGCGGCCTGGGCCTTGGCCAAGTCCCGAGAACTGATGGCCATCAGATCAACGTACTCGCCCTGCTGCATGGCAGGCAGAACCTTGGACATGCCAATGTCGGCGGTACTCAGAACTCCCCAGCGGACTTTCATGCAATTTCCTCCCTGATTCTTGTATTGTTCCATACCGGATAGGGCCTGGCTGGTCCAGATCGCAGGCTACGGCCGCAGCATAGCACGTCTTGGCGAAAATGGCAACCGATGGCCGGCACCACCCTGGCCCCTGGCCCCGAAGCTGAACTCCCTTGACAACCGGGCTATGGGGTGAACAACGTCTTCATGGTGTAGCTGACTCTCAAACAGACAGCATTCTTGGGGCGGCGCAGCCAACGCACTTTACTGCTCAACATCTAGCGTAACGATTGCACAATCAGTAGCCGAATCATTCAAGTCGGCCCGAATACTTTATTCCTGAACAGTGGCAAGGTTGGCTGAAACGCTCTGCCTTGCCCAATCCAAAGCTCACCTTGCGACCATGAAGCGGGAATCGAGGCTTGCTGCTTCGGCCATTCTGCTGTATAATCTAGTGGATAGAAAAGGCCCCTTCACTGCCAAGCATCCATTGTCCTTGGTCAACAGGGACCGTCCACTGATGCCTTGGCCTACATCTCGCCTGGACTGTGTCACCAGCTGCCGCATCCGAGTCGTGGGTGGCGTCTCGCATGGTTTCGACGGGGATGGAGACGGTATCAGCGATGAGATTCAGTGAGATGGTGCCGCGAAGGCATCCAATTGCTAGCGGCACCACTCGGAAGGAGAAGACAGGGAGATGAAACGCAAGCTGCTGGCCACCCTCGTTGTACTGTTCACGGTACTCCTGCAGACTATCTTTGCCATGGACCAAGATCCTTATGAGGTTTCCGCTCGGCCTTCTACTACTTGACTGATGAGCGTGGTAGAGAGCAAGCGAAAGGGAGGCACACAACCTTGCGATCCCATCGCAGCGCCAGCTTGATCCTTGCCCTGGCCACTACACTGCTCTTCCTGGCAGTGTGTAGCGCCCCCCGGCTGCGCAGGTCCAGACCGGCCAACAGGCCCACACCTTCGAGCGCGGACAATCGCGCCTGAACTACCTCCTGTTCCTGCCGGAGAGCTATGGGCAGGACACTGGCCAACGTTGGCCCCTGCTGCTCTTCCTACATGGCATAACCAAGCGGGGCGATACCCTCGAAGAACTTGAGCTCCTGAAAACCGATGGCCCGCCGATGATCGTCGAGGGCCAACCAGACTCTCCCTTCATCGTGCTGTCGCCGCAGTGCCCGACCAACTCATACTGGGAGCTTGAGCTGGACGCCCTGGACGCCCTCCTGGATGACGTGCTGTCGAACTATGCCGTCGACCCCTATCGAGTCTACCTCACGGGGCTGAGCATGGGCGGTTTCGGCGCCTGGCACTATGCTCTGAGCGATCCGGGGCGGTTCGCGGCGCTGGCGCCCATTGCCGGTGGCCACCAGCCCGGCAGCGATGCCGTGCCAGCCGATATCTGCGCCCTGCAGGACACACCCGTCTGGGTATTCCACGGCGCCCTGGATGATGTTGTGCCGGCCTGGCAATCGGGGGTGCTGGTGGACGCCCTGCGGGCCTGTCCCGCCGACGTCAAGCTCACGCTATATGCCGAAGCGGACCACGACGATGCCTGGAAGCGGGCCTACGACGATCCAGCGCTGTACGAGTGGCTTCTGGCCCAGCGGCTGGGTCCATAGCCTGAGTTGAAAGACACCCGTTGCACCTGGGCCGGCGTCAGAGGCTTGCAGATTGAGACCGACGATGCTATACTCAGTAGGCCGCAGTACGGCGCATGCGATGCCAAACTTCCCGGAAGCTGTGCTCGGGCGAGCATATTGGATTCCTTGAATTCAGCGAACTGGGTCAGAATCGCACCTCTGACAAGCTTCCGGGAAGTTGATTGCGGCCTACTGATACTAGAGATCCTCGAATGGCGGTCGCGACGGGCGCCCCGCGTAGAAATGTGCTGTGAGGAGCGGCTGACATGAACATGTCCCTGAACACAACAGGAATCGTACTTCTCGCTTCCCTGCTGCTGGCCGTCCAGGTTCCAGTGGCGGGCGCGCTTCGTGGAAGTCTGGGCTTGCAGGCCGCCCCCGATGCCCCCGAGATCAACATCTGGTACGGCAGCCCTCAGGCTTATGGGATGCCGGGCAACCCCCAACGCCAGATCAATATCCTGGGCAACGCCAGCGGAGCCAGCACGCTGCACTATTCGCTGAACGGCGGCCCGGATGTCGAATTGGCCATGGGTGGCGGAGATCAGCCTCGGCGCCCAGCGGGGGGACGGGATCCTGCCGACTGTATGAGGGGCAGGACAGCCTCAGCGTCCGCGGGTCGCTGGGAGATCCCGGGCCGATGGCGCCCGAGATGGCGGCCGCCCTGGCAACACGGCCAGCCCCCGCCTGGCAGAGCCAGGGGATTTCAACGCTGAGATCGAACCCTAGATCTGAACGACGGCGCCAACACCGTGGTCATCAAAGCCAATGGCGGCCAGACCACCGAAACGGTGATAGTCAACTACTCGGCAGGTAATACCTGGCCGCAGCCCTAAAGCATCGACTGGGATTCCGTGGCCGACATCCGCGACGTGGTACAGGTGGTGGACGGCCAATGGGCCAAGGATGGCGACAACATCCGCACCATGGCCACCGGCTACGACCGCATCGTGGCCCTGGGCGACATGGGTTGGGACGACTTTCAGGTCACGGTGCCGGTCACCATCCACGCCTTTCCGGACCCCAACGCCGGCGGTGTGGGCGTCGTGGCCCGCTGGCAGGGGCACTTTCAGATCGACGACGAGCAGCCGGGCCGGGGCTGGTGGCAGATCGGGGCCTATGGCTTCTACCGGAACCGCGACGCGAACAATGGCGGGCCCAAGCTGGCCATTTACACCGGGCACTATGACATCCTGAAGGATGAAGCGGCTACCGGGTTCCACTGAATACGCCCCACTACTTCAAGCTGCGGGCCCAGACCCAGGTCCCCGGCCAGAGCGGATTCTACAGCTTTAAGGCCTGGCAGGTGGGCACAGATGAACCGGAAGACTGGGTCTTTGAGGTCCAGGATGCCCCGCCCGACGAGATGTTCAACGGCTCGGTCCTGCTGGTGGCCCACGAGGTCGACGCCAGTTTTGGCGACGTCGAGATCCTGCCCGTTCTGGACGTCAACGTCGACACCGTAGGCAATGGTTCGGTGCAGGTTAGCCCCATGTTGACCGGTCCCTCCGACGCCTACCTCTATGGCGACACCATCGAGCTGACCGCCACCCCGGACGCGGGCTGGGTCTTTGCCGGTTGGAGCGGCAGCCTGTCGGGCGCGGACAACCCGGCGTCCCTCACACTGGCGGGTGACGCTGCCATCACCGCCACCTTTGTGCCGGCCCAGGGCTTCAGCCTCGATGTCAGCGTCGAGGGCAGCGGCGACGTCGCCCTCGAATCCTGCGGGTGGGGTTTATGTCGAGGCCACGGTCGTCACCCTGGCGCCCCAGCCCGGCGCGGGCTGGCAGTTCGCCGGCTGGAGCGGCCCGGACGTGGCGGATCTCGTCGACAAGGGCGGGGGTGTCTGGGAGATAGCCATGGACGGCGACAAGGCCCTTGCGGCGACCTTCACCCAGACGGAATATACGCTGGCGACAAATGTCACCGGCTCGGGTGTGGTCATCAAGGAGCCCAATCAGGCGACCTATCACTATGGCGACGAGGTGCACTTGACGGCCCAGGCTGACGCGGGATGGACCTTTAGCCGCTGGAGTGGTGACCTGTCCGGCAGCGACAATCCGGCCACGCTGACCGTGGACGGCGACATGGCCGTGACGGCCCTGTTCAGCGACAACAGCCAGTCCGGGGCTATCGACATCCAGGTGACCGCCTCGGAAGACGACGCCGAAGAGAGTCTCGACACAGGATCGGTCGCCATCAAGGGCGTCGACCTGGAGTTGGGTGAGGACCGCGCCCCCCAGATCGTGGGCCTGCGCTTTCAAGACGTCCAGAATCCCACCGGGAGCGATTATCAGCAGGGCCACCATCGAGTTCTCCGCCGACGAGACCCACGCTGGTGCCACCAACCTCACCTTTCGCGCTCAGGCCAGCGACAACGCGCCGCCTTTCGATGGCAGTGACTATCACCTCTCCGACCGGCCCAAGACCACGGCCTCGGCTGCCTGGAACGACGTCGAACCGTGGACCACGGTGCACGACAGCTATCAGAGCGCGGATCTCTCGCCCATCATCCAGGAGGTGGTCAACCGCTCCGGCTGGACGGAGGGCAATGCCCTGGCCATCTTTGTCACCGGCTCGGGCCGGCGCACCGCCGAATCATACAATGGCGCGCCCGCTCTGGCGCCCAAGCTTCGCGTGGAGTATGGAGGCGGACAACAGACCTGCTACACGCTGTCCACCGGCGTGTATCCAGCGACCAGCGGCACCATCATCGCCAGCCCTGAGCCCAACTGCTCGCCGCTGGCGGCGCCGGCTACACAGCGGTACGCAGGTGCAACTCACGGCCCAGCCCAACGCCGGGTGGACTTTCACAGGCTGGAGCGGCGACCTGTCAGGCAGCGACAATCCTGTCCTTCTCACGATGGACGGGGACAAGACGGCCATCGCCAACTTGGCCCAGGACGAATACACCCTGACGGTGAATACCACCGGCAGCGGTGCGGTGAGCAAGGACCCGGACCAGACCAGTTATCACCATGGCGACCAGGTGCAGTTGACGGCCACAGCCGGCGCGGACTGGACCTTTGCCGGCTGGAGCGGCGACCTGTCGGGCAGCGACAATCCTGCCCTTCTCACGATGGACGGGGACAAGAGCGTCACCGCCGCCTTTGTCCAGGGTGGCTACACCTTGACCGTCGACCTCACGGGCAGTGGTTCGGTAAGCGTGGATCCCGATCAAGCGTCCTACCCGCCCGGCGCCCAGGTCCAGCTCACGGCCCACGCCGATCCAGGCTGGAGCTTTGGCAGTTGGAGCGGGGACCTGATCGGTGCGGAGAACCCGGCGACCCTGACCATGGACGCCGACAAAACCGTCACCGCCAGCTTTGGCCAGGACGGCCCGACCGGTGTCCTCGACCGCCAGGTCGCGGCCTCCGACGACGACGCCGAGGAGCGCCTGGACAGGAACTCGGTGGCCGTCAAGGGGGTCGATCTGGAGCTGGGCGAGGACCGAGCCCCGCAGATCGTGGGCCTGCGCTTCCAGAACGTCGAGATCCCGCCTGGGGCGGCAATATCCGTGGCTTATGTCGAATTCAGCGCCGACGAGACCCACGCCGGGCCCACAGACCTCAGCCTCCAGGCCCAGGCCAGCGATGACGCGGCGGCTTTTTCCGGCAGCGACCGCGACCTCTCCAACCGGCCCAAGACGGCCGTCTCTGCCGCCTGGAACGGCGTCGAGGCCTGGGCGACGGTGCACGACAGCTACCGCAGCGCCGACCTATCGGCCGTCATCCAGGAGGTGGTCAGCCGCCCCGGCTGGGCCGCGGGCAACTCCCTGGTCATCTTTGTCACGGGCAGCGGCCGCCGAACCGCCGAGTCGTACGACGGCGCACCCGCTCTGGCGCCCAAGCTGCACGTGGAGTATGGGGGCGGACAGCAGACTTGCTACACGCTGTCCACCACTGTAGCTCCGGCGTCCAGTGGCGCCATCAGCGCTAGCCCTGAACCCAACTGCATCGCCGCTGGCGGCGCCGGCTACACTGCGGGCACGCAGGTGCAACTCACCGCTCAGGCCAAGACCGGGTGGACTTTCACGGGCTGGAGCGGCGACCTGGCGGGCAGCGACAATCCGTCCACGGTCTCCATGGATGGGGACAGGTCGGTCACGGCCAGCTTTGACCAGGAAGGGTACAGCCTGGCGGTGAACACCACCGGCGACGGTACGGTGGCCAGGAACCCGGACCAGCAGACCTACCACTTTGGCGACCAGGTACAACTCACAGCAATTCCCGGCCCCGCCTGGCACTTTATCGGCTGGAGCGGCGACCACGCTGGCAGCGACAACCCCACGACCCTGACCATCGACGGTGACATGGCGGTCACCGCTGCCTTCGGTGAGGGGGGCCAGATCACCACGGTCGACGTCCAGGTCTCGGCCTCCAGCGACGACGCCGAGGAGCGCATCGACCGGGGCTCTGTGGCCCTCAAGGGCGTTGACTTGGAGCTGGGCGAGGATAGAGCGCCCCAGATTGTCGGCCTGCGCTTCGCCAACGTGACCGTGCCCCAAGGGGCCACCGTCACGAACGCTTATGTCGAATTCTCGGCCGACGAGACCCACAGCGACCCGACCGACCTGGTCTTTCACGCCCAGGCCAGCGATAATGCGGCACCTTTCGCCGATGATGACTATCACCTCTCCAGCAGGCCCAAGACGGCGGCGTCCGCGGCCTGGAACGACGTCGAAGCCTGGACGGCGGTCCACGACGTCCACCGGAGCACGGACCTGACGGCCATCGTCCAGGAGGTGGTCAGCCGGCCCGGCTGGGCCGCGGGCAACGCGCTGGCGCTCTTTGTCACCGGCAGCGGCCGGCGGACGGCCGAGTCGTACAACGGCGCGTCTGCTCTGGCGCCCAGGCTACGCGTCAGTTTGGAAAGGGGGAACTAGACCTCGGACGAACCGCAGGTTCGCGTCTGCCCGGGACCCCCGAGGTCTGGTGGCCGCGACACAAGCCAGAACCTTCGGGCTTTTGCGCAGACCAGACCTCGGAGGTCGAAGCCAGACCTCCGAGGTCAAAAGCGGATTACCGAGGTCAAGATTGGGAAGAGGAGCCTTTCTCATGCGTTGGCATCGTACCACACGAATCGGGACCGATACTTACCGCATATCCGAGCCCATTGGCGCCGTTGAGCCGCGGGTCGGGCTGGACAGCGCCAACATGTACCTGGTCGTAGGCCAGGAGTGCGCTGCCCTGATCGACAGCGGCATGGGCATCGGCGAGGTCAGGGCCGAGGTCGCCAGGATCACGGACCTGCCCTGCATGGTGCTCAACACCCATTTCCACTGGGACCATATCGGCGCCAATGCAGCCTTCTCCCAGCGCGCCATCCACCACAGCGAGGCGGAGCTGGTGGCCCAGGAACCCGACATTAGCCGCTGGCGCCAGGCGGCGCAGTCGGCTGCCGCCAGGGCGGTTCTGCCGCCCTCTTTCGATCCCGATGCCTACCGCATCGCTGCATTGCCTGCCACCCGCCTGCTGCACGATGGGGACGTCGTCGACCTGGGCGGCCGGGTGCTGCATGTGCTGCACATCCCCGGCCACTCTGCGGGGCACGTGGCCTTCCTGGACAATGCGAGCGGCATGCTGTTCACCGGGGACTCGGCCTACCGAGGCCCCATCTTTGCCTGCTTTGAGGGCGGCGACCCCCAGGCCCTGGCCCGCAGCGCCAGGCGATTGGCCGCGCTTCCGGGCGTGACGGCCATCTGTCCTGGTCACAACGAGGTCATCACCGATCCGGGCTGGCTGGCCGAGTTCTCCGCCTGCGTCGAGGCGGCGGTAAGCGGTGAGGCGCCTGGCGCACTGCGCGATGACTTTTTCGTGGGGCGCGAGCATCGCTTTGGCGAACTGTCGGTCTGGCTGCCGCAGTAGAGGCTGTTCCAGGGAATCCTGCCGCTCAACATGGCGGTTCTCTCGCCCAGTCCCTAACGATCTCGCTGTATCGCACCGGCCTGAAAGAGCCGGTGCTAGGCATTGCAATCGATAGAGATTTTCCCAGCACCGCCTGTTTACGGCGGGGCCAGAACCTGAAAGAGCTACTGTTGGCCTATTACATAATATGAACCCGCTGGCAGAACCGACCGGCCATGACTCTTCGGCTTCGCTCAGGGCAAGCGTGGCCGGTCTACGGAGCAACGCCCGATGAATCGGGCTGGGAGGGACCAGATCACGTCTTCCAGCCCCGTTCACGGGGCGTCGCTCCGTAGCGCGGGGAGTTCATCCCCGCGCGGTCTGCTGCGCCTTCGCACTTTGTGTAATAAGCCAACAGTATCCTGAAAGAGCCGGTGCTAGGCACTGCAATCGATAGAGATCTTCCCAGCACCGCCTGTTTACGGCGGTGCCGGAACTTGGCGCCAGGCCAGGTCAGTGACCCGGAAGAGGCAAAATGTGGATAGCTGAGAGAATTGAGACAAGACCGAACATCGCAAGCTCTGAGTGGTACAGTTCCCCCCAGACGACCGCATTGCTCATCAACGATCACCTGGTGAGCAACGCCATCGAGTACGTTGACTGGGGCACGGACCCAGTCTGCCTCGACGGATACTCCCTGGGGAAAAGTGTACGGCTGGCTGAGCATCCGGCAGGCAGGCGATTTTGTACTCCTCCTGCCGCCCGTTGCCGCGTGGCGAGAAGACGATGGGTACTATGACTCACCCAAGTTCCTCCAGGGCGGAGCTGCGGTACTGAACGACGCTCAATACGCCAGACTGCGCAAACTGGTGGCGCAGGCCAACCCTCAGCGGCCAGATTAGGCGCTGCCTCGAGCACAGGAACTCATACCGCTCACCAGATGGGAGTCGGTACAGGTACTGTATTGGCAAACGCCGTGGGAAGCCCTGGACGGAGACAGGAACTGGGGACCCGCGTGGTTCCGGCGGGAGTCGGTGCTGGCCACAGACCACAGGTCCGACGACGAGGCCATAAGAGCACTGGAGATGCTGCTCGAGACCGGGCTCGCATCCAAGGAGCCTGTCGCGCTGCGGCCTCTGAGCGACAGGGACGTGAAGGTGAGCTTCTTTCTCGACCATCATAGGCGCGGCTATAGGGATGTTTCTTTCAGCTTCACCGAGTGGCAGCCATTGGCCATCGTGGAAGGCGAAGCCAGGCTGTTCCTGGAACCGGGCCATGTCTTGGTATCGGGTAGGAAATGAGCTGGCCGTTGGTGCTGTCGAAGGTGCTCAGGACGGAGCAAGGAGCAAGTCCTGGCGAAAGGGTGTTCGGTTTGGAGCAAGAGAGATGAGTGGGAGTTGGCATCTGCTTTGAGTGGGCCCACTCAAACCATCACCGAGGAGGTGCGCGATGAAGAGAAGGAGCGTTTTGTCGGTTTTGGCTGCGTTCGGTCTGACTGGCAGGTCTGGCGATCGGCGCCAGCTACGCCCAGGAAGGTGGCGCCGAGGCGGGCGCGCTGGGCACGAGCTTTACCTACCAGGGCCGGCTCAAGGATGGGGCCGGCCCGGTGGACGACATCTGCGACTTCACCTTCGAGCTGTGTGACGCGGCGGCGGGTGGTGAGGTGCTGGGATGGTTTGTAGCCATGAGTGTGCAGGTAGCCGATGGCTATTTCACCGTCCGGCCCGACTTTGGGGCCAGGGCTTTCACGGGTGAAGCGCGCTGGCTCCAGATCAGCGTCGACTGTGGCGCAGGGACTAAAACGCTGAGCCCGCGACAGCCGCTGACGGCGGCGCCGTATGCCCTATGGGCGGCCGACGGCCCGTTCGTGAGCGCGGGTGTGGGCAATACTGTCTCCGGCAGGTTTGCCACCGCGGGCGGGGGCGCGAACAACGAAGCCAGCGGCGATTGGGCCACCGTGGGTGGGGGCGAGTCGAACATCGCCAGCGGACATATCGCCACCGTAGCAGGGGGCGGGAGCATGGAGGGCACAGCGCCGAATCGGGCCAGCGGTTACGGCGCCACCGTGGGCGGTGGCGGGGCCAATGAGGCCAGCGGGGTACTCGCCACGGTGTCCGGGGGCGAACTCAACACCGCCGAGGGCGCGAACGCCACCGTCGGCGGGGGCCAGGACAACTCGGCTAGTGAGGACCACGCCACCGTGAGTGGGGGTGAGGGGAACAAGGCCAGCGGTGTCCACGCCACCGTGGGCGGGGGCGAGGGGAACGAGGCCACTGATGACCACGCTACCGTGGGTGGGGGCGAGGGGAACACCGCCAGTGGATGGGAATCCACCGTGAGTGGTGGCACCGGGAACACCGCCAGTGGATGGGAATCCACCGTAGGTGGGGGCAACGGAAACACCGCAAACCAGAACGATGCCACCGTGGGCGGGGGCTATGAGAACACTGCCAGCGGGGCCGCTGCCACTGTGGCGGGGGCTCCAAAAACGCCGCCAGCGGCGAGGCCGCCACCGTACCCGGGGGCTGGCTCAATGTGGCAGCAGGCGATATGAGCTTCGCCGCCGGCAAGCGGGCCAAGGCCAACATGCAGGGCTGCTTCGTCTGGGGTGATTCCACGTCTGCCGATATCGATTGCTCCGACGCAAACCGCACCATCTTTCGCTCCAGCGGCGGCTACTATATCTACACCAACGCCGCTCTGACCAGCGGCGTGCGCATTTCGGCTGGGGGCAGCTCCTGGAACGGGGTCAGCGACCGGGCGCGGAAGGAGAACCTCCGACCGCTGGACAGCCAAGCCCTACTGGAGGACCTGGCCGGCCTGGAGATCACCACCTGGAACTATACCTCCCAGGACCCGGCCATCCGCCACGTTGGGCCCATGGCCCAGGATTTCAATGCCCTGCTGCCCGACCTGGGCGGTGAAGGTGAGGCCTACATCAACACCCTGGACGCCGACGGCGTGGCCCTGACCGCCATCCAGGGGCTCTACGCTCAGAACCAGGATCTGAAAGCGCAGGTGGAGGACCTGGCCGCGCGCCTGGCGGCACTGGAAGCGCTGCTCGCCGCGCAGGCGGGGCCAGAGGGCGGTGCGCCATGAAGCGGGCCACGATCCTGATCCTGGCCGGCCTGCTGCTCCTGGCTGGTACGGTGTGGGCGGCGGGCGACGGCCCGGACGATCTCTCCTGGTACACCGTCGCCGGCGGCGGGGGGACCCAGACTGGCGCGGGCTACAGGCTGGATGGGACAGCCGGACAGGCCGGCGCCGGCGTGATAGCCGGCGGGGCATACACGCTGGCTAGTGGATTCTGGGCAGGTGGGGTTGTCACGCAGGCATGGCTACCTACTACCTACCGCTGATTGTGCGAGGTTCATCCTAGCCAGAGCGGGGGTCTTGACACTCGATATCCGGGGCAAGGGTGACAACCCCGCTGGATGCGACAACCAGATGGATGCGGCGGAGGACGCCGATCCTTTGATGTCATGGCAGGCCCATTTTGTGTTTCCGCTGTCCTGCAGGTGGAGCTTGGCGCCGTCGCGGAGGGTGGCCAGGGTCTCGGTGGAGGAGAGGATGGGGACGGGATCGGGCGCGCCGTGGGCATGCTCGAGCGGAGTACGGATCCGGTCGCGCAGGCCGTTGAGCATCAGGGCGCTGGCGCCAGCAGCCGGGGTGCCGGAGCCAGTGCCGGTAGCCATTAGTACTCCCTGCCACGAATTGCACGAATTTTACGAATGTTGATGATGGTGTCTTCCCCTGGGCATCGTTGGGGATTCCTATCCCTCGGAAGACTCGGGACAGGCTGTCGCTTCACTCCTCAGAATGACATGACCAAGAAACCAGTTCCTCGTCCGGGCTGGCAAAGTTCCAGCCGATTTTTTGGCGCCAGACGTAGACGGTGCCGGCATTGAGGCAGGCGTGGTGCGTGATGTTGCCTGGCGGCGGATGTTGGTTGCTGGGTCCAGACCTTGGAGCTCGCAGCCAGACGCGAACCTGAGGTTCGTCCCGAGTTTCGCACGCAATCATACCCCAATCGTACCCTGACCGTCACCTTAACGTCATTGACTTGCGAATTTGACCATGGTATACTGGCCTCTGGTATGAAAGCGCGCCCGGTATTCGAGCGTCCGATTCTCGGACGCCTTATCTTCGAGCGGAACTCTGGTCGCTGCCAAGGCGAACGGCGCCCCTTGGCAAAAGGCTGCAAGCAATTTCTATAGCCCGCCCACTGCGCTGGTTCTGGCGTGGAGGCCCCTGGCCGGGCCCAATGCCAACCATGCGGTATGGCGGGTTTTTTCCTGCGTGGACCGTGGGGTTGGTTCAGGGTTGAGGTGTGTATGAGAGATTGGGCGGATGTGAATCTATCAGTGAAAGTCCTACCGGCTCCCGGGTCCGGTACAGGTCATTCGGTCGCCACGGTGCTGCTGGTCGTCATGGCGCTTCTGCTTTCCATTCCCGGGCCAGCGCTGGCCGCCAGGGAGAGCGCTAGCCCGGCGTTGGCAGCCGCGGGCACCGTGTATTATGTCGCCACCAACGGCAGCGACGCCAATTCCGGCAGCCTGCAACAACCCTGGCGGACCATCGCCAAGGCCAACCAGGAGCTGCGCGCCGGCGACACGGCCTATGTCCGGGCCGGCAGTTACGACGAGTATATTGAGCCTGAGCACTCGGGTACGGCCGGCAGCAAGATCACCTACGCCAGCTACCAGAACGAAACGGTGACTCTGCGCGGCCAGGCCGGCACCGACAAGCTCGTCGCCCTGCCCAGCCAGAGCTACGTCGTCGTCGACGGCTTTACCCTGAAGTATGGTCACGCGCCCCCCGGCGGCGACATGCGCTGGCCCTGGGTGCACCTGGGCGAGGCCGGTCACCACAATGAGATCCGAAACTGTAACATCATCCGCGAGGGCGACCCCCTGCAGTTGTTCCTGCAGGGATACCTGGAATTCGGCATCGTGCTGAGCGGCACCACCTACAACCTCATCGAGGGCAATACCATCCGTGGCGTCAACCAGGGCATCCACATCAAGAACGCGCCCCACTACAATGTGATTCGGAACAACACCATCTCGTCCACCGGCCAGAGTTCCATCGCGGTCGGCACAAGCAAGGGCGTGATGCAGGGAAACCTCATCGAGGGCAACCTCATGGAGGGCAGCGCCGTCGAGGATGGCATCCAGTTCCTACAGGACGTGTCCCTACCCGACGGGCCTCAGCGGATGAACGACATCTCGAACTTTGGTACCATCGTCCGCGGCAACGTTTTCCGCTACCACGCCGAGAACGCCATCGACCTGAAGGGGGCCGCCCACGTCGTCATCGAAGACAATATCATCTATGGCATCATCGGCAGCAGCAACGGTCCCGTATATGGCTGGAATCGGGACGCCCACGCCTCCATCTCGCGGGGCAACAACACCAGCACCCGGGATGTAATCATCCGCAACAACCTGATCTATGACAGCTCGCCGGCCATCCGCGCCCACCAGGGCTACAAGATCTACCACAACACCCTCGTGGGCAACAACCGCGACTATACCGGGCCCAACAGCGAATGGGAGACCCTCAACAAGCCCAACTGGACGGGCGTCCGCCAGAAAGAGGTAGGCGACGGGGCCATCGCCGTCCAGAACAACATCTTTGTGGGACACAATTCGGTCGAGGTGTCCCTGTTGCTCACCGAGAACCAGAATGGGACGAGCCACGCCGATCACAACCTGTACTACAATACCCTGGGCGCCTTTTTCGCCCACGTCCGGGCGCCGGGGACTGGGACAAGCTCACGCTGAGCATGTGGCAGCGACGGCTGGAGGGCTTTAACTCTATCACCGGTGACGAAGCCTCCAGTTTCTACGCCGATCCGATGTTTGTGGACGCTCCCGAGCGACCGGTGGGCGAACACGACCAGTTTGATTTCCGCCTCCGCGACCACAGCCCGGCCATCGACGCTGGCGGAGCGCTGACCAGGACCGACGGTGCGGGTTCTGGCGCCTCGGTCCGGCTGCTGGACGCCGGCTACTTTAGCGACGGCATGGGGGTGACCCCCGGAGACCAGATCCAGATTGGGGGCCGGAGCCCGGTGCGCATCACGTCCATCGACTATGCCAGCAACCTGATCACCGTCGACCAGAGCCTGTCCTGGAACGCTGGCGACGCGGTGGTCCTGGCTTACAACGGCGCGGCGCCCGACCTGGGCGCTTACGAGTGCCAGGGGGCCTGCCCACCGGCCCAGCCGCCGGTCGTCGATGCGCGCGTGAGCAGTGGGCTGCAGGCCCTGTATACCTTCAACGAGGGCGGCGGCTCCACGGTGCACGACGTCTCCGGGATAGGCCAGCCACTGGATCTGACCATTGAGGACGCAGGGGCGGTGACCTGGGCGGACGGAGCCCTTGATCTGGACTCGCCGGCGATCATCACCTCCGCCGGCGCGGCGACCAAGATCAACGCCGCCTGCCGGGCCTCCGACGAGGTCACTGTCGAAGCCTGGATCGAGCCGGCCAATATCACCCAGGATGGCCCGGCGCGCATCGTGACCCTGTCACCCGACACCAAGGATCGCAACCTTACCCTGGGCCAGGGCCTGCTGTTCCGCGATGAAGTGCCGGAGGTCTTTGACGTCCGGCTGCGCACGACCCAGCAATCCGACAACGGCGAGCCCTCCCTCTCGACCCTGGATGGCGCGACCACGACGGGCTTGACCCACCTGGTCTACACCCGCGAGCAGTCCGGGACGGCCCGGATCTATGTCAACGACGAGCTGCAGGTCCGGCAGGTCGTGGGCGGCGATTTCTCGGGGTGGAATGAGAGCTACCCGCTGACCCTGGCCAACGAGCCGGTGGGCGAGCGCCCCTGGCTGGGCAAGCTGCATCTGGTCGCCCTATACTGCCGGGCGCTGAGCCACGACGAGATCGGTCAGAACTATGCCTTTGGCCTGCAGACCTGCTACACGCTCTCCACCAACGCCGACCCTTCGGGCAGCGGCTCGATCAGCGCTGACCCGGCGCCCAACTGTGGCGCCGGCGCCTATACGGCCGGTACCCGGGTGAGCCTGACGGCCGAACCTGGCCCTGGCCGCTCCTTTGACCACTGGAGCGGAGACCTCTCCGGCAGCGACAACCCCGTCCAGCCTGACCATGGACGGCAACCGGTCGGTCACCGCGTACTTTGCTCCCATCGAGTACACGCTGGCCGTGGACACCTCGGGCGGCGGCGTCGGTAGAGGTCGACCCGGCCCAAACGACCTATCAACACGGCGACGTCGTCCAGCTCACGGCCATCCCTGACCCCGACCAGTCTTTTACCGGCTGGAGCGGCGACCTTTCAGGGGCCAGCAACCCGGCCAGCCTGACCATCGAGGGCAATACCTCGGTGACGGCCAACTTTGGCGCCGCGGTGCCGGGTCCACTGGTGTACGAGGGCCACATCATCGATGGCAACGGTGTGGCCGAGTGCGGGGAGACGGTTGAGCTGGCCATCGAGCTGCGCAATCAGGGCGCCAGCGCGGCCACCGGAATCGGCGCCACCCTGACCACCACCAGCCCTTACGTCAGTTGCAGCGGCCAGACCAGCTCCTACCCGGACATCGCTGCTGGCGGGACGGCGTCAAACAGCCAGCCCTTTTCCTGCGAATTGCAGCCTGACACGCCCAACGGCCACAGCATCGCCTTCGATCTGGCGCTTACGGCCGCCAGCGGCGGACCCTGGTACGACACCTTTGAGGTCGTCGCGAGCTGTGGCGGCGGGGGTGCCAGCATCTACATACCCGTGTCAGCCTCTACGGATGACGCCGAGGAACGGTCCACCGACGGCGACGTGGCCCTCAAAGGCGTGGACCTGGAACTGGTCCAGGACAGTGTGCTCCAGACCACCGGGCTGCGCTTTCAGAACGTGACCGTGCCCCAGGGGGCCGCCATCACCAGGGCAACCGTCGACTTTTGGGCCGACGAAGTCCAGGTAGGCCCGACCAACCTTGTCTTTCACGGCCAGGCCAGCGACGACGCGGCAACCTTTGCCAGCAGCGACTATGATATCTCGAGCCGGAGCAAGACGGCGGCCTCCGTGAGGTGGGATGACGTCGCGCCCTGGCTGACGGTCCACGACGCCTACGCGAGCCCCGACCTGGCCCCCATCATCCAGGAAATCGTCAACCAGCCCGGATGGGCCGCCGGGCACAGCCTGGCCCTCATCATCACCGGCTCGGGGCGGCGGACCGCCGAGTCCTACAACGGCGAGCCAACCATGGCCCCCCGGCTGTACATCGAGTATGGCGGAGAGCAGACCTGTTACACCCTGACAACGGGGGCGGACCCGGCCAGTGGCGGCTCGGTGAGCCGCGATCCGGCACCCAACTGTAGCGGCGGCCAGTATGCGGCCGGCACCCAAGTACAGCTCACGGCCGACGACGGCTCCCGGCTGGACCTTCACCGGCTGGTCGGGCGACCTGACCGGGTCCAGCAATCCAGCGACCATCACCATGAACGGTGACAGGTCGGTCACGGCCCACTGGAGCCAGGACGGATACGGCCTGACCGTGCAGGTCACCGGCAGCGGTACGGTCTCCAAAGACCCCGACCAGGCAGCTTACGCGCCCGGCGCCCAGGTCCAGTTGACGGCCCAGCCCGGCAGCGGCTGGACCTTTGCCGGCTGGTCCGGCGATCTCAGCGGCTCGGCCAATCCGGCCAGCCTGACCATGGATGGGAATAAGACGGTGACCGCAACCTTTAGCAGCAGCTCCTCGGGCAGCCTGGACGTCCTGGTGATCGAGTCCAGCGACGATGCCGAGGAGAGACTGTCGAGCGGCGACGTGGCCCGCAAGGGCTCTGACCTGGAGCTGGGCGTGGACAGCGAGCCCCAGATGGTCGGCCTGCGCTTCCAGAACGTGGCGGTGCCCCAGGGGGCCAGCATCACGCGGGCGACCCTCGAGTTCAGGGCCGACGAGGCCAAGAGCGAGGCCACGGACCTGGTCTTCCGCGGGCAGGACAGCGACGACGCGGAGGCATTTGCGTGGCCCGACTACAACATTACCGATCGGCCCCAAACAGCGGCTTCAGTCAACTGGGATAGCGTACCAGCCTGGAACACCGTGCACGCCGCCTATCAAAGTCCCGACCTATCGGCCCTGGTCCAGGAAATCGTCAACCGGCCTGGCTGGGCCGCCGGCAACAGCCTGGCCATCCTGCTCACCGGCTCCGGCCGGCGCACGGCCGAGTCGTACGACGGCGCCAGCGCGCACGGAGACCCGGCCCTGGCGCCCAAGCTCCACCTGGAGTTCGGGGGTACGCAGACCTGCTACACCCTGACCGCGGGCAGCGAGCCCGCTGGCGGCGGTAGCGTGAGCCAGGACCCACCTCCCAACTGTGGCGCCGGCTACGTCCAGGGTACTCAGGTCCAACTCACGGCCAACCCAGCGGCCGGCTACAATTTTGATCTTTGGAGCGGCGACCTGAACGGGAGCAACAATCCCGAGACCCTGACCATGGACGGCAACAGGTCGGTCACGGCCTCCTTCAGCCAGGAGGCGGCGGGCTATAGCCTGACGGTGAACGTCGCTGGCAGCGGCACGGTGACCAGGGACCCGGATCAGGCGCTCTACCAGGCCGGCACCCAGGTGCAGCTCACGGCCCTACCAGGTGCCGGCTGGACCTTTGAGGGCTGGAGCGGCGACCTGGGCGGCGCGGACAACCCCACGATCCTGACCATGGACGGGAACAAGACGATCACGGCCACCTTCAGCGGCGGCAGCAGCGGGAGCCTGGACGCCTGGATCGAGCACCTCCTCCGACGATGCCGAGGAGAAACTGACCGATGGCGACGTGGCGGTCAAGAGCGTCGACCTCGAGCTGGGCGAGGACAGCAACCCCCAGATCGTGGGCCTGCGCTTCTCAGACCTGGCCATCCCCCAGGGGGCCAGCATCACCAGCGCGGCCATCGTCTTTGCCGCCGACGAGACCCACAGCGGGCCCACAGACCTGAGCATCCAGGGCCAGGCCAGCGACGACGCGGAAACCTTTGCCACGCCGGACCATGACCTGGCGAACCGGCCGCGGACAGCCGAATCTGTGAGCTGGAACAACGTGCCGCCCTGGAGCACCGTGCACGCCACCTACCAGACGCCCGACCTGTCAGCGCTGGTGCAGGAGATTGTCGGCCGTCCCGGCTGGGGCCCGGGCAACAGCCTGGTCATCTTTATTACCGGCTCTGGCCGGCGCACGGCTGAGTCATACAACGGCGCGGCAGGTCACGGCGACCTGGCCCTGGCCCCCCGGCTGCACGTGGACTATGAAGACGGGGGTGGGCCCGCGTGCCACGGCCTCACCTTGGACGTCGAGCCGGCCGGCAGCGGCAGCGTGAGCCCGGATCCTGCTCCCAACTGCGGCACTGAGTATCTCGAGGGCACCCAGGTCCAGCTCACGGCCAGTCCCGGCGCCGGCTACAGCTTTGACCATTGGAGCGGAGACCTCGCCGGCAGCACCAACCCGGCGACGCTCACCATGGACCGCGATAGGGCGGTAACCGCCCACCAGAGCGCCAGCAGTTTAGGCCCGCTGGTCTATGACGGCCACACCATCGACGACGACCAGCAGGATGACAGCGACGGCAATGGAGACGGCCTCGTCAACTGTGGAGAGACCATCGAACTTACCGTCGATTTAGGCAACCAGGGCGCCACGACCGTCACGGACATCAACGCCACCCTCAGCACCAACGACCCGTACGTCACCTGGCTCTACAATCCGGCCAGCGCCTATGCCGACCTTCCCGCAGGGGGCACCGGCGCCAACCTGAGCGATTTTGACCTGACTGTCGGCTCCGGAGCGCCCCATGGCCATTCGATCACCTTTGACCTTCAGGCAACGGCATCTGGCGGCGGCCCCTGGTCCGATTCCTTTGCCATCCAGGTCATCTGCGGCGGTGGCGGCAGCCAGAGCCTGGTTGTCTCTGTGAGTGACAGGTATGACGATGCAGAGGAAAGACTCGAAACTGGAGGCATGATCCTCAAGGGTTCTGACCTGGAAATGGTCCAAGATAGCTCCATCCAGGCCGTGGGCCTGCGTTTCCAGAACGTCACCATTCCCCGGGGTGCGACCATCACCGGGGCAGCCATCGAGTTCGCCGCCGACGAGGTCCACAGCGGGGACACGGACCTGAGCTTTCACGGCCAGGCCGTGGACGACGCGGTGGCCTTTGGCGACGAGCTGGCCGACATCTCGGGTAGGACCAGGACCTCAGTCTCGGTCGACTGGAACAACGTGCCGCCCTGGACAGCCGTGCACGACACCTACCAGAGCCCCGACCTGGCGCCCATTCTCCAGGAGATCGTGGACCGCGCGGGCTGGTCCAGCGGCAACAGTCTGGCCATCATCATCACGGGATCCGGTCGACGCGTAGCCGAATCCTTTGATGCTGAGCCCGACCTCGCGCCCAAGCTTCACGTCGAGTACCAGGAGCCCTAGTCTTGACACAGACCAAGTCCAGTCCACAGCCTGACAGCCAGAGCAAGCGCGATCGAATGAACCGCGATCTCGGCAAGGAGGCCCCAAGCGTGCGACAACGCATTCAGGCCACAACCCTTCGACTTGTCATCACGACCCTGCTCTGCCTGGCAGCAGTCTTTGCTCCTGGCAGGCCGCTCCTCCGGGCCTACGGCCCTGCCCAGGGGGCCGCGAGCTGCCCCGCCGTGGCTTCCACGCCGACATTCAGTCTGGCCTATGGCCGCGCCCTGCTGGACGACGTTGACGCGCCGGTGGGTACGGTCGTTGAGGCGATCAGCCCTCGCGGCGACGTGGTTGGCTGCATTGAGGTAACCACGGCAGGCCACTTTGGCCTGCTGCGCATCTATGGTGAGGATACGACGCTTTCACCGGCGATACCTGGCATGCGTGAAGGGGAAGCGGTTGCTTTTCGCATGCTAGACAACGCGGCCACCGCCACACCCGCTTTTGTGTGGCACGCCGACCGCGAATCGCACGAGGTGGCCCTGGCAGGCTCGGCGACTCCCACTGCGGTGCCATGCAACACCCTTACCACAGACGCCAGCCCACCAGAAGGCGGCTCGGTGGGCGCGAACCCGCCGCATAGCTGCATGGACGATCCCAGCCCCGGCCGGCATGCACCCGGCACCCAGGTTCAGATCCAGGCCGCCCCAGCCTTTGGCTACCGTTTCAGCCACTGGAGTGGCGAGATCAGGGGGAATACCAATCCCATCACCCTTATCATGGACCAGGATCGTACCTTCATTGCCCATTTTGCTCCTGTGGAGACCAATGCCATCTATCTGCCCATGATTTTGGGTGCGCCCCAATGACCTTTCTGCCTGCCGTTGACCGGCGAGCAAGCTGAAGGAGTTTTATACCATGCTGAACAAGATCAAGAAAGGACCTTCCAGGATTACCCTGGTAATCCTGCTATGCTTGGCAGTGGTCATGATCCCCATGGCCTTGGGGGAATACTCGGGCTCTGGCAAGGTCCGGGCCGCTGGCTGCCCCACGGTAGCCAACACGCCCTCCTTTAGCTTTGCCTATGGCCTCGTCCAACTGGACGGGACCAGCGCCCCCATTGGCACGGTGGTCGAGGCATCGAGTCCCCGGGGCGACGTGGTCGGCTGCTTTGAGGTGACCGACAACGGCGCCTACGGCGCCATGTACGTCTATGGAGAGGATACTTCTGTCAGCCCAGCCATCCCCGGCATGCGGGATGGCGAAATCGTCGCTTTCCACGTCGATGGCGTACAGGCCAGCGCCGTCCCAGAGCTTGCCTGGCACGATGACCGCGATCTCCACCAGGTGGACCTGGACGCCCAAACCCCCGCGCCCCTGGACGCCCCTTCGAACCTGAGCGCGTCGGCTACCTCTCAGACCGAGATCCGGGTCTCCTGGCAGGACAACTCTTCCGGCGAGTCCGCCTTTCACGTCGAGCGCTCCACCGATGGGGGCCAGAACTGGACCCAGGCCGGCTCCACCGGCACAGGCGTCACCACCTTTGACGACTCGGGGCGGACTTGTGGCTCCACCTACCACTATCGCGTCCGCGCCTTCCGTGAAAGTGATGCTTCCTACTCTGGCTACAGCAACGTAGACAGTGCCACGACGGATGCCTGTCCCCTGGACGCCCCTTCGAACCTGAGCGCGTCGGCAACCTCTCAGACCGAGATCCGGGTCTCCTGGCAGGACAACTCGTCCGGCGAGTCCGCCTTTCACGTCGAGCGTTCCACCGATGGGGGCCAGAACTGGACCCAGGCCGGCTCCACCGGCACAGGCGTCACCACCTTTGACGACTCGGGGCGGGCTTGCGGCTCTACCTACCACTATCGCGTCCGCGCCTTCCGCGACAGTGATGCTGCCTACTCTGCCTACAGCAACGTGGACAGTGACACGACACAGAGCTGTGGCGGTGGCAGCCTGGACATCATGATCAGCGAATTCACCGACGACGCCGAGGAAAAGCTAACCGACGGCGACGTGGCCATCAAGAGCGTCGACCTGGAGCTGGGCGAGGACAGCAATCCCCAGATCGTGGGCCTGCGCTTTCAGAACGTGGACATCCCGCCAGGCGCCAGCATCACCAGCGCTTCCATCGTCTTTACCGCCGACGAGACGCATAGCGACGACACCGATCTGGTTTTCCACGGCCAGGCTAGCGACGATGCCGCCACCTTTGACAGTGCCGACAACGATATCTCGGCCAGGCCCCAGACCTCGGCCTCCGTCGCCTGGAACAACGTGGCCCCCTGGTCCACGGTCCACGCCACCTACCAATCACCTGACCTGGCGCCCATCATCCAGGAGATCGTCAACCGTCCCGGTTGGTCTTCTGGGAACAGTCTGGCCATCCTCATCGACGGTTCGGGCAAACGCACGGCCGAATCCTACAATGGCGAGCCCGATATGGCCCCCCGGCTCCTGGTCGAGTTTGGCAGCAGCCAGCCGCCTACCTGCTACACGCTGACCCTGAGCCACACCGGTTCCGGCAGCGACCCGGTTCCATCACCCGTTAGCTCCCAGGGCTGCGCCGGCGGCCAGTACGTCGCCGGGCAAAACATCGGCCTCAGCGCCAGCCCGGCCGCGGACTGGGCCGTCGCTTCCTGGTCGGGCACCGACAACGACGGCAGCGCGGCCACCACCAACCAGGTCACCATGCCCGCCGCCAGCCATGCCGCCGCCGTCAACTATGCGGAGGCGCCGCCCGGGGGCAGCGTGGACATCATGGTCAGAGAATCCACCGACGACGCCGAGGAAAAGCTGACCGACGGCGACGTGGCCATCAAGAGCGTCGACCTGGAGCTGGGCGAGGACAGAGATCCCCAGATCGTGGGCCTGCGCTTCCAGAACGTGGAAATACCCCAGGGCGCCAGCATCAGCAGCGCGTCCATCGTCTTTACCGCTGACGAGACTCACAGCGACGACACCGACCTGGTCATCCACGGCCAAGCCAGTGACGACGCCCCCGCCTTTGACAGCGCCGACAACGATATCTCGGCCCGATCCCAGACCTCGGCCTCCGTCGCCTGGAACAACGTGGCCCCCTGGTCCACGGTCCACGCCACCTACCAATCACCCGACCTGGCGCCCATCGTTCAAGAGATCGTCAACCGTACCGGCTGGTCCTCCGGGAACAGCCTGGCCGTGCTCATCGACGGCTCGGGCAAGCGCACGGCCGAATCCTACAACGGCGAGCCCGATATGGCCCCCCGGCTCCTGGTGGACTACGGCTCGGGCCAGCCGCCCACCTGCTACACCTTGACCACCGGCGTCGATCCGGCCAGCAGTGGCTCGATCAGCGCCAACCCGCAGCCCAACTGCGGCGCCGGCCAGTATAGCGAGGGCACCCAGGTCCAGCTGTCCGCCCAAGCGGCGGCCGGCTACACCTTTGACCATTGGAGCGGCAGCCTGTCGGGCAGCGCCAACCCGCAGACCCTGACCATGGATGCGGCCAAGACCGCGACCGCCCACTTTGTGGCCAGCGACGCGGGCCCGCTGGTCTATGACGGCCACGGCATCGACGACGACCAGCAGGATGACAGCGATGGCAACGGCGACGGCGTCGCCAACTGCGGCGAGGCCATCGAACTCTATGTAGATCTGGCCAACCAGGGCGCGACGACCATCACCGGCATCAGCGCCAGCCTCAGCACCAGCGACCCCTACGTCGCCTGGCTGTACACGCCGACCAGCGGCTATCCCGACCTGCCCGCGGGCGGCAGCGGCACGAACAGCAGCGACTTTGACCTGCGTATCGACGCCGGCGCCCCCCACGGCCATATCATCGCCTTTGATCTGCAAGCGACCGCCGCCGATGGCGGGCCCTGGTCCGATTCCTTTGGCCTGCAGGTCACCTGCGGCGGGGGCAGCAGCCAGAACCTGGATGTCCGGGTGATCGACAAATACGACGACGCCGAGGAGCGGCTCAACTCCGGCGACGTGATCCTCAAGGGCTCGGACCTGGAACTGGTCGAAGATACCTCCACCCAGGCCGTTGGCCTGCGCTTCCAGAACATCACCATTCCTCAGGGAGCGACCATCACCAGCGCCACGGTCGAGTTCACCGCCGACGAGACCCACGACGGCGCCACCGACCTCCTTTTCCACGGCCAGGCGGCGGACAACGCGCCGTCCTTTGGCGATGCCGATGGCGACATCTCGGATCGCCCGCTCACGGGCGCCTCCGCAACCTGGAACAATGTGCCGGCCTGGACCGCAGTCCACGACATCTACGAGAGTGTGGACCTGGCGCCGATTGTCCAGGAGATCGTAAACCGCGGCGGCTGGGCCTCGGGCAATAGCCTGGTCATCGTGGTCACCGGCAGCGGCAAGCGCGTCGCCGAGTCCTACGAGGGTGGGGCGGATATGGCGCCCTTGTTGCATGTGACCTACACTGGTCCCTGATCCCTCTTCAGACCCCCGAGTCGTTGAGCGGAACCGCGAACCTGACCTGTCAGGTTTTCTTCAACCTGACAGGTCTCATCGCGCTCCAAACCCCAACGCACTCCCTGCACTCCCTGGTCCCGTGTCTCCCCCGCAGCGCTGGTCATTGCCCTCAAGTGAACTCGACGTTGACCTGGCCCTTGTCCAGTGTGTTGGGTCCTTGACCTCATGCAGGTTGTCTTCCTGCCAGAAGGTAAGGTATCTCCCCGGCAAAAGGTAGGTTTTTCCCTCATTGACAGGACCCCGCTTCTGATCCATAATATTCTTGACATTCAGGGGCTTTGCCTTTCTCGTTTGGCTCCCCGGGCGTGTTTCCCTGCGGCAGCCCACCCTGGTTCTCACTGCAGGAACATGCGGAGTAATTGCAGATCAGAAGAAAAATACCATCGGAGGCAATGATGCGCCACAAAATGCTCGGCCTTGTCGTGTTGATCGTCCTGCTCGTTCCGGCTCTGGTACAAGCCGGTACCACCCCTGCGGGCGCCATTTCACTGGCAATCATCGCCGCCCAAGACTCCAGGCGGCCTCCGGGCCCAGATACTCTTGCCCCTGAGGACAAGCTGTTGCGTCCCCGTCACCAGCGAGTACCAGATGAGCCTGAGGCGGGCTCCGTTGTTCCACGCCCCAATTTGGGCGACTTGGACATCAAGACCGCCAGCCGTCCCGAGATTGCCGAGATCGAGCACGCCCTGCGAGAGATGGGGAGGGCGCCTCGAGACAAAGAACGTGGAGTACGTGGGTCACATCGGTGGCAGCACATATGCCGTTGCCGTGGCGGGCCAGTATGCCTACGTGGGCGCGGGGCCGCGGTTGGCCGTCATCGACATCTCGGACCCGACCGCACCATCTGCCGTTGGCAGGACACCCGCCATGCCTGACGTGGTGCAGGGCGTTGATGTCTCCGGGTCCTATGTCTACGTCGCAGACAACTTTGGCGGTCTGCGGGTGGTAGACGTTTCGACCCCGTCACAGCCCAGGGAGGTGGGCGCCTACGACACGCCCGGTTGGGCTAGGGGCGTGGCCGTATTCGGGTCGTACGCCTACGTTGCCGCCGGAGGGGGCGGCCTTCAGGTAATCGACATCTCAGTGCCTTCGAAACCCAGAGGGGTGGGCGCCTACGACACACCCGATGCGGCCTATGGCGTGGCCGTGGACGGGTTGTTCGCCTACGTCGCCGACTTTGACGCTGGCCTGCGCGTGGTAGACGTTTCGACGCCGTCTAATCCGATGGAGGTGGGCGCCTACGACACGCCGGGCAGTGCCCAAGGAGTGGCCGTAGACGGGTCGTACGCTTACGTCGCCGACGGGATCGAGGGCCTGCGAATGGTGGACGTCTCGACACCGTCGCAGCCCAAGGAAGTGGGCGCCTATAACCCGGGGTATACAACTGGCGTAGCCGTGGCCGGGTCGTATGCCTACGCCGCATCGTTTGGCCTGCAGGTCGTAGACATCTCAAAGCCGTCGCAGCCCAAGGAGGTCGGCGCCTACTACACGCCGGGGGCTTCCGAGGGCGTGGCTGTGGCCGGGTCGTTTGCTTACGTCGCCGACGGGGAGCTTGGCCTTAGGGTGGTTGACGTCTCGAAACCGTCAAAGCCCGAGGAGGTGGGCGCCTATGACACGGTGGGGGGGGGCGATGGCGTGGCGGTGGCCGGGTCGTTTGCCTACGTCGCCGCTAGCAAGGCTGGCCTGCGGGTGGTGGACGTCTCGACGCCGTCAGCGCTGAGGGAGGTGGGCGCCCTTGAACTTGCACGTGCCTACAGCACAGACTGGGCCGAGGCTGTAGCCGTGTCTGGATCCTACGCCTACGTTGCCTGCAGCGAAGGCTTGCGGCTAGTAGATGTCTCCACACCGTCAAAGCCAAAGGAGGTAGGCGCCTACGACACATCCGACTGGGGGCGGGCTGTGGCCGTGTCCGGATCACATGCATACGTCGCTGCAGACGAGGCTGGCTTGAGCGTGGCGGACGTGTCGAGTCCATCAAAGCCCAAGGAGGTAGGCGTCTACGATACACCGGGGGTTTCCGAGGGCGTGGCTGTGGCTGGGACCTACGCCTACGTCGCTGATGGCGAAGCGGGCCTGCTTGTGGTGGACGTCTCGACGCCGTCAGAACCCAAGCAGGTGGGCGCCTACGATACGCCGGGGGAGGCCAGGGGCGTGGCCGTGGCCGGATCCTACGCCTACGTCGCCGATGGCGTGGAGGGCTTGCGGGTGGTGGACATCTCGATGCCGTCGCAGCCCAGGGAAGTGGGCGCATATGACACGGAGTTCTCCTTGCGCGTGGCCGTGGACGGATCGTATGCCTACGTCGTCGGCGATGGCCTGCAGGTAGTCGACATCTCGGTACCTTCGCAGCCCAGGGGGGTGGGCGCCTACGACACGCCCGGCATTCTGACCTACGGCATAGCCGTGGATGGGCCTCTTGCCTATGTCGCGAATGGGGATGGTGGGCTGTTCCTCCTGCGCTTTACGCCCCCACGGCGCATATACCTGCCGCTGGTGGTTGGCGCTGGAGATCCGGCTGGGAAATGAACCCAAAGGATAGTCGGACGCATGGCCACAGAAGGTGCCATGTGCAGACTCCAGGTGTGAAAACGATCTAGATCCCAAAACTCCAAGGGTCGGGCGGTAGCGAACCAGACCTGTGAGGGCGGATGCGCAGCGCATCCGCCCTCACAGGTCTTTTTCTTCGTATCACCCGCTACTTTGCCGCCGGGGCGGACCTATGGTATACTGGAGCCGCTGTGGCGCGCCTGCTGCAGCACGTCCGCGGAGGCGGCACGGACGCCGGCTCCCACCCCAAGCAGAATTGCACCTTCCGCCACATCTCCGACCAGCCTACCGGCTGAGCCGCCACATCACCTCTCCGTGTAGATTTGTGGATGCGCCTGGCGATACCGCCAGGCAGAAAAGGAGAAGACTATGACTCGCAGCCGCATTCCATGGTTCACCCTCCTGGCAACCTTTGTCCTGCTGACTATGCTCATCCCCATCCCGGCCGCTGCGGCAGCGGCCCAGCCGCAGCTTGCCGGCGGCGGACCTCAGCCCATCCAGGTCCAGATCCCGGTGGCCTTTGAAGCCAACCAGGGCCAGGTTGACGCGCCAGCACAGTTTGTCGCCCGCGTCCCTGGAGGCGCCGCTTTCTTTTTCTCCGCCCAGGAGATGGCAGCGGTCCTCTCCCGGCAGGGATCCAGCAGTCCCGAACGGCTGGCCATCAAGGTGCGCTTTCTGGGCGCCTCGCCGAACGTCAGCCTGGAAGGACAGAGCCTGCTGCCCGGCAGGAGCAACTACCTGTTGGGCCCTGACCCCGACCGCTGGCAGCAGGGCGTGCCCGCCTATGGCAGTCTCGTCTATCACAATCTCTATCCCCAGACCGACCTGCGCTATCACAGCGCGGGCGGGCGGCTGAAATACGATCTCGTCCTGCGACCCGGCGCGGAGGTGGAGCGCATCGCCCTGGCCTACGCCGGGGCCGAAGGGCTGCGGGTCAACGCAGCGGGCCAACTGGAGATCCTGACCGCCTGGGGCAACCTGGTGGAGGAAGCGCCCCGGGCCTGGCAGGAACAGCCCAGCGGCTACCGCGCGCCTGTGGCCGCGCGCTATGCTCTGGGCCCCGGCGCCCGCGTGGGCTTTCAGCTCGGCCCCCACGACCCCACGCGCACCCTGGTCATTGATCCCACACTGCGCTACAGCACTTTTGTGGGCGGCAGCAATGCCGAGACCGCCCAGGACGTCGTCCTGGACAGCGCGGGCAACGCGCTGGTCACAGGCGCCACCAGCTCCCTCAACTTTCCAACCACGACCGGCGTCTACAGCGAGACGCTCAGCGGGGGGCAGGACGTCTATGTACTCAAGCTCGCGGCCGACGGCGGCTCGCTGCTCTTCAGCACCTTTCTCGGCGGCGGGGACGATGAGACGGGCTACGGGCTGGATCTGAACAGTACGGGCAACATCGTAGTCGCCGGCGCAACGGCATCCACCGATTTTCCAACCACAGCCACAGCCGATAGCATCAAATACAACGGCGGCGCCAGCGACGCCTTTGTCACGACGCTATCGGCCAACGGCGCCTCGCTGCTCTTCAGTACCTTTCTGGGCGGCGACGAAGAGGATATAGCCTATGCCGTGGAAGTGGCGCAGGATGACCCCGAGGACCAGCCCATCGTAGCAGGCGTCACCAGCTCAGAGGACTTTCCCACAACCCAGGGCGCCTATGAGAGGGACCACAGCGGCGCCAAAGACGTCTTTGTCACCCGGCTGCTGGCCGACGCCACGGCCCTGCGCTACAGCACGCTGGCCGGCGGTACGGACCAGGACGCGGGCCAGGCGCTGACGGTGGACGACGAGGGCAATGTCCTGGTCACGGGCTATACCTATTCCACCGATTTTCCCACCACCAGCGGCGTCCTGGACCGCATCCTCAACGGGGGCCAGGATGCCTTTGTCTTCCGGCTCTCGCCCAAGGGCACCTCGCTGCGCTTTAGCACCTACCTGGGCGGCGCGGGCAACGACAGCGGCCAGGGAGTGGCACTGGACATGCACGACAACCCCGTCGTGACTGGCAAGACCGCCTCCACGGACTTTCCGACCACCGCCGGCGCCTATGACGTGACGCACAACGGGGGTGAGGATGCCTTTGTCTCCAAACTCGACATAGATGGCGAGGTGCTTCAATTCAGTACCTTTGTCGGAGGCGACAGCGCGGACGCCGGCGCGGCCGTGATCGTGGACGGGGTTGGCAATCCCGTCGTCGCCGGCTACAGCCGCTCGCCCGACTTTCCTGCCAGCGCCGGCGCCTACGATCCCAGCCACAACGGGGAGGCCGACGCGATTTTGCTCAAGCTGGCGGCGGACGGCAAATCGCTGATATACGCCACCTATACCGGCGGTAGCCTGCTGGACGAGGCCCTGGGGCTGGCCCTGTCCCCTGAGGGCGACGCCATTATCGCCGGGCGCACCGAATCATCCAACTTTCCCACAAGCAGCGGCGCCTACGACCCGGCCTACAACGGCGCTCAGGACGCCTTTGTGTTGCGTTTGGACGGGTTGGGCACCCCGCCGGCAGGCTCCGTCGACGTCAGGGTGGCCCAGTCTTCCGACGACGCGGAGGAGCTTGACGAGACCGGCGCCGTGGTCCTGGACAACGAAGAGCTGAAACTTGTCCGCCGCAGCGGCATCCAGACCATCGGTCTGCGCTTCCAGGCGCTCGCCATTCCGCAGGCATCTACGATCCTCAAGGCAACCCTCGAGCTCACAGCAGATCAGTCCGACATGGACACGACCGTCCTCACCTTCCACGGCCAGGATGCGGACGCTGCTCCAACCTTTTCCGTCACGGCCAGCGACATCAGCACGCGGACCATGACCACGGCCGCAGTCGATTGGGACCCCGTGCAAGCCTGGGGCAACGTCGGCGACACCTACGAGACACCCGATCTGGCGCCCGTTATCCAGGAGATTGTGGACCGCGGTGGCTGGACATCGGGCAATCCTCTGGCCATCATCATCACCGGCTCTGGAAGGAGGGTGGCCGTCTCCTACGACGGCGCGGTTACCCAGGGCGACGAGACGCTGGCGCCCCGCCTGAAGGTGATCTATGGCGCGCCCTGCTACCGACTGAATACCAGTGCGGGTCCGGCGGGCTTTGGCTCCGTGGCAATTGATCCGGCACCCAACTGCCGCAACGGGCTGTATACCGCCGGCACCCAGGTCCAGTTGACCGCAGTCCCAGCCGAGGGCTATACCCTGGCCAACTGGGGCGGCGATGCCAGCGGCAGTGCCAGTCCCACGACGGTCACGATGGATAGCGAGAAAACGGTCACCGCCACCTTCAAGGCGGCGACCTGCTACACCCTGACCACCAGCGTCGATCCGGAACTGGGCGGGACGGTCATCCCCTCACCGGCGCCCAACTGCGGGGGTGGCAAATACGCGGCCGGCACCCAGGTACAGCTTACGGCCAGCCCGGCAGCCTCCTACGCCTTTGCCAACTGGACCGGCGCCGCGACCGGAACCGCGAATCCCACCCCGGTCACGATGGACGGCGACAAGATGGTCACCGCCCATTTTGACCAGCCGACCTGCTACAGCCTGGTCACGGCCGCGGCCCCGGGCGGAAGCGGAATGGTAAGCGCCAACCCAGCGCCCAACTGCGGCCCGGACAAGTACGTCGAGAATACCGAGGTCACCCTAACCGCCACCTCCGCCACCGACCACGTCTTTGCCAACTGGAGCGGCGGAGCGACGGGAACCGAGAACCCGGTGCAGGTAACCATGGACGCCGCCAAGTCAGTCACGGCCAACTTTCAGCGTGAAACCTGCTACAGCCTCACGACAGCAGCCAGCCCGCCCGGCGGCGGCTCGGTCAGCGCCCTGCCGGCGCCCACCTGCGGCGGGGGCGAGTATGTTTCCGGCACCGTGGTCCAGGTGACCGCCAACCCGGCCCAGGACCACGTCTTCACCAGTTGGGCCGGGGATGTTACGGGGCCAGCCAACCCGGCCAGCATCACGCTGGACGGCGACAAATCGGTCACGGCTCAGTTTGAGGGGGCGACCTGCCACAGCCTGGTCGTGGACGTGAGTCCCGCCGGGGCCGGGCAGGTACTCCTGGCTCCGCCCGCCAACTGCGGTGGCGGCGAGTACGCGGCCGGTACCACGGTCACACTCACCGCCAGCCCAGATACGGGCTTTACCTTTGACCACTGGAGCGGAGACGTCACGGGAACCACGAACCCCGAGACCCTGCTCGTCGATGGCGACAAGCTGCTGACCGCCCACTTTATCTTTCCGAACGAGATCTACTTGCCCCTGGCTTTCCGGAACAGTCCCTAGATGTAGCGACCACGAGAGACCCTTGGGGTTTTCCGACGAACGCTCGGTTCGCACCCCAAGGGTCTTTTCTTTTCTACTCCCCACGGTGCGCTGGCCAGCCTCCTCCAGCCCGGCGAACAGCAGATCTATCCCAAGTGCTTGGCTTGCCGGGATCCCGCCTCAACCAGGCCGCTTCCGGCCAGCAATTCAGCGTATTGACAAGTTCTCAGACTTATGATACCTTGGGCACCAGTCCGAAACACAGCAAATCCAAGGAGGGAGACAATGGACTCGAGGGTGAAGAAAAACCTGGGCATCGTATCCACCGGCCTGGCACTGGCCTTGATGGCCCTGCTACTTCTTTGCCTGCCCGGTCTGGCACAGACCAGGCCACCGGACCTCCCAGCCTACGGGCTGCGCCCCAGGCCAAAAAGGTCACGGTGTAGAGCCTGCCCACCGGCGATAGCGTCGCCTTGTTTGAGGAGGCGATCCGGTCTTTCAGGACACGACTGGTATCCAAGTCGAGTACACGCCCATCATCGACTTCGAGAACGAGATCGTTAAACAGGCCAAGCAGGGCAACCCGCCCGACGTGGCCGTTTTCCCCCACCAAGCCTGCTTGCCGACCTCGCCGGGATGGCCACCTGGTCGATCTCAACGACTGGTTCAACCAGGCATATCTGAACCAGCAGTACGAACCTTTTTGGCTGGACCTGGGCACAATCGGGCCGCGGCTGGCGGGTATCCCCTACGTGATGAACCTCAAGAGTCTGGTCTGGTACCCAGTTCCCGAGTTTGCCGGCGCCGGCTACCAGGTGCCCGAGACCTGGGACGAGCTTCTGGCGCTTTCGGACCGGATGGTGGCTGACGGCCGCACCCCATGGTGCGTCGGTATCGAAAGCGGGCCGCAGACCGGTTGGGTCGCCACCGACTGGGTGGAGGACACCATGCTGCGCACCGCATCGCTGGAGGACTATGACGGCTGGACCACGGGCGAGGTCAAGTTCAGCTATCCTCGTGAAACAGGCCGTGGAGGAGGTGGGCAAAGTCTGGTTCGCCAAGGACTATGTCCTTGGCGGCAGGCAGGCCATCCGCAATACCTTCTTTGGTGAGGCCCGACCCTGTTGAGGACCCGCCGGGCTGCTCGATGCACCGCCAGTCCATGTTTATCCCCAACTTTTTCCCGAAAGAGGTCGAGCTGGGCGTTGACGTGAACTATTTCTATCTGCCGCCCATCGATGCCGATCTGGGAGGACCCCTGCTGGTCAGCCGGCGACCTCGCCGGGGCCTTCAGTGACCGCCCCAAGGTCCGGCAGTTTGTCGAGTACCTGAGCACCGGCGAATCGACCAGGCCCTATCTCGAGGCCGGCGTGCGCGTCTCGCCCCACAAAGATTCCGACCCCAACTGGTATCCAGCCTTCTTCCAGGGCTACGCCGATATCCTGGCCGATGCCACAGTCGTCCGCTTTGACGGTTCCGACCTGATGCCCGGCGTCGTGGGCACCGGTACCTTTTGGACAGGCATGGTGGACTGGGTTGAAGGAGAAGACCTGGACGCGGTCCTGCGCGCCATCGACGAGAGCTGGCCGGCCCAGACCATCACCGTCACCCTGGACGCCGATGGGGGCGAGATCACGACCCTCAACAACATGGTGACCCTGGAACTCACCGAGGGCAGCGTCACCGACCCGATCACCGTCACAATCACAACAGCCCACAGCCCCAGGCCGTCGGGGCGCTGCGGCCCGCGGGCCGAGCCGCCCAACTCACGGCCACCGGGCAGGATGGAAGGCCATTTGAGGCATTTGCCAAAGCCTTCACGCTGACCATGGCCTACAACGACGCCGACTGGCAAATGGAAGGCATCGGCCACGAGGAGGACCTCAGCGCCTATCGCTGGGAAGAATCCTGGGCTGATCCGTGCGGCGGCGCCGGCTGCGCACACGACATCGCAGCCAACCGCTTTGTGCTTCAACTCGACCACATGAGCGAGTTCGTACTGGGCGCCCGGTACCCGGCCTTTTTGCCGCTGGTGATCAGAGAGTAAAGGCAGACACGGGGTCCGGTCCTGGCGCCACGAGCCGCAGTGGATTTGATGTACCAGCCCTGCCAGGTTCAAGAAAACCTGGCAGGGCTCATCGCATGGGGCTTGATCCCGCCAGTGGGAGATTGCTTGTCATTCCCACAGCCTACCCGTGGCCAAGATGGACACCCGCCTGCGCGGGCACGACAGGCCATCCGCGATTTCCCCAACGTCCATGCTTCCCCCTGGACAGCCCGCCCGTTTTTGTGTATACTAGGATCCGGAGTGGAATTGATCGAGCCGCCGGTCCCCAGGGAGGCCGGTGGCAGCAGCCTGGCCACCCAGAATCGAAACAAGAGGAGCAAGCCATGATCCACAATCGAGTCTCCTGGTCCAACATCGTCGTCATCTTGGCCCTACTGGTCAGCGTCATACCCCTGGCCGCCGTGCCAGCCGCGGCGCAGCAGGTCTCGCAACCTCTCCCGGCTCAAGAACCAGCCATCAGGGCTGCCAGGTCTGCCGGCCCGCTGCACTACCCCATCTTCTTTGAGGCCAATCAGGGCCAGTTTGACGAGCAAGTCCACTTTGTGACGCGCTTACCTGGCGACCAGGACCGAGGAGCCACCTTCTGGTTCACGCTCCAGGGGCTAATGGTTGTGTTGAGCCGGTCACAAGCGTGTACCTCGCCCGGGGGCGAGGCCATTGAGCGGGGCGCGGACAGTCAACGGCCCCTACCGGCACTGGAGCAGTTGGCCCTCACCGTTCGCTTCCTGGGCGCCTCACTGGAGAGCCACGTGGAAGGCCAGGACCTGCTATCGGGCAGGGCAAACTATTTTCTGGGCAGCGACCCGGCCCGCTGGCGACAGAATGTGCCCACCTATGGCAGCATCCTCTACCACGACCTCTACCCCCACACCGACCTGCGCTACCGCGGGGCCGGGGGGCACCTCAAGTACGACTTTATCCTGCATCCTGGCGCCAGGGTAGAGGCCATCGCCCTGGGCTACGACGGTGTCGAAGGCTTGCGGGTGAACGACGCCGGCCAACTGGAGATCCAGACCGCCTGGGGGACCCTGGTCGAAGAAGCGCCCCTGGCCTGGCAGGAGGCGGCTGGCGGCGAGCGGCAGCCCGTGACCGCGGCCTACCGCCTGCACGCCGGCGGCCGCCTGGGCTTTCGCCTGGGCGCCTATGACCGTTCCCGCCCACTGATCCTGGACCCCACCCTCAAGTATAGCACCTACGTCGGAGGCAGCAATCGGGATCTGGCTCACTATGCCGCCGTAGACGACAGGGGGAACGCGGTCATCACCGGTTCCACGAGTTCCACCAATTTTCCGGTCACGGACAAGGCCTACGCTCAGGAACGCAGCGATACCTGGGACGTCTTTGTAACCAAGCTGGCGGCAGACGGTGCATCGCTGCTTTTCAGCACCTACCTGGGCGGCGACGGCGTCGAAGTGGGCTACGGGCTGGCCCTCGACAAAGCGGGCAACGTCGTGCTGGCAGGCGCCACCGGCTCTACCGATTTCCCGACGACCGATGGGGCCACGATGGCACCTATGGCGGCGGCAAGTACGATGCCTTTGTCCTCAAGCTGGCCGCCGAGGGCGATTCGCTGCTTTACAGCACCTATGTCGGCGGGTCCGACGAGGATATTGCCTACTCGCTGGCCCTGCACAACGACGAGCCAGTGATCACCGGCGTCACCTATTCACCCAGCTTTCCCACCACCAGCAACGCCTATGACCGCTTCCACAACGGGCTGGGCGACCTGTTTGTCGCAAAACTCTCGGATGATGGCGAGTCGCTGCGCTTTAGTACCCTGGCCGGCGGCAGCGGCGAGGACCTTGGCCGCCGGCTGGCCGTGGCGCACGGAGGCGACGTCGTGGTCACGGGCCATACCTCGTCGGAGAATTTCCCCACCACCAGCAATGCCTATGCCCCCGACCACTTTGGCAAGCAGGACGCGTTTGTCCTAGAGATGGACGCCAGCGGCAGATCCTTGCACTACAGCACCTACCTGGGCGGCAAGGCCGACGACCTGGGCAACGGCCTGGCCCTTGACAACCGGGGCGACCCAGTCGTCACCGGCAGCACCCGCTCTGGCAATTTTCCCACCACCGCAGGCGCCTACAATCCCGTCCACAATGGGAATGACGACGCCTTTGTTCTGAAACTGGCGGACGGGGGCAAGTCACTGGCGTGGAGCACCTACCTGGGGGGCAGCGACATCGATTCGGGCATGGTTGTTGAACTGGATGCGCGCGGCAATCCCATCCTGGCCGGTCTCACCCGTTCCATCGACTTTCCGACCAGCAAAGATGCCCTTGACTCGGAACACAATGGGGAAAGCGACGCATTCCTGGCCAAGCTGGATGCCAGCGGTGCGTCACTCCTGTACGGTAGCTACATCGGCGGCGAGGCCCTGGAAGAGGCCCGAGGGCTGGCGCTGACCCGCTGGGGCGACGCCGTGATTGCCGGCTGGAAAGATTCCCCCGAATTTCCCCACCACCGAAGGCGCCTTTGATCCAACCTTCAACGCCAATCAGGATGGCTTTGTGCTGCGCCTGGACGGGCTTGGCGACCCGCCCCCACTTGCGGCGGACTCGGCCGTAGGCCAATCCTCCGACGATGCCATCGAGCGCAACGACGACGGTTCCGTCGATCTGGACAGCCCAGACCTGGAGCTTATCGGAGATGCCGGCACGCACATGGCCGGACTGCGCTTCCCGGGCATCACAGTTCCCCAGGGGGCGGAGGTGCTGCAGGCCTATGTCGAGTTCACCGCCGCCGACACCGACAGCAAAACGACCCATCTCACCTTCCACGGCCAGGCGGTTGACGACGCGGCGACCTTTGGCAGCGCCGCCCACGACATCTCTGCCCGGACGATGACGACCGCTGCAGTCCAGTGGCAGGACGTCCTGCGCTGGACCCAGGTCCACGCCACCTACCGAAGCTCTGACCTGGCGCCCATCATCCAGGAGATTGTGGATCGTCCCGGGCGGGAGCCCGGGCAACGCTTTGGCCCTCATCATCTCCGGGTCCGGAAAGCGCGAGGCCTGTGAGCTATGACGGCGATCCCGATCTGGCCCCCAAGCTGCACGTCGAGTACGAAGGTGACGCGCCCACCTGCTACAGCCTGGTTGCCACCGCCGAACCGGCAGCAGGTGGCACTGTGGCCACCGATCCCACACCCAACTGCGGGGGAACGAAATATACCACCGGCACACAGGTCCAACTCAACGCCCAGCCGGCCACGAACTATGTCTTTGTCGGGTGGGGCGGCAACGCTACGGGCAGCGCCAACCCGACCACCATCACCATAGACGGCGACAAGGCCGTGAGCGCCCGATTCCGCGACAAGGACGCGCCCTTTTACCTGCTCCACCTGCCCGTAGTGCAAAGGGAAGCACAGTGACCTAGGACATCCTGCGCAGGCAGCCTTGTCATGCCCGCCTGCGCGGGCATGACAAGCGGTGGGATCCAGGTACCCTGTCATGCCCGCGCTGGCCTGCCCCCAAGGAGTCAGGGGGTGGGAATCCCCATTTTTAACAAATTATATACAGAACTGTTACCTCCTATTAACCTGGAAGGGGTATAATATCTACCGGCGGCGCCTTCATGAGCCCAGACTTGAACCAGGTACTTGACTTCACCCTCATCGTCACTTCATTTGAACTTGAACTTGATCTTGTCATCCTAAAGCCGACCGGAGGAGAAGCCCCACGCATGCAATGACGCGTGCACCAGGCGCCGCCACCCAGCTATCAAAAAAAGACCTGCCCAGGCACCCGCGAAGGGATGCTAGAGCAGGTCTTTTCTTGTCTGTCAGGGAGGGGCTGGAGCACCGCCCCTACTTCTTGTCTCCGGGGCCAATCCTACCACGCCCGCTGCAGGATCGCCTCCAGCGAATCGACGTCCAGTGGCCGCGGGTTCAGGTCCAGCAGGCGCGTGATGCCCGATGTCGCCTCGGCCATCGCTCGCAGCTCCTCCTTCTCCACGCCCAGGTCGCGGAGGTGGGTCGTCAGACCGATCTCTTCCTCCAGCCGCAGCACGGCCTGGGCTGCCAGTTCGGCCGCCTCCAGATCGGGCAGCCCCTCCACGTTTTCACCCAGCAGGCAGGCCACCGTGGCCAGGCGCCCGGGACAGGCGGGAACGTTGTACTCCATCACGTAGGGCAGGAACAGGCCATTGCCCGCGCCGTGGGTACAGCCGGTGGCCACGCCCACCGGATACTCCAGGGCGTGGACCGCCGTCAGGCCGGCATTGGAGAACCCCATGCCCGCCAGCAGGCTGGCCAGGTGCATGCCCTCCCGGGCCTCCAGGTCTCCGCCCCGGTAGACGGCCCGGCGCAGGTACTGGCCGATGAGGCCAATGGCCTTTTCGACCAGGATGTCCGACAGGGGAAAGCTGCCGTGGTATAGGCCGGGACGCCTTCGGCGCCGGTCTCGATGCGGTAGTCGGTGGTCATATAGGCCTCGACGGCATGGGCCAGGGCGTCAATGCCCGCGTCGGCCGTCACCACTGGCGGGCAGCTCACGGTCAGCAAGGGGTCATAGATGGCTGCCAGGGGCCGCACAAAGTTGCTCAGGATGGAGCCTCGCCGGTTGTTGGCCAGGTCGGCCAGTACCGAGGCGCCGGAGACCTCGGCGCCCGTACCCGCCGTCGTGGATACGGCTATCAGGGGCAGGATGGGCCCCGGCACCTTGTGCTCGCCGAAATAGTCCGTGGCCGAGCCGCCATAGCGCAGCACCACCGCCACCGCTTTGGCCAGGTCGGTATTGCTGCCACCGCCCAGGGCCACCAGCGCCCCATAGTCCTGCTCCCTGGGCGGCCGCCACGCAGGCATGGACGGCCTCAACCGTCGGTTTCGCCCGGCCGCCTTCCCAACGGTCGACGGCGATGCCAGCCTCGCGCAGCGAGGCTCTGCCCCTCGTGCAGGCCGGCGGCACCAGCCCGGATCGGTCACCAGCAGCACCCGATCCGCGCCGTACCAGCCGACCGCCTCGCCCGTCCGCCGCACCGCGCCGCGCCCAAAGATCACGTTAGGCGAAATATGAAAACGCCATTCTCCTTGCATTTTTCCTCCCGTACCCCTCAAAGTTCATAGTCGGCGCTTCAGCACCGTTTTCTGTACCTACACCTCGACTCCCGCCCAGGCCAGCGCGATGAATCGCGCACTACAAACAACAACCGTTCGTAGTCGGCGCTTCAGCGCCGTTCTCTGTACCTACACCTCGACTTCCTGCAGGCCAGCGCAATGAATCGCGCACTACAAACAAGCCCCGCCCTCCACGCAACCGTTCGTAGTCGGCGCTTCGATGCCTGTTCTCTGCACCTACACCTCTATCTGCCTAATAGGCCAGCGCAATGAATCGCGCACTACAAACAGACCCCACCCTCCACGCAACCGTTCTAGTGGTGCTTCAGCGCCGTTCTCTGCACCTACACCTCGACTTCCGCCCAGGCCAGCGCAATGAATCGCGCACTACAAACAAGCCCTGGCCTGCACTCAATCATCCCAGCCCAACCCATAGTCTCGGACCGGATAGCGTACCCACGAATCCCGAAGCCACTCACGTCCTTTGTGAGCCAAGTACCAGTGAACACTGGACTCTTCCCAGTCGTACGGCGACTTGGCCCATCCATACTTCACGGGATTGTAGTGTATGTAGCTCAGTGTCGTGTAGTAGTGTCCCTCGGAACGGATTCGCGCGATCGGCGAAGCGATACCATACCTTCCGGCCAAGGGCGTCGTCCTCGAATTTCCGAATCGCGGGCGGTTGGACCGTGCACCTGCCCAAAGATATCGCCCAACGCCCCAAAGTCTGTGACGTGGACAAGAAGGTGATAGTGATTTGGGAACACCACCCAGGCCTGGATATCCATGCCCGCAGTGATGAATTCCTCAAAATGAGCATCCAGTACCTGCCGGCGGCGGCGGGAATCGCGCATGTGGAGCATATGATCATAGCAGGTTGCGGTTAGCAGATAGTGGGCATCATCGTGCACCAGGTGTGGCGGCGAATGGGGCGGGTCTCCCTGAGCCAGACGTTGCTGTACCAGTTCAGCACGCTGTTCTGCTGTAAGCCTGCGATACTCATACATGGTCAGTCGCCTCCGTGAGCAGCGCTTCGCGTACTATTGTTCCCTCAAAATAGTAGCGCGATGAATCGCGCACTACGAACAGGCCCCACCCTCCACGCCACCGTTCGTAGTCGGCGCTTCAGCGCCGTTTTGTGCCGAAAACTCGACTCGCCGCACTGACAGCGCGATGAATCGCGCACTACGAACAAGCTCCGCCCCCCACGCAACCGTTCGTAGTCGGCGCTTCAGCGCCATTTTATCCCGAAAACTCGACCCGCCGTACTGACAGCGCGATGAATCGCGCACTACAAACAGGCTCCGCCCTGCACGCAACCGTTCGTAGTCTGCGCTTCAGCGCCGTTTTATCCCGAAAACTCGACTCGCCGCACTGACAGCGCGATGAATCGCGCATGACAAACAGGCCCCGCCCTGCACGCAACCGTTCGTAGTCGGCGCTTCAGCGCCGTTTTATGCCAAAACCTCGACTCGCCGCACTGACAGCGCGATGAATCGCGCACTACGAACAGGCCCTATCCTATCATAGAGACAGCCGGATGTCAACGCATTGAGTACGTCGCTGGCCTATGCTTGCCCTTGCCTGGCATCCATGCTATAATCCTACCGCTCCGCCCGGAGGCCGGCATTGCCGGTACCAGAAAGATCCCATGAAAAGAACCCTCGCCATCCTGATTGTGTCCTTGCTGCTGTTTGCTGCTACCACGCTGCCCTTGCTTGCCGCCCCGGCCTCGGAAGACCCGGAGGCCATCCAGGCCGCTGTCCAGGCCAGGCTGGATACGCTGTCCGATCCCGACCTGCGCTGGCAGGTCGCCGAAACCATCCAGTCCGGCGACTGGGCCTATGCCACGGCCCGGGCAACCAGCCGCGCCAGCGGCCAACCGGCGCCCACAGAGCCGCTGGTCATCCTGGCCCGCCGCGCTGCGGATGGGAGCTGGCAGGCCGTGCTGCCCGGCGAGCCCTTTTCGCCGCCTGGCTGGCGGCGGCGCCGGAGTCCCTCATCGACCCGCAGACCAAGGCTACCTGCACTGGCCCCCAGCCCCGGCCGGACCCCAGGCCGAGGTCACCGGCTACAAGGTACCCTGGCTGGAGGGCTACAAGGGCACCGTCGTCCGGCGCGATGGGACCAATCACGCCAAACAGGTCGATTTTAACCTGTGGACCGCTTCCAGTGCCTGGCAGGCAGGCACCGTCGCCGCCGCCAAGGGCGGGACCGTCGTCTTTGCCAAGGACTCGAGCAACAGCGGCTGTCCCAGCCTGGACTGCTGGCGCCAGGCCAACATGGTCGTCATCCGCCACGCCGCCAACGAGTACTCGTGGTACGTCCACCTGGCCTATCAGAGCGTGCCCGAGGGCGTCTATGCCGGGGCCGCCATCGCCAGCGGCGTACCCATCGGCGTCGAGGGCGACACGGGTTTCGCCACAGGCGTGCACCTGCACTACATGGTCTCTTCAGACCTGCCCACCCTGCCCGATCCCGGCGATCCCAATGCCGCGACCTGGCCTCAGAACCGCCTCACCTTTGACTTTGCCGAAGCCCCCTGGGAAGAACTCCGGTCCGGGATGGTGCTCGTCTCCCAGAACAACCCAGACCCGGCCGAGTGCCCGGAATCGGGCGGCGCCATCCTCTACAAACACGCTGGCTACGATTGCGGCGGCCAGGGCGAGGGGCAGGGCTACGTCCAGCGCAACGAGGCGGGATGGCAGAACCTGCCCGCCGGTTTCAACGACCAGGCAACCTCGCTGCGCCTGCCAGCCAGGGCCTCGGTGCGGCTTTACGAGCACGTGGACAGGGCGGGCGCCTCGGTCTGCCGCGGCTCCGACGACGAGACATTCGAGGGCGACCGATTTGACGGCGGCCAGATCGCCCTCAACGACCAGGTCTCCTCCTTCGAATTCTTTGCCGGGGGCGACTGCGCGCCCATCCCGGAAGCAGGCCCCCAGAAGTGGAAGGCCCGCTACGAGGCGGGCGACGCCTGCTGGTGGGACAGCGGCTGCCGCCCGGGCCTCTGTCTGGAGACACTGGAAGGGCCCGGCCTGGCGGTAGACTGGGCTGATGGCGCGCCCTGCGGCGATCTGGCGGGCGGCGACTGGGTAGGCGAGTTCCGCACGGCCCTGAATTTTGACGAGGGCGAATACGTCTTTTCCCTGGACCACGACGGCGGCGCCCAGTTGTGGCTGGACGGGATCAAGATCGCCCAGCACGAGGGTCCGGGAGCGAGGCAGATCTGCGACGGAGAGCGGGGCTATGCCCTCGACGGCCGCCACAGCCTGCGCCTGCTGCTCCGGGAAGAGTCGGGAGATGCCCAGGTTCGCCTGTCGTGGGACACGGACACCAGCCCCTGCCAGCCCAAACCCGTCAGCCTGGACCTGGCTACGGGCCTGGCCCACGAGGCCAGCGTCGAGATCGTACTGTCCAGAGCTGGAGAGCTGGCCTGCGCCTGCCGCAAGGTGGTCGAGACGGACGCCCAGGGCGGCGTCGCGGGCCTGGACCTCACCGGCTGTGCACAGGTTGGCGAGCCCTATGACGTTTATGTCAAACCGAGCACGGCCCTGCGCCAGGTCGTACCGGCCGTCGAGTTCCAGGAGGGAGACAACCAGCTCGTGCTGGGGACTTTCGTGGCCGGGGACAGCACCTGGGCCGGAAAGCCGGGCGGCGACAACCAGGTCAACCTGCTGGACTACCGGAACGTCCTGGAGGGCCTGGGCGAATCGGACCCGGGCCGGGACGTGAACGGCGATGGCCTGGTGGACGCTCTGGACCTGGCCACGGTCGGCAAAGGGTGGGGCAAACTCGGCGCGGGGTGGACAGATGGTTCACCCTGCCAGGCAACAGAAGGCGACGGCCCTACTACCACGGCGGCCCCTGCCGCCGCCGTGGCCCCTCCGCCTCAGCCGCCCCCACTGGCGTGGGCGCCCACGCTGTCGCGGGCAGGAGCGAAGCCACAGACACGCCGGCCGCCAACTTGACCCTGAGCCCGGCAGCCGGCACCTACCAGGTTGGCGATGCCTTTGAACTCGAGACCCATCTGGACACCGGGGATCAGGACGTATCCGGCGTCGACCTGCTCATCGACTATGACCCCGGCGTCTTGCGCATTGTGGACGCTGATCCAGCCCTGGCCGGCGTTCAGATCCAGGCCGGCAGCGCCTTCAGCCAGACGCACCACAACGCCGTGGACGTCGTCGCAGGCGAGATCCGCTTCAGCGCGGATACCGGGGGCGGCCCCGCCTTCCGCGGCAGGGCCTGGCAGCCACCCTGCCCTTCTCCGTCGTGGCCAGCATCGAGAACACCGCGGTCCAGGTCCGCTACGGCGAGGGCTGGACGGCCGAGAGTAACGCCATCGTCGCGGACGCCGTCACCGGCACCGTGGGCGATATCCTGGGCCAGGCCAGCGGCGTGGCGCTGAAACTGGCCGGCTCGCCGCCCCGGCCCCGGCCAGCCCTGTCCCTCGTTCCCGGCAGCGGGGCTATCCTCGACGCCCGCGCCATCGAGATCAAGGCCAGGGCTACCGACGCCTACAGCCAGGTCCAGGAGGTACGCTTTGAGGCGCGTCAGGAGGGCGGCGATTGGGCGCTGCTGGGTTCGGATGCCACCGGCGTCGATGGCTGGGGCGTGGTCTGGGACGCCTCGGCGACGCCGGATGGGGAGGTCGACCTGCGGGCTACGGCTTTCCTGCCCGGCGGTGGGGGCACCACCGTCACCAGCTCCCAGGTCCTGCTGGACCGAAGGCCGCCCCAGTTCCTGGCCACCGTGGCCAGCCCCTCGCCCGCGCCGCGCCCGGGTGTGACGGTGACCATCGAGGTGACGGCCACGGACGGGGCTGGCGCGAGAAGCGGGATCGAGGAGATCGACGTCTATGCCGCTGCTTCGGCTGGCTCGCTGGCGCGGGCCGTGCCAGCTGAGGCGCGGGCCGTGCCAGCTAGGGCACTGGCGCCGGGCACTGCGGACAGTACCTGGCGCCTCCTGGGATCAATACCCGGCGCAGCGGGCCGCCTGGTCTGGGACACAGCCGGCTGGGCGCGGGGCGCCTACCAGCTCGCCTTTGACATCCGCGACCGGGCCGGCAATCGGGGTCCTGTGCCGGAGCAGCGGCTATCCCTCGAGATCGAGGCAGACAGGCCCTACAGGCTCTATCTGTCGCTGGCCAGAAAGCCCTGACCTTGCCGCAACTTTTGCCGGTACGCGGTGTTCTAGTTTCTGGCTGGCAGAGGCCATGCCTGCAACCTGGGACCATTGGCCTCCAGATTATCCTTGCGAGGAGGAAGTACTATGTGTTGTTTTCTGGCTGCATTGATGTTCTTTGGCCCGCGACTGGCCATCCTGGTCTGGTGGCTGTTCCAGCCCGCCCGCTTTACACTGGCTTTCGGCGGGAACTGGTTCCTGCCCCTTCTGGGCTTCATCTTCCTGCCGTGGACGCTGCTGATGTACGTCATCGTGGCGGGTGGCGGCGTCGTCGGTTTTGACTGGATTATCGTGGGCCTCGGGCTCCTGGCCGACATTGCCAGCTATTCGGGCGGCTATCACAAACGCCAGAGCGTGCCCTACTACCCGGCCTAGGGCCTCTGGCCGTACACTGCGTGCCAAAAGCTGGGCTCGGTCAGAAGACCTAGCCAAGTCAAGAGACTTCGCCAAGTCAAGAGACTTCGCCAAGTCAAGAGACTTCGGAGGGGGCCAGTTTGGGCGCAGTGACCCGCCAACCATAAGGAGAAAAAGCATGGAGAAAAAGCGCCCCATCGGCGTCACCATCCTGGCCGTACTGGCCGCCCTGGCCGCTGTCGTGGCCATCATCCATACCCTGCAGATGCTGCACCTGTGGCCCGTCTGGCTCGGCCCGGTCCGGTTCTTTACTTTCAACCTGATCGGCGCCATCATGTGGGGCCTCATGGCCGCCATCTGGATCTGGCTGGTGCGCGGCCTGTGGAAGGTCGACCCCCAGGCCTGGATGTTTCTGGTCATCCTTTCCATCCTCAACCTGAGCCTGGCGCTGATCTCGCTGCTGGGTGACTCGACGCTGGCCGGACTGGCGCCGACGATCCTCATCAACGGCATCATCCTGATCTACTCCCTGCTGCCAGGGACGCAGAAAGCCTTTGGGCGGTAGCCGGATCAGAGGGTAAGGCCCAGTATCGAAGCAAAAGTCTAAACAGCCCGGAGCATGCAAGGACGCCTGCTCCGGGCTGTTTGTTGTGCGGCCCATCCCCCCGCTCCCGCCAGGTAGGTCCGCTCCTGCCTGGAGAACGCCCTGGTCGCGGACCAGGCCGGAGCAGCAGAGAAGTCAGACCCACCCCTCCGGCCCCTGTTTCCGCCCATCCAGTGGGCTCTGACCGGTCACGTGACCTCCCGCAGACGGCCTGTCGCACCAAACGCCGGATGCACTCTGCATTCTCACCATGCCGGAGCGCCCCAGGGAACAGAAGCGAAATCGGACAAAGAAATCCTATTTGTGACACTGCTTACGGTAAGCCAGGCACTTTGGCTTATAATACAGATATTCTTTTTCTCCTCCTTGTGATGAAAGTGGGCAGAGGACCGGGCCAGGCTCTCTGCTCACTTTCTTTGTTTCCATCCGTACGCGAGAACCTCCCCCAGGCTGTCCTGAGCAGCGGCGCCGCCCAAGCCTATTGACCTCTTTTCCATTGGCCCACCCCGCATCTCAAAGCCTGCGGGAGGTTGACCGGTTCACGTCCGACTCTTATACTGAGTACCAGAACATATGTTTTGATTGGCTGGACCGGCTTGATTTTAGGATTTGCCATCCCGCCGGCCTGCCCGGAGACAGCACCGTGACCGACAAGCGAAAATGCACGGCCCGCACCCGTTCCGGCCCCCCTTGCCGGGCTTGGGCCATGCACGGCAGCGACCCGCCCCGCTGCGCGGCCCACCGCGGCGACGTGACGCGCAGTGCGACCCGTCGCGGCGACACGCCGCACAGCGCGACCTGTCGCGGCGACATGGCCGGGCCGGAGGCGCCGTCCGCCCCCGTTGGGCCAGACTTCTACCCCGAGGATCCCACGGCCGTGACCATTGATGGCGCCATCGCCGGGCTCACGGACAAGATGCGGCGCCTGGACGCCCTCATCGCCAGCCACGACCAAAGCACGGGCGCCCAGTGGCCGCCGGACGAAGCCCTGATCCAGCTCTTTGGTCTCTACACGCAGGCATCCACCCGACTGTCGCACCTGTTGCGCGACCGCCGCGCCCTGTCGGGCGAAGCGGCGGATGGTCTGGCCGGCGCCATCGCCCAGGCCCTGGACGAGATCGGCACCGAGTGGCAGGTGGATCTGTGAAGGGCGCCCGGGAACCCAGGAAACCAGCCCGCCGGCACCGGGAATCCGGCGAAGAGCGCCTGCAGTCCGCCATCAGGCGCCACCGCGACCGCCAGGCCCGCATCACCGATCCCCAACCCTATGACAGCGACTGGGGCTGGTGGATCGAAAAGCGCCTGGCCCGGCTGGAGACCCAGTCCCGATGGCTGCTGGGCCTGGCCGGCGCGGCCCTGGCCGCCGAGGTCCTGCGGGTGGCCCTGACAGCGCTGGGGCTGGTGCCGTGAGGGGATGATGGACGATAGACGATGGACAACGGACGAAAGACGAACCACGCAACACGTAACACGCACCACAGATGAGCATCTCCATGAAATCTGACCCGCCACCAACCCCGGACCCATCCCTCGCGTCCGCCGTCAAATACTGGTTCGAGGACATTGACCATTTCAGCCGCATTGTCCTGGGCCGCGGGCTGCGCCCCTACCAGCTCGAACCGGCCCGGGCCATCGTGGACTCGGTCGTCCACGGCCGGGGCCTGACCTTTGCCGTGATGATGGCCCGCCAGGCGGGCAAAAACGAGCTTTCGGCCCAGATCGAGGCCTACCTGCTCAACCTCTACCAGCGGAGCGGCGGCCAGATCGTCAAGGCCAGCCCCACCTTCAAGCCCCAGACCCACAACTCGATGCTGCGCCTCTGCGACCGCCTGGAAAACCCCTGCAACGGCAACGCCCACGGCCGCAGCAGCGGCCGCAGCGGCTACCACCGGCGCCAGGGCTTTATCGTCGAGGTCGGCAGCGCCCGCACCCTCTTCTTCTCCGCCGGCCCGGCCGCCAACGTCGTCGGCGCGACGGCCGATCTGCTGCTGGAGGGCGACGAGGCCCAGGACATTGCCGAGGAAAAGTGGTACAAGGACTTTGCGCCCATGGCCGCCAGCACGGGCGCGACCACGGTCCTGTACGGCACGGCCTGGACCGCCGGCACGCTGCTGGCCAGGACGATCCAGCACCTGCGCCAGCAGGAAAAGGCCGACGGGATCCGCCGCGCCTTTGTCTACGACGCCACCCAGGTCGCCGCCTGCGTCCCGGCCTACAGCCGCCACCTGGAGGAACGGGTCGCCCGCCTGGGCCGCGAGCATCCCCTGGTCAAGACCCAGTACTACCTGGAGCCCATCGACGGCCAGGCCGGCTTCTTTCCCCCGGCGCGCCGGGCCCTGATGCGCGGCGACCACGCCCGGTGCCATACCCCGGCACCGGGCAAGCGCTATGCCCTGCTGCTGGACGTGGCCGGCGAAGAGGAGAGCGGGGGCGCGGTGCAGTTGCCTTCCTGGCCAACGCGCGCCGCGACGCCACGGCGCTGACCGTCGTGGAGGTCGAGCCCCGGCCCGGCGGCCTGCCCCACTACCGCGCCGTCGACCGCCATCTGTGGCTGGGCGTCCGGCACACGTCCCTCTTTGACCGGATCGTGGCCCTGGCCGGCCACTGGCGCGCCGCCTGGATCGTGGTCGACGCCACCGGCATCGGCGCCGGGCTGGCCTCGTTTCTGGCCCAAGCCCTGCCCGGCCGCGTACAACCGGTTGTTTTTTCGTCCAAACGCAAATCAGAGCTGGGCTGGGATTTTGTGGCGGCCGTCGAGACCGGGCGCTACAAGGATTATGTCGATGACGGGCAGCCCGAGACGCGCCAGTTCTGGTACGAGGTGGCGCGCTGCGAGTACGAGATTCTGCCGGGGCCGGGCGCGCGCATCCGCTGGGGGGTGTGGGAATCGCCGGTATACTGCAGAGCTGATCGCCAGGGGCCACGACGACCTGCTGGTCAGCGCCGCGCTGTGTACCGTCCTGGACGACCAGCTCTGGCCCGGCACGGGTTCGGCCGAGCTGGTGCGCCGGGCTGATCCGCTGGAGGAGATTGATGGGACGACGTGGTAAAAGTGCGTCCCCGCCGCTACGGGACGCCACGCGTCACCAGGGGAAGATAGATACAGCGGCCCTGCACAAAGCGCCAGACCGAGGACCAGTCGCTGTCCCCCGCGCTGTTGCTGGCCAGCGCCCGCCAGAAATAGATTCCAGGCGACAAGCCGTGGATGGGCCTGTACTCGCTGTCGACCAAGCCGTCATCGACTACAGGTGAGGCGAAGCTGCTATCCCTGTCCACCTGAATGCGGTATCCCGTCGCACCCTTGGCCTCACTCCAATCAAGCGTGGGCCGCAGATCGCACACCAGGCTGCCATCCTCCGGCTCCTGCAGTTGGGGCGGATTGGGGCGCGTCGGCTCGATCTTCACGCTGCGCCTCAGCGCCCAGTTGCCAGCACCGCAGTCGTTCAGGCCCCGAACCCGCCAGAAATAGGTATCCGGCTCCAGCGCCGTCTCCAGTGTATAGCGCGTCTTGGAGGTGGCGATGCTCAGAACCTGGGTACCCGTATCCGCCACGACCAGACGGAGACGATACTTTTCCGCGCCCGGTACCTCGGACCATTCGAAGGCCGGCTTGGCATCCTGTGTGCTGTGTCCATCCGACGGAGACCGCAGAACCGGCGCGGCCGGAGGCGAACAGACCCCAGTCTGCTGGTTTGAGAAGGTGCAGGTGACCGTCTCACCTGGGTCCAGATCGATGTCGCTAGGGCTGCTGTCATCGTCGCAACTGCTGTGGACCAAGTCCCAGCCGCCAGGAACCGCTTCCACGACGCTGTAAGCGCCTGGCGCCAGGCTTGAGACCTGGTGGGGCGTAGCGGCGTCGGTCAGCGTGAACTCCCGGTAGACGCTCTCCGGCCCCCCGGTCAGGGCGAAGAGAAACTCTTGCTCGGCGCCACTTGGATCCGTCACCTTGTCGACGATGATCCGGCCAAAGTCGGTCTCCTCGAAAGTGGCCGTCACCTGTCTCGCGCCCGACATGGTCAGCGTGCAGGTCTGGGACGAGCCACTGCAAGCGCCGCTCCAGTGGCTGAAGGTGTAGCCCGACCTGGAACTAGCAGTTAGTACCACCTCCGTGCCCGCCACATAGTCGCCGCTGCAGTTTGGGCCGGGATCGCGCCTCGACAGCGCCAGCGGAGGAGGGGATGGCAAGTGCTGTCAGTGTAAAGCAGGCAGGTGGCTGTGTCGCCTGCCGGAAATTGGCTACGGTGTAGGCGGTGTTGTTGAGTGTCAGCCGGTTGTCGGCGTCACAGTCCGGATGATTCAGATAGTTTGCAACGCAGGCCGAAGAGGTGCCAGGCTGTACTCCCATGGGGGAACCCCTGTAGGACAGGTCTGGATTGGACCAGTAGGGTATGCGGCTGCAATAGATGCCTCTGTCTGAGCATTCAGAGTTGTAAGCCATTACCGTACGCCAGGCAGCGTCAGCATCCAGGTATCCGTGGTTGTACACAAAAGGTCGTACGGTATCATTCACATACCAATCATGGTGCGCCCCCATGTTGTGTCCGAACTCGTGGCCCAATGTATAGTAGCCGGCAGCCTGTCGGCGAAGCACGAACGTTAAAGGCATACCTCTCATAAAAACTCGACAGGCCCCCGAGCAAGTAGCCGCGCCCCCCATAGTCCCCGATTTCCAGGAGCAGGCTGATGGCGTCTGCCCCAAACAAGTCACGAAGTGTGTGTACATCATCCATAAAGCCATCCGATGGGTTCTGAAGGCGGGTGAGCTCTGTATGTGTATTGCCCGTCTCCTTGTAAGAGACCTCCGCAGTATTGACCAGACGGATCCGCTGGTTGATGCCACTGTTGGAATAGGATTGGTTGGTCTCTGAAACAGCGAGATCAATCAGATTCTGCATCGCGGTCGTGCCCCCTGCTCCATCTCGAGCTGCTTCTGTATAGACCACCATGACATCAATGGTCAGGCCATCGTCGGCTGGTCCAGAAACATGAGACGGAGCCGGTTCCAGAAGCAGCTCCATAGGAATTGGCGGCCCTTCTACCAAAGCATCCAAGGTCTCATCTGCGTCTCTGATAGCGTGTGTGGGGCCATCCAGGTGCCGGATCTCATAGGTGGCGCCGGGCAGCGTGATACTGCCAGCCATCTGGCCGCTTCCGACTACCAGGACGAACTGGCTGAAGGCTTCTCCGCGAAGGTGTCCGATCCACGACGTTGAGCCTGAGGGATTCTCGGTCACGTCGTCGACGATGCCCTGGTAGACGGTATCCTCAAAGAGGTTCAGGCCGATAGCGTCGCCAGGCTCGCTTCGCGCGAGCAGCTCCTGGTCAACCACCACCTGCCTCGCACGGAGGGTGGGCGGCTCGGCGGGCACGTGGGCACTCGTTGATCTGCCAGAATCGGCGAACAGCATGTCGCCGATTGGCGAGTCAGTGTCCAGTGCGGCGGTCTTGGGGAGGCTCACCAACAGCAGGAATAAGGACAGAAGGATGGCAGAAACCGCAGTAATTCGTCTCTTTGGACCACAAGTCATCATTTTCCTCCAGGTTTGCGACACCCAATGATACTGTGAACCAGCCTAATCCAGGGCACCATCAGTGGCGCAACTTTCCGGGTCTGGTGAAGGCTCTCAGCTGATTATCGAACCCCTTGCACCGGCTGTTTACGCCGGTGCAGGAAGTGCCGCCTTTCCTGCAGCGCTTAGATCGGAATCTTGTCCGGGTGATGCTGGTACTGGTTTTGGACGTACTGCCTGGCACGATCCAGGGCCGACGGGCTCACAGAATCGATATGGTAGCCACGCATCCAGTACAGGACATTGGCAAAATCGTGGTGATGATTGGCCTCGTGAGAGGCGGTCCCCTTTAGATAGTTGAGCACCTCAGGTATGTAGTGTGCCGGCCGCAGGCTGACGATCAGGTGCACGTGGTCACAGAGAATTCCCTGTTCCAGCAGATGAACCTCCAGCTCCTTGCATTTGTCCTGGAAGAACTCGCTCAGGAACCCGGCGATTTCCTGAGTGATGAATGGCTCGCGCTTGCGGGTGACAAAGACGATGTGATAGTACAGCGCAAAGCTGTTGTGATTCGGCTTATGGCCTTCATCCATTTCCCAAACCATGCGACTGTCCCTTCGTTCCAGCGTGAACAGCCAGTACTGGGTCTCCTCTCCCATCCAGCGCCGCCTGTTCCACGGCGGCGCTTTCAAGCACCGGTGTCTGCCTGCACCGGCGTGAACAGCCGCTGCTGGGCTCTCCCTCCCTCCAGCGCCGCCTGTTCACGGCGGCGCTTTCAAGCCGGCGTCTGCCTGCACCGGCGTGAACAGCCGCTGCTGGGTCTCTCCTCTCCCTCCATCCAGCGCCGCCTGTTCACGGCGGCGCTTTAAACAGCCGCCAGCACCGGCGTGAACAGCCGGTGCTAGGTCTCGTCTCCCCCATCCAGCGCCGCCTGTTCACGGCGGCGCTTTCAATCCTCAGAATCGGTGCCAGTCAGGGCCATTGCCCTCGGCTGAGCCTACGAAGGGACTGTGTAGACATGGGTCATCGTCTCCTTCTCTTCTCGTTGGCGCGCTCGGCGGGGCTCCAGCGAACCGCCATCGAGCTACTGTACACAGCCACCATTGAGGGTGGCTCGTCTCACGTGGGGAAGAAGAGACTCGTCAATGGTGGTATAAACAGATGATTGGCACTGCTCAACGCCACACGTGGTCGCGCTGGCGTTGCTCAGGCCACTCGGATGCCTCGTGGCATCCGCCTTCTTATGGTCATTCTGATTATACCACCGCGGGGGTAGAGGGCAAGTGGCGTGGTTTCACCGCGGAAGCGCAGAGGGCGCGGAGAAAACCCAAGGGCCGATGTTGCTCCGCGGCCTCCGCGTCTCTGCGGTGCAGGCAATGGTGCGCCGAGTGCGACGCACCCTCATCCCTGCATAGACAGACTTCCGAATTCTCGGAAGAATTCGGAAGTCTGGTTGTGGGGACCTCTGAAGCTCCTACTCGACTACGCTCAGGGTATTGCCCTTGGTATCCTTGAACCAGGCGCCCTTGAAGGGCCCCATGGCCGCAATACCGTCTCGTCGGTCTTCATGCCGGGCGCATCGTACTGCTCGAATTTCACACCTCGCTCGCTAAGCTCCACGACCGTACTTTCTACATCCTCGACCCGAAAAGCGGCCGCTGTGTGGTCGGCCTTGGTGGGGTTCTCGCGCCGGTACAGGGCGACCTGCGCGCAGTCGCCGGCTTTATAGAAGGCCATCTCCGTGGCCAACTCCGGGGCGGGTAGATCGAGCTACTTCAGGCCAAGTTTCCCGCCATAGAACCCCTTGGCTCGCTCAAGGTCGACGACGGGCAGTGTGAGGTCAAACCATGCATTTGTCAACATGGTCATATCTCCCTTTCTGTAGTTCTTACAGAAGCCCAATCATCGCCGGGCAAACCCTCGACGATATGGCGGGCCGTTGCCCGCAGACCTCATGCACCCAGTATAGCGCACTTGCCGTTAATTGTCACGCTAAGATGATATAAATAATTATAATCGACACCCAGCGGCACATCGCAGCACAGAACACGCAGGCCAGGCTCAGCCCCAGAAATAGATTGCTGCGGCGGCAGCCGGTATCCAATACAAGCAGAAGCAGGGCCCTGGCCCTGCTTCGTACCTCCTTACTTTATCCTAAGCGACTGCTACTACTTGCCCGGCGGCCGGTAGCTCCCCGTCTTTTTCGCCGCCTTGTCGATCTCTTCGGGCGTGATCAGCGCCATGGTGCTGATCGTGGCCACGCCGGCAGCGGTCACCATCAGACGCAAACGCTGCCGCGCTCACATTGTCGGGCATGTCCATTACGCCCACAATGTCTTTCTGACCAAAGGCGTAGTAGAAGGACTCGAGGTTCCGCCCATGCTTTCGACCGCCTTCTTGACGGCTTCCCGGCGCGCGGTCCCGCCTTCCTTGAGCGTTCCTTTCAGACCTTCCGCCGTCAGGTTCGCCCTAACCAGATACTTTGCCATGCTGACACCTCCCTTTTGGTATTTCTGGCGATCCACTGCCGCCGGCAATGATGGACCGGACTACCCATGACCTCAACGCTCTGTTTCAGCAGTGCACCTCCTTTCTCCCGGCCGCATCCACCGGCAATTCCTCCAGTCAGCGGATGCGGCACAAAAAAGAGCCGGCAACAAAGGGGTGTGACTCCCTGCTTGTTGGCGGCGACTTGCGGCCCATTGCCTTGGCCTCCCCGTCCCAGAGTCTTGAAGCCTGTTTGCTCAACTTCCGAAGTTTAAGATAACTTGGGAAGTCGGGCGGCTGCCGGTTGGTTTCTGTGCCGGCTGCTCGCGCCACGTGGCTGCAAGGAGTCTTGGATGGTGGCGGAAACATTATATCACAGTTTGGATAGGCTGTCAATCCCTCCTTCGCCGTGCCGTCAGGTGCGAACGCACGCGCGACCGGGTCGCGTAAAGAGGAAGGAGGAGAATAGAAGGAAAGGGGGTGGTTATCGGCATAGAGAGTGGTCTAGGGGGGCGGGCATGGGTCAGCTCCCGGCGATGGGGGGGTTTCGCGCCAGGGGGGGGGAGAAAGAAGAGGATGGTTTTATGGAGGGGGGGGGCAGGACCTTAAAGGCAGGCAGGTTGGCCCTGGTTGGAAGGCGGGGAAAACCCCAGGGAGGGCCGGGGGAAAAGGGGAACGGGGAGTGCCGGCTGAGGCGCGGCGGTAGTGAAACACAGAGCAAAGAGAAAAACAACACCAAGGATCCTCTGACTCTTCGTAGCGCACCTCCCTGGGTTGGAAAGCATGCTGATGCTTGTCGCCGGGGGAAATACAAATCAGGTAAGGGGTAAAGGGAGCATATCACAATCCAAAACGCTAAACCTGTATGTCTATCGGGGAAGGAGGGAGAGGGAAGATGAGGGAGTTCACTTTTTAACGTGCAGTTTCCTCCCGCAAGACCCGGTAGAACTCCTCCCGCGCCCAGCGCTCCAGCCAGGGGCTGTGCCCGCAGCGCGCCAGCAGGATCATGCGAAACTCGGCCAGGCGCCCTGCCAGCGGCGCCTCGACGCCCTCGGCCGGGTGGGGATCGTGGTCGCCGTGGATGACCACCACGGGACACTGGATCTCGTCCACCAGCGCCAGGAGCCGCCCGCTGTGTCGCAGATCGGAGGCTTCGGGCCAGACCCGCTCATAGACATCGGCCCGGAATTGCACGGCGCCGGCGCCGGCCGGGTCAAGGTCGTAGGCATCGGCCCTGCTGACCAGCGCTCCGAGCCGGGCCAGGGCCGTGTTCTTGCCCCCCGCGGCGGGGTCGGCCAGGCGCTCGACGCACGCTTCAAAGTCGCCGCGTTCTTCTTCGCTGAGGCGGCTCAGCCTGGTCGCATAGATCTGGCCCGCGTAGCGCGCCTCAAAAGGTCCACTGCCAACGAGGATCAGCTTCTCCACCAGGTCGGGGTGGCGGGCGGCCACCAGCCAGCTAAGCCAGGCGCCCCAGGAATGGCCCACCAGGATGGCAGGCACGCGGGCCTCGGCCCGCAGGACGCCGGCCAGCTCCTCGATCTGCCCCTCCAGCGAGTTCGCTGTCTGGTGAGGCTCCAGCACGCCCCAGTCCACGGACAGAGCGCGGGCCACGGGCGCCACCTCGCCGGCCGCGCCAGGGCCGCCGTGGATGACGGCGACGGTGTAGGGCGGTTGGCCGTACTTTTTCATGTTAGATCCTCGCACCAGACCTCGGGGGTCCCAGGCAGACCCCCGAGGTCGATTCGCGGGCTTGACCTCGGAGGTTTTCCAGTGTCGCAGAACCAGCGGCATGTAGACTTCGTGATCGTAGCCACAGGCTGCGCCACCCATCACTCGGGTCAGCAGGGCACGCATCAGGCCGTCGTTGTCATAGTCATCAAATCCGGCATCCTGAAAGGCATCGTCCGACAGGGCCGCAACGCGACCGCAGCCACCGTCGTATTCGGCCAGCACCAGGAACTTGCCGGTCTCATCCTCGCCGCGCTCATACTCACCACTGTCGTTGCTGTCCTCCCAGGTATCAGCATCGGTCCAGGCCAATTGCTGGACGCCTTTGGCCGCCTCAAAGCTCGCCCCCCAGTTCGTATTATAGTGCGTCACGCCGCCCGAGGCCTGGTCGTGAAAGTCGGTGACGGCAAAGTCGCCGTTGAGATCGGGGATAGGCGCAAAGAGGCAGGGTTCCTTCAGGGAAAAGCCATAGGTATTCCACCAGAAACCCTCGTCGGCCATACCCAGGCCGCAGTCCCCCACAAAAACCACACCCCCGCCACCGCGCACGTAGCGGCTGACAGCCTGCTGTTCGGCGGGGGTCAGCCCTTCTTCAGGCGCGGCCAGGATCAGGCCCCGGTTGTCGCGCAGCAGGGCGTCGGTGAGCGGATTGTCGGCGTTGCGCACCAGGGCAAAGTCGCCGGCCAGCGCGTCCCGCAGCTCTCCAAAGTAGATCCACTCCGGATCCGGATGCCAGGGAAGGGTATTGGACAGTTCCTGTGCTCGCGTCCAGGACAGGGTGTTGCGCTCCCCGTGGGCCTCATCAAAGAGGACCGGGAAGGGATCCGCGTCTGCATCGAAATGGGCCGTAATGACACTGTCTCCGTCCACCAGGAAGGCTTGGGGGTTGTCAGTGAACTCTGCGCCCCAGACCGTGGACCAGTGCTCAAAGGTATAGCCATCGTTGGCCACGGCCCCAAGCTCGACCACCGTACCTTCGGTGTAGCCCCGTCCGGATCCGCAGTTGGGCGCCGGCCACACCTCGATCCTTCCCCCGCCGGCCGGATTGACATCCGCCTCCACCGCATAGCAGCCGCCGGTGTACCAGATGCGCACCCGGCCCTTGGCGCAAAAGCGTCGCCAGCCTCGCGCCAAACCGATACAAGCCCCGATGTCAGATCGTACCAGTGGGCGCCCCACGCGCTCCAACCCTTGTCGGGATGGTACATCCGATCCCGGCCATAGCCCGCCTGGTTCACACCCAAGCCCCCCGGCTCGCCCTGGAACTGCAGGTCCACGACGTAGACGTCGAGGTGGAAACCCAGCCGGTGCGCATAGGGCTTCACAGCCCCGGGGGCCAGCGACCGCCAGCCGCTGTCATAGTCCGGGTTTGGGTTCTGCCAGATGCTGACGGAGGGGTATTCCATGTCGCTGTCGCCGCCAAAGACAACCTCAACCGATTCGTCCGTCAGCTCGGTCCAGTGGTAGCCCTGCATTTCATCGGCCGAAATCTGATCCCGGCCAAAGCCCAGCGTGTTCAGCCCCAGCCGGTCGCCGTCCTGGGCCTGGACACTGACTACATAGTCATCAGGGTCGCCGCCGATGTAGTGATCGTACCTGCCCCCGGGTCCGGCACCGGCCCCATTGCCCGCATAGCCAAAGTCGGGCGGGGGCGCCAGCCAGATGCGCAGGCGGATCTCATCGGCCTTGTGGTCTCCAGGAAAGCGACGGACGACGATAGAGTCGGAGGTCAATTGGTTCCAATAGGCGCCTATCGCCTGCTGGTCGTCATCGGCATCGATCCAGATGTCGCCGCCATAGGCCCACTGGTTGATGCCGTGGCAGCAGTCCCCGTCGGCGTCGGTATCCCTGAACTGCAGATCGACGTGGTAGAAATCCGGATCGCCGCCCAGGTCATGCTCCAGTGTCAGCCATTCATCCTGGTCGATGGCCACCCAGCCGCTGTCGTACTTGGGTTTGGGATTCGCCCAGATGCGGACCCGTACACGTTCAACAGAGCCATCGTATTCCCCCCGAAAGATGGATACCGTGCCGTCCATGAGAAAGTGCAAGCTCACGCCATGCACCCTCGTATTGGTGAAGGGCTTGGTTGTGTCCAGGCCGTACTGGATCTGGTGCCGCCCGTACCAGCCATCCTGCCTGAACTGCACGTCTACGAAAAAGTCGTTCCAGGGTCCGCCTAGGTTGTGTTCCAGGGTGAGCATCTGGCTATTGTTGATGTCGAGCCAGCCGCTGTCATGGTCGGCGCCGGGCACGCGCCAGATACGGACGCGCAATCGCTCCGCATAGATGTCGCTGAAGGCCCTGTGGACGCCAATCTCTTGACCGGTCAGATCCAGCCAGGCAGCGCCATGTTCAACCGGCTGGGTATGATCCCCATCCGCATGGTAGGCATCATAGCCGTAGGCAGCCCGGTTGACGCCAAAGGACCCGTCCGTGTCATGGAACTCGAGGTAGACGAAATAGTCGTCGGGATCGCCGGCCAGTTTGTGCTCGAGAAGGAGAGCCTGGTCGCGGGAGATGTTTACCCAATCGCTGTCATAGTCCGCGTCCGGTACGCGCCAGATCCGGACCCGCAGCAGTCCCATCCAATCGTCATGCAGGCCCTTGACAACTTTGATCTGGCGGTCATCCAGGCTGTGCCAGACGTAGCCGCGCTCCACCAGGTGGCCATCCTCCCAGTGCCTGTCGCCGCCAAAGGATGACTGGCTGAAGGGCGCCTGGCTGATAAAGCCCATCGGGACGGCCCAGAGGTCGACCACGTAATCGTCAGGATCGCCACCCAGGTTGTGCTGCAGAACGCGGGTTTCGCCAGGATCGACGTCCACCCAACCACTGTCATAGTCAGCGGCGCCGCCAAAGGGTCCTACCGGATGCTCGAGGGTCAGGGATCCAGGGCTTGCGGCACCAGTCGCAACTGGCGACCGCCCGTCCGATACCTGCGGAACCGAAGGCGGCTCCACAGGGGGCGGGAACGCTGGCCTGGCCCTTGATTCCCCAATCGATAGCCCCTTGGGCGCGTCCATGGCCATCCCCTCGCTGGCATCCAGCTCGCTGGCCTCACGCGCGCGCACCAGTGCTGGCAGACAGGAAGCTGACGACCAGCAGAACGACAGCAACTACGGCCAGAGATCGGGTTCTCGATGTCATGCTCCATTGCCCTCATGTTCGTATCGCGCTTCGCGGAAACGCTAGCGCAAGTCCGGGCCGCCACCCTCCACGGAATCCGAAGGCCGCCGGCAGGCGACAGCCAAGTACCCTATGGGTACTTGAACAGTCGCTGCCCATTGGTTTCTGATTGCCGACGGCGGCCCGGCTCCTGCGAGAAGCGTGGGTTATCAGACCATAATATGATAGCACAGGGAGAGGAAAATGGCAAGATGCTGAAACTGGGACCTGCGCGCCGGGTACATTCCAACTTTGGGTGTGTTGATTCCAGTCTCATGCAAGCACTGGGCTCAGCCCTGCGGAGTGAGCATCCCCTGATGCGAACCGACTGTGCTTCCATGGCAAGAGGTTCCGCATCAGAGGCCTGCCACGAGGCATCGCGGTGCATGCTCCACTGGACAATCCTACACAGTGGTTGCCAATCTGGCCAGATCCTTGAAATCACCCTTTACGTGGTCATAAAGGTTTCTAAAGATGGCGTAATAGGCCATATAGCGTTCATGGTTCTCCCGTATCGGCTCCATGGGGTCAATGGAAACGGCTTTTTCCTTGGCGATGGAATAATCCTTCCAGACCCCTACGGATACACCTGCCAGGATGGCATCTCCATAGGGCGCGCCCACGCGCTCTTTGACCAGTACCGTTGGTACATCAAATACGTCGGTGATTATCCGCCGCCAGAGCCTGCTCTTGACACCGCCTTCATTGAAGACGATGGGCACATTCACCTGTTTCCCCGATTCTTTGACAATACTGAAAGAATGGTACAGCCCATATGCGACCGACTCCATCATCGCCCTGACAATATGAGCCTTGGTATGATGCAGCGCCAGGCCAAAGATCACCCCCCTGGCATCGACGTCCCATATGGGCGTGCGTTCGCCTGCCAGATAGGGCAGGACAACCAGCCCGTCGCTGCCGAGGTTGATCTTTTCGGCTTGCATATTCAAATAGTCGTAGGCGGAAAAGTCGTCAAGCATCTCCTCCATTGCCACTTCTACGGGAGAAAAACCATCACGCAGATAGCGGAGCAACTGCCCGCCGGTTTGCGTGCAAAAGATATTGATGTAGGTATTGTCCACGGTGTAGGGGAAATTGATCATGGTATCCAGAAAGGTTGAATCCTGGTGCACAATGCCCACTACGCCGCAGGTCCCAAGATTCAGTTGGGTATCGCCGGCCTCGATGGCCCCGGCGCCAACCCAACCCGCACAGGCATCGGCCTGGCCCGCAGCCACCGGAATGCCCTGTACCAGACCGGTTTCGGACGCTGCTGCAGGGGTGACCTGGCCGACAATCGCCTGGCAGGGAAAAGTCTCGGGCAGGATCTCTCCATCGATTCCGATCTCATCGAGCATCCCCTGGTCAAAAGCATTTGTCCGGATGTTGTAGGCAACGCCATAGAAAGAAGCGTTGGAGTGATTGACCGTGGCTTTTCCAGTAAGCTTCAGCCTGATATAGCCATCAATGGTCAATGCCTTCCAGATTCTTGCTGAAAGGATTCCGGCCGGTTGTTCTTTTCCCACAACAGATTGACGATGCTTGGATGGTCCTCCAGGCGATTGCCGGTGAGTTCAAAGATCCTCTTTTCGCCAACACGATCCAGGAGCCAGGCCACCTCCTTGGTGGCTCTCCGGTCCAACAACGTGTAGGCGCGCTCAACCGGTTGATGGTCGGCATCAACCATGACGAGACAGGGCAGGGCGCTGGATGTGCCTATACCCTTGATGCTGCCAGGATCGAGTATCTGCCTTTGTGATGCACTCCTGGATGATCTCACAGGTGATGCGCCAATACATCTCGACGTCATTTTCCGCCCATCCCAGTTTATCCATGAGAACCGGATACTCGCGGTAGGCGTATGACAGGACATTCAGATCATCGTCAATGATGCAAGCCTTGGCCCCGCCTGTCCCATAGTCAATCCCCAGCAGACACGTACTCACTGGACCTCCCCTGTGCTCGTTCTAAGTCATTGTCAAGAGCTACTATTCACACGAGACGCCGGTTCACGCTACCCAGAAACCGGTAATTCGTCATGTCTGAACGAAGTGAAGAATCTCGGCTATGCATAGAAGAGATCCTTCGCTGACGCTCAGGATGACGGACTCTCGAGGAGCGAGTTTCTGACACATAGAGTGGCGCCTCGCGCCATGGAACACTCAAAAACGATCGGCCTTGCCGGTGCAGCCAAGCAGATCGAACAAACGTCTGGTCTCTTTCTGATAGAACTGCATGCTCCAGTTCATGATGCTGTGGTACCCGGAATCCACGGAACCATCTTCCATCTTCTCGTCGGATGTAGAGCGCTGCCGCCTTTGACATCGCTGTATGATAGTTGAGTTTGCTGATGCCGCTGGCCACGATTGCCCCATAATCAGATTCCTTCAATCCAGAGGCACCATGCATCACCAAGGGCACAGGAACAAGCTCGCTGATCGTACGGACCCGGCCCAGATCAAGCTCTGGTTCGCCCTTGTAGGACCCATGGACGTTGCCAAAAGAAATCGCCAGGGCATCAACACCGGTTTGCCCTACGAAATCCTTGGCCTGCATCGGATCCGTCATCACGCTTTCGGGTTCTTGGGTCCCACCCGTTTCAATGGCGGAACCACCCACGGCGCCCAGCTCTGCCTCAACGCTGATCCCGACTGCATGCGCTATCCTGATCACTTCCTTGGTCTGCCTGACATTTTCCTCGTATGGAAAATGAGATCCATCAAACATCACGCTGGATACCCCACAGTGAATCGCCATCATCACCATTTCCAGATCTTCGCCATGATCCAGGATTGTGGCGACCGGTACTCTTGCCCGCTCAGCCGCACGGACGATGAACGGAATGCCAATCTCCATAGGCAGCTCGGGGCACAGCCCATAGTTATAGCACAGGCAAAAGGGGTGCGCGGTTTTCTTCCGCCGCTCGAATATGGCCAAGTACTTTTTCCACATTGCCACCCCACAACGTAGCAATCCCATAACCTCCGATCTTGGCATCATCGAGAATGGCCTCTAAACTCACATGCCCCATAAGTTTGCACCGCCCCCCTTTTTCTGTCATTATAACGCCGCACGGCCAGGATCACAAGTTGTCAGAGTATTGACCCAGACTATGGTATAATACCCGTGCAACACTGGATCCGAAGGGGCTGTACCATCGCCCAGCCAGCAAAGGAGGGAATAGCATGGCGAAAATCGTCAAGACTATCACCATCGGCGCTCCCATCGAGAAGATCTTTGGCTATGTGGAGGACCCGGCCAACGTGCCAGAGTACTGGCCCAGCGTCACTGAAGTCAAAGACGTGGAGTCGCTGTCGGGCGGTGGCTTCAAGTACCGCTGGGTCTACAAGATGGCCGGCGTGCGCTTTGAGGGCGGCACCGAGACGACTGAGTTTATCGTCAACGAGCGAACGGTTTCCCAGAACTCGGGTGGCGTCTCGGGCCCGGTCACCTGGACCTACCGATCCGAGGCCGGGAAGACCAAAGTGACCTTTGAGGCCGAATACATCGTGCACGTCCCCCTACTGAGCAAACTGGCCGAGTCGTTCCTGGTCAAGCTGAACTCGCAGGAAGCCGGCGCCATCCTGGCCAACGTCAAAGCCAAAATGGAGGCCTGACGGCAGAGTCCAGGAAGCGGATGGGACTGCTGGCGGGCGCCCAAGGCCCATCAGCAAATAGCGTTCGTTCAGAATCAACGCTGAGAGGGCCAAATCGACTGCCGGGGCTTGCATTGCCCCCTTGCCCTGATAAATCACAAGCCACAAAACCGATGAGCTAGCCCCTGTGCCTGTCGAGAGTGTGCAGCCGTCCAGGGCAATTGCGTCTTGAATAAAGAACCTGAAAACGTATGTTATGCACTGAATTCTCCGCCTGTCATCGCGAGGAGTGAGCGTCTTTTGCGAGCGACGAAGCCTGATCCCCAGGGACTGACAAGGAGATTGCTTCGGTTCCCTCAGCAATGACAGGATTTAGATGCGATTGCCCTGTGCAGCCGTCTGAGAAGGGTGTTCAAAACGCTCGTTCTGTGGTAGGATATCGACCTGCAAACTGAACGACTAAGGTGGGCTATGATCCGGTGATTGCCTACATCTCACCGCGGAGACCATTCGGCAGATCCCTCAGGGACTCGGGACAAGCTCAGGGCAGGCTGCAAAGAGCGCAGAGCAAGGGCAAATACCTTCCTGACTCGGCGTCCTCCATACCTCTGCGGTGCAATCCGTCACTCCTGGAACGGGTGCTAGACGCTTGTGGGTAATCACCAGATCTGATGCCAGAAGGAATGGTGGATGCTCAGAAACCTTGGGCCGAACAACCGGCTCCTGATGCTGTCCGTGTTTGTCTGGTCACTCAGCATGGGCTTGTGGTTCAATCAGCGACAGATATACTTGGGCGAATTGGGAGCCACACCGGAGCAGATCGGGACAGCCTTGGCCCTGGAGTCTATCTGCGCTGCCGTGGTGATGATTCCAGGGGGCTTTCTTAGCGACCGGATTGGGCCCCGCCGGGTCATTATTGGTGCCTGGTCGTTGGGAGTCTTGGGGCTGGTTCTCATGGCGATTGCCAGGTCGTGGCACACGGCCATACCCGGAATGCTCGTCTACAGATGCGCGGCGGCAGCATCCCCGGCAGTCATGAGCCTCGTACTGCTCAACATTCCAGACCGGAGTAAGCCAGGAATCTCGGAAAGGACGCTGTCGACGATTTGGGCTGCCTGGCCCGCGGCCCAGATCGCCTCTCCATGGCTGGGAGGTATCATTGCCCAGAACACCGCCATACGAACAAACCTGTGGATTGCAGCCGGGATCCTTGGGCTTGGCATTGGGTTGGTGTTGCTGGCCCAGCCTGTCAAGGCAGACAGCAGCAGGGTTCGGCAGAGCCCACTTGCCCTGTTTCAAAACCAACAGTTCCTCCTGCTCACAGGGTACTTTGCCTTGACGATGATTGCGCTATACACCGGCTACATGCTGCTTCCGAGTTTCCTGCAAGAGACGCGCGGCATCTCCCTGGCGACGCTTGGCTTCTTGTTCACGGTCTCCTATGTGGGCGCAGTGGTATTCAACCTCATCGTGGCACGCACAAGCCCGCGATGGAGCTTCGTTGGGCTGCTCGTACTCTCCTGGCTGGCCTATTTCGCTCTCTGGCAAACGACGAAGGTAGGGTGGGCAGGATTGGCCATGTTCTTGCTCGGAGCAATTCCCGCCACATGGATCGTCATGAATGCTGGCATCGTCCAGGTTGTGAGAGATCGGAATCAGGGACAGGCTTTTGGCATTTTCCAGTCGTTGGCGCACGCTGGTCCGGCCGTCGCAGCGTGGATGGCAGGCCGGCTCTACGGCATGACGCCCGGGCACGAACTACCCCTCGTTGCCTCACTGGTAGGCATCCCGCTGATGCTGGTACTATGGTTTCTCCTGCGGCTCGGCCCCAGGCTTTCCGCGGCGGCGAGCACAGAACGCGACCCTGAATACGCGGCCATCGCAGAGCCGCTGTCTGGAAGTAGCTGAGGAGAAAACACACAACCAGGGCAGAATCCCAGGCGAACCCGCGGGAGGGTTACCACTGCGATAGACCTCGGATCCGGATCCGGCGCCGCCCGATCCTGCCCAGGATGATCATTGTAGCGCATTCTGGGAAATGTGGCAACGAGCCCGCCCGAGAGGAGTGCATTTCAGGTTTGTGGACAGAAAGCAAACCTTATCCTAACCCCTGAGGAGTGGAGCATCCCCTGATGCGGAACGTGTTGCCAATAGCGACACCGTCCGTTCGCATCTAGGCAGGTCCTGCACCAGTTTCGATGCGATCAATGTATACGTCATCACGATTGCCCCACAGGGACCCCCGGGCAGCCTTTGCGTCTGGCAAGAAATGTGGTATTATCTAGTACAGTGCAGTGCAACCCAGCAGCGCCCCACCAACCGATGCTCTTGAGGAAAGGAGCGAGCATGGTCATCATACTGGCATTCATCCTCATGGTCTTTGCCTACAGCCTCGTCGCGGAAAGGCTGGAACGCACACTGCTTGACCGGGCCCATCGTCTTCACCGTGGCGGGTATGCTCCTCTTTCTGGCAGCACCGGTCCCGGTTGAGGTGGAGGCAAAGCACAGGATCATGCTCACGGTGGCCGAGATCGCGCTGGTCCTCCTCCTCTTCACCGATGCCGTCCGCATCGACCTGCGCGTTCTGCGCGGCAACCAGAGCCTGCCCACCCGGCTGCTGGTCCTGGCCATGCCCCTCATCATCCTGCTGGGCGCCCTCGTCGCCAAGCTGGTTTTGCCCCAACTGTCATTCTGGGAAGCAGCCGTTCTGGCCGCGGTCCTGGCTCCCACCGACGCGGGGCTGGGCGAGGCCGTGGTCAAGAATCCGCGGGTGCCGCAGCGCATTCGCCAGGCCCTGAACGTGGAGGCTGGACTGAACGATGGACTCGCCGTGCCTTTCCTCTTGCTCTTTGTTGGCCTGGCCCAAGCGGAGGCGGAGGCGGGCCACGCGGCCCAAGCCCTGGTCGTTTTCATGGTTGAGCAGCTCGGCTTTGGCCTCCTCATCGGCCTGGCCATCGGGCTGGCCGGCGGATTCCTGCTGGCCTTGGCCAGCAGCGCGGCTGGACCCGGCCCGCCCTGGAGCAGCCAGGGCTGCTGGCCCTACCCCTCCTGTGCCTCGTTGCGGCCGAACCCTTTGAGGCCAGCCCCTTCATCGCGGCCTTTACCGCCGGCCTGGTGCTCCAGATCACCTTCCGGAAAGCTGATGCGAGCCTGACCTCGTTCAGCGAACAAGAGGGGCACCTTCTGGGCAACTTTGTCTTCTTTTTCTTTGGCCTGGTGATCGCGCGGTGGTGGCGCAACATGACCCCGGCAGTGATTGTCTATGCCATCCTGAGCCTGACGCTGGTACGCATGCTTCCGGTGGCCATATCGATGATTGGCACGCGTCTCAGCGTCGTAACGGCCAGTACCTTCGTCCTGCAGATCATCGGGCCGCTGGGCGCCAAGTTCGCCATCAGCCGCGCCGGTGAGATCGGGAGGGCAAGCGCCGAGGACGATGCTTGGGGCTAAAGCGCAGATCATCTCTGCAGCCAGTCGAAAAACAGCACAAAGAGGATACTGCCCACGAGGCAGGTGGCGATGGCCACCGGCAGCCCGCGGCGGGTCCATATTCGAGCCGAAATCGGCGTGCTGGTCTGCTCGGAGAGCGACACGATCAAGATATTGGCGCCCGAGCCTATCTTGGTCGCGTTTCCCCCAAAACCGGCCCCAAAGACGACGGCCCACCATAATGCGCTGACGTTCACACCGGCAATGGCCAGCCCGCTCAGCAGGGAGATCATAGCAATGGTCACCGGTACATTATCTACCAGGGCGGACAGGCCGGCCACCACCCAGATGATGATGACGCCCAGAAGCCTCGGGTTCGAATGGCCGATGGGCGCCAGCGCCGCGGCTATTGGTTCAAAGACGCCCGCGGCTTCCAGCCCGCCCACCATGGCAAAGAGGCCCACGAAAAAGATGAGGACAGGCCAGTCGACCCGCTGGAGCACGTCACGAACGTTGGGTCGGACCCAGACCAGGGCCACGGCCGCAGCACTCAGGGCGATGAATTCCGCACTAAGGTTCAAGGGCCGTTGCAGGACAAAGAGCACGATGGTAACAGCCAGTACGGCCAGGACCCGCAGCGCCGTCTTGCGATCCTGCAATGCCTCAGTGGCATCCAGGGTCATGACCAACTCTGGTTTCTCAGGTCCTTTGGCAAGTTCCTTCGAGAAGAGCAGGCGCAGCATAAGCAGGGTCACCAGTGCCGCTACAGCCACAATCGGCATCGAGTGGGTAAGGAAATCGGTAAAGGTATAGCCAGAGGCCGAGGCAACGAGCACACTGGCCGGATCCCCCACAGAGGTCCCCACGTCAGCCGTGTCAGAAAGCAGCGCCTGGGCCATCAGGATCGGGATGGGATTGATGCCCAGAAGCTCGGTGATCAGAATGGTGATCGGCCCCACGAGCACGACCGTGGTCACATTGTTGAAAAAGAGGGAGACAAAGGCGGTGCCGACACCCAGCAGCAACAACAACCGCCAGGGGCTGCCCTTTGACAACTGCCCGGCTTTGATGGCGATGTACTGAAAAAAGCCCGTAGGCGCCAGGATGGCCACCAAAATCATCATGCCCAGCAGCAAACCCAGGGCGCCAAAGTGCATGGCCTCCAGGGCCTGCTCCTCTGAATAGAAACCCAGGACGAGGCCGGCGATCATCATGGCCGCCGCTCCCCCGGCAGCAGCCGTGGTATGATCCAGTTTGTCCGTCAGGATCAGGACCAGCGTCACAACCACGATCAGCGTGGCGACGTAGGGCGCCATCGGTGGGCCTCCGTTCAGTCAGTGGGCACGGTCAACCAGGTGGACAGAAAGGCGCGGCCGATGTCTACGCGCGAGGCCAGCCCAACCAGCTTTCCGACCCGTACCACCGGCAAGTCCGATATTCCATAGCTCTCCATAAATGACAGGGCCCGAATGAGCGTGCAATCCTCCTCAACCGACACCGGATCTTCCATGATGTCGGCCACGGACATATTCGCTGCACTGCGCAAGCTCTCTTTCGAGGGGGTTCCCAGCTCGCCGTAGTCTTTGACAAAGTTGATATTTGACAGGAGGAATACAAAATCGGGCAGAAAGATCTGGATGAGGTCGCGCATCGTCGTCACGCCCACCAGCTTTGACTCCTCATCAACCACAGGCAGCGTCCCGACGTTATTCTCAGCCATGAGCATCGCCGCTTGCCTGACCGTCATGTCTGGCTGGCCAAAGACCACCTTCTGCTTCATGCAACAGTCTATACACATGTCCTTCGCCATAGGCTTCTCACTCTCCCATCGGACTCGTGGGTTCTCAGTCCCCGGCGATTGCTGGAGCAACCTGAATCAAGGGTCAAGCGGCCAATGAACCTGAGCGTACCATCCCTCTCTGCGAGAGAATTATACTCCATAATCCTAAAGAGGACAAGCGACGCAATCTCACGTCGGGTTTCTGGACACCTTCAGCAAGGAATCTCGGTTGGCAAAGGTGAGAATCCCTTGCCGATTTCCTATCTGGAATCAGCCCTGGTCGGTCCATCGCTGGTTTGAAAGCGCGGCAGTTATGTGCAGCGTACTTGTACATTCTGGCAAAATGTGGTATAATAGGCTAAATATCCGCATATAAACGATGAATCGACGCACCAGCCTATGCCACGCACAGAATGGAGGAGATCATGCCGAAAACAGCGCTCGTACTGAGCGGAGGTGGCGCCAAAGGAGCCTTTCAGTTCGCGGCGGAAACCTACGCCCGCGAGGTCAAGGGCTTCAAGTGGGACACTATCGCCGGCATCTCGGTAGGTGCCCTCAACGCGACCCTCCTGGCCATGGAAAAGTACGACCGCCTGGAGTATATCTGGCGGACCATCACCCCTGACCAAGTCTATACCGGCGGTCTCGATCTCTGGTCCATTTTCAAGCTGCTCCTGGGATCCAAGTCGGTCTACAACAACGATCCCTTGTGGGCCATGATGCAGCAAGAGATCAACCCGGCGGAGGTCAAGACCGACCTGAGCATCGGTGCCGTATCGCTGCGCAGCGGGCAGTACCACCGCTGCGGGCCGCAGGACCCGGGCTTCATGGAGGCGCTCCTGGCCTCGACGGCCATCCCCCTGGCCTTTGAGCCGGTCTTTGTCCCGCCCGACCAGGAGGATATGGTCGACGGCGGCGTCCGGAACTATAGCCCCCTGGGCGACGTGCTCGATTCGGACCCCGAGCGGATCGTGATCATCAATTGCAGCGGCCGCCAGCCCCCCGCCCGCCCCGAGCCCTTCAAGAACGCTCTGGAGATCGGCATCGCGACCATCGATATCATGCTCAACGAGATCTTTGTCACCGACCTGGAGGCATTTGAGCGCATCAACCGCAACGTCCGCGAGGCGCAGGCTTTCGAGGGGACGCTCACCAACCAAAAAGGCAAGGAGTACAAGGCCTACGAGTATTATGTCATCGAGCCTGACGAGCCCTTGGGCGACACCCTCGACTTTTCCCGCGACGTGCTCAACATGCGCCTGGAAGCCGGCTGGCGCAGGGCCAGAGAGGTATTGGGTTAGACAACATCACCGTCCACCTGCCCTGAGCGTACCTTCTCTTTCTCGGGGCAGGTCCCATATTAGGACTTTTGACCCTTGAGTAGGCTGCGAGCTCGAAGAGGCTGTCTCTTCCTGGATACTGTTCCGCTCCAGCAAGACGGTCTGGTCCGTGACCTGCTTTGAGCGTGGCCTACCCAGATGCTGGCGTCCCCGACTCGCGCCACAGCACGTACAGGCCGCTGCCCACGACCAGCACCATGCCGATGATGGTATGCGGGCCGGGCAGGTCCCGCCAGATCAGGTATCCCCAGAACACGCTCAGGGGCACGGCAATGTACTCAAAGGGGACGACGGCCGTGGCTCGGGTGACACGATATGCCTGCGAAAAGAGGTAAAAGCCCACGCCGGCGGTAAAGCCAATGAAGAGCAGCAGGCCCAGGTCGGTCCCGGATGGCACCACCCAGCGGCGCAGGAGGAACTGCAGGCTGGCATGCCCCTCGCTGGCCCATCGTCCATGGCCGATGGCCAGCCCCACCACAGCGCCGGACACCAGGTAGAACAGGGTGGTATAAAAGGCGATGGCCGAGCCGCTGTCGGTCCGGCCCAGGCGGCGGGTGAGCACCGAGGTACTCGCGTAGAAAAAGGCGGAGGCGATGACCATGAGCCCCGCCGGGTCAAAGACGCTGGCGTCCGGACGCAGCATGATGACCGTACCGATGAATCCAACGGCGATGGCCAGCCACCGCCGCGGCCCGACCTTTTCGCCCAGCACCAGCACCGACAGCACCGTGACAAACAGCGGCGATACAAAGGACAGGGCGACGACCTCGGCCAGTGGCAGGGCAGCAATGGCCATGTAAAAAAAGGTATAGGCCAGGAACATCAAGCCGCCGCGCAAGACCTGGAGGCGGGGCTGCCCGCTGCGGAGGGAGGGCAGGCCGCCCTCAAAGTAGATGATGGGCACCAGAAACAGGAGCGCAATCGGGCTGCGGATAAAGACGATCTCGTGGACGGGATAGTCCCCGCTGATCCACTTGATGACGACGTCCTGCACCGAGATCAGCGCAATGCCGCCCAGGATAAACAGAATGCCCGCCCGGGGCCGGTCCAAGAGTTCTGCCGAGTCTTCGCTAGCCCGCATCTGGTACCCAATTCTTCAAGATGGCCGCCAGTATACCACCGGCCGGTCGGTGCGGCAAACGCGCTTTCGCCTCTCACTACCCCGAATAGGCCAAGGCCAAGTCGGGTTCTTGCCAGAAACATGGGCGATTTGCCAGCTTGTCCGGAACTTGAGGCACCTGCTCGGCAGGCCCTAGGGAGTCCAGTATTCTCGTGTGGCCCTGAGAACGGTCAGGATCCGAGTTCGCCTGCGCTTCCCACCGCTGGCGCCTGCCCTGACTCGCGCCACAGCACGTACAGACCACTGCCCACGACCAGCACAATGCCCACAATGGTGTGGGGACCTGGCAGGTCCCTCCAGATCAGGAAACCCCAGAGCACGCTCAGGGGGACAGCGATGTACTCAAAGGGAACAACAACCGTGGCCCGGGTGACGCGATAAGCCTGTGACATGAGGTAGAAGCTCAGGCCACCGACAACGCCGACGAGCAGCAGGAGGGTCAGATCGGTCCAGGAGGGGATCACCCAGCGGCGCAAGAGGAATTGCAGACTGGCATGCCCTTCGCCTGCCAGCCGTCCGTGGCCGATGGCTAACCCCACCACGGCGCTGGAAACCAGGTAAAAGATGGCAGTGTAGAAAGCGATAGACGAGCCGCTGTCGGTACGGCCCAGACGGCGGGTGATCACCGAGGTAGAGGCCAGGCAAAAGGCCGTAACAATCGCCAGGAATCCTGTAGGGTCAAAAACACCGGCGCCCGGGCGCAGCATAATGACGACGCCGGCAAAACCGACGACAATGGCCAACCACCGGCGCGGCCCGACCCTCTCACCAAGGAACAGAACCGAAAGAACGGCTACAAACAAAGGGGACACAAAGGTGAGAGCCACAACGTCGGCCAGCGGCAGCGCGGCGATAGCCATGAAGAAAAAGGTAGAGGCCAGGAACATCAATCCGCCGCGCAGAAACTGGAGGTGGAACTGGCCGCTGCGCAGAGAGGACAAACCTCCCTCAAAGTAGATGATCGGCAGCAGCAGCAAGAGCGCTACCGGGCTGCGGATAAAGACGATCTCGTGGACGGGATAGTCCCCGCTGATCCACTTGATGATGGCATCCTGCACCGAGAGAAGAGCAATGGCACCCAACACAAACAGGATGCCCGCCCGGGGCAGGTCCAAGAGTTCCGCCGATCCTTTGCTGGCCCGCATACCACGCCCAATCTTCAAGATGGGCGCCAGTATACCACTCCCGCGTCCGGGCAGCAAACCCTACCGGCTTCGGAAGGCCTCCTCCACCAGATCTTCCTGGAAAAAGCCGCCGGTCTCGCCGGTCACTGCGTAGCGGTAGACGGCCGCCGCATAAATCCCGTTCAGCGTCGATCCGATGAGGGCCAGGATCAGCAGCAGCAGGGCCCACAGCACGACCACGGCCACGATGAGAGCCACCACCTCGGTCATGGCCGCCAGGACGACGAGGCCCACGCCCGCCAGCACGGCCACCAGGAAAAGCAGGCCAAAGATCAGGCTGATGCTCACATTACCGGCGATCTGTTCACCCCACGTCCTCTTGAGCAGCGAGACGCTGCGCTTGACGCCGTCGACGGGGCCTACGCCTTCCACAACCAGAACCGGCACCACCAGAAAGGTGGCGACGTTCCAGGCCAACCCAATCAACGAGATCACGATCCGCCCCAGGCCACCGGCTCGCTCTGTCAGCAGGCGCAGCACCACGCCCACCGTAGCCGAGATGGCGGCATAGCCGGCGATGGCGCCGATGTGCTGGAAGGCGACGCGAAAGCCGTCGCCCACCGAGGGATCGCCTCCTTGCAGGCGGATCATCGCCGCACCGATCAGGGCGGAGTTGGCAAAGATAATGACAAAGTACTGGGCCAGGTAAAAAAAGAAGAGGACGACGAAGCCCAGAACCGTCAGCCCTCCAGCCAGGATCCCATCAAAGGCGCCCGCCAGCAAGAAAGGCAGGACAAAGCTGACGGTCACGACCACCACGCTGATGGCCGACACGATGGGAAAGATGACCAGCTCCTTGTCGGCACGCAACACGGCAAAACTGGCGACCATCAGCTCCCAGCTATTGCGTATCCTGCGAAACATCGATCCTCCTCCTGGTGCAGTGTTGTGCGATGGGAGGAGTATACCACCGAAGGGGCATGAGTACCAGCGGGATTGCCGCGAAATTCATTCCTCATGAGCCGGCCTGCTGGAACACGCACCAATCGCGGCCACTGTTAGGTGAAATTGCCCTACCTGCCGCTCAAGGCACACGCTTCTGCAGACCAGAAACCGGGTTTTTCCGCCTCAAGGGTGAGTCTGGCCCATCGAGTCATTCCATTCTCGAGAGTTCTCGCTTCTCCCAGCACAAAAACCCGGTTTCTTTGGCTCGAATCAGGTCGCAGGCAGCGGGTTGCTGCTGTTAAAGATGTCGCGGTGCAGCTTCCACTGGCCGTCGACCCGTTTCCAGATCACGATGAACTTGCCCTGGTCCAGTTCTTGGGCTCCCTCGGCGAACAGCTTGAAGCGGGAGACCTCGATGGCCGTGTCGCCGTGGTCCTCCACTTCGATGATGTCGATGACGGCCTCTTTGACGCCCATGTCCATCACCGCCTGCCAGAAGGCCTGCACGGCCGGCCGGCCCGTCATAAAACCGGCGTTCGGCGGCATGAGCTGCCCGTCCTCGGTGTAGAGCGCCGCCAGCCCGGCCGCGTCCCCCTGCTTAAAGGTGGCCATAAAGACCTTGTTCGCCGCCTCGATGACAGATTTGAGATCGCTTGCTCTGGTTTTTGCCATGATCCTTTGCTCCTTCCTCTTGGGTAGGTGGGGGCGGTGGGAGGCCCTTTCACCCCCGCCCGTTGATGACAGACTGCCAACGACCTTGAGCTTTTTGGTATGCACTTGCCTCCTTTCGCCTTCAAGCCTTAGCCAATGAACCGCCACAAAAACACCCGCCGCACCGCTCGCAAGGCTTCGCACTGAAGCCTTGACGGTGGACGGGCTGGGAACTGCCATGCGTGCGACGGAGACACGCCTACCGCCTAGCTATGGACGATTCTTTTCTATCAGCAGGAGCCTTGAAACTGCGGTGCAAAGGGATGCCTTGATTTTACCCGCTTTCGGTGTCTGTGTCAATCGTGGAGCTTGGTACGGTTGGGTCAGAGGTTCTTTGTCCAACTCCTCTTCGCATTACAGTGTCATTTCCATAAAGACCCAATGAGTATGAAATTCTCTGGGAATCTCACTTTCGGCAAAGGGTTCAATGTCCTTGAAACCAACTGAACGATAGAGCGTCTGTGCTTCCTTCATATAACGAGCGCTGTCTAGACGAACCCTCGAGTAGCCAATCTTGCGAACTTGATCGATGATACTTGCTAACAAAGCTCGACCAATCCCCTTTCTGCGAAATGCTTGTCTCACAAACATTCGCTTGATCCCACCGGTATCCTCTGCAATCTTTTCCATGCAGGCGCAACCCGCTATTTGAGTTTCGTATTGAGCCAACAGCAGACGTCCATTCGGGGAGAGAATCTGTCGAGTTCAACCATGTCCTGCTCAAGCATCGCTTCTATGTCCAAATTGACTCCAAATTCCTTGATGTTCATCGAGTTTGCCCAGCACAAGTATTCCCACCATAACTTCCTCAAATGACAAAGATGGTCATCCATTTCTACTTGAACGATACTCAGCATTGCCCTGTTCCTCCGTTCAAGTTGCCTATTCCTTCCATGACTGGTGGAAGGAATGTAGCATACGGCTGTCAAAAATGTATCAAATGCCGAACGACCGCTAGAGAACGCCGAGGCTGAACTGTTTTTGGTTTTCTCTGTGTCTCTGTGGTCAGATGCAGGTAATCACCAGCCGTCTTCTCTCGCAGGGAGTAGATTCCCGCCCCCCGGCGGGCGGGGAAGACCGAAGACCTGGCGCCAATCGCTCGCTATCCTCTGGGCGTCCCCCCCGCTAGCCGGAGGTACTCTGGCTGCCCTCCCTCTGTTACATGCGAGGGAGGGAGGGGGTATCACTTGTTCGGATGCGGTTTCCGTATCCGCCTACGCCTGTGCCTGAAGTGCGACATGGTCACAGGTAGCTGGCTAGCTGTTCTGCGAGTTCCAACATCGTGGCACCTTTGCCGGAGGCAAGGGCCAAGTTCACCTCAGCGACAACCTGTTCTTGGCTGCGCGGATAACGGATATCGAGGTGCGACGCACAAACAACGGCCGACGCAGCCGCCCTCAGCAAGATCCTTGCCACTCCCAGGGTATCTTCGCCGCCTGCAAAGCTCATCGCCTCAAGCAGGGAGGCACCGGCCAACTCCGGATATGCCGCCGCCCCAGAGAATACGCTGCCTATTGGGGTACTGCAGAAATCTTGATTGATCTGTTCCAGGGTAACCCTCACCCTCTGCTCTGATCTTTGCCTCAGACTCTGCCGGAGCCATAGCGCCTGTTATGGACTGCTCCACTCAGCATCCTGGTCACGCAAGAAGTCGATGAGGCTATCCAGGTCGTTGAAACGCCGTTCCTCTCCGGTGTTTAGGTTCTGCAACTCGCCCCGCCAGGGTTCGTCCGGACTACCTTTCCACAGGCGCAGGACGTAGCTGAGGCGCGTCTCCAGGACAGCTTCAAGCTGCTGCGCCAGGTCACTACTCGGCATACCGGTCCGTTCTCCTGCTCCAATGATCACGACACCAGGGCCTGGCCCTAGATGTAGGCCAGTTGGAGCCTAGTGGAGAATTCACCCTGCGGGCTGATGGCATCCTCCAGTTGGCCCCGCCAGTCTACCTCAAGTTCACCTTCGCCGGCCGCCGCGTTGCGTAGGAAGGCCAGTACCTGCTCCAGTTCGGCAAAGCGGTACTCGTCTCCCGTTGAAACGCAGCGCACCTGGAAGCGCCATGGCAGCTCGGGCGTCTCTTTCCACAATCGAAGAAGAAAGCTCTGGTATCGTTCCGGATCCGTTGCCAGTCCCGCCACATTCCACCTCCCTCACCCAGTTCGGTACGGCGCGCCAGCCATGCAGGCAATAACCTCCGCTGCTTCTACGCGCCCAAAATCCAGTCGCGATCCCCAGCCACAGGACACAGTATAGCATACCAGTGTGACGAGATCGTGACGAACCCTATCCGAGCCTAACCTCCCGCAGGTTGGTCCACGGCAGAGGCTCCGGCGGATTTCGGCTGGGCTCCCCCGTGCACAGGCGCCTGGAAAGGCAGAACCTACGGGAGGTTACGTTGGTCGAGGGGCTTTCCAACCCACAAACCGGGTTTTCCGCCTCGCTTACGTGTCCGGGTCAGCAAGGTATCCTATTCCTACTAGATCTACGTTTATCCCACACAAGAACCCGGTTTCTTTGACTCCGATCCCAAGCGAGATCGGTGTGGGGCCTGGAACAGAGAGATTGACAGGTTGGGCCGGATGTGGTACCATAATCCCGGGAGCCCAGGCCCTGGTGCCTGCGGTCCCGAGGCCCTGGTTACTCTTTCGTATCAAACCCGCACCAGCGCCACACTGGCTGGTGCGCGGTGTCATTCTGTGGGAGGATCGCCCCGTTGGATACTGCTGGCGACAATGCCCGCTTGCGCCTTCATCTCCTGGGAACCTTTGAGGCTGGGCTGGACGGCGCACCACTGTCCGGCTTTCGCTCGGACAAGGTGCGCGCTTTGCTCGCCTTCCTGGCCATCGAGGCCCGCCGTCCGCATCGACGCGAGGCTTTGGCCACGCTGCTGTGGGGCGGCTTTCCAGAGCAGGCTGCCCGTCGCAGCCTGAGCCAGGCGCTCACCAATCTCCGCCAGCTTCTCGCGCCCCTGGAGCCCACCCAGGGCACGCTATCCGTGAGTGAGGGCGCTTGCCTGTCCATATCCCGCCACACCGTCGAGTTTCAGCCCGACCACAACGTCTGGATCGACGCCAATGCCTTTGACGTCCTGCTCACAGCAGAGGGTGGGCGGCCAGCCTCCGGGGAGAATCCGCAGCAAAGCATCGCCGCGCTCACACAGGCGGCAGAATTGTACCACGGCCCCTTTCTGGCCGGGCTGACCCTGATCGACTGCCCGGAATTTGAGGAATGGCGCCTGCTCCATGGAGAGCAGCGCCACCACGCGATCCTCCTGGCCCTGGAGGCCCTCACAAACCATCATCTGGCCTGGGAGGAGACGCACCAGGCCCAGATCTACGCCCGGCAACAGCTTGCCCTGGAGCCCTGGCGCGAATCCGCCCACCGCCAGTTGATGCTGGCGCTGGCCTTGGATGGCCAGCGCGGGGCAGCCCTCCAGCAATATGATATCTGTGTCCAGCAACTGGCCGAAGAGTTGGGCATTGAGGCCGAGCCTGAAACCATCGCCCTGCGCCAGCAGATCTGGCAGGGAGAATTGGAGGCCCAAAGCCGGCCGGTGGGCGTCGCCAGCGAGCACCTGCTGCCGCCCAGCCCCTACCGCGGGCTCTTCCCCTTTGGCCAGCAGGACGCCAGGTGGTTCTTTGGCCGCGAGACATTTGTCCAGCGCCTGGTGGACGCGGTCCATCAAAAAAACGTGATCGCTGTCATGGGTCCCTCCGGCAGCGGCAAGTCCTCGGCTGTTTTTGCCGGGCTGCTTCCCCGGCTGCGGGAGGGTACGGCCAGGCGACATGAGCGAGAGCTGGCGGCTCCGTGGCACGTCGCCGTGCTCAGGCCTGGGGCACGGCCCATCGAAGCCCTGGCAACGGCCGTTATGCCGCTCATAGAGCCCGAGGCCCCACCCGAGGAGCAGTTTGCCCGTGCAGCGGAGCTGGCCAGAGCACTGCACCTGGGCCAGGGCACGCTGTGCAAGGCCATGGAACTAGTCCTGAAACGGGCACGGCCCGCCGGATCCGGGCCTCAGGCCAGACACAGCCCTTCCGCCCCGCCGGTCCCCGGGCGACTGCTGCTGGTGGTCGACCAGTTTGAGGAACTGTACACCCTGTGCCCCGACACCTCGATTCGGCAGGAGTTTCTCCGGCTTTTGCTGGAGGGCCTGTCCGATGGACCAGCCTCGCCGTGTACCCTGCTGCTGATCCTGCGGGCTGACTTTTTGGGCCAGGTTCTGACGCACCGGCCCCTGGCCGACGCGCTGGAGGACGGTGGCCTCATCCTGGGTCCCATGTCGCCCGGGGAATTGGCCCAGGCCGTGGAACAGCCGGCCCTGGCCCAGGGGGTATCCTTCGAGGCGGGGTTGGTGGAGCGTATTGTGCATGACGTCGGCGCCGAACCCGGCAATCTGCCCCTGCTGCAGTTCGCCCTGACCGCCCTCTGGCAGCGCCAGGCCGCCGGCGCCCAATTGACCCATACCGCCTACGATGCCACCGGCAAAGTCCGGGGCGCCCTGGCAAACTATGCCGAGGCCATTTATGGCCGCTTTGAAGCGGCCGACCAGGAAGCGACCCGGCGCATCCTGGTCCAGATGGTCCGGCCGGGCCGCCAGGCCCGGGACACGCGCCGCCTGACCACCCGCGCCGAGCTGGGGGACGAGGATTGGCGGATGGTCCAGCAACTAGCCGACGCCCGCCTCATCGTCACCGGTCGCGATCCGGCCGGCCTGGAAACAGCCGAACTGGTCCACGAGGCCCTCATCGAGGGTTGGGACCGGCTGGATGGCTGGCTCAACGAGGACCGCGCCTTCCATATCTGGTGGGAACGGCTCCGGGAAGCGCTGCGGAGCTGGATCGCCTCGGGCCGCGACAACGATACGCTGCTCCGGGGCAACCCACTGGCCGAAGCCGAAGGCTGGTACAAAGCCCGTAGCGCGGACCTGCCGCCACGAGCCCGCGAGTACATTCAGGCCGGGCTGGCCCTACGGGAAGAGCAGGCGCTGGGGGCCCAGGCCCAACGACAGCGGGAGCTGGACCAGGCTCAGGCCCTGGCCGAGGCCGAACGACGGCGTGCCGACGAACAGGCGCGTGCCAGCCGCCACCTGCGCTGGCTGGCCGCGGGCCTGACCGCGGTCTTTCTGGTCGCGCTGCTGGCCGCGGGGTTGGCATTCCAATTGCGTCAGGAAGCTCAGCACCAGGCCGCAGCAGCCGAGGCCGCACAGGCCACGGCCGAAGCCGCGCGCACCGCCTCCGAGCAAGATGCCCTCCGCGCCGAGGAACAAGCCAGGATCGCCGAGGTGGAGCGAGAGCGGACCAAGACCCAGGCCCAGTTGGCCCTCTCCCGCCAGTTGGCGGCCCAGTCCGTCACCCTGCTGGACAAACAGCTCGACCTGGCGCTCCTGCTGAACCTGGAGGCCCGGCGCCTGGCAGAGCCTGGCCCGGAGCGGGGCGCCTATCTCAGCAGCTTGACCTTTGCTCCCTTCCTGGCGCGATTCCTGCACGGGCATGACGACCCCGTCGTGGAACTGGGTCGCAGCCCCGATGGCCGGACCGTCACGTCCATAGACAGCCAGGGTGGCGTACTGGTCTGGAACCTGGAATCCGGCCAGACGATTCACCGGCTCCCACCCCAGACGGCGGAGACGGTAGGCGCCGTCAGCGTCGATGGCCGCGTTGCCGCCATTGCCCGGGGGCAAGATCTGCTCCTGTGGAACGCGGCCAGGGGCCAGGCCCTGGGTCCGGGCCTCCGCGCCCACGCAGCGCCCATCGTCAACTTGGCCCTGAATGGCGACGGCAGCGTCCTGGTTTCGGGTGACGCCAACGGCGAGATACAGGTCTGGGACGTCGCGCCTTCACAAAGCCAACCTCGTACCAAGACCCGGACCCGCCGCCTGGCCCAAGCCCTGACCTACGATGGCAGCGGGATCATGGCCCTGCGCCCTGATGGGGAGCGGCTGGCCCTGGCCGCCAAGGGTTCCACGCTGGACATCTACGATCTGCAAAGCGGCGCACTCGTAGCCCGCAATGAGGCGGTCCATCCCGGCTATGCCCTGCACAGCCTGGCCTACAGCCCCAACGGCAGCGTACTGGCCACCTCCAGCTTTGACGGGACCGTCATGCTCTGGGACGCAGAGACGGTTGAGGCCCTGGGACCGCCCCTGGAGGGCCACGAAGGACGGGTACTGGCCGCCGCCTTTAGCCCCGACGGCCACAGCCTGGCCTCGGTGAGTACCGACAACACGGTCCGACTCTGGGACATTGCGCCCCTGCTCGAACATGACGGGGCCGGGGCCCGGCCCATCGGCCAGCCGCTGGCTGGCCACAGCAACTGGGTCCGTTCCGTGGCCTTTCTGCCCGATGGCCGCCGCCTGGTCTCGGGGGACTCGGACGGCCACGCCATCGTCTGGGATACGGGCAGAGCCCGGCAGCTGGCCGGCCACCAGGCCCAGGTCCGGGGGGTGGCCTTTAGTCCCGATAGCCAAACCCTGGTCTCTGGCAGCCTGGACACCAACCTGATGCTGTGGAACACGGCGACGGGTGAGCAAGCCAGCCTGCCCCTGACCGACCACCCAAAACCTGTGTTTAACGTCGCCTTTGGCCCCAGCGGGCGTCACATGGCCTCCGTCGGCGCCGGCAGGTGGGTCATCCTATGGGAACTACCGGAGGAACTGGGTACGCGTGAGGGAGAGGCAGCGCCCCTGGGCCGCCCCCTGGACGGGCACACGGGGCAGGTCTATGCCGTGGCCTATAGCCCCGATGGCAAAACGCTAGCCACCGGCAGCCGAGACCAGGCGATCATCCTGTGGGACGTGGACAGCGCCGAGGCGCTGGGGCCGCCCCTGGAGGCACACGAGGGCTGGGTAATGGGCCTGGCCTTTAGCCCCGACGGGCACTCCCTGGCCTCGGCCAGCGCCGATGGAACCGTCCGCATTTGGCATGTGGGCGGGCTGCTGGACGGTACGGAAGCTGCCGCACACCCTTTGGGCCCGCCCCTGGTGGGCCACAGCAACTGGGTGAACGACGTGGCTTGGAGCCCGAACGGCGCGCTCCTGGCCACGGCCAGCAGCGACAACACGGTGCGGCTCTGGGACCCCTGGGCTTGCATGGAACCGGGCGCCGTCACCTGTGAGCCCCTGGGGCCGCCCATGACCGGACACGTGGCCCAGGTCTGGCGCGTGGCCTTTCACCCCGCTGGCGACGGCCAATACCTGGTCTCGGGCGGCGCCGATGGCACCGTCCTGGTCTGGGACCTGACCACCCGCGAGCCGCTCGCGCCGCCGCTGTTGGGCGCCATCGAGATGGAAACCATGGCCATCAGTCCCGACGGAAAGCTGCTGGCCCTGGGCGCCCTGGACACCAGCGGTCTCGTCCATCTATGGGACCTGGATCTGAGTCCCTGGAAAGAACGCGCCTGCGCCATCGCCAACCGAAACCTGACCAAGTCGGAATGGCGCCAGTACTTGGGCGACGCCGAGTACCGGGAGACCTGTCCGGAGCTGTCTCAAAAGGCAGACCTATGAAGATCAGACCTCCGAGGTCTAGACCTCCGATCTGCCGCTCACACTCTTGGCACGTTCGTGACCTGCCCGGGCACCGATATTGGGTTATGTCGAATTCGAGCCCTTGGAGTTTATGTCCAAAAATGGGCCGGTTGGCGCAGCCCTTGAGCCAAACGCCCCTACAGTCTACGCCATTGGGCGTACGGAGATACTCCCTGAAACCGTCCCAAAAGCGGATTTGCAAAAATGCAATAAATCAGTATAATATAGTTCAGACAGGTTCGGCCCTATGCAGTCACGAACAGGTCAAAATTGCTAGAAACAACCACAATCCAGAAAGGGGGAAAGACATCATGAAATCGTCCAAGCCGTGGATCCGTACGCTGGCGCTGGCGCTCGCGGTGGTCGTCATCGCGGGCCTGGTCATGCCTCCGGCCGCATATGCCAAGGCCAAATCAGGGGGAAAGTGGATTGAGGTCGACCTGAGCCGCCAGCGGATGGCCGCCCGCCAGGGGAATAAAATCATCAAGGCATTCCCCATCTCGACCGGTACCCGCCGTACTCCAACGCCCAAGGGTACCTTCCGCATTTATGCCAAGTACCGCAGGGTCAGGATGAGAGGGCCGGGCTACAACCTGCCCAACGTGCCCCACACCATGTACTTTTATGGGAGCTATGGCATACACGGCACTTATTGGCACAACAACTTTGGCACCCCCATGAGCCACGGCTGCATCAATCTCTCCAGAAAGAATGCTGCCTGGCTCTACAAGTGGGCCCCCAAGGGGACCAAGGTCAAGATCCACCGCTAGAGCGCTAGACAAAAAGCCTGATAACAGCAAGACTGGTCCAGTCTGAAGACTGGACCAGTCTTGGTCTGCAGTGTATCAGACCTTTGCCGCGTCAGGCTCTTCCAAAGTCGCAAACCAATAAGTCGTTCCAAGCTCTGAAAGTGCTGTCCCATATTGCATCGAATCCGCAGCCTGCAGTCCCATCGCTCGCACAGTTCGGTGAATCCTCTTGATTCGGTGTCATATCGAGAAAGTCTTATCTTGTCACTGGCTCTGCCACCCCTGCCGGGCCAGGGGAAAGTAGAAGCGCAGGGGGCTTACCCGAAGCTCAGCCGAGTCGTCGTTGTCGCTGGGGTCGGTTTCGCTCTCCATGCTGCCGATGGCGGCCCGGTTCACAAAGATGTGCACCCCCTCCAGGTCAGGCCGGATCCTGCCCGTCAGCGTGATGACACCCCTCTCCGCGGCAGCCAGCTTCCCTACCTGCCACGTGTAACTGAAGGATCCCGTGGGTGTCACTAGGCGGCTGCTCTCAAAACGTACCTGGTCCAGTTCTGCCGGCACCACGTCACTGACGACCACTCCCGAGGCAAGCGTGGATCCTACGTTGGAGATGGTGAGCGTATAGGTCGCCGGCTGCCCCGGCCCGAGGACCTCCGGCGCGGCTGCCTTGCTTATGGCCAGATTCACCCATTGCCTCTTACAGGAAGGAAACTTGAAAGCCCCGATGCGCGTTTGCCAATCCAGACCACTCTCATCATAGTACTGCTGCGTGTACCAGAAAGTGCAATCATCCACGGGATCGACGGCCATCCTACTATAGTCTCCCCAGCGGTCGGTACTCGATTGAGAGCCCAGGCCAGCCACCATCGTCGCTTCGCCCTGGGCCATCTGGCCGCGCGGCTCGTCCGCCAGCCGGCCGGCGTAGCGGACGGAGGGGTAGACCTCTGCGCTAGAGACGCTGTATCCCAACGCGATATTGCCCGCCTGGTCCATGGCGATGCTGCCCATCCAGCGGTCAACCCCATCGGGTGCGTGGACCCCCTCCTGATACAGCGACCAGGCGCCGCCGAACCGGCGCAGCTCAAACCAGTGGATACCGGCGTGATTAGCGCCATCCACGTCAACGCTGTGGTTGGCCACCAGGGATTCGTGACCGCCAAACCGGCGGTAGGCCAGGCGGTACATCAGACGGTCCGAGATGGCATCCACGCGCTGAGTCGTCGCCGGCTGCGGGATGCACTTTCTCGAATAGCTGCACAGGTTGGGATCGACGTTGGACGTGGGCACAAGTTCATTGGGCGCGTAGCCCGCCAGGCCAAAGCTTGACAGAGCGGGATCGGTCCAGTCAACGTGGAATTCCCAGATCCGCAGGGTGTCCTGGGGATCGCCGAACCAGGCCGAGTCGTCCCACTCGACAAAGTAGTTGGGTGAGCCGGCGGGCGGCTGGTTTGAGCCGTCCAGGTCGGAGGGCAGCATGCCAAAGTAACCGCGGTTCACAGCACCCACGTCAAAGTAGACCATCCGGGGCTGCTCGCCTGTCAACATCTTGGCCCGTTCAAAGACGGCCACGCCCGCGCCCGCCCAACTCCCGCTGCCTTCTTGAAATTGGTTGACTGACATGTAATAGCCGTCGGGCCACACGCCCAGTTTGGGATAGTCGTTCATTTTTGTCTCGGATATCAGGAACGAATAGAGGTACCACTCGCCGGTCGGGTCGGGGGTCTTGGAGATAGCGACACACTCAAAAAAGGGTCCCTCGGCCTGGCCAGACCAGTCCTTGCCAAAGGCGAACTCGCTCATCAGCCATCGATCGGCCATCGAGTCGTAGAGGACAATGGGATCCCCCTGGCTGTTGGAGGCACACATCCCGCCCAATCCACTCCACAGCGACCTGGTACTCAATGGACCCACCAGCTGCGTGCCGCTCTTGTCCCAGATGCCAAAGAACAAATTGAGCATCTGGACATAGTGATTCGGCCCCACGGCTCCGTTGGTATCGGGCGGTACCACCCAGCGGCCGGACAGGCTCAGATTGTTGGCATTGCTGCCGCCGTCAAAGCTCACCATGGGAGTGGGCATGGCGGACGCGATGGGCCCTGTCCCGGGGGCGAGGATCTCGCGCCCGCGATCGGGCTCAGGTTCATCGCTGCCCTGCCGCGGTCCGGCCGGCCGGGGGATATCGCGCAGGTCGTCCTCATCCCCAACTCGTGGCCGAGCAGAAACACCCAGGGACCGCAGCGGGGGCGAGACGGCTCGCCGCTCGGCGTAGCGAACAATGGCTTGAGGCGAGGTGGTTCCGGGCGGCGCTGTGCGACCGGCAACCCGCGAGCCACTCAGATCTGGGGCACCCTCAGCCTCGCCGGGGGCGGAAGCGAATGCGCCAAGGTTGACGGTCAGGGCAATGGCGAAAAGCAGCACGAGGGCCAGCGCCAGTGGGACGGTTCTTGTTCGGTTGGGCACAATGCCTCCTTGCCCGAGTGGGGTACGGTTCTATGTTCTTGAAGGACTGCCGGCACGGTGCCATTCTACCACAAGGACGTAGCCAGGTCCAGTTCTTGCCCGGACGGCCACGGGGGTCCTCCATGAAGAATGGTCCAGTCTGGCAGAGACTGGACCATTCTATCAGTTCCCATGGCGCAAATGGAACGCTAGCGGCGAATAAGCGGCAGATAGACCGGAAGCGACTCGGCGACGGTGATGGTCACCGTGGCCGGACTGGAACTCACCTGGCCATCGCTGGCCCGGTAGGTGAAGGCAAAGGCGCCAAAATGGCCGACCACAGGTTCATAGCTGAAGGAGCCATCGTCATTGAGCTTCAACGTGCCCTCCTGCGGAGACGCATCCAGCAGCGCCTTTAGCGAATCGCTGTCCACATCCCGGTCGTTTGCCAGCACGCCAGCCCCGCGAATCTCCAGGGCCTTCTCGTCCGTGGTCAGGTAGGCGTCATTCATCGCCTCGGGCGCGTCGTTGATAGGTGTCACGGTCAGGTTCACGGACACAAGCTGCGATTCCTCCAGGCCATCGTAGACGCGATAGGTAAACGAATCCGGCCCGTAATAGTCCTTCGCAGGGCTAAAGGCAAAGGCGCCATCGGAATCCAGGAGCAGATCGCCATGCAGGGGCGGCGCCCCCAGCCGGACGGTCAATAGATCCCCATCGGGGTCGTCGTCGTTGTCCAGTACACCCGGCGCTGGGACGACCAGCTCAGTCTCCTCGGCAGTGCTATATTCGTCGCCCTCTCCTGCAGGGGCCTCGTTCGTCGCCGCGACCGTGAGGGTGACGATGGCCTGCTCCGAATCGTCTGTACCATCGTGCACGTGATATTTGAAGGGGAACACCCCCTCGGTATCAGACTGGGGCGTATAGATGAAGGAGCCATCGGCGTTGAGCTTGAGCGTGCCCTTGTCCGGCTCTGTATCCAGCACCGCGGTCAGCCCATCGCCCTCTACGTCCCGATCGTTGCCCAGTACCCCCGGCGCGGCAACTTGCCGCACCTGGTTGGTCAGTGTCTTATAGTTGTCAGACAGCGCCTCCGGCACATCGTTGACCGCGGTGACGTCCAGCGTCACCGTAGCCCGGTTCGACTCGACGATTCCATCGGTGCTATGGTAGACAAAGCTTACCTGCCCGTGGTAGTTGAGCGTCGGCGTATAGAGCAGGGATCCATCGGGCAAGAGCGCCAACTCGCCCACCTCTGGCGGCCTGTCCAGGATGACGGTCAGGTCGTCACCGTCGGGATCGTCGTCATTCTCCAAGACACCCGGCGCGCGCAGGCCAAATACCTCATCCTCCTTGGTACTGTAACCATCATCCTGGGCCCGCGGCGCGTCGTTCTCGCCGGTCACTTCCAGAGTCACGGTTGCCTTGCGCGACTCCACCTGGCCATCGTAGGCGCGATAGGTAAAGCTGAATACGCCATTAGAATCGGGCTTGGGCGTATAGGTGAATGAACCATCAGGCCTGAGGTCCAGCTCTCCTTTTTTTGGGGCCTCGTCTAAAACTGCGGTCAGCGGATCGCTGTCGTCATCCTGGTCATTGAAGAGCACACCCGGGGCTGGCTCCAACTTGGGCACGTCCTCGATCGTCCTATAGCCGTCGTCCACCGCCACAGGAGCATCATTGACCGACTCAATACTGAGAGTCACTCTGCTGCTATTGGAGCCAAACATGCCGTCGTAGGCATGGTAGTCAAAGGAAACAGCTCCGTGATAGTTGGGCTGGGGCGTGTAGGTGAAGGAACCGTCCGCCTGTAGATCCAGCACGCCTACGGCCGGCGGCGCGTCCAATACCGCGGTTAGAGGACTATCCTCGGGGTCGTTGTCGTTGTCCAGGACCCCGGGCGCAGAAACCGAGAGGGCCTTATCCTCCTGCGTCGTGTACCCGTCATCCTCCCCCACCGGCGGGTAGTTCACGGTCACATACACCGACGCCTCGTTGTCTCCCAGGTCTGACTCCTGAGCCGTCGTGGCGATTGCAGCCGTATTGCCAAAACTATAGCCCTGGTCTTGCTGCGGCTGGATCACGGCGGTGAGGGTGATCATACCGCCCTCGGCCGGGGCCAGATCAGCCACACCCCAGTGGTAGGCGGTCCCAGCCACTGGCGACAAGCTCACATCACTCTCAACTCGAAGCTCGGTCAGCTCAGCAGGCAGATCATCCGTGACCACCACGCCAGTCGCCGCAGAGTTGCCATCGTTCACAAAGGAGAGGGTATAGGTCATCACATCCCCTGGCGCTACGGTCGTGGCCGAGACAACCTCCTTGGACATCACCAAGTCAGGGGCGTAGGCCACCAGGGCCCAAAGCTCGGAGCCATGCTCCCCGTCGTTGGCGTTGAAAAAGAGTAGTCCACCGTCCGCCTTCAGAGCGCTTGGATTCGAGGAAGCTAGCCCATCGTTGATGTCGGCCACCATAACCGTGCCCGCCTCGGTCCCATTGCTCTTCCACAGCTCGCGGCCGTGCCCACCAGGCGCTGCCGCCCCGTCATCGGCGCTCAAGAATACCCAGCCGCCCACGGAAGCCAGGCTCTGCGGATAAGAATCAGCGCTGCCGGCATTGATGTCCCGGACCATGCTCGTACCAGATTCCGTCCCGTCGCTTTTCCACAACTCGTTGCCGTGACCACCCGACGGTCCGTCGCTGGCAGCAAACAAGAAGCCCTGGAAGGCCGAGGTGCTGACCAGCGTAAAACTGTCCGGCGTCGAACTGCCACTGCCAGGGACAATGTCCTTGATCATGACCGTACCCTCAGCCGTACCGTCGCTCTTCCACAGCTCCCGGCCATGCCCCGCGCCGTCATCTGCGCTAAAGATCAGAATTCCGTTCACGTCCGCCAGCGCCTGCGGATTGGAACTGCCCACGCCATCGTTGATGTCCTTGACCAGAACGGTCCCAGCCTCGGTTCCATTGCTCTTCCACAGCTCCCGGCCCGCTGCTCCATCGTCGGCGCTAAAGAACAGCGTACCACCCACGTTGACCAGGTCTTCCAGGTAAGAACCCAGGGCACCGGGCCTGATGTTCTTGACCAGGTAGGTCCCCGCAGCCCGCCCGTCGCTGCGCCACAATTCATCACCGTTGTCATTCTCTTCGGCGCTAAAGTAGAGAACGCCACCCGCCTCCACCAGGTGCCCGGGATTGGAGCCTCCTGCCCCTGGATTGATATCGCGCACCAGGGCCGTACCGATCTCTGTCCCGTCGCTTTCCCACAGCTCCCGGCCGTGGCCCAGCGCCCCATCGTCAGCATGGAAAAAGACGTGCCCGCTCACCGCCGTCAGACCACTTGGATACGAGCTTCCAGCCCCAGGATTGATGTCCCGGACCTTCCGCGTGCCGGCTTCACCACCGTCACTGGCCCACAGCTCCCGGCCATAGGTTCCGTCGTCTGCCCGGAAAAACACCTGGGCGCCAACCGCCGTCAGCTCGTATGGGGAGGATGGTCCGCCGGTGTTGATGTCTTTGACCAGCATCGTGCCCCCCTCACTGCCAGTGCTGCGCCACACCTCGTCGTCGTGATCGCTTGCGCCGTCATTGGCCACAAAATACAGGACCCCGCCCGCACTCTCCAGGTCCCTGGGGTCCGAAGCGCCGGCCCCAACCTCGATGTCCTTTACCATGTAAGGCTCGGGTGACGCCGCCTGGGCCATTCCCAGGAGCAACAGCAGCACCAAAAACGTGGTCGCCAACCCCACCCCACTTTTTCCTTTCCTCAGCAGTCCTCCACCCATCATCCCTACCTCCGATCACCCGTGTCCGTGGGCTGAGCCAACGCGGGCGGATGCCCCGGCCAGACCGGCGGACATGCTATTTTCTGGGCGAACCTGATAGATTATAGCATAAATCCTTGAAAATAGCAAGAAAACAAAAGCCCCAAGGATACGCCTTGGAGCTCTGTTGCCTGACCTTTTTCTATCGGATCAATCGTCTAGCGCATCCAACCTGGCACGCACCTCCTCCTCGCTGCGGGGGTCGCCGATCTCTCCATAGATCTCCAGGGCTTCGGTCCACAACTCGCGGGCTTGCGCCTGACCGTTGCCTACAAAGGGACTGCCGATCGCGATCGGAGTCGAGGCTGGCAGTTGACCCGTGATCACCGTCCCGACTTCACCCTCCACTAGTGGTTCGGCCACCGGCGGTTCGGCCACCGGCGGTTCGGTCACTGGCGGTGCTGCCACTGGCGGTGCCGCCACTGGCGGCGTGAAGATCTGGGCGGGCTGCGGCTCGTCCCAAACCCAAGTCTCGGATCGCACGTTGTTCTCCTCGTCCGCTTCAGCCACGGCACTGGTAACATCGACCTGGATCCTGATCTGGTGGCTGCCAGGATCCGCTACCCGTAGCTGCACCCAGCCGATGCCCGTGACGCCAGACTGCAAGCCATCGGCGTACCAGGTACGCAGCAAGGTACGGTCGAACCACATTCGCGTGTAGAAACGGGGATTGGCAGCATCCGTTCCCTGGTTCGTGATACGGAAGGCGATGGTCTCCCATTCTCCTACTTCCAGAGGTCTCGTGGGCGACCAGATGTCGAGGACGGCGAGATCTACACCGATCCGGCTGACGCTCGGGCCCTCGTCGTAGGACTGGCCGTCGCCGGCCGATGGCTGATCATCTTCGTGCAGTGGTGGGATCACGGTCTGCCTAACCCTGGTCAGCTCTCGTTCTGTGCCCCAGTCATAGTGCACAGGTTCGGGACCAGCAAGCCGTGCAGCCTCTTGTTCCGGACCACTGCCACTCAAGGGCGACTCAACTGCCTCCTCGCCCCAGCTCCAGCTCTCTATCCGCTCGTTATTGTCTTCACTCGCCTCGGGCACCGCATCGCCATAGTCCGCGCAGACCCTGATGGTATAACTGCCCGCCTCAGCCACCTGGGCCTGTACCCAGCCGATGGCCGTGCGACCAGCCTCCAAACCGTCCAGATACCAGGTGCCAGCCACGGTGTCATCCAGCCACATCCGGACGTAGAATCGAGCCGAGATGGACAGCGCGCCCTGGTTCCAGACACGAAATGCTATGGTGGTCCAGTCCCCTGGTGTGAGCGGCGTTGTAGTCGACCAAATGTCCTGAACGACGAGGTCCGCCTGGCCAGCAGCAGCGCGCAGGTCCGGATCCCAGCCCAGAGGCTGGGCTTGCGGGTCCTGGCTGGTTCTCACATCCACCCCGTACAGCGAGGGCAGCATGATCTGCCTGATCCCGGCCAGTTCACTTTCCTCGCCCCACTCTGTCAGCAGGGGTTCCGGGCCGGCGAGCTGGGCTTCTATTCCATCAACAGCTGGCTCTCCAGGGTGACCGCTGGGATCCGCTTCACCCGACGCCTCGCCCCAGACCCAAGTCTCGGTCCGAACAGTGTTGTCCGGGTTGCTATCGCCGGTACAATTGCTGCAATCGACGTGGGCCCTGATCTGATGGCTGCCAGCTTCCGCCACCTTGACCTGCACCCAGCCGACGGCGGTTCGCCCTGCTCCCAAACCATCCACGTACCAGGTTCGGATCAGCGTGTTATCGAACCACATCCGAAGGTAGAAACGCTCACAGGTTGAAGCAGTACCCTGATTCTTGATGCGAAAAGCAAGGGTCTCCCAGTTCCCCGGCGTGAGGGGTGTCGTAGTTGCCCAGATATCCTGCACGAGGAGGTCAACATCGCCCTCGCCGTTACCTTGAGTTGTCAGATCGCCCTGCCCCTCCGTCACTGGCCGCTGGTCGACAACGTCCGCAAGGTCCAGGTCAGGCGGGAAGGGGCTGTCGATCCACACCTCTACGCCCCGTGGCCTTGGCACCGTAATCTGACGGATAGGCGTTAGCTCAACCTCCTCGCCCCAGGCCCGGCCTTCCGCCCAGGGGCCATCGACTCCCACACCATCCCAGGCGCCCTCCTGCCCGTCCACATCTTGTCGCGCTTCCGTCCCTTGATCCAACAGAGTATAGGCATGGCCCAGACCGACCAGGAGGGCTGCTTCCTCGCGCCGGTTGCCACTGGCGCGCACGATGGACAGCGCCCGCTCGGTTGTGTCTACGGCCTGATGCGCATCTCCCAGTTCAGCATAGGATACCGCCAAGGCCCCAAGCCATGCCCCCTCCGCCAGGCGGTCGCCGCTCTCCTGGGCCAAGGCCACCGCCTGCTGGAGATATCCGATCGCCTGCCGGTGATCGTCCAGCTGGGCACAAGCTCGTCCCAGGCAACCCAGGGCAGCCACTTCGCCCTGCACATTGCCCATCTCGCGGTGCAAATCCAGTGACTGTTGGTAGTAGAGCATGGCCCGCTCCGTATCGCCCAACTCCTGATAGGCCCAGCCCACTCCCCGCAGATGACTTGCCTCACCATCCTGGTCTCCGCTCGCACGACTGGCCCGGATGGCCCGGCCATAGGCGTCGATCGCCTGCTGGGGTTCACCCAATTCGTCGTAGGCAGCCCCCAATGCGCCGAGGTGAGGGCCCTCTGCGTCCTGCCGGCCTGCGCTGCTAAAGCCCCTGGCAGCGAGGTCGTTCCACACCACCTGCTCGCGCGCCATGCCCCTGGCACTCCAGTAGTTGTTCAATGCCTGGACCAGTTCCGAGAACAGGTCCGCGTCCAATTGGCTGGTATATTCGAGCGCCGCCCGCAGGTGCGGCCAATCGGGGTCCAACTCGCCGTAGCGCCTATCCTCGTCCGCTGACCGCGCCATCTCCAGAAAGTGATAGGCCGCGCGCCGGCGCGCGCCCTCAGTGTATTCTTGCCATGCTCCAACCGCTGAGCCATGGATCTGCTGGACAGAACTCGGAACAATATCGTTCAGGCGCGCCAGTTCTCGGCCGGCAGCCAAACGCAGCAACATATGCTGCCCGTACCGGCCCGTCTGCGGGCTAAAGGTCAGCAAACTACTGTTGCGCAATATGCGCAGGCGATCCAGCGTCTCACCCACGTCCAGTCGCTGCCACGTACTCTCCGTCGAGCCTTCGCCCCACACCGCAGCCGCCGTGGAAACGTCAAAAGGAGCAGGCAGATAGGCCAATACCGTCAACGAACGGCGCATCGACTCGCTCAAACGATCGATGCTGGAAGCCAGCGTGGCTCCCACGTCCAGATCAGGCTCACCCGGATCTCGCAACAGATCCAGGCGCGCATCCTCGCTAGCCAGATGAGCTGCGTACACCACGGGCGACAGATCGTCGTTGAGTGCCAAATAGTTGCCTGCGATGCGCAATGCCAGAGGCAGGCCGCCACACTGCCTGGCGATCTGGTACGCCTCCGCATCTTCCAGCCGTGGCACCAGGCTCTGCAAAAATCCCCGGGCATCCTCCAGCTCAAGGGATTCGAGGTCCAGACGACCGGCCCCCGGTAAGGCAAAGCGTTGTTGGGAGGTAATAAGGACTGCGCAGGTTGGGCTGCCAGGCAGCAAAGGCCGCACCTGGGCCGAACCTGCCGCATCATCCAGCACCAGTAGTACCTGCCTGTCCTGCAGGGCCGCACGCCAAAGGTGAGCCAACGTATCCTCATCGTGGGGACGCTGCGGATCAGGACCCAACAACGTGGTTAGCAAGACCTCGAGGGCCGCTGCGGGAGACAATGACACCGCGCTGGAGCCCTTCAAGTCAATGTAGAGCTGGGCATCGGGAAAGTAGCCCTCGGCGGCCAATCCGTGAGCCAGATGGAGGGCCAGCGCGGTCTTGCCCACACCGCCCATTCCTGCCAGGCTGCTAATGGAGAGTGTATGCCGAGAGGCGCCAGGGTCTTGCCTCAAATGCTGCCATACCTGGACCAGCTCAGTTTGACGCCCAAAAAAGTCAGGAAGATCGGCCAGCAAGTTGAACCTGCCCTCACCCGGCGCCAGCGGAGGCGACCCAGCCGCGGCGGCGGGCTCCCGCCCAGGATCCTGGCCAGGATCGGGTTCGAACAGAGGCTCACCAGGATCTTGGTAAGCCTTGGCAAAGGACGGCGGTATCCACTGGCTCCAGGCTGCCGGGGGGCAGCGGCCCAGCTGGACCAAACAGCGCCTCACTCAGAAGCTCCCTGTCTTCCGGAAACGCTTCATCCAAGGGGGCCTCATCCGCGGGCTGCTCCTGATTCGGCTTCAGGCTGCCGGGGGGAATGGCTCCATCAGGTCCAAACAAAGACTGGGTCAGAATATTCTCTTCCTCAGCCGGAGCGGTCACTGGCTCGCCAGGTGGGGCTGCCTCGTTGGGTGGAGCTGCCGCCTCGGGCGCGCCTTCCCCGCCAGCGCCTGGCTGCTCCTCGTTTATATGCTCCGCGGCCGGGTCCGGGACAGCCGCTTCCGCGGCAGCTCGGGCCGCGGCGGCCTCCAAATCATCAGCATCCATCACCTGGAAGCCGGACCTGTGCCCGCGGATTGCCCAGCGGACCCCAACGATGGCGCAAAGACCGGCGAGCACCAGCAGGATGAGCTGTGCCAGCGTCGTCGCGCTTTCGACAAGGAATGGATCCGCTAGAAGAGGCTCAAGCAGCTCCGGCAGCCACGAGGGCGCCGAAAAAGCCAGGCCCGCCAGGATCAGGACAATCAATATGGTGACAATCCATCGTATCACACTAGCACCCCCTCGATCAAGTCCTCCGGGACCGCTCCAGACAGGCTCGTCCAGTCAACCAAGGGCAGCCCCCTCTTGAACGCTCAGGACCGGCAGAACCAAAGCCCAGCCGTCAGTCCAGCAGCCCTAGGGAAAACACCCTCGTGGGCGGCAGCTGTGTGCCCAATTCCATGCTAGATGAATCCCTAGTGTACTGTCTGATTATATCATAAATCGGTAGAAAATGCAAGGTAGCGGTTGTGCCACACCAAAGGTATCTCAAAGACCTTCTGTGGGTCCAGGGTTGATCACTGCCCCTGCATTTTAGCACAGAGTCCAGGTCAGGTCAATTCAGGAATCGGTTTCCCAGCCCGGTGATAGGGCCGGGGCTTGCCCATCGTAGGATTCCAACCTGTTCCAGGGGCTCTGATCCCAGGGCTCCAGCTTGGCTAGATCAGTTTATCCTCGGGCGCGGCTTGGTTTTGGGGCTTGTGGCGGAAGCGGTTGCGGTTTTTGGTTTCGGTGAGATAGGCTTCTTGGTAGAAGCACATGCAGTGGTCGTGTCGTGGCAACCGTGGCTGGCAGCCTGGTTGCCAGACGGTGCCGACGAGGGGCTGGCAGACGGGGCAGGGTGTGCGCGGGTTGCGGTTGGCGTAGATGAGGCGCGGGATCTGGATGGTGATCTGCTCGGCGGGGTCTTCGGGTTCTGGCGTCTCGTCGTTTTCGTTTTCAAAGAGTTCATCGCCGTCGACGGGATCGTCGGGTGGCGTGTCGGTGGGCGGCTGGTAGACGAAGGCGAGCGTCCAGAGGGATGGTGGGATGCGGATGGTTTGGATCGTGATTGCCATTGAGAGTCCTTTGCCACGAATTTGACGAATGGCGCGAATGCTTCGACAGGCTCAGCATGATGGGTTGGTACGCCTGGCAGGCCTCCGGAGAGGCGGCGGCTGTACCAAGTCAGACCTCGGAGGTCCAAGGCAGTGCGAACCAAGGGTTCGTCCGAGGTCGAGCGTGACTACTCGTCGCCTACGGCGAAGGTGTAGGATAGGCCGGCCAGGCGGACGTCGGCGGTGGTGGATGTGTCGGCCAGGGCGGCTTTGAGACGGATGCGGTAGAATTCGATGCCGAGGTCGCGCTCGAAGAGGCGTTCGGATATGTCAGTTTCGGTGTCGATTTGGGTATAGCTGGTCTCATCGTCTTTTTTGTAGCTCAAGGTCTTGGTGGTGGCGCTGGTCTGGTTCTTGGCGTACAGGGTGACGTCAATGAGGCGTTTCTTGACGCCCGGGTGCCCGCCGTCCAGGTAGGCGGTTTCTACGTTTCCGTTTTGCAGGGCGGTGCCGCCGAGGTGGTAGATGCCCTCGTCGGCGCCTGAGAGACCGGTGAGCAGGATTTCGTTGCCGAGACAGGCGGCGATGGGGGCCATTCCGGAGGCGGAGTAGCTGGCGACGTCTGCCAGGTCTATGAAAGCGTTGCCGATGAGCATCTTGAGGGTGGCTGCGGCGGCGGCGAGTTCGTAGTAGATGAGTTCTCCGCGCCAGGTGAGCAGGCCCACGGAGACGGCGGCGGCATTGCCGTCGTCTATGCGGGCGATGCGCTCGATGCGGTAACCGGTGTAGGCGAGCAGGTCGCGGGTGACTGTGCCGTCGGGGTTGGGCATGTCTCCGGACAGCAGGTAGAGGTCGTTGTCGTGGACACAGAAGGGGCAGCCGTTGGCGGCATAGTCGCCGGTGTCGCAGGGCAGGGTGGCCATGTCCTGCAGGCTGCGGACGGAGGTCTTGGCATAGGCGCCGGTGCGGAATACGCGCAGCTCTCCGCTTTCCATGGCGCCTATGATGAGCAGATCATCTTTGAGGCCACAGGCAAAGAGGGGGATGATGTCGTCGGCGGGGTTGTAGTGGCCCTCGAGGTCGCTGCCATCGGTGAGGATGTGGTAGATCCTCATGTCGTCCTGGATGAGATAGACGCGGCCGCCCACGTAGGTGATGAGCTGGCCCTCGGTGGCTGAGAAGGCGGAGTCGCTGCCGCTGGTATAGTCGTCGTTGTTTCTCATCTTGTCGTCGCAGATATACCAGAGGGTGCCATGGGCGTAGAAGAGGTTGCGCATCTGGAGCCCATCGAGGACGGCGACGGATGAATTGAGGACGTAGGCGCTGCCTACGGCGGACCATGCTGAGGAGAAGTAGGTGCATGCCAGATCGGGGGTGGTGTCCTGGCCGACGAGCACGTAGCGGCTGTTGGCGGCGTCGAAGAACATGTTTTCGACGTCTGTGAGGCCGGCGTGGGTGAGGTGTGAGCTGACGGCAGGCGCCCGGCGTAGTTCCTGGCGGTCGAGGGTGGGGTAGAGGCCGGTGGCCTGGAAGAAGTCGCCGTCGGCGCGGTGGATGTGGCGGCCGGCGTTGGACCATTGGTTTAGGTGGTGGCGGATTCGTTTGATGGGCATTGTTAGTCCTCCCTGCCACGAATTTCACGAATTACACGAATTGTTGAAGCTCACCTTAAAGGCGCAAAGAGCGGGAAGGAAAAGCACGGAAAAACAAAAGAAGGTCATGTTTGGTACGGGCTGGCGGCTGCCGGCACGAGGGCCATTGTACCAATTTCCTACCAGCCCAAGTGGTTGATGGTGTGCCATTGGTCTTTGATGGCAAAGACGATGGCTTCGGCGAAGCCTTGGCAGCAGAAGGTGTCTCCGGCGAAGTTCGGCATAGTATTCGGGTGTTAAGGGCGCGCCGAGGTTGTGGGCGCGGGCGTATTTGAGGAGGGCGGCGTTGTCGTTGCGCGGGACCTGCAGGTGGCTGAATGCGGGCGCGCGGATGGCGGTGGCGAGGTCCTGGGGCTCGGCGGCGGGCTGGTGGGCTTCGACGGTGATCTCCTGGGTCTGGTCGTCTAGTTCCATTTCGACGTAGCCGGAGACGTGGACACGGTGTGCCCAGGCGGTGGGCAATGTGGTCATGGTTTTGTCCTCTCTGCCCATGTCGAGGTAGGGCTGGGGGTCTATGTATTTGCCGTTTATCCTCAAGTCGAGGTGGAGGTGGGGTCCGGTGCTGTTGCCAGTGTTGCCGGTGTAGCCAATGACCTGGCCGGGTTGGAGGGGTGTGTCCTCGAGGGCGGCGAATTTGTCCAGGTGGGCGTAGTGGACGATGTAGATGGGTGGACTGCCGTCGTAGACGGTGACTTGCCGGCCGCCGGCGCCTCCGTGGCCGAGGGAGTGGACGTGGCCGGCGAAGGGGGCGAGGATGGGCGTGTGCATGGGCGCGGCGAGGTCCAGGCCGGGCGCGGTGGATGGGGGATCGCGGTCGAGGTGATCCTGGTAGGTGCTGGTGATGCGGTAGACTTTGTGAAAGGGATAGGCGATGGAGAGAGAGGGAGAGGGGGAGAGGGAGTGATGGGGTGATGGGGTGCGGTTACCATCTCGAGTCATCGCGTTGCTCCCAGCGGTCCATGGGTGGTGGGGCTACGAGGCCGGCGTGTTGGCTGGCTTGGCGGCGGGCGTAGTTGGTGAGTCCTTTTTCAAAGTCGTGCAGGCGGGCGATGGCCCATTCTTTGAGGTCGCGGGGCACGCGCCAGCCGGGCTTTTCGGTGATGCGCTCCTCGGCGACATAGCCCACGGCGCCGGTGATGAGCAGGGTCTCGGCGTCGGTGGGCAGGGTGGTGCCTGTGGCGGAGTCGAGGTCCTCGACGGTGCAAAGGCGGACGTACCAGACGCGGACGACGTCACCGGATTGGGGCTCGGAGCCGGAGTCGATGAAGAGGGTGTCACCCCAGACCTCGTAGGACACCCAGTTGGGCGGGAACTCGGGACTGGCGGAGGTGTAGGGCCACCAGGCGCGGGTGACGCGCAGAAGGTCGGTGATGGAGGATAGGTCGACCTCTCGCCCGCCGGAGCTCAGGGTCAAGCTGGTGATGGTTTCCTGGGGTGCGATTTCGTTGAAGCGGCCCAGGGACCAGCGAATGGCCTCGTCGATGTCGTCCTGGCTGAAGGCGTAGGCGTGTCTCCACCAGGAGGGCTCGGACTTGCGCACGCCATAGCGGAAAGACTTGCCTTGATCCTCGGCCCACTCCATGATGTTCTTGACTACGTCTTTGTCGACGTTGAGGGTTTCGGAGAGTTCGATGGCGCGGGAGCGGGCGGCATAGTAGGCGGCGCCGTTGATGATGTAGGTGATGTCGTCGGCGGGTATGCTGGTGGCACTGGCGGCATTGAGGCCGGAGAGGGTGCAGGGGGTTGTGTACCAGATGCGGACCTTTTCGCCCGTGCTCGGCTGGGTTCGGTCGTCAATGTAGAGGATGTCTCCGGGCCAGACGTCAAACTGTACCCAATTGGGCGGGTAGCCTGGGTCGGTGGAGTCGTAGGGCCACCAGACTTTGTGAACGCGGAGCATGTCGGAGAGGGAGGAGATGTCTACCTCGCGGCCGTCGGCGCCCAGGCTGATGTCGTCGACGGTTAAGTGTGGGTCGTAGCGGTTGTACTCCTCGAGGGCCTTTTCAATGGCTTCGTCGATGTCGTCGGTGCTCCATTTGCTGTTGCCGGAGTCCTGCAGGTGGAGCTCGACGCGGTCTCGAAGGGTGGTCAAAGTCTCGGTGGAGGGGGCGATGGGCATGGGGTCGGGGCTGCCCCAGGCGTTTTCTAGTTGGACGCGGACGCGGTCTCTTAGGGTGTTTAGGGTGATGCTCACGGGTTGGTCTCCGGGTTCCCCGCCTTCGCGGGGACAAGGTTTAGGGTGATGGACACAGGCGGCTCCGTGTTTGTGTGATTCATTTAGAGCGCCATGAGCGCTGATTCTATGGCCAGGACGGCGGCTTCGCTTAGCTCGGCCAGCGCAATACCTGCGGCTGCGCACATGCCGCCGCTGTTGGTGGCGAGAGAGACGTTGTTGTTGCTGTACGCGGTGCCGGCTTTGGGGGAACCGGCGATCTCAGAACCAGAAATCCAGAGGCGCTGACTGTGGTCGGCTCGTTTCTGGTAGATGATGGACAGGTCTGTGTTTTGGGCTATTGTCGTGTAGACAAAGCGCGGGGTGTTGTCGGTATTGGCTCCGATGTAGAGTGCAGCAGGTGGATAGGGTCGCCCGACCAAGCGGACGTAGGCTCCACCCGGATTGTGCCAGATATATAGTTCATCGGTGGATACGATCTTTCCGCGCCAAAATGCCGTGAACGCACCCCCACTCATCAGCGCCAGATCATTGAAGTGGACAGAGCTTGTCCAACCTATGGCAGCGTCCCAAGTGGGAGTGGCTCCGGTGAGGTGGTTACTGTTGCCGGTTCGGTCAACGTAGCTGTTGGCCAGGCTGGCGGCGTCTTTTGCTGTCCAGGCGGCAACAAAGCTGGTGCCGTATCCGCCGGTCTCCCACCATTCGACGGGTTCGGCATTAAGGCGGCGGCGGTGGGATTTGCTAGCATTGGTTACGTGGGACATGGGCTTCTCGTTTCCGGTGGGTCTGTTCGCATCTGGGGATGCCTACTCCTCGGGTGGAGAGGGTCTGTTCGCATCTGGGGATGCTCACTCCTCGGGTGGAAAGGGTCTGTTCGCATCTGGGGATGCTCGCTCCTCGGGTGGAAAGGATCAGGCGGCGGCGGGTACGTAGTCACTGTATTTGTCGACCAGGTCATACTCGGCACTGGTCAGGGCGGTGGTGATCTGCTGGTCGGTGGCGTCGATGACACCGGCGGAGGAAATTAGGTTGAGTGAGTTGGCGATGATGGCCAGGCCGGGAAGCATGGTCTTGGCTGCCTGGACAGGGTTTGCAAGGGCGCTGACTGCCCATCGTTGGCGGCTGCGGTGGGTTTCGGTCATGGGGTCGGGTTCGGGCTCGGCGCGGACATCAAGGGCTACGTCGACGATGGCGGCTTCTACGCGATGGAGAAAGTCGGCGTGGGCATCGGCGTTTTGGGAGAAGGTGTAGACTGTGCTTAGGTCGGCCATGGTTTAACTCCTTTGGGTTCTAGGTTCGATGTTCGATGGTTTGGTACGGGCAGCAGGCAGTGCTGATCACCCGGGTTGTACCAATGGTTAGCTGTCTCTCCTGTACCAGAGATTGCAGTGTAGTTCTTCGTCGTCGCCGGCGGCGTCGTTTAGGCTGGTGGCGTCGGTGTGGAACCAGACGGCGTATACGGATGTTAGGTCGTGGAAGGGGATGGCGATGGCCTTGAAGACGTGGGATCCGTTGGCGTCGGAGATCCAGTCTGAGGCGGCGATGTCTACGGATCCGATGGCTGTTTTCCACTCAGCGGCGGTCAATGCTGTGTCACCGGGGGTGGGTGCGGGGTCGGCGTCAAAGAGAATGAGGGTGCCGGCGGGTGTCTGGACTGCGCCGCTGCCGGTTTCAAGGGTCATGAGTATGATAGATAGAAACTCACCGGAGACGGGGATGTCGTCTATGCCGATGGCGAGTTCGAGGGAACCAGAGAAGTCGTTCTGGTCTACCTGTTCGTTCTTGCCGATTAGCTCGCCGATGCCGGTTTCTGTGATGGCTGCCAGTGGGATGGTCTTAATCATGGTGTCCTCCTGTGCTTGAGTTGGTATCCTCTTTCTCTCATGGCTGCCCTGGCCTTGGGGTAGTCCTGTAGCTTGCAGACTACACGGGTAGAGTGTGGCGGTGTGGATGATATGAGGGCCAAGGGATTGATAGAGTAGGTGGTCTATTGGTCATGGCGTAGGTATTGGTATTAGTCGTCATAGGTGTAAAGACCTTTCCTTTTGGCGGGTTGGTCCTCCGCCTTCCTTCTGGCCGGATCAGGGCCGGGTCAGGGTGCGGCCTGGTTTATGCCTGGACCTTGGCCCGGGGCTTCCGGGGCTTCCGGGGCTTGGGCTTCCTGGCGATGAAAGATCGCTTGTGGCCGTAGAGGTAAAAGCGGACGAGGGTCTCGGTTTCCTCTATGCGGTAGATGGGCACGTTGATTCGCTCTTTCTTGATTATGGCCGGGATCATGGCCAGGGTCTTTTCGCTGATTTGGTATCGGGTCATAGTTAGGGTCTCCTTTGCTCACGAATTACACGAAGAAACGAATGGTTGGAACTGTTCATGCGGCTATTCCTGCGTGGCCGTGGTTCCCAGGATGGTATCAAAGCGGACGAGGTCGTTGGGCCGGGTCATGGGCTTGGCGCGGTCGATGCGGAATAGGGAGAAGGGCGTCTTGCGGTAGTGGTAGTAGCGGGTCCAGTATTGGCAAGCGGCGAAGCCCTCCTCGGTCCAGCCAGGGGCGACGTGGCGTTTTGTCCAGGGCGTCGAGGGGCTGTTATCGCATGGGCTAGGGTCGGGCGGGTAGATCGTTGATGGTCTGCAGGCGGTAGAGGGCCTCGTCGGGATGTCGTCAAAGCCGATGAGGGCAAAGATGGTGATGTTGCGCGGTTAAAGCCGGCGTTTCGCAGTGGTCGTAGGCGCGCAGGATGTGTTCTCTTCGCTGGTGTGTCCCTTGACAGGCGGGCCTGGGCTCTGAGTTCGGCGATGCGGCCGGCGTGTAGGGCTGTGAGGAGGCGGGCGTCTCGGCCCTGGTTGATGTCGACCTGGCCGTGGAAGGGCTTCAGGCGGCCGATGACGTTGTCAAAGTGCTGGCGGCTGGCTGGCCAGGAGGTTGTTGTCGCAGACGATGGGCGCGGGTTGCCAGTTGTGGAGTTCGACGAGCTTGCCCTCGATGCGTGGGACAGTGCAGAAGGGGCAGGCGTTGGGGCAGCCTCTGGTGGTGAAGGTGGCGTCGGGGTTGTGGTGGTGGAGAGGTTCAAAGCCAGACTCGGGGTCGGGGTCCAAGGGGAGTGATGTCGTAGGAGCAGGTAGCCGGGCATGGCCAGGACTGCGGGTCCTCCGGCAAAGACCTGGTAGCCTTGGCCCTGGCGCCAGGCGGCTCGGGCGCGGGCGGCTCGTAGGTGCCAGGTGAAGACGATAGAGAGGTAGATGGTGTCGTTGGCCTCGTCGATGTATTCGATTGGGTGTTTTCGCCATTTGGACAAGGTTCGATGTTCCCGGTTCGATGTTCGATGGTTGGTACGGCGCAGCGGCGACCAGGCGAGCGTTTTGTACCAAAGGGCTAGTTGTCTGGCCTTTCAGGACGTGGGACAAGCCTTTTTGCCCATTGTATAGGGCCTGGGCTGCCGCCCACAGGAAGAGCCAGCCTTGCCAGTATTTTTCTGCGTAGGGCATGAGGTCGGCGACCTGGACGGCGTAGGCGACTGCGGCCAGGAGGCCGGCCACGATGATGGACGTGATGAACTGGTTGGCTTTGATCCAGGCGCTGACTTTGTAGTGCGGGTCGGCCTCTTTGGCGGGTATGGCTTTGAGCAGGGCGACGATGAGCACGGTCAGGGAGACCAGGCCGGCGGTGGTTAGGATGTCGGCAAAGTGTGCGGGCATGGGTTCCTCCGTGTTGCGGGCCGAGTGGACTCGGCTTGCGTGTTGCGTTCGGTTGGTACGGCGGGCATCGACGTCGACGGATCCAGGATGTACCAATGGGGGAGCGGGTGGGCCAGGCCCACTACCACCCTGTACAAGGAGGAGTCCCGTTAGCTTTGGCCTGTGGGGATCCTCCGCTAACGGGCTACTGCAGGCGGGTATAGAAGAGGTAGCAGGTGGCGGCGCCTGCGGTTGGGTCGGTGCTGCCGGAGTTGTCCTCGATCTTAATGTCGATGGTGTCGTTGCCGTGGATGACTCCGGCGCCGGCGGCGAAGAAAGCGCCGCGGGTGTCGGTGATGCCGAATCCCTGCCAGCCTGCGGTCAAGCCTGCGATTTCCGTGTCTGTGGTCTGGAGCTCGCCGTCGTCGAGGTCGAGAAAGCCGTCGATGTCTCCGCCGTCGCCGATGTCAATGGTGCAGTCGTCGCCGTCACAATCAAAGTTGGTGGTGACGTTGCAGACTATACGGTCGATGTACCAGATCTCTGTTGCGCCGACTGTCCAGATCGCGCCGTCGGTGGAAGTGATGACGTCGGTAGACCTAACGGATGGCGAGGAGTAGGTTCTCCTGGTTTAGTGCGGACTGGATGCCATAGTCCCAATCGGTGTCGGTCAGGTCGATGGCGGCTTCGGTGCAGTTGGCGTCGGCGGTGGTGAGGTCGAGGTCGAGGCCGTAGAGGGTGTTGCCGCTGCCGGTGTGGTTGGCGCCGGTGATGTTGACGTCAATGCCGACCATGGCGTCTGAGCCGTTGGCGATGGCAAAGGTATCGGTGACGTCGACGAGGTCGCCGCCGCTGCCGGCCGCCGGGGCTTCTTTGACGGCAAAGACGTCGGTGGCGTCGGAGCTTTCGAGGAGTAGGAGCTCCTTGGTGGGCGTGGTGTAGCCCTGGACGCGGAGCTGGATCTCGTCTGCGCCGCCGTCGATGAGCACGTTGTCGTTGAAGGTGGCCAGGGCGGCTACACTCAAGTGCTGGCGATGGTGGTGTTGCCGGAGGCTATCGGCGACCGGTAAGACTTGTTGCTCGATCGGCGGTGTTGCCTCCGACGGCCAGGGCTGCCGGAGACGGTGACGTCGTCGGTGACGGTGAGGTCGTCGCCGGCGGTGATGTCGCCAGAGGTGACGACGTTGGTAAAGTTGGTGTCTCCGTCGGCTGCGCCTGCTCCTGGGCCGATGAGGACGAGGAGGAGGGCGATGGCCAGGGCGGTGACCAGGAGGAGGAGGGGGATTTTTCCGTTGTGTTCTTTTGGGTTGTGCATGGTTGGCTCCTTTGTTTTCGCTACGAAGGCTTCAGCGGATGATCTTTCGAAATTCGGATGGGCCGGCCCGGGCTGGGCTTTGGTGTTACCGCGGTGCTTCCGGTTCGTATTTGGTTTTGTGTTCGCCCGGGCCGGCGGGCTGTCACCTTCGCGGTCGGCCCTTGAAGCCACAGCTTCGGGCCGGTACTCCCTCCGCAGCATGAACGAAACCTGCGTGAGGAACGCCGCGAGTTTATCCTTCCTGGAAGGTGAGTACCAGGGTAAAGTCGTCGGCCGCGGTGCCGCTGGCGCCGTCAAAGTCGACGACGACGACAAAGATGTCTCCGTCTTGCGAGGCGGGGTGGTTCGTTGCCGGCGTCGGAGAGCAAGGCGCCGTCAAAGTCGGCTATGGCTTTTTCGACGGGTACGCCAGCAGTCGCCGATGACACAGGCGGCGAGAAAGCCGTCGGTGTCGGCGCTGGTGCCGAGGGCCAGGGTGGCGTCGGAGTCGTTGGAGGCGACGGCCGAGACGTGGACGAGGGTGCAGTCGGATGGTACGGTGAAGCGGACGTCCATGTTGGCGGCCAGGCTGCCGGGGACGTGGATGCAGTGGGCGAATTTTCTTTGCATAGTGTTTTCCTTTCGTTCGAAGTTCGAAGTTTGGAGTTCGAAGTTCGAAGGCGCGTCTATCCCTCCTGGAACGTGAGCACGATGGTGACGTCGTCGCTGGCGGCGGCGCTGCCTCCGCCGTTGTAGTTGAAGTCGAGTGTCAGTTTCATGACGGTTCCGTCGGCGATGTGGGGGCGGTTGCTGTCGGAGGTCGCGCCGTTGAAGTCGCTTGGTGTCTGCTTTTCGACGGGCGTGCCGGACGTGCCGATGGAGTACTTTGTAATATAGGCGTCGGCGTCGGAGGTGGTGCCTACCTCGAGGCCGGCGGCGTTGGCATCGCTGGCTACGGCGCTGACGTGGAGCAGGGTGCAGTCGGTGGGCACGGTCCAGACGATGGCCAGGTCGGCGGTCAAGGTGCCGGGCACGTGGAAGGTGTGTGTGAATTTTCGGATCATGGATTGCTCCTTAGGTTCTTGCCACGAATTACACGAATTTTACGAATGTTTGGTACGGTTTGCTGGCCACCAGGTGAGCGCTTTTCGTACCAAGTTAGACCTCGGGGGTCCAAGGCAGACCCCCGAGGTCGGGCGGCGGCTATGTGACGTTGCGCTTGCCGATGCCGCGGTAGGTGGCGACGCCGTAGGCGAAATAGTCGCGGACCTTGATGGGCAGGACGTCGTTGGTGAACATGAGGCCGGCCGCTTGGACTGGTGACGGTGTAGAGCTGGGGCGGCGGGTGACCGCAGCCGGCTGGGGTTGTCGGCGTAGGCCATTTGGATGACGGGCGCGATGAGTGGGTCGACGAGATAGGCCCAGTCGTTGGCGTCGGTCCAGTCGGGTACGGCGATGGGGATGGGCCGCGGGTCGCCGGGTCGCCCGACGCCGTAGGGGTTGAGGTCGTTGTTGGCGGTGCCGGGCTGGCCGCCGGTTCCGGCGCCGTAGCCAAAGACCTTCAGGGCGTCGTCGTAGAGGTCGACGGGGAACGAGGCCGTACTTGGGGAAGAATCCTGTGCGCTTGGAGCTGGCGAGCTCGGCGTGTTTGGCGCACTCGATGCGGGCGGCTTTCCATGCGGTCCAGGAGAAGGCGGTGGTGGCCAGGTTGCCGTGGCTGTCGGTGTGGAAGAGGACGATGCTATCCTGGTCGAGCGTGGGGCCGGTGCCGCTGGCCTGGCTGAAGATGGCGGCAATCTTGGCGCTGCGGGTCTGGACGGCGGCGACGGTGAGGGCGCGGGGGATGGCCTGGATCTTGGCGATGTCGGAGTTGCGGATCACCTTTTCGGTGATGCCGACGTAGCCGCCGTACTTGGTGAAGCTGTCCGTCTCTTTGGAGTCGTCGACGGAGAGCTCGGAGTAGGCGGCGCCGTCGGCGACAACGGGCAGGTCGCCGATGCCGCCGAACTGGAGCCAGGCCATGTCGTGCAGGGTGCCGTCGGTGGGCTGGACCTTGACGATCTGCTCGAACCAGCGATAGACGTGCCAGGCGGTCGTAGAGGGGGACGATGACCTTGTTCATGGCGTTGACGACCATGCCGGCCAGGGTGGTGGCGTTGGCGGCGGCCAGGGCCTCGCGCTCGTCAAAGACACCGGTCCAGTTCTGGTCGCCGGACAGCAGGCGGTAGAGGTAGTCGGTGCGGCGCAGCTCGGGCGGTGGGGTCTTGGCTCCTTCGACGCCAAAGATCCAATCCCAGGCGTTTTGCATCTCGGGCAGAGGGTCGGTGACGGACAGGCGGGGCCCGAGGCTGGACGGCCTGGCCTACGCCGGCGATGGGCGCTTCGCGTTCGGCGAGGATGGAGGTCAGGTGCTGGACCTGGGCGTGCAGGTCCTCGAGGGTGGCGGCGCTTTGGTCCGCGGTGACCGGTGGCGTGCCGTCGAGGTCGGCGGTGAGGGTTTCCATCTGGCCTTGGATGTGTTTGACCGCGGCGTTGAGGCCGGCGACCTGGGCGCTGATTGCACCGGCGTCAAATTCGTCGTTGCGGGTCCCTTCGGCGTTGCTCAGGGCGTGTTCTTGCGGGTTTTGGTCAGACATGGGTTGGCTCCTTTTTGGTGTGGGGGCCGGACTAGGCCCCCGGACTGCGGGGATCGGGTCCGGCTCGAGCGTGGACGGTAGGGTGGGCGCGCGCATGGCGGCCAGGGCTTGTTTAATGTAGCCTCCGGCGCCGGGGGAATATACGAGGTCGACAGACTCGACCTTGCGGAACGCGGTTGTTACTTTCTTGCCGGTGTCGTCGTCAAACTCTGCATCGTGGAAGAGGGTGGCTGACAGGCCAATGTGGGGGACGGGTTGGCCTTTTCCTGGTCCTCCAGCATCTGGTCCAGCAGGTGGCCGACGAAAGCGCCGGGGCTGTTGGGGTCTTGGTCGTAAAGGGTGATCCGTCCTACGATGGCCTGGGCGACGGGATCGTACATTGCGTGAGAGGTGACACCGAAGAGATCGCGAACCTGCGGTTCGGCCCTCATGCCAAAGCCAAAGAGCTTGGGATGGTCGAGGTAGCAGGCGAGACCCTCGAACATGGGCGCGGCGGCCTCGAGGACAGGGGCGGGGATGAGCCAGTTGGAGGGCTCGCCGTCTTCGCGCACGACGTAGCCGGCGGTAATGAAGCTGGCCAGGTAGCTGGCCCGGCCGGCGGGCTCGGTGTGGGCCGGGCTGAGCGTGATGTGTCCGCCGTTGGTACGTTGGCCAGCTGCACCTGGTGAGCCTGGCTGTACCAAGACTTCCGTGTTGCGTGTTGCGTGGTGTGTGTTGGTCATGGGCAAGTCTCCTTGGGTTCGCTGGGGGCCGGCCTGCCCTTCGGCTGGCTCGAGGGCAAGCAATAGTAGTGGCCTGTGGTGCGGCCGTGGGATTCGATGTAGCCGTGGCTTACGAGCTTGGCCAGGAGGTGGCCGGCGGTGCCGCGGCTGTAGCCTGTGAGCTCCAGGATGTCGTCGGTTTTGAAGTGCTGGCCGGGGGTGTAGGTTTCCTGGATCAGTTCTTTGAGGCGCCGGTATTTGTTGATGGGGGCCAGGGTCTCATGGTTGAGCTTGAGCTTTTCGGCAAGGGCCAGGATGCCGGGGTAGTCTTCTTCGGTACAGCGGTAGCAGGCAATGTTGCGCTGGCGGTAGGCGTGGAATACCGTGGGATAGCGCAGGTGGGCGGCGTAGTAGAAGCGGGCCAGGTTCTTGTCGGTGCCGAAGACCAGGAGGCGTTTCATGGGGCGATCTCACCGCAAAGGCGCAAAGAACGCGAAGAAAACCCAAAGATGGTGGGGCTTGCGGGTTTGATTCCGGCCCTCATTCTGGTTTCTCCTCCTCAATTTCTGAGCTTTCCGGCTCCTGGGGATTCTCTGCGGGCGGTGGCTGTGCTGGCTGCGGCGACGGGGTGGCCCGAGCCAGGATGTCTTTGATTTCCTGGTCGGCGAGGGCTTCTCCGGCGAATTTGAAGGCGAGTCTTACGGCTGTTTCATTGTCGATCCATCCTTCGGCCCGCATGGCGCGGAAGGCTTCTACGATGTTGCGGGTTGCTTCGGCCAGGCCGGCGTTGTCTGCTCTGGCGGTTTCGGTGGCTACGGCGCGGAGTTTGAAGTCTTGGCGGGGTGGGATGCGGCAAAGGCCCATGGCGGCTTTGCGGCGGTAGGCGATCTCGACGAGATCCATGAGCATCTGGCAAAGCTGGTTCTGGCGTTCGGTGTAGAACCTGGCCGTGGGTTCGCCCATTTCGCGGGCGGTGGCATAGTTGGCGCTTTCGCCTTCGCCCATGTAGTGCAGGGCGGAGTTGGCGCCGCTGGCGACGGCGAGGCGCAGGGCTTTGCCGTCTGCCTGGGCGTCGTCTCCTCCAATGTGGAGATCGTGCAGGTTGTGTTCTTCGCCGGGTCCGTGGACGACGATGCCGGCGCGGATGGGGTCTTGGGCTTCGTATTGTCGTTTGCGTTCGCTGACCTTGGTGTCGTCGGCAAGCTCGACCTCGTAGACACCTTGACGGGTACGGATCTTGTTGAGTCTTACTCGGTCCTCGAGCCAGTTGGAGTATCGGAGACACCAGCGCAGGATGGGGCTCAGGTCGCCTTCTCCGCGGGTGGCGCCGATGGGCCTGTTGACGCAGAAGTGGAGCATGACGGGTGGCAGCTGGCCGGTTTCATCCGGGATCCAGGCGGCGGGGTCGTCGATGGCGGGCCAACGTTTGGGCTCTATGGTGTCGGCTTGGATCTGGAGGTAGCCCAGTTCTGTTTCATAGTCTTCGGGTTCGGTGATGATTTCGGTGATCTGGCTGGCGGGCATGAAGCGAATGTAACTCATGCCGTCGACGCGGTTGGTGAATAGGATGGGGAAGACCTCGCCTGCTCTTGTCAGTTCGTCGCAGATTTGGCCAAGGCGCCGGCTGAGTTTGTTCTTGGGGTGGTTGACAAAGTCGTCGGTGAATTTCTGGACGGCGCGGTGGTCTGAGGAGAGGGTGATGCCGCAGCCGAGGACGTAGGAGCGGGTGAGGGTAACGATGCGGCGGACCTGGAAGTTTTTGCGCCAGGCTTCGAGGGCATCTTGCTGGTCCTGGTACCAGTCGGAGAAGTCGCGGTCGTGTGGTCCTTGGGTGTTGAGTGGTTGCCAGCCGTGGGAGTCGTCGACGCGGACGGTGACGGCGGCCAGTTCTTGGGCGATGATGTCGCCGAAGAGGATGTTTGCCAGTCTGTGTTTTAGGGATCTCGCGCGCCCGATTGTTTTCCGGGATCGAGCTTCGGAAGAACCAGGTACACGCTTTGAGGCGGCTTCACGTTTCTGCATCGGTCTCCTCGGCCAGTAGCATCCGCGACACGAATGGGGGATTCTTTGCTGATCCCAATCATGTAGCGAACACTTGTTCTATTATTCATTATGCGAGTCGGACGTGAATGCGTCAAGTTTGGAAATGGTGCGATACAGCAAGATCATTAGAGACTTGGCGAGAGAATCACTCAGGCGGCGGGCAGGTGCAAATCCATGCCGAAGGAACACGCTGTGTGCCAAGTGTGGAAAACGGGCCACACGGCGCGCCGCCGCACGGAACGCCGTCAAGAGGAGGGGAAAAGATCGAAGGGGGGTGCAAAAAGCCGGGCAGCACGGCAGTCCGGCGAGATAGGTCCGTTCAGGCAAACAGTCTCAGCGCGGCAAGTGCTACGCTGGCTCTCAGTCTACCCGCAGCAGTTTTCCCCGCCGCCGCAGGTGAGGTCTTTATGGCCCGTCAGCGCGGCTTTGAACATGGCTGACGCACAGCCCGTGCCGCTATCGACCTGGATCGCGCCCGTCGGGCAGTTCAACTGGCAGGCGCCGCACTCCATGCAGGCTTCGGGCTGTACCAGCTTGGCCAGGCGCCCGTTCAGTGAAAACACCGCGTGGGGGCAGACAATGACACACATCTCGCAGCCGATGCACTGCTCCGGGTCATAGCGAAGAGTGTTTGACACAGCGGCCTGGATCATCAGGCGACACCAATCAAGTCCAGTACCGCGAGAACGAGCGCTGCCACGACACCAGTTCCAAAGCTCAGGGCCATCATGGGGGCATAGGCAAAGATCTCGCGCCGGACGCCGGTACGCGAGGTGAAGGTGGTCGATCCGGTAAAGTTCAAGGCCAGGAAGGCTGTGATCGCCGGCATGACCAGCAGGTAGACGAGCGCGATCCCGGCTCGCTGCCACCAAATCAGGTCCGGACGGCCCCAAAACACGGCCAGGGCGAAGGGTACAGCCACCAAAATGCCCAGGACAAAGCCCTTGCTGCTGAAATCATGAGTGGGTAGCCAGGGCAGCAGCAAGGGAAACAGCACGACACCGGCCAGAACCGACGCCACGACGGCCAGGGATGCCAGCCAGCCCCCCAGCCAATATAGCAGGAAAGCGGCGATGGCCATGGGCAACAGGGTATGCACCAACTCCACCGGGATCAGGGCCAGACGGTCGCCCAAGCCAAAGCGGACCCGGCGCATCTCTGGCGTCGCCTGGCGGGTTCTCAGGTACTCGGGCAGATCTGCCGCGCGGACCGGGCCATACTCGACTGTGAAACCCGTGCGCTTCTTGACCTCATGAGCGGCCACGCCCGGTGCGCCCAGTTGGGGAAGGATCAGCCTCCGGTGGCCAACGACCTCGCGCAGCCCCGTGGCCCCAATGCGATGGACCAGTTCACCGGTACCGAAAGTCCCCTTGCCCGCAGCACACCAGACATTGATGCCCTTTGTGTCCAGAACCAAGATGAAGGCATCCACCGGCGCCAACGAGGCTCTGAGTGCGTCAAAGCTCAGTCTATAGTTGGCCGTCACAAAGACCGGGGAGGTACCATCGGGCGCGCCCAGAGCATAGAGCCCCGGCTCAACCCGGTGGCCGTTTCGATTCACCGCCCACCGCGCCAGAACATGGTCCCAGCGATCCGCCCACGTGATGATACTCGTCACAGGCTGGATCGGGCCCGCTGGCGCATCTGCCTGGTCCTCGGTCATGTTGGCTCTCCCTGGATTGGATCAGCCGGTCGCCACAAGCACTGCGCGGACCATCGTCCGCGCTTTGAGGCCATGGATCCTGGGCCGCAGTCCTGCCCAGGCGGGCTCTGGCATGGAGGGCAATCCACCCGGCAGCCAGCAAAGTCGACAGCTATGCACAGATCTGCCGCATGTTCACCGGCTCAAGCGGCGCGTCCTGCGCCAGCAGCTCCAGCGTCGCATCCAACACGCATCGCTGCTGGGCGAAATCGTGAGGCTGGCCCAGCGTGGCCCCCCGCTCCAGCCGTGTAAAGGTCGCCCGGGGCGGCGCCGTCAGGCGGGTGACTCCCGCGTTCCAGCTCGTCAGCGTCGTGGCAATGCCCGCCATCTCCAGCGCCCTTGCAGCCAGTCCAACGGACTGGGAGCAGAGCGGTCAGGCGGGAACCAGCAGCGCGGCCTGCACTTCCTCGGCCTGCGCGGCCGCCAGAATCTCGGGGATCATCTCGTCCACAACACGGGAGAGGTCTGGCTGGTAGCCCATGAAGCTGATCACGGAGGGGGCCAACTCGCCGATGGCGCCCTCACCGACCAGTTCCTCCAGGTGGCCCAGCGGCAGCAGCACCTGCGGGTCAGCCTTTACCGCCGTCTGGTCATAGTGATCGTGAGAGTAGGCCAAGGCATCCAGCGATGTAGACGAGGGCCAGAGGCGGATGCCATAGTCGCCCAGGGAGCTGGCCGCATCAAAAGGCTCCTGCTGCCCCGGCAAGTAGGCCCCCGACGTGGTGATGAGCATCAGGCGGCTCTGGGCCAGGTCGACGCCTGGGCCGGCAGGGGCGGTTTTGTTGTCGGGACGGTTGTACAGCGACCAGTCGATCTCGCCTGTCTTTTGGAGATGGGCCAACCAGCCAGCCTGGAAGGCAGCCTTCCATTCGTCATAGTTCTCGAGGATCTGCATTGGAACCCCTTTGGATTCGAGAGACGATCTAGGATAGGTCGAGCGCATAACCCACACTGCGAACGGTGCGGATGATGTCCCGGCCCACCGCAGCTTTCGCCTCCTGACGGATTCGATAGATGTGGTGCCGGACCAGGTTGCTCGCCTCATTCGGCGTACACTCGTAGCCCAGTATCTCCCGGGCCAACTCCACGCTCGATATGACCCGGGGAGCCTCCTCGGCCAGATAGGCCAGGAGACGGAACTCGGTATTGCTGACCGTCAACGGCTTGTCCTCAATGGTGACCGTATGTCCAAGCATGTCGATCTGCAGCATGTCCTCGGCCCATCGACAGTGGTGACTGGGAACCCACCTTGGCCACGTCTGGCCGCGACGCCTCCTCTTCGCCGAGGGCCGTGGTGCGTATCCGGTGCAGATCGCGCTCCAGGTTTCGCTCCAATTCAGCCAACACAGCCCGCCGCCTGTCTTCTCGATCTCGCTTGCGCAGGGCCGTGCGCACGGACTCTCTCAGATCGTCCGCGGCGCAAGGCTTGAGCAGATAGTCGTGGGCGCCCAGACGGAGCGCGTCGAGGGCGGTATCCAGGGCGCCGTGGGCCGTCAGCATAATGGCAGCGGTGGAGGGCGAATGGCGGCGCAGCGCCTTGAGTACCTCGATGCCACCGATGCCCTCCATTTTCAGGTCTATGATGGCGATATCAAAGGACTGGGTCTCAAGCACGGCCAGCGCCTCTTCGCCGCTCTGCACCGCAACGACCTCATAGCCGTCGCGGCTAAACAACTCTTCCAAGTAGAACAGAATAGTCGTTTCGTCATCAACCACCAAGATCGTGGCTTGAAGCCTCATCTTCAACTCTCCTCATCAGCGGCGGGCATTGCTGCTGCCAATCGCCCGCCCTCGTCTTTCCATCCATGCCGCCTGCGCATCAGGGATAGAGCAATTGCAGCGGCAGCCAAACTGTAAAGGTCGTGCCCTGTCCGGGCTGGCTGTCCACAGTGATCTGACCGCCGTGGTCCTGAAGGATCTCGTAGGCGACCGACAGGCCAAGCCCTCCGCCCTGCTCCTTTGTCGTGTAAAAAGGCTCAAAGAGACGAGATTGTACTTCGGGTGAAATGCCCGCGCCCGTGTCAGAGATCTCGATACGCACCGCGGGCAGGAGGGGCGCATCCGGACGGGACCGGAACTGGTCGCGCCCCATCCACACCCGCAGCGTACCGCCCGAGGGCATGGCATCGAGGGCATTGAGAATCAGGTTCAGGAATACCTGGCGCAGTTGACCCGGATTGGCATGGAGGGCAGGCAGGTCGTCGGCCATACAGACATCGACAAGGATCTGATTCTCTTGCAGCCTGGCGCCGGCCACTGCCAGCGCGCTCTGGAGCACCGCCGGCAGGTCGGTGGACTGCCAGGACTCTCGCAGCGGCTGGTAGTAGAGGCCTGCGCGGTCCACAATGGCCGCGATGCGGGCAACTTCCTCCTGCGCTGTCTCCAGATAGCGCGATAGCTTGTGGCTGCGTTGTTGCGATCCCAGTTCCTCTCCAAGAAGCGTGAGACAACCATCGACCGCCTGGAGCGGGTTGTTGATCTCGTGGGCCATGGAAGCGGCCATGCGTCCCAGAACCGAGACCTTGGCGCTCTGGACCAACTGCGCGCGGGTTTCTTCGTGCTCGCGCAGCAGTCCCTTCAGTTCGTCGTAGAGCCGGGCGTTCTCATAGGCCTGGCCGGCATGGCTGGCGGCCACTTCAACCAGCGCCCGCTCCTCGGGGCTGAAAGGCCTGGCAGCCTCCCGCCCACCCAGCGCCAGGATGGCGGCCAGGTGCCGCTGCCCCCAGACGGACACCGCGAGGGCGTGCGGGCCCCAGCCCTGGGCGGGGTCCCTGCTCCCATGGATCCCGGCCAGCCGCTCCTCTGACAGCGCAAAGCAGTAGCGGTGGCTGGTGGCCTCTTCCACAAACTGTTCCCACTTGCCCTGGGCAGCGGGGGCGATCTCGACCTCTTGCCACCCCTGGGCCAGGGTGAATACCCACTTCTGCCTGTACTGCGTGGAGGGCCGTGGCAGGACGACGATGGCCCCCATGGGCGCCTCAACCGCAGCGGCGATCTGTTGCAGCATCACCTCCGCAACCAGCCCGGGGTCCAGAGTTGCCGCCAGCGCCCGGTTCAGCTCGGCCAGGGCCCGCAACTGATCCGCCTGCAGCGCCTCCTGGTAGAGCTGCACGTTGCGCAGGGCCATGCCTACCTGGCGTCCGATGGCCAGCAGCAGGCCATGCTCCCGCTCGCGGTTCGCCCGTGCCGAGTGCCAGCCGACCTTCAAGACGCCCAGGGGCCTGCGTCCCACGGACAAGGGCACGCACACACACTGGTCAACCGCCGGCGGCGATGGGATTTTGGCTAGGAAGGCTGGACAGGACTCGACGAGCCTCTGGTCAGAGGCCTTGGTGCCATCACCGGGTAAAGGCTCATAGACCGGGCAGTCTCGCGTGGCGATAGCCGCTTCGGCCGACAACAGATCGGGGGCGGTGCCGCTCCAGGCCACCACGTAGGGCAGGGCATCGGAGACGGGGCCCGGCAGGATCAATCCAGCCCGCATCCGCCCCGACCACGGGCAGCACAACCTCCAAGACCTTGTGGAGCAGTTCCTCTCGGTCCAGCGTGGTCGCAACCACGGAGGCCACAGCATAGAGCGCTGCCTGCTCGTCCGCGTAGCGGCGCATCGCTTCCTCGGTCTCCTTCCGCTCAGAGACGTCACGCATGATGGCCGTAAAGTACCGGCCGTCACTGGCCGACCAGGTGGCAAACGAGAGTTCCAAGGGGAACTCGGCGCCATCGCGGCGGCGGCCCACCAGCTCGACCGTCTTGGTGGTCTGCCGGGGCCCGCCAGCGGCAAGCATGCGGCCAATGCCGCGCGCGTGCTGTGCCCGGAACCTCTCCGGGATAATGGCATCCAGCCGCCTGCCGGTCATCTCACTTGCGGGTAGCCAAACATCTCCTCCGCCATGCGGTTCCAGAAGATGATGCGTGCCTGACTGTCCACAGCGACGATGGCATCGCTGGCCGTTTCGACCACAGAACGGAAACGTTGCTCGCTGTCCTGTACCGACTCCAGCAACCGGCTATTCTGGAGAGCGACCGTGGCCAGTTCGCCAAAGGCGGACACCAGGCGCAGGTCATGGTCATCAAAGCCGCCGGGCTTGTTGGCCAGTCCCAACAGCCCCACGGCTTGCCCGTCCAGCATCAATGGGGCAAAAGCCACGTTTTGGACCTCTACGTGGCCCTCCGGAAGGAACAACGTCCAGTCGCTGTCCTGGAATTCGTTGAGAAAGACCGCCTTGCCGGTACGATAGGCCACCTCCCGCAGCCCACGAATGGGCATGGGCAGCGAAGGGTCTACGCTGCAAGGACGCCCGCCAGCGTCAAGAAAGAGGACTTCGTTGAGCGTACCGTCGTCAGACAGCAGGGCCACGTAGCCGGCTTCAGCACCGGTCGCCTCCTTGCAGACCCGGTGTATCGCCTGGGCGGCATCATGGAAGGAATTGCGCTCCAAAATAGTCCGCGAGGCATCGAGCAGAGCAGACATGTGTTGCTGCCGGCGCTCTCCCTCGTCCAAGGCCTGGCGGAGATCATCCAGGGCCTGTTTGCGAGCGGTGATGTCCGCGGCCACCACGACCACGTCCCAGTCACCCAGGGAGACCGGTACCGCGCTGACGCTGGTCCAGGAGACCTCTCCGTCCTGGGTGACGATGCCAACTTCGCTATCCTGCACGGACTGCCGGTCGCGGCGGGTACGCGAGCTGGGAAATTCTGCCGGGGCCATGACCGACCTGTCCGGGTGCAGGTACGTCCGCGCCCGGTATGCGCCCTTGAGCAAGCCCTCGCGGGACAGGGCGCTCGATCTCTCCATGGCCGGGTTGACCTTGAGGATGCTGCCCTTGGCGTCCAGGACCGAGATACCAACGGGAAGAAGATCGAATAGTGCCTGGAGCTTTTCCTCGCTCTCTTCCAGCCCATTTTCGGCCTGCCGGCGATCCGTGACATCAAGGCCCGTGCAGACGACCTGTTCGACCGCTCCATTCGCGCGGGTCACCGCTGCGTTGGTCCAGGCGATGCGCCGCCGGCTGCCATCGCGCATCACGCAATCGCATTCATATTTATTGCGGTCGTCCCGCCCGCTAGTGAGACGCGCCAGCAGATCGCGGGCACCTTCTATCGCCTCCGCGGGTAGGACCAGCTCCCACAAGGGCTTGCCCCGCGCCTCGGCCAGAGGGTAGCCGGTCGCTTCTTCAGCGGCCCGGTTCAGGCGCACGATACCCCCTCTGGCATCCAGCACCACGACCAGGGCATCCAGCGAGTCAAACACAGCCTCACTCAGAGCCCGCTCGCGCCTCAGAAGGGCCTCGACAGGCAGGTCTTGCCCCTTGGGCGCCTCCCCGTCAAGGGGCTGCCACTGGGCCGGCTCCGGGCGCAGTGGCTCGCCCGATGGCGCTGGGCTGCCAGTACGAGCCTGCGGCTGGGATTCGACAGACTCCACGCTTCATGCCTTCCTTTCCACGCCACACTCTCACCCGGGAAACAGAGTTCTGTGCCCGCCCGCCCCTAAGCTTGTTTCAGGAAGCGCGGGACACTGGGAGCAAACACCCCGGGGGCTGGCGATGGCCAGCTTCGCGACCGGTGACAGGCTGGCCTGCCTCGTCTTGCACAGGTCAGTATTATAGTCCATTCCGCGCGCAAATGCAAGTCGCTCATGCCGGAGCCCAACCACTCACCTCTCTGCGCGGAAACCGTATCCCTTTCCCTGGTCCAGAGCCGGAGACATAGACAAAGCTGCCACATAACTCAAACAGAAGCCAAACCGTGGAACGCTGCTTTTGTGATACACTACAAGCAGCAAGGTGCGTTCTGCCGCCTTGCCCCAAAGACTTGGAACACTGAAGTCTCTTCGACCCATTGCCGCTCAGGCAAAGAAAGGAGGACATCGTATTGTCCAACAGGAGTCACCACTACGCCCACGGGCATATCGGTTTACCGGTGAAAATGCTGCGCGCAAGGGACATGACGCGCACAAGCCCACACCCCCGGCACTCGTCCCTATCGATCCAAGAAACTATTCGTAAGAAAGAAGGGAGAACAAGATGAGATCTAGCGCGATCACCAGCCTCGTGATCCTGCTTCTGGTAGGCATGGCCATTGGTGGCTCGGCACTGGCTGCCAAAAAGACGCCTGTGACGCCCGAAGTCGTCACCTGGGAGCTGACCAAGTCCCGCATCATCGACCCTGGCCAGACCATCGTGATGGAACAGGGTACGTTGGTCCAGGGATTCGTCGTCGAGGCCAAGGCCAAGACCAAGGCCAAGAGCAAGTTGATCCCGGAAGGCACCTTCGAGTTGACCATGGACGTTTTTTCGCCCAGCCGCGACCTGCCGGGCCAGAAGGCGGGCATGCATTACGTCCAGGGCAAGTGGAGCGTGGCCAGAAAGAACATCAGCCCTGAGTCCAAGAATGCCCGCCACAGCGTGGATAGGGTCAACGGCGACATGCAGGCAGGGCTAGCGGTCAACCCCATGGACGGCCTAGCGAGTGCAAGCGCTCTCTCGGCCGCACCAACCGGCACCGATGGAGGCTGGTCGGCGAAGGCCACCTTGCCCATGTCCCCGGCCGCTGGCCAGTGGGCCCGGGGTGAGGGCTCCATATCCTTTGACGGCAAGGGGGGAGGGGATCTGTTCCTGGATACCCTGCTCTGGCCTGAAAGCCCATAGGAGGAACAAATCATGGATACCAAGAAACCATTGTCTTCCAGTATGGGAAGGAAAGGGATGGTCCTCGGACCGGCCGTCATCCTCATGCTGCTTGCCCTCGGCGCCGCCGTGGTGTTTGCCGATATCCCGACCCGTGTCGGAGTACAAGGCACGGTGCCCAACCCGGGTACCCAGCAGCAGGAACTGGCCAACCTCACTTTCCCCGCGCCCTACAACGTCTATGAATTCGTGGGGACCTGCATGGCCTGCCACGGTGGCGGCATCGACCAGCAGGCTGGTCACGGCAGCAACTGGGCTGGCAGCAACATGGCCAGCGCCGGCCGCGACCCGGTCTTTCGCGCCAACCAGATAATCGTGAACAACACGGTCGAGGGCCTGACGGGCAAGGATGGCACGGGCAATATGTGCATGCGCTGCCACAGCCCCAACGGCTGGTACTCTGGCCGCTTTGACCCCAACCTCAATGGGAAGGGCGACGCCAGCCAGATGTACCACAGCATCTTGATCTCCACCGACGACGAGGGCATCCCCTGCGAGATGTGCCACCGCACCATCGGCAACGTCACCTTCAAGCGGGCCGACCTGGATCCCAACGACCCGGTATGGAACATGATGGCGGACATCGACGACTGGCCGCATGCCGGTGGCCCCTACGTCGACCAGGCCGGGGATCCGACCATGGCCCCCGGCAACCCCTACGGCGACACGACGCTGCAGATCATGGATGGCATGAGCTACAACGGCCGCTATCCCGGTTATATCGATTTGTTCTTTGACGACGTCCCGCTGGTCGAGTCTCCACCCGGCACCTATACGCGCACGCCCATCGGCCAGAACTATACCGGCCAGACCTATGGCGTCTATCCGGCCGGTTGGGAGAATCCGCCCGGAACCGACGTCAGCGGCGAGCCGGTAGTCGGGCCGGACGGCGCCATACAGATCCAGTTCGAGGTTCCCATCGGCCCGCCCATCATTGGCGGCCAACCCTGCTACGACTGCCAGGCCGTTTCGCTGGAGCACCCGACCTTTGCCAGCAACGACCAGTATGGCAGCACGGGTGACTTTATCCAGACCTCCGAATTCTGCGGTACCTGCCACGACCTGGTGGTACCGGTGCTGGACCACGGCATGCCCGAGCAGCGTACCTACACCGAGTGGAAGTTCAGCGACTTTGGCACCTCCAATACCACCTGCCAATCGTGCCACATGCCCCGCATGAAGCACGAGTACACCGATACCGAGCCCTTTACGCTGAACGTCGACCCCGCCCTGGCCGGCTGGTTCCCCTATGCCAAGGCCAGAGAGAACACCTCCTTCCACAAGTTCGTCGGCGCCAACCGCGATCTGCCGATGATGATGAAGGAACTCTATCCCGAGGTTGACCTGGAGCTAATCGGCGCGCAGACCGGCAACGACCCGCGCATCTTCCCCGGCATGCTCTCCGACCGCAGTTCCATGTGGGACCGCGCCCAGCGCAATACAGAGATCTCACTGATGGACGGGGTGGATGTGAGCATCGTCAGCGGGCCCACCTACAACGGCGGCTCCGGCAAGTGGGAGGTGCAGGTCCAGGTCACCAACAACACCGGACATAGCATCCCCTCCGGCTATCCCGACGGGCGCCGCCTGTGGGTCGAGCTCGTCGTGACCGACGACACGGCGCAGGTGGTCTACGAGTCGGGCGTGTATGATGATGTCGCGGCCGAGCTGCTCACCGATAGCGGTGCGACAGGTTTGAACCGCGCCCTGACGCCCCAGATCGATGACACCGCCAACGCCGTCATGATCTACGAGCGCGTGACTGGAACCTGCAACTCGGGGACCTGCACACCTTCGGTCGATCTGCTCAATGATCAGATCCTATTCGACAACCGCATCCCGCCAGCAGGCTTTGACTACACTGCCTACCGGAACGCGGGCGTCAAGTTCTGGGTCTACAACCCGACCACCATGTTCCCCAGCGAGGACCTTGGGCGCTACACGACCAATTCCGACCTGGTGACCTACACCTTCAGCGCGCCGCCGACGGCGGTTCTCAGCGCCCGGGCCGAGCTCTACTGGCAGACGCACACGCGCGAGTTCCTGGAGCACCTGAGGACCAGCGACACCTCGACAGTACGACCCGAAGGTCCGCCGAGCCTCTTTGAGTTGAACTATCCGCTGGTACCCAAATACCTCAGCGACGAGATCGATCTGGCAGGCGTCGAGGCCCAGCTCAAGGCTGACGGCTTCCTCAGCCCAGCCGAGTCGCTGAATGACAACTGGGGCGGCATCGCCTACGCGGCCTGGTACCTGACCGGCAAGGGTGAGCCCTATCCGGTGGGCGTCGCGGATACGTCCGCCGCCCTCCCCATCGCGCCAGCGAACCTGCAGGTTCTCGCAGTACAGAGCGCCGCCACGGGCCTGACCGAGCCATTCAGTCAGCGGATCGATTGGGATCCGGTTGCAGACGCTGATGGCTACCTGCTGTCGATCCGGTATGGCGCGGCTGCGGCCACCTCGTCCTGGGACAAGCTGGCCGTCGTTCTGGCGCCCGATAGCGAGCTGCTCAACACCGCCTTGAACGTGGGCAAGACCTACTGCTACAAGGTCCAGGCCTACAACGGTGCTGGCTATGGTCCTGAAACGGCGCAGCTCTGCCAGGCTACCCCTTCGGACATACCAGCTCCGCCAGATAACCTGGTGTTCACGAACAGCACCATGGACACCATCACCATGTCCTGGGCCGACGTGAGCGACAACGAGGACGGCTGGATGGTCCTCCGCCAGGACGTGCCCATCAACCCCGATCCGGCCCAGGCTGGATTCACCGAAGTCGGACGCTTCCCCAGCACCACGGTTAGCGGAGGCGTACCATTCGTGGACGGGGATCCGACGCAGCCCGGCCTGGTCCTGCCCGCCGGCTATATCCCGCCGGTGGCCAATACCTGCTACAACTATGTTGTGGAGGCCTACAATGCCTCTGGGAACTCTGGATGGAATACCAACGGTCCCATCCAGATGTGCACCCAGGCCACCCCGGCCGGTACCGTCGACGTAACGGTCAGCATCTCGTCGGATGATGCCGAAGAACGGCTCAGCAACGGAAGCGTATCGCTTCGCGGTTGGGACCTGGAGATGGGTGAGGACCGGGGCAATGCCCAGATGGTTGGCATGCGCTTCCAGAACGTCGGCCTACCCAAGGGAGCCAACATCAGCGCTGCTTATGTCGTCTTTACCGCCGACGAGACCTGGAGCGTAGCCACCGACCTGATGGTCTATGGTGAGGCGGCTGACAACCCAGAAACCTTTACCGAGGCGACGGGGAACGTCTCCGGCCGGCCCCTGTCCACAGCCTCTGTGGCCTGGAACGCGGTCGAGAACTGGACCGCGGTCGACGCCCAATACCAGAGCGCCAGCCTGGTGCCCATCATCCAGGAACTCGTGGACCGGCCAGGTTGGGTACCGGGTGCCTCTATGGTAGTTCTGGTGGACGGTACCGGCACGCGGACAGCAGTGTCCGTGGACCGCAACGCGACCCAGGCGCCGCGCCTGCACATCGAATACGGCGGAGGCGTTGTGCCTGGCTGCTATGCCCTCACCCTGACCCACACCGGCAATGGGCTCGATCCGGTGGCCAACCCAGCCAACTCGGCTGGCTGTCCCGCCGGACAGTACGCGGCCGGCGATATCGTGGATCTGACCGCCGCACCCGATCCTGGCTGGGCGGTTGCTGGCTGGGCGGGCACCGACAACAACGTAAGTACCTTGACGACCAACCAGGTAACCATGCCTGCCGCGGCACACCTGGCCACTGTCGCCTACACCCAACTGCCGGTCACCTGCTACGCGCTGACCCTGACCCACACCGGCTTGGGCCTCGATCCCACGGCCGTCCCGGCCAACTCGGTTGGCTGCGCCGCCGGGCAGTATGTGGCGGGCGAGGTTGTAGGCCTGACCGCCACGCCGGACGCTGGGTCGACTGTGGGTAGCTGGACCGGTACCGACAACGACGCCAGCACGGCAGCCGGCAATCAGGTCACCATGCCCGCTGCTGCTCATACCAGCACCGTCAATTATGTGGTGCAGCCGCCGGTTACCATCGTCGAGTCATCGACCGCGGCCAGGCTGGACGACGCAGAGGAGCGGATCAGCACTGGGTCCGTGGCCACTGGAGGGGTAGACCTGGAGCTGGGCGCCGATGGCAGTAGAGCCCAACTGGTCGGCATGCGCTTCCCGAACCTCGCCATCCCCAACGGAGCAACCATCACCGACGCTTGGATCATCTTTACCGCTGACGAGACCTGGAACGTCACCACCAACCTCAACGTCTATGGCCAGGCGGCCGACAATGCGCCGGCCTTCTCCTCCGAGGACTATGACATCTCCGCCCGGCCTCAGACCGCGGCTTCGGTAGCCTGGAACAACGTCGCGCCCTGGACCACAGTTCACGCCCAGTACAACAGCCCCGGCCTGGCATCAGTCGTCCAGGAAATCGTGAACCGTGGGGGCTGGGCCTCGGGCAACGCCCTGGTCATGATGATCGATGGCACGGGCACCCGAACCGCCGAGTCCTGGGACGGCGAGCCAACCATGTCGCCCAAGCTGCACGTCGAGTACAGCAGTGGGCCCCCGCCCACCTGCTACGCGCTGACGCTGAACCACACCGGAACCGGCCTCAAACCCGTAGCCAACCCGGCCAACTCGGCCGGCTGCGCCGCCGGGCAGTACGTGGCGGGCGAGGTTGTGGGCCTGACCGCCAGCCCGGCCGCAGGCTGGAGTGTAAGTAGCTGGAACGGCACCGACAACGACGGCAGCACGGCAACCACCAACCAGGTGACCATGCCCGCCGCCGCCCACACCTCCACCGTCAACTATGTCCAGATCCCGGTAACCTGCTACGCCCTGACCCTGACCCACACCGGTTTGGGCCTCGACCCTGCGCCCAGCCTGGCCAACTCGGCCGGCTGTGCGGCCGGAGAGTACGTGGCGGGTGAAGTGGTGGGCCTCACGGCCACCCCGGATGCTGGCTGGAGCGTCGGTAGCTGGACCGGCTCCGACAACGACGGCAGCACGGCCACCACCAACCAGGTGACCATGCCTGCCACCGCCCACACCTCCACCGTCAACTATGTGGATACGCCGCCGGTTACGACCATCGATGTCATGGTGGCCAGTAGGGACGATGACGCTGAGGAGCGGATCGCCAAGGGGACTGTGACAACTGGAGGTGGAGACCTGGAGCTAGGCTACGACGGCAACCCAGCCCAGCTCGTCGGTGTGCGCTTCCTGACCATCACCATCCCCAACGGGGCGACGATCACCGACGCCTGGCTCACCTTCACCGCCGACGAAGTCAAGACAGCCACTGCTGACCTGACCGTGTACGGCCAGGCGGCCGACAGCGCGCCGGCCTTCTCCGACGAGGACTATGACATCTCAACCAGGCCCCAGACCGCTGCCTCCGTCGCCTGGAACAACGTCGCGCCCTGGAATGCGATTGGGGCCGAGTACAACAGCCCCGGCCTGGCATCCATCGTCCAGGAGATCGTGAACCGCGGTGGCTGGGCACCGGGCAACGCCCTGGTCTTCATGATCGACGGCACCGGTACCCGCACCGCTGAGTCCTGGGACGGCGCCCCCACCAAGGCGCCCAAGCTGCACGTCGAGTACAGCACACCCTGATAGCAGAGGCTAAGCGCAACGGGCGCTAGGCCACAGTGACTCCTGGGCTCCGGCCCACAAAGGACTGGACCAGTCTCGAACCTCAGGTTCACAGAGACTGGTCCAGTCTGCTTTCCCCCTCCGGGCTGGCCCAACCACGAGTACATGTCGCCCGCGCCCCCAGGGCATTGCATCTGAACCCTGTCATTGCGAGGGAACCGAAGCACCGCCACGAGGACTCGCGGTAGCAATCTCCTTGTCATCCCTGGGGATCGCTTTCCCTCGAAAGACTCGGGACAGGCTGTCGCTCGCAAAAGACGCTCACTCCTCGCGATGACGGACGGAAAGTTCAGTGCATAACATACGTTTTCAGGTTCCTCATTCAAGATGCAATTGCCCTGCCGGCGTCCCATGATGGGCTTGAGCATCAGACCAAGGTATGGTACAATCGAGAGTGAACTTCAACTATGGAGATATCCATGTCGACGAACGAACTGCAGACCAGGCTGTACCAGGCCATGGAGCGCCATGGCTACAGCGCGCTTCTGGCCATCGGGCCCGACAACCTGACCTACCTCACCCAGACCGTGCTGCCTTTTGCTCCCAACTACCCGGACCACAGGGCGCTCGTCCTGGTTCCAAAGGGGAGCCGTGCCTGTATCGTGACCCCCTTTGGCTGGTCAGAGGCCATCCGCGACCAGGGCTGGCCCGGTGACCTGGTCAGCTACCCCACGGGCAAGCCCTACAAGGCCCTGCTCGCCGCGACCACCAGGGCCATATCAGACATGGGCCTGGCGCAGTCCCGCATCGGCTTTGACGCCTCCCGGATGCCCGTGGCCATCATGGACGAGCTGAAACAGGCGCTGCCCGGCGTTCGGTGGCGGGCTTGCGATGAAATGCTCCGCGCGCTGCGCATCGTCAAGACCTCCGCCGAACAGCAACTCCTGGAGCAAGCAGCCCGCCAGGCCGACCGGGGCATCGTTTCCGCCCTCAACCATATCGAGGGAACGGTGGATGCCGTGAGCTACAGCCTGGCCGAGGCCGCGGAACGAGTGCGCGTCCACGTGGGCGAGTTTGGCGGTTCCGCAGCCGGCCACGTCGGCGCCGTGCAGGGAACCGACGCCCAGCACTACCACGTCGCACCCCATGGCAGTCTCGCCGAGGGCAATCTGCTTCGCTTCGACCTGACCAACGAGTACCGGGGCTACTGGTCCAGCGCGGGGCGCACCGTATCCATCGGCCAGCCCACCGATGCAGAACAGCAGGCATATCGAGAGAACCTGGCCCTCAAGGCCGTCGCCATTGAAAAGCTCCACCCGGGTGTGACCTGCCAAGATGTTTTGAGCGCGGTCGCAGCAGTAGCGGACAGGGAGGGCATCCGGATCTTGAAAGGGGCCGGCATCGGGCACGGCGTGGGCACGAGCGAACGGGAAGCGCCCTATCTGGACGGCCACGACCTCACGCAGCTCCAGCCCGGCATGGTCCTGGCCCTGGACATCCTGACCTACGGGCCGCACCAGGAACTGATCCGCTCCGTGGATACCTTTGCCATCGGGGAAGATGGCCCCCAGCTCTTGAGCTGGTACCGGAACTGGGACCGCCTCTACGCCGTGGTTGGCGTCACGGCCAGGCATGGATAGCGGGTTGGGCCTGGTGGCATAACGCAACCAATGGTTCGTAGTCGGCGCCCTTCGGGGACTCAGGCCATGTTTCAGCGCCGCAAAGCCCCCATGAATCGCGCACTACGAACGGGCGCCGCTGCTGGGCGAATCCAGCAAGCGGATGACAGCAGCCCAACGCAGCCAATGGTTCGCAGTCGGTGCTTCAGCGCCGTAAAAGCGCGATGAATCGCGCACTACGAACGGGCCTTGCGTGTGACGAAACCAGCAGGCCTGGTGCATGCCCAAACATTCCATCAAGCTGATAATCCTCAGACTGTGTTAGTTATGTCCAGTCAAACTGCAAACTTCAAGTCAAAGAGAGGGAAGCGATGGTAGATCCAGGGATTACCCACAAGCTCCAAGCAGCCTTGCAGGATTCCGGCTTTGACGGTCTTTTGCTCACCGGCGCGGACAATGTACAGTACCTTTCGGGCGTGCAACTACCCTTTCTCCCCTACCGCCCCGACCAGCGACTGATGCTGTTCTGGCCCCAGAAGGGCGAACCGACACTCGTCTGCCCCCCGCAACTGGAGAGCACCGTCCGCCACCTGGGCCGCATCGACCGGACGATTGCCTATTCCCCCAGCGGCGACGAACCTCGCGGCGCCGTGACGGCCGCGGCCAGCTTGGTCGAAGGACAATCTACCATCGGCATCGACACGCGTCGCACGCCCTGTGACCTCTTTGAGGCATTGGAGCAGGCCCTCCTGGGGACAGAACTACTGGCCTGCGATGAATGGCTCCAGGACCTTCGCATACGCAAGACAGACGAAGAGATGGCGATTCTCGAGGACGTGGCCTGCACCACCGACCATGGCATCAACGGCTCGCTCCATCACGTCGTCGTAGCGGCTCCCCGTACCCAACTGACAGAGTCCGAGCAGATCCGCGTCCACTGCCTGGAGCGGGGACTCGTCGAGACAGGCTATCACAGCGTCGCCCAGGTTGCTGGGGGACCAGCGGCCCGGAAGCTGTGGCCCCTGTGTCCCCTCCACGGCTTGAACCATGGCTACAGCAGCACCGAAAAGCTGGCGCCGGGCCAGATGGTACGGATGGGCATGCGGGCTACCCGCGATGGCTACTGGTCCGATGCCGGCAGAATGCTGGTCATGGGCCAGCCCACGCCAGAGCAAGCAGCGGCCTACGAGGGCCTGGTGGCCCTCAGGGATGCCCTCATGGAAAGCATCAAGCCTGGCGTGTCATGCAGCCGTGTCTTTCGGGCCGCGCAGGACACAGCCAAGGCCGGCGGCATTGATTTTGTCGGCCAGCTTGGCGCCGGCCACGGCATCGGCGTCGCCGCGGAGGAGGCGCCCTACCTGGCCGCCAATGATCACACCCCACTGCAGCCGGGCATGGTCCTGGTCCTCGCCCCGTGGGTCCGCGGGCCGGACGTAGAACTCATCTGCTCCAAGGACACGGTTGTCCTGACCGACACAGGCTGCCGCCTCGTAGGCTGCTGGAAGGACTGGCGCGAGCCCTATATCCCCATCGAGGTGATCTAGCGCCCCCGGCCACTGGCCAGATTCAGGGCACAGCAGGACTGCCGGTCCTGGAAGAACTGGCAGTCCTGGTGGAAATCCCACACAAGCCGCTCGTAGCACGACAAGGACCCTGGTCTTGACCTCGGGGGTCTGGCTTCGACCCCCGAGGTCTGGCGGAAATCCCGCACAAGCCGCTCGTGGCAAAACAGAGACCCTGAGGGTTTTGGAAAACCCTCAGGGTCTTTCTTGGATCCGTCGCACTTGAGACTACGGTGGTGGGCCAGCCCTGTTCACCACCAATTCACGACCGGGGACGCCAGCGCTCCGGTACGTGCCGCTGTCACGGACCAGTCCTGGGCAGATAGGAGCCAGGCCACTACGGGACGGCGATCCGCCCATCCTCCAGGTGGTAGACCTGGTCGGCGAACTGGTCCACGGTCAGATCGTGGGTAGCCATCACGATGGTGGTTCCCTCGCGCTCGACGATGCGCCGCAGCAGTGCCAGGATCTGCTGGCCGGTGGTCGAATCCAGCTCACCCGTCGGCTCGTCGGCCAGGATCAGGACCGGACGGGTGGACAGCGCCCGGGCGATGGCCAGCCGCTGCTGCTGGCCGCCTGACAGCTCGAAAGGACGATGGCCTGCCCACCGGCTCAAGCCTACCAGGGCCAGCACTTCTTCAACCCGCTGCTTCCGCTCCCGGCGGCCCTTGCCCGCCAGCCGCAGCATCAGGTCCACGTTCTCCTCGGCCGAGTAGGTGGGCAGCAGGGCAAAGGACTGGAAGACAAAGCCTATCCGCCGCCGGCGCAGCCGCACCCGCCGCCACTCTGGCAGGCGGGCCAGGTCCAGGCCCTCCAGCCACACGCGGCCCGAGGTGGGCCGGTCCAGCCCGCCGATGCAGTTGAGCAAGGTCGTCTTGCCCGACCCCGAGCGGCCCCGCAGCGCCACAAAGCGGCCAGGCTCGACGGCCAGGCTGACGCCCCGCAGAGCGTGCACGTCCCGGCCGCCAGCACGGTAGACGCGGGACAGGGCCTCGGTACGCACCAGGGGCGCCGTCTCAGCTCCTGTCTCGCCCCCCTGGCCGTCGCCTGTTCCCTTCTGTTCCAGTTGTTCTGCTTGAGAAGGATCCATCACAAGTCCTGGTTCCTGTCGTCTTCGCAAGACCTCTCCGAACGGATGACCGGCATCCATCGAAAGCCTGACAGGTCCGGCTAACCCCCTACCTGGTGCCATTATACACCACAGGCATATGCATTTTGGTCGCTCGCATCAGGTCCGTGACCCGATGCATAGTGCTCAAACGAGTCGAAACCGCCAGGTCGCGGACCTGACTCGAGCCGAGAAAGGCCAAGGTCTGTTCTGTGAAAGGTCACTAGACCTCGGAGGTTTCCTACAAACCGCAAGCTCGCAACCTCCGAGGTCCGTCCTCAGCGACTACTCGCTATTCGGGAACAAAAAATCGGGCAGGGTTGGGTCGATCTCCTTGGCGCAAGCTTCCGCCGATTCCTCGGAAAAGTCGTCCTTCCCGATGAGGCAAGCCCGATAGTCCTCGGCCAGCTTTTGCGCCCCGTCCAGCGCGTCCTCCACGCTGGCTTCGCCCTCGACGATCTGGCCAAAGGCCTGCCCCAGCCAGAACATGGCCGTGCCCAGCCACGGCTCCTGGTTAAAGGCCTGGAAGGCCGACGGCTGCTCGGCGTCGCCGATGGCGGCCAGGTAGGCATCGGCCCGGTCTGCGCCCACCTGCTCCCGGAAGGCATCGGACTCGGCCAGAGAGCGCCGCGCGGGAAGCCCCAGCACGGCCCCGGGCTGGTTGTTGAGGTAGGTAATCCACTGCCAGCACGCTTCGCGACCCTCCGTCTCTGCCGAGATAAAGTAACCGCTGGCCCCCAGGTAGCTGCCGGCGCCCGCAGCGTCAGAACGAGCGGGCAAGGGCACCGCCCCTACGTTGGGGTCCTTCCGCACGCCAAAGAGCAGGACCGAGTCCACCGACGAGGTCCACATCCCCGCCAGCCCCTTATCGATCAGGCCCTGTCGTTCCAAGTAGGCTGAGCTGGCCCCCAGCAGGTTTTTCAGATCGGTGATATAGACCGGTTTGACCTCGTGCTCGGTGGTCAGGGCCGCGTACCAGCGCACGGCCTCGACCGTATCCGGGTCGTTGAAGGAGAAGGTGGGCGGATCGGCCGAGTCATCCAGCAGCGTGGCCCCCAGCCGCTCGGAGATGAGCAACAGGTCGTTTAGCTCGTAGACCTGGGCCACAAAGCCATATTGCTGATCCTCCCCGCCACCCCCGGTCAGGGCCACGGAAGTAGCCAAAAAGTCGTCCCAGGTCCAGCCAACCGCCGGCGCCTCAACGCCCTCTGCCTCGAAAAGCTCCTTGTTGTACTCGATGACAAAGGGCGTGACGTCGGCCGGCAGGCCCCAGAGCTGCCCCTGCCAGGTAAACTGCTCCAGCACCGCGGGATAGTAGTCGTCGGTGCTAAAGGCCGGATCGGCGTCGGCAAAGGGCTCCAGGTTCAGAATGGCCTCCCGGTTCTCGGGATCGGCAAAGCTGGGGAACCATTGGAAGCAGTCGCTGGCAGCCGCCATACTCCTCAGGCTAGGCGTCGTGCTGCCGGCAAGGTCAAGGGACTTGACCGCCACGACCACATCGGGATTCTCTTCGTGGAACTGATCCGCCAAAGCGCGGTAGGGCTCCAGGTTAAAAGAACCCAGGCCGGGCACAAAGCTGACGGTCACTGCCCCCTCGGCCTGCGGCTCGCTTTCTGCGGGAGCCACCACAAAGGTAGGTACCGGCGTAGCCCCGGCTTCGCCCGCCGCCGCTGCCAGGATCTCGGCCTCGGCCCGGTCCTGGGCCTCGGCCAGGGCGGCGCTGGCCTCCTGCTCACCGCCGAGGACCGCCACCAGCGCATCCTCGAAAGCGTCGTAGGCTCAGGGCTGGGATCATGGCATAGCTGTGGTCGATGGCGTAGCGCAGGGCCTCCGCATAGCCGGCATCCAGGTCATCCCAATAGCCGCCCGCCTCCGCCGCCGATCGGCGCGCGGGCATGAACTTGATACCCAGCGAAATCGGCGGGCGGGACTGCCTGCTGAGGAACTCTATCCAGCGCCAGGCTGCCTCGGGCTGCTGCGTGCCCGCGCTCATGGCCAGGTTGCTGACCGAAACGGGCGTCGTCGCTTCGTCCGGCGCGCCTTCCGGAAAGGGCACAACGCCGGCGTTGACCTGCTGCGCGCGCAGCCACCAGGACAGGTCCGTCTCGGCCCACATGGCGGCCAGCCCCTTGTCGATCAATGCCTGCTCTTCAGACTGCTGGAGCCCGCCCTCCTCCTCGTCCTCTGGCTCAAAGAAGGGCATCACCTGCGCCTCGCGATACAGGTCGGCGTACCAGTCAACGGCACCGGCCACCTCAGGATCGTCGTAGCGCGGGACAGGCGGGTCGGCCTCATAGTCGGTCAGCGGGCCGGCCAGGCTGTGGATGATCCAGTAGGCCAGTCCTCCCGGCACAAAACCCCAGCGCTCCACCTCGTCGCCCTCGCCCATGGTCAATGCCCCCGCCTTGGCCTCCAGGTCATCCCACGACCAGCCAGCCTCGGGATAGGGCACGCCCGCTGCGTCAAAGGCGTCCTTGTCGAAAAAGATGAGACGGTAGTTGAGCGTCATCGGCAGGCCCCAGGTCCCCCCGTCCCACTGGACCCGTTCCAGCGCGCCAGGGTAAAAGTCGTCGGCCTGAAAGCTGGGATCGGCATCGAGGAAGGGAGTGAGGTCCCGGATCAGGCCCTGGTCCACATTCTCGCGCGTGATGCCGACCTCGACCACGTCGGCCGCGGCCACCAGGCGCTGGTCGGCGTCATCGGGGACGTCGATCTGGCCAATGGGTCCCAGGTCCAGCACCTCGTTGGCCGATACCACCTCCACACCCAGGTCAGGGTTCTCCTCCTCGAAAGCCTCGATAAAGCCCTCGTACAGGGAGCGCTCCCAGTCCGTGACCGCAAAGCGAACCATCGTCCGCTCACCCTCCGCCCCCGGCGCAGCCGTCGCGGCCTCCGGTACTTGGGCTGTTGGCTGAGCCGCAGGTTCAGCCGTCGCCTGGGCCTCTGGCTGGGCCGCTTCTGTAGCCCCTTCGACGGCGGGAGGTAGAGTCTCATCACCGCCAGACGGGCCGCAAGCCGCGACCAACAGAACCAGTACGCACAGTACCACAACTGCATTCTTCATCTTTCACCTCACCCTATTCTTTCTTCCGGCTTTCCAGCACTGCGCCAATGGCAGTGCCGATAGCCAGACCAACGGCGATACCAATGGCCAGACCCTGACCCGGGCTGTCCATGGCCGCACCAAAGAGGATGCCCAGAACAACCCCGATGGGCACGCCCATCGAGATGCCCATGGCCATCCGGTTGCCACTCCCACGCTCCCTATCATGCTCTCCTCGATCCAATCTTGCCTCCTATCTTGTGCCGTTTCACACCACAGATATGGCACTTTGATCGCTCGAATCGGGTCACGGACGCTTCGGCTGATGTCCCTCCTGAGCTTGTCGAAGGACTCAGCGCAGGCATAGCTTGAGCAGGGTAAAGCCAAGGTGTATCTTGTGAAGGATCACTAGCGACCATTCACACAACAGCCCATGGCTTCTGCCTGCTCAGGCCTGGTCCGCGGCCAGGCCTTTTGTGGTTGGCTCATGCCCGTGCAACCGGTCCGTGACCGGTTGCGAGCAGCGAGAAGGCAAAGAGCCGTTGTTTCGGGCCGCAATGCATCTACCCCCTCCATCTCGCCCACCAGGCGCGCAGGCCCTTGCCTCGTGGCGCTGGCAGCTCTTCCTCCTCCAGGCCGTTCAGCAGCGGAGCCACGGCGGGCCCGCGTCCGGCAGCGGGCCGGATCAGAATCCCCTCCTCGGTCGGCTCCAGGGTCACCCGCTGGTCGATGCCCAACTGCTCCAGGTACTCCCTGGGTACCTGCAAACGCCCCGCCGAATCCAACACCACGTATTCAGAGTAGAGAGGAAAGAGGGGAGAGGCGAGATCACTGCCAGCACCGCCCCTCTCCTCCCTCCTCTCTACTCTCTGCTCTCTCACAGTCTCGGTACTGGTCCTACCGTCGCGAATGGCGACGACGCGGTCCACCCTACGGGCGATCTGGGGGTCGTGCGTGACAATGATGGTCGTGAGGCCATAGGCATCGTTCAGTTCGGCCAGCATGTCCAGCAGGTGATGGGCCGTGGCCGAGTCCACCTCCCCCGTGGGCTCGTCGGCCAGCAGCAGCCGCGGCCGGTTGGCCAGGGCCACGGCGATGGCCACCCGCTGCTGTTGCCCGCCTGAGAGCTGCGCCAACCGGTGCCGGCGGTGCTCCCACAACCCCGTCCGCTCCAGCAGCTCGCGCGAGCGCCGCCGCTTCTCCCCCAGGCCCAGGCCGGCCACGGTCATGGGCAGCTCGACGTTGGCCCGCGCCGAGAGATAGGGCACCAGGTTGCGGGCCACCTGCTGCCAGACAAAACCAACCTGGGTTCGCCGGTAGCGGTCCAGCGCCCCCTCCGACAGCTTGAGCAGGTCCTGGCCCTCGACGGCCACCCTGCCCGCCGAGGGCCGGTCCAGCCCGCCCAGGATGTTGAGCAGCGTACTCTTGCCGCTGCCCGAGGCGCCGACGATGCCCAGCATCTCCCCAGCCGCCACCGTCAGGTCCAGTCCCTGCAGAGCGACGACCTCGAGGTCAGCGACTTGATAGATCTTGACTAGGTTTTCGCAAATGATCAATGCTTCCGTCATGGTTTTTGACAGCGGATTGGCAGAATTTCCCGATCTTTTGTCCCTGTGCGCCGCCGATCCGTCAATCCCGCCCATCCGTTGTTCTCCACCCTTGCCTTGTACCTCGGATAGGCAGGATTTCCCGGTATTTGGCCCCTGTTCGCCGTCCATCCGTCAATCCCGCCCATCCGCTGTTCTCCCAAGTACTTCGGATTGGCAGGATTTCCGGATCTTTTGCCCCTGTGCATCACCGATCCGTCAATCCCGCCCATCCGTTGTTCTCCACCCTTACATTGTACCTCGGATAGGCAGGATTTCCCGGTATTTGGCCCCTGTTCGCCGCCCATCCGTCAATCCCGCCCATCCGCTGTTCTCACCCTGCCTCTCCCATCTTGACCGCCTCAAAGATCCGCATGCGCAGGAGAAGCACGATCAAGACCAGCACGGCCAGCACCAGCATGGCGCCGAATAGGGCATAGATCGTCCACAGATCGCCCCAGGCGATCTGGACCACAAAGGGCGGCACCTGGGCCGTCTTGTCCAGGCCCAACTGCTGGTAGGGAATAAACAGGCTGCTGGCCCAGAGGCCGAGCGCGGTTCCCAGTGCCCCGCCGATCAGGATGAGCAACGCCTGCTCGCCGGCCAGGTAAGCGCCCATCTGGCCGGCTGACAATCCCACGGCCCGCAGCATGCCCAATTCGATAAAGCGCCGCCGGAAGGAGACGACGGCATAGAGCAGAAAACCCAGCACGGTCAGACCTGCCGCCGCCAGAAAACCCACCGATAGGAGCCCGAACAATCCCTGCCGTTCGGGGCGCGTCTGCTGCTCGGCGATGGCCGCCCTGGCATCCGACGCGGCCGCCACCGCGACACCCAGGCCCCGCACGCCGGCCACCACCTCCTCTCCGGCGACGTCAGGCTCGGTGGCCAGCCACACGTCGTAGGGAAAGGTGCCGCCCAGCCGCTCAAAGACATAGTCCAGGTTGGCCACAAAAAAGGGTCCATCCTGCGGGTAGAGCGTCGGAAAGAGGTCCAGCGGGCCGGCGACGACAAAGTCGATGGCCTGCACCTCGCCAGCAATGCTGACAGTCAGCCGCAGCGGGTCGCCTACGGCCAGCCTGTGCTGCGCCAAAAAGCCGCGGCTGACCAGCAGGTTGGAAGCGGCCGGGGCCAACCTGTTCATCTGCCCGGCCAGCGGCTCGCCCCCGCCAAAGTCGGGGCGATAGTAGGCCACGGCGGGAAACTCGATGCGGTCGACGCCCAGCAGCCGGCCGCTCTGCTGCCGCCCGCCAATATTGGAGGTCGCCCCATAGTCGCCCACCCTCGCCGCAGCCCGCACACCTGGCACCTGAAGGTGGGCGCTGACCGGCAGAAACAGCCAGCGCGGCCCTTGGTCGCGATCAGTGCTTGGCGCAGGCGTCGGCTGCAGCAGGAGAGACGGCCCCTCGGCCTCCTCAGTGCTCTCCCCCGACTCGGCCAGGTTCAGATCGGCGCCGACCTGGTAGTAGACCCTGTCCTCCAGGTGCCCGTCCAGCGTGGTCGCCATCGAGGCCGTAAAGATCGCCAGGCTCAGGGTCAGGCTCAGCAGCAGCAGCGGCCCCGTGTACTGGCCGCTCGAACGGGACAGTTGTCGCAGGATCAGGAGCAGCGTCGTACCCGGCAGCCAGCCCGCCAGCCAGGCCAGGGCGCGCATCAGCCAGGGGAAGAAGCGGACAAAGAGCAGCGACAGGGCAAAGCAAAAGAGCGCCGGGATCAGCAGCAAGAGCGGATTGGAGAAAGGGTCTGAAGGGGCAGGCGCCTGGAGGATCCGGATGCTGGACAACTGCGAGCCCAGCAGGTCGCCCGCGGGGCTCAGCAGCAGGTAGAGACCATAGAGGACTGGGATGAGGAGAAGCAGGTCGAGGTAGGCGCGCTGCCACAGCGGCCGGACCAGGGTCCGGGCCCGCTCCCATTTGAAGGTAATGATGGTGTGGCGCGACGCGGCCAGGGCTGGGACCAGCAGGGCAAGAATCCCCAGACCCACTGCCAGCAGCCCGTAGGCCAGCGCGGCGGGGGTGATCAGGGATTGCAGGTCTGGCAGACTTCCAAAGCTCAGCAGCGCCGGATCCAGAAAGGTCCGCGTCCGACCCATCATTTCGGCCAGCCAGTGCCCCAGGACCAGGCCCAGGGCCAGCCCCAAGCCGCCGACGATCACTCCCTCCAGAAGAAAGACCAGCAGTACCTGCAGCCGCGTCGTACCCCGGCTGCGCAGGATGGCGATCTCGCCCTGGCTGCGCCCCACGACCATGCCCGCGATCAGGGCGACGAAATACAGGATCAGGCCCACCACCGGGATGGCAAAGATGGTGAGCATGACCGTCAGCAGGCGAGCCGATGACTCGTAGCTGCCCAGCGCATCAGCCGGGGAAGCGTCCAGGCTCGTGTGCCCCAGCAACGCCTCCGCCCGGGACTCGGCCGCCGCCACGCGGTCCAGCAAGCCGGGTACGTCGGCGCTGCGGACGTGGCTGCCGTCAAAGATCTGGTACCAGACGGCCAGGGACACCGGCTCCTCCACCAGGGGGACCACCTGCGCCTCGAACGCGTCGGCCGAGGTCAAAAGCACCTCGTCAAATGAGGACGGCTGGTAGAACCAGAATGGCGCCTTGGGGTCCCGGGGCTGCCAGATACCGGAGATCCGTACTGGAATCTGGCGGCCATCCTCGTCCGAGGCCAGAAGCACATAGCCCTCGCCCAACTGCAGGCCCATCTGCTCGGCCAGCGCCCGGCTGGCCAGAACCTCTACAGACCCCGGCCCCGGCTCGTGGGAAAGCGCCGCCAACCAGGTCCGACCTGCTCCTCCAGGCCGGAAACAAAGCCCAGGCTGGTCCACAACAGCGGGTCGCGCCCGGACAAAGTCCCCGGAACCGGCGGCGGGAAAGAGGCGCAGGTTCCCGGTCTGGACGTGGCGCACCAGCGCAGCCAGGGGCAGGTCGACGGCGCCCGGCCCCTGCTGCGACAAATAGGCATCCACCGGCCGGTAGTCGTCCCAGCTCACATCGCCGTGCCAGGCGCCGATGTAGCGCCACAAGAAGGCAAAGGGAGGCCGGTGGGTGCCCGCCTCGGTCAGCTCCCCCTGAAGAAGTTCGTGGTGCACGGCGTCGGCGTACAGCGGGATGCTCGACAGCAGACCCACGGCCGCCGCCATCCCCACCAGAAGGCAGAGCATCAGCGCCTTCTGGGACCAGAGGCGGCGGAAAGCGAGTGCCAGGGTGGAAAGAAAGGTTGAGATTAGCGTGATCATGGTATCGAATGGATAGTGGAACCTGGGGGCCAGGTATTGGAGCGCGGCGGGCCTCCAACATCCAGGCGCTGGCCTAGTACCCCACAACCACATCCCCCTCCACCAGGCCCTCTTCTATCTCCACGCGGTCGTCGCTCTCGATGCCCAGGGTGACGTCCACCTGGCGCTGGGCAGCGCCCTCCTGGATGACCACGAAAGTGCGCCCCTCAAAGGTACGGATGGCCGCCGGGGGCAGCCAGAGCACGCCGTCCTTTTGCTCGAGCACGACCGTGACCCGAACCAGGTCGCCCGGCTTCAACCGCAACCTGGGCGAAATCCACGGCGACATGCGTGTTGCGGTCCTTGTCGTCCAGCCCGGTAGCGCTCCCTCCCGAGCCGTAAGGATAGGGCAATTGGCGGATGGCGCCCTGCAGCTCTTGCCCCGGGTACTCAACCGGGATGACCGCCGCCGGCTGCCCCTCGCTGAGGTCCTGCATGTCGTCGGCCGTCAGCTCCGCCGTCACCTCCAGCTCGCTGGGGTCGGCAAGGACCATCACCGGCTTGAAACCTTCCACGGCCTTGCCATCAGCGGTGCTCAGCGCCGCGATCTCGCCATCAAAAGGGGCCAGGATCAGCGTATCGGTGATCTGCGCCTGCAGGTCGGCCAGCTCCAACCTGGCCCTGGCCACGGCCTGGGCCAGACTGGGATCGACGCCCGCCTCCAGGCGGTCAACTTCCAACTGTGACAGTGCCACGCGCTTGGCCTGGGACTGCACGTCGTAGCCGTGCTGATCCGCCCCGCGGGCCGCTTGCTCGTAGGCTGCCTCGGCCCGCTCCAGGGCCAGCGTGGCCTCCTGCAGTTCTCGCGCCTCGGACCGGAGGGCAATGTCAGGCGCGTAGGCCACGCGGTCGTACCGGGCCTGGGCCTGTTGTAGGGCCACCCGCGCCGTCTCCAGATCCGTCCTGGCCACAGCCAGGTCGGCGCCGGCGTCATAAGCCTGCAGCTTGTCCAGCGCGATCTGCGCCAGCTCCAGGTCGAGCCGGGCGCGGGCCAGGTCGTGTGCCAGGTCAGCCTCGGCGCCGGCCAGGTCGGTTTGCGCCGTCTCCAGGTCCAGCTCGGCCCGTTCGACTTGGCGGTACAGGGCCTGTACATCCAGCTCGGCCAGGCGGTCCCCCTCTTGCACCACGTCTCCCCGCTGAACATAGACTTCCTGGACGCGGCCGTCCGTGCGGAAATACAGCTCCTCCTCGCTGACGGGCGCCACGCGGCCGGTGAAGGTCAGGCTGTCGACAACCGAGCCCCGCTCGACGGTGTAGGCCGGCTTTTCAGGAACCACGGCCGTGGGCCAAAAAGTGGGCGTAGGCAGGACCGCCGGGGTCGCCCCAGGGCTGCAGGCGGCCAGCAGTGCGACCCCCAGCCCAAGAACCCACAGCCACCGAATTCGATTGTGTCCCAAGAGGCACCTCCCGCGCCAACAATGAACGTGACGTACCTCGTCACGCCCGCGAACCCAGTCTAACACGAATGTTGCAGTCCGGCATCCGCCATCCGGCCAATCTCCCATTGGTCAGATGGCCTATTTTGACAGATCATGGTCATGGGGCGCGATTCATCGCGCTCCCATGACGCAAAATCATGTCCACGCTCATCGATCGTCCCCATGATCATAACACGGGCCCCCAGCCCATATGCGACCCCACCCTCCCGGCAACCTGACATTGGCTGGCAGGTTCGCGGGCTCACAGACATGGGATCGAATTCGGAAGATTTCCGGAACTTCCGAATTCTTCTGGTCAAGCCTTTCGCGGCACAGGTACTTGACCTCGGGGGTCTGGCCTCGACCCCCGAGGTTTGGCAGAATTCCCCCTTGGGCCTTCGTCGCACCAAGAACAGACCTGACAGGTCCAGGGCAGACCTGTCAGGTCGGGCCAGAGTCACAATCCCGACTTGTCGTTTTTCGCACTGAAAGGGGCAAGGAAGATAGAGAGGCGCATCCGGCTGGGGGGGAAGACCAGAATCGTGGAATGAAAGGCACAGATAGCCCTTCGTTTTGAGGCGTGGAAGCGTGCCATGGGCCGGGCCGAACCGATCCTGGCCTTCGCAGCAGATGACCATCTCAAGAGCAGCAAGCACCAGCAGCAAGCAGCCCGGCTGAACCCGACAAACTGGCAGAGGAAAGCGGCCGTGGTGGCCCCAAAGAGAGGCGAAACTTTTGCGGCAGATCAGAGGAAGGGTTTGCCAGGCTGTGGCCTTTTCATGATAATAGGCAAGAAGGGACTGGCAGTCCTTTCTTGCAGATCCGGCTGGCTTGCTTGCAGCTACGAAGCCCAATAGCAGGCCCGCCACCCCAACCCCCAGCCCGCAGGGCTTTGCTGCTGAGCCCGGCCGCTTTGGCACCGGGCGGTCCTCAACCCGGGCGGTTCTCATCCAGGCGGTCTATCTGCGCCCAACCAATAGCAGGCCCGCCCACCCCAACCCCCAGCCCGCAGGGCTTTGCTGTTGAGCCCGGCCGCTTTAGCGCCGGGCGGCCTCATCCCAGCCAGCGCCGCCCCGACCCAGCGCCCGCAGCTCGCGACCACCAAGCAAGACCTCCGATGTTTCGGAAAACATCGGAGGTCTTGCTTGTGAATTGGCCAACGATGAGAGGTACGACCGCCCTACGCCCTCCCCAGCAGCGTCCGGTAAAAGCCCACCACCGAGAAAGCCCGCCCCGACAGCAGGTACTGGGCCCGGAAGAGACGGGCGACCAGGCGCACGATAAGGATGGCGGTCAGCAGTTGCAGGACGGCAGCCAGCACCGCCTGCCACAGGGGCACGTCGGTCTGCGTCATGCGGGCGATCATGGCCACCGGCGAAGTCAGCGGAAAGAGGCTCATGAACAGGGCCAGCGGGCCGTCAGGCACTGTCACGATGGCCACCAGGAACATATAGACCACGATGAGCGGGGCCATGACCACAAAGGTGACGCTGCGGCTGTCCTTGACGTCGGGCGCCAGCGCCCCGACACCGGCCATCTGGGCGCCATAGATGGCATAGCCCAGCAGGCCATAGACAAAGGCCCAGGCCAGCAGCCCGGTGGGCAGCGCGGTGCCGGGAGGGATGTCGAGAGGACGCCCGCCAAAACGGATGACCATGACCAGGACGCCCATCCACAGCCCCAACTGCAGCAAGCCCAGCAGCGCCAGGGCCAGGACCTTGCCGGTGACGATCTGCAGCGACGACGCCGACGACAGCAGCACCTCCATGACGCGGTTCCTTTTTTCATCCGTCACGGCGCTGATCAGCGTGCTGGAGGGGATCAGGATGGCCAGGTACAGGATCAGGGCCATCATGGTTGGGAATAACTCGACGAACCAGTTGTCCTCCGCCGCCTCCGGATCGACGGGCGCCAGCGCCGTCACCTCGACGTCCAGGGGCTGGCGGACCCGGGCAGCCAGATCGCTATCGCCGGCAAGGTTGTAGACCAGCACCCACTCGAATCCCCGGTTGAGCCCCCCATCCGCCAGCGGGTTGTACTCCCGCCGCACATAAGAGATCTCGCCGCTCTGCAGGTAGCCGGCGGGAATGACATAGTAGCCCTCGATCTCGCCCGCCTCCAATGCCGCCAGCGCGGCGGCCTCGCCGGCGTATTCGCTGAGCCAGCCGGCGGGGATATCGGGCGGCAGGGCCCGGATCAGGTCGCCCTCATCCACGTAACCCTCGGCCGCCTGTTCGGCGCTGCGGGCCTCGATCACCCCGGCTAGGGCGTCCGGCGCCGGGGCCGCGTCCCGGTTGATGGCCATCATCACCAGGGCCACGACGGCCAGCCCCACCGGTAGTCCCAGAGCCAGGATCAAGAAGGTCTTTCGCCGCAGCGTGGTCCAGATCTCGTGCCACATCACCAACAGTGTCTTTCTCATCGATCCTCCACGCGCCCATCTCTACCACGTTCGCCGAAGCATGCCCTGGAAGGGGTCTCCGACCGAGGCGCTTAGGGCTCGGTCAGGAGACCTTCGCCCATCGTCTGCAGTGGCACCTCAAGCCGCGCCGCCGCGCCCAAAAAGCTCGCCCAGCCTGAGACGCTTGCCGTAGCGCAACATGCCCATTCGCAGCGCCTTGCCCGTCATCCACACAAACACCGCACCGCAGGCCAGGGCGATGCCCGCCGCCGCCGCCACCTGCCAGGCCGGGATCTCGATGAACAGGCTGCGCACGGCCATAGTCATCACCGACGTCACCGGGAAAAGACTCAGGGCCATGGCCAGCGGCCCGTTGGGGTTCTCAGCCAGTGGCATGATCAGGTAGAAGGGCAGAAAGAGCGGGATGAAAAAGAGGCCGCCGGCCTGGTTGGCTTCCTGGCTGTCGGACAGCATGGTGCCCACCAGCGTCATCAGCGCGGCAATGCAAAAGTAAAAGGGAATGGCCACGATCACGATGGAAAGCACGCTGCGCCAGCTCACGATCAGATTTTGCAGCCAGTCGATCTGGAAGAGACTCCGGCCGGCCCACAGCGCCAGGACCAGAAAAGCCAGCCAGACCGCCAATTGAACAGCAGCGATACCCAGGGTGCCCACGAGCTTGCCGGCCATCATCTGGCCCGGCGACACCGAGGTAATGACCACCTCCATCGTGCGGCTCTCTTTCTCCTCGACGACCACGCTCATCATATAGCCCGACGTCGTCAGTACCAGGAAGCTAAAGATGGCCGCGGCCACCATGGGCACAAAATCCCCCGCATTGGGGCCCCCGCCGGCGTACTCGCGGTTGGCCTCCACGGCGCTGACGGTCACCCTGGGCCGGGCCATCAGTCGCGCCGCCACCTCTGGTGACTGGCCGGCCAGCAGGTTCAGCCGCACGGCATCCTCAAGGCGGCGTGTGGCCCTGCTGGGCGGCGCCTCATAGTAGACCAGCTCGGTCTGGCCCGCCAAATCCGGCGGCAGCACATAGAAAGCGTCGATCTGCCCAGCCTCCAGGGCCGCGCGGGCCGCTTCACGCCCGTCATAGGCCACCAGCCTGGCCTCGTCATCGGCCTCAGCCGGTGGCATCTGAGCCAGCAAGCCAGCCTGATCCACGTAGCCCAGTACCGCCTGCTCCTGTTCCAGTCTGGAGAACAAAAATCCCATCCCGACGGTCAGGGCCAGGAACAGCGGCAGGCTAAATAGCACCAGCAGAAAAGTCCGCTTTCCGGTCTCCTGTCGAAAGTGATGGCGGGCAATCAGCCACGTTTTTGACATGGTGCCTCCCATCATGGACTTCCCAGGTCTTGCGCGACCTCGGAAGTCTGCGGCAGACCGACGGTACGGATAAAGATCTCATCCAGCGTCGGTACCGCGATCTCGAACTGCTCGACGGTGGTCGTCTCCAGGAGCTGGCGCAAGATTTCCTGGGGCCGGGTATCGGCCTCCAGCGTCAGGTACAGGCTGCCGTTGCGCGGGGTCACGGCCTCCACACCCTCTAGCGGCGGCAGGTCACCCACCACCCGTACCAGCAGCGCGTGTCCCGAGTGGTCGCGCCGGATCTGGGCCAGCTCGCCATAGAGCACGTTGCGCCCGCTATCGATGAGCGCGATCCGGTCGCACAGCTCCTCCACCTGGTGCAGCATGTGGGTGGACATGATGATGGTCGCGCCCTGGGCCCGCAGCTCGCGCATCAGCTCCCGGGCCATTTGGGTATTCAACGGGTCCAGCCCGCTGAAAGGCTCGTCGACGATCACCAGCTCAGGGCCGTGCAGCACCGTGCTGATGATCTGGGCCTTCTGCTGCATGCCCCGGCTCAGCTCTTTTACCTTCTTGCGCTTGTGCTGCGCCAGGTCAAAACGCGCCAGGTAGGGCGCCAGGCGCTCCCGGGCCTCCGCCTGGGACAGGCCCTTCAGCGTGGCCAGGTAGACCAGGCAGTTCTCCAGGGGCGCATCCTGGTACAGGCCCCGTTCCTCGGGCATGTAGCCGATGCGGTCCTTCTTTTCCTCCGTCATCGGCCCGCCCAGGATCGATACCTCACCCCCATCGGGTTTGAAAATATCCAGGATCAGGCGGATGGTCGTCGTTTTCCCGGCGCCGTTGGGCCCCAGCAGACCAAAGATCTCGCCCTGCTCGACGGCAAAAGACACGTCGGCCACGGCCTGGGTATCGCCAAAGCGCTTGGCCAGGTGAGAAACGTCTACTGCGTGCATGCTGACTCCTCTGTCGTGCGTGGTACGTGTTGCGTGTTACGTGTTAAGTGCTGCGTGTTCTGTCTTGGATCCTACCACTATCCTGGCCACAGACCTCGACCCATTCCTCCCAGCAACCTGACGTCGTCTATCGTCCATCGTCTGTCATCCATCGCCAGCCATCCACCCCAATTATACCCCACGACCCTCCCCCTCGCAATGGCCATCTGGGGGATTCCAACCTGCCCATGTGGCCAGTCCCTGTCCCTCTGGGCCAGACATTCTCAGACACCTGGTCATAGTGGCTCGCCAGCAGAGAGGAGGTCTGTTCCCGGTACAGACGGCCAGCCACCCAACCTTGCCAGGCCCGTACCCAGACCGCGACGGAGTGGCGCAGTGCCCCTTTCTTGTGGTATAATGGGTACCGTGGCATCACACCCAGGACGACCACCACACGACGGACACTCTCAGAACGTCCAGCCGGGGAGGAAAGACCGATGAGCGTGGAAATGACCATCCAGTTGCGGGAAGAGCGAGGCGCCCAGCAGATTGTGCAGGCCATTGAAATGCAGCGAGCGCCATATGAAGAGGTTGTGAGATGAACCAAGAAGAAGCCTGGCGTGAAAGAGCGTGGTACGAATTCGCTACCCTTCCACCTGAGGCGCAACGGCAAGTAGTTGATTTCATCGCATTCCTACAGTCCCGCTACGGGACAGCGCCAACTGGCGACGATGGCTGCCAGGCAGCCGACTTGGCTGATGAGACCTTTGTGGGCCTTTGGCGCAATCGCCAGGATATGAACGAAAGCAGAACATGGCTTCGGGCCCTTCGAGAACAGGAGTGGTCAGATTCCAGTGAGTGATCTAGTAGTGGTAGACACAGACATTCTGATTGACACTGCGCGCGGAGTGGCTGAAGCCATCGCTTGCCTGCAGCAAATTGAAGAGCGGGCACTCTTGGCAATCAGCGTCGTCACCCACATGGAATTGCTGGTCGGTTGCCGCGACAAGGCCGAAGCTCGCGCCTTGGACGAGTTCCTGCTGCGATTCCATATCACCAAGCTCGACGAGCCCATTTCTGACACGGCCCTGAATCTCCTCCGCAGCTATCGGCTCAGCCATGGCTTGCTTATCCCCGATGCACTGATTGCGGCGACCGCCCTATCTCAGGAATGTCCGTTGGTGACCAAAAACCAACGCGACTATCGTTTCATTGAGGGCTTGGACCTGCTCCCCTATCCGCGGCCATTTTCTGACTGATGTTCGGAACCCGCCAAGAGGTAGGATTCTCAGATAGCTGATTCAACCTCACCTTCCTGCGCACTCTAACACAAATCAAACACACATCTAACAGTCTTCTAACGTTGCTCAAACGCTATTCTAACACGCCACCGCTAAACTGTCCTTCGAACACGGGGGAGGCACTGAGCCTAGAAGGGCTCACTGCCGCGAGTAGTCCGGCCCAGGCCGATTCTTGCCCCCTCTTGGAAAGCAAAGAGACGGATAGAGCAACGACAGGAGGAAATACTATGTTAATTCGAACACATCGTGGGTGGGGAGTACCTAGACGCCGCATGGACCGCTTTTCTGCCGGGTTGCCCAGACACAACAGATGGGGAGCAGCGCCAGAGTATCCGGCCATGAACGTATGGACCGACGAAAACAACGCAATCCTGACGGCCGAGCTTCCGGGCGTCAAGCCCGAGGAGATCGATATCTCGGTTGAGAACCAGTTGCTGACACTGCGGGGCGGCCGGCACCGCCAGGAGCCGGAGGACGGCATGACCTACCACCGCCGGGAGCGCCGCTTTGGCCCCTTTAACCGCAGTTTTCGCCTGCCCTTCCGTGTGGAACCGGAATCGGTAGAGGCATCGTTCGAGAACGGCGTGTTGAACGTCGTCTTGCCCCGCGCCGAGGCTGACCTGCCCCGGAAGATCGCCGTCCAGAGCGGCTAGTCAGCGCGACTAGGACAAATGGAGGTAGAACCCATGTCAGAAGATCAGATCCTTGAAGTAGCAGACACCGAAAAGCAAGAGGTTGTTGAATCAGGCGCCGAGCGCACCCGCGACCGGCTGGCCTTTTTGCCCAGAGCCGACATCTTTGAGACCGAGGCAGCCATCGTCGTCGTCACGGACATGCCCGGCGTGGACGAGAATACAGTAGACGTCACCCTTGAGGAGCATGTACTGACCATCAGCGGCCGCGTCGAAGCAATGCGACCCGAGGGCCACTCGCTGGCCTATACCGAGTACCAGGTGGGCGACTACCTGCGGACCTTTACCCTCTCCGGCCAGATCGAGCGGGACGGGATCGAGGCCACGGTCAAGGACGGCGTGCTGAGCCTGCACCTACCCAAGGTCTCCGAGGCCCGAAAGCGCAAGATCGCCATCAGAGCAGCCTAACGAGGAGCGCCAAGCGCTCTTCGCCTGACAAAGCACAGCCCCGCTCCCTGGCCATGAGGCACAGGGGGTGGGGCTGTTTGATGTCACCTCAATAGCAGGCAGCCCTCCTCCGCTCAACCATGATCCGTCGTCCGTCGTCTATCATCCATCCTCCATCGCCTCTCTCGCCATCTCCCCCCGCGGCACCCGGAAATAGGCCCAGAAATAGACCGCGCCCGCGGCCACCAATAGCACACCGAGCAGGAACAGGGCCTGGTAGCCCCACTCGGCGATCATGTGCCCCCCGGTGTAGGACACCATCGCATAGGTCAGCCCCGAGCCGCCCATAAAGGCCGCCGCCATGGCCGCCCGCCAGTGGGGCCGTACAAGCTCCTGGCTAAAGACGCGGATGGGGCCAACCGACATGGAGTACATGAACATCGAAGTCACATAGCTCATGCTGGCCGCAGCCATGGTAGGCACCAGCGCCAGTGGCAGCATCAAGGCCGCGGTGGCCAGTGTGGCCAGGGTGTAGGTCCGGGCGTTGCCCCAACGGGCCGCAACCAGGGGGGTCAGGAGCGCCGCCGGCACCGAGATCAGCTGCCCCACCGCGGACAGTGCACCGATCAGGATTGTGGGGACACCCAGCGCATCGTCCAGGTAAACGTTGAAAAAGGCCATCACCGAACCCCGGCCCCCAAAGCGCAGGGCCATGGCGATGGCGATAGCCAGGAACAAGGCGATCGGCGCAGGGCCTGCATCCGTGGCCGGCGCCTGGGCGCCCAGGGGCTTGACCTCGCGTGTGCGCGCCATGGCTAGCAGGGCCGGGACCAGCACAAAGGTGGCCAGCCACAGCGGGATACGGTAGGCGAGCGGGTGCTGCAGGGTGAGACCCAACCTGCCAGCGATCAGGCCTGGCAGGATGCCGGCGACCAGGCTCCCGAGAAAACCTGCCAGCGGCAGTAGCGCCACGTGCGCGGAAAAGGCATAGTTCCGCTCCTCCGGGCCGGTGGCGCCCATCATAAAAGGCAGGCCATTGACAAAATAAAGGGCCAAACCCAGAAAAGTGATGGCCGTGGTCGCCAGCAGCCAGCTTGTCCACCACGACCCCGGCAAAAACTCGACCATGGGCAGGAGCGCAAACCCCGTGCCGATCAAGGCCACGCCGGCGATGATCATGCGACGGCTGCTCATACGGGTACCCAGAGCGCCAGCCAGCGGGCACAAAAGGGCGAAGGCCAGCGCGCCCACGCCCGTGATCAGACCGATGAACTCGGGTCCGTAGCCCAGGCGCAGCAGGTATAGGTTCAGCAGCACAATGCGCATGCCATCCCAGGCAAAGGCCACCAGCGCCGCCAGGAGTAGAAACAGGCGCACATCACGGCTGAACAGGCGCAGTCTTTGTAGGTATTCCATCAGAGCCCCCGTCGGCCCGGTCGAGATCTCCAACTCGGGAACGAACGCTCGCAGTATATCATCCACCGGCCTGGACAGCAAACACCAGCCACAGGAAAAAGGCTCTGCTGCGCGCCAGAGCGCGCCCCCGGCGGCGAAACACCAGCCACGAACCCAGATACCTCGCCCACAGCATTGCGCTCACAGTGGCGTTTCCCGTTCATAGTGCGCGCTTCAGCGCGCCTGTGGCACCCCTAGAAATGAAAAAGACCCCGGTGGCACCAACCGTCCGGGGTCTCGTGTGCTTCCACAATCCAGGGCACCAAAACCGCTCCGCTTCAGGGAACAAAAGCAGGCGATGCCGGTATTCTTCTATTGATTCTCGTGCGCAAGGTCGATCTGCCTACGCCAGACCAAGCTTGGCCAGTAGGACAGGCTCCGCGGCCAGCGCCTGTCGCGCCGCAGCCGCCGCCTCATCATACCAGGCGGCCGCCGCGCTCACCGCGGTTTCCTCGGGCAGGTCGCTGCTCACCAGCTCGGCCAGCATTCCCTGGCCCTCAGCCCACTTGACGGCGTCATAGCCCTCACTGGACATGGCACAAGCGATGTCCAGATCCCCCGGGCCATAGGTCACCAACCCATGCATAAGCAAGATGACCCCGGAGACACTCACGTTCTCCATTGCACTCATATTCCTCTCCTCCACTTCGACGCCCCCCACGCTGCGCGAGGTTGGGGCACCCCGTGCGGGTCGTGCGAAGATCGGTTGCCTCACCCCCCGAGTCTTGGGCCAGACTCTGGGCTCAGTGGACGGTTGTCGCCGGTCCACCCAAGCTCCGCGAAAGGTGAAGCCTTTGGGCCGTAGGAAGCGGCGCCAGGGACAGCATCCAGCTTCCTACTATTTCTAACCCGCTCGATCACCAAAAGTTGCATGAGACTATGTTAAATTTCTGTGTACCCAACCAGGTTGCGTATCCCAGTTCGAAAGGCATCCCTGCAAAGGTCTCGGACTTATCATACATACCGTCTGAAGCACAAAAAGGATATGGCCTCCCGGGACAAATTTGAACTTTTCCAGGTCTTGATGATCCGTAGCAGAACAGACCTTGGCTTTAGCCTGCTCTAGCCAGGCCTGTGCTGAGTCCTTCGACAAGCTCAGGAGGGACATCAGCCGAAGCATCCGTGACCTGGCGGTTTCTGCTCCTTTCAGCGTGAAGCATCGGGTCACGGACCCGATGCGAGCGACCACATTTCCCGCTGATGGGCGGAGGTCTGTGACCGGCCCCCCCACCTGGATCAGGAATCCGTGGACAGGCAGATTCACTCGCCCCAATCACCACTCCTCTGCGAGCCGGATATCGCCCGAACCTGTACGCGCCCAGATGCTGCCATCCTCGCCACTGCCAAAGACCCCCTTGACCTCTCCCTTGCTGGCCGTAATCGGCCCAGCAGGCTCATGGCTGACCTCAACCTGCCCCGAGCCGGTTTGCAGATCGATCGCCATGTCCAGATCAGATGGCAGAATCAGGGTAATGCTGCCGCTCCCTGTCTGGAAGCGGCAGTCCCCACGGGGCGAACCCGCATACTCGATGCTTCCGCTGCCAGAATCCAGGTATACAGGCCCCCTGGCCGCAACCACCTCGATGTTGCCCGAACCGGTCCTGGCCTTGAGTTCGCCCTCGACCCCATGGATCCGCAGGCTGCCGGACCCGCTGTCGATGCTCGTGCCGCCGCTCGCCCTCCGGACCTCGATGCGGCCTGAGCCGGTGTGGGCAACGACTCCGCCCAGCGCGTCAGCGATAACCAGGCTGCCAGAACCACTGTGGACCCTGACCCCGCCACCCAGGCCCGCAACCCGCATGCTGCCCGAACCCGTACGCGCATCCAGGCGCGTGTCAGCAGGGACGGTGATCTCGAACTGGACCCAGGCGTTGTTGAGGTCGGGTGGCTTCTGTGCCTTGATCGCCAACCCATCACCGGTTTGAATTATGTCAATATCAATGCGTGCCAGGTCGCCCGTGCGCCGGGCGCCTTTGTGAGCCACAATGGTGATTGCCTTCGCCTCGCCCACCCGGACGCTTACATTTCCGGAAAAACTGTCAAGGGTCAGGACGGGCGCATCACCTACCTCGTAACGCTGCCACGAGCGCTCGCCATCAGCGTCCACCATGTCGGCCCGTTCCAACAGAACGGCCCGCTGCAGCGGCGCGACCCACAGCAATCCTCCGGCCGCCACGGCGGCCAGCAGCGCACAGCAAAGGCAGGCGACGCCCAGGACCGCGACCACGATGATCCAAAGGCTCCAGTTGTGTGACTTTTCCTCCATGGCTACCACGCACTCCGCGATAGAATTTGGGCTGGTACTCCCCTCCATGTTTTAGCGACTTTGCGGCCTCGGTACCTATCCGGTGGCTAACAAAGTGGCACCATCTCACCACCAGATTCGGCCCCGGGTAGGCGCACTGCCCTCTCCGGCCCCAGCTCCGCCTCACCCCTCCTGCGCCAGCGAATAGGCCTCCAACCGCGCGCCAAGGGCGACCAGGTGGTAGCCCAACTGGCACAGCAGCCACTGTCCGCGGCGGGCCAGCGATTCCCGCGGCCTGTCGTCAGCAGACTTTAGCAGGCCCCGGGCCTGGGCCTGGTCAAGTTGGGCAGCCACGCGCATATTCATCTCTCGTTCAGCCAGATAGGGATCTGCGCCACGCATAACAGTCCTCCTCTCGTCGCTACGCCTCTCACTCGAGCCTCATTTAGGACGGGACTCAGACCCCGAGAACGGGGCAGGGAGTCCTTTCAAGCCAGGGACCCGATCAGGCCGGCGCCCCTCCGTGCGAGGCGCTCTGACCAGCCTTGCCCTTTGCACCTGCCGGATAAGGTGGCAGGCCAGCTCGTACCATCCGCCCGCCCGCCTTGACCAGCAGCGGACTCAGGCGGCAGGCCAACCTGCGGGCCGATACGGAGAGGGACCAGGCGCCGAGCCTCTGCGCCTCATCCCGGGCCGCGCGCACGCGCAGGTCCATCGATCGTTCTGCCAGATAGGGATCAGCGCCAAACATACCGCACCTCCTGTTCGCAACAGGTTGCCAGAGAATACGCCCACGTTCCAGATTGCCATTGCTCCCAGTATACCGCAAGCCTTCACGGGCCGCATCGGCCAGGTGGGGGATATCCCATTGGCCAGTTGTCCTATCTTGCGCCTGGCCAGTGGCCCCGGAGCGCGCTAGCCACCTACCTGCAAGGGGCCGGCGCCCAGGCAAAATCCCCACCCCGGGCTTCCGCCCAAGGTGGGGACCGTCTGGCACCTTTTTCCGACTAGCCGTACCAGGGTATCTAGATCTCGGCCGTTGGCTCCAAGCCCGCTTCCTCCAGCAGGATATTGGCCGCCAGTACCTCAATGATCATCTTGGCCCGGCCCTCCGGCGAGGGGGGCTGCACGACCAGGTCAACCAGGGCCTCAAAGCTCAGCTTGTCCGTAAGTTGCCACAGCCCGTATTGGATTGGCTCGGCCGACACCTGGACCTGACATCCGCCGGCCTCTAGCTCTGCACAAGTGCAGCAGGTGGCCAGGATGGTCAGGTCATCCACCATCGGTTTGTAAGTGACCTGATCCCCATCAACCTGCCGTACATGCTTGGCGATCTCGGCCTCCAGCCTATCCACCGCGTCCAACAGGTTGAGGATCTCTTTGTCTTCCGTCAGCCCTCCAACCCGGTAGCCGCCTTCTCCGCGAGGGCCCGGCGGCAGCTTGCGGGCCTCCAGAGACAGCGCATCCACCTCCACTTTCTGTGTAGACTTGGCAGGAATCTCCCGGGATAGCGGGCGCGGGATGATCAGATTCTGTCGTTGGGGATCGGTGGCATCGATGAGGGTCGCCTGTTCGCTCTGCAGTTGCACCAGCGCGCTGCTGCGGTTGCGGACGTAGAAAGAGAGGCCAATGCCTGCTTCCTTGCTCTCGATGGTCACGATGCCCGTCCGGTGCAGGCCGTCCTGGACCTGGGCCAGCGACAACACCCGGCGCTCCTTGCGGCGGGGCCGGGCAAAGATGAGCAGAACAATGACCGCAACGATGGCAAGGGCGATGGCCACGTCAACGGCGATATTGGGCAGGCCGATCTCCATGCTCCTCCCTCTCGAACGTTCCAGGTAGACCCTATTATACTCCAAGAAGCAGCCAGCAGCAAGTCGGCGCCAGGACTCGTGGGTGGAATCTCCCGGGCCAGCAGGACTATCCTCCCAGGTTGTCAGGAATGGCAGTCCTTCCCAGGACTGCCATTCCTATCCCAACCTGCGGCCTATTTGCATAATCGGCGCAGTCTCGGTATAATCTAGGACACGTGTCCCCGGCAAGCCAAAAAACGCAAGGAGATTCAAGATGGCCTACAATCTGCGCCACCGGAGTTTTGTCAAGCTGCTGGACTTTTCCCCAGAGATCCGCTTCCTGCTGGACCTGTCCCAGGATCTCAAGGCCGCCAAGTATGGCGGCTATGAACAACCGCGGCTCAGCGGCAAGAACATTGCCCTCATCTTTGAAAAAGCTTCAACCCGCACCCGCATCTCTTTCCAGGTCGCCGCCTACGATCAGGGCGCGCACGTCACCTACCTGGGCCCCAGCGGTTCGCACATCGGCCACAAAGAGTCGATGAAGGACACGGCCCGGGTGCTGGGCCGCGTCTACGACGGCATCGAGTACCGGGGCTTTGCCCAGTCCACGGTCGAGACGCTGGCCGAGTTCTCGGGCGTCCCCGTCTGGAACGGTCTGACCAACGAGTGGCATCCCACCCAACTCCTGGCCGATGTGATGACCATGATGGAGCACAGCGACAAGCCCCTGCCCGAGATCTCCTACTGCTACCTGGGCGATGCCCGAAACAACGTCGGCAACTCGCTCATGGTCGGCGGCTGCAAGTTGGGCATGGACGTCCGCCTCTGCGCTCCCGAAGGAGCTGCTGCCCGACGAGGAGCTGGTGGCCCAGTGCCGCGATATCGCGGCGGAAACCGGCGCCAGGCTGACCCTGACCTCCGATGTAACGGAAGCCGTCCAGGGCGTGGACTATTTGTATACCGACGTCTGGGTCTCCATGGGCGAGGCCGGATGAGGTTGGGCGGAGCGCATCGAGCTGCTCAAACCCTACCAGGTCAACATGGAGACCATCCGCCGCACCGGCAATCCCGGACGTCAAGTTCCTGCACTGCCTGCCCGCCTTCCACAACCGCGAAACCGCCGTCGGCGAAGAGATCTACCAGAAGTTCGGCCTGGACGGCATGGAGGTCACCGAGGACGTATTCGAGTCCGAGCACTCCATCGCCTTCGACCAGGCCGAGAACCGGATGCACACCATCAAGGCCGTCATGGTCGCCACCCTGGGCGACTAGACGCGCAGAGCGAGTTCTTCTCAGCTCCGCGCGTGACAGGCCAGGTTTGTAGTGGGCGCTCTCGCGCCGCAGGAGACGCCAATGGGTACCAAGTCTTCAGAGCCAAAGCCAAAGCGTCGGGGGACCCGCAGCGTCGGATTCTGGATCACGCTGATACGCGGGCTATTCGCCCTATTTTTGAGCCTGTCCCTGTTTGCCCAACCCCATCGGACACGGGCCACACTGGCGACCTTTATGGGCATACTTTTGGCTGATGAACGGCATCATCAGCATCCGCTGGGGGATCACCGGCGAGCGGCCGAGGGCGCTGTCCCTGACGGCCGGCATCATCGGTGTCCTGGCTGGCATCGGCGCCATCAGCCGCCGTTTTGTGGCACCCGGTGAAGGCGATGCCATCGTCGTCATGGCCCTGGGAGCCATCATCCTGCTGACCGGCATCCTGCACGTGTCCGAAGGGTTCCAGCGCGGGACGAGAAGCATGGCGGCACCGGAGGCATCTGGCCTCCATCATGGGCGTGTTTGGAGATCGTCCTGGGTCCTGCTGCTGATCGCCCGAGCCTATGGAGCGCGCCGGCCTGGCCTACTCGCTGGGCAGCCTCTGGGCGCTCCTGGTGGGGATTCTCCTGATCGGCGACGCCCTGGCATGCGAGTACCAGGAACGACGCGCGCCAGCAGAATCTGGAGACACAGAACTAGAGACAGCCAGCTAGTTGCGATCCGCAAGCCACTGCGTCAGTTCCCGGGCAGTCGTTATCTGTCATGCCCGCCTGCGCGGGCATGACATGCGCCACTCGGACAGTCATTCCCGCCCCCACCATCGTGACGTCAGACTACAGGGGAAATTAGAACCAGAAAGTTCTGCATCCGTGCTTTTGCCACTGCCCCGTGGCTCTCCCCCATGCTCGTTGACAAGCACCGGATCCTCATTCCAGAATGGCACACCAGTCTCATGCATGGGGCGGCGGAAACGCCCCAAACCCTGTCGCAAGGAGGATCCACCTTGATCGACCATCTACTGGCCAAACTGGACAACGAATACACCCTCCGCCTGCTGGCGGACATGATCCGCATCAACTCTGTCGTCGGGCAACGAAGGCGACCTGGCCCGCTTTTTGCTGGCGGAACTGGCGGCGCTGGGCCTGGACTGCGAGCTGCACGAGGTGGAACCGGGCCGGCCCAATGTCTACGCCCGCTTGGCGGGCCAGGGTCCCGGCAAACGCCTGAACCTCAACGGGCACACCGACACCGTGCCCGTCTGCGAGGGCTGGCAGACCGATCCCTTCGAACCGGTGATCCAGGATGGCCGCATGCTTGGCCTCGGCGCCAACGATATGAAGGCCGGCATCGCCTGCGGCCATGATAGACCCTCAAGGCCTACGTTGAGTCTGGGCTTTCCTTCCCCGGGGCGAGCTGTCTCTCTCAGCCATCATCGACGAGGAGGCATACAGCAAGGGGTCCAAGGCCATGATGACCACCGACCTGGCCGGCTGCGACGCCATCCTCCCTGGCCGAGCCTTATGCCGGGGACGAGGAGCATAGCCCATGCCCCTGGGCATCACCGGCAAAGTCCTGTACGACGTCACCGTCAAGGGCCACGCCGCCCATGGCTTCCGGCCCCCACCTGGGCATCAATGCCGTGGAGGAAGCGGCCAAGATCGTCGCCGCATTGGATAGACCTGAACTATGCTTGGACCATCCCCAATTCGGCCAGGGCAACTACTTGCACCATCAAAATCGAGGGCGGCTACCCAGGTCTACAGCCGTCGTCGTTCCCGACCGCTGCCGCGTCGAGATCAACCGCCTTCTGGTGCCCGGCGAAACGACGGCCACGGCCCATCACCGATATGGAATCCCTGGTCGCATCCCTGGCGCTTGAGAGCCGAGGTGACGTTCGCCTCAATTCGCCCCAGTACGAGCCCTTCCTCGTGGACCGCGACGAGCCCATCGCTCCAGGTCTTCCACGACGTGTACCAGGAGGAGATGGGCGTCGAGCCGGTCTACACCCACAGCGCCGGGCATCACCGATGCCAACGTCTTTGGCGAGCACGGCATCCCCTGCCTCCACCTGGGCCCGGCTAGGGGCAATGTTCACCAGCCGGACGAATACGTCGATCTCGACTGGCTGGAGCGTTTGCCGAGAATGTACGCCCTCATCGCCGCCCAGTTCCTGGACGCGTCGAATTCGATGAAGGGGTGGTGGAATGTGACTGCGAATCCACAGGATTCAACGAATTCACGCGAGGGATTCGGTAAATCCTCCGGATTCGATGTCATATCCAGCCAAACCGACCCTACGGGCCCCGGCAGGATGCACTCAGGGCAGGTTTATGCTATAATATCCCGGACTCGGACGCAATCTAGGGCCAACAACAACGGGGGGAGAACCGAATGGCAAATGCACAGAATCTATTTGGCGTGGACCGGACCAGCATCAGAGCTGGAGAGTGCGTCGACCTTCCACTGGAAGGTAGAGGCCGTCAAAGAAGTCCATTTCTACCGTGATGGAGAGCGCTGGCAGGACCACGGCGTGACCGGCGAGGAGCGCCGGCAAGAGTGCCCGCCCGCCAACTCGACCTACAATCTGCGGGTAGTCAAGCGCGACGGAATAGGTAGAGATGCGCCAGATCGGTATCCAGGTCCAGGCCGGCTCGGCGCCGCCCAACATCCAGCGCTTTGGCCTGACGCCGTCGGGCCGAATCTAACGCCGGCGAATGCGTGGACATCCAGTGGCAGATTGCCGGCGACGCCCGCCAGGTGCGCGTCCTGCACGACCGGGGGGTTCTGTGGGAATCCGCACCCCTGCAAGGCCAACTGCGGGACTGCCCCAACGTGCTGGGCCAGGTGACCTACTTTCTCGAGGCTTCGGGCCCAGGTGGCACGAGCCGCGTACAGCAGAGCATCCGCGTCGTGTCCCAGCGGCCCGTCGAGCCGCCGTCAAAACCAACGCAGCCTCCACCCCACCGCCCGACAAGGCCGTCATCGAGGCATTCACCGTGACCCCCGAGCGCATCCAGGCGGGCGGCTGTGTGACCGTAGCATGGCGAGCAGGCGGTGCGACCTCGTGGATCAATATCTTCCGCGGCGAGCACATGATCAAGGAGAATGCGCCGCTCTCTGGAAGCATGCAGGACTGTCCCAGGCAGCCAGGCGAGAAGAAATACCGCATCATCGCCTACAATCCCCAGGACAAGCGCGTCCGGCAGGACCGCATCGTCACCGTCACCGGTTAGGCCAGCATTCGTCCAAAGGTTCGCAGCGCGTGCTTTTGTACAGTAATCCTGCAATACCCAAGCGCAGGACCCGTTTGTAGTAGGCGCTTCAGCGCCGTTCTTGTAGAAACTCAACTTGCAGCTCAAACAGCACGTTAAAACGCGCACTACGAACGGAACCTGACCTGGCTCAAGCCCATCCGTGGTCGGCGCTTTCGGACTTTTCAGAGGTACCCAGAAACTGCGCAGAGAACCAGCAACCGTTCGTAGTAGGCGCCCTTCGGCTTCGCTCAGGACATGCTTCAGCGCCGTTCTGGCCTGAGACTAGACTTGCGCCTCAAACAGCGCGTTGAAACGCACACTACGAACGGGACCTGACCTGGCCCCAGCCCGTCTGTAGTCGGTACTCTTGGGGTTTTTCAGAGCTCCCTGGAAATTACTCAGAAGCAGAACCCGTTCGTAGTAGGCGCTTCAGCGCCGTTCTGGATTGAAACTCGACGGGCCGCTCAAACAGCCGCGTTGAAACGCGCACTACGAACGGGACCTGACCTGGCCCCAGCCCGTCCGTAGTCGGTACTCTTGGGGTTTTTCAGAGCTACCTGGAAATTACTCAGAAGCAGAAGCCGTTCGTAGTAGGCGCTTCAGCGCCGTTCTGGCTTGAAACTCGACGGGCCGCTCAGACAGCGCGCTGAAGCGCGCACTACGAACGGGACCTGACCTCGGCCCCAGCCCGTCCGTAGTCGGTACTCTTGGGGTTTTTCAGAGCTACCTGGAAATTACTCAGAAGCAGAACCCGTTCGTAGTAGGCGCTTCAGCGCCGTTCTGGCTTGAAACTCGACGGGCCGCTCAGACAGCGCGCTGAAGCGCGCACTACGAACGGGACCTGACCTGGCCCCAGCCCGTCCGTAGTCGGTACTCTTGGGGTTTTTAGGACTACCTGGAAATTACTCAGAAGCAGAACCCGTTCGTAGTAGGCGCTTCAGCGCCGTTCTGGCTTGAAACTCGACGGGCCGCTCAGACAGCGCGCTGAAGCGCGCACTACGAACGGGACCTGACCTGGCCCCAGCCCGTCCGTAGTCGGTACTCTTGGGGTTTTTCAGAGCTACCTGGAAATTACTCAGAAGCAGAACCCGTTCGTAGTAGGCGCTTCAGCGCCGTTCTGGCTTGAAACTCGACGGGCCGCTCAGACAGCGCGCTGAAGCGCGCACTACGAACGGGACCTGACCTGGCCCCAGCCCGTCCGACTGCCTGAACGGGCGGTCGGATAACCGGAGAACAATCACCATTCAAACCAAGACACTTCGGCACCCAGGTCCATGAATCGCTACCTGATTCCCCGCCAGAGAGACACGCACCGAGATCCGGGTCCTAAACTCACGCTTCCTGAGCCACCGCGGCGCCCGTCTTCACCGTAGACGAGGCCAAGGCATTTGTCGCCCGCATCAGAAAAGAGTACGCCGACGCCTGCCACAACGTGCCGGCCTTTGGTTGGGCACGGCTCGACGGTGATCGTCCACTGCCACGACGACGGCGAGCCCTCCGGCACGGCCGGCCGGCGGCGCTGGCGGTACTGCGCGGCGGCGGCCTGGGCGACGCCGCCGTCGTCGTCGCGCGCTACTTTGCGAGACCAAGCTGGGCACGGGAGGGCTGGTACGGGCCTATGGCGACGCCGTACGCGCCGTGCTCGATGTGCTGCCCCTGGCCGAAAAGGTCGCCCCCACGTGGTAATGGTTGCGACGCCCTACCCTTTCTTCGAGCGGGTGCGCCTGGCCGTGGGTGCCCACCACGGCCAGATCCTGGACGAGGATTTCGGGGCCGAGGTCACTGTGACAGCCCGATTCGCCGTTGAACACTATAACCCCTTCCAGGCCGCCCTCCAGGAAATATCCAACGGGACCCTGGGGGCTGTGATCGTCGAGACCAACGAGGCCACCATCATGCATCTTTCAAATCCCTTGCTCCCGGCAAATCCATGACCTCCCGGCTACTTGGAAAATCGATCAGCTTCCTCCCTTGAAGAGCCCCAAGGGCAAGGATTCTATTGAAGGCTCTTGTAGGACAAGATGCTATCTTGTCCTGATCCGGGCAAGTTATAGACTTGCCCTGCAGAGGCTACCTGGGAAATTTGACTTATTTTCCTCCTTTGAGGAGCGCTATGGGCATGAAATCTACCAAGAAACCGGGAGGCCGCCATCCTTTAACTGCGCTCAGGGCATGATTCGCTGACGCTCGGGATGACAGCCTCCCGAGGAGCGAGTTTCTGACACATAGAGTGGCGCCCCGCGCCATGAAACACTCAGAAACAACCCTGACCGACACCCAGGAGCGAAACCCTTGAAAGCCATCAGCATCTTTAACGACGTGCTGGGCCCCGTAATGCGCGGGCCATCCAGCTCGCACACCGCCGCATCCTACCACATCGGCCGGCTGGCCCGCGAGCTGCTGGGCGCCAAAGTCGATACGGCAACCTTCACCTTTGACCCCGACGGCTCCTACGCCCAGGTCTATGCCCAGCAGGGCAGCGACCGGGCCTTTGCCGCCGGTCTCATGGGCTGGTCCATCACCGACGGCCGCTTCCACCAGGCCCTCGATCAGGCCGCCACCCAGGGGATCGAGCTGCTCTTTGAGGTCCAGCCGCTGCGCCACGCCGGCCATCCCAATACCGTCGAGATCCGGCTGGAATCTGAGACAGGCGGGACCCTACACCTCGTCGCCGACTCTATCGGGGGTGGAGCCGTGGTCGTTACCCGGCTCGACGGCTGGCCCCTGCGCCTGACCGGAGACGCCCACGAAGTCCTGGTCGAGCTGGAGGACGGCGACGCGCCCGCGGCGCGCGATCTCCTGCAACGCGACGGGCTGCTCCTGGAACCCCTGGCCGAGCAGGCAAAGGATGGCCTACTCTTTCTCCATGCCCGGCGCTCCTCGGCGCTGGATGCTGCCGCCCGCGGCGAGCTGGAGACGCTGCCCGGCCTGCGTTGCATCTGGACCGCGCCGCCCATCTTTTTTGCCCAGCGCGGCCAGCCCCTGCTGTCCAGCGCCGCGGAAATGGCCGCCCTGGCCGAAAGAGAGGCCCCCGCTCCCTGGGCCAGGTCGCCCTGGCCTATGAATCGGCGCTGCTGGGCATCCCCGAAGGGGCCGTCCTGGACGAGATGCAGCGCCGCTTCGAGGTCATGCAGGCCGCCGTGGAGCGCGGCCTGGGCCAGGACCTGCCGCCCATGCAACTGCTGCGGCCCACCGCCCGCCCGATCTTCCAGTCCGAAGCGGCCGGGCGCCTGCCCACCGGCGGCATCCACACCCGCGCCGCCGCCCGCGCCATGGCCGTCATGCACGTCAACTGCGGCCATGGCGTGGTCTGCGCCGCCCCCACGGCCGGAGCGGCCGGCGTCCTCCCCGCCGTGGCCGTGACCCTGGCTGAAGAGTGGCGCCTGAGCCAGGAACAGATCAGCCTGGCCCTGCTGGCCGCCTCGGCCGTGGGGCTGGTGCTGGGCACCAGCGCCACCTTTGCCGCCGAAGTCGCCGGCTGCCAGGTCGAGATCGGCGCCGCCGGGGCCATGGCTGCCGCGGCGGTCGTCGAAGCCGCCGGCGGTACCGCCCAGCCAGGCGCTGGATGCTGCCGCCATCAGCTTCCAGAACACCATGGGCTCCGTCTGCGACCTAGTGCAGGGCATCGTCGAGATCCCCTGCCACACCCGCAACGCCGCCGCCGCCTCGTCCGCCTTCCTCTGCGCCGACCTGATCCTGGGCGGTTATGTGAACCCCATCCCCCTGGACGAAACCATCGACGCCGTCTACGCCGTGGGCAAGATGCTGCCCCGCGAGCTCCGCTGCACCGCCCTGGGCGGCCTGGCCGTGACGCCCTCGGCGCTGGCGCTGCCACGGCTGCGGTAACGCAACCCCGAATCCGCTAGTGCCAGCACTCGGGTACCGGCCTCTTGGAGCCCTTTTCCCATCTATTGCTTGTGCTGGACCACAGTCCAGCACTTGTAGCGCAGAAGCGGAAAACTGTCCTTCCCCCAGTAGCGGCAACCTGTCATATCCGCGATGGAATCCATGCCGTTGGCCTCTGCGACGCAAGCAAAGGTAGTACGCAGCGCGCAACACATCCCTTGGAAGCGTGTCGCTTCCGGCAAAAATCGCGCTGAGCAGATCGCCCGGCGATAAATCGACCGGGCTACGTAGCAACGCCCCATGGAATGGGGCTCGAAGAGCATGGCACTGCCTTTCAGCCGGTTTCAACCGGCGTCGCTCCGAAGCCCTGGGCCTTCAGCCCAGGGCGATCAGCACAACCGGCTATCCCGCCGACTTGCCTACCCCATCCATCTCACCCACCGGTTGCCCTCCAGCCCCTTCCATGCTATACTATCCCCATCAGCCTACCCCTGGAGCCGGCAAGGAGGTCGTCATGCACTTTGTCACGCCGTCCGAGATCAAGTCCGTGGCCTGGGAGGGCGAGTTGGTCGCGCCCGCCGTGGCCATGGGCGGCAGGAGCCCCCGCTCTGTCGTGGCCGCCCTGGGACAGCCCGAGATCTGGCCCGCTGCCCAGGCGCTGGAGATTGAGACCGGCCGCAAATGGACGCCACCCCTGGGCGGCGCCGACTTTTGGCTGTTGCGCCTGGCCTGCACCCTGCGCGAGCCGGAGGGCCGTCCGGCTCTGACCAGTGCCGAGCAGCGCCTCTTCCTGCGGCCCCGCAACGCGGCGGCGGGCGAGAATGCGGCCTACGCCCACAGCCTGCTGCCCCTGCGGCTGGGCGTCGAGGACAAGTCCGAGATCAACGCCAGCCTGGGGCCGGAACTCAAGTTCAGCGAGTTTGGCCTCAAGGTAGGCGAGGTAGGCGCCAACATCGAATACCGCAAGGTCTTCCCCGCCATCCAGGCCTACGGCTTGGGCCAGCCCTCACCCTGGTGGAAGTTCAGGGCCCATCTCGCCCATCCGCTGGCCGGCAGCCAGTACGTCTATGCCGTGGTGGCGGCCCTGGACGGCGCCGGGGGTGTCCGCGCTTCGGTAGAGCTGGTCGCCACCGTCGAGACGTCCTGGGCCGGCCTGGTGCGCCTTGGCCTGCCCGAGGAAGCCCGTGCCCATTTGAGTTTCCGCATTCCATAGAACGCAAAGGCCCTGCGGTTCCCGTCCACCAGGAGGTCCCGATGCCCGAAACCTATGAAGCCCGCCTCGTCGCCAACCGTGAGGGCGATATCTATCGCGCCGAGTGGATCGAGTCCAGCGGCCAGCGCTCCGAGCCCTTCTCCATCGTCCTGCCCCTGACCGCCGCCGACGCCAGCGACCTGCGCTGGTACCTGGAGACCTACCTCCAGCTCCCCGGCGCCGGCGACCACGCCCGCGCGCGGCCGCATCGAGGGCAAGCTGCGGGATTGGGGCCGCGCCCTGTTCGACACCCTCTTTGGCCCGGGCGAGGGCCGCGAGGTCTACCGCAACATGATGGAGGCCGCGCCGCTGCCTCGCCTGCTGACCATCGGCACCAACGATCCCGCCGTGCTGCCCCAGCCCTGGGAGATGATGCGCGACAGACGCGGCCCGCTGGCCTTTCAGGGCGTCACCGTGCGCCGCCAACTGCAAGGCGCGCGGCCCACGCGCCGCTTTCGACCTGGGCCTGCCCCTGCGCGTGCTCTGATCGTCAGCCGGCCCGACGACGCCGGCTTTATCAACCCCCGCGTCAGCACGCGCCACGTGCTGGACGCGCTGGACGCCCTGCCCCCCGGCCAGGCCGAGGTCGACTTTTGCGAGCCGCCCACCTTGGCCCGCCTGGAAGAGATGATCTCGGAGGCGCGCCGGGCGGGGCGCCCCTACCACATCGTGCACTTTGACGGGCACGGCACCTACCTGCCCCGCACCGGCGTCGGCGCGCTCTGCTTCGAGAACGAGGAGGCCCAGACCGACCTGGTGGCGGCCCGCAGCTGGGCGACCTGCTGGCCCGCCTCGAGGTGCCGCTCTGGTCATGCTCGAGGCCTGCCGCAGCGCCGACCTCTCGCAGCGCCCGGTCTTTGGCTCGGTGGCCCCGGCCCTGCTGGAGAGCGGCGTGGGCAGCGTGGTCGCCTTTAGCCACGCCGTGCACGTCGAGGCCGCGCGCCTGCTGGTGGAGCGGTTCTACCGCGAGCTGTGCGCCGGGCGCATCGGTGGGCCAGGCCCTGGAGGAAGCGCGCGCTCGCCCTGCGCGCCACCCCCGCCCGCTGGCTCCACCGCGGCCCCGACGCCGCCACCATCGACCTGCAGGACTGGTTTGTCCCCCAGCTGTACCAGGTGGGCGCGGATCCGGTGCTGGTCAGAGCACCCCCACCGCAGGCTGCCGGCCTCAGCAGAGCAGCGCGCCCGCCGTGCCCCTCCCCGCGCGAAGCGACCGGGGCGGGGGCGGCGTCTTCCACAACTTTCCCCCGCCTCCCATGCTACCGCTTTCAAGGCCGCGCCCTGGAGCTGCTCCAGATGGAGCGCGCCTACCGCCGCCACCCCGCCGTCGTGCTCAGCGGCATGGGCGGCATGGGCAAGACCGCCCTGGCCCGCGAGGCCGCGTCCTGGTGGCTGCGCACGGGCCGCTTTGAGGCCGCCGTCTTTACCTCGTTCGAGACAGGCATCGGCGCCGAGCGCGCGGTGCAGCTCCTGGGCCAGGCGCTGGAGGGCGACGATTTCACAGCTCGCGCCAGGCCGACGACCAGTGGGCCAGGCGGCCGTGCGACCTCTTTCGCACCCGGCGCGTCCTCTGGTCTGGGACAACTTCGAATCCACCCTGCCGGCCTTCCAGAAGAATCCCGCAGCCGGTGCAGAGCTGATCGACGCCCCCCAACTTCACCGACGAGGCCCGCGCCCGGCTGCACCGCCTCTACCGCGAGCTGACGCAGCCTCAGCGACTCACCCGAGCTCGCCGAAGCCCCGTCCCCAGGGCCGTCTCCCTGCTGGTCACCTGCCGCCCGATCGAGCACCGGCCTGCCGGGCATCGCCGAGCGCCCGCTGCAGGGGCTGGCCCGGCCCGACAGCCCTACCTGCTGGCCTCGGTGCTGGACGTCAAGGGCATCGGCATCGACGACGCCGGCGGTATACGCGCGGGCCGAGATGGAGGCCCTGCTCGACGACCCTGGCCGACCACCCGCTCTCGATCGAGCTGGTCGCGCCCCACCTCAAGACCCTGACCCCGGCGCCAGATCGTGGCCGATTATGACGGGCTGCTGGACGCGCTTTGCCGAGGCAGACGCCTTCGAGGCCCGCAACCGCAGCCTGCTGGCCTCGCTCGAGTTCTCGCGGCGGCACCTGAGGCCGGAGGCGCAGGCGGCGCTGCCCTTTCTGGGCTGGTTCGAGGGCGGCGTCTTTGAGCAGTTCCTCCTCGATTTCGCCGAACTGGACGCCGAGGCCTGGGCCACGGCCCGCGCCGAGCTGGTGGCCACGGCCCTGGTGAGCGTGGAAGAGCTGGACCAGTTCAACAGCCCCTACCTGCGCTTCCACCCCACGCTGGCCTACGCGGCGCGGCTGCGGCCGTGACCAGAACCTCCCCAGGTTCGGACCGCACGGAAGACCTGGAGGCGCGCTTTATCGCCGTGTACCTGGCCGTGATGCAGCATGGCCGACGACGCCCTGCAGCGGCCGCCAGCCGGCGGCGGGCATGGCCCTCGTGGCCCACGAGGAGGCCAACCTGCGCGCGGCCATAGCGCCGCGCCTACGCCCGCGGCGAGCGGCACGCGGGCGGGCGATGACTGGCCGACACGCTGCGCCACTACCTGGAGCGGGCCGGGCGGCTGCGCGAGCGCGACGCGCTGGTCGCCTGGGTGCGCGCGCAGACGCCGGAGGGGGAGGGGCTGGACAAGGCGACCTGCGCTTCCCTCCGCCAGCACGCCTGGACGCTGTTCACCCAGGGCCGGGCCGAGGAGGCCGTAGCCCAGGTGCAGGCCCTGATCGCCCGCGCTGGAGGCGGAGGGACTGGCCGGGCGGCGAGGACCCGAGCTTCCAGATCGCGATGTCCTACAGCTACCTGGGCATGATCTATGTCAACGCCCACCGCCCCGACCTGGCCCTGGAGCCGGCGCAGAAGGCCATCGCCCTGTTCGAATCGCTGCCCGGCGAGGCGGCGCGCGGCAACCTGTCCGCCGCCCTGGGCGACCTGGCCAACGCCTACAGTGCCCTGGGCCGCTACGACGAGGCGCTGCAAGCCGCGGAGCGGGCGCTGGCCATCGACCGCGACCTGGGCCGCGAGCGCGAGATTGCCGCCGGGCTGGGACGGACCGCCGCCATCCTGACGCAGCAGGGCCGCTACGCCGAGGCCGACGCCCGCTACGGCGAGGCGCTGGAGGCCGCGCGCGCCGCCGGCGACCTGGGGCTGCAGGGCACGCTCCTCCAGCACCGGGGCAGCTTGCAGCGGCAGCAGGGCCACCACGAGCGCGCCGTCGACCTGTTCCGGCAGGCGATCGACCTCTTTCAGCGCGCCGGCGACCGCGGCGGCGAAATGCGCACCTGCGACCTGCTGGCCAGCGCCGAGCGGCAGCGCGGCCACCTGGACGCGGCGGAGGCCTGGTACGCCCGCGCGCGCGAGCTGGCCGAGGCAGCTGGGCGACCGGACCAGTTGGCCGTCGTCGCCCAGAACGTGGGCATCCTCTACCAGACCCGCGCCGAGGGGCGGGCGACGCAGGCCAGCGCGCGACGCCCTGCTGCGCCAGGCCGTGGCCTCGGTGGCAGGAGAGCCTGGCGATCCGGCTGGAGATGGGCAACCAGGTCAACGCGGCGGCGTCCTACCGCCAGTTGGGCGTCTTGTACCAGATGCTGGGCGATCTGGACAAGGCGGAAGAGACATGCTGCAGGCCCTGGAGATCGGCGAGTCACTCGACCTGCCGGACGTCTACAAGGATTACGGCAACCTGGCCGACATCGCCCGCGCGCGGGGCGACGCAGCCGCCGCCGCGCGCTGGCAGGCCAAGTACGAGGCCAAGGGCCGAACTGGAGCGCCTGGCCCGCGGCGAGGGCACGCCCGCCGCCGGGCAGGCGCAAGCAGCAGGCGAAAACAGCTGCCGCGCCGTCCTCGCCCTGGCCCAGGCCGCCTTCCAGGCCGCGCCGCGCCGGCACGCCCCCTGCCGCCCGACGCGGCGGAGGCCCTGGCCCAACTGGCGGCCGCGGGGCCGCCCCTGGGGGCCGTGGGCCCTTCCTGCAGCGCGTCGCCGCCGGGGAAAAGTGCCGCCGGTGCCGGCCGGGCTGCCGGCCGAGCTGGGCGAGATTCTGCAGGCGCTGGTGGCTGCGCTGGAAGGCGAGTGAACAGATCCGGCGGACTGTGGTCCGCCGGGAGCAATTGCTAGGTGATTGCTTGTGCTAGACCACAGTCCAGCACCTGGCGTAGCGGCCGGCGGGCTGTGGTCCGCCGGGAGCAATTGTTAGGTGATTGCTTGTGCTGGACCACAGTCCAGCACCTGGCGCAGCGCCGGCGGACTGTGGTCCGCCGGGAGCAATTGTTGGGTGATTGCTCGTGCTGGACTGTGGTCCAGCACCTGGCGCAGCAGCCGGCGGACTGTGGTCCACCGGGAGCAATTGTTGGGTGATTGCTCGTGCTGGACCACAGTCCAGCACCTGGCACACAGTGGCCGGTGGACTGTGGTCCGCCGGGAGCTGTTGTTAGTGCATGCTTGAGGCTGATGGTTTGAATGCAAAGGTCGCGCTGGCCTGGAAGAGCCAGCGCCAGGCCAGAGAACATCTTAGGCTTTGACTAGCACCGCCTGTTTCACGGCGGTGCGGTGAAGTCACCATGCCAACGCTCAGCCTTGGATACGCACTAAGTGACTGCTCATGCTGGACCACAGTCCAGCACCTCCGCGCCAACCCGCCAACAACCCTGCCCTTTTCGATCCAGCGTCTTGCATTCTCATTAGGAATCAGGTATAATAGCTCGGATTTGGCGCTGGCAACACAGCGCGCGCAAGGAGTAGACAACTCGAAGGGGAGTTGGCTGACGGGAGGAGTACAGGCCGCTGGGCTCGCTCCGCCTGCACCGCGCAACACCTGACACTTTTTTCCCCTTCGAGCCCGTGCCTTGTGCATGGGTCTTTTGCTATCACAGATACGAATGACAATTCGCGTGCACCAAGCTGCGGCGGGCGTCTTCGAGCCCGCGGCAGCTACAATACAGCTAGCACTTGGGGAGGAACGTAGTGGTTCAACGCAAAATGCTCGGTTCGGTAATGGTCGTCGGCGCCGGCGTGGGAGGCATGCGCGCCGCCGTGGACCTGGCCGACTCTGGGTACAAGGTCTATCTGCTGGACTCGGCGCCCAGCATCGGCGGGATCGTGGCCCAATTGGGCTTCATGTTCCCCACCCACGACTGCGTGCTCTGCCGGGGCACCTCTGACCACGGCTACGGCTGCTCCCGGCCCTCGATCTCGCCCTTCCTGCTCGACCACAGCCAGCACTCCAACATCGAGATCATGACCAACAGCACCGTCGTGGGTGCCACAGGGCTTGCCCGGCGACTTTACGGTCAAGGTACACCACCGGCCCCGCTACGTGGACATCAATCTGTGCATCAACTGCGACGAATGCACCAAGGTCTGCCCCGTCGACCTGACCAGCGAGTACCAGGCTGGCCTGGTGACCCGCAAGGCCGCCTACAAGCCCTCGGTCCGGGCCGCGCCCAACGCCTACGTCATCGAAAAGGGCCCCTACTGCGAGCCCTGCCGCAAGTGCGAGGAGGTCTGCCCCACCAAGGCCATCAACCTGGACGAAGAAGACTGGTACGAGGAGATCAACGTCGGAGCCATCATCCTGGCCGTGGGCTACAAGCTCTACGACCCCACGCCCGCGGAAGAATTGGGCTACGGGCGCTATCCCAACGTGGTCACCGGCATCCAGTACGAGCGCCTGTCCAGCCGGTCGGGCCCCACCGAGGGCATCATCGAGCGCCCCTCCGACGGCAAGATCCCGGAGCGCATCGCCTGGCTGCAGTGCATCGGCTCGCGCGACCAGGAACACCCCTACTGCTCGTCCATCTGCTGCATGTACGCCACCAAGGAAGCCGTGCTGGCCAAGGAGCGGCTGCCCGGCGTAGAGTGCGAAGTCTTCATCATGGACGAGCGGGCCTTCAGCAAAGAGTACACCGCCTACTTTGAGCAGTCCAAGGACCTGTGGGGGGTGGAGTACACGCGCTGCCGCATCTCCGAGATCAAGGAAGACCCCAACACCAATGACCTGATCCTGCACTACCAGGACGAGCAGGGCAACGCTGCAGCGCAAGACGTTTGACATGGTCGTCCTGTCGGTGGGCAGCGAGCCGCCGCCCAAGGCCGTGGCCCTGGCCGAGGACATGCAGATCGAGCTGAACGAGTACGGCTTCTGCAAGACCGACAAATTCGAGCCGGTGGATACCAGCCGGCCCGGCGTCTTTGTGGCCGGCGCCTTTGCCACGCCCAAAGAGATTGCCGAGACGGTCATGGATGCCAGCGGCGCGGCGGCGCGGTGCATGGCCCTGCTCTCGGGCAAGTCAGGCACCGAGATCACCAAAGCCAGACTATCCGCCCGAGCGGGACGTGAGCGGCGAAGAACCTCGCATCGGCGTCTTTGCCTGCTACTGCCATCCCACCATCGACGAGGTCATGGACGTGGACGACGTGCTGGCCGCATACCAGCACCATGCCCGGCGTGGTCCACACCCAGGCACTGGACTATGGCTGCCTGTCGGGCGGACCCGAAGCCATCCGGGAAGCGATCCGCGAGCACAATCTGAACCGCGTCGTCATCGGCGCCTGCACGCCGCGCACCCACCTGGCCCTGTTCCAGCACGTCATCCAACAGGAAGGCCTGAACCCGCAGCTGCTGGAGTTCGTCAGCCTGCGGGACAACTGCGCCTGGGTGCACGCCGACGATCCTGCCGGCGCGACGCGCAAGGCCAAGGAAGAGATGCGCGTCGGCGTGGCCCGGGTGCGCCATTTCCAGCCCTATCAAAAGAGAGCCGGCAGCATCGAGCGCTCGGCCCTGGTCATTGGCGGCGGCCTGGCGGGCATGACCTCGGCCCTGTCCATCGCCGACGAGGGCTATGACGTCTTTCTGGTCGAGAAGACAGACGAGCTGGGCGGCAACCTGCAGCAACCTGTACAGGACCGCCGAGGGACCGAACCCCCAGCGTCTGCTTCACTCCCTCGTCAAGCGCGTCCACAGCCACGAGCGCATCGCCCTGCACTACAACACCGAGGTCATCGGCTTTGAAGGCCACGTGGGCAACTTCCGCACCCGTCTGAGCTATGCCGGCGACGGAGAACCACCCCGCTGCTGGGAGATCGAGCACGGCGTGACCGTCGTGGCCACGGGCGGCCATGAATACAAGGGCAACACCTTCCTCTATGGCCAGGATCCGCGGGTGATCACCCAGCTGGAGCTGGAGAAGCAGCTCGCCGAGGACGTGGACGCAGCGCGCAGAGCTGAACCAAGTGGTGATGATCCAGTGCGTCAACCCGCCCGAGCAAGACAGTCCACTACTGCAGCCGGACCTGCTGCACCAACACCATGAAGAACGCCATCCTGCATCAAGCAGATCAACCCCGATTGCCAGGTCTATGTCCTCTACAAGGACCTGATCACCTACGGCTTCCGCGAAGAGTACTATACCGAAGCCCGCGAACGGGGCGTCATCTTTCTGCGCTACGACGAGGACGACCCGCCCCAGGTACAGGTCGACTATGGACGAGCTCCAGGTGCGGGTCACAGGACGTCATCCTGGACCAGCAGCTCACCTTCAGCCCGGATCTGCTGGCCCTCTCCATGGCCATCATGCCCGCCGAGACAAACCCCGAACTGGCCCGCATCCTGGAGGTGCCGCTGTCCAGCGAAGGCTTTTTCATGGAGGACAACCTCAAGCTGCGGCCCATGGACTTTACGCGCGAGGGCATCTTTCTGGCCGGGCTGGCCCACTATCCCAAGTTCATCGAGGAAACCATCGCCCAGGCCCTGGCCACCTCGGCGCGGGCCATGACCTATCCTGAGCAAGGACCGCCTGGAGGTAGGCGGCACCATTGCCATCGTGGAACAGGCCAAATGCGTCGGCTGCCTGACCTGCGTGCGGGTCTGTCCCTTCCAGATTCCCATCATCGATCCCAAGGCGATCGGCGTGGGAGACATCGTCGGCGCGGCCTATATCGAGCCATCGCTGTGCACCGGCTGCGGGACCTGCACCAGCGAGTGCCCGGCCGACGCCATCCAACTGCGCCACTACCGCGATGACCAACTGGTGCTGACCGAGGAGCCGATCCTCGGCCAGTGGGCCTACGCGTGAGTCCAGGAGACACAACATGAGTGAACCATCAAACAACGGATTCAAGCCCGAGCTGACAGCCTTTACCTGCATCTACTGTGGCAGCATGGCGGCCGACACCGCCGGCGCCATGCGGCTGAACTACCCGGCGAACGTCAAGCTGTTTCGCTTTCCCTGCACCGGCAAAGTCGACGTAGAATACATCCTGAAGGCTTTCGAGGAAGGGGCCGATGGCGTCTACATCGTCGCCTGCCCCATCGGCAACTGCCACCACGTTCACGGAAACGTGCGGGCCACCAAGCGCCTGACCTATGCCCGCAAGCTGCTGGAGGATGTCGGCATTGAAGGCGAGCGGCTGGGCATCTTTTACATGTCGGGCAGCCAGGCCCACGCCTTTGCCAACGCCGCCCAGCAGATGACCGAACGCATACGGCGCTGGGGCCCAGCCCACTGAGGAGGCTGGCCCAGCCGTAGGGAGGCGCGCATGCAGCAAGTGATTGATGCCAGCGCAATCGACCCAACCTTCGCCCAACGGGTGGCCGCCCAACCGGGCGGCGAGCGCATCTCGGCGCTGTTTTGCCTGCGGCACCTGCACGGCGTCGTGCCCGGTCCGCGAGGTCACAGAGCGATACAATCCGCGCCGCATCATTCACATGTCCCTGCTGGGGCTCAAGGAACAGGTGTTGTCCAGTGATTTCATCTGGCTCTGTTCCACCTGCTATGCCTGCCAGGAGCGCTGCCCGCAGGACGTGCGCATCACCGACCTGATGCACGCCATCAAGAACGTCGCCGTGCAGGAGGGCCATATCCCACCCTCCTACCAAACTCAGGTGGGCCTGATCGCCGACCACGGGCGGCTGTACGACATCACCGCCTTTGAGAACGAGCGGCGCACGGACTTGGGCCTGCCCGCCATTGCCGAGCGACCGGAGGACTATCAGCGGATCCTGGCGGTGACCGGCCTGGATGCCATCGGCGAAGCAGCCGCTGAGAGGGTGAAATGATGAGGTACGCCTTCTATCTGGGATGCACAGCCCCGGTCCGTACCTTGAACTATGAACTGTCCGCCCGGAACACGGCCCGGAAGCTGGGGATCGAGTTCGTCGACATCAATGACTTTGGCTGCTGCGGTTTTCCGCTGAAAGCGCTGGACCACGATACGGCGCTGCTGATGTCAGCACGAAACCTGGCGCTGGCCGAGGAACAGGGGCTGGACATTTGCGCGCTGTGCAGCTCTTGTACCGGCACGCAGGCCGAAGCCAACCACCTGTTGCAGGAAGACGAGGATCTGCGCCAGCGCATCAACGAAAAGCTGGAAGCAGCGACAGGCCTGCGGTACAACGGCACCATCCGGGTCAGGCACTATGCCCGGGTCCTATACGAGGAGGTCGGCCTCCAATGTTTACAGGAAACGGTCACCGCGGATCTCTCGAACCTGCGGCTTGCCGCCCATTATGGCTGCCACTACCTCAAACCAGCCGGGGCCCACGACGAGTTTGACGACCCGGAGGATCCGCGGAGCCTCGACGAGATGATCGAGGCCCTGGGCATCGAATCGATCAACTACGAAGGGCGCGAGCAGTGCTGCGGCGGTGGGATCCTGGCCGCAGACGAGCAGACGGCCCTGGCCATGCCCCGGCTCAAGCTGGAACGGGCCGTGGCCGCCGGCGCCGATGCCCTGGTCGTGGTCTGTCCCTTCTGCGACATCATGTACGAATTTCAGCAGCGTCGCATCGAAAAGATCTATGAGACGCAATATCGTCTGCCGGTTCTTTTCTACCCACAGCTCCTGGGCCTGGCCATGGGTCTTTCCGCCGACGAAGTCGGGCTGCGGCTGAACCGCGTGAAATCCAGGACGATCATGCAAGCGGCAAGAGGCCGGTGAACGCTGCCGGCTGGCCTGCTTGCATGGGTCATCCTGAGCTTGTCGAAGGATGATGGCCGCTACACAGACGCAAACCGCCTTCGACAGGCTCAGGCTGACAGCTTGGCACAGGCCCCTGTTTCCAGACGGGCTACGTCCCGGGGGCGATGTTGGCGAGGCGGAGCAGCGCCTGGGCACGGATAGAGACACAGCGCTCTCGACATGAGGGATAGGAGCCCGAGCAGCACGCGGGTAGGTGGCCAAGGGCCAGCAGCAGGCAGAGCTTGACAGGGAAGCGAGCAATGACAGAATCTACGAACGGCAAACCGATAGGCGCCGCGCTCGTAGTTGGGGGCGGAATTGCCGGCGTCCAGGCCTCCCTGGACCTGGCTGGCTCCGGTGTCAAGGTCTACCTGGCCGAGCGCGATCCTGCCATCGGCGGCAAAATGGCCCAGCTCGACAAAACCTTCCCCACCAATGACTGTGCCATGTGCATTCTGTCGCCCAAGCTGGTCGAGGCCGGACGCCACCGCAACATCGAGATCCTGGCCATGACCGATCTGCTGAGCCTCGAGGGCGAGCCCGGTCACTTCAAGGCCACGCTCCGGCGCCGCCCGCGCTACGTCAGCCTGGACGATTGTACCGCCTGCAACGACTGCGTCGACGTCTGCCCGGTCACCGTAGCCAACGAGTTCAACCAGGGCCTGTCCCAACGCACGGCCGCCTACAAACCCTATCCCCAGGCCGTTCCGAGCGCTTATGTCATCTCAAAGAAGGGTACCAGTCCTTGCAAGGCGACCTGCCCGGCCGATACCAGCGCCCAGGGCTACATCGCCCTCATCGCCCAGCAGCGGTACGAGGAGGCGCTGGAGGTCATCAAGCAATACAACCCCTTCCCGGCGACCGTTGGTCGCGTCTGCCACCACCCCTGCGAGACCGAGTGCAACCGCAACAAGCTCGACAGCCCCGTGGCCATCTGCGCGCTAAAGCGCTTCGCGGCCGACACGGTTTATGAAAGATGGCAGAGCGAAGGCCGGCCGGAGCAAGATCGGGAACTGCGCCCCTACCCCGAGGCTCCCACCGAGCTGCCGCCTGAGGACAAGCGGCGCGTGGCCATCGTCGGGGCCGGTCCGACCGGTCTCACCGCGGCCCATTTCCTGGCGCGCATGGGCTACCAGGTCACTGTCTTTGAAGCTCTTCCTGTGGCGGGCGGCATGGCCCGGGTCGGCATCCCCGCCTACCGCCTGCCCCACGACGTGCTGAACTACGAGATCGACGAGATCCTCAAGCTGGGCGTCACGCTCAAGCTCAACCACCCCATCCGGGACATCAACAGGCTCTTTGACCAGGGCTTCTCCGCTGTCTTTTTGGCCATTGGCGCCCACGAACCCCAAAAGCTGCGCATCCCCGGCGAGGACGAGGCCGAGGGCGTCCTGCACGGCGTGCCCTTCCTGCGCGAGGTAGCCCTGGGCCAGGACGTGCACTTGGGCCAGCGGGTCGTGGTTGTCGGCGGCGGCAACACCGCCATCGACACAGCGCGCTCCGCCCTGCGTCTGGGCGCCCGCGACGTGACCCTCCTGTACCGCCGCACGCGCGCCGAGATGCCCGCCAACGACTGGGAGATCGAAGACGCCCTGGAGGAAGGCGTACAGCTTGATGTTTTGACCCAGCCGGTGGCCGTGCTGTCCGAGAACGGGCAACTTTCGGCCATTCGCTGCATCCGCATGCGGCTGGGCGAACCGGACGCCAGCGGCCGGCGGCGGCCCATCCCCATCGAGGGCAGTGAATTTGAGGTCCCCTGCGATACCATGGTTGCGGCCATCGCCCAGGCCCCGGAGATCAGCTTTCTGGATCCCGACCACGGGCTCGAGATCACGCGCTGGCGTACCTTCAAGGTGAACCCCCAGACGCTGGAGACCAACAGGCCCGGCATCCTGGCCGGCGGCGACGCAGCGGCCGGACCAGGGGCGCTCATAGAGGGCATCGCCGCCGGCCGGCGGGCAGCCCTCTCCATCGACCGCTACCTGCGTGGCGCTCCACTCCTGACACCCCGCGAGCTGCTGCCACTGCCCACCACTGAACTGACGGAAGACGAGATTGCCGAGGGCATCGCCCGCGGCCAGGTGGACCTGGCCCCACGGGTCGAGATGCCCAAGGCTCCCATCTCCCAGCGCGTGGGCGATTTTCGCGAGGTGGAACTCTGCCTGAATGAGGAACAGGCCCTGGCCGAAGCCGCTCGCTGTCTCAGTTGCGGCCTCTGCTCCGAGTGCTACCAGTGCGTGCTGGCCTGCAAGGCGCACGCCATTGACCACCAGCAAGCGCCCTACGAAGAGCAGATCGAGGTAGGAGCCGTGGTCCTGGCTCCGGGCTACCAGCTCTTTGACCCGGAACCCTACACGGCGCTGGGCTACGGCCGCTACCCCAACGTGGTCACCTCGATGGAGTTCGAGAGGCTGCTATCAGCATCAGGGCCAACCCGTGGCCACATCTTCCGGCCCTCCGACCGGCAGGAACCCAGGCGCATCGCTTTCCTCCAGTGCGTGGGCTCGCGAGACCGCGAGCACGAGTACTGCAGCGCCGTCTGCTGCATGTACGCCACCAAGGAGGCCATGCTGGCCACCGAGCACGTGGCGGATCTGGACTGCACCATCTTTATGATGGACATGCGGGCCTTTAGCAAGGGCTTTGACGCCTACTATCAGCGGGCCCGAGACCAGTATGGCATCCACTATGTGCGCTGCCGCGTGCCCACCCTTGACCAGGATCCGCAGACCCACAACCTGCGCCTGGCCTATGAGACCGGAGAAGGCCAGCTCTGCAAGGACGAGTACGACCTGGTTGTGCTGAGTGTGGGCATGGAGAGGCCGGCAGGCACTGAGGCGCTGGCGGCTGCGACCGGTATCGAACTCGATGAGTATGGATTCTGCCAGACCAACCCCTTCCATCCGGTTGAGACGACGCGTCCCGGCGTATTTGTCTGCGGCGCCTTTTCCGAGCCCAAAGATATCCCCGATAGTGTCATCCAGGCCGGCGGCGCGGCGGCCGCGGCCCTGGCCACCATCGGAGAAGCACGGGGGAGCCTGGTCACGCCAGCCGGCTATCCGCCCGAGATCGAAGTAGCACCCGGGGACGAGCCGCGCATTGGCGTCTTTGTCTGCAGTTGCGGCAGCAACATCGCGGGCGTAGTCGACGTGGCCGGCGTGACCGAGTATGCGGCCACCCTGCCCAACGTGGTCCACACCGAGAATACCGTCTATACCTGCTCCGCCGACTCGCTGGCGCAGATCCAGGAACAGATCCGCGAAAAGCGCCTCAACCGCGTCATCGTCTCATCCTGCACGCCGCGCACGCACGAGCCCATCTTTCGCGATACCATTCGCGAGGCAGGCTTGAACCCCTACCTGTTCGAGATGGCCAACATCCGCGACCAGGATTCCTGGGTTCACGCCCAATGGCCCGAGTTGGCGACACAAAAGGCGGAAGACCTGACACGGATGGCCGTCGCCCGCGCCCGGCAACTGGCGCCGCTGTACACCCAGGACCAAAGCCTGAGCCACCGGGCGCTGGTCCTGGGCGGGGGCGTGGCGGGCATGACGGCGGCCCTCAACCTGGCCCAGCAGGGATACGACGTGACCCTGGTGGAGAGGGAGCACGAGCTGGGCGGCCAGGCGCGCTTGCTCACCGCCACCGGCGACGGCGGCGACCCGCGGGCCTTTGTGGAGAACCTGATCGCCAGCCTGACCCATCACCCGCGCATTGAGGTCCTGACCGGCCACGACGTCGTCAAGTCCGGCGGATTTGTGGGCAATTTCGAGACCACGGTGGCCTGCCGCACCGATCCGACCCAGCGCCTCATCGAACACGGTGTGACCCTGGTCGCCACCGGGGGTCAGGAATATCGCGGTTCCGCCTATGGACTCGACAGCGACCCGCGCGTCGTCACCCAGACCGATCTGGAGCAGTTGCTGGCGGAGGAGGGGCCCGCACAGCCCCCATCGCCAACGTCCAGTCCGTGGTGATGCTGCAGTGTGTCGGGCCTTGGGATGAGGAGGGGGACGAGACGGGCTTCTATTGCAGCCGCATCTGCTGCTCAGTCAGCGGCCAAGAACTCGCTGCGCATCAAGGAACGGAACCCCGATGCCCAGGTTTATGTGCTTTACAACCGCGACATCCGCACCTACGGCTTCCAGGAGTCACTCTACACCCGGGCTCGGGAGGCGGGCGTGGTCTTTGTACGCTACCAAGAAGGCAGCCAGCCCCAGGTGAGTCGCAACGGCCGGCTGCGCATCATGGTCCACGACGAGTTGCTGGGCCAGCCACTGGCCCTCGATCCAGATCTGCTGGTCCTATCCCAGGCCGTCGTGCCCGCCGATGGCAGCCGCGAACTGGCAGAACTCTCAAATTCTCCTGCACGCTGGAAGGCTTTTTCCTGGAAGCCCACGTCAAGCTCCAGCCGGTGGATTTCCCAGCCGAGGGCATCTATTTAGCCGGCACGGCCCACTATCCCAAGCTGCTGGACGAGACCATCGCCCAGGCAGGGGCCGCGGCCGCCCGTGCAGCCAGCATCCTGTCCAAAGAGCAGCTAGAGGTGGGCGGCGTGGTGGCGGAGGTGGACCCGGCCAAGTGTACGGCCTGTCTGACCTGCGTGCGCATCTGCCCCTTTGGGGCCGTGCGGATCAACCCGGAACTGGTTGGGGTGGGAGAAATCGTCGGCGCGGCCGAGGTCGCCGCGGCCGCCTGTCGTGGTTGCGGGCTCTGCCCCGCGGAATGCCCGGCCAGGGCCATCCAGTTGCAGCACTTTACCGATGATCAGGTCCTGGCCAAGGAGGAAGCTCTCTTCGAGGCGATGGACCTGGCGCTGGCGGCGTGATCCACTAGATGGAGATGATCAAGGAGTTGCTGGAGTGGCTACAATCCCACGCGCCGTAGCGCTGAGTATTGAGCAGTTCCTTTCTGCCGTGCGGCAGAGGCAACGTGTGGAGGCCGCCCACTTGTTCGGGTCGCAGGTTTCGGGAACGGCTGCAGGATGGAGCGACATCGACGTTGCTGTGATCTCGCCGGACTTTTCCAGGGATCGCTTCCAGGAACGCGTGAACCTGATGCTCCTGGCGGCCAAGATTGATGACCGGATTGAGCCCAGCCCATTCAGGCCTGAGGACTTTCGGGATAGCGACCCCTTGGCCAACCTGATTCTGCAGACAGGCGTGCGAGTCGCGTAACAAAGGACGTGAACATGGCTAACTTTGAACCGCAAATTCTGGCCTTTGCCTGCCACTACTGCGCCTATGCCGCAGCGGACCTGGCAGGATCCATGCGGCTGAGCTATCCGCCCAACGTCAAGGTGCTGCACCTGCCCTGTACAGGCAAGGTGGACGTTCTCTACCTGCTCAGGGCCTTTGAGAAGGGAGCCGACGCCGTTTTCGTCGCCGGCTGACTGAAAGGCACCTGCCATTACCTGGAAGGTAATCTGGGCGCAGAACGAAGGGTAACCTATGCCAAAAAGCTGCTGGCCGAAGTCGGCCTGGAGCCAGAGCGCCTGGAGATGTATTTTCTCTCCTCGGCAGAAGGCGTTCGCTTCGCAGAGATTGCGACCGAGATGACGGAGCGGGCCCGCCAACTGGGGCCCAATCCGCTGAAGGATGGACAAATACCTGGCAGCCAGCCGGCGGAGAGTCGAAAATGCTGCAACAAATCAAACAACAGATCGATCGATCAAAGGTCAGGGGCCACCTATGTGGATGCGCGGTGGTATCCCTTTGAGAGAGAAACATACCTGCTGATGTGGAACGGCAACCTGAAGACCAATACCTCTCCCGCGAGAGCGGCATGGGGGTTCGTGTGCTATACAAGGGCGCCTGGGGGTTCTCGGCCTCGTCCGACCTGGGTGAGCTGGCCGCGCTGTTTGACCGGCCCTCGACAATGCCCAGATCGCCTCGCAGCGGGTCACCTTCCCGGTACGGCTGGCCGAGAGGAAGAGGCCGTCCAGGCAGAGTTCACCAGCCCATGCGAGATCGACCCCTTTGAGGTCCCTCTGGCCGAAAAGGTCGGCGTTCCTGAAGGAGCATGGACGAACGTCTCGACCAGCCAGGGCGTGCTGCAGCGCATCGGCGACCTGTTCTTCATCCGCAAGCAGATCGTCTTTGCTGGACTCGGAAGGCAGTGAGATCGAGAAGCTGATCACCGAGGTCTTTGCCGGGATCGAGGTCACGGGCCAGGGACAAACAGGGAGCACCCACGAGCGCAAGTTCACGCCTGGGCAGGCGGGGCGCAGCTACGCGCGGTTGGGAATCCATCGACAGGCAGCTCTTTGCGCGAAAACGCCGAGCAGGATCGTCCAGGAAATGAACCAGGTGCTGGTCGCCGAGGAGTTGCCCCAAGGAGAACCGCTCGGTCATCCTGTTGCCAGCCATCATGTGGCTGCAAACGCACGAGACCATTGGCCATGCCCTGGAACTGGACCGCATCCTGGGCTACGAACTGGCCTATGCGGGCGGCTCGTTTGTGACCCTGGACGATTTCGGCAGCCTGCATTACGGTTCCGAAAAGCTGACCGCCAGGGCCGACGCGACGGTGCCCAACAGCCCGGGCAGCTTTGGCTATGACGACGATGGTGTCGCCTGCCAGAACACGGTCCTCATCGACAAAGGCATCCTGGTCGGCGCCATTACCGGCCGCCAGATGGTGGAAGAAGCCAACGCCAGGGCCGGCAAGGAGATTTTTGCCGGGAGTGGCGGCTGCAACCGGGCCTCCTCCTTCTACCGGGTGCCCATCGAGAGAATGACCAACATCAACATCGATCCGGGCGACGATGGCTCGCTGGAGGACATTGTTCGAGAACACGGAAAGAGGCATCATCGTCGATGGCGATCGGAGTTGGTCCATCGGCTCCAACCGCGAGCAATTCCACTTTGCGACCGAGATCGGCTGGCTGGTGGAGGACGGAGAGATCACCAAGGTCGTCAAAAACCCCACCTACAAGGACGATACGCTCAAATTCTGGAACTCGCTTTCGGCCGTTGGCGATGAGATCCACCTGGCAAGCTTGAGTTACGTGGACAACTGCGGCAAAGGGCAGCCCAACCAGGCGATGCAGCTAGGACATGGGGTTCCCGTCTGCCGCTTTGACAATGTCAGGATAGGAGAATAGCGGTGAGAGAGAAAATACTGGCGACCCTGAGCGAACTGCGGGCATACGCACTGGAAAAAGGCTATGGGAACGGTGACGCATCCGTGGCCCTCTTCTATCACGAGGAAGACAGCTACCTGATGCGCTTTGCCAACTCGGCCATCTCGCTGAACACCAACGAGCACCTGATCCGCCTGGCATCACGGCCTATTCCGGGAAGAAAGCGGGCCAGCTACGATCTCATCACCGATCTGGCCAAGATCGATGACATGAAACGAGGCCATCGACACCGCTGGCGGATGGTCGAGCACTCTCAGCCCCTCACCTATCAACCCACCGTCCCGGTGTACGCAGGAGACCTTTGTCGACGAGAGCGGCATACGATGCGCCGCTGGCCAACCTGGGCAACAGGAGAGGCTGGCCTTCTTTAACAGCGCGGTCCAGGGCCTGGAGACCAGACGATCTCAAGCTCTCCGGCATCTTTTCCTCCGGCGCCAACACCATCGCCCTGACGAACACAAAGTCCGAGCACGCCCTGTACTTCCAGACCTCCGATGCCCAGGTCACAGCAGTCCTGGCCCACACAGGCCTCAAGTGGGAGGTGATCGCCGAGCAGTCGGCCCAGAAAGCGTCCGATCTGGACCCGGCCCGGCTGCGTCGAGGAGCTGGCCTTTCTGATCGAGCGCTATGAAAACGATACGCCGCGGCAACTGCCCCTGGGCACGTACGACATCGTCTTTGGACCCGCGGCCACCGCTGAAATGATCAGCTTTATGAACTGGATCGGTTTTGATGGCGGGCTTGATGAAGAGGGGCTATTCTTTCCTGAGCCGAGGAACAGGTCGGCCAGAAGGTATTCTCCGAAAAATTCACGCTGGTCGACGACCCGACCGGCCTCGAGACCTTTCCCTTCAAGCAGGACTTTACTGGGCTCCCCCGCAGGCCCATTCACGATCTTTCAGGACGGGCGTTTCCAGGGCTTCGTCTGGGAGCAGGACGATGCCGACGAGTTTGGCGCCCAAGCCACCGGCCACACGGTCACACACAAGAGCCTGGTCCTGGAGGGCGGCGACCAGGCAGTAAGCTCGCTGGCAGAGCTGGTCTGCCATGCCCCGGGACAAGAGCGCGCTCTACATTCCCTTCCTGCACTATATGAATATCGTCAATCCTTCCAAGGGCATTATCACGGCGAGCTCACGCTTTGGGGCCCTGTACCTCAATCAGGACGGCAGCGTCGAGGTCCCGTACAACGTGCGCCTGACCCAGAGCCTGCTGGACATCTTTGGCGACAAGGTGGCCTGGCTGTCCGAGGCCACTCCGCTTACAATACATCTCAGAGCTACGGCGCACGCAATCCCACAGCAGTGATTGTCCCCAGGTTCATGCAGGTCAACGATCTGGAGATTTCCCATTCCAACCCATCGTACTAGGCAGTTATGGGAACACCCATTTGTATACTTTGCGGAGGATGAAGAATGATAGTAGCCGAACAAAAGCCCCTTGAAGAGATCAAGGGCATGATCGGCGACGCTGAGAAGGTACTGGTTCTCGGCTGCGGCACCTGTGTCACGGTCTGCTTCGCTGGTGGCGAAAAAGAAGCTTCCATCCTGGCCTCACAGCTCAGGATGGCCACGCGGCTGGACGGGAACGAGAAGGAGGTCACCGAATTCACCGTCCAGCGCCAGTGCGAGTACGAGTACAACGATCTGGCGGCCGACTATGTGCGGGACGCCGACCTGTCGTCTCGCTGGCCTGCGGCATCGGCGTGCAGACCATGAACGAGCAGTTCCCCGAGAAACTGACGGTGCCAGGGCTGAACACCAGTGGGCTGAGCCAGCCCGAACGAGCAGGGCGTCTGGGAAGAGCGCTGCCAGGCCTGCGGCGACTGTGTCCTGGCCCTGACAGGCGGCCTGTGCCCCATCGCCCGCTGCGCCAAGAGCCTGCTCAACGGGCCCTGCGGCGGCTCGCAGAGCGGCATCTGCGAAGTCTATGCCGACAAGGAGACACCCTGTGTTTGGGACCAGATCTATCACCGGCTGGAGGATCTGGGCCAACTGGACAGGCTGATGGAGATCGAGCCGGCCAAGAACTGGCACACGCAGCCGCGACGGCGGTCAGCGCAAAATCGTGCGGGAGGATCTACGGCTATGAGTGACAACGGATACATCGTAGGCAGCAATCTCGAAAAGGCCCTCAAAGCCGGATACTTTGTGGCCACGGGAGAACTCGGGCCGCCGCAGAGCGCCGACCGCCAGGAGATCGAGCACAAGGCCGGCTTCCTGAAGGACATCGTCGAGTCGGTCAATATCACCGACAACCAGACAGCGGTGGTGCGCATGTCGTCCATCTCGGTCGCGGTCATGCTCATGGAGATGGGCATCGAGCCCAACGTCCAGATGACCGCCCGCGACCGCAACCGCATCGCCATCCAGAGCGATCTGTTGGGGGCCTATGCCCTGGGCGCGCGCAACCTGCTGTGCCTCACCGGCGACCACCAGACATTTGGCAACCACCCCAATTCCAAGAATGTACACGACCTGGACTCGATCTCGATGCTGCAAATGTGCCGCGACATGCGCGACCAGCATATCTTTCAATGCGGCGATGCCATCAAGGGGCAGGAGCCCCGTTTCTTCCTGGGCGCTGCGGCCAACCCCTTTGCCGATCCCTTTGACTTCCGTCCCTACCGCCTGGGCAAAAAGGCCCGCGCCGGCGCCGACTTCATCCAGACGCAGATCATCTTTAACGTACCCAAGTTCGCAGAGTATATGCGCCGCGTGGTAGATCTGGGACTGCATGAGGAGACCTACATTCTGGCCGGCGTGGCGCCCATCAGGAGCCTGGGCGGCGCCAGGTACATGGCCAGCAAGGTGCCTGGCATGGAGGTAGATCCGGAATACATCGAGCGCATGAGAAACTCAACCCAGGGCCTGCCCTCCATCAAAGAGATCAAGTCCATGGACGATCCCAACGAGGCCAAAGAAGCCCGCCGCCTGCGCAAACAGGCCGCCGAAACCGAAGGCATCGAGATCTGTGTTGAGATCATCAACGCCTGCAAAGAGATCGAGGGCGTGGCCGGCGTTCACATCATGGCCATCGAATGGGAATAGGCCGTGGACAGCATCGTCAAGGCAACCCAGATCGGCCCCAAGTACGATCCAGCGCGGCAGTCTGCATAAGCCATCCAAAAGCTCGCTCGCATCCCCCGGCACCCGGCAAAACAGGGCCTTGGGGACAGAGCTTCCTCGGATTGTACTCTGTTGAGGAGTTGGCTCATGACAATTACGCTCGAGACGACCTCGCCCGGGAGATCCGCGACCGTTCCGGCGAGAACGTCTTTCTCTGCTACCAATGCAAAAAGTGCACGGCTGGCTGCCCGGTGGCGGCCTACTTTGACCTGACACCCCACCAGGTGCTGCGAGCCGCCCAGTTCGGGCAAACCGACCTGGTGCTCAACTCGCGGACCATCTCCATCTGCGCCGCCTGCGAGACCTGTTCCACCCGCTGTCCGCAAGACATCGACATCGCCCGCATCATGGACGACTGGAGATCATGGCCGCCGAGCAGGGCATCAAGTCCAAGGCGCCTACCGTACCCATGTTCTACAAGTCGGCCAATCGGGGCATCAACTGGTTTGGCCGCATGTGGGAGCTGGGACTGATGGCCGAGCTGTACACCCGCGAGTTCTTTGCCGGGCAACTGGATTTTCGCCAGCTCTTCAAGTACGACATCCCACTGGCCGTCAAGATGCTCCGGACAGGCAAGCTCAAAATCCTGCCCAGCATCGCCCGACGCTCGCGCAACGGGCGATCGGCCGGGGAAGCGGCGGGCGCGGATGCGGCGCCCGTTGGCCCGGACATGATGCCCGCTATCGCGCAAACGCGCGGAAGCGGGAACCGGAGGGACGGGTCAAAGACAACGTTATCTCCTACTATCCCGGCTGCAGCCTGCATGCTACCGGCATCGAGTTCCACATGTCCACCATGGCCGTGGCCGAGAAACTGGGCCTGAACCTGGTCGAGCCCGAGGGCTGGGTGTGCTGCGGTACCTCGCCGGCCCACAATACCAACCACTACCGGGCCGTCAAGCTGCCCATGAAGACCCTGGCCATCGCCGAGGACCTGGGCCACGACTATATGACCATGCCCTGTGCCGCCTGCTTTTCCCGGTTCCGTGTGGCCATGCACGAGGTCGAGAACGACCCCGAACTCCGGCAGAAATCGCGGACGACATCGGCTTCGAGTATACCGGCGGCATCGAGGTAGACAGCCTGCTGACGACCATCACCGACCGCGTCGGCAACGAGGCTGCCACAGAGCCGGTGGTCAAGCCCCTGGAGGGCCTCAAGGTGGCCAGCTACTATGGCTGCTTGCTCACCCGCCCGCCCGACGTGACCGGCGCGGACAACTTTGAGTACCCCATGAACATGGACCACCTGATGGAGGCCTGGGCGCCGAGGCGGTGGATTGGTCCTACAAGACCGACTGCTGTGGCGGATCGCTGTCGCTCAGCACGCTGGAGATTGCCCTGGACCTGAGCCACAAGATCCTGCAGAACGCCATCGACGTGGGGGCGGACATCATTACCACAGCCTGCCCCCTGTGCCACGCCAACCTTGACCTGCTCCAGAAGCAGATCAACGACGAGTTTGGCGGCCAGTTCGACATTCCCATCGCCTATTTTACCCAACTGATGGGCGTCGCCTACGGGCTGGACGCCAAGACCCTGGGCATGGACAAGCACTCTACCGATGCCATCGGGCTGCTGCAAAGCAAAGGACTGCTGCCAGCGTGACAGGATTCCAACAACTTCTTGTGCTGGACCACAGTCCAGCACCCTGGTGAGCACAAACCGGCGGACCCTGGTCCGCCTCAAACGCTATCCATTCAGATTGCTCGTGCTTGACTTCTCACAACTGCTTGTGCTGGACCACAGTCCAGCACATAGGGCATACAAACGACGGACCGTTGTCTGACCCTGGCAGAATACTGGTCAGAAGACTTCCAGGAGAGGTAAACGTGACAACACGATGGCGCCCTGACTTTGATCCAGACCATCTGTACTTTGTCACGACGACCGCTGCTGAACGTACACACATCTTCCACCGCGACATCGTAAAGCGCCAGCTCGTCGATGCTATGTACTTTATCAGTCTGATGAACCACGTGAGCCTCTATGCCTTTGTTGTAATGCCCAACCACATGCATGCCATCGTCCAGTGCCCATCCGACTTTCCACCTGCAGACTGGGCCCGAGCCTTCAAGACGAGCGCTGCCCAGTTGGTTGTTCGCCACTATCAGGTCGAGGAGAACCAAAAAGCGCTGGGGATTCTAGCATCTTTGGTCACACGTCCGGACAAGCAGATGTACAAGGTATGGGAAGATGGCTACCTATCCAAGAGTGTTGCGACGGCAGACTTCCTCAGCCAGAAGCTCACATACATCCACAACAATCCCTTGCAGCCTGCATGGCAGCTAGTGGACACGCCTGAGGACTATGTCTGGTCGACTGCTCGCTTCTACTTGGGAGATGGGCAGTGTATCATACCCATTGAAGACGCTCGCGCATTGATGGGTTAGCGGCGGACTGTGGTCCGCCTCAAGCAGGTATTGTCAAGCAGTATTCATGCAGATTCGCTCGTGCTGGACCACAGTCCAGCACTCTGACGCGTACGAACCGGCGGACTGTGTCCGCCTCAAGCCTATCCAATGAGGAGGATACAGAACATGAAACTCACAGACAAACCCGTGACCAACTTTCTCGACGAATTGGCCAGCAGCGCACCAGCCCCGGGCGGGGGAAGCGTTGCCGCCATCAGCGGCGCATTGGGCGCAGCGCTGGTCAGCATGGTCTGCAACCTGACCCTGGGCAAAAAAGCCTACGCCGACGTCCAGGATGACATTGGCAACCTGCTCGCTCAGTCCGAGGCCCTGCGCGCCAAATTGACCGACCTGCTGGAAGCGGACGTCGCGGCCTACACCGGCTACTCGAAAGCCGCCAAGATGCCGCGCGGGACCGACGAGGAAAAAGCCGAGCGAGCGGTTGCCATGCAGGCCGCGCTCAAGGTCGCCACCGACGTGCCCCTGCAGCATCGCCGAAGCAGCAGCAGAGGTCATGGACCTCTGCCTGCCCGCCGCCGACATGGGCAACAAGTGGGCCGTCAGCGACGCCGGCGTGGCCGTTCTGATGGCCGAAGCGGCGCTGCGCAGCGCGGCCCTCAACGTGCTCATCAACCTGGGCTACCCTCAAGGACGCGGAATTCGTTGCCGACCGGCGGGCCAAACTGGACGCCCTGCTTGAGGGCAAGGGCGTCATGCGCGACGAGATCTATGACTATGTGGTGAGCAGACTCTAGAGCGATGGGGAGCGTGGGGGACAAGGGACAAAGCTGTTCATCCCCAGGCGTTCCTGAGCGGGGGCGGAGCGCGGCTCGCGGCTTGGCAGTGGCTCGCGGGTCGTGACGCCTCCTCCAGACCAATGCTAAAAGGGACGGCCTCTGGCCGTCCCTTGTGCTTGCAACCCTCTGCCGCCCGATTGCGGCCGAGTCTGCCTTACTGCATGATGCTGTCGGTGGGCTGCTGCATGTCGCCCAGACCCACGGGGGTCAGGCTCACCGCAGAGACACGGCTCGCGGCCTTGACACCCAGGCGTACCTGGCGCTCCGCTGCTGTCAGCGTGTTGCGCATGAGCATGGCGTTGGTCATGGGGCCGGTGCCGCCGGGCACAGGGCTGATGCCGCCAGCGATCTCCTTGGCGGCTTCCGCATCCACGTCGCCAACCCACTTGCCATCCAGGCGGGCAAAGCCAAAGTCCAGAACCGTCGCGCCGGGCTTGATCATGTCAGCCGTGACCAGGTGGGCCACACCGGTGACGCTCACCAGGATGTCGGCCTGCCGGGTGATCTCGGCCAGCGGCTTGGTGTGCAGGTCGCAGACCGTCACGGTCGCCCAGTGGCGGGTCAGCAGAAGCGACATCGGCTTGCCGATCAGGTTGCTGGCGCCGACGATGACGGCTCGCTGGCCATCGACCGGGATGGCGTAGCGCTTCAGCAGTTCCAGGCCGCCCAGTGGCGTGGCCGGAACAAAGTAGGGGCCGACGTTCTGCGGGCTGTCGACAAACGCAGCGCGGGCCAGCCGGCCGGCGTTCAGTGGGTGGGCGCCGTCCACGTCCTTGGCCGGGTCCATGGCCTCAACGACGGCCTCGGCGTGCAGGCCTTCGGGCAGCGGCTGCTGCAGGATGATGCCGTGCACGTTCTCGTCGTCGTTCAGCTTGCGCATCAGCCGGACCGCCTCGTCCTCGGTCGCATCTGCGGGCAGGGTATGGCTTTGGAAGACCATGCCGACCTTCTTGCAGGTGCGCTCGATCATACCGGCATAGCTCACCGAAGCCGGGTCATCGCCCACACGCATCAGGGCCAGGGTCGGGGTCGCTTTCCAGTCCGCTTCAAACACGGAGGTCTGATCCTTGATCTCTGCCAGAATTTGCTTCGATATCGCGCTACCGTCCAGAATCTTTGCTGTCATTTCATATGCTCCTTGTGCATGATTTCGTTCTCTTCTCAACTGTGCACATCTTACCACAAGCCCGCTGCGCTGTCATCGGCTAAAGCAACCATTTTGCCGCGGAGCTTATCCCTACGAGGAAGGACCTGCATACCTACCCTGCCTCTGCGTATTCTCCGGGAGCTAGACTTCCCAAGACACGTAGAGCCCCCTACGTATTTTGGCGTAGGCGCGTCGGGACACAAGGTACGGTTCGCGTCCCTGATTTGGTTCCGTATCAACTTCGGTGGAGATGCCGCCAAGCTGACCTATCATTCCCGACAGAACCATGCGGGCATGACAGGGTTGTTGGTGAATACCCGCCAGGACGATGCAGGCAGTCACCCTCCGCCCTTCGTTCACATAGGGTCCGTCCCAACTCAGACTTCCACCGAACCGTATACGCCATCCCCGGTTTGTGCATACGACCAGCCGGTGATATAATAGCGGCCAGAGGAGATCACTGTGGAGACGATTCGAATCCTGCTGGCTGAAGACCATGCCGTCGTGCGCCAAGGCACGAGGGAACTATTGGATCAGCAGGAGGATCTGGAAGTCGTGGCTGAAGCCAGCGATGGCCAGGAAGCCGTCCAGCTGGCCCTCAAAGAGCGCCCCGACGTGGTCATCATGGACTTTGCGATGCCCAAGCTCAACGGCATCGAGGCCACCCGGCACATCAAGGCCGTCGCCCCCGGCATCGCCATCCTGGTACTCACCGCCTATGACAGCGAGCAGTACATCTTTGCCTTCCTCGAGGCCGGCGCTGCCGGCTATCTGCTAAAAGACGTGAGTGTCGACAAGCTCGTCGAGGCCATCCGGGCCGTACACGCCGGCGAATCGGTACTGCATCCGGCCATCACCCGCAAGGTCATCAATCGCTTTGCATCCAGTGACGCGGGGTCCGGCGCCAAGAACGGGCTGGAACAGATCACCGAAAGAGAGCTGGAGGTTCTGGGCCTGGCGGCCAGGGGGATGTCGAACCGGGTCATCGCCCGGGAACTGTCCATCAGCGTGCGCACCGTCCAAACCCACCTCAGCAACGTCTTTAACAAGATGGGGGTGGGCTCGCGGACCGAAGCCGTCATGGTATGGGCTTCGAAAAGGTCTGATCACGTTGGAGGATACCTTCTAGAGATCTCTGGCAGGCCCGCCCCAACCATACGCCGGTGGCAGGCCCGCTGGACCTACAGAGTACCACTTCTACTACTGGCAGTCCACAAAGCCGACACAGAGGAGCAGGCTAATGGAGAGCCATATCATGCAGGGCCGGGAATCGTACGAACGAGTCCTCTCGCGCCTGAATATGATCAACAATGTCACCACGGCGCTGACCCAGTCTTTTGACGTGGACAAAACGCTGAATGACATCCTGGACACGGTCATCCAGGTGCTGGGCATGGAACTCGGCGCGGTCTATCTCCTGGGCGAGGAGGAGCAAGGGCTGACCCTTGTTGCCCACCGGGACCTGCCGCCTGAAGTGGTCGCCTGCCCCGACGGACTCAAAGTCATCGCGCATGCTCGCCCGCCACGAGGACCTTCACTGCAAGCTGGCCGGACCGCTCAAGGCCAAGGGCGAGGTCAACGGACTGCTCTTTGTCGGCGCCCGGACCGCCTGCCCCCTCCTCCGCCAGGAAGTCGAACTGCTCAACACCATCTGCAACATCATCGGCACGTTTGTCGAGAACGTGCGGCTCTACCAGGAACGCTTGCGCGACCTCCAGATCGAGCGTTCCCTGGGCCAGGTGGCCGAAGAAGTCACCTCCGAACTCGAGCTGGACCGCGTGCTACCCAAGGTCATGGAGATCGCCGTCGATATCGTGGGCACCGATGGCGGGATCGTCGCCCTGCTCGATGAAGCCCGAAACATGGTCACCTACCCCTACCTCCACCATCTGCCCGCCGAATTGGCCAGCGTGACCGTGACCAGGAGCGAGGGCGTCTCTGCCGAGGTGATGAGCACCGGCCAGCCCACCATCATCGACGACTACAAGACCTACCCCCGGGCGGTGGAGCCTTCTTGCAGGCAGGTCTGACCAGCGTCGCCACCGTGCCCATCGTGAGCGGCGACAGGGTCTTTGGCGCCCTCAGTGTCCTGTCCATCGAGAGGCCCAAGGGCTTTTCGGAACGCGACGTCGCCATTCTGACGGCAATTGGACGCCAGGCCGGGATCGCCATCGAAAACGCCTACCTCTACGAGAATATGCGCTTCTACGCACGCAGGATCACCCAGGCCCAGGAGAACGAGCGCAAGCGCATCGCCCGCGAGCTGCACGACGACACCATCCAGTCCCTCATCGCCCTGACCCGCCATATGGAGGCGCTGACCACCTCCGATGAAACGTTGCCCGAGGCCGCCGCGGCCCGCATCCGGGTGCTTCAGATAGAGACGGGCGATATGATCCGCCGCGTGCGGCGCTTTAGCCAGGACCTGCGCCCCTCCATCCTGGATGATCTGGGGCTCTTGCCTACCCTGGAGGAGCTGACGACCGATCTCAACCGCCAAGACGGGATCTGCATGCCGAGTTCCAGCTCAAGGGCGAGCGCCGCCGCCTGTCTTCGGAAGTAGAGCTGACCCTGTTCCGTATCGCCCAGGAGGCGCTGAACAATGTGAGAAAGCACGCGCAGGCGACGCACGGTGATCACCTTGGTGGAGATGAGTGACAGCTCCATCAAGCTCACCGTAAAGGATGACGGCCGGGGCTTCAAACCGCCCACGCTGACCGACCACCCGGCCAGCGCCAGCGGACTGGGCCTCATCGGCATGCACGAACGCGCTCGCCTATTGAGCGGCGGCCTGGTGGTCGATTCGGCGCCCGGCCAGGGAACCCGCATCATCGTAAATGTACCCGTCTAGAAAGTCGCGAGACCGAGCGTATAGCAGGAGGAGGAGGAGTGAATGGACGTCGAAGACATCATCGATGCAACCATTGGACCCGAACTTGTAGAGGCATTTGGTCGGCAGACCGCCAACGCCTTGGTCACCCAGGCCACGCTGGCCTACGTCAGTACCGACGGGCCGGAGCAGGACAAGTTTGAAGCCTTTGTCCAATCCATCTGTTCCGATGCCACGCGTCATCGACGTATGGGGCGAGACAGGCGCCTGCGAGCGGATCGAAGATTGGAACCTGGACCTGCAGGACGCGATCCTGGCGCAATCCGGAATGAAAGGAGAAAGCATGACAGCAGAGATTCTCGACGGGCGAGCGATGGCCAAAGAGGTACGGCAGGAGATCCTGGCCGAAGTAGCCGAATTCCAGGAGGAACACGGCTTTGCGCCAACCATCGCCGTAGTCCGGGCTGGGCAGCGATCCGGCCTCGGTCAGCTATGGCAAGATGATCAAGCGTTCTTTTGAAAGCGCGGGCATGGGCTTTACCATGCACACCCTGCCCGACACGGCCAGCGAGGATGAAGTGATCGACCTCATCGCCACCCTCAATGCTGACGGGAGGATCAACGGCATCATGCTCCAGGAGCCGCTGCCCAGGGGCCTGGATGAGGACGAGATCAAGGCCACCATCCGGGCCATCAAGGACGCCGATGGCGTCAACCCCATCAACGCCGGACGGCTGGCCCAGGCCGGCCCGGTGCGCGACCCGGATGCGGAATACAGGACTATCTGGTACCCGCCACGCCGCTGGGGGGACTGGAGATGCTAAAGAGGGCAGGCGTAGAGATGGAGGGCAAGCGCGCCGTCGTCGTCGGCCGCTCCAACATTGTCGGGCGGCCCATGTCCTTCCTGCTCATGCAGCACCATGCCACGGTGAGCATGTGCCACTCTCGCACCCGGCCCCTGGGCGACGTCACCCAGGAAGCCGATATCCTCTGCACCGCCGTGGGCGTCCCCCACCTGATCAAGGGCGACATGGTCAAGCCGGGCGCCGTCGTCATTGATTTTGGCTTCAATCGCCTGGGAGACCAGTGGGTGGGCGACGTGGATTTTGAGGAAGCAAAAGAGGTGGCCGGCATGATCACGCCCGTACCCGGTGGCACCGGCTCGATGACCAACGTCATGCTCATGAGCAACGTACTGCAAGCAGCCAAACGACAGATGAAGAAGGGCAGATCCTGAGGGCCAGGGACCTCAAAGTACAGGTAGCAGTCACATTTATGATTCTGTTTGACAATCGATGGTGGCTGTGGTAGACTGAGCAGCGTGATATCCATCACAAGTGGAATACCCACCATGCACAGTCGATGGCACAGTTGCCACGAAGAACTGCTACAAGGAGGTAGCAGATGTTAGTGGAAGTCAAGCACCCCGTACCCAGCGACATCGAGATCGCACAGGAAGCCAAGATGCGGCCCATCATGGAAGTGGCCGCCGAGCTGGGTCTGGACGAGGACGACCTGGATCTGTATGGCAAGTACAAGGCCAAAGTCCACCTGGATGTCGCTGCAAAGTTCGCCGACCGCCCCCAGGGCAAGTACATCGACGTGACCGCCATCACGCCCACGCCCCTGGGCGAGGGCAAGACGGTGACGACCATCGGCGTCAGCCAGGGTCTGCACTACATCGGCAAGAAGGTCATGACCTGCATCCGCCAGCCCTCCCAGGGACCGACCTTTGGCATCAAGGGCGGCGCGGCCGGCGGCGGCTACTCCCAGATCGTCCCCATGGAGGACTTTAACCTCCACCTGACCGGCGACATCCACGCCGTGGGCGCGGCCCACAACCTGCTGGCCGCAGCCATCGACAACCGGTTGGCCAAGGAGGCCCGCTGGAGCACCGACTACCTGGCCAAGGCGCTCTGCCCGAAGGACGAATACACGCCCAGCATGCGCAAGCGCCTGGAAAAGCTGGGCATCGAGTCGGAAAAGCCGTCCGACCTGAGCGACGACGACAAGGAGCGCATGTTCCGCCTGAACATCGATCCCTACGCCGATCCAGTGGCGGCGCGTGGTGGACGTCTCCGACGCCGCGCTGCGCAACGTCATCGTCGGCCTGGGACCCAAGAACGACGGCGTCACCCGCGCAGACCGGCTACGACATCACCGTCGCCTCCGAGATCATGGCCGCCCTGGCCATGTGCACCGACCTGGCCGACCTGCGCGACCGCATGGGCCGCATCATCATCGGCACCAGCAACACGGGCGGACGGCCCTGTCAAGCGGCCGGTGGAGCCGATCACGGCCGAGGACCTCAACGTGGCCGGCGCCATGACCGTCCTGCTCAAAGACGCCATCATGCCCAACCTGATGCAGACGCTGGCCGGCAGCCCGCCTTTGTCCACTGCGGCCCCTTTGCCAACATCGCCCAGGGCAACAGCTCCATCATCGCCGACAAGATCGCCCTCAAGCTGGCCGACTATGTGGTCACCGAGTCCGGCTTTGGCGCCGACTGTGGCATGGAAAAGTTCATGAACCTCAAGTGCCGCTACAGCGGCCTGGTTCCCAACTGCGTGGTGCTGGTCGCCACCATCCGCGCCCTCAAGATGCACGGCGGCGGCCCCAAGGTCGTCGCCGGCAAGCCGCTGGACCAAGGCCTACGTCGAAGAGAACCTGGAGCTGCTGGAGGCTGGCCTGCCCAACCTCCTGCAGCACATCGAGAACGCCCTCAAATTCGGCGTCCCGGTGGTCGTCGCCATCAACCGCTTCAAGGACGACACCGACGCCGAGGTCGAGCTCATCCGCAAGCGGGCCAAAGAGACCGGCGCCTTTGACGTGGCCGAGAGCCGGGTCTGGATGGAGGGCGCCGCGGGCGGCGCCGAGCTGGCCGAGGCCGTTGTCGCGGCCTGCGAGCAGCCCACCGACTTCAACTTCCTCTACCCCGACGAGTACTCGATCAAGGAAAAGATCGAGACCGTTGCCAAAGAGATCTATCGCGCCGACGGCGTCAGCTACACGCCCGAGGCCGAGGCCAAGATCAAGCTCTTTACCGACATGGGCCTGAGCCACCTGCCGCTTGTGCATGGCCAAGACCCACCTGTCCTTCAGCCACGATCCCGAGCTCAAGGGCGCGCCGCGCGGCTGGACGCTGCCCATCACCGATGTGCGGGCCAGCGTGGGCGCCGGCTTTATCTTCCCACTGTGCGGCACGATGCGCACCATGCCCGGCCTGCCCACACGCCCGGCCTTTACCGACGTGGACATCGACCTGGAGACCGGCCGGGTCGTCGGCCTCTTCTAGGCAGAGCCTAGGCCTCTTCTAGGCAGAGCCTAGCTCTTCTGGCGAAGTCCGGACGGACGCCGTCGTGGGATCCACTTGACAACCATCAGGATGGGGAGGGTTCATCACCCTCCCCATCTCTGAGCGAGCCTTGGCGCGGTCTATGGCATCTTTCCAGGACCGCTTAACAATCGGCGTTTATAGCTTTGCTGCGTATCAAGTTTGCAATGGTCCTGCTTTGTGCTATAATACTTTCGCTTTGTTCGTTGTGACCGACCTGCAGAGACTAGCAAGCGTTACCAAGGGAGGTAATTGAATGGAAAAAGTGACGTTCAACATCCCATCGATGTGGGCCGACCACCACACGTTGGCCGTGCGGGAAGCATTGGGCCAGGTGAGTGGCGTCGAGGAGATCCTCGCCAGCGCGATGTACAAGGACGTGGTGATCGAATACGACCCGGCGACCGTGACCCCCGATGCACTGGCAAGCGCCCTGGCCGACGCAGGCTACGAGATCGCCAAAATCGCACCAGAACTCCCCACCTACCCCGAGCGCATCGACGACAGCTCCGATTGGTTCCAGTTCCAGGAGCGCATCACAGAGACCGACATGCGCGACCTGGAGATGTCGGGCGACCACCGCAAGTACTAGGCAGATCCGAAGCGGAGTCGTCTATCACGGCGACCCAGGCTCGATCGCGCGAATTTGGATCCAGACAAATCTCTAGATAAGGACCTAGAAGGAAGGAAGATTATGTCAAATTACGCAACAGTGACCGCCGACCCAGCAGTAGAACAAATGCTGGAGATCACGCGCGAAAAGGGCATCGAGACCGCCTTTGACCGCGCTGAAAAGATCAAGCCCTGTCCCATTGGCAGCGATGGCGTCTGCTGCAAGATCTGCGCCATGGGTCCCTGCCGACTGGTCGGCAAGGTCAAAGCCGGCATCTGTGGCGCCACGCTGGAGACGGTCGTGGCCCGCAACCTGGCCCGGCAGATCGCCGCCGGCGCGGCCGCCCACTCGGACCATGGCCGCGACATGGCCCTGGCCATGCTGGCCGTGGCCGAAGGCGATGCCCCCGACTACCGCATCCGCGACGTGGGCAAGCTCGTCGAAGTGGCCACCTTCCTGGGCATCCCCGTGGAGGGCCGCGAGACCAACGACATCGCCAAGGACGTGGCCGAAGCGGCCCTGGCCCAGTTTGGCCAGCAGCGAGGGAGCCTCAAGTACCTGGAGCGAGCCCCCAAGAAGCGCCAGGAGATCTGGCGCGAACTGGACATCGCAGCCCAGGGGCGTTGACCGCGAGGTCGTCGAGACCCTCCACCGCACCCACATCGGCAACGACCAGGACGCGGAGCACATCCTGGACCACGCCCTGCGCACGGCTCTGTCCGACGGCTGGGGCGGCTCGATGCTCTCCACCGACGTCACCGACATCCTATTTGGCACGCCGGTGCCCCTGACCAGCGAGGTCAACATGGGCACCCTGGAAGACGACCAGGTCAACATCATCATCCACGGTCACGAGCCCCTGCTCTCCGAGCTGATCCTGATGGCCTGCCAGGACCCAGAGATGATCGAATACGCCAAGACCAAGGGCGCCACGGGCATCAACCTGACCGGCATCTGCTGCACGGCCAACGAGACGCTGATGCGCCAGGGCGTGCGCTCCGCCGGCAACTTTCTCAGCCAGGAGCTGGCCATCGCCACCGGCGCGGTCGAGGCCATGGTGGTGGACATCCAGTGCATCATGCAGGCCCTCGTGCCCGTGGCCGAGCAGTACCACACCAAGCTGATCACCACCTCGCGCAAGGCCAAGATCACGGGCGCCACGCACATGCGAGTTCGATGAGCACCAGGCCCTCGAGATTGCCAAAGAGATCGTCAAGGAGGGCATCGACAACTTTCCCAACCGGGGCGCGACGGAGAAGGTCCATATCCCCAACGTCAGCGCTCCCCTGGTGGCCGGCTTCTCCCACGAGTACCTGCGCTACATGCAGGGCGGCTACTACCGGGGTTCCTTCCGCCCGCTGAACGACGCCGTCATGACCGGGCGCATCCGGGGCGTGGCCGGTGTCGTCGGCTGCAACAACGCGCGGACGCCCCACGACTATACGCACAACTATGTCGTGCAGGAGCTGATCAAGAACGACGTGCTGGTGGTCCAGACCGGATGCAGCGCCATCTCTGTCGCCAAGCTGGGTCTGCTGGGCCCTGAGGCCCTGGAACATGCCGGCCCAGGCCTGCGCGAAGTGTGCGAAGCCATCGGCATCCCGCCGGTGCTGCACCTGGGCTCCTGCGTCGACAACACCCGCATCCTGACCGTGGCCTCGCAGATGGCCACCGAAGGCGGCCTGGGCGAGGACATCGCCGACCTGCCGGCCGTGGGCCTGGCGCCAGAGTGGATGAGCGAAAAAGCCCTGTCCATCGGCACCTACTTTGTGGCCTCGGGCGTGTACGTCATCTTTGGCACCAAGAACCCGGTCGCCGGCAGCGAAGAGGTCGTGAGGCTGATCAGCGAGGGCTGGGAGTCCAAGGTCGGCGGCAAGCTGGAGTTCATCCTCGAGCCCGAGGAGATGGTCACAAGCCACCCTGGATCACATCGACAAAAAGCGCGCCGAGCTGGGTCTGGTCGAGTACGATCCCGAATCGCTTTGGCCAGAGCGGCGACGTTCCGCTGGACGGCATTCTTTGCCGTGCCGCCAGAAGAGCGCAACCTGTACAGCCGCAAGGCCTATGCTACGGCTGCAGATTAGCGATACTGGGGAGACTGGGAGCTCGGGATCGACTTCGCCGGCTTCCCAGTTCCAAGACATCCAAGGAAGGAGAACGTATCAATGTCCCGATACATTGCAACCCGGGCTCTGCGTGGAGCCAACCTGATCGTCCAGGAGTTCGACGCGCTTCTGCAGAAGGCGATTGCAGGAACTCGGCCCGGACACAGGAAGTCAAATTCACCAACACAGCCTACTATCTGCCCACCATCCTGGGCTACACCGGGATGGAGGTCGAGACCATTGGCGGGCTGAAGCCGGTGCTCGACCACTGCCGCACCCTGCTGCACAGCCCACCCGAGAACAAAACCTGGCTGCCCTACCTGGGCGAGACGCTGGATGCTGGCGTGGCCACCCTGCTTGCCGAGGAAGCGATCATGGCGCATCCGCTTCGCCTACGGGCAGGAGCCGCAAAAGATGCCCGGCCTCGCAACTGACCGGCACCAGCGCTCCCAGCGAGCAACGGCTACCTGAACGGCCCCATCGACGACATCCAGCTCCGAAGCTGGGGCATCCAGTTGGTCGACGGCCGCATGCCAGGCTTTGCGGCCATCATCGGCGCGGCCAAGACCAACGAGGCCGCCGTCGAGATCGTCCGCCAGCTCCAGCGGCGCAACATCCTCATCTTCCTCAGCGGCAACGTCAACGGCCGCAGCATCATCCACCAGCTCATGGAAGAAGGCGTGGAGATGGGCTACGATACCTACATCGTGCCCTTTGGCCTGGACACCATCTCGACCGTCTATCCCCTGGGCTTTGCCACCCGCTCGGCCCTGACCTTTGGCGGCATGAAGGGTGGCCAGGCCCGCGACATCCTGCTCTACAACAAGTACCGCGTCTTTGCCTTTGCCCTGGCCCTGGGCGAGGTAGACGACCTCAAGTACGCCACGGCCGCGGGCGCCATCACCTATGGCTTCCCCGTCATCGCCGACACCGTCATCCCCGAGATCCGCCCCACGGGCGTCACCCAGTACGAGCACGTCATCTCGATGCCCTGGGACGACATCGAGGGCGAGGACGACGCCGAAAAGGCCGCCCGCTTTGTGCAGCAGGCCGTCGAAGTCCGCGGCGTCAAGATCAAGATCACCGAAGTCCCCGTGCCCGTGCCCTACGGCTCGGCCTTTGAGGGCGAGCGGGTGCGCAAGGCCGACATGCGCGTCGAGTTTGGCGGCAAAAAGTCCCGCGCCTTCGAGTTCCTGCGCATGGCCGACCTGGACGAGGTCGAGGACCACAAGATCGAGGTCATCGGTCCCGGCTTTGAGGACGTGCCCGAAGCCGGCGCCATGGACCTGGGCATCCTCATCGAAGTGGCCGGGCGCAAGATGCAGGAGGACTTTGAGCCGGTACTGGAGCGCCAGGTCCACTACTTTATCAACGGCGCCAGCGGCATCCAGCACATCGGCCAGCGCGACATCGCCTGGATCCGCATCAGCAAGGCAGCGGTCGACAAGGGCTTTGACCTGAAGCACTTTGGCGAGATCCTCTACGCCCGCTTCCACGCCGACTTTGGCGCCATCGTGGACAAGGTCCAGATCAAGATCTATCACCGACCCGGATCTGCACGCCGAGTGGCTGGAAAAGGCCCGCGAGGCCTACACCTACCGCAACCAGCGCCTGGCCGACATGACCGACGAGTCGGTGGACGAGTTCTACTCCTGCACGCTCTGCCAGAGCTTTGCCCCGGACCACATCTGCGTGGTCAGCCCGGAGCGGCTGGGCCTGTGCGGCGCCTACAACTGGCTGGACTGCAAGGCCAGCTACCAGATCAACCCCACCGGCCCCAACCAGCCCATCCACAAGGGGCGGGCCCTCGACGAGTGGCAGGGCATCTTTGACAACGTCAACGACTTTGTCCAGCAGGCTCCCACGGCGCGGTGGAGAACGTGACCATGTACTCCATCATGGAGTACCCCATGACCTCCTGCGGCTGCTTTGAGTGCATCATGATGATCATGCCCCTGTGCAACGGCTTCATGGTCGTCAGCCGCGAGGATCCCAGCATGACCCCGGCCGGCATGACCTTCTCCACCCTGGCCGGCATGGCCGGCGGCGGGCTGCAGACGCCCGGGCGTGATGGGCATCGGCAAGTACTTTATCATCAGCAAAAAGTTCATCCGCGCCGATGGCGGCCTGAAGCGCATCGTCTGGATGTCCAGCTTCCTGAAAGAGACGCATGGCCGAGGAACTCAAGGAAGCCGCCATCCGCGCCGGCGACCCCGACCTGATCGACAAGATTGCCGATGAGCGAGTGGCCACCACCGAGGAAGAAGTGCTGGCCTACCTGGAAGAGATCGGGCACCCGGCCCTGGCCATGGAACCGTTGATGTAGGAATCGGAGAGCAGGGATCAGGGGGCACCAGGCCCCTGATCCCTGTTTTCTCCGCATACGGCCTGCCTGGGCAGGCCCTGGAACAAAGGCGGAGCAGCAATGGTCAAGATGCGTACGAGACGTGATGAGCCGCAACGTGATGGCCTGCACATCCCGAGACCACCGTGCGGGAAGCCGCGCAGCGCATGGCCGAGCACAATGTCAACGCCCTCGTCGTCGTGGAAGAGGCATCCGGCGAATTGGAGGGGCTCGTCAGCCGCTCCGATCTGGCCAGCGTCTATGACCAGGACTATGACACCGTCACGGTCGAAGCGGTCATGAGCCACGATGTACAGACCATCATCCCCAACATCCCAGTGTCCGCCGCCGTCCTGATCATGCTCGATCACAAGGTCGATCGACTGGTCATCATGCACGCCAAACCAGCGCCCCAGCGGCCGGTGGGCGTGCTTTCTCTTAGCGACGTCGTCCGCGATATCGCCGGTACGGCATGACGCCCGAGCCAGGCAGTAGGACAGGGCCGGTATGCGTCACAACGACAGAGATCTAACCAGCAGCAAGGGCCTTTCCTTGCTGCTGACTATGTCGGATCTCAAACTTGACATGCGCACCGTATAGGTTTCGTGCGCAACAGTCTGTTCAACTTATTATCAATTCAGGAGGAGAATCTATGCCAGTCACAGTTGAGATTCCAAAGGAACGGTGGACCGGCTCGATCCGGGAAGTGACCCTCGGGGCCACCGCTGCCGAGGGCGGCACCCGGACCAAGACGGTCACCGTGGGTGGGCAGACAACCCTGCCCTTCCTGCATTTTGAGGGCGACATGCCCAACCCGCCGGTCATCGGCATCGAGATCCAGGATGGCTATCCTGCCGACTGGTCGCCAGCATTGCTGGAGGCATGGGGCGATGTCGTCAACGATCCGGCAGCCTGGGCCAAGAAAGCCGAGGAACTGGGCGCCGATATCATCATGCTCAAGCTGCGCGGGACCGACGCCGATGGCAACCCAACCACAGGCGAACAGGCCGCAGCCACCATCAAGGCCGTGCTGGGCGCCACCGGCCTGCCCATCGTCGTACGCGGGCCTGGCCAGGCTGAAGCCGACAACGAGCTGCTGGTGGCCGTGGCCGAGGCCGCACCAGGCGAGCGACTGGCCCTGGGTCTGTGCGAGGACAAGAACTACCGGACCATCGTCGCTGCCGCCCTGGCCCACGGCCAACTGGTCATGTCCAGCTCGCCCATCGACGTCAACCTGGCCAAGCAGCTCAACATCCTCATCAGCGACATGCGGCTGCCACTGGACCGCGTGCTGATGGACCCCACCACCGGCGCGCTGGGCTATGGCCTGGAGTACACCTACTCGGTGATGGAGCGCCTGCGCGTTGCCGCCCTGACGGGCGATGGGATGACCCAGCAGCCCATGGTCTGCTTTGTCGGCGAGGAAAGCTGGCGCCAAAAAGAGTCGCGCGCCACCGAAGGCGTACCCGAAGAGTGGGGCGACTTTGAAAAGCGGGGCATCACCTGGGAGACTGTGACCGCCACCGCGCTGCTGGAATCAGGCGCGGATATTGTGGTGCTTGCGCCATCCCAAGACCGTCGGCGTCATCCGCGAGACCATCAACAAGCTGATGGCGCAATAGGAGGAGGTGAGCAAAATGGCAATGTCAGGTCTTCAGATCTACAAGCTGCTACCCAAGACCAACTGCAAGGACTGCGGGTTCCCAACCTGTCTGGCCTTTGCCATGAAGTTGGCAGCCAAGCAGGTGGAGCTGGATGCCTGCCCCCACGTATCGGACGAGGCCAAGGAATCCCTGTCTGCGGCTGCGGCGCCGCCCATCCGCCTGGTCAAGATGGGCACCGGCGATCAGCGAGTTCCAGGTGGGCAACGAGACGGTCATGTTCCGCCACGAAAAGACCTTTTTCAACACAGCCCGGTCTGGCCCTGCGGGTCAAGGACACCGAAGATGCCGCCGTGATCGCGGCCAAGGTCGAGGACAGTGACGCCTACAGCGTCGAGCGCGTGGGCATCGACATGTCGCTTCAATGCCATCGCCATCGAGAATGCTTCGGGCGATGCCGGCACCTTTGCCGAGGCCGTCAAGGCCGTGCGAGCCAAGACCGATCTGCCCTTTGTGTTGATCTCCGACAGCGCCGATGCCCTCAAGGCCGCGCTGGACGTCGAGGGCGGGCACAAGCCCTTCTCTACGCCGCGACCGCCGACAACTGGGAAGCGATGGCCGCCGTGGCCAAGGCAGGCGGCGCATCGCTGGCCGTCCGCTGCCAGGACGGCCTGGATGAGCTGGCCGACCTGACCAAAAAGATCAGCGACGCTGGCGTGGCCGACCTGGTGCTCGATCCCGGCAGCCGGGATCTGGCGCCTCGCTGGCCCAATTGACCCAGCTCCGGCGCCTGGCCCTGAAAAAGAACTTTCGGCCCTGGGCTACCCGATCATCGCCTTCCCCGGCGAAGTGGCGGACACCGAAGAGGGCGAGATCGTCGCCGCCACCCAGTATATCTGCCAAGTACGCAGGCATCATTGTCATGGATCGCTTTGACCCGGCGGTGGCCTACCCGCTGCTGACGCTGCGGCTGAACATCTACACCGACCCGCAGAAACCGATCTCGGTCGATCCGGGCATCTATGAGTTCAACAATCCGACAGCCGACTCGCCGCTGCTGACCACGACCAACTTCTCGCTGACCTACTTTAGCGTGGCTGGCGAGCTGGACGGCAGTGGCATGCCCGCCTGGCTGCTGATCTGCGACGCCGAAGGCATGAGCGTGCTCACCGCCTGGGCTGCGGGCAAGTACGATGCCGAAACCATCGCCAAGGCGGTCAAGACCTTTGGCGTGGGCGACAAGCTCAACCACAAAAAGATCACCCTGCCCGGCCACGTCGCCGTGCTCTCTGGCGAACTGGAAGAAGAACTGCCCGGCTGGGAGATCCAGGTTGGTCCCCGCGAAGCGGTGGACATCCCGGCCTATCTCAAGACCTGGAAGTAGGCATGGTACGTGTTGCGTGATGCGTGTTGGCAGGCGGCCTGCCCGCACGCATCTCGCACCACGTAACACGTGCATCCTTCGTTGAGCGGATGCAAAGAAACTAAGACCGTGCACGAGCCAGAGAATCGCAACAACAAGGGCCATCGTCGTCTTCAAGCCATCGGGCAAGGTGGTCGAAGTCGAGGTCGGCACGCTGCTTTCCGATGCAGCAGTCGAGGCCGGCGTCGCTCTGAACCTGCCCTGTGGCGGACAAGGACGCTGCGGGCGCTGCCGGGTCCAGGTAGAACACGGAGCCGTCAGCCACCGCAGCGGCGTGCGCCTGTCGTCCGCCGAGCTGGAGGAAGGCTGGGCGCTGGGCTGCCAGGCGGTGGTCAAGGGCGACGCCGTCGTCTTTGTGCCCGAGCAGGAAACAGGTCGAGGTCGAGTTCGTCACCAAGACCGTCGGCGCCGAGCGCATCGCCCTGGCCGCCGAGTTTGACGGCGAGCTCGATCCCAGCGTCCGCCGCGCCCACCTTGCCATCGAACCACCCAGCCTGGATGACCAGACCACCGACTGGGACCGGCTGCTGCGGGAACTGTCGCTCCAGCACGGCATCCACGAACGTGACAGCCAGCCTGCCCATGCTGCGCAGCCTGGCCCGGGACCTGCGCGAGGCCGAGTGGGATGTGACCGCGGTTCTGGAGATGGGCGATCCCGATCGCCAATCCCTGGACCAGCCCCGGCTCGTCGACCTGCTGCCCGGCGACCAGACAGACCGCTGCTACGGTGTCGCCATCGACATCGGCACCACCAGCAACGTCGTCTACCTGGTGGACCTGCTGACCGGGCAGCGTGCTCGACCGCGCCTCGGCCTACAACGCCCAGATCTCGGCCGGCGAGGACGTCATCTCGCGCATCATCTTTTCCCAGAAGCGGGACGGCCTGCACCGCCTGCAAAAGATGGTGCTCAAGACCCTCAATGGGCTGCTGGAGGAACTGACATCGCGCAACCAGATTCCGGCCCGGCAGATCAGCAAGGCTGTCGTCACCGGCAACACGACCATGATCCAGCTCTTCCTGGCCCTGGATCCCAAGTCCATCCGCGAGATGCCCTTTATCCCCACCATCAGCCAGCCGCTGCCGCTCACGGCCGAGGAGATCGGCCTGAACATCAATCCTCAGGCCACGTGGACTGCCTGCCCGTGGTGGGCGCCTACGTGGGCGCCGACATCACCGCCGGTGTCCTGGCCTCGGACATGTACGACACCGACGCCCTGACGCTCTTTATCGACGTGGGCACCAATGGCGAGATCGTCCTGGGCAACCGCGACTGGCTGATCACCTGCGCCTGCTCGGCAGGACCGGCCTTTGAGGGCAGCGGCGTCCGCCACGGCATGCGGGCCACCGCGGGGGCCATCGAGGAGATCTGGATCGACCACCGCACCTACGAGCCCACCTACGAGACCATCGGGCAGACTGCCGGCCCGCGGGCATCTGTGGCTCGGGCATGATCGGCCTGCTGGCCGAGATGTTTGTCACCGGCATCCTGGACAAAGCGGGCAAAATCCAGCGAGATCTGCCCACACCCCGCGTCCGCGTGGGCGACCATGGCGGCGAGTACGTCGTCGTCTGGGCCAACCAGTCGGGCATTGGCACCGACATTGTCATCAACGAAGTCGACATCGAGAACCTGCTGCGCACCAAAGGCGCCATCTATGCCGGCTTCTCGGTGCTGGTCCAGAGCGTGGGCCTGCAACTGGCCGACGTCGAGCAGGTTCTCATCGCCGGCGCCTTTGGGCAGTACATCAATGTCGAAAAGGCGATCCAGATCGGCCTGCTGCCCGACATGCCCTGGGATCGCTTCCACTACCTGGGCAACACCTCGGTGCTGGGAGCCTTCTACTCCCTGGTGTCGCGCCCGATGCGCCGCGAGGTGATCGAGATCGCCAACATGATGACCTACCTGGAGCTGTCAGCCGACAACACCTTCTACGACCAGTTCATGTCGGCTCTGTTCCTGCCGCACACCGACATCTCGTCCTTCCCGTCCGTGATGCGCGTCCTGGAGGACAGAGCGATTAGGATCACCAGCAGCTCTGCCACCATACTCAGAGCTGCACGGTCTGGAGACGATCCAGAGCAAGACAGACCGGCACGTGGCAGCGCAGCGAAGCCATGCGTTACAACAAGGAGACGAGAATATGTATATTATTGGTGAGAATATTCAGATTCTGGCACCCAGGGTCAAGGCGGCCATCGCCGACCACGACGCCACCTACATGCGCGAGTCGGCGCGCAAGCAGGTCGAGAACGGCGCCAACATGATCGACCTGAACATCGGCCCGCGCAAGCGCGACGGCATCGAGGTCATGCAGTGGATGATCGAAGAAGTCTACGACGAGGTGGGCCCGGTGCCCCTGTCGCTGGACACGACCAACGCGGCCGCCATCGAGGCCGGCCTGAAAAAGTGCCAGGAGCTGGGCATCGCAGCCATGATCAACTCCACCTCGGCCGATCCAGACCGCCTGAACACGACCATGCCCATGGCCGCCGAGTATGGCGCCAAGATCATCGCCCTGGCCATGGACAAGAACATTCCGGCCACGGCCGATGGCCGCGTGGGCCTGGCCATGGAGATCATCATCCCCAAGGCCGAAGAACTGGGCATCCCCATGGAAAACATCTATCTGGATCCCCTGGTCCTGACCGTGAACGGCTGCCAGGAGCACGGCCCCGAGACGCTCAACGCCATCCGCTCCTTCAAGATGCTCTGGGATCCGTCGCCCATGACCACCGTCGGGCTGTCCAACATCTCCAACAGCGTGCCCCACGAGAACCGCAGCCTGCTCAACCGCACCTTCCTGGTCATGCTCATGGCCTGCGACCTCGATTCGGCCATCGCTGATCCCCTGGACGCGGCCCAGAACGAGGTCATCCGCATCGTCGAAGAGCGCGACGACAGCACCGGCGTCGGCAAGGCCTACCTGGCCCTGTACGACACCGTGGCCGCCATGGACGAGTTCACGCCCGACCATCGTGGACATGAACGATCCGGACCAGGATGCCATCTACAAGACCGTACGCATCCTGGAGAACCAGGTCATCTATGCCCATGGCTACCTGACGGCATAGCGCGACCACCAAGACCTGACAGGTTTTCATCAACCTGTCAGGTCTTGGATCTGCCAAGTACGGCCCTGCGTCTTGACAGATTGCCGAACCTGGGTTATGCTGTGTTCAATATTCTTACACTGCTTTCTGCCCGGGCGGGCCGGCAAAGACGCCAAGCCCTTTGATGCTGGATTCTTGTCGCTCTCGCCACCAAGGTGGGAGCGATTTGTTTTGGTCAACTGGCTTCCCGGACAGAGTTCCGGACGGGCCTTCAAGGATAGCATTCTGGCGGCCAGCCCGCAACACCGGTGATTTCGGTCCGCCAAGGAAAGGGGATCAAGCATGAAGGTTCTGGTAACCAACGAAGAACTGTGCATCGGCTGCCACCTCTGCGAGGACGTCTGCGCCCAGGCCTGGTACAAAGACATGGTACCAACCAAGTCATCCATCCACATCACCTCCCTGGGCGACGCTGAGTGGGGGATGGCCGTCTGCAGGCAGTGCGGGGAGTGCATCGATGTCTGCCCCACAGGCGCGCTCTATCGCGACAAGGCCGGCGTCGTCCGCGTCAAGAAGAAAGAGTGCGTCGGCTGTTATACCTGTATCGAGTTCTGCCCGACCCACACCATGTACTACCACCGCGACTTTGTCGAGCCCATCAAGTGCATCTCCTGCGGACTCTGTACCAAGGACTGCCCGACCGGCGCCCTGACCATCGAGGTGCTGGCGGCCTAGCAAGGTCTGGAGAGCTTGATTCCGGCACTGCCGCAAACGGGCGGTGCTGGAAGATTTCTATCGATCTCAATTCCTAGCACCAGCTCTTCCAGGCCGGTGCCATGCAGCGAAATCATTAGAGACTTGGCGAGAGAACCACCAAGCCGATGCGGGCGGCCATAATACTCGTATCTGTCATTCAGGAACATGGGCATGCCATCGTTTATGTAGAGTCTGCGGCCCCTGTGCGCATGTTGGCGCGCAGGGGCCGTGCTGGCAGCAAAGGAGCGTCGCGATGAAACTCGTTTCCTGGAACGTCAACGGCATCCGGGCCGCCATCCGCAAGGGCTTCTGGGACTGGCTGGACGCAGACGCGCCGGACATCCTGTGCCTCCAGGAAACACGGATCCAGCCCGAACAATTGGCCGAGGAACTGCGCCAGCCGCTCGACTATCACACCTACCTGCACGCCGCCGAGCGCAAAGGCTACAGCGGCGTGGCCACCTTCTGCAAGCAGGAGCCCCTGGCCGTGGACCAGGGCTTTGATCAGCCAGCTTTCGACATCGAGGGCCGCGTGTTGCGCACCGAATACCCCGGATTTACCCTGCTCAACGTCTACTTTCCCAACGGCACCCGCGGCCACGACCGCGTCGAATACAAGATCGAGTTCTACGATGCGCTGCTGGGCTTCTGCGCCGGCCTGCGGGCCCAGGGCCACAGGCTCATCGTCTGTGGCGACTATAACACGGCCCACCAACCCATCGACCTGGCCCGACCCAAGCAGAACGTCAAGACCTCCGGTTTTCTACCGGAGGAGCGAGAGGCCCTGGGACGCTGGCTGGACCAGGGCTTTGTCGACGTCTTTCGCCGCCTGCATCCCGACGCCCAGGAATACTCCTGGTGGAGCTATCGCTCCGGCGCCCGCCAGCGCAACGTCGGCTGGCGCCTCGACTATTTCCTGGTAGCCGAGGAGCTGCTGCCCAACGTCCAGGACGCCCGCATCCTGGGCAACGTCATGGGCTCGGACCACTGCCCCGTCGAACTTCAACTCGACCCGTAGGAAAAGATGGCATCTTGTCCACTAGACCAAAAAAGTCAACAACAGCCCTGCCAGAGCATCTTGTCCATAAACCGGGCAAGTTTCCAACTTGCCCTACCTGGGCGATTGCCTCGGACCCGGCCCTTTGACACTTGCCACAACCTCCGCCTTTTGCTATAATCGCCCTCAGCACACGACAAACCACCAGCGAGGAGGACAGAGGCATGAGCGAGGTCAAACTGGCCGTCATTGGCGGCTCGGGCATCTATGAGATGGAGGCCCTGACCGGCGTCGAGGAGCGGCACATTCCCACCCCCTTTGGCGATCCATCCGACAAAATCGTCCTTGGTACGCTGGAAGGCAAGCGCATCGCCTTCCTGTCGCGCCACGGTCGCGGCCACCGGCTGACCCCCACCGAGGTGCCCTACCGGGCCAACATCTGGGCACTGAAAAGCCTGGGCGTCGAGCGCATCATCTCCCTCAACGCCTGCGGCAGCATGCAGGACCGCTACGAGCCACGCCACGTCGTCATCCCCGACCAGCTTTATGACAATACCAAGCACCGCGAGCCCAGCTTCTTTGAGAAAGGTCTCGTGGCCCATATCGGCATCGCCGAGCCCTTTTGCCACCAGGTACGCGCAGCCCTGGGCCAGGCTACCCAAGCGGCAGGTGGCACGGTGCACATGGGCGGCACCTTTATCATCATCGAAGGCCCGCGCTTCAGCACCCGCGGCGAGAGCAACATCTATCGCACCTGGGGCGTCGATATTATTGGCATGACGACAGTGCCCGAGGCGCAGCTCGCCCGCGAAGCCGAGATCTGTTACGCCTCCATGGCCCACGTCACCGACTATGACGTCTGGCGCGAGGAGGAAGAGGCCGTCAACGTCGAGATGCTCATCGAGAACCTCATGGCCAACGCCGCCCTGTCCAAGAGAACCATCGCCGAGCTGGTTTCGCTGCTGCCTGAGGAACGCAGCTGTGACTGCGGCCAGGCCCTTTCCATGGCCATGATCACCCAGCGCGACCTGATTCCCGAAGAAACACTGATGCGTCTCGATCCCATCGTACGCAAGTACATCTAGTCAGCGTCATCAGAGCATGATGCAGAGAACCCCATGAACATCTACCTCTCAGGCCTGATCGGAGCCGGCAAGACGACGGTTGGCCGGGAACTGGCTGCGCGGCTTGGCTGGGAGTTCGACGACCTCGATCTGGCTATGGCCGCCCTGGCCGGCAAGCCCTTCCATGCCGTGGTCGAGGACGAGGGCTGGCTGGCTTTCCGCCAGTACGAGTACCAGATCTGCAAGGGCTTTGCCCGCATGAACCGCACCGTGATCGGGCTGGGCGGCGGTACGGTACGCTACGAGTGGAACCGCGACGTGCTGGCCGGAACCGGAATCGTCATCCTGCTCGTCGCTGACCTTCAAGTGTTGGCTGACAGGGTGAGACCTCAGGACCGGCCCAGGGTCTACGCTGGGGTTAGCCTGGAGGAGGATCTGCAGGCCATCTGGGAGGAGCACCAAGAGCTCTATCTGGAATTTGCCGATATCACCTACCACAGCGACCAGGAGCGGGCCGTCTCCCAGGAGGTGGAAGACCTGGTGGGCATGCTTGGCCCGTTTGGCCTCAGTGCGAGCAGTTGATGGGCACCCAGCTTCCGACGGGCAACAGTCAGCCGGTACCGGACAGTTGTCCCGCACGAGCTTGATAAGAGGCTTGAGGCGGCCAACGGTCCGCGAGCTCGACCGGTTGAGAGATACAAAACGACCTGGACCCCGTCTCGCCCCACCATCCCATCTGCCTGACCAGATTGTGCGAGCATGCCATCACCGTCAACAGCCTGGCTCTGGCCCTGGCCGGTATCACCCCAGACACCCCCGACCCACCCGGCGGCAAGATCGACCGCGATGCCAGGGGTGAGCCCACCGGCGTCTTGCGCGAGAAAGCCCTGGATTTGGTCTCCGATGTCATCCCGCCCGACTTGCCCGAACAACTGGAAGCGGATATTCGGGAAGCCGGCCGGCGATACCTGGCCGCCGGCATCACCAGCGTGCACGACGCCTTAGTGGACGAAGAAACCTATGGCACCTACGTGCGCCTGCACCACAAGGGTGAACTGCCGCTGCGCGTCTACATGATGGTCATGCCCAAGGTGCTGGACTTTCTCATCGCGGCTGGCCTGCCTCCTGGCTTTGGCGACCATTGGCTGCGCGTGGGCCCGCTCAAAATCTTCCTTGATGGCGGCATCGGCGCCCGCACCGCAGCCCAGACCAAGCCCTACCCTGGCGAGCCCAACAACCGTGGCATTCTGTGGCTGGAGCAGGAGCCCCTCAACGAACTGGTACAACGCGCCCACGGGGCCGGGTTCCGCATCGCGACCCACGCCATTGGCGACCGAGCCATCGAGGCGATCTTGGATGCCTACCGGCTCGCCCTGGACCGGGCGCCCCGGCCGGACCACCGGCTGCGCATCGAGCACCTGACCCTGCCCCAGCGCGACCAGGCAGCGCGCGCCGGCCGCATGGGCCTGGTGGCTGCCGTCCAGCCGGTCTTTATCCACGGGGCGGCCAATACCTACACGAACAACCTGGGCCAGCCCCGCGCCGGGCAGGTAGAGCCCTACCGCAAACTGCTGGATGCCGGGGTCGTCCTGGCCGGAGGCTCCGATTCGCCCGTGACCCCCTTCGAACCACTGCTGGGCATCCAGGCCGCGGTGACGCGCCGGGTGCAGGAGGGAGGGGTCATGGCCCCTGAACAGGCGCTGACCCTGCCCAAGGCGCTCTACATGTTCACGATGGGCGGCGCCTATGCAGCCGGCGAGGAACAGGAGAAGGGCTCGCTGAGCGCTGGCAAGCTGGCCGACCTTGTCGTCCTGAACCAGGACCCTTTTGCCGTGCCGCCAGATGAGCTGTCGGGCATAGCCGTAGAGATGACCGTGCTGGGTGGAAAGGTAGCCTACCAGGCTGCTGGCTACCAGGCTGCTGGCCAGCAGCCTACGCTCTTGGCCTGGCCGGGTTCGCCGGCAAGCCGGCGAGGCGCTGGCTGAGCATCTCGTGGTGAGTGCCATCCTGCCTCTGGAAGGATAGCCTCAATATGCAGGACTGGCGGGCCTCTTTGGCCCGCCAGTTCATGCAAAATATCTCAGGAATCGCCAATTCGCGCTTAGGAGAGGATCTCCTTGCGCACTGTCGCAGCAGCCACCCGCTCCTGCACAACCTCGACCCCGATCCCTGGCCCCGTGGGCACGGTCATCGTCCCATCCTCGTTGACCACGAAGGCTGGCTCTACCAGGTCTTCGTGGAAGTAGCGCGCGCTGCCCGAAATATCGCCCGGCATGGTGAAACCGGGCAGGCTGGCCAGAGCCACGTTGTGCGCCCGGCCGATGCCGGTCTCTAGCATGCCGCCGCACCACACGGGGATGTCCTGCTCCAGGCAGAGGTCGTGGATCGATCTGGCCGCCGTCAGGCCCCCGACTCGCCCGGGTTTGATATTGATGATGCGCCCGCTGTCCAGCGCCAGCGCAGCCCGCGCCGCCGCGAGCGAGGCCACACTCTCATCCAGGCAGATAGCCGTACGAAGCTGTCGCTGCAGGACCGCATGGTCAACCAGATCGTCGTAGGCCAGCGGCTGCTCGATCATCAGTAGCCCATACTCGTCCAGGCCCGCAAGATAGTCGGCATCAGCCAGCGTGTAGGCCGAATTGGCATCGACCATGAGCGGCGCGTCAGGAAAGCGCTCGCGCACCTGCCGCACAATGTCCACATCCCAGCCCGGCTTGATCTTGATCTTGATGCGGCTGTAGCCCTGAGCCGAAAAGGCTCCAATGCGGTCCAGCAGGGCCGCCGCCGAGTCCTGGACACCAATGCTGACCCCAACCCGCACGCGCGGGCGCGTCCCGCCCAACAGTTCCGAGATGGAGCACCTCTGCGCCTTGCCCAGCAGGTCCCAAACCGCCGCTTCCAGGCCCATCTTGGCCATGTTGTGGCCCCGCACCGGAGCCATCAGGCGAGCCACCTCCTCCGCGGAGCCAACGTCTTCGCCCAGGACCTGGGGGCCCAAAAAATCGCGCAGCACATGCCAGCACGTTTCCACCGTCTCATACTCGTACCACGGCCCCTTGGACGTAGCCGTCTCGCCCCAGCCTGTCAGGCCTCCGCTGCCGACAGCAACCAGGATCCTGTGGGCCTCGTCTTCGCGACCAAAACTTGTCTCGAAAGGGTGAACCAGAGGCAGCCTTACGTAGTATAAATCGATCTGCTCAATGCGCATTTCTCCTCCTCATCTCTCCTTGATCTACCCGCCCGTGGAGTGGAGCATCCCCTGATGCGGAATGCTGCCATCTCCCCCTTGCATCTGAGGCCTGCCACGAAGCCTCGCGGTGGATGCTTGCTCCTCAATACTTGGACTCGCCCCCGCGAGGTCGGCCTCCAGTTCCTGCCCGCGCCGCATCGTATAGACGCTGCGGCGTATCCCGTTCTCTTCAAAGCTGGCAAAGCCGGCCACAACATAGCCCTGGCCAAAGTAGGCCTGAAAAGCCTCCCGCGCCGCGAGCCGCCACTCCAGGGCCAGGGCAGGATCGGCGGCTTTGACGGCCTGATAGTCGGCCGGGATCTCAAAGGTGACCATGCAAGCGTTGGACCGGCCCAGGCGAAGGCTGCCCGGCAGCGGATATCCCTGCCGGTTCCAGTCAACCCGGTTCGCCGCAACAAAGGGACCGGTCACCGGCGGCGCCTCGGCGCCGCTCAGTCGCTGCTCGACCCACGGGCTGGCCAGCCGCCAGTCCACCTGGAACCGGTCTGTGGGCAATCCCGCGTTCAGGCCATCCTCCAGGGGACCGTAGAGATCGACGATGTAGGTCCGGCACACGGCGCCCAGCTTGGCGATATTCAGATTGGCGTTGCGGCTTTCCAGGGGATCGTAGGTCCAGGTGACCAGGTCCAACCCCTGTTCCAGCACGAAGGCCCGCTGGGCCAGCTTGAGCTGGCGGCCGACGCCGCGGCTCTGGTAGCTCGGGGTGCACGCCCATCATGTGCGAGCTGTGCTTGAGGGCTCCGCTGCCGGTCAGCCCGGGAAAGCCAAACACAAAGCCCACCAGGTCCTCGCCGTCAAAGGCGCCCAGGAATGCCCCACCCTGCGTGGCCACCGTGAGCAGCATGTGCATGGGCACCACTTCCAGATCATCAGGGCATGTCCCACACGAGCTGCTGCAGCGCCTCGCAGGCGTGGTAGTCGGCAATCGTCTTAATGGGACGGATCAGGAGCTGATTTTGCATGACATCCTGTTAGAACGACACATACTCGTCCTGCACCAGCCCGGCCTTGTCCACCGCCAGCACGTCCAGCAGTTCCGAGATCATCTCTGCCTTTTGCAGCGCATCCTGCTTGCTCCAGGTGCGCGCCTTTAGCTCCAGGTATACCTTCTCCGAAGGCGGCTGCGTCAGGCGGTCCAGGTTCAGCGGCAAAATCCACGCCCCTGTACTTGATGCGCCAGCGGCGCCGGATCTTGTCCACCTTTCTCTCCTCCTGCGGCTGAAAATACTCGCGGTAGAAGCGCAGGCTGCGGTCCGCATCGGCCGTGAAACGAGAGCGGGACAGCAAGCACCGAATCGCGCATATTCGCGCTCCACGGTCGGTGCCGCGCAGCGTCAGGTTGTAGATCGGCTTGACCTCCATGCCCCGGTCCAGCAAATAGTCCTCCCGGTAGCGGATGATGCCGCTCCTCGGGATCCTCAAAGAAGAAATAGGTGTCGTACTGCTTGCGCTCGCTGGGCTTGATGATCATCACCTCGGGGCAGGCCAGCAGGCGCTGCCAGCAGCGCCTCTTCGTCCGGCACCCAGACCTTGACCTGCACCTCGTAGGTCTCGCCCCACTGCAACGTGCCCAGGGCCACCAGCTTGTCCAGCAGGCTCTGCTCGCGGCGGGCCAAAAAGGCGCCGACCTGGTCGGCAATCCGCTGCGCCTCGGCCCGCACCTGCGTCCTCGTCCAGCGTCAGCAGCTCCCGGTCGCGCATCAGCCAGCGGCCATCGACCATCACGTGCCGCACGTCGTGGGCCTTGGCCGCATAGACCAGTTGCGAGTAGACATTGTCGGGCGAAAGGTCAAAGCGGGGCACATTGTGCACGGGGTCCAGGTCCAGCACGGCGATATCGGCCCGCTTGCCCACCTCCAGCGAGCCGGTGATCGCGTCCAGGCCCAGCGCCCGCGCGCCTTCGATGGTGGCCATGGCCAAGGCCTGCCGCGCCGGGACGGCCGTTGGGATCCGCGGTCAGCCCCTTGGGCAGCAGGGCGGCCAGGCGCATCTCCTCGAACATGTCCTGGTCGTTGTTGCTGGCCTGGCCGTCGGTGCCAATGCCCACCGCCAGATCCCGGCCTCCAGCATGCCCACCACATCGGCCATGCCGCTGGCCAGCTTGAGGTTGCTGGTCGGGTTGTGGGCCACGCCCACCCGTGCTGGCCATCAGCGCCCGCTCCTCGGGCGTGATGTGCACACAGTGGGCGGCCAGCACCCTGGCCTCCAAGACACCATACTCCTCCAGCGCCTCCACCGACGGCATGCCATAGAGCGTCCGGGCATCCTCGGCCCCAGTCCGCCGTCTCGGCGATGTGGATCAGCAGCGGCACATCGTATTCCATGGCCAGCCGCGCCGCCTCGCGCAGCATCTCGGGCGTGCCCGTCTCCGGGCGCGTGGGGGCCGACGGCCGGCGTGACCAGGGGTGGTCCTTCCACGCCTCGATGAAACTCCCGGCACAGGGCCAGGCCCTCGTCATAGCTCTCGGCATCGGGCGTGGGCCACTTCATGATCGTCTCGGCGCACACGGCCCGCATCCCGGCCTCGGCAGCGGCCCAGGCCACCTCGTTCTCATAGTAGTACATGTCGGCAAAGCAGGTCACGCCGGAGCGGATCATCTCCGCGCAGGAGAGCAGCGTGCCCCAGCGGCAGAACTCGGGGCCGACAAACTCGCGCTCCACCGGCAGCATGTAGCCAAAGAGCCACACGTCCAGCCGCAGGTCGTCGGCCAGGCCCGCGCAGCAGGCTCATGGGCACGTGGGTGTGGGCGTTGATCAGCCCGGGCAGGATGGCCGCCCCGTCACAGTCCACCACCTCGGCAGCCTCCCACTCGGCCAGGATCGTCGTCGGCGGGCCCCACGGCCACGATTCACGACCCGCGATTGCAACAGCGCCCTGGGGAATCAGGTCGCCCAGGGCGTTCATGGTCACGACCAGACCGTTCGTCAGAATCAGACTCGGCCAGCTTCATCGCCAACTCACACTCCCCTCTCAACTATGGCACCAGCACGCGACGACAGCGGCGCATCCAGTGCCGGTACTAGATGCGGCGCTCACAGGATGGCACTAGTGCGGATCGTCATCCTCATCGTCCCAATCGTCGTCGCCCCATCGTCATCGTCCTCGTCATACAGATCGTCGTCCTCCTCGAGCATCCGTCGTCCAGTCCTCAAGCTCGTCTTCTTCCTCCTCCGCCGCCAGTTCCAGGTCTCCGATATCCTGAAAGGTCAGGCAGCCGTCGTCGGGCTCGTACTCGATCTCCTCCATGCCCACAGACCCTGCTCCCAAAACAGCACAAGCAGATGCCCGGCAGATGATGTGCGTCATCTCGTTGCCTCCTCATGTGCTCTGGCGGATAGAAGCCACGGTGCCAGCCAGATGTCAGCCCATCCGGCTCCCAGCTGATCCGTGATCGCTGCGGTCTCTCAGTCTAGTTCGTACATCCAGGTTTCGCAGACCGGCGGATGCCGGAAGATGTCCGGCAGATGCCAGAAGATGCCCGGCAAATGATATGCGTCATCCGGCTCCTCAGCGGGTCGCAAGTACAGTGTTCTCGAGCAGATCGACGACGCCCGCTGCGTCGTCCAGGGCAAACTGCGGCACCGGCATGTCCACCGGGTAGTCGGCCATGATGCCGATCAGTTCCTCGGCCTGGCACAGCAGCTCGGTCCCCCGCTCCTTGCGGCGTGACCTCGATCTTGGGTTTGTCCCCCCGCTTGTAGCCTTCGGTGATGACCAGGTCCACGTCGCCCATCAAGGGCACGACCTCGTCCAGCGGCATCTCGTCCGTCCAGCTTGGCGGATGAGGGCCATCTTGCGCGGGCCAGAGATCACCACCGACATCGCTGCCCGCCTGGGCGTGGCGCCAGGAGTCCTTGCCCGGCTTGTCCACGTCAAAGCCGTGGCGTGTCGTGCTTGACGGTGCCCACCCGGTAGCCACGCCGCTTGACCTCGCGGATGACGCAGCTCCAGGGCCGTGGTCTTGCCCACGCCCGACTTGCCCACCAGCGAAATGACAGGCACGTCCTCGGTCCGCCGCTCATAGCGCCCGTTCCCTCCGGCCAGTCCAGCATCTGCACCTCAACACGCTGCCCGCCTCCACACGGCGCACCCCCTCCGGGCACGACCGCCAGGCCGTTGGCCTTGGCCATGGAGGTCAGCACCCCCGAGCCCTGCTCGCCGGTCGTCCGGGCGTGATACTCGCCCTCGCGCCGGGCCACGACCACGCGCACAAAGCCGCGCCGCCCGCTGTTGGTCAGCGGCTCGTCCAGCGACTGGCCTGCACCGTCGGCTTGGCCAGGTCGGTGTGGCCCAGCATCTTGAGGATGGCCGGCCGGGCAAACTGCTCAAAGGAGACCATGGCCGACACCGGGTTGCCCGGCAGCCCGATGAGGGGCACCCCGCCCGGCCAGCAGGCCAAAGGCCAGCGGCTTGCCCGGCTTCATGCGCACCTGCCAGAACTGCATCTCGCCCTTCCGTGCCCAGCACGTCCTTGACCACGTCATAGTCGCCCACCGACACGCCGCCCGAGGTCAGAAACAGGTCCGCGCCCTGCTCCAGACCCGCTCCGGATCTTGGCCGTCAGGTCCTCCACCGTGTCGCGGGCGATGCCCAGCCGGATGGGGACGCCGCCGGTCCGCGTCGACCAGCGCCGCGTTGGTATACTCGTTGGAGTTGCGGATCTTGCCCGGCGCCAGCGGCTCGTGGACCTCCAGCAGCTCGTCGCCGGTGGCCAGGATGGCCACCTTGGGCCGGCGGTGCACCAGCACCGTCGCGTGCCCCAGCGAGGCCAGCACGCCGATCTCCTGCGGGCCGGATCAACCGGCCCGGGTCCATCACCACCTCGCCCAGGCGCACGTCCTCGCCCGCCGGCCGGACGTGGTCCCGGGGCTGGACAGGCTGCCGCACCTCGATCTCGACGGCCGGAGCTGGCCAGCCGCTCCTCCTTGGACCGGTCAAAGTCGCTGGTGTCCTCAAAGGGGACCACGGCGTCGGCCCCGGCCGGCATCGGCGCGCCAGTCATGATGCGGATCGTCGTCCCCGGCTCCACTTCTGCCCCGGCGACATAACCCGCGGCCACGTTGCCGGCGACCACGAGGGCCACCGGCGCACTCGGGGCTCGCCCCGGCCACGTCCGCAGCCCGCACGGCATAGCCATCCATGGCCGAGTTGTCGAAAGGGGGAATGTCGATATCGGATACGATCTCCTGGACCAGAACCCGGCCCAGAGCATCCAGGATGGCCACTCGCTCCGCTTCCAGCGGCACCATGTGGCTCAGTATCTCTGCCAGTGCTTCATCTACGCTAATCAACTGCTTGGCTGCTCCTTGCTCTGGGATGGTATCGATCTCGTTCGCACTCCGGTGGGAGGGCTGGCTCCTGCCTCCCGCAAACCTTATCTTGGCGCATTATACACGAAAAGCAAATTGTGTGCAAAGGAATGGCCGAGGAGGTGGACCGACCTGTGTGGGGCCGATCAGACAGCCACACACTTTCGATAGGACCACGTTTGAGGAGTTCCTCCCCGGCACGCTCCATGCGCGCAGGGTGCAGCAGCGGGATTCTGATGTTTTGACTCGCGGCATCATCGGTGGTAGAATCAGTTTGGCCCTGCCAATGCCACTGGCATAGGCCCATCGCTCGACAGGGGCTCGTAGCGGCTTTCACTTCTGTGCAGCCTTTGTCGCTGCGCATCGTTCTACCAGCTAGCCACCATGGGTTCTGCTTGCAGGGAGCACGGCCCAACGGCCGTGCTCCGCAGGCTCGCCTTCCTCGTCAGCGGCATTCGAGGCGCTCGCCGGCTGTGGAAAGCGCGTACGGACCCGATCGGCGAGGGCCGCGGAGGGCCTATCGCCCGGCACACGGGCGGCGGTGATGCCGTCGCCAATGAGGGTGGCGGGCCGGCAAGGAAAAACAGATCACAGGAGAATGACCATGAATCAAGCATCGGATGTTTTCGTACTCAACAACAACTATGAAATTCCCTGCCTGGGATACGGTACCTGGCAGACGCCGGATGGCGACACGGCCGTGAAGGCTGTAAAAAAGGCGATCGAAGTTGGCTACAGGCACATCGACGCAGCCGCCGCCTATGGAAACGAAGCGAGTGTTGGCCGGGGGATAGCGGAAGCCGGGCTCAACAGAGCGGATCTCTTTGTTACCAGCAAGGTTTGGACGGAGGACCGCGGCTATGAGAAAACCTTGCTCGCTTTTCAGAAGACACTTTCGGACCTTCAGCTCGACTATCTCGACCTGTATCTCATCCATTGGCCGGCATCCGCTTCTCGCTTCAGTGATTGGGAAACCATCAATCTCGAGACCTGGAGGGCGATGACAGAACTTTACAAAATGGGCCGAATCCGAGCCATTGGCGTATCCAATTTTCTGCCGCATCACCTTGACGCGCTGATGCAAACGGAAGTGCCACCCATGGTCAATCAGATTGAGATCCATCCCGGGCAAATGCAGGAGGAAACCGTAGCATACTGCAAGCGGAACAACATTCTTGTCGAAGCCTGGAGCCCCCTTGGCACGGGAAGAATGCTGTCGAATTCCTTTCTGGCCAGCATTGCCCGAAAACACCAAAAATCTGTGGCACAGCTCTGCATTCGCTGGTGCTTGCAGAACGATTTCCTGCCACTGCCAAAGTCTGTGACCCCCTCGCGCATCGAAGAGAATGCCCAGGTCTTTGATTTTGCGATTTCCGAAGAGGATATGGCCGCCATCAACGGGATGGAGTATTTTGGCGGGTCCGGGTTGCACCCTGATACTTTTGACGAGTAGAAGAGCCGTCATCGCAAGTACGTTCCCATCATCCCGTCTCTGATGATCCGTTGATTGCCAAGAACCTTGAGCGGGTAAGTGTATACGAACCCTGCGACTTGTACCTCGCCGTGTTCCCTCCGTGAGCTGCGCTAGGTGCAATGTCAAGGTTGCACCTAGCGCCTAGTTGAGCACAGACATCCGCCTGCTCCTTGCTCTGGGATGGGTTCGGTGTCGTTCACCTCCGGCGGGAAGGCTGGCTCCTGCCTCCCGCAAACCCTATCTTGGCGCATTGCACACGAAAAGAAAATTGTGTGCAAAGGAATGGCCGGGGAGGTGGGGGCTCCAGTCTGGGGAGTCCAGCCACTATCTCACTGTCTCAGTGTCCTCGTGTGTGCCCCTGGCCACGACACGCCATTTGGAGCCGGACCGCGGCTCTAATTCGGAACAATGACAGCAAGTGCGGGGCTTCCTTCACAAGGGTAGCTGTGGGTACTGGGATTGAGGTGCAGCAGACACCATATGGAGCGCCGAGGGCGAACTAACGCTGCCTGTGAACGGTTTCCAGGCAGCCTGCGCCGAGAATGCCTGGACGCCACCCTGATTCTGAGTGAGCGACACTTGCATCGGGTGATGAGCGCGTATCCAGGCGATTTCAACCACGCGCGGCCGCAGCAAGGCATTGGGCAGAGCATAGCCTGCCAGCCAGAGCTACGAGACGGACCGGTACTGAGTGGGAAGGTTGTCTCACGCCCGGTTTTGAGCGGGCTGTACCACGATTACCCGTGGCAGCCGGCGAGGAGGGAGTCCCTTCTCAAAGCTGCCTGACGGATGTGCATTTTCGGCCAGGACAGGCTCCAAAGGCCGGGAAGACCAGTCAGCGCCCTCCGCAGACTGTTGCTGCGACTAGGACTAGAACTCATCCAGTCTCGCAGCCGCACATTCTGGGAGCGAGCCGTAGGTTTCGAGAATTGTCATTCTCACAAGCTATAACTGGTCAACTCTCGAGCACAGCCGAACAAGCCTGAGTGCTTCAGCAAGCCCCAGGGTGGTATCGGGAGCTCTGGGGCAGCTTGTTACCGTGTTAGCTTGAATCTGATGACTCTTCCATTCTTGAGAGGCTGCGACTTCACACTGAGGGGCTAGTCGGCGAGGAACACCCATCAGATTCGGCGGCCCACTAGAGATTCAGTTGCGCTGATGTGTATCGTGCGCCGCTTTGGCATATCACAGGAACCGTGGTATAATTCCCTTCGTCCACAAGAAGGACAGAACGCCTCGCGGCTCTTGCAACAGACCCGAGGCTATCACCGGGGCAGCGACGGTCCGCCCACGACACACCCCATTCTATTCGATAGCCTGCCCGCCGTCAATCCCCTGGCATAGCTGGCTTGCACGTGCCTCAATGCTGACAGTTTTGACTTGTCATATTTCTAGCTGGTGATTGTATCGAGCTCATTGGCGGTGGCCCACAAATGGGAACACAGTACTTTGGCTCTCAAGGGAGGAGATTCGGGAATGGAGGACTCTGCCTCAAGCTATCAAGCCCCACAAATCAGCGCACTTCCGGAAAACTGTCTCGGGCTCATCTCAACATCGCTCACATCGGAGTCATCCCAGGATGAGTTCTACTTTTGGGTTGACAGTCGGCGAATGGCTGAAGCGAGTCAGATCGTACGAGTAACCATGCCTCTACCCAGCGAGGATCCCCGGGTCAAAAGACTGGCTCGAGACCAAGTGACAGCAGTCGGAGTAGTTGAGCAAGTGAAGCGTCAGTCAGAGTCGCGGAGTCTCAGCGCTGACCACGCTCGCTATGATGGGCAGGCGGAGCAGCAACCGCTCTTGCCACCGACCGGCTTCACGTATGCGCAGTGCAGAGTGCTCCATATGGATCCTCTACTGTTCGTTCCACTGACCGAAGGACTGCCTGTCTTCCTTGCCAATGAGGAGGAGGCCGGCCGTGGCTACGGCTACCCAGAAATGGAGAAGGAGAACGCGGACCTAACCGTTGGATTGCTACGAAACGGCGGTACAGAGGTCGCCGGGGCAGCCAAGCTGGACACGCGATACATGCTTGGCGAGTTTGGCGGTCACGTGAATGTCACAGGGGTGGCCGGCACGGGTACCAAGACCAGCTTCCTACTCGTTCTGGTCAAGATGCTTCTGTTACACGCAAAACAGACGACTCTGAACGATGCTTTGAACCCGCTTTATGTAGTCCCAGTTGTTTTCAATGTTAAGGGAAGCGATCTGATGTGGATCAACCATCCAAACAAGCGCTTTCGACCCGTTATCCGAAGACTGGGACGTCTATCGCCACACATGGAGCGAGAAACTATTCTCCCAGTTTGCACAGCCTTTTTCCAAGACTGTACTCTACAGCTATCCTGCTCAGGGTGGAGGCATCAAACGTGGGTGTCCAGAGGGAACCAAAAAGTATAGCTGGGGGCTGGCCGACGTAATCGAATGGGGCGTTGAGAAGTATCTCTTCAGTGCTCAGACACGGACCCACGAATTGATGCAAGGTGTCCTTGAGGACGCATTTCACCATATCTCAAAGAATCTAGAAAGTACTCCCTCGGGACGAGCGCTGGACAGCAGCAAAGGGATCAAGAACTTTGAAGAGCTGAGAGACTGGATGTTCAAGGCGACTATCAAGGGGGAAAGTGATGAGGAAGCGCACTATTTAGTCACCCGTCAGCACGACAAAAGCACAATTAAGGCCGCAGCACGTCGGCTCAACAACATTCTAGTTGGTGCTCGTGGAGTTCTGGTAGTGGATAGTGCCGGTGGTGATCCACCACAGGTCACGAGCGACAAAACATGCGATCCTATCGTGCTCGATATTGATGGACTTGAGTCGGCACCACAAAGGTTTGTCGTGGCCTCAGTAGTTGAGAGGATTAAGCAACATCGCGAGCAGCATGCCGAGCGCAGGCAGAGGTACGTCATTGTGCTTGACGAACTCAATCGCTTTGCACCGCGAGGAAGTCGTGACGAGGTCTCGAAGCTTTTTGAGCATGTTGCCGCCCAACTCAGGTCTCAGGGACTAATCCTATTCGGAGCCCAGCAGAAGGCTAGCAGCATAGCGCCCCTGGTTTGGGAGAATGCCGGCCACAAAAGCACTAGGCCGCACCGGTGCGGTAGAGCTATCCTCAGAGATGTGGCGCCAGGTACTGCCTTCAGTCACAAGAGCTCGTGCCGCGAGCCTAGGTCCAGACGCAAAGATAATACTACAGGACGTGTTCACCTATCCTATGCTTGCCAACATTCCATTCACCCCCTGGGCAACAAGAAAGGATGAAATCGGGCCTGCGTCAACCACAGGAGCCGAAGGGATCCTTGAATCGCTCGACCTAGGTGACGAACAATGAAGATCCTGCACACCGCGGACTGGCATGTCGGCAAAGAGTGGCATGGCGTGGATCGGATACCTGACTTGAGGGACCACGTGATACCCGAGATCGTTGATATTGCTCTCCAGGAGGGAGTCGGCCTGGTCGCCATCGCAGGTGATGTCCTGGATGGTTTTGGCCGTGAGTCGCTGGACCTCTGCACTATGTTGCTACGAAGCCCGATGAGGCGCATGCTGGAGGCAGGGGTGCACGTCGCTCTTGTTCCAGGGAACCATGATAGCTGGCCGCTTTTTCGCCTGCTGTCAGCTGCCTTGGACATCAATCCGCTGAGCGAGAGCGCAAAGCTCCTGATCTTCAACAAGCCTGATCTCTGCTACGTTGACGGCGTGCAGGTGCTGGGAATGCCGTATCTAAAGGCGCACAGCTTCGGACGATGGTTTGCCACGAGGAAGATTGATTACCCCCTCAAGGCCGATCTCCAGAACCAGACGCTCAGCACTCAGTATGAGGCCGTACTTCGGGCCATCAAACAGAAAAAACTGAACAGCCATGAACCAGCGCTGTTAATTGGACATTTCGCCGTATCAGGATCAAGGCTTCAGCCGGAACAGAGAGACACCAAAGAAGACTATGCTGGCTATGAGACATCCTACGCCCGTGACCTGGTGATAAGCCGGGAAGCACTCCTCAACAGCGACCAGACGCCTCAGTACAATGCTCTTGGGCACATGCACCGGGGCCAGTCTGTACCTGAAACAGTGGTGCCCACTCATTACGCTGGTGCCCCCGAACGGTTTGAGCGCGGCGAGGAATCATACGAGCCTCGCGTACTGCTGGTCGATTTGCCTCATAGCGGGCCTGTCGACGTCGAGGTCTATCCCCTGGGACAAGCCACTCCCTTCATCAGGGAGGAGGTCCGCAATGCAAGCGAATTGCGAGCTTTGTCCGACAGGCTTGGCCATGAATCCTCTAGGCGGGTGCTTGGCGACCTCGTCATCAAGGTGGAAGATATCAAGGATTACCCGTCCATACGTGACGAGGCCTACGATCTGTTTCCACGCTTGAAAGAGGCAAACACAGTACGTCCAGAGATGCCGGAGTCTGCCGCGCCCGTTAAGTTCGAGACTACGAGCGACTATACGCAGGTCGCCAACCCTAGAGCAGTCTTCGATGAGTACTTCAGCGGCTTCTCTGAGGAAGAAGTACCCTTTTTGGAGACAGCTCTGGATACGATCCTGGCGGAGTTAGACCATGAGGATTGAGCGCATTGAGCTCGAGAACTGGATGAGCTATCCACGTCGATGGGTGCGGCCAGGTGTAGGAAATGGTCGCGAAGAAGTCATACCAACAATCGACCTGTCTGCGCAGCCCCTGACGCTGATTGCCGGCGACAATGGTGCCGGCAAGAGTGCGATTCTGGAGGCGATCTGCTACGCTTTCTTCGCCAAGTACCCACGGGGCAACAACCAGGACGCTATCCGAAGTGGAGAAACAGCCGCAAGAATCAGCGTATACTTCTCATTGCCAGCTGCCGAGGTCGACGCGATGTACTGTGTTGAACGTCGCCTGTCGAAGAAAGCCGGCGATACCTCCGCGGTGCTCAAGCAAGTGTTCCCCGATGGCTCTGAAGTGCTATTGCGGGATGGTCAGTCTGCTGTCACTGATTACATTGTGGAGCGGCTCCTGCTCGGGATCGAGTATGAATCTTTTGTGTCCACGGTCTTTCTGCGCCAGGATGAGGCAGGCAGATTCATGGCCTCAAGCCACGGCAAACAGCGCCAGCAGCTACTCCGCTTGTGCCGATTGGAGTCATACCGGCGTATTTATGAACAGGCCAAGCGCCATCGGAGGGAATTGCAGGCACGAGTCACGGATCTGTGCGCTCGGTATGCTAGAGTCGAGTACGCAACACAGGAGCATCTAGCTGCTCGTCGTGCGCATTCAAAGAGCCTGTCATCCAACCAGAGGACCCTTGCTGGGGAGCGGGATGCCGCTAGAGAACTACTGAACAAGATCCAGAGGGCGGCAACCTTGACGCAGCAGATAGAGGACGAACAGAAGACGCTCGTAGAATGGGATGAGCTACTTGGTCGCGCAGACATGATACGCTATGCTGGGCAGTGGGGGACAGCATGGTCGCGGGTAAAGGACCTACTGGATCGAGGGAATAGACTGCACACTGGCATGCTTGAGCGAGTCGACCGGATTCAGACAACACAATCGGCACTAGCGGAAGCTGAGGCTGATGCTCACGAGTGGAAGAGTGCATACGAGCGCCTGGAGACAGAGTATAAGAAAGGCGAGAGAGCACTGAGCATGATCCAGGGTGCCCTGCCTTCATTGCTCCAAGCACAGCACGACGCAGAACAGGTGCTAAAGGACGCAAAGGAAGCAAAACGCCTCGACGAAGTCATCTCCCGCACTGAAGCAGAACAAGTGGAGCGGACGGCTGAACTGGCGAGGTTTGATGAGGTACAGCATGCCAGGAATTACTGTAGCCTGCTGGGTCAGGCCAGTACTGCACTTCGATATATGCTGGAGAGACTAGCTGACGCAGCTGAGGAGGAACAGGCAGCGACGAGCAATGAGGCCAAGGCCGAGACAGCTCGCAAGCAGTCTGCTGACCTCAAGCGATCCATTATGGGCAACACGGTCACGGCTCACGGGCTTGAGCAGAGGGAGCACGGCCTTCAGGACCAGCAAGTCGATTTCAATCGGAAGCGGATGAGATCTCGTTGACCTTATCGAAAGTCGGAATCAGGCTATTGAAGCCGGAGTATGTCCTACCTGTGGCATCGCGATGAGAGGTGAAGCCGGCGAACATGTCTGTGAGGAGGTCCGGGAGCACCATGCACTGATTTCGAAATGGGATGAGCGACTGCAGGGGATTCAGGAGGAGCGCGAGGCAGTTGAACTGCAGTTAGCCCGTGTTCGTGACGAGATACGCGACGGATGACGATGAGTCAAAGGCGCTAGACGGCCAGGTTGAGCTTGCGCGCACCACCGCCACCATGGCCCACAAACGCGCTACGGACTACCGCAGCCAGGCAGCACTTCATTGGGAACAGCATGTGACTACTTGGCAGGCTCTCTCTCTGCCCGAATGGCTAGAAAACCCCACCCAGGAATCACAAAAGCGAGTCCGCAAGGAGCTAGCGGAGCTGAGTTGGGATCGAGGATGAATACCAGCACCTGACCGGAGTCCGAGAGAGGTTCAAGTCGGAAGAGCAAGTTCTACAGAGAGCGGAGCAAAGACGAGCTGAGCACCCCGTTGAATTGCCCGTAACTGACGGGCAGTTAGCCGATTCAAGAGGTATCTTTCCAGGACAGCAAGAGACGGTTCGAAGAAGCGGACAGCAAGCGCTGCGAGTCAATGGAGCGTCTGGAAACCCTGGGTGAAGAGCTAGACAGGGCGAAAGAAACAGTCGAAGGTGCGCGCAGCCGTTTATCAAAGATTGACAGGAGCCTGTCAGATTTGCACGCTTCGCAACGGAAGGATGAGGAGTACTTCTCGGAGGTCCAGTGGGGTCTCCAGTCTCAGCAGCAGGAGCTCGAACCATCACTCCCCGAACTCGCAGCTGAGCTACTCCCTGCACTTCAGGATTCTACGGGCTATCAGCACCTGGAAACTCTGGCGAGCCATTATGCGGAAGAGGCAGAGTTGCTTGCTGAGCTCCAGCAGGCTGACTCTGAGTCTGCTAAGGTCAAAGCCCAGATCGAAGTCAGAGAGGAACAACTGAGCGATCTGACAGGACAGATCGATACGGCGTCCGAAGAAGAAACAGTTACACAGATTGAAGAGCTTGAGACCGCTCTCGACGTGCTCCAGGACGAACTGAACGACGCGAACAGGGAGATTGGCGCTACCAAGCGTGACTGCGCATTGCGAGAGGGCCTGACGCGCCAATTGGATGAGTCCAGGAGCGAAGAATGGGCCTACCAGACAATTGAAGAGGCAATCTATCCCGGAACTGCTGACCAAGCAGGCAGGCCAACTCTTTGCCCAGATCACGCGGAAGTTGATGGAGAGCATTGGCCTAGAGGCCAGCCGAATCCTGGACCAGCTAGGATGGCACCTGGCAATCGCCTACAGCGAGAAAAGCGGCTTCTCCATAGAGGATCGAACCCTGAGTGCCGTTCGCAAGTACAACCAATTCAGTGGAGGCGAACGTTTTGCCATTGCCATCGCCGTAGCGCTGGCTATCGGACGCGTAACCCACGGTGCGGGAACATCCGCTGCCTATTCATTGACGAGGGATTTGGGGCAACCAGATCGAACGACACCGCGCAAGCGGATCATCAATGATGCCATTGGTAATGCGCATAAAAATCGGTTCGCGCTACCAGGTCGTTGTAATCACCCATCTGATAGACATGCAACAAGTACTTCCTGAGCCTCATTCTCAGCTTGATCGCCAAGATGAACTTTCCCGCCCGCTAGCCAGCCCCACCGAGGTGATATTTGTAGTGACTGCTCTCAAGTGCAGCAACCTGCTTTCAACGCTCCACGCCGTACCCTATCAAGTTCCTCCTTTGCCTGAGGACATGACCTCGTTTGGAGATGATGAACCTCTTCAAGTCGCGACGGACGTGGACCTCGACTATGAGATCCTGCGCGATGTATGGCAACCCATCAAGACCGATCCGCAGCAATCCCAAGATAGCCGTCTCCCCCGTACCTTTGTCGACGGTGCAGTGACCAGCGTGGAAATCGCTGGCGGTGTACAGGATGGCATGGGCTATAGCCGTTCAATTCGAGCGGGTCAGTTGGGTGTTGGCTCAATCAGCCTCGATGTACCGGAACGCTCAAGAATCTCCTGCATCTGTTTTCTAGCTCTGCCGACCATGGGCTATGTGGAGACAGAGATTGCTCCTCTGCGCGTCGATCTGCAAAATCACCAAAGGGCCTTCGAACTCATTACCTGGGGAGCGACAAGTGACCTACTTCTGTCGGTCGCCAGAAGAACGAGAGGCCGCAATCCGTGACTATGCCACGGTGAGGCGCCGGTTGCGCCGCCGGGTAACAGATGCAATGTTGGAGCACGAGGAGCGACTTGTTCGCCGGCTCGATGAGTCAGTCTACGTGGACGGCCGCTATGCTCCAAACTATCTACCGAAACGGGGCGAACAGCTAGTCGTTGGGGTGATCAAGACAATGCGGAGGCGCTACCTTGACATCCCTCGACTTCAAGTCTTGTACAACCTGCAGGTTGGCGAACGAACACCTGCTTTTCAGGTTGAGTCCAAGGATGTCCAGGTTGTATCGTTCTACGCTCGCATTTCTCCCCGCAGTGGCCGGAGCCCTCACCGGAGTGGTACGTGTGGAAATGGAAAGGCGCACCTCCGGGACCAGCATTCCAACGACTGGTCTTTGCTTGATGCCATTGCAGCTCACATGAACCAGCTCCGAACGAAAGACTTGGCCTATGCACGCGCTGCCGTTACTCTCGAGCCGATTAGGGTCATAGAGCACCGCATCCAGCGTCTATTTCACCCTACTGAGCAAGTCACCATGAGTGCGCTCAATGCATTGCGATGGACACCTTGACATGAGCCAGAGGACGCTGTCGTGGACGATATCACGCTTGAGCCTTGCTCAGAGGATGTGGCATCAACGAGCATGGGAGTTCACTTTCCTGAATCTGGGTATCCGAGGGTAATCGAGTGAGGCTGCGCCGAACACGTAAACCAGGTGACGATCAAGTTGGCTCTTCTGTCCTTGTTCCTGAAACCGCGAGGATTGGATAACAAGGCATGGCAACAGGCATGGGCAGAGACGCTGCATCGACCATATGAGCAAGTCATAGCCGACTTCGTCGCACGCGGTCTGTTGACGGAGCCAGCCATTGAGTACAAGTTGGACGTGGGCTTGCGAGTTATATTTCAAGCTCGATCCTCTAAACAGCAAGGACTGAAGGTTTCGGGCAGAAAAAGCGGAGTTGATTGCGATACTCCTAGACAATCAACTTGAAAGAGGCAGCCAAGTTGGCCGCGGGTGTAGTATGCTATGTCTGTACTACTGCAGGCGCTGAACTTGCACAAAAATACAAGGACCGCGAAGCCGCTAGACAAGTAGAGGCAGAGCAGAAGGTGCACAAAGCACTGCAGAAAGGTAAGGTTGAGCAGGCAGTTAAGATTGTGAATGACTACCGGGATAGGTTGCCAAGGTCCTATGGCCGGCCGTGTTGGGGGAATGGTCCTTGTCCAGGCTCATCCGCTCCGCGCAAGAGCTGTGCTTGGAATCACGTCGGTGGAGGGCATGAAGCAGGCAAGATTCTGGAGACTGCAAAGCTCAGGGCAGCGGAGCATGCGGTATGGGGGCCGGCAGTTGGGTGCTCATGACGGGTTTCGGCCGATTGCATATCATGCGATGTTCTGGGCATCCAATCAGGAGACCCTACAGAAGCTGAGGGCTGCAGGCGTGAGCAAAGTTGCTGTCCATGCCGCTGATGATTCTTGTGAATCGTGCAAGCAACTCGATGCGGGGGCACCCTACTCAACCAAAAGGGTGCCCAAGGTGCCGAATCCGGATTGTACTCACCCGATTGGCTGGTGCCGCTGCATATATACGGAACACCGCACTCCTGGCCATGCGGACGCTGCGGTTGCGGATTTAAGGCAATGGCTTCAGGAGTGAGTGCCGGTCTGACAATGACGATTGTGGGTTCTGCTGATGCAGGCCGAGATGCTGGGCCAGCAACTCAGGAGGATACAAAAGGAGCTCAATCAGGTCCAGAGACTTGTCCGATGTCTCCACAGACGAGCTCCTGGAGATGCAGCTCAGATACCTGGACGCTCTCCAGGAGAAGCACATAGAGACAAGGCCCCTGAGCCAGGCAGAGATGGCCGAGCTCAAGAATCTCAGATAGGAGTAGGTATTGATGAGTCTTGTCAGGTGTCCCTACTGTGGCGCGGTTCTGGAGCCCAAGCCCAAGCGAGGAAAGAAGTGCACTCACTGTGGAGAGAAGTTTCTGGTACGCAAGGGTGCGCCTGTAACTCAGGCGGAGGCTGCTGTCAGGGATTGGCTTCGCTACCTTGAGCAATTCAGGATTACCCGCAGGGACTTCGATAGACACCAAGCTGAATTGACGCAGCAGTTTGGCCAGCAGGCCAGTGTCAATGATACTGTCTGGAGGATTCTGAATTCACTCATAGTGGAGACAAGAAACCCACACACGCTACAGGGAGTCTATAGAGAGATGGCCCGACTTGCCAACCAGGAGGGCAAGGATCCTAAACCCTACGATGTAGAGCGGGTCAGGCTAGAACTGACAGACTTAAAGTGGCAAGGAGTCAAAACAGTTCGAATTGTAGGCAGTGGATATCGTGTGGATGATCCAGGCGCCTGTCCAGCGTGCCAAGCGCTGTGGGGCAAGAAGTACACAATAGAGGAGGCCCTTGCCCAGATGCCTATCCCTACACAATGCGAGAATCCCGACGGGTGCAGATGTGAGTATGTGTCGGAGGGAGACTGGAAAGGAATCAAAGAATACTGGTAGCAACCATGGAGTTCATCGTTGTGCACGAATTGGCCCATCTGCTGGAGCCGAACGCATAACGCCCGTTTTGTCGCGCTGATGGACAGATTCATGCCCAACTGGAAGTCCTACAGGGACCGGTTGAATGAGCTTCCGATTGGGCATCAGGATTGGACGTACTGACGCAGATGGCTTCCAAGACGCGATGCGCGGAATGCAACTGGGCTTTTGAGCCGCGTCGACCGTACCGCAGGATTTGTGATACGTGCTGGGCGGAGAAGCAGGGGCGGGACAGCTGTAGGCATGATCAGGAACGCTGAACTTGTAGCATATGTGCAGGAAGTTGGACACCACAGAAGGGCCAGGGCAGCTACGCGAGTATTAAGCTGCCAGAAGCTCGTCACTCTTCTCAAGGATTGTTTTGAGGTGGCGCGATTGTATCCGCACCGCAGAGCTGTAGCACGGGTCGACAACAAGCGGCTAGCTCTCGGCCTGCCTGCTTGGGAGAGCGTGGCACTAGCTGTGTGCTCCGATCTCGTGAGTTTTATGCAGCCTGAGTGTTTCGAGCCGCTGATCGATGCACTCACTACTTTTCTCACAATCACTGACCAGCCGATGGAGCACAAGCTATTCATACTGTCTGCTGAGAATGGTCCGCTCAAACCGGTGTACGGTGCCAACATCCACCTACTGCAGGAATCCAAGCTTGAGGAATACCTTGGCATTCGGAGACGGTACATTCTTGGATGCATCGAAACGGCTGGAGAAAGTGACGATGGTGCACCTGTGGGGCTTGACCGCGCGTCACTATACGAACTCTACAATGGCTACACCTCATGGTACATTCGAGCGTGCATTGGGCAGAACAGATACTTTGACATACTACAATTCCTCTATAAAGAACTTGAAAGCTATCAGGCTCCTAGCATCCTCACATCCCTCCTGCGCAGCCTTGTACTCTACAACAACCTGTTCCTGCTGGAGAGCAGAGAGAGCATTGCAGAGAGACTGGCGCAGTATTCGGACATGATTGGGGTGGATAATAGCGCTCAACTACAGAGCTGGCTCGATTTCTCTCCCGAGGGGATTCGAGCTCCTCGATGAGCACTTTGAACGAGCTGACTATGATTTCTCCTGTGTGGATCCGAGCAGGATCAAGACCCAAATCTACGCAGTTATTCCACATGAGATGGCCGATGACCATTTGGGCCTGGTAATGCCAGACGGCACGCAGCTGGCATTCTCCCGCATGGCTAGCCCCATAGAAGATCCCATCTTCAGGTTCTTTGATGATCTCGGGGTCCACATAGATGGAATGCCCCTCGCCGTGTTTTCTGACGCGCTGCCAGAATTTCAGCGTTCCACGCTTCTGACCACTACGATGGACCAGTTTTTCCATCCAGATTTCGATCTGGTCGATGAAAGAGTCAAACACAAGGATTTCTCGGAAGAGGAAGCACGACTTGGGAGAAAGTACTACCCTCACAAGGAGAAGATTGTTGCTCTACTACGAGAGATTAACGCAGCCGAACCAGACAGGTTTCCGTTCCAGCTCGCCCGGGAGCGGATAAACATCAACCTGATGTCCAATTACGCAGTCAGCTACATCGATCAGCGTGGAGTCCCTGTATTTCAGAAAGTCTATACGGTCACCAATCTTGACAGCTGTCTGAAAATGAAGGAAAGATACCTAGACAAACTGTCAAGACTGAATCTCGGGGATGATTACCTTAGCGCACGGCGGCTGCTACTGGATACACACATTCTGAGTTCACCGCTGCTTTGCGAGTTTGTCTACCGCACAACGGAAATGGTTGTGAAGAAGTCAATTGAAATGCGAGGGGTATATCGCCTCCTCTGGAAAGACGAAGAGATGGCTGTACCTCAAACTGAGCCCCGAGCCCAACCACTTGTGAAGAGCCTGCTTCAGCCGATTCTTGAAATCAAGGGTATTCAGATCAGCAGAGAGATCGTTGCAGCAAACGGGAGTCTAGATTTCCATTGTTCCTACACGAGGGATGCAGGGTTGTACAAGGTCTGCATGGAGATGAAGAACGCTCACCACAAGCAACTGGACCACGGTCTTGAAGTCCAGTTGCCAGCCTACATGAGGGATGAGAACACAAGAGATGGAATCTTCCTTGTTCTGTGGTACAAGTGTGCTTCTTTTCCGTGGCCAGCGCGTTTTGAATCAGCAGACGAGCTGAAGGCTCACCTAGAACAAAAGGTACCTAACGGCCTTCGAGTCAAGCCATTGGTTGTGGACTGCACAAGGCCTCCGCGGCCCTCGGATGCTTCCGCCAGGGCTTGATAGAGACTCCTCGGAGGCTGCTCGCCAGAAGCGGACAGTTCGGTTCATGCAGTACAGGCCATATCTTCAAGGCTAACGTGGTGTTCGATGAAGTACGTCGACACACAGACCTGATCCAGACAGGCTCGGGGGGAGATGGCTCCACCTTCACACCAGTGAGCCCTCTGCAGCGATTGGTACGCAGCGGACGACTACCGCCAGCGCAGCGATCGAGTGGTGCGGAAACCGCAGTGGCCCGATTCGGGATGGGCGAAGGTCCTGCGCGGCGTCTCGTGGTACAGCGGTCGAAACCTCGTGCGGTGCGCGTGTCGCTACATCTACGACCCGGCCGCCGGGCGCGAATACTTCGGTTTTCGCGTCGCCAAGGGTCCCCGATTTTAGCACACTATCCCCTGCCCTCCGCACCCTGATCGCTGTCCCTCTGAACTTCGGATGGCTGATCCGCATTTGTCCGATAATGTGCGAGGCGGGCGATGGGGACTTGACAAACAGCCAGAATGATGTATAATGTGGAGTGTAGCAACATTAGGGAGGGCAGATGGACGGCCCCTTGACGGCGCAGCAGGCAGCAGATGAGTTGGGCTACCACATTAAGCACCTGTACCGCCTTCTGGCAAACGGGACAATCGAGGGTAAGCACTTCAATCGCGTCTGGATGATCGACTGTCAAGAGGTAGAGCGTAGCAAGGCCCTCCAGGGACCGGGTGGGGAGACTTCCCCGGTCTGTACCTGAAAAAGCGAACAAGTGACCCCCGCCGGTAAGGCGGGACGTCAGTAACGCAAGAGGGTGATGCGGGGAATACTGGGAACACAACCCCCGTCATCCACTCACTGGAAATAAACAGGAGGATGGCTGATGACAGCCATCCTCCTTTTGTCGTCCGCAAGCACATGGGCCGCCAACCCTGCTGGGAGCCAGTTCTCGTTGTGCGACCGGGGGTGCTTTGGCAGCGCAACGAATTCGTTCCCAGTCAATCTGCCAGTCCACGACCGGGCGAAGGGATCACCCTCGTCGCGGAAGCCGCGTTCCACATCCGCCAGCAGCAAGCCCTCCAGATCTGATACCTAAACCACAACCTCCCGCGCGGCCCGGATGTTCGCCCACGGGGTGTTCACTGGCGTCACGCAGCCGGTACCCAGGATAAAGCGCTGCCCGCCCGTCTGCGCCAGGGCGTCGCGGGCCTCGGCCCGGACATCCTCGGGCGTGCCGCGAACCATGGTCTTCCCACTGGCGCAGGCCGCCCAGGACCGCGCCCTGGAACCGTGTCATTTTTCGCCCGTCATGGGTCCGCGAATTTTCGGCCAAGGTGGTCCACCCCCAGAAGTGACGATAGCGAGACTCCCGACGAAAAATGGGCAGACGATAGGCGTCGGCCAGGGTCACTCTGTTGATTCGACGGGCACCTCCTTTCCAGCGTCTTGAGTTCCATCCGCCCAGAAGCTGCTGCCTGTGATGACGATCATGCGGGCGCCATGGGTGAGACGGTCCAGTCCAGCCGAGGATGCTGAAGAAGCATAGGCTTGACCGATCCGTTGCGATAACCGCCTGGCACCCATTTGACGGCCGCTAGGAGTCAGGACCCCATCACGCAGTCACCACCGAACTTGAGTGAAATGGGAAGCCAGACAGTCTTGTCCTTATGGATATCCGGTGTACCCATCCAGCATCCTAACCCCACCCCTTAATGATGAAGGACATCCTAGCGGGAGAAGAACTCCTGGATGAGCAGTTGGAGGATGAAGAGAAGGATGGGCAAACCGATGAGGCCAAGAAGACGCGCAAACATTCCTCGAGGCCAGGGCCAGGTCCGCAGGTTCTCAAGGTACTCCAGTTCCAGCAGGAGCGCTGCCAGTTGAGAATGCTGTGCCCCGATGTCCAAAAGATCTCCCCGATCCACCCGCTGGTTGAGCTCATCAATGCTGTCATGAATCCGCCGCCGGCCATGCTCCAGTCTGGTGGATTTCTCATTCACCAGGCGTTTGTTGAGATTATGGAGCGGGAGGAAGAAAGCCAACATCGCGAGAGCTACTCCAATAATCGACGGCAGTGCGAAAAGTGTGTTTTCCTCGGCAGTCTGGTAGACAAAGATCGAGGGGAGGATCGTGAACACTGTTAGAGCTGCGGCCCAGAACGAGAGCCTCGAAAACGCAAAGATGGGTGCCGTATCGATAATCTCGATGCTTGGGGTCTCTTTATGCAGGGTCGAGACCATCTCGAGCTGTCTGGAGTGGTGATACATCGAAACAAGGAGCATCCCCATATTGAACCAGAAGATCAGATACACAACCGCGTCTGCAACAGGGTCGCCGCTGACCAAACCGGAATAGGAGGGCGCCAGCCAAACCGTGCCTAGAAAAACGACCGCCCCAAGAAGATGCATCAAGATCACATACCGGGATGGCATTGTCGTAAGCTGATGCTCATATCGCTCGTAATCCTCTGCTTCTAAACCGCTCGCCGGACGGAACTCGGTCAGGGATCGCCTCGCGATCCTGTCAAGAATATGAATCATGGCTAGCATCAGGGGAGTCCAAACAGCGGTCCAGATCAACGGTAGTGTGAAGAGATATTTCTCGGTATTGCCCGAGATCCACTGGAATCCATGGAGGATCAGGATGAGGATAACAGCCAAGACGGCGTATAAACTCATCGGACCCAGCGGAACGTTCTCAGCAACTCCCTGCAATCTATCCACCCAACTAGCGCGATCTGTCTTTATCGTCATGGTGATGTTTGCCTTCTAGGCCGGCCAATGGCCCTACTCTCAGCTACGAATCCTCGTCTCAACCTTGTGTCGCCTTTCTACCTGAAAGCCATTGTATCATACCCACATGAAGGCAGCAATTGCAGATTTAGCCCATTCTCGAACCGCGTGATAATCCCGTTTCAGGCAGTCGCAGCTGGGATACCATGGCCGAAAGACCCTGGGAGGTAGAGGCTTGCCCGGACATCTGTGAGACATCCGAGGCTGGACCTGCCATGGGACATAGGTGCAGGCCAGCAATCCAGCGACTTGCCAGCACCGCCAATATACAGGCTGCTGAGAAATGGCACACTCGAGGCCCGGCAGTTCAATCGAGTCCGGATGATAGCAACTGCCGAGGTAGATCGCGTCAAGGCCTTCCAGGGATCGGGCGGCTGGCTGCCCTGGTCTGTACCTGAAGAAGTAAAACAGTGACCCCACCGGTATGGCGGGACGCCAGCAGCGCAATGGGGTGATGCGGGAAATACTGGGAACACAACCCCCGTCATCCACTCACTGGAAATAAACAGGAGGATGGCTGATGACAGCCATCCTCCTTTTGTCGTCCGCAAGCACATGGGCCGCCGACCCCGCTGGGAGTCTGTTCTCGTTGTGCGACTGGGGGGTTACTTTAGCAGAGCGCAGACTCCTCTGGGATCGGTTCCCCATGCTTGACCAAACTGGCACAGTAGGCGCGGATCGCGTCGGCGGCCATCGTGCGAGCCTCTTCCAATGTCTGTCCCTCGGTATAGCAGCCCGGCAGGGACGGTACAGAGACCAGATACTCACCCTCCGGCTGACGCTCGATGAGCACAGTAAAAACATAGTCGTTCACAGTCCCCACCTCACTTTCCAGCATCACAGTAGCGTCATTATAGCACCGCTGGCTTCAAGCAGGCAAATCTACCGGCCCCTGGGTACTCGATGCCATGCAGGAACGCTTCCTTGGGTTCTGGGCACGGCTTGCCATGGAGAGCCCTTGTCAGGTCAAGAAGGAACTCATCCCGATCATCCAAGTCATCGAGGAACTCAAAACTGGCCAACACCTGCTGGCGGGCATACTCCCAATCCAGTTCGTAACCGCGGCGCATCGGGCTACGCGCATCGTCGCAGAAGCCGCGTTGCCCTATCTTGCGTTCCACACCCGCCTGCAGCAAGGCCCGCAGGTCTGATGTCTAGACCACAACCTCCCGCGCGGCGCGGATGTTGGCCCACGGGCGCGTTCACGGGCGTGACGCAGCCCGTGCCCAGGATGAAGCGCTGCCCGCCGGTCTGCTCCACGGCGTCGTTCGCCTCGTCTTGGACATCCGCCGGCGTGCCGCGCACCATCGTCTCCCACTGGCGCAGGCCGCCCAGCACCGCGCCCTTGACCCGCGCCTTGCCCTCGCGCAGGGTGGGCGGCGTCTCGCGGTCGTGCCAGTTGATGACCTGGACCGGATAATCGGCCACCAGGTCAAACATGACCCGCGTGCCGTGCAGGTGCAGCACGTTCAACCACAGTCCATCAGCGGCCTCCAGCAGGCGGCGGTCCGAGGGCAGGCCAAAGGCGCCGTACTCGGCCTCGTTGAGCAGCGCATAGCTGGCGTGCTGCACCGCCAAAAAGATGCCCGAGATGCCCCGCTGGCGCGCCGCCTCGATAAAGCGCACGGTGGTTTCCGTGATCGTCTCCAGGCCCGCTTGCACCGCTGCCGGGTCCTCGCGCAGGTGGGCCGTCAGCTTCTCCCTGCCCACCAGGTTCTTGCACTGGGACAGCCCGTTAAAGATCGTCTGGATAAAGGGCACCTCATCGCCCAGCTCCTGCTGGATCAGCTCCAGGCAGCGGAGCTGGCCGCCCAGCACGCCCTCTTCCGGGTCCAGTACTTCCAGGGTGCGCCAGTCCTCCGGCGTCTGGATAGGATGGAGCGTGTACTCCCGCGTGCCCTCCTCGTTGCCCAGCCACACGTCCTCAACGCCCCAGTCGCGGGCGCAAAAGCTGCTGGCCGGCGTCACCTTGACGAAATCAAAGTCGTACTGTCGCTGAAAAGCCACCGTGGAGGCGGCCAGCGCCTCCGGGATTCTGGTCGTCCCCCGGGAAATGGCGCCACAGGGCCACCGGGGTCCTGTCCGGCCTCTCGCCGCGGATGGCTGCTTCCAGTCGTTCTCGCTTGCTCATCTCTGTCATGGTTGGGTTCCCTCCTGGGGTCATTCTGCCATAGACCGAGGTTTTTCGCAAGTGCCTTGTCGTTGGGGTCGTTCGGTGATATAATTGGCCTTGCGCTGGAGCCAGCAAGACGGCGCTGAAGCGCCTGTACCAACCAAAGCTGCAACCAACCAGGAGGCAACACGTGAGCCTACAGATTGGCATCGTGGGACTGCCCAACGTGGGCAAGAGCACCCTCTTTAATGCCCTCACCAGCGCTGGTGCGGCCGTGGCCAGCTATCCCTTCACCACCATCGACCCCAACGTCGGCGTCGTCGAGGTCCCCGACCCCCGCCTGCTGGCCGTGGCCGCCATCGTCCAGCCCGACGACGTCAAGCCGGCCACCATCGAGTTCGTGGACATCGCCGGGCTGGTCCAGGGCGCCCACAAGGGCGAGGGCCTGGGCAACCAGTTCCTGGGCCACATCCGCAACGTCGACGCCGTGGCCTTGGTCGTACGCTGCTTTGAGGACCCCGACGTGGCCCACGTGACCGCCGTGCTGGACCCGCTGGCTGACTGCGACATCATCGATCTGGAACTGGTCCTGGCCGACCTAGCCACGGTGGAACGCCGCGAGGAAAAGGTCCACGCGGCGGCCAAGGCCCAGCCACGGGAGTATGCGGCGGAGCTGTCGCTGCTGGAACGGCTGCGCGCTCACCTGGAAGCCGGAAAACTGGCGTCTCAGTTCCCCGCCACCGAAAAAGAGGCCGAGATGCTGGAGCCGCTGAGCCTGCTGACGAACAAGCCCCGCCTCTACATCGCCAACGTAGGTGAGGACGCCCTGCCCAAGGGTGGGCCCCTAGCGGCGTGGCTGGCCGAGCGCGCCAGGGCAGAAGGCGCGCAGGTGGTCGTGCTCTGCGCCCAGTGCGAGGCGGACCTGGCCGAGTGGCCGCCAGACGAGGCGGCCGAGTACCGCGCCGAATTAGGTCTGGAGGCGCCGGGCCTGGATCAGTTGATCCACAGCAGCTATCGCCTGCTGGATCTGATCACCTTTTTCACCGCCACCGGCACCAGCGTGGTCCGCGCCTGGAACCTGGAGCGGGGCCAGACGGCCTACGACGCCGCGGGCAAGGTCCACACCGACATGCAAAAGGGTTTCATCCGCGCCGAAGTGACCGCCTACCCGGATCTGACCACCAGCGGCAGCTTTGCCCAGGCCCGGGAGCGCGGCCAAGTGCGCCTGGAAGGCCGCGATTATGTCGTCCAGGACGGCGACGTCATCCACATCCGCTTCTCGCCGCCGCGGTAGATGTGCCTCTGGTGAGGCTCCTGTACCTTCGCCGTGGAGTAGGCAGCCCCGATGCGAAAGAATTCGTTCGCCCGGACACAACAGATTCCGCATCTGAGGATGCTCCACTCCACCCTGATGGGGATCCCTACGCCCCCGTGGAGTGAGCATCCCTGATGCGAACGGACTCGCGCACCGGACGCAGTCCCCTACCCCACACACCCCACTCCGTTTGCCAAAAGCTGGCGCCTGTGCTATAGTTCCGCCACTGTCAGAGGGCCGGTGTGTTGACCAGTCCCGGCCTTCTCTTTCCGCCTGTGGCAGGACCACAGGCAATCCCATGGAAAGGAGGACGACATGAGAGAATACGAGTTGTACCTTGTCATTGACGCGGCCGTTGAAGATGAAGAAGAAGTAGCCGCCATTGTCGAGCGAGTGACCGAGCTGGTCGCGCTGGGCGATGGCCAAACCGGCGGCGAAGTGACCAAGGTAGACCCCCGGGGCAAGCGTCGGCTGGCCTACCCCATCAAGAAAAAGAAGGAAAGCCAAGACTTTATTGTCACGCTCCAGACGATGCCGCAAGCTCTCCCTGAGCTTGAGCGGTTCCTCAAGTTGCACGAGCAAGTTTTGCGCTATCTCCTCGTTCGCACCGACGAGTAGGCGAGGGAAACCGCAAGAGGGACCAGGATCGGCGAGTTCGGGTACGAAACACGTTTCGGCGGCTTCAAGCTGGAACTACTACGAGGGAGTTGCGGGCATGGCGCGGGGCATGAACAAGGTGATGGTGATCGGGTTCGTAGAGCGCGGCCCTGAGATGCGGCGTGCATCTGATGGGCAGCTGGTCACGTCTATTGGCGTGGCAACCGAACGCCGCTGGACCACCAATGCCGGCCAAGCCCGTCAATCGACAGCATGGTTCCACGTCGTCGCCTGGGGCAGTCTGGCCGAATCCGCAAACCGCTGGCTGCAAGAGGGACAGCGGGTCTATGCCCAGGGGCATCTGCAGACCCGGCAGTGGGAGGACGCGCAAGGCCAGCGGCAGGTCCGTACAGAGGTCGTCGCTGACAAGCTAATTCCCTTGGGTCCCTGCGATGCCAGCGATGAGGAAAGGCAGGGACGCGAGATCGAAGACCTGCCGCTCTGCCTAAACCGGATGATGGTTATCGGCAATCTCGGGCGCAGCCCCGACATGCGCTACACTCCCGGCGGGCAGGCCGTCACTTCTTTCAGCATTGCCGCGACGCACAAGCTGACCGCGGCCAGCGGAGAGCGGCGGGATACCACCGAATGGTTCAATGTGATATCCTGGGGCAGCCTGGCCGAGATCTGCAATCAGTACCTGAGCAAGGGAAGCCGCGTGTACGTGGAAGGTGAATTGCGCACGCGCGGATGGGAACAGCCCGGCGGGCACAAGCAATTCCGCACGGAGCTTGTGGCCAATGAAATGATCATGCTCGGCCCCCGCCCCGCATCAAGCGGGGCGCAGCACGTACTTGGATCGAGCCAAGCCAACCTATCTTTCTGAGAGCCTTCTGGCTCCAGAAGGTCTTCTGCAGCCAGAAGGGTGAACAGTTGGAAGCAAAGGAGAATGAAGGCAAGGATGACTGAAGAACGACAATCAAGTCCGACCCAATCGAGTAGCCAGGACCGGCCACCGGCGCGGTCAGGCCCACCAAGTTCAGGTCCGTCCAGATCAGGCCCGTCCAGGTCAGGAGGCCCGTCCAGGTCAGGAGGCCCGTCCAGGTCAGGCCCACCGAGACGCAACTACAACCGCGGTCGCGGCGGCCCACGGGGACGTTACTCGCGGCGCCGCAAAGTATGCGCCTTTTGTCTGGAAAAGACAAAAAAGATCGACTACAAGGACATGGGCACGCTGCGGCGCTCGCTGACCGACCGGGGCAAGATCAAGAGCCGGCGGAAAACAGGCACCTGCGCCAAGCACCAGCGCCGCCTGTCCCTGGCGGTCAAACGGGCGCGATATCTGGCCCTGTTGCCCTTCACAGCCGAGCACATCCGGCGCCATTGAGTTCCGGTACGGATCGGCCCTGGCCCAGTCTCCTGGGGCAGCATCTGCGAGGATGCTGCCCGGGGGACGCAAGGGCTTGGCGCCTGCTTTCGGCTGGGTACTGAGCCCCGCCCCGGGGATGGGGCCCTATCCTGGCGAGGATGAGAGCCAGGCGCTGGCCCCCGGGAGAGAGAAGAACTATGGCCAAGTCAAAAAAAGGTAAAGGTGGCTCCGGCAAGCACTCGCAGCGCGGGGGCGATCCAGAGGTCGCCCAACAAACCAAAAAGCAGATCGCCATCAGCCGGCGACAATCCGAGCAGAATCGATGGATCTATCTCGGTCTGGCGATTGTCGCCCTGATCATCTTGCTCGTTCTGGGTTTCGCCCTGATCCAGGAACTGGTCCTCAAGCCGGCCACCCCGGTAGGCAGAGTCAATGGAACCCGGATCGCCCAGGACGACTTTGAAGACCTGCTCCAGTTCCGCCGCTACACCACCCACATCAACATCCGCAACTTCCAGGACCAGTTGCAGAACATCGATACCAGCGACGCAAACAACCAGTTCCTGGTCTCGATTTATGAGCAGCAGTTGGACCAGATTCAGAACAGCCTGGGCCTTTTGCCCGAGACGACGCTGGACGCGCTCATCGAGGGCGCCTTGATCCAGGAAAAAGCAGAGGACGCCGGGATCACGGTCACCAACGAAGAGGTTGCCCAGAGCATCCAGGAGGACCTGGAGGTCGCCGCGGCGCCTCCGCCCCAGGTATCCATCACCGGTACCCAAGAGATCTCGACGCCAACACCGGTGCCGCAGGAAGAACTGGACGCGATCCTCCAGAATGCGCTGGACAACATGGGGCTCTCCAAGAGCCAGTACCAGGCCATCGTAAAAGATGGCATGCTTCGGACCGAAGTCCAGGAGCTGCTGGCCGGCCAGGTCATCTCCCAGGGGCTGGTGGTCCACGTCCAGCTTGTCCAGACAGGAACTGAGGAAGAGGCCAGCGCTGCCATGGCCCGCATTGAGGCCGGAGAGGATTTCGCCATCGTCGCCACCGAGGTATCCACCGACACCATGTCGGTCGCGGACGGCGGAGATCTTGGCTGGGTCACAACCGGCCAACTGGCCCCCCGCTATGGCGAAGAGCTGGAGGCCGGGGTCATGGCCTCCGAGGTTGGGGAGCTAACCATCGTGCAGAGCGGCGACACCTACTACCTGTTCCTCGTCGCGGAACGGGACGAGAATGGTCCGCTGCCGGCCGACGTACTCAGCCAGCGACAGGCATCCGCCCTCACGGACTGGCTGGAAGAGCGCAAGGCATCGCCAGAGGTAGAGATCGAGCGCCTGCTGGAACCACAACAAATCCCGCCCGACCCCTTTGGCTACATCTCGGGCACAGGCCCCTAGAAACCAATCTCAATAAAAGACAGACCTCGAGGGTTGCGAACCAGCGATTCGCCAAAAGCCCCCGAGGTCTTTTTCTGTGTACCGCCTGTGCTACCTAGAAAACAGACTCATCTTCCTCTCTTGAGGAGCCTCTTGGGCATGAAATCTATTGGAGGCTCTCGTAGGACAAGATGGCATCTTGTCTCTGATCCGGGCAAGTTATCAACTTACCCCACTAGAGGCCATCTGGAATACTGACTCAAGAGGGAGTTGGCCCCAAGGAGAGGCCCCAAGCGCTAGGTCGCTTGCCGCGTCACCTCGATCACGTTGGGCAAGCGCTCGATCTTGTCCAGGATGCTGATCAATTGGCTGATGGTGGTGATCTCCAGCGTCGCCGTCAGCGTCACCAGGTTGGTCTTTTGGGCAGAGTCGAGTTCACCTCCCGCATATTGATCCCCTCGCCGGCAATGACGGCGGCAATGTCCCGCAGCAGGCCATCCCGATCCCAGGCCCGTACCTTGATGACCACCGGATAGATCCGCTCCTCCGCCGTGCCCCAGTCCACCTCGATCAGGCGCTCCACCTCTCCCTTGTTGGTACGCAGCAGGATGTTGGGACAGTCCCATTTGTGGATCGTCACCCCCCGCCCGCGGGTCACATAGCCGATGATGGGTTCAGGGTCGTCCGGGTTGCGGCTTGCAGCACTGGGCCAATTGCGTGTAGAGGTCGCCGACCCCCTTGACCCGGATGCCCTCCGGCGTCACCGCGATCGCGGCCTCTTCCTCCTCGGCAAAGACCTCTTCGCGGCGCAGTTCCTGCAAGACCCTGGCCGCCACCCGCTGCGAACTTATGTCGCCAAAGCCGATGGCCGCGAAAAAGTCATCCAGGTTCTTGTACTCGAACAGGATCGCAACCTCCTGGTGCGTGACGTCGTCGGCAAGGTTCAGCCGCTTTAGCTCCCGCCTGAGCTGCTCTCGCCCAAAGGCGATATTCTCCTCGCGATTCTGCAGGCGGAACCAGCGGCGGATCTTTTGCCGGCTGCGTGCTGATCGCACGTAGCCCAGGTCGGGTCTGCAGCCAGTCGCGGCTGGGACCTCCCTGCTTGGCCGTGATGATCTCCACCTGGTCGCCGTTCTTCAGCTTGTAGGTCAGTGGCACAAGGCGCCCGTTCACGCGAGCGCCTCGGCAGCGATTGCCCACCTCGGTGTGGATATAGTAGGCAAAGTCGATGGGGGTTGAGCCCGCCGGCAGATCCAGCACCTGGCCCTTGGGCGTAAATACATAAACTCGATCCTCCAGCACCTCGGTCTTGAGGCGTGTCGACGAACTCTCGGGCATCCTCGACGTCAGAGCGCCAGTCCATCAGAGAGCGCAGCCAGGCCACCTTGTTCTCAAAGGCCGACGTCCCGCCTGGCCCCCTCCTTGTAGCGCCAGTGGGCGGCGATGCCCAGCTCGGCCCGGCGGTGCATCTCCCGGGTCCGGATCTGCACCTCTACCGTCCTTCCCTCCGGTCCGACCACAGCCGTATGCAGCGACTGGTACATGTTGTCCTTGGGCGTGGCGATAAATCGTCGAACTCGCCGGGGATCGGCTTCCACAGCGAATGGACGACTCCCAGCGCCGCATAGCACTCCTGCACCGTGTCCACGACGACGCGCAGGCCCGCAGACGTCATAGATCTGGTCAAAGTCGACATCTTTGCGGCGCATCTTGCGATAGATGCTATAGATGTGCTTGGGCCGCCCATCGATCTGGGCCGAGATGCCCTCCAGGCGCAGGTGCGACTGCAGTTCGGCAATGACCGCCTGGATATAGTCCTCCCGCTCTTCCCGCCGCTCGGCGATGAGGCTGGCAATGCTGTGGTAGGTTGCCGGATCATAGTAGCGCAGGCCCAGGTCCTCCAGCTCCCACTTGATCCGCCAGATGCCCAAGCGGTTGGCCAGGGGGGCAAAGATCTCCAGCGTCTCGCGGGCAATGCGCTCGCGGCGCTCCTCCGACAGAGAACCCAGCGTGCGCATGTTGTGCAGCCGGTCCGCCAGCTTGATGAGCACCACGCGCACATCGTCCACCATGGCCAGGAACATCTTGCGCAGGCTCTCAGCCTCCTCGGCCTCGATGTCGCGGCTGCCCATCTTGCTCATGGTGTCGATGTAGGCCAGCTTGGTCACGCCGTCCACCAGGCTGGCCACCTCGGCATCAAAGCGCTCGCTGCACATCCTGGACCGTCCAGTCGGTGTCCTCGACCACGTCGTGCAGCAGCCCGGCAGCCACCGCGTGGTGGTCAAGCCCGAGTTCCGCCAGCATGCGGGCCACCTCTACGCAGTGGATCACATAGGGCTCACCTGAAACCCTCGTCTGTCCATCGTGCGCGACAACCGCCTGCTCGTAGGCCTGCACCACCAGAGCCAGTTCGGCCCCGCTGAATCTCTCCGCCGCCCACTCGATCTGCTGAACTTCCGCCACAGACAACTCCTGCCCCAGTCCATCGGGATGCCGCTTCAGTATAGCGCATAACCAAGTTTTGCGCAACCAGCCCCTCCCAACCCAAAAGGGCAGGGGTGTCTTTCAACTTCGTGGGTACGTTGATTCCAGTCTCATGATGGTACTGGTCTCAAGTCCGCGGAGTGAGCATCCCCTGATGCGAACGGACTGTGCTTCTATGGCAAGAAGCTCCGCATCAGGGGCCTGCCACGAGGCATCGCGGTGGATGCTCCACTCCCCAGAAGCAAGGGGACAGGTCTACTTTGTCCACAAACCTGAAATGCACCTAGTCGCCTGATCCGTCCCTCGAAGGCCACTTGACGCCCTCATACAAGACCAGTATACTAAAAGTTGTTCTGACAGCCATACCGCCCGGCTGCCAGTGAAAACCCGGTATTCATCCTGGGCGCTTTGACGCCAAGGGGCGCGATCCAGCAGCAAGAGGGGACTATGTTTCCGTTGGGGCACGTAGCATACACCTGGGCAGCAGTGACCTGGCTGCAATCGAGGGGCAAAACGCGGGACATCGACTACCGGGCCGCCGCCCTGGCCGCCATGCTTCCGGACCTCGTCGACAAGCCCCTGTCCCTGACGCTCATGGCCAATTCCGGCACCAGCCAGGGCCTCAGCCACACGCTCCTGGGACAGGCCCTTCTGACACTGGCCGTGGCCCGCTTCAAGCCCGGGTGGCTGCCCTACGCCCTCATCAGCAACGGCCACCTGGCAGCGGACCAGATGTGGAAGTATCCCCGCACCCTCTTCTATCCTTTCTCCGGGCAGCTCGATTCCTGGAAATTCATGGGCACGCCCTCGGCCATGCTCAGCGCCTACGCCGAGATTGCCACCCGGCCGGCCATCGTCGCCGTCGAAGCCCTGGGCATCGGCTTGCTGGCCTGGGTGGTACGCAAAGGACGGCTGCAGACCAGAGAGGGCCTGGTCCGGCTGCTGGCAACAGGAAAACTCCAGGTTGGCGAGGTACAGAAACCATGCGCGTAATTGCGGGAAAAGCCAAGGGCATGCAGTTGCAGGCGGTACCGGGCAGCGGTACGCGGCCCATATCCGACCGGGTCAAAGAGGCCCTTTTTAACATCCTGGGGGCAGAGACGGCAGGCGCCTGCCTGCTCGACCTTTTTGCCGGAACGGGCAGCGTGGGCATCGAGGCGCTCAGCCGGGGAGCGGAACAGGTAGTGTTTGTCGAAAAGCGCGCCCAGGCCATCTCGACCATCCGCGCCAACCTGCGCCACACCAAGCTCCAGGCTGGCGCCCGCATCGTCAAGGCCGACGTTTTCCGGTACCTTCAGAGCAAGCCGGAGCCTTTTGACCTCGTTTACGTCGCCCCCCCCCAATACGAGGGGCTCTGGAGCCAAACCCTTCTGGCGCTGGAGGCCAATCCGGGCTGGCTCAGCCGGCATGGCCTCGTCGTCGTCCAGATCTTTCCCAAAGAACTGGAGACCCTGCCCCTGGACAGCCTGCAACTGGTCGATCAACGCAAGTATGGCAGCACCCTGCTCTGCTTTTACGAGCCCATCCCACCCGGCACGTAACCCACCTCCTCGCTCGAGGCTGTGTGAAAATCCACTCTCCAGCTCTAGGCGAACCACAGTCCGCCGCTCTGCGCCCACAGGTGCTGGACTGTGTCCCCGAAGTGCGGGGATCGGGTCCAGCACAAGCAATCACTCACAAACACCCATTCACAAGCAATCACTCGCTCAAACTCGCCCATTTTCCCTATTGGCAAAACGCTTACTCTATGTTACAATAGAGCCAAGAACAGGAGTCAATGGGTACACGATGCCAACTGATTTGGAGAAATTGAATCTAACGAGGCTGCTGGAGGACCTGGGGGCTGGCATAGAAGCGATTCCCACCTCCCAGCTCTATCCGCTTTCTGATCTCGCAGGGAAACAGCTCGACGAGTTCCGCGCGTTGTGGGACACGCTGCCGGTAGAGCGCCGCCGCCGCCTGGCACGCGCCCTGGTCGACTTTGCCGAAGCCAACTTTGAGGTGAATTTCGACGCCATCTATACCTATGGCCTGGCCGATCCCGACCAGGAGATCCGGGCGGCAGCCATAGACGGCCTGTGGGAAAACAAAGAGATCGCTCTCGTCGGACCATTTCTGACCATGCTGCGGTCCGATCCCTCCGACCAGGTGCGAGCCGCTGCTGCTGCCGGCCTGGGACGCTACGTGCTGGCTGGAGAGCTGGAACAGCTAGAGCAAACCATCCAGTCACGTATTGTGACCGAACTCCTGACAACCTTCCATCTCGCCGGTGAGAGCGTTGACGTGCGCCGCCGCGCCCTCGAGTCAGCAGCCTATGCCTGTACCGATGAGGTCCTCGAAGTCTTGGATACCGCCTATTACGACGACGAGGAAAAGATGCGCATTAGCGCCATCGCGGGTATGGGCCGCACTTGCGACCAGCGCTGGGCGGAGAACATTCTCATCGAACTGGACAGCAGTTCGGCCGCCATGCGCTACGAGGCGGCCCTGGCCAGTGGAGAGCTGGCTTTGCGCCAGGCCGCACCGCTCCTGGCGCGGCTCATCGACGACGCGGACAGCCAGGTCCGCGAGGCCACCATCCACGCACTGGGGCAGATGGGTGGCTCTGAGGCCAAGGTCGCCCTGCTGGCCGCCTATGACGAAGCCGACGATGATACCCGCATTGCCATCGACGAGGCGCTGGCCGAGCATGCCCTCGCCGACGGCGACGTCGACTTTGTGCTCTACGACCTGGATGGCGATCTGGCGTTGGACCTGAGTGATGGGGACGACTTGGACCTTTGGGATGGCGAGGGAGATGAACTCGGCGACAGTGACCTGGACGACTGGATGCTGGACGCCGAATAGTACGACGAGACCTCTGGACGCACCAAACTCAGGCATCGCTGCTGGCGGCAACATGGAAGTGAACTAGGTTTGACCTCTATGCCCAGAAAGATCTTTGTCGTCGGCCACAAGAACCCCGACACCGATTCCATCGTTTCGGCCATCGCCTACGCCCGGCTGCTAGAGCTTTTGGGCGAGACCCACGTCATACCCGCGCGCCAGGGCGAGGTCTGGGCCGAAACCCGCTACATCGTAGACCGTTTCGGTCTGCCGTTGCCGGTCCTCATTGACAGCGTCCGGCCCACCGCCCGCGACGTGATGACGATCAACCCGGTGGCCGGCAGCCCGGAGGACTCGGCATACAAGGTTGGCCGCGAGCTGCGCGGGCGCCGGATCCGGGCCATGCCCCTGGTCAATGGCCGGGGCACGCTGGCCGGCCTCATTTCTGTGGAGGATTTCGCGCACATCCACCTCGCCGGGCTGGACCGCGACAGCATGGATGAGATCCACCTCGAGGTCCACAACGTAGTGGAGGTGCTGGGCGGACAGCTACTGGTCGAGGCCAAGGGCCGCCGCCTCCAGGACAAGGTCATGATCGCCGCCATGGACCTGGAGACCGTCCGGAGCCGCGTGGAACCCGACATTATGATGGTCATGGGCGATCGCGATGACGTCCAGATCATGGTCATTGAGGAAGGCGTGTGTGCGCTGGTGGTCACCGGAGGGCTGCCCATCTCCGAGGAGGTCGTTGCCCTTGCCCGCGAGAAGAATGTGAGCCTCATCTCCTCGCCCCATCACACCTTTACCACCGTCCGCCTCCTCAACCTCAGCATCCCCGTCTCCCATATCATGCGCCGCGACGTGCTGACCGCTTCCCCAGATGACCCGCTGGACGAGTTACGCGACAAGCTGACCCGGCAGCGCACGATCCCCATCGTGGATGCCGGTGGAAACCTGACCGGCGTGGTTTCTCGGAGCGACCTGATCAAGCGCGTACGCCATGGCGTCTACCTGGTGGACCACAACGAGCGCAGCCAGACGGTGGATGGCCTGGACCGTGCAGAGCTTTTGGGCATCGTCGACCACCACCGCATCGCCGACATTCAGAGCGCCGCACCCATTTTCTTCCGTAACGAGATCGTGGGTTCGACCAGCACCATCATCGCTGGCCTGTTCGACGAAGCAGGCATCCCCATCCCGCCGCCCATCGCCGGCATCCTGCTGGCAGGTCTCATCACCGACACGGTACTATTTCGCTCGCCCACCAGTACCCCTCGCGACGAGCGGGTGGCCCATGAATTGGCCGCGATCGCGGGGGTGGACGTCGAGCAGTTTGGCCAGGAGATCTTTGCCGTGGCCTCCGATCTCTCGGGTCGCAGCCCCAGGGAGATCCTGACCACCGATTTCAAAGAGTTTCGCATCGACGGGATACCCTTTGCCGTTGGCTACATGGAGACCGTACACAAGCGGCGCGTGGACGAGATCCGTGACGAAATCGTGAGCGAAATGGTCGCCCTTCGCGGCGAAAAGGGCTACGCCACCCTGCTCTTTATGGTCGTAGACATTGTCCATAGCCAGACCGAGATCCTCATCGCCGGCATGGAAGAGGAGGTCGCTGAGGCGATGGGGCAGCGCCTCGCTTCGCCCCATTCCGTGATGATGGCCGGCGTGATGTCGCGCAAAAAGCAGGTCGTGCCCATCCTGCCCCGCATCGCCAGGCAGCACGCGGCCAAGGTCTGAGCCCTGGGCCGCAGACTACCGGAGTCCAGGCAACAGAACCGGACCTCGTTTGCAGTACGCACTCGTTCGTCCGAGCTTGACAATGACCAGCAGCAGCACCAATCGGTCGTATTAAGCGCTACAGCCGCCGAGCTGCACCAGGAACCAAAAATACACATATAAAAGGGAAAAGAGATGAAAGAGAAGCAGAACCCCAGAGACAGAGCAGGACCAGGCCCACCAGGCACTCAACCGCGGCGCCAAGCTTTTACAGCGCGGCGAGGTCCAGGAAGCCATTCCCCTCCTGGAGCGCGCCCATGAACTGGAGCCGGCAAACGTACCAGCCCTCATTACGCTGGGAGGCGCCTACGTCGTGGCCGGCCGCCACAAAAAAGCCATCCCACTGCTGGAAGCCGCCCGAGACGCCGAGCCCGGCAACGCCATGGTCTGGATCAACCTGGGGGCCGCCTACCTGGGAAACCCGGTCCTGGCCACGGACGAACAGCAGACGCGGGCCATCGAGGCCTTTGAAAAAGCCCTGGAGCTGAATCCGGTGGCCCCCAGCGTCCACTACAACCTGGGCCTCATCTATATCGACCGCAAGGAGCCTGACCTGGCCCTGGCCGCCTTCCGCCAGGCGGTACAGACCGACCCCATGGACCGCGACGCGCGCCTCTGGATCCGCAGGTTGGAAGAGAAAGAGGCGGACGAACAAGAGGCTTAGGGGTTCGGAAAACCCATTCCCGCATGACATCTTTTGCCATCCTGTCATTCCCGCACGATTTTGGCGGGAATCCACGCCACCGGCGACCGTCACCGCCGCAGAGTGGATGCCCGCTAGCACCATTTGCCGGCGGGTGCAGATTGTGCTATCATGGGAATGGAGACCGAGTGTAGAGACAGGGTCGAGTTGTACCCCAGAGACAGCGAAAGCCAGATGACACAGATCTATACCATCGGCCACAGCAACCACGTATTAGAAACTTTCCTGGCGCTGCTCCAGGAATACGACGTCCAGCTTCTCGTCGATGTCCGCAGCAGCCCCTACAGCCGCTACGTGCCTCACGCCAACCGTGAGAACCTGGCCCGCGCCCTGGAAGCAGCCGGCATCCACTATCGCTGGGAAGGCGAGCGCCTGGGTGGCAAGCCCGAGGGTGACGTGGTGGATTATGACAAGATGGCTGCCAAGCCCGCCTTCCAGCAGGGTGTCGACGATCTCTGCTCCCTGGCCGCCGCGCAGCGCACGGCCGTCATGTGCTCCGAGGGCGACCACCACAAGTGCCACCGGCACAAACTGATCACCCCCGCCCTCCTGGACCGGGAGATCCACGTCCTGCATATCCAGCCCGACGGCACACTGGTGGACGAGAACGAGGAACCCAGGCAACTGACCCTTTTCTGAATGACGGACCCACTTGTTACTTGGAAGGCGCCCATGCTCACTGTCCACACCATCGGAACCACAAAAAAGTCCCTGGAGCAATTCATCCGCCTCCTACAGGAAGCGGGCGTGGACGCCATTGTCGACATTCGGCTGCGCAACACCTCCCAACTCGCCGGCTTTGCCAAGCGCGACGATCTCGCCTTTCTCCTGAGGGAGGGCTTTGGCATCGAATACGAGCACCGTCCCGACTTGGCCCCAACCGCCGAGATCATGGACGCCTACAAGGCAGACCAGGATTGGGCCTCCTACGAAACCGCCTTCCTGCCCCTGCTGGAGGAGCGGGACGCTGCCAGGCTGGGAAGTGAGATCCTATCCCGCTACGGCCGCCCATGCCTGCTGTGCGCCGAGCCCACGCCCGACCACTGCCACCGCCGGTTGGTCGCCGAATGGTGGGCCGCCAATCTGCCGGAAGTTGAGGTCATTCACCTCATCTAGGAGCGTGCTGAGAGAGCCATAACTGAACCACAGAGACGCGGAGGATGCCGGGCATCCTCACCTCGAGCCTTCCCACTCCGTGTTCTCCGTGCCTCCGTGGTGAGATTCGGGGCCACACAATATGCCAATGCAAGAAATCCTCATGCTGGCCGTGACCAGGATGCGCGGTGGTGTCTGTGTTGCTGGCATGACTACGGAGCCCGACCCCATCACGGGACTGCGCTGGGTACGGCCCGTGCGCGACTTTGGGCACGTGCTCCTGGGCGATATCACCACGGTGCAAGGAGCCGTGCTGAGCCCCTTCGATGTCGTGGCTTTCTGTCTACTGCGGCCCCAGCCGGATCCCCCCCATACCGAGGACTGGGTCGTCGACTTTGTGCGCAACCGCCCCCGCGTCGTCCGCCGCCTGGAGGGTGAGCGTCGTACCCAGTTCTTGCGCCAGTACCTGGACACCGCTCCCCGGCAGATCCTCGACAGCCAGCAGCGTTCCCTGTGCCTCATCAAACCCGACAGCATCAAGGGCTGCTTCCGCCTGGACGCCTACAGCGGCAAGTATCAGGCGCGAATGGCCTTTAAGGTAGGCGGCCGCACCTACCGCGTCTCCCATGCCAAGGGCGGCCTGCCGGTCACGGATCTAAAGTGGCGCGCCCTGGGCCGCGCCTGGCTGCCCGAGGAAGGGGGCTGGACTGACTTTGATGCCCGGGACCTGGAAGCCCGCTACGGTATCCAGGAGGTCTACCTGGCCGTGGGTCTGACCCGCAGCTTTGAGGGCAAATGCTGGCCCATCGTCATCGGCGTCCATACCGTGCCTGACTATGAGGCTGAGGTGGATTATGACAATATGTGAGCCGGACTCGTCTTCCTCCTTTGAGGAACCCCATCGCATGGAATCTAGTCAGAGGCCGGTGGGTCGTCATTCTGAACGAAGTGAAGAATCTCGGCTATGCACAGAAGAGATCCTTCGCTTCGCTCAGGATGACGTTATGTCTGGTTCAGGCTTCTTTCTCATGAGCAGTTCCGCGCCCCATGGCGCACCAGGTATGACAGCCCGACATCTCAAAACGTCCAACGGATTACCAGGAGGCCAACCGCATGGCAGACAGCATCCTATCCGATCTCAACCTGACCCCAGCCGAGGTACCCAACCTGCCCACCCAGCAGCGCAGATCCCTCATCAGCTACCTCATCCGCTGGCAGCACGATGAGGCTGCCCGCCGCTGCCTGCAGCAGCTCCTGGTCACCCACAGCCGCCAGGTCACTGTCTATGACAGCCTGGCCCGCGTGTACCTGGCCCAGGAAAAAGGCGACCAGGCGCTGGAGATCATGCGCCGGCGCCACGCGCTGGGCACCTCAAACTCTTCGCGGGCGCTGGAGGCACGCGCGCACCTGGCCACCGGGGATCTGGCCGCAGCGCAGGACATCGCCACAGAACTGACCGAGGGGCACCCCGACCTGCTCACCGGCTGGAGCCTGATGGCCGATGTGCGCCTGGCCCTTGGGGATGCGGAAGCCGCCGAGGCCGCCATCCGCCAGCGCGAGGTGCTGCGGCCCGACACTGCCGCCACAGCGGCTCACATGGCGCGGCTGTGGCAGTCAAAGGGAGATGACAACAGGGCCATCCTCTGGGCGCGCACGGCCCTGGCCCGCGCAGAGCGCGACGAGCGCCCGCCCACCCTGCGCCTCCTGCGCCTGCTGGAAAGCCTCTATCGCGCCACCGGCCAGACGGCCCAGGCCGGGGCGACGGCGGACCGTCTGGCACTGCGCCGCGAACAGGAACTGGAGGAACTACACCGGGCGCTGGCGGGGGCCCCTGACGACGAGCAGGAGATCCCGCCCCAAGCCCAACCTGCCGCCGCCGCGCCCCCTGCCCCACCGCCCACGCCATCCCGGCAGCCGCTGCCCGCGACCCCCACACCAGCGCCCGTGGCCATGGCCCCGGATCTGCTGACCGGCGCCGTGGACCTCAGCGAGGCGGAGCAGCAAAAGCTGGACGAGGCCCTCCGCCGCGACTTTCCCCACGACGGCTTCCGGCCAGGCCAGGCCGACGTGGTCGCCGCCGTCCTGCGAGGCGAGAGCGCCCTGGCCGTAATGCCCACAGGTGCTGGCAAATCTCTGTGCTACCAATTGGCCGCGCTGCAACTTCCGGGCACGACGCTGGTCATCTCGCCCCTCATCGCCCTCATGAAGGACCAGTTGGACGGCCTGCCCGCCGGCGTCGCTCGCCAGGCCACCACCCTGAACAGCAGCCTGGACGGCGCCGAGCTGGGCGCCCGGCTGGACCGCGCCGCGGCTGGCGGCTACAAGCTGCTCTACGCCGCGCCGGAGCGCCTGCGCCAGCGCCCCTTTCTGCACGCGCTGAATCGTGCTGGCATCTCGATGCTGGTGGTAGACGAGGCCCACTGCGTCAGCCTCTGGGGCCACGATTTTCGCCCCGACTATCACTTTATTGTCAAAGCCTGGCAAGAGCTGGGGAAGCCGCCCATCCTGGGCATGACCGCCACGGCCACCCCCCGCGTCCGCGATGACGTCCAGAACGCCCTGGGCCAGATGCGCCTCATTGCCTCCGACGTGCACCGCCCCAACCTGATGCTAGAGGCGCGCCAGTTTGCCAAGAACAGTCAGAAGGACCAGGCCCTGCTGGCGCTATGCCGGCAGATCGAGGGCAGCGGCATCGTCTATGCCACTGCCCGAAAAAAGTGCGAGGACCTGGCAGCCATGCTGCGCCGGGGCGGCGTGGACGCCATCCACTACCACGCCGGCATCAGGGACCGGGCCGCCATCCAGGATCGTTTTATGAGCGGGCAGGCCCGCGTCGTCGTGGCCACCATCGCCTTTGGCATGGGCGTGGACAAGGCCGACGTGCGCTTTATCGTTCACTACAACCCGCCCAAAACCCTGGAGAACTACTATCAGGAGGCGGGCCGTGCCGGGCGCGACGGGCTGCCGGCCCGCTGCATCCTTTTCCACGCGACCTCAGACAAGATAATGATGACCCGCTGGACCCGCGAGGATGCGCTGGACGCCGGCTTTCTGCGCGATGTCTACTCGGCGCTGAAACAGCGGCTGGGCGCCGGCGGCACCGGGCTGGTGACCGTGGGCGACCTGGAACGCGACGTAGCGTCCGACGAGACCAAGGTGCGCGTCGCCGTCCATTTTCTAGAGATGGCGGAGCTGCTGTGGCGCGGCTTTGACCTGCCCCGCACCGCATCCCTGACCCTCTGCCGCCCTGTCAACGGCGAGGAGCCCGACCTCACCCGTTTTGTAAAGGCCGCCCGCCTGCGGCCCGACCAGCAGGTCTCACGCGATCTGCTGGAGCTGAGCCGCGAAACGGGCATGGACCCGCGGACCATCGAATCCCAGGTGCTGAGCTGGCATGAAGCTGGCTGGCTGCGCTACCGGGGCACAGGCCGGGACATGCTGCTGGCCCTGCCCCCGGCGCCGGCCGGCTCCCGGCAGCGCGTGGCGGCCATGCTGGCCGAATACCGCGCCGGGCAGGAGGGCCGTCTGGCCGAGATCATGGCCTACGCCACCACCGGCAAGTGCCGCCACGGTGCCATCAGCGCCTATTTCGGCGGCCGGAGGATTGAACGCTGCCAGTCCTGCGACAACTGCCTGGGCACAGCCACCGCCGCCACCCGGTACTCCGGGTCCAGCCGCCCCTCCCGCACGCCAAAGTCGATTCCCCAGCAGGACATGTCCGGCCCGGCGGCGACCCTCGTCCTGCGAGGCGTGGCCCAACTGCCCTACCCCATGGGCCGTTCGGGCTTGGTCAAGGCCCTGCAGGGGGCCGGCAGCAGTTCGCTCAAGGCCGATCGCTTTGCGCTGTTCGGGGCCCTGTCCGGCTGGACGCAGAAGGCCATCAGCGATCTGATCGTGCAGATGGAGGAGGCGGGCCTGCTGGCCGCCTTTGAGAAGGGCGATTACCGGCTGCTGCGTCTCTCGGCAGCAGGCCGCGCCCAACTGAAATCCCAGCCTGAGGGCAGCAACACGTCATCTCCGGTGCCGCCGCCTTCCAGGTCCAAGGCACCGGGCACAGGGCGCAAGCAAGCCATACCGGCCCCCGACGAAACGCCCACGGACTTTGATCAGGCGCTCTTTGAGCGGCTGCGCGCCTGGCGCCTGGAGACAGCCAGGGGGATGGGAAAACCGCCTTTCGTCGTCTTCCCCGACAAGACGCTGAAGCGGATCGCAGCCAGCCGCCCGGCTAGCCTGGAAGAGTTGGACGCCATCAAGGGCATCGGCCCCGCCAAGCTCGAGCAATACGGCCAGAGCGTGCTGGCTATCGTGAGCGGCCAGGAAGGTATCACAGACAGCCAGGAGACAGCCGGTTCCTAATCAGTAGACCGCCCGTTCGTAGTAGGCACTTCAGTGCCGTTCTTCTTGACATTTCAGTGAGAATCGAGGCACGGAAACGCCCACGACAAACCATCGTTGCGACCTACTCATGATGTGCTCACTCTACTTGGACTAGCCGGCCGGGGAGCCGCCCGCCAGGTGGAGATGGGTTTCCAGTACAGACCTTGGCTTTTCTCTGCTCGAGCCAGGACTTCGCTGCGCTCAGTCGAGGCGTCCGTGACCTGGCGGGTTCAGCTCATTTCATCACGATGCCAGTGGTCAAGGATTAGGATCAGTGCCGAGCAAGGGGGAGGGCCGAGGTCAGTAAGGTGAAGCGGCACTAGCTTGGCCCGCTGGCCAAAACCCTGTTTGACAGACTGGCCAAGAGCATCTATACTCTTGTAGACCGAGCCGACTCAGCCATAAGGTGCCACGCACTTTGCCACTAGATTTCATCAGTTTCTGGAGACGGGTCGGCACCGGTGTACCATCCGCTTCTACCCAACAAAGTACGTTGCACCTGGGCCAGACAGCGTAGTTGCTTCGGACGAAGGAAGAGACCAGTGCTTGGACACGCACGGGCCATGATCGAGGAGAACGCTTTGTGACCGAGTTTGTGACGATAGAGAGCATCGTCGTTGCTCTAGTCCTGGTGACCACCTTGGTGGCCATTGGCGCCCGCCGGCTCCGGCTGCCTTACACCGTGAGCCTGGTGGTGATGGGCTTGGTGATCGCCCTCTTTACTTCCCTGGAACTCGAGGCTACGCCTGATCTGATCCTCGCTATCTTTGTCCCCCCCCTGGTTTTTGAGGCCGCTTTCCACCTCGATCTGAAGCAACTGCGCGAGAGCCTGGTACCGATCCTCTTCCTGGCTGTGCCTGGCGTGCTGTTGACCACCACACTGGTCGGCGGCATGACGGCCCTGGGCACGGGTGTGGCCATTGGGACGGCGGCCGTTTTTGGAGCGCTGATCGCTGCTACGGACCCCGTCGCTGTCGTCTCCCTGTTCCGCGCGCTGGGTGTGCCGCGAAAACTGGCCTTGACTATCGAGGGCGAGAGCCTATTCAACGATGGGACAGCCATTGTGATCTTTCGCATTGCCCTGGTCGCCGTACTGACAGGGACCTTTGATCCACTGACCGGGCTCCTTGATTTCTTCCGCGTTTCCCTGGGAGGAATTGCCGTCGGACTGGTACTGGGCTGGATAACGGCCCAGCTCGTGGCCCGGCTCCACGATCGCCTGATCGTGACTTCGCTGACGACGATACTGGCTTTCGGTTCCTATCTCGCCGCCGAGCAGCTCCACGTCAGCGGGGTACTGTCGGTGGTGATGGCCGGTCTGTTGGTCGGCAACTTGGGCATGGCCGGGGTCGGGCCCTCGACCAAGCTCATGATCCTCAACCTCTGGGAGTACCTGGCTTTTTTGGCCAACTCGATGGTCTTTTTGCTCATCGGCTTGAGTATCGACCTGACCATTATCTGGGAGAACCTGGGCGCGCTGGCAGTGGCCGTGGTGGCCGTGGTCGCCAGCCGGGCCATCATCGTCTATGGTTTCTCCTGGCTGGCTCACCTGTGGCGCAAGCAAGGCTATTTCCCCCCGAGTTGGCGGCACGTCTTGTTCTGGGGCGGCCTGCGCGGCGCCATCAGCCTGGCACTGGCCCTGAGCTTGCCGGTGGATATGCCGGACAGAAGCGAACTGCAGGCCATGGCTTTTGGCGTTGTGTTATTCACCCTCCTGGCCCAGGGAACCACGATCCAGTTCCTGCTGGAGCGCCTTGGTTTGACCAAGCGGTCGCCACAGTGGGTTTCCCGCGAGAGGAGGCTGGGCCGGCTCTTCGCCACCAGGGCCGGCTTGCGCAGGCTGGAGCAGCTACACCGGGAAGGGACTGCTTCCAGACGAGATGTGGGTTGGTCTGAAGAAGGGATACGACCACGACCGCGAGGAGATCCAACAAGAGATGAATGAGCTGTTCCGGGAGTACTCCGATCTGGAAGGGGAAATGCTCTATCAGGCCCGGCGAGAAGCGCTGCGGGCCGAGCGGGGCGCACTGTGGGAGGCCCGCCAGCGAAGCCGCTTTCAGGACCCGTGTAAGAGGAGCTATCCACCGAGATCGACTACCGGCTGGCGGCCCTGGATCTTATCTACGACACAACGCATGAGCAACAGCTTGGTGAGGACGAGCTGTGAACCATGGGACCCATTGTATGCGCCACGCGCGGAGGCGAAGCTGGCCGCCGTACCCAGGAACGAGCCATTGCCCTCGCCAAAGCAGCGAGGGAGCGAGTTGATCTTTGTATCTGTCTTTGACCCCAGCTTTGCCGGGCATCTGAACGACGCCCTGTCGGCTGCCGTGAAGAAGGAGCAGCAGTGGCTGGGCAGGGCCCTTGTCAGTGTTGCCCAAGCGCGGGCGAAAGAACAGAGCGTGGAAGCCAGCGCCATGGTTCTTAGCGGCCCGATACTGGAGAGCATTGAGGGCTTCCTTTGCGAGTCCGAGCGCCCAGACCCTGGTCATCGGCGAGGCCAAGATCGACTCAGCGCTGTCTGCCTTTCACCATGGCACGGTCCAGAGCAGCGCCAGACATGTCGAGCAGAACACGAGTGTCGAAGTGGTCGTAGTCACCCCGGCAGAATGATCCGGCAGGAAACAATAGCTCTGTGCCATACCCTTGCAGAAATTTGACAGAAATTGGAGACTGTGGTATTCTATCACCGTAGGATGAAGTAAGAATCTGGTTCGGTCAAAGAAGATGAGCACCCAGGCTTTTACGAGTCTGGGTGCTCTTTCTATGCCACGACTGGGCTGACCCCTTCCTCCTAACAACATTTTTGAAAGGTGTGACATGTCTGAAAGAAAACTGGAACCGTCAAATGGTTCAATGGAGCCAAGGGCTATGGGTTTATAGCGCAGGAGGATGGCCCTGATGTCTTTGTCCATTTCTCTGAAATCCAAGGCGAAGGCTTTCGGAACCTGGAAGAAGGACAGAGCGTCGAGTTCAACGTCGAGCAGGGCCAGAAGGGACTGCAGGCGACCAACGTGGCCGTGGTAGGTTGGTAGTAGGTATCATGACAAACAACTTATATGTCGGCAACCTGAGCTACGACACGACTGAAGATACGCTGCGAACCCTGTTCGCCGAGTATGGCGAGATCGAATCGGTCAATCTGATCAGTGATCGCTACACAGGCCGGTCGAGGGGCTTTGCCTTTGTCGAGATGTCGACGGAGCAAGCTGCCCAGGACGCCATGAGTGGCTTGAACGGCAAGCAGGTTGATGAGCGGGAGATCAAGGTGGACAAGGCCAAGCCGAAGAGCGACAGTCGGGAAAGTGACCCGGGTCGCTCCGACTGGTAGGAATTCGCCCGAGAGCATCGGACCCGCATGGGACATCGCCTCGTCGGCGCATGATGCGTCATGCACCAGCGGGACATTCCATTCGCACTGTGCTGCAGCGCGGACGGGTATCATTCCGGTCCGCGCTTTTTTTTGGTGGGCCTGCCAGAACAGGCCTCATCCTTCCGCCACCGTGGTACGTGCACAACAGCGGGATCATGGCCGGTTGGGGAATCGAGTATGCCCGAGGAAGTGCAAAGGAGGGTAAGCCATGCAGTTCTCAGTAGGTGACAAGGTGGTACATCCACATCATGGGCCTGGATCGATTGCAGGCATAGAGCGCAGGGAGCTCTTGGATGGGCCAAAGCGCTACTATGTGATCGACATACCGGGCCAAAGATTGACCGTGCATATCCCTGTAGGCAGAGCCGACCAGGTGGGCGTGAGGCCGGCCATGTCCCAGTCCAGGCTCCCGCGGGTGCTGAGCAAGCTGCGCGGAAAACCCCATCCATTGCCAGACGACTATAAGGAGCGCCAGGAGCAGATATGGGCCCAGCTCAATACAGGCCGGGTGATGCAGTTGGCCAGGGTGCTGCGCGATCTCACCTGGCACCGGGAGCGAGCCCACCTCACGAGGACAGACTCTGGACACCTGAAGCAGGCGCTGATCTCCTAGCCGCCGAAATCGTGTTGGTCTCCGGCGACACCGTCTCTGACGCGAGCAAGCTGATCGAAGCTACAATGGATGCTGCCACGGCGAGCGTATTGAACTAGCCAGCGCTCCGTGACGAGTCAGGTCCGACTGCTCACGCTGGCCAACTATGGCATCCATTTTCGCCAGGAGGCTGCGCAGCAGGTCGGTTGACGAGGGCCTTGACGGTTCCCTCAACCCTGTTGCCACAATCGGTGACGTAGCCAACGGGGCAGTCATGTCCAGCAGAATCATTTTGCGAAGGCAAAAAACCAAATCATAACTCGCAACTTTCTTTCCTGACGCGCGTTTTCATATTCAATATGCACCACCGTCCCAGCGGTACACATCGATGCTCGCCCTATGTTTCACTTTGCACAGGAGGTCACAATGAAGCGTGAAATGGTTGGCAAGTGGGCTTTTGTCATCGGCCTGGTTCTTACAGTGCTCATCGGACATATCTTTCAGGCTGAGAAGGCGATCTGGATATTGGCGATCCTGGGTATAATCGTCGGCCTGCTCAATATCACCCGGGAAGACACGGAAAGGTTCTTGCTGGCTGCGATTGCGCTTGGTCTGTCCGTAACGGCGCTGAATACTGTGCCCTTGTTCGGCCCAGCTTTCACGAACATCCTGGGGTATGTGGCAGCCTTCGTTTCCGGTGCAATGGTTGTGGTCGCACTGAAGGCACTGTTCCAGACCGCCAAGTAGTCATTGTCGGCGGCAGTCGAGAAAGGTAGAAGCAGGTGGCGTCCTATTGACTTTCCCGATAGGCGCTGGGGCTTTTGTTGCCGCCCATCATCTTCTAGGACGGCCGCCTTCTGCATTGGCGCGTCAAAGGACACTCCCATTTTAACTTCGGATATCCAGCTCCGGCAATGTCTTTGGGTTCCGATTATGCGGCGCTATTTCCAGTTGACCGCGGATGGTGCGTTGGCGTTCAAGTGCCTTTTCCTGCTTTGAGCATCTCGGCCAAAATCAGCACAGCCGCCTGCTTGTCCAGCGGTTCGTTGTTGTTGCCGCACTTGGGGCTTTGTACACAGCTCGGGCACCCGTCCTCGCAGGGACAATCGCGCACCGCTTCGTAGGTTGCCCGCCACAGGTCCTCCAGAGCTCAAAGCCCTTCTCGGCGATCCCCACCCCGCCGGGAAAGCCATCGTAAATGAACACCTGGGCCTCGCCGGTGTCGGGATGCTGCGGCGTCGACAGCCCGCCGATGTCCCAGCGGTCGCACATGGCGAACAGGGGCAACAGGCCAATGGCCGCATGCTCGACGGCGTGCAGCCCCCGGCGGGATCGAGCCGCTGCCGGTCCACCCGAGCCAGGATGGGACGCGGCACATCCCACCACAGGGCCACGGTGTCGAAGGTCTGCACCGGCAGGTCCAGGTCCTCCACACTCAGCACCTCCTCGCGGAACTGCTGCACCCGCCGGTAGCCGATCACCTGCTGTGTGACCCGCACCTCACCCAGGCTAGCGCTCGCCGCGCCCAACTTCCTTGCGAGCCACGAGCGGAACACCCGCACATCGTTGACCTCGCGGGGCTGGGTATAGTAGTCGACCTCTACCGGTTCGAGAATGGCGTGACCCGCATCCAGGTCCAGATCCCGCACCAGGAAGGACTCGCCCTGGTGCAGGTGGATGGCACCCGGATGGACCCGATACAGGGCGCTGGTACCCTCGATCTCCTCCATGAGCCGGTAGTTCTCGGCCGGCATTGAGCAGCGCCATCGCGCGATCCGGCCATGGCCCGCAGCGATACCCCCTGGGCTGGATAGGCGCCGGCCTGGGGATACCAGCGATCACGCCCGATAGCGCCAGGTCCTCCGGCAGCCCCGCCAGGGCCGACCATGGCCGGCACAAAGCCGGGGCCAAAGAGCGCTTCGTCGTCGCCCCGGGCCAGACCCGGGGGCAGGGTGGTCTTGACCGTGGGCGGCAGCCTGACCGGTGGCCGCCGCGGCGGTCCTTGTCGGCCTGGCTCGCCCGGCGTCCCCGGGCAGCGCCCGCCGGGGCGAGCGGGCGACCGCGCGGCGCCACCGGGTCCGCTCACTCGCCTCCCCGGTGGAGAGCGGGATCTCGTGGGCCGCGCAGGGCAGGTGCAGATGCAGGATGTAGGGATTGGCCGGATCGATCAGCGCATGTTCGTGGGAACGGCCAAAGAGGTCTGCAGGATGGCGCATGAAATACTGGTCCAGGGGGTTGTCCAGGGCGATGAGCAGCGACAGAGCGCGCCGCGTGCCCCGTCCTGCCCGCCCGGCCTGCTGCCACAAGCTGGCAATGGTGCCGGGATAACCCACCAACAATGTCGCATCCAGGTCGCCGATGTCAATGCCCAACTCCAGGGCAGAGGTGGCCGTGACGCCCAAGACTCGCCGCCGGGACGCAAGCCTCGCTCGATCTCGCGGCGATCCTGGGGACGATAGCCTGCGCGGTAGGCCCGTATCCGCCCCGACGACGTGGGCGCCTCGTCCTCCAGGATACGCCGGGCATAGAGCAGGATCAATTCAGCTACGCGACGAGCTTTGGCAAAGGTTATGGTGCGGATACCCGACTGCACCAGCCGGGCAAAGAGCCGCGCCGCCTCACTGTTGGCACTGCGCCGGGCAGCGTTGGCTCGATCCGTGAATGGAGGGTTCCAGAGGACAAAATCCCTGGCCCCCCTGGGCGCACCATCGTCTTTTTCCACAACCACGGCAGCCTCGATGCCCGCCAGCCGCCGCAGATGCTCGGCTGGATTGGCGATGGTCGCTGAACAGGCAATGAACTGGGGCGACGAACCATACCTGGCACAGACCCGCCAAAGCCGCCGCAACACGCAGGCCACGTGGGAACCAAAAACCCCGCGGTAGACGTGGGCTTCGTCAACGACCACATAACGCAGGTTGGCGAAAAAATCGGCCCACAAGGTGTGGTTGGGCAAGATGCCCAGGTGAAGCATGTCGGGATTGGTCAGAACGATGCTCGCCTCGCGGCGCAGACGGCCACGGACCTCGCGGGGCGTATCGCCATCATAGGTACCGAACCGCTTGCCCTCACGCCTCCCCAGACCAAATCTCCCAGGCTGCGGAGCTGATCCTGGGCCAGAGCTTTGGTAGGAAAGAGGTAAAGCGCCCGGGCCCGCATCATCAGCGATGAGGGCATCCAGAACAGGGACATTGTAGGCCAGGGTCTTGCCGCTGGCAGTTGCAGTGGATAGAATGACGTGCTCCCCGGCCGCCGGCATTGATGGCCTGAGCCTGATGGGTGTAGAGCCTTTCCAGACCACCGTTGCGCAGGCTGATTCTAGCGTGGGTGCGGGGAGTGGTCGATCGAGTTTCCATAGCGAGCCCGGCGGGCCGGAATGCGTTCCCTGTGGACCACCTGGCCCGGTAGCCCCGTGTTTTGCTAATCTCCTTGAGGAATGTCATGGTGTCCATCGTGGCACTATTATACCACGGATCTGGAAATAGCACAAACGTTCGCAACCACCCTCCTCAGCTGGCCGGAACACACCGGCAAGCAACCGCAGGCGTGGATTCCGTCCTGACGACTCGGAAGCATGAACGGTCTCCGGCGCAGTGGCGTTTTCGCAGTGGACGGTGCCCGAATGCCGCGCCTTTCGGGGAGATCATCGCCTGTCCAGCTCACGAGGAGGAACACTATGAACAACGTCGTGCTCTGTCCCTGGCCCTGCCTCTTGCCCTCTGCACGCTCGCGTTGGCGGCCCTGCTGATTCTTGGCGCAGGTCCGGCGCGTGCACAGGGAACCGCACGCTTTGTCGCCACAGACGGGTTGGACAGTGGCGCCTGTATCAGTCCGACCAGCCCTTGCCAGACGGTCCAGTACGCCGTGGACGTGGCCAACGACGGTGACATCATCCGGGTCGCGGCCGGCATCTACGGCGGTGTCCAGCAGCGGCCGGCGCCATTGGGACCAGGGGCCGGCGATGGTCACGCAGACGGTCTATCTCAGCAAGACGATCGCCATCCGTGGCGGCTATACGACGACCAACAGCTTTGCCGGCCCGCCTGATCCTGAAGCGAATCCCACGACGCTGGACGCGGGGGGCCAGGGGCGCGCCCTCTTTGTTGCCGGCGCCATCAGCCCGGTGATCACCGGGCTGCGGATTACCGGTGGAGACGCGACGGGCCCTGGGCGGCGATTTGTACTCGGCACGGCTGGCGGAGGGATCTATGTTCTCACCGCTACGGTCAGACTCAATCACAATCACATATTCGCCAACAGCGCTGGTCCGGAAGGCAGCGGCGCCGGCGCATCCCTGGGTTATAGCGACGGCAGCTTGAGGGGCAACACGCTCACTGAGAACAGCGCCGATCTGGATGGCGGCGGCCTCTATCTATCGTTCAGCGGCGCTACGGTCCGCGACAATGTCTTTACCAACAACACGGCGAACCGCTTTGGCGGTGGGCTGCACATATGGTACAGCCCGGTCCTGGTCGAGGGAAACGAATTCAGGGACAACGGCGCAGGCTACGGGGCCGGGCTGCAAATAGGGGGCGTCAATGGGGGCACCTTCAGGAACAACAGCGTGGCCTCAAATGAGGCAGTGGTCGGCGGCGGCATGTACCTGCAGTACACCGGCTCGGATCAGCCCCACTGAATTCATCAGCAATACCATCTCGAACAACAGCGCAGAGTGGGGTGGCGGACTCTTTTATCTGCGCACCGGTCAGCTTTGAGGATAATGCGATCGAGAATTCGGCGTCTCGAGGCGGCGGGCTGGACGCCCTTTCCAGCGAAGCCCTATTCGAGGGTAACACTTTTCCGGAACTCGGCGGCGGGCGAGGGCGGTGGGGTGCGGATGGAGGTCAGCCTTCCGACTTTTATGGGAAATTCGTTTGAGCAGAATTCGGCTGGCGACGGCGGGGGGTTGTACCTGTGGATGAGCACCGCCACGATGGAGGGCAACACCTTCCTGGCGAACAGCGCCGGCCGGGGTGGTGGCTTGCACCTGCGGGAATGCGACGGGACACTGACCAACAACATTTTCGCTGATAACCAAGCTACCCAGACGGGCAGCGGGCTGTACCTGGCCGGTTCGCTACCGCGCCTGGTGCACACGACCCTTGCCGGAAACTCATGGCGGCGACGGCAGCGGCATCTATGCGACGAACTGGGAATCTTTTGCCTCCACCCCTGCCCTGACCAATACCATCCTGGTCAGCCACACCACGGGCATCTTGGTCGAGTCTGGCTCGAGCGCATCGCTGGAGGCTACGCTGTGGGGGAACGGGACTGACTGGGCGGGCGACGGCGCGATCGACACGGGCACGGTGAACCTGTGGGGGAGCGCGGCCTTTGTCGACCCCCTGGCGGGCGACTACCACATCGGGCCCGATAGCGTAGCGGTCGACGCTGGCGTGAACGGTGGCGTCACGGCAGACATTGACGGCGATCCCCGCCCCCTGGGTGCTGGTTTTGAGCTCGGCGCCGACGAAGTGCTCTCTGCCGGGTGGGTGACGTGGGCGACATCCGGACGCTACAAGGATCGGGGAGAACCGGCCGGTACCTCGTAGACACACTCGTACGCATCTTTGATCAGGACAGCTTGCCCGCTGCGGGTGCCACGGTGAGCGTGGAATGGGCCCTACCCGATCATCGGTGCAGAATCAGGAAACCGCCACCGATGACAGAGGGTTGGCACGGTTCCGGGTCAAGAGCGTGCAAACGGGTGCGTACCACATTTGCGTCAGCGACGTGTCCAAGCCCGGCTATGTGTACGACGCGGACCAGAATCTGGAGACGTGCGAGGACCTGATTGTGCCCGAAAATCCAGGTGCTGCCTCACACTGGCCCGCGCTAGCCAGGTCGCGGCAAGGGCGACTTGCCCTTGCCGCGTTTTGGTGTTAGAATTGCCCCTGTGTTGCGCGCCGCGCGTCATTGGCGGCGCCCGGCGCACCAGCCATTCCGCACTCGATGGCTAGCCAGGTAATAGCACGCACAACAACACGCTGTCACCTGGCAGCAGTCCATACGCGATGGTCCTCGTGCGGTGATCCGCGTGTACTGATCCTCGTGCGCTTACTTTGAGGTCATGCAACGCACGCCAAGTACCACAGGTCTGTTCTTGCATCGATGATCCATGGGAGAAGCTTCATGACAGCCACGACCCTGCGGCGCCTGATACGCGCCATCGGGCTGCTCGCCACCAGCGTGCTTCTACTCGCCGTCCTGGGCTGTGGCGCTGGTGGCTCGCCCGACGAGCGTGGTACAAAGCCAATCTTCAACGGGTTGCTTCTCCCGTTGGTGCCCGAATCTGAGAAGTTCATCCGCTACGAACCTGTGGAGTCTTCGGCGCCCATTGCCCACGCAGCAATTCCCCAACACCCCTATATGGCCTCGAACGCCGGCAACAACATGCAACGAGGCATACATGAGTGACAGCTACGAGGCGAGCGGCCCGCTTGGGCTCAACCCGCGGGTTAGCTCAAGGAGCCAGGGATCTCGGCGGCTATGGCACGG
>CAWANP010000016.1:0-22889 GCA_963783445.1 uncultured Chloroflexia bacterium | reverse complement strand
AATGGCTAAAACGTGTCTTGGGGCCTGAATACCGGGTTCATCCTTTGGTAGGTATCTATGACGGCACGCATATCGACACCACCATTACTTTGCTCCGACCAGGGTTGGTATTGCTCAATCCGTCTCGAGTCAACGAGAGTAATATGCCCGAACTGTTCAAGGGATGGGACGTAATCTGGTGTCCTGAAATGATTGATACCGGACATTCGGTGGGGTGGGAGTATTCCCGGGCCTCGATCTGGTCAGGGATGAATTTCTTTATGATCAACCCAGGATTGGCCGTTGTGCCTGAAGCGCAAAAACCATTGATAAAGGTCCTGGCCAAGCATGGTATAGACACGATCCCTTTGCCATTGCGTCACACTCGAACGCTCAGTGGTGGATTTCATTGTGTAACCTTGGACATTAGAAGACAAGGTGTCTTGGAAGACTATTCTTAGGCGAGTGTGACAGTTCGAGTTTCGTGATGTTTATCCCTCAGCCCAGCACCGGATCTTTCAGGCCGGTGCTGGCTCAACAGATTGTCTACGCCGGAAAAGCGCCGGTAGAGTATCCGAGACAGGAGATTATCAAAAATGAAAGTCACGGTCTGCGAACTGCCCAATGATCCTGCAATGCTTGAAGATGCCTGGAAAGGCCTCCGCGAACACGTCCAGGAACAGAACAGCGATTTTGTACTGCTGCCCGAGATGCCCTTCTACCGGTGGCTGGCACACGCGCGAGACTCCTATTCAGCGCAATGGAAAGCATCCATGGAGGCTCATTGTGGGTGGGCAGATAGATTCAAGGAGCTGGCACCCGCAACTGTGGCCGGCACGCGCCCGATCATCAATCAAGAAGGCTTTCGGGAAAATGTAGGGTTTGTGTGGGATCCTGATCGCGGTCAAACGGACGTCCATACCAAGTACTACCTGCCCGATGAACCCGGCTTCTGGGAAGCGACCTGGTACAGCCGGGGGCAGAAACAGTTCCGCCCCTTCCAGACCGCTAAGGCCAAAATCGGCTTCCTGATCTGCACAGAACTTTGGTTCAGCCAGCATGCGCGGAAATATGGCAAACAGGGAGTACAACTGCTGGTCTGTCCCAGGGCAACGATGATCTCCTCCGTGGCGAAATGGGTGGTTGGCGGCCAAGCGGCCGCGGTCGTTTCGGGATCCTTTTGCCTCTCCTCGAACCGCGCAGGCAAGGGCCCGGACGGCGGCCAATTTGCTGGCGCCGGCTGGATCATTGAGCCTGAAGAAGGCGAGGTCTTGGGGATGACCTCGTCGGACCAACCCTTCTTGACGCTTGATGTGGATCTGGCCAGTGCTGACAGAGCCAAGTGTACGTACCCTCGCTATATCCCGGACTGATCCAATGGAACTGACATTCCGTACGAGCAGTTCGTCCTCAAAGAGGAGGTAGACAAATGAGCCGAGCCCAGGTGGAGTGAAAGCATGAAAATCGCTCTCCTTCAATTGGCATTGTCCGATGACATGGAGCAGAATCTGGCCAAGGCCCTGCGCTTGATGGAAGAGGCGGCTTCTCAGGGCGCCCGGCTGGTCTGCTTCCCCGAAATCCAATTGAGCCCCTTCTTCCCCCAGTACCAGGGCCTGGATGCCTCGAGATATGCGATAGCCATTGACCACGAGTATGTGATAAGGCTGCAGGAGAAGTGCCGGACACTGAACATGGTCGGATTCCCCAATTTCTACCTTCAGGATGGGAAAGATCGGTTTGATGCATCGCCCGTGATCGATGCTGACGGCAGTCTGCTGGGTATCTCCAAGATGGTGCATATCGTTCAGGCGCCCTGCTTCTACGAGCAGGATTACTACACGCCGTCTGATACAGGATTCCATGTATATGATACCGCGGCAGGGAACATCGGGGTCGTGATCTGTTTCGACCGGCACTTTCCAGAGAGCATCCGGTCCTGTACGCTAAAAGGCGCGCAACTGATCGTCATACCCACGGCGAATGTCAAAGATGAGCCCCTGGAGATGTTCGAGTGGGAAGTCCGCATTCCGGCCATGCAGAACGGAGTTTTCATTGCCATGTGCAACCGGGTCGGCCTGGAAGGTGCGATGCATTTCAGCGGCGAGTCGATCGTCATCGACCCCAACGGGGATATCGTAGCCAAAGCAGACGACACCGAACAGATCCTCTATGCTGATATCGATTTCGGGATGATAGAGGAGGCGAGAAAGAACCGGCCCTTTCTCCAGTTGCGGCGACCTGGTGAGTATGCTCTGGAATCTTGCCGATAGGAGTTCCAGGATCACGGGGGTCGAGTCTAGTTGGTCTTGACCAATGAATGCACCCACTCATCACAGGGCTCTGGTCGAAGGCAATGAGGTAGGTAATCGGGTGTCTCAAAATGAGCTACTCCAGTTGGGTTAGCGCAGAAGAAATAGCATGACCGGCCAGTAGATTGACATAGGGGGAATGAGTATGCAAGCGATAGGAATCAGCAGTAGTGGTAGAGGGGCAGCCTATTCAAAGATCATCGTCAAAGATATTCTGGCAGAATCGGGCGTAGAATATGAAATGATCAATCTGGCGGCATTGAATATCAAAGGCTGTTTGGGATGCCTCAAATGTGCCGGTGACAATCGATGTGTTCAAGAGGATGATTTTCAGGGAGTCGTCGACAAAATCAACGAGGCTGAGGTTCTTGTTTTTGGTGGTGGAAACTACTATGGGATGTTGAATGCCATTGGCCATGCATTCTGGGAAAGAACATTCGCCTTGAGGCACCGTGAAGCATTTCCATGGGCAGGGAAATTGGGAATTGCGGTCGGACTGGATCGGAACCGGGACAAGAGAGAAGCGACGGCCTTTATTGAAAAGATGATGCTGAGCAACAAGATGGCTGTCATCGCTACCTTTACCGATCCAGGGCATCAACAATGCTATGATTGTGGCTATGGTCATGATTGTGCGGTCGGCAATGTTTACGCTCAGATGGGACTCACGACGGCCGAACTCGCGGAAGAGAATCGTCCAGTAGAATATGGCCCCGAAGCGCAAAAAGAAGCCAGGGCAATCGGGAAGATGCTGGGATCCATTCTGAGTGCGAGAAAGCAGCGACAGGTTCGTTGTGACGAACCATAAAGGTGTCTGAGGCGCATTCGCAAGCCAAGAGTGCCACAACAGCCTGCGGACTAGACCTGATGCATTGGGACTAAAGGCAGGGGTGCAAGTGCTGCCAGCTCAAATACAAGGGAAAGCCTAAGTCAATGGTCAGAAACGAAGGCGAGAAGACTGGAGCAGGTCGTTGTATGTACGCCGAGAAAGGAATATGCCCGCGGCGCAAGCGATCTAGAAAAGCATAATATTGGTGCATTGAGCAACGCCCGAGATCGCCATCCAACAGCACGATGCCTTGAAAGCCACACTGAAAGAGTTTGGGGCAGAGGTGCTGGACATTCCAGAGCTGGAGGATCATCCCAATTCCGTCTTTACGCGCGATACGGCTTTGTGCACGCCGCAGGGATCCATCCAACTCGGGTTGGGACTGGAAACTCGCCAGGGGGAAGGCGCGTGGATGGCAAGAGCTCTGGATGAGATCGGGGTACCGCGCGTTGGCAAGATAACAGCTCCGGGGACGGTCGAAGGTGGGGACGTCGTCCTGGCCGGGGACGTTGCCTTTGTCGGGAGATCCATACGGACGAATGAGGAAGGTATCGAGCAGTTGTCCGCGATGCTGGAGACGATGGGCTATGAGATACGGGTCATCGATTTGCCGGACACGATCCTTCACCTCGACAAGGCATTGATGGCTCTCGGCCCGCGGCAGGTGCTCTATTGCCGTGACCTGGTCTCGGAACAAGACATCGATGGCTTCTCAGGAATAGGGATCCCGTGTGGAGGGGATATGACGGCGAATATCATCTGCCTGGGTGATAAGGAACTCATTGTCAATCGCTCAAATACGCTGGTGATCGCCCGTCTGGAAGCCGCTGGGTACAGCGTTCACAATCTTGATCTGGGTGAATTTGCCAAAGGCATGGGTGGGCCAAACTGTCTGATCATGCCTGTCAAGCGAGGTACCTGGTGACCCTTCAGATAGCAGCCCTGAGCTTCTTCCTGCTCAAGCCTGATCCGTGATCAGGCGTTTTCGGACTACCTCACCCTAATGCAACCGGTCACGGACCGGATGCGAGCAAGAGGGATAGCAGGGTCCGGTCGCGTGAAACCACACGAGCCCACAGCAAGTCCAGGCCCGGCACAGATCTGGGAGGTTGAGAGGCAATATGAGCGAGCAGATCCGCCAGCTCGAACAAGAGCCATCGCTGGAGATGCTGTCACGAGCCCGCGCAATCCAGGAAGAGATCGTAGCCTGGCGCCGTACGATTCATCGGCAGCCCGAACTGGGCTTCCAGGAACACGAGACGGCCGAACTCGTATCCAGCGCCCTCCAGGGGATGGGCCTCCGGGTGGAGACAGGCGTGGGCAAGACGGGCGTCGTCGGTCACCTGGGCCAGGGCCGGCCGGCTGTTGCCCTCCGCGCCGACATGGATGCCCTGGAGATCCAGGAGGCCAACGACGTGCCCTATGCCTCCAGCGCGCCGGGGCTCATGCACGCTTGCGGTCACGACGCGCACACGGCCATGCTCCTGGGCGCCGCCCGACTGCTGCAATCGCTGCCCGGCCGCCCACGCGGCGAGGTCCGGTTCCTGTTCCAGCCCTGCGAAGAGGCCTGGGACAGCGAGGACAAGGGCGGCGCGCTGCGCATGGTCGAGGATGGCGCGCTGGAGGGGCTGGATGCTGTTGTCGGCCTGCACGTAGACGCCGAAGCAGAAGCCGGCAGCCTGGGGATCCGCGATGGCTACATCATGCCTGGGTAGACCCCTACGACGCGATCCTGCTCGGCAGGGGCTGTCACAGCAGTGATCCACAGCAGGGACTGAATCCCATCTACCTGCTCAGCCAGGTCTTGGGTGCCATTTTTGCCATCCCGGCGCAGCGCACCAATCCCCTCGATCCGGTCATCGTCTCTGTCGAAGCGGTACAGGGCGGCAGCACCACGGGAGTCATTCCCGATCGGGTCTCGATCCACGGGAACATCCGCGCCTACGATGACGGGATGCGCCTGCGGCTACGGGAGGAGCTGGCGCGAGCGCTGAGCCTGGCCCGAACCCTGGGCGGCGACTATGAGCTGGCCGTACGCAGTATCTTTCCCGCCTGCTACAACGACCCCCACATCAACCACGTGGTCCGGCAGGTCGCTGTGGAGATGCTAGGTAGCGGCTGCCTCTACGAGCCGGAGCTCACCATGGGCGGTGAGGACTTTGGGTACATGACCGAGGGAGCGCCTGGTACCTTTGTCCTGCTCGGGGTCCAGATGGAGGGTGACCCGCGGATTCTGCATGGCCCTACCTTCGATCTGGACGAATCAGCCCTGCCCGTGGGTAGCGCGTTCCTGGCCGCGGCCGCCTGCCGTCTCTTGCGGGTTCTGGGAACCGAATGACCTTTCACAGACCAGACCTTGACTCTTCTCTGCTCAAGCCAGGTCCGTGACCTGGCAGTTTCTGCTCGTTTCAGTACCTGGCATCGGGTCACGGAGCTGATGCGAGCAATCAAAGCACGCATAGCCGTACTCTGAAGTCGATGCGGAACATTATGCCCATGGTGTCACAGTCCGTTCGCATCAGGGGATGCTCACTCCGCAAGGCTCGGCAGTATTTGAGATGAGGGATTACGCACTCTTGCCCGAAATCTAGATTGCGGGTACAATGTATGCCACGGTCAGGCTTTGTCCGGTGATGCCGTGGACCCTGGAACACCTGGCGGTTGCGGGGACATAACCCATTACACTGATACAAGGGGATAACGGGAACCAACATGAGCCCACAAAAGATCTTGATCCTCGATTACTCTACCGACCGAAGCGAAGCAGCGGCCACCAGGCGCTGGCTGCCCGCGGATTCAGATGTCACATCTTTATTCATCGATACAGAGGCGTCCTTTCCTGAGGATCTCATCGACCGAGGCTTCACCCACGCTATCCACTCCGGCTCTGCACTTTCGATCAATGATGACGCATCCTTTGTGGACAGGGCCGTGGAGTTCATCCGGAAGGCCAGAGATCAGGGTATGTCGCAGATGGGCATCTGCTATGGGCACCAGCTCGTCTGCCGGGCGCTGGTGGGTAGGCATGCCGTCCGAGCCTGCCCCAACGGTATGGAAGCAGGCTGGCGGCCTATCAAGTTCTTGGACGGGGCCGTGAAGGCCCTGGGCATCCGAGAAACGGAACACGTATGGCAGCACCACTTTGATGAGGTCACCGAAACGCCCGAAGGATCAGAACTCTGGGCCACAAACACGCATTGCAGGGTCCAGGCTTACATCAACTGCGAACAGCACCTGCTCGGAACCCAGTTCCATCCCGAATTTGACCTAGAGATCGGCAACCAGATCTATCTCGACGACCGGGAGCTTTTGGAAAAGAACGGATACAGTGCCGATGAGCTGGTCAAACAGGGGCCGTCATTTGAGGTGGGCAGGGTATTCTTTGACCATTTCCTAGAGAATACAGACTGAGCCAATACGCCACGCGCTGAGCAATGGGTGCAAGGTGGCACGGGCTTCTGCCGCCGGGCTGCACTGGCCCCTAGTTGGAGCTATCTGGTGCGAGATGCAGTGAATAGCCTAGCCGATGTGAACCTGAAGTTGCTTGCTCTCCTGGACGAGCACCGGGAAGAGTTGGCTGACGCCTGGCTGGAAGCTATCCTCCGGGAGATGCCCGATGCCAGGTACAGCCAGCGCCCCTCCGAAGAGATCCGCAGCAACAACCTGACCGGCCTGGCCATGCTCAAGGAGCTGCTCCAAGGGGCAGCACCTGACACCGCCTGGGAGCTTCGAAGTGACAGTGAGGCTGCAGCTGAGTACATAGACCTGGGCATCGACGTCAGCGAGCTAGCCATGGCCGTCCTGCTTTTGGAGGACGTGGCCCACCCCCTGGTGAGGGGCGCATTCTCCCCTTACTCTGCTGAAGGGCGGCAGACCTGCCTCCAACTGCGTCGTCATGTCCACCTACTTGCCCAAGAGACCGCACGAGGTTACTATGACCTGATCCGTCAGCGTCTGCGAGAAGAGGAACGACGTACATCCCTGCTACTGGAGATAACCCGCACGGCCAGCGGAAGCCTCGACCTGGACAAGGTCCTGCGCTCGGCGGCGCGGGGTATCGCCACCGCCGTGGAGGCGCAGCACTGTCTCATCCTCTTGGCCAGTGATGATGCCGAATCCGGTGTCCTCTGGGCAATGACGGATGAACTGCCCCCTACGGCGGCCGAACGTTTGCGGGATCGGATTGCACGAGAGCGCCCCCTGCCGGAACAATCCCTCGTTCGCCTGGTGATGGAAGGCAAGCAGCCCCTGGCCTGCTATGACGCGCAGGCTGACCCCCGTGCAGACGTTGAGAGCACGACCAGCGCGGGCATCCGGTCTATGCTGCAGGTCCCCTTTGTGCACAGGGAGCAGGTGCTGGGAGTCGCCATCGTGGTCACTTTTGATGAACGCCGGGAGTTTGCAGAGGAACAGATAGCACTGGCCTCGGGCCTTGCCAGCGCGGTCGCACCGGCCATCGACAACGCGCGCCTGTACCAGCGAGTGGAAGAGCTGGCCGTCCTGGAGGAGCGGTCGCGCCTGGCGCGCGAGATCCACGATGATGTGGCCCAGGTTCTGGGCGCGCTGCAGCTCAGGGTATGGCTCCTGGACAACCTGCTCTCCGGCGACAAAGTCGCGGAAGCCCGCGACTCGCTGCCGGAAGTGCAGGACCTGGTCAGCAAGGCTTACAGCGAGCTTCGCGAGTCGGTCTTTGACCTGCGGGCCATGGCCCATCCCGCTTCGGACTTCCTACCCGCGCTCCAGGAGTACCTGGCCGACTACCGGCAGCACTATGAACTGGACGTCTCGCTGGAGACCGGCGCCGAAGCGGCTGCCATGCTGGATGGGAGCACGGGGGTGCAGGTGATCCGCATCATCCAGGAGGCGCTCACCAACGCCCGCAGGCATGCCCGGGCCAGCCGCGCCTGGGTGCGCATCTATTGGCTGGAGGGCTGCCTGTTCGTCAGTGTAGAGGACAACGGGCAGGGCTTTGACCCGTCGGACCGGCCAGCAGACGGCCAATCCCATTTCGGCCTGCAGGTGATGCGCGAGCGGGCTGAGAAGGTGGGCGGCCATCTGATCGTGGACTCGGGTCCCGGTGGTGGGACCAGGGTATTGTTGCGCTTGCCTAATTGAGAAGGTGGAGAAGAGAGATGAGCGATCCTCTCCGTGTACTGCTGGTGGATGACCACGTCCTCTTTCGCAAGGGGGTCGACGCCGTGCTGGCCACGCGTCCCGAGATAGAGGTCGTTGGCGAGGCCGGCGACGGGCTCCAGGCCATCGAGCTGGCGCGGGAAACCATGCCCGACGTCATCCTGATGGACATTTCCATGCCCAACTGTGACGGCCTCGAAGCCACCCGCCGGATCAAGAGCGAGATGCCCCACATCAAGATCGTGATGCTGACCGTCTCTGATGACGACAAGGACCTGTTTCAAGCTATCAAGTACGGAGCCCAAGGATACCTGGTCAAGGATTTGAAGGCACATCTGCTCTTCGACGTGCTCGATGCCCTGGCCAGAGGCGACACCCTTCTCTCCTCGGCCATGGCCACCAAGATCCTGCAGGAGTTCCAGGAACCGGTCCAGTCCCCGGCCGAGATGGCAGAGCCCGTGGATGCATTGACCGCCAGGGAGATTGAAGTGCTGCAGTTGATCGTTGAAGGGCGCTCGAACAAGGAGATTGCCGAGGCGCTGGTCATCTCCGAAAGCACGGTCAAGAATCACCTGCGGAACATCCTGGAGAAGCTGCACCTGCGCAACCGCATCCAGGCCGCAGTGTACGCTGTGCGCCAGGGGTTAGTTGCTGACTGCCCGTAGACCCCGGCGCCGATGGACAGTTGACCCTGATTGCGTATCGTTTTCGGCGGAGACCGTGCTGCGGGCAGATTGACCGGCGAAGGAGCGACCCTCTTGGCTCATCACGCAACCAAGTGCGGGAGTCCCGAACTTGTTCGGGAAGACTGCTTCCAGAGACCGGTACCCCAACAAGTTGGGGACTCCCATGATCCCGTTTCGAATGCGTCCATGAGCCATTGGCCCCAATCACGTCCAACCCTGTCCTTGCGGGTTCATTTTCTGGGGGCGAACCCTGGCTTAACGTGGAGTGGAGCATCCTCAGATGTGGAACGGACCACTCGCATCATGGATGCTCGCTCCACCCTCTTCTGAATCCCCCCTTTTTGCTGCGAATAGGAATCCGAGCGCAAGTTGCCCAAAAGAACTATCAAAAGATAGTTCTTTTGGTTGCCCAAGATGAATCGAATGGGCCTGCCCAAAGAGTGCCCCAGGTGATATACTACCAGCATGGGCATCGAGCCAAATGGCCAGGCCAGCGTGCGAGTCCTGGTACTGTCCGACGAGACTCTCTTTAACCTTGGCGTCCAGAGCCTGCTCAATCGGTACCCGACGCTGGAGATACTGAGCTGCGAACCGGATGCGGACAAGGTCACTGCTCACCTACATTCGTTTCAGCCTGACATCGTTGTCTTGAATACGGCACAGCAGCAGGGCGCCAAGGCTGCGGAATGGCTGCAGATCCTGCGGGACAGCCCGGGGATCAGATTGCTGGGCCTCAGCCTGGAGGACAGTACCATCTGCATCTATCATGGAGAAACACAGCAGGTCAGGGAAGTGGGGGACCTGCTCCGGGCTATCGAGGGATCTACGTTGGGTAGCCCGTCACATGCGGAGTCACGTCCCACATCCGCGGGAGGATCTGCTTGATTGAGAGTTTTGGTGCCCATCCGCTGGCCCACAAGCACGGTGCGGACCCCACCATTCCGCCAGACCCCGGCATGCGCAAGCCGGTAACCATCATCGGTGGGTTTCTGGGATCGGGCAAGACGACGCTGCTCAACTACCTGCTGGACCAGGAGCGGACTCTGCGCAAGGAACTCATCATCCGCGAGTATGGGGCGCTGGCAATAGACCACGAACTCATCGAGGATGAGACGGCCCACATCCTGCTGGTTTCAGGCGGCTGTCTGTTCGCGGACCCCCAAACCACGCTCTATTGGGCGCTGGAGAACCTGTACGCCCGCACCGACACCCTGGGGGGGGCCATATCACCTGGCAGGACGTAGATTTTGATTGTCTGCTGCTGGAAACCAGTGGCCTGGACATGCCCGAATACCTGGCCGGGCTGTTCTTCCTGGACCGGCTGCGCGATCACTATCGCCTGGACAGCTACATCGTCGTCGTGGACGCCGAATACGGCGAGCTGTGCCTGGACGAGTACCGCCGCGCCAGCGAGCAGGTCGCCTTTGCCGATATCCTGCTGGTCAACAAGGTCGACCTGGCCGACGAGGATACGATCCGCAGTCTCGAAGAGCGGCTGCGGCGCATCAATGCCCTGGCTCGCATCTACCGCACCGAATACACCCACATCGATCTGGACAAGTTACTGAACGTCCGCCTGTTCAACGCGCCACCAGACGCTGACCTTGTGGCGACCACATCAGGCGCGGTGCGGGATGCCAACGCCAGGGAGGAGGACAATATGGATCCTTTTCAAAGTGTGGTGCTGTCGGAGGCGCGTCCGCTGGACAAGGAAAAGGTGAATGTCTGGATCGACAAGCTATTTGCCCAACGCGGTCGCAAGATCCTGCGCAGCAAGGGTTTTCTCAACTTTGCCGGCTATGACCACCGTTTTGTATTCCAGGGCGTGCGGATGACCTTTCACTCCAAGGCCGACCGCCTCTGGGAGCCGGATGAGGAGCGCAAGAGCTCCATCGTGCTCATTGGCGAGGGATTGGACGATGCCGCGGACCTGCAGCGCTCGTTCAGCGAGTGCGTGGCCTAGTGTACCTTTCACAAAACAGATACTGACTTCTGGGCGGTATCGGGATCAGCCTTGACCCAGGCTTTGTCGCGCCGTTCCTTGGCCTGTGCGACGCGCTGATGGAAGTAGCGCTCGACAGCAGCCTGGAGTTGGCCGACGGTCTGAAACAGACGGCCTCCGAGCACCTGATGCTTGGTCCAGCCAAAGATGGCTCTAGTGGCATCAGCCATGGGCTGCGAGTAGGCAGCTGGCAGACGATCAGGCGAGTAAGATCCTCTTCCTTGGCACGGCGATTGTAGGCTCGAATCCAGCCCTGCGTCCGCCTTGAAGTGTGCCACGATGCCTTGTCCCAGATGAGGACGATGAAACGCAGGCCATTCTGAGTGCAATGGGCCATCAGAGCTTCCAGAAACCCGACTGGTTTCTTCACTGTCGGGTTGCCCGGTAGCCCAGTGAGAAAGGCTTCTTGGCTCTCATCATCCAGGGCAGCATATAGGGCCGTGGTGTCAACCTTTTCGCTCCAACGCTGGGCAACTCGCAAAGGAGTATCCTTGGCTGCCCAGGCGCGAAAGCGGTAAGGCCAACGTGAGAACCAGGACTGATCCAGCCAATAGGCTGTACCATCCGGCGCAGCTCGGGCCATGGCCAATAGCCGATCCCGCCGACGCTTCAGCCGTTCGTAGAGCGGGTCGGGCTGGTTAGCCACTGTTTCGCCCGGTAGTAGGCGATGTCCCGCAACTTCAGCAGTCGCCGTACTGCTTCGTGACTCATCGTGTCGATGTGGTCAAAGCGAGCGGCTATCGCCTTGCCAGGCCGTGCAAGGTCCACGTCGCTCGACCTTCCTGGCTCAGGAGGTTTCTGACGCGCCAAGTCCTCAGCGACATCAGCGACCTCTTGCGTGTAGCCAGGTGGCCGACCGCCCGAGCGCGGTTGTGGTGTGATCGCTTCGATCCCGCCTTCGTTGAAGATCTTTGATGGTCCAGCGCACAGTATCTACGTGAAGGGCCAGGACCTCGGCAATGGCTGGACAGCGCCAGTCCGCTTCTGAGAGTCTCAGAATGCGTGCTCGCCGGTAACAAACGATGTTATCACCTCGTTCCCAGCGGTCGAGGATCTCTGATTCTTCGGCAGTGATGGAGCGTACCCTAATAGCCATAGTTAGTGTAGGATACCGTGATCCACTCAAACGTCAAGATCAGTAGTGTGAAAGGTCACTGTAGGTACATTCAGAGAACCAGGGGGGAGAACAGATCTATGGCAGATGGAAGGCAACATATCGAGGACACGCGAGCCATCATTCTGGAGGTGGCAGCTGGGATGGACGGATTCAAGGACACCATGTCCGACGACGAGTTCGCCGAGTTTGAGACGTACATAAACTCCGCCCAGGAGTGGGTCAAAATGTGCCGCAGGAAGGTCTGGCTGCGGGGCCAGGAAGGCACTGCCAAAGCACAGCGGTGCCTCGATACGGCCCAGGAGCTCCAGGCTTCACTGGACCAGCCTGCACAGGCTGTGGATGCCGCAGGCGATCTCTCGGCCGAACTGGAGTCCCTGGCCCGGATCCTTGCCACCAAGTCACAGGTTTTGACTTAGCATCATCCCGTACTTTCACAGCTGAGCCTGCCAGGATACCATCTGGCGTACCTCAGCCCGAACGACGTTCGGACACGGGCTGAGGTACTGCACCGGGCACTCCGACTCACCTGACTCCCACCGGGAAGGGTGAGCGCTAGGTGTGGAGAGCAATCCCCACGCCCGCCGCGGTTCTATCTCCAGGGATGGAACCATTGCAAAGGAGGTGTCCCTGCCCATGGCCGGTCGTTGGCTCCGCCCAACAGCCGGTCGTAAACGGGCGCAGGGATGTCTCCTTTCCTGTGTCTTGTGGGATACCGGTTGTCCTTGAGGGAAAGCGCAGCATTGGTAAGGGAGGTGATAGAGAACCCTGGAAACACGATTTGGTACGTGAAAGTACCGACATGCCTCTACGGCCAGCGGAAAAAGACGATTGTGAGCTAAACGGAAGGAGCGAAATCAAAATGGCATCTGAAGTGTTTTTTCTCAATGACCGGTCGGCCTCCCTGGCGGAAAGCCTCAAGTTCAAGGCCGTCAAGGTCTTTCGCGACGCGGGGCTGGGCGAGCTGTTTTCGCCTGGCGATTGGGTCGGCATCAAGATCCACTTTGGGGAATATGGCAACACGGCCTGCCTGCGACCCCATTACGTGCGGGCCATCGCCGACGAGATCAAGCGATGCGGCGGCAAGCCGGTAGTCGTGGATTGCACAACCATTCTCTTCAGCGATCACTCCAGCCGCGCCACCGCCACCGATATGCTCGAGGTCGGGCGGCGCCATGGTCTGACCGAAGAGTCGTTGGGCTGCCCGCTGTGGGTCTGCGACGGGGAGTATGGCTTTGACGACGTCAAGGTCGAGGTGCCCAATGGCGTCTTCCTGAAGCACAGCTATATGGGCAAGAAGCTACAGGAGCTGGGGGCCATGATCGCGGTCTCCCACTTTAAGGGACACCCGCTGGGCGTGTTTGGCGGCGCGCTCAAGAACATCGGCATTGGCTGCGGCTCGAAACGGGGCAAGCTGCTCACCCACTGCTTGAACCACCCCGCCTATGGCGTCAAGAACTGGACCCTCAACCAGCAGGCGGCTCAGGCGGCCGCGGCAGGGCCTCACCCCAACGTGCTAGACCGCTTGATGGCCAATTGCCCCTTTGATGTCTTTACCTGGGAGAACGAGACACTGAGCATGGATCTTGGCAAGTGCATCCAGTGCGCGGCCTGCTTTGGTCCGGGCCTGTTCTCCGGGATCCTCGCACCGCCACCGGAGCTGATGCTGCAGTTCGCAGCCACGATCCCCGACGCTTTCTCGGCCTATGTCCACGCCATTGGCAAGGACCACGTGGGCTACGTCAGCTATGCGGTGGATATCACACCCTGGTGCGACTGCACGGACTTTAGCCGACCGGGCGGTGGTGCCCAGTCTCGGCGTCATGGCCTCCAGGGACCCGGTTGCCATCGATATGGCCTGCCTGGAGATGACGGAAAAAGTCGCCGTCACACCGGGCTCCACGGCCGACCAGCTCGGCTTTGGCGAGCCGGGCACCGAGCGATATACCAATGCCTCGGGCATGGCCCAGGTGAGCCAGTGGGTCCAGATCAACTCGGCCATCCACAACGGGCTGGGCACGTCAGAGTACGAGTTGGTCAACTCCGAAGTGGCGGACGAGGTGGAATTCTATCTCCCGCCCTATACGCCGGATAACCCCTGGGGCAAGGTGCACCGCGAGGGTTTTCGCTCCCAGGACTGGACGATCGAACCCTACTCTTACGACAACCTCCGGATGTCTTTCATAGAGATGTCGATGAAGCCGAAGGGCATGGTCGCGGAAAGGGATCTGTAGCGCTCGAAGTGTGGTCCAGCGTTCATGACTGCGAGCTGCTGGTCTGATGAAAAGGAGTGTAAAGATGAAAGGTGGATACGTAGGCAAGTTGCTCTTTGTCGATCTTACCGAGGGCAGCATTCGCGAAGAGGAGCTGAGCGAAGATCTGGCCCGGAACTTTGTCGGCGGCTATGGCATCGGCGCCCGGGTCCTGTACGATATGATGCCCGGCGGCGCCGACCCCCTGGGCCCGGACAACGTGCTGGGCTTTGTGACCGGTCCCCTAACTGGGTCCGGTGCAGTCTTTAGCGGGCGCTACACGGTCGTCTGCAAGTCGCCCGTGTCGGGTACCTGGAATGATGCCAACTCGGGTGGTTTCTTTGGACCCGAGTTGAAAAAGGCGGGCTTTGACGCCGTCTTTTTCTCGGGCGCCTCTGAAAAGCCGGTGTACCTGTGGATCAACGATCGGGCAGGTGGAGCTCCGGGACGCAGGAAAGCTGTGGGGCCTGGACGCTACCGAGTCGCTTGAGGCGCTCATTGAGGACACGGGCGAGAAAAAACTTAGGGCGTCGCTCATCGGGCCTGGTGGCGAGAGACAGTCCCTGCTGGCCTGTATTATGAATGACCGGCACCGGGCCGCAGGCCGGGGTGGCCCTGGCGCGGTGATGGGCTCCAAAAAACTCAAGGCGATCGCCGTCCGCGGCACGGGCGAGGTGCCGGTGGCCGACCCGGTGCGGATGAAAGCCGTCAACCGCTCGGTGAGGGCAGCGATGAAGGACGGACCCATGGCCGAGATGATGGCTGGCTTTGGCGAATATGGCACCGGTGTCGGCAACGTAGGTTCGGCCCTGAGCGGCGACAGTCCGGTCAAGAACTGGGGCGGTGTGGGTGTCGTCGACTTTGGCGAGGAGGCAGCCAATAACCTCGCGGTGCCACCCCTAGATGCCAAGTACAAGACGCGGGCCTATGGCTGCGCGAGCTGCCCACTGGCCTGCGGCGCCCACTATGAGGTCAACGACGGGCCGTGGCCTATAGGCCACGGCGACCGGCCCGAGTATGAGACCTGGGCGGCCTTTGGATCTACGTGCCTGAATTCCAACCCCGAGGCCATTATCAAGGTCAACGATATCTGCAACCGCGCCGGGATTGATACCATCTCTACCGGCATGACGGTCGCCTGGGCCATCGAGTGCTACGAGAACGAGGTCCTGAACCGGGAGGAAACGAAGGGCATCGACCTGACCTGGGGTAATGGTGAGGCCATCGTAGACATCACGCAGGCCATCGCTGATGGAAGCGGCCTGGGTGCCACGCTGGCTCTCGGCTCCAAGGCGGCGGCGGACAAGCTGGGCAAGGGTCACGAGTACCTGGTGACCGTGCGCGGCGTCGAAGTGCCCATGCACGACCCCAAGCTCGGCCCTGGCCTGGCTCGAACCTACCAGTTCGATGCCACGCCGGCGCGCCACGTCAAGGGTGGGGCCGGGCTGGTACAGATGATGGACCCCAATCCGTCCAAGTACAACTATGAGGGCACCGGCTTCCTGGATGTGATGGTCACGGCCAACATCGAGATGATCAACATCGCTGGCCTGTGCCTTTTCGGCATGTACGCTGGCGTCGATGGCATGCAGATGCAGCTCATGGAGGCCGTTACCGGGTGGAGCTTCAGAGTCTCATGATCAGATGAAGGCCGCCATGCGCGTCATGAACATGAAGCATGTCTTCAACCTGCGCGAGGGGCTCACCCCGGTGGACTTTAAGCTTCCGACGCGTCTCGTCGGCAAGCCGGCCCAGGAAGCCGGCCCATTGGCCGGTGTGACGATTGACGAAGACCGGCTCGCCGATAACTTTTTCGCGGCCATGGGCTGGGACCGGGAGAGTGGCAAGCCATCAAAGCGCATGCTGGAGCTGATGGGCGGCATGGACGACGTCGCCCAGGACCTGCACGGCTAGGACAAGGGCTGATCCGATCAATAGGGGCACGCTCGCCGTGCCCCTACCCAGCCCAGACAGTCACCGGTGGCTCTCAATGCCCCAGTCTCTGGGCGATATGACCTGATAGGAGGTACGTGATGCTGCTAGAGAAACAGGCCCCGGGCTTCAAGACCGAGGCATACCAGCAGGGTGAGGTTAGGGAGATCGAACTCTCCGACTATAGGGGCAAATGGGTGACCATGTTCTTCTACCCCGGCTGCTTCACCTTTGTCTGCCCTACCGAATTGGCCATGCTCGCCAAGTCCTACGACGAGTTCACCGGGATCAATGCCGAGGTGCTGTCGGTTAGCTGCGACAGCGTCTATTCCAGCAAAGCCTGGCACGAGGAAGAGCTGTCAAAAATGGTCGACGGCGGGATCCCCTTTCCCATGCTGGCCGACCAGGGTGGCGAGATCGGCAAGGCGTACGACGTCTATGATGCCGCGGCGGGACAGAATGTGCGCGGTCGCTTCATTATCGACCCCGACGGCGTGGTCAAGGCGGTGGAGGTACTGCCTCCGGAGGTGGGGCGCAACATCGAGGAGATCATCCGCCAGATCCAGGCCTTCCAGCACGTGAAAAAGACCGGCGAGGTCACCCCTGCTGGTTGGTTCCCGGGCGCCCAGTCGCTCGCGCCGAAAATTGAGCTGGCCGGCAAGGTCTGGTCGTCCTGGAAGCCGCCCAAGTAGGCAGCCTCGCCAGCGCGGATCCGCGGCTGCCCGGCCCTCGGGGCGAATCGGGGCTGTTGCCAGGACCGTCATTGCGAGTTTATCCATGGCAGGTACTGCCACTCTATCGGAAACGACACTGCCAAACCGTCATTGCGACGAGCGTAGCGAGAGCCTGTCCTGAGCACAGCGACAGGAAAGCAATCTCCACCTGCGACCGAGAGGGAGACTGCTTCGGCCCAAACGACGGGCCTCGCAGTGACAAAGTTGGTGTCATTAGTAGGAGTGTCAGCGACAGCCTGTCCTGAGCGTAGCGACAGGAAAGCAATCCCCAATTATGCAGAAGGAGATAGCTTTGCCCCAAACTACGGGTCTCGCAATGACAGCTGCCACAACGTCAAAGGACAATGCAACTGCCCCGCGAGGCGAGCGGCCAGCAAGGTAGCGTATTCTGGTTTCCCTGATCAACATGCCAGTCCCGCTGGCCCTACCTGTGGGACTGGCATCAGCATTGTGGCTGCGCCAGTCAAAGCCAGATCGCCGGAGGATGGACAGGGCCTGTCTGCCGGACATGAACCATCAACCCGTTCACAGGGCACTGCCTTGCCAGGCCGATGTGGTCATCATCGGCGGGGGGATAGCCGGCACAGCAACCGCCTTCTACACCACTCGGGCCGGCCTGGACACGGTTGTCGTCGAGATGCGTGACGCACTGGGCAGCCTGGCATCCGCGGCCTCGGCTGGTACCTTTCGCGCGCTTTTTGACGAGCCAGAGGTCGTAGCCCTGGTCAAGGCCAGCATCGAGGTCTATACCCGCTTCTCGGAAGAGGTGGGCCTGCCGGACCTGGACATTGGCCTGCACCAGCAGGGCTACCTCTTTGCCAGCCGCGAGCCCGGCGGCTACAAGATCCTGGAGGCCAGAGCGGCCCACAAACGCCGCATCGGCCTGGAGGACGTGGAGCTGTTCGATGGCGATGACGCGCGCTGCCACTTTCCCTATCTGGCGCCACAGGTGACGGCCGCTATCTATCGAGCGCGGGATGGATGGCTGTCGCCCCACGAGGTTGTCAGCGGTTTCGCCGCCGGGAGCGGAGCGCGCTTTCTGCCGGGGACGCGGGCCACGGGGATCACGATGGACGGCCAGGGTGTCTGTGGTGTGGAGACAGACCGCGGTACCATCAGCACGCGCGCGGTCGTGATTGCTGCCGGGGCTTTCTCACCCCATCTCGTGGAAATGGTGGGGCTGGAGCTGCCCCTAGTATCGTGCGGCTGCAGCAGGTGGTCATCCAACCGCGGTCGCTCATCCCACAGGACGCGCCGGTGACCGTGGACTGGACCACGGGCTGCTACTGGCGACCGGAGGTCAGGGGCGCCCTGTTGGGCTGGACCGATCCCTTCTGCGCCCAACGAGGATGCCGCGGAGGAGGTGGCCGCAGGCTGGCAGTTCCCGGCCCAGGTCATGGACCTGGCAACGGCTGTGACGCCCCTTTGGGGCGCGGTGGCAGCAAACGTTAAGAGCCACCAGGTGTACGCCACCGCGGGCCAGGTCTCCTACCCGTACGATAACAAACCCATTCTCGGCCCCATCCCGGGCTACGATGGGCTCTATCTGAACGCCGGACATTCCTACGGCGTGATGGCAGCGCCGGCATCGGGCCGCTACGTGGCGGAGATGATCACCGGGGAACGCCAGGTAACTGAGAACCCATTCAGTTTCGAAAGGCTGGCAAGGCAGCCATGAAAGTCACAGTAGCACTGGCCGATCCGCTGGATAAGTTTGCTGGTATGGACGGACTCGTGGTAGAGTTGACCCACAACGCTACGGGTGTTGAACTACTCCACGTGCTGAACCGACAGTTCTCGGAACTCTCGACAATGAACAGGCTCTCGGTGCCCGGGCGCGCCCTACTCTTTGTCAATGAGGAATACGCGGATCTGAAGACTGGCCTGGGGGACAGCGATAAGGCAAGGATTGTCCCCGATATCTGCTGTTGTCACCCTTGATCCAAAGCGAAGGAGATGGTGTCGATCTCGCCAGATGTCAGGGGACCGGTACCTGCGACCTGGCAATTTGATTATGAGAATCTCTGTGAAATACATCAGTCCGCTCGACATCGTTGCGGGTCATCCGGACCGGTTCCAGATGGAGATGCACAACGGTGCCACAGGCACAGAACCGATCCATCTGCTCGCGGAGCAAGTCAAGCACATACCACTCGTACACAGGGCCATGGTGTCCGGCGGAACGATGCTTTTGGTCAATCAAGCGCACACGGAACCAGCGAATGCCCTAAAAGAGGGGGACAAAGTGTCTGTCGTCCTGCGCATCAGCGGCATCGATCTTCCAGGTGCGTTGCACCTCCGAGGTGCAACGCACCTAGCGTAAGCATCCAAATAGGAGACAGAAAGCATGAAGAAAGTACTGATCACCGGTGGAGCCGGTAGTGTGGGCGGCGAGCTGATCCGGAAACTGGTCGACCAGGGATTCCAGGCGAGGGTCTTTGACCTGCCCTTTATGGATTTCAGCGCCCTGGAGGCCCTGGAGAACGTAGAGATCGTCAAGGGGGACATCACCGACGTCCCCACCGTGGAGGCAGCGGTCGAAGGTGTGGACCTCGTCCTGCACCTGGCCGCGCTGTTGCCCTTTGCCAGCGAGCGCGACCGGGAAAAGACCTTTGCCGTGAACGTGGGCGGTACCGGGAACCTGGTGGAGGCCATCAAGGCAGCGGGAGGCCAGGCGCGCCTCGTCTTTTCGTCCACCGTGGCCACCTACGGCAGCACCATGGACGGTGAGCCTCCGGTGGGCATCGATCACGCCCAGAATCCGGTGGACATTTATGGCGAGAGCAAAATCGCGGCTGAAAAGGCCATCCTCGAGTCCGGAATCCCGTACACCATCCTGCGCATCTCCGGGGTCGTGATCCCGGCCCTGCTCGATCCGCCGGAGCCCTGGCCCTTTATGCGCGACCAGCGCATGGAGTTCGTCGCCCGGGCCGACGTCGTCGCCTCGCTGCAGGCCGCCGTACAGAGCGAAGAAGCGGCAAACAAGATCCTGATCGTCGCTGGCGGCGAGAGCTGGCAGATGCGGGGCCACCAGTACGTGGAAAAGGTCTTTGAGCTGCTGGATATCCCGCCCGAGGAGGCCGTCTACCGCGACACGCCGTGGTGGAGCGACTGGTACGATACCGCCGAAGCCCAGGCGATCCTGGGCTACCAGAATACCTCCTTCCCGGGCTTCATCGAAGAACTCGACCAGGCGATCCTCGATGCGCTGGGGTAGCGGCTGCACCAAGGGTGCAGGTACAAAAGCTACCAAGCTGATGGATGCGGGTGCGCGATGAACGTCATGGTCAAGTTTCTCTCACAGTTTCGAGTCCTGGCCGAAACCGACAGGGCCGAGGTCGAGCTGCCGGAAAACTCCAAGGTGGCCACGCTGCTGGATGCGCTGCGGGAGCCATACCCTGGCATCTTTCCGGTGGTTGAGCGGCACGCCATGATCATGGTCAACCACAAAATCGTCGCCCCGGATGCGGTTCTCCACGACGGCGATGAGGTCATGCTGCTCCAGATCCTGGGCGGCGGATAGGGAGTTGACAGCCAAAACAGCAGCGTCGAGCCGTGATCTGACCAGCGGCAGCCTCCACCGGGCCATCTGGTACCTGGCCGTCCCCATGATCTTGGAGATGGGGGTGCTGAATGTGTGGCAGGTTCTCGATACCTTGTGGATCGGTAGGCTGGGAACGGCTGCGCTGGCAGCGATAACCATCAGCGCCTCCATTCGCTGGGTGATCAACAGCGTCGCCAACGGTTTGGGTAGCGGCGGGCTGGCCGTCGTGGCCCGCCGTGTCGGGGGCAGGGAAGAGGAAGCAGCGGCCCACGCCGCCTGGCAGACGATCCTGCTGGGAACAGTGATTTCGCTGCTCCTCGGCATTCTCGGTCTTGTACTCGCCCGCCCCGCGCTGCTGCTCATGGGTGCGGATGCCACGGTTCTTCCCCTCGGACTCGCCTACATGCGCATCACCATGTGCGGCATGTTTACCCTGGTCCTCACCTTTGTCATCAACTCCATCCTTCGTGGAGCAGGCGAAGCCCGGTGGGCCATGATTGTGCTGTTCGTGGCTACGGCCGTAACAATCCTGACCGAGTGGATCTTGGTCTTTGGGATGGGACCGGTTCCGGCACTGGGGATCGCGGGTTCTGCCTGGGGGGGTGTGCTGGGTTTTGGGGCCGCCGTGGTCCTACAACTGGCGGTGCTGTTGAGTGGCAGGGCGCGCATCCACCTCACCCTGGGCAGCCTGCGGCTCGACCTCCCCCTGATGTGGCGTATTCTGCGCATCAGCCTGCCCAGCATGGTACAGATGTTCCTGCGCACTTCCTCCAGCCTGGTCATCCTGGGGCTGGTCGGCGTCTACGGAACCGCTGCCACTGCCGGGTACGGGGTGGCCAACAGGATGCTGATGCTCGTCATCATTCCGGCCTTTGGCCTGAGCAACTCTGCCGGGACCCTCGTGGGCCAGAATCTGGGAGCCCACAAGCCCGGGCGGGCGGAACAGAATGCCTGGTGGGTCAGCCTCTACACCGCGATTTATGCTGCTGTCGCGGGTCTGCTTCTCTGGATCGCTGCCGGTCCCATCATCGGTGTGTTCGACCCCACGCCCCAAGTGGTAGACTATGGTGCTACGTGCCTGCGCATCATGGCCCCGTCGATATTCCTGTATGCAGTGGGCACGGTCCTGGGAAGAGCCTTCGTCGGGGCTGGAGATCCGGTACCTCCCATGGTCGTCAATCTACTATCCCTGTGGTTGATTGCGGTACCTTTTGCCTTCGGTCTATCCCGCTGGTTAGGGATGGGTCTGGATGGGATTCTTTGGGGGCTAGCCATCGCCTACGTGGCCAACGGGCTGTTGCTCATCTTCTGGTTCCGGCGCGGGCGCTGGAAACTGCGAGAAGTCTAGCAGCGAAAACCCTCATGAAATTGGCGGCATCAAGGATGCCAGCGGCAGCTACCTGCCAGCTTTTGTGATGATGATGGTCGTTGCCGTTGCGGGCGCCCTGTGCGCCTTCGTGGCCCGGCCGCCTGTACCCAAGGTGGCCCAAACTAGCGTTGAATGAAAGGCTCAAGAATGAAAATCGCTTACGTTGATTGTTTCTCCGGCGCCAGCGGGAACATGTTTCTGGGAGCGCTGCTGGATGCCGGGCTGGAGGCAGACCGCCTCCAGGCGGAGCTGGCCAAGTTGCAGGTCGGCGGCTACGAGATGAAGATCGAGCCGGTCCGCCGCCACGGAATGCACGCCACCTACGTCGAGATTGCCGTCACGGAAGACCAACCACACCGGCATCTGGCCGACATCGAGGAGATCATCCTGGGCGGCTCGCCGGAGCCGGTCCAGACGCAAAGCCTGGCAGTCTTTACCAGGCTGGCGGAGGCCGAAGCCAGGGTCCACGGCACAACCGTGGACAGATCCACTTTCACGAAGTGGGAGCCGTGGACGCCATCGTGGACATCGTCGCCACGACTGCAGGGCTCTGGCTGCTGGAGTCGAGCAGATCTATGCCTCAGCGGTCCACGTCGGGCGCGGCACCGTCCGCTGCGCCCACGGCACCTTACCAGTCCCTGCGCCGGCCACCCTGGAACTTCTCAAGGGCGTGCCCATCTACGGGCGCGACGTGGATGCCGAGCTGGTCACCCCTACCGGCGCGGCAATCTTGACCGGCCTGTCCGCTGAGTTTGGCCAATCGCCACCCATGGTCGTCGAGCACGTAGGCTACGGTGCGGGGAAGGACGATCTGCCCTGGCCCAACCTGCTGCGCATCTCCATCGGCACGACTGAGGCCATGGTGGACTGAATGCCTCGCGCTGCCGGCGATCTCGACAGTACCTGCCAGCTACCCTTCCATCCGCCGGTACTGGCTCATATACAGGTTGTGATAGAATCCCTGCTGCGCCAGCAGGGATTCATGATTGCCGCGCTCGATGATCCG
>CAWANP010000015.1:0-382826 GCA_963783445.1 uncultured Chloroflexia bacterium | reverse complement strand
CCACCGTGGGTTCGCGCTGGTTGTCGCGCTATCGATTTAGCCACGCCCTCTTCCAGCAGTATCTGTACCAGAGCCTGGGTAAGGGCGAACGAGCGCTGTTGCACGGCGAGGTTGCCGGGGCCCTGGAAGAACTGCATAGAATTGCTTGATGAGATTGCCGTCGAGCTGGCGCATCACTACACTGAGGCTCACGACGACAAGCAGGCGATAGAGTATTTTACGCTGGCCGGCGACGCGGCGCTGGCCGCCTACGCCAGCCGGGAGGCCGAAGACTATTTCCGGCGGGCGCTGGCGCTGGGACCCCCGGCACCTGAGGAGCAGATCTCCTGCAAACTTGGGGGAAGCATTGGGCCGGCAAAATCGTTTCCAGGAGGCGATGGACATCTGGCGTGACGGACTCGCGCACTACCAGGCGCTGGAGAACGGGGACGGCGTCTCCCGCCTGTATGCCCGCTCTGCCTGGGCTGCTATTCGGACAGGTGACTGGCGGAAGGCCTGGCTTCTGCCTGCAGGGGCTGGGGCAAGCCGATCAAGCCTTGGACGGTCCGGGCTTGGCTCTCCTATTGCACGAAACTGCGGAGGTACATACGGATCAGGCCTTGCGTACAGAGGGGGAACCCTACGCCAGGCGGGCCCTGGAAATGGCGGAACGGTTGGGTGACGTGGAGCTGCAGGCCCAGTCGCTGACGACGTGGGGGATATTCGCTTCCTCAAGTGGGGAGTCCTTGGCGATGACCTTCAGGGCAGTGGATCTTGCCGAGAAGCATGGGCTGCTACTGGCTAGCGAGCGCGCCCACAGGTACCTGTCCTTTCGCCTGAGGGACCAGGGAGATTAGGATGCTGCACACAGGCACCTGCTGCGGAGCGCAGAACTCGCAGGGCAAACAGGGCTCACCGCGCCGCGAGATCTTGGCTCTCGTGAATCTGGCCATCTCTCTTGTTCAGGCAGGTGACTTCGACGGGGCGGAAGAGGCCCTGTCTCAAATGCGCTTGCTGCTGGGAGATCTCGGCGAGCCTACCAGGGCCGCAACGCTCGTTCTCATGGCCGAGATCAACTACCTGGGGCACCGGGGGGAATGGGCTGCCTGCACCCAACAGGCTCGGAAAGTCCGAGCATCGATGCGTGAACGGGGTACTGAAAGGGAGTTGGCTCGGGCAGCCATCTGGCTCGGTTGGGGCATCCTGGAACCCCACAGGCTGGGAATTGCAGTCCACACTGGCGAGTGGCAAGAAGCAGAGGATGCTCTGGCAGAGGCCACAGAGATTTAGACCGATCCCTTTCGCCCACACACGCCATTGCCTCCCGTCTGCAATGGAGTACTCTGTGCATTCTGCAAGGACGGTTGGCCGATGCCCGGCGCCTGTTGGCTGAGGCGAACGAGAAAGCCAGCGCGCTGCACTCCCTGGGCTGGACCGGGGGTCATCTACAGTGGTTAGAGGCGCTGGTGGCTGCCGCTGAAGGGGATTGGGTCGGTGCCATGGATTGGTTCGATGCCGCCTGCAAGACCCTTGAAAACGTGGGTGCGCGCTCGTGGCGGGCTCGCGTCCTCCTGGATTGGTCCGAGGCCCACGCCTCCCGCGGGCAGCCCGGCGACCGGCAGCGGGCCGCAGCGCTGCTCCGTGAGGCGCAGGAAGCATTTCAGGGCATGGGGTGTGCCGCGCTATGCCGGATTGCTCAGGAACGGTTGCAGGAACTCGGGGCGGAGGCAACAACCCCCGTGGAGTGAGCATCCTCAGATGCGAACGGGCAACAACGACAGCGTAGCAATTCATTCCACATCAGGCGCCCGCCACGAGTCCTTGCGGTGGATGCTCCAATCCTTGTCCACTTCAGAAAGCCAGCACGGCGCTGGGGACAGCGGCTATCATCCCCGTGGAGTGAGCATCCTCAGTTGCGAGCGGGCAACAACGACAGCGTAGCAGCCCATTCCACATCAGGCGCCCGCCACGAGTCCTCGCGGTGGATGCCCCACTCCTGTCCACTTCAGAAACTGTTACAGGCGCTGGGGACAGCGGCTATCACCCCCGTGGAGCGAGCATCCTCAGATGCGAGAGGGCAACAACGACAGCGAGCGGGCAACCGTGAGACTCACTGCTCATTCTGCTGGACCTAGACCACCGAGGTTTCGGAAACCTCGGTGGTCTGTTCGCGGCCATGTACTGATAATGGCCGGACAATCAGCCCTTCTGCCCTACGTCCCCGGCATGGGCTATCGCACGCGGCTCGCCATGCTGCTTTAGCCAGGCACCCACGCTCGACAGCCCATGGCCTGCCTGGCGCAGAATGCTGTGCACCCACTGCGACAGCTTTCGCCACCGACCAGCAGGCTCCTCCTGCTGCTGGGAGCCTCCAGGCCCCTCAAGTCTTACTTCTCTAGCCCAGTTGTCCATCACCAACTTGCCGTGCATCATCTGGTCCATCCTCCACCTCCTGTGTTAAGCCTCGATCAGACTTGAGTCCTGCCTGCCAGCAGTTTGTCCTGCTGGTCAATTGGCACCAGCATACCAGACAGGCGTACTGAGAAGGCAACGGAATCGCAATGGCACCTAACTTTGCACGCCAAACTTGACGTGCCACATTATTTGATGTATAATGTTCACACCCTACCAGCCCGGCACAGGACACAGACTGCCATGTGGCAGGGGGCTGGCGCGTCTCCCTAGTGCGGGGAGGATCTGTGGCACGCCTATCGATCCGCCTCCTGGGCCCCTTTGACGTCGCCCTGGATGGAGAGGCCGTCACCGGCTTTGCTTCGGACAAGGTACGGGCTTTGCTGGCCTACCTGGCCATGACCCCGGACCAGTCCCATCGCCGGGAAACCCTGGCCGGACTACTGTGGCCCGAGTACCCAGAACGCTCCGCCCGTGCCAGTTTGCGCAATGTCCTGGGCAACCTGCGCCGCGTGACTGGCGACATTCGGCTTCCCCACCCTACCTGCTCATCACCCGCCAGACTGTCCGTTTCAATACCGCTAGCGATCATTGGCTGGACGCGGCGGAACTCCCTGCCCTGCTGGCCGCCAGCGAACCGGAAAGCGATGCACTGGAGCGTGCTGTGTCGCTATACAGGGGCCCCTTCCTGCAAGGCTTCTCCACCCCCGACAGCGCCGCCTTTGAGGAGTGGCTGCTGCTCACCCGTGAACAGTTCGGCCGCCAGATAAGAGAGGCTCTAAACGATTCTGTGCAGCTTCATGAGGAGCGCGGGGCATACGAGCAAGCGCTGCCCCACGCCTGGCGTCAGGTGGAACTGGACCCCTGGCGGGAAGGTGCCCAAAGGCAACTGATGCGGCTACTGGCCCGCGACGGCCAGCGCGGAGCTGCCCTGGCCCAATATGAAGCCTGCCGCCAGGCACTGGCCGACGAGCTCGGCGTCGAGCCCCGGCCGGAGACCACACGTCTCTACGAACAGATCCGCGACGTGGAGCTCAAGCTTCCAACCATCGAGCCCGACGCCGACCCCGCACCGGAACCGGTCCCGCCTACCTGCCTTCCTGGGAGAAGGCAGAGAAAGCGACAGCGCCCGCTCTTTGTCGCCCGCGAGCAGGAGCTGGCCCGGCTGGAGGGCAGCCTTGAGGACGCGCTGGCCGGCCAGGGCCAGGTGGTCTTTGTCACCGGCGGCCCGGCCGGGGCAAGACGGCCCTGATGGACGAGTTCGCCCGGCGGGCGATGGAGGCCCATCCCGACCTGCTGGTCGCCACCGGCAACTGCAACGCCTACTCGGGCGTGGGCGACCCCTACCTGCCCTTCCGCGAGGTGCTGGCCATGCTCACCGGCGACGTGGAAGCCCGCTGGGCCGCGGGCGCCATCACCGCGCGACCACGCCCGACGCCTGTGGACGCGCCCTGCCCCTGACCGGCCAGGCGCTGCTGGACCACGGCCCCCACCTGATCGCCCGCCCTGATGCCCGGCCCGCCCTGCTGGCCCGGGCCACGGCCGCGGCGCCGCCGGACGCGGCCTGGCTGCAGCAGTTGAGAGACGCGCATCGAACGCGGGCAGGCTGCTGCCGACGGCCCTGGAGCAGAGCGACCTCTTCCAGCAGGTCACCAACCTGCTGCGCGCTCTGGCCAGCGTCCAGCCGCTGCTGCTGATCCTGGACGACCTGCAGTGGGCCGACGCTGCCTCGGCCGGCCTGTTGTTCCACCTGGGACGGCGCCTGGCGGGCAGCCGCATCCTGATCGCCGGCGCCTACCGCCCCGAAGAGGTCATCCCCCGGCCGGCCAGCCGCCGCGACCCCCGCAGCGTACCGCATCCGCTGGGGCAGGTGCTTGGCCGAGTTCAAGCGCCAGCTTCGGCGACGTCTGGCTGGACCTGGCCGAGGTCCAGGAGCCGGAAGGGCGCGACTTCGTGGACAGCCTGCTGGATACCGAGCCCAATCGCCTGGGAGAAGAGTTTCGCGAGGGCACTTCTTCGAGCACGCACGGCGGCCACCCCCTGTTCACCGTCGAGCTGCTGCGGGCCATGCAGGAGCGGGGCGACCTGGTCCAGGACGAGGCCGGGCCTGGGTCGAGGGACCAGCCCTGGACTGGGCAGCGCTGCCGCCCCGGGTGGAGGGCATCATCCAGGCGCGCATCGGGCGGCTCGAGGCGAGATTCTGCATGAGCTTCCTGTCGGTGGCCAGCGTCGAGGGGGAGACCTTCACCGCCCAGGTCGTGGCCCAGGTGCAAGGGCTCAGCGAGCGGCAAGCTCCTGCGCAGGCTGTCGCGGGAACTGGAGAGGCGCCATCGCCTGGTCCGCGAACAGCCGGCGCTGCTGGTGGGTCGCCGGCGGCTGTCGCGCTACCGCTTCGCCCACGCCCTGTTTCAACACCATCTCTACAACGATCTCGGGCGATGGGGAGCGGGCGATGCTGCACGCCGAGATTGCCGGCGGTCCTGGAAGAACTGTACGCGGGCCAGCTGGAGGAGGTCGCCGTGCAGTTGGCCCACCACTACTCCGAGGCCGGTGACGACCAGCGCGCCCTCAAGTACTTCACCCTGGCCGGCGACGTGGCGCTGGCCGCCTATGCCAACCGGGAGGCCGAGGGCTATTACCGCCGGGCATTGGAGCTGGCACCCCGGCGCCTGAGGAGGCAGTCTCCTCTCCGGCCTGGGCGAGACGCTGGCCCGGCAGAGCCGCTTCCAGGAGGCGATAGGCGATCTGGCGGGAGGGGATCGAGCGCTACCGGGCACTGGAGGACAGCGACGCATGGCCCGGCTGTACGCCCGCTCGGCCTGGGCTGCCCGCCAGGCAAGCGACCCGGCTGAAGCACTTGAGGCTCTGCCTTGAAGGGATGGCTCGGGTCGATGGGGTACCGGACGGTCCCGGCCTGGCCCGCTTGCTGCACGAGACAGCACGCGCCTACTATGAGCACGCATTGCGCGAACAAGGCGAGCCTTTCGCCCGGCGGGCCCTGGAAATGGCGGAACGGCTGGGCGACGTGGAGCTGCAGGCCCATGCTCTGGCAACCTGGAGCACATTCCCCTCGCCTCTCACTCGAGGAGTCGATAGCGCTGGCGACCAGGGCCGTGGAGCTGGCCGAGACCAATGGCCTGCTCCTGGTTGGCCAGCGCGCCCACAGAAACCTGGCCTGGCGCTTGAGGATCGGGGCGACGGCCGCGCTGCCGGGAGCACCTCCAGCGGGGCGCAGAGCTGGCGGGGCAGGCAGGACTCACTGCTTCACAGATCGACATGCTCGCTCGGCTGGCCGATATGCTCTGCTATACGGTGAGTTTGAGAGAGGCTGGAACAGAGCCCTCGCCCAGGCACGTGCTGCTGCTGAGGGATCTCTACGAGCCCACCGGGGCGGCGATGAGAATTCCAGTTATCCGAGCTCATGTACCTAGTTGTGGCGCGGGGAATGGGCCGGCCTGCGCCCAAAAGGCGCGAGCACTGCGGGCCTCGCTGCGCGAGCGAGGCGCAGATAGGGACGAGGCTGACACGGCAATGTCGCTGGGCTTGCTATCCTGGAATGCCGCAGGCTGGGAACCGCTCCCCATGCCGGGGAGTGGCAGGAAGCCGAGGCGGCTCTGGCTGAAGCTACCGAGATTTATGACCGTTCCCTGTCTCCCCAACACGGTATCGGGACCCGTGTCCAGTGGGGCAGTCTGTGCGTGTGTCAGGGCCGGCTGGCCGATGCCCGGCGCCTGCTGGCTGAAGCACGCGAGAAGCAGAGGGTACTAGCCCATGCTGCCCTGGATTGAGGTCTATCTTCACATGGCTGGCAGCCCAGTTGGCTGCCGCAGTAGGGCATTGGGCCGAGGCGATGGAGTATTTCGAGGCTGCGTGCAGACCTTTGCCCGACCTTGTTGGCCGCTGGCACTGCGCCCGCGTGCGCCTGGATTGGGCCGAAGCCCACGTCTCCCGCGGCGAACCCGGCGACCGGCAGCGGGCCGCAGACCTGCTCCGCGAGGCGCAGGAGGCCTTCCAGGACATGGGTGTGCCGCGCTATGCGGATTGCCCAAGAACGGTTGCAGGAGCTCGGGGACGGGGCACACCTAATCCCCCGTGGAGTGAGCATCCTCAGATGCCAGACAGAGCGGGGACTGACAGCCCAAAGACAGTCCTCGCATGACTCGGCTCAGTATACGTCTGCGAGGCGCGGCTTGCCTGTGACAGCATCGATATCTCCTGCGATGTCGGACGCTTTCACTCCGCTTCGTCTTCAGATGCATCTGTGGCCAAGCGAAACCCGGCACAATCTTAACCAAGATTTAACGGCAGACCTATTGACACCCAGACCTGGGTATGGTATTATAGAGATAATGATGATTCAATTTCTAGCGTACCCAATACTAGGAGGGATAATGTCCAACAAAATCATGTGGTTTGAATCAGCCTCGACCGACGTCCCCGCCTCGGGGAAATTCTACGGCGACCTGTTCGGCTGGCCGATTGTGACCGACGAGAAGATGAACTACACCATGACCGCTTTCGAGCAGGGCGAGGTAGGCATGGGCTTCACCGACACGAACGATGAACGAGCAAATGCCGAACCGGGCAGCATCTTGGTTTATGTCGACGTAGCCGACGTCGACGCGACCATCGCCAGGGCCAAGGAACTGGGAGCGCCCATCTTTCTCGACAAAATGGAAATCCCAGGGATCGGTTGGATGGCCGTCTTTGGCGATCCCGGCGGAAACCGCATCGGCGTCATGCAAGCGGTGCCCAGGACAGAGTAAGCACGCAGCAAACTCGCGACAGCAAGCAGCCCCGTCAGGTCTTGAAGACCTGACGGGGCTTTTCTGTTTGCGACACCAGGCCTCCGAGATTTCTATATGAGACACGTGAACCCCTCGACAGCGGCCGGTATGTTGCCGATGCCGAACCACAGCGCGAAAAAACCTCGGAGGTCTTGATCGCACAGCGTTCCGCATCAGGGGCCCGCCACGAGGCCTCGCGGTGGAGGCTCCACTCCACAATCGGTCGGATTGCTTTCTCCCCCACCTGTGGAGAGAGCCTCCCTGATGCCAGCGGTTTCTGCCACACGTACCCAACCCGTCCGCGTCAGGGATGCTCCACTCCTCAATCTGTCGGATAGCTTTCTCCCCCACCCGTGGAGCGAGCATCCCTGATGCGAGCGGTTTCTGCCACACGTACCCAGCCCGTCCCGAGTCGAAGGATGATCCACATCCCTCCACCAAATTGGGGGAACGCTACCCACGAGAGCACACACCGGGATACTGAGATACTGAGACAGTTCACCGCGTCGCCAAAATCTGCGGCATTGGCGCCGGCTTGATCTGGGATCGAGATTGGTTTATAATGGACCGGCATGCGGAAGCGCGACACTGGATGCGCTGTCATCATCCCGAACCAGGCACGAACCCCGTCAGGAGCTTCCGGGAGGGACGGAGGAGATCCCAATGGCGCCCACAAACAGGCTCGCTCTTCGTGTATTGTCGGAAGATGGCCTTGACCGCATTGAGGAAACCGCCTACCGGCTCCTGGACGAGGTCGGTATCTCACTGCAACATGCCGGGGCCACAGAAATGCTCCATGGCCTCGGGCTGCTCGCGTCGAAAAAGACCGGGTATTCATCGCCCGCGATGTACGTCCAATGGGCTCTTGAGCCAGGTCACCGCCCTCAGAGGATCTTCCACGAGCGGGACGGCAAAAAGGCATTCACCCTGGGCGATGGCCAGGTCCGCTTTCACAGCGGCGGCGGTCTGCCCTTCATCCTGGACCTGGACTCGGGCCAGCGCCGCCGGCCCACCCTCGCCGATGTTGAGGATGCCACCCGGCTGCTGGACGCCCTGCCCAACGTCGACGTCATCATTCCCCTGTACGGGGCCCAGGACATCGCGCCCGAACTGCTCACCGTGGCCTCGACCGACGTGATGCTGCGTAACACCCGCAAGCCTGTCTGGGCGGCGCCCCTGGACAGGCCGCAGGACGTATCCTACGTCGTCGAGATGGGCGCCGCCTGCTGCGGCGGCATGGATGCTTTCCTGGAACATCCAACGATGTACCTCACCTGTTCCCCTGTCAGCCCATTGACCTTCACCCAGGAGGGCACGGCCACCATCATGGCCATTGCCGAATCTGGCGCGCCCCTCCTGCCCCTGCCCGCACCCACGCTGGGCGCCACGGGACCGGTGACTATGGCCGGAACCCTGGCCCTGCAGCATGCCGAGACCCTGGCCACCTACACCATCGCTGCCGCGGTTCGGCCTGGCATCCCGGTCATGTACTGCTCGCGCATCAGCGCCATCGATCCGCGTACCGCGATTTCCATCTGGGGCGGTCCCGATATCGGCCTGACCGGCGCCTGCGCCGGCCAGCTTGCCCAGCGACTGGGGCTGACCTCCGACACCTACGGGCTGACCTCCAGCTCCACCCTCCTCGATCCCCAGTTCGGCTACGAGAGCTTGTCAAACACCCTGGTGCCCGCCCTGGCCGGCGTCGACATCCTTTCGGGCCTGGGCAGCACCAGTGATGTGATGGTCGCCGGGCCAGAGATTGCCGTGATCGACGACGAGATAGCCAGCCTCGTCAAACAGATTGCCGGTGGCTGCGAGGTGAACGATGCCACGCTGGCCTACGACACCATGGCCAGCGTCATCCCCAGGGACGGCGTCTTTTTGGGGGAAGTGCATACCGTCAAGCAGATGCGCGCCGGCGCGCTCTGGATGCCGGGCCTCAGCACCCGCGGTGAGGCAGATTTCGGCCCTGCCGGTGGCAGGGCTGACAGCAGCGTCGTAGCCAGAGCGAAGGCCAGAGCCAGGGAGTTGATCCACAGTCACGAGGCACCGCCCCTGCCCGACGATATCCTGCGGCACCTCGACGAGATCCTGGTCCGAGCGCGCCGCGAATTGACAAACTTGTCCACACATAGCTGAGGGAGGAGTGACAATCGATGCTACAGAACCGCCTACAGTTGCAGTTCCTGAGTGAAGATGGGCTAGATCAGATCGAAGAGACCGCATACCGTCTGTTGGAAGAGGTAGGCGTGGCGCTGGAGCACGAGCAAGCACGGGAAATGCTCCTCGGCCAGGGCTGCCGCATCGACGGTGGCCGGGCCTACATTCCCCGCGACGTTGTGGCCTGGGCGCTGGACAATGTCACTCCCGACCGGGAGGGCCTGAGGCGCGACGGTTCGCTGGCTTTTACGCTGGGCGACGGCCAGGTGCGCTTTCACAACGGCGGGGGCCAGCCCCGCGCCCTGGATCTCGACACCGGCCGGTCGCGTCCCGCCACCGTGCAGGACGTGGCCGATGTTACCCGCCTGCTGGACGCGCTGCCCAATATCGATACTGTCACGCCGCTCTTCAGTCCCCAGGATGTACCACCCCAACTCATGATGGTGGAATCCACGGCCGCGACGCTGCGCAGTACGACCAAACCACTGTCATCGGCCGCCATCGACAAGCCCGAGGACGTGCCCTACGTCATCGAGATGGCCGCGGCCTGCTGCGGCGGCATGGAGGCCTTCCAGCAGCGTCCCAACATGACCACCAGCGTCTCGCCGGTCAGCCCCCTCACCTTTGGCCCCAACGTGACAGGCGCCATCATCGCCATCGTCCAGTCCGGCGCCCCCTTCCACTCCCTGCCTGCGCCCACGCTGGGCGCCACGGGCCCGGTGACCATGGCCGGCTGTCTGGCGCAACAACACGCCGAGATCCTGGCCAGCTTTGTCATTGCCGCTGCGACCAGGCCCGGCGCTCTGGTCGGCTATTGCTCGCGTATCAGCCCAATCGATCTGCGCTCAGCCCTCACCGCCTGGGGCAGCCCCGAAGTCGGCATGACCGCCGCCTGTGCTGGCCAGCTTGCTCACCGCATCGGCTTCCCCTGTGATGCCTACGGCCTGGCCTCCCAGTCGCTGCTGCTGGACCCTCAGCACGCCTACGAGCGGCTGTCCAACGCCTTGGTACCAGCTTTGGCCGGCGTGGACATGCTCTCGGGCGCCGGCAATGGTGGCGGGCTAGTGGCCGGCTTTGAGATCTCTGTCATCGACGATGAGATCATCAGCATGATCAAACATATCGTTGCCGGCTGCCCCGTTGACGATATCACCCTGGCCTACGACGTGATGGCCGACGTCATCCCTGGCGACGGCGTCTTTCTCGGCGAAATGCACACGGTCAAACAGATGCGCCGGGGAGCGCTATGGATGCCCGGCGTCAGCACGCGTGGTGAAGGGGACGCGGAGGAAGCAGTCGGCGTCGTAAAACGGGCGCAGGTCCGGGCCAAGGAGATATTGAGCAGTCACGAGGTCGAACCCCTCTCAGACGACGCCAGCCGGCACCTGGACGAGGTCCGGGCCCGGGCGCGCCGGGAGCTGGTAGGGGACTGACCGGTCAGTTCACTGCTGACGATCGAACCCACGACCCCGTCGCTGGGACCTGGTAGCGGACGAGCCCACGGCCGGGCTTGACGTGTCGGTGGCCGCCGGCATCTTGAACCTGCTCAAGGATCTGCGCGAGGAACTCAACCTCAGCTACATCATCATCACCCACAACCTGAACGTACTGGGATTCATTGCCGATCGAGTAGCGGTCATGTACCTGGGCAAGATTCGTCGAGGTAGCCCAAACGGAGGAGCTTTTTTCGCGGCCCAGGCACCCCTACACCGAGGCCCTAATCTCGGCCATTCCCATCCCAGACCCCTATCGGCGCGACAAGCAGCGGAATATCATCTTGACCGGCGAGATCCCCAGTGCTCGCAAACCGCCCCCCGGCTGCCCCTTCCATCCGCGCTGCCGCTATGCCGAGGAGAACTGCGCCACAGACCGTCCGCCCCTGCGCGACCTGGGCGACGGCTACAGGCATCTGGTTGCCTGCCACTACCCTGACCGCACGCAGTTTGGACTAACTCAGGACTGAGTGAACGATCCCAGGGTCGGTGCCAAGAGCCACTCCGTACCAGGAATTAGATAGAGCCAACGCCTACCAGATATCAGGCTACCCAGGATGATAGGCTGGTGAACCAGGTAGATGACCAGCGAATGCCGCCCCAGGAAGGTCTATGGCGCGCACGGGAGCTTTGTGCGATAGGTCCGGCAGGTCGAATCGAGCGACGCCCTGGGGATACAGGCTAAAGCCACAGAACACGCCCAGCAGTGCAACGCCAAACCAGGGCAGCAGCGGGTAATAGTCAACCATATAGCGCCCCAACTGCTTCACTCCCAGCCAGAGCAGCCAGGGCGACAAGGACATCACGTCGTTGGCATAAAAGCCCAGGACAATGATCCCAATCCCCGCGGCCAGGCTGAGCCATCGCGACCGCAGAAAGGGGTAGGCCAAAATGGTTGACAGTCCCAGCAGGTGAAGGATGCCAAATACGACGTAGCCGCGGCCCAGGACAAAGTAGGTTACGGCCGTGATCACCAGCCCCCAGCCAAAGATCATCGCGCCCCGCAGCAGGTATTTCCGGAACAACTGCCAGTGGTCCATCTTGGGCTTCAGACGACTGTAGGTCAGTGTCAACGATAGACCCATCAAAAAGATAAAGGTGGTGCCAATGCTCCGGGCAAAGATCCGCCAGGGGGGCGCCAGCATGCTGCCCGAATAGGCGCCAAAGAAACTCAGATCCCACATCAAGTGGAAAAAGATCATCAAAACGACGGCGATGCCCCGGACTGTGTCGATTTCCCAGAAGCGGCGGGCGGCCGGACCGTTATCTTCTTGATGCAATGTCACCTGGCCACCTCACTCCCGCTCCGATAGAGATCGTGCCATAAAGTCCAGGACCCGCGACTCAAAGATGTCGGGGTAGGTCCAGGCCGACCAGGCATGCCCCGAATCATTGATCCACAACTGCTTTGGCTCGTTGGCAGCCGCGTAAACGCGGTAGGCATGGTCCACACTCGTCAGCAGATCTGCCGTCCCATGGATGACAAAGACCGGAACCTGAATCTGTGGCAGCAGATCCTCGGGAGTCGGCACGTCGGGCACCAGCCATTCAGGCGGCAGCCGATAGTCCTCGGCATAGTCCACGTCGCTCCACTCGGCGAACATGCTATCCAAAATCAGGGCGTCCAGGCGGTCATCCCGCACGGAGGTGTTGACCAGAGCCACGGCGCCGAGGCTGGTCCCCAGCCCCACGATGCGGTCGCCAGAGCCCTCCTCCTCCAACCAATCCAGCGCCGCCTGTACGTCCAGGACCTCGCGGCGGCCAACTGTCGTTGGCATGTCATCGCTCTGGCCATGCCCTCGGAAATCAAAGAGCATCACATTGTACCCGCGTCGTGCAGCCACGGCACCAGCCGCAGAAAGAGCCATTTGTTGCCCAGGAGACCATGGGTAAGCAGCACAGTAGGCGCCCCCGGCTCCTGGGCTGGCACGTACCAGGCATCCAGGTCAACCCCATCAGCCGTAGTGAGCGTCAACTCGCGGAAGAACAGAAAAGCGTCGGCCGGATCGCGCCAGGAAGGATAGCGCGGCGGTATGCCACCGCCGGGCGGGTTGTAGTCGATGCGCAGCCGGGCCAGGCTGCGGTTGATGGTGGGCCACAGGGAATGGTAGGGCTGGCGAAAGAGGTCGCTGGCCAGGATGGGCACAAAAGCAAGCGCCACCAGCAGGATGACGAGCGCGACGAAAGCCACGTACATCATGGAAGCCTTGGTCATCGTTCTGCCTCGACCGTTGGCTGAAGAGTCGGTGGGGTGGGTAACGGGGTAGGCGTTGGTCCGGAGGCGTCTGGAACGTAGGTAGCGACGATGACCAGGTCCGCCGCCTCGACCTCAACGTGGGCCAGGTCGATCAGATCGCTCGCGGTCAGGTACTGAAGCCGGTAGTGTCTCTCCGTCGGGTCTCCATCACCGGGTTGGATGTGGCGCAGGCCGGTCTGCGCCTGGCTGGGAACCAGATGCGGCTCAGCATCATCAGGACCCGGAAGCAGAATCACATCCCCCGAGACGTAGATGTGCTGCAACCCTGGCTCTCGTTCCATCTGATAAATGGCAGGTAGGGCATCGACCAGAGCCTGGTCTTGAAGCTGCACCTCCACGGCCTGGATGCGGATTGGCGGCCCCGCTTGCAGCTTGATCCTGTTCAGGTACAGGTTGTCAGCGGCCCCCCGCCCTGCCGAAAAGACCTTGCCTGTGAAGCGGTCAAGCATGACAAAGGACTCGCCAGCGGCGTTGAGAACCTCAAAGCGATCGGTGATCCGTCGCCCGGTGGCCTGCCAGGTTCCCTCCACCGCGGCGACCACCTGGTTCCGCCCTCGCAGGGCATAGTATCGATCGAGGGTCTGAGCATAGCTCGGTACGGGAGCAGGAGGAGGCGGTGGCTGGCCCACATCGACGAAGAGCAGGAGAAACAGAGCAGCGGCAGCCAGTCCGAACAAGAGCCTGGTCTCAAGCCCTCCTGCCCGCGCGGCGACCGATCGGCCAAGAACAGCGAATCGCTTGCGGCTGACAGGCCAGAGCAACATGAGACCATCCGGCCTGAGCAAGTCCACGAGCAGGTGTGAGACGTAGCCCAACAGGATCAACGCCCAGGGGGCCCAATCGACGATCAGGGCAAGAGGCAGGGTGAAAACCGCGACCAGAAGAACCGCGACCAGGCTGTGCAGCACGTGCCACTGTCCAAAGCGAGCCACGAGGCGGCGGGAGACGAAAGGCAACAACCCGCCAAGCCAGGAGCGTTCGGTATCCAAGCCAGGCAGCAAGGCGCCAATGGCCAAGGGAACGAACAGGACCGGGTCCACGTACCAGCCAGCCAACCAGGCAACGCCCAGATACAGAACAGAAGCAAAGAACAGATAGTCGAGCTGCCATACCGTACTGCGCGCCAACACCGGACGGGTTGGCCCTGGCCTCAGTGCGCTTTGCTCCCTGTGTCGGTCGTAGAGATAGGCCCGGACCAGGGAAAGGATAATGGCAGCGGCTCCATAGGCAAGCCAGTACCCGAGCGGGTTGTCCGCCCGCTCGATGTAGCGCGCGGCGACCAGGCCAGCGGCAAAGAGGATCAACACCCAGATAAGCGCTGCCAGCACAGCGCCCAGGGACACGGTAGAGCGTGAGGCTCCTTGCACCCGCGCCACCAACCAACCGGTTGACAGCGTCACTACCCCACTGAAGAGCAAGAGAGCGATCAGAAACCAGGGTTGCATGGGCAGACTGGACAGCATAGGCTAAGGCCCCTCAGACACCGGCCCGAGGTGGACCACTTCTCCAACAGGAGCGCCCGCTCCATCAATCACAGGCACATTGACCACCTCGGGGAACAGGTATTGGCCGGCACGCAACCAGTAAGGAGTCTTCGCTTGTGTTTCATCATATTTTATGTCAAACATACTTATGATCCGGTCACCCTTTGTCCGGTAGGCAGCCGGGTAGCCATCACTATCCTGCTGACCCAGGGGCCGCATCTGGTCGTCCAGCAGTTGGACAAAAAAGTGCGTATCATCGGGGCTCTGCCACAGCACCTGCCACAACAGCCAGGCACGTACCTGGCCATTGGCAGCCTCTCCCTGCCAGGCATAGCCCTGCACCTCCACACCGTTCTGGAACAGGCGCGGTCCGGCCACCGGCTCCAGATCAGCTTCCGGCCACGAGCCATTTAACGTCGCCAGCCAGAATCCATCTGGCAGCTCGGAATCCAGCCAGGGTCGATACCACTCGGAGGCATCCCCGGCTTCCGGGGCCACGAGCGCCAGCGCTCGATGCGAGGGAAAGACCGCCGCCGATCCCCCATCCACCAAACGATAGGGAACCCGGCCCCTCAGAAGAACGTCGAAAATAGCCGGCGTCTCGTCCACGACCGGTGAATCACCCTGCCCCACCACGAGTACCTCAACGGCCTCAGAGTCAGCGGCCGCTGCCACCGCTTCGCCGGCAACGTCCAGGTAGCGTCCCAGCGGCCGTTCGAACCCGCCCGGTGTGTCGTGAGTCGCCACAAAGCGGGCCATCATGCCCAACGCTGCCACCTGGCCCACGACCAGCAGCCCCAGCACAACGAGTACGCCAACCCTCAGAACACCCTGTACCCTTCCATCGGATCGCCGGACAAGGTCCTGGCCTGCCCTGCCAATGACCAAGTAGGCGGCAGGCATCACCAGGGCAAAGAAATGCAGATAAAGGTCCAGGCTGTGTCGCAGGTTAAAGAGGATGGGGATCATCAACCATGAGAGAAGCACCAGATCGACGCGGGCAGCCTGGCTCCTACCGGCATCTTCAGATCGCCAGTCAGCGAACAGCCTCCAGACCAGCCACAGGGTCGAGCCCACAGCCAGCCAGCCGCTCAGATTAAAGGTCCAGCCAAGTTGCGGCACCAACTTCAGGAACGGGTAGGCATCGCCCGCCAGGGCATGGATGCCGCGCCCAGTGATCGCTTCCCAGGCCAGGCGTGCCGCCCCCAGATCCCATACCGCCTCAGGGAGGGATCCCAATGCAGCCAATACGGGCCAACCACTCTTCATTTGATGGGCAATGAAGGGCAACGCCACAACCACACCGAGGCCCACACCCGCCACAAATGGGGCCAGACTTACCTGCTGTCTGAAGACAATGAGCCATATCAGCAGGGCCAGTCCCAGGGATACCGCCGAGGGGTGCACTTGAACCAGGAGAGACAGCACTACCAGCGCCCAGGTCAGGTTCCAGCGGCGTCCCTCAATGAGGGAGGAAACGATCAAACCTACGAAGGCCAGCGCCAGTAGGGGAACGAAAGCCACCTGCCAGATCTTGCGGCTGAAGGCCACCGCCCAGGGGCTCACAGCAAAGAGCAGCGTGGCAACAAGCGCCGCCCATCGCCCACCCCCGGGCCACCTGCGTGACAGCCACCAGCACAGCGCCACAGCCGCCACACCTGCAAGCCCGCCATAGATGGTAGCCGGGATGGGGCTTGAACTGAGAAGAAAGGCCGGGGCGTAGAGATAGACGCTCAGCGGCGAATGATCAAAGCCCGCTGACGAGGGCACGCCAACCAGAGGGAGACTCCCGCCGCGCGTAAGCTCTAGCGCCAGCGCCTGCAAGCGTGCCTCGCTGAACTTGAATTCAGTCAGCCTGGGCCAGCCGGCGCGCAGCACTGTTGCAAGCAGAAGGGTCCCCGCTGGTACCCACAGATCCTGCCGCCGAAGGTTCTGGCGCCCTGAAGAGATCATTCGCCCGCCCACGCTGCCGGCGGCGGGCGCCGCGCCCGGACAGCCAGGATCACGCTTCCGAGGGCAATCAGGAGCAGCCCGGCCATGCAGAGGTAAAAGCCCCAACCGATGGATGGCAGCGTACCGTAGACATCGTCAATGGCAGGCTTGGCCATCAGGAATTGCCACGCGGACAAAGCGATGGCTGCCAGGCACAGGATCGCACTTGCGGTACCGGTCAGCCAGGCCGGCAGGCGTCCCCAAAGCCAAAAGCCCGCCAGCAGGAGCCAGCCAAAGCCCAAGGCGATAGTCTGCGCCCTGAATTCGGGCGAGGTCAGGCTGGCAACGGACCAGGCCGGAGGCAGCAACTGCAGACTCACCGGAACTGCAAGTGCCACCACCAGCCATCGAAGCAACCACGGGTAGCGCAGGCGCTGCGAGCCTACCAGCAGCGCCACACTTACCACCACCGCAAAGGGTGGTAGATAGAGCGCCTGCCGTATGATCTCCAGCGATCCATCGAGCACGCCCGGTAGAAACTTGACAAACTCGCCCATATCCGCTCCACTAAGGGTGAGGGCCGCGGTCTCGTGGGCGACCCAGGCGCCATAGTAACCGGTGGCGGCCAACGCCCAACCCACCAGCAAGAGTACGCGCGCGCTTGTCAGGTGCTTTCTCGCACGAGCGCTTCCATCGACCCTGCCCAATGCTCCCTCGCTGCTCATACCCTTTCCTTCAGCCTGCATCTCACCGGCTGGATCCCCACCAGGTACACCGCCATCTATCGCGGCACCTGATGGATGCGGACTGGCGCAAAATGGTACACGCCCACCGTCGGGTAGCCGGCTACAACAATGCCGGGAGGCTGGGGAACAAACTCTTGCATGAGGCTGCTGGCTGCAGACACCTCATCGTATACCGCGAGTTTGTCAGCGTATGCCTCGGGCATGCGCTTTAGCACCTCCCACACGCCATCGCTGATGATCAATACGTCAAAGCCTTCCTGTTGGTACCATGCCAGGTCGTGATTGCTGATACGGAGCACATCTTCGACAGAGTAATCCGTGTGGTCAAAGGGAATGGCATAATGCTCAATGGCGATCTTGCTGCCACCTTCGACGTTCTCATTCACCCAGCGCCCAGCCACCTCTCGGAAATCCGTACGGCTGATGGCTGTATCAAAAGCGATGCCTGCCGCAAGAGGTAGCGCCAGGACAACCAGAGCGCCCAGCGCAGACAGCACGTTGGAGGCCCCCTCACCGCGGCCAAGGCGGCGCGCCAGCCAGCCAGCACCGGCATCCAGCAGCCAAGCGCCTCCCAAGGCCAGAAAAGGCAGCAGCGGGACCATATTGCGCTCAAAGCGCACGGTGAAGCGAGACACCATCAGAAAATAGACCACCGGAAAGACAAGGAGCAGGAGCCCCTTTTTCCAGTCCCGCCAGAGAAGCGCGGCCAGTCCCAGGGCACCCGTCACAACCCACAGGGCGTCCGCTGAGGTGAGAAAAACCCTCGTATACCAGCGCCAGTTGCCGAGTCCCTCAAAGCCTGGCTGCTCGGTGCCATAGTGATGCAGAACGAGGGCCAAACCGTTGAGAAACTCGGTGAGATTGCCGAGAGCAAAGGGATTGCCAGCAAAGAAACCCAGCAGGAAGCCTGCCGGGATGAGAAACAGCCGGCCATTGATCCAGCCCCATTCGTCCCAGGGCTTTGCCAGTACATGGGCAATCAACGGGATGACCACCGCCACGGCCCCATTGTACTTGGTCGCACCTGCCAGGCCCGCACCAAGTCCGGCCAGAAAGTACCACTTGGCCTTCTGTTCCGTTCGGATCAGGTCACTAAACAACAGCGTCAGTGAGACGAGAAATCCAACCATCACGTCAAAGGTCGCGTAATGGGAGTGAATGACGTGCAGATAGCACCCGGCAAGCAAGGCGGCAGCCAGCAGCCCGGTCCGCCGGGTACGGATCCGGCGTCCCATGAGATACACGACCAGTACCGTCAGGGTACCAAATGCCGCAGTCAGCAAGCGGCCCCAATGATAGTACTCGGGCACCACAAAAGGCGGGACCTGGCTCCACAAACCCTGGGCTGCCAGCCACAAAAAGAGCACCGCGTAGGCCCCTGCCTGAAGATAGGCATAGAACGGGGGATAGTTGAACCGGTGAAGGTTCCAATCCCCCGTCCAAAGGATGGCCGCCGCCCTATCTACCAGGGCATGCTCATCAGGATGATAGCGGGTAAAGGCAGGCAAGCCAAAGCTGCTGCCCCACGCCCTGAGCACAAAAGCGCCCACCAGAACTGCCAGGAGCAGTACGCCCGGGATCAACTTTCTCACAAAGCCCGTTCGCATAACCTATGACCCTTTTCGGAAGATCATCCAGTGCTTGGCATGTCGCCTCGGTGACTATGCGAAGTGAGTTCCTTGACGGCGCTCACCATTACTTCTCTTCGATGCTTACTTTTGTCATCTTGTCGCCCTGACGGACAGCGTCGACCACATCCTGTCCCTCAACTACCTGCCCAAAGACCGTGTGCTTCCCATTCAAATGCGGCTGAGGTCCGTGGGTGATAAAGAACTGGCTCCCGTTCGTATTCGGCCCTGCATTGGCCATCGAGATCACGCCTGTCCCGTGCGTTAGCGGATTGTCCCTGACCTCATCCCCGAATTTGTACCCTGGCCCACTGGCGCCTGTGCCAGTGGGATCACCACCCTGGATCATAAAGTTGGGGATCACGCGGTGGAAAGTAAGCCCATCGTAGAAGCCTTCCCGGGCCAGGAACACAAAGTTGTTGACCGTCTTGGGCGCGTGCTCCGGATAGAGTTCCAACACAATGGGCCCTCTCTCCGTCTCTATCGTCGCGACATAGACTTTGTCGGGATCGATCTGCATTGCTGGTGGGCTGCTCCACCGTTTTTGACTGCCACTTTTTTCTGACATCGTTGATTCCTCCTCTTTGGGCTCGCCCAATTGAGGGCTGCACCCGGTTAGAATTGACAGCAGTAGAACCGACAAGACAAACGTAAGAATAATGCCTCTCATACTCCCCTCCAAAACCAGCTCGCCACAGGCACCCGGCCAGCATCCAAGCCGTTATACCAGGAACTCATACACTCCCAACAACTGCCGCGCAGCAGCGGGCCACATGAACCTCATCGCCTGCTCTGGCCCAGCGACTGCCAGCTGTGCCCGCAGCTCTGCCTTTGCAAGTATCTGAAACAACGCCTCGGCCAACGCGTCAGGGTCTCCTGCATCCACCAGCAGGGCCGCTCGCCCCGCTACCTCGGGCAGCGACGAGTTGTCCGCGCAGACCACGGGCGTGCCACAGGCCATAGCCTCCAGTACCGGCAAGCCAAAACCCTCGTACCAGCTAGGAAACGCAAAGACAGCGGACAGGTTGTACAGCGCCGGCAGATCATCGTCGTCGACAAACCCGGAAAAGTGCACGTACGCTTCCATCCCCGCCTTACTCACCGCGTCATAGGTTTCCTCGACCATCCACCCCCTGCCTCCGGCAATTACCAGTCGCAGATCCTCAATAGCGGGCTCGTTCCCGTGGCCCTGCACCAGCCGCCGGAACCCCTCGATCAGTCCGGCGAAATTCTTTCGCGGCTGGAGCGTGCTTAGGCCGAGAACAAATCGATCGGGCAATCCGTACCGCTCGCGCACAGCGTCTAGCACTGTTTGTGTACGAATCGGCCGGAAGCGGGGCTCCACGCCTGGATACAGCACTGACACCCTCTCTTTCTGTACCGGCATCAGCTCGATGATATCCTGCCTTGTACTTTCCGAGTCCGCCAGGATGTGACCGGCGCGGCTTGCAGCACGGGCAACTGCGCCCTCCAGATAGCGACGGAAGGCAGGCACATAACACTCGGGCACGCGCAAGAATGACAGGTCATGGACGGTGAGCAGTGCCGGCGTCCGCCCCGTCGGCGGCAGGACAAAGTCAGGCGAGTGGAACAGATCCAGGGAACCAGTAAAGGCCTGAACCGGCACCGGCAGTCGCAGCCGCTGCCAGAAAAGGTGCACCCATCGATCCGAAAGTGGCACGGACCGGATCCGAAAGTTCCCCGGCCAAGGACCCAGCCCATCCCCGCTACCCCAACCACCAGCAACAAAGAGCGTGTAGTCGTTCTCTGCATCCAGTTCTGACAGGGCCCGGACAAGGTTCCTCGTATATCGTCCGATGCCCCCGCCCTGGCGCACCGCGGCCGTATAATCAATGCCAATGCGCACCGTTCAGGTCCCCGCGCCCTCAGCCTGCAAGGCAATCACTCTATACCCCGATAGGTAAAGATCCGGTTCATACCAAAATTCCAGAACAGGACGACGCAAATGGCACAGGCCTTGGCCAGGTTATAACTGAGGCGCTCGCTGAAAAAGCTCTGAAAGACATACTGGTCCAGCACCACCAGAATCACGGTATTGATCACCAGGCCGAACACGTTGATCACCGCAAACTGCGCCAGTTGGCTGCCGATAGGCCGTTCCCTCGACTCGGGAAAGGTCCACAGCCGGTTCCAGGTAAAATTGCTCAGCACTGCCGCACTGAAGGAGATGGTATTGGCGGCGATCAACTGGATCTGGTGTGGCTCCAGAGCCACATCCCAGCCAACTCCCAGGCCAATGGCCTCAAAGAGGCGCTTCATGATATTCAGCACCGTAAAATCCACTACGGCGCCGATGGCTCCGACAATGGCGAACTTGATAAAGCGCTCTAGCTCTTTGGGATTCTCCATGAGCCGGGCCCACACGCCGCCTACCACAGGCAGAGCCGAGATCCAGCCCGACCAGCGGCCCAGGCGCGGATGGGCATCAATCCACGTGTTGCTTTCCCGCATACGGTACTATGACCCCCAATAGAATCGCCACGTGCAAGTACATGCCGTGTACGAACAGATTGTCGAAGAGACTGTGCGCACTCAGGTGCACGAGTACCCCCAAGACGCCCAGTGATACACCCCACAGCCAGCCCGAGGCCCTTCGCAGGGCGCGCCACGCACTTACCAGCGCCGCGCCCCACAGAAGTAGATAGGCCACAAGCCCAAGTGTCCCCGCTTCTGCAGCGATGTTCAGATAGTAGTTGTGGGCGTGTCCCAGGGCCGCCGACCACAGAGGCAGCGCATAGCGGGCATAGAGCGGTTCATAGTTGCCGATGCCCACCCCCAACCAGGGCCTGTCGGTCCACATGCCCAGCGCGGACTGCCAGTGCGCCATCCGCTCCAGGACGGCAAAATTGGCGTCGGTGATCTCAATCCCTCGCACATCGATGGCACTCAGATAGGGCAGGAGACCACTCAAGCGCTGGACAATAGACGTCGGAACCTGCGCCAAACCGCCAGTCACCAGCACGTAGGCCAGGAGACCGCCCAATACAACAGCCAACACCGCTGCCCGGCCGCTCTGGACCACGACAGCGATCGCCATCACCACCAGGGCTGCGCCAAAACCCAGCCAAGCCCCACGCGACCAGGACATGACCAGGGCAGCCATCATCAATGCCCCGCAGCCCGCTGCCCACAGGATCCAGCCCCAGCTCAGCCTGCCTCGCACTCGCAGCACACCTGCAGCCACCAATCCCACAGCAACCGGCAGTACCAGCCCCAGGTAGCCGCCGTATGGATTCGGTTGCTCAAAGGTTCCGTGCGCCCTCATGAACCGGTCAAAGAGTATGAACGCATCGGGCCCCACACGGAACAAGAACTGATAGATGCCCTGAACCGCGACCACAGCACCAGTCCCCAAAATGACAAAAACCAGTACCTTTTTCCAGCGCCCGTGCATTTCGTTGGCCACCAGCACGTACAGTACCAGAAGTTCCACCCACTTGAGTATCTCCTTGATGCTGTGTTGGAGTGAGGTGGCGCCCACCAGTGACAGACACAGCACACTCAAAAAGATGGCCAGAGGCACGGCAAGCGGCGGAACGCGTACGCGGGAGCCGCGAAAGGCAACCAGCCGCATCAACCAGGCTGCCAGCACCAAGGTCACCAGGATCTCTGCCAGGCCCAGGCTCATCACACCGACGGTCACCTGGCGAAGAGAACCAAAGGGAATGGCAGGAACAAGAAGCAGCACGGCTACCTGCGGACGCACCAGCGTGGCCGTGAAAACTATGCCGCCCAATACGAGCAGAGCGCTCCACGTCATCGGCAGCAGCGCTATGGCCAAGCCCAGCAGCCCGGCCAGCAGCAGCGCTGGGAACGCCCCCCAGCCCAGCGTCCCTCTACGCCAGACGTTGGCGGAACGAATCAACGGTCTTCTCCAGTCCCTCGTCCAGGGATACCGTGGGTTGCCAACCAAGAAGCTGCTTCGCCCGGCTGATATCGGGCTGGCGCACCATTGGATCATCCTTGGTTCGTTCGTCCTTAGGATGAACGAACACGATCTCCGACTGGCTGCCAGTCACGCGCAACACCGTCCGCGCAAACTCCAGGATGGTCATCTCACGGGGGTTGCCCATATTCACAGGATCGGGTTCGCCCGAGTACAGCAGCCGGACTATGCCCTCTACGAGATCCGAGACATAGCAGAAACTTCGGGTGCGCAGGCCATCATCATATACCGTCAACGGCTCGTCCGCGAGCGCCTGCCGGATGAAATTGGGAACCACCCGCCCATCGTCCAGCCTCATGCGCGGGCCATAGGTGTTAAAGATGCGCACGATCCGGGTTTCGACCCCGTGATAACGATGATAGGCCATGGCCAGCGCTTCAGCGTACCGCTTTGATTCGTCATAGACACCTCGCGGCCCCACAGGATTCACGTTGCCCCAGTAGTCTTCTGGCTGTGGGTGGACCAGCGGGTCTCCATATACCTCCGAGGTCGAGGCCAGGAGAAAGCGTGCTCCCTTGGCCTTGGCCAGCCCCAGTGCCTTGTGCGTTCCCAGGGCGCCTACCTTGAGCGTCTGTATGGGAAAGTTCAAATAGTCCACCGGGCTGGGCAGGGATGCCAGGTGCAGCACTGCATCCAGCGGTCCCTCAACGTAGATATAATCCGTCACATTGTGCTTGACGAAAGAGAATCGTTCGTGGCCAGAAAGCTGGGCGATGTTGTCCGTTGTGCCAGTGCTAAGGTTGTCCATGGCAATCACCTCGTGATCCTTGCCCAACAGGTAATCACAGAGGTGAGAACCGATAAAACCTGCCCCACCGGTAATTAGAATCCGCACAGAATCTCCTCCCTAGTTCTTAGGAGATGGAGCACTGCCCATCCCATCTCCGTCCGTAGTGCTTCCGGCAATCTCTATGGTACCTTGAAGCAATGCCAACATCAACATGAAGACAAAGGCCAGGTCGACAAGAAAAAACGAGTTGTCGATCAGCCCGTGCGCCACTGCGTACACCATACCACCTATCAAGCCCAGCACCAGGAGCCGTTCCCCACTCTCTGGCAGGCGACGATGGGCCAGCCAGCCATCTCGGAAAAAGGCCACCAGTAGCCAGCCAAATACTGCCAGGCCTGGCAATCCCAGCCTCAGCCAGCCATCGAGCACAAGGTTGTGAGGATGGGACAGGTTAAACTCCTCCCAGGCTGTGGGCAGCACATAGTGTGTCCGGTAGTGGTACAAAAAGTTGTCCAGGCCCACACCCAGCACAGGATGGTCGCGGATCATGGCCCAACTGGAGCGCCACAACTGGAGCCGAAAAAAGGTCGTACCTTGCGCTGGATCCAACAACAGGGTCAGCCTGCCAGGGCCCACAAAAAACAGCACGGCCACGGCCGCCACCATCAGAAAGCCTGCAGTCAGAGTAAAGGGCCGCCGGCCCCGCATGCCTGCCACAAAGAGCAGCGAAACAGGCACGCCCACCAGCCACGTACCCCGAGAGAAGGTCAGCAAGAGCGCGGCCCCCATGGCAAGCGCCGCAAGCCCGTAGGTCAACTTGCGGGGCTGCCGCCTGACCCAGACAGAGATCACCAGGACCAGTGGCAATACCCGCCCCAGGTACAGCGCCAGGTTATTCGGCGAACCATAGAAAGCCCGAACCCGAGAGATGCCATCAGCCGTGATCAGGTTCTGGCCCAAGCTCCATTGGATCAGACCCACCACCGCGACAAGGGTGGCGCCCAGCACCCAGGCATCCGCGACGCGCCAGACTGCGCGCCGGTCTTGGGCCATGGCCCGCAACAACCAATAGAAAAGAGCCGCTCCCAGGATTACGGTCCGAAACTCCCGTGCGGCCACCCGGGCGTGCTCGGCCCATAGCAGGGATGCCATCCCTACTATGACCAAGGCAATCACGCCCCAATCAAGAGCACTGAGATGTGGGACGGAAACGAACGCGCGCGATTCGGCTGGCGCGCCCTCAGGGTCGGGACCGCCACCAGCCCATCCCCTCGTTGCGCACAAAGCGCCTAAGAACCAATTCGCAAACCAGCCCACTGCCGTGAGTACGGTCAGGATCTCGACCATGGAGAACACTTTGCCCAGCAACGGCCTGCCCAACTGGTAAAAGGGCAGCGTCACGGCAATGAGCGGCAGGCCCGTCCCCGGGCGCAGCAGCAAAAGTCCGGCCAACAGACCAAGGGCAATCAGGCTGGGGACGGGTCCGGCCACCACGTAGGCCAGGATCATGGCCCCCGCTGTGACGGCCAACATCAGGCGATCATCAAGGGCCTGGTACCGGGTCTTCTGTTCAGTACCGGTCGCAGCCAGGGAACGTCGCTGGGGCCAGGCCCACCGGAGCACCAGCCCCAGAGTCACCAGCGCAGCCAGCCCCAGGACCACTGACACCCACTGCCAGGGCAGGCGACTGGCAGTCTCTCGCGCGACAGTCCAGCCGATGATGGCCCATTGCCCCCAGCCGCGGTCAGCCACGATCTCGGCCTCGTGCCTGCCGTCCGGCAAGCCGCGGGCCAGGGTGACGATATCGGCATTCGCCAGGGGATCGTAGAGGACGATGTAGGCATTGCCGTCCGCATCTTGCGGCAGGGCGCTTGCTGGCTGCCCGTCCACAGTCACAAACAGGAACGCTCTGTAGGCTCCCCGGCGGACGGCCAGATCCAGGCGAGTACCCCAAAAGGGAATGGTCAAACGGTCGCCGCTGCGCCCAATGTCCGCCCCGGACGGCGTCACGCGCCAATCACCCTCGTAGCGCCCGCTCTCATGATCCGCCCCGTACGCGCCTGGCCAGGCCACCGGCGGCGCCATGGCCAGGTCGCGCAGAGCATCGAAGGCTGGACGGGGCTGGGCGCGTTCATCGATCAGGGCAAACTGGCCCCGGGCGTCGCTGGAGCGACCAGGCCGCCCAGACCATCGGTCCCAGCCAGGGCCAGTCCTCGCGCGCAGTCTCAACAGCAGCCGCCAAGTCGCCCGCAGCCGCCGCGTTCCGGCCAACAGAGACCGCCCACACCGGCGTCTCTTTGTCCCCCTGCGACTCCATGACCCGGCGCAGCAATTCGATCCGCTTCCAGTTCAGTCGATCCGAGTCTGCGGGCGCCTCTGGCTGGCCATTGAGGTCATAAATCTGGGCGGCCACGCCATCAAACCACTCGGCGGCACCATGTTGGTAAAGTTCCTCGAGAAAGAGCAGATCGCTCATATTCGCGCCGCCCGGCTCCACGTTGGGCGCCAGGGCGGCAGTCAGGACCACGGCTTCAGGATCAGCGCTGCGAATCCGGATGGACCCCTCGCGCAGCAGGCGGGCATAGGCCGCCGGATCGATCTCTCTCGCGCCCCAGTGTGGGGCGATGTTGGGCTCATCCCAGATCTGATAGTGATCGATCTGATCGCGATAGCGATTCGCGAGGGCAAAGGCAAAATCCCCGAAATCACGCGCCTCCACGGGCGGAGCCAGTGGGTTCTCGCCATCCGCCTCCCCCCGCGCCCACGAAGGCGAACCATCGAGCACCGCAACGATCTGAAGGCCATGTCGCCTGGCGTCCCGAACGATCTCATCCCAGACGGCCCAATCGTAGACGCCCGGTTCAGTCTCAATGGCATCCCAGGGGAAGCGGTGTCGCAGCCATCGGAGGCCAGCCGCCTCCATCGCCACCAGCGATTCTGCTCTCGTCTTCACGTCATAGGCACTGAGATCAGCGTTGACGCCCAGCGACTTGTCAGATGCAGCGGCTCCCATCGCAGGAGAGGTGGCATGCCCCACCCCCGAGCCCGCCCATAGCCAGATGCCCACCGCGGCCAGGGCTAATCCCATCGCCAGCCCAAGCCCAAGGAGCAAACCAAGCCCTACTTGCCCATTCTCGCGGCTCACGGGCTCATCCTTGGGGCCGGACTGCGGACATTGCGCATCCTGGGAACGGAATAGCTCTGATCCTTCATCTTGACTGCCCGCATTATACTCAAAAAGACAAGGGTCAGCAAACGAGCATCGAGGTAGGCGATCCGCCGCTGTGCCACACCAGAGTATCAGATCTCCGGAAGGCTGGCCGAATGCCTATTCCTCCCTGCGGGATTGGGAAGCATCGGGAGTACCATCCTGACCAGCCCCAGACTGGCCCTCCTCGTACTTGCGTCGCTTGCGATCCATCCAATAGTCTGCCTGGCTGATCTCCCGGCTCACCTTCCGGGCAAAGACAAGGTAGCCAGTATGGGCCACCATCCGGTCCACGGGCCGCAGCCGGTCGGGCACCGCCTTAAAGGGCCGAAGTGAGATCTCTTCGACCTCGATGTGGCCAAAGGTTTGGTGACCTTCCAGAGATCGGAGCAGCTCCGTTACCTGGTTGGTCGTGGGCACGATGGAACCAAAGAAGCCACTGTCCTTAAGCGCGCTTGTGACCTGCGAGAGGAAGGCCCAAGGCCGGCGCACATCCAAAAAGAGCGCATCCACATCGGTCTCATCAAAACCTGCCTCAATATCCCGCAGCTTAAAGTCAACGCTGCCGGTCAAGCCCAAAGATTCCAGATTGTCTTGGGCCAGCCGCAGAATATCAGGCCGGATCTCGTAGGAGTAGAGGTGCCCCTGAGTGCCCACGGCGCGCGCCAGGGCCAGCGTCAGTCCGCCACTACCCGTACCGGCCTCAATCACCCGGGCGCCCGGCATCACGCTGAGCTTGAGCAAAAGATAGCCAATGTCCTTGGGATACATGATCTGGGTCGTACGCTTGATCAACCTGACCAGGTCACAGGTACTCGGTTCCAGGATAACAAAGGGATAGCCCAGATGCGAACGGATCTCCCGTCCCAGGGGCTGACCCAGCAGGTCATCGTGGTTGATGCAGCCCCGATGCGTCTGTAGCTGTGCATTGGCCCGAAGCCGCAGGATAAATTCCTTGCGATCCTTGCCGATAAGCAGAACCAAGTCATTTTCTCGCGCAACGTGCATGGCAACTCCTTCCGGGGCATTATAGCCCCTCCCGACACAGACTGCAACTTGGACAGGTGGACTGATGCTGCCACCAGTACCCCGTCAGATGGGCCTTTTGCCCCTTCGCCAAAGATATGCTATAATTGATTGGTATTGAAATTGCAGGGCAAGCACAACCAGCCAGAGCAGGAGCACACGAGGATGGCAGAGATCCAAGAAGACAGTGAGGTTCAAGAGGTGCCGGCCGAAGTGGAAGCAACGATGTAGATCCGGCCGAGGTGGATGCGACGACAGGGGAGCCAGCCGCTGATGAAGCAGGGAAGGGCTTGAGCGTCTGGCAGAAGGTCGGCATCGTTATTGGTGTTCTGGCCATTATCGCGGCCATCATCGCTGTGTTCTATGGCCTGATGACCCACCCGGCTTTTACCGCGGGACTCCGGGACGTGGCGATCATTGTCCTCGCACTAGTCACAATGATCACGAGCATTCTTCTGGCAGTTCTTCTCTTTCAGCTTCAGAGCCTCACCGTTCTTTTGCGCGACGAGATCCAGCCAATTCTAAAATCGATCAACGAGACCACCGGCACGGTGCGGGGAACGGCAACCTTTGTCAGCGATGCCGTAGTCACACCCGTGATCCAGGTGGCCGGTTACGTTTCCGGCGTGAAAACGGCGTTCAAGACACTATTCGGAGGATCGGGTGGCCAGACGGCATCGTCCCAGACTGTGGAGCAGCAGGCCGATATCGTAACGAGCGACCCTGAGGGCCCCACACCGGCATAGGGAGAACCCAATCAGCAATCCTGACTTGCAGGGCCGGTACCTGACAGAACACACAACCATTTACGAAGGGAGTTGAAGACCATGGCAGACAAGAGTTACGGTGCGGATTTCTTTGCCGGTTTTATTGTAGGCGCTTTGGTTGGAGCCGCAGCAGCGATCATCTTTGCCCCCCAGTCTGGCGAAGAAACACGAGCCTTGATCCGTGATCGGGGCATTGAGCTCCAGGAACGCTCTTCTGAGATGACCGCAGAGGCTCGCAGACGAGCCAAGGAGTACGAGGCGCAAGCCAAGGACAAAGCCGAGCAGATCTCAGTGCAGACCAAAGAGAGAGCCTCCGAGTGGCAGGGCCGTATGCAAGAGGCTGCGGGCCAAGGCAAAGCGGCTGCCGGCCAGCAAAAAGAGGATCTAATGATAAGCCTGCAGGAAGAGGAAACCGTCGAGGTAGAGCTACCGGCCGAGGTAGAGCCACCGGCCGAGGCATAGCTGCGGGTCGACCCAGGCGAGACGATTCCACGTCTCATCTGCCTTCTTTGCGCATCCGCTGGGATTTGGCGCCAAAGCTGGCAAGCTTGCCTCTTTCCGGGAATCAGATGCATAAGGCCAGGAACAAGTCGCTCTGGTAGCAGCGTGGGGGTGCATGACGATGGACATCCGGGATTTTCGGTTGGGCGATGTCGACAGCCTGGTCGACATTCTCAAGGCCAACCAGCAATACAACCACCCTGAGATCGACGGGCCGTCCGCGATGGCCCGTGTGCATGACTGCCAGGCTGCCGAATTTTTGGTTGCCGAGGATGGGGACCAGCTTCTGGGCATGATCCGGGGCACCTTCGATGGTTCTCGGGCGGTCATCTATCTGGCTTCTGTGCATCCCGACCGCCAGCGCCAGGGCATCGGCCGGGCCTTAGTAGTGGAGATTGCCCGCCGTTTCCAGGCGCGGGGCGCTGCTAGCATTGCGGTCATTGTCCCAGGTGATGCGGGCTTTTGGCGAAAAATGAGCTTCCGCCAGACAACGCGCGTCATGCAAGCCTATCCGCTGGACCAAGTGATAGAATCCTGACCCACGCCAACTCCTACGCCCAAGAGAAAACTCCGCCTCCAGGACTGGAGGCGGAGTTTTCTCTATCTAGGGTTCAGGCCCAAAGTCGCACCACGGCTGGCATTCATCACTTGCCGTGCCCTTGCACTCGTTCTATTCTGGCCTTTCCAATCGTCCGGCAATCATACGCGCTCGCTCCACGAGTTCCGGTGCCAGGGCGAATACGGCCTGGCCGCTGCGGTCCGCTTCGATGGCCTGCCTGTCCGCCGGCAGAAAGCCTAATACGTGAAAGTCGGGCAGCTGCTCCGCGATAAAAACCTCATCAGACTCTGAGGCGACCTTGTTGCCAACGACATAGACACGCCCAATGCCCAGATCCTGGGCCAAACCATAGATAGAGCGCGCCGTCTGCAGGCTCCGCCGGCCGGGTTCAACCACGACGATGAAAGCATCTACCGCGCGCGCTGTGCCACGCCCCAGATGTTCCACACCCGCCTCCATATCAAGGATGAGGACCTCATCGCGGCGCAGCAGTAGGTGTGTCACCAGACTGCGAAGCAATGCGTTCTCCGGACAAAGGCAACCGGTCCCGCCCATCGTGACCGTTCCCATGGAAAGGATGCGGATGCCATCCGCCGTTACCGCAAAGCGCTCTGGAATATCATCTACACGGGGATTGAGCTTGAAAAAGCCACCGATCTCTCCCTTTTTAGCACCGGTCCTCTCGTAGATCAGCTCTTCCATCTCGGCAACGGGAGTGATCGCCGCCGCCTGTTCGGGAGGCACACCACAGGCCGAAGCAAGGCCGGCGGCAGGATCGGCGTCAATCGCCAAGACTTTTTGTCCTTGTTCCACAAATACATGGGAGAGCAGTGCAGCCAAAGTAGTCTTGCCCACACCACCCTTGCCGGTGATTGCTAGCTTTAACAAAGTCTCCTCCGGTTCATACCGTCATTCTCTGGCGCTTACTCAGAAAGACCGTACTCATCTGTCGGGCTGAGGAAGAAGCGCAGTGCTACAGTCCCATCTTCCATATCGACGTACAGATCCGCCAGGTATCCGGCAGCAATAAGACTGGATCCCATGTCCCTTAGCTTTCCGGCCATCTGATCTTCTGGATAGTTGGGGTAGAGCCCCAGCCGCCCGGCTTGCACCACCTGCCGGCGTACTTTGTAGCTCCCAGGGCCTATCAGAGTAGCATCTGGCAGACCCGTGACTAGGTCCTCATAGTCGAAATACAGATCCTCATAAGCTGTGCTCAACGTTGACTGGATGTCGGCCCTTTGCTCCTCCCACTCAGGCACAATCGACAGCCCAAAGCCCTGCATGGCCACGCGGTACTTGAGCGTCAACCAACCAATGATCTGCCAGTGAAGACCGATCCGCCTGCTTAGTTGGGTAGTAGCCTCTAATTCTTGACGGTACAGGGCCAGCTTGGCCGCATCCTCCGCTTGCAGCGTCCGTGCAAGTTCACTCACAAGCTCGGGCCGTATTTCGCGCCCATCCAGTACCTGAATCAGGTTGTAGGCTGCCTGTCGCCGGGCTTCCTCGAGAGTCCCAACCTCGGGAGAGGAGATTATCTCCGTGCTTACGGGCAGCTCGGGGGACTTCCCTACCTCGACCGGCTGCTGAGGCCGCGTACCCTGGTCCAGCTCAATGATCCGCTGGCGCGAAGACTCCACCTTTTCCAGAGCTTCGAGCTCCAGATAAGCCTTCTCCAGTACCGTTAGCAGATCTCTACGATGTGCCATGTGGAGATAGGGGCTTTTGACCGCAATCAGGTACACCTGATCGTAAGCATCCATCGCCCGGTCTTCCCGCCCTACTTCGACCCATCCCTTTCCTGCGGCCATAAGCGCATCCGCTCTCGTGGGATCGCTCAGTCCTGGGCTAAGCACAGCTATCTCGTAGATCTGCTGATAACTGAGATCTGCTTTCTCCAGTGTGCCTGCATCCGTGAAACGACGGCCCAGCAAGATGAGGCGGCCTATACGCTGTTCATCCTGCATTTCTGGGTTGTAGACCAGCGAAGCATAGGCAGTTTCCAGATCTCCATTCGCAATGGCCGCGTCGAGCGTCTCCACTTCCGAGGCGCCCGCCAGGGGGTAGAGAGCAAGGTCAGGCGCGATACTCTCCGGCACGACAGCAGCGACCGGCTCCCGCCAGTCTGCATTCGCCATCCGTCGTTGACGGAGAAACAGGAAAGCAGCTCCAGACGCTACCGACAACGATTACAAAAAGCGCGACGAAAGCCAATAGGATCCAAGGCCATTTCATCTGCTCTGAGCGCATTCCACCTCCTATCGCGGCACAGTATACCAGACAAGCACAGCTTTGTCTACTCGCCTACGAACCGCTCGATCACGGCAGCGGCACGCAGAGCTTCGAGCCACTGCTCAAAAGCGGCCATCTCAAGGTCTATTTGGAGATCGGGTGACACTGGACGGTCGACCTCTCGCTCCACCACCTGAATGACATGATATCCGTCTCCAAGTTGGATGGCCCCGCTGGTTTCGCCCACCTGCAAGGCAAAGGCCACACGCTCCAGCTCCGGATCAACGATGCCTGCCGGGATCCAACCCAGATCGCCACCTTCATCCTTGGTCATCGAGTCCTCCGACCGTGAGCGAGCCAGTTCTGCAAAATCAGCACCCTGTTGGATCTGAACCAAGATCTCCTGAGCTGCGGCCTCACTGCTCACAGCAATATGCCGGATGTGGACCTGGTCTGCCACCGTTGGCAAGTCGGCTGCGACAAGCTCCAGGATGCGCTCGGACAACAGCAGGTCGCGCAGCATTTCAGTATAGTCCGCGCGGGTCTGCCCTGTGGCCGCCAACCACTCGTCAAAGGCATCTTGCCCACCGCCGTCGTCGATATCAACCTCGACCTGAGCCGCAATTTCCTCTTCGCTCAGCATTAGCCCCAGAGCCTCACCCTCTTCACGCATCAGCTCGGAATCGATCAAAGCCTCGAGGGCATCGATGCGTACCAGGGCCAGTTCAGCCTGCCCCTCCTCCGAATCCAGGTCGATGCCTTGCTCCTGAATCGCCTGTTCATAGAGGGCCAAGAGATGCTCATAGTCCGCCAAAAAGATGTACCGGCCGTTGACCGTCGCTGCAAGTGGAGCAGGGGGCGGGCCAACAGTCGGAGTAGCCGTCGGCGCCACAGACGCCGTCGCGTCGACGACGGAGATGGGCGATGGTGCTGCCCCCTGGTCCTCGGTAGCAGGCAGCGTCATCACTTCACCCGGCTCCTCAGTTTCCTCGTCCCTACTGCAAGCTGCCAACGCGGGCAACAAGAGGAGAACGACCATAAAAGCGATCAGAAGCCGGCCTGAGCGGCTCGCTGCTCTCCCGTCTGGACTGCCGTTCTCGGTTCCCTTCGTTTGATAGTCAGTGATTTCTCTCATAATATCGCCGTAACCTACTGATTTAATCCTTTTCCTAAGGACATGGCTATTATAGCCCTGATTGGCGAATCTGGCAAACTCGATGGGCGCTGCTGCGAGCGGACCGACGCATCAGTGACCCAGCGGGAGAATTCACTCACCGACCAGAGGCCCCAGAAAAGCGCACAACTCTGGGAAGACCCGCCCAGAGTTGTGCTGGAATCTGTCTGCAGTTGCGTGGCGACCTAGTCCAGGCCAAGTACCCGCATCAGCTCAGATCGTTTGAAATCAATCACAATGGTACCGCCAATGTCAAATACTGGCGAGACAAGCTGGCCGCCGGTCCACTCCAGAACGCGTGCTTTTGCTTCTGCGTCGGCGCGGACGTTGATCTCGGTGTAGGCTATCCCGTTTCGCTCCAAAAAGCGGCGGGAGAGCCGACAGTCAATGCAACCGGGCCGGCAGTACAGCACCACGCTCTGAGAACTTGCTGGACCTGATCCCGCTTCGATCACGCCTGTTTCTACCGGCTCTTGAACGACGGCGCCAGGCTCCAGTTGGCGCAGAACCTTAAACAACTCTTCATTGTCTGGCTGCTCATCGATATCGTGGACGTCCGCGTAGCGGACGATGCCTTCCTTATCGACGATGAAAAGGGCACGCTCGCTCCTTCCGTCTTGCCGGAACACACCATACTTGCGCGCCGTCTCGCCGTGGGGCCAGAAATCACTCAGCAATGGATAGCTAATGCCTCCCAGGCTTTCGGACCATGCCTCCAGACAGGGAACGTGATCGATGCTGATACCCAGTACCTGGGTATTGTAGCCTTCGAACTTGAACAGATCAAGCTCATACGAAGGCATCTGGTTCGTTCAGACCGGGGTCCAGGCCCAGGGGAAGAATACAATCAGCACGTTGTGCTTGCCCCGGTACTCGTCGAGCCTGACCGTGTCCTGCAGGTGACTCTTTAGCTCAAAAGCAGGAGCTTCCTTACCGACTTGGATTCCCATGTCTTACCTCCGTCTCTTTCCTTTTCATTGATTTCATGAATGATAACATGAAATATGAGTTTTGTCAAGTCGTCGCCGGATCATTGGTCTTGAGGAAGCTCGTAGCGATATACCGAAACCCGGACATAGTGCACCGCATCGGTCTGGATCCTATGCCGGTCGAGCCAGCCTTTAACCAGCCCCCGTTCATCCCACATGGCTGACTCGCTGGACAGCAGCCACACGACTGGGCTACGGCCCGCCATCTCTGCCATGCGCCGGTCCGCTTCACTTTCTGACATTTCAGCGTTGGTATACAGCCCCTCGGCCCACTGGTATACCGGTCCAGCGCTTCCCACCAGCAGCGGGATGTAGAGCCAATGGATGGCATCAGCGTGGGGAGCGAGATGCCCGGCAGCCTGAAGCTGGGGGCTCTGCGGCACGGCCATCCGCAGTCGATAGTAGTCAAAGGAGTACCGCCCGTACGGAATCTGAAACAGGATCAGGTCGTCGGGCCCGGCATTGCTCACCACGTACTCGGTCGCAGATCGAAAGTCGGCCTTGATCTGGGTTCGAGACTGAAGCCAGAACCCCCAACCGTTGACAGCCAACAGAGCAACCAGCAGGACCCCAGCCAGCAGATAAGTCCGCCGTCCGATGGCCACAACACCCACTGCCAACAGCAGAAGGTAGGCTGGCAGTACAAAGACGAGATACCTGGCTGTGTAGAGAGGCCGTACCAAGGTGACCAGGAAGAGCAGAAGAACTGGTAGGAATAGCCAGCAGATCAGGATACCCAGAGACACGCGCTGGCGTCTGTCCGCGGGCCAGAGCAGGATGGCGGCAAGCAGTGCACCCACAAAAACGGCCCCTATCCACAGACCGGTGTTTTGGGCCACCCCAAAGCTATAGCTGCCCCAAAGCGACAGGAGCATCTCGTGCAGTGCTACAAAACGAAAGCCTGTCTGGGCAGGCTTTAGCACGAGCGGCGCCTGCCACGCCAGAAGCGGCAGGTAAGGCAGTGCCAGTACCCCCAGGCTCGCAAGCCAGGGTCGCCAGCGGGCCCTTCGATCCCCTCGCTCCTGGAGAAAAAAGACGACCACCTGCACTGGAATCATCAGTGCTGCAAGCACATGCACATAAAGGGCCAGGGCGGTAACAATCACATAGCCCAGCCAGCGAGACCACCCGCCTTTCACCAGGGCAGCAAGGTAGCGGTCCATTGACAGCAGAATGAGAGCGACCACCAAGGCATACATCTTGCCCTCCTGGCTGTACCAGACCAGATAGGGTGAGGTGGATGCCAGGAGCGCGGCCACCAGAGCAACACCTGGCAGTGTGGGAAACAGTCTCCGCGCCAACTTGTAGATCAGGGGGACAGTCACAACGCCAAAGAACACGGAGAAGAACCGAAGAGAAAACTCGCTCTGCCCTGCCTGGCGCAGCCAGGGACGCAGCAGTAAAAAAAAGAGAGGCCCATTTTCGGCGGGTGCAGTAAGCGTTCCCAGCAGGTCGAGCATGGGCCGGCTGGCAAACCGGATGGCATCCACTTCGTCCCGCCACAAGCTCTGAAACTCGAGACCTGTGACCCGCAGCGCAAAGGCTAGCAGGGCCAGGACCAGGACCGCCCAGTGACTTTTCCGCTCGTCCAAGGTTAAACCGCCATCAATAGAAGGGCGCGGGGCCTTGGTTCCCAAGGCACCCGCGCCGGTATCGTTCAGCATTTCACCACTTCACCACTAAGGTCTATTCTTCCCCCTGCTCGCGACGTCTACCTGCGACCCACAGGGAGATAAAGAATATGGGAACACCTACAAGCACCAGCACCCCGCAGCACAGCCATACGTAGGACATGCCCAACGCCACAGAATCAAAGAGCATCGTCCAGTTGAATAGGAGATTCGATTCCTCCTGAGCGTACCGATCTGTGCCATCCTGCCCAGCCGGGACCGGTGTGCTGGTTGCTACTGCCGGCGCCAGCGTCGCTGTCGGAATCACGGGCGTTTCCGTGGGAACAGGTGTGGGCGTCGGGGGGTTGGTCGGTACCAGGGTCGCCGTGACGGCCAGGACTGGCGTCTCGGTGGGTGGCGATGGCGGTATCGTAGCCGTCTCGGTGGTAGTAGGCGCTGGCGCTTCTGCCGTGGCCGTGGCCGATGGAAGGATTTCTGCCGTCGCTGTTGGAGCCAACGTCGGCGCCAGTGTCGGTGTAGGTGTTGGCGTATCCTGCGGCGACTGGAAGAGCCCTCCTGTGGCAGCCAACTCGGGATGCCAAAACAAAGCAGCCAAGAGGAGCGAAGCCAGCACCCAAGGGCTCAGCCGCAGTACAGCATTGACCTCCCGCCGCACAAAGCCTACAGTTGCCAAGCTCTTTGTCGGTGGTTTCATGGTTCCTTTCCGAATCTCGGCTGATCCCGTTGATCCCCGAGTTTCTCCGGGCAGCGGCGCGTATTATAGCAGATCCGAACCGGTTTGGCCAAATCGCAGCGTGACATCGCCCGCCAGAACCGTCTCCAGGCGACCGCTAGCCAGGCGGACCAACAGGGCCCCGTTGCTGTCCACACCTTCAGCCACGCCCTGCAGAACCTCGCTACCTCCAGAAACAGTGACGCGCTGGCCCAGGGTAGACAGCTTCTCAGACCACTCAACATGGGGAGAATAGCCTGATTTCAGTACGAAATATCGGCCCTCAAGAGCCTGTAAAAAGCTCCAAAGCAGGGGCAGACGAGGCACCGGCCGCCCGATCTCGTTGGCCAGACTTGTGGCCCGTACCACCAGATCCGTGGGAAGCTGAGAGGGGTCCAAGCCAACGTTGAGGCCGATGCCTACGATGCCATATGCAAGCTGCTCGCCCATGACCTCGATCTCGGTAAGTATGCCGCCTACCTTGGCGCCACCCACCACGACATCATTGGGCCACTTCAGGGTCATCTGCAGGCCAGTCTGCGCTTCGACAGCATCACAGACGGCCAGTCCGCAGATCATGGTCAGTCGCTGGGCTTGGAAAGGCGGTAGATCCGGGCGGAAGAGAAGCGACATGAGCAAGCTGCTCCCCGGCGGCGCGACCCAGTTGCGCTGGAGCCGGCCCCTGCCGGCCGTCTGGTAATCGGCAACCACCAGCAAACCATCAGCGGCACCAGACTGGGCCAAACGCCGGGCTTCATCGTTGGTCGAACCGGTTTCGGGCAAATAGACCAACTGCCGGCCGACCACAGTTGTTGTGAGGCCAGCCCGGATTCGCTCTGACGATAGCGCATCTACCAAATCCCTGCTCCTGACCTCGACCTCAGTCCTCTTCAATGCGGAAAGTTGTGCGGATCTGTGCCGTTTTGCCCAACATGATGGAAGCCGAGCAGTATTTTTCCTTGGAAAGGCGTATGGCATGCTCTACATCACTGGGCTTGACTCCCCGCCCGCGAACCACGTATTCCAACTCAATCTCCGTATAGACCTGGGGTGGAGCCTCTGCCCTCTGGCCCCGGGCTCGTACCTCCAGGCCGGTCACCTGTTGGCGCTTCTTCTGCAGGATCGACAGCACGTCGTAGGCGGTACAGCCTGCTGTACCAATGAGCACCAATTCCATTGGTGAAGACCCCAACTTCTCAGCGCTGCCGTCCACCACGATGCCGTGCCCAGAGGCACCCTGTCCGACAAATCGCTGTTCCTCAACCCATGTCACCCGAGCATCCATGCTCTCGCTACCTCCTGTTTGAGGAATTACAGGATCAAGGGATGGCCTGAGCGCCAGAAGACAATCGGCTGAACCCGCTGGCCGCAGGTCACTTGCCCCCACCCTGCTCCCAAACTCAACCTGAGACATTATACTTGTGAACAATCGGTTTGACAAAAACCAAGCGACCAGATATAATTGCGGGAATTGGGCCAAACCTGTCCAATTTGGCTGGCCAACGCGCCACATGAAAGGATGCACGGTCAATGGAGATTAGCAGGCGAACGGACTATGGCGTCAGAGTCATCCTTGATTTGGCCACCCAAACCGAGAGCGAGCGAACCTCGACGCAAGAGATCGCTGAACGCCAGAACATCCCCAGCCCATTCCTGGCCAAGATCGTCTCGCAACTGTCCCTGGCAGGCCTGGTGACGACCTATCGGGGCGCGGGCGGGGGTGTGACGCTGGCCCGACCGGCAGCAGATATCAGCTTGCTGCAGGTCATCGAAGCGCTGGAAGGCCCGGTCCGGTTGAACCGCTGCCTCATCGAGCCCGATGCCTGTCCCCAGAACGGTTACTGCCCGGTACACGACATCTGGGCCAGGGCCCAGGGAGAACTGATCAGCTTGCTAAACTATACCACCTTTGATGACCTAGCCAATTCCGCTCGGAGCGAGAATCCCACGCTGACATGAAACTCTATCAAACCCTGCGCCTGTCCCTGTACCAGTTTTGGCTCGGAGCAGTATCCGTTCTGATGCTGGGCACCCTCAACCGCATCCTGCGCGTAGAGATGGGACTGGATCTCGCGCTTGTTGGGCTCACCCTGGGCGGCGCACACTATCTGGCCGCCCTGGTCTCCATCCCCATCGGTCACTACTCTGACACCCATCCCATCAGGGGCTATCATCGGCTGCCCTACATACTGGCCGGGACAGCCCTGGCTGTCCTGACGGTGGTAACCGCTCCTTTTGTCGCTGCCTTTGTGGCCCAGGACCCATCTCTCATGCGCCTGGGCTTTGGCTTTGCCTTTTTCTTCGTCGAGGGTCTGGGAGTGAGCGTCGGCGCCACGACCTATTTGGCCCTGGTGACCGATCGTACCAGCGAAGCGGAGAGGGGCCGGGTTGTCAGCATCATCTGGACGGTAATGATGGTAGGCATCCTTCTCGGAGCACTGGGCGGCGCGGCCTATCTGCAACCCTTCTCATTCGGCCGCCTGGTGAGCCTCTTTGCCCTGGCCGGGGTGCTGGTCGTGGTCCTCACCCTCGTTGCCCTGTGGGGCAACGAACAGCGACGAGCCAGCCCGCAATCCGCCAGCGCATCATCCTTGCGCGTGTCCCTCCGGATTCTCAGCCACAGCCGGCAGACGCGGCTGTTCTTCCTCTTTCTCTTGCTTGGCCTCTTCTTTCACTTTATGCAGGACGTGATTCTGGAGCCCTTTGGCGGCGAGGTCCTCAACCTGAGCGTCCGCGAGACGACCATGTTCAACGCCTACAACATGGTTGGGGTTATCGCCGGACTGCTGATTGGCGGCGCCATCGTGATTCCGCGTATCGGAAAGAAGCGGACTGCAGCCGCCGGCAACCTCATCGGCGTGGCGGCCTTCGCGATGCTGGCCTTGATCGCCCTGGACCGCAACCCTGGGCCGGTCGAGCCTGCGATCCTTCTCATGGGGCTGGGCACCGGCGCTTTTACAGTCGGCGGGGTCTCGCTGATGATGGATCTGACGATCAATGGCCAGGCTGGCCTGTTTGTGGGGGCCTGGACACTGGCACAGGCACTGGCCAAGTTTGGATCCTCGGTGCTGAGCGGAAGCATCCATGACCTGGTGGTGGGCATCGGCGGAGCAACCCACGTGGCCTATGCTCTCATCTTTGGCATCGAAGCCATCGGCCTGCTGCTGGTCACTGGGCTGCTCCTGCACATCAACGTCCTCGCCTTCAGGCAGGAAGTCGCGGATATGGACCACGCGATGGAGTACTCGCTGGGCTGAGCAGGACCAGGCTGGAAGCACTTCGACCAGCACAGATCTTCTAGTGGATCCGGCCGGCGCGCCCTTCGACAGTCTGTTGGCCGGCGGGACTCAGGGCAAAATCCACGAAATCCTGCAGCGGTCCTGAGGGTTGAAAAGCTGTGACCAGCCACAACTCGCGGCTAAGCGCATAGATCCCCTGCCCCACAGCTTCGGGTGAGGGTCGTTCGCCCTCGACCTGGAGAACTTTGACACCGGGAACCACCTCACTCATGGACACGTAGCCGATGGCCTGCGGGTTCTCGGCCACATGGCCAACCACCGCCTCGCCGGAAGGGGCAATCAGCGCCCGGGGCGTCACCGAGAGATCCTCCATGACCAGCGCCTCAAAGGCGGCCCGGGTACCGGAACCAGCCTCGCGGCTCACCGGCAGAATCAACCCATGAGCCGTCCCGCCGCCCAGCACGCGCCACTCGCCAGTTCGCCCACTGAATAGATCGCGCAACTGCAAAAGGCCCAAGCCTTGAAGGGGATTTTCTGGATGGACAATGATGGCGATCCCATCACGGGCGATGGCCGTGGCCTGCCAATCTGGATCGAGCGGCGGCCCCAAAGGGCCGGGCGGGGATGTGTCCGGCGGCAGCCACGAAGCCAGGGCCAGGTCAACTTCCCCGTTGCGCAGTGCATCCAAACCATACCTGGTTCCCAAACCCCCGTGGGGTTCCAGGCCGGAAACCTCGATGCTGACCAAGGGGTTCTGTTCTCGAAAGCCCGTGACCAGCTCCTCAGCGAGGGGACCCATGGGCATGGAACCAGCCGCCCTTAGGTATACCGGTTCGGGCGTCGCCAGCGCTTCGCCACAGCCAGCCAGCATCAAGGCGATGAGAGCCAAGGCAACCCATGAGGGGAGCGGCTGCGCTCCAACCAACAGCCGTCCCTCCGCAGCCCGTCGCAGGAAGGTCGGCAATGGCCTTAGCGCAGCCAAACCACGACGAGACACGCGATCCCTACCAAGAAGCAGTAGATAGCAAAAGGGTACAGCTTTCCGCGCTGAAGATAGCGCAGCAGGAACCAAATACAAAAGTAGCCGACGATAGCTGAAGCCAGAAAACCCGCCAGCAGAGCCGGCACTTGGGCCACCGCATCCGGTACGGAAAAGAGTTCGGTGATCTTGAGCAAGCCTGCACCAAAGATGATGGGGGTCCCCAGGAGAAAGCTAAATCGAGCAGCCGCTGCCCGCTTAACGCCACGATAGAGGCCCACCGATATGGTCGCCCCCGAGCGGGAGATACCGGGTGCTATGGCAGCCGCCTGCCCCAGGCCAATAATCAGCGCGTCAGGCCAACGCAGGTCATCCATTTCCCGCGTTTTCTTGCCCAGCCACTCGGCCGAGGCCAGTAGGCCAGCCGTCACCAGCATAAAGACGCAGACCCAGGCAGGTTGGCCAAACAACGACTCAAAAAAATCCTCCAGCAGGAAGCCAATGACCACGGCTGGGATGCTGCCCACCAGGATCAACCACATCAACCTGGCATTAGGATCGCGCCAATCCCAGTGAAACAACCCGCGCAGCCAGGCCGTGATCAGGTTCCACCAATCGCGCCAGAAATAGGCCAGCACGGCCACTAGCGTACCCCAATGGACCACTGTGTCAAAGATGAGGCCGGGAGCCTGCCAGCCCAACAGCCAGGGTACCAGGACCAAATGGCCCGAACTGGATACAGGGATGAATTCGGTTGCGCCCTGAATAACGCCGAGTATGATTGCTTGAACTAGATCCATGAGCCCTCAGTGATCTATGATTTGTTATGCGTATTGCGTGATGCGTGTTGTCAGAGAAGCAGGGTTCTTGCGGCGTTCCCGGCTATGCTTCCCTATGTGTTCTGTTTGCCTCGTGTTTTGCGCTTTGCCCGATTCTGGGCTCGGACCTCGTCGGGCACGATAGGATAAGCAGTCAGGAATTCCTGTCTGAAAGCGGTAAAGGCACCCGCCGCAATGACCTGCCGGATGTCGCGCATGAGTTGCAGGAGAAAATGGACGTTGTGGATGGTGGCCAACCGGTAGGCCAGCAGCTCCCCCGCCTTGAATAGATGGCGCAAGTAGGCGCGTGAGAAGTGGCGGCATGTGTAACACGCGCAGCCCTCCTCGACGGCCCCCGGCTCCCGCGCCCAGGCAGCATTGCGCATGTTGAGCCGTCCCTGCCGGGTGAAAAGCGAGGCGTTGCGGGCAAGGCGTGTGGGCAGCACGCAGTCAAAAAGATCGACACCCCTGGCTACGCCCTGAAGTAGATCCTCTGGCGCGCCGACCCCCATCAAATACCTGGGGCGATCCGAAGGTAGTACGGGAACAGTTATGTCTAGCATCTTGTACATCAGTGCCTTGCTCTCACCTACACTCAGGCCCCCAATCGCATAGCCTGGAAAGTCCAAGTCGACCAAGTACTGGGCGCTCCGCAGCCTGAGATCAGCAAAGACGCCGCCTTGGACGATGCCAAAGAGCGCCTGATCGGACCGGGTCTGGGCGGCGCGGCAGCGTTCGGCCCAGGCATGGGTGCGGGCCAGCGCCTGCTCGGCATAGGCATGGTCATGAGGCTCCGCGCACTCGTCCAGGCACATGATGATGTCGGCGCCCAGTTGCTCCTGGACGCCGATCACCATTTCAGGGCTAAAATGGTGCTGCGAACCGTCGATGTGCGAACGGAACAGTACGCCCTCGTCGCTGACTTGGCGCCGGTCAGCCAGGCTAAAGACCTGGAAGCCGCCCGAATCGGTCAGGATAGGTCCGTCCCAGCCCATGAAGCCGTGCAGTCCGCCCAACTCGGCAACGACCTCGGCGCCCGGCCGCAGGTAGAGGTGATAGGTATTGGCCAGGATTAGCTCGGCACCCAACTCGTGCAGGTCACGAGGATCGAGGGCCTTGACCGTCGCCTGGGTGCCCACGGGGGCAAAGGCTGGCGTGGCTATGGAGCCGTGAGGTGTATCGATGCGCCCCAAGCGAGCGCGGCTGTCGGCATCGGCGTGCAGCAATGCAAAGTTAATAGCCATGTCGTTCACCGGCGCATTATAGCATAGGAGTCGGCCAATGGGCAATTGGGGAACTGCACAGTCACCTCAGATGTGCAGATTGCTACGTTGATTGTCTGAAGAGGGTAGGGAAGTTCTAGCTGTGCAGAAAGGTCTCCAGATCTCGGAGGTTTGCGCAAACCTCCAAGGTCTGGTTGCGAGCAGCAGAAGCTGCCTTCCGGTCCTAGTCGCCAACCGGCTCGGCGACGACATAGATGCGAGCGGGGAAAGGCTGGATTTTGGATCCACCACAGGTCACCAGCGTCAGGCGTTCGCTGCCCGAGACCGCCAGGAGCTTGGCATGCTGGACCAGCTCATTCGCGTTCTTGCTTCGCCAGGGAACCTTGTCAACCGACTTGACCCGGTAGGCGAAGGTCTGCCCGGCAGCATTGACCACATAGATCTCCTGCCCCTTCTTCAGGCGGCCAAGCTTCAAAAAGACACCCTTGCTACCATAGCCATAATTGTGGCCGGCAAGGATCGTATTCCCGGCTTGGCCCGGCTGTGCGGAGGTTTCATAGTGGCCAACGAGGTCTTTCCGGCCCTTGCGGAAAAGAACCTTGAGGTCTTGCGTCCAAGACCCGGTTTTTGGATCCCGGATCTGGGGCAGCTCGACAATGGAGCGCTTCACCTTGATCGCAGGGATCCGGATTTGTACGGGTCTGGATACCGGATCCGGGGTGCTGGTTTGCGTTGGAACCAGCGTCAGCTGGATCGAGCCTGGTCGCAGCAAGGCGGTTGCTGTCGCAGGCGGCGCAGCCGACAACGTCACCGCAGCAGGCGGCGCGCCGGCACTCTGTACCGGTGGTGATTCTGGCGGACCGAACGCGGTAGCCTGAGGCGTAGTCGCGGGCACAATGGCCCACGACCGCTTCAGGCCCAATACTGGGTTAGAGTCTGGAGGAGCAGTAGGCATGGTGCGGGCGCCGGACCGGCGGCCCCCAGCCAGGTACACACCGTGGCTCCAGTTCTCGCTAGAAGGCGGGGAGGAAGGCTGGGCAGTCACAGGGAAGCCGGTTTGCTCCGCAGGCCGTGCCCCAGCCATCAGATCCACGGCGAACAGCACTGGAAGAGCAACGAGCGCGATTGCCAGCAGCAGGGATAGATTGCTGAGCAGCCACACCAACCTGGCCCGCCGCGCGGGAGAGAGGATCGACGTATCTTCTGTGGCCAGCTTTGGTTTGCGTTCCATGGGCGCATTATAACCAAAATCCCCAAAAAAGTCAACTTTTACGCATATATCAGCGTGAGCAGTATGATTAGTTAAAATTAAATATGTATCAGCTCTTTACAGTATGTTCTAGTTGACAATTACTAGAAATAGTGTATAATACACCAAAATAAACAGAGGAGGGATCCAATGGCTGAGCTTCTCAATAGGTTGCCCATGGCCGCACGGTGGGTTCTGACGATCTTGGTAGTGATACTGCTCGTTGCAGGCCTGGCCCTAGTAGTTTCCCAGCTCCAGGCTGAAGCCGAGTCAGCGCGCTTTTCGTGGCTGGATGAATTCTTGGGCCAGGCGGCAGGCCAACCCTGTCTCCGGGATGCAGCCGATTTCGACCAGACTACCATCTGCACGGCGGCCGACGTACAACTGACGCGGCTCGAACGGATCGAAGGCCCAGAAACCTGTACCCCGGGCGAAGAGATCGAGGTCAAGATCGCAGCCACCCTGCAGTCGCGGTCCAGCGGGCGCTACGACATCGGGTTCTACATCGCCGAGGATGGCGGGAATGCCCTGGATCGAGGCTCAGCCTGCTTCCGCGACTATTTGCACCCTGTGTCCACCACCAACGAAGACCTGGATCTGAACAGGGGTACCGGGCCCTTCTACAACGGAGAATTGGCGCGAGCCGACACTTGTGGCGACATCCAGCGGAATGCAAGCGCCTACTATTTTCTCAACGAGGACGAGACCATTACCATTACCTGCCAGGACAGCGATGGCAACGGCATCGCTGACGTAGGAACAGTCATAAGTTGGGACATCAACGTGACTGCCGACTGTAGCGACGAGAGCGATGCCGTCCCCGACCAGACCTCAAAGTGCAGGGCAGGCGCCATCGACCTGGCAGGCTTGCTGGTTCCCAAGACGGCGCACCTCGAGTTGGTCAAGAGCTTGAGTCCGACCGAGGATCCGGGTCTCTTTAACCTCTACATCGACGACACCGACTCGGTTGAAGGCATAGGCGACCTGGGTACCACGGGGGTCGTAACCGTCACGGCAGGCACGATTGCTGAGCCAGGCGCGATGCACCACGTCAGTGAAACGGCAGGCAGCGACACCGTCCTGCCCGACTATGCCATCTCGCTCGAATGTGTCAACCGGGGCACGACCGATCCAGCCGCCAGCGGCAGCGGGCCCGGCCCGCACGCGATATCGGTCCTGCCTGACGACGACATCGTCTGTACCTTCACCAACACCCGACGGCAAGCTGGCATCACGGTCCTGAAGCAGACGGATCCGCCTGGCATTGCTGGGGACTTTGCGTTTACCAGCAACGACACGCCGGCATCTTTCTCGCTGGCGCATGGCGACGAGCAAGAGTTCACCGGGCTGACGCCTGACGCTACCTATATCTTTAGTGAAACGGTACCGACAGGCTGGGATCTTCAGCAGATCACCTGCGAAGGGCAGGACAGCAGCCAGGTCGAATACGGCGAGGCCAACGTCAGCATTGTACTGGCCGAAGAAGAGACCATACTGTGTACCTTTGTCGACGAGCCGGTACCCAGTATCACCGTAACCAAGTCGGTCGAGCCAATCACCGTGATGGAACCGCGGGGCCGGGTGACCTACACCGTGCTCGTGGAGAACGACAGCGTGGCCAGCGTTGCGGTAGACCTCACCGGCCTGGACGACGTGCCCCATGGCGACCTAGCCGACCCGGGCAACGCAGCCATCGCAAACAGTACCTGCCAGCTTGATCAGACCATCCAGCAAGGTGACAGCTACCAGTGCACCTTCCGGGCCGAGGTAGGGGGTAGTGCCGGCGACCTTGTGACCGACACAGTGACCGCTACGGCGCAGATCACCACGGCTAGTGGGACGGTGGATTCGGTGACCACTGCGGCCCCAGCCGCCAATGGCACACCGGTACAGGCCAGCGATACCGCAACCGTAACCATCACAGCCGCGCCCCCCCTACTCATCACCGTGACCAAGACGGCGGATCCAGAGATCGCCTACGTGCCCAGCGATACCATCCAGTACCTGGTTGACGTCACCAATGGCAGTGAAGAGGGCGTGCCTGTTCGCCTCAGGGCCCTGACAGATGATATCTATGGCGACCCAACCGACTCGGGCAACACGGAGATAACCAACAGCACCTGCGCGCTTGGCGACGTCATCGAACCAGGAGACAGCTACACCTGTACCTTTGAGGCTGTCGTAGAAGGCGAAGTCGGCCTCATGGTGACCGACACCATCACGGCCACGGTCATAGACTCCAGGCAGCGCGAGGTGACCGGAAAGGACGACGCCACAGTGACACTCGTGACCGAGCCTCCCGATACGGGTGGGGAGACTACCGCTCCGATCCTGGCCCTGGGCTTGGCGATGCTGGGAGCCGCGCTACTGCTGGCAGGCACAGCAATTCGGGCCCTGAGAGTACAGCAGCGACCGTGAGCAAACCAAACTAGCAAACCCAAAAGTCTCGACCTCGGGGGTTCAGAATAACCCCCGAGGTCTTTTTCTGCGCGGAAGATCAGATCCAGACCTCGGTACGAACAGTCTGATCCTGACGCGAAGCGAGAGGTCCCCATCATCCCACCAGGCTTGACAGGGATGCAACAAGCTTGCTATACTGGCACCATGCTTGAGATTGGAACCCTGCTGCTGCTTGCCGTCATCCTGACTGGGGCCGGGCTGGCTGCCTGGCGCGTCTTCCGAGGGCCTGCATCCAACCCGCAGGCGCTGGCGCTGAGGATCTCGGCCATCGTCGTCGTTGCTACCGCACTGGTCACCTTCTCCGCCTGGAAACTGAGCAAGGCTCGTACCATCCAGCTTTTCGGCGGCATCGTGCCACGCGTGGAGACAGACCACCGCGTGGTCGCCTTGACCTTCGACGACGGACCCTCCGAGCAGTTCACAGAACAGGTCCTGCAGGTGCTCAGTGAACAAGACGTCAAGGCGACCTTCTTTGTCACTGGCAAGGCACTGGCCAAGAATCCAGAGTCAGGACAACAAAGGCGACATCCACTTTCGGTCACCGGGCGGAAAAAAGCTGGTCGTTTTGCCCTGCTACCTGTGGCGGTCAGGGCGCAAGAACATCTTTTGGGACGTTGCCCCCGAAAGATACTCGGGTACCCCGGACGACCCACAGCGCATCGTTGAGCAGGTATTGGCAGACACGCGCCCAGGTTCTATCATTTTACTGCACGTCATGGCCAAGAACCGGCCTGCATCCAGAGAAGCCCTGCCGGGCATCATCCGGGGCCTGCGGGAGCAGGGCTACCGGTTCGTCACCGTGTCTGAGCTGCTGGCACTGCGCTAGCATAGACCAATCACATCGGACACAAGAGCTGCACACAAGGAGGAACCGTGAGTCACGTATTCCGGTGTTCCGGTTACGATCTGGTCAAGACCGGCATCGTTCGCGCGGAGGGCTGCTACCTCTATGACACCGACGGGAACAAGTACGCCGACTTTGAGGCAGGCGTGTGGTGTTTGGGCCTGGGACACAACCATCCGCGCATCAATGAGGCCCTCGGAGCACAGCTTGAGCGAGTCAGCCATCTCGGCTATCGCTACACAGCGGACGTCGTCGAGGAGGCAGCCGCCGCAGTGCTGGCCACACTTGGCATGGGCAACGGAAAGTGCGTCTTTTTGAGTTCGGGGAGTGAGGCGGTTGAGTTCGGGGTTCAGATCACCAGGCGCCTCACAGAACGGCCGTTGCTCCTGACACTGACCGATTCCTACCTGGCCGCCTACGGTTCCGCGGGTAGAAAGAGCCAAGAAGAGTGGTTCTGTTTCGATTGGGGGGTCTGTACCGGCTGCCCTGAGATAGGCGAATGCAACCCGCTTTGCGAGCACTTGCAGCGGATCCCTTTTGATCGCAGCGGAGGATTGGTCTTTGAGCCAGGCAATTCGGGCGGTACGGTGAGACTGCCGCCCAGGGCGCTGGTCCGGAACCTGGCCAGCATGGTCAAAGCCCGGGATGGCCTGATCGTCGTGGACGAGGTGACCACGGGCATGGGACGCACGGGGGCCTGGTACGGCTTCAATCATTATGGTCTCGAGCCAGATGTCATTTCCTTGGGAAAGGGTTTGGGCAATGGCTACCCGGTGAGCGCTGTCGCAATGAAGCAAGAAGTCGCTGGTAAGTTGCTGGACGGGGGCTTTCGCTACGCCCAGTCACACCAGAACGACCCGCTGGGCTGCGCCGTCGCCAGCGAGGTGGTCGCGGTTATCCGGGAAGAAAAGCTGGTAGCGAGGAGCGAGCGGATGGGCGATCATTTTCTGGGTGAGCTGAGACGGATGGAAGAGCGCTTTGATGTGGTAAAAAGAGTACGAGGCCGAGGGCTCATGATCGCCATGGAGTTTGAGGCTGATCCTGGGGTATCGCTGGCCTCCGTGTTACATCGCGAGCTGTTGGCGCGAGGATTCCTTGTTGGATGCAAGCCCGAGGCCAATCTACTGCGTTTCTATCCCCCGCTGACTATCGGAGAAGGGGATATCGCCCAGATGGTGGCAGGCCTGGATCAAGCACTTCAAGCTATGGGACGAAAGCCACAGGGACTGGTCAAGGCGGGCTTGAGATAGATGGCATCCGTAAGGCCTTGAAAGGCGCCACAGCACGCGCAAAAGTGGAAACGGAGCCCTTGCTCGTTCCACGCCCTTGTGCTATACTGCAGCAACGCCCGAGAAAAGGAGTAGACCCATGGTAGGTGGAGCAAGCCGCAACAATCGCACCGTTTGCACAAAAGGCCCAGGCGGCAGCAGGTCTGGACCAGCATGGCATTGGGCATCACATTGCTGCTGCTCAGCATGGCCGCAGCTACCCTGCTGGTATCGGCCAAAACCGGCACTGTCCACAAGCCCGTTTCGCCAAGCCAGGGACTCTCCCCAGCGCAGAGCCCGCCCCAAATGGCACGGATGACGACCGTGAACGCAGGCGACTCATGTGCAGCGCCGCTGGCTAGCGCCCGTTCAGCGCCGCTGGCTCGTTCAGCGCCGCTATCACCACCACCGCCTTCCTGCCCATCATGGTCAATGGCTACCCACCTCCCTACGCATGGACCGGCGAGATCGTGGCCACCTACCCCAACTGCTCGCTGACCCGGCTCTTTGGCTTTGTCCTCAACCAGTACGGCGAGCCGGAAGGCGATGTCTGGGTGCACTATTTGGGCTGACAACTATGATGGCGACTGGGACAAGGTCAAGCTGGGAGGCCACCGGTGACCACAACTGGGACGGCACCCTGGACAACCGTCCCCGCGAGGTCCTCTGGTACGCGTGCGTGGTTCCCGAGAAGAAGAGCTGGGACTGCCAGTCCAACACAGTGGAGGCTCCGACCTCGGCCAACTGCGAAAAAGGGATCCAGGTCTATCACATCGACTTTCGCCAGAACTAAGGCCGCCGCTGACCGGGGATACCATGGGCACAGCAGGTCATCCGGGCCCGGCCTGTGCCCTGGTCAGGCCGATTTCCTGCCCTGCCCGGGCCGCCAGTTCGACTCCCAGCGCCTGGTTCTGCTTGGAATCCACATAGATGATAGCGTGGCAGCCATGCACCTGCATCCAACCAAGGCTGGACGCAGGGTTGGCTTCTCAACCTCTGTCAGGCCTGGGGCACTTCCAGCCCCTTGCTCTCCAGTTCCTGGACGTAGGCCTTCCAACCTGGACACCAACCGGTGTGCCACCGCCAAAGGCGCGCAACCAGCGATTTGGGCTTTTCTTCGGCACGTCCGCGCAAACCGCAGGCGTGGCACTTGCTCTCGATCTGTACGTCCTGTTGCATGATCCCTTCCCTCCACGATCGATTGTCAGTAGACCGCAAACGGTGTTCTGAAAGCTTGTCACGGGCCGCAATCCTGACCCGATTTCATCCAAACCCAAGGGATTCAATACATGCACCCAGGCACAGATTCCAGAAAGTTTAGCAACCCATGTAGCGCACTACGGACTACTGACTTATCTACGAACCCCATGGTACTGTAGCCGCAGAGGGATGTCAAACCTCGAAACCAAAGGGAGGCATCACGATCAACCAGGGATCCTCGGGGGGACCTCAAAGACTCGCTCCGGGTAGACATTGGGGAGGCGTCTACCATGAATCAATTGTGCCAGGAGCCCATGGCCCTTTCCTATCCATTGGGATTGACAAAAGTGCTCAGAAACTCGTCCCAGCCATGGTTCTGAGCAAAATCAAGGTCTCTGTAGAGGGGACTCACGACCCGCATCGGAAAATAGATGCTGAGCCCGGAAGCATCTTCAACCTCAGGGCCATGGTGCGCCTCTGCGATCACGGGCGACGTATCCGCCGCCAGCAGATCCACGACAGACTGGGCCATCACTCCAATCGCTCCGTCTACGTCGTCTGCCGCCAGCAATTGGCAAAAGTGACCGAGGTCGATATAGTCGCGGTCGCTAAAGCTCTGAGCAAAACGCAGAGCGTTGAACACAGTGCCCATCATGGCCCGGTCAGCCATGTGCGCCAGCAACGTATCCCCTAGCTGGCCCACCGCCCCGGCGACCGGCTCCAGCCGGTCCAGTGCGACGGCCGATTGGGTCACCGATACATTCGGCTGATTGATACGGACGGAAAGATCATACTCCTGAACAATGATCTTCCCCAGGGTTTCGGCCGCCATGTCCGGATCGGCCGTGAGCTGCCGGACAATGGCGCCGTAGGGCCAGCCATCTCCCGGTTCGTTCTCCTGCGAACCCACAGTCACCTGGCAGAGGTACTGGAGCTGGTAATCGACCTCCAGCATGCTCATCAGGCAGGCGTCAAAGCCCAGGAGGTCAAGCCGTCCGCCAAAGGCGGGGGCTGCCTGCTGCAGCACACGCTTTAGCTCGTGGTTGTCCAGGAAATCGGCGTCGCTGTCATCAAAAGCGATGGCCCGTATTATTGATTCGTTGACCAACTTGGCTATCGTGGTGGCAAAGAGCACCCGACCAGGCTTGCCCGAGGACAGGCTGCGGACCTGTCCTCGACCGACCATGCCAGCCATGCCCCGGGCCTCTGTTACGCGGTAGATATCATCATCCTTCCAGCCCGCCCCGTGATTCCAGATCACCAACGCATAGTGCTCGGCCGGGTAGCTGCTGCAGGCCCAGGAGATGAAATCAGAGAGGGTTCTCGGGTCCCCTGTATTGGTCTCTGGCAATTCAGCCACGCAGTTGTCCTGCAAACTCCCTTCGCGGGCCAGATAGTAGCGCCGCGTCCCCTCGTCGGACATGCGGTCGAACTGGGCCACAACGGAGACCTGATCGCTGGAGCCGGCCACCTTCATCTCGATCAGATCCTTGGTGCCAAAAGACTCCAGGTTGTTGTCGCCCGCCAGGTACACCATGAAGGTCCATTTTTTGCCGCCAGCCACCACACTACCTCCCTGTACCAATACTCATGGCGGATCCGTCAAGCTAGCGAAAAGTTGCCGGGAAGCTGTGTCACTTTAGCCCGAGCCTTAGGAACTGCTCCGATGGCGCATCATTCTCCACCATGAGACGGACCAGGTGGCTGATCATGCGCTCCTCGAGTGCAGGATCCTCAATGGGGCTGCTCCTGTTGCGGATCGCGCTCCAGATCGAAGAGCAGGTTCCCAAACGAGAAGGCGTCCCCGGCCAGCGGTGTTGCCGGGACCTTGAGCGTGCGGCAGCTCTTTGTGAACGAGAAGGGCTCCGGCCAGATCGAGGGCCCGAAGTTCTTCAAGGGAAAAGGGCCTTTTCATGTGCGTGGGCATCAGGGTGTAATTGAACAGCGGCCCGTTCTCCGCCGTCGCCGGCGCCCGCATGTACACGTAGCGCCCGTCCGTGCAGTTAACGTGCCCACCGTGCATCCCGAACAGACATGCCTCACGGCCACTTCTCCCCTTGCCTATCGGGATGCCGCGCATATCGGCAGGGCGATCCAGACCAAAGAACTCGAGTACCGTAGGCGCCAGATCGATGGTTTGGATCAGGGCGCCGCTGCGCTCACCAGCCAGGCCCAGGCGGGGATCCCAGACAAAGAGCGGCGTGTGTACCAGTTCGTTGTAGAAGGGCTGCACGACCTTGGCCCACCAGCCATGCTCACCCAGAAGGAAACCGTGGTCGGTGTTCACGATCAGCATCGTGTCCTGCCAGAGGTCAAGCGCGTCCATCTTGTCCAGGACCTTCCCCAGGTAGGCGTCGCACATGCTCAGCAGAGCCGCGTACTCGTAACGGCAGTGCTGCACCTGTTCCGGAGTCTCCTGTACACGGCGATACTCGGGCCAGTCGAAGGAAGGGCCGTCATAGTCGTGGGGGTACAGGTCACGGTACCGTTGGGGAGCAAAAAAGGGCTCGTGGGGATCAAAGGTCTCGATATGCAGGAACCAGTTGTCCTGATCGTGGTTGGCATCGAGAAACTCCAGCCCTTTGCGGAAGGTCTTTGCCTGGGGCCAGTCCTCCTCGCGCACCATGTGCGCACGATTCACCCAGTCCTGCCGCCATGACCGCCCCGTCCGGCCACTGGGACTCTCTGGGAGCTGGGGCTCTGCCACCTGTCCCTTCCAGGGATCACCCTCCTGTCCCCGGGACAGGTCCCAGGTGGTATAGCGGGTATGGTAGGTACAGCCGCCTTCTTCCCAGTAGTGATAGTGATCGCTGGCCAGGTGGCTGTGGATCCCGTTCTCATCGAGGATCCGGGGCATTGAGTCATCGAAAGGCTCCACCGGCCCCCAACTGCGGTGCAAAAAGTTGTAGCGCCCGGTATGCAACTCGCGCCGGGCGGGCATGCAGGGCGAGCTGGCAATGTAGCTGTTGTCGAAGGTCACCGAACGATCAGCCAGCCGCTGAAAATTGGGCGCATGCACCCAGTCGCAGCCATAGGACGGCAGCAGACGCCGGTTGAGCGAATCAAACATGACCATGATGGCTTTCACGTGTGGCTCCTCCTGGACAGACTCATTGCACAGGGAAAAAGGGGCGTATCAGACTCGATCTACTTGATCACCTCACCTACTGGGATTTCTGCTCCGTCGCATGCACCTCCCGATGCTTACCGTCACACAGAGGCTTATTCTCCGACTGCCCGCAGCAGCAGAGAGCAACACGGTTTCGCGTCTCCAGTGGCTCGCCCGTCGGCTCGCTCAATGGGGATGTTGCCAGTGACCCAAAGAGGGCCGGCGATGGGGCCGTCAGACGTTATCTCGGTTGTCACGGCAATTTGCTGCGGCAGATCCGGCTCGACGTCAGGCTCACCCTCCAGGATGCCATAGACAAAAGAACCGGAAGGACAGCGTTCGATCATGGCCATGACCTGGGCCCGTGTTTCTGGCTCCCTGGTATGGGGTACCATCTCTTCGATACTGGTCCTGCGGTTCGCGCAAAAGCCCGATTCAGAGCAGAGCGTGTAATCGCGCCTGACCACGATCCCGGTGCCTCCCTCAAATATCTGCTGGCGCCCGGCCGTCGGTCCCGTATCCGCCGTCTCTGTCCCGTCGTACTCGATGATGCAATGGGTCACGTCACAGAAGGGCCTAAAGCCTGACTGCCCGCAGCGGCAGAGCTCGTACTCCTCGGGAGTCTCAAAGACCTCGCCCTTCCTCCACGTCAGCGGCTCGCCGTACTCGGAGACGACCTGTATCTTGCGTACCAGCGGAATGTTTCCCTGAACCAGGTACGGGCCGTCCTCGGTTATGACAATCTTCTTGTCACAGCGACTATCCTGTTCCTGCTCCTTTGTCATGCAAAAACTCCAGATTCATGGCCAGACCTAGTCTGCCACGGTATTGCCCCAAGAGCACGTCCGCCTGGCACAAGGCCCGAGGGCGGCAAGAGGAAAGCCTGCATTCTAGGCAAAGCGATCCCGGTAGCGGTCCGGAAAGACCAGTAGCGCGATAGCCACCAGGATGGCCAATATCTGGGGAACAACGATCTCGATGGGGTAAGGCGGGCCGCTCCGAAAGACCTCAACAAAGATGTACACCGAGGCATAGATATAGAACCCGGCGACAAAATACGAGCCCAGGTAGCCAAATCGCCTCAGCTTCCAGAGGCCGGCGGCCGTCAACCAGGAAGCCGGCGCGTTCACTAGGATGTCGGTCACAGGAAAGGCGAAGTCTGTGCCTTCAGGCGCATCGAGAACAAAGCCCTGCCCCCAGAGAAAGGCCGAGCCCACGAAGGCCAAGATTCCAAACAGGACGAGCAATACTGCCAGGAAAGTAATTGGCAATGGTCGTCCGGGATGCTCTTGGGTCATCGGTGCCCGGTGTCCTCCTTCTTTGCTGCGTGGGTCACAGTATAGCACAGAGGCCGGGACTAGCACAAATGGTGGAGGATGTCTACCGCTGATCCTGATGCGTTTCTGCCTGCTGGCCTTGCCGGCGGATGTGATCCCACAGGTTCTCGCGCGTGAGTAAGCCCAGGAGACGTCCATGGTCCGTCACCGGGAACACATCGGTCTCGCTACCAACCATTCTCTCCAGCAGATCCCACGCGCCGTCATCTGCGGTCGCCAGAGAAGCCGACGCTAAAGGGACCATGAGTTTGCTCGCAGCCAGTCTGTCCTGCCCATTCGAGATCGCGGCCTTGGCAGCCTCCAGGGTGATCAGGCCCCGCTGATCGTCACCCTCCGTGACGACAAAGCAGCGCGCATCCTCCCCCGGGATGCGATCCTGGACCAGACTGTCCAGCGGCAAGCCACCGGGCACCGCCAAGCAGGGCACGAGCACCACGTCGCGAACTTTGAGCCCGGCAACCAGATCCTGAAGACGAAGCTGCTTGAGGCTTGCTCGCGACACATTGAGGAGATACAGGCCCACAATAGCCAGCAGCAGACCAGCCCAGAGGCTGCCCAAGACGATAAGGACGATACCCAGTCCGATGCTCGCGAGGGCAAACACCTGCCCGGACCGCGACGCCCAGCGTGTCGCATCGAACCGGCTGCCCGTCCATTGCCAGAGCAGCGCCCGCAGCGCCCGGCCCCCATCCAGGGGGAAGGCGGGGATCAGGTTGGAAAAAGCCAGAAGCAGGTTGATGGTTACCAGCAGCGCAGCAAGCGCACTCCATGCCGAGTCCCGCGCTGCCACTGCTCCCAGTCCCGCAAACATGCCGGCAAGAGCCAGACTAGCCAGCGGCCCGGAAAGGGCGATGCTGAGGTCAGCGCGGGCCGTCGGCGGCTTCTTGCCGATCCTGGTTGCACCCCCAAACATGAGTAGGCTGATGTTCCTCACCGGGATATTCTCATGAACAGCCAGCGCAGCGTGTCCCACCTCGTGCAGCAGCACAGAGGCAAAAACCAGCAGAGCGCCAAGGACTCCAGCTGCCCAGGATGCACCCGTGCCTGCAGTCATGTTTTGAAGTGGAAAGTAGCGGGTTGCGAGGCTCCAGGTCAGCAGGGCCACAATCAGGAACCAACTGAAGTGCAGGCGGATCGGAATGCCCCAAATGCTTCCTAAACCCAGAAACCCCTTCTGTGTACCGATGCCAGCGGCGGTGCGAAACAGATTCTTCAATTCCAAAGAACTCCTCACCAGACTTCTTCAGTGGGCCCCCATTCGGGGCTCCTGGAAGGAACTTCCACGCCCAAAATGCGAGGAGTGCACACCAAGGAGAACGCTCACAGCCCACTGATTATGGAAAACCTTAGGACCAAATTACCATTCCATTATAGCCCAGTATTCCAGTTTGTCAAGATATACGTCATCGGTTTAACGCATTTCTAATGGGCAGTATGCAAAGGGACTGGCAGTTGGGAGAACCAGAAAGCAAGGGGGATTCTTGGATGCCGCTGGAATGACAAGCAAGGCGGCGACGTATCCTGCCTCCAGCACCCAGGAAGGGCTGGCGCCGCAGGAGCAGCAGTCGACTGCCATCTACGATGGCCGGAGCCGGCTGCCGGCGGTGGTCAGCGCTCCAGGGGGCACTGTCACGCCAACCAGACGAATGGACTTAGCGCGCCCGTTTCCTGCAAGTACTTTGGAAGAGCCGCAGCCTACGACAGACTCTCCAGGCCCGAGTCGTCCGAGTCGATCTCCTTCATGCGTCCTGTGACCGTAAAGACCACCCGCTCGCAGATGTTGGTCACCCGGTCGGCCGCGCGCTCCAGGTTGTGGGCCGCCCACAGCAGATAGTTGGCCTGGTCGATGTTCTTGGGATCCTTGAGCACATAGGTCATCAGCTCACGGTAGACCTGGTTGTATAGCTCGTCGACCACATCGTCCTGGTTGGGAATGACGCTTGGCCATCTCCACGTCCCGCTGGACAAAGGCCTCCAGGGCCTGGTGGAGCATGACGCGCCTGCTTGGCCATGCGGGGGATATCGATCAGCGGTTTGATCAGGGGATCTTTGCCGATCATCAGGTTGATCCGGGCAATGCCCTTGGCATAGTCCCCGATGCGCTCCAGCTCGGTGGCGATATCCAGGATGGCGGCCAGGATGCGCAGGTCGCTGGCCATCGGCTGCTGGGTGGCGATAGCGATCATGCACTCGTCTTCGATGTCAAAGCGTTTCTCGTTGATGGCATCGTCGGCCTGCGATCAACCGCACGGGCACAGTCCAGATCCTGCGCCTTCAGGCTGTCCACCGACTCGGTGATGGCCTCCTCCACCATGCTGGCCAGGACCAGCATTTCTTCCTGCAGGCGCTGCAACTCGCGCTCAAACGCTTCTCTGGGCATACGATCGCTCCTTTCCAGCCTTTACCCCGCCCGGCCGGTGACATAGTCCTCAGTCAATTGCTGCTGCGGGCTGCGTAAAGATCTGCTCAGTCGCACCAAACTCGACCAGTTCGCCCAACCAGAAAAAGCCCGTCCAGTCCGAGACGCGGGCCGCCTGCTGCATGTTGTGGGTGACGATGACGATGCTATAGTCGTCCTTGAGCTTGCGCATCAACTCCTCGATCTGCAGCGTGTCGATCGGATCCAGGGCCGAGCAGGGCTCGTCCATCAGGATCACCTCGGGCTTGACGGCGATGGTCCGGGCGATGCACAGCCGCTGCTGCTGGCCCAGAGACAGACTCAGCGCATCCTGCTTGAGGTTGTCCTTGACCTCGTCCCACAGGGCCGCCCCGCGCAGGCTCTGCTCGACGATCTCGTCCAGGCTCGTCCCGCGGCCCATGCCCAGCACCCGCGGGCCAAAGGCCACGTTGTCATAGACCGACTGGGGAAAGGGGTTGGGGCGCTGAAAGACCATGCCCACCCGCCGCCGCAGGTCCACCACGTCGGTGCCGGGGGCATAGATGTCCTGGCCATCCAGCAACACCTGGCCCTCGACCCGGGTGCCGGGGATGGTGTCGTTCATCCGGTTCAGGCAGCGCAGGAAGGTAGACTTGCCGCAGCCCGATGGACCGATCAGGGCCGTGATCTGCACGCTCACGGATCTCCATGGAGATGTCGGACAGGGCCGCAAAGTCGCCATAGTAGAAGGTCAGTTGATCCGACATGGATTTTGCTCATAGCATCGATTGCTCCTCGATCGCTCATCCGAACCGGCCGGTGACATAGTCCTCGGTGCGCTGGTCCTGAGGCGTGGTAAAGATCTCGGTTCCGGGCCGGTGCTCGACCAGCTCGCCCATCAGGAAGAAGGCCGCATAGTCGGCCACGCGCGCCGCCTGCTGGACGCTGTGCGGGACAATGACGATGGTGTACTCTTGCTTCAGTTCGGTAGAGCGATTCCTCCACCTTGCCGGTGGAGATGGGGTCCAGCCCGAGGTGGGCTCGTCGAGCAGCAGCACCTCGGGCTCCAGGGCCAGGCTGCGGGCGATGCAGAGCCGCTGCTGCTGCCCGCCGGACAGCGAGCTGGCGGGGTCGTCGAGGCGGTCCTTGACCTCATCCCACAAGCGCCGCCTGGGTTAGAGCTGCGATCGAGGATCTCGTCCAGCCAGGCCTGGTCCCGGATCCCGGCCAGCCGGGGACCATAGAGCACATTCTCGCGGATCGTGCCCGGCAGGGGCAGGGGCAGGGCAAAGACCATGCCCACCCGCCGGCGCAGATCGGTGACGTCGATACCCGGGGCATAGATATCCTGTCCGTCCAGCAAGATGCGGCCGGACATCGTGGTGTCCTCCACCAGATCGTTCAGCCGGTTGATCAGGCGCAGCAGCGTCGTCTTGCCGCCGCCGGCCGGGCCAAAGAGACGGTCACGGCGTTGGCGGGAACGTCGAGCGTGACATCCTCGCAGCGCCGGCCTCGCCGTCGTAGGAATAGCTCAGTTGATCGATCTGGATCTTTGGTGTCAGGCTTTGTCATCTGCTACCACTGCCGTCTCCGCCTGATAGATAGCTGCGGATGATCGTCGCCACGATGTTCAGCGAGAGCACCAAGAGCCAGCAGCACCAGCGCCGTGCCGTACTGGATCTTCACCGGCATGCCGGGCACCTGGGTGCTGATCACATAGAGATGGTAGGGCAAGGCCATGGTCTGGTCAAAGAGCGAGCGGGGCAGGCGGGGCAGGTAAAAGGCGGCCACGGTAAAGAGGATGGGCGCCGTCTCGCCCGCCGCGCGCAGCAGGCCCAGGATGACGCCGGTGATGATGCCCGGCAGCGCCTGGGGCAGCACGACGTGGCGGATGCCCTGCCAGCGCGTGCCGCCCAGGCTGGCGCTCACCGTGCGGAACTCGGTAGGCACAGCGCGCAGCGCCTCTTCGGAGGTGCTGATGATGATCGGCAGGGTCATGATGGCCAGCGTCAGGGAACCAGCCAGGATGGAGGTGCCGAACTGCAAAAAGAGCACAAACAGGCCCAGGCCAAAGAGGCCATAGACCACCGAGGGAATGCCGGCCAGGTTGATGATGGCCAGCCGGATGGCGCGCGTGAGCCAGGTGTCCCGGGCATACTCGGACAGATAGATCGCGCCCCCCACGCCCACCGGGATCGCCACCACCGCCGTGCCCAGGGTCAGCAGCAAGGTGCCGACGATGGCCGGAAAGATGCCCCCGGCCTTCATCCCATCGCGCGGCATGGCAGTGAGGAACTCCCAGTTGATGGCCCCGATCCCGCGCACAAAGATGATGCCGACGACCAGCAGGATCGGCACGACCACCACCAGCGCTAGCAAGAGCCAGCAGGACAAAGCCGAGCCGCTGCACCCAGATGACGATTCATCAGCGCAGCCCTCCTCGCCGCCGCTTTCTGAAAGATCGTCGAGGCGGCGGCCAGGTTGATGGCAAAGGTGAGCAGAAAGAGGATGATGCCAATGCCAAAGAGGGCGTGGTAGTGCGTGCTGCCCTGGGCCACCTCGCCCATCTCGGCGGCGATGGTGGCCGTCATGGTGCGCACCGGGCGGAAGAGCGAATCCAGGGTGAGCGGCATGCGAGCGGCGTTGCCTGTGACCATCATCACCGCCATCGTCTCGCCGATGGCGCGCCCCATGCCCAACATCACCGCCGTGACGATCCCCGAGCGCGCCGCCGGCACCACCACGCGCCAGATCGTCTGCCATTGCGGTGGCGCCCATGGCCAGTCCGGCATCCCGATAGCTCTTGGGCACCGCGTCGAGGGCATCCTCGGCCACGCTGATGATCGTCGGCAGCGCCATGTAGGCCAGGATCAGCGCGCCGGTAAAGGCCGTCAGCCCGGTGGGCGCGCCCAGCCCCTCGCGGACGAACGGGGCCAGCAGCGTCATGCCAAAGAAGCCCAGCACGACCGAGGGAATGCCGGCCAGCACCTCGATCAGCGGCTTGAGGATCTCGCGCGCCCAGTTGGGCGCGACCTCGCGCACAAAGACGGCCGTCGCCACGCCCAGGGGCAGGGCGATGGCGATGGCCGTCACCGTGACCAGGATCGAGCCCAGGATCAGCGGCAGCATGCCAAAGAGGTCAAAGGTGGGATACCAGCGCGTGCCCAGCAGATTGCCCGGCGGCACCTCGAAAAAGAAGGGCAATCCCTCGCGCAGCAGGAAGAAAAAGATGAGGACCACAAAGCCAATGCTGGAAAAGCCCACGACCCGGATCGAGGGCCTCGATGGCAGAACTCGAGCCAGCGCCGACGGGGACCGGTATCATTCAATGGCTATCTCCTCGCCTCACTGGGCATCTCGTACTGCATGTTCTCTGAACACCCGTACAGTGTCCCATCCGCTGGACTCATTGAAGCGGGACAAAGCCCAGTTCCGATCACCAGATCCTGCCCTTCGCGTCAGCACCCAGTCCAGATAGTCCTTGATCTCGCCCGCCGGCTCGCCGGCGGTGTACATGAACAGCGGGCGCGAGATCGGATAGGTGCCATCGTTGACCGTGGCGACCGAAGGCAGCACGTAGGGGCCACCGGCATCGCGGGCCACGGCGCAGCACCTTCTGGTCGGGAGTCACATAGCCCAGGCCATCATAGCCGATGGCGTTGGGGTTCTGGCGCACCTCGGCGCTGATCCCCTCCGAAGAAGGCATCAGCAGCGTGTCGGGCGAAAAGAGCAGCTCGCTCTTCTTGTCGCCCTGGCGGACCACGTTCTCCAAAAAGTAGACATAGGTGCCCGAGTTGGACTCGCGGGAGAGCAGGACGATGGGCCGATCCTCGCCGCCCACCTCGCTCCAGTTGGTGATCTTGCGCGTGTAGATGTCCGAGATCTGCTGGAGCGTGAGCTGAGTCGACCGGGTTGGAGGGATGGACGACGACGGCGATGGCATCGCGGGCGACGACAAACTCGATCGGCGATGATGCCATTCTCCTGGGCAGCCGTCGATCTCCTCGGCTTTCATGGCCCGCGAGGCATTGGCAATGTCCACCGTGCCATTGATCATGGCCGCGATGCCGGTGCCCGATCCGCCCCCGGTGACCGAGATGCGCACCTCAGGATGAGCGCGGCATGTAGGCTTCAGCCCAGGCCAGGGCCAGGTTGACCAGCGTATCAGAGCCCTTGTTCTCGATGGACTCGGCGGCCCCTGTCGCTCCACCCACAGACCCGGATTCTCTCGGTCCACATCCGGCCAGCAGGCAAATCGTGCCTATCGTTAACAAACAGACCAGCGACAGAGTTGTCTTGACACGGCGCGGTGTCGGCGAAAGCTGCATCAGGGTAGTCCTCTTTTGCTGTAGCGGCCATGGGTTGAGCCCCCAGCCCGGCTGACCCCATTATACCATTTTGTTCCATTTTGTCCACCTCGGGCAAACAGGGTACCTGAACCAAAACACCTGACTATCTTTGCAGCCGCATGCTCCTGTTCCTCAGCGCCGCGGTGGTCATCCGTGACGCTACGACCGCACGGCCGCACACTGGCGACCGGGTACGCGTCGACCGGGTACAAAGGGTAGCAGAACTCCCGTAGGAAGCGTAACGCAGACATCAAGCAGGGGTTTTCTCACTATGAGTGTGCAGATTGGTCGCCAGGCCGATTCCAAGGCTGTCCCCGAGTCACTTCCCACCTTTACTGAACGGGGCCAGGCGGATTCTTGGTAGGGGACATGCAATCAAAAAAGCAAGCAGCCTCAAGTACCATGATCGTGGCCCTATTTCTCCTTGCCTGCGTCCCAGAAACGGGGCTATGTGCGCGAGTCACAGAGATTCCTCCATCTGAATGTGCCGCACTGGTCGCCTTTTTTGAAAAGACGGATGGCTCTCAGTGGAAGGATCGCCGGGGCTGGCTCGTAGACCCCGACCCCTGTACCTGGTTCGGCGTGACCTGTTCCGCCGGCCACGTTACAGTCATCAGCATCAACTTTGACGAGTTGCGAGGGACCCTAGCGCCTGAGCTTGGCCAGCTAGAACAGCTCAAGACGCTCAGCCTGTACTTCAACCATCTCTCTGGCACCATCCCCGCCGAACTGAGCGGGCTGGCCTACCTGGAAACTCTGATCCTGCACAACAATGAGCTGAGTGGCAGCATACCGCCCGAACTGGGTAATCTGTCCAACCTGCAAAAGCTGGATCTTGACAGCAACAAGCTGACCGGCACCATTCCACCCGAATTGGGCGGCCTGGGCGAGCTGCGAGCCCTCTTGCTGCGCGATAATCAACTGGGAGGCAGCATCCCCCCCGAGCTGGGGAGCCTGTCCAAGCTCGAGGGCCTGTTCTTGAGCAGCAACAATCTGACCGGCAGCATTCCCACTGAATTGGGCCAGCTTGGCAATCTCCGGATGCTCAGCCTCTATGGCAACGACCTCAGTGGCCCGCTGCCCCAAAACCTGCGCCAGGTTCCCGCATCCGGCCCTGAGATGCTTTGGGGAAAGGACTAGCCAGAGTCCACGGTCAGCAGTTCCAGAGCTCGCGCCTCTCACTGCATGTTTGAGCGAATTGGGCAAGCTAGGTGATCAGTTCCTCGGGCATAAACTCCAGGCGGTTCATGTAGCTCACCCAGGTCTGCTCGCCCTCAAAGTCGATGCGGGTAATGGCCGTGTTGTTGAGCGTGAACCACGCCTGGTCCTCCTCAGGGAGGTCAAGGACAGCGCGCAAGAAGTGGTTGTAGAAGCCGCCGTGGCTGATCACAGCAACCCGGTCCTGGCTGCCACCGTGTCGCTGCAGCAATGCGCCCAAGAAACGCCGGGCGCGGTGCCGTCTCTGCTCACGATCTTCATAAGGCCGGTTCCACCACCCCTCTTCGCCCAAGTCCGCAGGCAATCCCAGATCCGGATGGTTGCGCTCAAAATAGGCTCGGTTCCTGCCAGGCAGGCCAACGCGCTCCTCCGTTTCCCGGTCGAGGTCATGGATACCCCCCGTTTCGTGCAGGTCTACCCAGGCGACCAAGGGCAGCTCCAGTGCCCGGGCCAGCTCTGTTCCCGTCACAATCGAGCGGACCATCAAGCTGCAGTAGAGGTGGGTGAAGCCAAAGCCACCAAGGTTCTGCGGATCGTGGCCGGTGGGCTGTACGTCGGGTTTCGGGCGATACTGCTTCAGGAATTCGGCCAGCACGCGCGCCTGCAGCCGGCCGGTGGGGGTCAGATCCGGATCCGGTGTGCGACTGGCCATAGAGCCGGTTTCCACAAAGCGGGCATTGTTCTCTGATTGGGCGTGACGGATAAAGTAGAGTTGCATCTGGTTGGGACACTCCTTGTGGCAAGCGCGATGCTCAAGGCAGAGATAGGACCAGTGGCCCCTGGACCACCGGCGACCGGAGAGGAGGATACCACCCATCGCGCTGATTGTCAAGGTCCTGCGGCGAGCGATGCAAGGAACTCAAATCATGAGGGCCAGAAACCGTTCCACATCGTGCCAAGCTGCCTGGGCCGCAGGGGATAGGCGCGGTAGGACAAGATCGAAAACGTGTTCCGTTGCCGGATATTCGACATAGACGACCGGTACCCCCGCAGCCTCTAGCCTGCGGTAGAAGGAACGGATCGGTGCCAGGGGCACGACGTGATCGTGCCCGCCCTGCAGAAGCAGCGTCGGCGGGCATTCCGGGTACACGTGGGTGTCGGGCGACAGCAGATCGTATCGATCCGGCACCTCATCCGCTGTTCCATCCAGCAAGCCGGCCACAACCTCCCTGGGGCTGGTCAATTCCAGAGGGCCAACGAAGGTCGTGGCATAGCTGTTATGGTCCGCGTAGGCCCTCAGGTCCACCACCGGGTAATAGGCGACGACCGCGCGCACCGACGTATCGGCCCCCTTGAGGTCCTCCGGCGAAAGCTCGGGGTGGCCAGGCGTATAGGCCGCCATCAATGCCAGATGCCCACCCGCCGAGCCGCCAGCCGCGACGACCCACTCGGGGTTCACGCCGTAGCGCCCGGCATTGGCCTTCATCCAGGCGACCGCCCGTTTCGCGTCGCCCACCATGCCGGCCAGGTCGGTTTGCGGATAGAGCCGGTAGGCCACGTCCATCACTACGTGGCCCTGCGCCGCCAGGTGCCGGAAGAAAGACCCCGTGAGGAGACCCTTGCCGTACTGGTGCCAGCCCCCGCCGTGGAAAAAGACAAAGGCCAGCCCTGAATTCTGGATACTTCCCGGTGGCTGCCACAGGTTGCACAGGAGCTGCACCGGCTCACGCCCACCGGCCCCGGCAATGCTCCAGAAAGGCACGTCCCGCCCGCAGCGCGCTGCCGGATCCGGCGGCAGAAACCACGTCCAGCGCCGGTGCAGCATGCGTTGCAGGGCATCCGGAGCCAACTTGCGCCGGATCTCACTCGACCAATCCGGGCCGAAGGCACGCTCAAAACCATCGTGGGGTGCCGCCGCCGAGCGCACATAGACTGCAGACAGCGCCGCAGCCAAGCCCCCGGCCACGGTAGTCAGCGGATCTTTCTGCAACAGACCCAACAGCGCCCCCACCGCCCCCAGCAACGCCGTAGCCGGAGCCAGTGCCTCGGCCAGGAGCCGGAAGGGCACCAGCAAGATGGCCGCAATCGGGCCGACCAGCGGCTTTAGGGCAGAGAGTCGCAGGCTGCTCAGAATCAGCGCCGTAAAAGCAAGTATCCGGACGTATCTCATCACGAGACACTGCCCTTAGGCATGGGATCTGGTATCATAAGGCGCAATTGTAGCACAGCACTGCGCAGCCCGCAAAGGCTTGCAGGTCACGCGGTGGAGTCCTGTTCACAGATCGCCAGAGACCGCTGCCCTGTACACCGGCGCCATCACCTTCACTTACACCCTGACCTCCGACGTCGACGCCAGCCCCATCCCCGACGCCCGTATCTGGGTCACCAGCGACGCCAGACACACCAACGCCAGCGGCCATGTCACCTTCTGCCTGGACTCCGGCACCGTCTACGTCTGGCGCCAGAAAGCCGGCTGGGACTTTACCAACCCTGACGAAGAAGAGGTTTCTTAATCATGTCATTCCGAGGAGCTTGTTATCTGATCACGTCATTGCGAGGAAGCGAAGCGACAAAGGAATCCCCAACTACCCAGAGGGAAATCTGGTCCCACGCCGGTGGACCAAGCCATCTTCACATTCGTCAATTCGTGCACATTCGTGGCAAGGAGTAACCATGGCCACAGGCACCGGCACCCCGGCCACAGCGCCAGCACCCTGACCCTCAACACCCTCCGCGACCGCATCCGCACCCAGCTCGAGCATGCCCACGGCGCGCCCGACCCCGTCCCCGTCCTCTCCTCCACCGAGACCCTATCCACCCTCCGCGACCGCGTCGAGCTCCACCTGCAGGACAGCGGCAACACGAAATGGGCCTCCGCCGACGTCGACGAGGCCATCGAAAAGGCCCTCGAGGAGTACAACCGTCACAGCCCCCGCCTGGCCGTCACCACCCTGACCCTCTCCGCCGATGGCCGCGAGGTCGACATCTCCAGCCTGTCCGACACGCTCCGCGTCCACAAGGTCTGGTGGCCCTACGACAGCGCCGACCCCGGCTACCCGCCCGCCTGGGTCCAGTTCGACTCTGGCCTCGGCGGAGCATGCCTCTACATCGACAGCCGCACCGAGCCCGCCACCGGCGAAAAGGTCCGGATCTGGTACTCCACCCCCGCCCTCCTCAACGGCCTCAACGGGCCTCGGCCACCACCATCCCCGCCGATGACATCACCTACCTCATCAACGGCGCCTGTCACAACGCCGCCCACCAGCGCGCGTCGAGCTATCCGATCCCTGACCGTCGACTCCGACGTCGTCAAGCGCCTTCTCGACTGGGCCGGCGAGCACGGCAAAGCCTTCCGCAACGGCATCCGCAAGAACTCACAGCCGTCCTGGTGGCGCTACGCCTACGCCTTCGACCAGGCCGACATCGACGAGGCCATCCGCTGGGCCGTCGGCCGCTTCAACGAGATCGCCCCCCAGGAGACCGTCACCACCCTGACCCTCTCCAGCTCACGGCCGCGAGATCGACCTCTCCACCATCACCGACCTGCTCCGCGTCACCCGCGTCTGGTGGCCCTATACCTCGAGTTCCCCGAGTTCCCGCCCGAGTGGGTCAGCTATGAGGTCTGGGGTGATACGCTCTTCATCGACTCCAGCACCGAGCCTACCTCCGGCGACGTCATCCGCCTCTGGTACCACCGCCTCTGCACCCTCAACGGCCTGGACGGCGCCTCAGCCACCACCATCCCCGACGACGCCGAGACCCTCATCATCCAGGGCGCCGTCGGCTACGTCGCCGAGGAGCGCATCATGGAGAAACCCGGCTACCGCGTCCCCCGCAAGTTCCGCGACTGGGCCAACGCCCGCCTCAGAGACTTTGACCGCGGCCTCAAAGCCTACGCCCGCCGCCAGGCCGCCACCGCCGCCGGCCTCGGCCCCCTGCCGCCCCTCGACCGCTGGGACCGGCAGGACCGCAACAGTTGGTAGTCCCCGAACCTGTATGCAAAGCTCCTGACATGCAGCGGGCCACACTGAGTGCGCTCAGTGCAGTCCGCAAGCAGATGGGGCCAGTCGCAAGCCAGCTAAGGCAGCCTCGTGACCGTCAACCACAATGGGTAAGACTCCAGTTGGCCGGTCGGATTCCACGGAATGTGAAACCATCCCAGCTCATCCCATGGATGGCCGTTCCCTAGATGTATGTCATTGCCCTTGGAGGTTGGTACAAGGGATTCGAGCATCTCCGTGAACATGTCCACGAAGGAAGGGTAACTTTACGCATTCCAGCCAGACTCTGGCGTAGAATTCGACCCAGACGTGGAAGCCCATTGTTTGGTCGGCCCAATCGCCGCTTGAAAGTAAGGCCCAACCCTGGCATGGACTACGTTCGGCCCGGAATCCCACTGGCCCGGCCAGCCACCAGCAAATTGGCATGACCACCGCAGGCACCTGACCCACGCCGAAACACCGAGAGCGCATCTTCAGGTCCCCCTCTGTGCAGCCCTGGTGTTCTCTGCCGCCAAGCGATGAATCAGTCTTGCCCTGCGTAGGGTTCTTCTCGTCGCTAACGATCGGGGCCGCCTGACTTTCGATCTCTGGATGGTCTGCCTGCGCCCAGCTGGTAGCAGCGACGTTTCTCTGGTATAGGTCTGACGCAGAATCATAAGGCGACCACTGTCTGTTTTCGTCGATGTCATACTTGAGGAAAGCGATCTCAGTGTCGAAAACAACTTTGAACGTCTGCGTTATTTCAGTTGGGTTCCCCCAGTAGATTATGTCCGTACCGTTTTTCTCCCGGTGACGGTTAGTCGGAGGGGGCGAGATCTGAAGAATCGAAAGCTGGCGTACTCCATTGCCATCCCAGTAGCGTGGAGCAGGCATCCATAGGTGAGCCGCCGCTGTCTGAACGGCGTACTCCATTCGATAACGCTGGACAGAGATAGGCGGAGTAGATGGTGTCGGCAGAGGCTGCATTGCCAGAGGCGGAAGGCCTGGTGGCCGGAATCCTCATCGAGCGAACTGTCCAGGCTGGAACCAGCCGCCACGACGGCAAGGAAAACCACCGCCACAAGAAATGCCGCAACAGCAACTGCGACCGTCGTAGCGCGAAGCCCACTCAGCGTTGTTTCACTCCTACGGGATACTCTAGATGATTGGAACTGAACAGAGTATACCATAGCTCGACCTGACCCGTAAGCAGTCCGCCGCAACCCTGTCCTGTTCCCGAACATTCGTTCGCCAAAACTTGAAGGCACTATCAATTCAGCCATGTAATTCCAAAGACAGCGATGTTCTGTACCTGCTTCCGGCTGCTGCTGCGGAATTCTGACCAACGTAAGCGACTACCTCCAATGGTCAAGAAATGCCCGCCCGGCGGCTCAGCATCCTGCACATCGTCCCCGACCCCACCACCGCCCAGCCCATCATCCTGGTCGAATTTCACGGCCCCACCGAACCCCCACCCGAGCCCCTAATCAACGGCCGCATCGTCGCAGGCGACCTAGAATGGGACGTAGAACTCAAGCGCCTGGGTCCTGGAAAACGTCCGCGTAGAGCCTCTCCCTACGCCAGCCCCGCTACCCAGGAGCCCCCTCCCTGCAGCTCCGCGCCTCTCTATGGCCGCCCTGGATGGGGATGCCTGCAACGGTTGCGGCACCTAGAACCGTGCCCGATGGAGGCCACCACCGTCGACCAACCTTGGGCCGCGCCGCCCTGGACATGGACCGCAAGCTCGGCTGCCTCGGCCTTTGCGCACCACTTGTCCTTCGGAAGCCCTCAGCCCGGCTCGCAAGCCCGAAGCGGAACAGCCCAGTGACCTCAAGGACTTCCAGGAGCACGGTCATCCACCTCGGCCAGACCCGCGGCAAGCTGGACACCCCCGGACTCATCGGCCTGGTCCCCCGCTCCAAACTCGACCCTCCTCGCCGCCTGGCGCCGCGCCCGTAGGCCTAAGGCTGCCCCGCGCAAACAGCATGCCCACAATCTCAACCTCGGGGGTCTGCCTGGGACCCCCGAGGTCTATTCAGAGCAAACACTGCAGCCAGTCAGATTCTCAGACACGCCAACCCGGCATCAGCACCAAGTGTTTCACACAACCCACCCAATCCCCCTTTGCCCCCTACGGTCTGCAGTGGTATAATCAGGACACCGGCACAGGCCGGCGCAGTCCAAAGGATTTGACTTCGGAGCAAACGATGCAATGCCCCCGCTGCGGGCACGACAACCGAATCGGCGCGGACTTTTGCGCCCAGTGCGGCGCCTCGCTGGCCTACCTGCGGGGCCAGGTAAGGCTGCAGGCAGGCCAAACGCTAAAGGGCGGCGCCTACGAGGTCGCGCAGGCCCTGACCCAGGGCGGCATGGGTGCCCTGTACCTGGTCAAGGACATGGAAGCCTTTGAACGGCTGCGCGTCCTGAAAGAGATGTTGGATTATGTCGATCCGGCCGACTATCCCGACCGGTCCACCTACGAGCAGGCCGTCCAGCGGGCCCACGAGCGTTTTGAGGACGAGGCCCGCATCCTGGCCAGCCTCCACCACGCCGGGATCCCGGCCATCATCACCTACTTTACCGAGTTGGGCCGCAACTATATTGTTATGGAGTACGTAGAGGGCGATGACCTAAACGAGGGCCTGACCCACGTCGATGGCCAGGGCCAGCTCGTTCCAGGCCGGCCCTATGCCGTCAAGGACGTGGTACGCTGGGGCATCCAGGCCTGCCAGATCCTGGAGTACCTGGAGAGTCGACAGCCTACCCCCGTCATCCACCATGACATCAAGCCCGCCAATCTAGTCCTGGACCAACAGTCGGGCGACATCCGGCTGGTGGATTTTGGTACAGCCCAGACGCGCTTCATGAGCGGCCTGGACCCCAAAGGCGCCCTGAAAAAGGCCAGCGTCTTTGGCACCATGGGCTACGCTCCGCCAGAGCAGTACCAGGGAAAATCGGTGCCCAAGTCGGACGTCTATGCGCTGGCAGCAACCATGTACCACCTGCTGACAGACGACGATCCCCAGAACCATCCCATGTCCTTTCCCTGGCCCTCCTCGCTGGGTAGGCCGCTGGCCCGAGCCCTGGCCAAGGCCGTGGAACCCGATCCACAGAAGCGGAGCACGGCGGCCCAGTTCCGCCGCGGTCTGGAACAGGGGTTGAAGGAACCAAGGGCCAGGACACCCAAGGACAAGGCTGGCAACTACCGTGTCGTCCTGGCCTACGTTCCCGACCAGATGATCGAACAGACAGTCGAAACCCTCCAGATCGAACTGTCCATGACCGAAGAAGAAGCCACGATGAAAACCCTCTCTGCGCCCACGACGGTGCTGAACAGCACTTCGTTCAATGCTACGCAGAAGGTCGTCGCCCAGCTCCAGGCGGCGGGCCTGGGAGCCAAGCTGGTGGAGGTAGACGAGAGCTACTCGCGCTCGCTGGGACCGGGCACTCTGCGCCAGTACCTGATAAACCGCGGCGAAGTAAAAAAACTGGTATCCACCAAGCTGAGCAAGGACCGCCGCTGCCACTGCTACGTATGTGACCACGACTGGACCGCGCCGAGGACACGGGGCCGCCGCCCTCCCCCCGAGTGCCCCCAATGTCACTCCAACCAGTGGAATCTGCGCCGGGTTCTCAAGTGTCGAGTCTGCGGCCACGAATTTGCCCACGCCAATCACGAGCTGCCGGCCCGGCAGCTCTTTCCCGCCTGCCCTGCTTGCGGTACCCTGGACTGGTTGTCCCGCAACGAGCCATTGCTCCAGATCAAGAATAGCAGGCAAGATCTTGGCACAATCCGCTTGGGCCAGCCCAAGTCGATGGCTGTCACCATAAAGAACCGGGGCAAGGGCACCCTGCGGGGGACCATCCGCGCCCGGGAACCCTGGCTGCAGACCAGCAAGAGCTTTAGCGGGGAGACAAAACTCACCATCCCTATCGATACATCACTCTTGAAAGGCGAGCAGCGCTACCAGGGCATGCTGGACATCCTGAGCAACGGCGGCGCCCAGCGGCTCCAGGTAGAATTCCTGGTACAGACACCAGAGAGGGTCCGTGTCTCACCCGCCGCCCTGGACTTTGGACAGGTGGACGCCCAACCAGGGCTCCAGACGCTGCAGGTGACCAACACTGGCGGAGGCGGGCTTCAGGGCACAGTCACATCCAGCCAGCCCTGGCTCAAACTTTCCAGCAGTGAAATCTCGGGCAACGCCGTCAAACTGGCTGTCGTGGCCCGGCCGCTCGAGATGCCGGCCGGGCAGACCGCCAGCGCTGCCATTCGGGTGGCCACCAACGGCGGGGAGGTAACCATCCCCGTACAAGCCCGGGCCCTGCCAGCCAAGCTTGCACTATCGCCACAATCCCTGGAGTTCAGAGATGTGCCGCCCGGAGAGAAACGCAGCCTGGTGGTCAGACTGGAGAACCAGGGGACGGGCCTGCTCAAGGGCCGGATCCTGTCCTGGCCCGAGTGGCTCAGCCCGAGTAAGAACCGCTGGTCAGGCAACGCCTATGATCTGGCCGTGGAGCTTTACAGCCGGCATCTGGCGGATGGCGTAGAACGGAGGGGCGTCATTCGCTTCACCTCCAATGGGGGCGACATCGACCTCCCCGTGCGGGCCACCGCCCTGGGACCCACGCTGACGGTACAGCCTTCAGCCGTCTACCTGGGCACGGTGGCAGCCGGATCACGGCGGAGATTCAAACTCCGACTGACCAACACGGGTAGCGGCAGCTTGTCCGGTACCGCCCAAAGCACTTCACCCTGGCTGCACCTGGAGTCGAACGGGTTCTCCGGCAAGCGCGCCACCCTCAGCGCCCGACTCCAGACCAACGGGCTCACACCGGGCAGCTATAACGGAAGCATCGAGATAGAAAGCAACGGCGGGCAGACCTCGGTGGTGGTCCAGATGCAGGTCGGTGACCCAACCGGTCCGCGCGCCAGAATAACAGGCTTTCTGCGCCGCTAGGGTAAAGTCAACCAGAATCGCTTTCAACGAGAAGGATACACTGCCGCCTTGACCCAGTACTGGATCGATAGAGAATAACATGAGACTTGCCCGCTTGGTATTCTTCCTGTTTGCCTGGATGCTGGCTCTGTCGTTCGTGGCTGGCTGCAATCCGGGCCAGCCTTCTGGTGGGATACCGAGTCCCTCTTCGAGTATGAAGCTGTAAGGATTTCGCAAGGGTACGGTAACACTCTCTTCAGGGTAGCATTGTACACTGGATGGCGGTGCAAGAAAGGCAGCCCTATCCTTGCGAAGGTTTGGCGACGCCTGCGTCGCAGCGAGATTCGGGCCAAACGTGCATAGTCTGGCTGAACCGCGTCGAGAGAACCTTCGCAGGGATAGCATTCCACCTGTGGAGGAAACAATGCGCAAAGTGCTCTACATCTTGTCCCTGGCGATCCTGGTAGGCTGTGGCTCTTCGGGTCCACGATTCCCTGCTTCGCCGTCCCCAGTTGTTGGGACAATGCCAGCAGAGATGCCAACGACGAGCCCTGCGATGGAAGCACACCCAAGCGCAACGCCAAGCGTTGGGAGGACAGCCGAGGCAACACCAGCCACGGGCCAGGCTGAGCTGGACCACCAGGCCCTGCTTGACCCCCTGCTGTACGGAGGCATTAGCGCAGAGGAAGCGCAGGCGACTCTCGGCCAGATAGCCTCCTCGGCTGATACGCGCTTTGTTGCCGCCTTGATCGATGCCCTGCGCTACCAGTCCCGGCTGCGTAGACCGCTCGGCGATGCCCTCAACGCGCTCACCGGCCAGGAACTGCCGCCGGATTGGTTCGAATGGGTCGAGTGGGCCGGCCAGCACCCCGAGATCGAGAGCTTTGCCGGCTATCCAGGCCTGGAAAGCTGCGCTCTATTCCCGCATTGACCCCAACTTTCTCCGCTTCTTGAATGCGGATGTCAAGATCGCGCCCGATTCGCGGGTGGAGGAGATCGTCTGGGGCGGCGTGCTGGTCGACGGCATCCCGGCCCTCGACAACCCCACGATGGTTGATCCGGCAGAGGCCGGCTACCTGGTGCCTGAAGAGCGGGTCTTTGGCCTGAGTCATCAACGGCGACACGCGGGCCTATCCGGCCCGCTTCCTGGACTGGCACGAGATGTTCAACGACGTCGTCGGTGGCGAGCCGGTCTCGCTGGCCTACTGAACGCTCTGCGGTGCAGCGGTGCTGTACAAGACCCGGATCGAAGAGAGCGAACTTGCCCGGCGGATACACGCTGACCGGCGGGCGTGGAGAATATCCCCCAACCGAGGGCTACCTGACCTTTGGCTCCTCCGGTTTCCTCTATCGCAGCAACAAGCTGATGTACGACCGCAACACCGATACACTCTGGCACCAGCTCTGGGGCACGCCGGCCTTTGGCCCCCTGGTGGGCAGTGGCATCGAACTCGAACGGCTGCCCGTTACGCTGACCACCTGGGAGGCCTGGTACGCCGAACATCCCGATACCAAGGTCATGGCCTTTGACACCGGCTTTACGCGCGACTATGGCGCCGGCGTAGCCTACGCCGACTATTTCGCCAGTCCCGACACCATGTTCCCGGTCTGGCAGCGGAGCCAGATCTTGCCCACCAAAAGCTGGGTCTTTACCCAGCTCATCGACGGCCAACCCAAAGCCTACCCGCTATCGGTCCTGAGCGATGAACGAGTCGTCAACGATACGCTGGCAGGCCAGAACCTGGTTGTCGTCCTCGAAGATGGAGGCCATCGGTGCGCGGGCCTACGCACGGAAGGACCACAGCTTTGTCCCTGGCCTCGTCCGATGCTTCAGCGGTACTCCAGGATGAAACCGGAGCGTCCTGGCAAGTTACCGAGGCCGCGCTCATCGGGCAGTGGAGGTGAGGAACTTGCTCGCCTCCCCGGTCACATGGCCTACTGGTTCGGCTGGTACAGCTTCTTCCCCCACACGGCAGTCTATGGCCTGGATGCAGAATAGTGCCGTTGCCCTTAGCGGCCAGATCTCGGGAAGAATCTTGGAGATCTGGTTTGGATAGGCAGGTCGCCATTTGCCCAAAGATCCAAATGGCGGTACAATGGTAGCATTCCGGCTCAGTTGAGGTCTGCATTCTGTACTGGCTTTGTCCAGAGAACCTCACGCTTCGGCCCCGTAGAAACCCCCATTACACGGTCGCGAGATGATTGGAGGAGGAGGACAATGAAGGTCGACCATTCCCGTGAGAACCTGATGTCCCTGGACCCGACGACGTTGCGGGCCATGATCGTTGAGCGCACCCACCACACGGTCGAGATCCAGCTCTACGATGCGCTGGCCAAGGGGGAACCCATGTCTCCCCACCGGGGCGACAACGTGCGCGAGCTGTTGTCCATCTGGCAGGAACGCGGCCTGCCGGTGGATCCGGACGCCCCTGACTGGGCCTGGGTGCATGCCCTTCTGGATATGGCGGAGCGGTTGAGCCAGGGAGAAGCAGTTACGCTCTCCGATTTTGCCTGGCAGCCATTCGACGAGCACAGACGGGAGGTAGCCAGCCAACTCATCCGCCAGCGGCGGTCGGTACGGCACTGGACCGGCGAACAGGTTCCGGATTGGATGATCGACGAGATACTGCAGGCCGCACTGTGGGCGCCCCACGGCTGCAACCTCTGCTCGCTGCGCTTCCTGGTCATCCGTGAAGAGAACGCGCCCGGGCTTTTTCGGGGCAGCGACATTCCGGGCGGTCCGGTACACATTGTGGCCTGCCAGGATCGCCGGGCCTACTATGCCCAGCCGGGCTACATGGCCAATCCGGACATGCTGGAGAGCAATCGCCTGCTCGACTGCGGCGCAGCCATGCAGAACATGGTGCTCGTGGCCCATGCGCTGGGGCTGGGCGCGTGCTGGCTGACCTTTCGCCTCGAGATGAAGAAACGGCTCCGGGACCATTTTGAGCTGAACGATGAGGTACAGATAGTCACCTACCTTGACATCGGCTTCCCCACCGAGACGCCGATGCCCCCGGGCCGGATGGCCCTGGAGGAGACGATCATCGCGCGGGTGTAGGCAGCTTCACCACTACCTTGATGCGTTTCCCCAAGAAGCAGGTGACGATCATTGACCTCCGCAACGATGGCCTGGATCTCTACGGCCAGCTGGACATAGAACCGGCCAAGATGCGCTTTGCAAAGACTGATGAAGGCGACAGTTGGCAATCCAGACCCGATCTGCAGGAGGCACAATCATGACTGAAGTTGAAGGAGGAATCATAGTCGGTGTCTTGGGACAATGGGCTTCAGGAAAAACTGTGGCTGCCAAAACACTTGTTAGGCACTTGAGTGGTAAGGACAAAGTTGTATTTCTGACTGACAGAGTGCTTATCGCCAGTCAAGTGGCCAATATGATCATGACGAAATTGAAAGATTCAGAGCAAACATCATCGCTGCATTCGAAGAGATGTTTGGAGGCGTGTGACAGGCAAAAGCGGTTGATGCCAAGCGAGAGCACGGGTAGGTACTGCAAGCGAGTGAGTCTGTTGGCAGTCCAGGCCTGACTGGTTGCGGAAAACCAGTCAGGCCTACAAGGGGGAGGAAAATGAAGGCAATTGTCCGTCATGAATATGGTTCACCCGGTGTTCTTGAACTCGCAGAGATCGAAAAGCCGGCCGCCAAGGACGACGAAGTACTGATACAAGTCCGGGCTACCGCCGTAACCCCGTTTGACTGGCATATGCTGACAGGTACGCCGTACATAGCTCGCATTTTCGCTGGCCTGCTCAAACCTAAGCACAAAGTATTGGGCATCAACGTAGCCGGACGGGTCGAAGCGGCCGGCGTAGACGCCCAGCAGTTTCAGCCGGGCGATGAGGTATTCGGACATAGCGACAATCATGGGGGCTTTGCCGAGTACGTATGTGTGCCTGAGGCTCAACTGATGCTGAAGCCAGCCAGGATGTCCTTCGAGGAAGCGGCTGCCGTCCCCCTTGGGGCCGTCACGGCCTGGACCTGCCTGTGCGAGTTGGGCCAGATGAAGTCAGGGCAGAAGGTTCTGATCAACGGTGCATCCGGCGGCGTGGGCACGCTCGCCGTGCAGATCGCCAAGTTGTACGGGGCCGAGGTAACCGGTGTGTGCAGCACCAGGAATCTGGAGATGGTGCGCTCGCTGGGGGCAGACCAGGTCATCGATTATACCCAGGAGGATTTCACCCAGACAGGTGCACACTATGACCTGATCTTGGATGCCGTGGCCAAGCGGTCGTTTGCGGATTGCAGACGCGCCCTGAGCCCCCAGGGGATTTACGTCACAACCGAATTCTCACCGACTCTTGTGCTCCAAGGGATGTGGGCTTCTATGACCGGCAGCCAGAAACTGGTACCCATGGTCCCCAAGGCGCCAGACATAAACCTACAGGACTTGTATGACGAGCTTCTCAATGCCGGAAAAGTGACACCGGTCATAGATAGACGCTACCCGTTGAGTGAGGTCCCTGAAGCCTTCCGGTATTACGCCAAGGGACACCCCCAGGGCAGAGTCGTCATTACTATGTGAGGGGAAGAGTTCATAGCCCCAAGGATCGGCATCGGTCAACTGTGTGGATTCCTGTATCTCTTTGTCCTGCTCACCAGCGCGCTGAGCAAAGGCCTGGCAGGTACGCCTCTCGACCCGGAGGATGTGACGGGCACCCTTGGCACGGCGGCCGGCGGCGGCAAGAGATATCAAGTCAGCATTTTCGTGGACCTGGTATCCCACGTCAGCATTGTCGCCTTGGCCGGGGCGTTGTACGTCGCCTTCAGTCCGTACAATCGGATACTTGCGCTCGTGGCCATGCTCTGGCGCGTGGCGGGTCAGGAGTTGCCAAGATCACGAGTTGCCGCCATAATCGCGCCTACATCAATCTCGACGAGAATGGAGAAAGCATATGAAGAGACTCGTTCGGAGGATTAGCGTGATTCTTGGAGGTCTGGTTGCCGCAGTGGTCGTAGGTGCTCAATCACACGGCGGGGTTGTCCAATGCGACGCCAGAGTTATTCACCTGGTTGCACCTGGAAGGAGACCCTCCAGTAAACCAGACCGAGCTTGTACTTGGAAAATACCCGGACTATGATGAACTAAAGTTCCTGCCCGGAGAGAAGGCGCAATACTCCAATTGGGGCTATATGGTACTCGGGGCATTGATCGAAGCCGTTTCAGGCCAGCCCTATGAGGAATACGTTGTTGATAACATTCTCCTACCGCTGGGCATGCAGAACACCGACTTTATGTACACAGAGTCGATGGCGGAGAATGAAGCAACTGGTTCACAGCATTTGGTTGATCTTTACACACCGTTTTTCCCGGTTCTCAAGCAAGGTTATACGATAAGGGAAAAGGTAGGCATGCGGCTATGGTTCAAGCGGGTCTACAATGACCAAACGCCACCGACCGGCTTGATTGGGCCGGTGTCGGACATGGCTCTGTTCATGATGGCCTACCTCGATGGTGGGGCGTCCATTCTGCAACCGGGAACAGTATCCATGATGAATAGCGTGTCAGAGAACCTGTCGCGCCCCGGCGATTCGGTTCGAGGACTGGGCTGGCAAGCTCACCTCACCACTGACGGTCGTCGCTACCTCACCCATAGTGGCGGTGGCCCTGGTTTTGCCACTATCTTCCGGGTCTACCCGGAGGAGAATCTGGGAGTAGTCGTGATGGGGAATGACTCTGCAATCGACAGGGAAACCTTGGCCGATATCATGGCGGAGATGGAATGGTAGTCTGGGTGGGTCCGGCCAGGACGATCGGACTTTTCCCCCCTGAATTGAGGAACCACAAGAATCGTGGTATAATCATGGCACCTTGGCCACGTAGACACTGACTGCGAGAGTCTGCATCGTGTCCGTCTGGGAAGAGCCGGTACCGGTGCTCTGGGCTAGCTCGAGCGGTTGGCGATATGCGCCAGACGTGGGACTGACTGCTGCTCAGAATGAAGCAACGCCCAGTGGGATAAGATGCAATCAATGCAAGCAATTGGGGCTTATGCCAACTGAGACCGAAGAGCAGGGAGTAGTAGACGTCAGAGGTGAGTCCCTACGCTACGCGATACGCGTCGTGGATGCCCGATCGTCCCAGCAGCGGGAACAGGATGCGCAGCGCGGCAGACCGGGGGGCGAGATCATGGTCCTCGTTCCGGGCCATGGCCAGGGCGTCCACGGCCCGAAAAAGCTATTGGCAACCGCTGCCCAGTTGAGCCGATCCAGGATCGCTTGGTGCATTGATCCTGTGCCGGCCAAGGGCGGGGATAGAGTTGAGGGCCGGGCCATCGCTCGCATTGTCAGGGACAGGATCTCGACTACCTTCCCTGCGGCAGAGTCGCCCATGGCAGCGACGCTGATCGGCTGGTCACATGGAGGCGCTGAAGGACTACGCGCCGCCGAGTCCGCCCCGGACCTTTTTCCCCAGTTTCTGGGTCTGTGTCCGACAGGACTTGTGGATAGACCACCACGGGAACTCGTCCGCAGCTTCTTCCTCGAGGCGACCCGCACTCTGCTAGCGAGTGTGCGCCGGCGCGATTGGACTTGCCTCAGAGATGCACTGCGCCTGGGCGCGAACGCAGCTACCGGAATGGCACACGACCTGGGACGTACCAGATCCGCGAGACGACTGCTTGAAGACATTGGCTGGGCCGGCAAAAAAGTGTCGGGTGGAGCTTTTGAGTATCCCGGCGATGTCGTGCTCCTATTTGGCAGCCAGGATACCGTCGTGCGCTGGCAAGATGCCTTTCCCGAGTGCGCTCGGCCGGAGCAAATCCCTTCAGCCCTGACAGCGTACGGACAGAATGCCTTTCCGAGGGCCACGCGTGTAGAGGTACAGGTCGTTGAAGGAGCGCACGTTGCCCCCGAGGTAGACGCGCCCACTTTCTTGCGCGCGGGCCTGGGTCTGCTGGGGCAACTGGACACGAATGCCGAGGAGAAGCATTGCTAGTCCCGGGTGGAGGCGCCCACGCCAGAGTTCTGGCTGGTTCTGCTGTTGGCATTGGAGCCGGATCAGCGCATGGAGCGCGGGGACAACGGATGGGCAGGATTGGCGGATCAGGGATCCCGGAGGGAACTAGATCCGCAAATCCCGCAAGTCCGCTGTTCTCCCTTTGTCCGTAGAGGTACAAGGAGATCACAAGAAAAATGAGCAATACAGCATCAACGGACGCCCCCGCAAGGAAAGTCCCAGCCTTCTTCATCCTGGTATTCATTATGTCTATTCCCCTGTATATCCTCGCCGCCCTCATTCCACAGGAGATGGTGATGTTTCTGGCCCTGACCTTGGCGCCGGTGCCAGTACTGGCGGCATTGATCCTCACCTACCGGGAAGCAGGCTCAGCAGGCGCCAAACGACTACTCAAACGATCGTTTGACTGGAGGAGAATCACCAGGAAGATCTGGTACCTGCCCATCCTCTTCCTGGTGCCCGTCCTGTTCCTCCTGGCCCTGGGCTTGATGGTCTTGCTGGGCGAGCCGGTACCGGAGCCCCTGCTTCCCGTCGTCGCAGCGCCGATCGCACTTTTGGCCTTCCTCCCTTTTGCCCTCTTCGAAGAGGTGGGCTGGATGGGATACGCCTTTGAGCCGATGCAAGCCCGGTGGCCTGCCCTCAGGGCCAGCATCCTCCTGGGGACACTATGGGCCCTGTGGCACCTGCCTTTCTACTTTTTTGCGGGCCTTGATCCGCTCTGGATCGCGGCCCAGTTGCTCACCCTGGTGGCCCTACGCACACTCATGGCTTGGATCTATAACAATGCAGGTCAAAGCGTTTTTGCCACGATCCTGTTTCACGCTGTATATAACGTCTGCACGCTGCTGTTTCCCAGTTACTACTCATCTGTCGGCCATGCACTCACCAGTGGTCTCATTGTCATCACCGCCGCGGTCGTCGTCGTCCTGTGGGGCCCCAAAACGCTGGCCCAATTTAGGTTCAAGAACCGTGAACAGGCTCGGTAGGCAGTGACCTTCGCCCTCCTGGGCAGACTCTCAATCGGAGAGAATAGAGAAAGTCGCTTGTTTCAACCCACGGTATTACCTGGATCCTCGTTATCTTTGGCCTGGTACTCATCTTTCTGCCAATGCTCTACGCCCAGTTGGTGATGGTCCTGCGTCCCCACAGCCAGAAGGCCAGGGACATCCTCATCGGCACGAGGGAAGATTGGCGCAATGAGACCCACTTTCGTTTGTCCCACGGCGCCGCCTGGGCGGATCTGGTCATCTTGGTTGCAGCTGCTGGTTGCCGGGAGCGCAGGCGTGCTCCTGGGCCAGGCCTGGGGCGATGCTCTGTGGGCGGCATCGGGAGCCATCTCGGTCTATGTCAGCATCATACTGTGGTTCACTGAGCGCGAGTATGTGTACCCGGCCCAGGGCGCGTTGCTCTATTACACGGTCTATTGGGGCTTTTTTGTCTACTGGGGAGTGGCTGCCCTGGTCTATGCCGCGCTGAGGCTGGCTGGGGTGACTTTTTTGAGAAGGCGGGGCTCTGCAATCCCGGCAGGTTTCGGAGACGGCTATGCAGCAACCGGCCTGTCAGGTCTTGACTAGGAGGATCGAGTGAACGTGATCTGGGGAGCAATCGTCGTCGTATTGACCTTGGTAGCCTGGCTGGGGCAAGCCCTCACGGCCCTTTCGCCGCAGTCAGCAACCGAGCTTGGATTGACCGAGCCCGAAACCGAAGTGGATCCCGCATTCTACGCGGACGTGCGCGGGGAAGCGCTCTGGGACACGGCGGTCCTCTGGACCCTGCCACTGGCGGGTCTACTGCTGGCCCTTGGCAGCGCGTGGTGGCCTTACTTTGGGCTAGTCGGTGGAGGCATGTACCTCTACTTTGCCGGGCGCGGCATCATCACCCGCCTGGCGTTGCAGCGCCGGGGAATCCCCATCGGCCAGCCAAAAGCCGTACAGATGAACCTCGTGTTTCTGGCCCTCTGGGGTCTGATTGCGTTGGTGACGCTCATCATGGCCGTGGCGGCGCTGCCACTGCCCTAGCCTCAGGGCAAATCTCCGGCTCAGAGTCGCTGGCGGCTCGATATGAAGCACTGATTTCGCCGACTGTTGACCGTAGAACACTGGTTCGTGACCAATGTCGAGCAAGGCAGATACCGGTTTCCGCCAATAGTACCGAGCACCAACCAGATAGTGGAGGACGCGTTCTATGCTAAGGATCTTGTTGATAATTCTGGGCGTGATACTCGTTCTGGGCCTGCTGTTCTGGTTCGTCGTCCTGCCTTGGAGCCACCGCCGCGGCGCGACCGATGAAGAGGTTGAAGGCCAGCTACCCGGGGATGAGCTGGTGCCGGAGCCAAGGACGGGTTACACGCAGGCCATCACCATCAACGCCCCGGCGGCCGAGGTTTGGCCCTGGCTGGCACAGCATGGCTATAAGCGGGCGGGGTTCTACAGCCACGAGTGGGTCTACCAACTAATGGGCAGCAATGACTACTATGAGGGCACGAGCTCGGCGGATCGGATCATTCCCGAACTGCAGGACATCAAGATCGGGGACTCGATCAAGATCAATGATTATTCTCCCTTCGAGGTCGTGGCCCTGGAGCCTGCGCGGCTTCTGGCGCTTCTGGCCCGTTCCGATCTGGAAACTGGCGAGACCTTTGAGCTTTCCGATCCGGCGCCAGCCAAGTACATGAACCAGAGCTGGGTGTACCAACTGAAGGAGATCGACGAGGATAGTACCCGGCTCATCGTCCGCTGGCGCGGAGACTATAGCCCCAGCTTTGCCAACTCCCTGTTCTTTGGGATGTCGGTCGAGGCCGGGGCCGTGCTGATGCAGCACAAAATGCTGCAAGGCATCAAGGAGCGGGCGGAGGGGGAAGTACGCTAGCCTGCTCCGCGCTGATCTGGCAAGAGACCACAACGAATTGGGAAAGGAACGAAAGGCGCAGGCCTGCAAGCGCCAAAAGATCCTCTGATTCTCAATTCGCTGTAGTCTCGATCACTCCGTCGGATTCAGCACCCGCCCGGCAAAGAGGATGGAGCCGGTTTGGATGTCGCGGATGAAGAAAACAAAGGGCCGGTCCACCCGGACCTCCACCGGGTCTGAGGGCATGGCCGACAGGGCCATACCCACCGCAGTAGCCGCAGCCGCCTCGGTACCCTCCTCGTCCACCGCCACAAAAGCCTTGTGGATCACAGCGCTGATGAACAGATCGCGCTGGCCCGTCATCCCGGAAAAGTCAGCCGCATCGGAGAAGGCCAGTGGCATGCCCATGTCCGCCAACGTCTCCCCCAGGCTGAACTCGTCATCGAACTCGAAGCGGGGCATGGTCAGGTCGATCTGCTGGTAGTTTGTGCTATCCAACGCGGCTTCTACGACTGAGTCATCCAGCGCCTCCTCAAAGGCATCGAACTCCTTCGTCGGGCAGCAGGATGACCATCGAAAGCTCGTGGCCACTGTAGGGCAGCTCCACGAGCTGGTAGCCATCGCCCCGGGCGTAGCCAAAGGTGTCACTCTGATGCATGAAGGGCACCGTCACCTGTTCGCCGTCAAGGGGGTAAAACGGGCCATCCGCTGTGGCCGTCTCCTGGAATGGCTTGGCCCAGGCAGCATTGAAATAGATGGCGTTGGTCAGGACCAGCCGGGTGGTGGCGTCAAGCACATCCGGTGGGATCAGGTCTTTGATCCGGCCCTCCGTTTGCTCGCTGACCCAATCATTGATGGTCACGCGCGCGGCCTCTGCATCGGAGGCAAAGTCGACCAGGCGCATGCCAGCGCCATAGTTGCGGGCCAGCAGGTCCAGGAACTCGGGCAGGAAGGGATAGCCGGTCTGGCCCCAGAGGGCGTTGGCGATGTTGAGGCGGAAGCCCTCCCCGTCCACGCCAGCCGCCCCCTCGCCCCGCTTGGCCAGCTCCTGATCCAGGCCGTTGAAGGCCGGGTGCAGGCGATCCTGGGGAAGGTTGAAGCGCAGCACATCGGCCATCTGGGCCTCAGTATCGCTGCGGGCGCCGGCGTAGGTCATAGCCAGCGCCACAGAGATGCTGTAGGGCGAAAAGAAGAGATTACCCTCTTCTCTACGCAGGGCCTGGTACAGGTCAAAAGCAAAAACACTGTTGCCCGCCGCCAGCGCCTGCAGGACGTTCTCCGAAACCTGGGGCGCTGCCTCACGCTCGCCCTGGGGCGGGACAGTCTCGCTCACATTGCCCATTGCATCCACTTTTCCCTCCCACTCGAAACCGGTCGCCGGGTCGTTGACCACGACAGTATAGACAACGTATTGCGGGGCCACGACAGGCATCGACACCTGGACCATACCATCCCAGTTGGCGGACGTGTACTCGACCGCGTGGGAACCCACCAGCTTCTCGGGGGTGACCACCTCCTCGGCCCAGTTGGAATCCCGCGGCATTTCCAGTCCGTATTGCCTGTCCAGGTAAGCAAGGGCGGCATCCCGCCCGCGGTCGGGATCGGGCGCATCCCCCAGCCCGGGAGTTGGTCCGGCCGGTTCGGAGCTTGGCCCGGGACTCACTGGCGTGGCCAGCGGTTGGGTGGCTCCGGGAGTCTCTACAGTCTCTCGCGCTGGGATACAGGCGCTGGCAACCAGCACACCCAGTGCCAAGATCAACATCAATCGATACGGATTCCTGTTCATTCTATCTCTCCTCGCGTTTTCGTGCCTTGGACGCATGCATCTGGCGTCCTGCATACTAGACGCCTCAGCGCCCACGTTGGTTCCCAGCAGCTTAGAGATCGCATCCACGTATGGGGCGCGACTCGGTACACGGTCGGCCAGGCTCGATCCCAAGGCACTTGTCCGTTTTCCGGCTTTGTGGTATCATTCATCCTCACCCTGCGCAACATCCACCATCGCCGCACCTGATGCGGGAGGCGCATCAGGAAGTAGGACACCATGAGGCCAGTCATGTCGTACATGCCAATGAGAGAGGAGTCTCCCCATGATCGCTCGGCCCACCGCAGTTTTGAGAAGCATTGGACTGATTCTGGCTCTGGTCGGGCTAGCGGCCATCCTACCAGCTGGCGGCGGGCCGTCAGCCCTAGCCGGCCCACCCGAAGCGGATCTCGCTTCCATGCAGGAGATCCCGTCAGCTGCCGGTGAAGAGACAAGCCCATCTGCCAGAAAGCTACTCACCTGTGGCGCCACCGGAGGCCACTTTTTCCAGATCGGCTCGGGTACCTATCAGACCCTCCGCACATGCAGCCTTACCGTCCCCGAAGCCGGGCACCTATTTGTCTCAGCCAATGGCTCGGTTGGCTATGAAGACGCCTACTCGCGGGCGCTGTTCCGGATCGAGATCAACGACACCCGCAAGCTAGAGACGGACCGATACATCGCTGTGTTCTCCGATGCAGGCGATGGGTCGGACGCTTCGTTTGCCATCTCTGGCCTCTTTCCTGTCGCAGCAGGCAAACAGACGGTCGACCTGGTGGGAATCCGCGATTCAGGGACCGGCACCATGAAAGTCTACGATCCCACATTGACCTTGCTGTTCATTCCCGGCACTGGTACCGACATGCTGACCTGCAGCGACATGGACGCCACCATGTTCACCACAACATCCAGCCTCTACCAGACGATGCGTAATTGCTCTCTGAACCTCCCGAGCGATGGCTGGGTTTTCATCTCCGCCGACGCCACCGCCTGGGGCGCAGCAACCCCTTTCGAAGCAACCTTTGACATCGGCATCGACAACTCCACCGGCACAGCCGACGCGACTCGATGGGTGAATGCGTACTCGGTGAACCAGAAGGCCGTCGACCGGTCAGCGGCCCTGACCATGCTCAGGCCAATCTCAGCCGGCAGCCACACATTCAATTTCCTGGCCAAGCTTCAGTCGGGTGCCAGCGACATTAGGATTGCCAGTCCGGCTCTCTCTGTGATCTACATGCCAGCACCCAGCCTTCATGTCGCAAGCTGCAGCGTTCTAGACAACACGCCTTGGACCACTACGTCGCCCGATTTTTCCGTTGTCCGCCAGTGTAGCATGAATCTTCCGGAGGACAGCTTTGCCTTCGTGGCGGCCGACGCCAATCTGGGTATGTCGGTTGACCCCTTCGAGGCCCATCTGAGCCTGAGCATCGACAACAGCACCAACGGGTTCGACGATACCGACCGCTACACCAACGTTTACGCGGACAGCGGGGACGGCACCGACGACTCGGCCGCATTGTCGGTGCTCAAGCCGGTCACGGCTGGGAGCCATACCTTCTACTTCCTGGGCCGCAGAATGCTGAGTTCGGGAACCACCTTGCTGCGCTACCCGACCCTGACCGTGCTGGTACCGGTCACGCCGCTGGATACGCCGGTCCTGACTTCGCCGGCCGATGGCGCCTCCCTCTGCGACGGGCGTCCCACCTTCTCCTGGAGCGGCGTTGACAAGGCTACCTCGCACCGGATTCAGGTCGACGACGATCCCACCTTCGGGTCGCCCGAGATCGACGAGACGGTTATGGGCGCGAGCTACACCGTCACTCCGGCCCAAGATTTCCCGGACGGCAAGTATCACTGGCGCGTGCAGGGCCTGTCGCCGAGCCAGACAGGGCCCTGGTCAACAGCGTGGAGCTTCTCCGTTGGCCCACCAGAGGCGCCCGCGCTCCAATCGCCGGCCGATGGGGCGACGATAGGGGACACCACGCCGGAATTCCGCTGGTCCGGCGTCCAGGGGGGCACCGAATACCGCCTCCGGGTGGGCCGCGATCCCTCGTTCAGCTCTGTCGTGCTAGATGTCAACGTGGCCGGCACGTCACACACACCGGCGGTAGCCCTGGCCAGCGATGCCTACTCGTGGAGGGTCCAGGCCCACACCCCTTGCGGCTGGGGCGATTGGTCCACAACCTGGAACATGACCATCGACGACAAACAGCACCATATCTACCTTCCTCTGCTGGTACGCGAGTAGAGCAGATGAACCCAATTCTTGAGAACGACCATGCAGAACACAGCCATTGACCTTTCTAGGAAGGAAGAAAGCCATGGAACCGGCAGCACAGATCGAGAGCAATTGCCACACCTGCGGCCTGCGGGACCGTGCCGAGAAGAAGCCAAACTCGCTCATCGCCCGCATTTGGCGCTGGCACACAGGCTGGTGCCCTGGGTGGAAGGCCTATACCAAGGAGCTGGAGAGCAAGGGGCTGGAAGTACCCAAGATCTGAGGGGTTCCGGGCTTGGTGGCCTTGCCATCCCTCTCCAGCCCCCAGACGGTCTCGAAGAGAGTTTCGGTGCTAAGCGCCGGGCGGGTCTGCCACAGAACGCGGAGATTCCATGAAGATTGAGCATGTGGCTGTTTGGACAAGAGACCTCGAAGGGCTCAAGGCGTTTTACGAAACCTACTTCCAAGCCAGGGCTGGAGCACAATACGTCAACCCTGCCAGGGGATTTGCATCCTACTTTCTGAGCTTTCCCACCGGCGCCCGGCTGGAAATCATGAGCCTTCCATCTCTGGCAGAGCGACCGGCAGCACAAGCTGATCCGCGGACCGGGTACGCGCACCTGGCCATATCTGTCGGTTCCGAACAGAAGGTCGATAGCCTGAGCGCCCAACTGAAAGCAGATGGCCACAGCATCCTGGATGGACCACGCTACACCGGCGACGGCTACTACGAGGTCAACATCCTGGACCCCGACGGTAACCTGCTCGAGATCACGGTCTGAGTCGCCCCTCGCAGCCAGTGTGCATCGCCATGGTCCAGTGGCCGATCCTGTTGTCAGCCAGACTCCCCAGCGGAGTCTAGTTCGCCAGGTGTTCGCTGCGGACCCAGCCATCGTACCCTTTGCCCCTCTTCGGTGTTGAATGTACTGCAACCTGGATTATGCCATACCAGGTTGCGGGTGCCAACAACTCCGGGAGGGCACGATGCGCAAGAGAGTCGTAGTCACTGGGCTAGGGGCCGTTACTCCTCTGGGACATGACGTGGGGACCTACTGGGCTGGGCTGATAGAGGGACAGTCCGGGATTGGCCCAATTACGCTGTTTGATGCCACCGGCCAGAAAAGTCGGATTGGCGCAGAGGTCAAAGACCTGGACTCTGGCAAGTACCTGGACCGCAAGCAGGTCCGGCGTACCGATCGATTCACGCAGATGGCCCTCATAGCGACGGACGAGGCCATGGTCGATGCAGGCCTTGACCTGGAGGGAATGGGCAACGGACGCCATGGGGGCGTGATGCTCGGCTCGGCGATCGGCGGCCTCGAGACACTGCTGGACAGCCACGAGGTACTGCTCAAGCGAGGCCCGGGGCGGGTCAGCCCCTTGATGATCCCGATGATGATGGCCAACGCGGCAGCGGGTGAGATCGCCATTCGGTACGGCCTCCATGGCCAGTCACTCTCAGTGGCCTCGGCCTGTGCAACAGCCGCCAACGCGCTGGGCGAAGGAGCCGAGCTTATCCGGCGTGGAGACGCCGACGTAATGATCTGCGGTGGCAGCGAAGCAACCATGCATCCCCTGGCACAGGCAGCCTTCGCCAATATGCAGGCCCTTTCAACGCGGAACGACGAACCACAGCGCGCCAGCCGCCCCTTTGACGCCGAGCGCGACGGCTTTGTCATGGGCGAAGGAGCCGGTGTGCTGATCCTGGAGAGCCTGGAACACGCGCAGCAACGCGGGGCGCGGATCTATGCCGAACTGACCGGCTATGGCTCGAGTTCAGACGCCTTCCACATCACCGCCCCCGACCAGGAGGGGACCGGAGCCGCCCTCGCCATGCTGCGCGCCCTGGCAGACGCTGGTCTGGAGCCCGAGGAGATAGATTATATCAACGCGCATGGTACCAGCACGCCTCTCAATGACGCCATGGAAACTCGGGCAATACGCAAGGTATTTGGCCCGCATGCCGATCATATCCCCATCAGCTCAACGAAATCGATGATTGGGCACTTGCTGGGCGCGGCTGGAGCGGTGGAAGCCATCGCCTGCGTCAAGGCACTGGAGACGGGAGTGATCCATCCCACCACCAACTATGAGACTCCCGATCCCGATTGCGACCTGGACTATGTACCCAACCAGGCGCGGGAGACGCAGCCGCGCACGGCGCTGTCTAACTCTTTCGGGTTTGGCGGCCACAACGCCACCCTCATATTCTCGGCTTGGGAGGGCTAGGACCGCCAGGCTGTGCCAGTTTGGTACAGCGGAATCGGCTCAACATTGCATTTGGCATTGAACGTCCTCATATCTGCATGCCATCAAGGCAGGTGCTCTAGAACAAAGTGCCGCTGGTGCAGGGCGGCGCGGTGAAAATGTACCCACCGCGATTCCCAGAACCCATGCTTCGCCTCGCGCGCGGGCATCTGCGCCCAGTCCTGCAGACTATAGTCATCCCACTCCACTGGACCCTCGAGGGCGGATTGCCGCCAGGCCAGCTTGTCGTAGGCATATGCCTCCGGGTGCGGTTCGAACAGATATCCGAAGGCCTGCTGCCAGCGCCGGCAGCGATTGTCTACGTCGTTGGCCTGGAAGGCCCGGTACGCGGGCAGCGTGAGTTGGTCGACCCAGCGGGGCTGCTCTCCCTCCTCGGCCAGGAGCATTCTGATCTGGGGATTTAATTTCGCTCCAGGGGATCGGGTCCTCGCCGCCAGCCTTCTCCATGACCAGCAGCCGGTTCATAGATCGCTTCGCCCGCATCCAGAAACAGCTGGACGTTGTCGCGCTCGATGGGGCGCGCCGGCTGCCCAAGATCGCACTTCCAGCGCTGAAAGGCCAGATCTGGAAAGAATCCCGCCTCGCCATGGCCGATGAAGGGCAGCGCGTCAAACAGGACGTTCTCGACCTTCAGGTGATCCCACGCACCCGTCCCCCGGTCATACAAGTAGATTGCCTCCACGTTGTTCTCTTCCCGGCACTCCCATCCGGAAAAGTCTTGGTGTGACCAGGTGTCGGCATAGGTATGCAGCGCCACGCCGATCCGGCACAGGCGTCGCTCGTGGTGCGCCAGGGGCTCGGCGGCCGCCTCTGCCAGCAGGAGACGGGCAAAGTCAGAATCCGATCCCGTGACAAAAGTGAACCCGTCCCCATCGTCCGGGTCAAAGGGGGATGGGGGCACAAAGTGAAAGGGGATCCAGACCCGCTTCTGCGCGTCCCAGGTCAGGGAATGAACCGACTCCAGGCCGAAATAGGAGGTGCGCACCGGGTCAAAGTGGGGCCCTGGCACACCGTCCGTCAGCTTGATCACCCCTGTCTCGGTCGCGTCGTCCACATACTGCGAGGCGTAGGCCAGGACCAGGGCGTCGGCCTGGCCAAAGCCAGCGGCTCGGGCCAATACGCCGATGCAATAGTAATGAAAATCCTTCTGCATGGTTTCCCCCTCTTTCGATCTCGGTATTGCGCTGCCGAGGTTCAGATCCACCTGTTCTCATCGACCATTTTGTCGGTACACCGCAATGGATCCTCGCGAGCTCAGGCGAATTCGTGATTCGCCGGCCTGCGACCAGAAGACGTTGGTTACGGGCCAGCGCGGGCCGGGTCTTGCGGTCTGCTGATTACACCTCCGAGGAAGACTTGATGCAGAAAAACGCGATGCAGCCCAACGGAAAGGCTCTGAAGCCTGGGATCAGTCCTTCCCTGCCACAGAGGCCGGACACGCTTCTACGTGCAGGAACTTACGGCACTCCTCGTCCGTCAGCGAGCGAGTGACCCGCGAATCCGCCAGCGCCACCAGGTCTTCGAGGTTCAAGGCATGCACGCTCACCTGTCCCGAGCCAAACCCACCTGTGGCCAGCCGCGCCCCATCGGGGCTGAAGGCCACATGGCCCAACGCTCCCGGAGCAGAGAGCGTCAGCCACTCCTGGCCTGTGTCCATATCCCAGACCTTGGACGTGCCGTCGAAACTGGCCGTCGCCAGATAGGCCCCGTCCGGGCTGAAGATGAGGCTGGGGGTAAAGGCTGCATGGCCGAACAGCGTGAATATCACAGGGCTTTCTGCGCTCGCCGGGTGGTCTGTACCCGCAAGGTCCCAGACCAATACCCCACCGTCGAAGCGGGTCGCTGCTAGGCGCTTACCATCCGGACTGAAGGCAATGCCAATCAAGGTAGCCCCGGCGTCCAGGGTCATCAGCTCCTGGCCCGTAGCCGCATCCCAAAACCACACCGGACCATCGTACTCGCTCGCCGCAATACGCATCCCATCTGGGCTAAAGGCGATGCCCTGGAACCAGCCCCCGTGGCCAAGCAGGGTGAGCAACTCCTGGCCTGTGCGCGTATCCCACACTTTGACAGTTCCATCCGCACTGGCCGTGGCCAGGCGGGTCCCATCCGGGTTGAAAACGGCCTGAAATACCCACCCTGTGTGATCAGGACAGGGTGAACAGCTCTTGTCCGGTCGTTGCGTCCACAGCTTGGCGGTCGTATCCCAACTGGATGTGGCCAGGTATTCGCCGTCCGGGCTAAACGCGATGCTGCCCGCGCGAAATTCAGGATGTCCGGCCAGGGACAGCAAGACCTGGCCGGTCGTGCTGTCCCGAATGGCGACCGTGCCGTCGGACTGGGCTGTGGCCATGCGCTGGCCGTCAGGGCTGTATGCAGGCGCCGCAGCATCGACCAGAGTGAGCAGTTCTCTTCCAGGCGCCAGGTCCCAGACCCGTACTGTCACGTCCTCCCCCACGGTGACCAGGCGGGTGCCGTCCGGTGTGAAAGCCAGGTCATCCACCAAGCCAGCATGGCCCACCAGGCTGAGCAGCCTGCGCCCGGTGGCGGCATCCCAGACCCTGGCCGCGCCATCCTGGCTAGCAGCCGCGATCCGCGCGCCTTCCGGGCCAAAGGCCGCTGCACGCGCTGGCTGCCCGTGGTCGATGGCGAGCAACGGCTCCATCGCTCCAGATCCTGGCGAAACATCCCACAACTTCACAAAGCCATCATAGCCGGCCGTCAACAGACGCTGCCCGTCCGGGCTCAGGGCGATATAGATCTCGTCCGTATGATCAGAAATGACCCGCAGCGGTTCACCCGTACCAGCGTCCCAGAGCCTGGCCGTGCCATCGGCGCCGGCCGTCACCAGTCGCTTTCCGTCTGGCGTAAAGAGGATGCCAATGGCGCCTCCAGGATGGGCGCTGCCAGCCCGCATCGCATCGCCGTGGCCGCTCAGGACAAGCTGTTGTTGGCCTGTAACACTATCCCATACCCGGGCCACCGCATCGGCGCCCGCCGTCGCCAGACGATTCCCATCCGGGCTGAAGGCGAGGCCGCTCAGGGGAGCTCCATGATCGATGACGAGCAACTGCTGGCCGGTGGCGGCATCCCACACTTGCGCGGTCCCATCGTCACTGGCTGTCGCAATGCGCGCCCCGTCAGGGTCATAGGCCATGCCAAAAATGGTAAGCCCGGTGTGCTGCGTGTCAAAACTCAGCAACTCCTGGCCCGTGGCGGCGTCCCATACCTTTACGACCTTATCGTCGCCGGCTGAGGCCAGGCAGGTCCCATCGGGGCTGACTGCGACGCTCTCGGGCATTTTGACGTGGCCGGTCAGCGTCATCAACAGGTGCAACTCCGGAATCGACTCGTGCAGGGCATTTTCGGCTTCCAGCGTGTAGGCTTCCGACAATCCCTGCAGGGCCAGCAACACGCTGCGCTCCGGGTCAACCTCCAGGTTGTTGATGGCCGCCGCCGCCAGCTCGCGCGAGGTGGCCACACGCGCTTGCTCCTGTGCCTGCTGCTGTTGCCATATCGCAAGCACCGCCGCCACTGCTGCCAGCAACAGCACCACCGCCAGCATGCCCGCCAGCCGGCGGAAGCGCCTGGCCGCCCTGGTTTGCTCTTCGGCCCGCTCTCGCGCCGCCTCGAGCTCTCGCTGCCGCTGGGCCTCCCGTTCCTCTGCTTCGCGCCGGGCCATCTCCTGTGAGGCCGACAGAAACTCTCGCTCCAATGGGTTCAGCTCGCCAGCGTGCCCGTCCGCCCACTCGCCTGCCGCGACCAACCGCGCGCCGCGGTACAGCTCGCCCGGTTCCCGATCCAGAGTCTGCCAGTCCTGTGCCGCCCCGGTCAGGTGGCGGTGGATGCGCAGTCCCTCCCGATCCTCATCCAGCCAGCGCCGCAGTGCCGGCCACTCCCGGATCAGCGCTTCGTGGGCCACTTCGACGGTGTCCTCCCCCGTCGTGATCAGCCGGGCATCCGCCAGGGTCTTTAGAACCGACTCTACAACCGGCTCCTCCGCCGCCGTCCGCACCAACTCCTCCGGCGCTACGCGGCGCCGCGTGTCCTGAGCCCCCTCTTCCCCCAACTCTGTCAGCCGCAGAAAGATATTGCGGGCGGTGGCTTGTTCATCAGGAGAGAACTGGCCAAAGACCGAGTCTGCCGTCTGGGCAATGGCTCCCGCCACCCCACCTGAGGCCACGTAGCCCGACAGGGTCAGCATCCGCCCTCGCCTCCGTCCCCACGTCTCCAGCAGGGCGTGGGACAATAGTGGCAGGGCCCCTGGCTCGCCGGCCACGTCGTCCACGATCGTGTCGGCCAAGCCCGGCTCCAGGCGCAGGCCCACGCGCTCCGCCGGCCACTCGATGGCCTGGCGCAGCCCCTCCTCATCCAGCGGCCCGACGAGCACGCTGTCCGCCAACCGCGCCGCCAGCTCGGGATAGTCAGCGCAACGCCCGTAAAAGTCGGCCCGGATGGTCGGCACCACCACGGTCCGCCCCTCCTCCGCGTCCACAGCGTGCAGCAACGCGTCGATGAATGCGCGGCGTTCCGTCGCATTCCGGCACAGGGCAAAGATCTCCTCGAATTGGTCCACCACCAGCAGCAGGCGCACGCCCTGCGGCTCTTCCGCCAGCGCCTGCCTTACCGCCAGGTACAGGGCCTGAGGTCGCGTCTGCAGCGCCTCGTGAAGGGCGCTGGCTTCGATACCCCGCAACAGCGAAACCCGGAGCGCCAGTTCCTCCAGTGGATGGGCGCCAGGCCTCAGAACCAGCGTCCGCCACGCCTCGCTGCCCGGCAGCGCATTCCCCCAGATAGCTGGCAGCAATCCAGCTAGCACCACCGACGACTTGCCGCTGCCCGACGGCCCCACCACCGCCAGGAAGCGGGTCCCCGCCAACCGAGCCGTCAGCTCGGCCACCAGCCCATCCCTCCCGCAAAAGTACTCCGCATCCTCGGCTTCGAAAGCCGCCAGTCCCTTGTATGGGCAGGGCACGTCGGCAGGGGGCAGCAAAACCTCCTCTTCGACGACCATTCCGGCTAGCGGCACGGCGACCGATACTTGCTGGCGCTGGAGGATGAGGTTGGTCTTGACCAACTGCTGTCGCTGCAGATCGAGCTGCTCCCTCTGCATGGCCAACTGCAGCCCTTGCCGGGCTCGCACCTCCGCCAGTGCCTCTCTCAGATCGCCCAGCATCCAGCGGAATTCGCCCAACTGGCTGCCCACGTCGCCCAGCCCCCGGGCCAGGACCGCCTTCACGTCCTCGGAAGCAGCCATCATGGTCGCTTCCACGCCGTGCACAGCATGGAGCAAGCGGCTGGCGCCTGCTTGCAGAGCCAGGGCGGCAGATCCATCACTGTGCCACACCTGTTGCAGCTCAGCCTCCAGCTGCCGCCGGGTCTGCTCGGGCTCGCCGGCCTGCTGACGCTGCGCAAACTCGCTCAAAAACTCGGCCAGGGACCCTGCTCCCAGATCGTGCAGCACTCCCACATTGCCCGCCAGCGCCGGAGACTCAGGTGGCACCTCGCCCAGGACCGCCGGCAGCAACGTAGCGCTCACCAGCCCCACCACCATGGCCTCTGGCTCCAGGCCCGCCAGTCGCCGTCCTTGCAACCCGACCGTCTCGCTGATGGCGCGCCCCGACAGCGAGCGGGGCGGGGGAAACTCGGCCCGCGGCAGCTCGGGGTGAAGCAACTGGTAGATCTGTTGCGGGGCGCTCACGTCCTTCAGCAGGTGCTCGCCCAGGTCCAAAAGGGTGGATTGCAGGGGAAGGGAGGTAATTTCGGTGACTTCTGGCGTCAGCAGGATCTGCTCGCCCCACGCCGCGGCCATGATCCTCGCCGTGCAATTCACCGGCGGGCCATAGTAATCCCCGCCAGTACTGCCCGGTGCAGGGTGCAATTCCGCCTCGCCGGCGTGCAGACCCACCCGGATGCGCAGCTCACCGATATCGCCCCAGGCTTCCGCAGCGAACCGCACCTGCGTCTCCAGGGCGCAGGCCACCGGCTCACCCGCTTCAAAGGCCGCCGTCACGCCATCGCCGGTGTGCTTGGTGATGCGGCCGCCGTTGGCCTCGATCTGCTCCTGGAGAATGGCATCGTGCCGGGCAAGGACCGCCCCCATCTCCGCCATGTGGCTTTCCCACAGCCTTGTTGAGCCTTCGATGTCGGTGAAAAAGAAGACGGGCATATCCCAGACTCCTTTCTTGCCTGCGGCCCGGAGAACCAAGCGGGACTGTGAGGGTGTATTGCAGCGATGGCCCGCGGTGCAATGTTCGTTCGCTCCCCATTGTAGCACAGATTGCACTTTACGTCAACGTAGCAGTTCTATGGTGGGTACAGACCCTGTTGGGGACCATTCGTCCTGAACGGGCCTACTTTCACTGTGCCAAGTGTGAGCAGGGACACGTACCCTTGGACCACCAACTCAGACTGGGGGCAGACTGCTTGAGCGGAGGATTGGAGGATGTCCTTTGCCTGCTGGCGGCCCGCATGCCGCTGGAGGAGTCTGCGGATACACTGCAGCGACTGCTCATGGTTCAGGTTGATGACAACACGGTGCAACGTGCTGTATTGCGGGTGGGGTCTGAATTGGCTGCACAGCAGGAACGGCGTGCCGAACAGGCGTGGCAGGCAGCTCAGCCCCCAAAGATGGAGGTCGAGAAGGCTCCGGCACGGTTATACATTGCCGTCGATGGTACCACAGCACACCTCCAAGAAGGATGGAAGGAGGCCAAAGTAGCTGCGATTTACGAGACGGAGCCGCTGTCGCAACCTGATGGCACCATCAACATCCGAGCTGTGCGGATCACCTATGTCGTCTCGTTCGAAGATGCGCAGACCTTTGCCCGCTACGTGTACCTGGAAGCCGCTCGCCGGGGACTTCATCATGCTCGGGATGTCGTGGTCTTGGGTGATGGGGCAGAGTGGATATGGAATCGCATTGCCCGTTTCTGCGATTGTCCCGTCGAAATCGTAGACTTCTATCACGGCACTGAGCATGTGTGGAATGCTGGCCAGGCTTTGTATGGGGAGGGAACCGAAGAGACAGAACAATGGGTCACCCAACGCCTGGAGGAACTCCTGGAGCAAGGTCCTGACGCCCTGCTCACAAGTCTTCGCAGCGCCTCACCCGGCGCCTCAGCTACTGTCAAGTCAACCCTGCGCCGAGAAATCAACTACTTCGACAAGCATCAACATCGAATGCGGTATCCTGAACTGCGCAAGGCTGGCTACCACATCGGCAGCGGTTCGGTAGAAAGCGCCTGCAAACGCATTATCGGCGCACGCCTAAAACAAGCTGGCATGATCTGGACCCGCGACGGTGCCGAGGCGGTTGCTCAACTGCGGGCTACCATCTTGAGCAACCGCTGGGATGTACTCTGGCCTTCCTACAACCGCACAACTCGAACCTTCCAGAAGGCTGCTTAGATTCCTACACAGGTGGGATGCATTGGCGTATGCAGGTCGGCGGAAACTAGCGTAGCACAGACCACCCTGAACTGAAGGCCCAGGGCTACGTAGAGGCGCCGGTTGAAACCGGCTGGAATCCCGCGCTCCGATCTTCAAGCCCCATTCCATGGGACGCTGCTACGAAGCCCGACCACTTGGTGGTCGGGCGTTCTGCCCTCAGCGTGATTCCCATCGAAAGTGATGCACTCGCGGAAGCCGGGCTCTTGACCCAGGGTCGTCAGCAAGGTTGGGGAGGATCTGCTGCGCTGTTCTGACCCTCGGGCTTCACGTGGTAGTCCGTGGACTTTTCGATCAGCTCCTCGTCGGTCTTGGCCGACGCCGGGCCGCCCTCAACGTGGCAGTGCCGGCAGGCCAGGTTGAGGCCAAGCTGCGACAGAATCTCGCTACCATCTTCTTTGAACTGCTCGATCTGCTCGGGATCGATGGCCATCAAGTAGGTGCGGAGATCGCCGGTGAAGTTGTACGTGTTGCCGACGGCGATCTTGGTCACCCGTGGCATGTGGCAGTCGATGCACTCGGCCACGGCCGGGTGCACATCAGGATTCTGGAACTTGGCCTGGTCAAGATGGCCGTTCTTGCACCGGGTACGCGTTGTCTGCTCGCCCGCCTGGCGCAACTGAATGACCCCAGCGTGGAAATCGTGACACACCACGCAATCAATGGTGATGTGCTTGCTCTGGAACAGCTCCTCGAACTGCTCTCTGGACCGTCAAGGTATGATAGAGTCGAAGGAAAGGTCATCTACTCTTCCGGGCGATAGTTGTAGGCCAGGCCGGTCGCCTGGCGCATGATGGGCTCGATCTTACCCCCCAGTGCCCGGTGAGCAATCTCGACCGCCACCTTGGGGTTCAGCAGGTCATTATTCGTGCAGACCACCACCCCGAACCCATGCTCGGGATAGATGATCATAACACTCTGAAAGTGAATGTGCTGGCCCCACTGCCACAGCGCATCGCCCTGCCCGCTGTGCTGGACGCCGGGGCCCAGGCCCCACGACAGGTCCGGTGCCAGCTCCGCCTGGGAGGCCTGCATCTGCTCCGCGGTCTGCGGACTCAGGTAGCGTGGCTCTGAGAGCTCGATGAGGAGGGTGGCCAGGTCAGCCGGGGTGGTCCGCAGGGTGCCCCCTGAACCGGCCGCCGGCGAGGGCCACTTGGGCACGGGCAGGTTGGTGATTCTGGCTGACAGAAAGACGATCCCCGCGATAACCAGCAAGCTCCAAAGCAGCGTCAACCCCACCTGGGCCGCCTGTCGCCGGGGCAGTAGGCGCTGGACGATGGCCCGGCAAGCGAAGACCGCCAAGATCAGGATGGCAGCCAGGCAGGCGCCCCACAATACGACCAGCCAGGCCATAGCCGGGAGGCCAAAGCCCGCCAGCAGGACGAGGGCCGGCACGAAGGCGAGCAGGAGAGTGGCAGCCAGCAGGCCATACCACATGCGCTTGCTGGGACGCCAGTGGCCGCTACGAATGCGGGTGACGAGGAGCCCCACCAGGCAGGCGATGGCCATGAGGACGGCAAAGGGCAGGGCCAGGAGAAGGGTGGGCACCAGCGCGTGCACATGGCCGTTGGCCGCGCGGGACGTGATGCCCGAGTGGCTGGTGAAGCTGCTGTCCGGCATGCCCAGGGGCACAAAGACCAGTTCCTTGGCCAAGTCCTCCAGCGGCTGGCCGGTGACCTCCTCGAGGACGGCTTGTACGTAGGCAAAGCCGATGGCCGAATAGGAGTAGCCCTCGCCCGGGGCAAAGAGGCTCTCCCGGCTGGCGGTGAGGTGACCCAGCCCCGACGTGTGGGACAGTACGTGGCGCAGGGTGATGGCGTCCCGGTACTCGGAAGGCGGCAGCCAGGGCTCGCTCAGATAGCTGTTCAGTGGCTCATCCAGTGAGAGTAGTCCCTGGTCGACCAGCCGCAGGGCGATGTAGGCGGAGACCACCTTGCTGTTGGAGGCCACTTCGAAAAGGGTCTCTGGCGTGACCGGCCTGCGGGTAAGGGTGTTGGCCACGCCAAAGCCCTCGGTCCAGCCGACCTGGCCGTCGCGGATGAGCGCGATGCCAACCCCGGGTATGCGTTCCTGCCTCATATAGTCCGGTACGAAGCGCTGGAGATCGGTAACCGATCTCCTCAGTTGACTCTGCCAACCGGATAGGCGGCGCCAGGTCGTTGGATGACGCCTCCAATACGGTGGCCTGCCCGAGCGTGACCACAGCAAGCAGAAGCGGTAACAGGAGTGCAGGCACACGGACCCTGTAGCTCATCGCTCACCTCTTGCCTTTCGCAACTTGATAACCCCGGTCAGCTCTATCTGCCGTTGGGCGCTCGTGTAGGCATCGGCCTCTTGGCACTACCATGGATTGGACCCTGACCGGCGACGTAGGTCAGGTCCCGCTGGCCTGGCGGTCCGCCTCGACTGTCATTGGTCGGTAGGGTTGTAGCCCATAGTACACAAGCCGCCCACCTAGCGTCACCAGAAACAGCGATATGCGGCCCATGAGCCGGCGCTGCCAGGACATCGACGCCACGGATTCCTCCGAGTTGGACAGCTCCGCCAAGAGCTGTGCCTCGGCCTGGCGTGCTGCTTGGCCCAGGTGGCGGTCTGCCAGTTCCTTGGCCAATCGGTAGTCCATCGAATACAATGCAGCCCTCCTTTGAGGGGGCTGTTCGCGACGCGACCGCTCCCCTGGGATCTATTGTACAGGATGGAACCTCCGGGCGCATCGGCCATGTGGGGGATTGGCGATTGGCCAGGTGGCTGATTTTTGGTTGGACTGTAGGGACTATTGAGGCTCTTCGGAAGGCTCCTGGGCAGCCAGCTCTCGAAGCTTATAGCGCTGTACCTTGTCGGTGACGGACAGGGGCATGCGCTCCACAAGGCGCACCTGACTGGGTACCTTGAAGGCCGCGATCTTGCCCCGGCAGTAGCTGCGCACCTCTCTGGCGCTCAGTGTTGCCCCCGGCACCAGTTGCACGTAGGCCCACACCGCCTGCCCGCCCAGGTCGCTAGCTACGCCGACGACGCCGGCGCGGTGGATCTCGGGATGCAGGTCGAGATAGGCCTCGACCTCAGCAGGGTAGATGTTCTGCCCACCGCGGATGATCACGTCATTCTTGCGATCGACCAGTCGCAGATAGCCATCATCGCCCTCGTAGCCAATGTCGCCGGTATAGAACCAGCCCTCGTCGTCAAAGACCTGAGCCGTCAGTTCTGGGGCGCGATAGTAGCCCAACATCATCTGCGAGGTCTTGACAGCGACCTCGCCCCGCTCACCCTGCAGTAGCAGCTGCCGGTCGTCGTCCACGATGCGCACGCGGGCGCCGGGAACCGGCTTGCCGACCGTGGTGGCCGCGATCTCGGGCGGGTCATCCAGGGCGCTCCAGGAGATGTGCCCGGTCTCGTTCATGCCATAGTGTTGCTCGATAGGACACCGGAAGCGCTCGTGGAGCGCCCGAGCCACCTCCGCGGGCATGGGTTCTGAACCGTAGCTTATCACGCGCACCGAAGACACGTCATAGCGCTCCTGGCCGCGTTGGCGCAGCATCAGGCGATACATCGTCGGCGAACAGCCCACCTGGGTCACTTTTTCCGATTCGATCAACTCCCAGGCCAGCCGCGCACGAAAGCGGTCCATCAGCAGCAGCTTGCCGCCGGAAATGAGTGTAACGATGGCCCCCAGCAGCCCAGAGTAGTAGGCCATGGGAAAGGGCATCAGCACGCTGCGCAGCAACCTGGGGTTCAGGCGCGGCGCGATAGCCGGGCGTACCAGGCCCCAGATCTGGTCCCAGGTATGCACCACGCCCTTGGGCATGCCGGTCGTGCCCGAGGTGTAGGTGATGCGCGTCATATCAGCAGCCGAGAGGGGCACCTTGCGCAGCCCTTCGCCCCGGGCCATGACCTCATCTAGAGGGAAGAACATCTGTCCGTCTCCCCCCTTGGCGTCCCGCACGACGACGGCGCGCAGGTCGGGCAGGTCCGGTAGCAGGCGCTCCAGGAGAGCCGGATAGTCCTGACCCAGCCAGCTCTGGGTAGTCAGTACCACGTTCGCCTTGCAGTGGGTCAGAATGTGGCGCAGTTCATGCTCCCGCAGCAGGGGGTTGAGTTGCACCTCGACCGTGCCCAATAGCCAGGGCAGAAAAACGCTATAGACCGATTCGGGACAGGCCGGCAAGAGGGCGACCACCCGGTCCCCCTGTTGCACGCCCAGGGACTGCAATCCCGCCGCCAGCCGGTCCACCCGGTCGAAGACCTGGCGGCGGGTCAGGCGCTCGTCGGGGGTGATGAGCCATTCCGCATTTGGCCCAAGCCAGCGCCCCAGCGCCAGCATCCGCTGGGGGTTGAGCCACCGCAACAAACGTGGGACGATCATGGATGAGACCTCCGAAGCAATAACTCAGCGATTGACCAAACCATTGTACTCTGTGATCCGGCATTTGGCAAGGGTGGGTTTGCCGTAGCAGGGACCATACAAGAAAGAGCCGGGTGCCCCTGGTTCCGTGGAAAGACACCCTACAGAACCAGGGATACCCAGCCTGGTAGTCTGTCAAGCATGATTTGATGGGTGACGGAAGTGGCGTTATCCCGTCTCCAAAACAGAGATGGGTACTGGAGTTTCACTTTACACCCAGACATGGTAGCTGGCTCAACATGGCCGAGATCGAGTTGAGTGTGTTGAATCAGCAGTGCCTCAACTGACACATATCGGACAAGGCAACGCTGACCCAGGAGACAGCGGCCTGGGCGAAAGCGCAACAGCAAAGGTGCGACACTCAACTGGCGATTCACAGTAGATCCTGTTATTCACCGAAACCGTCACTGGTCATCGCGAGAAGCGAGCGCCATCTGTGAGTGACAGCCTGTCTCGAGTCTTCCGAGGGAAAGCGATCCCTACGTCTGCAGAGTGAGATTGTCTCACTTCGCCTGCAATGACTGATTTAGATACTATTGCCCTGGCCTCGATGGAACCCGCATTGACAGGAATAGCGATTTGCAGTATACTGTACGAGTAAGATAGACCCGGGCATCTAGTCGCCCACAGGGCCACTACCACGCAGGCGCAGCGCGCCTCACATCAAAATACCATAGCAGCACCAGGCCGTCTGCGGCAACCTGCGGTTGCGCGGACGGCGCTTTTTTCCATGGCGACGGTCGCGATCAAGGCGATGGGGGCCGGGCTGAGAGATGTGGCGCAACCCCTGATACAGCAAGCAGAATCCGTCATACCTGGAGAGAGGAGCCATACCATGGGATACTCACCAGAACAGATCGAAGGCTTGTTCCGCTGCATGCTTGCCAACGGAGTCCTCTAAGACGGTTGGGCACCCCGTATCGATCTGAGCGGGGCCGACCTGGCGGGGGCCAGATTCAACGGAGCCAACCTGATCAACGCCAATCTCAGCGGGGCCCGCCTGGACCACGCGTTCCTCTGCGGTGCCAACCTGACGGGCGCCAACCTGCAGGGGGCCACTTTCGAACTGGCCGACCTGGAAGGGGCGTTGATCGACGAAACCACAACCATAGATGACAGATGGCGGGTTGTCTGGGAGCTCCAGACACAGGGTGGCGCCAATCGTACCCTAAAGTACCAGGACCTGCACCGGGCCCGGCTGACGGGCATCGATCTCAGCGGCGCCAACCTGGGCAGCGCCAATCTGCTGAATGCCGACCTGATAGGTGCCAACCTGCAGGACGCCAACCTGCAATCGGCCAGTCTCCGGCTGGCCAACGTCAGCAGAGCAAACTTGCAGGATGCGAACCTGGAGGGGGCCGACCTGAGCCGGGCCTTGCTCAACGAGGCTCACCTAAGCCGGGCCAACCTGAGGGGAGCCGACCTGAGCCAGGCCGACCTGACTGGGGCCAACCTGACCGAGGCCGACGTAACCGAAGACCAACTCGCTACAGTGGCGTCCCTCGCGGGTGCAACCCTGCCCGACGGCACAGTCAAAGAGTGACAGGAACTCCCTGTCCTTGAGGCGCCCGTCACGAGGCCTGCGCTCTCATGCGCGCCGATCCCGGTCGCACGTCGCGCTGGATGCCTAACCTGCCTGGCCCGCAGGTGCTGAACGAGGCCTAAGCCCGGCCCCTTCGTTTGTACCCCGGCGGGCAGGATCCAGGACAACCCTTTCCAGCAACCGACGCACTCCCAGGTTAACCAGAGCCCCCTCTCCGGCCATGGCCGGAGAGGGGGCTCCTCACGCAAAGCAAATCATCGTCGTCCAGCACAATGCGGTGGATCTCCGCTTCGATCCTCAGATCTCAGCCCGTGTGGGCTGCAGCTCTGCTTGTCCTCCTTCTCCCCCTGTCACGCTTTCGCCGTACGCCTCTGCACAGCGCGGAACAGGGCAAGGACGCCGATAGCCACAATGATGACCAGTGCCCCGTACAGGAGCGGGGCCGCTGGGTTGCCGGTCGCCTCCAGGGTGAATCCAGCCAGCGCCGTCAGGGTCGGCATCCCAGCATAGTAGCAGGTGTGAAAGAGGCCCATGCCTGGCGCGCGATTCTCCGGGCGCAGGACCTCCACAGGCAGGGCCACAATGATCCCAGCAGGAGGGCCGAATATCAGCCCCAGTGCGACCAGCGTGGGAACCGCTTTGGGCCACAGAGCAAGCAGCACGCTGCCAAGACAGATGCCCACGAAACAGGCCACGAGGACGAGGTTTGGCCTCTGGAGCCGCTCGGCCAGGTAGCCGCCCGCAGGCAGGGAGAAGAGAAGCAACCAGGATACGATGCTGACCATTGAGCTGGCAGCGACGACGCTATAGCCCGAGGCAACCAGGAAGCCCGGGGCATAGCCCGGTATGATGGCAAAAGAGACGTTAAAGAGCGCCCAGACAACGCCCGCCAGGAGGACCAGAATCAGCTCTGTCCGGGCAAACTTGGTCCCTGTCTGCGCCTCCGTGACCGTGTCGCCAGCTGTTGGTGGTGCCCGGTAGACCAAGGCCACCAGGCCCAGGCCCGCCAGGCTCAGGAGTGCGGTCAGAGCCATGACGGCCTGCCAGGACGTAGCTTCGGCCAGGGAGGGCAGCGTGACCAGGGCCAGGCCGATGCCCAGAGGCCAACTGCTCACGAGGATGGCCATGGCCATGACGAGGCCCCGGTCCACGAACCAGTCCGCGACCATCTTGGTCACCAGCACGTTGAGCAGGATCGCCCCGGAGCCGCTCATCAATCGGCCAACGACGACCAGCGTGTACGAACTGCCAAGGGCCATCGTCAGCCCGCCGGCCGCCATCATACCCAACCCGCCACGACCACGCGCTTGTCACCAAAGCGCCTGCCGAGGAGACCTCCGGGCAGTGCCAGGACGATACCTGGCAGGAAGTAGAGTCCCAACAGCGTCCCAAACTGGCCGTAGTCGATCCCCAGATCGGCCATCAGGAAAGGTGAGACGGCAGCAACCGACTGGTATTGGTAGCCGATCACAGTCCGCGCGGCGAATAGCATGGCGAGAATGAGCCAGCGTCTGCTCATAGAGCCACCTCCCTGGCGAACTTGTGCACAGCTCTCGCCCCCCAGAAGCGGGCCATCCCCCGCAGTCAGCCGGCACCGCAGCCTACCTACCTGGGGGGTTCCAGCCGTGAGTGACCGCGAGCTTCCCGGTAGCGGCGACCGCCAGCCCCTTTGTAGGGCAACAGCGCCGGCACAAAGCCGCGGTAGCTTTCATACGCCTGGCCAAATTCCTGGACCAGCTTGCGCTCCTCGAAGGAGACCACATAGTGTGCAGCGACGACGATGAGGACCCAGGGCAGGAGAAACAGGAGATCAGAGAACCAGATAACGAACAGAGGTGGAACGGTCAGTATGATGGCTGCGTACAGCGGATGCCGCACGTAGGCAAAGGGACCCCAGGTTACCAGCTCATGTTCTCCTTGCTGCAGGTGGGCCCTCACCAGGTCCAGCGTGCGGTTGAACCAGATCATGCCCGCCAGGCAGGCCGCGACACAGCAGGCCGTGAGTAAAAGCTGCATCTCGATCGTCAGGGCTATCGGAAACGAGATCCAACCCTGGACAAAGAGGGTCAGACCCTCGAGAATGAGCCCCACCAGGAGCAGGAGGGGACCCACGCCCAGCAGATACTGGCAGCGCCTCAGGAAGGAGAGGTCAGTTGATCTTGCGTCCGGCTTTTCCGTGGTCATCGTCCGCAGGCCACCTCTGTAGCGGCCAAGCCGCCCTCATCAGCAGAGCATAGTGCGGTACCTGGGCTGTGAACCTTCTCGGAAGCCTGGCCTGGGAAATCCATCTCCTTATGCGGGTATGGAAACCCGGCCTACAGCAGGGTCACTGGGTCTCCGGCCGCTGGCCGTAGACGTTCCGGGCGTACCACTGCATGGCCTCGATGTGCTCCTGGGAGATCAGGTGCGGCGTGCCGATACTCTTGGCCATGATATAGATCTGGGCCGTCTTTTCCACCGCCTGGCTGATCAACAGGGTACGCGTCATGTCCTCGCCGGCGCATAGCGTCCCGTGGTTGGGCAGCAGCACCGCGTTCCGCTCGCCCAGGGCCGCCACCACGTTGCGGGCCAGCTCGGGTGTGCCGGGCAGGGCGTACTCGGAGCAGATGATCTTGTCTGCTACAATCTGGACAAAATCCTCGCTCATGCCCGGCAACTCCATGTGGTTGACGCCCAGCACGCTCGAATAGAGGGGATGGGAATGCACGACGGCGTTCACGTCTTCGCGGGCATTGTAGACGGCGATGTGCATGCCCCGTTCGATGGAGGGAATGCGATGGCCGCCGACGATCTCCTGGTCGCTGTTCATCACCACAATGTCCGAAACCTGGATCTCCATGTAGGGGATGCCACTGGGGGTAATATAGATGAATCCCGTCACAGGGTCGCGCAGGCTGACGTTGCCCCAGGTACCCAAGCGTCAGGCGCTCTCGGACCATCGTCTGCCCAGCCTCAACCACCGTTTTTTTGAGGGTTTCTTTGATCTCTGCTGTCATGGGCTACTCCCACTCTGTCATAGCCATAGTCATACACCTCCGAAGTCTCGGACGCACCACAGGCCTGCCCTGAGCGCAGTCGGAGGGTTCGCGACTTCGGAAGCCTGGTACGCCTCGCTACAAGGACATCCCATCCGGGCCCCGTTTGTGCCTGGCGCGGAGAGATGGCCATGACCGCGGCGCCCACCGCCCCGACTAGGGCGCCCGGCGGGCAGATGACCACCGCCACCAGGAAGAACAGCACTTCCAGCAAGCCCAGGAACTGCACCAGCCCCACGAAATCAGAAGCCAACTCGGCCAGGGCATAGAACAGATTGTGCAGTACCACGGCGAGCGGGAAGCCCAGCAGCGACGCCCCGAGGAGGATCGAGGAACCTCTTGACACTGCGCCAGGTGTGCACCAGGGCCAGCATGAAGGCGGTGACGGCCACGTAGACCAGGGCCAGCCCCGGAAGGTTGTCGGCCACGCCTACCAGAAAGGCCGCGATCAGGGCGACCGCGCCGATGATTATATAGATGATCGTCGTCCGCCATCGCTTGCTTCCCCACAGGGCAACAATGCGCTTCATCTTGACCACCTTTCTCCACCGCAAGCGTCGTTGGGACGCAGACTGGCCAGAGTACCGGCTGGGTTCTCATAGACTATAGCACAGGTTTGGCCAAGAGTCCAGCGCTTGGCTGCGGGGCGTGGACTGTGGTCCATGCGCAACTGGTCATCGTTGCCGTCGACTCATTCCGGGAACCTGGAGCTAGAGCCACCAGGCAAGTTCCCGTGCTTTGGTCGACGACCTCGTCCACATCTTTGAGGGATAAGGCAGTGGGTACTGCCCGGCTCGTCGCAGCAATCTCACCGGTCTAATGAGGCACCTGCATAGTCCCCGGTGAAAGCGGGGTCGTCAGTGTCGTAGCGGATGACGACAACCGTATTCAGGAGGGGCAAGACCTCCAGCGTATGGCCGCCCCAGCCACTGGCGGCGTAGGGCCCTTTCTTGATGCCGGCCAGGCTCTCCTCGGCGACCCACCACATTTCGGCCAGCCTCTTTAGCTTCGATCACCCCTTCGCCGACGTAGACACCATAGAGCGCGCTCAGCAGACTCTTGCGGATCGAATGTGCGCTCAAGTTGTTGGCCGTGTTGCCCCACTCAAAGACAAGATAGCCCTTGGTTACGACCATCAGCGCCGCGACCTCACTCCCCTCCAGTACACCGCTGAGCTCATCCAGGCCAGCGGAAGACCAACCCAGGTCTTCGGGCCTGCCCACCCGCGGCCAGCACGCGGCAGGCTCTGTTCCAGCCGTCCGGTCCTGCCACGGGGTGACGCCCCAAAAGCGGTGCCCGGGCAGGCGCCCCATTCGTCATAGTCATGGGAGCCGTCCGTCAAGAAATGCAGGCGATAGTCGCCGGCCGGCAGTGTCAGGACGCGGTCCACACGGCGGTTCAGGTGGTAGCCGGCGGACTCGGTATCGGCGTAGCGCATCCGCCAGACGAACCTGACCCTTTGCCGCGTCCTCGACGAAGGCAAGGTCTACCATGCCTGTCCGATCGCCCTGTCCAATGGTATACAGGCGCAGGCGGGTACAGGCATCCAGTCGAAAGTCGATCGTCTCGTGCGCGTCGCTGCCTACCTCCCCAATGCTGGCGACGATGGGCCAGTCCACATAGTCCGCATACCGGGATTCCACATCAACGGCTGGCTTCAGGGCGTCTACAGCGGGCAGGAACAGGGCGTCATGCAAAGCCAGGTACTCGTCCTCTGCAGTGACCATGATGACCAGGTAGACGCCATCGTCACCTTCAGCCACGGCGATGTCGGCCTTTCTGGGCCCCAGATTGGGATCCACGCTGCTGAACGTGTACAGAACCCAAGCCAGACTAGCCGACTCCCGACTCCCGGCTGCCGGTGAGTTTTGGCTCTTCCTCCAGGCCCAGCCGGGGTGCCCACTCCTCGGCCGCCTGGTCAAACGTGGCGCCTGCCTCCAGCGGTTGGATGAGTACCGTCCCGGGACGGGTCTCTGGAGGGCTCGCCAGGTACATGCCGGGAAAGAGGCCAGGCATGGTCTCGAACCAACCATCAGGTATGACACCTCTGATGCCCAAGTCTCTGTCTACATACAGGACGAGATGGATCTCTGCAAGTTCGACAGTCGCAATCGGCGCCGGGGCGGGGCCTCGTGCCTCTCGGCACGCGGTCAGGCCCAAGAGGACGGCCAGGATGACCGGTATGAGCCGCATTCTGTCCATGGTACCCTCCCAGACCTGTAGGCGCTGCGCTCGTCAGGACTCAGCATCCTGTCAAGGCTCACTATCTGCTTGCCGATCCGTGACCTGCGGCCCTGGCGCCGAGACCGCCTGTGGGAAAGACCACCGCTGTGGCTGCCCAGACCTGGTCCTGGCAGCGAAGCCCAAATATCCGAGGCGCAACGCACCTGGTAGGAGCGATGCGCCCGAGCGAACTAGCCCGCTTCCGCACCTGCAAAGTAGTCGGTCGCCGCATCCTGAAAAAGGACGAACAGCGTGTAGGCGCCGATGGCGGTCCCGATTGGAAAGTTGATCAGGCTCAGAATACCGACGACGATGCCCAGGATCTGCCCCCATTTCTTGCGCCTCAGAAGGCCGTAGCCTGCCAGCATGCCTGGCAAGGCCAGCACCGCAAAGAACAGCAGGGCTACCGCACCGATGGTACCCAAGATGCCCAGGGCGACCGCGTCGCCGCTATCGGCGGCGGCAAAGATACCGATGCCTGCAAAGAACAGGCAGCCACACAACCCCACCCCCAATAGCATGGCATTGGAGACGATATTCAGCCAGCCGATGATAGTCACGTGCAGTTTCATCTCGTGTTCATTCAATTGATTCACTTGACTCCTCCTTGGTCGTTCGTGACTCGTACCACGTGTTGCGTGTTGCGAAATTCGTGTTGCGTCTTTCGTCCGTCGTCTGCCGTCCGTCGTCCCCCCTCTTTCCCTACCGGCAGACCATATCAATGTCTCCCACGGTCGCGCGCGCTGTGACAGTACCCTGGGCGCCGGTACCGATGATGCCGCTGAGCTTTCGCCCTGTAGTCAGTCCCTCCACGTCACAGGCCGCGTCGACGGCGCCGATGGTGGCCTGGAGATCGACGGCCACGTCCGGATCGGCGGGCAGGTCGAGGGAGATGCTGCCGACAGCCGCGCCAAAGTGGCAGTCGCCCTGGGGCGTTCCCTGGTATTCGATGACGCCGGCGGCAGACTCCAGGCTCACCGGGCCGGTCGCCCCGTGGGCGCTAACAGTCCCTGCGGCGGTACGGGCGCCGATCCCACCGCTGACGTCCTTGAGTACGATTGCCCCAGCCGCGTTGTCCAGCCGCACACCCCCAGTCAGGCCTTCCACAACGACACTCCCCGCTGCCAAATCCACCTCCAGATGAGTGGCAGCCGGTACCGTGATCTCAAACGAGACAGAGGCGTTGTTGGCGCGGGATGGGTTCCTGGTCTTGATCTCCAGACTGCCGTCGTGCTCAACCATGCTGATCTCGATCCGGTCCAGATCGCTCCGGCGCCGGGCCTTTTTCTTGGCGACGACCTGGATCGCCTCCACCTCGTCACCGCGAACCGTGACCCCTCCGGCAAAGCCGTCGATCCGCAAGGTGGGCTCACCCCCAACATCAAAGCTCTCGTTGATGCGCTGCGTATGAGGACCGCCCTCCGTGTCTCCTACTGGTAGCTGGTCTGAAACCCGCTGCAGCGACGGCCATGCAAGCAGGCCCACGCCTACCGCCGAACAAGCCAGCAGGCAGCAGCAGGCAAGGACGACGATCACAGCCACGATGAGCCAGATGCCTCGATTCTTAGATTCCATCTCTTTACCTCCACGTCCGATTGTACTGTCTTGACTCATTATACGCCACAGTTGCGAAAACGTATCGGCCAGATGGACAATCTTTGACTGGACAGATGGCCCATTTCGGGTAGGCCAGATGGACTATTTCCCAGGCTGAGGATCAAGTGCTCCCCTTGTTCTCGGCACTCAAGCGTGGCTGGGATCCAGGACACGGCCGAGGGAGAGAATGGTCCCGGTCTGAATGTCGCGGATGAGAAAGAGGAAGGGCCGGTCCAACCGGACCTCGAAGGTTCCTGGATCGAATTGGCCAAGTCGCCAGCCTTTCGATCGGCGACCTGGCCAGTGTTTGCCAGAAGATAACTCTATGGAGGACCAAGCATGCAGACGCGCCGCTTCGGTTCCCGGGTCTGCCAGGCCGGACGGCGCCAAACAGGCGCCATCACGCCCTTTTGCGTGTGCTCAGTCGAGACGGACTAGAACCACACCCGCCAACAACGTGAGGATGTAGTAGCTGAGGGGTGGCCAGCGGTCTTGAAGGACAACAAAGCCGATGAAGGCCAGCGCCGCGCCGCCAATGGTGACATAGCCGAGCCAGCGGGGAAGCCCCGAACGGAGGTACACAAAGCCATAGATCGCCAGGCCAAGCAAGGTCAGTACGGTGAAGACGCCATAGTGCCAGCCGGCCAGCGCGCCTTGGACAAAGGCTGCGGGATCTGTCGCCCGCAGGTAGAACTGCCAGGCGCCGATGGCAGCGCCCAGGGCCACGGCGACAAAGCCGAGGAAGGCCAGCACGGCGACGTGCGACTTGCGGAGATGGTAGGTCACCAGGCCCAGCCCGACGACGGTGACCAGAGCGCCCACGGCCCACAATAGGTGGGTGATCTGCCAGAGCCCCTTGGCCTCCTCGATCTGCTGCAGCTTGCTGGTCGCATCAGACTCCCAGAATACGCCGATGCTTGGTGAAAAGGAACCAATGGCAAAAAGGATCGCCCCGATGATGAGTACAACACCTGCGCTTTTTAGAGCCTTCATGACCCGATGACTCCTCTCCCTCAAATGAGATGCCCCATTCTACCACATCCTGTCCATAGGTGCAACAGGGCGCTGTACGATTTGACTTGGTGAATCTCCATCGGGCCGCGGGGAGTACAGCCGCCACGACAGCGGAGTGAGCATTCTTAGATAGGAAGGGATCCAGTCGCCGGGCAAAGACCTCTCCGCATCAAGGAATGCTCCACACCTCAGTATTCAAGCCATCTCTTCCCTCGTGGAGTGAGCATCCCCAGATGCAAACGGGCGAGACCCACGATGAGATAGCTCTTGCTCCTGAGGGATTCTCAGCTTGCCCGGCGATTCACCAGCGCACCCGCTCCTAGAGCTGCCGCACCCAGGGCCATGAGACCACCGGCGATAACCGGGGGTGGCAAGGGAACACCCGTATCCGGAGGCTCGCTGAGAATTTGGACGGTGGCCTTGGCACTGACCTGCACCTGGTTGCCCGAGTTGTCCTTGGCGATGACGCTTACCGTGTCGGTGACTGTAGTTCCCGCATTACCTGACACTTGGCCTTGGAAAGAGCACTGGTAAGTATTGCCCGGTTGAATCGTGGCAAGTTGGCAGTTGCTATTAGAGATGTTGGGGTTTGCCAGGTCGGTCAGGTCGCCGTAGACGTTGTCCTGCATCTGGGACAAGGTCACCGGCAAGCCGGCCGGACTATTGTTCGACACCTGCACCTTAAAAGTCACCGTGCCACCTGGCTCAAGCACCCAGGTAGGGTTGGCCTTCTTTTTGACGCCGATACCAGGCTTCGGCTGGGCGCCGATGGTCACCGTGGCCTGGTCGCTGGCTTGTACTGCGTTGCCCGCAGGATCTTTGGCCTTGGCGGTCACTGTATCTGTCACACTGGTGCCATTGCTGCCAGTCACCTCCGCCTGGAAGGAGCACTGGTAGGTGCCCCCGGGTGAGATGGTGGTCAGCCCACAGGTGCTGTTGGAGATACTCGCGTTGCCTGCACTGGTGAGATCACCATAGAGGTTATCCTCCAAGCGCGCGAGTTGCAGGCTCACCCCGCCTGAGCTGTTGCGCACTTTGACCTGGTAGGTCACGGTACCCCCCGGCTCTGTGACTTGCGACGGGTTGGCGCTCTTTTCCACCGTGATCCCCAGCTTTTCCCCGGCAATGATGTCCACAGAGGCCTGGGCACTGGCCTGAACCGCGTTGCCCGCAGCATCCTTGGCCTTGGCCGTCACCGTATCGGTCGCCGTGCTGCCCCCGCTGCCCGTGACCCCGGCCTCGAATTTACACTGGTAGGTATCCCCGGGTTGAATCGTAGCCAGGGAACAAGTAGTATTGGAGATGTTTGAATTGCCCCCACTGGTCAGGTCGCCGTAGGGATTGTCCTCCAGGCGGACCAGCGTCAAGGCCTGCCCACCGCCACTGTTGCGCACCTTCACCTGGAAGGTCACTGTACCACCAGGCTCGGTCACTTGCGTCGGATTGGCGCTTTTGGCGACCTCAAGCGCGGATGGTTCGCCAGCGGTGATGGTGACCGTGGCCTGGGCGCTGGCTTGCGCCGCGTTGCCCACAGCATCTTTGACCTTGGCCGTCACCGTATCCGTCACACTGCTGCCACCGCTGCCACTCACCTCGGCCTGAAAGGTACATTGGTAGGTATCCCCAGCCTGGATGGCGACCGAAGAGCAGGTGCTGTTGGAGATGTTCGAGTTCCCCGAGTTGGTCAGATCACCATAGAGGTTGTCCTCAAGGCGCACCAGGGTCACAGCCAGGTCGTCGCTACTCGTATTCCTGACCTTGACCTGAAAAGTCACCGTGCCGCCCGGCTCGGGTACTTGGGCCGGATTGGCTGACTTGGCCACCTGGATGGTAGGCAGAGACTCGTAGAGGCGAGAAGCGGGAGTAGACGCCCAAACCACTATCGGCAAGGCCATGAGCAACAGGCCCAACGGGAGCGCTATTGCCAGACCCGCTGCCAGATACTTCCACAGAGTTGACCCTTTCATCTCTCCACCTCCTGTCACACGCATGCGCCACGCACTGCCTGAACCACGCCCCATCCCAAAAGATCCATACCCTCACCAGGCCATGATGCCATTGAGAACCCGACCTCAGGATGTACCTGCGGCGGCCCCCAGCTTCCCGTCAAGTGTACCACATTGTACACAGTATGTCAACCGGAGCAGGTGGTTACTCTCAGATCTTGACCGGAACGAGCAGAATCAACGAACTTTGAGCAGGTCACTGCGCCAGATTGACGCCGGGGTTGGTTGAGGGTATAATGCGTCTATGGAAAAACTATGGGAGCCAGACCAGGGTTCATCCGAACCTGTAGCGGACCAACACGCCTGGCGCAGTCGGGCAAGGGGCAAGCTGTTGTACGCCGTGGGCATTGTGCTCCTTGCTCTGGCCGGCTGCTACGTGGTCCTTGCTGTCCTGACCGGTTGGTTCAGCGCGCAGGACCGCTTCCTGGCGGGCAATGGCATCGTGGACCATACGCTTATTATGCCGACCCGAACCCCTACTCCCGTCCTCCCCACGCCAGCCTACGCTCAGGCTGGTGTGCAAGAGACCACCTGGCTTGATTTGACTTCCGGCCGCGCCGCGCCAGCCCGCGTCCGGATCCCTGCTATCGACGTCGATCGGGCCATCGTCGAGCTACAGCAGATCCGTAACCCGCGCACCGGCACCTGGACACGAGACGTGGATCAACTCTTCCGGCGTGGACGCCCGGATCTCGTAGGCCATTGGGGCGGGTCAGCCTATCCCGGTGGAGAGGGCAACGTCGTCCTAGTCGGCCACAACTACAGCTACACCGGCACAGGGGTATTTCTGCCCTTGGGCCGGCTGCAACCAGGTCAGGAAGTTGAGGTCGTTGACCGGGACGGGCAGACCTTTGCCTATCGCGTATCCTACGTGCAGCGGCTTCCGTGGCGGCGAAAGAACGCCGCCGAACTCGAGCAGCACAGCGACCTGCTCTATCGCGGTGGGCCAGAACGCCTCACGCTGGTGACCTGTTCTGGCGGCAACGTCGCGCCTTTTGCCCAGCGCATCTACGTCGTGGCCAACCCGGTAGCCCAGAGCCAGTAGCCCCAACCGTAACCATCCTCCGCTCCGCGCGGACTGTGTTCCAGCGCGAACACAGTCCTCAATGAAGTATCGCCTCCAGGTGAACAAGCCTCTCTTGTAGGGCAAGTTGGCAACTTGCCCTGTGTCGCTGGCCAAGCTAGCAGATTCCTCGTTGAGAAACATCAGTTCCACCAGGACCACACAACCTCGCTTGACGTTTTCACCGATATATGCTGTAATGTTACCCGTGGGTATTCAAGGCTGCTCGCCAGAAAATACCCCGGTTCCCAAAAGGATCCTCTCCAGGCAATACCGTTGTCTTCCGCAGCAATCTCCTACCCCAGCCGGCCCACGGGCGTGCCAGCAGCCGGCCTGATCCCCAATACCGGTTTCAGTGCCCAAGTTGCCCTGTCAGCTTGGGCGAAAGGAGATGCCCCTCATGTCCGAGATGGGAAAGAATCGGTGGCGCCTGCTCGGGCGCTGGTCCCTCGTCGTCGTCAATCTGGTCCTCGTCGTGCTGCTGGTCGCAGTCACGCCCGGGGTCACGGCGCATCTGAAGGAGATATTGGCCCCTGAGGCTGGCCCACCGCCGGACATTGTCAGCTACCAGGGCCTGGTCAAGGACAACGGCCAGCCCTACACCGGCACCGGCTACTTCACGTTCTCCGTCACCAATACGTCCACCGGCGACGGTACGCCCTACTGGAGCAGCAACGAGGTGGCGCTGACCGTCAGCGACGGGCTGTTTGACGTCCTGCTGGGCGACACCAGCCTGGAGGGCATGACCGCCCTCGACGGCTCCGTTTTCGCGGAGACGGCAACCTACCTGCGGGTCTGGTTCAGTACGACATCGCCCGTAGAAAGCGACGATGCCCTGGAGCCCAACCAGCGCATCGCCAGCGTACCCTATGCCTTGCGGGCCAGCGACGCCGACGCCCTGGGTTGTCAGGGCCCCAGTCACTACGCGGAGAGCACCGACGTAGCCGCCCTCAGTGCTGACGTGGCCACACTATATGGCGATGTCGCCAGCGTTTTTGAGGACATGAATGAACTGCAAGGGGAGCTTGCGGATCTTCGGCAGAGGACCGATCCGCGTACGATTGCGCGTATGACTGGATACTTGGCGACTCACCATGTAAACAATGATAGCTGGGTCCCGGTGCTAGGTCGCACCGTGATTGTAGACAAGCTGGACTCCGACACAGATCTGCGTATCACATACACGGAGGGAATACAAACAACCCCTGACTCATGGTGCGACCTTGAGATCAGAGTCGATGGCAATTCGTGCCCTGGGTTTCCGCTCTGGTATACTCACAGCAACTCCACGTCAGGCTACTCAACACGCAGCATAGCCGTGGTGGGTTACTGCAGATCGCTACCAGCGGACGAGTATACGATTCAAGTCTGGGCACGGAGGAGCCTCGGCATATGCTCACTGGGCCACGGCCCGACCGTGCTCGAGGTAGAGGAAGTCCGGTGAGCGTCAGGCATGATCCTGAATCCCTCAAGGGAATCGGCATCTCAGGACAGTGTATCCCACTTTGCCTCCATTTGGCAACTGACCAAGGGAGACGAACATGCGCAAGAGACTATTGACCCTGGCGCTCGTATTGGCCGCCCTGCTGGCCCTGACCCAGGTCTACCTGGCCCAGACCGGCGGCAGCATTGATCTCGGCCTGCGCGTCCTGGGCAGCGGGGGAACGACGGCCAGCAGCGGCGCCAGCACTGTGCTGGGCGGAACCCTGGGCCAGTTCGCCACCGGAGCTTCGAGCAGTGGCAACGCGACCCTGCAGACCGGCTACTGGCAGGGACAGGGCGAAGACGACCCCACCGTTGTCATCCTGTCCTCTTTCAGCGCCGTGTGGGAGGGGACCGCCGTCCGCGTCCGCTGGGAAACGGCCAGCGAGGTGGACCTGCTCGGCTTCAACCTCCACCGGGCCATGACTCCCGTCGGACCCCGGACGCAGCTCAACGACAAACTGATCCCCGCCAAGGCGCAGGGACCACTGACGGGCGCGAAATACGACTGGCTGGATGAAACGGTGACCCCGGGCCAGCCCTATGCGTATTGGTTGGAGGCCGTGGACGCCGATAGCAGGAGCACGTTCTACGGGCCGGTGGTGGCCTTGCCGGAGTGCGAGTGGCAGATCTTTCTGCCTGTGATTCGGCGGCAGCACTTGGAGCCGTGAGGCGTGGTACGTTCACTGGGTGGGCGATAGCCTCGGGTGGCCACTCCTGGGACCCTGAGGGTGCGGATCTGCTGCCGGCAGGCTTGAGGTCTGGTTGCTTGTGGGCCGCAGCGTTTCCATCCCAAAGCCCACGCGCCCCGGTTTGACATCGTCGTGAGGCTGTATTATAATGTAAACGGTGGGCGTTCGAGGCTTCCCGCCTGCGAATGCGCTGGTTCCCAAAAATCTGAGGCGAAAGGAGATGCCCCTCGTGTCCAGAATGGGACAGAAGCGATGGTGCCTGGCACTGACCGCTCGTCATCGCCTTGGTCCTCGTCGTGCCGGTGGTCGCGGTCACGCCCGGGGCCACCACGCCCCGGAAGTACGGCGATGCCAATTCTGCTGGAATCGGGTGGATCTCGGCGGATTTCTCGGGACCCTCCACCGCGAGACGGCATCTCTGCGCTACGTACCAGTTTTCCAATCGACCCGTTCCACAACCAGTATCAAGGAGGATGTAGACCATGCACAAGAGATCAGCGACCGCGCTACTCGTCTTGGCCATCTTGCTGGCGCTCACCCAAGTCTACCTGGCCCAGCCCAACGGTAATACCGACCCCGGCTGGCACGTCCCGGACAGCAGCGCCAGCAACACCGGGTTGAGCGATACCTATGGCCAGTGCGTTCCCGGAACGTCGCTGGGCGGCGACGCTGCCCAGGCTGCCAGCTTCTGGCAGGGAGAGAGCGACGGCCCCACCAGTATCGTCCTGACCTCGTTCACTGCCAGCGTCTCGGGCATGGCCGTCCGCGTCCGCTGGAAAACGGCCAGCGAAGTGGACCTGCTCGGTTTTTACCTCCACCGCGCCGAGACGCCTACGGGACCCCGAACTCGGATCACAGCCAAGCTGATCCCCGGCAAGGGCAATGCCACCCAGGGCGCGCAGTATGAATGGCTGGACGAGACGGTTAACCCCCGCCAAGTCTACGTGTATTGGGTGGAAGCCATGGACGTCGATGAGACCAGCACGTTCTACGGGCCGGTGGTGGCCTTGCCACCGTGCAGGTGGGAGATATTCTTGCCCGTGATTCGGCGGCAGCATTGGGAGCCTTGAAGCGTCGTGCGTGAATCGTAGTGCATGTTGCGGACAGGCTCGGGGGCAAGCCTCGGGATTGGTGAAGACTAGAGAGCGTGTGACAAGTCGCGTCGCAGTCCCACTGTAGCGGCGGATGACATAGCTGTAGAGCTAGAGCTGCCGAAAGCAACCGGTCATTGTGCCCGGTCTGCTTTCGGCCTTTTCATTTCTCTGAAATGAGGGTTGTGCCATGGACTGCGCAGAACCAGGCTGCTGCGGGCCGGCGGGCGTCCCCTAGTCTTCTTTCCATTTGCGGGGTTGATCCCACTCCGGGTCACCTCGCTCCGGCGTCCGTGCTTCCGTCCTTTCGATCCTGTCAGAGCGTCGCCTCGAAAGCAACCGGGCCAAGATCCAGATGCCCACTAGTATCAGAAGGACCGGTACAAGCCACTGGAGAGCCTCCTCAGCCACCAGGAAAAACAGTCCGATGGCCGTCATCACCCCGGCTGGAATCAATACCCACCACAGGCCACGATTCCAGGCGTACACCACATAGAAAGGAATAGCGATGGCGAACATGACATAGGCCGGCACCAGGCGCTCGCCCAGGATGCCCAGTCCCATTAGGCCAATCATCAGGGCCACGGCCAGCAAGACGTAGGCTGGAATGAGCGCCCACCACTTCTGTCGGTCGCGACCATAGACCGCCCAAAAGGGCAGAGCTACGGCTGCAAGGACATAGACAGCCACGCCCTCATCGCGCAGGACGTTGAGCATGATCAGGGCCACCAACCCGGCAAGGGCCAACAGTACGTAGGCCATGATGAGCATAGCCAGGTTGGAGCGGTCTGCAAGGTACAGAACCAGAGCAACCAGCCCCCCAGCAGCCATCAGGGCAAACCAGAGCCAGGCGCTGAGGTCGACAAAGGTCTGCAGCAGCAACAGAACACCAGCGAGAACCAGAAAAGTACCCAGGACGACCGCTTGGATCAACGTTCTTGTTTGCATGCTGTCGGACCTCCTTGCCCCTCTCGGGGGCCATCATGAGTTTGCTACAACTGGACGCTCGGACTATGGCCCAACGTCCTTTCTCGCAGGCTGCGCGCGGACTGATGAACTCTGACAGCCTGATTGGGTTGTCAAGAAGCACAGGTCCGCGGCGGACAAGCATCGGTCCTATCGCGGCCCACCCCGCACCAGGACCATAAGCGTGATGTCATCGTACTGTGAATGGGGAGAATCCGCTGCGAATTCATGCACTGCCCCAAGTACAGCCTCCTGGATCCCCTGTGCAGTCGTCCCCTGGCTTGCTCTCAGGACCTCGAGCAACCGCTCCTTGCCAAACAGCTCGTCCTGGGCATTCCGCGCCTCCGTTACTCCATCCGTGTACAGCACCAGGGCGCTCCCTTCGTCGAGCCGGACGGAGCGTGGCTCCCAGATCTCGTCCTCCAGGACCCCCAACGGCAGCCCCGTACCGGTCAGAGCCTGGGGCCGGTCGCCAGCCTCATTCTCCAGGAGGAAGGGTGGATTGTGGCCTGCATTGCAGTAGGTCAGCGTGCCTGAGTCCGGATTCAGTACGCCGTAAAAGACCGTGACAAAGAGATCGGCGCTGGCATCGGCCAGGATGCGCCGGTTGGCGGCTCCCAAGGCGAGATCCGGCTGCTGGGGGTATTCTACGGCAAAGGTGCGGATCGAGCGTCCGGCTCAGGGCCATATACAGCGCAGCCCCGGTGCCCTTGTCGGCCACGTCGGCCACCAGTAGGCCCCAGGAGCCATCCGGCAGCGGGATGACGTCGTAGAAATCGCCCGAGGTCTCCCGAGCGGGTACCAACGCCGCTGCCAACTGCCAGCCAGGGATCTGGGGCAAGCTTTCCGGTAGGAAACTGGCCTGGATCCGGCCGGCGACAGCCAGTTCCTGCTCGATCCGGAACACTTTGGCCCTGTGTAACGCGGATGCGATCTGGGCAGCCAGCGACTGCAGGGCTGGCAGAAGGCTGGCCACATCGAGAGGATCGTGATCTCGCCGCAAATAGATGCCACCCATGGGCAGCGATGGAGCATCCCCCCCACTTTCGGCTTCAAAGATCGGGGCCAGGGCCATCCCGACGGTGTGATCCACTTGTTCATCCCAGGGAAGGCTGGTCTCAGGCAGATAGAAGCGCGCCTCGGGGTTTGCTCGCAGCCACTTCCAGGTTGGACCACTGACCGGCGGCCAGTTGTCAGGGCTGTGCAACAGCGTCCGGTTGGGATAGAGGTGAATCTCGATCTGGCTTCGCAGGAACATGCTGCCGGCGTGCTCGTCCAGCAGGTCAGGCAGCGTGGAGGCGTCTGGCGGCGCTCTCAGGATGGCACGCCCCAGCTCCTCCAATCTCTCCAGCTCGCGCGACCGTTGCTGACTGCGCTCCAAGTACGTGCTCAGCCTAAAGGCTAGCCAGCTCACCAGTAGCAGGCCAATGAGAAAGGCGAAATAGACACCGAGACCATTGTCGGTGTACAGACCCGCCGCCAGAATGGCAAAGAGTTCGATCAGGCCGACGGCCCCCAGGGTGATGCCCAGACCCCAGGTAAGCGTACTCAGCCAACCCGGATCCTGGCGAAACGCCGGTGACCAGCCCGCTGCGATGTAGAACAGCAGGGGCGCATAGAGTAGTATCTGCAGGCACATGTGAACGAGCGTCGCCAGGACAGCAGGCAGGACGGCCGTCACTGTCAGGCCCGGGAAAGGGAACTCACCACCCCAGTACTCGTAGAGGGCCAGCGCGATCAGGCTGGCGAGCGTTATGCTGACCAGGTTGTGTAGCAGGTTGCGAGAGATATCCCAGCGTCCAAAGATCCTGGGCTCCTGGCGCACCCTGTGGGCGTAGTCTAGCGTGTCCAGAAGCACGGGCAGCCACAGGGCGGTGGGGCCGAATATCAGGGCTGCCGACCAGTAGACAATGGGCTCGAATGTGCTATCAAATCTGGTCTGCTGTCTGCCAGGCGACTCGATGAAAAAGAAGAACCTGAACCTCTTGAAGAGAAAGAGGAACGCGCAGAGGAGCAATAGTGTCGGCCATTCGGCACGGATCAGGCGCACATCCGTAGCGGCAGCGAGCCACACGAGGCCTGCGAGCGCCAGCGGTACCGAGTAGAGAACACCAAAGAAACCCCAAGCGGCAGCCGCCTGATCGAGTGGGCTCGAGGTCTCAGGGTCAAGCCCGAACCTCCTCGCGATGGCTAGCAACCAGTCTTCCATGCATCGCTCCCTTGCCAGAATTGGCGAAGGTAGAGGTCATATCGCCAATCCTGCCGCGCTTGGTCCGCGCAAATGAGTCTGTCCAGCCTGGCGCCTGCGCCCGGTACCTTGCACACTACGAAGGACCGATGTGGAAGTACAGGCTTAGCGATCGACCACTACGTCCAATAGAACCGGTTCGCTGCCCGCCAGTGCATCCCCTACACAGTCGCTCAGCTCATCCGGACCAGTCACCCGCAGTGCCCGGACACCCAGGGAGCGGGCCAGACCCACGAAATCGATCTCCGGTCCGACCAGGTCCATGGCCAGGTAGTTCTTTTGGACCATCTGGGGCAACTGCATCACGTCGCCGCTGACCTTCAGGATCTTGTACTGGGCGTTGTTGGCAATCACAAAGAGCACCGGGATGCGGTGATGGGCCGCCGTCCAGAGGGCCTGAATGCCATACATGCGCCGCCCCGTCACCGGACAGGGCCACGGCCGGCCGGTCGGGCCAGGCCAGCTTGACGCCCATGGCGCAACCCAGCCCCCAGCCCAGGGCCCAGCCGCGATGGCCGATGTAGCCGCTGGGATCCTTCAGCACGCCCAGCCTCTCCAGCAGGTACTGGTGCGTGGTAACGGCTTCCTCCACCACGGCGGCATCCGGCGGCAGGACGCGGCACAGCGCGCCCATAAAGGCGTAGGGCGTCATGGGCCGCAGGTCCCACTGGCTGTCGATCTCGGACCAGCAGTGCCTCTTGCTCGGCCCTGCGCCGGACGGCGTGCGCTCCACGGCGCTCGGCAGCCGCCTGGATCTGCTCCGCTGACAGAAGCTCTGCCAGGTGCTGAGCCAGCTCCGCCAGGCCGGCCTTCGGGTCGCCCACCAGGCCCACTTCTACCGGATAGTTCTTGCCGATCTGCCAGGGGTCCGCGTCCAGGTGGATCAGGCGCACCTGTTCCGGCATGGGCCGTGGCGGCTCCTGGTGAATGTAGAGGCGCAGCAGATCCATGCCAACCACCAGGATTATGTCGAATTCCGCCAGGCGTCTCGTGCACCTCCGGCCCCCATAGGGGCAGGCCGCCCGCATAGAGCGGATGGTCAGCCGGCATGGGCAGCCGCGCGTGGGAAGTCTGCTGTTCGGCCAGCACAGGCGCGCCGAGCTGCTCGGCCAGCGCGACCAGTTCGGGCACAGCGCCCGCCTCCGTCACCCGGCTGCCGGCCAGGATGGCCGGGTTGCGGGCCTGGGCCAGCATCTCTGCGGCCTGGCGCAGGGCATCCGACGGCGGTCGGACCCGCCGGTCGGGTATGTACGGCGGGCTCAGGTCAAGCCCTTGCGCGCGGCTCAAGCTGGACATCTACCGGCAGCGACAGAAAGACCGGGCCCGTTGGCGGCGTGAGTGCCGTCTGTACGGCCCGGCGTACGGCCAGCGGCACATCCTCAACGCGCTGCACCTCGTACGACCACTTGGTCCAGGGACGCGTCACGCTCAACGGTCTCACCGGCCAGTACCGGCTCTCCCAAACGCAGGCGCCGGTCCTGCTGGCCGGCGACGAGCAGGAGCGGCGAACCGGCGCTGTAGGCATTGTAGAGCATGCCCATGGCGTTGCCCACTCCGCAGGAAATGTGTACGCAGACCACACCCGGTTTGCCCGAAGCCATGGCATAGCCGTCGCCCATGGCAGTGAGGGGCCCTTCGTGCAAGCCAAAAATGTATTGAAAGCGCGAGTCCCTGGCCAGGGCATCGCTGAGGGGCAGTTCGGTCGAGCCCGGATTACCAAAAATGTACTGTACGCCAGAAGCGGCGAGAATTTCCAGAAAAGTGTCAATTCCCAACACTGTGGACCTCCAGATTTTGGATCGGCTACGATGAGCAAGTGGCTAGATGCATCCTACCATAGGTCAGATCCGGCGTCAAGCCTCCACTTATCGTGACAGCGACGCCACAGGTCTGTACCCTGCAGACAGACCTCGGAGGGTTCGGACGAACTGCAGGTTCGTTGCCTCCGAGGTCTTGGGGAGCTGGCACCCCTAACCCTCATGCCCAACAGCGGTTTGCGCTCAACGATGACCTTGCCCTCGCCAGCTCGATGTGGTAGAATCTGTACACGGTGCGAATCGACCCCACCTGGAGCGCATGGAGAATGGAGCAGTATCGCGAGTTCATCCAGCTCTTTGTTGAACTGTGGCACAAGGGGCTGCAGAATCCGGCTCTGGCCCAGGCACAGACGCTGGCGTGGCTGCTCGAAGGTTATGCCAAGACAACCTACGGCCAGCAGTACGGCGCGTCCATACTTCCGGACCTGGCCGGCGATCCACCCCGCCTCTTTGAGGCCTACCGCAGCACCTTCCCCATCGTCACCTATGATGAGGTCAAACCCTGGATCGACAAGGTCATTGCCGGCCAGGTTGAGGCCCTGCTGCCAGAACCGCCGGTCGCCTGGGCCATGACCCGGGGTACCACCCGGGGCATACCCAAGCGTATTCCCATCACCGAGACCGATCTGGGCATCCGCGTGGCCGCCGCCCGCGGCCTGCTCAACCACCTACTGCGGACCGACCAGCTTGATGCCATCGAGGGCTGCAGTCTCAACCTCAACTACCCTTCCGTAGTAGGAATCATGGAGGTGGCTGGGCAGGAAACACCCTACGGATTCAGTTCCGGCATCTATGTCCGGCACGCGGCCGAGGCCACCCCCGTCGAGATCCTTCCGCCCCAGGAAGAGATCGATGCCCTGGGCGGGGGAAACACGCCCAGCGCCTGGCAGCGTCGCTTCGAGTGGGTCTACCAGCGCACCAAGGAAGCGTCCATCACCATGTGCGCCGGGGTCTGCCCCTCTATCCTCGAGTTCGGACACTACCTCCAGCGCCACCACCGCGTACTGCCCAAGAATCTTTGGTCCATGCGCGCCATTGCTGCCACCAGCGTGCCCGGAATCCATACCCAATACAAACCGGCCTTGCGCGCCCTGTACGGCCCCGTGGACGTGATCGAGATGTACATCGCCACCGAGGGCGCCTTTGCCCAGCAGCTCGACGACCGCCAGCTTCTGGTGCCCAACTATGACCTGTATGTCTTTGAGGTTCTTCTCGAATCAGGGACGGTCAAGATGCTGCACGAGATGCGGCCGGGCGAGTATGGCAGCCTGATCGTGTCCACCCCGGTCCTGCCCCGCTACCGGATCGGAGATCTGGTACGCGCTTTTGATCCGCCCTACTTTCGCTGCGTAGGTCGCGAGGGCCGCTGGACCAAGTGGTGGTACCGGCTGAATGGCGTCCGGTACCTGGATTTTGGTCGCGCCTGATGGCGGCAGGTCAGTGGGGCCTTCTGTGGGAACGGTGCCCCAACCGCGGATCTGTAGATCGCGACAGCCAGTTGCCGAGCGCACCGAATCTATGATGCGGCCGTCTTGACCAGATGGGTCTCTGCCGTTATACTACCGTGGGCAGTCTGCGCCCCGGATCCTGAGGACCTCTACCAGAGCAAAACTGAAGGCATTGGAGCATGCAACGATGCAGAATCATGTCTGGGACTATCACAACCCCTACGAATGGCTCGAGCGAGTGCGAAAGTCCAGCTTTCCCCCCCTGGCCATCACTGTCGCCATCACCGGCGGCGTGCAGGGCAAGGAAGCAAACCCCAACCTGCCCGAAACACCGGAGGAGCAGGTGGAGCAGACCCTCGCCTGCTACCAAGCTGGCGCCTCAATGGTGCATCTGCACGTGCGCGACCCCGAAAAGTGGTGGGACGGTTCGGGCGACGTGGCGCAGTACCGCAAGGTCCATGCCCTGATCCGCGAAGCCTGCCCCGAGATCATCATCAACAATAGCACCGGCGGTTCCTTCGGCATGTCCGTCGAGGACCGGGTGGCCTGCCTGGATGCAGCGCCAGAGGTTGCCACACTGAATATGGGGCCGGATATGTACAAACTCAGGCTCAAGGAGCGAAAGGCACCCCTGCCTCACCCGCGACCCGCCCAGGAGGTGAGCGGAACCCTACCCATCACCCACAAGGAACTGCAGCGATTTGCCCAAGCCATGCGAGAACGAAACATCAAGCCCGAGATGGAGGTCTACCACCCTGGGCAACTGTGGAGCGTATTTGACTTGATGGAGCAAGGGCTGGTTGAGCCACCCTATCTGATCCAGTTTGTCATGGGCTACGGCATGTCGCCCTGGGCAACGCCAGGCAACCTCATCAACTTTTTTGAACAACTGCCATCCCAGTGTGTCGTCGAGGTATCAGGCGTTGGTCCCTTCCAACTGCCCATGACCAGCCTGGCCATGATCTTGGGGGCGCAGATGGTACGTGTGGGTATGGAGGACAATGTATACTACAAACGAGGCCGGCTCCTGGAAAGCAACGTCGAGGCTGTAGAGCGGGTGGTGCGCATTGCACAAGATCTGAACAGGGAGATCGCTACAGCAGCACAGGCCCGCGAGATGCTGGATCTGTCACCGTCGCCCAGCCAGTACTGATCGCAGCGGTTGTACCAGGGTCTCACCGCAAGGTTCGCCAGGGAGAAGAGAGTCACTTACTTTGAGCAAGAGGGAGAAAGAGGCACATCCATGACAGACAACATCAGGATCCTGAAGCAAGGCCAGGGGGAACTGATAGGATGGCACGACCCCGATGAGCACCGGGCCTGGGTACGCGACCACAAGCCCAGGGGGCTTGTCGACAAGCGGATGACAGTACGCGAGGCCGTCGAGCGCTTTGTTCACGATGGCGACTTTGTGGCCATCGGCGGCTTTGGCCACGTTCGCGTTCCCATGGCCGTGATCTATGAGATCATCCGCCAGGGCCGCCGGGACCTGGCCGTGGCGGGCAAGACGGGGGTACACGACATTGACGTGCTGATCGGAGCCGGCTGCGTCAGCAGAGTTGAGTGCGCCTACGCCTTTGGACACGAGTTGCGCGGGCTCTCGCCCTCGGGCCGGCGCGCGGTAGAAAACGGCACCGTACGCGTGATCGGGGAACTGTCCAACGGTACCTATCAGTGGCGCTTCCTGGCAGGGATGATGGGCATCCCCTTCATCCCTGTCCGCAGTCTGGCCGGCACCGACACCTTTGAGAAAAGCTCGGCCATCGTGATCCAGGATCCCTGGAGCGAGAAACCAGTGACTCTGATCCCGGCCGCTTACCCTGACGTGGCCCTTTTGCACGTCCCGCGATGCGACCGATTCGGCAACGCCCAGATCGACGGTATCCCCATGGAAGATGTGGAGCTGGCCCGGGCCGGGCGGCGCGTCGTCATCACCGCCGAGGAGATCATTGACGAGGAAGAGATCCGGCGCCAGCCAGACCGAACCGTGGTACCCTTTTACGTGGTAGACGCCGTGTGCGAGGTACCCTTTGGCGGCCATCCAGGCCAGATGCCCTACCGCTATTTCTTTGACGAAGCGCACATCGGCGAATGGTTGAGCCTGAGCAAGACCCCGGAGGGCGCCCAGGAGTACATGGACAGGTACGTGCACGGCGTGGCCGACTTTGGGGGCTATCTGGATCTTGTGGGCGGTATGAAGCGGCTGGAGGAACTGGCAGCCATCGAAAAAGGCGGCAAGGGAAAACTGTAGGGGGAGGAAACAGACAATGGTACGAAACAACGGGTCAGGTGGAGGCTATACCCTTGCAGAACTGCTGTGCTGTGTGGCCGCCCGAATGCTGGAGGATAATCGGGCCGTCTTTGTCGGCACAGGGTTGCCCATGACCGCCACCATGCTTGCCCAACGCCTCCATGCGCCCAACATCATGATGGTCTTTGAGGCAGGCGGTATGGGTCCCCAATTGCCATCGCTGCCTGTTTCGGTAGGGGATTCGCGCACCTTTCACAGGGCATTGGTGGCCACGACGATGCACGACATCATGTCGGCTGCGCAGGCAGGCTTTATTGATTATGGCTTTCTGGGCGCCGCGGCCATGGACGCCTATGGCAACATCAATACCACCGTCATCGGCGATTGGGACCGGCCCAAGGTGCGATTGCCAGGTTCCGGAGGGGCGAACGATCTGGGCTCCTTCTGCTGGCGGACCATTTACGTCATGCGCAATCAGAGCACGCGGACCTTTGTCAACGATCTGGACTTTCTGACGACGCCGGGCTATCTGGATGGGCCCGGCAGCCGGGAGCGGGCTGGCTTGCCAGCGGACTGCGGGCCCTACCGGGTCATCACCCAACTGGGAGTTTATGGTTTTGAGGAGGAGAGCAAGAGACTTGAGCTGCTCGCCCTGCACCCGGGCGTAAGCCTGAGCGACGTCCAGGCCAACAGCCAGTTTGAGATCCTGGTCAAGGGCCAGGTGCCAGAGTCAGAGCCGCCAACTCTTGAGGAGCGCACGCTACTCCAGGAGATCGACCCCACGGGCATGGTGTTGGGCAAATAAGGAACAGGAACAACTTTGCAGAGAAGAACCGGGGCTCAACTCGTGTGCGAGAGCCTCCTCCACGAAAGAGTTGCCACAGTCTTTGGCATCCCTGGTGGTTCGGTCATCCCACTGTATCACTCGCTGGCGGACTATCCCATCCATCACGTGCTGATGCGCCACGAACAGGGAGCGGTCCACGCGGCCGACGGCTATGCCCGGGCGACAGGAAGCGTTGGCGTCTGCCTGACGACCTCTGGCCCCGGGGCGACGAACCTTGCCACCGGTTTGGCAACTGCCTATGTGGCCGGTGCCCCCATCGTGGCGCTGTGCGGCCAGTCCCCCCTAAGAGTGCTGGGCACCGATGCCTTTCAGGAAGTCGATATCGTGTCGCTCACCGAACCCGTTACCAAGCACAACTACCTTGTAGCGGCCGCGCAAGAGATCCCTCAGGTCATGAAAGAGGCATTCCACATCGCTCGGACCGGCCGGCCAGGCCCCGTACTGGTTGTGGTTGCCAATGACGTACAGAAAGACGAGTGTGAGTCCGCTGATCCCGAACAGACCCGTTTCTCGGAATACGATCCTGTGGAGCAATCTTGCTCACCCGACAGAGAGGGCAGGAGATCGATGGGCGAGGCCGCCTGCTGCACAGGTGGAGAGCGGCGATGGCATGCTTGGGGCTGTAGCACAACAGATCTGCGACGCCACGCGGGGAGAAATTGTCTTGGTGGCCGATCCTATGGGCGACATACTCGATCTTGAGACTCGCGGTCCACGATGCCTGCTCGGCCCGGGGAACCTGGCGACAAGAGGCTTTGCGCTTCCGGCCGCCATCGGTGCCCAGATGGCCCTGGCCCAGGAGCAGGTGTGGGTCCTGGCTGGCAACGATGGTTTTCAGGCCACTTTGCAGGAGCTGGCAACTGTCGTCCAGGAAGACCTTGCCATCCGGATCGTGGTTGTGAATGGAGGCCACACGGCTGCCGAATCCTCGGCAACCGCTCCATCTACCAGGAAGGGGTTCCCCGACAATGGGCTGATGGGACCAGACCTTGTCAGGTTGGCGAGAGCCTACGGTATTCCTGGACTGCAGGCCAGAAACCGACAAGAGGCTGAATCAGCCCTTGCCCGGGCGCATGCGTCCTCAGGGCCAATCCTGATTGACCTCCAAATTGACTAGCAGCCCTTTGCGGGCGAGAGTTGCCAGAGGATAGACAGTTCATACTCTGCAAATCCTCTCTATCTCAATCGTGTCCCGACGAGCCGCCCGCCATCGCCTCGTGGATCGGCCGATTCTCCAGAATGCGCCGTGGAGCAAAGATCGATAGATCCAGCGTCGGTGTGCAGCCCGTGATCTGCTCAGCCAGGTAGCGTCCCACTGCATGACTCTGTTGGAATCCGTGCCCCGAGAAGCCGTTGGCCAGGTAGAACCCCTGCAACTCGGGCCACTCGCCCAAAAACGCGTTGCTGTCCAGGGTGCTCATGGCAAAGAGCCCTACCCAACCGCTGATGAGCCTGAGGCGGTCAAAGGCTGGAACGAATGCGACCAGCTCTTCCCATAGCCCATCGGTGAACCTCCTTCTCTCCAACGTGAAATCGATCTGGTCTGATGCTTCGATGGACCGCACGCAAAGAATCAGGCCTCCGGTCTCATCAAGAATGCAGAGGCCCGATGGGAGGATCGTCAGCGGCAGGCTGTGGTCCGGCTTGACCCGAGTGTCCAACACAAAGACCTGGCACTTTTGCGGCTTGACCGGAATTCTCACGCCTGCCGTCTGGGCGACCTGGGCCGCCCAGGCCCCACTACAGTTTACCACAGACCTGGCCACCAGCGCGCCCCCTGAGGCCAGCCGGACTCCTGTGACCCTGCTTCCGTCGCGCAGAATCTCCACCACCTCGTCGTGAAGGAACTCGGCGCCCAGAGATCTAGCCTTGGCCCGATAGGCCATGAGAACCGCATGGGCATCTATCGTGCCATCCCGGCACCCAAAGGTACCCCCAGCGTACTTTTCGGCATCGTAGAGGGGGTAGCGCTGCGTGATCTCGTCTGGTGACAGCCACTCAACTTGGCAACCCAAGCTCCTCTGCAGCGCCAGTCTCTGCTCAGCCTGCGCGCGCTCTGCCTTATCTACCAGGAAGAGGTTGCCCTGGTGGCGGAATCCCACATCCGGATTCTGGTCACCCACAGCCATCTCGTCGCCAAACCGCTGAAGAAAATCCAGCGCATACAGAGAGATTTGGACATTCTCCTTGATGGCAAACTGAACCCTTACATTGGCCACGGACAGGGTGGTTGACGCGTAGGAGTAGGATGGATCCATCTCGACGACGACAATTCTGAGCCGGTCATCTTGCGCCACGAGATGGTAGGCGATGGAACAGCCCATAATCCCACCACCAACGATCAGCACATCATAATGTCTGCCTGTCATTCTCAATCCATGAGTGTCTGTTGGAGCTACCCGTAGGGATGCAGCCCCCTGATCGGTTCGCTTTCCTCAAAGCGGGTCACACGCAGGGGTCTTATGTCCACTACGTCCGCGCGGCCGTTCAGGATCAGCTCGGCCATGGCCTGGCCAACCACAGGCGCCATCTTGAAGCCTTGGCCGCTGAGACCCGTGGCCAGATAAAAGCCCTCCACGCCGGGCGCTGGCCCCAACAATCCATGCAGATCCTGCGTATTGATATAGACGCCAGCGTGGCCCTTGCGTACCCCTGCCACCTCCATGCCAGGGAAGCGGGCACAGAACCGCTCCAGCAACTCATACTCCGTATCCGGTGTCAGGTTCTGGCTGTAGCTTTCCAGTTGTTCGGCGCCGATGATGCGGTTGGCGAACGAGGCGCCAACCAGCGTCATCCGGCCGGTTTCGGGCCGAAAGTAGGTGTAGCGTAACGTGTCTATCACCGTCAGGTGCGGCCAGGTTACCTCCGGCGGGACCTCGAGCGTACCGACCTGATGGTGCTCGATCTCCAGATCGGTGGGCACGCCGCCCATGGCCGCCACCAACCCGCCCCACGGTCCGGCCGCATCAATGACGACAGGAGCAGAGATTTCACCTTGGGGCGTCTGCACGCCTGTCACGCGACCGTTGCCGGTGACGATGCCCGTTGCTTCTACACCCTGGAAGATCTGGGCTCCATGGCGGCGCGCCCCCTCAGCAAAGCCCATCGTCGCCGAGTAGGGATCGGCGTAGCCTGAATCCGGCTCGTAGGCGGCGTACATGGGCTCGTCAACACTCAGGTAGGGGGCCAGCTCGCGGATCTCAGCCGGAATCAACCAGCCGGGTACGGATCCCCATGTCCTGCAGCATGGCGATATTGGCCTTCATCGGCTCAAGGTTTCTTGGAGAGGTCAAATAGAGAAAGCCCGTGCTCACCCAACCGCAGTCCCCACCCACGAGACTGTCAAAGTACCGGTACGTCTCCATGCTCTTGGAAACCATCTGGGCGTCCAACGGATTGTCTGCGTGTTGCCGTACCAGCCCGCAGCTCAGGCCGGTAGCGCCGGCCGCCAGATACTTCTCGCTCCAGCACCACGACCTTGCCCACGCCCATGCATGCCAGGTGAAAGGCGATGCTTGTCCCAATGATCCCGCCGCCGATGACGACTACATCTGCAGTCTGCGGAAAGCTCACGCCCAACCTCCTGCCTTCTATGTATGGCTCATTGAACCGGTATGAAATCGTAGGGATACCTGAGCACTGTCGCCTCACTGGCTGCATTGAGCCGCTGCAACCACTGATCACTAAAAGGCCAGGTGATGGGGCCCCAAGATTGTCCCCACTGCGCCATCGTGCGGGCGCCTATGAGTGGACAGGTCACACCAGGACGATGGAGCAATCAGCGGATCCGGCCTGCATGCCATCCGCCGCCGAACTCCACGAACCGGTTGAGCCTCCGATGGCCTTGGCTCTCATCGACCCCGAATCGCCTCAGTCGGAGATCTTTGGCGAGCGCAGGCGCAGGAAACCGACGAGGGCAAAGTCAACTACAGTTGCCCCGGGGGATGAAGGGCATACGACGAATATCTCCACACCGATGCTGACCACGTCGACCTCGACAGTCTCGCCGCCGGTCGAACTGGTCACCCAAACCTGGGTACGAGATTGCGGGCGAACTGCTTACCCAGGTAGAGGAGCATCGATCCGGAACTATGCCGCTGCCAGTCGTTGGGCGAGAACAGGGCCCGCGCAAGCCGCACTGGGTGCAAGTAGATGCTCGTCACTGCCCACCGGGTATAGGCATAGACCTGGCGGGGGGCCATCTTGTCGGGGGCGACCAGCACGTGGGCCATGTCGTGGCGGCCATAGTCCGCCGGGAGTTCCAGCCGGCCCTCGGCGACGGCCCGCTCATAGTCGGCGGACACCGGGAAAGAGGGTGTATATGACAAAGATGGGAAAGTCGACGTCGAGACGGGTAGCCAACCGCACCTTTTGCTCGATCGTGCGCGGGGTATCGCTGGGCAGGCCGACGATGAACATACCCTGGCAGACGATGCCATGCTGCCGCAGCAGGCTTACCGCCTCTGCGACCGTCTCGGTGCCCAATTTCTTGTTCAGCTCATCCCGCTGCTCGTCGTTGGAGGCCTCGATGCCGATCTGGGCCATGCGGTTGCCAGCCCGGCGCATCAGCGGCAGCAGGTCCTTGTACTTGACCAGCAGGTCGGCGCGCCCCTGGTAGTACCAGCTGGCTTTGATCCCCCGGCTCAGGATCCCCTCGCAGATGGCGGCCACGTGATCGCCGTCCACATTGAAGCAATCGTCGCCAAACCAGATGTTCGTGCGCCCATAGCGGTTCACCAAGATATCTAGCTGCTCAACGATCTGCTCGGGATCATAGGGACGCCAGCCGCCGCCCCAGAAAGGCCACTCGGAGCAAAAAGTACACTGGAACGGACAGCCACGACTGGCGACGACGGTAGCAAAGGGACCGCCAAGTACCTGAAAATAGTAGCGTTCCATGGGCATCAGGTGGAAGGCGGGCAGCGGCAGGCTGGCGAGGTCCGGGGCTGGCGGTGCAGGAGTCTCCACGATTTGATCGTCGCACCGGTAGCTGATACCCGGCACCCGGTCGAGCCCTTCGCCGCCCTCCACCGCACGAGCCAGATCGACGATGATCCGGTCGCCCTCGCCCCGCGCCACAACGTCCACCTCGGGCATGGTCTGCAGCGTCTCTTCGACGGTGAAGGTGACGTGGGGGCCGCCCAAGGCGATAGTTGCCTGAGGCGCTGCCCGGCGGGCGATGCGCACGGCGCGGGTTACTTCAGGCACAAAGGGGGTATAGACCGTTATGCCGATCAGGTCCGGCTCGGCCCCAGCAATAGAGGATCCCAGCCTGTCCCAACCAATCTCCAGGGCGTTGGCATCCAGGACCTCGACTGGGATGCCGGCCTCTTCCAGACAACCGGCCAGTTGGGCCAGTCCCAACGGCGGGGCCACCACATCGCCCATCATCTCCCAGGGAACCTTGGGAGGTTCGAGCAGCAGAACGCGCAAAATACAATTCCTTTCTGCAGGAGGGAAAGCGACTCAATTCCAGACGCTTTACTGTAAACGCGCCCCACGGCACGAGAAACAAGCGAGTTTCCAGCCAGTCTGGCTCGCGTTGGACCACAGTCCAACGCATTTTGCCGCCAGGTTCAGACTGGCTCATATGCCGAGACGGCGCTGATGAACCTTTTTAGCTCTGCCAGGCACCAGGCGCCCGGGCGCGCCTCAATGGTGCCAAAGCAACTGCCACGAACCGGTACGGGCGCAACCTGTCGGGTCTACTCGCGTTTCCGAAAGATGCCGGTCAGAATGATGCCCACACCGATGCCAATCAGAACCAAGGGCCCGATGATGATCCATCCGACCAGCTCGCCCAGGCCGATCCCGATAAAGACCACCCCCAGAATGACGGTGCCACCCACAGGTTTCCGGTAAGCCGGCACCAGCAAGCGAAAGAGTACCGTCAAGAGTACAATGACGCCAGCTCCAAGGAAGCCAATGGACCAGGATTCCAGGGGCAATCCCCGAAAGAAGCCCAGGTTGGCGCCAAGCAGCACCACCCCGACCCAGATCAGGATGAGGGCCCACATGGCGGCGTCAACTGGATCACGGCGCCACTTTTCGTCCCAACTGTCCCCGTTTCCCTTTTCCTGCTTCTCGTCCTTCTCGTCGCGCTGTTGCTCGTACTGTGGTTGGTCAGACATCCTTTCCCTCCTTCAGATGAATGGGTTGCTCCTGTTCCCAGAAGAGAAAACGGCCAGAACCACACTGCCACTCAGGGCAGGTTTATCGGCTGCCAAGCCGCATTTCTCTCCTCCCAAGAAGAGCCGACGCTGCGACTCGGCCGTCGCCTCCACCAAGCCGAGGCGCGCACTACAGCCAACCTATTCTACCATGGACTCCGCCGTAGGGCAACTCAGGCCCATGCATCTAGCAGGGGTCACTCAACGTATCGTAATCGTTGCGATCTTGACAAACTGGCCGCCCAGCCGCTCCCCACTAGCCTCGTCGTATAGGCCCACCAACAGTGAGTAATGGCCTGGCGGCAGATCGTCGGGGATGGACATTACCACGTGGTCAGCGATCGATGCACCAGCCGCCCACTGACTCGTGCGACTCAGGTTCAAGCAAGGGAAACCGTCCCACTGCGTCAGCGGACGCTCGCTTTCGTCCGCTACGTGGACAAAGAGCTTATAGTCCTTGGCCAGAGGCATTTCGGGACGCCACACCAGCAGCAGGTGGAGGACATCCCCTCGCCTGTAGATCGTCTGGGCCAGGCCTGCAGCCTCCAGGGTCAACTCCTCAGCGAACCTGTCCCCGCGTACCTGAACCGGCATCCCGGGCCAGTCCTCGAGGCTGGGTTGCACGCTGTCGAAAACACCGGCATACTCCTCCAGCCCATAGGTCACATAGGATGCCGGCAGAGGCTGGCGCGCCCAGATCTCGATGCGCGGCTCATCCCGCACCCGCACCTCGCCTACCTGCCGGTAGCCTTGAAGCCTGCTCTCGTCGTACTTGTGGTGGAGGACTTGCACATGCTTGGCCACAAAGACATAGTCGGGCGATCGCTCCGGGCCAACGTAGGCCAAGTCTTTGAGGTACCAGCGCTGGTGGATGCGCGACGCCTCGTTGCTGCCATAGGTGCCCTGCAGGCACCCCCACTTGGCCAGCAAGCCCAGCGTCTTCCACCCTTCCCGGATGGGAAAGCCGTAACGGGGTTCACGCGGCACGCCCTCGCCGTATGGCGCCACGTAGACGGGCAGCCGCTCCTCCTGGTAGTTGACAATGTATTCGGGGTCCTGCCGGAAGAAGGCCAAGTACAGGTAGCCAGCTGACAAGGCCAGCCAGACGACGGCCAGGCCGTGCAGACCCCCGCGCACAAGAGGCCACGGCGCCCTTGACTCTGTCACGGCTGCCAGGGGCAGCGCTGCCAACAGCGACCAGCTTGGCATGAGCACGTAAAAGTGGGTACCAGGCAGGCGCATCACGAAGAGAAGCAAGATCAAGAATGGCAGGAACCACAACACGAGCAATAGGGTCTGCCGCCGCGCCCTACGCCAGCCCAGGACGATTCCGGCTGCCCCCAGAAGGATCAGCCCTCCGAAGAAGTAGCTGGAATTGTACAACGTGCCCAGCTCAACGAGTGTCGGGATATTGAATGTGCCAAAACCGCCCATCCGCACCCCGAGCTGTCTCTGCGTCTTGGCCAGGTGTGGACTCAAGATGGCGGGGACGTAGGCCGCGGCTATGAGGACCGCCCCCAAGATCGTGGCCCATAGCGACAGGCGCAAAAGCGCTCCCCTATCAAGCGCGCGCTTCCAGCCAGCCCAGGTCAGTACCGCCAGGACCGGTGCGAGGAGCGCAAACTCGTAATGCATGACAACGCCGCAGGCGCTGAAAGCAGCCGCCAGGGCCAGCCAGCGTCCCTCGCTGCGCTGGGCGAATTCGCATGCAGACAGGACAGCCAATACGGAGAGCAAGAGCACGGCTGGCTGGTACTGAACGATGCGCGACAGGCCCAGGGCAAAGCCATTGAAAGCAAGCAGTGCCCCACCCCAGAAGCCGGTGGTTGCCGAAAAGAGCCGGCGACCCAGCAGGGCGGTGGCCAGCACACTGCCGATGCTCATCAACGCGAAGGGCAGTCGCGCGGTAGCTTCGGTGGCCGTGCCCAAGGCACGGTAGGTGACCATGGCGACCGCGATTTCGCCAGGGCCTTTGGTGTGCACGGCCAGTATCTCGTCGACCCCCTCAATGGCCCACCTGGCGCGACGCAGCACCTCCACCTCATCGATATGCAAGTCGTGGTAGCCCAGCCCTGGCAGCCGCAGCAAACAAAGCAGGACAAGCAGCAAAACCAACCACCCCCAGGAGGTTGGCACTCCTGGCACCAACCGTTGCGGCCGTCGCCAGAGCAAGGCTGCCAGCAGGCCAATCACACCCACCTCATAGGCAGCAATCAGAAGCCAGAGATCCACAGGCCCCGGCAGCCAGTGTACCAGAAGCCCCAGCAGGATCATCCAGCACAGACCGAGCCCGAATGCCACGATGATGCCGGTCGGCAAATCAAGCTCCGGGAGCCGCCAGGCAACCACCAGGAGTGCCCCCGGCAGCCACCAGGTAAGCACCATGATCGCCAGCCACCGCAACAAGAGAACCTGGCTCGTAGCCAGAAGCAGAGGCACCAGCACCAGGACTAAGGCCGCAGCCACGAGTAGCATCGGCGCCCAACTTGCGCTGCTGGTCCGGCCTGCGGGATTGGCCATCCCTCGTTTCACCTTTCAGTCTGGATCCCTGCCAGAAGCGCCTGGAGAAGCGCCTTCAACATTCAGGAAGCCCGAGCCACCGAGAAGATGATAACGGCGGGTACCGCTCGACGCGCAAGGCGCTCGGGGCACGCTACTCTCCTCGACAGCACAGCGGCCGGATCTGCCCTCGAAGCAGGATTTGTGGAGACCTCTACTGAGCGTGGGTAAGATGGGGTGAGCCAAGGTTAGTTCTATGCTTCGGTCGCTCTGAGCACCGATCCCACACCAGGATACAACCCGGCAGGGGGAGGATCGTCCTCAAGACACTCACTCTATTGGCAGAACTCCCCCAGCTTTCATTTTACCACAAGCTGGCTTGTCAAGCAACCAACGATCCTCAATGATGCTCTGCTATCCCAAGTTGCCACTATTCCACCTTGTGGTATAGTGTATCTTCAGACGATCGTTGTTCCACCGATCTACACGTCAGTCGACGTTTGCATGATGTTCAACAACGCCTTCACGGGCAGAAAGGTGGGTTGTGTTATGGCTGACTCGATCTTGCATAACGGCAGTATACACACCGTCGATCCACGGCAACCCAGAGCCGAAGCGGTAGCCATAGAACGTGGGATAATTTTGGCCGTAGGCCGTGACTACGAGATCTTGCCGTTGGCAGACCAGGGTACGGAGATCGTCAATATAGACGGAAGGAGCGTTACGCCGGGTCTGATCGATGCCCACGTCCACTTTGAGAGACTGGCGGCCACCTTGATCCGCACCGACCTGCTCGATGTACCCTCGCTGGAAGAAGCCGTCCAGCGAGTGGCCCAGGCAGCGGCCGGCAAGGAACCGGACGAATGGGTACACGGTTATGGTTGGTCAAACGATGTGTGGCCTGACCCTTCGCCGCCAACGGCAGCCGACCTGGACCGCGTTGCTGCGCATTGCCCGGTCCTTCTCGATCACAGGATTTTCCTGCATGAGGCCTGGGTGAATAGCCGGGCGCTGAAAATCGCTGGCATCACAGCCGAAACAGCCGATCCCTCCGGTGGCAAGATCCAGCGAGATGAACACGGGAATCCCACGGGCATTCTCTTCGAAGAGGCCGTGACCCTGGTTTCCAGGCACGTCCCCCCGCTCAACACACCCAAGCTTGCAGAGGCGATGCGCAAGGCCCAGGAGCTTTGTTGGCGTAAGGGGCTGGTTGGCCTGCACGACCTGGATGGCGAAGCAAGTTTCCGTGCGCTACAATGGTTGCACCAGCACGGCGAACTGGAACTACGCATCATCAAGAACCTGCCTGTTGACCTCATGGACCACGCGATTGCCCTGGGTCTGCGGAGCGGGTTTGGCGACGACTTCTTACGGGTTGGTAGCATCAAGATCTTTGCCGACGGTGCTTTGGGGACCCGTTCTGCCCTGCTGCACGCGCCCTACGGAGATGACATCGGCAACAGAGGGATAATTGTGACCGACAAGGCATTGATGACCGAGCAGGCTTGCCGGGCGAGCGAGAACGGCCTGAGCCTGGCAATCCATGCCATCGGTGACAAGGCGGTCCACGATGTGCTCGATGTGCTGGAGACAGTACGCGCCAACGAGGCGAAGAGAGGCATTTCCCCCCAGCAACTCTGGCACCGCATTGAGCATCTACAGATCTGTACTCCCGCCGACAGGGTGCGGCTGGCTCCACTGAATGTAGTTGCCTCGATGAATCCCGTCCACGTGGCCTTTGATAGGGACGTTGTGGATGAGATTCTGGGTGAGCGTGGCCGTTCCACCCATGCCTGCCGCGACGTATTGGAGACGGGCGCGATGGTTGTTTTCAGCTCAGATGCGCCCTTTGCTCCTATCGATCCCTGGCAGGGCATCATGGCAGCCGTGATGCGGCAGGCGCCCGAGCCCCCCTTCGATCGGGCCTGGTATCCCGAGCAGTGCCTCACCCTGGCTGAGGCGATCTATGGCTTCACCATGGCAGCCGCCATCACCAGCGGCCAGGAGCAGCGACAAGGCAGTGTCAGCGTAGGCAAATTCGCTGACTTGACCATTTTCGACCGCGATATCTTTGGCCTGAGTCCCGAAAGCCTGCCGGCGGTACGTGTGGCCGGGACCTTGGTCAATGGCAAGTTCAAGTATCGGGCCTTTGACTGAGCCCTACTCGTCTCAGTCTCCCATGATGGCGAAGGTCTCTGACCGAGCCCTACTTGTCTCAGATACAGACCCTCGGCCATTGAAGGGGCGCATTGCGCGTACGACAGACCTACTTGCCCCCGCTGAAGGAGAAACGGATGGCACCCTTGGAGCAGCCGTCCACACAGTTGCCACACAGGATGCACTCACTGTCCTCCATCTGCGCCATCCTGACCATCGCATTGACGTCCAAGCTCACCGGCCGCTGCGGGTGCAGGTCAGGCAATCGCGGCATTTGTCAGGCGTGGCCTGGAGTCGCAGAGCGGGCCAGCCCACGATGTTGCGGATCTTGCGGCCGATAATCATAAAGGGCACCATCCAGCAACTGGTGTGGCAGCCCGCCCTCCGGCCAAAGACCAACGCCAGCCCTAAGAAGAGAGCGATAATGACATAGTACACAAAGAACCAGCGAGGACCACCCCCGCCCAGAGGCAGGGCCATGGTCATCCCGCCCTCAAGCTGGAAAAAGGGATCCACGCTATGGTAACCACCGGCGCCAACAGCCAGGACAACGAGGAGACCAATCCAGGGGGCCAGATGAACCTCTTGACCCAGTTGAACTTGCCTCCCGGCGTGCGCTTGTTGTTGATTGGCGCACCGAACTCCTGCAGGGCACCTGCCGGACAGGCCCAGCCGCACCACAGCCGGCCGAAAAACAGGGAGGACAGGAACATCAAACCAAACACGAGAAGACTGGCATTGATGATGCCTTCCGCAGCCCGCTGCAGGATGAGGGCAGGAGAAAAGTAGTAGAGTGTAGTCGGAAAGAGCAACAGCCAAGGCTGGAACCGGGGTTGGAGTCGAAGAGATTCAGGGGCCTTTGGCCCGGATATACGCTGAAACATCGACATTGTAGACCACATCGTCGTGCTCCCACCTCGACCAGGGCGTACCCTCGTCCAACCAGGTCACGGTGGCCGGCGACGGGACCTGGATCCCGTTGAACACCTGCCAGCCCAGTACTTCATTGATCCACAGGACCCTGTCCTCGTCAGAGGCCTCCCTGTAGCGCATGGCCTCAAGCAGACGCAGAAAGCCGGTGGTGGGGTCGAAGCGGGCGACAATCGTCTCCTCTTCATCGCCAAAGGGCACCACCAGCAGGGCGGTCGCATCGTCGACGGCTTCCCATCGAACCCGGGGATCGGTGACAAAGATGGAGGGCAGCCACACTGACTCCGCCCAAAGACCCAGGTTCGCAGAGCGGTCCACCTTGGGCTCGTTCTCGACTACACCGAAGGGCAGCTCCAGGCGGCTCTTCCCATCGAGATAAACTTCGTTGACTTTCAGGATCGGCAGGCCAAAGAGAGTGGCCTCGAGATAGTGACGGTAACCATGGCCGGCGTCGTGCACGATGCGGTAGCGCCCCAGGAAGGGGATGCCCATGAAACGCAGCTTGGCCCTGCCAGTGATCACGGCCGCATCGATGATCGGGATCTGGTCGCCTATGGTGGCCCTGTACCAGCGGGCCACGGGCGCCGGCAGATCCTGCGGCAATGGGACGGTCTTGAGTTCCGGCATCCGTTCCGGATAGGCCGGGAAGGGCTTGGGTTTGAGCCGCAGCCCCAGCCAACCAAAAAGCGCCACCAGAACGGCCAGCCCCACCAGTCCCAACAGAATGATGATAAGAATCGTCATGGCCTGTCCCGCTTTCTCTTCCCCGCACCTGTCGATATCCCTGTCAACCGGGCAGGGCCTCTTTCTCCAACTGTCCTACGCACATCGACGGGCAGCCCTTTGCTTTTCTACCCGTACCTTTTTGGCTTGTGCACGGCCATCTTACCATAGCTTGTCGCTGCAACCAAATGCCGAATGCCAGAACAGGGGCCTGCATGCCACTTCTGCATACCGTAGAGAGGACTCTGCGCGGCCAGATAGTCTCCTCCTCGCTTAGCCCCATCCTGGCTCCTCCGCCATAGCTTGACTGTCGCCGAACTCTCCCTTATAATGGCTGCACCCGGCAGAGTTGGAGTCTACCCAGCAACAAGTCCGGGATAGGTTCATCTTGCGAATCAATACCGTGCATGCACGTCCCACAAAAAGTCGGGAGATCTCCATCCAGGGTGCCCAATGAGTCAGGAAACATTGATTCTGCATACGCAGAGATTGGTACGCTGCACACATGACAGGATTCGATCACAACGGAGGAGCAGCAATTGGTTCGACTTGTACCCATGACTGAAATCGAGTTTGATGCGTTCATGGAGATATCCATGCAGGATCAAGCCCAGGGTCAGGTTCAGACCGGAACGCGGTGCGCTGAAGAGGCCGAGGAGCTTCTCAAGAAACAATGCAAGCAACTCTTGCCAGATGGCCTGGCTACGCCCATGCACTTTTTCTTCTCGATTTAGGACACAGGTTCAGGTTCAGAAGGCGATTTCATGGGTTTTGGTTGAGGTGATCATCACCAGCAAAGGCGCGTAGCAACGGCTCCTGCTTCCGGGCCCAGCCTTCGATCGCGCCGTATCTCGCCCTTGCAGTCAGGCCGCACAGCTGCCTGGCAGCGCCGTCCCGGTCCCAGCGACCGGGGACATATGTGTTTCTTCGATAGGCAGCTCAGTTCACAGCCATTCAGCAGCACCATGAAGGAGCTCGCTAGCAGAATACATGAACGATGCGGATAAGCAGTCCAACCCACAAGTACAGTTCCACCCGGTGACCCAGGAGCGATTGCCCGACTTGGACCGATTCTCTGCTCAGCACGGCAAGTTCCGCTACTGCTCCTGCATGCGCTGGCGGATGACCAGCACCGATTTCCGGCGCTCGACCAAGGAGCAGCGAGTAGCGGCCTTGGAGGGTTTGGTTCGTCAAGGTGTTCCGGTCGGCATCCTTGCCTACACGGATGAAGAGCCCGTGGCTTGGTGTTCCATTGCTCCGCGGGAAACCTATGCTGCCCTGGAAAGGTACCGCGCCTTGCCGCGCATCGACGACGCGCCGGTGTGGTCGGTAGTCTGCTTCTTTGTGGATCGCCGCTTCCGCCGGCAGGGAGTCACGCTTGGCCTGTTGAAGGCCGCAATCAACTATGCCCGATCACAGGGCGCCAAGATTGTCGAGGGCTATCCGGTAGAGCCGGACTCCCCTTCGTACACCTATATGGGCTCCCCGGCCAGTTTTCGTCGGGCCGGCTTCCGCAACCTGACGCCGGAGGGACTCAGCCGGCTGGTGACGAGGTATTATGTCACCTAAACTATGTGGAGAACTCACACTTGAAGCACTGAGAGATCTCTCAGCGTCTGTCGGCCAACGATCGGGCTGGGACTTTTCCCGAGTACGTGATGAACGCGCACCCGTTCCGTGGGATTATGTCAAAGTTGTACGCCAGTTCCTGAATCAAACCGACTTTGTACTTGACACTGGCACGGGAGGTGGCGAGATCTTTATCACCCTTGCCCCCTACTTTGAGAAGGGCATTGGCATAGACGCCTACTCCGACATGATCGAACAGGCCCGGCAGAACTGGGTGGGCCCACCAACGGGGAACGTCGATTTGGTCTTGATGAACAACCACCACCTCGCCCATCCAGATGCGCAGTTCGACGTGGTGCTGAACCGCCACTCCAATGTGAACGCCCGTGAAGTATGCCGAGTCCTGCGCACCAAAGGCTACTTCCTGACGCAACAAGTCGCCCGCCGCAATACACTCAACATACTCGACGCTTTCGGTTGGACGCCAGCCAGTTTCGGTGATGGCTGGTGGCAACCCATGGAGGGGCTCGCCGCCGAGTTTGCGCGGCTGGGCTGCCAGGTTGTAGCCAAGGCTGAATATGATGTCCCATACTGGTTCTCTGACGTGGAGTCGTTGGTCTTTTGGCTGAATGCAGTACCCCTGCCTGAGCCATTTGATGTTGACGAACACTGGCGGGGTGTGAATCGCATCATCGCAGAATACAGCACACCACGGGGCATTGAGACCAACGAACACCGTGAATTGCTCATCGTTCGGAAGGTGTAAAAGGCAACGGACTCATCGCAAGGCTGCAGCTGGCCCGCGAAGCAGTGGCATCGCTGAAGATGCCACCCATGGTACGGAGGGCCACACGGGCCACAATGAGCGACTCAGGACAGAGCGGAATCTATCCGTCTGAGACGCGGGCTAGCGCCCCAGTATCAGGTTTGTGGGTCACGCTGAGATAGATCAGCCCTATCTCCAGCAGGGTTTACAGCCCCTTGTTCAGCACCCCCAGCGTGCAGAACAGGACATCTGGCCTACCCAAGTAGAAGCCGAGGTAGGTGACGATCACCAGAGCATTCATCACTGCACCCATGGTCCACAGCCAGCGTCCCCGGGCCAGGACTAGTAGCCCGCCCAGCGCGTAGCAGGCAGCCGCTACCACGACGATGGTCTGCTCCCGGCCCGTGGCCTCCAGGCCCTTGACTGGCAGCCAGCCGGCTGCCAGCAGGGCGTAGAGCAAGGCCGTGGCCAGCGCGAGGCCGGCGCAGATCCGAGATCACTGTCGTGGCAGTAGCAGCTCTTCCTCCAATTCCCGTCGCTGTCTTTGCACTCATCGCAGTTCGCCTTCTCGCAGTTGATTGTGCCTGAAGGATACAGGAGAACTGTGGAGGGATTGTGGAGGAGCTTGACAGACAGTGTGGAGGTTCCACCGGGTTCAGACTGGACCAGTCCTGACCCAGACTGGTCCAGTCTTGACCATCATCGGCCAGCATCTCTTCTCTGCTGGATCCAGGCGTCCAATGTAGTCTCCGGCGCGCCAAGGAGTTGGTTGGCCTCGGCCGGATCGCCCAACTCGCCAACTTGGTCAAAGTAGGCCATCAGCTCAGCAAAGTACGTGAGCATCTCGCTGCCGCTGGAGGCAGCCATTCCCCGGGCCGCGTCGATGGGCACGACGGCGACGGCCTCGATCTCGGGATGGAATCCCTGGCAGTAGCGCTCCAGCGCCTCGTGCATCCGGATGGCTTCCGGCCCATGGACGTATAGCCGCTTGTTGGCAGCTTCTTCCCGCTGGTAGGCGTTTGAGACCATGGTAGCAAGGTCCTCCACCGCGAACCAGTGATAGGGGTAGGCTGCTCGCCCCAGATGGCTGCCCGGCCACCCATGACGAAGCGCGGCAACTGCTCCATGGGCCAGGTGGGGCAAAGGATGGTGTAGGGCACGCCACAGTCCCGGATGGCCTCTTCCGCCACCAGCTTCTGTTTGATCGTCGGGAACCAGCCGTTCTCCTCACAGACGGTCGAGCCGGAGACATAAGTGATGCGCGCCAAACCCAGTCCGGGGGCCAGGGCGGCGACGTTCTCGGCACTGAGCTGATCGACCGGGCCACCGACGCTGATGTGCACACCTTCGCAACCCTGCAGCGCCAACTCCAGGCTGGCAGGGTCGGCGACGTCGCCACCAACAATCTCAAACCCCTCTCCGAACACGCCCCCGGCTTTCTCCGGATCACGTGCCATCAGCCGCACTGCAAAGCCATCGGCCTTCAGCCGGCGGGCAGCCGGGGCGCCTAACATTCCTGTTCCACCGAGGACCAAGATTCTGTTCATGTCTTCCCTCCTTGTCACTTGCGATCCCTGTTACGATCCTTGCGAAGGTGGCAAAGCTACGCCTTGCTTGAACTCTCGAAAGGGTTGGTCTTCTTTGCGCCTTACTTCCACCAGTGGTAGACCCAGGTCTCGGATTCGCATGAGGACGCCATGCAAAGCCGCCTGGTCACGGAGCGGTCCAGACAGAAGCGTTTCACCATTCTCCTCGCGATGGATCGTCATGTCATCCAGCCAAGGCGACCAACTGTCGCCCAAGTGACCCTCGATGCGGATCTCATAGAATTGCAGAGTGCTCATGCGATCCCCCCGGATTGCCTACGGCTAGAGCACCTGGGCCACGAGCAAGCAGCTCGCCGAGGCTCAGAATTCTGCTAGCGAGCGCCAAGGAACTGGAGGATTAACTCGTTGACTTCCTCGGGCCGCTCCACGCCTACCAGGTGCCCGGTATCGACCACCTCGACCTGGATGTTGGGGGCACCCTGGACAAGCTCCCTGGCATTCTCTGGGTCACCTACCAGGTTGTCCCTGGCGCCGAGGACGAGCAGGACCGGAGCCTCCAAGCTACCTAGCTGCTCGGACGAAAACGTGGTCGGCCGCGCCTGCTTGGAGGCGACCCCATCGATAACCGTCAGCAGCCAGTCTCCATAGGCTTCCAGCACCCCAGGATCGTCGCCAAAAGCCCAGCGGACCGTGTCCTCCTGGATGACCCTGAGGGGAAACAAGCTGGCCAGAAGGATCCTCGCCACCGAAGAACTCGTGCCTGCGTAGCCCATAGGCCCAAGCAAGACCATCTTCTCCACTCGTTCTGGAGCGTGGAGGGCATAGCTCGTAGCGATGAACCCGCCCTGGGAAGCGCCGACGACCGAGGCCCTCTCGACGCCAAGCTTGCCCGATACATCCGCGACCAGGTCGCTCAGAGCCTCGCCGTCGCCTGGAAAGTGGACGAGATCGTCCAGCTCGCTGCGGCCTACATCACCGATGGTATCGATCGCATAGGTTCGGTAGCGCTCATTCAGTTCCTCGATGTTCTCCAACCACGAGACGCCGGACACAGCGGAGGCGTGGAGCAACAGCAGGGGAGGTGCATCCTCCGGCCCACTGATGATGACGTGTACTGGCCCGTACTCGGTGTCCACGGTTTGGCATCTCATAGGGGACCGGCCAAGCATCGAGCCTGGCATCATAGATCTCCATCAGCCTGGCTTCATGTTCGGGAGTGCGGTAGATGGATACTGGTTTGTTTCTGGAAAAGAGCAGAACAAAGACAGCCAGCAAGGCGATGACCAGCACGGCGATCAGCCAGCCAGGAATCGGGCGGCCGATAAGCTGCTGGATCAGCCCCCTAGCTGGTGGAAGCAGCAGCAGGACGATGACTGCCAGCGGAATCACCTTGAGGCGATTGCCGGTCAGGAACATCGAGAGGGCCAGTAGAGCAAAGAGAATGCTCAAGATCCAACTGAGTATCAGCGCAACGGTTTCCATGACACTCCCCCCCAAAAGTGGTCGCCGGTCCGGGAATCTGAAGGGCCAAGGGCATCACCTACTTGTCAGGCCGGTATGTCGGGATCAGACAGGCCACCTACCAGCCCTCGTGGCCGTAGTATAGCCGGCTGGCGGCTCCCTGTCAGCACACGAGAGTATAAGGTTTGTCAGAGGTGCATCAGCATATACCCTACCCAAAAGTGTAGGCTACCGCCAGGAAACCTGACGCCTGTACAAGCAGAGTTTTCACCTGAAATGATACACTGCCAAGAGAATTTCGGTATTGACAAGCCTTTTGACATATGGTATAATGAAACGTGGAGGGGTCCCTTCCAACACTGCCCTCATCGCAGGACTTGTAGACAACAACACTCCACTCCGTGCCACTCTGCTTCGCTATACCTGTCATCGTAGCTCTCAGCGAGCAAGGTACCGCTACGCAGCCAGGACCCACAAGCAACCGGCTATCCAGCCCCTTCCGGACGGCCTGAGCGTGCTATCCGCCAAAGCACATGGGCGATTCGGCCCAGCGCCTTGCGTCAGATATTGGGTACGAGACTGCCTTGCCCATTCTGCGCCGGCCATTCGCCTTGGCATAAACTGGTGGTAGCCCGCCACATGGATTAGTGAGCACTCTGATCAAGCCCAGGCTACAGGTCAGGATGCCCACTTCTGACGGAGAAAGGGGGTGGTAGCGATCAGATCCGTGTTACCCGTGCAGGTTTTGGTATCCATCTCAAAGTACGAGGCAAAGGAGGCAATCAATGTCTGAGATCAGTGCAGAGATCTGGGCGCAGTTGGATGCGGAGCAAGCAGCACTCGAGCGACGCTGGAAGCCGCTGGCTCGATGCTGCCAACCGAGGCTGCCATTCCGGAGTTTGGTGATCCGGTACTGGGAGCGGGAGGCTGTGCTGCGGCTACGAATGTACTGTTGGATCACTATTTCACCAGCCCACTGCGGCGGGCAATGGCTTATGCAGGAGGCGCATGGCGCTACCGGAACGTGACTGCCACGGAAGAGGCGGGCCTGATGCAGGTAGCCTTTGCATCCAACCAAGTCTTGGTGTGTTGGGATGCCGGCAATCAGATAACGCTCATGAGATGCGTAAAAACCTTCTGACGAACCACCCATATCGAGAAGGCCCAGCAGCCAGCTGCGGCCATTCTCAGATTGTGCCTTCAAGGGCAAAGTCGCGAGTACAGTGCTTGCAGGATTCTTTCCAGAGGGACCACGGAGGGTAAAATGGCCAAGAAGGTAGAAAAGATCCTATCGGTGCCTGAGATAAAAGCGGCAGTCGAAGAGGAGAACCTGGGCTGGGTCCCAGGCGAAACCACACTCACGGCGCTTCCCATCGAGGAGAAGGACAAGTACCTGGGCGTGGATTCGCCACCCGGGCAGAGCTGAGGGCGATGGCGGCCGAGACCAAGGCGCTTGCCGAGGAAGAGAAGCGCGCCTTTACGGTGCGGGCGCCCGTAGCTGCCCCTGCGGCACGGGACTGGCGGAATGTGAACGGAAAGAACTATGTGACCCCGGTCAAGAACCAGGGAGGCTGTGGGTCCTGCGTCTCCTTTGGGACGTGCGCCACGATTGAGGCCAACATCCGTATCAAAGCCAACAATCACCAGAAGGCCGTGGATCTGTCAGAGGCCTTTATGCAGTTCTGCGGAGGTGGAAGCTGCAGCGGCTGGGGATTGACGTCGGGTCTGGCCTACGCCAAAAGTACTGGTGTGACAGACGATGCATGCTTTCCCTATCAGCCACGAAATCAGCCGTGTAGTGACCGGTGCAGCAACTGGCAATCACGCCTGACAAAAATCACGGGCTTTCAGGCCCACAGCACGATGGAGGCCCGCAAAACGGCCATTTCGTCTATCGGGCCGGTGTCGCAGGAATGGCAGTCTACAACGACTTTTCTGCGTACAAGAGTGGCGTGTACCGTGTGAGCAACGCAGCGACTCTGCGTGGCTACCACTGCATCTGCATCGTCGGCTACGATGACAGCGCAGGATGCTGGATCGGCAAAAACAGCTGGGGGACAGGCTGGGGTGAGGCTGGCTTCTTCCGCCTTGCCTACGGTCAGAGCAAGCTGCTGATCGACAGCAGTTGGGCCTTCTACTCTGTGAGTGTTGACGTCAAGCCCGAGAAAGGCTGTGCCCAGGCCAAACATCTGATGGTCCAGAAGCAGTTTGGCGGTGGCGTGGTTCTGTGGGCATACGTCGATAGCGCATGGCGCCACCGGATCGTCGGCGATGCTGAACTGGTGGGGATTGCCCAAGATCTCTTTTGCTGCCGACCGAGTCGTGGCTTGCTATGACGGCAACAAGCTGACCATGGTCCGCGCGATCAAGACACCCTAGCGCGGGTTCTGGCAGCGATGCCGATCTGGTCGAAACGAGGACAGGAGGTAGACATGTACGAGTTCGGTTCGGATCTACTGGCAGAGATGGAAGAAGCAGAGGCATCGATCGAGCCGTGGCTGGCAGAGATCGGGCCACTGCCAACAGAGCTGAGTATGGAAGCCGCGGGGCCCTTGTCTGCAGCTGCCGGTTGCGGGACAGCGCAGCACTTGATGATGGATCGCTACTTTACCTCACCGCTTCGACGCATCCTGGCCTATGCTGGCGGTTCGTGGCGCTACCGAAACGTGACCGCGACCGAGGAAGCTGGCCTGGTACAGGTAGCTATGGCAGCCGACCAAATCCTTGTGTGCTGGGATACCGGTAACCAACTGACCCAGGTGAGATGCGTCAAAACCTTCTGACCAGAGGGTACGGATGGCTGGGCGTCTCCACGCCCAGCCACTTCAGAGCTACGGATCAGTGTCGTACTGATTGATGCTGGCGGGGGATCGCAAGAGCCTCCCCCGCCAGCACTTCAGTCCCGCTCTGGTCCGATCGAAACCTCAGGCTGGAACGGTAGCGAGGGAGAAGCAGAAGAGATGTCAGTCTTGAACGTGACACGTGGCGACAATAGCCGTTCCTTTGAAGTGAATCGGGGTGATCTGATCGAGGTGCGCCTCGAGGAGAACGGAGCAACCCCCTATACGTGGGCACCTACCGAAACGGATCCAGGAATTCTGGCGCTGGAGCGCGACGACTTTGAGCTGCCAACTGAGCCCCTCTTTGGTGGTCCAGGAGAGCGTGTGTTGACCTTCCGGACCAAAGCGACCGGCAGTGTGCAGATCAGCCTGAAGCACTGGTGCGAATGGGAAGGGGATGCAAGCATCCAGGATCGATTCGGCGTGACCATCGTCGTCAACGAGTGAGATCCAGGACGGCCTACCCGATTGCAACTGGAAAGAGGTCCAGCCAACGATGTGGGAGTCTCTATAGTAGCCCACAATCGCGGGCACGTGCCACCGCCTGGGTACGGCTGCGCACGCCCAGTTTGCCATAGATCCCGCTTGCATGCTTTTTCACCGTATTCACGGTAACGACCAGTGCCGCGGCAATTTCCTGGTTCGTGTACCCTTTGCCGATAAGTTGCAGTACCTCCCGTTCCCGTCCTGTCAAGGGCTCAACTAGGTTCTGGATTCTAGCTGTCGGCGTCTCGGTGAGTGGCAAAGCTATCTCCGTCTCGGTGTGCGAGAATGCAGCCAACAGTCTATCAGCGTATCTCAGCAGGGGACGAGATACCTGAACCGGAGTTTTTCGGGATTGTGCCAGGCTCAGAGACCGAAATTCTGAGACTAGTAGGCGCGAGGGTTCGCCCTCTTCCAGATATGTCCGTACATACCCCTCCGGTTCAGCCATTGATAGCGAAGTCTCGAGCGATTTCATAGCTGCGCAGATCTTGCCTTGTGCTCGCAGCGCGAGGGCCCTCACCAGGCTGACTTCAACGACGTGCGCCGCCCTGCCTGCTGACACAGCTCCCAGAAGCAGCGTATCTAGCATCTCCAGGGCATCGTCTACCTCACCCTTGGCGAGACACACCCGCGCCAGCGAGATCTGTTGAACTTCACGCAAATAACACGGAAGCTTGTCAGGCAGGTCACATTCGACGGTTGCCGGGTCGGCGCTGGCCCACCGCTCTGCCCCGGTCACATCACCTAGCCACAGGCTCAACCGCGTCTGGCAGGATGCCTGGTGGAGGATCATGTGCCACATGGGGTGTGCTCGCGGTAGCCCGCCTTGCCGCCTGAAGCGCTTCTATGGCCCCTGCCGGTCGCCCAGCGCTCGCGCGAGACGCGCTTTGGCGCAGTAGGTATGGGTCATACCATAGGCGATACCCCCCCGCTGCAGCAGCTCAATCCCCCTCTCCAGATAGATGCCAGCGGCATCCAGGTCGTTCCATTCCAGGTAGATTTCTGCCAGCAAAGCATGTGCCGTCGCAGTGAAGGGAAGAAGCAAACCAGCCGGTGTGGTCCCCAGATCCAACACCTGCTGGAGGGTCCGGGCACCCTCCCGCAGGCGGCCTTGATGGTAGATCTGCATGCCGGCCAGGAGCTCGATAGCGGCTGTAGCCAAGAAGGGATTGGCGGCCTCGAGTGCCAGCTTACTGGCCCGTCGCCACGCCTCTGCAGCCTGTTCTGGTTCGTCCTCGTAGGCATGGGCTGTGCCCAACGCCACGTGCACCCTGGCGCGCGAGACAGAGTCCTCCTCAGGGAGGAAAGTCAGAGCTTCCCTGGCTTCTGCAATAATCTGAGATGGTTCTTCGTGAAGCATGGCAATGCTGGTGAGCAGGGCAGCCAGCTGGCCACGCAGCCCTTCATCCTCGTGGGATGGCGGTAGGGACTGCAACACTCGTCTCGCGCTCCGCAGGATCTCGTTGGCTGCGCGGGACTGCCCGCTCAGATGCAGCGCCCATGCCTGGTAAAGACAGAGGCGCGGTCTGGAGCGCAGCACCGCATTTGGCAATGGCCCCAGCCAGCCAAGCAGCATCATGACTCTGCCCTGCGCCAGGGCGGCCTGGGCGGACTGCTCGATCAGCGATGCTGCCCGTTCGAAAGCCTGGGCTTGTATGGCATGCTTGATGGCATCGTCCGGGATGCCATGCTCCTCGTACCATTTGCTGGCGCGCCTGTGCAACTTGCGGCTATGCTCTACGGGCCACTCTTTGCGCAAGAGGTTGGCCAACAAGTCAGCGAACAGATGATGGTAGCGGTACCAGCAGCGCTCGTCATCCAGGGGAACGACGAACAGGTTTTGCTGTTGAAGGTAAGCCAGAATCTCCTCGCCCGCCGGCGAAGGCCCAAGCACGACGGACAAATCGTCGAGGTTGGATCTCTGGGCTTCCTCATCTTTCGTCCCACACCCCCGTCCAGGACCGCATCACATAGCGGTCCACTCAGACAATCCAGGATCGACGTCTGCATCAGAAACTGCCGGATCGGCGCTGGCTGGCGCCGCACGACCTCCTCGGTAAGGTATTCCAACACATAGTGATGGCTGCCCGTGAAGGCAGCAATGAAGGACTGCGTATCCGCACGGCCCTGCAAGGAAAGCGCAGCGAGCTGTAGACCAACGATCCAACCTTCGGTACGAGCCTCCAGTGAGGCAACATCCTCCCGGGTCAGGTCCAGGCTCATCACCGTATTCAGGAAGGCAAGCGCCTCGTCAGGCGAGAAGCGAAGATCCTCATTGCGCAGTTCGGTCAACTGACTGCGGGCCCGCAGGCGGAAGATGGGCAAGGGAGGGTCGGAACGCGTAGAGATCACAAGATGCATGTTGAGCGGCTGGTGCTCGAGCAGGAAACTGAGAGCACCATGCACCTCCCCTGCGTCAACCAGGTGATAGTCATCGAGGACGAGGGTAAAGGGCTCTGGGATAGCATCGGCCTCATTGATCAAGGCTGTCAAAGCAGCCTCGACGCGAAGTGGCTGGGGAGATTGCAGGGCCGCCAGCGCTGGTTCGCCGGCCCCTGCGTGGATCTTTTGCAGGGAGGCAGCGACGTGCGACCAAAAGCGGACGGAGTCGTTGTCACCGGCGTCCAGTGAAACCCAGGCCACTGGTCGATCGCCGCGCCGCACCCATTCAGCGAGCAGCGTCGTTTTACCATAGCCAGCCGGGGCAGAGACCAGGGCCAGCCGGTGGCCCTGGCTCAAGCCGTCCTCCAGCCGCCGCAAGAGGCGGGGACGGTAGACCCGCTCCGGGCGGGGTAGAGGAATGTGAAGCTTGGTCGTTACGAGCAGCGTGTTCACGTTACCCTTCCCGGCAGCCCCTGCCGTCCATCTCGGGACGAGGGCTCAGTCCTCTCGAGATCATGACGCCTCCATCAACTACTCTGCGACCACCTCAAGCTGTTCGCCCATTGCCTGCTCCTGAACCGCAGCCGCCAGCTCCGCCAGGAGTCCTGCTGCGCGCTGATTATAGCACAGACAGGAAAGCTGGACAATCCGCCATTTCGTGATGCCAGGCACAAGCGCGAGTATCCAAGCCCTCCAAGTCTTTCCTCCGCCCTGCGCGGGTTTCTGTGAATCCCGAACCCCCTGCAGGGGCAGTGCCGGCTGGTTCTTCTGGGACACCTCGAAGGTCTGGCCTGGGTAGCACCATCGGGGTCTCTTGGACAGCGGCTGATTCTATGGTATCATAGCCGAAGACCAGTTTCACAGGAGGCATGCAATGGAGCGCCGTCCAAACATCGTATATCTCATGGCGGACCAACAGAAAGCGTCGGCCTGTAGCATCCATGGCAACCCCGTGGTACCCAGTCCTTTCCAGGAAGAAATGGCGAGCCAGGGCGTGGCCTTTGCCCATGCCTACTCTGCCAGCTCTATCTGCACCCCATCTCGGACCTCGGTCCTCACCGGGGTCCACCCCCTGGTCCACCAGGTAACATGCCACCAGAACCGCGCGCCTTACAACCTGCCCCAGCTTTCCGAGCTGCTGCAGGCGCCGGCTACTATACGGCCGTGATCGGGCACTATGAGCAGCAGCGGAACTTGACCCGTGGCTGGCACGAGCAGATCTCCTTCATGCAACCTGGGCCGCTGTACCGCTCCATGCGGGCCAAGTACGCGTCTGGCCGCCAGGACTATGCCTGGTCATCTGGCGCCATCGACAGCACGGCTGAGGAGGGCAATTCCGCCCTGATCGCCACCCGCGCCATCCAAATGCTGGACGCGGCCCTGCAGACCGGACGATCCCTTTTTCCTCCACGTGGCCATTGACGACCCGCACCCGCCCTATTTCGTACCGCCGCCCTACGACACCCTGGTAGACCCGGCTGACGTCGAATTGCCAGTACTACCGGCAGAGGGCGAGCAGCCGGACTGGCAGCTCACCGTTCATCAGGAAGGCAGGACCGATCTCGCCAGCGAGGACGACATGCGGCAACTCATCGCCATCTACTATGGCATGATTGCCAACGCCAACGATCAGATGCGACGCATCTTCGAAGCGCTGTGCGAACATGATCTGCTGGAGAATACCTGGATCATTATCGGCTCTGATCACGGCGACTATGCGGGCGAAAAGGGGATGTTTGCCAAAACCGAATCGCTCTACGAGTGCCTGCTGCACGTACCGCTGATCATTGTACCGCCCGCAGGATCCGGAGCGCTACCCCTGCGCGGCGAAACAGTCCCAGGCCTGGTCAATGCCATCGATCTTTTCCCGACGATCCTGGGCATCGCCGGTATCCCGGTCCCGGACTATGCCCAAGGGCATGACTTGATCCGCTGGGTGCAGGAGGGGGCACAGGAACCGCTGCGCGACTGCCTCTTTGCCCAGGTGGGCGACTACCACGGCCACCTGGGGACCACTTACCCCACGGGCATGCCAGCCGCTGGCCGACACCCTAGCCTCTTGCAGGGTGCCCGCACGGTGGACCACTCCTATGTGCGCGACCCCGACTATGGAGACGAGGCCTACGATCTTCGAAGCGATCCTACCGAGATTCAGAATCTGCTGGGTGATGCCGGCAAGAAAGTCCCGAGCGAGATTGCCGAATTGCGCGAGCGGGTGAGTGAGTTTGAACGGGAATGCCTGCAATTGCGTGAGGAGTTGGGCATCGTGCCCGGCGACCGTGGATTCACCAAGGGCTGGGAGTAGACATGACCCTGGGGGAAGACAAGGACTGGCAGCCCTGAGAAGGGCCGCCAGTCCGCTTCAGCCCGATCATCCTTCGAGCGCGGGTTGCGCAGGCACCTCCGGCGCAATACCGGTCAACTCGCGATAAGCCAGCGTCCACGTAGCCGAAGTAAAGGTCTCGATCACGGCCCCAACCAGCGCAAAGACTATCAAGGCCAGTAGACCCCCACAGCAAGCCGGTGCAACTAGCCAGAGGCCCGGCTCGACCGCGGCAGTGACAGCAAGAAGGGGCAACGTGACAGCCGCGATCCCGGCAAACATGGCTGCGACCAGGACCAATCCAAGGGCCAAAAAGATGAGCCAGAGGATGATGGTCGGCCCTAGGTTGTCCTTTAGCACCTCCCAGCCCCGCTTGAATGCCTCGATCCAGCCCAGTCCTTCCAGAATAGCCGCCCGCTCGGCGTAGGTCCGGATCTGATCAAGAACGATGCCCACGAGAAACAGGCCGCAACAGAACAACGTGCCGCAGGCAATGGCAGCGATGATGCCACCGGGAGCCGGGTCACCGAAGCCGCTAGAACTTCCCATCGCCACCAGGACGCCGGCAGCTGCCACCATGGCCAGACCGAACCCCACGATGAGAAAGGGAAGCATCGCCAGAAAAGAGATGCCCAACAGCGTCCAGAAGCGGCTGGCAGCGGCGCGCCAAGCCTGACCAAAGGTCGTGCTGCCCTCTTCCTCTACCTGTTGCACGCCCGCTATCAACCCACCCCGGGCGATGATGGATAGAACCCACACGACAATGGCCACAAGCAATCCCAGGCACACGAGGGCCAGGATGATGCCAGTCATGGCTGCCCAGAAACCGGGTCCGAGCATTTCTCCGGGCCATTGGCTCAGATCCCCACCGCTGTTTGTGGATGAGAAATTGCCGCCGAAACCGGCCCCGCCGCCCAGGCTTGCCAGAAAGCCCAGGATCCAGAGGATCTTCCAGCGCCAGGTGATCTCCCAAGCGCGGCCCAACACTTTTCCAAAGTCCATTTTTCGCCTCCTTGCGATACTTGGCCCAGCCCTGGATCCCGATGATCAGGACCAGTCCCAATCGAATGCTCTATTCTGTGATTGGCATCGTAGCATGGATTGGCTGCTACAACTTGACTCCGGTCTGACGTCCAACCGACGTGCGACTGAGGCCAGATACCTGGTCAAGACATCCGTCACGCCCTCCTCCCCTGCTATACTCCTTCTGGCTCCCATACGACGGTCACCATAGTTCCTTTTCCTGGCTGGCTTTCTACGGTCAATTGAGCCCCAATCGCCTGCGCCCGCTCGCGCATGATACCCAGGCCCAGGTGTTCGGGCGAGACTTTGTCAGGGTCAAAACCGCGCCCGGTATCCTGAATGCGGATCTCGACACGCTGGCCCAAAGTCTGCCCACCATCCAGGGGGCCACAGCGGAGATCCACCATCACCTGGGTCGCCCGGGCGTGCTTGACTACGTTGTTCAGCGCCTCCTGGGCAATGCGGTAGAGAGCGACATGTACCTCCGGGGGCACCATACATTCACCCTCCGCGGTCATTTCCACAGGCGCGCCCGCCCTCCCGGCGATGGCCGCCGCCAACTGACGGATCAGGTCATTCAGACTCGTTTCCATGAGGGCCGCTGGACGCAGCTCCAGCAGCAAGGTACGCATCTCGGCCAGCGCCCCTCGCGTCAGCCGCTGCAACTCGTGAAGCAACTCACGCCCCTCTTCCTCATCCATCGCCAGCGTAGCAGGAACGGCCTCAGCGATGAGGCTGGCAGAGAAGAGCGTCTGGGTCACCGCGTCGTGCAGGTCCCGGGCGAGGCGGCCCCGCTCCTCAAGCACCGCTGCCTGCTGGGCCTGCTCATACAGTCGTGCGTTCTCGATGGCGGCGCCGGCCTGATGGGCCACTGACTGGAGCACCGACAGATCGGTCTCGTCAAAGGCGCCAGGCTGGTCGCTCTGGGCATCAAGCACGCCGATGACCTGTTCTTTGACAACAATGGGCACCGTCAGCTCTGAAGAAGTTTTGCTGCCTCCCATCCATACGTAGCGACTGTCCTCGCTGACATCCGATACCATGAGCGATTCACCCCGGAGAGCCACCCAGCCGGTGATGCCTTCCTCCCCTACTTTCAAGCGAGAGGGTTTGAAATCAAAATCCGGATCGTCCCACAGAACCCCTGCGCCCACGCGGTAGACTACCTCATCCTCCTCGATCAGGCCGATGGCCACGTGGTAGTAGCCCAGGGACTGCTGAACCAGCCGCACCATCTGCTGTAATACCTCGTCGATCTCCAGGGTCAGGGTCATCCGGCGCCCTGCCTCGGCGAGAATCCTGAACTGTTCGGCACGGCGCTGCTCTGCCTCCAAAAAGCGGGCATTGTCGATGGCGATAGCGGCCTGGTTGGCCAGAGACTGGAGGACCATCACGTCGCTGTCGTCAAAGGCTTTCACCTGGTCACTCTCGACGTTCAGTACCCCAATGACACCAGATTTGGTCCGCAGGGGCACAGCCAGGCTTGAGAGAGTTCTGGCGGTGTGGGGCCAGAAAGAATCGCGGGGGTCGCTGTTCACGTCGGGGATGAGCAAATGCTGGCCCTTTTCCACCACCCAGGCCATGGATCCCTCGCCGCCCACTTGGATCCGAACCGGGGGGCCCTCCAGATCCTGCCAACGGATTCCCGACGAGGTCTTGATCACCAGATCATCACCCTCAATGAGGCCGATGCCGACCTCATAGTAGCCAAAGGTCTCGTGGATTAGGCCTACGATCTCGGCCATCAGCTGTTCTGCGTCGAGGATGGAGGCGAGGTGGTGCCCTGCTTCGCTGATCACGCGGAACTGCTCGGCGCGGCGTTGCTCGCCCTCAAAAAAGTGCGCGTTTTCGATGGCAACGCCTATCTGGCCGCCAATGGCAGTCAAGAGGTCCACGTCCTCGTGAGAAAAGCTGGTGAGTACCCGAGTCATGACAAACAAGGAACCGAGCACCTCGGCCCGTGAAACCAGAGGCGCGATGGCGATAGAGCGGAAACCGGCAGCCGTGACCACCGAGCGCGTCAGTCTGGGGTCCTTATCCAGGTCGGAGACGACCATGGGATCACAGCTCTGTACTACACGACCGGAAAACCCCTCGCCAACCATCAAATTGTCGATGGCGGCCACAAACTCAGCGCCGAGACCCTGGTGGGCCACAATTTTTAGTACCCGCCCGTCCACACTGGGCTGGTCTTCCTGCAGGCTGTTCCACTGGAGCAAATAGATCCCACCCGCCTCAAGCCCTGTGACCTCCAGGGTCTTGGTTAATGCATCAGACAGGATCTGATCCCGATCTAGCGAGCGGCTGACCACGGCCGCGATTGCATTGAGAGCAGCCAGTTCCTTGGTTCGAGTCGCCACCTCAGTCTCCAGCTCACGGCTGCGCGCCTCGATGCCACGGATCCGGAGACGGTACGCACCGACCCCGGCCAGAACGAGCGCAGCCACGACGAAAGCCCAGAACCACCACGTAGCCCAAAACGGAGGCACGATGCGGACCGCCAGGCTAACTCCTTCCTCATTCCAGAGCCCATCATTGTTGGCGCCCTTCACTCTGAGAGTATAGTCGCCGCCAGGGAGATTGGTATAGCTACCATAACGCCTGGTTCCCACATAGTTCCAGCCATCATCATACCCCTCCAGCATATAGGCGAATTCGTTCTTCTCCGGCTGAAAGTAGCTCAACGCGGAAAATGAGAATTCAAAGTCATTGTTCTGCCATTCCAGGGTCACACCTGGCGGCGCTCCGGGAACCACGGCAGGTTCAACACCTTTTCCGCCCTGAGTGAACGACACCAGAACAACAGGCGGCACAAACGAATTCGGTTGGACACCCTCGGCGAAGAGAGAGTTGAAGCCATCGATCCCACCGAAAAATAACTCACCGCTACTGCTCTGAGTGTAGGAGTTAAAGTTGAACTCGTTACTCTGAAGACCATCACCTGCGTCATAGTTCTGAAACGTCTCAGTGAGAGGGTTAAACCTGGTGATACCAAGGTTGGTACTCAGCCACAGATAGTCGCCTCCATCCCCAGGAACAGTATCCGAATCCGTTGAGGTCGCATCCTCCAGAATCCCATACACCACGTCATTCGGCAGCCCATCCCTGGTCCGGTAATGGACAAAACTCTCAGTCTCAGGGTCAAAGCGGTTGAGTCCACCACCCCAGGTTCCGAGCCACAGCTTTCCCGCCCGGTCCTCGTGGATCGAGAAGACGATATCGTGACTCAAGCTTTCAGGATTCTCAGGATCATGCTGGTAGCGCGTAAACTGGGGCGGACCGCCACCGGTTGCCGCTGCGGGCACAAGCCGGTTCAGGCCCGAATGGGTTCCAAACCATAGGTTGCCTTCCCGGTCCTCAAGAATGGAACCCACATCATTGTCGCTCAGTGTGTGCGGGTCGTCCGGGCTGTGAAAGTAGCGGGTGAACTGCCCAGTCTCTGGATCCAAGGCGTTCAGCCCCAAGGCCGTGCCAACCCAAAGCATGCCCTGCCGATCTTCATGGATCGACCAGACAACGTTGCTGCTCAGGCTATGACGGTCAGCCGGGTCGAATTGATAGCGGGTGAAGCGAGCCTTCTGTCCATCTTCTGTACTCGGGTCAAATCGGTTGAGCCCGCCACCCCAGGTACCCAACCAGAGCTCGCCCGACCGATCTTCGTAGACGGAAACAACCACGTCGCTGCTCAAGCTCTGAGGATCATCCGGATCATGCCGGTATTGGGTCCATTTCTGCTCTCCTCTATCGAAGCGATTGAGCCCGCCACCGTCGGTCCCAATCCACAGTGTACCATCTTGAGCCTCAACAAGTCCCCACACGGTACTCTCGCTCAGACCCTCACCGCCAATTGAGGTCGCACGATACAATGCAAACTGGTCCATCTGCAAATCGTACCGGTTCACGCCACCGCCTGAGGTGCCAATCCATATCCCGCCAGACTGATCCGGGAGAATCGCTGCAACACCATTGTCACTCAGGCTTTGCGGGTCACCGGGATCATGCTGGTAGCGTCGCCACCCATCCAGATCCTGATCATAGCGATGGAGTCCATCGTCAGTGCCAACCCAGAGTCCCCCGAATCTGTCTATGGCCAGTGAACTAACAATGTCGCTGCTCAAGCTCCAGGGGTCATCGGGGTCGTGCCGAAAGTGTACAAAGGACCCAGTCTCCCGATCCAGACGATTCAAGCCTCCGCCAGCCGTGCCGGCCCACAGGTCGCCTCCCTGGTCCTCACCAATTGCAGCGATCACATTGCCGCTGATACTCGTCAGATCGGCAGGGTCATGCGCATGATGATGGAAAGTTGATGTGTCGCGGTCAAAGCGGTCAAGTCCGCTGCTGGTTCCAACCCAGAGGACCCCTGATGAATCCTCGAACAGCGCGGTGACGTCATTACTGGCCAGGCTGCCGGGATCCTGCGAGTGGCGCTGAAAGCGGCGCCACTCCCCTGTCTCAGGCTCAAAGCGGTTGAGGCCCCCTCCTCGGGTGCCGATCCAGAGAATGCCTTGGTTATCCTGAAGCAAGGATAGGATCTGATCGTCGCTCAAACTATTGGCATCATCAGGCACTTTCCGGTAGTGCTTGAACTGATTCGTCTCTGGATCCAGCGAATTGAGCCCACCGCCGTAGGTCCCAATCCAGAGAAGGCCCGATGAACCTTCAACAATAGCCTTGATGTGGTTATTGCTCAAGCTGGCCGGGTCACCGGGGTCCTGCCTGAAAACCTGGAACTCGTACCCATCAAATCGATTCAGCCCATCCTCTGTGCCAATCCAGATGTATCCTGTGCTGTCCTGGAAAAAACTGTTGCCCGAATTCTGAGAGAGGCCATTGTCGATGGAGTAGCGGTCGAACCTGAGTGATGTACCCAGAGGGGGGCGCCGCCCCTCTGGGCCGGGTAAGCGGAGACGCGAACCGGGAGTAGCTTCTGGAACCCCAGGGACAGGCGTCGCGGGCATCGCAGTGCTACTGCAGGCCGCCGCCAACAGCATGGCGGCGAGCAGGGTTGTGAGCAGGACCAAAGATCGAAGACTGAGAGAAAGCCTTGCCTGCATCCTGGCCTCCGGCGGCCCGTCTGTACTGCCCCTGGTAGCTGGACCTATCTTACCCCAACGGTACCGGTCCGCACCTCCTGAGTTACCCTATCTTACCACAGTTTGACAGGCCAGGCAACGGTTTACTGAGTAGAGAAGTGATGCATGTTGCTACACAGTGTGAAACTTGGCCAGTTCTCAGCCATGTGCTACACTCTGGCACACTGCCATCCTTCGGAATAGGTTGACCCACATGCTGCGATCGAACCGGATATGGTGGCTTGTTGTGGCGCTTATCGCCGTCGCCATTCTTGTGCTGTTGGGCGCCGTTGCTGGGCGTCAGAGACTCAACCCCGCAGCCAGCCTCGCGCCCGGTGAAAGCGAGACGATCCGTGCCTCAGTCATAAAAGTGCTCGAAGAAAGAACCATTGGCCAGGGTGAATTCGAGCAGCCCTACCAGCGACTACTGCTGCGGCTGTCTGGCGGTCCACTGGCCGGTCAGGAAATCGAGATTGAGCATGGCCTGCTAAGCTTTACCAATGAGAGCCGCATGCTCCGAGCGGGTGACCGGGTGCTGGTGGACCACGCCGTCACGCTGGAGGGCGAGCACGTCTTTCTCGTCGGTGACTTTGTTCGCACGGGACCATTGCTGTGGCTGACCCTGCTATTCGCAGTAGCTACGGTGGTACTCAGCGGCCGGCAGGGGGTGCGCTCACTCCTGGGCATGGGCTTTAGCCTCCTTGTCATCGTCGGGTTCATCGTACCCCGTATCCTGGCCGGGTGGAATCCGGTACTGGTCGCCATCGCCGGCTCCGTGGTGATGATGGGCGTCAGCCTTTACCTGGTCTATGGTTGGAATAGAAAAACCCACGTTGCCGTGGCCGGGCTTTTCGTCACCCTTGTCCTCACCGGACTGCTGGCCTTCTGGTCGGTCCACTGGACACGGCTATCTGGGTTTGGCGCCGAGGAGGCGAGCTTTCTCCAGACTGCCGGCTTTCAGATTGATACGCAGGGATTATTGCTGGCCGGCATTATCATTGGCACGCTGGGGGCTCTGGACGACATCGCTGTGGGCCAGTCGTCAACCATCTTTGAACTGAACAAGGCCAATCCTGCCCTGGGCTGGCGAGAACTGTTTGCGCACGGGATGACCGTAGGTCGAGACCATATCGCGGCCATGGTCAACACGCTTTTCCTGGCCTATGTAGGGGCATCGCTGCCACTCTTGCTTCTGTTCACCGTCTTTGCTGAATCGCTGGGCATCACTCTCAATCGGGAAATTGTCGCTGAGGAGATCGTTCGGACGCTGGTGGGCAGCCTGGGACTGCTGGCCGGCGTGCCCCTGACGACCGCGCTGGCAGTGTTCATCGCCCGGCAGCGACCCTAGTCCCGCTCAAGGACTCCACCCTGTCGAGGCCACCAGCCCCCTACTGCCTGGGCAGACTCTTCCCTGAAGGGAACTATTCCTTCGGCCTTGTGTTCCAAGCCAGCCCGTGGCCAGCTTGGCCCTGAAGGTGAGAAGTTGACACAAATCCTCAACTATTGTATAATAGGGAAAAGGGGGAGTGAGTCGCATGATGAAGGTCTCAACGCGCGGGCGCTACGCCTTGCGAGCGATGCTTGACCTGGCGCTGCACGCCTCTGCGGAACCTGTTCCGCGCCATGAGCTGGCAATTCGGCAGGAGATCTCGTCCGACTATGTGGCCCATTTGTTCCAGCAACTTCGCAACGCCGGGCTGGTACTAGGTGTCAAAGGACCGCGCGGTGGCTATATCCTCGCCCGAGATCCTGGATTGATCCGCATTGGCGAAATAGTACGCGCCGCGGAGGGTCCCATTGCCGTCGTGGATTGCGTCCTGCCCGTACAAGAGGACCCCTGCCACAGACTAGAGTGTTGCGTAACGCATCACCTGTGGATGCAGCTATCGGCGACAATGGCAGAGTTCTTGGATTCCATCACCCTTGCCGACCTCTGCGATCAGGCGCGGGAGCTTGGCCTGGAGGGGGTGCAGGCGGGCGCTGAGACGAATGCAGGGGGTAGCCATACTGCTGCGCGCAGCGCTCTATGAAAGGGCTGCCCGCCCGCATATGCGCCGAAGAAGAAGATTCTAGATCGGGAGACCTCAGAGTAGATCGGGTCCCCTCCAGTCTAAAGAAGGAGCTGCAAATGAACAGATGGTTTGTATCGATGGTCCTGACTGGCCTAGTCCTCGCATTGGCCGCTTGCGGCAGCTCTGCACCCGCAACCGAGCCGCAGGTTGTGGTGGAGAGTGCTGACGATATCCAGCGCATCACTGCGGCAGACGCCAAGGCACTGCAGGATAGCGGCGATGCACTGATCTACGACGCCCGTTCTGAGGCCGCATACCAGCAGGCCCACGCAGCTGGAGCCATCTCTTTCCCCGCTGGCGAGGCAGCCGCGCGCTCCGCTGAGCTTCCGGCCGACAAATCACTGGTTTTCTACTGAACTTGACCGGCTGAAGAGACCAGCGCCCGTGCGGCGCTGACAGTGATCAAAGAGGGAACGGATCCGGCCCAAGTCTACGCGCTAGAGGGCGGGCTGGCAGCCTGGAATGCGGCCGGCTACCCGCTAGAAGCAGGGGACAATTGAGGAAACGGGGCGGTAATGCCCGTGGTTCTGGCCCTGATGGTCGCGGCCTGTGGTGGCGGCTCTGACGAACCAGAAGGGCCTCCCGAGATCCTGGATGCCACCTATGCCCGCAGTCTGGGCGAACAGATGGAGCCCATCGATCCAGGCAGCGAATTTCTGCCCGAGGAGACAGTCCATCTTTCGGCCACCCTCGATGGCAATCCCAGAGAGGGCGTGGTGGGTGTACGCTTTATCTATGGGAACCAGGAGATAACCGAGGTCAGCCTTGATCTGGCAGAATTGTGGCAAGAGGAAGGGCTCATTTTCATGGTTGGCGGCAACACCCTCGTTGGTTTCACTTTGACCCCCGACGACCCATTCCCTGTGGGCAACGAGTATGAGGCGAGGCTGTACGTCAATGGGACTCCCGCTGGAACCTACGGGTTTGAGGTAGTCGGGCCTGGCGGCGCCCTCGAGGCGCCAACCCCAGTGCCAGCCGAGGCCGACGCAGTCTCAACAGACCACCACGGGTAAGGCCGTATCCAGCTTGCAGGATGTGAAAAGCGCTACGGTGCAGATAGAGGCCGCCGGCTTCCCCTTGGGCGACCCAGAATACACACTGTTGCAGGGGATCGTGTCCAAAGAAAAAGCCAGTGGTGAGAGCAAGTGGGCCTCGGTGGACTCGGTCATCGAGCACAGCGCCCTGACCAACCCCGGCAACTCAGGCGGCCCCGTGGTCACCGAGGATGGCAAGGTAGTAGCCATCCACTGTGTGGGCAACTCGGAGACGGAACAGCATTTTGCCATTGCTCGGGCTGAAGCGCTGCCGGTCATCGAGCAGTTGAGAGCAGGCCGGGACGTCGATTCAATCGGCGTAAACAGTGAGGCGGTGAACAATGGCGAGGGCCTGTCCGGCATCTGGGTCTCCTCGGTAGAATCGGGATCTCCCGCCGACCAGGCTGGCGTGAAAGGTGGCGACATCATCAACGAGCTGCAGGGACTCGTCCTGGCTACCGACTTTGCCAAATCCGACTGCTGCGACATCCTGCGCACGCACCAGCCGGGCGATACGCTTGACCTGAAGATCGTCCGCTTCTCGACCGAAGAGGTTCTTGAGGGCCAGCTCAACAGCCGGGTCCTGGAGCAAGCGTTCTCCTTTGCCCAGGAGGTCGATACCGGCGACGCCAGCGCTGGCAGCGACAGCGTTACCTCAAGCTACTCGGAGTACGCCTTCGTCAGGGACGACTCGGGCGCGTTGACGATGGAGACTCTTGTCGCCTGGGGGAATGTTAGCACCAAGCCCTGGCAGATTGAAGGTCAGGTCCTTGGAAGCGCCATCGTCGCCTCGGCCAGCTTGGAGGGCTTTTGTACCCCTGGGCAGAGCCAGGCGCGTTTTTTGGAGCCTCCAGCACACTCCTGGAAGCAATGACGGGAGAGGGACTGCTGAACCTGGAGGAGTATGATTTCTCTGGCGACTGCCAGTACGAAGGACGCAAAGAGTATCAAGACGCTGCCCACACAGGTCTGTACGATCACTATGCCAATTGCGGTGGGGAGGGCAGTGATTTCCTCAATCTGGCTGCCGTACCGGAGGACCAATCATACCTGATCTGGCTCCAGATTCAGATCGCTAGCGAAGCGGACCTTGAAGCGCTTGACAGGATCCTCAACACGTTCCAGGTGATCGGCCAACTACCTCGCGAGTAGCACAACCAAGTAGATGGTAGGCAGCGAGGGAGCCATGCCACTCTCACGATCGGTCATCTGCCCCAAGTTCAGGAGAAGATCCTATCGCTCACCATAAATATAATCATTTTTATCTTGCTTTAACTTGACAAGTCGCTCGTTTGGGTCTATAATGGTCACGAGCAGGACCATGTGGAGGTGCGGCTTGGGATGGTTCTGAAAAGAGATTGCAGAGCATAGATTCTCGCAGTGGATGGGATAGGAGAACGCCCCCCACGGGTTGATCTCCAGTCAAAGTTGCACCATGGATACAGAAAGGGGTCATCAACCATGGAGATCGTTGTGTCAGAGGGAAAAGCACGTGTCCCCGTGACAGTGTTCCAGATAAAGGGTGAGCTGACGGCGGAAACGGAAGGCCAGTTGGTCCAGCAAGCTCAGGATTCTTTTGACGCCGGAATGCGCTATCTGCTGCTCGACTTGAGCAAGGTGACTTTTCTGAGCAGTGCGGGTCTGCGTGCCATTCACCAGCTATTCTTGCTGCTGCGCACAGATTCGCCCGAGCAAAGTGACGAGGCCATGCGGGATGGGATCAAGGCTGGGACCTATCACTCCTCCCACTTGAAGCTGCTGAATCCCAGTTCCGATGTCCTCCAGGTACTCAAGGCCACGGGTTTTGATATGTTTCTGGATGTCTACTCCAGCAAGCGCAAAGCCTTGGCCTCATTCTAGCAGTGAGTTATCTGGAGCCGGCAGGTCCTGGCTTCAGTCCGTTGAGACGGAACGCCTTCGATGCCCACAGAAACCGACCTGATTGAGAAACTGACAACCCTGAACCACATCTCCGATACCCTGAACCAGGCGGTAGATGTTCGCAGCGTGCTCAACGACGCCTTGGCGCATTTGGTTGAGTTGATGGGCCTGGAGACCGGCTGGATCATACTCAAGGACCCGCAGGACCAAGGTACCGGGGAAAATGGGACCTTTGCCCTGGCCGCGCACCACAACCTGCCCCCAGCTCTGTCCCTTGACAACACGGAAGCCTGGGAGGGAAGCTGCACCTGCCGGGAACTTGCCATGTCTGGTGATGTGACCAAGGCATACAACGAAGTGTACTGCAACCGTCTCAGCCGGGTCCGGGGAGATCGGCGCGGGCTGACCGTACACGCATCGGCGCCGCTTCGCTCAGGAGACCGTGTCCTGGGCATGCTGAATGTGGCGGCAGCAGACTGGGACTCTTTTAGTCCCCAGGCTCTGAGCCTGCTGACCAATGTCGGCAGCCAGATGGGGATCGCACTGGAACGGGCACGCTTCTTTGACCTGTTGCGCGATCAGCGCTGGCACGAGCAGGAAGCGCTGCTCAGCCTCTCGCGCCAACTTTTGAGCCATCTAGATCTGTCTGATCTCATCGAACACCTCGTCCAAGAAGTTCGAAAGCTCCTCTCCGCCGATGCCGCTGCCCTGCTGCTGCCCAGCGATGTGCCTGGCTTTCTCGAGTACCGGGCTACGAGCGGCTGGCGCCACGATCCGGGCAAAGAGCGGCGGAAGGTTCCGGCGGACAGCCGAAGCGGTCCCGGACAGGTGATGCACACCCGGCAAACCCTCCTGGTGGCAGATATCCATGAGGAAGAACCTACCTGGATGCCCGAGTGGCTGCAGGAGGAAGGCTTTGTCGCGTACGCGATTGTGCCCCTGCTGTTGAATGGCGATGCGTTAGGTGTCCTGATCCTGAATCAGCGGGAACCCCGGTCCCCACAAGCCGGTGAAGTCCGTTTCCTGTACCTGATGGCCAACCAGGCCGCTATGGCCATTGACAAGGCTCGTTTGCACGAAGAAGAGCTCAAGATGCAGGCTCTGGAAAGAGATCTTGCCTTGGGCCAGCAGATTCAGATCGGACTGTTGCCAGAGAGATGTCCATCGGTACCAGGCTGGGAGTTTGCCACGTTCTACCAGGCTGCGCGCGAGGTCGGCGGCGACTTTTATGACTTTATTGAACTGCCCGGAGAGCCCAAGCGTCTGGGCATGGTCATTGCCGATGTGGCTGGCAAAGGTGTGCCCGCGGCCCTATTCATGGCCCGAGGATCGACCATGATCCGTACCACGGCCCTGGCCAGACGCAGCCCCAAAGCTGCCCTGTCGCTGGCCAACAGCCTGTTGCTGCAGGGCAGGAAGGCTGACCTGTTCTTGACCGCCTTCTATGCTGTGCTCGATGTTGGGACGGGCCAGATCACCTATACCAATGCCGGTCACAACCCTCCACTTTGGTTCCGTCCCGGCACGGGTGAGATCCAGGAGCTTCGCGCCCAGGGCATCGTACTGGGTATCTTTGGCGAGATAGAACTCGAAGACCTGAAAGTCACCGTGGAACCTGGCGACTATTTGATCTTTTATACCGATGGCGTGACTGAGGCGATGGACATCAACCATGTGCTCTTTGGCCAAGACCGGCTCGAGGAGGCGTTAAGAGCAAGTGACCGGGCCAGTGCGCAGGAACTCCAGGAGGCCATTGTCAAGGCCATCCGCGCTTTTACGGGTGACATCCCCCAGTCAGATGACCTTACCCTGTTTGTAGTCCGCCGAGATCCCTCGGGTGCCTGATGCCTTCAGGGCGAAGCAGCAACCGTACGGCCAGCCCGAAATGGCAAGTCGACACCCCAGGCTGCACCATTCCTCAGGGAGTGGACGATTATTCCCCGTCGATGATGCTTGAACGTGAGTCCTGACCACATGTCCCCGCTGAGTCTCTCTGCCGATCTCTCCCAGATGGCAACGATCCACGCTTTTGTGGAACAGGTAGGCCAGGATCAAGATCTGGACGACCAGACTCTGTACACCCTGCATACGGTCGTGGGAGAAGCCTGCACCAACGTGATCGAGCATGCCTATGCTGGTCAAGGCGGGCCGATGGAGATAACCCTGGAGACGCAGGATGACTGTGTCCGAGTCACCATCCGTGACTGGGGTACGACCTTTGATCCAGCCAAGGTACCCATTCCAGACGTGACGGCCCCCCTTGAAAGGCGGCCTCTGGGCGGCCTCGGTGTCTATCTTTTGCACCAGATGATGGATGACGTGCAGTATCATTTCAGTGCCAAGGATGGAAACACGCTTTGCATGGTCAAGCGGACCCAAGGGGTTGCGGGCCCAACCGACCACAAGTCTTCGTCGCAAGTTCCCTAGGCTCACAGCTCAGTCTATCTCGCCGCCACCTACGCAGGTCGCGCAGAGCACTCAACCGGCCCTACCTCCAAAGGTGAGCCTTCCCCACCGACCCACGTGCAGCTGATTGTGCTATGGCTGCCAATTATGTTATAATTGGCGAACCTTAGCCCATCACAAGGAGTCGACAGTCATGATTCAAACTTCGTTTCCTCGATCGAGTTCCGTATCCTTTCGTGTCTTGGACGACGCACAGGTCTGGGCGATCAAACGAGCCGCTCTGGATATCTTGGAACACACCGGTTGCACTGTCCTTCACGAGGGAGCCAGAAGGCTACTCAAGCAGGCCGGTGCCCTGGTCAAGGAGGAAAGGGTAAAGGTACCACAGCACATCGTTGAGGAGTGCATCCGGACGGCTCCCAAGGGCTTTGTGATCTTTGACCGCGATGGCAACCGGGCCATGGAAGTTGAAGGGCGGAAAAGCTACTACGGCACTTCGACGGCCAGCCCCAGGACCCGGGACGCATTCAGCGGCGAGATCCGAGAGACTCTGGTGGCGGACATTGCCTTTGGGGCCAAGGTCGCCGACGCACTGCCCAACATCGACTGGGTGATGCCCATGGGTTCGTCCCAGGACGTTCCTGCCCTTGCTGCTGACGTCTACGAATTTGAGGCCGTCGTCACCAACACCACCAAGCCCATCGTATTCATCGGCTACTCCGCTCGCGGCTCGGAGCGGGTCTATGAGATGGCGGCCGAAATCGCCGGCGGCCTGGATGAACTCAGAGAGCGGCCCTTCCTGCTGTCCTATCCGGAGCCCATCTCACCTCTGGTGTATCCTGACGAGGTCGTTGAACGGATCTTCATCTCGGCCGATCTATTTGTGCCCCAGATCCCAGGACCATCGGTCCAATTTGGCGCCACCGGTCCAGTGACCCTGGCCGGCGCCATCGCCCAGGTTGTGGCTGAGTCGCTGATGGGCGTGGTTCTGGCCCAGTTGCGCAGGCCTGGCGCTCCCTGTGTTTTGGGCGCCAACATGTCGGTGTTTGACATGTCTACCACTCAGTTGACGGTAGCTGCGCCAGAAATGAGCCTGGCCCTTGCCGGGCAGGCGGAGGTTGCCCGGTCGATGGGCCTGCCCACCTGGGGCCTGGCGGGTGCGACTGATTCCAAGGTTCTGGATCCCCAGGCTGGCATGGAGAGCGCTTTCTCCATTTTGGCCCAGGGTCTGGCTGGCCTGAACCTGATCCACGATGTAGGCTACATGGACTCGGCCATGGTCTGCTCTACAGAGATGCTGGTTCTGGGTAACGAAGCGATTGGCATGGCCAAGCGCTTCTGCCGGGGGATCGAGGTCGATGCCGGTACCTTGGCTGTGGATGTCGTGGAAAAGGTCGGCCCGGGAGGTCACTTTTTGCAGGAAGACCATACCTATCGCCGTTTCCGGCAGGAACTGTGGCGACCCAGTCTGTTGGCCCGGCAAGACTACTCTATCTGGCAGGCCGACGGCGCCAAGGACATCAACCAGCGGATCCGGGAAAAGCTGGAAGATATCGACCAGAACCATGAGGTCGCGCCACTCCCTGACGACGTCCTGGCCGCGATGAGCCGGCTCAAACGGCAGGCAGAGGAGGAGATAGCCGCGGCCTGACTCCGCTGGCGCACTGACAATTCCGTATCTTTGCTGGCCACATCTTTTGCCTGCAAAAGCCCGGCGAGTGGGCTGGGCCTTTGCAGGGCTTCGCCAGGCTTTTCCATCCAGCCAAGCCAGCCTTTGCATTCACCGCAAGTTTGTGGTAAGATGGTACTGCTCGCAGGCGGAGGATAGACCTTGACAAGTCAGTTGGAGCCCCCGCTACGTAGACTCGTGGCGGCAGGCTTGGTACTGGCAGCGCTATGTATCATCTACCTGTTTACCTTACCCGTTGGCGTCGCATCACAGGAAGAACAAGACGAACCCCAGCCTCCCTTCCACAATCTGAACGACTCACTGACTATCGCCTCACACCACGTGGTCACCTCTGGTGACCCAATTACCTACACCATCCTGCTGCAAAATACCGGCAGGGATGAAGCCACTGTCCGGGTGACCGACCACTTGCCGCTTGAGGTGAGCTATGTCGCCGGTTCAGCCCTGCCCGCTGCCGCATACAATGCGCAAGCCAGGGCGCTTTCTTGGCCTGACCTCATTATACCGCCGGAGGGCAGGGCAACCCTCACTTTCTTGGGCACGGCCGCCAAGGTCAGGTCGCCCACCATCGTCATCAATGAGGCCGTCATTGCCGTGGAAGACGGCTCCCTGCAGCGCGTGGTACCCGTGCTCTTGGTACCCGAACCGCTCGCGCCCCCGTCCCATCTGGCTGGATCGCGTACCTATGCCTCGCACGCTCAGGCAGGCTGTGGCGAAAGGCTGACCTACACCATATCCTTGCGCAATGCCAGCGAGGGTGTCACCTATGTCCAGGTAACCGACAATCTACCGGCAGAGACGACCTATGCGGCTGATTCCGCCCAGCCCCCTGCCGCCTACGACGCTGAGGCCAGGGCCCTCTCCTGGGCCAGGGTACGTGTACCAGCCGGAGGCACCGCATCCCTCACATTTGCCGCCACAGCTTCACAAGTGGCCACGTCCACGGCGGCCATTAACACGGCAATCATCACCTCCGGGCCAGTTTCCTTTGAACGCATTGCCCGGGTACTGTTTGTTCCCGAGCCTCCAGAACCGCAGTCACAACTGGCCAGTTCTCAGATCTATGCCTTACCGCCAGTGACTGGTCCTGGCGAGGTGGTAAGCTATACGATCCTCGTGAATAACACGACTAGAGACGAGATCATCGCTAAGGTGGTCGACCAACTGCCAGATGAGATGATCTATGTCGGCGGCTCGGCCCAACCGCCGGCCACTTACGATGAGCACGCGAAGACTCTGAGCTGGCTTGATCTCGCCTTGCCGCCCAGACGCGAGTTCTTGCTCACATTCGCCACGACGACCACCCCGGTCACTTTGCCCACTACCTCTATTAACAAGGCTGTCATCACGACGGACGACGGCCCACTGGAACGGCGTGCTTCGGTCCTGCTGCTTCCCAACTCGTTCTGGCCGGCGTCCAGCCTGAGCAACTCGCGCCAGTTGGTCTCACACCGGCGCGTCGCCTCAGGTGATGAACTGACTCACACAATTCTCTTGCGCAATGCCAGCCAGATCGAGGCTGTTGCCCTGGTGACCGACCACCTGCCAGCGGAGCTTTCCTACGTGGCCGGTTCAGGCCAGCCCGCAGCCCGCTATGATGCGGACGCCAGGTCCCTGACGTGGACCGACGTCATCGTACCAGCCAGGAGCGATGTCGCCCTTTCCTTCTCTTCAGTAGCGGGGGAGGTACGCGCACCGGTGACCAGCATCAATCGGGTCGTCATCAAGTCCGGCGAGCAGTCCCACGAGCGTCACACCAGGGTAGTGGTTGTTCCTTGCGCCCCAGAGCCTGGTCCCAGACTGGCGGGCTCTTACAAATCCGCCTCACGGCAGATGGCTGTCCCTGGCAAGCAATTTGACTATGCGATCCGGGTACACAACAGCGGCTGGGGCAGAGCCGAGGTCACGGTGACCGATCCTCTACCGGCAGAAGTCACCTATGTCCCCAGCTCATCGAGGCCCGAGGCCGTCTACAACGAGGGAACCAGGACACTGACCTGGAGCGGTGTACCGGTGCCCGCAGGCGGCGAGGTGTCGCTCGCTTTTGGCGTCACCGGGTCGGAAGTTGATGCGCCCACGCTGGTGGTGAATTCTGCCTCTATCGCCGGTGGCGGCGATTCTCTAACGCGCTCGACAACGGTCCTGCTTGTCCCCGAGACGCCAGACTCGGATACTATCCCGCCCGTGGTGGATAGCTTGACGATCGGCGATCAGGATGTCCTGAACAACCCAGTAGTCATACTGCACATCTCGGCCTTTGACAACGTGTCGGTCAGCCGGATGCTCATCAGGGAGTGGGAATGGACAACGGAAGACTGGCCAAGGTGGAGAGCCGTGCAGTCCAGCGGCTGGATTCCCTACCAATCCGACATGCCATGGACCCTCAGTGACGGCGATGGCGCGCACTATGTGGGTGTGTGGGTCGCCGATGAGGCGGGCAACCGGTCCCGTCTGGATGGACGCTCGCTCGATTTTGCCAGCTTGGTAGTACCAGGGGCACGTGTGACTCCCTTCCAACCGGTGCCCTATCTGGTACAAGTTGACGCAGGTGTGAAGGTGACTGCCAAACTCGTCCCCACGACTGGCGAGAGCAGCCTGTATGCCTGGTACGCTGGTACGCTCATGGACCCGATTGCCGTAGCTGCCCAGGAGGCCGAACTCACCACCGAAAACACAGGTGCCTATCTGTTCGTGGTTCGTGGTCAGCCAGGGGCAGCATACGACCTGTCCATCAAACCAGGGGGCGGGCCCAGGCAGTCGCAGGCAGCCAGCGCTCACGCAGGGGACGTCACTCTGAGACAGAGCACCCAGACCACCATCGCTGCAGGAGCCCTAGATGGTGAGGCGCTCGAGCTGATTCGCCTCCTGGCTGAGAGCGGCCTTGATCCGCTGGATTCAATGGATGAACCTGGCGACCTGCGGGCGATCTATCTGCCCCTGGCAAACAGATAGAGGCCAGATAAGCCAGGTTTCAGCCCTCAGAAGCCTTGACAATGCCCATCGGCCTGCTACAATGACGTAGCGTTGAGCCATAGAAGCCAGCGTACCACCCATGTAGGCCTCGGACGTCTTGGAAGCGGGACATCGCTTGCCGCTGCGAAGCGGCTGGCCTGGCGAGTCTGCTCCCGGCCTGATCAGACCTCCAAGGTCTTGAGGCAGCGCAGAAGCTAGACTGGCGCCACACACACTTTCGACGAAGCAAGGAGCTACGTTTATGATCCTCTTTTACTTCTCCATTGTCCTGGCCATAGCAGCCACGGTACTGTATCACGTGGTTCTGAAGGTGACGCCTGCCCACGTCAACCCCGCCATCTCTCTGGTTATTACCTATGGTCTGGCCATGCTCCTCAGCCTGGGGCTGTTGCCCTTTTTTCCTCTCAAGACTGGTATCGTAGAGGCGGTCAAGCAGTTGAACTGGGCCAGCTATGCCTTGGCTCTTGCCTTGGTTGGTCTGGAGGCCGGATTCCTCCTGGCCTACCGGTCTGGCTGGAGAGTCAGCATCGCTGCCATCTTGGTTAACGCGACGACGACCCTTCTTCTGATCCCCATAGGCTTGTCCCTTTTCAAGGAGAGGCTGACGCCCCTCAACCTCGCCGGTATCCTGGTCTGCATTGCTGGTCTGGTGATGATGAACTGGAGAAACTAGTTTGGGCCTGCTGACCCATGAGAGTGTCCTGCAGTCTTTCGCTGCCTCCATCTCCTGCCTCCACCTACGTCGGAGGCTGTACGGAAGACAGTCAATGGACCTCCTCACCTGGCCACACGAACAAGAATGCAAACATCTATGAGAGAATTGCCGTGTCTGGGGAAAGCGGCTACAATTCGAGAAGATGCCTTCACAAAACTACGCTGCAGATTCGGAGTTGGGCCCATGAACATGGTTTCGATACGTCATACCGATGTTTCCCTCAAGGTCATTCGGCAGGTTTTGGATGGTGATGTCAAGATCAGTCTATCCGGCGCAGATCTCGCTCGGGCTCAAGAGGCGCGCGTATATATCGAGAGCATCCTCGATGATGAGAAATCCGTCTACGGCGTCAATACCGGCTTTGGCAAGCTTGTCAGCACCCGGATCGCCCGCGACCAACTGGCACTGCTGCAGCGCAACCTGATCCTGTCCCACAGCGTCGGCACCGGCCCGATGCTCGATGATTCCATTGTTCGCCTGATCCTCTTTCTCAAGGCCGTTTCGCTGGCGCGCGGCAACTCTGGTGTCCGGCCAGAGATCATCGAAAAGCTAGCCGGCCTGTTCAACGCGGGCATTTACCCGCAGATCCCGGCAAAGGGATCTGTTGGTGCGTCCGGCGACCTGGCGCCTTTGGCCCATATGACCTATGCTATGATGGGCGAGGGCCATGTCTCTTTTGCCGGCAAGACCGTTCCGGCGGCCAGGGCGCTTGCCGAAAGCGGTCTAGAACCGATCGAGTTGGAGGCAAAAGAAGGTCTTGGCCTGATCAATGGTACCCAGGTTTCCACCGCACTGGCCCTCTTTGGTCTGTTTGGCGCCGTAGACCTGCTGAAGGCTGGCGTAATCGTGGGCGCACTGGCCACCGACGGCGCGGCCTGCAATGACACGCCCTTTGATGCACGTATCCACGAGGTACGCGGTCAGGTCGGCCAGATCGATGTTGCCGCAGCCTTTCGTTGCCTACTGGCAGGCAGCGGCATCTGGGCATCACACAAGAACACGCTGAAGGTGCAAGATCCGTACTCGATCCGTTGCCAGCCGCAGGTTCTGGGTGCATGCCTTGACATGATCCGTTTTTCTGCGGGTGTGCTTCTGCGAGAATCCGTTGCGGTAACCGACAACCCCCTCATCTTTCCCGAGGATGGAGAGGTTGTTTCCGCCGGAAACTTTCATGCCGAGCCAGTCGGCTTTGCCGCAGACGGCCTGGCCATTGCCCTATCCGAGATCGGTGCCCTATCCGAGCGCCGCCTGGCGCTGCTGAACGACTCGAGCATCACCGGCCTGCCGCCCTTCCTGGTCAAGAACGGCGGCCTGAACTCTGGCTTCATGCAGGCCCACATCGGTGCGGCGGCGCTGGCGTCAGAAAACAAGACGCTTGCCCATCCGGCTGTAGTTGACTCCATTCCGACCGCAGGCAACCAGGAAGACCATGTATCCATGGCAACCTTTGCAGCGCGCCGTCTGGCCGAAATTGCTGACAATGTGACCGGCATTGTGGCCTGCGAGATGCTAGCAGCGGCACAGGCAATCGATTTCCGCGCACCGCTGCGCATCCTCCCAAGCGTTGATGAAAGTCCATGCCATGATTCGAAGCAAGGCCGCGCACTGGGACAAGGATCGTTATTTCGCAACCGATATTGAGGCAGCCAAGGCGCTGCTGAGGAGCGACCGCGCCTTCCGCACCCTTGCCGACCAGCTTGTCGGGGCGAATCTCTCCGTCACCGGCAAGTGAGTAGGCTCGTACAATCCGGCGCATCAGAGAGGTAGAGATTGCCTCAATTGCGACAGCTCGACCTATCTGCGGCCAGGCGAAGGAAGAAGAGGAAGAGAATATGACCATTCCCATTCAGACAAACATAAGAGCCAAACGAGGGCCGGAGTTGCGATGCAAAGGCTGGAAACAGGAATCCATCCTGCGCATGCTGGAAAACAATCTGGAAAACGCCGAGGACCCCTCGCGCCTGATCGTCTACGGCGGCATCGCCAAAGCGGCAAGGAACTGGGAAAGCTACTACGCCATCGTCGATGCCCTCAAGACCCTGGACAGTGACGAAACGCTTGTCATACAAGCCGGAATGCCGGTAGCCGTGTTCAAGACCCACAGACTCGCACCAAGAGTTTTGATGGGTCTGACCAACGTTATCAACGCCAACTGGCCGATGTTCTATGACCTGATCGAAAAGAACCTGACGACATTCTCCTCCTACACAGCCGGCCCTTGGGAGTATATCGGCTCGCAGGGCGTGATTGAAGGTACCTTCGAGACCATCGCCTGTATCGCAGACGAACTGTACAACGGCGACATGAAGGGCAGGGTCTTTTTCACGGCCGGGCTGGGTGGTATGGGCCGGTCCCAGCCCAAGGCCATGAGTATGCACGGCGGTGTCTCTGTGACCGTCGAAGTTCGCAGAAAGACCGTCGATGATCGCCTGAAGGCTGGCTGGGCCGATGTGGAGGCGGTGGATCTGGACGAAGCAATTGCCCTGGCCAGAGAAGCCTGTGAAGCAAAAAAGCCGCTGGGCATCGTGATCTGCGGCAACATGGTCGATATCTGCGAAGAAGCCATCGAGAAGAACTGGATCCCAGAGATCGTCACCGAGATGTGCCCTTTCCACGACCCCTTTGCCGTGATCCCTTCGGGCTATTCGCCAGAAGAGGCAGACGCCATGCGAGCCCGTTCCATGGATGAATATCTGGCGGAATCGCGCAAGACGATCCTTCGCATGGTACGGGTCATGAACAAGTTCCTCGATGCCGGAGCCCAAGTCTTCGAATACGGTACTTTCGTACGGAAAGAGGCGGTGGATGCGGGAATGAGCCGGGAAGAGGCGTTTCGCTATCCGGGCTTTGTGGCCCGCTACTGGCGTCCAACGCTTTTCGACAAAGGGCGCGGTGCGTTTCGCTGGACCTGCATTTCTGGCGATCCCGCCGATCTGGCGCGACTGGATGACCTGGCACTTGAATTGTTCCCAAATTGCCCGATCACGCAGCGTTGGATCCCGCTGGCGCGGAAAAACCTGCCGATAGAGGGGCTCCCGGCGCGCGTCTGCTTCCTGGGCTTTGGCCAGCGCAAGAAATTCGCTCTTGCCGTAAACGAGCTGATTGGCCAAGGTGAGATTAAGGGGCCTGTCGCCTTCTCGCGCGACAACCTGGACGTAGGCGCAATTTCGAACCCGTCGATGGAAACCGAGGCAATGAAAGACGGATCAGACGCGATTGCCGATTGGCCGTTCATCAATGCGCTGCTGAACACAGCGGCCATGGCTGACCTCGTTTCGATCCAGTCAAATGGCACAATGGGCATGTCGCACCACACGGGCTGCACGATCATCGCCGACGGCACAGAAGAAGCCGCGTTGCGCATCGAGGCATCGATGACCACTGACACCGGAATCGGCATCGTGCGCTATGCACAGTCGGGCTATGAGGGTGCCCGTCAGGTTGCCGAGGGCAAGGGCCCACTGACCGATGAGCGCATCAAGGTGCCGCTCTGGTGGACCCCTGAGGCCACCTTTGGCCCTGAAGAGTAGCGACTTCTTCCTCTGGCCCCGCTTTCCAGCGGGGCGACTTTTGGTGAAAGGGATCCGGCCATGAGCCTACTAATCCAGAACGCGCAGATATTGAACGAGACCTATCAGATTTCTGGCCCCCTGGATCTGCTGATCGAAGGGCAAGTGATCCGCCATATCGGCAAAGGGATCGCGACTGAGGGCCTCTCGCCAGAGCAAATCATCGACGGTAAGGAGCGCCTCGTCGTACCCGGGTTCGTCAACGCCCATCTCCATTCCCACGACCGCTTTGACAAGGGACGGTTTCCAGCGCTGCCGCTTGAAATCTGGATGCTGCTGTACAACCCGCCTATCGTCAGACGCGACTGGACCCAGCGCGAGGTCTATCTGCGCACGCTTTTGGGCGGGATGGAGATGTTGCGCTCGGGCACGACCACGGTAATTGACGATGTATACCTGGGCTGGCCGGTGGCGCCGGAGCATATCGATGCCGTGTTCCAGGCCTATGCGGACCTCGGCATACGCGCTGACGTGTCGGTCGGCTATTCTGACAAGCCCTACCACGAAACCGTGCCCTATCTGGCCGAATGCCTGCCCGAAGACCTGAAACGCCCCGGCCCCCTTGCGGCGCCAAGCTCCACCGAGATACTATCGCTTTGGCGCGATCTGGCGGACAAGTGGCAGGGCCGGGTGAGCTTTGTTCTATCCCCATCCGGCCCGCAGCGCTGTTCTGACAGATTCTTGGAACAGACCTGGGCTCTCTCGAAAGAACGTGACCTGCCGGTCCTTATACACGTGCTGGAAACCCGTATTCAGGCTCTGACCGGCAGGAAATTCTACGGTAAGACGCTGGTGGAGCACATGGCTGCGTTGGGCCTGCTCACCCCACGCTCGGTGCTAATTCACGGCGTCTGGATGACGGACAGCGATCTTGATCTGGTGGCCAGGGGCGGCTGCACGGTCGTGCACAACCCTGGCAGCAATCTGAAACTCGGATCAGGCATCGCCCCCGTAGCCGGGATGCGCAAACGCGGGATCTGCGTAGCGCTGGGAACGGACAACCACAACGCCAACGATAGCTGTTCCATGCTGGAGGCGACGAAACTTGCCTCGCTGATCCACACCGTGCAGCATGGGCGCTATCAGGAATGGGTCTCCTCAACCGACGTATTGGACATGGCGACGCAGGGCGGGGCCCACGCGTTGCGAGACCCGGATCGTACGGGACGTATCGCGGAGGGCCATCAGGCCGATCTGGCATTCTATCGTCTGGATACCAATGCTTTCCTGCCGCGCAACAACCTCGCCAACCAGCTCGTGTTCTGCGAAACAGGCAGCTCGCTGGATCGCGTGATCGTCGCGGGAAAAACGGTGCTGGCCGGAGGCCGGATCCAGACCATAGACGAATCTGCCATCATGGCCGAGATCTGGGATAGCATCGATGAAATACAGACCAAGGTTTTGAACACTCGCAGCGCCGGCGAGCACCTGCGGCCTTATCTGGAACGATCTTATGAGCTTTGCTTGAACGATCCAGAAATGATGGCCGTGCTGGCCGCCATTCCCCAGTCGGGCAGAGATCAGCCGGCCAGGATGGAGGTTCCTTCTGGGTAGCTACGCCAAGTTTACAGATGGCGAGGAGCAGCAGTGGACGGGAGACGAGCATGATTGACGTGATCGCCTTTGATGCTGACGACACGCTCTGGCACAATGAGACTTTATACCACGGCACGCAGAACCGGTTTCGCCAGGTACTCGCGCGCTACGATCAGGGCGATCAGTCGCAGCAGGCCCTCTATGAGACCGAGATGCAGAACTTGCAGTTCTATGGCTACGGCATCAAGAGCTTTACCCTGTCAATGATCGAGACCGCCATCCAGCTCACCGGAGGCCGCATCCTGGCCAGCGAGATTCAGGAAATCCTTGATCTGGCCAGGGGGATGCTAGACGCTCCGGTCCAACTCCTGGACCACGTCTCGGAGGTGATCCCGGAATTGGCGTCAAGCTACCGGCTGATGCTGATCACCAAGGGCGACCTGCTGGACCAGGAGACCAAGCTTGCCCGCTCTGGCCTGGGGAGTTACTTCCGCCACGTCGAGATCGTGGCGGCCAAATCGGTCGAGGTCTACGCCTCGCTCCTACAAAAGCATCAGATCCCTGCCCAGAGGTTCCTGATGGTTGGCAACTCGCTCCGCTCCGACGTGCTGCCCGTCGTCGCCCTGGGGGCACGGGCCGTCCACATCCCCTATCCCCTCACCTGGGCGCATGAACATGTCCCAGCGCCGCAAGCGCCGCCCTCGGATTATGTAGAATTAGAGCACATCGGGCTACTGCCAGCGCTGCTGGAGGGCATTGGACAGAAGACCTGATACCCGGTCCCGGCCATGCGCTCAAGGCCAAGGGACCTAGTTCGCCGCCTCAGGCTGCCGCAACGTAATCACCAGGTAGGCCTCGGCGTGGGCCATACCTTGCGTCCTTGCCCGCTTCAGCGCTCCACTCCTTGATCCGGTCTGTCGGGTCCCAGTCCCCCAACTGGCTGGCGTGCTGACGGAGGGCCGAGATCTTTTGCTCAATGGTCTCGGTGATGTCCACCCAGACGTTGGGCTCGCTATTGCCTGATATGTAAACCTGTGTCGGCCGGTGCGGGGGGCCTAGCTCAGGCCACAGCAGCGGCATGCCACTCGTTGGCCAGACGGCGTCCACAGCCGCCTGCGCGGCGGCGCGATGGTCCGGATGGTTGATATAGCGAACGCCGGAGTACATTCTTGTCGGGTCTCCTGTCAGGACCACTTCCGGCTTGTACTGCCGGATCGCGGCCACCAGGTCGCGCCTGAGATCCAGCGTTGGCTGCAGGAGTCCATCATCGTAGCCCAGGAACACCACGTCGCGCACGCCAAGGGCTTGGCAGGCCGCCCGTTGTTCACCACGACGGATATCGGCCAATTTCTCGCGGGTCATGCCCGGTTCCTGGGAGCCCGCATTGCCGTCGGTACAGATGACATAGGTCACCTGGCAGCCAGAATTGGTCCAGGCGGCTACAGTACCGGCCATAGAAAACTCAGCGTCATCCGGATGGGCGACGATAACCATTGCTGATTCGGGTACTCCGTTCTGCTCCATGCTCATGATTCTCCCAGGTGTTTTTGTCTGCAAGCCGCAGGCCACATCTGGCAGCGGCATCTGCGGCACTTGGCCACTGGTGCGCTTCAGACGAGCCCGTGACAGGCAGCAAGCGGTCGGCCATGACGACCAGCTCGATTATAAGGGAACATGGCTGTTTTGCCAAGTCGGGAATCATCGGTTCTTCCCTCTAGGGCCGTTTCGCTCCCGTCCACTGAGCGGACCATGCCCCCGCACTACCCGTCCCCCACCCGGCGTGGGCCCCAGTCCACACCTGGGCACCAACGGATTTCGGAAGAGCGGCCAATGTCGTTTGCGGAGGCTTGACAGCCTGGCCTGTGGTGTGCTACACTGCCTTTGCGCAGCAGCAGCCGGATCGCGCACGCTGGTCAATGCAAAAGTGAGGTTCTAGGCGCTTGCTGCACTCGAGAGAGAGACACCAGAGCCCAGGCGGTAGGTGCCTGGTCCACGAACAGCAACCAACCAAGTGGAGGTATTCGATGGCGAAAAGACTGATCACGCTTGTGGCTGGGATAGCGGCTTTTGTGCTACTGCTGCCCTTTGTTTTCACCGGGGCTACACTGGAACCCGCAGCGCCAGCCGATCCAGCTTCGGCAAACAGCCCGAGAGCATTGACCGCGCCTGAAGGGCTGGCGCCAACCGAGGAAGCACCGCAATCGAGGGTAAACGTCGCCTACGCCCAGGAGGCGGAGACCGCAAGCGATGACGGCACCGTGGAACCCACCGCCGAAGGAACCTCCGAAGATGGGGACACGGCCATCATCGAGGAGCGAACGCCCGTCCCAACGGCGACTGAGGGCCCCATCGAGGAAGGGGTAGCGGTGCTCGCAGAGGCAACAGGCCTCAACAAGGTCAAGTTTCTGGGCCTGACCGGCGAAGAGTGGATCAACCTTGCGGTCTCGATCTTGATGGTGTTGGGCGCCTATCTGCTGGCCTCGTGGCTGCTGTGGGTACCGCTCCGGCGCCTGGTAAAGCGCAGTCCGTCCGAGTTTGATGACCAGGCTCTGTCCGCCGTCGGCCCTCATCTCAGGTGGCTGATCGTGATCTTGTGCCTGTCCTTTGCCACCCAGCGCCTGGGCTTCGTATCGGCTGACCTGAAGCAGGTTCTGCGGGATATCTACTTTCTTGCAGGCGGGATCCTCCTGGTCGTGATTGCCTTCCGGCTCATCAACCTTGGCTTCGAGCAATACAGCCAGCACGTAGTCCCAGAGGAGGACCAGGAGCGATTGGATCCCGTCCTGACCCTGGCGCGACGCATTGCCATCGTCTTTGTGGTCGCCACAGGGGGCATCATCATCCTGTCCCACTTTGGCGTCAACGTCTCTGCGTTGACCGCCACGTTGGGCCTCGCTGGCCTGGCACTGTCCCTGGCCGCTCAGGACACGCTCTCCGATGCCATCAGCGGTTTCATTATCTTGATAGACCAACCCTTCCGCATCGGGGACCGGATCGAGATCTCGGAGGAGAATACCTGGGGCGACGTGGTCGAGATTGGGACCCGTACCACCCGCATCCGCACCCGCGACAACCGGATGGTGATCGTGCCCAACTCGACCATCAGCAAGAGCCAGGTGGTCAACTATACCTTCCCCGACCCGCGAATACCGGGTCCAGACCGACATCGGCATTGGCTATGGCGCCGACATTGAGGAGGCACGCCGCATCATCATCGACACTGTCCGCCAGGTTCCCGACGTGCTGCACGACAGGCCGGTGGACGCCCTCTACAATGAGATGGGCGATTCGGCCATGATATTTCGCGTGCGGTGGTGGATCGAGTCTTACGAGGACACGCGGCGCATCTATGACCGTGTGCATACTGCACTACAAAAAGCGCTGGACGCTGCCGGGATCGACATGCCCTTCCCGACGCAGACGGTCAACCTCAGGGTTGAGCCGCAGGCATCTGATGAGCAGTCCAGGGTTTCTTAGGCCGGGGATTGCCCGCCCGGTAGCATTGGACCCTACTGCTCGCCGCAACTGGGTCACTTGCTCTGGAACCGAAACAATAGTATCAATGGACAGCCACACCAGTTGAAGGAACGAGATCCCTGAGTCCCGGGGCTCGGGAATGCCGCGGGCTGACCTCCGGCCTGGCGCTAGGCCACCAGGTTCTTGGGGGCTCCATCGGATCGCGGGTTCGGGTCCCACGGTTCGCCTCATCCAAAACTGTATGTTCGTACAGGTCAGGGACTGTACGAATGGCTGATGCGCGCTGGGCAAATCTGTGGTATAATAACCCGGCAGCGATTCGCAGCGGAAAATCCCGGAGCATCGCCCATCCGGGCGCGCCGAAGATCGCTCCATCACCCTACGGTCTGAATCCATGGCTTGCTGCCCGGAATCGGACCAGGAGAAGGAGAATACAATGTCGAGAACCGCTCAAATCATAGTCATTGCCCTGCTGTCCCTCATCGTGCTGGCTTGCCTGCGCCATCGCGATTATCGTGATCGTCCAGCCCGGCAGGGATCCCACACCCCACCCACCGCTGTAGCAGAGCCTACTTTCACCGGTGTGCCCCAGCCCGAAACAGACGGGTCCTGGGACAAGGTCCAGGCCGCTGGCAAGATCATCGTCGGCACGGCAGCCGATTATGCGCCCTTTGAGTACTATACGGCCGATGCCAGGATTGACGGCTTTGACATCGCCCTGATGGACGAGATTGGCCGGCGTCTGGGCATTCAGATCGAGTATCACGACTTTGCCTTCGACGGGCTTGGCGGTGCCCTGCAACTGGGCCAGATCGACGCGGCCATTGCTGCCGTCTCGGTCACGTCCGAGCGCGAGTCTTTTGTCGATTTTTCCAACGTTTACTTTGTCGGCCAAGACGGCATCTTGGCCAGCGATGCCTCGGGCATCACCACCATCGACGGCACCGGATCCATGGCTCAACTCAAGATTGGTACCCAACGCAGCACCGTCTATGACGACTGGCTGCAGACAAATCTGGTGGACACTGGCCAATTGCCGGCTGGCCAACTGTTAGTCTACCAGAAGGCGGACGACGCCGTGCGAGACCTGCGGGAGGGTCGCATCGATCTGGTGGTGCTGGATGCGCAGCCTGCCGAAGCCTACCAGACCCAAGGCGGAGTCAAGGTAGTCGGGGGTGGTCTGAATCTGCAGCGCTACGCCATCGCGCTGCCCAAGGGATCCGCATCGCTCAAGACCCATATCGACGATGCCCTGAACCAACTGCAGAACGAGGGCTATGTCGCCAACCTGGCCAAAGAGTACCTGAGCGTGGATCACCTTCTGCCCACACCCACTCCAGGCCCGGCGCCTGTTTCAACGAGCACGCCGGGTCCACCGCCGGCTTGCCTGGACGGACTGGCCTTCGTCCAGCACTTGAACTATGACGACCAGAACATGTCTTCACCGGCAGTCATGCAGCCGGGCCAACCCTTCACCAAGGGCTGGCGGGTGCAGAATGCAGGTACCTGCACCTGGGACAGCAGCTACCGCCTAGTCTACGGCGGGGGCAACGACTCGGCGGCCAGGATGAACGGCCAGCCTGTGGCCATCGTGGGCACGGTGCCACCGGGCGCAACCTATGACATCGAAATCGCCCTCGTTGCCCCCCTCAGTCCCGGGATCTATCAGGCATTCTGGCAGATGGAGAACGGCCGGAATCAAGCTTTTGGCGAGCGCCTGCCGGTCGGCATCCAGGTCCCCGCGCCCCCGAATCCCACACCGGCACCAACGCAGACGCCTGTGCCGGGCATCAGCTTTACCGTGGACCGGACCGGCATCATTGCCGGCGAGTGTGTTGTCTTTTCCTGGGACGTCCAGAACGTCCAAGCTGTCTACTTTTATGCCGAGGGCGAGAATTGGCAGGATAACGGCGTCGCTGGCCAGGGCAGTCAGAAAGAGTGCCCGCCCACACACCACGACCTACTATCTGCGGGTGGTCATGCCCGATGGTTCTGTGCAGACCCGTCAGATCACCATCAATGTGACCCCGTCCACCAATGCGCCGATCATCGAGCGCTTCACGGTCGACCCCGCTAATCAGATCACCCTCGGCCAGTGCGTCGACATTCGTTGGTCCGTGACCGGCGACGTCAGCTCGGTCAGGATCAGCAGCAACGGCAATAGCTTGTGGGATGGCGCCCCCGTGCAGGGCCAGATGCAGGACTGCCCCACCGGCACCGGCAACGTGGCCTATGGCGTCGAGGCTTCGGGCCCCGGCGGCAACAGCCAGGGGCAGCACACGGTATACGTCGTGGGCGAGGCCACGGCCACACCGGCGCCCCCACCGCCCCCCAACGATCCGATCATCCAGGCCTTCTCGGTGAGCCCCGAACAGATCCCAGCGGGCGCCTGCGTAACACTCACTTGGAAAACGGGAGGCGGCACTTCGTGGGTAAACGTCTACCGCGGCGACGATACGGTCTGGGAGAACGCCCCGCTGCAGGGCTCGGTGCAGGACTGCCCCACAGAAACGGGCGTACTGGACTACCGCCTCATCGCCTATAACCCGCAGGATAAGAGGGTTCACGAAGACCGGACCGTCACGGTCCAGTAGTTAAGGACCAAGAAACACGCGCGGTCGGGGGTGGTGGGTGCACCGCCCCCGACCACAGTGCCTTGCGGGTACGGTGGTTAGTGCCACTGTACTTGACAATCGGCCGACTGTTTGGTAGGCTTGCACCGGCCGCATCCGTGTGGCCAAGCTCGCAGAAGGAAGGAGTATGATGCCCAAGAAGACGATAGTTCTGATGCTGGGCCTGGTGGCCAGCTTGGTACTGGCGGCCTGCGGCCCCTCGAGCCCAGAGCCTACCCAGCCGCCGGAACCTAGCCAGACTCCCCTGCCCACGCTACCCGCCTCGCCCCCACCGCCCCAGCCCTCCTCCACAGCCACTGACGAACCTGCCGCGGATGACTCCTGGGCGCAGGTCAAGGCAGCCGGCAGAATCATCATCGGCACGGCGGCCGACTACCCACCCTTTGAGTACTATACCGGTGTCGAACAGGATGGCCCACCGCAGCTCGAGGGATTTGACATCGAGCTGATGGACGAGATCGGCCGCCGCCTTGGTCTCGACGTCGAGTATCGGGACTTTGCCTTTGACGGTCTTGGCGCCGCAGTGATGCTGGGCCAGATCAACGCGGCCATTGCCGCCGTGTCTATCACCCCGGAGCGCGAGGACTATGTGGACTTTACCAACGTCTACTATGTTGGCGAGGACGGGCTGCTGGCCCGCAAGGGATCGGGCATCGGCTCCATCGATGGTATCGATGACCTGACCGGACTGCGCATCGGCGCTCAGCGCAGCAGTGTCTACGATGATTGGCTGCAGACCAACCTGGTAGACACGGGTGAGCTGCATACCGACTACCTGTTTGTCTATGAACGGGCCGAAGACGCCGTGCGCGACCTGCGCCAGGATCGCCTCGACCTGGTGATGCTTGATGCCCAGCCGGCCCAGGCATTTGCCGCTGAGGGTGGGGTAGAGATGGTTGGCCAGGGTCTGAACCAGCAGAGATTGGCCATTGCCCTGCCTCAGGGCGCCGAATCCCTGAAAGCTGAGTTGGACCAGACTCTGGTCGAGCTGCAGAACGAGGGCTTTATCGCGCTGCTGGCAAGAGAGTACCTGGATCTGCAGCCAGAACCCATCCAACCCACTCCGACTGTTACCCCCACGCCGCGGGCTACAGGGACTCCGCAGCCAACGAGGACACCGCTGCCCCCGCCACCGTGTCTGGATGGCCTGGCCCTTGTCAAGCATCTGAACTACAACGATCAGAACATGACCTCTCCGCAGATCATGCAGCCGGGGACGCCCTTTACCAAGGCATGGCGGGTCCAGAACACCGGGACCTGCACCTGGGATAGCACCTACCGCCTGGTCTACGGCGGCGGCAACGACTCGGCAGCCCGCATGGGTGGCGAACCAGTGGCCATACAGGGTCCGGTGGCCCCCGGCGAGACATACGACCTCCTGGTTGATCTCGTCGCTCCTCTCAAACCAGGCACCTACCAGGCATTCTGGCAGATGGAAGGTCGTGAGAAACAGGCATTCGGCGAACGGCTCCCGGTGGGAATCCGGGTGCCTGCCCCACCCAAACCCACGCCGGCCCCCACCCAAACACCCGTGCCCGGTATCATCTTTACCGCTGACCGGACAGACATCAAGTCAGGCGAGTGTGTGGTCTTTGGCTGGAAGGTGGAAAACGTTCGCGAAGTCTATTTCTTTGCCGAAGGGGAACGTTGGCAGGACAACGGCGTGGTTGGCGAGGGACAGCAACGCGAGTGCCCGCCCCATACCACGACCTATTACCTGCGAGTGGTCAAGAGCGATGGCTCAGTCGATACGCGCCAGATCACCATCAACGTCGAAGCCGCTCCCTCGGCGCCGGCCATCGATCGATTCACCGTCGACCCGCACAACCAGATCACGCTGGGTCAGTGCGTGGACGTCCGCTGGGATGTATCCGGTGAGGTGAACCGCGTGCAGATAGCGGCCAACGGCAACAGCTTGTGGGACAATGCGCCAGTCAAGGGCCAGATCCAGGACTGCCCATCTTTGCCAGGCAACGTGGCCTATGGGATAGAGGCCCGGAGTTCCGGCGGCGTCAGCCGTGGGCATCAGAATGTCAACGTTGTGGGGAAGGCTACTGCCACACCCATTCCCCCACCGCCACCCGGCCAGCCCGTGATCCATTCCTTCTCTGCTCAGCCTGAGCAGATTGGGGCGGGAGGCTGTGTGGACCTTCGCTGGCAGACGGGGGGTGGAACCTCCTGGGTCAATATCTGGCGGGATGATTATATGGTCTGGGAGAACGCACCACTTAGCGGGCAGGTCCAGGACTGCCCCAAGGGTATGAGCACGCTCAAGTACCGGCTCATCGCCTACAATCCCCAGGACAAGCGTGTCCATCAAGACCAGTTTGTTACGGTCCAATAGCCAGGGCCGGCGGTCCTTCTCTGGATCGCCAGTCCCAAAGTACGGCCCCGTGCAAGAGTGCGGGAGAACAGCCTTAAGGGAGTGAATAATGTCAACGGAAGAGAACACCTTTGAGCCAGAACCCGAAGAGGGCTATGGTCCAGACGACGGCTATGCGGCTGAGGGCGACGATGCCTACCCAGCGGAACCAGAGTCACCGCAGAAAGACAACCAGACGCCATTGATCGCGGGCGGAGTCGTCATTGCCGCCCTGGTTGCTGTTACCTGCTGCCTTTTGGTCGTGGCTGCCGTACTGATCGGCCGCGGCGGAGGCGGAGGCGATACCGTTCCCACCCCGGCGCCCATCAACCTACCCACGAACACGCCGGCTGCACCGGCCCCGGATGTTCCGACGCCGACCCCTGGGGATGACCCCCAGCCAACGCCAACCTCAGCGCCAACCTCAGCCGTGGGACCCAAAGCAGTGATCAGTGCTCCGGCCCAGGCCAACACTGGCGAAAGGGTGAGCTTTGACGGCAGCCAATCCCAACCAGGAACCAGCCCCATCGCGCGCTACGACTGGGACTTTGGCGATGGAAACAAGGGCAGCGGAGCAGTTGTTCGCTACGTCTACAGAAACCCCGGGGACTATATGGTCACGCTGACCATCACCGACCAGGATGGGCTGACCGACACCGCTCCGGCCCAGATCGGCATCCTGTCACAAGCCACGCCCGAACCGACGGCCACTGCCGAAGCCACCACGACACCCCTGCCGCCGCCAGTCATCGACGACTTTGAGGTGGATCCGGAAGCGATCCAGCTGGGCCAGTGCGTCGAGGTCAGTTGGAGTACCAGCGGCGGTACGTCCTGGGTCAATGTCCTGCGGGACGATGACTATATCTGGGAGCAGGCGCCGCTTTCTGGTTCCCTCCAGGACTGCCCTGACAAAGCCGGGGACCACCGCTACCGCGTCGTTGCCTGGAATCCCGTCGACGACAAAGTCCGCGAGGATGTGACGGTCACCGTAAGCGAATAGCACACACCAAGGGTTTGCGGCAATAGGCCAGGACACGTGCCCAGACGAGAGAAAAACGTCTACTGCGAAAAACGTGCCAGGGGCAGGAGTGGGGCAGCCATTGTGGTTACCCTCCTGCTCCTGGCCATCGTAGCCAACAGCTTGGGCGCCTGTACGGTTAGATCGATACCTGCGGCAGCTTTAGCGATCACACCTACCTTCGCCAAGGCCACGAGCAGGCCCACGTTCACACCAATGCCGTCTGAGACACCCTTGCCAACGGCTGTCCCTCTGCCACCTGTACCGGCTGCCTCGACCTCAAGCCCGCCGATCCGGCCCCAGAGTCCAACACTGCCACCCACCATAACCAGCACATCTCCCCCAGCAGAGCTGCCAACCCTGACGCCAACACCCACACTGAGCCCTGTTCCTTCGCCGACACCCACGCCCTCGGCCATCCCGACCTGGACCAACACGCCCCTGCCAGCCAGCCCGACAATCACACCGACTCAGACAATTACCCCGCGAGTCGGGCTACCGCTCTGGACCACTCCAGTGCCAGTGGCGGCCGCGCCGCCCGAGTTCCTGCACATCCTGCTCATCGGGTCCGACGGCAGCAAATATGTCAAGGACCAGAATACGGACGTCCTGATCGTCGCCGTGGTGAACAGGACGACAAAACAGGTATCCATGCTTTCCATCCCCCGCGACCTGTGGGTCTATATCCCTACTTTCGGTTGGGGACGGATCAACATCGCCCACAGGATCGGACACCAGCGGGACTACCCAGGCGGAGGGCCTGGATTGTTGATGGACACCATCGAGCACAACCTTGGCATCCCCAGCGACCACTGGGTACGCGTCGACTTTCAGGGCTTCGCCCGCGCCGTGGATGAGTTGGGCGGTGTGGAGATGACGGTGGCCTGTCCCGTCAACCTGCGCTACCGGCCTCCCACTTCGGATCAAGAGGAGGAGATGTGGCTCTCACCCGGGGTATACCGCATGGATGGCGCAACAGCACTGCGCTACGTCCGCACCCGCCGGGGCGGCGACGATTTTCAGCGCGCCCCGCGCCAGCAGCAATTTCTCAAGGCGGTATGGGATCAGGCCAGAGGTCCGGGTCTCATCGCCAGGATCCCAGGCCTCTGGTCGGCAATGAAGGACAGCTTTGACACCGATCTGAGCCTGGGCGACGTCTTGTCCCTGGCTCCTCTGGCACTGGATCTCAGGCCAGAGCGTATCCAGGGCCGCTACATTGGTTACGGCCAGGTCATAGGCTGGACAACCGAGGCCGGAGCACGGGTCCAACTTCCCCAGCCCGAAAAGATCCAGCAGCAGGTAGCCAGCCTCTACGCGCCACCTTCAGCATACAGAGAGCAGGCGGCTGGCGAGGGGGCTCGCATCCAGGTCCTGAACGGCACGCTGCGTCCGCAGTTGGCCCTCATCGCGGCGGACCAGTTGCGCTGGCAGGGACTCAACGTCGTCGGCACGGGCCTGGCCCAAGAGCGCGACCATCAGCAGACCCAGATCCTCGTCTTTGACGACAAACCTCAAGCTCTCGACTCGCTCGCGCGCCTGCTGAAGGTCAAACCCGAGAACATCATCCACCAGCCCCCGCCCGACCAGGAGAGTGCTGGCGTGCAGGCAGATATTCTCACCATACTGGGCGAGGACTATGATCCTTGCTACTAGAATTGACCCAGTCCGACACCAGTCCCATCGCCCGCGACGATTGGGGCTTTGGGTATGGGACAAGGGCAGTGGAGCAGTAGTCAGACACGTCTACACAGCCGCTGGAGACTAGTCATCGCCTAGTATTCCCTCGATGCCAGAGTCCGCGAGGGCCAGACGGTCACCGCAAAAGTAGCACGTTTCCAAGATCGGCGGCAATAGGCAAAAGCACGTGCCCTGACAGGCAAGGCACTCTCACTCCGCTCAGCAGGCCAGGAGCAGCGAAAGGAGATACGATGTGAGCAGACCAGCGAGGGGTAGATTCCGGGAGCGGCAAGCCAGGAGAAGGAAAGGGACGGCGACCGTGGCCCTACTTTTGCTCCTGGCCCTCATCTCCATCAGCCTGAGCGCCTGCGCCAGTGAGCGTAAGCCGGCCGCTCTGTCGGCCGTGACGCCTACCGTCATCAGCTCGACGCGCGGGCCCAAAATCAGTCCGACACCTTCGCCCGCACTCAGTCCGACACCGTCACCCGCACCCAGTTCGACGCCGTTGCCTGCGCCGACGATCACGGCACTGCCACTCGTGCTGGCAACCTTGACTCCGCGCCCTGCGGTCCAAAGCCAGATCCCAGAACCATCGCCCGCCACATCCAGCACAGCGCCTCCAGAAAATCTACCTACCCTTACGCCAACGCTTACGTTGAGCCCCATGCCCTCGCCGACTCCCACGTCTTCTGCCATCCCGACCTGTACCAGCACGCCCCTGCCGCACAATCCGATGATCACACCGACACAGAGCATTGCTTCGGATGCTGGTCTGACACCCTGGACCACCCCGCTGCCTTTGGTGGCCGTGCCACCGGACATCTCGCACGTCCTGCTCATCGCGACCGACGGCAGCAGCAATGTCAAAGACCGGAACACGGATATCATGATCGTCGCCGTCGTCGACCGGGGCAACAAGCAGGTATCGCTGCTGTCCATACCCCGCGACCTGTGGGTCTACATCCCCACCTACGGATGGGACCGCATCAACACCGCCCACGAGATTGGCTGTCGCGAGGACTACCCAGGCAGGGGGCCCGGCTTGCTGATAGACACGATCGAACACAATTTCGGTATTCCCATCCATCACTGGGTACGCGTCGATTTTCCGGGATTTGCCCGTGCTGTGGATGAACTGGGAGGTGTGGACATAACCGTCCCCTGCTCCGTTAACCTGCGCTACCGCCCCCCCTCTTCCGATCAGGAGGAAGAGATGTGGCTCGCACCCGGCGTATACCACGTGGATGGCGCCACAGCACTGCGGTACGTCCGCACCGGCAGGGACGGAGACGACCTTCAGCTTGCACCCCGCCAGCAACAGTTCCTGAAAGCCCTGTGGAGTCAATCCAAGGGACCAGGGCTCATCGCCAGGATTCCAGGCCTTTGGTTCGCGCTCAGGGACAGCTTTGACGCCGACCTAGGTCTAGGCGATGCTCTTACTTTCGCCCCGCTGGCCCTGGAGCTCCCGCCAGAACGGATTCGCAGCCGCTACATTGGTCCAGGTCAGGTCACGGGCTGGACTACCGAGGCCGGCGCCCGGGTCCAGCTTCCCCAGCGCGAAGAGATCCAACAACTGGTGTCCAGCCTCTACGCACCACCAGCGTCCCAGAAGGAGCAGGTTGCTTGCGAAGGAGCGCGCATCCAGGTGCTAAACGGCACGCAACGCCCGCAATTGGCCCTCATCGCGGCCGACCAACTGTGCTGGCAGGGACTCAACGTCGTGGGCACAGGTCCAGCCCAGGAGCGCGACCATCAGCAGACCCAGATCCTCGTCTTTGACGGCAAGCCTCAAGCCCTCGACTCGCTCGTGCGCCTGCTGAAGGTGAAACCCGAGAACATCGTCCACCAGCCCCCGCCCGACCAGGCGACTGCTGGCGTGCAGGCAGATATTCTCATCATACTGGGCGAGGACTATGATCCTTGCCACTGAAAATGGGTCGACGAACCTAACTCACAGGAGGGAGTACAATGACAAAGGTATTGCAGAGTACGAGTGCCTTGCTGACCAAGAGGGCGGCGCTTGTAGCCCTGGCCCTGATGCTGTCCCTGGCGCTTGTGGTAGTCACTCCGGCTGCCCAGCAGCCCGGCGAAGAGGCGCCGGTGATCCAGGGCCCAGGGGATGAGGTCTTGCCAGCCGAAGGACCCAGTGATGAGGAACTCGCAGCGCGACTGGAGGCTGTGATCCTCGAGGAGACCGTGTTACCCAACGCCGTGAATACCGTAGTCCAGATCCCGGTGGAACAGGACACCTATATCACCTCCAACAAACCCAACCGGAACTATGGCTCAGCCATAGATCTGCGGCTCGGGTACAGCCATGAGGGGAACAACGATGGCGCCCTGCGGCCCTTTGTCCAGTTCGACGTGGCACGCTATGTCCCAGCCCAGGCTGTCATCAACCGCGCTACGCTGGAGACCTACCTATTTGCCACGACGCCGCCCAACGATGCGCCCATGGGCGCCGAAGCCCGTCACCTGCTGACCCCATGGGATGAGAACCTGGTGACCTGGGCCAGCCATCAGCCCCACTGGGGCAGCATCGCCGGCAACACGCAGGTGCCTTCCCAGCTCGGCTGGCGCTACACCGACGTGACCGACCTGGCCAAGGAGTGGCAATCTGGATCACACGCCAACTATGGGCTGATCTTTATCGGCGATGAACGGGTACAGGAACGGCAGAGGATGTATTACTCGCTCAACGCCAACAATGGGCTCCACCCCCGGCTGGTTGTCGACTACACCCAGCACACCGACCCGACACCGCCCGTCGCCTCGGTCAAGCCCTTGCCCACCTGGTCGCCCCAGAGATTCTTTGTACACTGGCACGGCCACGATGACGGAGGCAGCGGCATCGCCTACTTTGACATCCAGTACAATGCCAACGGCGGGCCCTGGATCGATTGGCGCATGCACACCACCGACCGCTCGGCAGAATGGGTAGGCGGCCGCAGTGGGACGACCTATCAGTACCGGGCGCGCGCTGTAGATCACGCCGGCAACGTCCAGGCATGGGGTCCATCCCAGGCCCAGACGACGGTGGATTCTGTTCCCCCGAGCATCTCGGTCGCCCCCCTGCCCGGTTACACGCATGTGTCCGCGTTCTGGGTCTACTGGAGCGGCTCGGACGATCTGGGCGGGTCGGGCATCAAATCCATGGACGTCCAGTTCCAGGAGGACGGCGGTCCGTGGCAGATCTGGCTGCAGAATACGACACTCACCTCCGCCCAGTTCACCGGGGCTCACAACGACGGCATCTATGGCTTCCGGGCGCGGGGCACAGACAACGCCGGCAACGTCCAACCCTGGAGCGCTAGCGCCCAGGCGGCCACGCATGTGGACACCAGCGGGCCCCATTCGCACATCATACCCTTTGACCCTGCAGTCACCCGAGAACACAGCTTTTTGGTATCGTGGACCTCATCCGCCGCACCGGGACTGACCATTGATTCCTTTGACCTGCGCTACAGCTTTGCCGATGGACCCTGGATCGCCTGGCTCACGGGAACCAAGCTTACCAGCGCCGAGTTCACAGATCTGGATCCTCAGGATGGTATCTACCGGTTCGAGGTACGGGCCACGGACAGCGCCGGAGGAGTGGAGCCCTTCGCCAGCAGGTCAGAAGCAGCAATCATCGTCGACCGGCATCCGCCGCACATCGTGCCCCGGGGCTACCTGCCCATGATTTTCAGGCATGACCGGCGCTAAGCCCGCGGCGGCCCGTCCGGATTCGGCGAGCAATTGATCCCAGATCGGAGTAACAGAGACCTCGGAGGTTTTTCTACGCCTCAGGTTCATGTCTGCAACTGAGAACTCCCCAGAAGCGGCAGCAAACTGCCTCTGGGGCAAAACCTCCGAGGTCTGAACGAGAATCGGCAATCGATTCGGGCCCCCAGGAGCCCAGCGCCATTAACGGGCAGGAGCAGGACAAACGGAGCGAGTTCAGCCTGCGCAGCCAGGTTTGGTGGACCCAGGGGTCCGTACAGTTTGCAAATTGGTCCAACCCCAGTATAATGGTGCACAGCACACCCGGAACTGTGTCAGCGTGAGCGAAAGGCATCGGGCCACGCGCATGGCGTCAATGGCGATCCCCTGTTCCGGAGCGACGCACCACCCCGATTCCACCTGTTAGCGAGCCTGGACCTGTGGATAGACTGAGGATCTCCAGTCTGATCGTTGGCGGGTTGGCGGCACCTGCAGAGGCTGACGGATTTGCCGCTGAAGATGCAGGAGAGTGAGGACGCAAGATGAAGGTCAACTGGAAAGACTGGACACAGACCCTGAACTGGAAACTGATAGTCCTGCGTGTTGTCATAGCCGCGGTGGCCATTGCCCTCACCGTCTTGATCGTGCCTGGCATCCGCATACCCGAGTACGCCTATGGCACCTTTCTCATCTTGGGGGCTGCGTTCGGGCTGCTCAACGCCTTCGTCAAGCCTGTCATCCAAGTCATTACCCTCCCCCTGCTCTTTGTGACCTATGGCCTGGTCGTCGTCGTCATCAACGCGGTAATGCTCTGGCTCCTGAGCTGGCTCTTTGGCAACGTCCTGGTTATCGATAGCCTGTGGTCAGCGCTCTTTGGCGGTTTGATCCTGGGGCTCCTGGGCATGTTTATGGAAAATCTCTTGGGCTTGACAAAGCCCATCATCGATGATCAGGCCGTCCCGGCCGAGGGGGGATCTCGATGAAGAGAAGCAGCCTCGACCAGGCCCGCGAAAGCCTGCGCTTACAGCAGGTTTACAATGTGATGCAGCGTTATGCCATGGACATGCTCTTCGACCGCGGCATCCTGGGTACAATCCGCCGCACTATGCAGCGCTGGATCTATGGCCCCTCTGTACCCGAGGAATCTTTGGGCACACCGGTGAAGGTCCGGCTGATGCTCCAGGAATTGGGTCCGACCTATGTCAAAATGGGGCAGATCGTATCCAGCCAGTCCCAGGTACTGCCTTTGGAATGGGCGATTGAGCTAAACAAGCTGCAGGCTGATGTCCCCCCCTTCCCGTCCGAGCAGGTACACGAGATCATTGTCGAAGAATTGGGTGCCCCGCCGGAAGAGCTCTTTGACGATTTCGACACAAATCCCCTGGCCGCCGCCTCCACAGCCCAGGTCCACAGGGCGAAACTGCCTGGAGGACAGCAAGTTGTGGTCAAGGTTCAGCGGCCTGGCATTCGGAGCCAGGTCAAGGCCGACCTGGGTATCATGCAGAACGCTGCTCGCGTGGTCGAGAGGCGGTCAGAGAGTGCCCGGGACATCGGTCTCGTAGGGATGCTGGAGGAGTTTGGCAACAACGTCCTCCTTGAGCTGGATTATAACGGGGAAGCGTACAATGCCCGGCGGCTGGCCGAGACCCTGTCAACCATCAAGGGCGTCCACGTCCCCACCGTCTATCGCGACTATTCCACGTCCCGCGTCTTGACGATGGAATTCATCGAAGGGGTCAAGATCAGCAATCTGGAGGCTATCGATGAGGCCGGGCTGGACCGTGAGAAACTGGCCGGGGTGGCCCTGCGCAGCCTGGTGAAGCAACTCCTCATTGATGGATTCTTCCACGCCGATCCCCATCCCGGGAATGTCCTTGTCAACCTGGACACGGGGGTGATCACCTATCTCGACACCGGCATGATGGGCGAACTGACCATCCAGCAGCGCATGAACCTGATCCAGCTCCTGATGGCGGTACGCCAACAGGACGTGAAGGGCATGGCCCAGATCATGATGAGCCTGAGCAAACCCTTCCGGGAGGTGGACGAGCAGGCATACCGTCGCGATTTTGAGCGCCGGGTGAGCCGTTACATGGAACCCGGCTCTGGAGCCGGGTTCTCCGGAGCCGTGAACGTCTCCTTTGACCTGCTACAGAAGCACGGGCTTCGCCTGGATCCGGAGCTAACCCTGGCCATCAAGGCGCTTCTCCAGGCCGAAGTGATTGCCACCAGCCTATATCCGGGGTCGGGTATCACAGCCATGGGTTTTGAGATGACCAAGGATCTGTTGGTTGAGAGCGTCACGGCGGACAAAATCGTCGACATGGTCACCCAGCAAGCCAGCCTCAGCCTGCGCGAGGTCGCGCAGCGTATTCCTTCATTGCAGGAAGCCACCATCAAGTGGCTGGACCAGTACCAGAAGGGTCGATTTGAGGTCTATGTCGACACGTCGGACCTGAGCAAGGAGCTGAAGAGAACCCGTGGCATGGGCCGGCAGGCCATCATCGCCGTAGTTCTAGTGGGCATGATCATCGGCTCGGCCATTGCGGCCAGTTTCTCTTCAGTATTGGAAGGGCTCTGGAGCCTGTTGCCGCGCGTTGCCCTGATCGGTTATGCGGGTTCCATGGTCATCGCCGCCGTACTCGTCTTGGGCCTGATATGGCGCATGATACGCGGTACGGACGATTGACGTGGCCGGCTGCTCCTCGCACTGGCCGGTAGATAACGAAGGGAGTCCATAAATGTCTAACGAACCCAAGCGACTGTATCGTTCCAGAGATGACCGCTGGCTGGCCGGTATCTGCGGTGGCATCGGCGCCTACTTTGGCCTGGATCCCACCCTGATCCGAGTGCTCTTTGTTTTGTTCGGCTTGGCGGTGGGCGGCGGGTTCCTGCTTTACATCCTCCTGTGGATCATCATCCCCTTGGAAGCAGAGAACCCAGAGGAAGCGGTGATAGCTCCGCAGGAGAAGAAAGAACCAGAGGGTGAATAGGAGAGATCAACAATGACAGAAACTGCACTTTCGGGACAAGGTCAGATTGAAATTCATCTGTCGGCAGCCGAATACCCCGCAGATCCAGGGAGTACGACGACCATCCCCGTCCTGCTGCACAACAAGGGGACGGAGGAGGACGTTGCGACCCTGTCTGTGGAGGGCGTACCGGCCGAGTGGGTGTCCACACCCAGGGCCTTTGTCACACTGGCGCCGGGACAGCGGCAAGAGATACCCTTGACCATCCAACCCGGTCGCTCGGTTCAGAGCCAGGCGGGCCGGTACCCGGTCCGGATCCAGGTGAACAGTCAAGCGACCGGAGGACAGGCAGCCGAGGCAGCCTGCACGCTGGCGCTAGGGGCCTACACCGAGTTCAGCAGCGAACTGAATCCACAGCGGCTGACCGCAGGGCAACCAGGGCGAGTTACCGTCGAGAACCAGGGCAACGTCCAGAATGCCTTCACCTTGAACTGGCGCAGTGAGAGTGATGACCTGAACTTTGAGCCGGGACCTACGCAAGAACTGAACGTGCCTCCAGGACAGGCCGCTGCGGCTGAGTTTCGCGCGTCCCCCCGCCAGCGCCCTCTTTTTGGCGGGGACAAGAGCTATCCCTTCACCGCGAAAGTGCGATCGGCTGGGGGGCAAAGCCAGAATCTAAGCGGCGCAGTGGTCGGCAAGGGCATATTCCCGTCCTGGTTGGTAGCCGCCGTGGTCATCATCGCCCTGGCCTGTCTGTGTCTGTACGTCGTAGGCATTGTGGCTGGAACGGGACTTCTCGAACCATCCCCGAGCGAGCCCGCCGCACCGGTGGAGCCAACTCAGCCTGCTGAGCCAACCCGTGCCCCGGAGCCGACAGCTCCCCCGGAAGAGCCAGCAGAGCCGCCTCCTGCTCCCACGAGCCCACCGAGCGGCGCTCCCGCCGGCTGAGGGCGGCTCGCAGCCGCCGGAAGGTGGTGGTGGGAACCCAGGCGCAGGCTGCACACCCATTGCCTCGGTCCTTGCGCTCGTCCCACTGGCCATGATCGGCGGAAGAAAACTGCAGAAATAGGGTACTCTGCGGTGGACTGGCAGCGACCATAGCACGTCAAGCTTTCAAGGCTAGGAGCATCGAAGCAGTGAGTCAGAACAGAGACGCGGCCTTCCGCGAGGTTCAAAAGTTCCGCCAGTGGTGGGTCTGGTTGCTGGTCTACGGCGCCGCCGCCCTGACCTGGTACAGCTTCATCCAGCAGATCGTCCTGGGCCAACCCTTTGGCAGCAATCCGGGGCCCGATTGGATGGTGTGGCTCATTTGGCTGGCCTGTGGAATCGGGCTACCTGCCCTCTTTCACATTTTGAAACTTGTCGTCGAGGTACGACACCACAGCATCCAGATTCAATATGTGCCCTTGCTCACCCGCGAGATTCCATTTGAGGAGATCGAGAGCTTTGCGGTACGCAAGTACAACCCGATACGCGAATATGGCGGATGGGGTATTCGCGGGAGGGGCCGCAAGAAGAAAGCCTTCAACGTCAGCGGTGATCGGGGTGTGGACCTGAGGCTGCGAAGCGGCGAGGAGATTCTGATTGGCTCCCAGAAGCCGGAACAGTTGGCGCAGGCGCTGCCGGCAGATCGACGGCGCGCTCCATGAGACCGTCAGGAGCCAGACGGAACACGTCCGCACCCAATAACGTCTGTACTGGCTGGTGACCCAGCGGTTTCCGCCAGGGTTCGCAGGGCCAACCTCGTCCGGGATCAGTGGACGAGATCTATTTGACTGGAACGGCAATACTGTTGTACCATGAGCAAAGGAGAATCGTTATGAAAAGAGTTCAACTAGTGACCATCGTGCTGCTCCTGGCAGCCACGGTTCTGGCAGCATGCGCCCCCGCCGGGGGAAGGTCTGCCGGTACGACGCTCTATGTCGGGTCCCACCAGGTCCCCTGCACAGGCGTCGCCCCACAGATGTGCATGTTGGTCAGAGAAGACCCCAAGGACGACTGGACGCTCTTCTACGACCAGATCCAGGGCTTCGAGTACGAGCCTGGTTTCCAATACGAGCTGCTGGTGCAGAAACAAGAGGTAGAGAATCCACCCGCTGACGCATCTTCCATCCGCTGGACTCTGCTCGAGATCGTGAGCAAGGAGAGAGACCTGGAGGGCACGACCTGGGTTCTGGACCTGTACGTGAATAGTGCCGGCCAGCCAACCGGTCTTCAGCCCGACACGCAGATCACCGTCCTCTTTGCCGATGGGCAGTTGGGTGGGGATGCTGGCTGCAACTCGTACACGGGCCAGTACACAATAGACGGGGCCAAGATCGCTATCGGTGTTGGCGCCATGACCATGATGTACTGCGGACCCGAGGAGGTCATGGAGCAGGAGCAAGAGTACATGGCCGCACTGGGCAGCTCGGCATCCTACCACATTGAGGGAGACGGACTCCGGATCGCCAATGCAACCGGTGACACGATCCTCCAGTATCGCGTCCAGGAAGCCGTCCCCCTCGTGGGTACGGATTGGGACGTGCTCATGTACAACAATGGCAAGGGTGGCTATACATCGGTCCTTCTGGATACCGCCATCACGGCCCTGTTTGGCGAGGACGAAAGCCTGACCGGCTCGGCGGGCTGCAACAACTATACGACGTCCTACAAACTCGACAGCAGTGGCAATGCAGCGCGCGGCGCCATCTCTATTGGTCCCGCGGTGACCACACGCATGTTCTGCGGCGAGCCTGAGGGCACCATGGAACAGGAAGCTGCCTACTTGCAGGCGCTGGAATCAGCCGCGAGCTATGAGATCAAGGGTAACGAGCTGGAGATAAAGAACTCGGAGGGCACGCGGGTTGTGACCCTCGTGGCCAAGGCTGAGGCCGCCGCGACTGGACGAGAGTACCCTGAAGAACATGACCTACCAGTCGGAATGGACCGACTCGGGCACGGCCGAACTGATCGATGGCGAGTATCGTGCGCCGGCCGCACCAGGCTCGGCGTCCGAGATCGTGGTCCTGGTGGTGGACCCCATCATCTTCGGAGAGTTGAATGGCGAACCAGCCGCGGCGGTGGTACTGGCCGGCTCTGGTGGCGGCAGCGGAACCTACATGGATCTGGCCGTTGTGACGGAGCAGAACGGCGAGCCGGTGAATGTGGCTACCACGTCGCTGGGCGACCGTGCCCAGATCAACTCGGTGACCATTGAGAATAACGAAATCGTGGTCGATATGATCACCCACGGCCCAGATGACCCGATGTGTTGCCCCACGCAGCAGACGGTACAGACCTATACCCTTGAAGGCGACCAACTCGTAGAGACCTCGGAAGCAGGCGCGGGCGGGGAGCCGGCGCTCACCGGTGTGGTCTGGCAGTGGATCGCTTTTTCTGACCCATTGAGCCAGCTTACGGTGGACGACCCGACGCAGTACACGGTCGAATTCATGACCGACGGCAGTGTCAGCGCCAAGGCCGACTGCAACCAGGGCAACGGCAGCTACACCGCTGAGAACGACGGAAAGGGGTCCAGCGGGAGCATCGATATCGAGATCATGGCCATGACCATGGCCATGTGCCCGCCAGACTCGCTGAGCGACCAGTTCGTCCAGTACCTGAACGAGGCCGCCATCTACTTCTTTGAGGGCAAAAACCTGTACCTGGACCTGCCTGCAGACAGCGGTACGATGACCTTTGCCCCGGCCAAGTAGGCGAAGGGAGCTGACTGGCACGGCACTGCCATGCCAGCCGGGCAACTACCTACAAGGAGAGAATCGAAATGTCTAGAACACTGCAGATTGTGCTCATAGCTGTCGTGGCCCTGGTGGTCGTAGTCCTGGGTTGTCTGGCAGGCTACTTTGTTGTGAACTCGCTGATCGGGGGCAATGGCCAAGCGACGCCGACGGCCAGCCCTCCGTCTCCGGACGAAGATACGTCCTGGCAGCGGGTACAGGAGGCGGGCAAGATCATCGTCGGCACCTCGGCCGACTACCCACCCTACGAGTACATGGCCAACGACACCCAGATCGACGGTTTCGACATCGCCCTGATGGATGAGATGGGCCGCCGGTTAGGGGTCGAGGTTGAGTATCGCAATTTTGCCTTCGACGGGCTCGTCGGCGCCCTGCAGGTTGGGCAGGTCGACGCCGTCATTGCCGCCATCTCTATCACGCCGGAGCGAGAAGCCGTGGTGGACTTTACGACCGTCTACCTGGTCGGCCAGGACGGCATCCTGGCCGCCAAGGGCTCGCCCATCACCTCCATCAACTCGGTCGGCGAGATGGCCGGATATGTGGTCGGCGTCCAGCGAAGCAGTGTATACGAAAACTGGCTGCAGACCGTCCTGGTGGACACGGGCCAGATGCCCCAGGACAGTCTGAAAACCTATTCAAAGGCCAGTGACGCCGTACGGGACCTGGAGCAGGGACGCGTGGATCTGGTGGTCATGGACCTACAGCCAGCCGGTGCTGCCGTGGAGCAGGGCGGCGTAACCCTCGTCGGCAAAGGTCAAGACATGCAATACTATGCTATTGCCCTGCCCAAAGGTGCTCTCGCGCTCAAGGCGGAGCTGGATCGCGCCCTGTCAGGAGTCTATGACGAAGGTGTAGTAGACCAGCTGGCCAAACTGTACCTGAACCTTGACCTGGGCAATCTCTTACCCACCCCGACACCTGCGGCCACCAGCACACCGGGGCCTGCGCCAGAGTGTGTCGATGCCCTGGAATTCCTACAGCACGTCGACACGCAGGGCGACCCAGTCGCCAACCCACCATTGAAGAACCCCGGACAGGCATTTACCAAGATCTGGAGGGTCAAGAACACCGGCACCTGCACCTGGGATGGCTCCTACAGGATTGTCTATTCCAACGGTAACAAGCCAGCGGCCATCATGGGCGGCCAGCCAGTGGCCGTGCAGGGCCAAGTGCCCCCTGGAGGGACCTACGACATCCAGGTGAACCTGGTCGCACCGCAGAAACCAGACACCTACGTGGGCTACTGGCAGATGGAGAATGGACAGGGCCAGGCATTTGGCGAGCGCCTGCCCGTAGCCATCCAGGTCGTTCCAGCAGCCACCGCAATTCCAACCCAGACGCCAACCCCCGGAGTTATGTTCACCGTAGACCGGACGGAGATCACAGCGGGCGAGTGCGTTGTGTTCTCCTGGAAAGTCGACAACGTCCAGGCAGTCTATTTCTATGCTGAGGGCCAGGACTGGCAAAACAATGGCGTGGCCGGCGAGGATCGACGGCAAGAGTGTCCAACCGAAACCACAACCTACTATCTGAGAATCGTCCACCATGATGGCTCGGTGGAGGTACAGCAGATCACCATCACGGTGAAGCCAGCCGCCGGCGCCCCTGTCATCAAGGAGTACAGCGTCGCGCCACCCAGGCAGATTGAGGTTGGCCAATGCGTGGACATCACCTGGACCGTGGAGGGTGACGTTGACAAGGTATCCCTGTACGCGAACAATGCCCCACTGTGGGAAGGCGCCCCCCTGCGCGGAGACCTGGAAGACTGCCCACCCGGGACCGGCACAGTGACCTACCGTGTCGAGGCCGTCGGACCGGGCGGCAGCACAGGCCAGCAGCAGGCGATCGACGTCGTGCAGCCTGATCAGCCCACGGCAACCCCCGGTCCTACGGCGGAGCCTACCGTGGAGCCCACAGCCGTGCCCACAGATCCTGTTATCGACTCCTTTGGCGTGCAGCCGGGCGAGATCACGGTTGGGGAGTGCGTCAACATCTCCTGGAGCACAAGCGGTGGTACAACCTGGGTCTCTATCCTCCGCGATGACACTGAGCTGGAGGACAATGCCCCTCTCACCGGCAACCTACAGGACTGTCCAACAGATGCTGGCGAGCCGGTCTATGCCGTCATCGCCTACAACGCCGACGACAAGCGCGACAAGCAGGAGCAGACGGTCACGGTCAGCGAGGACCAGCCCACCAATCCGCTGGCTGGAACATCATGGGCGGCGACCTTCTACTACAATCCCGCCACCAACGGAATGGAGCAGCCCCTGCCCGGGACAAGCCTGACATCGGTCTTTGGCGAGAGCGAGGATCTGAACGGATCCGCAGGCTGCAACAGCTATAGCGGCCGCTACCGGGTGGATGGCGACAGCTTGCGCATCAATCGCGTCTCAGCGTCCAGTTCTGTATGTGACGTGCCCAAGGGGATTATGGAGCAAGAAGAGGCATTCCTGAAGGACCTCGAGTCGGCTGACGGCTACTTACTGGAGGCAGGCCAATTGTACCTCACAAGTAGTGGCCAAGCCATAGTCGAGTTCGTCCAGCGCTAGCAGTAGTAGGGCAGCGGGAAGGCTCGGCCCTCTCGCTGCCCTCGATCAGGTCAATGGCAGTGCGCCGGGCCCCTTTGGGGCCTGGCACCCGTGGGAACCAGAAACTCATAGAAAGGGGAGAAGACCATGTCAGAGGAACATCATCCATCGGAAAGCGCAGAGGTTGCGGCAAGTCCAGCGGAGCAGCCAGCCCCGGCTGATACTGCAGACGTCGAAGCGCTCCACGCCGAGGTCGCCGATCTCCGGCGTCAGGTAGCCAAGTACTGATTCCGAGAAACAGCCATCCAAGCATACGGGCCGCCGCTGGGTTGTTGGCCTGCTGATCCTTCTCGGCTGCATCCTGTTGGCCGGCGGCAATGCCGCGCTGTGGGTAAGGGACGTGGTGCTGGACACCGACACCTGGGTGTCCACCGTGGCACCGTTGCCCCGGAGCGAGATCGTGGCCGGCACGCTGAGCGTCTACGTGGTGAGCGAGGTCTTTGCTGCGGTCGACGTCGAAGCTGTGGCACAGGAGGCACTGCCGGAAGAGTTCGCCGTGTTGAGCGGTCCTCTGGTCGGAGTACTGCGGGATCTGGCCGGCGATACGGTGACCAAGCTGATCCAGAGCGACCAGTTCAACGCCGTCTGGGTCACTGCCAACCGCGCCGCGCACGCAATAGCCATGGAGGCGCTGCGCGGTGACCGGTCGCTCCTCTACCTCGAGGATGGCGCGCTCACCTTCGACCTCAGCGATGTTTTCGCATCTCTTGAGAACACGCTCGGCCTTGAGAAACTAGGGCTGTTCGCCGGTGAGGAAAATCCCGGCAAAATCGTACTCTTTACGAGCCAGCAGGTTGCCCTCGTCCAGCAGGTGCTGGCCGTGATTGACACGGTGGGTACCCTGCTGCCCTTGCTAGCACTGGTCACGTTTGTGATAGCCTGGCTGCTGTCGCTGTGGCGCCGCCAGACGCTTGATGTGGATCGGCATTGGGGTTGTCATCACCGCAGCACTGAGCCTGGTAGTGATTGCCATCGCCCAACCTGCCGTCCTGGCAGGGATCCTTGATCCCCTGATCCGGGCGCTTGCCGACGAAATCTGGGACGTAATCTTGAACGGACTCATCTGGCAGACCGTACTGTTGGGGGTATTGGGCTCTACTTGTCGCCCTTGGGGCTTGGGTGTTCGGCCCCAGCGAGCAAGCAGTAGGGATCCGCACCGAGGTTGGTGGCTGGTTCGGCAAATCCAGCACGTAAACAACTGAGGAGTGAGGCATGCTCAGATAGCGAACGTTTTCTTTCGCATGTGAGCAGACTCACTCCTCGTTGTTCCTGGTAACCACGTAGCGGTAGCAATCCATCCCAAAGTACTGGGTCCGCTCGACAAACTGCATTCCCGCCTTTTCCAGCACACGCTGGGAGGCGATATTGTCTGGATGCACGATTCCCACGATGCAATCCAGGCCCAACTCCTCAAACCCAAACTCCAGTCCGGCCTGGGCCGCCTCGGTGCCCAACCCCTGCCCCCAGTGCCTCTTTTCCAAGAAATAGGCAACTTCTGTCTCGTCGGTGTCAGGCAGGTACTGCAACCCGGCCCAACCGACCAACCCAGCCTCTGCGCCACACTCAACAGCCCACCAGCCATAGCCATGCTCTTCCCAATGCGCAAGCTGGCCTGAGACCAGCTTCTGTGTTCTTTGCAGCGATGGAGGATCCTGGTTGGGAAAGTAGGCAAGCACCCCCTTCTCGCCCATGATGCGGTGGAGCGGGCCTGCGTCCTCCACTGTAAAAGCGCGGAGCCTCAGTCTCTGTGTTGTGATCGTCGGGATGCTCATCTTTGCCTCCACTTGGTGGCCCCAGTATACCCGTTTCTCCAGGATAGGGCAAAATTTGGCCCAGTTCTTCTCTTGTGGTAGACTGGGGCGCAGCTCAGTGTGCAGCCCAAGGAATGTGCCTGCCATGCAAGAGATTCGCCGGCAAAGGGCACGCGGTGCTGCAGAATGTGGTTTCGCCAACCCAGCCAATTGAAGGTGAAAGAAAACTCATGAAACCCGATTTCCCGGACATTGTCCAGCGCTTTCGCTTTGAAGGCGAGTTTCTGAGAGCCTATGCCTACGGAACTGGACACATCAACGACACCTACGCAGCCGAATTCAGAGAGGCGAAACGGCGCCAAGCACCGCTACCTTCTCCAACGCATCAATCATGATGTTTTTCAGCGACCAGAAGAGCTTATGGCGAATATCGAGTACGTGATCCGCCACCTCCAGGAGAAGATCAGCAGCGCTGGCGGCGACCCGCAGCGTGAAGCCTTGTGTCTGATTCCTACCTTCTCCGGCGGCACCTACTGCAGGACCGCCGACGGCAGCTATTGGCGAGCTTTCATCCTGATCGAAAAAGCTCAGGCCTACGAAGTGGCAGAGAGCCCACAGCACGTCTACCATGCCGCAAGAGCATTCGGCAGTTTTCAGAAAATGCTGGCCGATTTTCCAGCGGACCGCCTCCATGAGACTATCCCCAACTTTCACCACACGCAACGGCGCTACGAAGCTTTTGTCAGCGCAGTGGAACGGGATGCGGCCAACCGCGCAAGTGCGGTACAGCCCGAGATCGACTTTGTTGAACAACGGGTTGCAGAAATGCCTGTCCTGGTCAACCTCCTGGCACAGGGACTGCTGCCAGAGCGGGTAACGCACAACGATACCAAATTCAACAATGTTATGATCGACGACGAAACAGGCGAGGCGGTTTGTGTCATTGACCTGGACACGGTTATGCCCGGTTCGGCGCTCTATGACTTTGGGGACGCGGTACGAGCTGCCGCCAACACCGCTCCCGAGGATGAGCAGAATCTGGCAAATGTGGCCTTTGACATAGAGATCTTTGAGCGCCTGAGCCACGGCTACCTGGACACCTCCAGAGAGTTTCTGACGCAAACGGAACTGGACTATCTCGCCTTTTCGGCCAGGCTGATGACTTTTGAATGTGGCATGCGCTTTCTGGCCGATCATTTAGATGGAGACATCTACTTCAAGGTCCACCGCCAGAACCACAACCTGGATCGCTGCCGCACCCAGTTCAAGCTGGTTCAGGAGATGGAGTCGCAGTTCGATCAGATGCTACGCATTGTCGACGACTACCGGTAGTTGGGCAGGGGCCCCACCTGCCCGCAAGGAACGAATGCATTCCCTCCCATCCTATCCCCAAACGAAACTCTAGGTCGATTATCCGAAACATTCGGATAGGGCCTTGACAACAAAGCGAAAATAAAGTATAATACCTCCGTCCTAAAACGAAACATTGAGTTGCGCACTTTGAAACAATGCGCTGATAGTCAGGCAGAGCGTTCCCGAGCATGATATGCAAGGTAGGCCAAAGTCATGAGCCTCAATGCAGGAAAGCGACGTGAGTTGATCGTCCAGGAGATTTCTGACAGCCAGATCGTCAGGGTCTCGGAACTCAGCGAGCGATTTGCCATCTCAGAAGTATCGATCCGGCGGGACCTGGACCGCCTGGAGAACCGTGGACTGCTCAAGCGGGTGCATGGCGGCGCCGTAGCCGTGCCGCAGGTTTCCCTTGGTTCTTCGCACACGTCCAAGATGTGCAACCACATGGAGGCGAAGGAACGCATTGGGCAGGCTGCCGCCCAGATGATCCAGGCTGGCGACCGGCTCATCTTTGATTCGGGGACAACAGTGGCGCAGGTTGCCCAAAAGATCCCTGGCGACTTGCTCAACCATGGCGGCCTAACCGCCATCACAGCCTCAATGCCCATCGTGCGCGCGCTGGGTTCCTGGAAGGGTGTCCACCTCATCCAGTTGGGTGGCATCTATCTGCCCGACTATGAGATTGTCGTCGGACCACAGACCATCGCCAACCTGGAGGCGCTGCACGCCCACAAGGTATTCTTGGGTACAGACGGCCTGACCTTTTCCAATGGGGTGACTACGGCCAACCTGCTCGAAGCTGAAGTGGACCGGGTCATGGTCAACGTTTCATCGGAGATCATCGTCGTCGGCGACTCGAGCAAGATCGGCGTGATCGGCCTGACTACCATCCTTCCACTCGATCGCATTGACCAGCTAGTCACAGACAGCGAGGCTCCGGCCGATTTTGTGCACACCCTACGCGAACAGGGTGTGGAGGTCATTCTGGTCTGAGGCGCCTGGACGGAGAGCGCCCAAGGTTTCGGGCTAACGGCCCTTTGATAGGCATTCCGTTGGCACGGGACCTGCCTATGCCTCATTGAGAAACGATGAGGCACGTACAACGAACACAGTCTGGAGGCATAGGACTTGACGGATTTCGATCGCGGCACGATGCTACGACTTGGCCGGCAAACGATGGCCCAGCATGTAACCGCCATTGAAGCTTTGTCCGAGGGGCTGGGCGACGCCTTTTGGACCTGCGCCCAGCTTCTGGCTGATTGCCCGGGGTTGATCTGGGTCACCGGCGTAGGCACATCGGCAGCGGTGGGCTCTCGCTTTGCCCACATCCTGACCGACTGCGGCGCGCGATCCATGTTCCTGCCCCCTTCCGATGGCCTGCACGGCCATTCTGCAGTCATGATGCCGGGTGACGTATTGGTAACCATGTCGCGGGGCGGCGAGAGCGGCGAGGTAACCGGGATGGCCGAGATTGCCAACCAGCGCCAGGTCACCACCATCGCGTTTGTGCACAACGTCGACTCGACGCTGGCCCGCATCTGCCGCCACGTCTTGCCCATTCAAAGCCAGGCCGAGTTCGAGTTGATGGGCTTTGTAGCGACGACCAGCACCATCGCCTATTCGGCCATGTGCGACGCCTTGAGCGCCGTTGTACTGGAGGCCAAGGGCTACACGCTGGAGGATCTCGGCCAGGCCCATCCTGGCGGAGCTGTCGGCCAGGCCCTGTCCCCCATCGCAGACACGAAAAGGGAGAACGGATCATGAAGGCAGCCCTACTCTATGCTCAAGAGGATCTGCGGTTGGAAGAGATGGAGATGCCGCCCCTGGAGCCCTTCGGCCTGCGCCTCCGGATCTTGACCTGCGGCATCTGCGGCTCTGACCAGCGCATGTTCTTCACCGGACCGACGCCGCGCTACATCAACCCCGTGATCCTGGGCCACGAGATCGCCGCCGTGGTCACCGAGGTGGGCAAACTGGCGGAGGGATATTCGACGGGTGACATTGTGACGCTGGCGCCCCTCATCCCCTGCATGATCTGCCCCGCTTGCTCTCGTGGCTACGACAACCTGTGCCAGCAGGCCCAGGTCATCGGCTGTACCGTTCACGGCGGCATGGCCGAATACATGACGATTCCCAGCCAGATGGTACTGGCCGGTGGGGTGATCCACCTGCCTGGTGAGGTAGACCTCAAAGCAGGGGCCTTGACCGAGCTGGTAGGTTGTGCCCTGCACGCTCTGGAGGGTGCCGGTGGCGTGGGGCCAGGAGATCGGGTATTGATCATCGGTGATGGGCCCATTGGGCTGACCTTCCTGCAACTGGCCAAGCTTATGGGGGCCCGCTACGTGGCCACCAGCGGACGGCGGCCCGGACGCCGCGATCTGGCCCTGGCACTGGGCGCCGACGAGGCGCTGGATGCCACGGCCGTGGACCTGAGCAAGCGGTTCAGCCAGTCGCTGGACAAAGTCGTCGTCGCTGCCTCCAACATCGAGGTCACCGCCGAGGCGGTGGGGTTGGTGCGGCCTGGGGGGAGCCTCTTGCTCTTTAGCGGCTACACCTACGGAACGAGCCTGCCCCTGGATATCAACCTGGTCCACTACCGGGAGCTGCACCTGCATGGCAGTATCGATTGCACGGTGCAGGACATGCGCCGGGCCGTGGGTCTGCTGCCGCAGTTGCAGATGGAAAAGCTGGTCTCTGCTGCGTTTCCACTGGACCAGGCGCCGGCCGCTTTCCAGGCCAGCAAGGAGCCCGAAGCAGTCAAGGTAGTACTTGAGCCGTAGACTCGGACCTGACAGGTTTTCCGAAACCTGTCAGGTCTATTCAATGAGGGAATAGACCATGACAACCACAAATGCAGACTGGGTACACGAAATGTACCGCAACGTAAGCGAGGAAGATCTGGAGGCGGGCCGCCGGGCCATGCTCAGCGGATCGGTGGGCGCCGCAGTGCCCAAGGTTTTCGTCAAGGCCCGCGGCGCCAAGTATTGGACCGACGATGGGATGGAGTACATCGACTGCACCTCCCAGGCCTGGAGCCTGGGCGTCGGTGGCTGCCACCCCACCGTCATGGAGGCCGTCAAGGCCCAACTGGACTATTTCACCCACGTGCGGACCAACTTCGACACGGCGCCCAAGCTCCTGCTGTCAAAAAAGCTGGCCGAACTCATGCCCGGCGATCTGAACCGCGTCACCTACTGCCTGCATGGCACGACGGCAGTAGAGGGGGCCATGAAGCTCGCCCTGCGAAACAAGCCAGGCCGCAAGTACTTTGTCACCCTGTGGGATGGTTACTCAGGCCGGACCCTGGCCACCATGGACCTGACCTACCCCCACCTGACCCCCTTCCTGGACTATACGGGTCACAAGATCCGCCTGCCCCAGGCCTACTGCTACCGCTGTCCCTACGAGAAGACCTATCCCGAGTGCAACCTGTACTGCGTCAGGATGATGGACAAGTTCCTGGAGAACGCCCTGGACGGCCAGCCGGTGGCCCTCTTTATGGAGCCGGTACAGGCCAGCGGGGGCATGATCCCCTTCCCCCTGCCCTACTACCAGGCCATCCGCGACCTGTGCGACAAGCACGACATGCTGCTGGTCTGGGACGAGATCCAGACGGGCTTTGGGCGATTGGGCGAGATGTTCGGCGCCGAACTGTACGATACCATTCCCGACATCCTCATCTTTGGCAAGTCCATCGGCGGCGGGTTCCCCCTGGCGGGCAGCGCCCAGCGGGACAGCGTCCGGGGCTTTGAACCGGGCGACCACTCCTTCACCTTTGCCCATTTCCCCATCTCCATGGTGGCCGGGCTGGCCACGCTCAAGGCCATGGAGGAGGAAAACCACCTGGAAAACTGTCGCAAGATGGGGGCCTACTTTACCGAGCGTCTGCTGGCATTGAAGGACAAGTACGAGATGATCGGCGACGTGCGTGGGCCGGGGCTGATGATCGGCATCGAGCTGGTGCGTGACCGCGAGACCAAAGAGCCAGCCAACGCCGAGTCCTACCGTTTCGTCGAGGAGGGTTTCAAGCGCGGCGTGCAGTTCGGGCATGCCAAGTACGGCGGCATGGGCAACGTCGTCAAGATCAAGCCGCCCCTGGTCATCACCGAGCCTGAGGCCGAACGGGTCATGGAAGTTTTCGAAGAAGTCACACAGCTGCTGTCGCGCTAGCTCGCTAGACCTCGGAGGTTTTCCGTAACCTCCGAGGTCTGGACAAGCCAACCAAGACACAAGGAGGAGCAACTTTGAGAGGAAAAGAGATCCGACTGAGCAAGCTGTTCTCCAACAGTGGACGAGCCGTCATCGTGGCCATCGACCACGGCCAGACCTTTGGGCCCATGGAAGGTTTGATCGACTATACCGCTGCAGCCGAGCTATTGAAGGAAGCGGACGGCGTCCTGCTGGCCCCACAGATGATCCGTTTCTCGGGGGATCTTTTCCTGGGCCAGGACAGCCCCTCAGTCCTCGTCCGGGGAAACTGGAACACCATCCACTGTGAGCCGTGGCACTACCAGGAGGCGCACATCGTCAAGAGCATCCCGCTCCAGACCGTAGTGGCGGCCGGCGCGGATGCGGTGGTAGCCAGTCTGGTGCTCCAGACTGGAAACCAGCGCTGGGATGCGCGCAATGTAGAGACCTTTGGCCATCTGGCCCAGGAACTGCGCGAACTGGGCATCCCTCTGATCGGTGAAGTCTTTCCCATCGGCGGGCTGCGCGAGCGTCCCGACGAGTTTCACGACTATATCAAAAAGATGTGCCGCATCATCTGCGAATTGGGCGCCGACGCCATCAAGACCTTCTACACCGGCGAGCGCTTTGCCGAGGTGACTGAAGGAACGCCTATCCCGATCTTTGCCCTGGGAGCAGAAAAGATGGAGCGGGAGGCAGACGCCCTGGAACTGGCCGAGAAGGCCGTTGCCGCCGGAGCGCGTGGCGTGGTTTTTGGCCGCAACGTGGTCCAGGCACAGGATCCGACCGCGTTCCTGCGCGGGCTTAAGGCAGTAGTCAATGGTGCAGCAACGCCGGCCGAGGCGGCGGCGCAGTACCGTTTGGAGCTAGGCTCTGCCTACAGCAGAAACCTCGTGCACCCCAGCAGGTAGCAAGGTCTAGGGCTTGGGCTGGGGTACACAGCGCGTCTAGGATGCGATAGGCATCCAGAGGAGTGCAACCTATGAGAAGGCTATTGCTAGCTGAACCAGAGCGTTTTGTCTTGGAAGAGGTTCCCATTCCAGAACCGGGAGTTGAGGACGTCATCGTCCAGGTAGAGCGAAGCGGGATCTGCGGTTCTGATGTCCACATCTACCACGGTGTCAGCCCTCTCAAGCCGCCAGTTGTTCTGGGGCACGAGTTTGTCGGGGTTCTTGCTGACATGGGAGCCAACGTGGGGAACTACCAACTTGGCGACCGGGTCATCGTTGAACCAGGAGTTCCATGCGGCACATGTACCTATTGCCAGTCGGGATGGTACAATCGCTGTCCCAGGCAATACACCATTGGAGGCTACCCTCATCATGATGGGGGCTATGCCGACTATGTGCGTGTGCCAGCTACCAATCTCATCCCAATGCCCAGCGGAATGAGCTTTGAGGTAGCAGCGATGGTCGAGCCGGTGGCATGTGCCATGCATGCCCTGGACGTTGCGGATGTCAAACCTGGCGACAGCGTGCTAGTGATGGGTGTTGGGACGATCGGTCTGCTGATCGCCCAGGGCCTGGCAAGTGCGGCAACTGTAGCTGTGACTGATGTGGTGCCTGAACGGCTCAAGCTGGCGGAGCAATTGGGTGCCGATGTTGTTGTCAATGTTGCGGAGACGGATTTGGCCCCGTGGGCCGAAGAAGCCTACGACGAAGGCGGCATCCACCGCATCTTTGACACTGTCAGCAACTCCCAGACCTTTAACCAGGCCGTCGACATTGTGCGCCGTGGAGGGCGAGTGATCAACGTTGGCGTGGCCACCGCGCCGGTGACCTGGAGCCTAAACTCGCTGCTCCGCGAGATCGAACTGACCGGCATGAACATGTACGTCCGCCGCAATTTCGAAGACGCGATCAGGGCCATCACGGGTGGAGAGATCCAAGTCGAATGCCCTGATCTCGGGTGCGTACCCGCTGGGGCGTTACGATGACGCATACAATGCCGTTCTGCACGAGCGGCATCGCATGATCAAGGTCATGCTGGCTCCACAGATGGGGTAGGCTATACCAGAACGCATCCGGGTCGGAGGCCTCAAGCGAGTGAACACGCAGTTCAAGCCGCTTGAGACTACCTGGAGAGGGGGTAGAAAGGAGGTAGTGCATCGGACACATGACGTTGTCGACAAGTGGTGGTGGTTCTTTATCCCTGGAGGGGACATACGTAACATGCAAAGGAGTACGAACATGAAAGGCACAGCCTTACGGTCAATCAGTATAGTCATCTTGCTGGCCCTGTTGCTGGCAGCCTGCGGTCCCACACCGGAGCCGCAGGTCGTTGAAGTCGAAAAGATCGTTACTCAGGTGGTAGAGGTCGAGAAAGAAGTCGAAAAGATCGTCACCCAGGTCGTTGAGAAGGAAGTGGAGGTCGAGAAGGAAGTCGAAAAGATCGTCACCCAAGTCGTTGAGAAGGAAGTGGAGGTCGTTATAACCGCCACACCCGCGCCTGCCGGAGAAGATGGGCCAATTGCTGGGGGCTCACTCACCAGTGCCATGAGTGCACAGGGCATCCGGGGCTTTGAGTCATGGCAGGATACGACTGGTAACGAGACCCATGTCTATACCGCCCTCTATGACACACTGGCACGTTACGACGATGACTACAATATCGTCGGAGGCCTGTTCGAGTCATGGGAGACAGAGGACGGCCAAACCTGGGTATTCAAAGTACGAGAAGGAGTCAAGTGGCATGATGGTGCCGACCTGGTAGCGCAGCATTTCATCGACTACTTTGACACCGTCATGGATCCCGAGTCCGGCGCGGCCAGCGAAACGCTGGATTTGTATCAAGAAGCCACCTGGGAAGCGCTGGATGACCACACCGTCCAGATGGTGTTTCCCGAGCCGAATGCAGCCCTACTTGACGGCTTCTCGGCCCAATGGCTGTCTCGAACAGCAGACTTTGACCCAACCAACCCCGTAGGCACCGGCCCGTTCAAGTTCGCCGAATGGAACCGGAATCAGAACATCAAGTTCGAGAAGAACGAGGATTACTGGCGGGATGGGCTGCCTTATCTTGACGAGCTGACGCTCGTGATGGTCCCAGATTTGACTACCAGGATCAACATGCTGTTGACGGGCGAGGTCGACGTGATACGCTCGGTTGCTTCATCCGAAGTACAGAATATCTCAGAGCAGGATCAGGTCAGCTTATCCGGGCTCCTGAAGAGTTCAATGTGCGTGAGTGGTACATGCTGATGAAGAACAGCGAGCCGCCCTTTGACGATGTCAGGGTCCGCCAGGCCATCAACTATGCCATTGCTCGCGAAGATCTGCTGGAGCTGACCTTCGGATATGGCGCGATCAAGTCGAATCCCATCTCGAAGGGCAGTTGGGCATACAGTCCTAACGCAGCTTCCTATGATAACCAAGACATGGAAAAGGCCAAGCAGTTGATGGAGGAAGCCGGCTACGCGCCCGGGGAACCCGCCTTTACAGTTTCCTTCAAGTACTGGCAAGAGTGGCCAGAAAATCTGCAGATTGCCCAGATCGTCCAGGCCAACCTAGCGGAGCTAGGGATCACCGTCGAGCTGGAACTACTGGAGATTGGCCAGTGGGTCAGCAGTGTTCTGTATGACCATGAGTATGAACTGGCACTCACAGCGCTGGTGCCTCGCTGGGATCCGAACGACCAGCTCGGAAACGTCTACCGCACCGACGACGGGCAAGCACTGGAGTGGGAAAACGAAGAATTTGACAAGTACTGGAAGGCTGGGCGAGCCACAGCTGACATTGAAGAACGCAAAGCAGCCTACTGGCGAGCGCAAGAGATCGCCATGGAGGAAGCACCCTGTGCAATCCTCAACGTGTCACCAGCCTTTGATGCGGCTACGGACAAAGTACAAAATCTGATCCGCTACACCCGAGGCGATCTGTTCTACGAGCGGGCGTGGGTCATGCCCTGAGAGGCGCTCCGCCGGACTAGCTTGCTGAAGTTCAAAGGAACACAAGAAGTGAACTGACGAACCTGCCTGGTGACCGGCTGTAATATGTCAGACAGATGGTCATCGGGCAGGAGTGGTACCTGATGACAGCATACATCATTCGTCGTCTGATTCAGATGATACCCGTGATCCTTCTGGTCATGGCCCTGGTTTTTGTCATATTCAGGCTTATACCAGGAGATCCAGTTCAGTTCATCCTGGGTGCAGATCCCAATCCTGCTTCGGTTGAAGCCCTTCGGGCCAAATTCGGTTTGGATCAACCCATGCCTATCCAATTTATCCGCTGGCTGGGCAACGTGGCCCGGGGTGACCTGGGCACTTCGTACATCAATGATGAACCCGCACTGACCGTCGTGTTGAAAAAGGTCCCCGCCACCCTGCAATTGGCAATCATGGCCATGCTGCTGGGATCTCTGATTGGCATTCCAGCGGGAATCATCTCGGCGCTCAAACAGGATAGATGGCCAGATGTTACAGTTCGGGTTGCCAGCCTCATAGGGTTCTGCATTCCACGCTACTGGTTAGCGATCCTGCTGGTCATTGTATTCTCTCTTAACCTAAAGCTGATTCCGCCCGCAGGATATGTCCCTCTGAGTGAGAGCATATCAAGAAACCTGCGCTATGCAATCCTACCCACGGTTACGCTAGCTCTGCCAATTGCTGCTGAACAGATGCGTTTTCTAAGGTCTAGCATGCTCGAGGTCATCCGGCAGGACTATGTGCGAACTGCCCGTTCCAAGGGGCTCCGGGAACGGACTGTGGTGTTGGGACATGCCTTGAAGAACGCGCTGATTCCCTTTCTGACCATTCTGGGACTGCAGCTTGGCTTCGTTCTGGGCGGGTCGGTGGTCGTGGAGCACATCACGGCCTGGCCTGGCATCGGCTGGCTGACGCTCCAGTCTATCAACCTGAGAGACTATGCAGTAGTTCAGGCCGCAGTCTTGCTTTCAGCCCTTGCCTTCCTCGGTATTAACCTGCTCGTGGACATATTCTATACGTACCTCGATCCGAGAATAAGGTATGATCAAGGATGAGCGAACTCACAGCCGGTTCGCGGCAGTTGGGAAGTCTAAAACATCCTGGGAGCAGAGGCCGAAGGTCAACTTTTTCTCTGCTTTTGCGCAAGAGAACCGCCCTGTTCGGGTTGATCTTGTGTCTGGTAGTTCTTCTCTGTGCCGCCTTCCCTTCACTGCTTGCGCCCTACGATCCATTGGAAATCAAGGTAAGGGATTGGTTGCAGCCACCTTCGAGAGCGCACCTATTCGGAACGGATGAACTTGGACGTGACGTGCTCACACGTCTCATATATGGCGCTCGCGTATCGGTCTCAGTGGGTGTGATATCGATTTTCATTGCACTCATCGTGGGTGTGCCTCTTGGTGTCTTCAGTGCCTTCTACCGCGGACCAGTCGATAGCGTGGTCATGCGAACGATGGACGCCCTGGCAGCCTTTCCCGCAATACTGCTGGCTTTGGCGATTCTGTCGGCAATGGGACCCAACATACGCAATGCTATGATCGCTATCGGCGTCGTCTACACCCCTGCATTTGCTCGGGTGGCGCGGGGAGCGGTTCTGTCTGTACAAGAAAACGACTATGTTGAGGCCGCCCGGGCCAGTGGAGCGAAGAATTACTACATCATGTCCAAGACTCTTCTCCCGAATAGCCTGGCACCCATCATGGTTCACGCCTCCATTGGTTTTGCCAATGCCATCATCATCGAGGCTGCTTTGAGCTTCTTGGGTCTGGGCGCGCAGCCGCCGATGCCTTCCTGGGGAGGAATGCTGCAGCAGGGCCGGCAGTTCATGTCGCAGAATGTATGGTACTCCATTTCTGCAGGCTTGGCCATCTTTCTCACCGTGCTAGGATTGAATCTCGTAGGCGATGGCCTGCGCGACGTCCTCGACCCCAGGCTGCGAGGACGATGAATAGTCGAGAGCGTGTCCGTCTAGCTGTGAACCACCAGGAGCCGGATCGGGTTCCAGTGGACTTGGGCTCTGTGGAAGCAACCGGCATCGCCGCAACTGCCTATCATACCTTGAGAGAGTACCTGGTCCTGGATACACAGGATCCGGTCCAGGTGAGCGACGTCTTTCAGATGCTCGCTGACGTCGAGTTGGAGATTCTTGATCGCTTGCACATTGATACGGTCAATGTGCCGATGCTGAACCTTTCTTTCGGTTCACACTATGGCCGGTGGCGCTCCTGGTATCTGCCTGATGGTACGCCAGTGCAAATCCCTGAAGATCTAGAGATTGTGGGGGACGGCAAGGGAGGCTACTTGGCGGTGGACGGGGGCTTGCCTGTAGCACGCATGCCGAAGGATGGCTTCTACTTTGATACTATCGAGCAAGTAGATGGTCTGGAGCCACAGGTCAGAGGGCGGCATTCGCTGGGCGGCGCACGGCCTGATCCCAAGACGGCACGCTATCCACTCTTGACCGACACAGAATTGCGTTTCGTCCAGCAGCAGGCAAAGCGACTCTACGAGGAAACGGACAAGGCCCTGATGGGCAATCCGCATCTCAACATTACGGAGATCGGCTCCTTCGAAGACTGGTTTGTGCTGCTGGCGACTGAGCCGAACTACGTGGCCGACTGCTATGGCGAGCAAGCCGACAGTATCATCGAGAATCTGGCGCTCTATCACGAAGCGGTTGGCGACCGCCTGCTGGCCAACTACTTTGGTCAGGACTTTGGCACGCAGATGGGAGAGATGATCTCACCCCGAATGTTCCGCGAGAGGATGTTAGCAGCCGTACCAAATGGTTTTTGACTGGGTGCACAACCATACGGCGTGGAAGGTGTTCTTTCATTGTTGTGGTTCCATCTATCATATCATACCCGACTTGATCAAGCATGGGCGTCGACATCCTGAATCCGATCCAGACCCGGGCCGCGCGCATGGAACCCGTGGTTCTCAAACAAGAATTTGGCGACCGACTCTGCTTTTGGGGTGGAGGCGTTGACGTTCAAGAACTGCCTTTCATGTCTGTCGACCAGGTCCAGAACCAGGTACGTGAGAGGATTGAGGCATTTGCACCCGGCGGCGGATTTGTGTTCTGTCCTACGCACAATATTCAAGCAGGGACCCCCGCCGAGAATGTCGTGGCGGCATTTGATGCTGCCCATGAGTGGGGTACCTACGCGGAAAACCTTCAGAGTTTAGTTGGACATTGATGGACAAGATCGAGTTCTCTAGGTAGGTTCGGCCGGAAGGTAGCGATCGTCAGAGGGGTGGTGAGCAGCACCCTACACGCTATCCCGGCTCAGCAAGTCAATACCATACGGTTGCCCGCAGTCGTACCAACCTGCAGCCGTATGTCTGAGCAAGGAGTGAGGGGAGAATCCGCACTTTGTTTCTCGAGTACAGAGAGGAGGTGATGCAGCCTGACCTAAGGGTCATTAGCTAGCCGGACTCGGCACAGCCCAAAGAGCACGTTGGGATGCTTCTATGGCAGTTGCGAACAACGGTTCGTCCGGCGAGGCTGGCTAGCGGGAAGGGTATGGACAGTTATGGATCGCAGTTTCGAGCGCCCCTGGGGGGCACAAAATTCAGGAGGAGTGTGAAATGAAGAACGCCAAAAAGTTGCTATTTCTGTTGGTCGTCCTGACCATGATGACCGCGCTGGCCGCCTGCGGCGGCACGCCGGAGGTCGTCACCGAGGTCGAGGTCGTCAAAGAAACCGTCGTCGTCGAGAAAGAGGTCGTCAAGGAAGTCGAAAAAGAGGTCGAGGTGGTCATCACCTCGACCCCCGACGCCGCGGCGCAGTCACTGGGAGGCACGCTGACCTACGTCATCAACCAGGAGGGATCGACCCTCGATCCAGGACAGAGCAAGTATGCTGTCGAGTTCATGACCATGTTCCAGATCTATGACAACCTGATCTGGCTGGACAGTGGAATGAACCTGCAGCCGGGCCTGGCCAAGTCGTGGACGAACAACGAAGACTATACCGTCTTTGACATGGAACTGCGCGACGACGTCACCTTCCACGACGGTGAGCCCTTCAACGCTGACGCCGTCGTCTCCTGGTTCGAGCGCATCATGGACCCCGATTTCCCCATTGGCTCCATCGTCCGCTACGTCGACCAGATCGAGTCAGTCGAAAAGACGGGCGACTATTCGGTCCGGTTCAGCCTCAAGAACTCCAACATCATGTGGCTGCAGGCAGTGGCTCGCTACGCATCCGGCATCGGCTCGCCCAAGGCGACAGCCGAACTAGGCGAGGAATTTGGCACCAACCCCGTGGGCACCGGGCCCTACATCTTTGAGGAATGGCTGCCAGGCTCGCACGTCAAAGTTGTCAAGAACCCGGACTATAACTGGGCAGCACCCATGTTCGTCCACAACGGGCCGGCCTACCTTGACGAGATCGTCTTCCAGTACATTCAGGAGGACGCCACCCGCACCGCCGCCCTGGAGTCGGGCGACGCCGACGTCATCGCGCGCGTACCCTATGCCGATGCTGGCCGCCTGGAGGAAACCGATGGCCTGGGCATCATCTCCAACTTTATCCCCGGCGTGCCCCAGCACAACGCCATCAACGTCTCCATCTCGCCCACCAACGACCTCGCCGTCCGCCAGGCCATCAACTATGCCACCGACAAGCAGGGTATCGCCGACGTGGTCTACTTTGGCCTGACGGTGCCGGCCTACGGTCCAGTGACCAAGTGGGATGAGGCTGCCTACAACCCGGAGGTCGAGCGGCTCTACAACTATGACCCGGAGAAGGCCATGGAGCTCCTGGAGGGGGCCGGCTGGGTCGACGGTGATGGCGACGGCATCCGCGAGAAGGACGGCGAGACGCTAAAAGTCGTCATCGGCCAGAACGAGGGCTGGAACGAGTGGGTCGAGTTCCTCCAGGCCAACCTGATCGCCGTCGGCTTTGACGCGGAGATCAGCACCCTGTCCGGCGCAGCCAACAACGAGCGGGGCAATAGCTGCACCGAGGCCATGCCCTGCAACGGCGGTGTGTCGGTCGACCCAATGGGTCTGAAGGGCTTCTTTGGCACACAGGCTAGCTCCAACTGGGCCTGTCTGGACGACCCGGTGCTGGACCAGCTCATCGCAGACGCTGAATCGACCCTCGACCTGGATGAGCGCAACGAGCTCATCAAGCAGATCCAGATGCAGATCATGGAGAACGCCTACGAGGTGCCCATCGTCGAGCTAGCCTTCTACACCGGCATCAAGGACACCGTCAAGGGCATCCAATTCGATGCCACCAGCTTCTACCCCTGGCTCTACGAAGCCTACATCCTACCCTAGGGGATAGTGGCACAGCCACCTGAGAAACCCTTGGTTTCTCAGGCACGCGCTGGGCAGGGAGCGCGGCTCCCTGCCCAGCTTAAGAAACAGATGTAGGGATATCGTATGACCAAATATCTCATCCGGCGTTTTGTCTTTGCCATTCCGGTGATTTTGGGCGTGGCCACACTCGTGTTCTTTATGCTGCACCTCATCCCCGGCGACCCCATCTCGGCCATCTTTGCCCAGCAATCAATGACCGAGGCCCAGATTCAGATCATCCGGGACCGGCTGGGGCTGAACGACCCGCTCATGGTCCAGTATGCCAAGTTCATAGGCCGGGCGGTCCAGGGCGACCTGGGCCGGTCGATCCAGGGTGGGCGGGCCGTCACGGACCTTATCCTGCAACAGTTCCCCTATACCCTGCAACTGGCCCTGCTGGGCATGCTCATGGCGTCCATCCTGGGTTTCACGTTGGGTATCCTGGCCGGGGTCAACTACAATTCCTGGCTGGACAACGCCGTCATGGCCCTGTCTGTGGCCGGAGTGTCTATCCCGGGCTTTTGGATCGGGCTGATGATGATCTTTTTCTTCTCGGTGCGACTCAAAATACTTCCCTCATCGGGCGTGGGCAGTTGGCAACACCTAATCATGCCCGTCATCGCTATCGGCATCGCCGAGATGGCCGTCATCGCCCGCATGACCCGCTCCAATCTGGTGGAGGTGCTCCAGCAGGACTATATCCGCACGGCCCGGGCCAAGGGCGTCCAGGAACGAGTGCTCGTCGTCCGCCACGCCCTCAAGAATGCTCTCATCCCCGTGGTCACTATCATGGGCGTACAGTTGGGACGATTGCTGGCCGGCGCGGTCGTCATCGAGACAGTCTTCGCCCGGCCCGGCATCGGCAAGCTGGCCGTCCACTCGATCATCTACAAGGACTTTACCGTGGCCCAGGGCGTGGTGCTCTTTACCGCAATCATCTATGTCGTGTCGAATATCTTGGTTGACGCTTCCTACGCCTATTTGGACCCAAGGATCAGGCTCCAGGATTGAAACGTTGAGGTTTCTGCATGGCTCAAAGCACCGATAAGGATCCCCACGGCCTGAAGGCCGAGATCCAGGACCACGTACGCAACGAGATCCAGATCCAGGATCTGGCGCGCAAGCCGCAGACGCAGTGGCAGATCGTCCGCCGCGAACTGTGGAAGAACAAGGCGGCCATGGTCGGGCTGGCCGTTTTGATCCTGTTCATTATCTTGGGCATCTCGGCCCCGTTCATCGCCCCCTACGACCCCATCGAAATGAACCCCAAGGCCCAGTTCTGCGAGCCCACCTTCCAGGGTGAGTTGATGGGCTGGGACGCCAACGACAATGAGGTTCGCGCCTTCCCCCACATCATGGGCTGCGACGAGTACGGCCGGGATCTCTTTAGCCGCGTTTTGCATGGCGCCACCGTCTCGCTCCAGGTGGCCATCATGTGCAACGCCATCGGCCTCATTTTTGGCACCATCTTTGGCCTCATATCAGGCTATTTTGGCGGGACTCTGGACTTTATCACCCAGCGCGGGATTGACATCTTGTACGCGTTTCCCGGCATCCTGCTCGCCATGGCCGTCATCGCCATCCTGGGTCCCGGACTCACCAACGTGATGTTTGCCATCGGTTTTGCCTGGATCCCCGTCTACACGCGGCTGGTCCGCAGCACAGTACTCAGCACCAAGCAGGAGTTGTACGTCGAAGCAGCCAGATGTACCGGAGCCAAGACAGGCCGCATCCTGGGGCGGCACATCCTGCCCAACATTGCTTCCTCGCTGATCGTGCTGGGCAGCATGAATATCGGCACGGCCATCCTCACCGCCGCCGCCCTGAGTTTCATCGGCCTGGGGGTCCAGCGCCCCGATCCCGAGTGGGGCGTCATCCTGAACAGTGGCCGGCGCTTTATGAACCAGGCGCCCTGGATGACGATCTATCCGGGATTGGCCATAGCCTTCACCGTGCTGGCCGTGAACATGTTTGGCGATGGGCTGCGCTCCGCCCTTGACCCGCGTATGAAGCTTGACTAGGGCAAATCATTCGGCCATGACAGCATGATCTACCAGGAGTCCTCTTGTCCCAGCGGAGAGCGGGTTCAGCCCGAGGATAGAATGATGACACCGGCTTAACAAACTGTGAAATTGGGCGTCCTTGGCACGCGCCGGGGCACCGCCTTTGCCGAAGCCGCCGCACAGTTGCCAGAGGTGACGGTAGCCGCCTTTTGCGGTCGCAGTCCGGGAACGGCTGCGCATCATCGGCGACATGTACCCCGAGGCAAGGTTATTCACGTCCTACGAGGAGATGCTGGCCGACGAGGGACTCGACGCCATCGCCGTGGCCAACTATGCCGACGAGCACGTGCCGGCCGTCTGCCAGGCCCTCCGCGCGGACAAGCATGTCCTGAGTGAGGTACCGGCCTGTGTGACCATCGCCGAGGGCGTGGAGCTGGCCCGCGAGGTGGAAGCCAGCGGCAAGGTTTACTTCTTCGGTGAGAATTTCTGCTACCTGGCCTTTGTGCAGGAGATGCGCCGGCTATACGAATCGGGCGCGCTGGGCGAGCTGCGCTACGCCGAGGGCGAGTACGTGCACTTTGCCCGCGACGTCGTACACAAACTCGTCGACCTGGACCTCCCCCACCACTGGCGGCTGTGGATGTATCCGACGTTTTATGTAACCCACTCCATCGGGCCGATCTTGCGCATCACCGGTCTGCGCCCGGTCGCCGTCCAGGCTGCGACCGGGCTGCTGGGCATGGACAAGGAAGGGGCACTGCCGGCCCAGACACCGGCCATGGAGATGGTCCGGCTGGAGAACGGGGCGCTGGTCAAGAGCCTGCACGGCGGGCCCTACCCACGTGAGCCCTGGCAGCCCTGGTACTCTGTCGGCGGCACCAAGGGCTGCATCGAGAGCAACCGCTGGCCCGATCCCAACGAGGTGACGGTCTTTCTGGACGAGGACCAGGAGATCCGGCGCTACACGGCCAGGCACCCGCGTTGGAACAAGAAGGCGGCACGGACCCAGCATTGGGGCTCTGACCTGTTCCTCGTGCACGAGTTCGCCAAGGCGATCCTGACCGGCGAAAAGCCGGATATCGACGTCTATATGGGCCTGGACATGACCCTGGTGGGCAACCTTGCCTGGCGCTCGGTTCTGCAGGGTGGGGGCTGGATCGACATCCCCGACCTGCGTGACGAGGCGGTTCGCAAGGAATGGGAGAACGACCACTATTCCTGCCGGCCTGGCACGCCAGAGCCGTATCTACTGCCCAATCACGCTACGCTGGGGCAAACCTTGCTGCCCGACGAGCAGGCGCTCCAGGACATCCGCCAGCGGCAGCAGGAGGAACCGTATCACAAAGCAATGTACAAGGACTGGGGCCCGCCCGACCACCCGATGGCCGGCTAGTAACAGTTGCCCTAGAAGAACCGGGACGGCGGCGCGAATCACGCATGATCGACTGGAGACCAAAAGATGCTCTTTGAAATGAAGGACGTTGACCGGGAATTCTACCGCCAGCACCTGGCCGGGTTCCTGCCAGCCAGAATGATCGACATCCACACCCACGTATGGCTTAAGGACTTCTTTCAGCATGAAGACCCATTGACGCGTGGCGCCAAGTGGCCGGGCCTTGTGGCCGAGGACAATCCTATTGAGGATCTGTTCGAGACCTACGAGCTGATGTTCCCCGAGCAGCGGGTGACGCCGCTGGTCTTTGGCTCGCCGCGGCGGGGCGTCGATATGGATCAGACCAACGGCTACATCAGCCAAGTTGCCCAACAGCACGACCTGCCTAGCCTGTTGGTCAGCACGCCTGATTGGACGGCTGAAGAAGTCTCGCAGCGGGTACGCGATGGAGTTTTTTTGGGGCTCAAGCCCTACCTCAACTTTGCCCCGGCCCATATCGCCTCGGGCGACATCACCATCGAGGACTTTTTGCCGCACGCCCACCTCGAAGCGGCGGACGAAGGCGGCTGGCTGGTAATGCTGCACATTCCTCGTAGAGACCGCCTCCGGGATCCGGTAAACCTCGAGGCCATGTTAGAGATCGAGCGCCGGTATCCCAATCTGCAGTTGATCATTGCCCACATCGGTCGCGCCTACTGCCCCGAGGATGTAGGCAACGCCTTTGAGGTCCTGAAGGACACCGAGCGAATGCTCTTTGACTTTAGCGCACACACCAATGCCCAGGTCATGGAGGGGCTGATCCGCACTGTGGGCGCCAAGCGTATCCTATTCGGCAGCGACATGCCCATCCTGCGCATGCGCATGCGGCGCATCTGCCAGGGTGGGAAATATGTCAACCTGGTGCCGCCTGGACTATACGGCGATGTCAGCGACGACCCCAACATGGGTGAGGTCAGCCAGGAAGAGGGCGAGAGACTATCTTTCTTTATGTACGAAGAGCTGCTCGCCTTTCGGCAGGCAGCCGAGGCGATTGGGCTGAGCACAACCGACATCGAGGATGTCTTTTACAACAATGCCGTGGGCGTCATTGCCAAGGTGAAGGACGGGGTCGAGACCCAGGGTTGAGCATGAGCGTATCTACAGACCTGTTCCTCGGGCTGGACGTGGGCACTACGGCGCACCAAAGCCCTGCTCCTGGATAGCCGGGGAAACGAGGTCGCTGCCGCCAGCTACAGCTACGGCCTGATCACCCCCCAGGACGGGTGGGTGGAACAAGATCCCGAGGACCTGTGGCGCGGGGTCGTATCAACCTGTCGCTCTGTAGCCCAGCAAGCCGGGGGCGATACCAGGATCATCGCGCTGGGTCTATCGTCTCAGGCAGGTACGGCCATCCCAGTCGGTGTCGATGGCCAACCTACGCACCCTGCTTTCAGTTGGATGGACCACCGCGCGGGTGAGCAGGCCCAGCGCGTCAGGGATCAGTTCGGCGCCGATTCTATCCACCGCACCACTGGCTGGCGTCTGGGCGGCGGATTGCCCCTGCTGCTCATCGCTTGGTTCCGCGAAAACTGTCCGGAGGCATTTGCGGCGACGCGGCAATTCCTGTTTGTCAACGACTTTGTCGTACAGCGCCTGACAGGGCGGCTGTGCATGAACCCCTCGGACGCGGGCATTACCCAACTGCTGAACCTGGACACCGGAGACTGGGACGATCGATTGCTAGAGTTCGCAGGCGCCAGAAGAGACCAGATGTCGCCGGTGCAGCCCTCCGGCTACCCGGTAGGCAGGCTGACAGATGAGGCCAGCGAGGAGACAGGCCTGCCCCGGGACGTCCTGGTGGTCAATGGCGCCCATGACCAGTACTGTGCCGCAGTTGGGGCCGGGGTCACCCGTGCGGGCCAGGTGCTGCTCTCCTGTGGGACGGCCTGGGTGGTTCTGGCAGTTCCGGAGCACAAGGAAACAGCGCTTGAAAGTGGAATGGCGGTCAGTCATCACGCGGTCGAGGGCCGCTGGGGAGCGATTCGGTCCATGGGCGGTGTCGGCACGTCCCTGGAGTGGCTCATCGACAACGTCTGGGGTGGCAGCGGGGCAGGTGATGGGCGAAGCGGCCTATATGAGGCCGTCAACCGCGCGGTGGCCCAGTCTCCGCCGGGTGCGGGTGGCCTCTACTTCTGCCCGCTAACAGGCGGACATGGAGTAGCCTTTGCCCGGACCGGGGGCGGCTTCGTGGGGCTGTCCCTGGCTCACACCCGCGCTGACATGGCTCGGGCGGTGATGGAGGGCATTGCCTATGAACTCCGCTGGGTTGTCCAGGAGATGCAGGAAGCCGGCCTGCACGTAGCAGAAATGACGATGGTTGGCGGGGCGGCCGAGAGCCCGGCCTGGCCGCAGATCGTGGCTGACGTCGTGGGCGTCCCGGTGGCGCTGCCGTCCTCCAAACAGGCAGCAGGCCGGGGGGCAGCCATCCTGGGCGGCGTGGGCGCTGGACGCTTTGCCGATCCTGAAGCCGGCTTTGCTGCCTTTGGGGGCCAGGAGACACGGCTGGCCCCGGATCCTGGCGTCTCTTCGGTCTACGACGAGGGATTCCGCGCTTTTCAAGACTACTATGAGGTGATGAGAACAAAGTAGCAGACCCGCCTGCAGAGGGCTCAATCCTTCGCAAGGGCAGGTCCAGCATTGGGAGAAAGAAAGATGAGAGCAACCGCTCGACAGGAAAAACTACTGAGAAACACCTTCATTGACTTTGCCCAGACATCAGAGGTGATCAAATCACCCCTGATATTTGCGAGGGCCGAAGGGCTGTATTACTGGGATATCCACGGCAAACGCTATTTTGACGCCATCGGCGGCGTCTTTGTGGCCGTCCTTGGACACCGCCATCCACGGGTGATGGAAGCCATGCGCCGCCAGATGGACGTGATCACGCTCGCCCCGCCACTGCACGGCATCTCGGACGTGGCCCTGGAGTTCGTAGAGAAGCTGGGCTCGGTCACGCCAGAGAACCTCAACTACATCAAGGGCTTCAGCGGCGGCTCCGAGTCGGTCGAGGCATCTCTCAAGTTTTCTCGCCAGTACTTCAAGCAGACTGGGCATCCTGGCAAGTACAAATTCATCAGCAACTACCTCAGCTACCACGGCGGTACCCTGGCCACCACGGCTGCCGGCGGTACCGGCCCGCGCAAGACCAAGTTCGAGCCCCTAATGGCCGGCTTTCTCAAGGCATTCGCGCCCATCCAGTATCGAGACAGGTTCTCATCCTGGGAGGAGACGAACCGCTTCTGTGCGCGCATGGTCGAGGACATTGTGATCAATGAGGACCCGGAGACGGTCGCTGGCATCATCGTCGAACCCATCTGCAACACGGCGGGCCTGGCCACGCCCACAGACGAGTACCTGCAGATGCTGCGCGATACCTGCGACCGCCACAACGTACTGCTGATTTTCGACGAGGTGCTGACAGGCTTCGGACGCACGGGCGACATGTTTGCGGCCCAGACCTTTGGCGTGACGCCGGACATCATCTGCTCGGGCAAGGGGTTGTCCAGCGGCGCAATGCCCATCGGGTCCATGATGGCCCGCGAGGACCTGGCCGAGGCATTCTTTGGCCCTGTCGAAGAGGACATCCAGTTTGCCCACGGACACACCTTTGCCGGGAACCCACTGGCCTGCGCCGTCGGCATCGCCGTCATCGACGAGCTTGTTGAGAATGAGCTGCCTCAGAAGGCGCGGCGGCTGGGCGCCCATCTTGTCGAGAGACTCGAGGGCCTGAAGCGCTACGGCATCATCCGGGAGGTACGGGGCAAGGGCACCTTACGCGGCGTGGAACTCGTCCAGGACGCCGAGACCATGGAACCCTTTCCAGCAGGCCAGAAATTGGGCGACGCCCTCAAGGAGACGGCCATCGAGAATGGTCTGATCATGCGGATCAGTCCCGACTGGTTTGCCGTCTCCCCGCCCCTGATCGCCGAAGAAGGGGACATCGACGAGATGTGCGACCTGATAGAAAAGAGCCTGGTCGAGGCTTTGGGCAAGCTGAGGGAACAGCCATAGGGTCCGGGCTGATTCCTGGCTACCATCGCGAGTTCGATTCGATTTATTGACCACGCTTCTATGGAGGATTACCTTGACCGTTGAATCTGTACCTTCGCCGACATCTCGGGTCCGCTGGGGCTACGCCCGGGCCGACATCACGCCGCCCGTGGGCATCTATCACCGTCTGTGGGGAGCTGCCAGGCACGATCGGGCCACCGGGGTCCACTACCCCTTGCTGGGCGATGTCATGGTGTTCGGCTCCATCGATGGGGCCGGTCCGGGACTGCTCCGGGCTCACCTGGATCTGATCAACTTGCCCCTACGCCAGCATCGCGAGCTGCGAGCGGCCTTGAGCAAGGCCAGTGGCTTGCCCCTGGAACACACGGTCGTGTCCTATTCCCACACCCACGCTTCCGGCGGCTTTAGCCCCGACCGCCAGGCGATGCCAGGCGGGGACATGATCCCGGCCTACCTGGCCGAGATGCAGGCCAGGCTGGAGCAGGCTGCCCGGGAGGCATCAGGCTGCCTGAAGGAGGCGACCATCACCTACGCCTCTGGGTGCTGCAACATGGCCGCCAACCGGGACTTTTGGGACGAGGAGAACAACTGCTTTGTCTGCGGCCTGAACCCCGATGCCGCGGCCGATGATACCGTCGTGGTCGCCCGCGTGACAGATGACTCAGGGGAGACCCTGGCCGTGATCGTCAACTATGGCTGCCACGCTACCACCCTGGCCTACGAAAACACCTTGATCAGCCCTGATTTTGCCGGGGCTATGCGGGAGACGGTCACCTCCATGACCGGCGCACCCAGTGTCTATGCCCAGGGGGCCTGTGGCGATTTGGGACCTCGCCGGGACTATATCGGCGGACCCGCCGTCGCTGATCAGAATGGCCGCTGGCTGGCCTACGCCGCCCTGTCGGCCCTGGAATCCATGGGGCCGCCGGGAACCGACTACCTGTACCAGGGACCGGTGATTTCCGGCGCTACCCTGGGAGTCTGGGACCACGTACCGCTTGCGGTGGAACACGAGGCACAGGCTTCCCAGTTTGCAGGTGGCACCTATACCATCGATCTGCCGCTCAGAGCGAAGCCGGACCCTCAGTCTCTCCAGCAGCAACTCGACCAATGGCTGACGAGGCAGCAAGAAGCCGAGGGTCTGCGGAGACGCGATAGCAGCCCGGGACTTTGGGGCTCGCGCAGAGCGGGCACGGCGCTGGCTCGCCAAGGTAAACACGCTACCAGATGGAGAGGCCTACCCATTCCACTACTCGGTCCATCGCCTGGGGGATGCGGTCTGGGCGACTTGCAGCGGGGAGCCCTACAACCTGCTGCAAGTTGAACTGCGCAGGCGCTTTCCTGAGAGGGCCATCCTCCTGTCACCGGTGTCAGGCGATCAGCCGGTTGGCTATCTTCTGCCAGCGGACCGCTATGGGCAGGGCTTGTACCAGGAAGAGCCTTCCATCCTGGCTCCAGGCTGCCTGGAGACCGTGATCGAAGCGATGACAGAGCGGATAGAAGGGTTGTTCTAGAACGGCCAGATCGTGCGATTGTCTGCTGCCGGTCTATCTTCAACCTCGGTCCCATGACTGATGCGCATTGGGCTCGGTCGGGAGACCTTCGCCCATCGGAGGGAAGACCTTCGCCCATCTAGGGGAAGACCTGCGAGCAGGAGGAGGGCGGCCTTCGCACATTGGGAAGGTAACCTTCCAGCGGCATAGGTGTTCTTGACTACATCAAGAGGGGAAAATGAAACTAAGTTGTCTGCCAGTATCGTACTTTGGAGAGATCATTGCCGGCACCATGTCAGTCGGACAATGGGCCCGCGAGGCGGCCAGCGTGGGATTGGATGCCGTCGATCTCAGCATCCTCTTCGTCGAGGGTCTGGACTTGAGCGATTTGAGAGCCATGCGACAGGAAATCGAAGACGCGAGGATGAGGGTGGCCATGGTCACAACCTATCCCGACTTTACCAATCCGAGCGCAGAGGTCCGAGCGGTGGAGGCAGTCCGCCTTGAGCAACATCTCGCTGCCGCTGCTGCTCTTGGCGCCGCAATGGTACGCGCCACGGCGGGCCAGGCTCATCCTGAGACAGAGCGAGAAGACGGGCTCACATGGGCCATCGAGGGCCTGACGGGGGCCCTCCCTGTTGCGGAAAAGCATGGCATTCAGCTTCTCTTTGAGAACCATTCCAAGCCAGGCGTCTGGGACTATGCCGACTTTGCCCAGCCTACGGACATCTTTCTGTCCATCGTCGAGGCCACAGCCGGGACGGCGCTTGGCGTCAATTTCGATACCGCCAATACGCCTGGTTGCCGGAGACGATCCACTGCCGGTCCTCGAGCAGGTGATGGATCGGGTGGTGAGCGTGCATGCAGCGGATACCCGCACGCGCGGTACCCTGGAACCGACTGTGATCGGCACTGGCCTGGCGCCTTTCGCAGAGGTCTTTGCGCTGCTACGAAGCAGGGGATTTGACGGCTGGATCTGTATCGAAGAAGCTAGCGGGACAGGCCAGGCAGGCGTCAAGACAGCCGTTGACTTTGTGCGCCAGGCGTGGGCAGATGCTGGAGCACGACCGGTGTGACCGTAGTGAAGCAATCTTGCGACGGGAGGTGACCATGAAGATCGACCTTAATTGCGACATGGGCGAGAGCTTTGGTCGATATACGCTGGGAACAGACGCCGCCCTCATGCCGTACATTTCTTCGGCCAACATTGCCTGTGGCCTTCACGCCAGCGATCCCCTGGTCATGGAACATACCGTGCGGCTAGCCAGGGACCATGGCGTTGGCATCGGAGCGCATCCAGGCTTTCCTGACCTGCAGGGCTTTGGGCGCCGGGCCATGCACCTCAGCCCGGAGGAGGCCGAGGCATTCATCCTGTATCAAGTTGGCGCGCTGGCGGGCTTTGTCCGGGCCGCCGGGGCCGAACTGGTGCATGTCAAGCCTCACGGCGCGCTCTACAACCAGGCGGCCAAGGACCGCGCCCTGGCCGAGGCCATCGCCCGGGGAGTAGCTCGCTTCGATCCCGCACTCATCCTGGTGGGCCTGGCCAATTCGCTGTTGATCAAAGCCGGACAGGAAGCCGGCTTGCCGGTTGCCCGCGAGGCATTTGCCGACCGGGCCTACGAGGACGACGGTTCGCTACGACCCCGTCACCTGCCCGGCGCCGTGCTGCACGATCCAGCCCAGGCTGCCGAGCAGGCATTGCGCATCGCGCGAGATGGTATGGTCATAGCCTACAGCGGCCAGCAGGTGCCGGTGCAAGCCGAAACCCTTTGCGTACACGGCGACACTCCCACTGCCCTGACCATCGCCCAGACCATCCGCCAGGCCCTGGTCGAGGCTGGCGTGGAAGTGGCGTCGCTGGCATCCTAGTGCCATGTGAGGCATCCTCAGATGCCAGAGGGCCCCAGGGGTCCGCTCGCATGCTGAGTATGCTCGCTGCTCTTTGAGGAAACCGGAATGCGATACGACCCACCCCGCTTTCAGCCGGCCGGCGACTCGGCCCTATTGATCGAGTTCGGCGACGAGGTCGATCTGGAGATCAACGCCCGCGCCCACGCGCTGGCCCAGGCCGTACGAACCCTGTCGCTGCCAGGTCTGGGCGAAGCAGTGCCTACCTACCGCTCCCTGCTCCTGCACTACGACCCTGGACGCTTGACCTACGCCGAGGTTAGCGCCCTTGGCCAGGAGTTCCTGGCTCGGGCACAGAAGAGTATCACCGCTGAACCTCGTGTGGTAGAGGTACCCGTCTGCTACGGTGGCGAGTTCGGTATCGATTTGGACTTTGTCGCCGGTCACAACAGATTGAGTCCCCAAGACGTAGTCCAACGACATACCTCGACCCTCTATCCGGTATACATGCTGGGCTTTTCGCCCGGATTTGCCTATCTGGGCGGGCTTTCTCCGGCCATCGCCACGCCACGCCTTTCCAGCCCGCGCACCGTGGTACCGGGAGGTTCAGTAGGCATCGCTGGAGAGCAAACCGGGATTTATCCCATTGCCACGCCAGGCGGCTGGCAACTCATCGGCCGCACACCCTTGCGTCTCTTTGATCCATGGCGCGAGCCACCTGCCCTTCTGCAGCCGGGCGACCGGGTACGATTCGTGCCCATCGATCCCCAAGGCTTTGAGGAACTCTGGGAACAGGAATGGGGAATTCACGATCCAATCGTCCCCGCAGCACCAAACCCCAAGGACCACTGCTTGGAAGTCATTCAACCCGGACTACTCACCACGGTACAGGACCTCGGCCGGCGCGGCCACGAGGCTGTGGGCGTCCCGGTCGCGGGCGCCATGGATCTCTTTGCCCTGCAGGCCGCCAACCGTCTCGTGGGCAACCCGCCCGGCGCGGCCGGCTTGGAGATCACCATCGCCGGACCCACGCTGCGGGCCACGGCCGATTGTCTCATCGCGGTGGGCGGCGCCGATCTGGGGCTCCTGGTAAACGGCCAGCCCATCCCCACCTGGATGTCGGCCTTTGTCAGGCGAGGCTGGCAGATCGAATTCAGCGGCCTGAAGAGCGGCTGCCGGGCCTACCTGGCCGTAGCCGGCGGCATCGCCCTGCCGCCAGTACTGGGCTCGCTGGCCACCTACCTGCGCGGCGGATTTGGAGGCATGGAGGGACGGGCACTGCAAGCCGGCGATGTTCTGCCGATAGGCCCAGTTGCAGAGGGCAGCCATCTGCCGGCAGGGGCAGCCCGAGAGCTGTCGAGAGATCCGATCCGAGTTGCAGCGCATCCTGCCAGCCTACAGCGACGAGCCCACGGTGGCGGTCATCCCTGGTCCACAAAGCGAGGCATTCAGCACCCAGGGCCTGCAATCATTTTTCGGCAATCAGTATCTGGTCAGCCCCACCGCCGATCGCATGGGCTATCGCCTGCAGGGCCCGGCCGTCAGCCATCAGGGCCCCGATCAGAAAGCATCAGCCGATATTGTCTCCGATGGCATTGTCCTAGGCGCCGTCCAGGTGCCGGCCGACCAGCAGCCCATCGTGATGATGGCCGATCGCCAGACCACCGGGGGCTACCCCAAGATCGGCGTTGTGGCCAGCGCTGACATCCCCCTATTGGCCCAATGCCTGCCCGGGAAAAGCAAAGTACGATTCCAGGAAAGCTCGGTCGAGGAGGCACAGGACCGCTACCGGCAGTTGATGAAGGGCTCTACACGTAGATGACATTGACCCAGACTTTTTTCGGTCAGAAAGGGGAGGCAAGATGCAGGCAACAGAAGTTCACAAGCGTATCCAGGAAGAGATAGAAGGCATCGCCCTGCTCAACACGCACGAGCATCTGATGAGCGAAAAGGCGCGGCTGGGCCAGGAGATCGACCTGTTCTACTGGTTCTCCCACTATGCCTCCAGCGACCTCGTATCGGCGGGGATGCCTGAGCAGACCCTGGAGGACATACGAGACCCCGCCAGGCCCCTCGACGAACGCTGGGCCGCATTCGCGCCCTTCTGGAAAGACGTACGCACCACGGGCTATGGCCGCGCCCTGCTCCTGGCTGCCCGCGACCTGTTCGACGTCCCGGACATCACTGAGGCGACCTATCAGGAACTCTCGGACAAGATCGCCGCATCGAACCGCGAGGGTTGGTACCGCTATGTGCTCCAAGAACGGGCCAACATCGAGCTTTCGATCCTGCACCCCCTCGAGGAAATCGACCCAACGCCCCTGGAAGAGATCGACCGCGAATTCTTCGCGCCCGTGATACCAATGGGCGAGTACATCACACCCTGCAACGCGGTCGAGCTGAGAAGACTGGAGCAAAAGACCGGCGTGGCCATCCACAGCCTCAACGACCTGCTGGCCGCCATGGATGCGGTCTTGGAGCGAGGACTCGCAGCGGGCGTGGTGGGGCTCAAAGTCGGCCTGGCTTACAGTCGATCTCTCTACTTTGAGAAAATCATCCGGGCGGATGCAGAGCGGGTCTTTAACCGGCTGCACCGCTACCCTTTCGACCATGTCGACGGCAGCCAGTTGCCGCCCGTGTCCTGGGCCGAAGCCAAACCCCTGCAAGACTATCTGATGCATCAGGTAGTCCGGCGGGCCATCGAACACCATCTGCCCATCCAGGTCCATACCGGTCTGCAGGAAGGCAACGCCAACTTTCTATCCAACGCCAACCCGCTGCACCTGACCAACCTGCTGGTCGAGTACCAGGATGCCCGCTTTGACCTGTTCCACGCTGGCTATCCCTATCAGGGTGAAGTCGCAGCCCTGGTCAAGAACTTTCCCAATGCCTACGCCGACCTCTGCTGGGTGCATATTATCTCACCGTGGGTCGCCAGGCAGACCCTTCACGAATGGATCGAGACGCTGCCGGCCAACAAGATCTTTGCCTTTGGCGGCGACTATATCTTTGTCGAAGGCAGCTATGCGCACTCCAGAATGGCTCGCAGCAATGTCGCCCAGGTACTGGCCGAAAAAGTTCAAGCCGGCTACTTGATGGAAGATGAGGCCATCACACTCGCCCACAAGCTGCTGCACGACAACGCCGTTCGGTTCTTCCGCTTGCCAGCATAGCGGGCCCAATACCAGAAGCCAGAAGACATATGTCAAGTTAAAGGAGTTGACCATGACCCAGAGCAAGAAAGCCAAAGTGGGCCTGCTAGGCCTCATGTTCGATCTGTACGACCGCATGCCCGAACTCAAGCCAATGATGGCCGATTTCGCAGTAGAGTTGGCAGAGACCATGTCGCCCTTTGCCGAGGTCGACTTTCCCGGCGTGTGCAACAGTCGGGAGCAAGTGGACGGGGCCATCGACGCTTTTGAAGCCAGTGGCAAGGATCTGGTTGTCGTCGTGTTGCTTACGTACGCGCCCAGCCACATCGCCCTACCTGCACTGCTGCGCACCCGGCTGCCTATCCTCCTTTTCAACACCCAGCGCATGCACGCCATCACCGCCGATACGGAGGCCATGGAGACGACCAAGAACCACGGCATGCACGGAGTACAGGACCTGGCCAACGTACTGCTGCGCGCGGGACAGGAGTTCCAGATCGTGACTGGCCACTACCAGGACGAGCGAGCGCTGACCGAGGTCAATGCCTGGTGCGACGCGGCGCGGATTGCCTCCTTCTTGAGCAAGGTACGCATCGGGCTGGTTGGCTATCCCATGGAGGGCATGGGCGATTTTGGTCTGGATGAGACGGCATTTCTCAGCCAGCTCGGCGTGGAGATCCGCCACATCGCCGCCAGGACCCTGGCCGAGCGAGCCAAGGCTGCATCCCAGGGTGAGATCGAGCAGCAAATGGCTGAGGACCAGGAGAGCTTTCAATTCCACGAAGGCATTACCAAGGAGGAGCACGAAGCCAGCTCTCGGATAGAGTGGGCGCTGCGCGACGTGCTTCAAGAGCGAGGCATGCACGGCTTTGCCGCTCACTTTATGGCCATTGCCGAGGACGGCTGGCTGGACACACTTCCCTTTCTGGCCGCCGCCAAGTTGCTGGGTGAAGGCTATGGCTTTGGAGGTGAGGGTGACGTCACCAGCGCGGCAGCGGTGGCCATGATGGTAGAACTGGCCGGAGCGGCCAACTTTACCGAGATGTTCTCCATGGACTTTGCCGGGAATGCAGCCCTGATGATGCACATGGGCGAGGGGAATTGGAGGATGGCGCGGGCCGACGAGCCGGTACACGTGCTGCGCAGCAACCTGGGTCTCGTCGACCTGCGCGTCAGCCCACTTCTGTTGGCCTTCAGCCTCGAGCCTGGTGTGGCGACCCTGGTCAGTCTCACCACCCTGGCCAACGGCAAGCTCAAGTTCATCGCAACCGAGGGCGAGATCGTGGATTTCCCCTATGTCCCCAGCCTGGAACGCCCTCACTACAAGTTCAGGCCTAAGAGCGAACTGAGCGATTTCTTGACGAACTTTAGCCTCGAAGGCGGCTCGCACCATCAAGCCCTGGCCTATGGCCGCTGGGCAGGAACGCTGGAAAAGGCAGCAACGTTGCTGGGTATCGACTGCGTCGTGGTATGAACTTGCTGGACCTCGCAAAGGAGGATATGTGCTTATGACAACCGAAGAGATCCCAACTTATGGCCAGGCGACCATCGATCCGGCAGGTGACGTTATCGCTGGCGCCATGGGAACCTGGACGATTACCTATACAGTCGGCTATCATGGCATGGACGACAGCGCGAGAATACTCATCGCCCGCCGCCTGGCCTCAAACTGGGGCGTGCCCCAGTTTGACCGGCCACAGGAAGCCGAATACACGACTGTCTGGACCTCAGGGCAAGCCCGTTTGCCGATGCACTGGGACACGAACGTATATGTCCGGCCCTGGAAGCGGGCTCTGGTGATCGATGTACGTGACAGCGCCCTGGCGCCCGGCGACATGGTCAAGGTCACGTTCGGCGACACCAGCTTTGGCGGTCCCGGCTCAAAAGCCCAGACCTTTCGTGAGGAAACCTACGAATTCCGACTGGCGGTGGACCCCTTTGGCAACGGCGTATTTGAACTGGTGCCAGACCCTCCAATCTTGCGCCTCATCGGCGGTCCCGCTGTCAAGCTCTGCGTCCGCGCGCCATCGGAGGTAGCGGCGGGCGAGCCCTTTTCCGTCACGGTGGTAGCCGAAGACCGCCTGGGTAACCCCTCCGACGGCTTCCTGGGAGGCGTACAGCTGACCGTCGAGGGAGAGGCCGCCGCCCTCCCGGCCCACAAGTTCCAGCCAGAAGAACGAGGGGCTCACCGATTCACAGGGCTCACCCTGCCAGGGCCAGGCGTGTACCGCATCCTCGCTCGGGACAGGGACGCTAGGTTGGAAGCAGCCAGCAACCCCATCGTCTGCTACGAGAGCGCCCCCCAGGTTCGGCTTTACTGGGGCGACATCCATGGCCAAACAGAATCAACAGTCGGCACAGGCACCGTGGACGAGTACCTTGCTTTTGGCCGCGACGTTGCCGCTCTCGACGCTGTAGCGCACTGCGCCAACGATCTGCGGGTTACCGGAGAGCACTGGCAAGAGACCAAAGACTTGATCAAGCGCTATCACCAGCCAGGCCGCTACATCACCTTCCTGGCTTATGAGTGGTCGGGGCTGACACCGGGCGGGGGCGACCACAATGTCTACTACCTGGGCGATGACGGCCCGCTGCATCGCTCCAGCCACGGCCAGCTTGCAGACAAATCGGATCTCGAGACCGATCGCTACCCCATCAGCGAGTTGCACGAAACGCTGCGTGAACGCGACGACGTCATGGTCATCCCCCACATCGGAGGGCGCCATGCCAACCTGGACTTTTTCGATGCCGATCACACCCCCCTGATCGAGATTGCCTCGGTCCATGGCGTGTTCGAGTGGTTCGCCGAGGACGCGCTCCGGCGAGGGCTTCGGGTCGGATTCATTGCCAGCAGCGACGACCATTCTGGACGGCAGGGTGCTGCCTATCCCACCGGCACCGACATCCACTTTGGCATGCGCGGGGGTCTGGTTGGCATCTATGCCAAAGATTTGACCCGTGAGGCCCTGTGGGAAGCCTTCTGGGCACGCCGCTGCTACGGTACGACCGGAGAGCGCATCATCCTGCGGGTGAGCGCTGACGGCCAGCCCATGGGTTCCGAGTTCACGTGCTCCCGGCCCCCCCTCATCGAGGTCGAGGTTCTTGGCACAGCGCCGCTTGAAACAGTCGAGTTGCGGCGCGGGCTGGAAGTGATTTACAGCCACTCTCTGGCAGAATCCCAGGAGGACGAGTATCCTTTGCTCAAGCTGGTGTGGGAAGGCGCCCGGCGCAAGTGGCGAGCTAGGCCAACCATCTGGCACGGTTCGCTGAGCCTCAATGAGGGACGCATCCTTTCCGCAGAGACCTTCGCCTTCGATAGCCCTGACCAGGGGATCATCGATCAAACGGAGCACAAGATCTCCTGGCGATCGTCCACTGCTGGTGACCTCGATGGCCTCTTCCTGGACCTCGACGTGCCCGAGGATGCGGTCCTGTCCTTCGAGACTGAGCCGACATCTTTTTCATTCACGCTCGCGGATCTGGCCGACGGACCTTTGACCGTAGAGGCCGGGGGTTTGGGCCAGCGCGTCACCGCGGCGCTGGTTCCCCGGGGTCCGCGGCCGTCCGTGGTGCGATTTGCCCACCGCGACGATTCAGCCACAAAGGGCGCCAATGCCTACTGGCTGCGGGTGATACAGCGAGATGGGGCAATGGCCTGGAGCAGCCCAATCTACGTCGAGTTAGAACGGTGACGGGATGAGCTGACGGCTAGCATAGGATCAAGTGCCAGGCCCTCGTGGTCTGGCACGACGACGCTTGAGCGAGGTACTAGGATGATCGATGTTTCTAGAGAGGATGGGCGATTGGCGAGCAGTGCCTTGCGGGGAAAGGTAGCCCTGGTGACAGGCGCTGCCAGCGGCATTGGGCTGGCCGTGGCCGAACGTTTCGCGTCCGATGGCGCCCAGGTGGTCATCGCCGACATACAGACCGATGCTGGACAGGCTCAGGCCGAGCGCCTTGGCGCTATGTTTGTGGAATGCGACCTGGCGCTCCGGTCTGGCTGCCAGAACCTGATCGATCGCACGCTGGAGGCCTTTGGCACGGTCCATATCCTGGTCAACAACGCCGGATTCCAGCACGTGGACGCCATCGAGGATTTCCCCGAGGATACCTGGGACCGCATGATGGCCGTCATGCTTACCGCCCCGTTCCTCCTGACCAAGTACGCCTGGCCGGCGATGAAAGCCCAGCGTTGGGGGCGTGTCATCCAGATCTCATCCATACATGGCCTGGTTGCTTCGCCCTTCAAAAGCGGCTACATCACGGCCAAGCACGGGCTCATCGGCCTGACGCGCACAGCAGCACTGGAAGGCGGCGCCTACGGCATCACCGTCAACGCCATCTGTCCGGCCTACGTTCGCACACCCTTGGTTGAATCCCAGATCGCTGACCAGGCGCGCCTGCGAGGAATCAGCCGGGAGGAGGTCGTCGAGAAAGTAATGCTAGAGCCTGCGGCGGTCAAGCGCTTAATCGAACCGGCAGAGGTTGCCGACCTGGTAGCCTACCTGTGCACTGATACAGGCAGCGTCATCACAGGCAGTGCCTGGTCGATGGACCTGGGCTGGACGGCAAGATAGTAACTGGCTCACCATTCCAGTAGGACAAGATGGCATCTTTTTCTTCCTGGCCCGTTGAGACCTTGCCCTACAAGCGTGATCGGTCTAGTCCTGTTGGACAAGATGGCATCTTGTCCTCCCCGGGCAGGCTAGCAACTTGCCCCATAAAAGTCTGGCATCGAGCTGGGAGATTCAGGTGAACACACGCGAGCGATTTCTAGCAGTCATGGATTTTGAACCCTGCGACCGCACCCTGCTCTGGGAGTGGGGATACTGGGGTGGGACCATCGAGCGCTGGTACGAGGAAGGGCTAACCGGGAATAAGGGCCTACCCAAGCCGGTCGAGTTCGGAGAGACGCTGGCGGGACCCGGGGCCGCCTGGCGCAGCGGCGTGCTGAATGTCCCCGACGCAGAGGATGTCGCAGACGCCGTTGGCCTGGACGGGGGCCGGGAAACCATTCCTCTCCAGAATTTCGTCTGGCCTCCCTTCCAAGAAGAGGTACTTGACGAAGATGAGGAGACGGTCACGGTCCGCAACAAGGACGGCGTAACGCTACAGCAGCGCAGGGATGCCGGCTCAGTGCCACACCCCTTGGCCTGGCCGGTAAGCACTCGCGACGACTGGGAGCGGCTTAAAGCGGAACGGTTCCAGTCCAGGCCTGAGGAACGATTGCCAGCAAACTGGGCCGATCTGGTCGTCGAATACCAAAACCGCGACTACCCACTGTCCATCGCCAGCGGCTATTGCGGCTTCTTTGGGGCACTGCGGGCACTTATGGGCGAGGTAAACCTGTTCTTTTCCTATTATGACAACCCAACCCTACTGCACGACATGGCCAGCTTTCTATGCGACTTCTGGATCGAGATCTATGGGCACGTACTCCAGCAGGTCAAGGATGTGGACAGCGCCGAGTTCTGGGAGGACATGTGTTACAAGAACGGCCCCATGATCTCCCCGGCCATGTTCCGCCAGTTTATGATGCCCTATTACAAACGCCTGATCGGCTTTCTACGGGACCAGGGCGTGCGTCACTTTTGCGTGGATACGGATGGTGACTGCCGGTCGCTCATCCCCCTTTTTCTGGAATCTGGCATGACCGGCATGCTCCCCTTCGAGGTACAGTCGGGCTGTGACGTGGTGGAAATCCGCAGGGAGCACCCTCAACTGCAGATCTATGCCGGGCTGGACAAGAACGCGGTGGCCAGGGGCAAGGACGCCATCGACGCCGAACTCGGTGCCAAGCTTCCGCCCCTACTCCAGCAGGGGGGCTATATCCCTTTTGTCGATCACCTGGTTCACCCCGATATCTCCTGGGAGAACTTTGCCTACTATCGCCGGCGGGTACAAGAGCTGGCCTTCGAGTTTGGAGGAGGCGCGTAGCCATGCAAATCGTTCACCTGTCTGACTTTCACTTGCCCAACGACCCGGCCGAATTCCTGTACGGGATCAATCCGTACCTGCACCTGCACAGCACTGTGAGCGTTCTACAGACCCTACAGCCTCAGCCTGATCTGATCGTCACCGGCGGCGACATGTTCAACGATGGAGCTGGCGCAGACTACAGTGTCCTGCAAGATGCCTTTGCAGCACTGAAGCAGCCGGTTCATCTGGTAATGGGCAACCATGACCACCTGGATACGTACAAAAGGACCGCACAGCCGCCCCCTTCTCCTGGTTTCCCGGGCTACTACTCCTTTGACTTGGACGGCTATCACATTGTTCTCCTTCACTCGGCAGAGACCGGCGAAGTGTTTGGGCTGTTGGATGAGGCACAACTACAGTGGCTTGATGCCGATCTCGCACACTGCCAGCCACGCCCCATCTTGATTTTCATGCATCATCCACCGCTGAAGATCGGCATACCCTGGATAGACGACCTCAACCTGCGCAATATGGATGAGTTCTGGGTCGTGGCCGCTCGGTATGCAAGCCGCTTGTGCGGTGTCTTTGTTGGTCACTTGCACATGCAAGTAGCCTGTATCCATCGTGGCGTTCTGGTCGCGAGCTGTCCTGCCACGAGCATGCAGTTGAGCAGCAAGACTGATGCTGCCAGAGGAGAGAGATCCAGCGAACAGCCCGGCTTCAACTTGCTGACCTTAGATGACGGGCAGGTCTGCATCCGTACCCTTCGGTTTGAACCCGGGGAATCCCTGCATGAAACCCCAGGAGGAGGCAAGTGATCCATTACACGCATGAACGGAACTTTGGCTGCCGCCTGACCGAGTACGTATACAAGGGCTTGCGCACCATCACGTTGGAGAACGAGCTGCTGCGCATCAGCGTGTTGGCGGACAAGGGCAGTGATATCTTTGAGTTCCTGTACAAGCCGCTGGATGTAGACTTTATGTGGCGATCTCCATGGGGAGTGCGCGACCCGGCGCGGTTTGTGGCCACCGACCACCATCGGGCCAGCGCCTTCCTCGACTACTACGAGGGGGGCTGGCAGGACTGCCTGCCCTCGGGTGGCAACCCGGGGGAGTACCAGGGGCTGCCCTTTGGCGCCCACGGCGAGACGCCAACCATCCCCTGGGAGTACCGCATTGTCGAGGACACTCCCGATTGCGTGGCGATCCAACTCTGGGTACGCACCTACCGCACTCCTTTCTACGTAGAGAAGACGCTTTCGCTAGAACGAGACCAGGCAGTGCTCAAGATTGAAGAGGTAATTGTCAATGAAGGTCGGGTTCCCATGGATTTGATGTGGGGCCAGCACCCGGCCTTGGGCGCCCCATTTGTTGACGAGACCTGCAAGATTGACCTTCCAGGTGCGCGAGTTCATTGCACCAGCCTGACGTCAAACACCCGATTTGCCGCCGGCATCCACGACTGGCCCATGGTCCCCGGTCGAGATGGCGGACTCATCGACCTGCGCCGCGTGGCCTCCGCGGAAGCGGATACCTCTGACACCCTATTCCTGGACCAGCTTCAAGAGGGTTGGTATGCAGTGACCAATACGGGGCGCCAGGTGGGTTTCGGCATGGCCTGGCCGCTTGAGGTTTTTCCAGCGCTCTGGTTCTGGCAGGTTTATGGCGGCGCTCATGCCGCTCCCTGGTACGGGCGGACCTACAACATAGCCCTGGAGCCCTTCAGCAGCGTGCAACCCACAGTGGCCCAGGCCGTCCAGGATGGCTCGGCCCACGTGCTGGAGCCCGCGCAGAAGCTGGAAGCCAGGTTTACAGCCGTCGCGTATGCTGGCGTCGACGGAGTTCGAGGCATCTCCCCAGAAGGACAAGTCATCCCCCAGGATTGATCCGCTGGCAGAGAACTTTGGGCACAGCAACAGCCATCGTGGACTGAGGAGGCAACCGGCATTCTTTGCTGGAAGCCCCTACAGTCCATCAGAACTCCTCGGTCTCTCTGGCTTTTACATGATTTTAATTTGACAATTTCCGAAAATACGTGTATCATGGGGACAGTGAGTCTTTGACCCCTTCTCGTCAAGGGTGAGAGTCAAGGAGGCCGGCGCCACTGCGGCTTACTCCACGAAGGTACGGGCAAGGCACCATGCACACGACAGATGCAAAGGCCGGGCTTTTGTGGTATAATGGGGCAACACCTTGCGAGGAGCCACGTAGTCTAATGAGCCAGGGCGAATCCCTGCCCCGCCGTCACAGTTCCCAAGGTTGCGAACCCGTGAGGCTAAGAATCCTATTTGTCGAACGCGACGTATCGGCCGCTGACCTCTTGGTTCCCAGCCTGCAGCGAAAAGGCTATCAAGTGGGCGTGGCCCACAACCAACGCCAAGCCATGGGCCAGATCCGGTCCCTACGCCCCAACCTGCTGGTGATTGACATCGCCTCCTTTGGCCCAAAAGGGTATGCAGTCGGTGAGGTAGTCCGTAGTCGCCTGGCGGGCGTGCCGACAATACTTCTTTTGGAGGAAGGACATCAAGCAGCAGGCAGCGGCGCAGAGGCATTCATGACCCGTCCCTTCACCTCCCGCAAGCTGTTGCACCGGATTCGGGTTGCCTCTGAGCATGTCACCTTCCGGCAGATCCAGGTTGGTAGCCTGGTGCTGGACCTGGATAGTCGCGTATTGCATAGGGGAGGGCAAAGCTGGCAGCTCCGGCCCAAGGAAGCCACTTTGCTGGCCCTGCTCATGGACAATGCAGGCAGAGTAGTCAGCCGCCAAGAGATTATGAAGCGAGTGTGGGAGACCGACTATCTGGGGGATACCCGCACGCTCAGCGTCCACATTTGCTGGCTGCGCCAAAAGATCGAAGACGAAGCCAGAAGACCCACCCGGTTGCGCACGGTGCGAGGGGTGGGCTACTGCCTCTTGGACTCAGCAGAGTAAAACCCCGTGGCCTGCGTCAGGTCCTCTAGACCCAGCCACCGGGAGAATACCTTACCCAAGGAGACCGATTCGCATGTCGGAAGAGCAGTTGTACATGACGCTGGCCAAGGTACTCATTGCCGCAGCCTGGGCCGACGGAGAACTAACGAACGAGGAGGTCAACAGTATGAAAGATCTCCTTTACGGAATGCCCCAACTCACCGCCCTCCAATGGGCTCGCCTGGAGATGTACATCGAGACCCCCGTCGGGGATGCTGAACGGGAGCGTCTGGTTGAGGATTTGCGCAGCGCGATCCAAAAGCCGGGAGACCGCACACTGACTCTCAGAGCCCTGGAAGAGATGATGATGGCCGATGGTGAGATCACCGAGGACGAACAGGCAGTCGTCGCAGAGATAGAGGCCGCTATCGAGTCGGTCGATTTTGGCCTATTCTCGCGCATGGTCAAAGGTATGACTGGCCGGCGCTCTACAGCTCTGGCGAACGCCCCAAACCGGGAGGACTATTTCGAGGACTATGTAAAGAATCGGGTCTACTATGGCGTTCGCCGCCGCATGGATGAGGGTGAGGCAGAACTTGACCTGGGCGAGGACACGCTGCGAACACTGAGTCTGGCAGGTGGGGTGATGGCCCAGGTCGCCCGCGCGAACCCTCAGGTCACTGACCCTGAGGTAGGGGTAATGGTCGACGCTCTCGAAACTCACTGGTACCTGACCCACCAACAGGCCAACTTTGTGGCAGATGTGGCGGTCGATGAAACCGCATCTCATCTAGACCGCTACCGCCTCGCGCGCGAGTTTGCGGACGTATGTACCTACGAGGAACGCGTTGGCTTTCTCGATGTGCTTTTTGCCGTGGCCGCTGCCGATGGCCAGGCATGTTACGAGGAGATCGAAGAGATCCGGAGTATCGCCAACGCCCTCAAGCTTCCCCACGAGGTCTTTATCGAAGCCAAGCTCAGAATCCCCCGCGCCCAGCGAGAACAATAGAGTCGCATTGAGGGTCTTCCCATGCGGAACGCCGGGTTGAAACAGCGCAGGGACAACCTGTATACTGGATCCAGCCGAGGCAACCGCAGCTCTGAGGCACCAGATGCCTATGAGGATAGGCCATGATCGAGAAACCGCCTGAAAATAGCACAGCCATTCTGCAGGTCCATCTTCTGGGAGCGCCCGCGACGAAATGGGAAGGTCGACGCCTGTCCATCTCGCGCCGCCAGGTACGCGCCCTGCTATACCGGCTGGCAGCTTCACCAGATACCATCCCCCGTGAGTACCTGGCCTTTCTATTCTGGCCTGACGTACCCGAGCTTACTGCCCGTCGCAAGCTGTCCGGCCTTCTCGCCCACCTCAAGCGAGATCTGCCTGATCCAAATATCCTAGTTGCGCAGGACGATCACATTGGTTTGGACTCCCGGCGCTCATGGTCTGATCTTGTAGACTTTGAGCGTCTGTGCACTAGCCAACCCTCGGCAGCTCCCCAGGAGGCACTCCGGCAGGCCGTAGACCTGTACCGGGGATCTTTCCTCGACGGGTTCTCTCTGCCCGATGGTCCAGAGTATGAAAGCTGGATCACGGTGGAGCGTGAGAGCTGCGATCGGGCCTATCTGGAAGCCCTCACGGTTCTGATCGACTATGGAAGCGCTGGAGGCGACTATGACTCAGCCCTTGCCTACGCCCAAAAGTATCTCGAAACTGACGATCTGGCCGAGGACATTCATCGCCGGGTGATCGAACTATACGTGGCCGCGGGAGACCGCAGCGGGGCACTGCGCCAGTATAGCCGCTGCGTCACGATCTTGGAGAACGAGCTTGGCGTAGAGCCGCTTCCAGAAACCCATGCGGCTTACCAGGCTGCCCTGGCAAGCCGCGGGCCGCTCGGGGAGACGGCGCCAGCACCGCAGCCCAGGCTGGCTCCTTGGCCCGACGCGGAGCACAAACCCATTGTAGAGCTGACCTGGACCACTCATCCTGGACTCGACCTGGAACTCGTAGGGCGAGGCGAGTCGCTTCAGCAAATGAAAGACACTTTTGCCCTCACCCGGGAGGGCCAGGGAGGAGTTCTCCTCATTTCAGGCGAGCCCGGCGTCGGCAAGTCGCGCTTGATGCAGGAGTTTGCTTCAAGCCTCGGCGAGGAGGCCCTGGTACTGGCAGGCGCGGGCTATCCAGACACGCAGGCGAGTCCTTACCAAATCCTGGTCGAGGCATTGCGACCAGCACTCCTCGCCAACCATGATTCGCTGGATGTTGCCGACTGGTGTCACGCCGAGGTATGCCGCTTGATCCCTGAACTGCGCCACATGCACCCAGAGATGCCGCCCATAGCGATGGCCAGTTCGGAGCAATCTACGCTTTTTGAGGCGCTGTACCAAATTCTATTGGCCCTGGCGTCTGGCCCCCAACCAATCCTCCTTTGTTTGGATGACCTCCACTGGGCTGGCGGCACAACCTTGGATTGGCTAGTTTACGTGGGCAGGCAACTCGCCCATGCAGCCCGCCCCAGGCTGCTGATCTTGGGTACTTATCGTAGCGAAGAAGCTGACGCCGTCCTCAAACTGCGCCAGGGTTTGGCCCGAGAGGACATCCTGGCTGAACTGCCGCTCACGGGACTCAACGAAACTGGGATCCAACAGCTGCTCAAGCCCATTCAGGACACTTTGCCTTGTGACGAGGATCTGGTCCGCAGTCTTGTGCAAGCCACCGGCGGTAATCCCTTCTTTTTGCTCGAGACCGTGCGGTCGCTCCTGGAGGCCGGCTGCAACCCGGAGGATCTGGCGGATGGGGATTCCCTATGCCTGCCCGACAGCGTCCTGGATGCCGTCGAGGAACGGGTGGCACGCCTCAGCCCCAGGGCCCGGCAGGTACTGGAATCGGGCGCAGTCCTGGGCAGGTCTTTCAGCTTCGGGTTGGCGCGCCAAACGTCCGGGCGCGGTGAGATGGAGACCGTGGACAGCCTTGATGAAGTGGTGGCGCGAAACCTGTTAGAGGAGGGAGCCACCGGATATTGGTTCCGTCACGAGATGATCCGGACGGCGGTATACCAGCAATTGAGCCGCCAGCGCAGGGAAGTATTGCACCGGCGGGCGGGAGAAGCGCTAGAGCACCTGGATCCTGCCAATGCCGGGGCCCTGGCCCGGCATTTTGAGCGGGCGGGCCAACCCGGTCGAGCAGCGCCCTATGCTCTGCAGGCCGGCCGGACAGCCAAGGAAGTGTTTGCCCACATCGAAGCGCGGGCCTACTTTGACAAGGCGCTGGAACTGCTAGAATGGGAAGCCGTTGACCTCGAGGGGGCGGAAGCTGTGACCGCCAACCAGCGATTGCGAGTCGAGGCAATGTACGAACGAGGCTGGGCACTGCGCCTGCTCGGCGACATGGAGGCATATACCCAAGATGCGGAAGCCGTGGCTCACCTGGCTACATCTCTGGGCGACTCACAAACCATGGCCCACCTGCGATGGCGAGAAGCCTACGGTCATCGCTGGTTCTGCCGCTTCTCCGATGCTCAGACCAGCGCCGTAGACGGCGTTCGCCTCAGCCTGACAGCAGAGGATTGCCTGCTGGAGGCGATGTGCCGGCGCGAGGCCGGGCTCGCAGCGCGGGCCTGGGCGACTATGACCTGGCCAGGGAAGAACTTGAGCAAGCGCTGGGGCAGTTTGTCGAGCTGGGCGAGACCGTCTACGAGATTCATACTTTGGGCAACCTGGCCACCCTCTCCTGGTACGAGAATGATTGCGGGCAGGCGATGGACCTCGCCCAACAAGCTCTGGAGCGGTGCGAGGCCGCTGGCCTGTACCTGGAGCGGCGCCTGCCCCTTGGGGATATGGGCGCCGCGGCCGGGGCCATGGGTGACGTGGCGCTGGCGCGAAAATCTCTGGAAGAGAGTCTCTCCATCGCCCGCGAGACAGCAGACCGAACCCAGGAGATCCTGTGCCACACACACCTCGGTTGGTTGAACGTACGCCTGGAATGCCCATCGGAGGCAATACGACACCTGCAAACGGGGCTGGCGCTGGCCCAGGAGATCGGCTCCTGCACGGAGCAGAACTGGCTGCTGTCAGGACTGGCCCAAGCCTATGGCATCGCCGGCGACCTTGTCGAGGCTGTCTCCTATGCCCGCCAAGCACAGGCGCTGGCTCAGGCATCGGGGGCCGCGTACGACCAGCGATTGGCCAGCCAGGTACTGAAAAAACTGGACGTTTGACCCCCCGTCTCTCCTTCCGGCGGTCACAAACCAGGCCCAAGATCCGGGCACAAGATGACCGTTAGCTCTCCCAGCTGCATACGCTTCTGCATACAACACTCCCCCTCTAGCGCCTGCATTGTGGGCATTCTGTAACCCCTGATCAGGTACAATACAGTGCAGGGGAAGACTGCCGGATGCCCCTTGACAGCAACCCAAGCAGTTTGCATGACGCTTCGAAGGGAGGCACATGTATGTACATCGACTTTGGCGCTGGTGAAGCACTCCTGGCCCGGCATGAGGAATACACCGTGAGCGACCTGGACGCCCATCGATTGAGGCGTGCAGCAAAGGAAGGACAGCAGCAAGCAAGCCGGATTTCCCAGTACGCGGATCGGCTGCGCTGTGAGATGGACTACCGGCGCTTGGTCCTCGCTGAACGGCTGGAACGATTTAGCCTGGCACAGTCCATCCTGCACGCTGGCGAAACAAGCTTTTTCTCCACGAATCAGTGTAGGTAATCAAGCTACTACATCCGGCAAGAGTACCGTAGCCGCATACTGGCGACGCAGATCTGCATTGCCAGCATGCGGCCTTGTATGCAATCCGTACAACCATCCATGCTAAACTCTCATCCTGAGGAACAGTTGCCGTCTCGCAGGGGATAGCATCCTCAGGTGGGATAGCAGGAATAGGCAAAGGAGACAGCCATGATTCCAAAGGATGTTCGAACCGTGAGGGCACAACACAAGACCTTTATTGAGGATATCATGCGTGAGAACGTACACCGGAAACTTGTCCAGCAGATCAGGCGATCGCAACCACGGTGGCAGACTCGCCGTGTCAATTGGCTGTTGTGCGAGTTGGACTATCGCCGGGTCGTACTTGCCGAACGGTTGGCCAACTACGAGCTGGCCAAGTCAATGCTACGGGGGGAGGAGACAACCTTGTTCTCCGCAGGTCGGTGCACCTGATCGCAGCACCCAAACTCTGGCCAGACCCGGCCAGTCGAGACCGGTATCACCAGAAACCGGTAACTCTGCGCTGCTGTCGCCTGGGGACAGCAGCGCTTTCTTGGAGTGTCCGCGCCCACCAGCGCTACGTACGCATTTTGTAGTGAGTTTGTACACATCCCTATGTTACACTGCAATCATGGTACAGAGCAAATCAGTCAAATCAATCTAACGAGGCAAAACGGAGGAGAGAGAAAATGACGAACTTTTTCATACCCAGATCCAACAAGCAGCAGCGTTCAGCAAAGATCCAATGGGCCGTCTTGACGGCGGCACTCCTTCTGGCACTGGTAGTGCTGCCAGTGTCAGCCGACCACGAGGATGAAGTGGAATATACTTCCGCTTACGAGAATGCCTCAAGGAGCATTGACGCCGGCTCTGCCCGGCTGGCAGCTTTGGGCCAGTTGTTCTATGCCGACCAGAGCCTCGAGGCGAGCCACGCGGCCAGTACCAGCCGGTACGAAGCTCTGGCCAGCTTCTATGGCCAAGGGAACAGCGTAGTGGTTGCCCAGAATGCCGCAGAGCTGGCAGCTTTGGGCCAGTTGTTCTATGCCGCCCAGAGCCTCGAGGCGAGCCACGCGGCCAGTACCAGCCGGTACGAAGCTCTGGCCAGCTTCTATGGCCAAGGGAACAGCGTAGTGGTTGCCCAGAATGCCGCAGAGCTGGCAGCGAACCCCGAGCTCAAGTCCTTCAGCGGCTCGGCGGCAGTGGCCTCGGACTTTTTGGCCACAAATCCCGAGACAAAGTACGCCAGTGGCTGGGGAGGTAGCTCGGCAGCAGTGGCAAACTCGGGCCCAGGGTCCGAGAACCCGGAACTGGCCGCATTCCAGCAATACTGCGGCTGCTAGATAACTATCGCCGCCAAAGAAAGTGCCAGTTGCGGGCAATGCCCGCAACTGGCACTTTTCTAGATCTCGAAACGCAGCGCTTCGCCGCCCCTCAACTTTCGCTTACTTTTTGCAACCCAGTGGATTAGCCACAGGCTAGCGCAGCTTTCTTGATCAGAACAGCAGTTACTTTTTTCAGGCAACCAACCAAAGCCTCCGTCCTACGATCGTGCCACTCTGTACAGGAATTGGCCTTCGGTCAAAGGAGAGACAAACGATGTACGATGAATGGTTCATGGTTTCGTACGAGAACAACATAGTCCCGAACAAATGGCTCCAGGAAGCGGAGCAGGCAACCCTGGCCAAACGCCTGCCACGTACCGGTGCGAGAAACGCGCTGGTGGACGGCCAGGTGGCCCACTTCCGAGCCGGGTTCAGTCAACTTGCAACTACAGCCGGCAGAACAAGGGCTGCCGTTCGGTCCTGGATTACCAGATCACCGGCACCCAAAGAACAGTGCTGCTGAGGAAGGAATAACTTGCAGTGGCGAGGCTCCACCTCCTGGGAGGTGGAGCCTCTTGTGTTCAGGCTAGGCTGTATGCAGTTTGTATGTACCGATCTGATAAAATCCTGATTATTAGATCAAGATATAAATAGTCGATATTATCTGATTTACCCTTGCTGTCAGTCGAGAGTCGCAAGGAGGAGGCCGGAGCCATGTCTATGCTCGAAGCCAATGGGCAGAGCGCCCAACAGGCGCTTGTGGAAATCTGGAATCACGGCAATCTGGATCTTGTCGATAGCCTGTACGCCAAAGATTATGTCGAGCATGGCACCCAGCCGCGGATCACCTCTGGCCGGAGCCGCTACAAGTACTGGATCAGTACCGCCGTCGCAGGTTTCCCCTACGAGCGCCTTACCATCGAAGAGATCTATGCCACCGGCGACAAGGTTGCCGTCCGCTACGTGATCGAGGGCTGCCGCCTCGGCTCGACCAAAAGCCATTTTGCCAGACGTGCAGCGGGAACGACAAAAGGCGCTGTCGTAATGCGCTTCTCAGGCGGACAGATCAGAGAGGCATGGGGCACAGCGAAACTGCTAGACCTGTTGTGCAGGTGTGTTTGACAGAGCAGGGCCTGCAGCTAGGTTATTGCGCACCAGCCCCGAGGGCCATACAGCGCCTAGCCTTCGTCGCTGCTCTGCCCTCAGTAGTACCGGCATTCGGTCTGCCAGAGTGATAGGCATTGAAAAAGAGGCAAGTAGCCGTGTACGGTAGCATTGCCAGCATGAAGGTAAAACCAGGCATGTTGGCCGAACTGAGCGGAATGATGGATATGGATGGTCAGGCATAGTCCGGATAGCGCAGTTTCCCTGTCTGTCGTTCAGATGGACGCCGACCCCAATGAGATCTGGGTCGTGGCCATCTCCGAGAGCCAGGAAGCCTACCGGGCCTATTCGGAGTCCGCCGAGAGCCACGAGCCGTACCTCAAGATGAGGGTACTTCTCCGGGCTGATCCGTGAGTGGCGCGACGGCAAGGTTCATCCGTCACGAGCAAGCCTGAGCCAGAGGCGGGGGTACAGCCAAGATGAACAGACTCCGCGCAAGATGGTTGCTGGCATGGACGCTGATACTGGCCGCGTTTCTCACGGGCTGTGCGACCCCAAGCAGAGAGCCTGCCCCTGGGGCGCGAGTGGAGGGAACCACCTCAAATGTGGTCACAGAAGCCTCAGCCCTGGCGACCACAGCCACGACCATACTAGTTGACAGCAACGCCAAGCCGGCGCCTTCGGCTGTCACTCTGGCCGTGGCGTCAGCAACAGCCGGGGTCTCCAGCCCTACGGCCACCAGAACCCACACGCCGACCACGCAGCCTACCGAACAACCACCGCCGAGCCCGACGCCCACTCGAACTGCCCCGGCGAGTACCATCGCAGCAGCGACCGCTGCTGCGACAGCGACAACCATGGCGTCACCCACGGCTGCACAGGACATAGCGGCGGAGGATCTGGCTACCATCGGGCTGTAGGTCTACAGGGACCAATTCTGTGGCATCTGCCACCAGCTCAGCACGGCGGGCACCGGAGGATCGTTCGGCCCAACACACGAAGGGTTGGGCTCGGCGGCGCTGAGCCGCGTCAGCGAGCAGGGGTACAGCGGCGCGGCCACGAACGCGAAAGAGTACATTCGCGAGAGCATTGTGGATCCGAAAGCATTCATTGTGCCGGGGTACGGCATCACCAGTCACCCCATGCCAGCCTACGATTTTCTGGCTGAAGATCAGATCCTGGCCCTGGTACAGATGCTGCTGGCGCAGGAGTATAGAGTAGGGCCCAACTCTCCAAAGTCATTGGGCGAACCTGGTTCGCTCAGCTTCACAAGGCTGGATAGAAAACCAATAACCATTAACCCAAGGAAAAAACAAATGAGCAAGAAGACAGTTTCTGTAACAGGGTTGGCGCTGGTTCTGGTCCTTTTGGTGGCCAGTGTAGCTGGCGCCCAGGCTGGGGGCACCACGATAGCCGGGGGATTCAACGCCCCCCAGGGTGTACTGGTCGCCCCAGACGGAAGCGTGTGGGTCATTGACTCGGGCGTTGGCGGCGAAGACGATATCCCCTTTGTGAATCCTGAGACGGGGGAAGAGGTCACGGCCAAGATCGGTGATTCGGCACGCGTGGTCGTGGTTGCCAGCGATGGCAGTCAGACCGTCGCCGCATCATTGCCTTCAATCCTGGTCGGCCAGGAGGCAACCGGCGGCGCCCGCCTGGCGCTGCTGGACGGCACGGTGTACGCCACAAGTGGCATCTGGCTTGGAGTTGTCAGCGACGAGGCGCTGCCCAACAATGCCGCGGTGGTCAAAATCGCGGACGGAGCGGCAACCGAGGTAGCCAGAATATGGGAGCTGGAGAAGGCACAGAACCCGGATCCGAATATCCTGGACTCGCACCCCTACGGCCTCACGGCCGGGCCGGACGGCAGCCTGTATGTGGCTGACGCAGGCGGGAATACGCTCCTCAAGGTGGATCCCAGCAGTGGTCAGGCGGATCTGGTAGCCGTCTTTGGCGGGCTGCCAGGACCCTTTCCAAATCCAGTCCGTGGTGGTGCCATGGAGACCGACCCGGTACCCACCGCAGTAGCCTTTGATGGGAACGGCAACATGTACGTCTCGCTGCTGCCCGGCTTCCCATTCCTGCCTGGCTCAGCCAAGGTAGTGAAAGTGACAGCCGATGGCCAGGTCAGCGACTATGCGACCGGCTTGACGATGGTCACCGACCTGCGCAGCGGCCCCGATGGGTAGCTGTATGGCGTGCAGATGGGCTAGTCCACCGAGCAGGGCCCCGTACCCAATAGCGGCGCCATCCTCCGTATCAAGGAGGGGAACGCTTCTGAAGCGGTACTCAGCGGCCTGTCATTCCCGACCTCCATCGACTTTACGGCGGAAGGTGACGCCTACGTCACGACCAACGGCGTCGGCGCACCGGGCTCCGGCGAGTTGGTTCTGTTCGAAGGGGTAACCTCCATGCAAGGACAGCATAACTCTGCTGGCGCAGCACCAGAAGCGGTACCCGAGACAGGCAGTACGCCTCTCAACAATGCATGGATCCTTGTTGTGGCTGGGGTGAGTCTCGCGGCTGCAGGATTGTTCCTGGGACGGCGGCTGACCGCTGGGCAGGATAGCCGCAACTAACCAGAGGTACCCAGACTGGTCCTCCAACCACCTGGTTGGAGGACCAACATCGCCCCTACACCAAATCAGGCTGGACCCGGCTGTTTTCGAGATACTCGTTCAGCATGTCCAGGCTGTAGCGCCGGTGGCCGCCTGGCGTGCGGTATGGGACCAACATGCCCATGCGCTCCATTTTGCGCAGGGTGAAGGGACTGACCCGCAGGTAGCTTGCTGCTTCCTTGGCCGTCAAGAGCCTATACTCAATTGCCATGGCAACACCCCCTTTCGTCTGATTTCAACCTACTATACGCCGAAAAACTGAAAAAGTCGCAGAAATAGTCCATTCAGTGAGTTTCATGTCACTGGGGCGAGACGTGATCAATCACCAACTCCCCCACATTGCACACCCACTCAACCTGTGCTATAATCCAAGCGTTGATCTAGCAAGCACGAGCAGCCCATATCCCTCTGCTCGCGCCGGCTCGCAGTCTGTCCAAGCGCCCCGCCCCGCGGGACGCCTCTTGCCCAGCGCAATACCAGCTCAGGAGGACCGCCAATGGACTCGGCATCGCTCAACCCTGACCCCAGTGGGCCGACCAACGAGGTCTCCCCACTACATTCCGCGCTTGAGGGCAGGACTATTGACATTTTGGCGTCCGAGCTACGCACCGGCGCCATCGCCTATGTGCGCAACCTCATCGCCGCCGAAGAAGCGGTATTGCGCGGGCAGTTCAACGTCGCCAAAATCTCGAGGGCAGCCGCCCACAGCCAGCGCACCCTGGCCATGAACGCCGCCCGTCTCCTGCGGCCCGGCCCCGACGCCACAACCCTTTTCGCCGACGTGATCGCTGAACTCCAAGCTGGGCAAGCCTCCTATCAAGACATCGAGCCAGGACCGGACGAGTCGTCTCTGGCCAACCGGCTGCAGGAAGCCGCGACCGTTCGCCAGCACCTGCTCGATATCCTGGAGCGGTCCATCGAAAGCCTGTGCTGCAACAGCGACGTTCTGGAAAGCGACGTGGACCTACGCCTCAACGGCTGCTATCGTTGCGGCAATGTCATGGAAAGGCGCGCCGAGGTATGCGACGTATGCGGGGCGCTCCCCACCGAGTTTGAGTTTTTTGGCCCCTACTATTCAGGAACTCCTGAGCACTTGAGCCAACTACAGCCGGAATCGATGGCCTGCATATTGGAGGAGAGCCCTGGCCAGCTTGCGGCCGCCATCCTGACTGCGGACGACCTGGTGTTGAGCCGCAAGCCGTCCCCCGACGAATGGTCTGCCAAGGAGATAGCGGGCCACATGATCGAAACCCACGACCTATTCCAGGAAATAGCCCGAGAGGTTCTGACCGCAACCAGCCTCCCCGACGTCTCGAAACCGGTTCCTCCCTGGAAAACACACGAGGGCAAGGGCTACGAGGAGATGCCGGCCGCTGAGCTGGCGGCACGCTTCGAACGCACCTGCTCCCGGAGCCTGGCACTGGTACAAAGTCTGACACCCGGGCAATGGCAGCGAAGGTGCGTCGCGTACGGCAGCATCCGCACCATGGTAGATCTGGGGACCTGGCTCACCAACCACGACCCGGCGCACCTGGCCCAGATCCAGCGACTATGCTGGGGTGATTGACGGACAGTAGGATGCTGAATAGCGGGGGAGAGCCGGCTGTGGCAGCGCTCCGGATCCAGGCGATGGGCCCCTTTCGCGTCTGGCGGCAGGGGGATCTGATCCCCGAGGATGCCTGGCCAACACGCAAGGGCCTGGAGCTTTTCAAGATCCTGCTCACGGAGCGGGGCCATTTCGTCCCGGCCGAACGCCTCATGGAGTACCTTTGGCCCCATTTACCCCCCAAGCGAGCCCAGAACAACCTGTGGGTAACCGTCAGCCAGGTGCGCCGGGTAGTGCAGCCGGATCTGGCCCGCCGGGCGCAGGGCGATTTTATCCTGACCCGGAGGGAGGGCTATACCTTCCACGGGGACAGCGACCACTGGCTGGATGCCGCGGAGTTTTCAGCCCAGTGCCGCAAGGCGCGCCAGGTTGATCGGACGGAAGCCCAGATCCAGGCATTTGAGGCGGCGAAGCAGCTTTATCGCGGCGACTACCTGGAGGAGAACCCCTACGCCGAGTGGGCGCTGGCCGAGCGTGAAACGCTGCGCCGGGACTATTTGGTACTGCTTGCCGATCTGGCCGAAACCTACGCCCGGCGGGGCAGGTACCGGCGGGCCACGAGCCTTTGCTACGAGAGCCTGGCCACCGACAATACCGATGAAGCCGTCTATCGGCAACTAATGCTCTATCACTACAGCGCGGGCGACCAGAATGCAGCGCTCAAGGTTTATGACGAGTGCTGCCGGCTCCTGGAAACAGAGTTCGACGTCGGGCCCATGCCCGAGACGGTAGAACTCTATCACCAGATCCAGGCCCACCGGGTGGAGACAGCGGACCGGGATGGTGTCTACCCCAAGCCGGTCCAGACCCCAGAGTTGCCCATCTCTCTGGCCCGCACGCCCTTTGTCGGGAGGGATCGGGAGGTTGGCCAGTTGGCCAGCCTCCTCTCCCCCGTCGCCGCTGGACAGGGGCGTGTGGCACTGGTGGAAGGGGAACCGGGCATCGGCAAGAGCCGGCTGATCCAGGAGGCCATCGCCCTGGCCCGAGGCCAGGGCCAGGGCACGCTCTCCGGCCAGTGCTACCAGGTCGAGCAGGCCATGCCCTACCAGCCCATCGTGGATCTGGCACGCCGCGTGGTCCAGGACTGGCCCCCAGAAACGCTCCAGCGGCTGCCATCCGTGTGGCTGAGTGAGATCACGGCCCTTGTACCCGAGCTGCCCGACCTCGTTCCCGGGCTGCCGGCCCAGGCAGCCGACGTAGATGAAAGCCGGCAGGGACGGTTGTTCCAGGCGCTGGTCCGGCTGTTGGTCACAGTTGCCGGCCACGATGGACTGGTGCTGGTCATGGACGACATCCATTGGGCAGACCTGGCGACGCTGCAGTTCCTCCATCACCTGGCGCGCAGCTTGGCGGGCCAGTCCATCCTTCTGATCTGCACCTACCGCAGCGAAGCGGAAGCTACCGAGCAAAACCTGGCCAGCTTTGTCCACAGCGTCAGCCGCGAGGCGCACACCCTGCAGATCAAGCTCGACACGTTGACCGAGCGCAACGTGCAGTCTCTGCTGCAATCCATGGGCGACTCCTCCTCGCCGGCGACGGATGTAGGTCGCTGGCTGTACGGCGAGACCGATGGCAATCCCTTCTTCCTGGTCTCGATCCTCCAGTCGTTGCTCGAACAGGGACTGATGACGATCGGCGAGGATGCAGCGTGGCAGGTAGACCGCCAGGTATTTGGCCCTGCTGGCCTTTGAGTTAACCCTGCCGGAAGCCCTGCGCGAATCAGTGCGCGACCGCTTGCGGCGGGTCCCTGGGACGATGCGGCACCTCCTCGACCTGGTCGCCGTATTGGGCCAGCGATTCCCCTTTGCCACGTTACAGGCCGTGGTTGGGGAAGAACCGGAGGCTATCCTCGATGCGGTAGAGGGCCTGGTGGCGCGTCGCCTGCTCCAGGAGGAGGGCAAGGGCTTCTATGCCTTCAACCACGACAAGATCCGCGAGGTAGTATATCAAGATCTGAGCGACGCCCGCCGCACCCTCCTGCACCAAAGGGTGGCCGGAACACTGGAGGCGCAGGCCGGTGGCCAGCCAGGCGCTATGGCCTCCGTCCTGGCCCACCACTTTGAACAGGCTAGCGAGTCCCCCCGGGCACTGTACTACTGGCTGCTGGCCGGGCAGCACGCGATGGCCACCTACGCCCCGCAGCAGGCCCTGCGACACTACGAACGGGCACTGGCCCTGGCCGAAGCAACGGAGGACAAGATTGGCGCCTACCATGGGCTGGGCCGCAGCCATTTTGCCCTGGATGAGCTGGACGCTGCCATCGCCGACCTTAATCAGGGACTCCGGCTGGCCAGTACAGACGATGCGCACCGCGCCCGGATGCTCTACCTCCTGGCCGACGTGCACTTTGCTCGCTACGACGAAGAGGCCTGCGAGACCTACGCCCGCCAGGCGCTTGCCGCCGCAGAGACCGTTGGCGATGAGGAGACCATGGCCCAAAGCTTGAGCCTCCTGGGCCAGGCCTACAGCGGTCAGGGACAATTGGACGCAGAGTTTTCGCTGATCGACCAGGCGTTGGCGATCTGCCGCCAGCTCGGAGAACCGGTGGCGTGAGGGGCGTACTTTGGCCGACCTGGCCTGGCTCCAAGCGCAGACCGGCGGCTTTGTAGCAGCCGCCGCCTCCGCTGAGGCAGCCCTGGACCTGCTGCAGACCACCGAGGACCGGGCCGGGGTGGCCTTTGCCTGGAACACGCTGGGCCGGGCCCAGGGCGGAGCCGGCAACTATGGGGCCGCCTTTGACGCCTTTGAGCACAGCCGCGAGATTGCCCAGGCCATCGGCCACCGGTTCCTGGCCGCCCAGGTACCCAACATGCTGGGCTGGCTGCGCTTCCAGCTCTGCGACTATGAGGGAGCGCTGGCCAGCGACCGGGAGGGCGTTGAGCTGGCAGCCCGGTGGGGCAAGAGCCCGCCTGAGGTCAGCGCGCGGATCAACCTCGCCTTGAACATCCTGCACCTGGGCGATCCCGGCCAGGCACTCTCCGACCTCGAAGCCATCCGGGACCAGATCGAGCGGGAGGTGTCAGGCTTTCACGCCTGGCGCTGGCAGTTGCGCGTGCTGCAGGCCCAGGGTCTATGCCACCTGGCGCTGGACGAGCCCGGTCTGGCACTGGAATTGGCATCCGCTGGTGCCACGCTGGCTGCTTCCACCTCATCGCAAAAGTACGTAGCCTTGAACCACGAACTCTGTGGCGCGGCCCTTGCACGATTGGAGCGGCCGGCCGAAGCAGCCGCCGAACTGGCCCTCGCCGTCGAGCTGGCCGACGCGCTGCCCTACCAACCCCTGCGCTGGGGGGCCCGCCTGCGGCTGGCCACTTTATATAAGGGGACTGGACGCGACCAGGAGGCCGCCCTCCTCCTGTCGGAGGCCCGGGACATTGTGCAGACCATAGCCGCCAGCCTGCCAGACCAGCCTCTGCGCGCCGCCTTCCTGGCGGCCGAACCAGTACGGACCGTCACCAAGACCTGAGACCAGAGAGATTCCCAATCCTGAAAACCCCACCGCCAGCAGCCCAAGCAACTGGCAGCCCTGACGGGACCGTCGGCCCCGCGACTGCCAGTCGTCCTGTTGTCATCCCCCTATTGCGCACAGAGACCATTCTCCAATTAAGTTCAAATTAAGTTACATATATTAGAATAAGGCATGTCTCGACAACTGGCCAGTGCACCCGAGTCTCAGCACCTATACCAGAACCCCCCTCCCCGGCTGGGTGGCAGACGGGCCAATGGGCCTGTACCACCTGGCTGGGGATGCAAGACCAACAGCGGTGCACAGGACCTGGTGAGACACTATCGCCACCGGTTCGCGATTGCGGGCCCATGAATCATTGCAGGAGGTGAACAGACGATGAGAGAATTCGATTGGGATAGCGAGCTCAAGACACACAGGAACAGGAAACTCCAGGCCGCCGAGCAGTGGCGATGGACCAAAGCCGCTAGGCCTGACAGCGTCCGGACGACCGGTGGCAGGCTGCTGGCCCTGGCGGCAGCCGCTGCCAGTGGTGCGGCTGCGACAGCCAGACAGGCAGTGGGCACAGTTCAGGCATGGGAAACCGGTTCTTCCGAACCCCAGGAGGAATGCTGCTGAGCAGGCCCTTTTGGACGAAATCGACGCAGCATGGCATCACCCACAGAGAAGGTATCTCCTTTTTGCGATTTTCTTGCCTTTTTGATGCGTTGATCTGCTACACTGTCGCCAACCAACAAAGAGGAAGAGACAGTATTCCGCCAGAGCAACATGAGAGGAGACAGACAACATGAGTTACAATGTGAATGAACTAGACAACGAACTCAAGATGTACCTTGTCCCCCAGAACCTGAGCAGGGACCTCCAGAACGCGGAGGAATGGCGACGGCACAAGGCCGCCAGACCTGCCAGGGACCGGATGGCCAGTGACAAGCTGCTGCACCTGGTCATGGCCGCTGCCAACCGTAGCGCTGCGGCGGCCAGGAAGACGGTGGGCGCAGTTCGGGCCTGGGTCGCCGGATCAGCCGATCCCCAGCAGGAATGCTGTTAAGCAGGCTCTTTGCACGGAGTCGACGTGTCATGGCACCACCCACAAAGGAGGCAACATGGCCAAGACGCTCATCCACCTGACCCACGGTTTGGAGCAGCCCACCCGGGCAGCACTGGCTTTCCGGGTCGCCAGTGCTGCCAGCCAGGAGGGGCACTCAGTCACCTTGGTCCTGGCCGGCAATGCCATCCTGTTCGCGCGGGACGTACCCCCGCCCCTCCAGGATACCCTTGGCAGTCCGCGCGCCAGCGCGCTGCGCCAGTCGTACGAAACTGTAGTGGAAAATGGGGTCAGGATCTACCTCTCCGATCCATCCCCCCGATCCCGAGGACGTGGCCCGGCCCAGATCACGGGTGGACGGATCGAGCCCGCCATACCACAGATGCTAGTCAAACTGGCCGCCGAGCACGACCAGGTCTTTAGCTATTGATGTTCACCGGCAGCAAGCCCGGCTCTGGATCCTCTGAGTCCTGGGATTTGACCAGGATCCAAGACCTAACTGTTCTTTGTGGGCAACCATTAGAGCCACGCGCACGGACTGTGGGCGTCAGGCGCCACGAGCGTCGCTGGTCCTGAGGGCAGACCTGGCCCTGATTGGAGCCAGCAGGGATGACGTTGGAGTCTGTGCCTCGAACCGCTCTTGCTACTCGGGTTCGGCCTACCTCTTCCAGCGGCAGGAAGGCGCTACCTGGACCCAGACTGCCAGACTGGCAGCCCCCGACGGTGCAGTCGGCGACTGGTTCGGTTCTCAGGTAGCCCTGAGCGACACCAGCGTCTTAAGCCACCAGGAGTGCACGCGCCACTGAAACACCCAGTGCTGATGCCGGCGGCACGCTAGCCACGGAGCCGGCATCTGCTCAACAACCCCAGCCTGCCGTGACCCATGCTCAGGCCGTAGCCTTCCCTCTAGACGAGTACTCTTGGAGAGATGCAAGGGACCGGAAACGTCAAGATACCGGGCTGCCGGAGCCTTCTCGGTCGTGAGAAAGACTTTGGAACAGTCTATATGTGATATCCATCGTGCAGATAGCTGAACTGAGCAAATCTGAATCATGGTGAAGACAGAGAAAAGCATCGTCGTTCATGCCCCAGTCGAGAAGGTCTTTGACTACCTTCGCGATCCGATGACCAACCCGGAGTGGCTCCCAGGCGTGCAAGAAGTCAAGGGAATCTCAGGCGAGGGTGTGGGGGCAACCTTCTGCTGGGTGTACAAGATGGCTGGCCTGTCCTTTGAGGGGCAGAGCAGCGTGCTCGAGTTCGTGGAGAACGAGCGATTTATCACGCAGAGTTCAGGCGGTATCACTAGCACCTGGACCTGGAACTTTACCTTAGCGAGGGACGGTACCAGGATCGACATGGCGGCCGAGTACACGGTCCCCGTTCCCGTTTTGGGCAGACTGGCCGAACCGCTGGTTGTCAAACAAAACGACGGGAACCTGGACACCACCTTGGAGAACATCAGGGGCCAACTGGAGGGCTAGGGATCGCAGGATCGCGGGCCCGTCGATGGGATAGCTACGTGCATAGGATTATCCAGCCCAAGATGAGCGTCCCAGGGGTAGGCTATCAAGCCTACTGCCAAGATACTGAGGGAAACGTGCTTGGGGTCCACCAGACCGACGAGTCGGCCCCGTAGACGTCATCCACAGCTCGTCTGCGACAGCCCTGCGATGGCCTGAGCAGCCGCAGCCCGAACAGAAGCCCTGGATCCGCCGCTGCATCACACCAGACCCAGGGCTCTTGGCGCATACAAAACATGCACCTACAAAGAAGAGCTTGTTGCCTTGCCTCTGCTCAGTACCCATGGTAGCAGGTACGCTCTACTGGGATGACGGAAAGACGCGGCTTTCCTCCAGATACTCGTTTAGCATGTCCAGGCTATAGCGTCGGTGTCCCCCGGGAGTGCGATAGGGCACGATCATACCCATTTCTTCCATCTTGCGCAGGGTAAAAGGGCTGACCCGCAGATATGCCGCTGCCTCTTTGGCCGTGAAAAGCCTTAGCTCGCTTGCCATGACAACTCCTCCTTTTTAGTGGCTAGTCACCCATCTCTGGGCATAATGAATGATATCGTCTTATACCTGCGAATCCAAGTGTACCATAGCTTCGTCCCAAATACCATGCTCCGTAGGGAGGATATTAGGGCTGATTCTGACTGGACCTTGGGTCTATGACCTTTTTCTGATGAGAACCTACACATAACAACATACAAATAGCGATACTATCTTTTATGAGATTAAAAGTCCTCTTTTTTGATTTTTTCTATCTTAAATAGCTGGTTTCAGGGCTTCTAGATTGTGGCGAAGGTGTTTGCGGTCCTGCGGGCCAGATTGACATTGCCAGAGATCTGCGATAGAATGCAGCTACGCCCCTGGGTCTAGTTGCGCGCTCATCACTGTGGAGGAGGAAGCATGGTCAAGTCGAGGGAAAAGATGGTGCTAGCCCTGGTCTCCAGTCTGGCGATATCGATGACTATCCTTGTCCTCATCTCGATTTCTGCTACTCTAGCTGCCGCACCACCTGTTCAGACCGTCAGGCAGGGCAGCTCCAATCTTTCCGCCGGCCCCCTTCTGGCGGCCCCAGCGTGGGGGGCTGACAGGTTTTTGGCCTCTCTGGAAGTGGCCAAGACGGCCAGCCCACAACCGGTGTTGGATGGCGCACAGCTAACCTATACCTTGCACATAACCAATACGGGCGGGGTAACCCTCACAGCCACCATTACCGACGTGCTTCCCGCACAGGTCAGTCCCGGTGGAAGCCCAACCTGGACTGCCCGTATCAAACCAGGTAGCGCCTGGACGCAGACCCTGGCAGTCACAGTCACTGAGGGCTACACTGGGCCGCTGACTAACCAGGTACAGGTCACAACAGCGGAGGGTGCCAGCGGCACTGCCAGTGTAACCACCTGTGCCAACCTTTGTTCGGCCGCGCTGCCGCTTGTTCTCAGAGAACATGCCTCGGCCCTCCCGCCCCGTGATTGGGACCCGCGATTGGACGACCTGGGAGTCGTGCTCGAACCTGCTCCCATCGAGCCAGGCGAGCCCCACTGGCGCCTGGTGGCGGCCCAATGGGCAGATCCCGTCGAGTCGGTCGGCCGGCACAACATCTTTTTCGAAGTCTTGGACCAAAATGGCGAACGTGCTACGGACCAGCCGGTGATCGTCGAGTGGCCGGGCGGAGATCTGACCATCTTTATCAAACCCGGCCCGCCGCCGGAATGGGGGGCCGACTTTCCCATGTTCAATACACTGGGAAGCTACGACTCGTACGTGGGAGGCGATGTCCCCAGCGACCGCGTCACCGGAATGGGGATGGGTACGGTGGAACACCCCGACTTTAAATTTCACACCAGTTTCTACCTAACCTTTCGCTGGATTCCATAGCGGCCATACCACTTTGCCGGGGCTCTTGCCCAGATCCTCATCTGTTCTAGATCGTCTACATCAAGCGAAGAAAAGGAGCTACAGAATGTCGGACGTTGCAGACTTCAAGACCGAGGCGGAAGCGCTTCGCAATCAGTTGGTCGCCTGGCGGCGGGATTTTCATATGCATCCAGAGCTGAGCTTCCAGGAATATCGATCGGCAGAGATGATCGCCGTACGATTGGACGAGTTGGGCTACCAGGTACAGACAGGCGTGGCCCAAACCGGTGTAGTGGGGCTCATAGAAGGCAAAGAGCCAGGACCGGTCGTCATGGCCAGGTTTGACATGGACGCACTGCCCATCACCGAGGAGAATGAGGTCGACTATGCATCACAGAACCCGGGGGTGATGCACGCCTGCGGCCACGACGCCCACATGAGCATGGGCCTGGGCGTGGCAACGATCATGGCACAGCATCGAGAAGAAATGAAAGGCACGCTCAAACTGATCTTCCAGCCCGCTGAAGAGGGGCTGGGGGGTGCAAAGGGCATGGTGCAAGAGGGTGTCATGGAGGACCCTCGTCCCGGTTTTTTCCTGTCACTTCATGTTTTCAGCGAGTTGCCGGTAGGCTCCATCGCCGCTAGACCGGGTCCGGTCATGGCCGCAGCAGACGAGTTTTCCTGTACGGTGCACGGCAAAGGTGGTCATGGCGCGTCACCCCACCAGACGGTGGACCCCATTGTCGCTTCGGCCCAGATTGTGAACGCCCTGCAGACTATCGTCAGTCGCAACGTCGGCCCCCTTGAGACGGCGGTAGTGTCTGTGGGCTCGGTACACGGTGGCACTGCGCTCAACATCATTCCACCCCAGGTCAAGATGGAGGGCTCGATCCGGACTTTTAGCCCGGAGGTCCAAGAGATGGTATGGCGTCGAATGCGTGAGCTGATCGATGGCGTGGCGGCCGCATGCGGGGCCACGGTCGACCTTGAGATCTCGGCCGGTACTCCAGCCGTCATTAACGACAAAGACGTCACTGACATCGTGCAGGCAGCAGCCGAGGCTGTGGTTGGCGCCGAGAACGTGATAGCTGACCACCGGACAATGGGCAGCGAGGATGCAGCGCTCTTTATGCAGGAAGTACCAGGCTGCTACTTCTTTGTTGGCTCCTGCAATGCGGAGCGCGGTTTGGATGCCCCGCATCACAATCCCCGCTTCGACATCGATGAGGATGCGTTGCCTTTGGGGGTAGCCACCCTGGTACAGGCGCTGGCGCACTATCTGCTTTAGGCATGCGGACACATCGTGCCATCGGGGTTTTTCCATGCTAGGGCCCAGGCAGTGTCAGGTCATCGGCGCAGGATCACCGGGCAGATTTCCATGGAACCTGCGCCCCAAAACACCCAGCTCAGGTCCGATGCAAGCTGTTGCGGAACAGGAACCCGTATGACGGTATCTTTTCCAACTTGACAGTATGAGGAAAGGCTGCTATCCTCTGGCAGAGGACTAGGTAAGATCCCGAGTCAGTTCAAGTGAGCAAGTGCCCGGACTTACAGTCCGGGCACTTTTTCGATCTAGTTCCCTTGAGTTACTCTCGGCGAGTCCCCCACAAGACTCGTAACGCTCAGTTTGGGAAGACACAGCGCTCACAACAGGAAAGCTGTCATGGCTGGGCCGGAGGTCGGACTGTCAGATACAGTGCTCGCTTGAACAAGGCTCCAAGGACCTGCAGGCATCGAAGCTAGAATGTATGCAGATCACGAAGCAAGGAGTCGAACAAATGGCCAAGAACATCTATATCGGCAATCTCAGCTATGATACGACCGAGGAAACGCTCCGAGCCGCCTTCGCAGCTCATGGCGAGGTGACCTCGGTCAATATCGTGACAAACCGCTATAGTGGGCGACCGAGGGGCTTTGCTTTCGTCGAGATGGAGAACGACAATGAGGCAGCCGCCGCCATTCTTGCGCTCAATGGACAGCCGCTGGACGGTCGTCAACTGAGAGTGGATGAAGCCCGCCCAAAGAAATCGGGCTGGTCGGATGCGGGCGCACGCTCTGACCAACGTTGGTAGGGCCTCTCCGCGTCCGGAGAAGAAGCATCTGCAATTCACTGCCACCCGCGGCGTCTCCTGTTCCAGGTTCGGCGCAAGGACAGTATGCCGCCACAAGAGGCTACGACCTCACGAAGGTTCCGTCCCGCAGATCCTGCAGCGCTTGCTGGATCTGCTCAGCGGTGTTCATGACAAAGGGTCCATAGCGCGCAATGGGCTCATGTAGGGGCTTGCCCGAAACGAGCAGGAGTCGCACCGGCTGCTCTGCAGCGCGCACCTCCAAGAAGTCTCCATCGTCGAGAACCACCAGCGCTGGCTGCGCCACTACCATGCCCCCGTTTTCGCTTTCTCCCCCAAAGATCCCCTCACCTTCGAAGACGTAGGCAAAGGCTGAATGCCCCCGTTCAACCGGTTGATTAATGTACCCGCCAGCCGGGATCGAGATGTCCAGATACGTCGGATCGGCCGCAATCTCGGTCACAGCGCCACCGACGCCATTCACCCTGCCCGCTATCACCCGGATCCTTAGCCCGTCCTCCCGGCTGATCTCCGGGATCTCGGCCGAGGCGACATCTTGGTATCGAGGCCGCGTCATCTTGAGCGCTGCCGGCAAGTTCACCCACAACTGAAAGCCGGCCATCTCACCGTGGCCGTGCTTGGGCATCTCCTCATGCATGATGCCTCCTCCAGCCGTCATCCATTGCACATCACCTGCACCAATCGTTCCAGCATTGCCCAGGCTATCTCGATGGTTCACTTGACCGGCAAGCATGTAGGTTACCGTCTCGATGCCTCGATGTGGATGCATAGGGAAGCCAGCGATATAGTCGTCTGGGTTGTCCGAACCAAAATGGTCAAAGAGCAAGAAAGGATCAAGGTAGTCGAGCGCCCTTGTCGCGATGCTCCGCTTGAGCCTCACACCCGCACCCTCTACCACCGACTGGGGCTCCACAATCCTCAGCACTGTTCTTGGTTGTCGTTTCATAGCCAGCTCCTCTTTCGGGTTGGCAGGCTGGAGATCATAGCCTGCCTGCCAGTCTTTCTCTCTTGGAGCCCGGGCCAATCACACGGCTCCGGGCAGGTCATTGGACAGAGCCCATTGCACCCTGGCAGCACAGCGGCCGAAAGTACCAGGCAGCCAGACCGTTCCCAGAGCGGGCCTAACGACTACAGCCCCCGTATTGGGGGCTGTAGGTCTCCGTCATCTACAAACTAATTTTACCACAAGAATCATACTAAGTCAAATCGGAGGCAGTGGGTGGCATTGGGTCAGGTCCCCATCGACCGGTAGGCAATCGTGCCAGCTGCCACGGTGGTGTGGACATGCAGATCAGGAGTAAGCAATACCAGGTCAGCCACATGGTGCGGGGCGACGCTGCCCCGCTCAGATCCCAACCCCAGCACCGCCGCTGGCGTCGTCGTAATCGTCGGCAGGGCCTCCTCCAGGGAGCATCCCGTGAAGGCAACCAAGTTGCGCAAGGCTCCGTCCAGCCCCACAATGCTGCCCGCTATCGTGCCATCCAGAAGCCGCGCACAGGTATCGTCCACGACGATCCGGCTATCTCCCACCGTGTATTGGCCTGGCGGCATGCCCAAAGCAGCTATCGCGTCACTGACCAAATTCAGCCGCCTGCCACCTAGCGCCTGCCAAGCGAGTTTGACCATCGCTGGATGGGTATGAAACCCGTCGCAGATCAGACCCGCAACAATCCTGGGATCGGTGAGTACCGCACCCGCCACCCCGGGTTCTCGCTGGTGCAACGGTACCATGGCATTGAAAAGATGCGTCCCGTAACGAATACCCGCCTCGATGCCCGAAATCGCCTGCAGATAGCTGGCGGCCGAGTGCCCGGCGCTTACAATCACCCCTCGATCGGTGAGGCTGGTGACCAAAGCTAGCGCGCCGGGCAACTCCGGTGCAAGGGTCACCAGTCGCACTCCCCGTTCCGGAGACCAGCCGGCGATGGCTGCCAAGTCGGGCTTTCGCAGGTAGGCCGGATCGTGTGCCCCCTTCTTTTCTGGGTTGAGGAAGGGGCCTTCGAGGTGCAAGCCAAGCGGAACAGCCCCGCTACCGGGAGCGGTGGCAGAGCCCGCCACAGCATTCTGGGCCGCAGCCACTGTCTCCCACGGAGAGGTAACGATGGTCGGCAAGAAAGCCGTAACACCAAAACGCGGAAGCTTGGCGGCCGCCGGCCAGATAGACGCTGGATCGGTATTGAAATCGTACCCAAAAGCACCATTAATTTGCAGATCGATGAAGCCAGGAGTCAGTACCAGGCCCGAAGCGTCGATGATCTGGGCACCTTCAGGACACGGTACCTCATCCGACGGACCAACAGCCGCGATCCAGACGCCATCGACGAGTACAGATCCATCTTGGATTCGACACTCGGGCGTGTATACTGTTGCGTTGCGTATGCATAGCATGTTGAACCTACTCCTCTAAAAACCAGTTTGCTTTGTAGACGAGGGCGTTAGCCTTTCGCATCTGCCCCTACCCCAGTGATGGCAGGCTCGCCGCGGCAATCGACTGGCCCACGCGCCGGCTCTTCTCGTCAGGAAGTTGGATGCTAATCTGAGAGGCCAGCTCAGGGAACTCGGCATTCATGACCCGTTTGGCCCCCTCAAGGATCAGGGTGCCTCCACTGCCGGATGTACAGCGTCCCAAGATCAGTACGTGCTTCAGATGATAGAAGTCGGCATAATCCGCAATGGCGTAGCCCAGGTATATACCCATACTCTGCCAGATCTGCCTTGCTCCACCGTGACCAGCCTCCAACTTGGCCTGGACGGACTTGAGTTTCTCGGCCTTGGTCACCCCGGTAGGAAGCTCAATGCCCACCGCGGTTGCCAGACGGAACACGCATTGCTGCGAGAAATACCGGGCCCCGACTCCTTGGTCGCCGGACCATTCCTCCACCGGAGCCTCGGGGCTGTAGTCAATCGGGGCAAAGGCCAACTCATTCAACCAGCCAGTAATATTGCCTTGGAAGTCCACATAGCCAGCAGCCTCGCTTGAACCCATCGCGATCCCCAGGATGCTCTTGCCTGGGGAGACCATTCTCTTCGAGGGCCATCGAGCCGGCCAGAGCCGTGACCTCCCCGTCGTTGATCACCTCCAACGGGACGCCAAACTCGGAGCCGATACGCAGGAACATGTTGTGGATCTCGTCATAGCGGCTATCAGGGATGCCCCGGAAGAGGGAAGCGGCCATAGGCCGGTTGTCGACATAGACGCCGGCAGAGCTGCCACCGATGGCATCCAGACGCGGCATCTTGGAGGCAGCAACCTTTAGCGCCCCGATGATGTGGTCATAGTGATACTGGGGATCGGGCTGCACGCTTGGCTCCCAGACAATCTCTTCACTGTAAATCGCTTGTCCATCGACCACAGCCGACACCTTGAGATCCGATGCACCCAGGTCAAAACCTATCCGGCAACCATTCAAGTGGCGGCCCAAGGCTTTCGTAGGCTCCTGCTCCGGGGGCACCTCGTCCGCCGCGCAAGGAACGACGGTGAACTGGCACTGGTAGATCTTGGAACCCAGGAAAGCAGAATCGAAACTGCGCTCACCATCGGCTGCGTAGCAAGCCTGGATGTGACGGCCGATGCTCCCTGGCCCTCCAACATAGACCTTCCAGCCGCCCCGCTGCCACAGCAAGAACTTGAGGATGCGCTCAGCATAGAACAGGTTCGCCTCGGAACGAGGATGCCCGTCGGGGAAGACTTTTGCCTCAAAACGGGACAAAGAGCCAGTTGAGCGCTCCAGCCCAAAGACCAGAGGCACCCCAACGTGCGAGTCCTCCACCTCCTTCAGAAAAGCCCGGTTGGCCAGTACCGCAGGGCGAAAGCCCCCATCCAAAGGGGGCACACAAACGGGACTTGGGAGCCTAATCGATGCAGCCATAACTCTCCTGTTTGAAGAACTCTGATTTGTAAGTCCAATGAACTTACAAAAGATTATAGCACAGGCATCCGGCCTTGTCAAGACCTGTGTTTGTGAACTCGGTCTGCTTGAGGCCCTGCATCAGAGTTGACGCTGTCCTCCTTCTGATCTATCATAGCCCTGCGGACGCTTTTCCGATGCGAAGCACGGCTCACGACCCAAGACAATGCCCACTCCATGGGCATGAACCAGAAGGAGACTCTGATGCAGAATCCGCCATACCAACCTCGCGCCCGGGCCCGGGAACTTGGGATCATTCCCGGCATCTTGTCGGCTGGGCCCTTGAACGCCATCACTGACGTTGAGGGAGTACGTGTCGGGCATACTACCCTCGTGGAAGGCCAGGATATCCGAACCGGAGCGACCGCAATCCTGCCCCATGGTGGCAACCTCTACCAGGACAAGGTCACGGCAGCGGTCGTGGCCGGCAACGGCTACGGCAAGCTGATGGGCAGCACGCAGATCAGGGAGATGGGTGAGATAGAAACGCCCATCGTATTGACCAACACACTGGCTGTCGCGCAAGCTGCCGGATCCATTCTTGACTGGACGCTGGCCTACCCCGGCAACCATGACGTCGTTTCTGTCAATCCCGTCGTAGGCGAAACCAACGACAGTTGCCTGAACAATATCCGGCGTAGGCTGCCTACTTCCAACGACATCAGCAGGGCCATCGAGCAGGCAAAGAAGGGGCCCGTTGCCGAGGGCGTTGTAGGCGCCGGAACCGGCACGGTAGCCTTTGGCTGGAAAGGAGGGATTGGCACAAGTTCACGCCGGCTACCGGAAGAGTTGGGAGCCTATACGGTTGGGGTATTGGTCCAATCCAACTTTGGCGGCGTGCTCCAGGTCTTGGGCATACCCATCGGGCAGAAACTGGGCAGAGACTACCTGCAAGAACTATTGGAGCACAACCGGGCGGACGGCTCCATCATGATGGTTCTAGCCACCGACGCCCCGCTTTCGGACCGCAATCTGGAGCGGCTTGCTCGCCGAGCATTGGCCGGCCTGGCGCGTACGGGCGCATCGATGTCCAATGGTTCGGGCGACTATGCTATCGCTTTTTCAGCAGCGGATGCAGTGCGGCGTACAACAGCAAAACGCAGCAGAGCTTCGACTTATGTCGACTTGCCCAACGAACAGATGTCCCCCCTCTTCCTGGCTGCCATCGAGGCGACAGAGGAGGCGATCTACAACTCGCTCTTTGTAGCGAATACTGTCACCGGCTACCAGGGATTCACAGTGGCAGCCCTGCCTGTAGGTCAGGTACTGGCCATGATCGACACCAGGTGAATGCAGGTCCGACTTTCCTGACGGGTATCTACCGTGACAGGTCCAGCCCGCCACCGGCCACCCCGCTAAGGTGCCCAGCTAATCCGCTCCTGAGGCCAATCGCCCACCAGCCCTCCGCCTCCAAGCTCATAGAGCTGGCGCTGGTCCGAGCCATCGGGCGCCATGGCCCACACTGCCCACCGCCCGCTCTGGTTTGAGACGTAGGCCAGGGCCTGGCCGTCCGGGGCCCAGGCCGGCAGCCCCTCATTGGCCGAGCCCCGAGTCAGACGCCTCAGCCCCGCACCATCACTGTCCATGACATAGATGTCCCAACTGCCTTCCCTGTTGGACATGAAGGCTATCCTTCCGTTGTAGGCGGCGGGCGCTGTGTCAGCGGAGTGGGTGGTCAAGGCCGTAGGACTATTGGGGCCAGGACTGGTTGGGACCTTTAGCAGGCCGCAGACGGCCGGATTGACCGAATAGTCACAACCACCGTACACAACATGTCCATCATCCGTCCAGGTGGGGTACGCCCCGCTGGCGTCGTAGGGGCCAGCACTCAAGGGCCGCCCGGCCTCTTTGCGGCCATCCAGGGGGACAGAATCGATGACATAGACGCGAGACCGCCGGTCGCCGTGCTGCGTGGAGCTGAAGGCCAGCCCCCTTCCGTCTGGCGACCAAGCGGGGAGACCATCTTCGACGTGCTCGGTGACTTCCCAGGTTTCGCTGCCATCCGTCTGCAAGACCAGGAGGTTGTCCTGCAAGTGGCGTTCGCCGTTGACCGCCAGCCACTGGCCATCAGGACTAAAAGCCGGCTGGCGCGCTCCGGTCAGCAACAGATGCCGGCCGGTCCCATCCACCTGACTCACATAAATGTCGTATTGCTCCGTACCCGGATTCCATACTGGATAGGCAATGCGGCCCTGCAGTGGCGCGGCGCTCGTAGCTACGGCAGTCGGAGTGGCCGCCTGCGCTTCCAGCTCGGGCGTCGCCCCTTCGCAGATGAGCCTGGCTTCCAGGGCAAGCAAGCTGGAAGGTTCTTGGGCCAACACCTGATCGTAGTGGAGCTTTGCTTCCAGACAAAGACCCTGTCCCGCGCCGATCGCCGCCGCCAGGGCAAGTATCCCTGTCTCCTCAGCGCCGGCCCCTCGTGCTCGCTCAAGGTACTTTGCGGCCTCTGTTTCTTGACCAAGCCGGAGGTAGGTCTCTGCAAGAGCGACATGGATCTCACTGGTCTGCTGTAGGGCAAGCGCCCGCTCAAGTGCCGGGACGGCCTCTGCATAGCTTTCGGTCTGGAGCAACAACCATCCAAGCTCAAAGTGATTCCGCCACTGTAGAGGCTCCAGGGTCGCGGCCAGGCGCATCTCTTTGAGCGCTTGGCGCGCATCCTGCTCAAGGTTGAAGTGCAGCCAGCCCTGAATCCGGTGCGCGGTTGCGTTTTCAGGATCTAGTCTCAGCGCCTCCGCAGCCTCCTCGGCTGCCTGTTCCAGTTGGCCATCCGCCTGATATGCCTCTGCCAGGGTCGCGTGGGAAATGGCGCTGCTGTCATCCAACTCCACCGCCGCCTGCCCAATGCCCAGGGCCCGTCCAACGTCACCCACGGCCATGTAGGCCTGGGCCAAGACGGTCATCGCCTCGGCATCCATGGGCTCGAGTTCAACAGCACGCCGGGCATGCACAACTGCTTCATCGGCCTGGCCCTGCATCAGCAAGACCCTAGCCCACCCTGACTCGAAGCGAGGTTCTTTGGGCGCCCGGTCTGCAGCGGCTTCGAAAGCGGCAATGGCTTCGTCGAGACGACCCCGTAGGACGAGATCTGATGCATAGTCGAGCAAGGCCTCAACATCGAGAGAAGCCTCATTTTCGACCAGCCCATCTTGCACCGAAGGATTGGGTTGGCTTTCAGGTTCCGATACCCGAATCTCGGCTGCCGGCGCCAGATCTTGCCTTCCCCTGGACCATTGGCGCGCCAGCACCTCAGGAGCTATCAGGTAGATCGCCACTGCGACAAGAACTAGAGGTAGGATCAGCCCCGCCGGGGATAGGGCCAACCGCCAAGCGGGTCTCCTGGTCCGCGTAGAGACAGAACGGTCCGGCATCGATGCCGGATTTGGCGTGGCGATGTCGCGGTGGGATATGCCTGCTGGTTCTTTGTCGGACAATGCACTGTCTTCGTTGGAATCACTGGTCAAAGGACATACTCCCTCACAAGGGCCCCTATTGGCACATGGCACACAGTTTCCAAAAGCGGATGGCGGGGTCTTGGCACAACGCGCATGCTCGCCTCCCGGAAAGGGCTCGTCTAGAATTGTAGCATAATGTCGGTCAGCATTGCTTGACGATTGGGCGCCGCTTGCCCCCCGAGAGAACACGCCGTACCTTCCGCGGACCGTCCCAGACTGAATCCCGCATGCTGTACAGATGGACGCTGCGCCTATAGCAAAAGTTCCCCAGACCTGCAGCATGACCTGGCAGAGCCATAGCGCTGTTGGTCCAAAACCCCTTACAGCGCCAGCCCTCTGACGTTCTGAACTTATTCCGCCCGAGTTGACGCACAGAGCAAGGAATGATATACTAGAACTGCTGATTCGGCAAAGACCATCACGCTGGGAGCCAGCACCGAGACCATGTATGCTATGCTAGTCAGCCATGACCCAGATGAACGCGCAGTGCTGTCGCTTGTGCTGCAGCGTGCCGGGCTGGCGGTAACCATGGCCAGTGATCTGGAACGAGCCATGAAGAGTTGGCTGGAACGCCCGGCCGACCTTATCGCGCTGGCATCTGTCGGGAACCCCCTGGATAATGTAAGTCGCGTCCGGGCTGAGACTGAGGTACCCCTGGTGATATTCATCGATCCTATCACCGAGGATCTTCACCGTGATCTTCTTGTCTCTGGCACCGACCTGGTTATCGTACGACCATTCAGCGGCCGTTTGCTCATTGCTCAGGTGCAAGCGCTGGTACGCCGGGCAGGCAGCGTGCCCCTGTTCAGCCTTCCCGCCCTCAGCCAGGCTGATTTGACCCTCGACGCCGCCAACCGGACCGTACAGATCACCGGTCACCCACCGCGACGGTTAACCCATCTCGAGTTTCGCTTGCTCTACACGCTCATGAGCCATCGCGGCCAGATCCTACCCACCGAGGTCATTGTCGAACGGGTTTGGGGCTATAGCGGTCGCGGCGACCGGGACCTGGTGCGGGGCCTGGTCAGTCGATTGCGGTCCAAGATTGAGTCTGAGCCGCGCACCCCCCGTTACGTACATACGATACCTGGGCTGGGCTATTCCTTTGACCCGGAAGACGACCCAGATGTGACAAAAATCGTACATTCTGGCAGAACATAACACATTCTTGGTACTTTTTTTCCCCCCTGCTTGAACACAAATGTACTAAACTGGAATAAGATTCTTGCACGAGTCTGCGAAAAGCTGGCTGAAGACCTGGGATGGCAGGGCCTACCGTACACCGGTCAACTGCCCTGTGCAAGGAACTCTGCCCGGGTTGCGACTGACCGGTCAACTGAAGTAGAGGAGTATGGCGATGGTTAGTGGATATTGCCCCGAATGCGAGGAAAGGATTACCTTAAACCCCCACGCGAGGCTCGGCCAGAAGCTAACGTGTCCTGAGTGCGAAGCTGATCTGGAGGTGATCTGCGTCAAGCCTTTGGAGTTTGACTGGGCCTACGACTGGTCCGACGAAGATGGGGACTGTGACTCGGATGACGACGAGGACTGGTAGAAGCCGGTCCGCCCGAGCTCTCGGCCGTCTGGATGGCGCCCGAGAGCTGGTAGAGAGCTGGAGAGTCAGGTAGCGCGTGCGGGGCTCTGCGGTTGTTTTCTCCTTTTCTGGATTCCTTTCGCAGAGTTCTGTACGCCACCACTCCGGCGTGAACAATACAAGGAGCAACAAAGGTGGCTATCGCGTACTGTCCGGATTGCGGAAACCGTATTGACCTTGGACGCAAGCCCTGGGAAGGGCAGGCAGCCTTCTGCCAGCGCTGTCATGCTGACCTGGAGGTTATCAGGACTAGCCCCCCAGAACTCGAGTGGAGCGCCAACCTGGTTGACGACAACTGGGAAAAAGACTGGCAGTTCGAGCTAAATCCGGCCTAGGACAACAGCGATCTGTTCTCACAGTGGCTACCTCAGGCCACACTGCATCGCCCGGCGAGCAGGGTCTGCCACCTCGCCCGCCGCCAGGCTTTCTCTTGCTGCCGCGGAACCTGGATTCTGCTGTCCTTGTGGAATCCGATGTACGCACGGTACAGCTACAGCTGCACTGGAAAGTAGCAGACGCCAGCCGTTCCCGGACCCGTGTGCACTCCCAGCACAGGCGATAGCTCGGCCACGAGCAATTCTGCCACGTCCAACCGGGCCTCCATGAGACGGCCAAGCTTTTCCGCTTCATCCCGCGCCGCAGCGTGGACGCAGGCGACCTTGACCTTGCCCGACCCCACCACCGCCTCTACCATGTCTACCATTTTGGCGTAGGCTTGCTGCCGGCTGCGGGCCTGCCCCAGTGGCACGATGACTCCCTCCTCCATGCCGATAAGAGGCTTGATGCTGAGAAGGCTGCCCACGAGGTGCTTGGCCCGGCCGATGCGCCCGCCCATGTACAGGTACTTGAGCGTGTCCGCTGTCTGGATCATGCGCGTGGCCGGAATCATGTCCTGCACCAAACGGACTATGCTCGCGAGGGATCTGCCCTCCAGCGCGGCACGGGCCGCCTCGATTGCCATCCAGCCCTGGCACATCGAAACATTGAGGGTATCGATCACAACCAACCGCAAGCCAGGCAGAGTTTCCACCACCATCGACTGGGCGATCTTGGCCGCCTGGTAGGCAGCGCTGCCTTTTGAGGTCATATGGACGCTGACAATACCGTCGATATCCTCCTCTCCCACCAGCCTCTCGTACAGCGCCACATAGTCGCCAGGACCCGGAGCGGCTGTCTTGGGAAGCTCTCTGGCCGCAGGAAGCCAACGATAAAAAGAATCCCGGTGGACCGTAACCAGGTCACGAAGAACATGATTTCCGCGGTGCATATAGTAGGGAACTCGGTGGATCTGGAGAGACTCAACAAGCGATTCTGGTATGCTGGCACAGCTATCTGTGACTATGGCAACGTTGGGCATGGTAAGACTCGCTTTCTAGCATGGCTTCCCGGCCAGTGTACCATGCCCTTCAGGCTCTGTCAAAAGTTGACCGGATAACCCGCCAGGATACCACCAAGGTACGGATACTGATGGTAACCAGCCCTTCCCGAGTTTCCCAAACCTCTACTCTTGATGTATAATCTGGGCTAGACAGACTGCCGCAATTCACACGCCCAGCCCATGTTGCCCGCCAGCCTTCGTGTGAGGAATGTGGCACGGCGCACTAGAGAGAGCATGGACGACCAGGACCGACGACTCAAACCAAAACCTTTCGTCTGGATCGCCCTGATCGTGGCCGCTGTGGCCGCCGCTGCGGCCATTGCGGCAGGTATCTGGTATCGTCTCCAGGAGAAACGGAGGCTTGCCGCGCGCCGGCCAGCTCCTACCCCCCCCGTGATCCCGGTCGAGGGTCTGACTGAGGCCGAGGCCGAGGCCCGCCAGGTGGAGGGCCAGGACAACGTCATTCAGCTCAAACCTCCACGCACAAAGCAAGAGATCTGGCACGAGAACGTCTACAACCTCTTCAATCTCAGCTTGGTCGGGCTGGCCGCCTCCCAGTTGTTGCTGGGCATACCGCTGGATGCGCTATTGAGCCTGGGTACAATAGCCTTCAACGTTGGTATCAACATCTTTCAGGAAATGTTCGCTCGCAGGAGGGTGCAGGACATCCAGCAGGCTACCCGCCCGCAGGTTACGGTCGTCCGGGACGAAAAGGTCCGCAGCGTAGACCCTGCCGAGATCGTTGTTGGCGATGCCATCGTGCTTGGGCCAGGCGACCAGATATTGGTCGATGGCGAGCTGATAGGCGAGGGCCAGATAGTGGTCGACGAATCGGTACTCACCGGCTACAGCACCAGACAGATCAGGCGCCCTGGTGATCGGGTGTACGCCGGTAGCTTCTGTCTCTCAGGCCGGGCCGCCTGCCTCGTCGAGAAAACTGGTAGCGACCGTCTGATCACAAGCCGGCTTGCGGAAACGCCGGAGGCCAAGGAACAACTAACGGCCATCGAACGGGTCATCGAGCATGTTCTCAAGGTGCTGCTGGGCGTCGTCGCGCTAATGACCATCTTCCTGCTGTTCCGCTATTTCAATTGGGACATGGGTCCGGTTCCAGTAGATGCCTTCGGCGAGGTTATATCGCTTGTCTTTAGCATCGCGCCTGTCACGCTGTTCTTCATGATCGTCGTGACTTATGCCTCAGGTACGGCCGACCTGGGCCGGCTGGGAGCTCTCGTGAACCGGGCCAGATCGGTAGAATCTCTGGCCCAGGCAACAGTCATCTGCTTTGCCCAGGAAGGTATCCTTACCGGCACCCACGTCGACCTAGAACTGGAAGAACCTCGGGAAGACCAGGAGCAACTATCTGAATCGCGTCTGAGACAGATCTTGGGCGATTTCGCCCGTACGTCTTCGGTCGACAATCTCCCAGTCAGAGCCATTCGCGATACGTTCGAGGGAAGCCAGCGCGTTCCCCTTGAGGAAGCTCCCTTCATGTCGGTCTATGGTTGGAGCGCCCTCGCCTTTGACGACGACGATCTGCGCGGGGTCTATGTCCTGGCCGAGCCAGAAATCCTCGCCGCCCGCTTGCCGGCGGAAGACGAAGAACCAGAAGAGATAGAAAGCGGGGAAGAGGGATCGCCCATCAAAGCCGTTCGCCGTGCCTTCGCACCCGTGGGACGTCTCTTCCGGCGGGGCAAAGACGAGCCGCAGGACGACGAATCTCCCCAGGCCGAGCAGGAAGCGTCTACAACAGGCGCCTCCCCCGCGGACGCCACAACCCCTGCCTCTCAATCTGCCCCGCTACTTCGAGATGAAGCTCACCCCGAAGGCGCGGGACCGGTAGATGGAAGCACGGCTGGCAAAGACGGTACTCCTTCAACAGAAACCTCGGCTATTCAAGAGGCGACCCCGGCGGGAGAAGAGGAGGAAGACAAAGACTCCCGAGTCCGCGGTTTCTTCCGGGGTCTAGGCAAGAGACTCAAAACAACCCTGCGACGGGGTGAAGGTGAAGAGAAAGCGGAGGAGAGCCCACAACATGACCAGGTCGAAGAAGACCAGCTCTCCTTTGCCTACGTACCGGACCTTACTGCTATCCACGACGCTGACGGACAACCTCACTTGCCCGATGGACTCATTCGCCTGTGTACGCTGCACTATTCCGAACGCGTACGCCCTGAATCGGTCGAGACCATCAAAACCTTCACTGAGACAGGCCTGGACATCAAAGTGTTTGCTTCTGGGGAACCGGAGCATACGGCCAGGATGCTGAGACAGGCAGGACTGACCGCAGATGAGGGTTATGCGCTGGAGACCACCTCTGGTCCAGACCTGGCCGGCTTGAGCGCCGATGAATTTGTGCAGGCCGCCGACGAGAAAGCCATTTTCGGCCTGCTCACTCCCGAGCAAGCAGGGCAGGTGGTAGCTGCACTGCGCAGAGCGGGCGAGGCAGTGGCCGTAGTCGGCGACGGGGTGGGCGACCTGTCCTCCATGCGCCAGGCTAACCTGGCCATCTCAAGACAGAGCAGTACGCAAGCCGCGCTCAGCATGGCCGACATCATCCTCATGGAGGACTCGCCCACTGTGCTGGGCGTGGTCCTGAAAAAAGGGCAGCGCATCGTCAACGGCCTCATGGACATACTCAAGCTGAACCTGACCCAGGTAAGTTACCTGGCCATTCTTCTAGTGGCCGTCCCACTTTTTTCCCGGGGCTACCCCTATCGCTCGGGACAGGGTACGGCTATCACCGTGCTTACTGTAGCAATCCCATCGCTGGGTCTCACACTGGGAGCTGCTTCCGGAGTGCAGCGAAGTGTCAGGTTGGGCCGCCTGCTGGCCCGCTTTGTGGTGCCCGCGGCTCTTGCCATCAGTGCTGCAGCGTTCCTTGTGTATCTGCTCTTCCTCGATAGGGGTGGCGGTATTCGTTACGCTCAACTCGGTGTGACCTACACCCTGGTGGCTTGCGGGCTGTGGCTGGTTGTCCTTATCAAACCACCGCGACGACCATCGTGGAGTAGCAGTACCCAGGGAGGAGCCTGGTGGCCGGTGATCATGGCCGTGGTGTTGATGGCCCTCTTTGTCGGCGTATCAGCGATTCCGTTGGCGCAAGACCTCTTGCACCTGGGTCTGCTGAAGGAGCCCACCGACTATCTGATCGTTGCCCTGGCCGTCCTGGCCTGGGCGATCACCCTGCGCCTTGTCCTATTCATAATTCCTGTGGACCCGGACCAAGGAAGACCTGCAAAGTCACGCTAGGAAGCGATCGGCCAGACGCGGGGGATTGTCATGGTATTGCGTTTCTTACAGAAACGAATGGGCGGCAGAGCCCCTGACGTGGAGACCCTCAAAGCCCGGGCAGACACTGCCAGGCTAGTGGGTGCTTTGCGCCATCCCGACCCAGGTGTACGGGAGGCTTCGTCCGCGGCTCTTGGCAAAGTAGGTGACTTGAGGGCCGCGCCCGCGTTGATCGAGGCACTGAACGATGATGAGTGGACAGTGCGCAGGGCTGGCGTGAGGGCACTAGGCTGCCTGCTAGATGCCTGCGCCGAGGCACAACCGCCCCCAACTGTCGAAAAGCAGCAGAACTCAGCCCCTGGCCCAGTGAGCATCAGATCTCCGCAAAGAAGCAGCGAACAGACGGGTGGAGATTCCCTTTCCAAACAGATGGGGGTAGCGTTGGTCAATGCGCTTTGTGACGAGGTCTGGCAAGTCCGTGAGGCGGCCGCGGAAACACTGGCGGTGGTTGCTCCTCGGATGGAAAACCAGGCGCCGCGAGCGCTCCTGGCGGAGGCGCTGCTTGCATCCCTGGGAGACGAGCGACAGGCCGTGCGTAGGGCTGCTGCGGGGTCGCTGGCGAGCTTGGGATCCTCCCATTTGGGATCTCTAAGCGCCGCTCTGAATGACACAGACTGGCCCCGTCGAGAGGGTGCTGTTGTCGCCCTGGGACTGATGGGGCAGGAGTCCAAAGACAGCGCGCTAAAGGCTCAAACAGTGACAATCCTTGTCGCCGCGCTATCCGATCCAGACCCAAGACTGCGGCTTGCTGCCGTCAGGGCTTTGGGCCAGGTCGGGCAGAACCTGGCGGAAGCAGATCACAGACGACAGATCGTAGACCCACTGACCACGTCCCTGCAGGACCAAGATGGACAGATACGCGAATCAGCCGCCCGGGCGCTGGGGCGGATCGGAGACGCGCGGGCGGCCGGGCCGCTCGTTGATCTCCTCCAGGATCCCAAAGAGAGCGTGCAGAGTGCGGCTGCCCAGGCGCTGGACCGGCTGGCTCGGGCGCAGGGAATCCAAACTGGGCCCGTGCGCTCTCGATAGCATCACGCCACCCACACTCACCCAGGTTCATGGCGTCGAAGAACTACCCACCAACCTCAACGCCAGCCAATGTTCCCCAATCTTCCCCCACCCGCCGTAGCATTGCAGTAGCTCCGGACTGGCCCGCGGCAACCTGGACGTCCGTACAGATAGAAGACTGGACGAATGTACAGGGAGAAAACTGTACGGATGCCTGATGCGCGCGGTCCCTGGTTGTGCTACAATAGGTCCGTGGCACTTGGCCGGTGCCTGCTGCATGGTGGACATGATGCGCAGGCGTGTCTTGGAACCCGAACCCACGGCAAGAGGAGCGCGCAATGAGTCAGATGGTTGTTTTTGCTTTCAAGGACGAGAAAGGCGCCGAACAGATGCGCGATGAGCTAAAGGGCCTGCAAAAGCAGCATCTCATCACCCTTTCCGATGCCGCGGTCGCAGTGCGTAGACAGGACGGCAAGGTCAAGGTCAAGCAGGCCACCAGCCTGGTCGGGATCGGCGCTCTGGGCGGCGCATTCTGGGGCATGTTCATCGGTCTGCTCTTCTGGATGCCATGGCTGGGCCTGGCCATCGGCGCGGCTAGCGGCGCTCTGGGCGGCGCGCTGAGCGACACCGGCGTGGATGACAAATTCATCAAAGAGGTCAGCAACACGATTGAACCAGGCCAGTCGGCCCTGTTTCTGCTGGTCGAGGATTGGACCGAAGACAAAGTCCTGGACGATCTGGCCCGATTCGATGCCAAGGTCCTGCAAACCTCACTGTCCAAGGACGATGAGGCCAAACTGAAGGTATCCTTTGGCGCCGGAGACTAGGTCAAGGAGGACGATTGGCGCTGCAGACGCACTTGGCGCGGCGGCCGAGGCATTTGAGGATCGGCCAGACACCCACATCACAGGAATATCACCATGGCTCCTATCACGGTAAGCGTAACCATCGACCGTCCTGTAGACATCGTTTTTGCCTTCACGGTCGATCAAGACCAACTGCCCAAGTGGCAGACGGGCATGCTCGACTCGCAGATCATCTCTGACGGTGTTACCGGTGCCGGACTCCAGTACCGCTATACCTTTGAGGCCTACGGTCGCAACTTCGAGACCACTGGCGTAATCACGCACTTTGTGCCCAATCGCAGCTATTCTTTCGAGACAACCTCGGGAATGATCCCCATCTCAGGAGAGTATACCTTCGAGACAGTGCGAGGCCGTACCAGGGTTACCTTTTCCGGCGGACTGCGCACGGGTGGCTTTGCCAGGCTGCTACGTCCCTTTGTCACCTCTGCAGCCGAAGCCCACTTTGAAGAGAACTTGCGCCGGCTTAAGGCCGAGTTAGAATCCTAGAATACCAACCTCCTGGCACAGCTAGGTATCATTGCCCACCATCCTGCTCTGCTGGTTGCCGCCCTTGGAGTCCCCTTCCGGAGCCTTGTGCAAGACATGAACTGATGGTATAATCGGCGTCAGCCCAGACGACGGCCATCTCAGGTTCCCAGATCCTGGCAGCCGGAAGGAACTTTGGCAATGAAGACGACCCGTTTTGAGGTGCTGAGCTCTGAGGAGGTTGAACGCATCCACGCTGCCTCGATGCAGATTCTCGAAAACGTTGGCGTCCAGGTTGATTGGAATACCGCTCGGAACCTCTTTCGCGAGGCCGGTGCCCAGGTAGACGACGACGGGGGGCCGGTGCGTATCCCCGAAAAGCTCGTACGCTGGGCCGTGGAGCAAGCCCCCCAGCAGTTCCGCCTCTACGGTTCGGGGCCGAGCCAGGATGCTCCTCTATCCGACTTTTTCCTGGAGATCGGTGGTGACAATATCTGTTTTGCCGGGCTGGGTACTCCCACCCACATCATCGACGGCGAAACCGGGCAGCGCCGCGAGGCGACCATGGCCGACGTGGTTCGCCACATCCAGCTCATCAACGGCTGCCAGCACATCCACAATTCCCAGATGGACATCTGGCCCAACGATGTGCCCATGACCACCATCCACGCTGAAGCCATCTGGGCCTGGGCGCACCACAGCCATAAGAGTTTTGGCATGGGCTGTTACGGCTATCTGCCTACGTTGGATATGATGCGCATGATGGCCATCGTGGCCGGGGGAAAAGAGCGTGCCCGCCGCCGGCCGAGTTTCTTTGCCATCTGTTCTGTGGGCAGCCCGCTGCAGATGATCCAGATGCAGCTTGAAGGGCTCTTGATCTGCGCCGACTATGGCCAGCCGCTGGCCATGTCCCCCGAGGCCATCGCCGGAGCAACAGCGCCGGCCACACTGGCGGGCCTCCTGGTCCAGCAGAACGCCAGCATTCTGGCCCACGTGACCCTGGCCCAGATCTTCCGGCCGGCCACACCGGTGCTCTATGGCACTGTCTCAACCATCGCCAACATGAGGACGGGAACAGTAGCCCTGGGAGCCGTGGAGACGGGGCTCATCACCGCCGGGAGCAGCCCAGTTGGCCCGGTACTATGGCCTACCCTGTCGCAGTGTCGGTGGGGTGACCGAGTCCAAGCTGGAGGACTTGCAGGCAGGGCTGGAGCGAACGTCCACGCTGCTGCCTGCTGTGCTGGCCGGCGTCAACTTTATCACCTGCGGCGGCACGCTCGACGGCACACTGCTCGCCAGCGAAGCGCTGCTGATGCTGGACGATGAACTGTGTGGGTCAGCCCTGCGCATGGCACGTGGGATCGGGGTGGACGAGGGGACTCTCGCCGTGGACCTGATCCAGAAGATCGGCTCGTCAGGAAACTACCTGGCCGAGGCCCACACCGTACGCCACTTCCGGCAGGAGCATTTCGTCCCCGAACTCCTGCCCCGCGAGCCCTATGCAGCCTGGTCGGAAGGCGGCAGCCGGTCGGCACTGGATCATGCCCAGGATAAAGTCCGCGAGGTCCTGGACCAGCACCAGCCCCGCGAGCTGGACCCAGCCATGGAACATGAACTGGCCGCCTACCGCCAGATGGTAGCCGAACGGCCCTTGGATGAATTCTACCTCCACGAAATGGACGATAGGCAGAATTGGGCTGCCTTATAGCATGCAAAGAGTTGGACGACAGGCGACGGATAGCAGGCGACAAGCGGCGGCCACATGACTTACGAGGGATCACAAACCACAAATCGCGGACCACGAACCAAGGATCAGGACCGGGACAAGCTCACGCTTCGCACCAAGCTCCTCTTTAGTACCGGTGACCTGAGCACGAGCATCCCTCTGGCCATCGTCATGTTCTATCAACTCTACTTCCTCACTGACGTGGCGGGGCTGCCGCCCGGCCTGGCCGCGTGGGCGGTAGGGATTGGTCGCATCTGGGATGCAGTGAACGATCCCCTGTTCGGCATCGTAGCCGACCGGATCCGCAGCCCCTGGGGCCGCCGGCGGGTGCTCCTGCTCTTTGGGGCCGTCCCGTTGGGCGTGTCCTTTGCCATGATGTGGCTGGTCCCTCCCTGGAGTCCCCTGGCTTTGACCGCCTACTATGCCCTGGCCTTCATCCTCTTTGATACCGTCTTTACCGCTGTTCACGTCGGCTACAACGCCCTGACCCCAGAGATGACACCGGATTATGACGAGCGCAGCTCACTCAACGGCTATCGCATGGTCTTTTCCATAGCGGGTACGCTGGGCGCCATCATCCTGGTGACCGTTCTGAGCTGGCTCATCACCGACTCCCGGGCATTGTATGCGCTCGCTGGCCTGATCCTGGGCTTGGCTGCCATCTTCCCTCCCCTCATCGTCTTTTCGGTCACGCGCGAGCGGCCTTCCGACGAGCTACCAAAGTCACTACCGCCACTCGAGGCGCTGAAGGCAACCTTGAGCAATGGCCCCTTTCGGTGGGTGATGGGTCTCTATCTGCTCAGTTGGACGGCAGCTAGCATCCTCGCGGCCGCGCTGATTTACTTTGCCAACTACTACCTGGGCGTGCCTGATCAGGCCAACTATTTTGTGCTCGCTGCCCAGGGCTCGGCCATCCTCTTTATCCCGGTAATCGTCTGGCTGGCGCGCCGGCTGGACAAGCGCCGGGCCTTTGTCATCGGCACACTGACCTGGATCCTTGTGCTGCTCGGCATCTCGGCCGTCGGCCCCCATCAGGTATCGCTTGCCTATGCGCTGGCGGCCCTGGCCGGCTTGGGCATCGCAACAGCCTACGTCGTGCCCTGGTCCATGGTGCCCGATGTCACCGACTATGACGCCGTCAAGACCGGCAGGCGGCGCGAGGGGTCCTTTTACGCCTTTGCCTCCTTCTTTCAAAAACTGGCCACTGGCCTTGCTATCTGGGCCATGGGGCTGGCCCTGGCCTTCACCGAGTACATTACACCTACTCCGGGGGAACCCTTGCCCCAGCAGCCAGCCGAAGCAGTGACGGCTATCCGCCTGTTCATGGGACCCGTACCTGCCGTGCTGCTGGTTCTGGCCATCTTTTGCGCGTGGCGCTACCCGATCACCCGCGAACGGCACCAGTCGTTGCGCGAGGAGCTAGCTACACAGGAGGCCTAGCGACTTACCCTTTGTTCGCCGAGGTCACTGACCAAGGAGAGAGGGGCTCAGTCGGAGGGGCTCGGTCGGAGCCCTCGCCCATCAGAGTCAATCCCTCTCACTGGTTCGCCAAGGTCTCCGACCGAGGCAGGACGGGCCCGATCTGAGGTTCTCGTCCATCAGAGGGAGACGGAACAGGAGACTTGATGCCTGAGCTATCCATTGATACACTCGCCATTCACGCTGGCGAAGAACCCGACCCGACCACGGGCGCCCTTACCCCGGCCCTGCACATGTCGGCCGCCTACCAACTTCCGGGATTTGGTCCCAAGCTCTTTGACGCCCTGACCATGGACTCATCCCAGCCCCCTTACGCCTACGCCCGCTGGGGAAACCCCACGACGCGAGCGCTGGAGAAAAAGATCGCAGCACTGGAATCGCCGGCCGCTGGCCAGCCCGGAGGGCCGGTAGCCGCGCTGGCGCTGGCCTCGGGCATGGCCGCCGTCTCGTCGCTTCTCTTCACCTTCTTGAAGCCCGGAGATCACCTGATCGCCAGCGAAGTCTGCTATGCAGGCTCGGTGGAACTATTTGGCCTTCACATGCCCCAGCACGGCATCCAGGTCAGCCTGGTAGACACCAGCGACCTGGAGCAGGTACAGGCCGCGCTGAGACCAGAGACCAGGATGGTCTACGTCGAGACCCCTGCAAACCCCATCCTTCGCATCGCTGACCTTTCAGCGTTGGCCAAGATCGCACACCAGGCGGACGCCCTGCTAGTCATCGACTCGACCTGGGCCGGGCCCTGCCTGCAAAGACCCCTGGCCATGGGAGCGGATTATGTCATCCATAGCGCGACCAAATACCTGAATGGCCATGGGGATGCCCTGGGTGGCATAGTCGTAGGACCCACTGAAGGCATCCATCGCCTGCGCAAGGAGGCACTGGTCCATCTGGGCGGGGCGCTCAGTCCCTTCAATGCCTGGCTGATTGCACGCGGGCTGACCACGCTCCCCTTGCGGATGACCCGCCACTGCGAAAGCGCCTTGATCATCGCCCAATTCCTGGAGGACCACCCCGCAGTGAGCCGTGTCTTCTACCCTGGCCTGGAGAGCCATCCCCATCACGATCTGGCCCGGCGGCAGATGTCGGCTTATGGCGGCATGCTCACGTTCCAGTTGAAACAGGGCCTGGGGGCGGCCATCACCCTGGCAGAGAAGGTGCGCCTGTTTACCTATGCCACTTCCCTGGGCCACGCCCGACAGTCTGATCTTCTACTACCCCACCGACCTGTACATTGATGCCGTGGCCTACCTGACAGATGCCCAAAAGGCAGGGATCCGGGAGTGGACAGGCGACGGCATTGTGCGCGTCAGTGTGGGTCTGGAAGATCCCCAGGATCTCATAGCCGATCTGGACCGGGCGCTGCGCGCCCGGACAATGAAGGGCATGGTCGGGCCGGCGGCCTACGAGGCGCTGAAACGGCTGCAAAGGACCGTCGACCTGTAGCAGAACACAGTACCTTTGCTTGCATTTGGTGTCAAGTGAAGGAGGGTACACGTGAACTGCCCCCAATGTAGTACCGAAAACCCAGAGCATGCCAGGTTCTGCCTGAGCTGCGGCGCCAGGCTTGCTCTGGCATGTCCGAAATGTAACACCAAGCTGCCCCCCGAAGCCAGGTTCTGTTTTAGCTGCGGGACGGAGGTAAGCGCTCCTCCGGTAACGCGCCCGACACCCCTGACCGAAAGCGCGGTAGAGCGGCTCCAGCGCCTGGTACCCGCAGAGTACGCCGAACGGCTGTTGGCCACCCGCGGCCAGATAGGCCACGAGCGCCGAACCGTCACCATCCTCTTTTCCGACGTCAAAGGCTCGACGGCATTAGCAGAGCAATCTGGACCCAGAAGATTGGCTGGAGATCATGGACGGGGCCTTTGACGTACTCATTCGGCCGGTCTACCGCCACGATGGCACGCTGGCGCGCCTGATGGGCGACGCGGTGCTGGCCTTCTTTGGGGCGCCCATCGCCCACGAAGACGACCCGGAGCGGGCTTGCCGGGCAGCCCTAGACATCATTGCAGGGAGCCAGGAATATGCCGCGCGCCTGGCGCAGGCGCGCGGCATCACCGGCTTCAATGTGCGGGTCGGCATCAACACCGGGCTGGTCGTCGTCGGGGAGGTGGGCTCAGACCTGCGGGTAGAATACACCGCCATGGGCGACGCCATCAACGTGGCCTCGCGGATGGAACAGAACGCGCCGCCGGGAGGCATCTTGATCAGCCATGACACCTACCGCCACGTGCAGGGGGTGTTTGACGTACTGGCCCAGGAACCGCTCACGGTGAAGGGCAAGGCCGGGCCGGTACACACCTACCTGGTGCAGCGGGCCAAGCCGCGGGCGTTTCTTCGGCCCAGCCGTGGCGTGGAGGGCATTGAGACCCACATGATGGGTCGCGAAGCGGAGCTGAAGCACCTGCAAGAAGCCTTCTACACGGCCATAGAGGACCGTGAGCTACAGGTGATCACGATCAGCGGGGAGGCGGGGGTGGGCAAGTCGCGCCTGCTGCACGAGTTCGACGCCTGGGCCGAGCTGCTGCCGGAGCACTTTTTCTATTTCAAGGGGCGGGCCTCGGCCGAGATGCAGAACCAGCCCTACGGCTTGATCCGGGACCTGGTCGCCTTCCGTTTCCAGATCCAGGACAGCGACACAGCCGCCGACGTCCGGGAGAAACTGGAAGAGGGCGTGGGGGCGGCGTTGGGCGGGCACAAAGAGAGCGACCAGGGGTCCCAAATTGCCCTGCGGGCGCACTTGATCGGGCACCTCGTCGGATTTGAACTCGGAGACAGCCCCCATCTGGCAGAGGTGAGAGACGATCCTCAACAGTTGCGCGACCAGACCCTCGCCTATCTGGCCGACTATTTCCAGGGTATGGCCGGGCAGTTTCCGCTGCTGGTCCTCTTGGAGGACCTGCACTGGGCCGATGACAGCTCGCTGGATGCCCTCAACCACCTGGCGCTCGCCCTATGCGAGCAGCCGTTGATGATCGTCGGCGCCGCGCGCCCAGAGCTCTTTGAACGGCGGCCCCACTGGGGCGAGGGGCAGGGCTTTCACCGGCGCCTGGCGCTGGAGCCACTGTCCAAGTGGGACAGCCGGCGGCTGGTTGCCGAGATCCTGCAGCGGGTTGACCAGGTACCCGATGCGCTCCGCGACCTCATCGTGACCGGCGCCGAGGGCAACCCTTTCTTCATCGAAGAGTTGGTCAAGATGCTCATCGAGGATGGCCTGATCGTCAAGGGGGAGGAGGAATGGCGGATGGTCCCCTCTCGGCTGGCCGGTGTGCACGTGCCACCAACGCTGATCGGTGTCCTCCAGGCCCGGTTGGACCGTCTGCCGCTTGAGGAGCGGACGGTATTGCAGCAGGCGTCAGTGGTGGGGCGACTGTTCTGGGACCGTGCGGTGGCCCGCATCAACGCGTCGACGGGGAAGGGATTGGCAAAGCCGAGGTCATTGATCGACTCTCGGCCCTGCGGGGCCGGGAGATGGTCTTCCAACGAGAGACCTCAGCCTTTGCCGATGCCCGGGAGTACCTCTTCAAGCATGCCCTTCTGCGCGAGGTAGCCTACGAGAGCGTGTTGAAGCGGGTACGGCGGGACTGTCACGGGCTGGTGGCCGACTGGCTGCTGGAGCAAGCCGGTGAGCGGGCCGAGGAGTACACCGGCCTCGTCGCCGGCCACCTGGCGCTGGCAGGCCGAACGCAAGAGGCCGTCGAGTACCTGATGCAAGTCGGAGACCGGGCGCGGGGGCTGTACGCCCACCAGGAGGCGATCCATGCCTACGATCGGGCCCTGGTTCTCCTCAAGCAGCAGGGCAACGACGAACAAGCAGCCCGGACGCTGATGAAGCAGGGACTGGCCTACCACAATGCCTTCCAGTTCCAGCAGTCGCGCCAGGCCTATGACGAAGGCTCTGCCCTCTGGCAAAAGGCAGTGAAAGTAGCACCGGACATCCCACCCCCACCCGCGTCCGATGCCCTCCGGATGGCCTGGTACAGGAGCCATGGCCTGGATCCGGCCATGGAGGCTACCATTGCTGGCGGCTGGATCCACGAGCAGCTTTTTAGCGGGCTCCTGACGGACAACCTGAATCTGGACATCGCACCCGACGTGGCCCAGAGCTGGGAAGTGTCCGACGGGGGAGACGCTACGTCTTTCACCTGCGGGATGACGTGTACTGGGGCGATGGGGTGCCGGTAACCGCCGGAGACTTTGAGTACGCCTGGAAGCGGGTGCTGGATCCGGCGACCGGGTCACCGAATGCCGAGTTGCTGTACGACGTCTTGGGCGCCAGAGCCTTCCATGAGGGCGAAGCATTCCAACCGGATCAGTTGGGCGTCCGCGCCCTGAACGACTTCACCCTGGAGGTGGAGCTAGAAGAGCCAACGGGCCATTTCCTCCAGTTGCTGCTCACCACAGCCACCTGTCCCTCGCCCCGGCACACGATCGAGGCGCACGGTGAGTCCTGGACGGAGGTGGGCAGGTTTGTGAGCAACGGTCCTTTTCGTTTGGAGGCCCAGCCCTCGGCTGAATTGATGGTGCTGGTCCGCAATCCAGCCTACCATGGACACTCGACCGGCAACCTGCAGCGGGTAGAGCTCTCGCTGCTTCTCTCCCGGGAGTCGTCCCCAGCGCTACTGGAGGCGTATGAAGCCGGCAACCTGGACGTGTACCACCCTTGGGAGTTGCCAACCTCGGACATGGACCGTGCCCGGCGACGGTACCCTGGAGAATTTGTCTCGGAGCCCTGGCTGCATACCCACTACCTGGCCTTCAACACCGGCCGGCCGCCTTTCGACGACGTCCGGGTGCGCAGGGCCTTCGTACTTGCCACGGACCGGGAGACGCTGGCAGGTGTAGCCCTGGGTGGTCTCGTCTTCCCAGCGACGGGCGGGTTCGTGCCTCCCGGCATGGCTGGGCACTCGCCAGGGATCGCGCTTCCGTACGACCCACAGCGAGCGCGGGAACTCCTCGCTGAGGCTGGCTATCCGGACGGTCGCGGCTTCCCTCCCATTGTCTGTATGACGCTGCTCGCCACCGTGCAAGAGGAGCAGGGCGAGTACTTGCGCCAGGGATGGCAGGAGGAACTGGGCGTAGAGGTCAGCGAGGAGGTAGTCGAGTTTGGCACATATGCCGGTAGGCCGGACAGAGAGCCGCCAGGTCTTTTCGCTTGGGGTTGGGTAGCCGACTATCCCGATCCGGACAATTTCCTACGGGTAGCTCTTGCGACGCTGCGGACGGGCTGGCGAAATGCAGCCTACGAGGAGCTGGTCGAAAGAGCCAGGAGGCTCACCGATCAACGACAGCGGATGAAGCTTTACAGCCAGGCCGACCGCATCCTGGTCGAGGAGGCTGCGGTTGCGCCTCTCTTCTACCTTCGGAACACATTTCTGATCAAGCCATGGGTACGCAGGTTCCCCGTATCGGCCCGTGGTGGGTGGTTCTGGAAGGACGTGATCATCGAGCCGCACTAGCTGGCCCAGACCGCCTGTGTTTTCTTCCCGCCTTCAGCATGGAATGCGCTTCTGGTTCGGCTGCTTGTGGCTCGCGAGCGAGTGCATCCCACCACAAGCACAACCTGACGTTGCAGCAGCAGAAACCCCAAAAGGTCCCGTGCCAGACACGACTGCGTTCATGCGTCTACCCGCATCGGCACAGCTTCAGGTGACACCGGCACGATCGCCTCTATAGGCTCGGCTGGTGGGGGCCGGTAGTCTGGCGACTGATGGCGAAAATAGGTATCGTACAGCTCGGCATAGTGCCCGCCCTGGGACATGAGACTATCATGGTCACCCTCTTCGATAATACGCCCATCCTCCAGAACGATAATCCGGTCTACCTTGCGCACCGTCGATAGGCGGTGGGCGATGAGGATCGAGGTGCTGCGAGCCAGGATCATCTCCGTCGCCTCTTGAATCTGGGCCTCGGTGAAGGGATCCACGCTGGCCGTGGCCTCATCCAGGACAAAGATGGCCGGCGCCTGGACCAAAACCCTCATGAGCGCCACAAGCTGTCGCTGGCCCATGGACAAGCGCGCGCCCCGTTCGCCGACGTCGGTCAGCAAGCCTTCGGGCAATGCAGCCAGCCACTCACCCTCACCAATGCGCTGCGCCACGGCCTCGATCTCCGCGTCGCTCAGGTCCGGACGGGCATAGCGGATATTGTCGGCTACCGTCCCGGAAAAGAGGAAAGGCATCTGAGAGACAATTCCCAACTGCCGGCGATAACTGCCCAACTCCAGGGATCGGATATCAAGCCCGTCTATGGCGATCTCTCCTCGCTGGAATTCGTAAAAGCGAGCGATCAGTTTGGCAATGCTGCTCTTGCCGGCTCCGGTGTGCCCAACCAGGGCCACGCTCTCTCCCGACGCAATGCGCAGAGAAAAGCCTCGCAGTACCTGCTCCTGCTCGGTGTAGCGAAAATCGACATTCTCGAAACAGATATCTCCTTGCAGCACAGGCGACGGCTGGTCGCCAATCTGCTGGACCGTCGGCTCGGCGTCCACGAGGGCAAAAATCCGTTCTGAGGCCGCAAGTCCGGCCTGAAACTGGCTCCAGAATGCAGAGACGTTGATCATCGGAAACCAGAACCGATCGACGGAAACGATGAACAAGTACCAGGCCCCCAGGGAGATCGCGCCGGTGACCACGGACAGACCGCCCCAATAGACCAACGCAGCCGTGCCTACACCGGCCAGGGCATTGAGGATGGGAAAAATGTTGGACATCACAAACCCGCGGCGCAGGTTGATGTCATACGACTGGCGGTTAACTTGTGAAAAGGCCTCAAAAATGGCCGCTTCCTGGCGGAAATTCTTGGCTACACTGATGCCCGTCACGGCCTCCTGAATAGCAGCGTTGACCTCGGCGATGGCCCGAAAACCCTCGCGGGTGACAAAGCGGGCAACGCGCCGGAAAGCCATGGCCAGCAGAAGGACAAAGGGTACTAGCGCCAGCAGCGTCAACGTCAGTTGCCAGGAGATTGTGAACAACACGACCAGTAGGATAAGGACCAGCAAGATCTGGCCTATCAGATCGGTGACGAGCAGCACGACTTGGGCGAACTCGTCTGTGTCGGAGGTGATACGACTGATGATGCGGCCCGACTGAAACTCATCAAAGAAGGACATATCATGGCGTACCGAGGCATCGAAAGCCTCGCTGCGCAGGGCCAGCACCAGGTCGCCGATCACACGGACGGTAATGGCCCGCCGCAGCCAGTTGCCAAGCCAGGTCAAGACACCGAGGATGAGTACGGCGGCCGTGAGCCCCAGTATCAGCGCCAGTGTAGGTGATGCGACCAGAAGATCCAATCCTCGGGAGACAATGATAGGCTGAGCCGCTCCCAGCAGTGAGAGAGCAGCGATAAGGAACCCCACCATGACCACACGGCGGCGCGACGGTGCGAAATATCCCAGGATGCGGCGTATCAGCTCCTGGTCGCTGTATTGCCGGTCGTATGCTTCTGTGTCAAGGCCGAAAAATAGACCCATAGTTACTCGTACCGGCTAAAGATATTGCGATAGGCCTGCGAATCACGCATCAGGTCGTCGTGTGTGCCTACCGCCGCCACCTCACCGCCACGCATCACCACGATCTGGTCGGCGCGGCGGATCTGAGACAGGCGGTGGGTGATGAGAAACATGGTACGATTGGCGCCAGCCTGCTCGATGGCCTGCTGGATACGGTCTTCGGTGGCGCTATCAATGGCGCTGGTAGAATCATCCAGAATCAGGACCCGCGGCTCTGTAAGAAAAGCTCGGGCCAGCGCGATCCGCTGCCGCTGCCCACCCGACAGGGTTACGCCCCGCTCGCCAACAACCGTATCGTAGCCATCCCTGAACCCCAAGATGAACTCGTGGGCCTGGGCCGCCCGGGCTGCGGCCTCCACCTCGTCCCGGGCCGCCCCTGGGCAGCCAAAAGCAATGTTATCGGCGACCGTCCGCGAAAAGAGAAAGATGTCCTGCTCGATGATAGAGATCTGGCGGCGCAGGGCCTCGAGGTTCCAGTCACGGACTTCCACCCCATCCACCAGTACCTCACCATCGTCGGCATCGTAGATGCGGTTGATCAGCTTAGCGATGGAACTCTTGCCAGAGCCGGTCTGCCCAACGATGGCGATGGTCTGGCCAGGTTCAGCGCTGAAAGTGATACCTTCCAGCACAGGCTCGCTGGGGCACGTATCACCCGGCGGCCGGTAGCAAAAGCTGACATCGCGAAAGACGACGCTGCCATTGATGGGCGCGTTGTAGCCAGCGAGATTCTGATCCAATTCGGTCTCATAGTTGATCAGGTCCAGGATGCGGCCGGCGCTGGCCACTCCCGTCGCTACCCGTGGATAAGACCACTGGGCGACAAAGGTGGGGAATCCCAGGAGGAGCAGCAGCCCGTTGTAGGCCACCACGTCGCCCACGTCGATGGCCCCAGCGCGGAAGAGCAGCAGGCTATGCAGCAAACCAGCCCCCTGAACCAGGCCCATCAGGAGGAGGGGGACGAACTTGGCCTCAATATCGCCCTGAGCCACGTAAGCGTCACGCCATGAGGCGGCTGCCTCGAGGAAGCGACGGCTCTCCCTGTCCTCCTGGGCGGCGCCTTTGACCGTCTCGATGCCCTCAATGGCCTCGGCCAGCGTTGCATTCATGCGGCCAAACTCGCCGCGTACCCGCACAGCAGCGGGCCGCAGACGCCGCAGAAAATGCCAGAGCGACAGGGCATAGGCCGCCAGGTATATCAGAGGAGCCAGAATAAGCTGGGGATCGATGGTTGGCGCGACAATGAGGGGCATGAAGAGAAAATAGGCCGAGCCGATCACGAGGTTCAGGCCCGGATTGAACATGAGATTGATCTCGCGCACGTCATTGGTTGCCCGGGCCATCAGTTCGCCCGTAGCCTGCAGATCGTGAAAAGACATGCTCTTGCCGATTAGACTGGCGTACAGCTCGGCGCGCGTATCGCGTTCCATCCGCTGGCCAATGACCTCGGCCGAGAAATTTCGCATCAACTGCAACCCGCCCCGCACCAGTTGGGACACCGCGATAGCTGCCGCGATCATACCCACTGCCGTGAGGTTGGGCGGAGAGGCGGTCACGGCATTGAAGGCTCGCCCGACTAGCACCGGCACCACAGCCGCCAGGGCCGCATTGCTAAAGGCCCCAAAGAACACGCCGAGGATGAACAATTTGTTCCGGAATGCGTGCGACAGAAGCCAGCGCACAGGAGAACGCCGGTCAGACTGCCAGGTTTGGGAAACAGCGAATTCGCTAACTGTCATTGTTATCCGACGACTCGAATACCCGCCAGGTTTGTCCCGCGATGGGGCAAGCGTGCGTCCAACCAGGGGCCTTAACCACTCCGAAAAATGCCCTGTGGTCCCTGCCTGGCCTGATGGCTTAGAACAGGTGGTGCTCCGTACGGGCGATGATTTCTTCCTGAAGCGCTGGTGTCAGATCGCAGAAATAGTCGCTATAGCCCGCCACGCGTACGATCAGGTTGCGGTGCTGCTCTGGATTCCTCTGCGCTGCACGCAGCGTGGCTGCATCCACGACGTTGAACTGAATGTGGTGACCATCTAGCCTGAAGTAGCTGCGCACCAACTGAACCAGCTTATCCAGGTCCTCCTCAGTCTCTAGCAACTGGGGCGTGAATTTCTGGTTGAGTAATGTGCCACCGGTCCGGGCATGGTCCATTTTGGCCGCAGACTTGATGACGGCCGTGGGCCCGTGCCGGTCGGCGCCCTGCACCGGCGAGATGCCTTCCGAGAGCGGCGTGCCCGCTTTGCGCCCATCCGGCGTGGCGCCGATGACAGAGCCGAAATAGACGTGGCAGGTGGTAGGCAGGAGATTGATGTGGTAGGCGCCGCCCTTGGTGTTCGGCCGGCCTTCCACGGCCTCATAGTAGGCCTCAAACACGGCCTGCATCACCTCATCAGCATAGTCATCATCATTGCCATAACGGGGTGTCCTGTTCAGCAGCAAAGACCGCACGCGTTCGTGGCCCACAAAATCTGCCTGCAGAGCGACCAGCAGATCCTCCAACGCCAGCGTTTTCTGATCAAAAACGTGATACTTGACGGCCGACAGGGCATCGGCCATCGTGCCCAGGCCTACTCCTTGGATGTAGGTCGTGTTGTATCGGGCGCCCCCGTCGTGATAGTCCTTCCCTGCAGCGATGCAATCGTCGGTAAGCAAGGATAGAAAAGGTGCCGGCATATAGGTTGCATACAAGCGCTCGATCACGTTGTTGCCCCGTACCTTGACATCGATCAGATGGTCCAGTTGATGGTAGTAGGCTGCAAAGAGCGCCTCAAAGGTGCCAAGATGCTTGGCATCCCCCGTCTCCAGCCCAACGCGCATGCCTGTGCGGGGATCGATGCCGTTGTGCAGGGTCAGCTCCAGTACCTTCGGCATGTTGAAGTAGCCGGTCAGGTTATAGTTTTCCTTTCCAAAGGCCCCTACCTCTACACAGCCGCTCGAGCCGCCCTTCCGCGCATCGGCCACCGACTTGCCCATGCGCATCAGCTCCTGGACGATCAGGTCGGTATTGAACACGGAGGGCTGGCCAAATCCGGTACGGATGATGCGAGCTGCACGCTTGATAAAGCGGTCCGGGTTCTTTTTGCTGACCTGGATGGAAGAGCTGGGCTGCAGCAACCGCATCTCCTCGATCACATCCAGCATCAAGTAAGTAACCTCGCCGACACCGTCAGAGCCATCCGGCTTGACGCCGCCCAAGTTGATCTGGGCAAAGTCGGTGTAGGTACTGCTCTCCTGGGCAGTGACGCCCACCTTGGGCGGCGCGGGCTGGTTGTTGAACTTGATCCAGAAGCATTGCAGCAGCTCCTCGGCCTGCTGCCGCGTCAGAGTCCCCGAGTCCAGGCCCCTCTGGTAGAAGGGCAGGAGGTGCTGGTCGAGCTTGCCGGGACAGTAGGCATCCCAGGGATTCAGCTCGGTAGTCACGCCCAGGTGAACGAACCAGTAATACTGCAGCGCTTCCCAAAAGTCCCGCGGCGCTTGCGCCGGTACTCGGGTACATACCTCGGCGATATGCGCCAATTCCTCTCTGCGCCGCGGGTCTGCCTGTTCCTGGGCCAACTCCCGTGCCTTTTCCGCGTGACGCTCCGCAAAGCGAATCAGAGCGCTGGCGCAGATATCCATGGCCTTGAGTTCTTCTTGTCTCGCATAGGCATCTGGATCGTCAAGGTAATTCAGACTGGCCAGGCTCTGCTCAATGTCACGTCTGAAATCGAGCATGCCTTTCTGATATATCTTGTCGTCGAGGACGGTGTGGCCCGGGGAACGCTGTTCCATAAACTCGGTAAAGACGCCCGCCTCGTACGCTGCCAGCCACTCCGGCGCCATCTCCTGAAAGATGAGATCGCGCATCGATCTGCCGCGCCAAAAGGGAATGATCGTCCCCTCGTACACCTGCCTCGCCTCTGGGCTGGCGGCAAAGGGTATCTTTTCCCTGCCATCCAGAATCCCGAGGTCTTCTAGTGTGTGGCAGCACAGCTCCGGAAAAGTAGGCGTCGCCTTGGGGGCAGTTCCCTTCTCGCCAACGATCAGTTCGCCGGGGTTGATGCAGATGGTGCAGTGCTCCATCAGATACTGGAAAGCAAGGGCGCGGCGCAGGGGCGCCGACATGAGGCCGTCCGACTGACGGTAGAACTCGGTCATTAACTCTGCCCGCTCCGTCGAAATGCTGGGCATGGCATCCAGGCTCTGCTGTCGCAAACGGGCGACACGGTCACTCATGGCCATGGGTGCAACCTCCTGACTATACCTGATGGGCTCGACCTATTATAGTGGCTTTTCACTGATCGTGCAACAGGCCCTTATTATGGAACCTCCGTACCTCAGCCAGACAGGTCGTAGCTACCCCTGCCGGCGCCTACGTTGCCCGCGTCTCCAAGATATGATAGAATCGGTGCATATCGCCCGAGACCAAGCCTTGCTGCAGCGCAGCGGAAATGGACCTGGCATGATGCACACCCATCTGATCATCTGTCTGGATGGAGTCGGCCCCGACTATTTGGCCCACACTACGGTGCCCACCCTGGACCAACTCGGCCAGAGTGGCTGGCGGACGGTCGCCCAGAGCGCCATCCCGGCCGTAACCAACGTCAACAACGTCTCGATCATTACCGGCGGTCCGCCATCGCTCCATGGGATCACGGCTAATTTCTATTTTGACTGCGCGACAGGTCAAGGCGTCTACATGGAAGCGGCCGATTTCGTCCTGGCACCCACGATCTTTGAGGCAGCAACTCGGGTCGGGCGGCGCTCGGCGCTCATCACCGCCAAGGACAAGCTGAGCACCCTGCTCCAACGAGGCGCGACAGAGACGATTTCGTCTGAATCCCCTCCGAGCTGGCTCATCGACGTGATTGGACCTCCACCGCCCATTCTGTCGGTGGAGGTCAACCATTGGCTGTTGCGGGCGGCCACGGCACTGTGCAGTATCCGGCCGCCGGACCTGCTCTTTCTTTCCACAACCGACTATGCCCAGCATATGCATGCCCCAGAATCAGCCGAATCACAGGAGAACCTGTCGGCCCTGGATAGGCTCTTGGCCGGCTTGCTGAACAGTGGCCCAGAGTTCTCGGTGGTCGTCACCGCGGACCATGGCATGGCGGCAAAGACGCGTGGGCTGGACCTGGGCCAGATCCTTGCCGCCGCAGGCCTCAACGCCGACGCCATACCGATCATCAAGGACCGCTACGTGGCCCATCACCAGAATTTGGGAGGTGCGGCCTACATCTATGCCAAAGACCCAGCGCAACTTGACCAGATGATTGCGCTTTTGGCGGACGAACCTGGCGTTGAGTCGGTCTGGAGACGCGCCGCAGCCGCGCAAGAGTTTCAACTCTATCCCAACCGGATCGGCGACCTTTTCGTGCTGGCCACGCAAGAAACAGTCTTTGGGCACCTGGCCTCAGCGCGGGAGCAGATCGTCCTACGCTCGCATGGAGGGCTGCACACCAGTCAGGTGCCGATGATTGCCTGCGGGCCAGGCATACCCCCGGGTCCGCTCACCCACAACTACCAAGCCGCAAGGTGGCTACTCTAGTCGCGGCGGCACCAAAGCGAGGTCAACCATGGAGTTTGATTTTCCAGATCCTTTCTCCCAGCCTGGAACGTGGTTCAAGGGTTGCCTACACGTGCACAGCGACGCATCGGACGGCGAACGCACACCCGCCGAGGTCCTGGCCTGGTACCGCAACCGAGGGTACCACTTTGTAGCGCTGACCGACCACCGCATTGGATCAGAGGCGCAGTCAATAGACTCTGACTTTATCACCCTCGCCGGCATCGAACTGGACGGCATGGATCCCGATTCAGGCCTCTACCACGTGATCGGTCTGTCGGCATCCAGGCCAATGAATAGGGCAAGCGAAGACAATGGTCCCATGCAAGAGGCAGTCAACGAGCTGCAAGGGGCAGGCGCCCTCGTGGCCATCGCCCACCCTTACTGGTCCGGCCAGATGTCGAAAGATCTTATGGACATCGAAGGCTGCTTCGCACTCGAGATCTACAATGGCAGCTGCGAGGCAGACGCCCCAAAAGGTTTCTCCACTGTGCACTGGGACGACCTGCTGGCCGCCGGCAAAAAGCTGTGGGGCATTGCGGTGGATGATGCGCACTGGCAGAACGGTGCCAAGGACGCCGGCCTGGGGTGGGTTTGGGTTAAGGCGCCTGCACTGACGGCTGACGCGATCCTCCAGGCGCTGGAGCAGGGATACTTTTACTCGAGCAGTGGCCCTCGGATCTACAAGGTGGCCATCGACGGGACCCAGGTCTACGCCCTTTGTTCCCCGTCGACCACGATCGATTTTGTCGGTGACGGCTACCGCAGCGAGCGCGTAGCAGCGTCGCCAGGACAAACACGGACCGAAGCCCAAGCCTGGCTCGGTTGGGAACAGCGGTATGTGCGCGTGGCCTGCCAGGATCTCGAAGGCCGTTGGGCCTGGAGCAATCCGATCTTTCTTGAGACCGATCAGTGACCATGGCGCTGGCGACTGACCCTTTGCTGCCAGTGAACGTTCCCCGATTTCCAGGTACCCGAGCCCACCCTTCCATGCGGACCTTATCCCTGCCATTGGACAGCACAGGCAAGGCATGATAGAATGCACCGAGACCCCACGGGGGGTCCATTTGTACCCAGGGGAGACACCCAGCGAGGAGCAATGGCACGTATTGTATTTGGCAAGACTGAATTCGAAGCCGACATGCTCGCCTTTGACAAAGACGGTACGCTGATCGAATTCGACGGCATGTGGGGCCGGCTGGCCGAGGCCTGGGTAGCCAAGCTGGCCGATGATAGCGACCAAGCCCTGGAACGCGATCTCTACCACTCCCTCGGCTACGACTCGACCCTGCGGCACACGCTGCCACAGAGCCCACTGTCTATTGCCACCACTGGACAACTGCGGGCCATCGCCGCGGGTACGCTCTATCGCCACGGCATCTCCTGGCCAGAGGCTGAGGACCGGATCCAGGCCGCCTTTGACCAGGTAGGCAACGAACTGGCGCTCCCCGACCTGGTCCGTCCAACCAGCGATGTGGCCGCGTTATTCGCTCGCCTGCAAGGCGCGGGCGTTCGCCTGACCGTGGTTACTACCGACCATCGCGCCGAAACAGAAGAGACGATGCGTCTCCTGGGCATCGAGCACCTGGTCGATCTCCTTGTCTGCGGCGACGATGGCTGGCAGTCCAAACCAGCGCCGGACATGTTGATGGCCGCCTGCGATCGACTGCAGATCGATCCCAGCCGTACTGCTGTCGTGGGCGACACACTGGCGGACATGCTCATGGCCCAGCGCGCCGGCGCGGGATTGCAGGTCGCCGTCCTCACGGGCCCGGGTGATCCGGCCCTGTTGGCATCCCATGCCAATGTTGTTATCCAGTCCATTGGCGACATAGCCATACCCATCGGCCAACCAGCATAGAAGGAGACACAAAACAGACATGGCAAAAGCAGAGATCAATTCAGGCATCTGTGGCTTCACGGCTACTGTGAGAACACAGATGGAAGGGCGAAAATGCATTGTCTCTATCGAGAGCGACTGCGACGCCATCCAGCGATTGGACAAAGATCTGGCCAAAGTAGACCCCTTCCAGGAGATCAGTTTCCGGGGCGAAGGCCCTCGGACACTCAAGCTGGGAGCCCAGCATTGCTATCACCCCGCCTGCCCGGTACCGGTGGGTGTCATCAAGGCCGTTGAGGTAGAGGCTGGCCTGGCTCTCCCGGCCGACGCCAGCATTAGACCGTCCAAGTAAGACGCCTAGACCTGGGCGGGGCAAGGAGGCACCCATGGGAACCAAGCGTCTGGTCGTGATCGGCGGCGGGGCGGCAGGCATGAGCGCCGCGGCCAAGGCAGCGCGTGTGGACCGCGAATTGGAGATCGTGGTCTATGAAAGAGGTCGATTCATCTCCTTCGCCTCTTGCGGTATCCCCTATTTTGTCGCGGGAGACATTCCCGGCTATCAGGCACTCATCCAGCGCACCCCGGCGCAGATGGCCAAACAAGGCGTGACTGTACACCTCCGCCACGCAGTCACCTCCATTGACGTGGGGGCCCAAGCAGTGCGCGTCCACGATCTCGAAGACGGCCGCAAGCTCGTGCAAGATTATGACAAGCTTGTCATTGGCAGCGGGGCGCGCGCCATCCGCCCGCCCTTGTCCGGATCTGCCATGGAGGGCATCTTTGGCCTGCGATCCCTCGAGTCTGGCCTGGCCCTCCAGGCGTTCCTTGCCGAGCACGGGCCCAAACGAGCTGTGGTTGTTGGCGGCGGCTATGTCGGCCTGGAGATGGCCGAGACCTTCCATCGTCGGGGCTTGAATGTTACGCTTGTGATCCGCTCAGGCAAAGTAATGCGAGCCGCGCTCGACGACGATGTGCGCGAGTTGCTCGCGACGGAGCTGGCCCGGAAGGGCGTGACCGTGGTCAAGGGCACGCCCATAGCCTTCGAGGGCAAGGACAGAGTGGAGGCAGTGGTCACCGAGGAAGCGCGATTGCCCTGCGACGTCGCCTTGCTGGGCATGGGCGCGCAGCCCAACGTCACGCTAGCCCAAGATGCGGGCGTGGCCCTGGGCACAACCGGGGCGATCGCAACCAACAGCAGCATGCAGACCAATGTACCAGGCGTGTACGCCGCAGGTGACTGCTCCGAGGCGCTGCACCTGGTTAGCGGCGAACCGGCCTACATCCCTCTGGGCACTACGGCCAACAAGCAAGGGCGCGTGGCCGGCACCAACGCTGCGGGCGGTACGGCTGCCTTTGGCGGCGTGGTGGGTACCACGGTGGTACGGATCTTTGATCTGGCCGTGGCCTCCACGGGCCTCACCGCAGAAAAGGCCAGGTCCTACGGCCACAACGTCCGCGAGACCATGATCACAGCCATGGACATTTCTCACTACTTTCCCGGCGCCTCGCAGATCCACGTCAAGCTGGTCACCGACGAGGACAGCGGCCAGCTTCTGGGTGGGCAGATTGTCGGCAAGCGCGGCGTGGCGAAGCGCATCGATGTACTGGCCACAGCGCTCTACAATCGCAACACCGTCAACGACCTGCGACAACTGGACCTGAGCTATGCGCCACCCTTTGCGCCGGTCTGGGATCCCATCCTGGTAGCCGCCAACGTGGCCGCCAAGTAGAGATGGACGGAAGAACACCATGCCCCTGACCCATGTGCGAGCGTTCCAGGTACGCCACTATGAATGCGACGGGTATGGACACGTCAACAATGCCAACTATTTGCGCTACATGCAAGAGGCAGCCTTTGACGCCTCTGCAGCAGCCGGCTATGACATGGCGCGCTACGAGGCCATGGGCTGCCACTGGCTGGTCCGTGAGACCGACGTCGAATACCTGCATCCCCTGCGCTATGGCGACTCGGTAGAGGTCAAGACCTGGGTGGTTGATTTCAGAAGGGTTCGCTCCCGCCGTGCCTACGAGCTACGCAATACCTACACGGGGGAACTGGCAGCCCGGGGGATGACCGACTGGGTATACCTGGACACTGTGACCCACCGGCCCGCCCCTATCCCGGCAGAGATGATCAGCGGCTTCTGGCCCGAGGGGCCGCCTGATTCAGCGCCGCCCCGTCCTCGGTTTCCAACCCCAGCGCCTGTCCCCCTGGAGGTATTCCGCCAGCAGCGCCGGGTCGAATGGCGGGATCTGGACCCAGCGCACCACGTAAACAATGCCGTGTACCTGGCCTACGTCGAGGATTGTGCCCTTCAGGTAGCTACATCCTACGGTTGGCCGCCGGACCGAATGCAGGCAGAGGGCTTTGCCATCATCGCCCGGCGCCATCAACTCGAGTACAAGCAGGCAGCAATCCTGGACGACGATGTGGAAGTGGCAACCTGGGCCTCCGACATGAAGCATACGACAGCGTTACGGCACTTTGTCCTGACCCGGGTCAGCGACGGGGCGCCGGTAGCACGCGCGCGCACGCTTTGGGCCTGGGTTGATGCCAGAAGTGGCAAGCCAGTCCGCATCCCAGACAAGATTTCGGGCTGATTTTGCGCCGAACATCAGCGATACGTGAGGAGAGAAAACCATGAGGATCCTACTGCTGGGTGTAGGCATGCAGGGAAAGGCAGCCCTCCACGATTTAGCGGCCAGCGAAACAGTGGAACAAGTTGTCGCCGCCGATCGCGATTTCAATGCCCTCATGGATCACGTCGAGGACCAGAGGTACGGCGACAAGGTAATCTGCGAGCAGGTTGACGCTGCGAACCCGGCCAGCATCGAGCGGTTGGTGGCCAGCCGGCCGGATGTGGTCATCGACCTCATGCCCATGGTCTTTCACGACAACGTGGCCCGCGCCGCCATTGCGCTTGGTGCGCACCTGGTCAACGCATCTTATGTCACACCAGGCTTGGCCAGTCTGGCAGACGAGGCCAAAGCAAAGAGCATCACCCTCCTGCCTGAGTTCGGCATGGACCCTGGCATCGACCTGGTACTGCTGGGAGAAGCCGTTCGTTCACTGGATAGCGTCGAGCAGATCATCACCTACGGCGCGGGCTTTCCGGAACCAGCCGCAGCGACGGGTACGCTCAAGTACAAGGTAACGTGGACTTTTGACGGGGTGCTCAAGTCCTATCTGCGCGCCGGGCGCGTAATCCGGGATGGACAGATCGTCGACATCGGCGCTACAGAGATGTTCCTACCACAGAACATCCACGAGGTCGAGCTTGAGGGTTTGGGACGGCTAGAGGCTTTTCCCAACGGCGATGCATTCAAATACGCCAAGCTGCTGGGCCTTGACCCCGCTGGGCTGCGCACCTTGGGACGCTACGTGCTGCGCTGGCCAGGCCACTGTGCCCTATGGCAGACGCTGGTGGACCTCCGTCTTTTGGACGAAGAACCCGTGGCAGTAGACGGCATGACAGTAGACCGCAAGCACTTCCTGGCCGCCGTCATCGAGCCTCATATCCAGTACGGGCCCGATGAGCGGGACGTGGTGGTGGTACGCATCGATGTGACAGGCTGGAAGGATGGCAAAAGAACGCGGGTTCTACACGAGGTCATCGACCTGCGCGACCTGGAAACAGGCCACACAGCCATGTGCCGCACCGTGGGCTACACGGCCAGCATCGGCGCCCAGATGATCGCCTCCGGCCAGATCAACAAGCGGGGTCTGGTCGCGGCCGTCAACGATGTGCCCTATGAACCTTTTGCCCGGGAACTGCAGAAAAGAGGGATCCAAATCACCTCCTGCCAGATCCATTGACGTGCTAGGAAGTGCAGCCCGGCAAAAGGGCTCCGAAAACCATACTATCAGATTGGAGAAGACATGCTCAAGACGAATGAAGACAAGATCGTAGAATTCCTGCTACAATGTCAGGCCGGCCCGCCCAAGACGAGGGGTACCTGGGGTGTCGACCATCAGGGAGTCCCCTTCATCCTGCCCGGGATTGGCGGCATCACGCTGAACATCCAGGTGGGCGACTCTGCATTTGGCTGGGCGGGAGACCACGTCGAGCCTGGCGTGAGCTGTACCGCTGATACGAACAAACCCTTCGAGCATCCAAACGTATCCCTTCAGGTGTTTGCCTGCGTAGGCAACAAGGCAACCGTCATCTCCGGGAAAGCGGAGGGTGCGATCGGCTACGTCCTGGGCCACCACGGAGGATCAGAGCACGTCATGGTCGATTTTCCCTACGAGGTGAAAAAAGATCTCACCTACGACGATAAAATCATGATTCACGCCCAAGGCCAGGGACTGAAATTGGTCGACTACCTGGACATCGTACTCTTCAATCTTGACCCGACGCTGTTGCACAAGATGAAGATCAAAGAATCGAGCGGCACAGGGCTAAAGATTCCGGTGACGACCATCGTACCTGCAGCCGCACTGGGATCAGGAATTGGCGCAGCGCACGTGGCCAAGGGCGATTATGACATTGTGACCAGTGATCCAGCGACCATGGAGGAATATCAACTGGACAAGATCCGATTTGGAGATTTCGTGGCTTTGATGGATCACGACAATCGGTACGGAAGAGCCTATCGGCAGGGAGCCGTTACCATTGGCGTCGTGGTTCACAGTGACTGCCTGCGCGCCGGGCATGGTCCGGGGGTCACGACACTCATGACTTGCGAGACCTCGCTGATCGAACCGGTGATCGATCCCCAGGCCAACATCGCGGATCTGTTGGGCATTGGGACTCCTGCCGCGCCCTAGAGTACCCGGAAGCTGACCTCGGGGGTCTTCAACGAACCGTAGGTTCGTAACCCCCGAGGTCTAGCCTGCAGTAGACTGTGACAGTGGCCGACAAGAAGTAAAGGACTATCAAATAGGTGCAGCTTGACTTTCGCACCAGCACAGGTTGATTCACCCCGTGATAGGCGAGGGATACAAGGGCAATGGCCCCTATCCAGTCTCGAATTTGGGGAAGAAGCATAGGCTGGTGCTCCAGGCCAGAATTCAAACACCGCCGTCCGCTGGTATTCGGAGGCACAAGCTATGAACGCGGCCGAACGCATACGAGTACTACACGAGCAGTTGAATTACCACCTCCACCGGTATCACGTGCTGGACGATCCGGTCATCAGTGATGACGCCTACGACACCCTCTATCGAGAACTGGCTGAACTGGAGGCAGATAACCCGGAACTGATCACGCCTGACTCGCCCACGCAGCGTGTTGGAGGCCCGGTACGTGAAGAATTCAGCGCCGTTTCACATCCACGCGCCATGCTCAGCCTGGGCAACGCCTTCAACCCCGACGAACTCTGGGCCTGGCGTGACCGCTTCCTGCGCCTTCTGCCGGAGGGAACCCCGGAGCCGGCCTACGTCGTCGAACCCAAGATCGACGGACTCACCGTCGTCTTGCACTATGTCAATGGCCTGTTCACCCTGGGTGCCACTCGGGGCGACGGACTGCGTGGCGAGGACATCACCGCCAATCTACGCACAGTCAAGGCATTGCCCCTCCGAGTGCCAGTACCGGGCGCCGGCAACGAGGAAACACAGGCGCCACCTCGACTGGTTGTCAGGGGCGAAGCCTACATGCCCATCGACGCCTTTGAAACCTTTAACCGGGAACAGAAATCTGCTGGGAAAAAGACCTATGCCAACCCGCGCAATACTGCCGCGGGAAGCCTGCGCGTTCTCGATTCGAGCATCACCGCATCGCGACCACTGTACCTCTTTTGCTACCAGATTGTAGAGGCTGAGGGCATTTCAGTGCTGGGCAGCCAGTGGGAAGCGCTGGAATACCTGCGACAACTTGGCTTCCCGGTCAGCGACCAGAACCGGCGCTTTGTCGACTTTGCGGAGTTGATCGAGTTCTGTGTCGCCTGGGAGGCGCAGCGGGAGAAGCTCAACTTTGAGGCGGATGGGTTGGTCATCAAGATCGATGATTTCGCCACCCAGGAACGGCTGGGAGCCGTGGGCAATGCCCCTCGCTGGGCCGTGGCCTACAAATACCCGGCCCCCGAGGCGGTGACGCGTCTGAAACGGATCGTGGTCAATGTGGGCCGGACCGGCAGCCTCAATCCTGCTGCTGAGCTTGAGCCGGTTCGGGTCGGTGGGGTCACGGTCAGCAACGCTACCCTGCACAACGCTGACTATGTGGCCGAGCGAGACATTCGCGAGGGGGACATGGTCGTCATCAAGCGGGCTGGTGAGGTGATCCCCCAGGTACTTCGCCCGATCCTGGAACTCCGCCTAATGGAGGCGGAACCGTGGCAGATGCCTGATCGCTGTCCCATCTGCGGTGAGCCGGTGGAGCACCCCGAGGGTGAGGTCGCCTACTACTGCGCCAATACCGCCTGTCCAGCCCAGATGGTTCGCTCTGTCGAACACTTTGTCAGTCGGGGAGCAATGGACGTCGAGGGCTTTGGCATCCGGCAAGCCGAGCTCTTTGTCGAGCTAGAGTTTCTGAGCGACGTAGCCGATATCTATTACCTATCTGCAGATCAACTCCTGCCTCTGGAGGGTTTTGCCGAAAAGAAGGTGGCCAACCTTCTAGCAGCCATCAGAGACAGCAAAGAACAAAATCCTGCCCGCCTGCTGACAGCCTTGGGCATCCGGGGTGTGGGCGGTACGGTAGCACAACTGCTGATGGACCAGTTCGGTTCCCTCGATGCTCTCGCTGCCACGTCTCAGGAAGAACTGGAGCAGGTTCCAGGCATCGGCCCAATTCTAGCGGCCAGCGTCCTGGACTGGTTCGCCCTCGAGCCCAATCGGAAAGTGGTAGAGAAACTCAAGGCAGCAGGCGTCTGCACCGAGGCAGAGGCAACGGAACCACTGGGGGCTCAGCCACTGGAAGGCCTGACCTTTGTGGTCACGGGTACGCTGCCAACGATGAGCCGGGAACAAGCCAAAGCTCTCATTCAAGCACAGGGTGGCAAAGTGACAGGTTCGGTTAGTGGCAAAACCAGCTACTTGCTGGCCGGGGAGCGAGCTGGCAGCAAGCTGGCCAAGGCAGAGAAACTGGGAGTACCCGTGCTGGATGAGGCTGCCCTGCGAGCAATGGTCGGGGGATAGTCTTCACCTGCTTGGCAAGGGGTTCCCAAGCGCAACCGCATCCAGCCCGGCCGCAGACTCCTGTTCGGCAAGGTCTCCTGACCGGAGCCCCACGGAACGCCAAAGCCCCATGCACAGGTGGTAAAACGCTTTGCAGCCAGCAAGCCTTCAGTCCAAGCCGCCCGACGTCAGGTCCACCTGGACGTCACTCCGGATGCATACTGCCAGGATCCAGAAGCCCACGCCATCCGACTCTTCAGATCGTTTTGGGAAGCCGGCCTGGCTCCAAGGGAAAGAGCCAAGGGAAAACGGCCGCAACGTCATCCACGGGCAATATCGGCCTCACCGGATCCCGCTCGCCTGGACCAGGTAGGGACGAAAGCCCTCCATCCAGCGGCGGGGGAGATAGCCCGACAGGGTTGTTCCCTGTCCATCATGCCTCATCGTCACTACAGTACCCTGCTCGTGGAAGAGTGCTGCGAGATCGCCTCGTTCGTAGGGAATCTGGACTTCAACGGGAACCATCTCAGCCCCAAGCACCTCCTCGACCCGCGCCAGGAGATCGTCCAGGCCCTGCCCCTCCAGGGCCGAGACCGCCACACTATCCGGGAACACATCCAGACAATCCCCGCTAGGGGCTGGCCGGGCAAGCCATCGATCTTGTTCAGCACGGTCAGCACTGGCTGGTCCACAACACCCAGTTCGGCAAGCGTCTCCATGACCGTCTCGCTCTGCTGGCAGGCGTTGGGGTGCGTGCTGTCCACCACGTGCAGGATCAGATCCGCCTCGTTGATCTCCTCCAAGGTGGCCCGGAAGGCAGCGACCAGCTCTGTCGGCAGCTTTTGGATAAAGCCTACCGTATCGGAGAAAAGCACGTCGCGCCCATTGGGCAGGGTCACGCGCCGCGTCGTCGGATCCAGGGTAGCAAAGAGCTTGTCCTCGGTCAGGACCGTGGCGCCCGGACAGCGCATTGAGCAGCGTCGACTTGCCCGCGTTGGTATAGCCTACGATGGCCACCACCGGCACAGCCGTCCGTTTCCGCTGCCGGCGGTGGAGCTGGCGGTGCCGGCGTACCTCCTCCAGGTCCGCCTTGATCCGGGCAATGCGCCGCCCGATCTCCCGCCGGTCCACCTCGAGCTGGGTCTCGCCCGGGCCCGCGCAGGCCCACGCCCCCGCTTCCCCCTCGGGCCGCGCCGCCGCCGGCCTGGCGCGCCAGGTGCGTCCAGGCTCGGGTCAGACGAGGCAGGCGGTACTGGTATTGGGCCAATTCCACTTGGAGCTGGCCCTCCCGCGTCCGGGCGTGCTGGGCAAAGATGTCAAGGATCAGGCCTGTCCGATCCAGGATCTTGACCTCATCCCCAACCGCCTCCTCCAGGTTCCGCAGCTGTCGCGGGGAGAGCTCGTCGTCAAAGACAATCAGATCGCAGGCCAGGTCACGGCGCAACTCGACCAATTCCTCCACCTTGCCCGAGCCGACCAGCGTGGCCGGATTGAAACGGTCCAGGCGCTGCCACGTCTGGCCTGCGACCTCCAGACCGGCCGTGCGGGACAGCTGGCCCAGCTCAGCCAAAGAAGTCCTCAATGTCCCAGCCGCTTGTATGGCCCTTCAGTTGGGCCCCTACCAGCAATGCCCGCTGGCAGGAGCGCCCAGTTTCGACAGATCTACGATCGATATCTCCACCTCTTCTCAGAAGCGAAGCTCTTTAGCCGCTCCATGGCCTCGCGGATGCGCTCGGTGCTCATGCCCAGCGAGATACGCAGATAACCCTCTCCATGCGGACCAAAGACAGTTCCTGGCGTGATGCTGATGCCCGCTTCTTCCAGCAGCCGCGTAGCGAAATCCTGCGAGGAGTAACCTTCCGGCGTCTCAGCCCAAATGTACAGGCTGGCCTGCGGCTTGCGCGCCCGCATCCCGACTTCCTCGAGACCAGCCAGAATCACATCCCGCCGCTCGCGGTAGATCTCGTTCCGCTCCTTCAGCCACGACTGGTCGCCGGTCAAGGCCACGATAGAAGCATCCTGGATGGCCAGAAAAATGCCCGAATCGACGTTGGTCTTGGTCCGGGCCAGTGCCTGAACTGCCGCTAGCATTGCCAACCGCCATGCCCACCCGCCAGCCGGCCATGTTGTAGGCCTTGGACAGCGAGTTGAACTCCAGCGCCACGTCCATCGCACCCGGCACCTGGAGAATGCTGGGCGCCGCATAGCCGCCGAAGGTCACGTCGCAGTAGGGATTGTCATGGCAGATGAGAACATCATGCTGTTTGCCAAAGGCCACCGCACGCTCAAAGAACGATAAGGGCGCAACGGCGCCGGTGGGATTATTGGGGTAGTTCAGCCACAGGATCCGGGCCGACCGTACCACATCCTCGGGAATTGCATCCAGGTCGGGCAGAAAGTCATTCTCGGCTAGTAGGGGCACGGGGTACGTTTCCCCACCTGCCAGCAGTGTCCCCAGCGTGTAGGTCGGATAACCTGGATCAGGCACCAGTACCACGCTGCCCGGATCCACAAAGGCCAGCGCCGTGTTGACAATGCCTTCCTTGGAGCCGATCAGGGGGGCAACCTCCGTGTCGGGATCGAGTTCCACCCCAAAGCGCTTCGGTAGTAGGTCGCCATTGCCTGCGCGCAAGGCCGGCATGCCATAGTAGCCCCCGTAGCCATGCTGTGGCCGCATCCTGCGCCGAGCGATACATGGCATCGACGATGAAATCGGGCGGCGGCAGATCAGGGCTTCCGATGTCCAGGCGGATGATATCCATTCCCTGGGCCTCTAGTTCGCGTATGCGGCGACCCACCTGGGCAAAGACGTACGGTGGTAAGCTCGCAACTCTCTCCGCAACTTGCATCTTGTTCAAGCTCCTCTTGTATTTTGCCAAGACTGGCAACACTCTCTCCAGTATCCTATCGCGCCACAGATCTTGTCTCAATCCGCTCAAGCCAGGCATTGGGTAAAGCAGGTGAAGCGTCCATGACCTGACGGCGATTGCTTGCGACAGCCATCTGGCACCTGGCCCGTGGCTCGTTGCGAGATTCCCGTCCATCGAGAGTTGGCGAAAACAGTCGCCGCTTTGAATAACCCGAGCTCAATACTCCCGCGCTGGCTCAGTCCCGCTGAGCACTCGAAGGGCGCCCTGCGCCAAGGCCAGCATCTCATCCTCACCAGGATAGACGAGTACAGGCGCAATCCAGGACACTCGCTCCCGGATCCAACCCATCAGCATCTCGAGTGGGCTACGCCCCCTGTGATACGATGCCATCGACCGTCCCCTTCAGGACGGTAGCCATCGAGCCGATCTCCTTGGCAATCTGGTAGGCCATGGCTTCATAGACCTGTTGTGCGCTGTACATCGCCTGCAGCGATGCGCCGCTCTACCTCCAGTGCGTCGTTGGTTCCCAGGTGAGCGACCAGTCCTCCTTGCCCGCCAGTTTCTTGAACATCTCATCGTAGGTCAGGTCCATCTTCTCGTACGGAGCCACGCCAAAACACATGCGGACCACATCGCCCACGGGCAGCCCACCCGAGCGCTCTGGCGCAAATGGGCCCGTCCCGTCCAGAGCCTGATTCACGTCCACCATCTGGCCCTGCCGGTGCGCTGTCACCGATATACCACCGCCCAGATGGACGACGACCAGGTTGAGCTCCACATAGGAGAGTCCCAGGTCCTGGGCCGCTCGCCGGGCCGTGGCCTTCAGGTTCAGTGCGTGAGACAGGCTCCTGCGCTCGATCTCGGGCAAGCCCGAAACTCGGGCCAGGTCTTCGAATTCATCCACGCACACCGGATCGACGATGTAGGCAGGCACACCCGCTCGCGCGGCAATCTCACTAGCCAGCAGCGCACCCAGGTTCGAGGCATGCTCCCGCTCCTTATCTCGCCTGCGCAGCTCTGACACCATCTTTTCGTTCACCCGGTAGGTTCCGCTAGGGATAGGTCGCAGCAGACCGCCCCGGCTCACGACCCCGACAGAGATGCAAGGGGGATCTGGCGCTGGCGCAGGAGCGCCAGTATGACCCCAAGACGCAAATCATACTGGTCCAAGATGTGCGAAAAAGCACCGATCTCCTGGCTAGAGTGTCGCAGCGTCTCAACGAACAGAGGCTGCTCATCTTCATAGACAGCAACCTTGGTGGATGTTGAACCGGGATTGATCACCAGCAACCGCTGCATGTTGCCTCTCCGCAACCAGAACAGACACTAAGCCTTTCGTCCTACGGTCGATAGTGTACCATAGGTGAAACAAGTTGGCAACTTGATTTGCGGCCTTCAAGCGTCCGCGCGCTGGCGCACCTGAACCCGTACATCAAACACTTCGCCGAAGAACCGCCCCTTCTTTTCTCCAGCCCAGATCTCGGCGCGGCAGCCCAAGGGGCACTCCACCAACAACATCAAGTCATCGCCCTCCAGCCATATCTCCAAGTCTTGCACAGCATTGCTATGTCCGCGATCCAGACCATCGGCCAGCCGCAGGATCGATCCCAGCACGGTTACGATCTCGCGATCGTCTGGGTCCAGAGCGGCAAAGCCCCGGTGTTTTAGCCTGGGCAGCGCTCCGCGGTGATAGCGAGCCACGTTGGCCACGATCTGCCTCTCCCGCTCTGTCAGTCCGGGCAGATCCGCCTTGATGATGAGCCTGTAGGCGGTCTTGTGATGCCCCCAGTAACCCTCAATGTAGCCGATGTCGTGCAAGAGACCGGCGAGGTAGAGCAGATCCCGGCACTCATCATCCAGGTGGTGCAGGTCGTAGGTCAGGTCAAATATGCGCACAGCCAGCCGCGCATCCTGGCAGCTGTGTTCCTCTTCAAAGCCACAACGTCGACCAATCGCCATACATGCGGCAACGATTTCCTCCATCAATCCTCCCTCCAAATCGATCTGCCGGCCTTGCACACCCACGAATTAGAAACTACAAGGCTTGCCAACCGACTCGACATTGTAGCCGCTGTCGCGCTTTCTGTCAAGCTGTTGGCCGGCCGCCCTCCGCCAGGTCCATGGAACTTGCTGGCGCCTTCTTTCTATGGTATAGTTTCGGCCACCAAACCTAGACTGTCCCCGGATCGTGGCACTCGGGCCTTCAGTTGGTGCTGGACGGATCATCCACCAAAGCCCTTAACCAAGATGGCTCTCAGATGCCTGTACCAGCGTGGGTTCGCTTCGGTGTCAAGCCTTACAGCCTTGTGGACGATATAGCGTATCATGATGAGAGAATCCAAGCACTAGAGGAGAACTGTCCCAGTGAGCAGAAAAAAGCGCTGGATGACACTGCCAATCCTGGTCATCGTTGCTTTAAGTCTGGCTGGCTGCGGAGGCCAAGAACCTGGCGCCGCCCCCGAGGCGGACACAGGTACGACGCAGTCACCACCGTCTACCCCGGAGCCAGAGGATGACCTTCAGGTACTCAAGATGGCCTTGCTACCGGTCCAGGACGTGCTACCCTTTCACGTTGCCCAGCAGAACGGCTACTTTGAGCAAGTTGGCGTGCAGGTTGAATTGGTACCCGTCAAGAGCGGCCATGAGCGCGATACGCTGATGCAGACGGGCCAGGTCGATGGCATGCTCACAGACCTGCTTTCCCCGGTGCTCTTTAACCAGGACGAGGCTCAGGTCAAAGCAGTCCGCACAGCGCGCAGGGTCTACCCCAATTCGCCGCTGTTCCGTACCCTGGCCGCGCCTGGCAGTACAGCAACTTCCCCCATAGACCTGGCGGGTGTAGCCATTGGCAGCGCGCAAAACACGGTCATCGAGTACATCACCGACCGAATGATGGAGAACGCTGGGGTCCCCTCCGACCAGATCGCCACCCAGGAGGTGAGCGCCATTCCCGTACGTTTTGAGCTTCTCATCAATGGTGAGATCCAGGCCGCCACGCTGCCCGATCCACTGGCATCGGGAGCCATAGCCGCAGGTGCGGTACTCATCGTGGATGATACTTCGGTGCCCGAACTCTCGCAGTCTATTCTCGCCTTCAGTACCGAGTCTCTAGAGGGCAAGCCAGAGGCCGTACGCAAGTTCCTGAAGGCATGGGAGATGGCCGTGACCGAGCTGAACGACAACCCAGAGGAATACATGGCACTGCTTATTGAGAAGGGGCGCGTGCCAGAGTCCATCCAGGGTACCTACCAAATGCCGCCTTTCCCAGAATCCAGTGTGCCAACACCCGAGCAGTTGGCCGACGTGGTAAGCTGGGCACTGGACACGGGCTTGATCGAAGAGGACATTCCCTACGAGCGGATGGTTGATGACACCTACCTCCCCTGAGGTAGAAGCTAGTGACCTCTCTTGAGCCAATCATGGACGAACGCCCAGTGACTCACGCGGAAGCGATCTCCCCAGGGCAGGCCTGGCTGATGGCTATTCGTCCCAAAACACTGCCGGCAGCCGTTGCCCCGGTACTGGTCGGTACCGCTATGGCTTGGTCTGCCGGGGCCTTCTCACCTCTGCCTGCGCTGGCGGCGCTGGTGGCTGCACTGCTCATCCAGATCGGCACCAATCTGGCCAATGACTATTTTGACTACGTCCAGGGAGCCGATGTAGCCGAGCGCAAGGGACCAATCAGGGTAGCTCAAAGTGGACTGATCTCGCTTCCCCACCTTCGCACCGGAATGGCCATCACTTTTGCACTCGCCGCCCTGGTCGGACTATATCTGATCCTTGTCGGAGGCTGGCCAATCCTCGTGGTGGGCATTGCCTCCCTGATCTCGGCCGTAGCCTACACCGGTGGGCCCTTTCCCATAGGCTATCACGGCCTCGGTGACCTGTTTGTCTTTGTCTTCTTTGGATTGGTTGCCGTCTGTGGAACCTACTATGTACAGGCGCTCAGCCTGGAGCCCTGGGTGATCTTGGCTGCCGTCCCGGTCGGCGCCTTGACTACAGCGATCCTGGTGGTGAATAACCTGCGAGACATTGATACCGACGGCTACACAGGCAAGCGCACCTTGGCGGTTATGATCGGTCTGCAGGCCACCCGCATCGAATACGTGGCGCTCCTGGCTGTAGCCTTTGCTGTTCCCATGGTACTCTGGGCCACAGGCTTGGCCTCGACCTGGGTTCTGCTCCCATGGTTGACAATCCCGCTGGCGGTGCGGCTGGTGCGCGCTATTTGCCGGACCGTCGATGGTACGCCGCTGAACAAAGCCTTGGCAGGTACAGCAAACCTCGACCTCCTCTTCAGCATCCTTTTCTCCATTGGAATCGTACTGTGAAAGCAGACCGATGGATGCAGCCACTGCCCACCTTCCTATCCGTCCAGCAGCGGCTCTCCCCATGATCGACGTCCAGGATCTGGTCTTTGCCTACCCTGACCAACTGGCGCTATTTGAGGGATTCAATTGGCACGCTGCGGCCGACGAGGCATGGGCCGTCATCGGACCCTCGGGCTGCGGCAAATCGACGCTTCTCTACCTGCTGGCTGGGCTGCGGCAACCCACAGGAGGAGTAATACGCGTTGGCAACCAGCCTCTAGCACGGCCCAGACCGCGCACCGGCCTCATCCTACAAGATTACGGTCTGCTGCCCTGGGCCACAGTTGCCCAGAACGCGTCACTGGGACTGACTGTGCGCCGCTTTTACGGTCCCGATGGCCGTCACGCACCAGCAGGCGACCGCCTCCAAAAAGAACAGGTTGCTCGCCGGGTAGACTCTTGGCTGGCACGATTGGGAATCGCGGACCTGCGCGACCAGTATCCGGCTCAGATTTCCGGAGGTCAGCGCCAGCGCACGGCCATCGCGCGCACCTTAACCATGAACCCCGACCTGCTGCTGATGGATGAGCCCTTTTCGTCCCTGGATACCCTGACCCGTGAAGACCTGGAAAGGCTGACTTTAGAACTTCGGACCGAAACGGGGGTGACAACGGTTATCGTGACCCACAACATCGAGGAAGCCGTCTACTTGGGGCAGCGCCTGCTGGTATTGCGCCGGCCTCCCCACCGTGAGGCCCTGGTCATCGACAACCCTGACTCTGGCCAGCCAGATTATCGCGAGCAGCCGATATTTCAGGTGCGCTGCAACGAGGTCCGCGAGCTGCTATGAGAAAATACCGGATTTTGAAACACCGCAGACCTTTGACAGCCAGCCTGAGTGATGAGCCAAGCTACGGCCTCCACCTTCCCATGGGCTGTAGCAAGCCCGATGCGATGGCGCGAGCCCGATCCTGGACCGAACTCAGCGGAGACATCCTGTGCGCAAACGCGATGTGATCCTGGCCATCGCTGGGCTGTTGGTTGTCTGGCAACTGGCCTCGATACTCCTTGACAAACCGATCCTTCCACCACCCTGGGAGGTACTTGCAGCCTTTGTGTCAGAGTTTCCCAAAGAGCTGGGGCGCCACACTGCGGTGAGTGCTGGGCGTGTAGTCGCCAGCATCCTGGTAGCGGTAGTCGCTGCCGTACCAGCGGGACTGGCCCTGGGCCTCAGTCCCACTGCTAACCGCCTGGCAGCACCGGTGATCTACCTCCTCTACCCCATCCCCAAAATCGTGTTCCTGCCCATCATCCTGCTCTTGCTGGGAATCGGCAATGCATCCAAGATATTCATTATCGCCCTGATCCTATTCTTCCAGATACTGGTCGTAGTCCGCGACGAAGCTGCGAACCTGCGCCCGGAACTGATCGCCTCGGTACGCTCGCTGGGCGCTGGCCGTCGAGCCATCTTTCGCTACGTCTATCTGCCAGCGTGTCTGCCCGCTGTCCTGACCTCACTGCGGGTAAGCATCGGCACTGCCATCGCCGTCCTCTTTTTCGCCGAGTCCTTTGCCACCAACTCTGGCCTGGGCTACTATATCATTGTGGAAACCTGGGGCCGTCTGGCCTATCCGGAGATGTACGCGGGGGTGGTGGCCATGAGCCTCTTGGGTCTTGTTCTCTATTTTGCGGTTGATCGCCTGCAAGGGCGATTATGCCCCTGGTTGGTGGTGAGTTGATGAGTGCAGAGTTTGAGAATACATCTGGCAGGAACCTGTCACCTGCCCGGCAAGCACAATCGGCGCGCCTTAACGAAATCATCGTGGGCCTGGGCAGCACAGCCGTGGCCTACTCTGGTGGTACCGACAGCAGCTACCTCCTGGCCGCCTGTATCGATGCTTTGGGCACAGATCGAGTGCTGGCCCTGACAGCCGACTCGCCTTTGACGCCGCGGGGCGAACTAGACCTAGCTCGCATGCTAGCAGCAGAATTGGGTGCCCGGCACCTCGTGCTGCCCGGCGACGATATGGACAATCCCGGCATTGTCGCCAATCCACCAGATCGCTGCTACCACTGCAAGTTCTCGCGTTTTGGCGCTCTATTGGAAGTGGCAAAAAGCAAAGGTCTATCATACCTGATCCATGGCGAGAATGCCGATGACGTCACAGACTATCGCCCTGGCAGCCGCGCTGCCGAGGAGTTGGGCGTTCGTGCGCCCCTACGCGAGGCAGGGCTGACCAAGGCTGAGGTGCGCGCGCTGTCCAGGGCCCGGGGTCTGCCGAACTGGGACCGGCCAGCCAACGCCTGCCTTGCCAGCCGCTTCCCCTATGGCACACCACTGACCGCACAGGGCCTGGCCCGTGTCGAGCTTGCTGAGGAAACCCTTCAGGCACTGTGGGCTCTGCGCCAGATCCGGGTCCGGGACCACTACCCCATAGCCCGCGTAGAAGTGGCGCCGGAGGAAATCGAACGGTTGGCTCAGCCTGAGGTCCGCGGACCAGCCGTCGAAGCACTGCGCAGCCTGGGCTACCGTTATGTCACATTAGATCTGACTGGTTACCGCATGGGGAGTCTGAACGATGAGCTTGAATGAGAACCGACACGCCAGTGACCCTGCAAGTGCCTCAAGTGCCGCCCGGCCCGACTTTCACCGCCAGGAGCGCAAAGGCGTACCCGAAGTAATCATTGCAGAACGAAAGACGGTCGAACAATCCCTGGAGATAGCTAGACGCTTTCTAGAGGCGACCGGGCGGGCCATCTTGAGCCGTGTCCCAGCCGAGCTGCAACCTCGCCTGCGAACCGAGTTCGCGGACGAGGCGCAGCTAGAATGGTATCCCGCTCCACGGGCCGCGGTCCTGCGTCTTCGGGGCCTGGAGCCGGCCCGCTTGGGTGGGCGAGTAGGCGTGATTACGGCGGGAACGTCGGACATTCCCTGGGCGGAAGAGTCTGCGCTGCTCTGCCGCGAGATGGGCTGTGAGGTATTCACAGTCTACGATGTGGGCGTGGCCGGTATCCACCGCCTATGGGAACCACTGCAGCACCTGCTCGAGGATGCCCAGGTCGACGTCCTGATCGTAGCTGCTGGCATGGATGGTGCGTTGCCCTCGGTGGTGTCCGGCCTTGTAGATGTACCCGTCGTGGGCTTGCCCACTTCCATAGGCTATGGCTATGGAGGCCAGGGTGAGGCAGCGCTCCTATCGATGCTCCAGAGTTGCGCGCCGGGGATGGCTGTAGTCAACATTGATAACGGGATTGGCGCTGGAGCGATAGCAGGTTTGATCGCCAACCGCATGGCGTCTGCCCGTTCAGGGAATGAACAAGCGTGATCAAGCGCTAGGATTGTATAGCTGAGAAGGAGCTAAAAATGTCCATAAAGGAAGGGGAAACCCAGGAGCCCGCGGCCCAGGAAACCACAACCGAGGTCCCCGAGGAACAAATCTCGGAAACTCGGCACACCATTCTCATCGGTGGAGAAAAGATTCGCTATACGGCAACAGCAGGTAGCCTGGTCCTCAAGCAGGAAGAGGAAGGAGAGGATAAGAAGGCCAAGGGCGACAAAGCCAAGGCTTCGATCTTTTTTGTCGCCTACACAAAGGATGCTCCCCAGGGTGCAGACGAAACCTCCTACAGGCGTGAGCGGCCCATAGCGTTTTCGTTCAACGGCGGGCCAGGATCATCTTCGGTGTGGCTGCACCTGGGTCTTCTCGGCCCGCGGCGAGTGCAGGCAATGGATGAAAGTGACGAGCCGCTGCCGCCACCGTACGGGTTGACCGATAACCGGCAGTCCCTGCTGGATCAGACAGATCTGGTCTTCATCGATCCCGTGAGCACTGGCTTTAGCCGGGCCGTGCCCGGCGAAAAGACCACACAGTTCCACGGATTCAAGAGCGACATCGAGTCCGTGGGCGATTTCATCCGTCTCTATACAACCCGCTACAAGCGCTGGTCTTCGCCCAAGTTCCTCATCGGCGAGAGCTATGGGACCACGCGCGCTGCTGGCCTCTCGGGCTATCTCCAGGACCGGCATGGCATGTACCTCAATGGCATCGCGTTCGTGTCAACGATCCTCAACTTTCAGACGGCCAGATTCTCTCCAGGCAACGATCTGCCCTTTATCCTGTTCCTGCCAACCTATGCCGCGACCGCCTGGTATCACCGAAAGCTGCCTGAGGATTTGCAGGCAGATCTCCTCAGCACGCTAGAGGAAGTGGAAGCCTTTGCGCTGGGCGAGTACAACCTGGCCCTGATGAAGGGCGCCGCCCTCACCGGCGATGAACGCATGCAGGTTGTCAAAAAGCTGGCACGGTATTCGGGATTGAGCCAGGAATACGTCGAACAGACCGATCTCAGGATCAATATCCACCGCTTTGTCAAAGAGTTGCTTCGGAACCAACACCGTACCGTGGGCCGATTCGACAGCAGATTCACGGGCATCGATCGGGATGCTGCCGGAGAAAAGCACGAGTATGATCCCAGCTACGCAGTAGTTCAGGGCGCCTATACAGCTATGCTCAACGACTATCTGCGAGTAGAGCTGGCATACGAGAGTGATCATCTCTATGAGATCATATCAGACCGGGTGCAGCCCTGGAGCTACGACGAGCATCAAAACCAGTATGTAAATGTAGCCGAGACCCTGCGCGATGCAATGTCCAAGAATCCTTTTCTGCGGGTGTTTGTAGCCAACGGCTACTATGACCTGGCGACCCCCTACTTTGCCACGCACTTTACTTTCAATCATTTGGGCATCGAAGCTGGCCTGCAGGGAAACATCTCGATGGGACACTATGAGGCAGGTCACATGATGTATATCCACGAGCCTTCACTGGTGCAACTCAAGCAAGACCTGGCGGCCTTTATCCAGTCGGCAACGTCCAGGTAGCCCTGATTGTCCGCCGACAGAGGATTGAACTGTTCAACGTCGCGATCAGAATTGGGTGGTTTGGGCGGATCGGGTAGTTTTTGCAGGACTTGGACCGATCCGCCTAAAGCCATTCTCTGCACCGGTTTTGCCAGAGCTGGACCGCCCTTGTTCTACATACCTGGGTACGGTACGCAGACCCAAGAGTGACAGTTTCCAGGCTTCTCTAGCTTGGCTGAGGCGGCGATGGTTCTTTGACCGATACCGCCAACCTTGGTATAATGCAGCGGCCGCACCAGGGTGCCTGCAGAGCTTGATAGAGCTTCATCTTCTCGCACTTTCTGCACGGGATAGCGTCCGAACGGGCATCAAAAACTCGAAAACCGAGAGGACGGCAGGTAGCAATGGAAACTATAGAACTCCAAGGCACGAATCGGAACTGGGAAGAATCGAAGTGAAAAGCATCAAAAGGAGTGTCGCCACTGGTGCCGAGGCCTCCCGTGTACACCATTCTCACCAGGCATGGTGGCCAGCCCCAGAATCTGGTTATGAAAGAGTAGATCACGACTTCTAGCCAATGAAGTACGACCAACTATTCCGTCTGCTGACCCAGTACGCTGGCAGTAGCGAGGCATTTAACCAGTACAGGGATGTCCATCCGGTGTTGGACCAACCCGATGGTGCTGAAGTTCGGTGCCAGAATCTGCAATGCTACCTGGAGAGTTTTGACCAGCGCTCAGGTGTACGCTTCGTCCTGGTGGGTGAGGCGGCTGGCTATGCAGGCTGTCGCTTCTCGGGCATCCCATTCACTGGAGAAGCACAATTGGCCGGTCCGGGTCGCCTGAGCTGGACGATAGGCAAGAAACTGGCGCGCAGCAGTACAGCCGACAACCCCTGGGCCGAGAGATCGGCCAAGATGGTATGGCAAGCCCTGGGTGAGCGCAGGGACTGCGTCTTGTGGAACGCTTTCCCATGGCATCCCTTTGAGCCCTCGGGACCACTCACCAACCGGGCCCCGGGCAAGGACCTGTATCACGGGCATCAGGTCTTGGAGTGCTTGCTTGCCTTATATCCTGATGCACAGCCCTACGCCATCGGCCGAGTAGCGCAGCGCACATTGATGGCCATCGGCGTTGATGCCCAATACATCCGGCACCCGTCAAGGGGCGGTAAAGCCAAGTTTGTGGCTGGCGTGGCTGCCCTCACATAGGATCTCGGGATCGGATTGGCACATTTGCCCAACGAATGACATTGAAGGAGAGACCCATGAAACAGCTATTCTCACCGTTGAGCCTACGGGGACTAGAGCTTCGCAACCGCATCGCTATGGCCCCCATGGTCATGAACTCTGCCCAGGGCGACGGGTGCTCGACAGATTGGCACATGGCTCACTACTTTGCCCGCGCTATCGGTGGAAGTGGGCTGCTGCTCACCGAGGCCACGGCTGTTGAGCCACGCGGGCGCATCAGCCAGAGGGACCTGGGCCTGTGGGACAACGGACAGGTAGAGCCACTGGCGCGTATGGTCCGGTTGGTTCAAGCAGAAGGTGCGGCCATTGGCGTCCAGCTCGCCCACGCGGGACGCAAGGCATGGAGCGCAGACAAAGGCCGGGGCCCCGAATCCCTGGTTGGCCCCAGCGACCTGCCTTTCACCGAGGGTTGGAAGGAGCCGTGTGAACTCGCGCCAGGGGAAATTGACCAGAACGTTGCCAGATGGCAAGCGGCTGCCCAGCGGGCCCTGGCCGCCGGCTTTGACCTTGTAGAGATCCATGCAGCCCACGGCTATCTGATCCACCAATTTCTCTCGCCCATTTCGAATCACCGTACGGATGAATACGGCGGATGCCTCGAGAACCGCATGCGGTTCTTGCTCCAAGTGACCGAGGCCATACGGCAGGTCTGGCCTCCGGAAAAGCCCCTCCTTGTTCGTGTCTCAGCCACCGACTGGGCCGAACAACTGCATGCGCCAGAAAAGGGCCTGACGCCAAACGAGGTCGTTGTTGTGGCACGGGAACTGCGCGCCCGGGGTGTGGACCTCATCGACTGCTCCTCCGGTGGTTCGCTGCCCACGAGTCCAGAAGGGATCGGTGCAGGCTATCAGGTACCCTTTGCTGAACAGATTCGCCGCGAGGCAGGCATGCCAACGGCAGCAGTGGGCCTCATCACGACACCTGAATTGGCTGACGAAATCATCCGCAACGGCAGGGCCGACCTGATAGTCTTGGGCCGCGAACTGTTGCGGCATCCATACTGGCCCCTTCACGCTGCCCACGTCTTGGGTCAAGAAATGACCTGGCCTCGCCAATACCGGACCGCTCGACCACACTGAACCAGGAGACATCCTATGAATCTCTTTGTCCCCGGGCGCATCTGCCTGTTTGGAGAACACTCAGACTGGGCCGGAGGATACCGGCAGACGAACCCATCCATCGAAAAAGGTTACACACTCATCTGCGGCACCGATCAAGGCATCTATGCCCAGGTCGAGCCGCATCCCAGTGCGTTGGTCGTCACGGCTACAATGCCTGGCGGCGAGATACGTGGCCCTCATGAGGTTCCGATGGAGCCTGGGGCGTTGCTGGAGGAAGCGCAGCGAGGCAGATTCTGGAGCTACGTTGCCGGAGCTGCCTACCAGATGCTGACACATTACGGTGTAAAGGGCTTGGTGGTCGACAACTACAGAACCGATCTCCCGATCAAGAAGGGGCTCTCGTCCAGCGCGGCTGCCTGCGTGCTGGCAGCACGAGCCTTCAACCGCATCTATGATCTGGGACTGACCGTCCGCGACGAGATGGAATTGGCCTACCAGGGAGAGATCACAACGCCTTCAAGATGCGGCCGCATGGATCAGGGCTGCGCCTTTGGTAACTGTCCTGTTCTGATGACCTTCGATGGAGAAGAGTTGGAGACGGAAGCGCTGCAGGTCGGGCAAGACCTGCATTTGGTACTCGTCGATCTGGACGCACAGAAGGACACCATGAGGATTTTGGAACAGTTGAACAACTGTTATCCTCAGGCCAAGAATGAGGTCGATCGGGGTGTGCAGGCGCTCCTGGGCCCGATCAATGACCGTATTGTCCACCAAGCCGTCGAGGCATTGCGGGATGGAGACGCAAAGCACATGGGATCGCTCATGGTCGATGCCCAGGCACTCTTCGACGAGTTCGCCATCCCGGCCTGCCCGGAAGAATTGTCTGCTCCCGTACTCCATCGCGTCCTGAATTACGAGCCCCTCAAGCCCTACATTTGGGGTGGCAAAGGGGTTGGCTCCCAGGGCGATGGCTCAGCCCAATTCATTGCCCGCAGCAAAACCGATCAGCAGTCCGCAGTCGAGATTATCGAGCGCGATCTGGGCATGCGATCTCTCAGACTATCCATCAAAGCCAATGTCTGACAGATGCTGGCCAGTATCCAGTAGCTTCGAGCGAACATCTGTAGATGAGGGAAAGCTCGACACCGACAGACACACGATACTGCGGACCGTAACCCTCCGCCTGATACGTCGCCAATGACCGACAACCATGGGGCACCTGCTATAGATACAGGAAACGACCGGCGGCGGTGGTCTCTGACTGCCGCCTATTACCTCGCTTTCATTGCCCTGGGAATGGCGGGCGCCATCCTGGGGCCCACCCTCCCGGGGCTAGCCGACCAGACGCAGTCCCGACTGAACGAGATTAGCTTCCTGTTCACGGCCGTTGCGGTGGGCTACCTGGTTGGTTCCCTCCTGGCGGGGCGCAGGTATGACCGAGTGCCAGGCAACCCGCTCATGGCCGCTGGACTGCTCGTTATGGCCTCAATGCTAGCCCTCACCCCCTTTCTACCCAGGCTCTGGCTATTGATTCCGATCATTGCCGTTCTTGGAGCAGCCCAGGGCACGGTGGATGTCGGTGGTAACGCACTGCTTGTGTGGGTACATGGCCGTAGTGTGGGTCCGTTCATGAACGGCCTCCATTTCTTCTGGGGACTTGGGGCCCTTATCTCTCCTATCATCGTTGGCCAAGCTTTGCTCGCCAAAGGTGAGATCTCGTGGGCGTTCTGGACATTGGCAGTGCTGATGTTGCCTGTCGCCATCTGGTTGCTAAGGCTGGCCAGTCCGGCTGCGCAGGCTAAGGCTCAAGCCCCGCCAGCGACAACTGGCACAGTGGTCGCAACGGATCCGAGACCCGCACGCCGCGAGCGCACTGTCGTGATCATGGTTACACTGATCCTATTCCTCTTTGTGGGTGTCGAAGGTGGTTTTGGTGGCTGGATCTATAGCTACGCTGTCGCTCTGGATCTGGGCAGTGCTACTGCTGCCGTCTATCTCACTTCAGCTTATTGGGGTGCCCTGACCTTTGGTCGGCTGCTGGCCATCCCCATTGCCAGCCAGGTGCGCCCCCGGTGGATCCTCCTCGCCGACGCTGTCGGATGTCTGGCCAGCGTGAGTGTTCTGCTCCTGTGGCCCCAGTCACAGCTGGCGACATGGGTGGCGACCATCGGCATGGGACTGTTCATGGCATCCGTCTTCCCCACTGCTATCACACTCGCCGAACACCGAGTGACCATCACTGGCCGGATGACTGGCTGGTTTCTCGTTGGGGCCAGCCTGGGGGGCATGACGCTGCCCCTGCTCATGGGGCAGATCTTTGAATCGATCAGTCCGCAAAGCGCTATGGCGCTCATGGCTGTCTATCTGATCCTGGCACTAGGCGTTCTGCTCACCCTGCTATTCTACTCTGAGCGTAGGTTGTCGATCCACTGAGGCTTGTTGTATAATAAGGCACAATGGAGTACTGCATCCGGGACGGATATCAGAGGTGTAGAACCCAAGGAGGGTAGCATGAACATCCAGGAACTGCTTGGCAAATTGCACTGGCTGGGACATGACAGCTTCCGGCTGGATGGACCGCCCATCATCTACTTTGATCCCTGGCAATTGCGTCCAACTGATATCCAGGGTTCAGGGCGCATAGCCGACTTGGTACTGGTCAGCCACGAACACGGCGACCACTGCTCCCCGCAGGACATAGAGGCCATCAGTGGGCCTGACACCCTGGTGATCTGCAGTGCTGGCGCGGCCGATCAACTCCCTGGGGCACAGATCATCCGCCCTGGAGAGAGCATGACTGTAGCCGGAGTCGAGGTCGAGGCGGTACGTGCCTACAACGTCAGCAAATTTCGCTCGCCTGGAGTCCCTTTTCATCCCAGGCAGGCCGACATGGTGGGCTATATTCTCACCATCGGTGGACAGCGACTCTACTTTGCCGGGGACACCGATCACATCCCAGAGATGGCCGATTTCGACTGCGACGTAGCACTGCTGCCCGTCAGCGGCAAATATGTAATGACGGCGGAAGAAGCAGCTGAAGCGGCTCGCGCCATACAGCCCCAAGTTGTGGTCCCGATGCACTTTGGCTCTGGTATCGGGACAGCGGACGATGGACTGTCTTTCACCAAACTCTACGACGGGGAAACAGTGGTCCTTGAGGCAGGTGATTGATTGGAGTCAGGGAGCGGTACGCCACATTGGCTGGCATGGGCCCGAGAGATCCAGGCTCTATGCCAGACCGGCCTGACCTTCAGTGAAACCGAATACGACACGATTCGCTACCAGCGCCTCACCGAGCTTGCCGCCGAAATCGTCCACAGCCAGACTGAGATTCCACTGGACTCTCTGCTCCAGGACTTTCGAATGCAGCCGGGCTATGCAACACCCAAGGTAGATGTACGGGGCGCGGTCACACGCAGTGGCAGGATCCTCCTGGTCCAGGAGCGGGTCGACGAACGTTGGTGTATGCCAGGAGGCTGGGCCGACGTCGGCGATCTCCCTTCCGAGATGGTCATCCGAGAGGTGTGGGAAGAGAGCGGGTTCGAGGTAATGCCAGCCAAAGTGGTGGGGACTCTTTGAGCGGCACCTGGCAGAGGTACTCGCCCATCTGGGTGATCCCAACCGTCCCGCGATGTTTGACTGAGATCCCATCCGGGGAGTAGACCTACAACTGAAAGGAATCATCGTGGCCGAATTGGCTGACACGCTCATAACTCACGCCCACCTGTTCAGCATGACGGGAAGGGGAGTAGGCTATCTGGCCGATGGCGCTGTGGCAGTACAGGGGAGCCGCATCGTCGCGGTGGGATCCACTGCCAAGCTGTCCTCATGTTATGAGACCAGCAACCTTATCGATGCAACAGGCTGCGCAGTGCTGCCAGGCCTGATCGACGCCCACATGCACACACCACTGGCCATCATCCGCGGCGTAGCGCAGGACGTGGCGCACTGGATGCAGCGCGCCCTAGCCCCCTATGCCCGGCACATCACCCCACAGGCATCGCTGGCCGGGACCCGCCTCAACGTCCTGGAGGCCCTCATGGCGGGGACAACGACGATGGGTGACTATGCGGTGCCTTACCCTGGCTGGCCTGAAGTCTTTGTTGAGATTGGCGTTCGAGCCCGGCTCACACCCAGGATCAGCGCCCTCCCCCGCGGGGCATGGCAGGCTGGAAGGTCGGGGACCTCTATCCCTTTGATTTGCAGTCCGGCAAGGCGGCCGCCGACACAGCCATTGCCTTCTGCCAGGAGTGGCAGGGTGCTGCTGACGGTCGGATTTCCGTCATGCTCGGCCCGCAGGGACCCGACATGATCCCCCGAGAGCAACTCCTCGAGATCAAACAAGTCGCCGATGGCCATGGGTGGATGCTCCACATGCACGTTGCCCAGGGGGATCGCGAGATCGATCAACTGGTCCAACGCTATGGACAGCGGACGCCTGCCTTTCTGGACGATCTGGGCTATCTGGACGAGCAGCTGCTTGCCGTACACCTTACCGAGGCCACCGACGACGAGGCAGCACTGATCGCTAGACGCGGGGCACGCATGGCCCTCTGCTCTGGCAGCATTGGCATCATCGACGGTATCGTCCCTCCAGCCCGGGCTTTCCAGGAAGCTGGCGGCCTGGTAGCACTCGGCTCTGATCAGGCCAGCGGCAACAACTGCAACAACATCTTTAACGAGATGAAGCTCACAGCCCTTTTCAACAAGATTCAGTCGCGCGACCCCGCAGTCATGCCAGCCTGGCAGGTCTTGCGAATGGCCACGGTGGAAGGGGCACAAGCGATCGGATTGGGAGAAGAAGTCGGGTCGCTAGAAGTTGGCAAGCAAGCTGACATTATCCTGGTGGATCTGAGCGCACCCAACCTCTCCCCGGTCGTGGATCTGCCCGTGCGCAACATTGTGCCCAACCTTGTCTACGCTGGGAGCGGTCACGAAGTCAAGACCGTGATGGTAGCCGGGCAGGTGCTGATACGTGACGGCCAGGTACTCTGCACCGATCAGGCCGCTGTACGGGCTGAAGCCCAGGTTCAGGCCAGGGCACTGGCCCAGCGTGTCGCTGCCGATCCCATACACCAGGGCATGGCGCTGCTATCCGCCATGGAGGCCGGGCAGCTCTAGACCCCGGCGCTTCCGGGCTGACATGGCCCAAGGATCACGGGCGGCAGTAGCAGTCCTGCTCCAGGCCAGACGCCATCTCCCTTCGGGCCAGCGTGGGCACGACCCGCGCAGTGTTTGTTCAGGTCTTGCTGGCCTACGACCCGGAAGAGGTAGGCAAGCGCTTGAGGCAGGCAGAACCCGCTAGTCCATTGACGGCGCCGGTTCGGTCTGTCCCTCAGGCTGTTTGAGCGCCTCAAAGCGCTCCGACAGCTCAAGCCGCCGCGTTTCGGCTGCCTGTTGCCCCTCGGCCAGAATCGCGTCGATGCGGTCGTGGATCCCCTGCCGTGTGTCCGCCCCACTCCGTGGTGCAAGGAGCAAGACTACACCTACACCAACCACCGCACCCAAAACTAACCCTGCTGTGATGTTGACAACCTTGTTCATAGCTTCGTTTCCTCCCTATTTCCTATTTGATCCTTCTCTGCTATATAAGCCCCGAGACCTGTGGAGGTCGGTAGCATGGTAGTACTTTCACGGGCTCGATTCAATCACCCGCCAGGATGCTATCAGTCACGCGCTCCCAATCGCTTCACGCACCCGCCGAGAAAGAACACCAAAGAACTCTGTGTATGTAACTTCCACTGTCCGTGGCCGGGGCAGATCCACCTTCACCTCGGCACAGATCCGACCCGGTCGTGCTGACATGACCAGCACCCGATCCGCCAACAACACCGCCTCTTCGAGATCATGCGTGACCATCACCGCTGTGACCCCCTGATCACGCCAGATGCGTAGCAGATCCAGGTTCATCCTCTCACGGCTCAGCGCGTCAAGGGAACCGAAAGGCTCGTCGAGCAGCAGCAGGGCCGGGTCCCCAACCAGCGCCCGGGCCAGGGCCACCCGCTGAGCCATACCACCGGAAAGCTCGCGAGGATAGGCCTGCTCAAAGCCGGCCAGACCAACCACCCCCAGAAGCTTCTCAGCGCGCCGTTGCGCGTCCTCCCGCGGCGCTTTCGCCACCTCCAGTGGCAGGGTCACATTCCGCAGAACCGTGCGCCAGGGCATCAGGTTCACGCTTTGGAAGACAACGGCCACCTCAGGCCCCAGCCGGCGGTCCGGTGAACTTGAAGGTGAAGCAGCGTCGCCTGACCCTACCCGCAACTGCTGGCGCTGGACGTCCAGACGGACTTCACCTGCCGTCGGGATTAGCAACCCGCCCAGGAGCCGCAACAATGTACTCTTTCCACAACCAGAGGGGCCTACAATGGCCAGAAACTCCCCCTCGCCAACGACCAGATCCACGTGGTCCAAGGCCAAGAGATCCCCCCGGCGCCCGCGATAGACGTAGGTGAGGGATTCTGCCTCCAACAAAGGCCTCATACTAGGGTCCAACACCCTCTACAAACTGGTTCGTGAACATCAGTCCCATATCGATCCCTGGCTCGACGAGATCCATCTGCTGCATGATGCGCAGCGCGGCATCCCACTCATCCTGGCTGGAAAGCCCAAGCTCACCAGGCTCCGCCTGCCAGAATTCAATCGATTTGGCCAGAATCGCCCGGTTGACAGCTTCGGATTCAGCATCGGCCGCCGCTTCGGGGAAATGCTCGAGTGATATCTGAAAAGCTTCCTCCGGATGTTCAAGGGTATACACAAGCCCGCGCAATGCCGCTCGCACCATACCCTGCACCAGCTCCGGTTGTTCCCGGATTGTCTTCTCGTTGGTGAACAGGCCGTTGGAGACCAGGTTTGCATAGTCGGCCACATAGATTACGTCGATTTTTTGGCCGCCAGCCTGCATCTGCATGGGCTCGTTCATGGCATAGCAAAGAGCTGCGTCTACCTGCCCCTCAGAAAGAGCCCCAACCTGCGTATAACCAATCGAGATCAACTCGATAGCAGTGGCATCCAGGCCCGCCGCTTCGAGTAGCGCGCGCCAACCGATGTAACTCGCGCCATAAGTCGCCGGAGTCCCCACGCGCCGCCCCACCAGGTCGGCCGGCTCACCGATGCCCGTTTCCTGCAGGGAGACAACGCACACCGGGAAACGCCGGTACCAGTTCAGCACATAGACAACAGGCAGGCCCTGGCTGCGAGCCAGGATAATCTGATCCCCACTACCAACGGCAAACTGCAGACCTGGGTCCGCACCCGTGCCTTCGCTGCCCACAAGCTTCAGCAGATCGGTCTCCCAACCATAGTCAAACTCGACTTGGATCCCCTCGTCGGCAAAGTAGCCCTTTTCGAGAGCCACGTAGAATGGCGCAAACTGGACATTGGGTACAAAACCCATGGCCAGGGTCACCGGTTCAGTCATTTCATCCTGGTCGGTCGCTTCACAGGCCGCCAGAAAGACGCTCAGCATGGACAGCCCGACCAAAAGGAGCACCGAAATGCTCGCACGCCGGTTCCTCATCAAAGACCGTACACCGGGCATCGACAAAGGGCACGTCAAGTTCATATCGCCTCCGAAAACAGGGTCACCAGGCCAGGAGCCCCCCACTCGATCCAGAGTTGGCTCAGCAACATCACGGCCGACAGAGCGATGATCGGGATCCACGCCCACCGTCGCGCCGACAGGCCCGCCAGCGAGGCCGGCCATATCAAGTGCCACGGCTGGCTCCGCGCAGCTCCCAGCACAAAGATCAGCAGAGAGACGGCAAATCCAGCGTCGAACAGCCTCTGCGCTCGAGTCTCGCGCCCCAAGACTGCCTTTCGCTTTCGTCGAGTCTTCCCTGACAGGCCTGCGCTGAAGCGTTCCCCCTTCAGTCCCAACGCCAATCCGGTACTCAGGTAGAGATACCCTGCCGAGAACGCCAGGAGCCCGACAACCAATGCCAGGGTCGGCAGCCAGGCGAGCATCTCCGACAAGCCAGTGCCAGCGCCCAAACCAGCCCCAGATATCCTCGCTGCCCACTGGGGGGAAAAGTTCAACGCCCAATTTTCTGGCCTGAGCAGACGATAGAATACGCCAGCGCCCCACTCCAAGGATCCGAGCGGCGCATACAGCAAGCCAGTCACGATAGTAGTGGCAAGCCCGCCTTGTAGCAACGCAGGCCAAGGCACACGCCGGCTGCCCCACCCCGGCCTATCCCAGATGTACAGGACAAAGAGCGGAACGAATAGGGCGCCAACGTATTTGACGGATGCCGAAAAGGCCAGCGCGCCAAAGGCCAGAGCCCAGGATTCCTGCAGAAGAAACCAAAATCCCAGGAGAACGGCTGCCATCATCACCATGTCGTTGTGTCCATCACCGACAGCCATCAGTAAAACAAGGGGGTTCCAGGCAAAGAGGTACAGAGCTTCCACTGCCGCGGCAGGCCGGAGCTTCCCGACGATCTGCTGTACAAGCCAGGCAGAACCAAGAAAGGCCAGGCAAGCCAGACCTTTCAGATAGAACAGGCCGAAGGCCGAGTTTGAGCGCCCCATAGTCGCTGGCGCCGAGACAAGTGTCCACGCTGGCCCATAGATCGAAGGCGTAGCGGCATATGCGGTGGCATAGGTCGACAGCAGCGGATCGGCAAGGCCATCCCTGGCCAGAACGGCTTCATTCACTTCCGCAGCAGGCTCAAGCAGAGGGTTCGCTCCCAGGTCAGTGAACAGATGGGCTTGGCCCAGATAGTTGAACAGGTCAGAGGTGATGGGCATTAGCCAGAACAACGTGGCGCAAAACACCAGGACAAAGAACCAAACGAGCCTCCCCTGTACGCTCTGCTGGCGTCGATTCAGCCCGCGAACGACGCGCCAGCCCAGCACATAGGCGGTCAACACGAGCAGTGCACCTGCCAGACAGACCCAGAACACCCCATTGCCTGCCCCCAACAGTTCGCGCCAGCTCTGCAAGGCCCCACCATAGCGCCACCACGGCAGCCGCAGCGTTACCGCCAAATACACAGCTTCGGTCACTACGCCTGCACCCACCAAGATCAGACCCAGCTTCAAAGCTTTCCTCCAGCCTGGGTATTCCGCGTCCCTCGCGGATCTAGCAGAATCAGCTTCCGCGTCGCCAAGTCAATAGCACTGATTCCAGAAAGGAGACGATGCCGTACAGACCAAGGGCTATGGTCATCAGCACAAAGAGCGCGACAAACATCAATGGAGTGTCGAACAGACCCCGGTTGGCCAGGTTCACCAAGAACCCCAGGCCCCGGTCTGATTGAGCAAACTCACCCACGACCGCCCCAATTACAGAGAGCGTGACCCCAACCTTCAATCCCCCAAAAATCACGGGCGTGGCGGCTGGCACCTCTAGAAATCTGAACACCTGCCAACGGCTGGCCTGCAACGAACGCATCAGATCCATCAGATCTTCTTCAACTGACCGGATGCCGACGATGGTCGTGATCAGCACTGGGAAAAAGATCGTCAGGGCGCAGACCAAAACCTTGGAGGTCAGCCCAAAACCAAACCAGATGATAAGTAAGGGAGCTAGCGCCACAATAGGCACTGACTGACTGGCGATAATATAAGGCGATAAAAGCCGCTCCACAAACGGTGATTTGGCTAGCAGATAGCCCAAAGCCGTCGCCGCCGTCAGCCCCACAGCCAATCCTCCCAAGATTTCGAGCAGCGTGACGGACGTGTGATACCAAAGCGTACCATCTGCCGCCACCTTGACGAATTTGGTCCATACCTGCACTGGCGTAGGCAACAGAAAGGATGGATAATCACCTAGACGCGCAACGAGTCCCCACACTCCCACGAAACCGACCATGGCCACCGGGACCAACAAGATCTCCCACCTTAGCCGGCCATAGTACTGGCGGCTCAAACGCATTGGCCACTTGTGGGCCAAGCCGCTTCGCCCCCCTTCAAGGTGGTGTGTGTCTGTCACGCTTCCGGTCTTGTTTCTATCCACATACATGGTCACGTTCTCAACATCCAATACAAAGCCCCAAAGGCAAATGGCCTTCGGGGCAGTTCTCGGCGGTCTGAGCGGCCAGACGCCCGGTTCACCAAAACGTAACCCGCTCAGTATCGCACCCAGCGCCAACCACTTTCTCCCGTCCGGACTCTACCGTCGGCTCCGGATTCTCACCGGATCCACCCACCCCGTTGGCTCGGTGCCACAGGAAGGCTCGCGGGCTTGGCCGATTCCTGCTGCGTCTCGGAACCAACCACACCGCCGGTCGGGATTTGGCGTCGCTACGCCTCACCCTGCCCCGAAAGCTCATCGATTGACGCTGACCCAGACCCAGAATCTGGGGCTAGCTTGGCTGGATTATACACCAAGGGATCAAGCTTGTCAACAAATGAGAGCTTGGATTTGGATCTACCGAGTCTTGTCTCAAGGTACCCCTATGTGGTACAATCCAGGCCAGGATCACCTGTCACAGTTCATAATAAGGCAAGGACCAGGCATGGCAATAAAAGTACTGCCGCCCGAAGTGGCGGGGAAAATCGCAGCCGGCGAAGTGGTAGAGCGCCCCGCTTCGGTGGTAAAAGAATTGCTTGAGAATAGCCTTGATGCTGGTGCCACGGACATCCGGGTTGAGATCCGTGACGGGGGACGCCGCCTGATCCGGGTCGCTGACAACGGTTCGGGTATCCCCGCCAAAGAAGCGCCACTGGCATTCGCTCGCCATGCCACAAGCAAGCTGGCCGACGTGTCTGATCTGGACAGGATTGGTACGCTTGGCTTTCGCGGAGAGGCACTGGCCAGCATTGCTGCAATAAGCCAAGTGACGCTACTTACACGCCCCCGTGAGCAGAGCCTGGGGCAACTCCTGAAGTTGGACGGGGGCCAGCTCAGCGGGCAAGAGGGCCATGGCTGCCCGGCAGGTACCATAGTCACAGTTGAGCACCTTTTTCAGAACATACCCGCCCGCCTCAAGTTCCTGCGCCAGCCCAGAACTGAAGCGGGTCACATCCACACCATTGTCACCCACTATGCCCTCGCCTATCCTGGCATTCGTACCAGCTTGACGGTTGATGGACGCCAGACTTTTCAAGCCAGCGGCAGCGGCAATCTTTACGACGTCTTGATCGCGGTGTACGGGCTTGAAGTGGCTGAGCAAATGCTGGAAGTCATGACCACTGAAAGATCCAAACCTGCGGCTGGGGGCAACGGAGGCGCTGGCTCTCCATCGGTCACCGGGTACACTGGGGTTCCCTCACTACACCGGGCCAACAGGAGCTATATCACTTTTTTTGTCAATCGGCGTTGGATACAAGATCGCTCGCTTGCTCACGCTGTGGCTCAAGCCTACCATACTCTGCTGCCCGTAGGACGGCATCCAGTAGCAGTATTGATGCTAGAGATCGACCCGGCCGAGGTGGATGTGAATGTTCATCCCACAAAGCGGGAGGTCAAGTTTCGCGACGGGCGCTCGGTGTTCAGTGCCGTACAGAAAGCCGTGCGACACGCACTGGTTGAGCGCGGTCCCGCTTCCTCCCCCCATGAGGCAACGAGCACATGGCCCACTCCCCACTGGCAGCGCAGGCAGAGCCTGCTCGCCGCCGGACAGGGCGAGCAGATCGACACCCAGATGGCAATGGAGTTGTACCGCACAGGCGACAGCCCGGACCAGCTTACTGGCCCGCCCGGGGACCCGTTCGGCTTGATCGCAGCCGGTGAACCACAGCCCGTCGGACCGGTACGGCTGCCGCTGCTGCGCGCCATCGGCCAGGTAGGACAGACCTACGTTGTGGCCGAGGGCCCGCAGGGCATGTATCTCATCGATCAACACGCCGCCCACGAGCGTATCCTCTACGAACAGATGATGGTGGAGGTCACGCACAAAGTTGTCAAGTCGCAGACACTGCTCGAGCCCATGACCCTGGACCTTGATCCGCTGCTGGCAGGCATTCTGGCCGAACACCTGGACAGACTCAACCAGTCCGGATTTCAGCTAGAACCCTTTGGTGGAGCCAGCTATCTCATGCGAGCAGTACCCTCGATCTTGGCCGTATCCGATGTCCAAGCTGCGGTGCTAGACATCCTGGAGATGCTGCGGCAGGGCGACGATCCACTGGCGTCCCAAGCAGAAGAGCAGCTCGTCGCCGCCGTGTGCAAGCGCGCCGCCATCAAAGCCGGGCAGACCCTGTCCCACGAAGAGATGCAGCAGTTGGTACGCCAACTCGAGCAGTGCGAAGCACCCCGAACCTGCCCTCACGGCCGGCCAACCATCCTCCACTTCTCTGTCGAGCAACTGGAGAAAGCATTCGGGCGCCGGTGAGGCGGGGAAACAGGTGATGGAGCAGGTGCGTAGGCTGAGCAAGTACAGTATCCCAATACTCATTGGAATTGAGTAGGTTTCAGGGGGGGCTGGGCAAGAGTGACCAAGGCGCTAGTTTTGGGAGCCTCAGGATGTATCGGCAACAACATTGTCCGTGCCTGCCTGGAGAGAGGATGGGAGGTCCGGGCCTTTCGCCGAGCTGAAAGCAAAACCTGGATGCTCGACGGTCTCGATGTGGAACAGGCCATAGGCAACCTTGAAGCCCCCGAGTCGCTGCACCAAGCCATGCATGGCTGTGAAGTGGTCTTTCACGCGGCAGCTTATTATCCACGTCACTCACTGGACTTGAACGGATCCCTTCGTACTGCGGTAGGAGGGATGCGAAACGTACTTGAGGTTGCTGCCAAATCCGGCATCGACAAGCTGGTATATACCAGTTCGCTCACCACAGTTGCGTCTCCAGGTGAAGAAGGCCGACTGGCCGATGAACGAGATTATTATCTACCTGGAAGCACAGAAAGTGCCTATTTCGAGACAAAATGGGCCATGGAGGTAGAGGCGTGGCGGGCCATTGCAGAAGGTCAACCAGTAGTCATCGTCTGCCCTTCCGCCGTATTCGGCCCGTGGGACGTCAAGCCGACAACAGGGGAGATTCTGCTGAATGTGGCCAAGGGCCGCTTTCCGATTTGGCTGGATCTTGATGTGAACATTGTTGATGCTCGGGACGTGGGCGTCGGCGAGGTACTGGCCGCAGAGAGAGGACGGCAAGGCCAGCGATACATCCTGGGCGGCGAGAACTTGGCCGTGCGTGAGGCGCTCACAGTGGTCGCCAAACAGGCAGGGGTTCGGCCTCCTCGGTGGTGTGCCCCGCTGGGATTGGTCGAAGGGATGGTCAGAGTAGGAGAAGCACTTGGCCGCTTGCCTCTCGTCGCCCCCCTGCCGCTGGAGCACTTTAAGACGGTGACAGAGTGGCAGGCTCTAAACACGAGCAAGGCAAGGGAGGAGCTGGGTTTCCAGCCCCGCCGGTTTGCAGAAACCGTGAGTGATACACTCGCCTGGTTCCGAGAATTTGATTACCTGTAGGGATAGCATGGCGGAATTCAGAGGGTTCTTGACCAAGGATGGCCGCAAGGTTCGTGGTACGCGAGGCGCAGGTTCGCGACGCGGAACGGCTGCTGGCAGGTGCCATGGCTGCCATGGCTGAGCGTTTGGATTACCTGATCACCCAACCCGAAGAGCTCACTATCCGTATCGATGAGGAAAAGAGCTGGATCCAGGGTTTCATCGACAAAGAGAACTCTGTTTTGTTCATAGCAGAGCAAGAGACCGATATCGTCGGTTGAGCCAGTTTGCGAGGTGGTACCAGGCTGCGAACACGCCACACTGCGTTGTTAGGCATCACAGTGGCACGGCCGTGGCATGCCCGCGGCGTAGGCACCGCCTTGATAGAGACAGCGCTGGATTGGGCCACCGAGAACCGGGTCATTGACAAGGTCAAGCTAGAGGCTGTCGCCACGAACCGGCACGCACTGGCCCTCTACCGCAATCTTGGATTCTTGGAAGAGGGTAGGCTGCTTCACGAGTTCAAAAAGGCCGATGGGGCCTACCTGGACGGCGTCTTGATGTACCGGTTCGTAGCGTAAGGCTCAGGGCAGGCACGACTGGGCTGCCGGCTGAGAGGCGATACCTGCCATCCCCAAAAGCATCTCGGGCGAACGTCGATCAGAGCCAGGCGCCCATAAGAAGAGATTGGGAATTGACTTCTCAACTCAGATGTGGTATATAAGGACTTTGCAGACCGGTACGCGTTAGCCGATACTGGAAGGACATGAGATTATGGAGTCTCTTCGGACCATGAACCAGAAGACCGTTTTCAGCAAGGATTGCGCCGAGCAAGCTATAAGCGACCTGCTTTTCCACCAGGCTCGGCGCTACCCAGACAGCATAGCTCTCCCCGCTCCAGGCCGCCGCCCACTGTCATACGGCCGGCTGGGCGACCATATCGCAGAAGTAGTCGGCTCGCTCAACTCGAAGGGGGTGGGGCGCAATGACCGCGTGGCGATTGTACTACCCAATGGCCCGGAGATGGCAACCGCCTTTCTGTCCGTGGCTTCGGGAGCAACCTGTGCGCCGCTCAATCCTGCCTATGGCGCCCGCGAATTCGACTTCTATCTGTCAGATCTGAATGCCAAAGCGCTGCTCATCCTGTCAGGCATGGATTCGCCAGCTTCAGAGGTGGCGCGGAACCATGGCATCCCCATCATCGAGCTGGTGCCAGATTCTCGAGGCTGAGGCCGGCCTGTTTGCGCTCATCGGGGAGGAGGGGTCCATCCCTGCTGCTGGCGGCTTCGCACAACCTGGCGATGTAGCATTGGTGCTCCATACTTCTGGCACGACTTCACGCCCCAAGATCGTGCCTCTGACCCACGAGAATCTCTGTACCTCGGCCTACAATATTCAGAGTGCCTACGAACTCTCCAGCACTGATCGCTGTCTGAATGTGATGCCCTTGTTCCACATTCATGGCCTCATCGCGGCAATTCTTTCGACATTGGTATCCGGCGCCAGCGTCGTTTGCACCTCCGGCTTTGATGATGCTCAGTTCTTTGGTTGGCTGGATACCTTCCAACCCACCTGGTACACGGCTGTTCCAACCATGCACCAGGCAGTCCTAAAGCGTGCTATTGCCAACAGCGACATTGTTGCCCGCCACCCGCTGCGGTTCATCCGCTCCTGCTCCGCTGCCCTGCCCCCCCAGGTGATGGCAGAGCTGGAGCGCACATTCGGCGTACCGGTACTTGAGGCCTACGGCATGACCGAAGCCGCCCACCAGATGAGCAGCAACCCCCTTCCTCCGGCAGAGCGAAAGCCAGGCTCGGTAGGAATTGCCACTGGGCCAGACGTAGCGATCATGGATCAAACCGACCGTCTGGTTCAATCGGGCACCAAAGGGGAGATTGTTATCCGCGGTGCCAACGTCACCGCTGGCTATGAGAACAACCCCGAGGCAAATGAGAGTTCCTTCACAGACGGATGGTTTCGGACCGGCGATGAGGGCTACCTGGATGGAGATGGCTATCTCTTGATTACCGGTCGCCTCAAAGAGATCATCAATCGGGGCGGCGAAAAAGTCGCCCCCAGGGAGGTCGACGAAGCGCTCCTGGACCATCCCGCGGTCGCACAAGCGGTCACCTTTGCCGTACCTCACACAACACTGGGCGAGGACGTAGCCGCCGCCGTTGTGTTGCACCAAGACGCCTCGGTCTCGGAACAGGAACTCCGTAGCACGGCCTTTGACCGGCTGGCAGACTTTAAGGTGCCAAGTCAGATTGTGATTGTCGATGAAATTCCAAAGGGGCCGACCGGCAAGTTGCAGCGCATCGGTCTGTACGACAAATTGGCATCCCAGCTCAAACCCCAGTACGTAGCCCCCAGTGACACTGCCGAAAAGGCTTTGGCCAAGATTTGGGCAGAGGTGCTGGGCATACAGCAGATTGGGGTTTATGACAACTTTTTTGGGCTGGGTGGCGACTCTCTTCGGGCGACCCAGGTGGTCACACGGGTACGCGCGGCCTTCCAGGTTGAACTGCCTGCGACAATGATGTTCCGAGAGCCCACAATCGCCGGCCAGGCCGTCCAGATCGAAGAGAAACTCATCGCCGAGCTCGACGCACTCTCTGACGAAGAAGCGCAACGCCTCTTAGATTGAACCACCGTTATCTGGATGGTTTGCAGGAATGGTCCAAGACGAAACTAGCTCCAAACGGCGTGCCCAGTTGTCCACTGCCAAGAGAACACTACTTGAGCAGCGCCTTCAGGGCGCAATGGCGCCGAGGACACCAACGATCCCACCTCGCCCAGATCTGAGCGATGGGCCCCTGTCGTATGCTCAAGAGCGGCTTTGGTTCCGCGATCGGTGGGAGCCTGGCAGCCCGGCCTACAACCGTCCCCTGGCACTACGCCTCACTGGTCCCTTGGACATTGCAGTTCTGGAACAGGCGCTCAGCGAAATCGTCCGGAGGCACGAGACGCTTAGGGCTACCTTTCCCACCAAAGAGGGCAGGCCACATCGAACAATCACACCCCCGAAAGCCTTGACGATTCCTGTCATTGACTTGAATCAATGGCCAAGGGTGGAAAGGCAGGACCAAGCCAAACGCCTTGCAGCCGAGGAAACCCAGCGTCCCTTTAGCCTGGCCAGTGGCCCTTTATTGCGGGCCACGCTGCTGCGCATCGATCCAGAAGACCACGTGCTGCTTGTTGTGGTCCATCACATCGTGTTTGACGGATGGTCAGCTCAAGTGTTCTTGCGGGAGCTGGCAGCGCTGTACACGGCTTTCTCAGCAGGAGCATTCTCGCCCCTACCCGAGCTACCTATCCAGTACGCCGACTTTGCGTACTGGCAGCGAAAGCAGCTTCAGGGTGAGGTTCTGGAGTCAGAACTCGCATACTGGGAGCAGCAGTTGGGTGATAGTCCGCATGCGCTGGAACTACCAACCGATCGGCCCCGGCCGGCAGTATTGACCTTCCGAGGCGCAAGGCAATCACTGCAACTGCCAAAGGGCCTGGCGAACTCCGTCCGGACTCTGAGCCAGCAGGAAGATGTCACGCTGTACGTTATCCTCTTGGCTGCCTTTCAAGCATTGTTGGCTCGCCATTCGGGCCAGACAGACATCATAGTGTGCACGCCCGTCGCCAATCGAGAGCAAGCTGAGCTTGAAGAACTGGTGGGCTACTTTAACAACATCATTGTCATGCGCACAGACCTGTCCGGCGACCCCAGTTTTCGCGAGCTGCTGAGCCGAGTGCGGAGTGTCGTGATGGGGGCCTATGATCACCAGCGCCTACCCTTTCAAACACTGGCGGAGTTGCCTGGTCTCGCAAACACGCCACTGTCGAGAGCACTCTTTGCTCTCCAGAATTTTCCCAACCAGGCTCCTCCTCTGGAAGGCCTGGCCACGAGCCCCTTCGACTTTGACAAGGGGGCAACCGATTTTGAGTTATCTCTCTTTGTGGAGCAGCGCGGCGACGACCTCACCGCAATACTGGAGCACAAGACAGACCTGTTCAACGCATCCACTGCCAACCGAATGCTTGACCAGTTTCTCACGATGCTCGAGCAAACCGTGGCTGCTCCAGAGCTTTCGCTGTCATCTTTGCTACCCGCACCGGAACTGGCGCTCCGTCCAGCAGTCGAAAGCATTGGCGCAGATTCAGCCCAACCGGAAGGTCAGGCCAAGCTATCGAGAACTGGCAGAATCCAGGCCCGAGCTGGATGTGCCTTTCTTGAAGCCCCAAGATGACCTGGAGCGCCAGCTGACCGAGATTTGGGAAGAGGTTCTAGGCGTCCAGCCCATCGGCGTCAGGGACAGTTTCTTTGACCTGGGCGGCAACTCCCTTCTGGCGATGCGTCTGTTTGCTCAGATAGAAGGAAGCTGCGGCTCAGTCGCCTCCCTTTCGACCTTCTTTCAGACTCCGACCATTGAGCAGGTTGCCAGAATCCTGAGGGGAGAGGACAGCCCTGCCCGGGCGGGCTCGCTGTCTTCCACCGAGCCCGCCGAGTCTGAGCCCATGAGAGACAGTTTCTGGAAGGGGCTAAGAAACCGCGTTCTTCAGGTAATTGCTCTGTATGCACCCGGGTTCAAGACAACAAGGGTCCGGCTGCACCGAATGCGCGGCGTCAAGATAGGCAACAACGTTGCCATCGGGACCTCGGTGATCATCGAGACCGCGTATCCCCAGCTTGTCTCCATCGGCAATAACGTATCCATCAGTATGCGCTCCGTGATCGTCGCCCATTTCAGAGAAAGCACCGACAAGGCCAAGTCCGGTAACGAGGCCTCTGTCCAGATTGAGGACGATGTCTACATCGGCGCGGGGGCCATTATCCTGCCGAACCTGACCATTGGCCAGGGTGCTGTGGTCACTGCGGGAAGTGTGATAAGTCAATCCGTCCCCCCCCTGACAATGGTACAGGGAAACCCCGCCAAGGTCGTTGCCCAATGCGGAGTCCCGCTTGCAGGCAGCACATACGAGGACTTTGTGCGCAATCTGAGGCCCGTCGCCAGCTAGAGCTGTTCAGGCCCAATACCATGCAGCCCGAAGAACGCGGCTAGGAGTTGCGTGATACGGTCAGCGGATGCCCCGGGCGGCCAGGCCGTTCAGGGCTACCAAAATCAGAGACAAAGCCCCCCTGGAGGAAGATAGAATGAAGATTTCCCTGATGAAGCGGGCAGTCGAAAGGTACACAAAGATCCAGAGCTATCGCCCCTACGAACGCGTCCTTCAGAGTGTTCGAGCCCGCGGAGATGTCTGGATGGCTTCTCAGGGGGAGTACGCCAGTTGGTGGGACAGGCGCCATGGAGCTTCATTGAGCATCACTGTATCCGAGGCTAGATGCAATGTGAGGTCCGATCTGGAAGGTGCAGTCTTTGAAAAGTTCCCAGGAGAGTTTCTAACCTCCCTTACGGTTGGCTGCGCAGACTGTACCTTTTCTGGAGATGTGCAATTGGTCGTCGATGCCTCGCTAGTGCAAAAGGATTTGCTGATTGAGGCACTGCGAAGAGAAGGCATTATGAATACATCCATTGGCGAGCATGGGGAGTTCTTCCTGTCTCATGAACTGGACGAGATTCTGGAAAAGATGGAGGGACATCTACGTCGACAAGAGCTGGCCGAGTATGACGAGACTATCGTGGCAGTCAGAGACTCGGTTGTTGCCACGTTGGCCAAACAGGGCCTGCCCCTTATCCGCATCTGGTACAACCCACGCATTGACGGCAAGGTGATGAAAGGGGTATTTTCACCACGCCACGACGTAGAGCGCGCCCTTACGAACGTTCCCCGGATCATGAAACTGGAACACGAGTATGGTGCTGGGAGCACGGTCTACATCCGCGTGTTTCAGCCCTTCTATACCGACAAAGAGATCAGTGAACTCACCTCATTGCCCGGCCCTGTCGAAATCGCCCTGCACGCAGAGTTTTTTGCCCACGCAGAGAAGCATGGAAGCGAAGAAGCCGCCGCAAAGGCTGATAAGGAACACCTGAAAGCCCTCGTTGACAGGAGTGTCGCCGGAGTGTCTAATCACGGTGGTGAACTTGTAGAAAACTATACGCCGAACTACTGGGGAGCAGTCGAAGGCGCTGGGTTCCTATGGACGATATCTCAGCGTGCATTCCCCTACTACTTGCCGTACCGCTGGTTGACCAAGGATGGCCGACTCTCAGATACTTACTGCATCTGCTATCAATTCCGGGACATTGGCATCCCCTACGAGAACTTTGAGGAAAGCTTTTACGAGCAAGCACTCAAGGATCTTGATCAAGCAGTGGATCATGGCGGTATGCTTGTTCTGATGTTCCACCCCGGCTTCTTTGGCTTCTTTTTCCTACCTCCTCACGCCCAAGAACTTTGCGCGACTGGCTGCCTTCATGCCCACATACGCTAGCCGGGCACTGAAAGGACCTGTGAACAGATCGGAGTGAGACAGCCGTTGCCTTTTCGCCCCTGCTGCCCACCTATGGTATAATCCCCTCATTCTTGACGAAGACTCTGCTTGCTGGCCATGAGAGGTGGCAGGGCGATGCAAAGACTGATAAAGCGGCCCTTTGGTTGGCGGCTTCAGTATATCCTCATTCTCGGCTTTGTTCTTACGACAGCCATTACCGTCGTCGTCGGTGCGCTGCTCACCTACGGCCTCATCAACAATTATCTGACAGAGGCCCAGGATGCCCGCGTCGGCCGCGATATGGAACTGGCCAGCGCCTTCTACAGCAACAAGCTCCATGACATCTCTGCCATGGCCGGCCGCATTGCTTCAACCTGCAGCGTTCGGCAGAACTTTGTGAACATGATTCAAGGTGACTCCGGTGCTGGTCAGGCCATTGAAGCAAGCATTGACAACGAGATAGCTAATATGCCGGCCGGCACGCAGCGGTTTGTCGTGATCACAGACTCTGAGGGTATAGCCGTATCAGGACAAGTGACGGCGGACGGCCGCACAGAACCGGTCGCCATCGGCACAAACTGGTCTTCCCTGCCCATCGTCCAGAATGTTCTCAACCAGAAGGTCCAGCAAGCCGCCACCGAGGTCGTGCCGGCCGAGCAATTGACTTGGATTGGATTGAACGACCAAGCTCACATCACCCTCATAGATACCCCCAAAGCTGCCCCTGAGCCCTTTGATCCGCGCGAGGGAACAGCTGGACTGGCATTGCTTGGTGCAGCACCCATCATCTCAGAGATGGGCGAGATACAGGGCTCAGTGCTAACCGGCCACTTGTTCAACAACGACTTTACCTTGGTCGACCGCATCAAGGATGTGGCTGGTGTTGACACGGCAACCATCTTTTTCGGTGATCTGCGTGTCTCCACCAACGTCTTGGACGAGGAACAAGACCGGGCCATAGGCACGCGGGTGTCGCAAGAAGTCTTTGATCGCGTACTTGTACAGGGTGAGGACTTTACGGGAGACGCTTTCGTCGTGAATCAGTGGTACATCACCCGCTACGAACCGCTGTACAACCACCTGGGACAGATCGTTGGAATGCTGTATGTGGGCGCGCAGCGAGCCGCATTTCAGCGCCTGCTGGACTCTTTTGCTGGGCAGGTCTTTTTCATTGCTGTAGCAACCATTCTCGTAGCCATCCTCATCGCCATCCCACTGGCCTGGTCTATCTCGCGTCCTCTTGGCGGCCTGGCACACGCAACGCAAAGAGTTGCGGAGGGAGATTGGTCGGTACGCGTCCGACCTGAGGGCTATGTCGAGATGCGTACGCTGGCCCAGTCCTTCAACACCATGGTCGCTACCCTGGAGGAAACGCAGCAGCAACTGGTACAGAAAGAGAAGTTGGCCTCGGTAGGCCAACTGGCAGCCGGCGTGGCCCATGAAATCAACAATCCCTTGGGATCGGTCCTCCTCTACGCTGACATACTATGTAAAGAGACACCAGAAGAAGACCTACAGCAACGGGAAGACCTACAAATGATCATCCGAGAGGCCACACGCTGCAAGACCATCGTCAACGACCTGCTAAACTTCTCCCGACAGAACGAGATCTTGGCCCAAGAGACGGACGTCAATGCCATGATACGGGAGTTGGTTGAACAACTGGGCAAACAGGCCCTATTCCAGAAAGTCGAGATCGTGACGGAACTCGACCAAGACCTGCTCAGCATTCAGGCCGATCCTCTGCAGCTACACCAAGTCTTTGCAAACCTCATGAACAACGCAGCGGAGGCCATGCCTGATGGCGGCCGATTGACGCTCCGCACCCTGGCGGGGCCCACGCCCGAGTTCGTCACCGTACAGATCGAAGACACAGGGAGCGGCATCTCTGAGGAGAACATGAAGAGGATGTTCACGCCCTTTTTCACCACAAAGCCCATTGGCAAGGGTACCGGGCTGGGTCTGGCCATCACCTACGGCATTGTCAAAATGCACCGAGGACAGGTTGCGGTCCAGAGTAAGGTGGGCACAGGCACGCTATTCTCCATCAACTTGAGGAGACATCTGCCAGCGCACATCGCCAATCCAGAAGGCGCCTCCGTACTGTAACCGAGTAGACACGCCAGCCTCCGGAATAGGAGGGCCGCAGCGTTGGGGTTCCTGAGAAGGAGTGAACCGCATGGAAACCGAACACGAATACGGGCCAGACATGCAAGCAAAAGTCCTGATCATTGACGACGAAGCCGGCATGCGAGAGGGCTGTCGTAGAGCATTGGAGCCATCGGGCTATGCTGTAGAGACCGCAGCCGACACAGCCACAGGTCGTGAGATGCTCCAGGCGACGAAATATGACCTGTACATCATTGATCTTATGCTGCCAGATGGCAGAGGCATGGACCTGATGATCCCCATCCTCGAACACGATCCCAACGCGGTCTGTATCATCATTACTGGCTTTGGGAGCGTCGAGATGGCAATCGAAGCTGTAAGGCAGGGGGCCTATGATTTCCTGTCCAAACCATTCACTTCGGACGAACTGATCGTTTCCGTGGAACAGAGCCTGGAACGACGGAGGCTGAAATCCGTCGAAGCGGAGTCAGAAAAGCTAGCGCGGGTGAAAGATGAGTTGGAAGAGCTGGATGAAATCAAGAGCCAGTTCATGCTCAAGGTGGCCCATGAAGTACGAGCACCCATCGCAGCGGTCCAGAGCTACATAAACCTGATCCTGGCTGGCTATGTTACACAAGACGAACTGAAACCCACATTGACTCGGGTGCAAGAGCGGCTCCAGGAAACACTGGATCTGCTTGCCGATCTCCTGGAACTATCGCAGATCAAACAAGTAGGGGAGCGGCGTGCGGCCAAGGCAAGCCCTCAGGACATGGCTGATATCCTCCGAGAGGTCTGTGCGCTGCTCGGTGAGCAAGCTCGCGAGAAAGGACAGAATCTGGCGGTTGTTGTCCAAGATCACCCTCTTGTCGTTGCAGACCGGGATCATCTCAGGGCGATCTGGATGAACCTAATCAGCAATGCAATCAAGTACACACCAGAGGGAGGGCGCATCACGGTCCAGTTGCAGGCGGTGGAGGACAGTGTCATCGGAACCGTTGAGGACTCGGGAAACGGGATAAGCGAGGGGGATCTGCCCAACCTGTTCCATGACTTTTTTCGTACCGACGAGGCCAAAGCCAGCGGCGAAATGGGTACGGGGCTGGGACTATCTATCGTCAAGCACATCGTCGAAGCTTACCAGGGACAGATCGAGGTCACATCGGAACTCGGTCAAGGCAGCTCTTTCACGTTCACACTCCCCCTCGAGCCACCTCCGCAGAAGTCTTCTGACACCCATACCTCGGCTAGCATTCCCCGACCGGACGACCCTCCCGGCACCTATGCTCCGCAGGCAGCCCAGTCGAACGGATTCACCCTTGGAAAGCGTACACAATCTTCCGCTGGGAGCTAGGGTCAATCGGGTAGGAGGGGGCCTCACGGCCCCCGTCCTCCCACACCACCGGACGTACTCATCGTATCCGGCGGTTTCCTCTACGGTTGTAACGTGACATACCTCTCGAGAAAGGCTCACGAGACCTTGAGTCTTGAACCAAGCAATAGTCATTGCTTGCTTGGCTTGCGGAGCACCTGCCTTGCGCCACCAGCCCTTTCCCGACAATGCCAGCATCCAGGCGCGCCATTCCGGCACGCCCCGACTCTGGAGAAAGTCGGCGATGGGCTTGGTCCGCTTCCGCTGTTTGAGCCGTACGCAGCGGAGCTTGCGTCGGATCCACTCGTCCAGTCGTTGTAGATGGCTCTTGCACGCTGCATAGCGAAAGTACGTCACCCACCCCGTCAGATACGAGTTTAGTTCTCCGATCATCTGCTCCAGACTGATTCCTCTGTTGCGCCGGGTAATCTGCCGTATCCGCTTCTTGGCTCGCTCCAGGCTCCGGGGGGCGATGGCTAGTCGCCCATCCCACAGTATCCGGTATCCCAGAAACTGCCGTTCTTGGACGGGGGCCGCCGCACTCTTTCCCCGGTTCACTCGCAGCCGGAGCTTCTCCTCCAGGAACCGTGTCACCGAGGCCATGACCCGCTCTCCTGCCTGTTGCGTCCGAACATAGATGTTGCAGTCATCGGCGTAGCGGCAGAAGCGGTGTCCTCGGCGCTCCAGTTCCTTGTCCAGATCGTCTAACAGCAGATTCGCCAGCAGCGGCGATAGTGGTCCTCCTTGCGGAGTTCCTTCTTGCCGCTCCACGCATATGCCGTCCCACATCATCCCCGCTTCCAGGAAGCGGCGGACGATGCGCAACAGCCGCTTGTCGCTCACGTGTCGCGCCAGCCGGGCCATCAGCATATCGTGATTCACCCGGTCGAAAAACTTTTCCAAATCCATGTCCACCACGATGCCTCGTCCCTCTGCTACGTATTCCGCCGCTTGCTTCACCGCTTGGTGCGCGTTCCGCCCGCGTCGAAATCCGTAGCTCGACTCCGAAAAGGTCGGGTCCACTATCCCCTCCAGCACTTGGAGTATCGCTTGTTGTACTAGCCGGTCTACCACTGTGGGTATCCCTAGCCGCCGCTTCCCGCCCCCTGGCTTGTCTATCTCCTTGCCAAGTACCGGTTGTGGCTCGTAGCTCCCGTCCAGTAACGACTCAACCAACTCCTCCTTGTGCTCTTTCAGCCAGTCGTACAGCTCCCCGACCGTCATCCCGTCGATGCCGGGAGCCCCTTTATTGGCCTTCACCCGCTTGTACGCTCGGTTCAGGTTCTCACGCTCGCACACCCTTTCCATCAGGTCGCCGGTCAAGGCTCGCTCCCGGTTCAACGCCGCGGATGCTTGCCACTCCTCGTGCGCAGCAGGTCCGGTTCCGCCTTCCCCGCTCGCGCCGTGGCGCACGCTGCCCGCCTCTGCTTCAAAGAGGCTTAGCTGGTTCCACGTGCCTTGCTGTTGCTCCACATCCATCGAGTCTCTCCGTCTGCTCCTTGCCGTAGAAGATTCGGCCCTTCGTCCGCTCTCCCGGACTACTATGGCCTCTGCTGACTTCTCTGCACCCCTCCTGCGCCGTTGCCATCGCCGTAGTCTGGCTCGTCCAGACAGATGCAGAGATCTCCCAGGGTAAGTCGTGTCTCTTTCCCTCGGTCCCCGCCGGATTTACCCCCACGCGTTCCGGATGACTATCGGGCATCCCCATCCATTGCCAGGTTACCCCGCTGCGCCGGCCTTCTATCCGGTTTCTGTTCGTCGGGTCCGAGTTTTGCCTCCTGCCTTCCGGCAGGCCGCTTCCTTCAGATTCCGCCTCGCGGCGGACACCCTTGCTTTGGCTAGCGGTTCCGGTCATCACGGCCCGCAAAGGACTTGCACCTTCTAGATACACGACATGCCTGGCACACAAAAAAGCGCGACACACTCAGGTGTCGCGCTCGTCACACGTCTCCTTGATCGCCGGTAACTAGGGCAATTCGAAAGTTTCCCGCAGCGCGAGCAAGGCTGCCTCAAGGTCGTCAGACATGATGACACATGAGACAGTCGAGATGGAAGTACTGACGGCCAGGATATTCACTTCCCGTTCAGCCAAAGCCTGAACATCGTACCTGCGATGCCCGGCCGCTCGCGGAAATCGGGGCCAAAGATGGAGACAATGGCCGCCTCCGGTAGAGAGACCACCTTGCCAGCTTCCAGCTCAGGCGCGATGGCAGTCACCAACTCAAGCGCCAAAGGATGATCGTCCCGATCGACGCAAAACGCCACCTGATCCTGCTGGTTCTGATCGATGCATTGCACAATGAACTGCACGTTGATGCCGCGATCTCCCAAGCCGCTGAGAATCGCCGCAGCAATGCCCGGTCGATCTGGCACAGCAGTCACGTTGAGCAGCGAGAGATGAGCATTCTGCATAATCCCACCGATCCGGATTCTTTCCATCTCTGCCTCCCCCCTTTTCAGGACCGGCAACGCTTTCAGCGTTAGTTTAGAGCTTCATCCACGCGCGCCAGCAGAGTATCGGGATCAACAGGCTTGGACAGCCACTCGTCAACGGGGACATACTCGTCCGTCGGGAACATGCCGCTCCCCTTCACGCCTGTGAGGGATGTAACCATGATGACAGGAACATCCTTCAGAGCCGGGTCTCCAGCCATCTCACGGCTAACATCCAGCCCATCTAGAATGTAGGACATCATGATGTCCAGCAAAACAACATCAGGCGTGTCCTGGCGCATGGCCTTCAACGCTTTGGCCCCATTGGCTGCAGACACCACTTCGTGCCCAGCCTTTTCTAGTACCTTGGAAGTCACCTTGACGAAATCCGGGTCGTCATCGACCACGAGGACCTTAGCCATTGCTCTCTGCCTCCTTGACAATTGTTCGTGTTTTCACACGGTCGAGATTATAACATAGAAGCCAGGTGCTGTCAATACACTTGCTCCAAGTCGCACCTGTCCAAGCCAACCTTGCTCAGCCACCATAGCCCTCTTGTTGTGCTGCCAGATCCATGCCTACCGTAAGCAGGCGCTCAACCATGGGATGAACGACACGCCGCGCATTGCGCAAATCGACCGTCTTTAGGTAGCCATTGCAGGCCGCACAGACGTAAAGCCGATGCAAGCCATCCTCGCTAGGGTAGTACGATGGCCTTTCTTCAGTAGTACAGAACGGACAGCCGACGCGGCGATAGGACCACAAGCTGGCACATCGGGAGCACATCAGCTGGCGAGCCCCGGTGTCTTCGTCAAGAAGGGAAAAGTTCGGCCGCCCACCACAGATGGGACAATGACCTCGTGCCCAGCAAGTAAGATCCAGCTGCGGGAGAATCTCATCCGCGGCCCGTTGCAGATAAGGAGCAAGAGCAAACCCCACAGCCAGTGCCGCTGGGTGGTCGGGCAGAGATTCGCCATCGGTCTCCTCAGTTGAGCCAGGTCCCGGACCGGTCAAAGTGTCCCAGGTCTCAAACACCTCCTGGCGTTCTCCACAAGTTCTGGTTCCTCCCAGACCTCACCCTCAAGGTCCCAAGCCAGGGTGGTACCGGTGCAGGACGTCGGCAACACTTGCCACCAACTGGGCAAACGTCTCTGGCTCAAGGCGCAACTGGTCAAAGGTGAGCTGAGGAATACCGCCTTCGAGTCGCCAGCGCATTGCCAGTTCGTCCCGTATCTCGGGATCGGGTAGGTCTGCCTTGGCCTGAAACTGCACCTCGTACAGATCATGGTAAAAGTCCAACAGGTCTGCCAACTCTTCGTGCTGGTCCCGGGCCTCTGCCAGTGCACTCTAGCACGCGCTGGTCTTTTTCACTGATTGCCATACCGTTTTGTCTCCATCCTTACAAAAGAAGAGGGCTGATAGACCCGAAGGGCATGGGGGAACGATCTCTCCCCTTCACCCTCCAGGCCCCTCAGACCCCTTACATCGTCTGCAACAGGCTAGTGTCCGGCCTCAGCCTTGTGCTGCTTCCCACATCTCCTTGGCCCGCTCCTCGCCATAGTACCACTTGGCGTGGTGCTCGCGGGCGTACGACTCCGACACGTAGCCAAAGCGCATGCTGATCAGGCTCTGCCACATCAGGGGGTGGACCACGGCCAGGTAGAAGTGGATGATGAACATGACAAAGGTGACGATGAAAGTCAGGTCGTGGACGATGACCATGACCCCGTATAGAGCCTGACGGCATGATGCCCTTGAGGAACCACATGGACAGGCCAGTGATGCCAAAGAGGAACGTGCCCAGGACCATGACCACGGCGTTGAGCCGCTCGCCGGAGTTGAAGCGGGGCTGGGGCGGCATGGCCTCGTGCTTGCCTGCCAGATAGTAAGGCAGCGCCGCCTTGAGCCACTCGACAGTCATCCTTGCCCCAGGTCAGGAACTCTTTCAGGTTCATCAACATCCGCCGCGGCTGGAAGATGATGTAGATGATGGGCACCAGGCCAAAGATGACAGCCGTGACCCGGTGCAGCATGCGGATGAGCTGGCCCGCCTCACCCTGGGCCATCGGCTGCAGCCAGGGGGCAAACAGGATATAGCCCGTGAGCGCCAGCGGGAGGAAGCAGGCCGTGTGGACCCAGTGCAGCGTTCGCTCCAGAGCCGGTGTACTTGGGGATCCACCGGATGTGCATCACCGAATCTGTACCCTTGAGTCTGACGCTCATTCTACTTCCTCCATGTGGATGTTGCGCCGGGTGATAAAGAAGGCCGCAATGGAGCCGACGAGCGCGGCGCCAAAGGCGATATTGCCCAGCGGCTTGACGACGTTCCTGAGCGTAGCGCCGACCGGATACTTGGGATTCTCCGGCAAGCCATAGACCGAGGCCTTTTCCTCCAGCACGTACATCTGGTGCAGGCCGCCCAGTTCGGTCTCGCCGTAGAGCCGGGCTTCGCTCCGCCCCTTGGCCTTGAGCTCTTCCACCCGCTGCTTGCCCTGGGCCACCAGTTCATCGCGGTCGCCAAAGAGGATGGCGCCGGTGGGGCAGGCCTGGGCGCAGGCCGGCACAAGGCCATTGGTCGTCCGGTCCTGGCAGAAGGTGCACTTGGAGGACTTGGCCTCGCCGGTGAGCGTGTCAGCCTGCCCAAGGCGCGGGATGCCAAAGGGGCAGAACTGGGTGCAATAGCCGCAGCCGTTGCACTTGTCCTCTTCATAGGAGACAAAGCCCATGTCGTTGTAGGACAGCGCCCCCGTTGGGCAGACATCCACACACGCAGCATCGGTGCAGTGCAGGCAGCGCTGGTTCAGGAAGAGCCAGGCCAGCGTGCCATCATCGCGCTCGTGTTCTTCGAAAGTGAATCAGCGTGTAGGTATCGTACGACAGGTCTGGCGGGTTCTGGTAGGAACCCCAGTTCACCGTCTCCTCGGCCGGCAGGTCATTCCACTGCTTGCAGGCGGCCTGACAGCCACGGCAAGCAGTGCACTTTGCTAGATCCAGAAGCATTGCTATCTGCCATTTTGTCACCGCCTTTCTATACCTTGTCGACTCTGCAGAGGAACGCCTTGGTCTCCGGGATGGCCGTATTGGCATCGCCGACGGAGGGCGTCAGCAGGTTGGCGCTGCTGCCCGTCTTCAGACCCTTGTAGCCCCAGTGCCAGGGCAAGCCCACCACGTGCACCGTCTTCGCCACGCACCTTGTAGGGCTTGAACCGCTTGGTCACGATCGCCACCGCATCCACCTCACCGCGCTGGGACCTGACCTTGACCCTTTCGCCGTTCTCGATGCCGAGCTCAGCGGCCAGTTCCTCGCTCATCTCCACAAACATCTCGGGCTGGAGCTCGGCGAGCCAGGGCAGATTGCGGGTCATGGCCCCACTCTGCCAGTGCTCCGAGACACGGTAGGTGGTGCCGATGATCGGGTAGTCGGCCCGCTCGCCGGCGGTAAAGATCTGGCATCTCCGCCTCCGGCTGGAAGAACACCGGGTTGTGCTGCTGGCCGGAGAAGGGGTTGTCGACGACGCTCTCCCAGGGCTCATAGTGCTCGGGGAAAGGACCATCCCGCAGGCCCGGGCCAAAGATATGGCCGTGACCATCCGACTTCATGATAAAGGCGTACTTGGCGTCGGGCGCCCAGCCGCCGTCGGGCACGTCCGCCCCATTCGCCGTATCCCACTTGCTCTGCGCCCTTCCACCAGACCACGTAGCGATCCGGATCGTAGGGCTGGCCGCTGCTGTCGCAGGAAGCGCGGTTGTAGATGATGCGCCGGTTGACGGGCCAGCACCAGGACCACTTGCTGTAGAGGCCAATGCCGGCCGGGTGGTAGTCCTTGTTGTCGCGGCGGGCCATCTGGTTGCCCGCTCTCGGTGTAGGAACCGCTGTAGAGCCAGTTGGCCGAGCAGGTCGTGCCATCAGCCCTCAGCACGCCAAAGCTGGGCACCAGGTCGCCCTTGCGGCCCACCAGGTTCCCGTCGTCGTCGTACACGTCATCGGTGAACCAGCCATTGATCTCTTTGGCCACAAAGTGGGTGTCCACCTCGCCGTCGCCATAGTCCCAGTACAGCTTGGTGATGGCGTCGGCGTTGGGGCCACCCTCGGCCTCGTACAGCGCGCGGACGCGCTTCATCAGCTCGTTCGTGATCCAGGCATCGGGCATCGAGTCGCCCAGGGGCTCGACTGCCTTCCAGCGCCACTGCGCCCAGCGCCCGCTGTTGGTGACGCTGCCCTCTTTCTCAAAGGAAGCGGCGCAGGGCAGCAAAAAGACCTCGGTGCTGATGTCGGCCGGATTCGTGCCAGGCCGGTTCCAGAAGTTGGGCGTCTCCAGATCCCAGAGGTTCACGGCCACCAGCCAGTCCAGATTCGCCAGGGAGTCGCGCACCAGATTGGCATTGGCCCCACCCACCACAGGGTTCTGCCCCCAGGCGAAAAAGCCCTTGATGTCGCCCTCGGCCCATGGCCTCGAACAGGGCCAGCCAGGAGTAGTTGCCGTCCAGCTTGGGCAGCCACTGGTAGCCAAACTCGTTGTCGGCGGTGGCATTGTCCATGTACCACGACTTGAGCAGGCTGACATAGTACTTGGGATAGTTCTGCCACCAGTTGGCGCTCTTGGGATCGGTGGTCGTGGGCGTTGCCCGCTTCAGGTGGTCCTCCAGCGTGATGTCCGAGGCGACGGGCGGCTTGAGGTAGCCGGGCAGGATGTGGAACAGAAGGCAGTGGTCGGTGGAGCCCTGCACGTTGCTCTCGCCGCGCAGCGCATTCACGCCACCGCCGGCCCGCCCGATGTTGCCCAAGCAGCAACTGGAGTAGCGCCCCGGTGCGGATCACCTGGGTACCATAGGTGTGCTGGGTCCAGCCCATGGCGTACATCATCGTGCCCACGCGGTCCGGCGCGCCGGTGGAGGCATAGACCTCATAGACCTTTTTCAGGGTATCCACGTCGGTGCCAGTTGTGTCCGAAGCCAACTCGGGCGTGTAGCGCTCGTACTGCTTTTTCAGCAACTGGAACACGCAGTCTGGGATCCTGCAGCGTCTCATCCTTCAGGGGAATGCCATCGGCGTCGGTCTGGTAGGCCCACGTTGTCTTGTCGTACACCCGGCCTTCGGCATCCAGACCGGAAAAGACGCCGTCCAGGTCAGCCGGCCCCTCGAAAGTCGGGATCGATGAGGAAAGTGGCATTGGTGTGGCTCTTGACATAGTCGTCGTGCCACAGGTTGTTGTCGAGGACATACTTGACCATGCCACCCAGGAAAGCGATATCCGAGCCCGGGCGGACCTGGGCATAGATATCGGCCTTGGATGAGGTCCGGGTGAATCGGGGGTCTACGCTGATGAGTGTAGCGCCCTTTTCCATGGCCTTGGTGACATACTTGAAGCCGATGGGGTGGTTCTCGGCAGCGTTGGAACCCATGATGAGAATGGCATCGGCATTTGCGATGTCATTCCAGTGATTGGTCATTGCTCCGCGTCCGAAACTTTCCGCCAAACTGGCGACGGTTGCGGAGTGTCATATGCGAGCCTGGTGCTCGAGGTAGACCAATCCCAGGGAGCGCATCATCTTGACGAGGATCGAACACTCCTCGTTGTCGATCGCTGCGCTGCCCACGTGGGCAATGGCCTCCACTCGATTCACCAGGCGTCCTTGGTCGTCCGTCTCGATAAAGTGCTCGTCGCGGGTGTCCTTGATCTTGCGCGCAATCTCGTCCAGCGCCCAATCCCACTCCACCTCCTCCCACTTGTCCGAGTTGGGAGCGCGGTATTGGGGCTTGACCACTCGCTGGTCGCTATTCGCCAGCTGGGACAGCGTGCCTCCCTTGCTGCACAGCGAACCGCGGCTGATGGGATGGTCCGGGTCTCCCTCAATATTGACCACCTTGCCGGCGTTGGCGCCCACCACCATCCCGCACCCTACGGCGCAGTAGGGGCAGATCGTCGGGGTCTCACCCATCGGCTTGTGGAGAGGAAAGACTACCCCTTCCGCCACCGCTGTCGCAGCAAAACCGGCAGGCAGCAAAAGACCACCCGCACTTGCTCCAGACAGCTTTAAGAAATCTCTTCGTGATAGCTCCATAGCTTTTATTACACCTCCTCGTGTTCTAGAGCCTCAGTGCACACACGGTATCTGCGTAGCTACCTCCTTTCTAGAATCGCCAGCCCGATACCTCGTCAAAAAAGGGAATGGATTGCCGGCACTGCAGCCAGCCATCGATCCCCTTTCCAATCCGGGAGGCGCAGCCGTTTCCCACCGCACCCTATCGGCCTGCCGCCCTGGAGCAATCCCGCTATGGGCCCACTCTGTAGGCAGGCAGGCTCGGAGACCAAAATACACACTCGGGAACAAGACTATTCCCAAGCGAGTCAATTATAACATGCTCATCTTGATTTGTGAATAGGGTAACAACCCTATTTCCGACACCAATTCCCGGGTAGATTGTGAATTCTGTAACAAGGTGGTCAGCGGAGGCCAGCAATAGCAGGGCCAACGTCCCCTTACAGATCAATGAGCTGTTTGCGTAGCGCGTACTTGACAACCTCAGTCCGATCGTGAAGGTCCAGCTTTGACATGAGGCTTGTACGATGTGCATTCACCGTCTTGGGACTCACGTGCAGCATCTGGGCCATCTGTTGGTTCGTGTGACCCTCAGCCACGAGGATCAAAACTTGACGTTCGCGGTCCGTGAGGTGCTCATAGCTGTCCACCTTTTGGGTGCGCTCGCACTGCCGGTATGCGTCCACGAGGATCCGAGCAGCAAGGGGATCGAGCACCACTCCACCCCGCCATATCGTCTGGATGGCATCAACCAGTTCGGTACCAGCCGCACGCTTGAGCAGGTACCCCGCCGCTCCGGCTGACAGGGCATCCAGTACATGATCGCTGTCATCATGCTGGCTGAGAATAAGAATGCGGCACGCGGGACACTCTTTCAGTATCCTCCCAGTGGCTTCCAGGCCATTGACGCGTGGCATCCCGATGTCCATCACGACAACGTCTGGTTGCAGATCACGGGCTTGGCGAATGGCCTCAAGGCCGTCGGACGCTTGGCCCACTACCTCAATCGCTTCATGCTTGGCCAGCAACGCCAGCAGCCCATCCCGTAAAATGGCGTGATCGTCTGCCAATAGAACCCGTATCTTGCCCATCTCGCCTCATTGCGCGCAGTTTTCCTGTTGACTTGATCATTCTACCACGGAAGAACTCTCGCTGTCAAGACTCAAAGGCGTTCCGCCAGTTGACCGCTTTCTTCTTTTCCGCTATAATTCCTTCTCCAAGCGGAAAGCACGGATCGCTGAGGAGATTCTGCAATGATTGACGAGTCGACGAAGACTGGCCGCCTGGCTCTCGCCCGCGAGTCCCAGAGTTGGCATGCCAGAGTCTGGAAATACGTTGAGGTTACCAAACCCAGTACCGTCGCACTGCTTGTCTTCACCTGCATCGGGTCCATGGTCGCAGCCGGAGGTGTGGGCAGGCTGTCGCTGGGCGGCTGGGTTGTGGCTTTGCTGGCAATCTCGGCTGGCTGCGCTGCCGCCGATACGCTGACCTGCTACATCGATCGCGACATCGACGCGATCATGGATCGAACAAAGGGACGTCCCCTGCCGGGCAAGCGCATCAGTCCACCTGAAAAAGCCCTCGTGTGGGGTCTGTTCCTGGCGATCCTGGCTCTGGGACTCTCGTTTCTGTTCAATCCTCTTGCCGCGCTCTGGATGTTCTTGGGGCTTTTCGACAACATAGTGGTCTATAGCCTGCTGGCCAAGCGCCGCTCATGTACCAACATCCTATTGGGTTCTCTCAGTGGCGGCATGCCTGTTCTTTTCGGCTGGGCAGTCGTTCAAGGCAATGTTACCTGGACGCCGGCCCTTATGAGTCTGTTGGTGATCACCTGGACCCCCAACCACATCTGGAACCTGGCCATTCGCTATCGAGAGGACTATGCTCGTGCCAGCGTACCGATGCTACCTGTGGTGACAAATCTGCAAAGGGCAGTGAGCTTGATCGCCATGAGCGTCGTATTCATGGTCGCAGAGTCGCTCCTGCTCGGTTATGCAGGCCAATTCGGTCCCATCTACTTTGCCGTTGCGATTGCCGGCGGCATCGTCGCGCTGATCGGGCACGGGTACCTGATCCTCAAGCCCACAGAGCACAATGCATGGCTGATGTTCAAGCTGTCAAGCCTGTACCTGGCAGCAGTGTTCACTGGGATGATAGTCGACCAGTTACTGTGACCAGACAGAGACACTTTTGGCCTGGGGTTGCCCTCACCATTTCCCTCCTGGTCTGCGTGGTAGCTGGGTGCGGGTCAGCCCCGGTCGAGGTCACCCCTTTGCCCAGCGGTCCAGCGCCCACTGTGACTGTCCCAATACCTCTGCCGATCACAGTCTCGCTGGCCGGCAACTTCTCGCGGGAGAGGCTGGCTGCCCTGGATGAACTCATTGCCCGCTACGAGGCCCTCAACACTGAAGTCAAGGTCGAGGTTGTTCGTGCCCCAAAAGACAGCATCCTGCGTCGCGCATGGGTCGCGGATAGGCTCAACGCAGAGGATACCAGCCTGGACATTCTCCTGCTTGACGCCACCTGGCCAGCCGAGTTTGCAGCGGATGGAAGTCTGGTTCCTCTCCAAGCACGGATCGAGTCGCTTGGCATCAAGCCAAGCACCTTCTTGCCAGCTACGATCCAGGCCAACGAGTTTCAGGGACACCTGGTGGCTCTTCCGTGGGCAGCCGATGCCGGTTTGCTCTACTATCGTCGTGATCTTTTGGACGCATATGGCTACGACCCACCATCCACATGGGCGGACTTGCAGCACGTTGCCCTCGAGATTATAGAGAAAGAGGGCCTTTCCGAAGGCTTTGTCTGGCAAGGTGCTGCTGACGAGGACCTGACCTGCAACACACTCGAACAGGTCTGGAGCCTTGGCGGAGATGTCTTTGACGGAGACGGCAACGTTGCTTTTGACAGCCCCCAGACCCAGTCCGCGCTTAGGCAGATGCGTGATCTCGTTGCCTCGGGCGCATCTCCACGGGATACAGCGAACTACGATGATGTATCCTCGCTGGCCTCCTTTCGGAACGGTGACTCCGCCTTCATGCGGCATTGGTCCACCACCTGGGAATATGTCAACAGCGAGGACTCACCAGTAGCGGGGAAGGTTGCTATGGCAGCGCTGCCTGCCTCTTGCCTGGGCGGGCAAAGCCTGGCTCTATCCAGCCACAGCCTGCATCCAGAGCAGGCTCTGCAGTTCATGGCCTTTCTGGCCGGCTATGAACAGCAGGCCCACATGGCGCTAGCCGCCGACCAGCCACCAGTCTTGACAGCGGCCTACGAGGATATGGCACTCCTTGAACGATCACCGCTCCTGGAGATCCTGGCCACTGTCCTTGTCAATGCCAAGTCTCGCCCATCGCTAGCCGAATACGCGCTGCTCTCCGAGGCGATCCACACCGAGGTGAACAGCATGCTGGCAGGCGATCAGGGTGCCGAGACTACGGCAGCCAACATCCAGCGTGGCCTTGAATCCTTGCTCCGGTAGCAGGCCACACCCTGCGGGTTATCTGCGAGATCTGACCCGCAGAATCCCCCCGGCGAGGACCAAGCCACCACACAGCCCCCACAGCAAATAGACCAGAACTGCGTCCATTGGCAGCCGGCGAGTCTGAGGGATACCCTGTCCCAGGGGCGCTGCCTCCTCTGTGGCCGCCTGTAGCGCCAGGTAGACCGGCCGGGGGTTGAACTCTGGATCCACCAAGGCAAAATAGTAGGCTGGGCGGTCAGGAGGAACGTCACCCACCTGTCGAAAGTACCAGATATTGACCACACCCAGCCAGGGCCAGTGTTCCCGAGCCCAGGCGATACCTCGCACGGTAAACTCAGCCTGTTCAGCTTCTGTCACACTCTCCCAGGTCAGGAGATTACGTGGGAATGAGGCGGGAGGGGCATTCCAGCCATACTCGTTTATCCAGATTGGCTTGTTCTTGTCACCATACCGCTCCATGATCTGCCGCTGTAGTTCGACCCGGCGGAAGTTTAGCACGTAGGGATCCGGTGGATCTTCAGGAGGAAGATCCAGGCCAAAGGCATTGGCCGACAGGATATCAAAATAGTCGCCGGCACCTGCCTGATACATCTGTTCGAGGAAAATGAGGTCATTATGGTTGCCCCGCATGGAGGCATCCTCCAGGGTGATTGCCAATGGCGCGCTCAGCACGACAACGTCCGGATCGGCCTCTTTGGCCCGACGATAGGCTATCTCCAGTAGACGCGTATAGGCGACGGCGTCCACGCGCTGGAAGCCCCATTCCGCCGTGAGATTAGGCTCGTTCCAGATCTGAATGTGGCGCACTCGGCCCTTGTAGCGTCCAACAAACTCAAATACAAAATCGCCATAGTCTGCCAAGTCGTCGGGAGGACGGGTCTTGAAGCGGCTGCCCCCATCCGTACTGGCCTGCCGAGTCCAGTCTGGCGGCCGGTCCAGCCGCGCAATGATCTGCATCCCATATTGCTCCGCGAGACCCACAATCCGGTCGTATTTGGCCCAGTCAAACTCCCCTTTGCTTAGTGGCTCTATCTCTTCCCACGCAAACAACTGCTTGATCCAGCCAACACCTGCAGCCCTGGCCATCTCCAGAGTCCGTTCCTGTTTCCAATGCTCAACCTCCCTGTCAAGGAAAAAGTTAGCCCCGTAGGGATTGACACTGGTATGAGGTATCGGGACAGATCCCCTGGGAAATAATAGCAGCGATGATCCTAGTTGGCCCTTAGAAATTCGAGTTGACCACAACAGTCCACCAAGCACGCCGGCCAAGCCCAGCAGGATCATCGCTCCGGCCATAAAGCGCCGCACCCGCCCGGGCTCTGTGATCTTGTGTTTCGTAGTGCCAATTCCGTCAGCCAAGGCTATTCCCCTTCCCAGCCACGAGGACATCACAGTTGACTTGACATTGCCCCGGAAAGGGGCTATACTCTGCCAGTCCATGAGGGCGTGGCCCAGCCTGTCCAGTCGGCAGATTATACGCTAGCCCTGCGCCCTAGTCAATCCCAAACCGGTGGCATGTCCATTGTCAAGAGTCAAGACAGGACCCGTAGCCTATTTGCTCATCATTGGTCTGTTGGTTCTTCTCTTCTATCCTGCCTTTGTTTGGTTGGGTAGATCGTGGTTGAGCAACCCCTACTATACCCACGGGTTTCTTGTCCCCCTGATAGCAGCCTTACTTGCCTGGCGCCAGTGGCGGTACGCGGTGGATGAGCCACGCCAGGGAGGGGCATGGATTGGGTTGATAGTCACCGCGGCGGGCCTTGGCATTGTCATCTGGGCCATGCGCTGGCAGAACTACTTTGTGGTCGCCCTTAGCCTGGTTGTACTTCTGATTGGGATCCTTCTCTTTCTAGAGGGTTGGCCTCGCCTCAAGTACTGGCTTTTTCCCCTTCTGTTCCTGGCATTTATGGTACCGCTACCTTTCATCGACCAGGCCAGCCCCTGGCTGGAGTCTTTTACGGCTGAGTCGGCTGCGGCGCTCGCCCGTCTCGTTGGCATTTCGGCCGTCCAGCAAGGTGGCGAGATTACCCTGCCCAACACGGCTGTCACCGTAGGAGCCCCGTGCAGCGGACTCCGTTCCCTGGTCACAATGGTCACCGTGGGGGTCGCCTGGGTTTATGTGGTAGAAGGCCGACCGACTGCCAAAGCCCTGATGTTATTGGCCATCGTGCCCTTGGTGGCGGTGAGCAATGTGCTGCGGGTTGCCATCCTTCTGGTTGTAGCACAAGTTTTCGGCGAGGAGGTAGCTCTCTCCTACTACCACGACTGGTCCAGCCCAATTCTATTCCTGATCGCTCTGGGTCTCTTGCTCATTCTCGGAAAGGTGTTAGGGTGCTCACGAGTACGCAAAGATTTATTCTAATCATCACTCTGCTGCTCGTAGGGGTTGCATTGACCTGGGGCCAGCGGTTGATTTCAGATGCACGGCTCTTGACCGAGCTTCCCGTACCATCCACTGTCTCGGCTGAGGAGACAGGCTCTGAAGCTGAGGCGCCGCCAGACCACATTTACTTCCTCGATGTGGAGGGATGGTATCGCATCACACCCTACGAAACAGTGGTCCGCAGCCACTTTGATCTGAGCGGCGATTCTACAGAGGAAGTAGCAGCCGCTATCCCCACAGAAGTGGGTGAGTGGAAACAGGTCGGTGCCGACCGCTACGTAGGCGACGATCCGGCCGTCGTATTCTACCTCAATCACCCTACTGTCGCCATGGAACGAACCTATCGCACCCCTTCAGGCCAGGAACTGACCTTGACAATCATCGGGAACAGGGGTGAGGACAGCTTTCTCCTCTTCAGCCACACCCCGGAAACGTGCTATCCCGGGCGCTTGTGGCAGGTAACCGAAAGCAGACGAGAATCAGCCATGATAGGCGGCCAGCCTATGCACGCCCAGTACCTCCTGACCGAACATGCAGAGACAGGTCAGCGACTGATGGTCCTGTTCTGGTATCTTTGGGATGACCCCCAACGCGACTCCAAGGATGGGGTACTCTCTGTTCGCGTGAATCTGTTCCTCCCACCCGGTGAGAGCAAAGAAGCCGCGCTAGACCGCGCCTGGCAGTTCGTGCGTCTGCTCTTCCCCTCAACCGTACCCTGGGACCGCTTCTGAGAAAGCGAAGGAGGTATTGCATAGTTAGGCGGCGGCTCGAGCCTGGCTCAGACAAGCAAAAAGGGCGCCGGTACCGCGGCGCCCTTTCACTCAGCCTTCCAACACTGGATCAATAGCGCAAAAGTGCTCCCACCGATCCAGCGTCCTCCAATACCTCGTTGCCACGCACTATCTCGACCTCAACGCCTTGCTCCAGCGCGCGATGGGTCATTGTCTCCACCAAGTCATCCACATGCTCCACTAATCCTCCGCACAGAGGACAGGCATCTCTCTCCACGAGCATCAGGTAGCGGCAATTCTGGCAGCGATAGCCTGAGGCCTCATAGCCGGCAGCAATAAGCAAGATCGCCACCCGATGTTCCTGTAGAGACGCCAAGGTGTCAGACAGTCCCACCGCCGCACCATTGCCCCGCCTCCAGCGAGCGATCATCTCATCAACCAGTTCAATCTCACGATCCTGAGCTACTCTCTCAATCAGGTCCATCGAGCACGCCTGAATCTCGTTCACCGTCGCATCAGAGTCTATAGCAAACGTGCCAATGACTTTGTCTTGCACCGCCTTGGACAGCGTATCATGGAATTGGCTCACGTTGGCTTCGGTTCCCCCTAAGACAAGACGCGTACACCCTTTGCCTCTGCAAAAGGCATCGGTGGCATCAGCCATCTCCTTCAGGTTGCGCAGGACAACCGCCTCCCCGTGTCGGGCGGCGCGAGTTGCCATCCCGCCCCGCATCCCGGATACGCCCGAGCCACCACCATGTTTGGTACGACGAACCTCTTCACCCAGCATGCCCGTAGCCTCTACAAGCTCGCCAAGATCAAAGAGAAACATCCGCGCGCCCTCACTGTCTACCAAGATGACGCCGTATCTACCATAGGCATCCAACACATCCTGAAGCGGCTTGATATAGGGGCGATGGGCGACATAGGCATCGTTGTGTACCGGCACGGCAAGCGAATAGCTGCGCCAGAAATCAGCTTCCTGGCAGGAAAAGACGGCGATTCCTCTCCCTTGCCAGTCGTATTCAAAGTCAAAGTACCGCTCAATGGCCGACACATCTGCCACCTCTGCTTCGCCGGCCACTGACTTGAGCAGGGACCTCAGGGCAAGCTTGTATTGATCTCTTGACTGCTGAGTCGAGTCCACGTTGAGGTAAAGGCTGAGAACAGGTGCAGAGCCAGCCTTAAAGTCTACCAACTCGTTCAGATCTCGCTCGTCAAATGTTGACATCTTGGCCTCCTCATACAGTTTTTTTGGAACCACTCGTTACGGAACAGAAGATCTAGCCAGCAATAGGCGGTGAGCAGGCACTGCCTGTTCCAGCAATGACTGAGGCACAGACTGCTCAACGATTGTCCGGACGCTCCTCGAGCGTTACGTCAATTGCTATCTCAGCCCTATCCCGGACTACCGTCAGTGTCACGAACATCACCAACGCTGGTACGCGTGGCCAGGAAGTTGATCAGGTCATCAAACCGCTTGACCGCCACACTGTCTATGGCAATGAGAATATCTCCACCAGCCAACATCGGCCTACCTGCTACCAAGGTCTCCAGATCGCCTCCCTGCAGACCGGCCCTCGCTGCTGGCCCACCTGGCTCCACCTCAAAAACCAGCACCCCGGTTTCCACAGGAAGGGACATCGCCTCAACCATTTCTGGTGAAATCGTCAGACCCGTTACACCTACCCAAGTATGGCGATAGCGTCCACGGTCAATCAACTCTGGCACAACCCGTTTGACAATGTCTACCGGAATCGCAAAACCCACTCCCGAGTTGACCCCGCTCATCGAGCGAATGGCGGTATTGACGCCAATGACGCGACCTTGCGAGTCCAGCAGAGGACCGCCCGAATTCCCTGGGTTGATAGCAGCATCAGTTTGGATCACCTCAGCCAACTGGAAAGCGCTGTCGTCACGCAGCAGTGTCCGACTTAGCGAACTGATGATGCCGGTTGTGATCGTTCGCTCCAAACCGAATGGGTTTCCGATCGCAATGGCCCGTTGCCCCACCCTCAGTGAAGAGGAATTACCAAGCTCAACAACGGACAGCCGGTCGGCGGGTAGGTCGATCTTTAGGACCGCCAGGTCGCTGCCAGGATCCGACCCGACCACCATGGCAGGCACCGTAGTCTCGTCAGCCAGTGTTACCAGCAGGTCGGGAACAGCCTCAGCAACGTGGTTGTTCGTGACAACATGTCCCTCCTGGTCAAGCACGAAACCGGAGCCAATACAACCGCCCAGGTGATCCCGAGCCTTGACGCAAACCACTGCCGGTCCAACCCGGGTGTACACGCCAATGACTAGTTGCTCTTCTACATCAGTCTGAGACAGGGGCTCTGAGGGTAAAGGCGTAGGTGTCAAGACTATAACCACTGCCGTCGGCGCCACAGGTGGTGAAGTGGACGCAGGGGTAGCGATCAGCGTTGCGGCTTCAGACAGACTACATGCCAATGCGCTCAATGCCAGCAAACCTAGAAGAATCCAGATTGAAGAATTCTTGCGCATCGATCCCGGGACCACCTCTCTATGCCGCCTATGATTCGTACTCAAACTCCTTGTGCCCGGCAACGGCCCTTGTCGCCTGCATCCCAAGTCTATAGCGTGTCGGCACAAGAATCAAGGGACATTCCCGACTACTTCCAGACACTCACCCGACCTTTCGCCGGTCCTGAGTGTGGGGCGGCGGCAGAGACCAACCCATCCAGGGTCATAGCCACCAACATTCTCCGAGATGTCATCGTGGAAGCCTGAGGGAGCCGTCTGCAAGAGATTGAGAATCATCACATTGCTATTATAGCACCGAGTGCCAGTTTTGTCAAAGAGCCCTGAGCGAGCCAAGCCATGAGCCATCTCCGCCAAGCCCGCTGCTGGAGGATTGACCGCTGGTCCAAGACATAGTATAATCCGTAGGCTGTGCTATCCGTTCGCAGGCTTTGGGCGAGCAGTCTTCTGAGGAGCTTAGCACGCGTCGTGGGTTGACTGCTTGTCGAGTAGTTCCCACCGCGAGCCCTGACTACGACCTGTCGATAGGGGTTGCGGGGTGGGCCCGGGGAGGTAGAGGCTATGCCCCCTTTGATCCTTGTCGCCATCGCCTGGATGGCTGGCCTGGTTGCGGCCCACCACATCCTGGTGCCGGTAGGCGTTGAACCGGCGTCGATCGGTTTGCTTGCCCTCATCCCCCTGATGGCGCTTCTGCTGTGGCATAGAGATCGCCCTATGCTTCTGGCCGCCGTGTGTACTCTTGCCTTGCTCGGGGGCGTGCTGCGCTACCAGTTGCACGTACGCAGTCTGCATGCCCCTCAGGCTGTGGCTACTTATAACGATCAGGGCTGGGTCACGCTGGAAGGGATGGTACAGGGCTACCCGGACACCCGAGACTTGTCGACCAGGCTGGAGATCGAAATTGAGCAGCTTGAGTTCAAAGACCAAGCCGTTCAGGTCGACGGTCGAGTGCTGGTGCTCACCACCAACTTTCCCAGGTATCGCTACGGAGACCAGTTGCGCATCTCAGGCATGCTGGAGACAGCCCCCGAACTCGAGGGCTTTTCTTACCGCGAATACCTTGCCCAGAGAGGTATCCTCTCCTACGTCCGTCATCCGAGGATCGAGAAAGTTGCCGCCGCCCAAGGCAGCCCCTTCGGCAGCCTTCTGTATTCCATCAAGGACCGTGCCTACGCTGTGATTGCTCGGCTCATGCCTGAACCAGAAGCGTCGCTACTGCAGGGCATCCTGCTTGGCATCAGGTCTGGCATCCCTCGTGACCTCTATGAGGACTACAATGATACGGGTACCAGCCACATCATAGTTATCTCCGGCGCCAACATCATGATCGTGGCCGTGCTGTTCTCCAAGTCCTTTGGCTGGTTGATGGGAAAACAGAAGGCGTATTGGTTCACGCTGGCCGGCATCAGCCTGTATGTTCTGTTGGTGGGTGCAGATCCCGTGGTAGTTCGGGCTGGAATCATGGGCAGCCTCCTTGTCACAGCCACCTACTTGGGCCGCCGGGCCACGGCCTATGTTACGCTAGCCGCTGCTACCATGCTACTGACCCTCATCAACCCCCTGACTTTGTGGAATATCGGCTTTCAGCTCAGCGTCGCAGCAACACTGAGTCTGATCCTGTTCACAACGCCCATGGAACAGGCCCTAACACGGCTCTGTGTACTGTTCGTTCCTCGGGAACGGGCGGAAAGAATAGTCCGCATCTTGGGCAGCATACTGGTGGTCACACTGGCCGCCCAGGTTCTGACGCTGCCTCTGGTCAGCTACCATTTTGGCCGTCTATCCGTGATCGCCCCCCTCACAAACTTGTTCATCCTCTCGATCCAACCCCACATCATGGGCTGGGGAGCTGTAGCCACACTCGTCGGCCTTGTGCCGCCCCTCGAACCAATAGCCCGAGTGATCGCGATGGTACCGTGGTTATTGCTTGCCTTCACCAACACCATCGTCCGCTGGATGGCACAATGGCAGTTTGCGGCGCTTCAGATCAGCAGATTCCACATGGGCTGGCTGGTGGCCCTGTATGGCCTGAGCCTGGGATTGCTCTGGGCTCTCCGCCAGCCTGGCGCCAGAGCTCGCCAAGTGTGGAACAGTGTCTCGGCTCGCACACCGGCCAAGGCCCTCCTGGTTATATCTCTCATGGCCATCGTTCTGACCATTCTTGCCCTACTGCAGCAACCCGACGGCCGCCTGCACGTCGCCTTTCTTGACGTGGGTCAGGGCGACGCCATTTTCATTACCACCCCTAAAGGCCAGCAGATCCTCGTGGATGGTGGACCCGGCACCGTGGCCCTCACCTCCGCCCTGGGTCAGGAGATGCCCTTTTGGGACCACGATATCGACCTGCTGGTACTGACCCATGCAGATATCGACCATGTCTCTGGTTTGGTAGGGGTACTGGAGCGCTACCAGATCGGTGGCTGGCTGGACAATGGTGCTGCCAGCGAGAGCAAGCCCTTCCAAAAATGCCAGGAGCTTCTGAAGGATGCCAGCATTCCGCGTCAAACAGTCAAGTCTGGTGATTGGCTACATCTTGGGAGAGGCGTCGACGTGGAGGTACTGCACCCAGACGCCGAGCTGGCTATGGGGCTAGGGGCTGACTCGAACAACGGATCAGTGGTACTACGATTGACGTGGCAGGAGGCCAGCTTCCTGCTTACTGGCGACCTCGAAGCAGAAGGGGAAAGCCACCTGATGCAGTCCGGCCAGGCGCTCTCGGCCGACGTTCTGAAAATAAGTCACCACGGCAGTGGTGGCGCATCCACGGAAGACTTTCTCGCAGCAGTAGCTCCCAGCTATGCTGTCATCTCGGCGGGCGCAGAGAACAAGTTCAACCACCCCGATCCAGTGGTTCTGGAGCGGCTGGACCAGCTCGGGGCAGTGCAAATCCTGCGCACCGACGAGCAGGGTACGGTGGAGTTCATCACGGATGGCCACCGTATGTGGGTCAGTACGGAACGGTAGACCCAGGAGTGGCCGGGGCTAAGCGCTCGCCCGCCCGTCCAGCCCCAACTCGGGCGCGATCGCTTTCATGGCATCCAATACGAGGGGAACATGCTCCGTCCACAGATCAACCGGCAGCTGCTGACACGCCTGCTCAATCTCCTCCCGGTTGACAGCCGCCGCAAAGGAGCGATCCTTCCACTTTTTCTTGACAGACCGGATCTTTGTGATATCGCAGATGTTCTTGGTGGGCCGTACCAAGGCCACAGCCACCAGGAAACCGGTTAGCTCATCGACGGCCACGAGACATTTTTCCATCTGGGACTCGGGTTGCACCCCAGTGTACTCGCTGGCATGGGCCAACACTGCCCTGACGATCTCCTCAGGCCAACCCTCTTCACGCAGGATACGCGCTCCGACGACCGGGTGCCCCTCTACCGAGAGATCCGGATATCGCTCGTAGTCGAAATCGTGGATCAAACCCACGACTCCCCACAGATCTTGATCCTCATCATACTTGCGAGCGTAGGCACGCATGGCCGCCTCGACGGCCAGCATGTGGCGAACCAGGTTCTGGTTCCCTGTGTACTCGTTTACCATGCTCCAAGCATCCAGGCGCGTTGCCATAGCCTTCTCCTTCCAGTTTCTATTTGCCAGCCATTGTACTCGACTGTGCGTAAATTGACAACTTGCCCATCATGGGGTCCTATGGTACAATCTTTCCACCAAGCAGGAGGAGGAGTTCATGTCTTTCCATGCCTTTGAAATGGAACAACTGATGTCCGAGTGGGAAAAGATCGTAGACTATAACCTTTCGGAGAGTGGCGTACACCCCTTGACCGCTCAAGAGTTGGTCGACGACCCAGCCCAACTCGATCAACTGCTCAACATCGGCCTCGACTACTCGCAGACCAACGGCACCGTAGCGCTTCGGGAACGAATTTGTGCCCTTTACCCGGGGTCCAACCCTGACAATGTGCTTGTAACGAGCGGAGCTGCCGTAGCGAACTTTCTCGCCATCTGGACCCTCTTTGAGCCAGGCGACGAGTTGGTACTGATGCTGCCAAACTATATGCAGATTTGGGGCATTGCCAAGAACATGGGCATTCCAATAAAAGCCTTTCATCTACGGGAAGAGCAGGGCTGGGCCCCCAACCTGGACGAGCTAGCAAGAGCGGTCACAGAGAAAACCAAAGTGATTGCAGTCTGCAATCCCAACAACCCCACTGGCCGCATCCTCACCGAGTCTGAGATGGATGCCATTGTGGCTGCCGCGGAGCGCGTCGGTGCCTGGCTCTTGTCGGACGAAGTCTATGCCGGGGCCGAACGTCTTACCGATCAGGAAACCCCGTCCTTCTGGGGACGTTATGACAAGGTTCTTGTACAGCAGAGCCTGAGCAAGGCCTACGGTCTGCCAGGCCTGAGGACCGGCTGGATCGTCACCCAGCCAGAACTCCGGAACAGATTGTGGAGACGGCAGGAGTATACGGTCATCTGCCCAGCCTGTCTGTCCGACCACCTGGCTCAGATTGCCCTCTCACCGGAAAAGCGGGCCGCAATCCTAAAGCGCACACGAGACTACATTCGGCGCGGCTACCCCGTTCTGCAGGAATGGCTGTCCAACCACGGAGACGCTTTCTCGCTGGTCCCGCCCCAGGCGGCAGCCGTCGCCTTTGTACGCTACAATCTGGAGATGAATTCCAGCGAGTTGGTTGACCGCCTCCTTCGTGAGCAGAGCGTACTTATCGTGCCCGGCGACCATTTTGGCATGGATCATCACCTTCGTATCAGTTATGGCCTGCCTCACGACTACTTGCGCGCCGGCCTGCATCGCATTGGTCAGATCGTCAGATTGTAACAGAATTTTAACCTTCCCGTTACCTCGCGTATACTTCTATATGCGACAATGTCTCTGGTGACGTCGCTGCCTGCAACAGAAAGTGGAACCGGCTGCTGCCTTGCCTCAACTCTGGGTTGGTGAGCGTGATGGATGTGCTGCCTGGATGCTCTGGCTCTGGCGACTCCTGTGCCCCGCAATCCTCTCGCTAGCAGCTTCATCGGCCAAGCGGGCAAGTCGGATTGCCAGGATAGCGCCTGTCCGGCAGGTGAGTTGGAGCTAGCTCGATTAGTACCTTGGCTGCTCTATGAACGTTGGTACTTGGTGGTTTTGCCCAAGATTCAGGCGAACAAGTAAGAGAAAGGATAGGAGAATGGAATCATCCTGGTCGCAACAGGTGCAACAATCCTTCTGACCGGCGCATCCCATCAGCTACATTGAGAATGTACGGCTTCACGTACAGACCTTATGCCGGTAGTCCAGCAGCGCACCCAGATGCTCTATCCTCGAATTTGAAGACCCATGTCTACCAAAGAATGCCATCCAACAGCAAAGAGAGAAGCCGTGGAACTCACAGCCGAGACTGGATCAGCGATGGTACCTGCTCAACGAGCATATCGGACAACAAAACGTGCAATAGACATCGGACTCTCTGCCCTGGTGCTCGCACTCGTCTGGCCCTTCTGGGTCCTTCTCACCATTCTGATCCACCTGGATTCCAAGGGACCGGCGCTTTTCATTCAGGAACGCATAGGCAAGAATGGCCAGCCTTTCCGCATGTACAAGTTTCGCACCCTCCATGTGAAGCTCGACAATGCAGCCCATGAAGCCTATATGCGTTCCTACGTGAACGGCAGGTCTGGCGAGGGTGAAACTGGCAGTGCCATTCACAAACCGGTTACGGACTCCCAGGTGACCACCCTGGGCCGCTTTTTGAGACAGACCAGCCTGGACGAATTGCCGCAGCTTCTCAATGTCCTCAGGGGAGAGATGAGCCTGGTCGGGCCGCGACCTAACGTACCGTGGGAGGTCGAGGAATATCGTCCCTGGCATTGTCGACGATTGGAGGTGTTGCCCGGCATCACGGGCCTTGCCCAGGTGAATGGGCGTAGTTGCCTTACTTTTGATGATATAGTAGAATACGATATCGAGTACATTGAACAGCAGAGCCTCTTGTTGGACTTGAGGATCCTGATCTGGACTGGACCGAGTGTACTCAGAGGATCCGGAACGAGCTAGTGCAGGGTTATTCTGAACTGGCCGTATTCGACACTTGCCTGGGGTGGCCTGGATGGAATTTAGGCGCTACTTGGAAATACTGGGGAGGCGAGCTCCGATTGTCCTTGTTGTATCGACCCTAGCCATGGCCGTGGTAACAGCCAGCGGGATTCTCACTCCGCCCGAGTACACGGCAAGAGCCACGGTGCAGGCTCTCTGGGAGGTGGGCACCTACGACTTGAGCCCGCGCAGGGAAGCGGATTGGCGACTCCTGACGACCTATGGACAGATCCTTCAAAGCGACCCCCTGCTCGCCGATGCCATCGATCTGCTAGCGCCCCGCAGTTCTTCGCTCACGACAAGCATTCTCAGAAAACAGGTCGAGGTCGGCCTAGTCCCCGACTCAGACATAATCACGGTATCGGTGCAAAACGCCGACCCAGGTCTGGCCCAGGATCTGGCCAACACCTTGAGCGCACTCTTGGTTGAGTATGCCCAGACCATGCATATTGGCAACAGCCAGCCCACGCATGAGATCGTGCAGGAGCAGGTGGCCAGCCTGGGTGAGGAGATCCAAGAGGATTATCTGCGGCTCGGAACACTGCAGGCAGACGGCTCAAATAGCAGCGAGGTCGGAGGTCTGGAGCAGCTCATAGAGAGAAAACAATACGTGTACCGTGACATGGTGGAGCGGTCCCAGCTAGTCCAGTCCTACGAAGCTCTGCGAGCCAACGCTGTGAAAGTGATTGGAGCAGCGACGCTGCCCACTGAACCACTGAGCAGGCTTGGGCGAAGAGAGATCGGCCTCAGTCTCGTCCTGGGGCTGATCGGTGGCATCGCCCTGGCTCTGGTACTGGAAAGCCTCGACACGCGTATCCGCAGCCTGCGCCAGCTTGAGCGTGTGACTGATCTGCCGGTTTTGGGTTCAGTGCCAAGGGGTACGCAAATAATTCCTAAGCCAGGTGCCTCGGGAGAACGAGGGAACCGCCAGTCGCTCGATGAGGCGTATGCACTGCTGAGTATCAACCTGCAGGCCCAGTCGAAGAAGACCAGCTTTCAGAGTCTCCTGATCACCGACGCCTTTTCTAAGACACGCAAGGTAGCCGTAGCAGCCAATCTTGCATCGGCCACTGCCCAGTCAGGATGGAAGACGCTCATTGTGGGTGCTGATCTGCGGCAGCCGACTCTGCACGAGGTATTTGGTCTGTCTAATGCGCGAGGTTTGACTAGTGTACTGGATGGGACGGCCTCCCCAACGGAGGCGGTGCAAGCCAGTGAAGTGCCAAACCTATCAGTGCTTACTTCGGGGCCTATACCGGCCAATCCTCCTGCCCTGCTCAGTTCTTCTGACATGGCGGGATTGGTCAAAGAACTCACACGGGATTTTGATCTGGTCGTTCTGGAGTCACCTTCCACTGTGGCAGCACCCGATGCCGCCGCCATGGGGCGAGTCGTAGACGGCAGCATCCTGCTTCTGGATCAATCATCGTCCACAGAAGAACAGATACGTGCAGCCCTAAAGCAACTGCAGACTGCCGGGGCGCAAATGCTCGGCTTGGTTTTCGTAAAGAGGAACAGCCGGCAAGGAGACCTTCAATAGGACGGCCCAACTCGTCCGGCAGCGATGTGGTGAAGGGTTGTGCGAGAACCCCTTCCTCTGAGACAACGGAGCGGTTTCCAGCTTTCCGTCATCCTGCCGGTATTTGGCCTACAGGTAGACTGAACCACGATCTTCCATCCGGTGTCAAGATCAGACAGTCCGGGGATTCTTGAGCCCTGTGGTCCCGGGAATGCCTCCTGGTCAGGCCATCGACCGGCAGTTCGGCATACATTCCAGATTCCTAGCGGAGCTGGTGACCGTCAAGCCTCTTCTTGCAGGAGCGACTGTGGAACGGGATCCATCGCCTGCGGGCTCGGGCGCCAGCATTGAAACCACAGTCACGGGCGCATAGGGGGGGGCAGTCAGTTGCCCATGGCACAGACCAAAGACGACGGATCCGCCACTGACCACGGCAGTCATGATATCCTCTTTGCTGCCAAGGGTGGCGGGATTCTCTTTTTCGGCAACCTGTCGGAGTATGCCATCCGGTTTCTCTTTGGCATCATACTAGCCCGCGCCCTTGGGGCAGAGGGATTGGGATTGTACACAGTGGGGATCACCATAGCCACAACCCTGGCAGGGGTATCAATCTTGGGTCTTGAGGCAGCGATGGAGCGATTCCTACCACCCGCGCTGGCCAGAGGCAATGATGCCCGCGTTTGGGGCTTGTTGCAGGTAGGGCTGGTGCTGCCCCTTTTGGTCAGCGGAGCAGCAGCATTACTGCTGTTTGCATTATCCGGTTTCGTTGCGGGACATCTGTACAAGAATCCAGACCTAATGTCTATCCTGCGCTGGATCAGCCTGTCTATTCCGCTGATGGTCCTGGGCCGCATGCTCATGTCATCCGCACGCGGATTCAAGCGCATGCACTACCAGGTAGTTGCCGAGAGCCTATCGTTCAATCTGAGCAGGGTCGGCCTGACTCTGATTTTCCTTGCGATGGGACTCGGCGTCCCAGGCGCGCTGCTTGCCTATACGCTGGCGTGGGTTTTGGCTGACGTGATAATGTTGATCCTGCTTAACCGTCTCTTCTCATTTCGCAGGCCGATACGTGCCGGTCAGCGCAATACGCGGGACTTGCTCACCTTTTCTGTGCCAGTGTGCCTGTCCCTCATCGTGCGACGGTTGGGGGGTGACTTGCAGATCCTATTGCTAGGTGCCATCACCTCACTCGCCTCAGTTGGCATCTACAGTGCAGCCGTACGCGTCGAGATGGTCGGCAGTATACTCCTGACAGCGGCGAGCACGGTAGCCAAGCCGATGATCTCTGATCTCCACGACCAAGGTGCAGCTGCAAGGCTAGGCAGTCTGTACAAAACACTGACACGTTGGTCTCTGTCTTTGCTCCTACCCTACTTTGTCACCATGCTTCTCTTCGCGACACCTATCCTGGCCATCTTTGGCGAGGACTTTGAAGCAGGAACGCCAATACTTGTCGTCCTGAGCGTGGCATCTGTCATCGCTGCGGGAACTGGCCTGTCTGGCGCCATGATCGTCATGACCGGCCACTCAAGACTAGCCTTTGCCAATACCGTGCTTAGAACCCTCCTGAGTATCGCATTGTACTTGATCCTGATTCCAAAGTTGGGCCTACTTGGAGCGGCACTGGCGGGTACCTTGACTGGAATAACTCTCAGTCTGGTGGGGATGGTTCAGGTCCGCAGGCTCGCTGGCCTGTGGCCTTACAGTTGGCAGTACCTGAAACCCGTAGCAGCCAGCGTCATTGCCCTTTGTGTTGGCGCCGTAGCTAACCAGCTTTTGCCAGCGGGTGAGAGCCTGCTGTTCCTGGCGCTGGATATTGCCGCCGTGTGGCTGGCCTACGTTGCCGCGATCCTGGTGCTGGGTCTCTCTCCAGAGGACCGCCTAGTGTTGACGCGCACCAGGCAACAGTTCAGCGCAGTGTGGAGCTGGCGCTGACGACCCGCATGAAAACTGTGCGAAGCATATTCTGCCTTGAATCATGGAGCCGAGACTGGACAAGTGGGCGTGGGTACCAGGGCACTCGAGCCAGGAAACGCAGGTTACCAACTTGACTCGACGTGAGCGGGCCTTCAGGCTGGCAGAGATTCTGGCACCGGTCGGCGTTGGTATCTTGTTGGGGGCAGCAGTCGTTGCCTCCACGGTTGCACGGCAAGACTGGATCGGCCTGACCCTGCTGGCCACTACCGCCGCCGCTGTTGTCATCTTGGTTCGAGACTTCCGGTGGCTGCTCCTGATCGTCCTGATCGTTGACCTTCCACTGGGACTCGATGTGGTACTGGCGCAGAGACCTGAGCATATCGGAGGGCCCTCTGGCCTCTTTGTATCTCTGATGACAATCGCATTGGCCGTAGGTGCCGTATACTATGCGAACAGGATGCGAAAGAGCGACCGGCTGACACTACACGTACACCCGACTATCGCCGTTCCTGCCTTGTTCTATCTTTTCGCCATGGCAGCATCTGCCTTTCAAGCCACTGAGATCTGGTTCACCATCGCCCAAGTCTTCCTTGAAGTCCAATTTCTGCTCTTGTTCTTCCTCGTGGTCAACCTGGTCCGAACCTGGGCCGACGTACGTGTTGTCGTCACGACAGTGGCAGTCTGCCTGCTCCTCGAGAGCCTGTTGATGTTCTCTCAATACTACGGTGGTTTCGAATTCTCCGCCCTTGGCATATATACCCAGGCTTCCACGAGCGAGGTCGAAAGCGCTGCAGCTCGGGTCAGTGGGACATTCGGTTCGCCCAATCTCGCAGCCACTTTCTTGACTGCCTCTCTTGCCATCACCCTTGCTGGGTACTTTTCGGATGGCCGATTGGTCCATCGGGGGCTGGCTTTCGTCGCCTTCTTGCTGGGCATGGTGGCACTAGTAATGACCCAGTCCCGAGGCGGTTGGATCGCCTCTGCAGTTGCTCTTCCGCTCCTGCTTGTACTAGCCATGAGGCGACGGATTGGCGCAAAGGCTGGCCTACCGGTAGTTGTTATCCTTGTGGTCCTTGCTATCGGGTTCTCTGCCGTGGTCGTCGAACGTTTTGCCAGTGAGGACACAGGCTCGGCAGTTAGTCGCATCTACCATAGCAGGCTAGCCTTGAACATAATCAGAGATCACATTTTCACAGGAGTCGGCGCGAACAACCAGCGATACTTCTTGGAAGATACCAACTATCGCCCGCCTGAGCTAGCCGAAGGCAGACCCGCTGCAATTCACAACACCTACCTCGCCATCTGGGTTGAGTTGGGTCTCTTTGGTTTTCTGGCATTCCTGTGGCTAGTGGCAGCCGGCGGTTGGCGCGCCCTGTCCACATACCTGCGCACCAAAGACCAGTATGCTGCCCTTGCCGTTGCCGGACTGCTTGCTGCCCTGGTTGCCTACCTGCTGCAGGTGCTCACAGAGCCTTTGCGCCCCCGCCGTTTGCAGATCCTGTGGCTAATCCTGGCCTTCATAGCTGCTACCTGCCAGATTGTGAGTGAAACGAAGGATTTGGAGGATCCCCTGCTCCAACCGGATCAGGGCGGTCCAGGGCAGCGTCATGCCACGCAATAGTATAGGCGCATGCCGATGCAGCTCGGATCAGAGGCAGGAGCCCCTTGTATGCACGTGGCGCTGATCGAATTCAGACAGGACACACCCTATCCGGTGCAGCTGGCTAATGCTCTGGCACCATTGTGCTCAGTCACCCTCATGCTGCCTGACACAGCCTCAGACCTTATCCAGAAGGTAGAAGAGCACAGCCTGGATCTTCAGCTATTCCACATGCCCCGCTATCGGGAGCCAGCCAACCTGACAATGGTGCAGCATCTGCGAAGCCAGATTAGGGCGCTGCAACCTGACCTCTTACACATCACCTTCTGGAACATGTGGGGGACACCTGGCTTGGGGCTCTTTGCTCCCCTGCCCCTTGTGGCCACAGTCCACGATGTCAGCCGCCACCCGGGAGACTATAGTTGGTGGAAGAACCCATCGGTACTGTTCCCCTTGCAGTGGCGGTGGGCTGACCAGGTGATCGTGCATGCGAATAACGCCCGGCAGAAACTGATCAGCCAGCACCACCGAAGGCCGGAGAGTGTTCACGTCATTCCCATCGGAGTGTATGATTTCTACCGGGCCTGGGCGGACACGAGCCAGGTGGAAGAACCAAATACCATCTTGTTCTTTGGACGTATATGGGAGTATAAGGGACTACAATGCCTCATCGAGGCGGAACCAATCATCACTCGGGAAGTGCCTGATGCCCGCATTGTTATTGCCGGCTACGGCGAACCCTTTGGGAAATACCGGAAAGCCATGGTCAACCCAGAGAAATTCGAGGTTCGCAACCGTCACATCCCAAACCGAGAGGTTGCCGCACTCTTCCAATCCGCCAGTGTTGTCGTCCTCCCCTACCTTGAGGCCTCCCAGACCGGTGTGATCCCGATTGCCTACGCTTTCGGTAAGCCTGTCGTTGCCACAACGGTGGGGGGAATCCCAGAGGTTGTCGACCACGACCAGACCGGCTTACTGGTGCCGCCCGGAGACCCCCGCAGCCTAGCCGAGGCCATCATAACCTTGCTGCAGGACCGGGAGGCACGCACGCTAATGGGACGCAGAGCACAAGAGAAAACAGAGAAGGAACTGTCATGGTCAAGCATCGCCGAGCAGACGATCCGTGTTTATGAGAAAGCACTTGCATCAAGCTAGATACCCTGGAGAACTGCCAGTGGGGATGGGGTTTGCACCACGGGACCAGCCCGGTACTGTGCAGAGCAGGCATTGACATTATGAAGGTACTCGTAGTCACAAATATGTACCCAACCAAGGAGCAACCGGCCTTTGGCATCTTTGTCCAAGAGCAGGTTGAAGCCCTGCGCAAGGCGGGCATCCAAGTCGCCGTGCTCTTCATAAATGGTCGCGAGTCCAAGCTCAACTATGTGTGGGGCATTGCACGCTATTGGTGGGCATTGCTAAAACAGGATTATGACATTATTCACGCCCATCACGCCATCACGGGTCTTCTGGCCCGGCTTCAGTGGCGCCGCCCGCTGGTCGTGACATACCACGGCACCGAAGTATCAAATATCGTCCCACGCTGGCTCAGTTTCCTGGCCAGGCGTGGAGGGCGATTCTTTGACCGCATCATTGTCGTCAACAAGACCGAAGCGGACATCGTCCATGACCACACAAAGGTGAGGCTGATTCCCTGCGGCATAGATCTTGACAAGTTCCAACCTATGTCCATGGCCGAGGCACGTCGCGCACTCGACCTGCCCGTGGAGAAGCCTCTAGTACTGTGGGTTGGACAACACTGGCAATGGGTTAAGCGCTTGGACCTAGCCGAGAAGGCGATGCTGATTCTCAGAGAGCAGCTTCCCAAGGCTGATTTAGTCGTGGTGTCAGGACAACCCCATACCGTAGTTCCTACCTACATGAGCGCCTGTGACGTATTCCTGCTTACGTCTCGATATGAAGGTTCTCCAATGGTTATTAAAGAGGCAATGGCCTGCAACCTCCCAATTGTGTCAACCCGTGTGGGAGATGTAGCCGAGGTGCTCCATGGCACGGACGACTGCTACTTGGTGGATCCCGATCCTAAAGATGTAGCCGACAGCTTGCTGCAAGTCCTTGAGTTGCGTCGACGTACGCATGGGAGGGAGTGCATAGAGCATCTGACTTCTGACGCAGTTGCGCAGCGCGTTATCAGTGTATATAACGAACTACTTGTATCCAAGTGAAAGTGCATGAACAAACGTGTATGTCTGATCAGACAGTCAGTCTATCCTTACGACTTGCTCGTCCGTCGCGAAGCGGAAACGCTGTGCGGGGCGGGGATTGAAACGCATGTGATCAGCCTAGGCGCCAGCGCCAAAGTTGGCCATAAAGACAGGGAGATTATTGATGGTGTACACGTCCACCGACTTCCCCTCACTCGTAAAAAAACAGGCATGCTGCGCTACGTGTATGACTATCTGTCGTTCTCAGTCGCAGCCGCACTCAAAGTAACTCGACTGCACTTCCGGCATCCTTTCTCCGCTATACAGGTCACCACGATGCCTGATTTTCTAGTATTCGCGACAATCATTCCCAAGCTACTGGGTTCAAAGGTGGTAATCATGATGCAGGAGCCAGCGCCTGAATTATGGCAAACCTTGACAAATTCGCCACCGCCCCGCGTTCTGAGGTGGGCAGAACAGGCAGCACTGGCTTATGCCGATGTGGCCTTTACCGTCACTCAGCAGCTTAAGGACGTATACGTCTCTCGAGGAGCCGACGACGAAAAGATCACCGTCATCCTGGTTGTCCCGGAGGGGCACTTCCTGAAGGCTGAAAAGACAGAGGAAGGACCCGTGAATACAGAAGTCTTCACCCTGATCTGCCATGGTGCCATCGAAAAGAGATATGGACACGACACGATGCTTGACGCGGTTGCTCTGCTTCGATCGCAGATCCCGAACCTGCACCTGCGCATTCTAGGCAGGGGTACCTACCTGAACAGATTGTTGGATCGGAGGAATGAACTCGGCCTGGAGGGATGCGTCGAGTACCTGGGGTTTGTTCCGCTTTCTCAGCTGATAGAAGAGCTACAAGCGTCTCAAATCGGGATCGTGGCTCAGGAGTCTTCTCCCTACTCCAGCCTCGTACTTACTGGCAAGATGTTTGACTACCTTCATTTCCGGAAGCCGGTCTTGGCCTCTCGCCTCAGGGCTGTGGAGTCCTACTTTGACGAGACCAGCATCCGGTTCTTTGAGCCAGGCGACGCAGAGAGTCTGGCTCACGGCATATTTGATCTATATCAGCATCCAGACAAGCGGCAGGACCTGGTGGTAAATTCGCAAAGGTTGTACGACCAGTACAGGTGGGAGAAGCAAAAACAGGTCTATTTGTCCGTCTACAATGAGTTACTCGGGTAAAACCATGAACCCAATTGCCGTGGCGCTAAAGGGCAAAGGGCCGCACCTGTTCTCCCGGCGGGTTGCCAGCATTGTGAGGACGTATGGACACTCCGCAGGGAGAATGGAGCGGGCCCTGCAGCAGTTTACGGCGGTTCTGGGGCAGTTTGGATGCAGCGCAACGTTTCCGGTAGTCTCGGTAGTTCTGGGCCGGAACGCCCGGGTCATCCAGAGGTATCAGGATCAGGGGATGGAGTTCGCCATCCATGGCTACCGGCACATAGACCATCACACGCTATCGCGGGAAGAGCAACTGGAGGACGTAACCTCGGCTCTCCTCATGTTCAACCGGCTTGGCGTCACAGCTAGAGGCTTTCGGGGACCCTACTTGCATGCCAATGCCGACACGTTGCTGGCCCTGCAGCAGGCAGGTCTCATGTATGACAGCAGCCTATCACTTAGTTGGGAGGTTTTGCAGAACAGGGCGACGCCTGCCTACAAGCACGCTCTAGATTTCTACGGTGCGTTATCCGCCGACGAGTATCCCTCTCTGCCAAGCTTCGAGGGCGAATTGGTGCGCATACCATACAGCCTTCCCGACGACGAAGCCCTTGTGCACCGAGTGTCCCCGGGGACGGCCAAGCAGATGCGCGAGTCTTGGCTCGCCATCCTCTGCCGCAGTTACGATCTCGGTGAACTGTTTGTGCTGGGCCTCCACCCAGAGCGCATTGCCCACAGTGAAGGGCCGCTGGTGGCCGTGCTATCTCAAGCCTGCCAGCTCTCTCCAGCGGTATGGATAGCCCGACTGGACGAGGTTACAGCCTGGTGGAAGGCTCGCACTGAGGCTGCTGTGGAGATCGTTGATGTCGCCCAGGGGAGGTTCGAGGTAACGGTAGCCGGCCCCGAAGGCACAACAATACTGACCCGGGGCCTTGAGGTGGAGGCTCAGGCTGCGCCTTGGTCTGATGGATACCAACGGGTAGACGGGACAGCCGTCACGGTCCGATCCCCAGTGCGGCCCTTCATCGGCCTTTCGCCCCAGGCAGATCCTAAACTATCCAGCTTCGTCCAACAGCAAGGCTACATTTCCGAGACAAGCGAGCAGGCTCAGAACTATGAGTGCTATCTGAACCAGACGCACTTTGCTGCCGAGGACCAACGGCCGCTGCTGGCCAGGATCGAGAATACGGTCCGTACCATTGTGCGACTTGGACGTTGGCCAGCCGGTGCGCGCAGTGCTATGGCCATCAGTGGTGACATAGACGCCCTAACAATATGGGACTATGGCCTGCGGCCCTTTGGTCGCTAGATCCAGTTTCGAGTCAGTTCGGGAGTAGAGAGAGCAACATGCAGAAGTCCGGTGTAGGGTTCCTACTGGTCTGCCTCTTGGTGGGCTTTCTGATCGGATGCTCGTCCTCTCCCGAGCCTTTGACCAAACCGGGCTTGCGCGGAGTCTACGTCCAGGCAGGATCGATAACATCTCCAGAATCCGCCAATGAAACACTGTCCCGGATCGAAGCAGGACACTTTGATACGATCTTTGTCAACGTCTTTGCCTATGGCCATGCGTACTATGACAGCGCCCTCCTGGAGAAGCATCCAGACGTGGCGGAAGGCTTTGATCCCTTGGACCATATCATCGAACGGGCTCACAGACAAGGCGTCAACGTTCACGCCTGGCTGGTGGCTGGTCCGGTGGGCCACGACGGCCCGGGCCCAATCTTGAGTGAACACCCCGAGTGGGCAATGATGGGCCCAGATGGTCTTGAGACCAATTGGCTCAATTACACGCGGCCCGATGTCCGCAATTACATCACCGAGTTGGTCGCAGAACTTGTGCAGGGTTATGCCATTGATGGTGTACATTTCGACTACACCCGCTACCCTGGGGCCCAGTGGGGCTTTGACTCGTACAGCACGGCTCTGTTTTCGGATGAGTATGGCGTCGATCCCGATCTCTTCCGGTACGAGCAGCTGCCAGCCTATGCGACCTTTTCTGGAAATCCCCTCATCTGGCCTAACTCAGCCGAGGTATTGGCCGAGTTCGACAATGGACAGCCAGCGGTGACCATCAATGAGTACGGCATGGGGCAGTCCATCTTGCTCAACTGGGACGCGAGTGAACGCGAGACTGTTGCTGGCAGCCAGATCCTGGACCGTAGCGTAGACTATCTCCTGGACCCAGATGGCGAGCTCTACATCTTGTATTCTGAAACGAACGCAGCCAGGTATGGGTCGGCGGTCTTTGGGCGCGGTTTCGTCTGGCTTGAGGATCTGGGTAGGCAACCCACAAGGATACTCGAGTCAGACATAGACAACCTTGATTCAACAAGCGTGCTAGTACTACCCCAGGTCTACCTGCTTGAGGGTCAAGTCGCATCGGATCTGGCCGACTTTGTGCATCGCGGCGGCGGCGCGATATTCATAGATGGTCCCACCCCATCCATGTGGAACCCGCACGTTCGAGCCGTCACCGGCATGCTCATGCGAGGTCGCCATTTCGGGAGAAGCAGGTTGTTGCTCCCCACGCGCGAACACGTTATCGTCCCAAGCAGCAGCCGTACGCTTCCTTTGGAAGCGTACGAGGAGCTTGATGCTGACTGGAAAGCCTTCCGGGCGCAGGCGATCAGCAAGCTGCTTGCCGAGGTTCATGAGCGAACGAAACGGCAAGCTCCGGAGCTCCTTTTGAGCGTCAGCGTAAGCTCCGACCAGGAACTCCTAGCCCACCAGCACCTTCTGGACTGGCGCACCTGGCTGGCTACAGGCACGGTGGACATGATCCTGCCACGGGCCTACGTGGCCGCAGACGAGAGCCTGGCCCGCGCTATCGGCGATTGGAGGTCGACGATGGCCGAGACAGGCCACATCGCCCTGGCCCTGAGCACATACACAATTGACAACGAGGACGCTGGTCCCAAGGCGCCTGAGAGGATCCTCTCCGAAATCTCTGTGGCCCTGGAGGAAGGCTCGGTGGGGATCGTCCTATTTGACCTCGAGCATACTAGCGACGCTGTCCTAGAGGCGCTGGCCACGGGTCCCTTCTCGGCATCGGATGAAGCCGACCCAAAGCGAGGAGAGTGAGTCGTTGGTCGCTCGGATTGTTCGCAACCTGCCTGAAGAAGACTGGCGACGCTTTGTAGGCGAGCATCCCCAGGGCAACATCTTCCATACGCCAGAGATGTACAGGGTCTATGCCCAGGCGAGGGGGCACCAGCCCAGCCTGTGGGCTGCCGTCGGTGACGGTAGTCGCCCACTCGCTCTCCTGATCCCGGTGGAGGTCACGGTCCTGGGCAACCTGCCCAAGCTGTTCACCACGCGCGCCGTTGCCTACGGCAGTGTGCTGTGTGAACCCAGCCCCGACGGTGAGTCTGCCCTCAGGAGCCTCTTGCACACCTATCAACAGGGAAGACACGGAAGCGCCCTTTTCACCGAGCTCCGTAACCTATCGGATCTGGCTCCCATCCAGCCGGTGCTTGAGGAACATGGATTTCGGTACCAGGAGCACCTTGACTACCAGATTGACCTCAACCGCCCACCGGAAGCGGTGCTCCAAGGCATGGGACGCCGCACTCGTAAGCAGATTAGGCGCGCGATCAAGCAGGGCGGTGTGACCGTGACAGAGATTAACCACTTTGAGCAGCTAACGCCCCTGTACGAGCTGTTGCGGAGAACCTATGCGGCGGCCAAGGTGCCCTTGGCGGATCGCTCGCTTTTCGAGGCAGCTTTCGATGTGCTCCACCGCAAAGGCATGGCGAAATTCATGTTGGCCTGGGTGGGCGATGATTGTGCTGCCTGCTCGGTGGAGCTGCTGCACAAAGACAGGATCTACGGCTGGTACGGTGGGGTGGATCGGGCCTACGGCGCGCATGTGCCCAACGAGCTGCTCATGTGGCATGTTCTTCGCTGGGGCGTGGAGAATGGCTATCGCATCTATGACTTTGGCGGCGCAGGCAAACCAGACGAGGACTATGGCGTGCGCGATTTCAAAGCCAAGTTTGGCGGACAGCTGGTGTGTTATGGGCGAAATTCCCGTACTCACTCACCCGGGCTAATGTGGCTAAGCCGAAGAGCGTACGACCTGTGGCGTCGATGGTTCTGAAGTGAGGCTACTCGTCCCACATAGCCTGTGAGCACCCGTCAAACCGTAGGGGTACACGCCTTTTCCTGATCCTGATGGACAGCATGAGCTACCTCCTTCCTCAGCCCTTGAGCACCTCACACTGTGGGCCCATCACCACATCCCCCACAGCCACCAGCCAGAATAGAAGCGTTCCCCAACCCATCGATTCCATTGGCGCCCGGCATGCCGAAAGAAACGAGTTGGTGAACCGCTCCTGCGAAGCCCTCTGCTTGCCATGGCGCCTTTCCCCCAGCGCATCGAACTTTTCGCACGTAGCCTGAGCAAAACCCATACTATCTGGTCATTGACACGGCGCCAGACCCATGCTATACTGATGGCGCTCGCACGCTGCGTGCGCCTGCGCTGCTGTGGAAAACCACCAGAGCCATGCAGAACCCTTGGTCTTCCTAGAGCAGAGCGCGGGACCGAAGGAGAGATTGGCTGAGAATGGTAGACTTGAAAGCTCAATATGGCAGGTTGGCTGGTCGGATCCTCCTGCTGGCCTTGTTATGCACTCTGGCTCTGTTCCAACTGGACCCTTTGGCTCAATCCTCGATTCCCTCGACCTGGTCTGAAGTCACCGACGATTTCGAAAATGGCAATCTGGACATCTGGCAACAAGTTGGCCCTGGTGATCTGAGTCTTGTCCCGGGCGCTGGACATGATGGTTCTACGGCGCTCTCCGTGGTCTTTGGCTCGAACCCGAGTTACCTCTACCAGTCGGATCTGACACCTGTCGAAGAGGCATATCTGACCTTCTGGTTCAACCCCAATGGAATCAATCTCCCCGAGGAGGGGATCTATTGGATCCCAAGCAAGTCTATCCGAATCGCTGACATCAAGGGACCACAATCGTGGCACCTGTTGGTAGGCTTGCGGCTGCGCAAACCTGAAGGCCAGCCATATAGGGCATACCTGGAGTGGCAGGCACCAGGCGGTGCGCGCTACGACTACGACTCGGGCGAATTCGATCTGGTGAATGGCTGGCAAAAGATCACCGTAGGCTTCCGAACAGACGAGTGGATAGCTGTCTGGCTCAACGATGTCGAGGTACGACGGATCAACGGGGTAGACCACTCGGAGAGTGTGGCCGAGATCTTTGAGATCGGGAGATGTACCACCTCCACAATGACTACGTCGGGCTCGGTACGCTATGATGATGTCGCCTTCTCAGTTCCTTTCATGAGCAGTCTCTGGGTGGATGCTGCCATCGGAAACGATAGCAACAACGGATTGACTGCCAGCACGGCCTTTCGCACCATCCAGACAGCTGCCGACTTGGCTGGTCCCGGGACAATGGTGCACATCCAGCCGGGGGTATACCGCGAGACAGTTGGCCAGAAAAGGACGGCGGCGAAGGCGAGCCGGCGATGTACGCCGCCGAAAAGGCCCGGGCACGGCCATCATCCGTGGCTCCGAACCCTCTCTTCGCTGGCCTGGACCCAACTGTCGGTGCAACACCATTGGCCTGCCCCCAGGCGTGGACCCGACCAACATCTACTACGCCGATCTCTCGCTTGGGATACTGGATGGCCCGCCCCGCTTTCTCGTCGAGTTGGAGGTGGATGGGGAAGTCGATGCCCGGCTTCCCCTGGCCCGCGAGCCCGATTGGCAGGTTGCGACCGAGTGGAAGCATCACGAGTTCTGGTGGGCGGCCGATGGTGGATCGGACGTGGCCGGTTGCGATCCGCCTCTGACCCCGATCCGAACTGCGATCTCTCCATGGCGCTCCCTGACCCAACTGACTGACCGCAACGACGATGCCAACCTTCCGGCATCGAACCAGGCAATCTGACAACCTTGGGCGACCTGACCGGCGCCACGCTTGTCGCCATGGACACCACGCAGGGCCATTATGTCTATCGCCGCACGATCTTCGCTCCACAACGTCAGCGCTGGACGCATCACCGTCGAGCGACCATGTGCAGACGACGGCGGCTCCGGCAAGCCCGGGCTGGGATGGGGCTCCAAGTATTACGTCGAGGGCAAGCCCGTCTTATTGGACACCCAGGGCGAGTGGTGGTACGATCGAACAGCAGTCGTCTGTACCTGTGGCCGCCATCGGCCGGCAACCCGGCCTCCCAGAATCTGGAAATCTCCCGGCGCGATTCCGGCTTCAATCTCAGCCATCGCTCCTACACGACGCTGGATGGGCTGACCCTGGAGTTCTTTGAACGAGAGTGCCATCTATCAGTCCAATTGGCAGGAAACCCGCTCATACGACAATCCGTTCGCAATGCACGGATGCGCTATGCCAATCGCGGCCTGTACCTGGGCCAGGAGTGCAGGCCCTGCGACCGCCAACATAACCGATGGTTTCATGCTGGAGGATTCAGAGATCGCCTACATGGATACGGACGCCATCCTGCCTGATCATTATTGGGAGGGCAGCAACAGACCCGGATCCTTTCACCGATCGCGGGATCGTGAACACCGTGATCCGGGACAACGAGATCCATCACCTGGGCTTTCGCTCTGACCAGGACAACGCTGTTGGCGCCACTGTTCACTCTCGCCGACAGGCTGCGCATTCGAGGGCAACCACGTCCACCACGTCGCCCACAACGGTATTCAGTTCTCCAGGTCCGTCATCCAGTCCCCCAAGACGTACGGCTTTAATCCGGACGAGATCAAGACCGGAGAGATACTGATCAAGGACAACCTCTTTGAAAAGGCCTGCCAGCTCAACACTGACTGTGGCGCGCTCAAGATCTGGGGCGATCCGCCAGATGGCCATGTGTTCCGCGATTGCTCATCACAGGCAACGTCTTTCGCGATACCTTTGGCTGGACCTATGTCTCTGATCAGCGGGGACGCTGGTCAGGTGGCCCCGGCAGCGATGTGCAGGGGATGGGCGGCTAGGGCCTGTTATGTCGATATGGCCAGCGGCATTCATGCCTACCGCAACATTGCCTACAACAACGCCCACGACGGAATTGTCTTTGCTGGGGATTGGCGGGATGGCGACATGATTTTCCATAACAACATCGCGGCCAACGGTCTCTATGGCTTCCGCCTCATTGGGCCGGAATTCGATACTCATGGCGGCAGCGTCAACACCCAGATTGGCAACAACATCGTCGTAAACAACGAAAGCTACGGCATCCTTTTGTATGACAACGATGGCGTGCATCGGCAACCTGTCCATCGACCACAACCTCTACTTTGACAACGGTTGGCGGCCTGAGACCCAGGGTGGTATGCGAGAGCCCGGAGCCATGGCCATCTGGTTTGACGATGCCCTCAACCAGTATTACGAAACCCCGAGTGAGATCCAGGCCAACACCCCCTGGGAGGATCATGGATTGGCGGGTGATCCTCGCTTCCAGGCTTATGACGTGAACGACCACGATCTCCACGACGGCTCTTGGCCCGACTTCCGCCTCACCGCTCAAAGCAGCAACGCGATAGACCAAGGGACCTCCAGCCTGCCCGCGTCACTGACAAGCCTTCTGACCCATTTTGGCGTGGACCAAACCTATCAGGGAGCCGCCTACGACATCGGCCCGCATGAATACGAGTCCGGCGGCTTTGTCAAGACCTCAGACACGCTGCTCGTGGCTGACGACAATCCCGGAAGCTCCAATCCCTACGCATCCTACTACACTGCTGCCCTGGACAGTCTGGGACATTCCCGCGATGTGTGGGACACCGGAATACGGGGCGCGCCGGGCAGCTCCATCCTGAACCAGTACACGGACGGAGTCGTGATATGGTCCGTTCCGGGATCAAGCGGCTATCTTGAAGACGGAGGTATCCGCTCAAGCCTCCAGGCATATCTGGACGGCGGTGGCAAGCTGTTCATCTCGGGCCAGGACGTGGCCTACATGACCCAAGGCTCCACCTTCCTCAGCGACTATCTCCATGCCGCATACGTCCAGAATTCTACCGGTATTCAGAACCTGCTGGGGGTCGCCGGAGACCCTATCGGCGATGGACTTGCGTTGGATATCGATGGGGGTGATGGGGCCGGCAACCAGTCGTCCACCGACGAGATTGATCCTCTTGGGCCGGCGTGGCCTGCCTTCGCCTACGATGACGGGGCACCGGCCGGTACTGCTGGCCTGCGGGTCAACACCGGAGACTACAAAATCGTCTACCTACCTTTTGGCTTTGAGGGAATTGACAGCGCCGCGGACAGAACCTCGGTCATGCAGCGGGCACTGGATTGGCTCGCTGGGTCATCGACTGTCGTGCAGATCGGCCTATCTCCTGGCTGGAACCTGACCTCCTGGCCGCTGGAACCGCTGATACCGGCGGTCGAAGGAGCACTGCGTACTATCGAAGGCCGAACCTGCCGCGTCGTGGGTGAAGACGGTGTCTATGACTGCCAGTTGGATCCCGTATACCATACCTTGAAGGAGCTCCATGCAGGCCAAGCCTACTACCTGCACGTGGCCGGAAGCGATAGCGCAGATCTGTGGGTGGAGGGGGCTCCCGTAGCCGTCAGCACACCCCTTCCGCTTCACGAATACTGGAACTGGGCCGGCTACTTGCCAGAGACTCCCGTGCCCATCGTTACGGCCCTGCAGAGCATCGAGGGCAAGTACTTGATGGTCCACAGCATCGACAAAACCTACAACCCGGCCGAGCCCCTGTACAGCACCCTGACGCAGATGGAGCCTGGCCAGGGCTACCTTATTCGCGCTACAGAGGCAGTGGATCTGATTTACCCGGCAGGAAGAACTTCAAGCCAGATCGTTCCCGACCAGGCGAGCAGCGACGCTTGCAGTACCGTGTCTCCTACGCCAACCTTTGCCGTGATCTATGGCGAGATTGCCATCGGCGCCAGCCCGGCGCCCGAAGGGACGGTCGTCGAGGTTCTCGATCCCTCGGGCAGCGTGGCCGGCTGCTCCATCGTCCGCCACGCCGGGCACTATGGCTACTTGCACCTCTACGGCCAGGAAGCCAAAGACATGCCAGGCCCTGGCTTTCAGGAAGGGGATCCGCTGACTATCAGGGTGAATGGGGGCCCTGTCTCCGGTTCCCCCAACCTCCAATGGGCCAATGACCCGACGCCCCACCAGATCGATCTGGGCGTCATCCGCAATCCAGCCTATCTGCCCTTGATTCAAGGTACGCGCTAGCCCGGTCTGGAAGATCTAGTTTTGACCGCTGATTGAAGAACTCGCGATGCCTTAGAGGCCAGCCCTGACCACGGGCTGGCCTCTTGCGTTGCAGGCTCGGGCATCGGACAGCACATCCAGAGAAGGCCCTCATCTCTGTCAACGAGATTCATTCCAGGCCGTATCCTTTTGGGGGTTCCAGAGGTATTACAAAAGGACCAGGTTGCCCCAGGGATTGGTCGATTGGCCTATACGTGGGGTCTTTTTGGCGCGGGTCCACGGAATCATTTGGGGCCCAGTCCAATGATTCCAATCCTCTCTACAGCATCCAGCAACAGAAAAGGGAAACGGCATGACTCCGGACATTCACATCCATCCCACAGCCGAGGTCTCGCCCCAGGCTGAGCTTGGCGCTGGCACGCGTATCTGGCACCAGGCCCAGGTGCGGGAGGGCGCACGCTTGGGCCGCGATTGTATCATCGGCAAAGGCGCCTACATCGACTTTGACGTGAAGATAGGGGACAAGGTCAAGATCCAGAATTACGCGCTGATCTATCATGGGGCCACGCTCGAGGACGGTGTGTTCATCGGCCCCCGCGCCTGCCTGACCAACGACAGGCTCCCACGAGCGATCACGCCGGATGGCCGGCTCAAGGGTGACGATGACTGGCAAGTTGGACCCATCACTATACGCTATGGCGCCTCGGTTGGGGCCGGGGCCATCCTACTGCCGGGGGTGAGCATTGGGCGATTTGCCATGGTGGGTGCGGGCGCAGTCGTCACGCACGACGTACCAGACCATGCCCTGGTGGTCGGTCATCCGGCGCGTCTCGCCGGCTACGTTTGTCGCTGTGGCCGGCGGCTGACCCGCGAAACTGATGGGAGCTTCTGGTGTTCTATCTGCCAGGTGCGCCACGATTTCATCAGAGACACAAACACGAGTATATCCAGAGGGTAGCCGAGACCTGCCAGGGCACCCCACACCGACTAAACTGGCCACGACAAGAGCCGGGCAAGGGAGGAAAAAGGATCCATGGGAGGCACCACAGCAGGACCGTTGCGGGCAGCAGTCATCGGTATTGGCGCGATGGGCAGGCACCACGCCCGCCTCTGCGCCGAGACGGATAGTGTGAGTCTGGCCGGCGTGGTTGATCGAGACCCAGCCATCCGCGCGCAGGCGGCAGCGCGCTACCAAACGCAGGGTTATGCCGATTGTCGCACGCTCCTGCACGCCCAAGATTTGGACTTTGCCATTGTCGCTGTACCTACACAGGAGCACTACCCTGTGGCCAGCACTCTCATTGGGCATGGTGTCCACGTCCTGGTGGAAAAGCCGCTTGCGTTGAGCGCTGAGAAGCCTGCAAGCTGATCGATCAGGCGCGGGTTCAAGGCGTTAAGCTGGGCGTTGGGCACGTCGAGCGCTTCAACCCGGCAATCATCGCACTCAAGCAACATCTTGACCAGAATGAGTTGGGCAGGATCTTTCAGATCAGCGTCCAAAGGATCAGCGGGTTTCCCCCCCGCATCCGGGATGTGGGTGTCATTCTGGACCTTGCTACCCACGACCTTGACGTGATGCACCACCTCACCGGTGCTGAGGTCACGCGCGTTTCTGCTGAAATCACCCGGGAACTGGATCGGCCCCAAGAAGACATGCTTTGCGGCTTGTTGCGTTTTGACAATGGCGTCATTGGCCTGCTGAACGTCAACTGGCTTAGCCCAACCAAGATCCGCGAGCTGACGGTCAGCGGTGAGCGGGGCATGTTTGTGGTCAACTATCTCACCCAGGACCTCTACTTTTACGAGAACAGTTACCGGGACGGCGACTGGGAAAGCCTCCAGGTATTCCGTGGGGTATCCGAAGGCCGGATGATCCGCTATCCCATTGCCCGTCGCGAACCGCTTCAGGTTGAGCTGGAATCCTTTGTCCGCTCTATCGTGGATGACGAGCCCTTCCCGGTCAGTGGGGAAGACGGACTTTGGGCGGTTACGTTGGCCCAACACTTGGTAGAGGCCGGGCAGCACGGCAAGAGCCTATCCTTGAAGGATGCGTGTCTTGATGGTATAATGGCTGCGTCGTAGAGGGGACTTTTTGCGTCCATCGCCTACAGGAGCGCAGACGGATCCGCGCCATGGACCGGTCAAGTACCTTGGAATCCAGCAGAACGAGGGGATAGATTGCAGGCAAGCCGCCCTCTGCCCATCCCTCGTCACGTTCCACAGCTCACACTCCGCGCCAAGTCAATGCTGACAAGGGGGCTGGCAAAACGCCCTGACATGCGATGCCACCCAGGGGGACCAGAGACCATGACGAGCCGAAAGGGCCACCCGACGATGCTATTGAGAGGTACCAAGAAGAGGTTGCGATGAACGGGTATGACGAGGAAGATACCGCCATCTATGTAGTTGTCGCACCACGAGGAGCAGTATTCGATTTGGCCTGCGGACCGGGAAAAACCGCTGGGTTGGCGGGAGGCCGGCAGGAGCGGCGCAAAGGCCGAGTGCTGGCCACATCGGCGAAGTGTGGACTCGACATGCGGCCGCTCAGCCTCAGGAAACATATGGGCGAGGCTGCGCCCGAAGTGGAGCCGGAAGCAGGACATCCAAGGACACAGGTACCGAGAGGCCATGAGCAAGTGAAGGAAGGAAGCAGTCGCTCGGCGACGTGACCCAGCTATTGTCAGCCAGGGGAGTAGTACATTAGGAAAGTCTGCGGGAGCCAACAGCGCCCCGAACGGTACAGCCTGGTCTTTCCCTCGACGCCCCACCAGGCCGACCACCCACTCTCCTTTGCCCAGGAGGGCCTGTGGTTCTTTTAGCGGTGGGAGCAGCCTGGCGATCGTGTGAAGCCATCGTTCAGTAGCCCTTCGCCTCAGTGGCCCACTCGCTCCCCTCTCAGTCATGTTTCTGAGTGGGGTATTGCCCCCTGCCACAAACCTCCATTTCTGCTCCTTGTCCTGCACTCATGAAGCTTGGGACCCTCGTTTTCCTCTCTTCGCTATCCGGGCACACCCATCCTTCCGCGGCCCGCTGCGCACAGAGGGCTCATCCGCTGCGCGATGGCAACCCAAAAGTCGTCCGCAAACTCCTACAACCCAGGCCCCTGTGCCGCTTGACCCACATCTGGGTGAACACGGACTGGCACCCCCTTCGATTGTGCCATCGGCTCTTGACCCGCTGCGATTGCCCGGTTTTCTGCAAAGTTGACATCTCCTCCATGATTAAGTATACTGCTATTAGGTAGACTGTGGTGGTAAGTGCATTGTCGCCACAGCCTAGCACAACACATATCTCATTTTTCGTACGGAGCGTAGCGCACACTACCAACGGCAGACCTCAAGGTTCCTTCTACCGCAAACTCCAAGGCTTGCGCAGGCGGGAACAAATGAGGTCTCCGGTTTGCGGCCGGTAGCTCGAGGTTCTGGTCCGTGAGGTCGGTGGTTCAAATCCTCTCGCCCCACTGGAGGCCACACGGTTCGTGTATCACCAGACCCGTGGCCTCTGGTTCACCTTATGGCGACAAGCCGGTGAACCGCAGGTCCCGCAGCTTTTCCCATCTCTGGGGCCAAAACGCTCTCAGGATTACCGCCACAGAAAGGGCATTATCCTCACAGGCACGCGAGGACCGGAGGACACATGGTTGAACGAAGATTACACCAGGCGAGGGCGGCCCCGAGTTGGATGAGCCCTACGAAGAACCGCGCACAGCCATTGAACATGAGCTAGCCAGCATCTGGGCCGAGGTACTTGGCGTGAGTCCAATCGGCGTACACGACAACTTTTTTGACCTGGGCGGAGACTCGTTGCCGGTTACACAGGTTGTCTCTCGGTTCCGCGACACCTTCCAGGTGAGACTTCCCCTCCACAGCTTGTTTAAGACTCCCCACCATCGCCGGTTTGGCAAGATCGATCGAGACCATGCAATGGGCAGTCCAGAGCGCACGGCCCAGCCTGGCAGCGCCGGGGATGGAGACGAGGAAGGCGAGCTGTGAACACCTTGGACTTTGTGTCATACCTCCGCGACCAGGACATCGCCGTCTGGGCCGAGGGCGGCCGGCTGCGCTTCAGGGCGCCTCCGGGCGCGTTGACGCCCGCCTTGCGAGCAGAACGAGC
>CAWANP010000014.1:0-183568 GCA_963783445.1 uncultured Chloroflexia bacterium | reverse complement strand
GGCCGAATGAATCCGGCAGGATGCAAGATAGACCAGCGAAGCGATGCAAGTCTGAGACGGGTTGTCATCGCCCGTTTTGACCGTCGGCCAAACTGCTGTATAATGAGTAGGCTGCGGCACCGGTTCGTTGCCGTCCACTGATAGGCAATTCGCTCGTGGGTGCGCTCTTGGCGGAGCGCGGAGATCTGGAGGGAGGTGCACATGGCTTTTCCTGACCCCTTTTACCGCTGGCGGCCTCATCCCTGGCATGGACTGGAGGTCGGCCCTGAGCCACCCCGGATCGTGCACGCCTACATCGAGATCACGCCCTTCGACCTGGTCAAGTACGAGATAGACAAAGTCACCGGCTACATGCGCGTTGACCGCCCGCAGCGCACCTCCTCACAGCCCCCTACCCTGTACGGGTTCATTCCCCGCACCTACTGTGGTCGCAGAGTGCATCGCCTGTCCCCTGATGCTGAGCGCGGTGATGCCGATCCGCTGGACATCTGTGTCATTAGTGAGAGGCCACTCAACCGCACTGAGGTGATACTGACCGCTCGAGTGGTGGGCGGGATCCAGGCCATCGATGGCGGAGAGGCTGACGACAAGATCGTCGCCGTACTGGACAACGACGAGTTCTGGAGAGACGTTGAGGACATTTCGCAGGTACCCGACATCCTGGTCGAGCGGCTGCGGCACTACTTCAATACCTACAAGATGATGCCCGGAGGGACATCACAGATGTCCATCAAGAGCGTCTACGACCGCGAGTATGCTCTACAAGTAGTGGCAGCGGCGATGGAGGACTATGGCGATGCCTACGGGGTCTAGCCCGACCATTTGGAGATCTTCAAGCTTTGCGACACAGAGTCTGCTCAAGAGTGCTTGCGATCAGTAATAGATTGTGCCATACCCTTACAGAAACTTGACAAAACTTGGAAGATGTGTTATTATAACAGCGTAGGATGAAGTAAGAATCTGGTTCGATCAAAGAAGATGGGCACCCAGGCTATTACCAGTCTGGGTGCTCTTTTTGGGCGGTTTGCACCACGACTACCAGTGGCACGCAGATGAGAGACGATCATATCCCCGAGCTGCTTGACAGATAGGAAGTTTCGGCGAGGCCAGGGTACAATGTATAGCGCTCGGCCAAGCTCTCCGCAGGATAGCCATTATTCGGCAGCTTCATGCCACAGGAATTCTTATTCGCTAGCCTGCTTTCTGTTTACTGTATCCGAGATAGCAACCACAAAAGGAGACTCTCTATATGGACATAATAACCAAGGAGGAATTAAAGACCTTTCTAACCAGATATCCTGGTTGGTGCGTCTCGCTGTTTATGCCTACGCATCGGCGAGGGCGAGAAACTGAACAGGACCCAATTCGCTTCAGGAATTTGCTTCGCGAGGTGGAGGAGCGCTTGCTGGACAAGGGCTTGCGCTCCCCGGACGTGCGGGAGATACTGAAGCCAGCTCAGCGCCTAGTACAGGAGCCGGGCTTCTGGACGCACCAGAGCGACGGTTTGGCGGTATTCTTTACGGCAGAAGAGTTTCACTACTATCGTCTTCCTCTCCCATTTGAAGAACTGGTGGTGATCTCGGACCATTTTCATCGCAGACCGCTGCTGCCCTTCTTTGCCAGCGACGGCCACTTTTACATCCTGGCTCTTAGCCAGAACCAGGTCAGGTTGCTGCAAGGCACACGGTACACAGTGGATGAGATCGACCTGGAAAGCATGCCCACAAGCATGGCCGAGGCGCTTCAATATGAGCGGTTCGAAAAACAGTTACAGTCTCATAGCGGCACGTCATCGGGAACCGGAGGTCACTCGACCATGTTTCATGGTCAAGACATCGGTGACGAAGCCAAAGACAGGATTCTGCGTTGGTTTCATATGATTGACGATGGGTTACCCAACCTGCTCACAGGCGGGCAATCACCTCTCGTGCTGGCAGGGGTCGAGTACCTCTTCCCACTATACAAAGAAGCAAACTCATATCCTCATCTTCTAGAGGAGGGAATTCCAGGCAACCCGGAGGAGCTAACGCCCGAAGAATTACATGCCCAAGCCTGGCCGCTCGTGCAGCCCACCTTTATGAAGGCACGAGAAAAAGCGACCGCTCAATACAGTCAATTGGTCGGTACCGGACAAACCACAGCCGATGTGAAGGAGGCCGTTCTGGCAGCGCATCACGGGCAGGTGGATAGTTTGTTTGTCGCCGTCGGTATTCAGGTGTGGGGCAATTATGACCCAAGCACGAACACAATCCACGAGCACCAGGACCCCGAGCCTGGTGACGAGGATCTCCTTGACCTGGCTACTATCCAGTCCATTCTGAACGGGGGAACTGTCTACGCGGTTGAGCCAGAACAGATGCCCGATCATGCTTCGCTTGCAGCAGTGTTCCGCTATTGAGATCGGGTGATGAAATGGTCAGAGATGGAAACCTCGCTTCCGTCCGCACAACGGATTCTTCCGCTCCTCTTTGGTCGGTGTTTCAATGGTTGCGCAGCGTGAAAACATGGTTCTGAAATTGGAGATAGTCGTGTCAAGCAAGATCATATTGTGAAGGAGAAAAGTCAAATGGCTCTCAAACTCAAACCTTTAGCAGACCGAGTGGTGGTGGAACCCACCGAGCAGGAGGAAATGACGGCCAGTGGCATCTACGTGCCAGAGACCGCCAAGGAAAAGCCCCAGGAGGGCAAGGTCATCGCCGTCGGTCCGGGCCGAAAGGACGAGGACGGCAAGCGTATTCCCATGGACGTTGCCGAGGGCGACCGGGTACTGTTCGCCAAGTACGGCGGCACCGAGGTCAAGCTGGAGGACAAGAAGGTCCTGATCCTCAAGGAAGGCGACATCCTGGCTATACTCGTATAGCCGCTATCCTGGAATGACCAGGGGCCAAAGACCAATGATCAAGGACGAATAGCCAAGAGGAGTGACAAGAAATGGCAAAACAACTGGTATTTTCCGACAATGCGCGACGGGCGCTCAAGACCGGGGTCGATGCGCTGGCCAATGCAGTCAAGGTCACGCTGGGGCCCAAGGGCCGCAACGTAGCGTTGGATAAAAAGTGGGGCGCGCCGACCATCACCCACGACGGCGTGACGGTGGCCAAGGAGATCGAACTGGAAGAGCCGTTGGAGAACATGGGCGCCCAGTTGCTGAAGGAAGCGGCGACCAAAACCAACGATGTGGCCGGCGACGGCACCACCACGGCCACCGTGCTGGCGCAGATGATCGTCACCGAAGGCCTAAAGAACGTTGCCGCTGGCGCCAACCCGATGCTCATCAAGAACGGCATCGCCAAAGCGGCCGAGGCAGCGGTGCAGGCCCTGCGCGACATGGCCCAGGACATCGACACCAAGGAAGAGATCGCCAACGTGGCCGCCATCTCGGCCAACGACAGTGGAGATCGGCGAGCTGATCGCCGAGGTCATGGAAAAGGTGGGCAAGGACGGCGTCATCACCGTCGAGGAGAGCAAGGGCCTGGCCTTCGAGACCGAGTACGTGGAGGGCATGCAGTTCGACCGCGGCTACATCTCGCCTTACTTTGTGACCGACCCGGAGCGGATGGAGGCGGTGATGGAGGATCCGCTGATCCTGATCCACGACAAAAAGATCTCGTCGGCACAGGACATCCTCCCCCTCCTGGAAAAGATGGTGCAGACGGGACGGAAGAACCTGGTGATCATCTCCGAGGACGTGGACGGCGAGGCGCTGGCGACGCTGGTGCTGAACAAGCTACGGGGTGTGTTCAACTGCCTGGCGGTGAAAGCGCCCGGTTTTGGCGACCGGCGGAAAGCAATGTTCCAGGACATCGCGGTACTAACTGGTGGGCAGGTCATCACCGCAGAGATGGGTCGCAAGCTGGAAACGGCGCAGATCAGCGACCTGGGCCGGGCGGTCAAGGTCATCTCGACGAAGGAAGAGACGACCATCGTCGGCATCGAGGACGAGGCTATCAGCACAGCCATCCTGGGCCGCATCAACGAGATCAAGGCCGAGATCGAGGCCAGCACCTCGGACTATGACACGGAAAAACTGCAGGAGCGGCTGGCCAAGCTGTCGGGTGGAGTGGCCATCATCCGCGTGGGCGCCGGCACCGAGGTGGAGCTGAAGGAGAAGAAGCATCGCGTCGAGGACGCGTTGAGCGCGACGAGGGCGGCGGTGGAGGAAGGCATCGTTCCCGGTGGTGGCGTGGCGCTGATCAACGCTGTGCCGGCCTTGGCGGACATCAAGATGGAGTTCGCCGACGAGCAGACGGGGGTGGCCATCGTACGGCGGGCGTTGGAGGAGCCGATGCGCCAGTTGGCGATCAACGCCGGGAAGGACGGGGCGGTCATTGTTGACAACGTGCGCCGGCAGCAGAAGGAGCAAGACGACGCTCAGGTCGGCTACGACGTCCTGCGCGAGGTGTATGTGAACATGGTAACGCAGGGCATCATCGACCCGGTGAAGGTGACGCGCAGTGCGGTGGAGAACGCGGCCAGCATCGGATCCATGATCCTGACCACCGAGGCGCTCGTCACCGACATCCCGGAGAAAGAACAACCGCAGATGCCGCCCATGCCCGAATACTAAACGGGAACGAAGCGGAACGGGGGCCACGTCCCGGCCTGTAGCGTGGCCCCCGTTCCCTATCTTGAGAACAGCAGCCTGCGGTCCGCACTCCTGAGGTTGGCCCCGGCCCGAGTTCTCCTCCGTTCAAGCAGGGTCCGTGGCCCACGGACACAGAGCCTGTCCGACGATTTAGTGGGTCACGGACCCGCGAGGAGCTATCAAAGCAGCCTGACTGGGCTGGATCGCAAGAAGAAAGGAAGGATGATTATGGTAGAGGTTCACCTGTACGGAAAACTGCGTCAATACAACGGGAGCACCCAGGCAGGTCATGACAGCGTCCTGATGCACAAACAACGGCCCGACGAGACCATCGCATCGCTTCTAGAGCAGGGAGGGAATCCCGGTCGAAGAGGTCAATCACATCTTTGTCAACGCCAAGCTGCTCTCAACCCGGACGGCCATGGGCAAATACTACGGCTACCAGCAGGTTGGCGACAGCCTCGGCGATTGGGATCTGGGGATACCGGTTGGTGATGGGGACAGACTGGGTCTCTTTGGCAAGGACATGTCCATCCTGGGCATGTAGCCGGCAAGAGTCCTCCGCCGCGTAATCATCCTCGCCAATTGCCCATAACTGCAGAAGCAGGTGGCGTCTTGTCGATTTTCCGGACAGGCGCTTGGGCTTATGTTGCCGCCCATCATCGTATAGAATCACCAGCTTCTGCTCTGGCACGTCAATGGCCAACGCCACCGGCTCGCCCTCCAGCCGGCCCCCGCTGCTTACTCGTGCTTCGTGCCGTCGGGCATGGTTGCGCCTTTCAGGGACGCGGCTTTGTCGAGCTGCTCGCTGGTTACTTTGGCCCTGGACAGGTTGGCCCATGCCAGGTCGGCCATGCCCAGGTTGGCCTCGCGCAGGTTGGCCCCGGTCAGGATGGCCTCGCGCAGGACTGCCTCGCGCAGGTTTGCCCCGATCAGCTCGGCCCTGTCCAGATTGGCTCCTTTCAGATTGGCCCCGCTAAGGTTGACGTGGTACAGGACGGCTCTGGGCAGCACTGCCCCGCTCAGATCGGCCTGGGATAGGTTGGCCCAGCTAAAGTTGCGTTCCCCTGCTTCATAAAGTGTGATCAGCTCGGGTGCATCCATTAACCTTGTCCCTTCCCCCTCGCAGTACTATGATCCCGATGGGCTGGGCCGCCCGGGCCCAGGGCCCGCGGCGTCAATTGCCCGGTCCGTTGTCATTGCCACCCGCATCGCCGGATGACAACCACCTTCACTCGCCCTGCCTCCGGTCAGGCGTTGACAACTCGCTGCCACCGGTTGCCATTGTCCCGACCGGCGGCCATGACCAGCCCGCGGGCGAGCGTCTTTTCAAGGTTGGCTCTAAGTCTCACTTCCCTGCGTTATACCGTCTGATAAGCTCTTGGGCTCCCATCATCTTGATCCCTTCGCGTCGGCGTGGCACGATATCGGCGGGCTGGACTGTTTCGGTGTCCGCCTTCTCAGCCTGGTCCCCGATGGCCCCGGCGTCAGTTGCTGGGGCCTGTTTCGTGCGCCGGCTCCCAGGGCACCCAGTCACCTGGGCCACCTTATCTTCTATGTCTGCAAAGCCATCTCTATGGACATACAGGCTATTCTAATGGCTCATCCGGTGTCTCTTCCTGGCTACTCCACTCCTCTCCAACCTCTTGCAGTCGTTCACTCAGCCAGCTCTCCAAGGCTTCCGGCGGCCTCTCAGCCCATTTCCATCCGTCTTCATGGTACTTCTTTTCGACTTCTTCCATGAATTTCTCAAGGTCTTGAGCTGCGAGCCTAGAGGAGACACTCCCCAACAGCACCTCCCTGAGTCTCTCTATTTCTCGCTCTTCTCTATCTTTCTCGCTTTCATCTTCCTTATTCTTCTTTTCCCTTAGCCATCTGACTCTTTCCTCACGCCCGTCCTGCGTCCTCCTGGCCCCTTCTTCTTGCCTATCCCGCTGCCTCTTTATCCTGTCCGCCCTGAGCGACAGGAAGTGCTGTAAGAAAGCGCCCACGATGCCACCCACCAGAACTATCCCCGCTCCAACGAGGGCGGCTACGATCTCACTTGTCACTTGCCTTCCCCTCCTCTCCTATCTGCTAGCAATCCTCTTTGGCCTGGTGTACAGCACCCTTACAGAAAAAAGAAGCGCTAGCTCACTCGCCACGGCAAGTGCCCCTGGTGCCGCAAGGGGACTTGAACGGTTCTCCTATGCTATGGATGGCTCCTGTCAGGCCGGTCGCGCCGGTCTGACCATGCCCTGGAGGCTGCGACATCGCAGGATGTTTTGCCGCACTGGCAATTGCAGCTTACCCATGATATTCCCCACCGGTGGTCGGCTGCACGACCGGGTCAGCCGCTGCCTCGGCCAGGTAAGCCACCAATCCCTTTACGTGGGCCAGTTCCACCCTAACCCAATACTTGCCCCGGGTCACCGTCTCGGAAACGGAACTCCGCAGCACCAGTACCCGATAGTCGTCGGCCCGCGTCCCACGCGCCGGCCCACCGGCCACCACCCATGCCCCCACAGAACGGGGTTGTCGGTGGATGGTCAAACCTCCCACGGTGGGTGACAGCAGCCATGGGAGCCCGCCCTGCTCATGGATGCTTCGTGCCGTCGGGCATGGTTGCGCCTTTGAGGGTCTCGGCTTGGGCGAGTTGCTCGTCGGTCACCTTGGCCCCGGACAGGTTGGCCCATTCCAGGTTGGCCTTGCCCAGGTTGGCCCCCTTCAGATCGGCCCATTCCAGGTTGGCGCACTCCAAGTTGGCCCCTTCCAGGTCAGCCTCGTGCAGCCTGGCCCCACGCAGGTCGGCCCCGCGCAGGTCGGCCCTGATTAGGTTGACCCAGAGCAGCGTGGCGTCGCTCAGCACGACCCCACTCAGGTCGACCCTTTCCAGGTTGACCTCACTCAGCCAGGCCTCGCGCAGGTCGGCCCTGCCCAGCATGGCCCCGCTCAAGTCGGCCGCGCGCAGCCTGGCTGCGCGCAGGTCAGCCCCTTGCAGGTCGGCCCCGATTAGGTTAGCCCAGAACAGTGTAGCCCCACTCAGGATGGCTGCGCTCAGTAAGGCTCCTTCCAGCTTGGCGTCGCTCAGGTTGGCCTCGTGCAGGTTGGCCCCGCTCAGGTCAGCCCCGCTCAGGTCAGCCCCGCTCAGGTCAGCCCCGCTCAGGTCAGCCCCGCTCAAGGTAGTCCCTGCGAAGTCGCGCTCCCCCGCGCCGTGTCGTCTGATAAACTCCTTGGCTTCCATCGTCTTGATTCCCTCCCCGCTTACCCGCCACCGCAGGTGCCCCTGCTGCCGCGAGGGAAAGGAACGGCTCTGCCATGCGATGATTTCTTCTATCAGGCCGTCCCCGTCGGCCGGGTCGCTGCCCTGGATGCTGCTGCGCTGCAAGGCGTTTCCCAAGGGCGCTACCATTATACCACCGATACCCAGTCCTGGCAATGCTTCAGGATTCGATCATGCGCATAGCCTCTGGTACCTTGACAAACTGGTTTTACTGACTGTACTTCCCCGAGGTATACTTGCCTCAAAACGGGGCGATGCTCATATCCAAGAAATGGGGCGCCCTTCTGAATACCGACGAAAGAAACCAGTTGCTCAAGGTGACCGGCAAGGGGCGTCCATCTACTCGCAGAGCCAAACGGGCCAACATCCCGCCCTTTTCGGATTCGGCCAAAACGGATGCCGAGATCGTTGAGAGCTTGTGCACAAGCCCCCGTTGCCAGAACGATTCAATTTGCCATGTCGTTGTCCCTAGTCCCTGCCTATGGTATACTTCCCAGGGGAGAAAACGAGTGCCAACCGAGGCAGATACCCTTCCACTCATTCGCAACAAGCTCTACCTGCCGCGAATCAATGGAGCGCTGGAACCAGGGTTCGACAATACGTGGCAGCCTGGCGTGTTTGAGGAGATCTAGAATCAAGAGACGGCACAAGCACAGCTCAATCATGGGGAGGCTAAAATGAGCGCGAAACGCCCGAATATCGTACTGATGATTGTGGACAACATGCCCAGCCAGGCCCTTGGCTGTTATGGCAATACGGATGCCTACACGCCCAACCTGGACCGGCTGGCGGCTCAGGGCATCAGATTCAACAATGGGTATTGCGCCAATGGGGTTTGTTCGCCCTCGCGAGCCTCGCTCTTCACCGGGGTCATGCCCTCCCAGCATGGCATCCATTTTGCGCTACCAGATCGATGGGAGTGGTATCCCGAGGAATTTGACGCGGTCGAGGGTTTCCGAACCTTGCCCCAGACGCTAAAGGACAACGGTTACAAAACGGGGCTGGTCGGTAAATTTCATATGGGCACACCCTACACGCCCCAGCACGGCTACGACTACTGGGTGCCTGATGAGCACGGCCATACCGCAGACTTTTGGGATCTGCACTACATAGAAGACGGCAAGACCCATCACTATGATGGGCATGCTACGGAGCTGTGGACGGAAAAGGCGACTGGATTCCTTCGCAGCAGCGCCGACAGCGATCAACCCTTCTTCCTGTACGTGTCATACAACGCTCCTTACGGCGATGGGTATGCAGTCGGGGGTGAGCCGAAAAATCCTTTCGGGAAGCACTTTGAGGACAAGCCCATGGACTCCTTGCCCCGGGAGCCGGTCAGCAGGCGCAATATCGACTTTGTGCAGCACTGGTCGGCCATCGATCTGCCTGGATTCGACTTTTCGGACAACCTGACGGCGCAGAACAACCTGCCCAGAATGCGCAACTACTTCTCTCAGATCAGCTACATGGATGACGGCGTAGGCCGTATCATGGAAACGTTGCAGGAGTTGGGCCTGGATGACAACACGCTGGTCCTGTTTACTGCCGACCATGGCATTAGCATGGGACGCAACGGTGTCTGGGGCGTGTCGCCCTACGCTTTTCCCTCCGTGGGTTATCGACAATGCTTTAACATCCCCATGATCATGCGCCATACCAACCATATCGCACCACAACAAGAGTCCAACCTGATGGTCATGCAGACCGATTGGTTCCGCACGCTCGCGGACTATGTCGGGCTAAACGACATCGAGATCGAGGACTCGCCCGGCAGGAGCCTGGCCCCTCTGCTGCAAGGGCGTCCCTTGACTGATCGCTTTGATGACGTCTTCTACGAGCAGGAAGAGATGCGAGCCATACGCACAAGGCGATGGACATACATCAAGTATTTCCCTGGCAGTCAGAAGTATAGGTTCGAAGACGAGCTATACGACCTGCTCCATGACCCCGGCGAGGATCACAATGTTGCTTCCGACTCTGCTAATGCAGACGTTGTCGCTGAGTTGAGTGAGCGCATCGACGCCTTTTTCGCTACCTATTCCGCGCCCAAATGCAACCTGTGGAACGGGGGTACTGCGATGGCCTACTATGCGCCACAGATTCAATCCTTGATCTGGCGGGATGCCTATGGTCCGGATTGGAGGCCAGAATACCCCAAAGAATCCTAGTTGGTCAGAGGATATAGGCAAGATCGAGGTGGGGATCCAATAACGGTACTGGACTAGAAGACGCCCGCACACATGCCATACGGCAGCTTGAAGAAGCGCCAGAGTTGGTGTGTATTGCTGCAGGAGGGGTGATGAAAATTGGCGTGAGATCGCTGAATGGCGCTGAGGACCGCTTGCGGTTCGCCAAACAGATTGGCACCAGTGGCGCCAGCTTCTGGGCCTCGGCCTGCCCGGGGTATGCCGAGCGTTGTTACCTCACAGTCGACAATGTCGCCGAGATGCGCAAGCGTTTTGACGGGCACGGCCTGGAACTGACCGGCATTGGCCTGGGCGGAGACTGCGTCAAGAACCAGCTCCTGGGGCTGCCAGGGCGTGACCGGGAGATCGACAATGTCTGCCGCACCATACGCAGCATAGGGCAAGCGTACGAGGACGGCGTACCTTCTCCGGCGATCCTCATTGATCAGCGGACAACCATCTGGGCGCCCAAGGGCCCAAGTTGGCACCCAGGATATGAACGTGAGCCAGTAGGGCCGGGAGGCGCCTTTCTCCAGACCTTTGACGCTGAGCGCATGGTCGGCGATCTGGACGACAAGCCCGCGGGAGAGGTCTCTCGGGAGGAGGTCTGGTCTCGCATCGCCTACTTCTACGAGCGTATCGTACCCGTCGCTGAGGAGGCAAGGGTCCGGCTCGCGACACACCCCGACGATCCCCCGCTGGCCTACTACCGCGGTGTGCAGCAGGCGCTTGTCAACCTGGAAGGACTGGTGCGGCTGGTTGAACTCGTTCCCAGCCCGTACAACGGGTTGTTGCTCTGCCTGGGAACCATGCAAGAAGCAGGAGAATGTGTGCCCCAGGTTATCCGTGACCTGGGCCAGCGGGGCAAGATCTTTGCTGTTCACTTTCGCAATGTGCGCGGCACAGTCCCCAAGTACGCCGAGGTCTTTCCCCATGAAGGCGATGGTGACATGGTGGCCAACCTGAAGGCGCTGAAAGAGGTAGGCTATGAGGGCTATGTCATACCCGATCACCATTTTGGCCTGGTCAACGACACAGATTGGATGCACAGCAGCCGTGCCTGGCAGGTGGGCTACATCCGGGGGCTCATGCAGGCTCTGGATCTCTGCCAGGATATTCCAGTCCCAGCACGCAAAAGTTCGTAGTCGGCGCTTCAGCGCCGCAATAGCGCGCCGCAGTGCGGCAGCATGTCCCGGGTGCCTCCTGGGCTCTGGGATTCCCATGCCAGTGCAGACTAGAAAGCCCATGTTGCCTTGTTGTCCCTAGCCCCAGCCTATGGTATAATCCCCAGAGGAGATAACGAGTGCCACCAAGACAAACACTCTTCATCTCATCTGCACCATGCGCTGCCGGCCGCGCATCACCAGGGATCTTGTGCCGGCTGAGGAGTCTATACCTTGAGTCCCGATCCGATCCGCCTGCTCGTCATCGATGAAGACCCCAACCGAGAGGGTATACTGAGGGACAGACTGGCCAAGTTGCAGGGCGTTGAGAATGTGGGCGTCGCCCACAACCTACGGTCGGCCCTCGAAAGAGCCAAGGATCTCCAGCCCGATGTCATGGCCATTGATCTGATGTTGCCCGGCTATCGCAGTATCAGCGTCATCGAACGGCTTGTCGAAACGCAGCCGGAGGTCAAGATCCTGGCAGTGAGCCCGGCGGATCCGCCGCACGATCGGATTATCCTCGCCCTGGACGCCGGGGCGCGGGGCTACGTCTGCCGCGGGGATAGCAACTCGGAGATTGAGGCCGCCATCCGGCACGTGCACCAGGGCAAGCTGTGGCTGCCGCCGGAGGCCACCTACGACGTCCTGAAGGACACCGCCCCCGAATTGGGCATCTCTTCCGAAGAACGGCGCAACAAGCTGATGACGGTGGTCTTGGGACTCGTGCCGCTCATGGGGCTCATCGCTGCCCTGACAGGCCTGCTGTGGCGCAATTTCTGGGGCCAGATCGGCGTGCGCGTCGTGGACCTGGGCGTTGATCCAACCACGCGCGCCACAGACGTGATCGTTGGGTTCTTGGCCCTGCTCGGGGTATTTGGCCCACTGCTCTTTATCGACGCTTGGCTGAATATGATCGGCGAATGGATCGAAACCAAACCTGCGCTACGGAGCGCTATCAGGAGGGGCCGCGAGTTCTACGTGGGCCGGATGCCGGTTGGCAGGATCATCTTGAACCGCATGAACGCCTGGGCAGCAGTGGCCACCGGCACCATCTTGGTCGGACTGTTTCTGGCACGCTACGCGGACCTGATCCTCTACCTGTTTGTCGGTCCGGCAGTCGGCGTCGCCCTCCTGGCCAGCTTTCTTGGCCTGGACGACACGCTGCCCCGCGTACTCCAGCGGGGGCGCATCAGCCGGCCGGTCATGGTCATGCTGGTGGTCCTGATTGTCGTTTTCCTGGTGATACTGGGTGGCGAAGTCTGGGTCAAGGGTCCCGATCTGCGGACCGACGGCATGCACGGGATCCTGGCGCCTCAGTTACTGGGCCTGAGCGCCCGCCCCATGGTCCTCTATGACCTGGATGAAAAGCAGGAACCCCTGGGGGCGCTGTACCTGGGGGGCAATGCCGACCTGTACGTACTCTATGACCCCTGTGCCGAGACGGTGAGGCTGGTGCCCGTGGGGTCTTCACGCGTCGAGATGGTCGACGAGATCAACTGCGAGGTACCATAGACCCATGAAACTGAGCCTTAGCGGACTAAAGGTCCCACGCAAGACCCTCTTGGGCGACCTGGTCGCCGGCCTGGTCATGGCCCTGGTGAGCATTCCCGGCGGCCTGGCCAACGGCCTGCTGGCTGGCGTCAATCCCATCTTTGGCCTCTATTCCATGATGGCCGGTACGACGGTCGCCGCCCTGTTCACCAGCTCGGTGATCATGAACGTCGACTCGACCAGCGCCACCGCCCTAGCCACCCTCGACGCCCTGAGCACACTGCCCCCTGAGGAGCATCTCCCGGCCCTGGTGGTGCTGGGCCTGCTGGTGGGCATCTTTATGCTTGTCCTGGGCCTGCTCAAACTGGGTTTTCTGGTGCGATTTATCTCCAACGCGGTCATGACCGGCTTTCTCAGCGGCCTGGGCGTGCTCACTATCCTGGGTCAGGTCGGCGACCTGACCGGCTATGCCAGCGAAGCCGCCAACAAGGTTGTACGCACGGCTGATACGGCCATGAACTGGCGCCAGATCGACCCGAGCACGCTGGCCGTCGGACTGATGACCATCCTCCTGATTGTGGCCATTAATCGCACCCGTTTCGAAAAGTACAGCTTTTTGGTCGCCGTATTGGTGACCACAGTGGTTGTCGCGCTGCTTGACCCGCCAACCGTGGGTGTTGTGGGCGACACCACTAAGGTGCTGCGCGCGCTGCCCAGCCTGCAACTGCCTCAGCTTTCCCTGATCTTGAAGCTGATCCTGCCCGCCCTGGCCATCGCCATCATCGCCCTGGTGCAGGCCTCTGGTGTCAGCAGCAGCGTGCCCAACCCCGATGGCGATTATCCCGACCCCTCAGGCGATTTTCGCGGACAGGGGGCGGGCAACATCGCCGTGGGTCTCGTAGGCGGCATCCCCGTGGGCGGATCGATGTCGGGTACCTTTCTCATTCAGAGCACGGGCGGCAGGTCGCGTTGGGCCAACATCTCAACCGGACTGTTCACGGCCGTCGCCGTCCTGCTCGTGGGACCTCTGATCGAGGCCATCCCCATGCCCACCCTGGCCGGCCTGCTCATCGTCGTCGGCTTTAGCCTCATCAAGGTATCACGCATCCAAACGGTCTGGCATACGGGCTTGGCCCCAGCGACCATCATGGCCATTACCTTTTTCGCCACCCTGTTTGCGCCTATCCAGGTCGCGGTAGCCCTGGGCGTAGCCCTGCACATCCTTCTCCATATCTTCCGTTCCGCTGAAGCCGTCCGCCTCGAGCGCATCCTTCACCAGGACGACGGCGCCTTTGTCGAGACCGAGGCGCCCGAGGAACTGCCCAGTGGCGAGATCGTCATCCTGCAACCGGTCGGCAGCCTCTTTTTCGCCGGGGTCGCCGAGTTGGAGGAAAAGCTGCCCGATGCCGGTGAGGCGCAGGGCAGCGCCGTCATCTTCCGGCTGCGCGACCGGGACGAGGTGGGCAGCACCTTCATCCGCGCCCTGGATCGTTATGCGCGCGCTCTCCTGGACGGGGGCAACCTGTTGATCCTGGAGGGCTTTAACCAGCGGGTCGTGGATCAATTGGAACAGACAGACCTGCTCGGTCTCATCGGCAAGGAGAACGTCTTCCCCGGCCAGCCCGAGTTCGGCGCGGCGTTAAAGCAAGCCCTGGCCGCGGCGGAGGCTTGGATGCTAAGCCAAGAAGAAGAATCAAGCCCTGGAGAATAGACCTTGGAAAAACAACCCAATTCCCGCATGTGTTTTGTCTGCGGCATCGAAAACTCCATCGGGCTGAAGCTTCGATTCTACACTGACGACGAGGGCCGCTGCATCACCCGCTTCCAGCCCCGCGAGGAGCACCAGGGCTATCCCGGGCACCTGCACGGCGGCGTGATCTCTACCCTGCTCGATGAGACCATGGGCCGGGTCCTGACCCACCAAAACGTCTTTGCCCTGACGGGCCGGCTGGAGATCAACTTCCGCAAGCCTGTACCCATGGACCAGGAGCTGAGCGTCGTTGGCGAGCTGACCCGCAGCCGCTCGCGGGCCTACGAGGCCAAGGGCGAGATCCGGCTATCCGACGGTACCCTGCTGGTGGAGGGCAATGGGCTCTACATCCGCATACCCGATGAAGCCATGGAGCAGGCCAAAGAAGAGCTAGAATTCTGGCAGGTAGTTCCGGACTGAGCACGGTGCGCGGCTGGCGTGGCGGCGACCCAGATCTCCAGGACAGTTGTACTCGGAGTCATAGTCATCGTCTGAAGTCCGGTTCAGCCGAGGCTATGCTCCAGGAGCTGCATCCCGCAAGCTACAGCGTCTCCAAGATCGTCATTCCCGCGAAGGCGGGAATCCACTCCCGGGGAGCTGCAGCGCTCGAACAGTCAATCCCACCCGCGCCGCGGCGCGGGTGAACTCTGGTGGGAATCAGAACAAAAAAGTACCCTGTCCGGCCATATGGCGCTGCCTAGTCAGATCGCACCGGTTTGCATTTTCTCCACCTCCATAGCATAATGTACAAGACCCCCAGAGAGGAGGTTCCTGACGATCTTGGCCAGCCTGAGTCAAGTCCAGGGCAGCGGTCCACCCCGGCACTCAGTTCGCCCGAGCGCCGCAGATTCCCTGGTTTGGGCACGTACCCTTGCGCCTCTCATTGTCTCTCCAGGAAAATGATTCACCGCCTGGCTCCACCGTGCCCAGCAACTCATCTGCAGTTCGCCGCAGCACACGTGAACGCAACAAAGAGAAAGGAGCACAACCCCAATGTCTTCACAGCAAAAGCCAGCCATCGGCAAGCTCATCAGAGTGCTCCTGGTCATCCCCCTGCTGGTTATCACCCTGGTCGCTGCCGCCCCTAGCCTTCCCGCCGGGTCAGCGGGGCCCTTTTTGGTCAAAGACATCGATCCTGGTCGCAACAGCTCCGACCCGCGTCTTGGTACCGCCATGGATGGGCAGCTGTTCTTCTCCGCTGACGACGGAAACTATGGCCAAGAACTGTGGAAGAGCAGTGGTACCGAGGCTGGCACAGTGATGGTCAAGGACATCAATGCCAAGGCTGGACACGCCTACCCAGTACCCGGTGCAGAAACCGGTGGCTGGCTGTTCTTCGGTGCCGACGATGGCATCCGCGGCACTGAGTTGTGGAAGACCGACGACACCACCTTGGGTACAGGGCCTGTCAAGGACATCCGGATGGGCCCCGACAGTTCGATCCCCCTGCCCCAAGCAGCGATAGGTGGAACGCTATACATGGCAGCCGATGACGGTACCCACGGGCGGGAGCTGTGGAAAAGCGACGGCAGCGCGACAGGCACCGTCCTTCTCAAGGACATCGTGCCTGGCATGGATGATTCGGACCCGCACTGGCTGACCGAGTTCAACAGCATGCTCTACTTTGGCGCCATCCACGAGGACAAGGTCGACGACGGCTTCCGCGCTCTCTGGAAGAGCGATGGTACGGCACCAGGCACAGTTCTGGTCAAGCGCAACGGAATCGACGACGTAAGCTGGCTCCTTGACGTTTCGGGAGAGCTTTTCTTCCTCAGTGACGACCGGGCTGCAACCGGCCAGAGATGCCCAGAGCTGTGGAAGAGCGACGGTACTGGAGGCGGAACCATCCAGATCGTCCTCGATCCAAGCGACGCTCCCTGTGCCTACAGTCCCTTTGATGTGGGAGGTACGCTGTTTTTCCACACAAGTGAATGGTACGATGGCTGTGAGGATCCACGTCTTTGGAAGAGTGATGGCACCCCAGCGGGAACGGTCCCAATCAAAGAGTTCTCCTGTGGCCCGAGCTACGACCCCGAGTCGGGCGAGCCGAGGATCGGCTTCCTGGCTGCCGTGGGAAATGCGCTGTTCTTTGCGGCCGACGACGGCACCAACGGCCAGGAGCTGTGGAAGAGTGACGGCACAGCGGCGGGCACCGTCCGAGTCAAGGACATCAATCCCGGTCTCGATGACTCTGCTCCCAAGAGCGGTGTGGTGATCGGTGACGTGCTCTACTTCACTGCTGATGATGGCACGCATGGTCGCGAGCTCTGGCAGAGCAACGGAACCGCCTCAGGTACGCTCCTAGTCAAAGACATCTTCCCGGGGTATCGCTCCAGTTTTCATACGCAGAACAGCATCTTGTCCCTGACTGCTGTTGGCCCCACGCTGTTTTTCAGCGCCGATGATGGCACACACGGGGAAGAGCTGTGGGCCTTTGAGACCGGAAGCTGTACTCCACCAGCCCCACCTCGTCTCACGATGCCCACAGACCAAAGCTCGAGCTGCGATCCAACGCCCAAATTCGAGTGGCGAGCGGTGAAAGGGGCAAAAGAATACCAGATCCGCATCGCCGATGGCGACACCTCGGCCGTTGTCATCGAAACAGAGACCATGGACATCAACTACCAGCCGGCCAAGCTCCTGCCGCCCGGCAGCTACTTCTGGCGCGTACGGGCCAACAACGGTTGCGACTGGAGCGACTGGTCCGAGAAATGGTGGTTCGAGGTGGAAAAAGCGCCGCCCGTACCCGTACCCTCTTCCCCGGAAGATGGCACCCGGACGTACAATGACCGGCCCACCTTCGAATGGTCGGCGACAAAGGGCGCGGACAGCTACCGGCTCCAGGTGGACGACACCGCCAGCTTTGCTTCACCCGTCATCAACAAGAGCCGGTCAACCACCAGCTACCGGCCCAGTTCCCCACTCGCGGCAGGCGCCTACTATTGGCGGGTACAGGGGGTCTACGAGTGTGGCGAGGGTGACTGGTCAGAAGAATACGATCTGACGATACTGCCCACGGGCCTTGAGTATGCAACCTATCTGCCTCTCGTGACCCGGGTGACGGATTAACCTCGCCGCAGCCTGGTCGCCTCTACAGGTTAGCAACGGATGTGCCAAGAAGCCCCGCCGCGGTCCGGCGGGGCTTTGTTATGGCTCTTTCGCGAGGGCCGTTCAGGCCTACCTGCAGATACTGCTCTCGTGACTATTCTGCAGGGCCCAAATCTGGTCCTGGGTTTTGCCCAACTGGTTGCGGATCTGCTCGTTCTCGGGGTGGAGTTGCGACTGCTGCCAGAGCGCATCCTCCCGGTTGCGCAGCTTGTTCATCTGCAGGTTCAGACAGGACTCGCCGTTCCCGATCCGCTCGGCGACCAGTTCATCGGCATGATGAAAGGCATCGTCGGCCCCCTGGGGGTCACCCTGGGACAGCAGCACCGCGGCCTTTTTATCTTGATAGCTCCAATCCCCCGGCCGCATGCCGATGGCTTGGTCGAGCTTTTCCAGATCCCCCTCGCTGGCGCCCTCGCGGGCCAGAGCGTCGGACTGTTCCTGGTCATAGACCGTCTTGGCCGAATCCAGCGCATCGCTTACATCCTGCGGCACGCGGTCGACGCCAAAGACGTCCATCCCGCCCCCTATCCATTTGTTCTGTCCCGCCTTCCAACGGGCAATCATCCCGGCATTGACCCCAATCTGGCAGTCATCCGAGTCATATGGCGGCGGGCAGCCCTCCACCGTGAGTAGGTTCTTGGAGAAGGCCCAGTCAATGGCCAGGTCCAGGATAAAATCCATCTCGGCCTCGCCGATGTCACAAGCGGTCAGCATTGGTGGCAGCAGCAGCAGCGCCAGCAGCGCGGTCCATTTGAGCGCAGGCCGCCGGCTTTTCTGGCTCTTTTGCATGGCACCTACTCTCCTTCCCTCAGCGACTGCAGGTCAACCAGATCCAGCAGGCTGTCCAGATCGGCATCCACCGAGGCCACGAATTCGTCGCGGCTGATCTCGCCGCTAGCATAGGCGTCAATCGAGTCCTGGGAGGCGGTAATGGCGATGAAAGGCTGGCCGTTCTCACCCCTTACATCAATGACCGCCCTTTCCACACGCAGACCTTGTGCATTGGCCCGCGACAGGGCCCGAACGGTGTTGAGAAAACCCTCCTCGGCCGAAGCGCTCTCGCTCCAGTCAATCGAGCTGGCATCGTGGAGGGTAATGATGGCCAGTTGGCCGTCGCTGCCCTTGATGGGGATCACGGTAGCGCTGGCGCCCTCGATGCCCGAGTCGACCAGCACCTCTTCCACCGCCTGGCCGGCCAATAGATCTGGCGCTCCCGAGTACAGTTCCTCCGCGCCGGGCGACGACAGCCCCAGGGCAGTCATCACCGTCGGCGCCAGAAACCACGCGGCAGCACACAGGGCGACAACAACGACGATTGCGCCGGCACAGCCCAAGCAGCCCCGTCCCCGCTTGGCCGACGGTCCATCATGGTCCGTGGTCATTGGCATCTCTCCTTTGCCGTTTCCAGGCTTCTGGCCCTCGGGTATGGCGATTTGAGCTTAGCCCTATGCTGCCCTCAGATTAGTCGTAACCATAGCACAGATACTATCGTATGTCAAGCCCCAATTCTTGGCCCTGGCCGGCTGTCGCTACCACGTACCCCGCCCAGTTGCCATCTGGCACAAGGTGCTGTATAATATGGTTTACCAGTTCCACTGGATCCCTGGGCGTTTCCCGCCCGGCAGGGCCTCACCGATCCTGGCGATAAGCAAAGAGGCCACAAAATAGGAGGCTGTAGAATGGGAGACTTTTTGGGCTCTATCTTCTCTACCGCGGGGATTATCATCATCCTTGGCATCATCATCCTCATCGCGTCCATCAAGATCGTGCAAGAGTACGAGCGCGGCGTCATCTTTCGCCTGGGACGGCTGCAGGGGGCCAAGGGACCTGGCCTCTTCTTTATCATCCCCTTCATCGATCGCATGACCAAGGTTGACCTCAGGGTCATCACCCTGGACATCCCCACCCAGGAGGCCATCACCCGCGACAATGTCACCGTCAGCGTCAACGCCGTGGCCTACTTCCGGGTCATCGAGCCCAACGATGCCATCGTCAACGTCGAAGATTACAACAGGGCCACCTACCAGATCGCCCAGACCAGCCTGCGCTCTGTCCTGGGCCAGTCCGACTTGGACGAGTTGCTCATGCACCGCGACGAGATCAATCAAAAGATCGCGCGCATCGTCGACGAGGCCACGGAACCGTGGGGCATCAAAGTCAGCATTGTCGAGGTCAAGGATGTAGAGCTGCCGACCACCATGAAGCGGGCCATGGCCCGCCAGGCAGAGGCCGAGCGCGAGAAGCGGGCCAAGGTCATCCACTCCGAGGGTGAGTTCAACGCCGCCCAGCAACTCATGGAGGCGGCCGCCGTGCTGGCCCAGGAACCGGCAGCGCTGCAACTGCGCTACCTATCGACGCTGGCCGAGATTGCCGTGGAAAAGAACTCGACCATCATCTTCCCGGTGCCCATCGAGTTCATCGACGCCTTCGGTCCGTGGCTCAAGAACCTGAATGCAGGCAAGGACCAGTCCAGCTCAGACGCTGGCTAGAGACACAGCAGCACCAAGCGGGCCGGTTGCCAGGCAGCCGGCCCGCTTTTCATGTCACGCGTTCTCCTGTCACCCTCCCCTGCCACCCGCTCGAGATGGTGCAAAAATGCTCGAGACCGTGCGATAAGCTTGTGCTGGAGCGTTGTCCAGCACCCGCGCAGAGCAAGAATACGCACCAAGACCTCGGAGTTCCGGGGCAGACCTCCGAGGTCTGATCCTAAACCACCGGACTACAATCTGCTCAGCAGGACCAAAGGCCCGCGCTACTGCCGCCTCCGCAGGACTTGTACTCCACGCCCACTCACCCCCACCCACCCGCTCGCGCAGGGCCACGGCCCTGCCCTTCGTCCGCCTCTCCCCATTGACGCGGGGTACTACCGATGTCCCCGATCACTCCAGGGAGGCAAGACCTCGCCTGCAATCCTTCGATATTTGACACATTTTTGACAGCCCTATGCTACCCTTACCACACTTACTCTCCGGGACGCACAGCCACAAGACGCTACATCGAGGAGGCTGTCTCAAGACGTGGTTCAGAATGTTGGGCTTCGCCTGACTTCTGAGCAAGCCTCCAAGATAGCATCCCGCCAGATAGAAAACCAGCAGAAGGAGGAGCGCCATGCTTCTTGTCGTAGGGGCCACCGGGCTGCTCGGTGGCATGATCGCGCAGCTGCTGCTGGCGCAAGGCCGGGACGTGCGCATCCTGGTCCGCATGCAGCGCGACTTCAAAGGAGCCCAGTAAGCGGATCGATAGTCGTGCCACAGATCTTCAACTGGTCAGCTAGACAAGCTGCTGGCAGGCAGGGCCTAGCTGCGCCACAGGCTGAACACAGGAGGTGGCAGTGAGACCACCTTCTGCAACCGGAAAGGGGAAAAGCAGGCTTTCCCAGAGAGGCCCAAAAGGGGATGATCATGAGCGAGGAAACAAAGTTAGGCTGGCTGTTCCCGAGGGGAAAGACGCAAACTGGAACCCTCCGGGCATTGTTGGTTTTAGTCGCGGCCCTGCTCGCGTTTGTGCTGGCTGTCATCCCGGCTCTGGCAGCAACCGCAAGCGACGCGGGCTCAAAGCATGTCTCTGCCGGGTCCTACGGCGTGCTGCGGCTGGCAGCCGGTAAGCCTGGCGCTGCGGCAGCGAGTGACGCGGGATCAAGGCACATCTCTGCCGGGTCCTACGGCGTGCTGCGGCTGGCAGCCGGTAAGCCTGGCGCTGCGGCAGCGAGTGATGCGGGCTCAAAGCACATCTTTGCCGGGTCCTACGGAGTGCTGCGGCTGGCGGGCGGCAGGCCTGGCGCTGGAGCTCGCGCAGCGGACGGCAGCGCTGACTAGAGAGAGTTCCGTTGATGGACCGCTGCAGGCCATCATGCCGGTCACACTAGTGGGATAGGCACGGCGGGTGCACACGTTCGTGTCGATGGCCGGCGTGACTGCTTTTGCCTCGGCCGCGGTGGACCGTAGACAACCCGGCCGCCCACAGCAGGGAGAGCGAGTGCCCTTGGTGCCCAAGGCCGTCCAAGGTGCAGCGATCAGAAGGGCCTGCCTGTTTTGAAAAGGGGGTGATGCCGAGCGACAACTTGTGTTCTGAGATGACTTGCTCCGGCATGGAGGACCTCCCGCGATCCTGTCGCAGGAGACGATCTAGCCGGGGGAGCCCGACCTGGTTCTTGCAGGTAAATGAAAGGAGAGGATCATGAAAGCGCGAGTACTAGTGATATTGGCGGTCCTAGTTGTGGTCGTGGCCAGCAGTGGATCGATGGTGGCCGCAAAGAATGCCGTGGTACCCTTCAAAGCCACGTACGTGACCCATCCCCAACCCAGTCGGCCCGCCGTGGACGGCATCCTGACGCTAAAATACCGGCCGAGGGCAAAGCGACCCACCTGGGCAAGAGCACCTGGTACGCGGAAATGTGGGTTGATACGAATTCAGTTCGCCCATCCCTGGACACAAGGGACCGAGAGATGACGTTCACGGCGGCGAATGGCGATAAGCTCTTCGGTACCTATGCGGGTTTGCCGTACCGACTCGTCGGCTACCGACAGCGTGGAGTTCTGGGGCGATCTTTGAGATCAGTCGGGGCACCGGGCGGTTTGAGGGTACGACTGGGGCCGGCGAATACTGGGGCGAGTGCGCGGGTGGCGAAGGCATCCTCCACTTCGACGGGACGCTGACCAAGTAGGGGCACTGCGGCTGTGAAGGCAGTGGGCAGGGCCGTTGGTGAGCCGGGGACGCACCCGTCCACCAGGCGCTCCGACGGCCCTGCCTCATGCGCGGCGCCGGCAGGTATAGGGTCCAGTCCAGCCGAGAGGGAGGACCCTCTGCAAGCAAATGAGGTCAGGCATGACCCACACGACCATCCCATCCAGCACCATGGTTACCTTTATCGTCCGTTTCTGGCGTGAGACGTCGGCCGGCGAGCTTCGCTGGCGCGGCCAGATCGAGCACGCTCAGAGCGGCGAGAAAGCTGCGTTCCTCGAGTTGGACGCAATGCTGAGTTTCCTACAGCGCTTCGGCATAGAGGCGCGCGATCCCCGTCCGCCCGCGCGGGACGAAGGGTAGATCGCGAAGCGAATCGGGACACGCCCTCCCCCCCATGCTAGGGTACCGCCAGGCTTGCAGACAAGCCTGGCGGTTCGTCGCTCCCGGGTTGCAGTCCACCACCAACCCCAGAATAGTCGTAAAGTGACCGGACCTGACATCTTACCGCAGTTGCGGGCTCTGCCCTAGAACACGGCTGAAACACAGAGGTCTGGCGGTCCGCTGACGCCAGAATCCTGCGGCAGGTCTCTAAGCGATGAAAATGCTGGCCCTACTTTGACCATGGTCACAGTATTTGGTACAATACAACTGTCCTTAGCAATCCTTGTCGTGTCATTTCACCTGCAAGACTCTTCTGGGCCCTCCATCGTGCAGACCATTGCAGAAGAGCTTCTGCATCCCGGCGCCTGGCCCTGTTGCCGGAGGGAGAGCTGTGACCGGCCTGCAACTGTACTTTCTGGGTCCACTGGACATGCGCGGCGGTGACCAGCAGCTGCCCCGGCCGCCCACGCAAAAGTCCCACTCACTGCTCGCCTACCTGGCCCTCCACCGCGACCAGCCCCAGCCCCGAGACCGGTTGGTCGGCCTCTTCTGGGCCGAGAGGCCAGATCGCAACGCGCGCCGCTCCCTGTCCACCGCCCTGTGGCACATCCGGCGCTGCCTGCCCGACAAGTCTGTCCTCGTGAGCGACGCCCGCACGGTGCAGTTCAACCAGCAGGCCGATCTCTGGCTCGACGTGGAAGCGTTTGAGGCCCAGGTCTCGCGGACAGACGTGGCCGGCCTTCAATCCGCGATTGCCCTGTACCGCGGCGACTTTCTCGAGGGCTTTTACGACGACTGGATCCTGGGCGAGCGTTACCGGCTGGAAGTCCTCTTTTTCGAGGCACTGGCCCGGCTGATGGCTGCCTACGAGGCGGCAGGAGACCACCAATCCGCCCTGGCCACGGCCCAGCGCCTGCTGGGCCGCGATCCGCTGCGCGAGGACGCCCACCAGCAAGCGATGCGCGCCTACTGTCGCCTCGGCCAGCGCAACGCGGCGCTGGAGCAGTACGACCGCTGCCGCCAGATCGTGCGGGCCGAGTTGGACGCGGAGCCGATGGGCGAGACAGTCGCCCTCCACCAGGCCATCCTGGGTGGAGACGTTCAAGTCGGAGCCCTGCCGGCTCTCCCTATAGAAGTACCCTCGATCGTCCCTGCTGGGCGCAGCCCGCTCGACGTGCTCACGCCCGTCCGGCTGGTTGGCAGGGAGCGGGAGATGGCGCTGCTGTATAACACATGGCAGGCAGCGCAAACGGGGCCCGGGCGAACTGGTCCTCATCGGCGGCGAGGTCGGTGTGGGCAAGACGCGTCTGGTGGAAGAGATTGCCAGCCAGCTGCGCTGGCAGGGTGCGCGTGTGCTCTGGGGCCGCTGCTACGAGTTTGAGCGCGTCCTGCCCTACCAGCCCTTCACCGAAGCACTGCACAGCGCACTGCCGGCCCTATCAGACAGTGAGCTGGCAGCGTTTCCCGCCTGGGCGCTGGGCGAGGTGGCCCGGTTGGTGCCTGATGTGCTGGAACGCTCTGCTTCTGCTGTTCCGTCGTCGCGAAGAAGCGGAGCGACTGAAGCACCGCCACGAGGCCTCGCGGTGGCAATCCCCAAATCGTCAGTCGAAGGACCTGCCCTGAGCCCGGTCGAAGGACCTGCCCTGAGCCCAGTCGAAGGACCTGCCCTGAGCCCAGTCGAAGGGGACAGAGCACATCCCCAGCAGGAGTCTGGGGGGCCTGGCCTGGCCCAGGAGCAGGTGCGCCTCTTTGCAGGAATTTCCCATGTTCTGGCAGAACTCGCCTCCCGCGCACCAGTCCTGCTCGTGCTAGAAGACCTTCATTGGGCTGGCGAGTCCACGCTGGGGCTGGTGCACCACCTGGCCCGCCACCTGGCAGGCCACGCTGTTCTGATCGTTGGTACCTTCCGGCCCGAAGCCATCGGCTCCGGGCATCCATTGCGGGCTCTGCGCCGGCGATTGGCCCGCGAAGGGCTGGCCAGGCCGCTCCGCCTGCCGCGCCTCCCGCCAGAGGCCGTGGAGACGATGATCGTGGAAATGTCCGGGGCCGGTGAAGCGGTGCTGCCGCTGGCGGGGCGGCTGTATCGCGAGACGGAAGGCAACCCCTTCTTCCTGATAGAAATCGTCAAGGCGCTCTTTGAAACGGACGTGATCCGTCTGGAGGAAGGCACCTGGCAGGGCGACTTTGCCGGGATCAGCGCCGGCGCACTGCCGCTGCCGGCCAGCGTGAGCGAGGTGATCCAGGCACGGACTCGGCGTCTGGAGGAAAAGGCGCAGGAAGCGCTGCGCCTGGCGGCCGTACTCGGCCGAGAGTTTGACTTTGATCTGCTCAACGCGGCCTGGGGTCGGGGCGAAGAGGCGACCCTCGAGGCACTGGATGGCCTGCTGCGCCGGCGGCTGATCGAGGAGAGGGCCGCAGCCGGCGACAGCGATTTCGCCTTCACCCATCACAAGATCCAGGAGGTCGTTTACCAGTCCTTGCCGCGTCCCCATCGCCTGCGTCTGCACGCCCAGGCGGGGACGGCCATCGAGACCCTTCACGCGGCAGAACTGAAGGCGAGGGCCGGGGAGCTGGCCTACCATTTCGAGCGAGCCTGCCCCGCCGATCTGGTCATTGTGCGAAAAGGCCGTGACCTACCTGCTGCAAGCCGGACAGCAGGCCGTGCGCCAATCCGCCAACCAGGAAGCCATCGCCTACTATCGCCGGGGGCTCGATGTCCTCCACACCCTTCCCGGTACAGACCGGCGCCTGCAGCAGGAGATCGAGTTGCAGATTGCTCTGGGTTTGCCCATGACGGTTGTCTATGGTTACGCATCACCGGAAACCGGGCGTGTTTACGATCGGGCGCGCGATCTATGCCGGAAGCTCGGGCAAACACCTGAGCTCTTTACCTCGCTGGTCGCGCTTGGCCGCCACTATGGGCTGCGGGGGGATGTCGAGACAGAGCGGGAGCTGACTGAGCAGTTGCTCGCCATCGCCCGCGCCGCCCAGGACAACAATTTGTTGATCGAGGCCTATCGCCAGATGGGCGGGCACTTGCTCATTCAGGGGCGGCTGAAAGAATCGCGGGCGTTCTGGGAGCGAGGTGCTTCCCTCTACGACATAACGCAGCATGAGAGCCACGCCTATCGCTTCGGCCACGACCCGGCCGTCGCCTGCCTGGGCTTGCTGGGCATCACGCTGTACCTGCTGGGCTACCCGGATCAGGCGCTGATCCAGAGCCGAAACCTGCGCAAGTTGAGGCGGTCGATGACACATCCCGCCAGCCTCGCGCTTTGCCACTGTCATCTGGCCAAACATGCCTGCATCCGCCATGACGTGGGAGCGACCTTTGACCACGCAGAAGCAGCCGTCAGGCTGGGGCAACTGTACGGGCTGCCAAGCTGGACGGCGTTGGCCACGGCACTGCGCGGCTGGGCCTTGATCGAGCTGGGACAGAAGGCAGAGGGATTGGCCCAGTTGCGGGATGGCACGGCCGCGTGGCAGGCGAGAGGCTTTACGCACTTTGTGCCCTTTTTCCTCGGTTTGCGGGCGGAAGCCTGCTTGAAGTTAGAGATGCAGACAGAGGCGACCGGCGCCGTATCGGCAGCCCGCACCATTGTCAAGAACGGCGCCGACCGCTACTGGCTGGCGGAATTGCACAGGCTGGAGGGAGAGCTGGCCAGAGCCGAGGGTCGAGACGGCAGCCGCGCCGTAGCACACTTCCGCCAGGCCATGGACACGGCGCGCGGCCAGGAGGCCAGGATGCTCGAGCTGCGGGCGGCCACCAGCCTGGCCCGGCTGTGGCAGGGCCAGGACCGGTGCCAGGCGGCGCGGCAGGTACTGGCAGAGGTCTACAATCGCTTCGACGAGGGCTTCCAGGCCCACGATCTACAGGCGGCCGGCGCCCTGCTAGAGGTACTGGCCTGAGCAATCAACTGAAAGGGGACTCTCCATGTCACTGCAAGAGAACAAAAAACTAGTGCGCCGCTTTGTCGAGGAGGTGCAGAACCAGCACAACTTGGCTGCGCTCGACGAGCTTTATGATCCGGAGATGATCGATCACAGCGGCATGACAGACCCGCCCAATACGGAAGGTACCCGGGCATTCTTTACCATGATGTTCGCGGCCTTCCCCGACATGCATTTCACCATTCGCCAGCAACTGGCCGAAGGGGACAAGGTGATGACCTTCAAGACTTTCCACGGCACTCATCTGGGCCCATTCTTGGGCATTCCCGCCACCGGGAACAAAGTGTCGTTCGACAACATCGACATCCTGACCGTCAGGGGCGGCAAAATCACCGAACACTGGGCCGTGGGCGACATGCTCAGCCTGATGCAGCAGCTCAGCGCGGTACCGGGGCCATCCTAAGCGCCAGCACGGCCAGTGAGCGCGCATCGCGTTTCCGCCCACACATCCGTCAGCCAGATGCGCAGACCGGCGGACTGTGGTCCGCCTAGAGCCATTGTTGCCTAATAGCTCGCGCAGGACCACAGTCCTGCGCTTCCCCTGCCTCCACGGGACCTGTGATCCACGCCAACCAGCAGCAGTCGCCGCCCTTGAGTGCCAACCTCGCCCATCGTTTTGCCAAATACCCTCAAACTTTGTATAATTGCGCCCGGCACCACAACCTGTTGTGTGCCCGACGTCACAGACCACATTAACGCAATCGTCCGCAGCGACGACTGGTGAATACCAAGGAGGATCTAGCAGTCATGTCAGAAAAATGGGTATACCTCTTTCAGCGAGGTAGAAGAAGCAGAAGCATACGCCGGAGACTGGGACGGCGTCCGCTCGCTCTTGGGCGGCAAGGGCGCCAACCTGGCCGAGATGACGCGCATCGGCGTGCCGGTGCCGCCCGGATTTACCGTCACCACCGAAGCCTGCAACGCCTATCTGGACGCCGGCGAGCAGTTCCCCGCAGGGCATGTGGGAGCAGGAGCTGGAGGCGCTCAAGGCCATCGAGGAAGAGACCGGCAAAGAGTTTGGCGATCCGTCCAATCCGCTGCTGGTCTCCTGCCGCTCCGGCGCCAAGTTCTCGATGCCGGGCATGATGGACACCGTGCTCAACATCGGCCTGAACGACGAGACGGCCAAGGGCATGGTCGAGCTGACCGGCAACGAGGCGCTTTGTCTACAACTCGTACCGGCGCCTGGTCCAGATGTTTGGCTCGGTCGTGCTGGACATCCCCGACGAGCACTTTGAGCACGCCATCGAAGCGCGCAAGACAGGCCAGGGGCATCAAGGACGACACCGAGCTGGACGCCGAGGACTGGAAAGCGCTGACCGAAGAGTTCAAGGCCATCGTCCGCGAGCACAAGGGCTTTGACTTTCCCCAGGATCCCATGGAGCAGCTCAAGCTGGCCACCGAAGCGGTGTTCAAGAGCTGGAACGGCAAGCCCGCCATCGCCTACCGCAACCGCGAGAAAATCGCCCACGACCTGGGCACCGGCGTCAACATCCTGACCATGGTCTTTGGCAACATGGGCTGGGACTCGGGCACCGGCGTGGCCTTTACCCGCAACCCCGCCACCGGCGAGAAGGTGCTCTATGGCGACTACCTGATGAACGCCCAGGGCGAGGACGTGGTGGCCGGCATCCGCAACACCAAGCCGATCGCCGAGCTGGCAGAGGAAATGCCCGGAGGTCTATGCCGAGTTCGTCGACATCTGCGAACAGCCTGGAAAAGCACTACCGCGAGATGCAGGACGTCGAGTTTACCATCGAGCGCGGCAAGCTCTGGATGCTCCAGACCCGCGACGGCAAGCGCACGGCCAAGGCGGCCATCAAGATCGCCGTCGACATGGCCAGACGAAGGGCTGATCACCAAGGAAGAAGCCGTCCTGCGCGTGACGCCCGAGCAGGTCGATGACGCTGCTCCACCCCCAGTTCGATCTTGAGGCCAAGAAGCAGGCCCGAGACGGAAGGCACCTACCTGGCCAGCGGCGTCAACGCCTCGCCCGGCGCGGCGGTGGGCATCGCCGCCTTTGACGCCGACCTGGCCGAGGAGTGGGGCCTGGCGGGCAAGGCCGTCATCATGGTCCGGCCCGAGACCAAGCCCGACGACGTCCACGGCATGATCGCCTCCAAGGGCATCCTCACCAGCCGTGGCGGCGCCACCAGCCACGCCGCCGTGGTCGCCCGCCAGTTCGGCACGCCGGCCGTGGTCGGCTGCGAGGCCATCGAGATCGACCTGGACGCCCGCCAGTTGGAGGTCGACGGCAAGGTCGTCAAGGAAGGCGACTGGCTGTCCATCGACGGCACCACCGGCGAGGTCTTTGCCGGGCAGATTGCCACCGAAGCACCCCAGCTTTGAGGAGCAGACCGAGCTGATCACCCTGCTGGAGCTGGGCCGACGAGATCTGCGCCCAGGAAGGCACCCGCGCCTGGCCCGAAGACTATGAGGGCTTCCCCACCAAGGGCCTGCAGGTCTGGACCAACGCCGACTATCCCGCGGACGCCCAGCGCGCCCGCAGCTTTGGCGCCGAGGGCATCGGCCTGTGCCGCACCGAGCACATGTTCTTTGAGGAGGAGCGCCTGCCCATCGTCCAGGCCATGATCCTGGCCGACACGCGACGAGGAGCGCCAGGCGCACCTGGACAAGCTGCTGCCCTTCCAGCGAGCCGACTTTGAGGGCCTCTTCGAGGCCATGGACGGCCTGCCGGTCATCATCCGCCTCATCGACCCGCCGCTGCACGAGTTCCTGCCCAGCAAGGACGAGCTGCTGGTCGAGGTGACCAAGATGCGGGTCAAGGCCGAGCGCCTGGCCAAGAAGGGCAAGAAGAAGAAAGCTGGCCAAGCTGGCGCCAAGCCAAGCTGGCCGAGAAAGAGGAGCTGCTGCAGGCCGTCGAGGACATGGAAGAAGTCAACCCCATGATGGGCCTGCGCGGCATCCGCCTGGGCATCACCATGCCCCGAGATCACCCAGATGCAGGTGCGCGCCATCTTTGAGGCCGCCTGCAACAAGGCCAAGGAAGGCATCGACGTCCACCCCGAGATCATGATCCCGCTGACCGGCCACGTCAACGAGCTCAAGGTCGCCAACGAGCTGCTGGAGCCGGTGGCCAAGGAGGTCATGGCCGAAAAGGGCATCGAGATCGACTACAAGTTCGGCACCATGATCGAGATCCCGCGCGCGGCCGTCACCGCCGACCAGATCGCCGAGTATGCCGAGTTCTTTAGCTTTGGCACCAACGACCTGACCCAGATGACCTTTGGCTACAGCCGCGACGACGCCGAGCGCAAGTTCCTGCTGCAGTACGTCGAGCACGGCATCCTGCCCAGCAACCCCTTCCAGGCCCTGGACCAGGACGGCGTGGGCGAGCTGGTCAAGATGGGCGTCAAGAAGGGCCGCCAGACGCGCCCCGACCTCGAAGTCGGCATCTGCGGCGAGCACGGCGGCGAGCCCAGCTCCATCGAGTTCTGCCACATCGCCGGCCTGAACTATGTGAGCTGCTCCCCCTTCCGCGTGCCGGTGGCCCGGCTGGCGGCGGCCCACGCGGCGCTCAAGTATCGCAAGTAGTCTGCAAGAAACCTGTGTGTCACAAGGCCGGGCGTTGACGCCCGGCCTTATTATTTTCATGCATGTTCACACAACTGCCCACAACGAACCCTCTTTCCGGTTACCCATGAATAGCATCCCGGTAATTGGCCCCAAAAACTGGACCATGTGCTAAGGTGAAGGAATGGGTGTATAATGGCACAGCACGTGGAGGTGCAAACATGTCCAAGAAACGCCGGCTCTTCAGCGCCGAATTCAAGTTCCAAGTCGCCCTGGAAGCGGCCACCATCCGGATCAGCATGGATGGCCGAGGCCGAGCCTTGGACAACGTATTCGTCGAACGCTTGTAGCGCACCGTCAAGTACGAGAACATCTATCTCGTGGGCTATGGTTCTGTCCCGGACCTGGAAATGGGATTGCATGCCTACTTCCGTTTCTACAATCATGAACGTCTGCATCAGAGCCTGGACTATCGGACGCCGGCCGAGGTACACTGTGTCTGATCAGCTCGTTTCCAAGCCGATAGGCGTTCACCTTATTTTCACCGATCCGTGGTCCAAAGGATGGGGCCAAGCTCAATTATCAGTGGGTGCTTGAGGGGTGTAAAATGAGTAACAAAGAAAAACTGTACCACATAGCAAATGTAGTTGCCCTTCCCATAAGTATCCTATCTGCAATTCTATTGGTTAGGATGGGCCACATGGCAGATGCTGGCCAGATCTCAATGAGTAGCCCTGTTATGTCATTTTCATCTTTACTGCTTATGGCTATTCTCGGTACGGGTGTAATCTGGATAGTAGTAAGCGGACTGATCAATGCAAATATAAAGGCAATGGTGAGGAAAGGCGAAACAGGTAAATTCAAAACTTACGCGGGGATAGTTGCATTCTTCATCATCTTGATTGTGTTGAGTTTATTCACACCTCTTTGGATGATAGGTCTAGCGGCATTGGCTATCTATTTGTTCGTGATTTCTTCCAAGGCGCTAATCACGAATCTTGTTTTTGTCAAGCGAAAAAGTACCCATTTGACAATCGAAAAATGACCCACCTCAGAAGGCTGGGCGAGCAACGGCAAATCAAACAGATAGAAAGGCAAAGAGCAAAAGACATGGAAGCAGAACGACGTGAAGAACTACTCAGAGCTTTGAAAGCCCGTTTTGAGAAAAACGTGAACCGCCATGAAGGTCTTGAATGGGCTAAAGTACAAGCAAAGCTGGAAGCTAATACTGAAAAACTCTGGTCACTCAATGAAATGGAAAGAACTGGCGGTGAACCGGACGTTGTTGGTTGTGATATAAAGACGGGCGAATACATTTTTTATGATTGTTCGGCGGAAAGTCCCAAAGGCCGCAGGAGTGTTTGTTACGACCGTGAAGGGCTGGAGGCAAGGAAGAAATTCAAACCTGAGGATAACGCGATTGATATGGCAACTGCCATGGGCATTGAGCTTTTATCGGAAGAGCAATATCGAGAGTTGCAGAAACTTGGAAATTTCGACACGAAAACGTCGAGCTGGGTGAAAACACCTTCTGATATTAGAAAACTCGGCGGCGCCCTCTTTTGTGATCGTCGCTACGACCATGTCTTCGTGTATCACAACGGTGCAGCCTCTTACTATGCCGCCAGGGGATTCCGTGGCTCGCTAAGGGTCTGAATCTTGTACAGACAGCGAAACTTGAATTTGAGAACGGATCACGCAAAAGAGAGAAATGCAAAAGACAAGGTCTTGTCCGTACAGCACAAGGCCGGGCTTCGGAGCCCGGCCTTGTGCTGTGTTGAGCACTATCGTACCGGACCCGCCCTGGCCCAAATACGCGGAGAGATATTGAAATCCGAATTCTTCCTCGAGTTCGGATTTCTGAACTTGTGAAGGCTGCCGCTCTCGCTCAAGCCCCCAATTGCACCAGGTCCCTTACATGGCAGCCGGGTCGGTCTGGCGCCGCGAGGGCCCAAGTCGCCACCGGCGGAACTAGCCCTAGCTGCCGGAAGCCCTATGACAAGTCAATCAAGAGCTCGCACACGGTCGCCTCCAGGTCCCAGCCCCGGCCGCGCTCCTGGGCCGTGGCCACAACCTGCGGCGGCAGGTTCCCGGCGACCGCGGAGACGTGCCGTCCGATCACGTCCTCAAACCAGCGCGAATTCGCCACGAGCGAATGGCGTGACGCCAGGGCGTACAGCTCAGTCGCTCGCTCCGCCTCCCCCTCGTCGGCCAGCAGGAGCGCGATGCCTGCCAGAGCAACCATCAGCTCCATAAACTGTGGGTTCTTGCTGGACCAGTCCAGCGCGGAAACGAGATACCGCCACGCCTCAGACTTGCCCCCAAGACCGCGGGCTGCCAGGCCCAGCCAGGCCGCGTGGTGAACGTCCCACGGATCTTCGACAATTCGACTCAGAACGGTCAGGCTTTCTTGCAGCGCCTGGTATGATTGGGCATAGGCAGATTCGGCCAGCGCCACCTCGCCGAGCACCAGTTTTCCGTAGCTGACCCCCCTGTCCCAACCCACTTCCCGAGCCAGTGACACAGCCTCTTTGGCTTTGTCGCAAGCTGCGCCATACGCTCCGGCATGCAGCAGGGCCCGGGCCAAGGGAATCGAGTATCGAACCACGGGCACCTGGCGGCCCAGATCCTCAAAAATGGCAGTGGAATCCGCCGAGGAAGTGGCAGCCTCAACGAACCGGCCGGTGAGAAGCTGCACCAAGCAGAGTTGTCCGAGTCCAAGAGCGGTGCCAAAGCGGCTTGCCCCCTGGTCAGAGACAGGCTCCGCTGTATCAGGTCTTCCGCCTCCTGAAACCGGAACTGCCTGATGGCAACCCGATTTGCCAGCGTCGCCGTCGATTCGCTCTCCCCGACGGGGCTCCCCATGTCCCGGAACAAGGCGATGCTCTGGGTGATCGCGTCCCGCGCCTCCTCCAGCGCTCCCAAAACGCTGGCAGCACGGCCCAAGGCCAGTAGTCCATAGGCCAGGCCCAACTTGTGGCCGGCCTGCCGGTAGAGCTCGACGGCCCTGGCGAAGCGCTGCCGCGCCTCTGCGGCGTCGGTGTAGAGGCGAAGGTAGCCAGACTCCCAGAAGATGAAGGCTCGCTCGAAGGTTGTGTCCTCAGTGGCCAGGGCTGGCCCCTCGAGGAGCGCCAGGCTTTCCTGGAGCAGGCCACGGCCGGTCTGCAGGTCCATGGCCACTATGCGGAACATGGAGCGCCAGGCTAGGATTCTGGCCGTTGCGCGCTGTGTGCTGGCTGTGGCCGGCGACGGGCTGGTCTGCATCGCGGTCAATGCATCGCTCAGGCGCCTGAAGGTGCTCTCTCCCTGTTGAAAGTCCGCATATAAGCGATAGTAGAACCAGCCCAGGTGGTTGACGGCTGGCTCCAGTCGCTTGAGTCTCCCTTCGGCGGCAGCCCAGATGCAGGCTGCACGGACGTTCTCGATGTCGGCCTGGATTGCCAGCATGACATCGTGAAGTCGTCCTTCCTCAACGCCTGTATTCTGCCGAGCCAGCAGGTCAGAGTAGTAGCGACTGTGTTGGTCACGCACCGCGGCCTCGAGCGCCGGATCATTGGCCAGCTTCTCGGCCCCGTACTGGCGCAGTAATTCATGGATCTGGTAGCGCCCTGCAAGCGAATCGTGCTGCAGGAAGGACTTGCGAACGAGCGCCGCCAAAAGGTGGGGGGTAGCTTCGGCCACCGTCATCACCTGTCCGGAAGCACCCCGCGAAAAACCACCCCGGAACACGGACAGTTGGCAGAAGGCAGCCTGATCTGTCTGGCTGAGCCTCTGCCACGAGGCATCGAACACGGCCCGCATGCTGCGCTGCCGTACGGGTAGATCGGGCCATTCCGCCTGCAAGAAGCCCAGACTTTGCCGTGCCTCGGCCAGAATATCGCTCAGGGAAAGGGCATCGGCCCAAGATGCGGCCAATTCCAGCGCCAGGGGCATGCCCTCAACAAGACAGCAGATCTGCATCACTGCTGCCAGCTCGTCCCGATCAGGCGCGAACTCCGGATGGACACGACGCACAGTGCCGAGAAACAGCTTGATGGCTGGATAAGCTTCCACATCCAAGAGGTTTGCCGGCGCAGAATCGCACTCCGGGTAAGCCAGCCCTCGAAGCCGCAATACGTTCTCGCCACGCAGGCGCAACCGCTCACGGGAGGTGACCAGTATCTTGACGCCAGGAGCAGCACGGATAATATCGACCAATAAATCGATTCCGGCAGGCAGGTGCTCAAAGTTGTCCAGGATGAGGAGAATCTGTTTCCGGCGTAGGACGTCCAGCAGTTGTTCCGGCCCCCTCGTCAGGCGGGCATCGAGGGCTTGGGCGATTGCGGGAGCAATGTCTTCGGGCGAGGTCAAGGCGGCCAGCCGCACAAAGACGATGCCGTGGGGAAAATCCCTGGTCGAGTCTTCAGCCCGTGCTGTGCGTTGGCTCTCGGCGGCTTGAGCACCCGCCGCCAGAGCCAGTCGCGTTTTGCCGATACCGCCTGGCCCGACGACTACCACCAGGTGCGCGGCAGGGTCGCCAAAGAGCCTCTCCAGTCGCGACAGCTCATCCTCGCGTCCGTAGAAGGGTGTGGGTTGGGGCGGCAGATTGTACACAAGGGCACGTGCATGCTGGGATTCAGGTACCCTCTCACGTGGCTGCACCTGCAAGCCCGTGGCCAACTCTCTGGAGGGCATGACTTTCTGAAATGGGGTGGGCGCCGCCGCAGAGAACTCTGGTGCGCTGTCCCGGATCTGTTCGTAAAGCTGCGTCGTTTCCACCCCGGGCTCGACGCCCAGCTCCTCGACCAGGAGGCGCCGGCAGGTCTCGTACTGGGCCAGCGCAGCACCTCGCTGGCTGCAGAGAGCCAGAAGCCGCATGACCTGCCGGTGGGCGGCTTCCAGCCAGGGCTCGATCTCTATCTGCCGCCGGGAGCACTCCAGCGCGAGGTCAAAGTTGCCCTGCCCCTCGTACCCGTCACTCAGGCGACTGAGGGCCTCCAGAGCCATGCGCCGCAATCGCTCCCCCTCCAAAAGCGCCCACGCCTCAAAGGCGGGGCAGCCAGGAAGGGAAAAGCCCTCCAGGAATCCGCCGCGGTACAGTTTGGCGGCATCTTTTTGTCGGCGGACAGTTTGCTCCCTCGCGTGCTGATCCCTTTGCACGAGGTCAGCGAAGGCCCAGGCATCGACCCACGCATCGCTGGCGCGGTTGAACTGGATGGTCTGCCGGGAGATAAGAAGGACGGGAGGCGTCGCCCCATAGTCTCCAAGCACTTTGCGCAGATTGGCCAGAACGTGGCGCAGGTTGGTGCGAGCAGCCTGCTCCGGTTGTTCGGGCCACAGCAGCCCGGCCAGCCTCTCGCGTCGGTGCGGCACGCTGTTCTCGACGGCCAGGTAGGCCAGAAGCGCCCGTACCTTGTCCGACTCAAAGCTGGTGACCGGTTCTCCATCCAGGGTCACCTGCAAGGGCCCAAGCAGAAAGATAGATAGACGGGGCACGAATCCACCCCCTACGTCAGTTGGCGATCTCTTCGTCAGGTAAACGTGCAACGGCCTGACGATGTATGGCAGAAGTGCCCGGATTGCTGCTGTGGCGTTGGCTGCGGTGGGCCGGAGCGACAAGAGTACCTGCATTATACAGGAACGGGGCCAGAAGCGCAAGTCATTGTGAAATTGGATGGTGTCCACCTCACGTTTTCCACACCTTCTCCAAACGGTCAGAGGCTATACTATGAAAAGTGAAGGGCAGGGCGCTGGCCGGCGTTGAACAGAGCTCCAGGCAGGCTACTCGCTCCTATTTCCTTCCGATTGCGGCCATGGACGAGAGTACAGATCCTGAGGAGGATGACATGAATCGCAGAACGAACTTGGCGCAAGCAGTTGGTCTATTCGCGACGTTGTTGTTCCTGGGCGCATGCGGTGCTCCCCAGCCAGCACCCACTTCAGTGCCGGCCGCGCACGCGCCCTCTTCTACGCCTGCCTCCACGCAGGCACCTTCGGCCACGCCGCCGGCCGCATCCGCAGCTGCAGCCGGCGCTGCTGAGGAATGGGATTACCTGGCCATTGGCCCCTACCGCATGGTTGGCTACGCAGAGGATTTCGCCGCTCAGATCGAAGACGATCTGGATGTAAAAATCACCGTACATGACTGGCACGTAAGAGGCCTGACCTGCAGCTCACTGGTCACCAGGCTTCGCCACAATCAGTTGCTGCGTGAGCTCATCAGCGGCGCAAAAGTCGTGACCTTTGAGATCCCCGTTCCTTTCCTGTTTCCGCTTACCGGTCGTGAAGCGCTGTACACTTCTCTGAGGGAGGGAACCTGCGGCGGGGAGGACAACCAGGACTGTCTGAGGGAAGCGCTTGCCCGGTACGAGGAAGACGTTGATGCCGTCCTTGCTGAGTTGCTGGCGCTTCGCAGCACTTCGGATGCTATCGTCCGGGCCGGGGATTGCTGCCTGCCTGCGGGAGTGTCCAGAGTCTGGAAAGAGCAGGACATGTACGAGATCCTAAGACCCTACTGGGACGCAGCCAACGAGTACGCTGCTCACTCGGCCGCCGACCACGGTATCCCTGCGGCCAGGGTATCCCCACTTATGACCGAGCTGGAGGGTGAAGGCATTCCCTCCGAGTACGAATACCCCGATTCTGAGTGGGAGGCTGCCAGCGAGACAGGAGCTGCCATCATGGCCAGCGCCTACGGGGAACTGGGGTACGAGCCCCTGGCTCCCTGATGGGCCAATCCGGCGCGGGACCGCTGGCGCCACGAGTCTCCCCGCCGGCGAACCCAGCTCCATCGAGTTCTGTCACATCGCCGGCCTGAACCATGTGAGCTGCTCCCCCTTCCGCGTGCCGGTGGCCTGTTTGGCCGCCGCGCACGCGGCGCTAGAGTACCGCAAGTAGATCGCGCAGACTCTGCACAACCACAAGGCAGGGCTTTGGAGCCCTGCCTTGTTTGCTCTGCACGCCATCGTATTGAAATCCGAATTCTTCCTCGAATTCGGATTTCTGAACTGGTGAAGGTTGCCGCTCTCGTCAAGGCCCCCAAAGTGGATACCGTCCCCATCGCTTTGCCGCCTCGAAGAGGGTCAGGACGTTTCTTAGCGGTGTATCAGCCTGGATATCGTGGGTGGGCGCCAGAACATAACCACCGCCCGGCCCCAGGTCTGACAGCCGTTGGCGCACCTCCCGCTCGACATCGTCGGGCGTGCCGCAGGGCGGTACCTGCCGCTGGTCGATGCCGCCGCGAAAGGCGATGCGGTACCCATACTTTCGCTTGAGCATGGCCGCATCCATCCCCAGAGCGGTCACCTGGATTGGGTTCAAGACCTCCATGCCCATTTCGATTAGGATCACCGCGCCCGTACCCACGGCCAGCGTGTTCTCTGAGCCTCATAAGTTGCCGAGCAACAGCACCGTGCCCAGGGTCAGTCCGATCAGCCGCAGGATGAAGCTATAGAGGTACTCGACGGCAATGGACGACATGGCCGTGGTGGCCTTGACCTCCGTTGTCCGGCTTATGCCGACCACGCGGAAGGGCGAATTTGGAAGGGGAGTGATGATGCTCAGCATCATGCCGCCAAAGAGCACATGCTGAGTCTCCCTCAAGGTGGGCGCGTTTCCCAGAAGGTAGCGCCAGCAGATCAGCAGGAGGAGGTAAGACAGAAGCAGGAAGGGCAGCCAGAGAAGAAGCAGCCCCCACTCGGCCCTGCACAGCATATCGATGACGGCCCCCATGTCCACCAGAAGCAGGAGCAAGATGATAAGCAGGATCACCGGTCCGACGATGATCAGCACTCGTCTGCGCGGGCTGCCTGGCTGCATACGGGTCTCCTGATTGAGTCTAGAGCATCCACCGGCGCCAGTGTACCATGGGACGATAAAGATATCCAGCAGCTCGGTTGAGCTGTTGCACACAAGTCGGATTCTGCTCAAAAACTCTGGGTGGCAGCCTGTCCGTACATTGAGAGCCCTCGACCATGGGATGACTCCTCTGTTTGACAAAGAACAATTACAGGAGCACAATCTACTGAATAGTTATGCGGACACGGGTTCAACATGCTAGCTGAGACTCTGATTGTCTGCCAGTCCTGTCGTTGATCCACGTGGGGACATTTCGATGATGGTAGCTGAAATGTGGTGCCTCAAGAGTGACCGGAGCTGTGGAATTGTCAAATGGGCGAGAATGTGATATAATGTTAAGTGGCTCTGCAAAGCGTCCTGGTAGGAGACATCATGGAGAATCTGCGTGGCGCGCGTCTCGAATCTTTTCATCGGTTGAGCCAAAATCTCGCGCTCTACTGAGAAGTAGAGGCAGCTCCCTGTCCCCGGCGGGGCATGCAGCGTACTGGAGGCAGTACGTTAGGAACAGGAGGATCCAGCCATGGCCAAAGTACTCGGTATGCACATGTTCGCACTCCGCCCAGGAGTGAAAGCTGAGGATTTCGAGAGGTTTGTGGTAGAAGAAATGTACCCGGTCTACGATGAGTGGCCAGATGCCGACTCTTATCTCCTCAAAGGTGACAGAGGTGATAGGGAGGGCAAGTATTTGGCAGTGTTCGAGCTTCCGAGCGTTGAGGTTCGCGACCGACTTTTCCCCTCTCCTGGCGAGACGTCAGAGGAAGTCCAGCAATTCTGGGCACGCTACACAGCATTGTTTGAGAAGTGGGAAACTTTTGCGACTCCCTTGGATGCTATCTCCACCGACTATGTTGTGGTGGGTAAATAGACACTCTCGCGCTGTGGGCCTTCGCTGGCGCCGGACGGCGGGGGCCTTGGCACCATAGGCAAGTACAGCTAGCACCAGTGGGAGGGTGTGCTAACACCCGCTGCACCCGACCACGCTATCGCGCCCCAAATCTGCGGCTCCGTGGTCAGTGGTGGTGTCTTGTGGCGAAGGCTCTCACGCTAGAGCCGCGTGGTGTGTGAGATCAATGTTGGCTGCCGGTATTGTGCGTTCTGTCTAGCCGAAACCTCGCACTTTACGCCTTTCCAACCAGTGATCAGCCACCGCCAGCAGTCCAGAGTCCGGCCCGACGGCGTCGCCGAGGCAACCGCTGCCATCTCCGTCCGCGTCGACGACTCCCCCGACGGGTCGGACTACGGCTAGTATCCGCTGGCCCCAGGCGACCCCTTCGAAGACTCAGGGCCAGCTCCCGCGATCGCGACTTGGCCGAGTGGTACCAGGACCAGTCGGAAGTCTGGTTTCGCTGGACAGCCGTGACCCCGAGCCAGCCTGAGCCCCATGCCCATCGCTCGAGCCCCAAACAGGCCATCTCCGCCACTTGACATCCCCCCCTACCTATGCTATCATGCGCGCCAACTGAATACTCGATGAGATTCCTCATCCAGAGAGGTGGAGGGACCGGCCCTGTGAAACCTCGGCAACCAGTTGCTGGCTCAACATAGAAAGCGTTGAGCTTGGAACCATGGTGCCAACTCCGGCAGACCCTAGCGGGTTCTGGAAGATGAGAGCGTGCATAGTTGTATGAGTAGCCTCTTCCACCGGCAGGACCCGCTGGAGAGGCTTTTTTGTACCCCCGCCTCCTCTCTGCTGAGGGATCGAACCAGATTGCAGCATCATGCCAGAGAGGAGACGTCGATGAGCAAGCAGTTCTCTACACAGGCAGTACACGCCGGCGAGGAAAAGCGCAAGCCCTACGGCGCGCTGACCACGCCCATTGTCCAGACCTCGACCTATACCTTTGCCGACACGGCCGAGATCATGGACTTTATGCAGCGCAAGGCGGCCGGCGAATCGCGAGGTGCGCGACGAGTACGGTCGCTACAGCAACCCCACCCAGACGTGCCGCCGAGGGCAAGCTGGCCGCCCTGGAGGGCGGCGAGCGGGCCCTGCTCTTCTGCCAGCGGCATGAGCGCCATCACCACCACCATTGCCGCCCTGCTGTCGGCCGGCGACCACCTGGTCCTGGCCAGCGACTGCTACCACCGCACGCGCGAGTTCGCCCTCACCTTCCTGAGCGCTGGGGGATCGAGACGACGCCTGGTACCCATCGACCAGCCCGAGGCATTTGCCGCGGCCATCCGGCCCATCGACGCGCCTCATCTTTGCCGAGACGCCCACCAACCCCTACCTGCGCGTCCTGGACCTGGCCCGCATCGTCGAGATGGCCCGGCAGCACGGCATCCTGACCATGGTCGACAGCACCTTTGCCACGCCGATCAACCTGCGGCCCCTGGAGCACGGCATCGACCTGGTGATGCACAGCGCCACCAAGTACCTGGGCGGCCACAACGACCTGCTGGCCGGCGTGGTCATCGGCTCGCCGGGAGATCATGGCCAAGATCGAGCACGCCCGCGGCGTGATGGGCGGCATGAGCAATCCCCACGACGCCTATCTGCTGCTTGCGCGGGCTCAAGACCCTCGACCTGCGCGTGCACCGCCAGAACGAGAACGGGCAGCGGGTCGCCGAGTTCCTGGAAGGACATCCCGCGTGCGGCGCGTCTACTATCCCGGGCTGCCCAGCCATCCCGACCACGAAGTTGCCCGCCGGCAGATGAGCGGGTTTGGCGGCGTGGTCAGCTTTGAGATCGAGGGCGATTTTGAGACCACCGGGCGCTTCATCGACCGCCTGCACCTGCCCTACATCGGCCCCACCCTGGGCGGCGTGGAAAGCATCATCGAGCAGCCGGCCGCGCTCTTTTCCCTGGACCCGGAGGAGCGGCGGAAGGCCGGCCTGACCGACAACCTGGTGCGCTATGCGCTGGGCATCGAGGACGCACGACGACCTCATCGCCGACCTGGAACAGGCGCTGGACCGATCCAGGCATCTCGCGGAACGGCTGTGAGCGCCCGACTGGATAGCGCGACACTCGGAACGGATCCCGCATAACGCGAGACGACGGAGGCTCGGATGATTGTACACAAGTTCGGCGGCACCTCGGTGGGCGACGCGGAGCGCTTTGCCAACGTGGCCGACATCCTGCATCGACCATCACCAGGGGCAGGACGCCGCCACGCCAGAGGAGACGGTGGTCGTCGTCTCGGCCATGAGCGGCGTGACCAACCAGTTGATCGCCGGGGCGCGGGCGCGCCGAGGGCCAGGACACGGTCTACCGCGAGATCAAGGCCGGCTGCTGAGCCAGCACCTGGACGTGGTCGAAACCCTGCTGACAACAGAACCCGGAGCGGCTGGACGTCGGCGGGCTGGTCGAGGACCGGCTGCACGATCTGGAGCGCTTTTACCGCAGCATCGCCATGCTGGGCGAGCTGACCGCCCGCGGGCTGGACGCCGTGGCCTCCTTTGGCGAGCAGCTCTCGGCCAGCATCCTGGCCGCCGTCCTGCGCGAGCGGGGGGTGCGCGCCCAGGCGGTCAGCGCCACCGAGCTGATCGTCACCGACGACCACTTTGGCGCGGCCACGCCCCTGATGGACCAGACCACGCCAGCGGCTGCAGCGAGCGGATCAAGCCCCTGGTCGAGCGCGGCGTGATCCCGGTCATCACCGGCTTTGTCGGCGCCACCGAAGAGGGCGTGACCACCACCCTGGGCCGTGGCGGCAGCGACTTTTCGGCGGCCATCATCGGCGCCGGGCTGGACGCCGACGAGGTCTGGATCTGGAGCGACGTGGACGGCATCCTGACCGCCGATCCCAACATGGTGCCCCAGGCGCGCACCCTGACCGAGCTGTCCTACGCCGAAGCGGCCGACCTGGCCTACTATGGCGCCGACGTGCTGCATCCCAAGACGATCCGGCCGGTCACCGAGAACGGCATCCCGCTGCGCATCGTCAACAGCTTCAACCCGGCGCATCCCGGCACGCTGATCGTCGAGCTCGCCGAGGCCAGACCGGGACCTGCTGCCGGCCATCATCTCGACCACCGGCTTGAGCCTGATCGCCATCGGCAGCCAGGACGATTCCTGGGCCCTGCACATGGCCGCCCGCGCGCTGCAGCAGCTGAGCGAAGCGGGCGTGGACGTGCTGATGTTCTCCCAGTCCTTTTCGGAACACAGCCTGAACCTGATCGTGCGCGAGCAGGATCAGGCCCACTGCCTGCACACCCTGAGCCGCGAGTTTGAGAACGGCAGTCCGGACAGCGCCTACAATCTGGGAGCCAAGGAACAGGTGGCCACCATCTCTGTCGTGGGCGTGCCCGACTGGAACGGGAACGGCATCGTCTCCCACGCCTTTGCCGCCCTGGGCAAGCACGGCACCCGCGTCATCGCCGTGGCCCAGGCCGCGACCGAGCACAGCGTCTCCTTCTGCATCCCCGAGGAACAGGTCGCCGACACGGTGCGCTTTCTGCACGCAGAACTGGGATTGGAGGCTTAACATGAATAAAGATCTCTGTCGGTGTATCTGGGCGCCACGGGCACCGTGGGCCAGCGGTTCCTCCAACTGCTGAGCGGCCATCCCTGGTTCGAGGTCACGGCGCTGGCCGCCTCCGGCCGTTCGGCGGCCAGCGCTACGCCGAAGCCTGTCACTGGCTGCTGCCCACGCCGATGCCGGAGCAGCGTCGCCGGCCTGGTCGTCCAGCCCATCGAGCCCGGCCTGGACTGCCAGCTCGTCTTTTCCGCGCTGCCCTCCAGCGTGGCCGGGCCGGTCGAGGAGGACTTTGCCCAGGCGGGATACGCGGTCTGCTCCAATGCCGCCGCCCACCGCATGGACGCCGACGTGCCACTGCTCATCCCCGAGGTCAACGCCGGCCACACGGCCCTGATCGAGACCAGCGCCGCCAGCGGGCTGGACGGGCCTCATCGTCGCCAGCGCCAACTGCTCGACGACCCAGCTGGCCCTGGCCCTCAAGCCTCTGCACGATGCCTTTGGCCTGCGAAAGCTGTCGGTGGTCACCATGCAGGCCATCTCCGGCGCGGGCTATCCCGGCGTGCCCGCGCTGGACATCCTGGGCAACGTCGTGCCCTACATCGGCGGCGAAGAGGAAAAGGTGGAGAGCGAATTCCGAAAGCTGCTGGGGCACCTCGAGGGCGGCCAGGATCGCGGCGGCGCCGGTCGTCGTCAGCGCCCAGTGCAACCGCGTCCCCGTCCAGGATGGGCACACCGAATGCGTGTCGGTAGCACTGGAGCGCAAGACCAGCACCGAGGAGGTGATGGCCGCTTTCGAGGCTTTCGCAGGGCCGCCAGAAGTAGCGGACCTGCCCAGCTCGCCGGCCAGACCCATCGTCGTCCGGCGCGAGCCCGACCGGCCCCAGCCGCTGCGCGACCGCGACACGGGCAACGGCATGTCGGTCGTCGTCGGCCGCGTGCGCCCCTGCCCGGTACTCGACCACAAATTCGTGGTTCTGGGGCACAACACCGTGCGCGGCGCCGCCGGCGGCTCGATCCACAATGCCGAACTGCTGGTGAGGCAGGGTTGGATCTCGTGAGGAGAGAGCGTGCTTCGTGGTGCGTATTACGTGGGCGTTTTTCCTGCGCAACACGCAATACGTAACACGCACCACATTGAATCTGCCCTGGGAGGCACAGACCATGAATACCACCGACATCGAGAAAAAGCTGCTCAGCCATCCGCTGCCCGGCCCCTTGCCAGCCGCCGAGGGTTGGGTCATGCCCCACTACGAGGGTCTATCCATCGCCAATCTACCGGCAACCATCGCCGCGCTCTTGGGAGAGGAGCTGCCTGGCTGCCCTGCCCGCCCTGCCCCCTGACCTGTGGGCGGATTGGATGCCCGGCCTGCGGCGCGTCGTGCTGGTCGTGCTCGACGCCCTTGGCTTGCGCATGCTGCAGGAGATGTGGGCCAGCGAAGGCGATGACGCCTTTTCTGACCTGGCCGGGGCGGGCCTCATGGCGCCCCTGACCTCGGTCTTTCCCTCCACCACCGACGCCGCCCTCATGAGCCTGAGTACCGGCCGGCCGCCAGCCGAGCACGGCTGGCTGGCCTACATCATGTATCTCCGCGAGATAGGCATGGCGGCCAACGCCATCATGCTCTGCCCGATGTGGACCCGCCAGAGCGATCTGCTCATCGATTGGGGCCTGGATCCGGAAGCGCTGGTCACCGTACCCACGCTGGCCAGCCACCTGGCAGGCGCGGGGATCTCTACCGCTGCAGTGCTGTCAGCCCACTTTCGCCGGATCGGGATTCACCCGGATGCTCTACCGGGGAGTGTCCGAAATGCGGGGCCATCACCACGCCAGCGATCTCTGGGTCCACTTGAGGCACCTGCTGGCCGAGACGAGGGGAAAGCAGGGCCCTGATCACCGCCTACTGGAGCGGGCTGGACACGCTGGGCCACGTCTATGGCCACGATACCGACCTGTGGCGGGCCGAGTTCCGCGCCGTGAGCCGCCTCCTGGGCAGCGAGTTCCTGGCCTCCCTGCCCGCACAGGACCGGGAAGGCACGCTGCTGCTCGTCACCGCCGACCATGGCCAGATCCGCATCCCCCCGGAAAGATCCTGAGGGCCAGCGAAGATCCTGAGCTGAGTCGCCACCTGCTGGTGCCCGTGGTGGGTGAATCGCGAGCCGCCTTTCTCTATCCCCGTCCCGGCCGAGCCCCTGCGATCCGCGACCATCTGGCAGCCGCCTATCCCGATTGGTTCACCGTCCTGGACTCGGCCGCGGCGCTGGAAGCCGGGCTGATGGGCAAGCCGGTCTGCGACGAGGCATACGCCCGCGCCGGCGAACTGCTGGTACTGCCCCGGGGCAGCCACGCCCTGGACCACGCGGAGCCACAGTTTGCGCTCCTCGGCCGGCACGGGGGTCTGACTCAGGACGAAATGCTGGTGCCGCTCATCGGCGCCCGGCTGGAGGAAGTGGAGACACAATAGAACAGGTCTAGCGCCACTGACACGACTGTCAGTGTCCCGCTCCGCGCAGTATCTGGTCTTGAGCTGTCGTGTGATATTGCCCAGGCAGCACAAGTTTGAGGCGGGTGGGCCTGCCAGGAGCGAGGGCCGGCAGTGCATCCTCCCAGATAGCTGTTCTCGGTAAGGCGCTCACCTTCTACTCGAGCGTGAGGGCCAATCCGTTCTCTGTGTCTCCGCTGCGCAGATTCAAGGCCAGGATGTAGACGCTGATGAGCAGCACCCAACCAGGAAAGATCAACGTCACCCACAGGCTAAAGCCGATGCTCACCAACAGCACCAGTGCCAGCCCATAGGTCAGGAAGACGAGCCACCTCGGCATGGTGTGAGTACGGGCCCAGATGGTGCCCAGGGAGATCATGAACACGCCCGCCATACGAATGGCATAGACGTTGGAAATCCGCCACATGATCGCCCGGCCGAACGTATAGATGCCACTTTCGACAAGTTGATCTGGCATGATGGCATAGGTGCTCAGTAGGCTGCCCGCTAATGCCGCCGAGACAAACATCATAGCCAGGTACAGCAGGCCGCTGCCAAAGAAGACACTCGAAAAGAAGCGATCTTCGAGCGAACCAATGCGATCACGCACCACGCCAATGAACCACAGAAAAGCAATGCCGGCAAAGGGCGCCAGGCCTAAGGCCAGGGCAACCGTGCTGCCCCGCTCCTCCAGCCACCTGCCGCCATCGGCCGGGTCGGCCGGGATAGAGATCCGGATGAGGATGAGGGATGTGCCCAGCAGCAGAGCGAAGAGTATGCCGGCTGCGGCCGCTGCTCGGGGTGTCCTGAGTCGCCGGTCGGTCAAATGAGGTGCTTCATCGTTCATCTTCCATCTCCTATCGCATCTTGAACCCCTGCTCGACGCTTGTCCGGAGCAGATAGATAAGGATGCCCAGCAAAATAGCGAGAGCATATCGCACACGGGCTCCAGGAAGGTCGCACAAGAACCAGAAGCGACAGGCATCCAAAGAAAATTCGGATGTCCAGGCCGGCGACAATGATCAAGATACCGACCAGGGAAACCCCTGCCCCGATCACTTGAGGGATCGACCATTCAAGGAATTCCGTGAATTCATTCAGCAAGCTCGAACGTGCCGTTATCTTGGAGACTGAGCTTTGCTTGGCTAGCTGGCTCTCTGCCATTTCCGAAGCGATCCGGCTATAGATTCCGGAGTATATCCTGGCATCGTAGAACCTGCGGCCGGTACCAACTGCGACTGACAGCAGACCCAATCTTGCCAACCTGAGTATTCCTCCAAAGCTCCCCTCGACAAGATCATTGAAAGCCAATCCAATGACCAGCGGATAGAGGAGTTCCAATACTGATTCAAGCGTCGCCAATCCGACTGTGACTAGGATCCGCCCTTTATACCGGAGTGCTTGCTCGCGCAAAACAGTCTCATTCAAGCTGATCGCCGCCTCACGGTTGCGACGGCCGCACCCATTCGAAGTCACCCAGAAAGAGCGAGCCGCTGGAGGTCCGGTCAAACAGCAGCGCCATCTCGCCGATGTCGGCCAGATTGACCCCGTCGAAATCACTCAGCCTCCAGCGGATGGTGGTCATGGGGACCGGGCCGGTGAAGAAACCACCGGAAAAGTCGTCTTCCTCCACCAATCCGCTGGGGAACGCCAGGGCCGGCTCGTCATGCCGCGTTGGCGCCGCGGCACCATTGCCTGCTGCGGTCGGTCAACCGCAGGGTAAGAGCCGGAGCTGGCCGCGGGGTTCAGGGGTGACAGCGGGTCTACAGCCGCGCGCAAGCTGAACGTCGTGTAGCCGCTCAGGTCGCCCTCGCCCGCTGGCAGCACAAAACGCCACGCCCCACCCGGTTCGGCCCAGGAGACAACCGCCAGCGCCGGCTGGCCCGGCACCACCACGCTGACCCGGCGGCATGGCTCGCTTCCGGGCATCATGGCCGGGGTGTAGTGGCCTTCGGGGCAAAAGTGGGTCGTGATGCCCTCTTCTATCACGGCGCCACCCACCAGGTTGGTCGCCAGTTCTTCTGCCGTCGCCGGCACCAGCAATGGCTGCCGGTCCGCTGCGGTAGCCAGGGTTGCCACCCGTGCCGGCAAACCGTAAAGCTCGTCCGGCGCCTGGGTCTTGGACGTCGAGGCCCAGGCGATCCGTTGCCTCTCGCACAGCCTCCGAGTCTTGGCTCCAGATAGTGGTCAGGAAATCGGCCGCATAGTCCACCAGAAAACCGCGCTGCACCCCTGGCTCCAGGATCGGCTCGCAGTCCGGCCGCCCTGACGCCGCGAAAAGGATCGTCCGGCAGGAGCTGGTTGAAATAATTGTGGTTAGCGCGCTCCAGCCAGGCCGACGTCGCCCATTGCGTCTGCTGGGGGGCCAGCCGTGCCGCTTCGTAGAAGTGCTGCCCCTCCTGAGAAGTGACATCACCGTCACAGGCAGGCAGAACGATGGCCATCGGTACCGGGGAGCCGCCGGTGGGCTCGACCGCGGTCGCGGTCGATGCGAGCAACAACAGACCGCTCACGGGACCATAGCGCCGGTTCGCCGTGGCGCCGCCCTCATCCTGCAGCTGGCGCGCCAATCGCAGGCTCTCTTCGCCGCCGCGCGAGTGGCCCACCAGGGCCAGGCGCCGCAGATCGGCGCGGCCGTCCAGTTCCACGCCAAAGTCCTTGTTGCCGCCGGCTGCGGCCGTGGCCAGGGCTTCCAGGTGCAGGTCGACCAACTGCTGCAGCCGTTCGCCCGGCACCGGCTCGCCAAAGCCGAAGGTATTCTCGGCGTTGATGTTGATGCGACAGCGCCACATAGCCCCGCGCGGCCAGCTCACGCACCAGATACTCAAACCCGCGGTAATTGGGCTGTTCCACTTCGGGGTCGCACGGCCAGCGGTCCACGCCCATCTCGTCCGTAGGACAGCCGTGGTGGTTGCCGTGGAGTATCAGCGACAACGGGATAGGGCCCGCCTTCTCCAGACGGCACAGCGATGAGGCCGTTCAAGCGCACCGGCATGGTTCCGGAAACGGTACCCTCGGGGAAACGCTCCTGGATGATGGTCGCCTCGCCCAGGTTGTACTCGACAGCAGGGGGCAGATCAACAGGACCGGCGGTCGACTGCAGCTCGACGGTCGGCGCAGAGGTTGGTGTCGTCATCGTCCCCGTCGTAGGGGGCGGCAGCATAGACGACGGTGCCGGCGCCAGGACACACGCGCCCAACACCAGCACCATCGTGATCAGGATCAGGAACCTGCTACAAAGCTTCTTCTTCAACCATTTCCTCCATCAATGGTTCAGGATGCCCTTTCTGCCGTCCGTGCACTCCGGTCGAGCCGGAACCGCACGGACGGCAGTGGAGGAATCGTAGAACCCGGAGACGCGGACTCTTTATGGCGCTCGGTTGGCGATGATGGCAATCTGGTCGGCCGAGCGCATTTCCAGCGTGTCGCCCGTAATCCGGAAGGTGGCCGCCGTCTGCAAGGCCTCCATGAACTCGGCCTCCTGGTCCATGACACCCTCCGGTTCCGCGCAGAACAGGGACGTGCTGCCGGGTTGGCCGATCGTGATGTTGTTGCCGTTCACCCGATAGGATGCAAAGTAATTGTTGCAGCCGGCGTTGCCGCTCACCTGCCCATCGGTGCCAAAATCGAGGGCGATGCGGCTGTCGACGAGCAACGTAACCAGCGCCCCGCGGCCGTTATTGTAGTTGACCACCTCCCAGCGCGTCCCTGCCAGGGGATCGGGCACCGGCGATGGCGCTACGGTCGGCGGCGGGCCCGCCACGCTGATGGTCACCTCACGGAAGGTCGTCGAACCGTCGCGCAGCAGGACGCGCATCTCGTAGGTCGTCGTGATGGATCGGGCACACCTGCTCACTGCCCTGGCCGGTGCGGGGGAAACGATAGTATCGCTCACCCTGGGGATAGACCCACACCGCCTGTACATGTTCCACCGACCAGCGGAGTGTCGTGCACTGGCCCTGCTCGATGTTCGTCCGGTCGGCCCAGAACGAGATCTGCGCCGCGGGCGTCGCCGTAGGCGGTGGCAGCGGCTGTGGGCGGCGGTCCGGGGTTGCGGTAGGCGCGGTGGTGTGCTGTCAGGCGGCGAGGTGGGCGTTGCCGCGGGCGGTGGTACAGCCGTTGGCGGCGCTTGGGTCGGCGCGACGGCCGGCGGCGGGCGCCTCGATGACCGGGACGTTTTCCACGTTCATGGCCAGCACAAGATCCGCCGATACCCAGCCAACGCCATCCGGCGCAGAGGGCAGGGAAACGGCCCACCAACGCCAGTCGGCGTCCCGACCGACGATCTCGCCCTCGTCGCCATCACGGGCAAAGCCGATCACCGGATAGTCGACGCCCGGGCCTGCATGGATATTAACGCCCTGCGGCGCAGTCACGCGGGCCCAGGGTGCGGTGGGCAGCGGTGGAGGCTCTGGCAGATCCACGGCGATCTTGCGTGTCATCATGACGGCGATCTGGTCGGCGGCCGTGCGCATCTCCAGCATATCGCCCTCGATGCGATAGGTCGCCGCGCTCTGGAGCGCAGCCAGGTACGCGCCCTCTTGCTCCATCACCCCCGGGGGCTCTTCGCAGAACATGAAGGTCGTGGCCGCCGGGCCAATCTCGATGGCGTTGCCGTCGACCGAGTAGCTGGCAAAGTACTGGTTGCAGCCGGCGTTGCCGGTCAGCTCGCCGTCGGCGCCAAAGTTGGCCGAGATCTCTGTGCCCAGGTGCAGGCCCACCACGGCCTCCCGGCCGTTGTTGTAGGAGACCACGTCCCATGCCGAATCGGCCAGGTCCTGTGAGCTAACCACAAAGGTCGCCAGGTTCGCATTGCCGGCGCGCAGGATCAGTTCCTCTTCGCTGGCGCTGAATCTCGTAGTCTCGGCAAGCGCGGCCATAAAGGCCATGGCCTGGTCCATGATCGGCTCAGGACAGGCCATCATGGTCGAGGCCCCCGGCTGGTCGAAGGTGAGCCTGGCGCCGCTCTGGGAAAAGGTGGTGCGGAATCGGTTGCAGCCGTCCGATCCGGATACAGTGCCGTCGGCGCCAAACTGAAGGGTCAGGGTCGTGCCGGGCAGGGACACGTCGCCGCCAAGCGAGCTTAGCACCCAGCTTGTGCCGGCTAGATCGGTACCGGCACTCCGTCCGGGTATCAGTTGGCACGCCGCCAGTGCCAGCAACAAAAGTCCGAGCAGTCCAACTTTGGTGATGGTTCTCATGGATTCGACTCCTTCTGTGGGGACCTGCAGTCCGCGGCTTTCGCCTGGGACCGCCAGTCCCAGTCATTGCTGATTGTTGCCATTGCCCAATTGGCTTTGGTGTTCTTGCTCAAAAAGGGAACCAAAAGAGTGTACCTCTCTCCTATGACTCGACCGGGACGTACTCGACCGCTATCATGGGCAGGCCCAGGCTGTAGAGCACGTCCAATACGCCTGCCAGGGCCGCCTGATCCAACAACATCCCTTCCAGCGTTGTCACCAGGCCTTGCTCCAGCGTAGTAGTTGTACAGATTGCCATTCCGCCCAGACGTGGGGACCAACTTTCGTCCAGTTGTCCCTGGACCCGTATGCGATAGGTCGCGGGCTTGTGCAGACTAAGTCTTTGATCGATACTTGTCATTCCATTATCCCGGGCAGCAACCAGGGGTCAGAACGGTCTCCAGGCAGCTTGGCGATGGATTCTGACATCCTGGCTGGCCCTGTTTGGATAGCATGGGCCAATGCCTGCCACTAACTGTATTCGAGCAGATAGACAAAGACAACCCCAAGAATGAAGTAGATTCTCAGTATCTTCAGGGAGCAGGTGTATGGTGCTGCGGTCCTGGATCCGCATCCTTCCTTTCATCAATGCTAGTCCAAGACTTGCAGGTTGACGTTCTGGATCGGGAAAGGTGACTCGATGCCGGCCTCGTCCAGGGCCTGCTGCAAGGCGGTATGGATGCGATCCTCAACGCGCCGTGCATCGACGTATGATTCGATCCACCACCGCACGCGAAAGATCATGGCAGAATCCCCCATCTCGCTGTATAGGGCATCGACCGGCCTGTCGGGCAGCACTCCCTCCACCTGCTGGACAGCCTCGATGATGACGCTGCGCGCAGTCTCGATGTCGGTGCCATAGGCGATGCCCACGTGCGTCTCGATCCGGTAGCGGGGATCGGGATAGGTATAGTTGACCACCTGGTTGGCGCCGATGACCGAGTTGGGCACGATGACCATGCGGTTGTCGCGGGTGCGGATCCGTGTCGTGCGCAGGCCGATATCGGTTACGTCACCCCAGGTACCCGCCCCCTGGATCTCGATGCGATCGCCGATACGGAAAGGCCGGTCGACGAGGATGACAAAGCCGGAAATGGCATCGGCAATCGTATCCCGTGCCGCCAGGGAGAGGGCCAGGCCGCCCAAGCCCAGCGCCGTGGTCAGGGCGGTGACATTGACGCCAAAATGGGATAGCAGTACCGTCCCGCCGATGATGGCAACCACCACGCGCCCCACTCGGACCAAGAGGGTGATGACAGGCGCCAACTCTTCCCCTCGTCCTCGCTCCACTGCTCGCGCCGTGTACCATCGATCGGCCAGATCGATCGCCCGCCACAGGATGCGGAAGGCCAGGACCAGTATCAAGACAAAATAGACATCCAGCAGCAGGATTTTGAGTCCGGGCCCCAGAAAAACCAGCCGGACCGTGGCAAACTGGAGGACAAAGAGGACAACCAGCCAGCGCAGTCCGGACCCTACCTGTTTCAACAAGGCGTCGTCGAACTCGGTTTGGGTGCGGCGGACAAAGTAAGGCAGTATCTTGAGGGTCAGCCACGTACCCAGCAGATAGGCGGCCAGCACAAAGATCAGAGAGATGCCGAGGTTGATCCACTCGGGTGCGCGTAGTCCGAGAAACTCGGTCCGGGCCAGCCCGATCTCCTCAGCCAGTTCTTCTACCCCACTGACGATCAGTCCAGGCGTGGCGCTGGGCACCGGGGTCCGTGTCTGGACGATGCCTTCCAGCGGGCCGGTGGCCGTCGGCTCCGGCTTCCCACCCTCGCCGGTATCATCGAGTGTCGCCCCCTCGATCGGAATGCCCTCTGTGCCTTCCGGTGTGACCTCAGCCGAGCTCCCAGGTACTGAACCTGGCGTGGCCTGCCGGCTCTCCAACAGAGGCGTTGTCTCAGGTGGAGGTTGTGGCTCCGGCGTTTGACCGAACACCGCTGCCGGGCTCGCGCACAGCAGCCCGACCAACAGGCCCAAGGCCAAGATCCATTTCCCCACCTTTGTTTTGCCGGGCGGCCACGGGGGGCCGCCGCTACTTCTTCTCAAAGCCAGCATAGGGATCCTTTACTCTTCAGCTCATGTCAGGGCGGGCCGTGACTCGCCCAGCATCTGACGTTCGCGGTCTGTGCTCTCTTGTCGCTCCGGCCGGCACTGCCAGGGCCAGCGCCATTTGACCTCGACTCCCAGTGCCCGCTTCACCCTGGGCTCTCTCCGTCCATACCCCGTTGGGGCCGGAATCGCCCTCAAGGCGCGGGCGTGCCGATCTGCCTTTGCAGATACCCAAATGCCTGCTGACTGACAGTGATCAAGCCCTGTTGCGGCCGGTCGAGGTCCGCGATGAGCATCAAAACCGCAGCCAGCACAAGCGCCAAGAGTATCCAGACGATGGCATTTCTCTTGCCGTCTACGCTGCTGACGAGGCCTATTAGGAAGAAGGTCAGCACCACGGCGCCATAGAGCACCTGCCACATGAGCGGCCGGAGACGCAGGGTCGACACTGCGCCCAGCCGCTGGCCATGAGTGTCGAACATATGATTGACTGCGTCCACGAACAGAGTGGCCGCGCCGTCGGTTGGGTTCTGGCCGACCTGTCCTTCCACAATCAACCATAGTTGGTTGTGAATCTCTTCAGATCGGCCGCGCGCCCCTTCCAGGTTCGCCGGGTCCACGGCAGCCAGGCGCAGATCGACGTACTCGCGCAAGAGATCCCGCGCTTTGGTCCGATCCGGCTCGCCCAGAAAGCTGGTCCGAAGGTAGCTCATTTCGATGGCGTTGGCATCAGCGACGACGAGTCCCCGGCGTGTGTCAAAATGGTTGACGGCGATGCCGATGGAGAAAGCAAGCAAGAAGCCCAGCAGGCCCAGCAAGCCGGCCACCTCCGCGACCGGCATCGAGCCTTGCAGAAAGCGAGGATCACGGTGCTGGAGCCGAACCCCGAGGCGGAAGCCGACCTCGGTGACCAGCAACACCAGCACTACCGTGAAGAGATAGATTGCCCAGATCGGGAGTTGATCAAGGATGGACATTGCTCATACTCTCCTGCGCATCCATGCGCTTCGATGTGTCAAACACGACCTGGCCGTACCACCACAGCCACTCGAAAAAGCCCCTGGCATGCTCACGACGTCGCCGGCTGCCGTCACCAGTCGTCGTGGTATGCACCACCAAAAACCTGGCGCTCCTCCTTTCGTTCTTGGGATCTTTGTTCCTCGTATGAGTTTTTCTCCATTTCGCATATCTTGTCTCGCTACTATTGTTGATCATCTGATGATGCGCGCTTGCCCTGCTCGCCAGAGGTGATGATCTTGCTCACGTTGCTGAGGCAAAGATGGCATTCCAGTCCTGCTTCATATCCACAACGAGCCAGCCGCGTTTGGGGGCCTCCTTGAGCGCTTCGACAAGCTTGCCGGTGCTCTTGGTCTTGGCGTCATAGGCATATTCGCGTTCACTATCGGTATGGTGGACGATGAGGCCGAAACTGGGGCGCGGGTTGTCGATCGTGGTGTACTGCAACATCGCGTGGTCGCCGTCACTGTTTCCACAACATATCGCAGGTCGCCGGCCGATGAACTGATGAATGCCGACTGGCTTGCCCTCCTTGTCGTTCACGAACAGATAGTCGAGTGTCTTTGTCAGCACCGGTCCGCTGTCGCGTAGCTCGAATGTCGTCCGCGCGGTCGAGCCGACAACCTGCTCCGGTGGTATGCCGTAGACGCGCTCCACCCAGACGCGCATAAAGTCCGCGCCGCCGCCGGAAACGATAAAGTTCTTGAAGCCATTTGCGCGCAGAAGGCGCAGGAGTTCCTGCATGGGTTGGTAGGTGAGTTCATCATAGGGCCTGCCAAAGCGCGGATGTTTGGCCGATGTGAGCCATGACTCCACGGCATTACGAAACTCGTCGGTCGTCATCCCTGCATGAGTGAGCGCCAAGACCTGCATCAGGCCATCGAAGTGTTTGCCTTGCAGGAGTTTTGCAAAATCGCCGGCCAGGGCGGCTTGCACCATTGGATCCGATGCGAGCTTGGGCTCAGTGAGGATGCGTCGGTTCAGTTCGTCGATGGCAAAGGCTGCCTGAAACGGCATCGGATTCTCCGGCCAGAGCGTGCCGTCGTTATCGTGCACGGCAATGCGTTCTGCCAGCGGTAAGAAGTCGGGTGATCCTTCCTTTGTCACCCTGGCGATGAACGCGAGAATCGCCTGTTTGGCGGGGCCATCGTTCCAGGAGGGCAGCGGATCAATACGGTGGAGGTCATAGAGCTTTTTCTGAGCGACACCGTAATCCCCCACCTGGTAGAGGCTCACGGATACTGCCCGGAAGGTAAAGGCCTCGAATGGCTCCGCTTTCAGAGCATCCACAAAGTCACGGGTACCTATACCGACGCTCAGATGAGGGTGATAGTTCATGCCGGTGCGGGGGCCGACAAAGTTGTTCACAGAGTCCACTGTCGGCTGGCTGATCGATCCGCCGTCGGGGCGGGCCGCAAAGGCTTCGCCCGTCCCCTGCTCCACAGCGAACGGGGCGACGGCGTCGATGATCCTTTGCTGAAGTCGACGCAGATCCTGGGTCGGTTCGATGACGATTCCCACCAACCCGAGATTCTGGTAGGCCAGATCATAATAGCCAGTCGCATTGCTTTCCCATTTCATCGACTGCTCTGTACGCAGCACGTCGGCCACAGCCTTAGCGACCTCGTCGAGGTCCGCTGTCCGCACAAACCGCTGGAGAATGGTGATGTGCGGCGCGTGGTTCGCATCCAGGGCGAAACCGTCCGGATAGCTCTCTCGCAGTCGAGCATTTGTTGCCCGGGCCTTCTCAACCGTGGCAGCATCTGGATCCAGCAGTATGTTGATCGCGATCAAGGTCATGTCTCTACTCCTTGTATATAATATGTCATATGACATTTGCTAAAGCCGGGTGCCCCGGCGATAATTAGGCAGTTCGGCATGGGCCGGACTGCGGGCATACCGGGCAAGTCTGTTGCTCCTTACCGAGCTGGCAGAGACCAGCAGCCAGCTACGTCTCGGAAAGTTTGACTCCCGGTCTCCTTGGGGATCAACGTCTGACATCGCACGATGCCCCTACCTCCGCCGAGCTGCGGGGTAGCAGCCCGCAGAACCTCTCAACGGAGCATGAGGGCTGATTTGCCGCAAGGATGCCGCTCCAGGGAGCGCCGGGGCACCCGGGTGGACCGCTGGCTGTTTGTTCTGTCTCGATGAAAGGAGATCATCTATGACCACCAATCGTTTGCAGGCCGGCATTGACTTCAGTCAGAAGAAAGCAGACTTCTGCCTACTCTTCCCTGATGGCCGGCCCCTTGAACAGCATCGGTCCTTCGACAACTCTCTGCCTGGCTACTCGCTGGCCAAGGCCCTCATGATCGATGCTCTGGAAACCTACCAATTCGACGGCCTGGATGTATCCGGGGAAGCGACTGGCTTCCTGTGGTTGCCCTTCTTCAACCAGCTCGCCGCCGATCCTGACCTGGAAGCCTACGATTTGAACCTCTTCCTTCTCAACCCACGCTGGGTCAAGTGGTTCAAGAAGTGCTTCCCTCAAGATGACAAGACTGACCAGAAGGACTCCTTCTACATCGCCGACCGTACCCGTACCCGGCGACCTGACGCGACCTGGTCCCCACAACTGGACACGCTGCCGCTGCGCTTCTACACCCGCCTCCGCTTCCATCTGGTCCAGAACCTGGCCCGAGAAAAATGCTACTTCTCTGCTTTTCTCTTCCTCAAAGCCAGTTCCTATCGCCGGCTCAAGCCCTTCTCCGACGTCTTTGGCGTCACCAGCCGCCAGGTGTTATCTGAGTACACCACCCTCGACGAGCTAGCTGCCATTCCAGTCGAAGATCTGGCCCAGACCTTGCACGAAATGAGCGGACATCATCTCCCCGACCCCTTCGACAACGCCCGCAAGCTCCACCGGGTGGCCGTCGAGAGCTTCCCTCTGCCCGATGCTTTGGCCTTGCCGGTGCACCGTATCCTGGACCTCACCCTGGAACATATCCGTTTCTTGGAAGGCCAGATCGCCCTGGTCGAGGACTGGATCACCGCCGAAGTCCAGCTCCACCCCGCCATCATGAAACTGGCGACCATTCCTGGCGTCGGCCCGGTCTTCTCCAGTGGAAACGGCGCCGAAATCGGCGACACCCAGCGCTTCCTGCAAGCACAGAAGTGGGACAAGAAACGTAAACGCTATCGTCCCAGAAACCTCCGCGACGCCGAAGATGCCGTCGCCAAGATAGCCGGTCTGTGGTGGCCTCGTTCCAATTCCGGTGACTTTGAAGCCGAAGACCGCCGTATGGCCAAGACCGGCAACCGCTACTTGCGCTATTACCTCATCCAGGCAGCCAATCTCATGCGCCAGCATATCCCGGAATACACGGCATTCTATCGCCGCAAGTATCGGGATGCCTCCAAGCACCATCACAAGCGGGCTCTGGTCCTCACCGCGCGCAAGAGCGTAGGACTTGTTGTCGGGCTGCTACACCGCAACGAGACCTATCGCCCCAAGGAGGTGTAGACCAGATCAAGTCTCTCTCCATCGGCCGTCGCACACGACCCAGGCAGTCTTGTGTCACCTGGGTCAACCTCAGCGAATCATCGGTCGCCATAGACTTGCCGATTCGCCTCCTTTGTCGAAAAATCGACGTGGGCAGGTCTAGCCGAGTACGTCTCGAAAATGCCTGTTAAAGTCCATTGTGCGGCTCAGATTGGGTCTTGACTTTTACCGCACTCTTTCCTGGCAGTTAATAATGGGTCATCATTTTGTCTCCTTACAGCACTTGGCAGAGGGTAGAGACCTATACTCTTGGACATGACAGAGTACGCGCGCCGCAGGCGCAACCAGCCGTGGCCGGCTGCGCCTGGCGCTCGTCCTGCCAGCGCTGGCGATACCCCTCGAGGTCGTCGACCGGCGGCGGATAAGGGTGCAGGTCGTAAAAGTCCTGCACGGCATCCCCAGCGATGTGGCTTCTCATGCGATGGTTTCCCCAATCGTCTATCATCTATTGCACGAGTTATGGGAACTGCAGGTACAACGCACCACGGTGCGTTGCACCCGACAGTCACCCCCTCTGCTAGTCGATATTTAGAGCCTGTTCCATCTTAGCCAGGATCTGGTCGATGCCAAAACTGGCCGGCTTCATGCGCGGCGGGAATTCCTGGAACGTGTCCAGGAACTGGCGGATCAGAAACTGCGCGGCGTAGGTGATGTAGGCGTGGTCGATCATCCAGTCCCAGTAGGTGTTGGAGGTGATATCCGCCCGCTCAAACGGATCGGTACGCAGGTTAAAGATCTTGGGCACGCGTAGGAAGGTAAACGGCTCCGCCCAGATGGCGGCGGTGCCCTGCATGCGCTGCTCGGCAAAGACCACCTTCCAGTTGTCGTAGCGCAGCGCGACCAGGTCGCCGTCATCGGAGAAGTAGACGAAGCCAGACCGCGGGCCTTTCTCCTCTTCACCCAGGAAGCAGGGCAAGAAATTGTAGCCGTCGATGTGTACCTTGAAGGTCTTGTCGCCGGCTAGGTGCCCCTTCTTCAGTTTCTCAGCGATATCAGGCTCGCCGGCCGCCGCCATCAAGGTAGGCAGCCAGTCCTGATGGGCGATGATCTCGTTAGAGACCACACCTGCCGGGATCTTGCCCGGCCAGCGCACCATCGCCGGCACACGGAAGGCGCCCTCCCAGTTCGAGTTCTTTTCGTTGCGGAAGGGGGTCATGGCAGCGTCGGGCCAGGAGTTCATGTGCGGCCCGTTGTCGGTGCTGTACATGACAATGGTATCCTCAGCAATGCCAAGCTCATCCAACAGGTCCAGCATCTGGCCCACTTGCTTGTCATGCTCGACCATGGCGTCGTGGTAGTAGGACTGCCAGCGGCCGGCCTGCCCGAGGATCTCCTCGGGCGGGTGGACGCGGAAGTGCATCCAGGTGGTGTTGAGCCAGACGAAGAAGGGCTGGTCATCCTCGTGAGTGCGCTTGATAAAGTCCTGGGCGGCAGCCACAAACTCGGTGTCGCAGGTCTCCATGCGCTTCCTGGTCAGAGGGCCGGTGTCCTCGATCTTCTGTTTGCCAACGCGGCCCCAGCGCGGCTGTTCGGTGGGATCGTCTTCCTCCGTAGCCCAGGAGTGAATGACGCCCCGTGGTCTAAATATCTTTCCAAAGTTGGGAAAGTCCTCCTCCGGCGGATAGTCGACGTTCTCCGGCTCTTCCTCGGCGTTGAGGTGGTAGAGGTTGCCAAAGAACTCGTCGAAACCATGGGCAGTGGGCAGGTACTTGTTCTTGTCGCCAAAATGGTTCTTGCCAAACTGGCCGGTGGCGTAGCCCAGCGGCTTGAGCAGCTCGGCGATGGTGGCGTCCTCGGCCTGGAGGCCGACGTCGGCACCCGGCATGCCGACCTTGGTCAGGCCGGTGCGGTAGGGGCTCTGCCCGGTGATAAAGGCCGCCCGGCCAGCCGTACAGCTCTGCTGGCCGTACGAGTCGGTAAAGCGCATGCCTTCGTCGGCGATGCGGTCGATGTTGGGGGTGCCGTAGCCCATCAACCCGTCGCTGTAGCAGCTCAGGTTGGTGATGCCGATGTCATCCCCCCAGATGATCAGGATATTCGGTTTCTTTTCAGCCATTTCTCCCTCACTCTTTTTCTAGTCTGTTAGGGCAGCCTCCCTGGATCTGCCCCGATATTCGCGGAATCGCCTGCCATCACCAGCTCGCGCCGGCTTTGGCACGTGGTCGCGGGTGCTGCACATGTTTGGCGCGACCTCTCTGGCCATGTCCGGGTCGCTTCAAGCCATGGCATTGTCCGAATCTGAGCCCGCTGCCACAGGGACAGGGATCTTCAGGTCTGGATCTGGTGAGCTTGGTTTGCCAGTCAGCCTCCTTTCTGGCCATGATGGCCATGACCTCTGAGGCCGGGCGGCCCATGCGCATCAACGTGGCAATGATCTGCATCGGCTCGTTGGCCCGCCGGAAAAAGGCCTGCCAACCGGCACACAGGTAGTTCAGGCCATCCTCTCCGTCCTGCGTTGTCAGGAACCGGTTCTTGGGACATTCGCCGCGCGTGTCATCCTGTCGTCCTGGATAACGGCTAGGGCAAGAGTAGTCCCCATTGGGCCCAACTGTGGCCTCGGGTAACCATACTATCACGATTTGGGCAGCCCGGACTGGCTTCTCTTGCCACTATATTCGATTAAGTGAGGGAAGACAACCCCAAAAATGGAGTAGTTTTTCAGTATCTCGATGGGAAGAACGGGGAAAGAACGCTACTGGGGTGGCAAGATACCCAATGCTATAGCCTTGCGGACGGCCTGCCGCCGGCCGGCTACTTGCAGCTTGCCGTAGAGGTTACTGGTATGTTTTCTCACGGTATAGGGCGAGATGTGCAACGCCTGGGCGATCTCCTTGTCAGACAAGCGCCGGGCCAACAGTTCGAGGATCTCCTGCTCGCGGTTCGTCAGAGACTCAACGATCTCCAGTTGGGCAGTTTGATCGAGCCGCTGCGCATCGCGCCGCAGCGGTGAAGGGGCAAAGGCAGCCAGGATCCGCCTGACGTAGTTGGACTCGCTCTTTAACTCTGTAAGCCGGGAAAGGAGGGGGATCATCGCCGGGCCGAGGTCCACGAAAACGCGGAGAGAGCCGCCAGGTTGTGCCAGCTCCAGCGATTGCCGCAACAGATCCAGGGCCTTTGCGCCGTCTCCCTGCGCGTCGCAAACCAGCGCCTGGAGGGCCAAGAGCTCGATGATGTGGGGGGTGCTGTGTACGCCTCGCGCGATGCCCACCATTTCTTCCAGAATCTGGCTTGCCTTCTGCAGGCTGTCCCTCGTCCCCTGGGCGATCAGCACCCGGGCCAGGGTCACGCGCGGGACTTCGGGGAACAGCGTGCGGGCGGGCAACTCTTCCGGGGTCACGCCTCGCGCCCAGCGCAGGGCCGCTGCCAGATCTCCTTGCAGCAAGGCCAGACGCGCCTGGAAGGCGCGCGCCTCTACCATCTGTACGGGTTGGCGAATCTCCAGGGCGAAGCCCAGGCTTTGCTCCGCCACCTGCGTGGCCGCCTCGGGGCGGCCCTGGGCCTGGTAGGTCAGGGCCAGGCTCAGCATACACGCCTGGCTTGCTGCCGCGTTGCCCAGGTACGGATGTTCCGTCACCGCTGAAAAATGCGTCGCCGCCTCTTCCAGTCTGTTCTGCTGATAGCACGCCTGTCCAGAGAACGAGTGGGCCCAGGTCCTACTGAGCGCCAACGGTTTCTCCGGGGACAGCTTGAGGAGCCTTAACGCCATCTGCTCCTGCAGGCGCAAATCGCCGGACAGGTAGTAGATGATGACCAGGCCGAGTAGCATTCGTGCGGTGAAAAGGTCCTCCCTGGCCTCATCGCTGGCCAGCGCTTCTTCCAGGATGCGTATGCCCGTCTGCGCCTGGCCCGTCATCTGGTAGCCCCACGCCAAGTACTCGAGGAACATGCTCCGTACATAACCAAGCGCGGCCGGGAGGCGCTTCCTCGCCCGCTGGCTGCATTCCAGACATCGCCGTCCATCACCCCGCGCAAACCAGAGCGCGCTCCACAGAGTGTCGATCTCGCCACGCAGGATCTGACGCTCGGCTGCGGTTGTCACTTCCGCATCAGGAGAGATCAGTTCCTCGGCCGTTTGCAGAAGAGGCGGCACGGTTGCGTACTGCCAGCGCCAGTGCTGGTGCCAGGCCCGCGCCAGCAGCAAGCCTGGGCGCTGGTGGGCTACCTCCTGGGGCAACAGGTCTACCCAACGTACCAGGGTGTGCCAATCTTCTCGATTCAGCAAGGCGTGCCGATGCTGTTCGACGAGCCGGGCCGCTCTCGGCGCATCGCCCGCGGCCAGGGCGTGGTGCATGGCCTCTTCGATCAGCCCTTCTGCGGCGAACCAGTCACTGGCCCGGACGTGGAGAGAGGCCACCATCTCCTCACTCGACTCGGAGCGCAGCTTGTGCTCCAGAAGCTCCTGAAAGAGGTGATGGTACCGGTACCAGGTCCGTTCGTTATCCAGAGGTACCAGAAAGAGACCGCTCCGCTCTATCCACTGCAACATGTCCCGAGTTCCACCGCCAGGCGCGCGGCCGTTCACGCTGCGATCGCGATCGAGCAGGGCGTCGAGGAGCGAGACGCAGAAGCGCCGCAGGATTGAGGAGCGTAACAGGACCTCCTGGACAGCCTGGGGTTGGTGGGAGAGCACTTCGGCCAGCAAGTAGTCCATCACGTGACGGTCACTGGCCCCCAGGTTTCTTGTCAGAGTAGTCAGCTCACCGGCATCGCGCAGCGACAACGCCGCCAGCCGCAGGCCCACGATCCAGCCCTCGGTGCGTTGTTCCAGGATGGCTAGCGACTCAGCATCCACCTCGAGCCCCATGCACTGCCGAAAAAAGTCCCGGACTTCGTCCGGCGTGAGCTGCAGATCTCCGGAGCGTAGCTCCAGCATCTTTTGCCCGGCACGCAACGTCGGAAGGGGCAATGAGGGATCGACACGCGTGATCAGGACCAGGCACAGGGTGCGGGACACCGAGTCCACGAGTGTCTCGACGAACTGGTGCACGGGCTGGCTCTGGACACGGTGGTAATCGTCCAGCACAAGAACGAATGCCTGAGGTACCTCGTCAAGTTCATTGACAAGCATGGTGGCCAGGTACGCCATCGGAGGCAATTGCGGTGCCCGGAGCAAGGCCCACGTCTCCGGACAGGCATCGGGGTACAGCGTGCGGATGGCAGCAATCAGGTAGAGAAGAAAGGTCGGCAGGTCGCTGTCCTCCTCACGGAGAGACAGCCAGGCTGCCGAGCAGCCACAGACCTCAAGCCATTGGCTGACCAAGGTCGTTTTGCCAAAACCCGCCGGCGCTGAGACCAAGACCAGCCCGCGGTCCAGGCCCCGGTCCAGCCGGCTCTCCAGCCGGGGCCGCCGGACCAATTGCGGAGGAATTCGCGGTCTGTGCAGCTTGGTCCGCAGCAGAAGAACAGGTTCGGCAGGTAGATCGGGTGTCCCCACTGGCTCATTTCTCCTGAATATCAGCGATCTCACCGGAAGAGATTATACCCTACATAGATGATTCATGCCAGGACACGAGGGTCTGGAGGGGCAAGTCCAAGCTTTTTGTCTTGTAGGCGGCAGAGGATGGCCGTGGCTACGTGCTGTTCGGCAAGGTTGTCTCCCCAGTCGCCGTAGGCTTTGTTGAAGGTCAGGATCATCGAGCCCCGACCGTAGCGACGGCTGATGAGCTGGAACAGGAACTGACCCGTCATCCGGTCGAGTCGATCTCTTTCACTTCCCCGGTCTTTCTGGCATAATCTCAGGAACGGCATCCCCAAACGAGCTCAGGGTTCGCTACACCGCTGGAATCCGTTTTCACCATCCAAGGACCGACCGACTGGACGGATTCACCCCCTTTGTGCTATAATCACCACAGTGCGCGGCGGCTTGTCGCCTCTCCGCGCCGCCTACCTCAGGAGGGATTGAATGCCCATGGAGCATGCTATCGTCGTGGGCGCCAGGCAGATAGTTCAGCACTGCCTGGGTCTGGCGCCCAATCAGCAGCTCGTCATCTTTGTCGACGAGACCACCATCGAGCCCGGCGTGGCCCTGGCCGAAGCCGCGGATGCACTGGGCATTTCCCAGACGGTGTTCTTGGTGCCGGTTTCGGTCCAGCGCCGGATTCCTGGCGACCGAGATCTGAGCTGGCTGGCCCAGACGGCTGCTCGAGAGGCGCGGGCGATCCTCACCTGTGTTACCGCCGACCCCGAATGTTTGCCCTTCCGCCAGAGGATCCTGGAGACGCACTGGACGGCACACACCCGCATCGGCCACATGCCGGGAGCCAGCTCCGAGGTGCTCAAGCTGGCCAACGTCGACTTTGAGCAATTGGTGCGCAGCTGCTGGTGCGTAGAGATTGCACTGGCCCGGGGCAGGACGCTAGAGTTCGTCAGCTATGACCGCAACGGCGTAGCCCACAGCCTGACCGCGGACATTGGGGGCTGGGAGCGCCTGCCGGTGGCCAGCGACGGCGTCATCAACGACGGCGCCTGGGGCAATGTCCCCTCGGGCGAAACCTACATCGCCCCCATTGAGGGCACGGCAGAGGGTACCATCGTTGTCAACGGCTCCATCCCCGGCCTGGTCATCGACCCGTCCACAGAGCTGGTCCTGAGCTTTGAAGGGGGCCGCCTCATACGGGTGGAGCCGGCCGATGGCCCCGCGGCAAGATGGCTGTACGAGACGCAGATCAACAAAGCCCAGGCTGCGGGCGATCTGGAGTGGTCCAACCTGGCCGAAATCGGCATTGGCCTGAATCCGGCCGTAACAAGTCTGACCGGCAACATGCTCTTTGACGAAAAGGCGGCAGGCACTGCTCACATTGCCCTGGGCACCAATGTCTATATGGGCGGGATGGTCTATTCCAGCATTCACTGCGACATGGTCACGCGCCTGCCATCCATCCTCATCGACGGCAAGCCACTTCTTGACCGGGGGAATCTACGATACTTGGAGGCTGCCTGGCACGACCGTCACTCAGAGGTATCCCTGAAAGACAGCCCGCTTCGAGAGGCGGACCACGTGGCCCGCTCGGGGGTACAGGCCATGACCGCCCCCGATGGGCGGCTGCAGCGCATGCTCAGGCCAGAGCCAGGCCGTCTGTCAGCCTGCTTTGTAGGCGATTCCCAGACTTCCCAGTTTGCCAATACGCTCTACACGCTCATACCCGCCGAGGACAACGGACTGCCGATTGAGGAGCTAATCGGTCAGGCAAATATGGATGCGGCTCTTGCCCGGCGCGTATTGCACATTCTCAAGAGCTATGATCTGATACGGGTATTGTAGGCCGGGAGCCGGATCCAAAGCCGTCTCGCGCAGTGAGGTGTACCATGTACAAAGAATTTCCGCCCCTGTTGCGTTTGCTGAGTGACGAACTGGGCTACATAGTGAGCAGGCGCAAGGCTGCGCTGGGCTACCATCTCTTTTCTGTCGATCTCTCCTCCTGGAAGCTGCGGCTTTCCAGCAAGACTCCCGTGATCTGGGTCCAGCGTCGCGACCTGGAGTGCAGCCAACCACAGCATCTGCTCCAGAGCTTGGCAGACGTGATCCGTGAACGGAACCTCAGCCGGCAGACCGTGCTGGTATTGCTCGACGGTGACAGCCGGCCACTGCTCAGGTTCACCTCCAGCCCCATTCACAATCTGGTGATCGCTGGATGTGAAGAACAGGAACAGATCCTCCAGTCACGGCGCCCCAGCGGTGAGCTGCTGGATCTGATATCGGCCCAGGTTCCGATCTCTACGCTGGCTCCCTACGAAACCAGGGCGCCTGTCACGGGCAGCCGCTTCTTTGGGCGCGAGTACGAGATGTCCAGGATACTGGGCAATCCGGACACAAACCATGCCATTCTCGGCATTCGGCGCATCGGAAAGACCTCCCTCCTACGTGAGATTGAGCGAATCCTGATGGAGGAGCAGGAGGCCGCGAACGTCGTCTACCTGGAGTGCAGCGATCTGCTCACAACCGATGACTATATCCGCGAGGTCGTGCGCAAGCTCAACCCCAGAGAATTGCCCAGGATCCACCTGCAAAAGTATGTCTTCTTTTTCCCAGATTTCCTGGAGCGCATGAGCCGCGCCCAGAAGAAAAAGATCGTCTTTCTCCTGGACGAGGTGGACAATCTGGTCATCATGCAACGTGGCAACTGGGAGCTTTTCACCATGCTGCGCGCTTCGGCCAACAAGGGCGCCTGCCAGTACATCCTGGCCGGATTCCGCGAGGCGATGCGCGAGCAATACCTGCTGGACTCGCCTTTCTACAACTTTGCCCAGGAGATCCGGCTGAGCGAATTCACCCGGCGCCAGGCCCAGGATCTGATCATCACGCCCATGGAAAACCTGCGCGTGCGCATCAAGAACAAGGACGAAGTCGTGGGCCGGATCTATGAGGAGACAGCCGGCCAACCAAACCTGATCCAGTACTACTGCATGATCCTGCTGCGGCGGCTGGACAGGACCGGCCAGCGAGAGATTGACCCCAAAAGCCTCATCGATGTCTATGCGGACGAGGGCTTCAAAAGCCACCTCCTCACCTCATTCATGCAGAACACGCAAAATCGAGAGAAGGCGCTGGTCTATGCCATTCTGATGGCCTCAGACGACGCGCGATCGCGGGGCTTTTCCCACCCCTTCATGGATGCCGGCCTGCGGAAACGTGGCATCGTCCTGCCCCAGGATGAAATTGACGAGTCCTGCAACGTGCTCGCGCTGGCCGGCATCCTGCAGCGAAAGGGCAAAGAGTACTTTTTTACCTCACCAGTCTTTACCAAGGTGCTGCAGCAGACCTACGATCTGGACTACCTGTTCCGAAAGGTCAAGGAGGAAGGGCTGTGACCCGGCTCGAGGGTGCAGGCCCGGAACCAGCCGAGGCGCCGGCCACGGTGCGCTACAATCAAGATACCATTGCCCAGATCGTGCGCTGCGTAGAAGAGGGCGACTATTGTGCCGTCCTCGGACCGCGACTGTCCGGCAAGACCATGATCTTGCGCTACGTGGAGCAGACCCTGGCCCAGGCTCGCGGCTGGGCCTGTGTCTACGTGGACCTGTATGACACGCGGGCATCGACTTTGCAGGGCTTTTTTGCCAACCTGATGCGCTTCACCGCGCAGCGGATCCAGAATGTCACCGGTGTGAGCCTGCTCATCCCAGAGGCCGGCCAGTCCAGCAGCGCTGTATTCCGCGGCTTCTTGTCCGATGCCGTCACCGAACTGGGACAGGATCTGGTACTGATCATCGAACATCTGGAAGCGGTCCCCACCGACCTCGTCCAGGCGCTTCTGACCTCACTGCGGGCGGCCTATATGGATCAGCAGCTCCAGGAAAACCGGGTCATGGTTGTCGTCTCTGGCGCTCTGAGCCTGGCAACCCTCACAGTAGGTGAATCATCACCCTTCAGGGGCATCGCCCAGCGCGTATTCGTCGGCGACCTGACGGAAAGCGAGAGCAAGGCGCTCATCGTGGACGAGCTGGCAGCCCGCGGCATTGTCACCCTGAAGAAACAGGCACTGCACCGGCTGCTCGCGGCCTCCCGCGGCGATGCCTATCTGATCCGCCATCTCTGCGAGCAGGCAGCAGAATCCGCCCTTGTGGCATCAGCGACCCGCTTGCGGGCCGAGACTGTAAAACAAGTCGTCCGCGATTTCCTCCGGGACAGAGTCTATCGCTACACACCACTGCAGGAAGCCGTGCGCATGATCGAAGACGATCCGGACCTCCTGCGCTGCATCCTGCTTTTGCTGGCCCATGGCGCCGTTCCCCGGTCTGAGCTGCCCCTGCCCCTCTCGCCCGATGTTGATCCCTTGTACCTGACAGGCGTCGTGGATCGGATGGGCGACGACAGCTACCGCATACAGAACGGCATTTATAGCAGGTTCCTGTCCCGGCACTTTCATCCAGGCCACGTGGGCCATCTGCTGGTTATGGCCGGACGATGGGACTTGGCCATTGACTACCTGGAAGCGGGCATAAGTGAGGGAAACGAAAAAGCTCGGTCAGACCTGCTGCCCGCCACCATCAACTCCATGTACGCCTCAGAGGATCTGGGCCAGGCGGCCCACTTTTTGACCCGCGGGCTCTCGGCGGGCTTTGGCGTGGTGGACGCACGCGTGTGGATCCTGCAATCCTCTGGCAACCGCCTGCGCTTGGTCGGGCACCTGGGCCCCAAGGCGGACACTGCCCCATGGAGCGATCCAGAGATGCCCCTCAATGCCGACCGCCTGGAGACACGCGCCTATCGCCAGGCACGCGCGCTGCGCGGGACAGAAGTAGGCCGCCATGTCTGGCGAGCCATCCCTCTGCTGATCCCGGGCCGCCCCCCCGTCGGCGTGGTCACTCTCTGCGATGATCTGCTTGGCGACCAGTTCGTGGCCCAGCGAGAGCGCGAACTGCAGCAGGTAGGCTATCTGAACCAGGCCGCGCGGGCTCTGCAGGTGGTAAGCACCCGCCGCCGGGAACTGGAACTGGCCGGACGCATGCAGGCCAGCCTGCTGCCCAGCGCCCCGCCCGACCTGCCCGGCTGGCAGCTCGAGGCCACACTCCTCCCTGCCCGGGAGACCTCGGGTGACTTTTACGATTTCATCGACTTGCCAGGTGAACGGCTAGGCATCGTGATCGCTGACGTGGCCGACAAGGGCATGAGCGCCGCCCTGTATATGGCTCTGAGCCGGACCCTGATACGCACCTATGCTCCGGGCCATCCGGAACGCCCGGACCTGGCGCTGCAGGCTGCGAACGACCGGATTCTGGCTGATACCCGGGCCGACCTCTTTGTCACCGTTTTCTATGGCATTCTCGATCCCGTCGGCGGCACGCTGATCTACTGCAATGCCGGGCACCACCCGCCCTACAGGCTATCATCTGAGCACAGCCAGGGCGGCTCCGGGGCTCAAGAGCCCATCCAAGCACTGCCTGGTCGAGGAATCGCGCTGGGTGTTGTGGAGGATCCGGGCTGGGGCTGCTCGACGATCAAGCTGGATCCGGGCACGGCGCTGCTGTTGTACACGGACGGCGTGATCGATGCCCACGATCCAGACCTGGCGCCTTTCGGCAGTGAAGGGATCCTACGAGTCGCCCAGTCGAACCTCGGCCAGCCGGCCCAGCGCCTGTTGCAGGACCTGCTTTCGCACCTGCAACAGTTCACAGGGGACCAGCCCCAGTTCGATGACATTACTCTGATGGCGGTACGCCGAGGGAGTTAGCTCGGAAGGAGGCAATGTTGGCATACGACGAAAAGTTGGCAGCGCGTGTTCAAGAGGCCCTGGGCGAACTTCCCGGCCTTGTGGAAAAAAAGATGTTCGGCGGCATCGGGTACATGGTGTTGGGCAACATGGCCTGCGGCGTTCACGGAGACAACCTGATTGTCCGCGTCGGGCCCGCCCATTACGAGGCAGCACTGGCCGAACCACACACCAGCCCCTTCAACTTGACGGGGCGCGCCATGAAGGGCTGGGTCTATGTGACGCCGGCCGGCTGCCAGACCGCAGTTGATCTTCAGAATCGGGTCCAGCAGGGCGTCGATTTCGCTCTTTCCCTTCCCCCGAAGACCTGAGTAGGCTCTCTCCCCCCGATCTACTGTGTTTCTACAGCAAAGATGGGGTGTTTTCCCAGCAAAAGGTAGGGAAACACCCCATAGACAAACCACGCCTTTTGTGCGATAATTGCTGGTACATTGACACTACGTTGCACTCCCCCCCGGGGCCGTTCCGGGGCCTTTGCGCCCTCCTCAAGGCATCACTTCCCTCTCTTGGGCCAGATCAGGGAGAGGGAAGACGCCTGAGGAAGGGGAACAGGGAATCTTTCCAGACTGAACCTTGAGCCTATCTGCCATTGACTCTACAGGAAAGACCGATGATCCAGACGAAAGAGGTGCTACCATGGCGCATCTGGCCGATCTGACGGACAGTCCAAGAACTCGGGTCTTCATCGTAGACGACAACCGCGACTTTCTCAGAGCCGCGGTCGAGTTTCTCCGGAGGCGTCAGGAATTGCTTCTCGTGGGCGCCACAGACGGCGGTGAGCAAGCCCTGAGCCAGGTCTCGATACTAAAGCCACAGGTGATCCTCATCGACCTGGAGATGCCTGGCCTGACCGATTCGGAGACCATCCCCAGCCTGAGGGAAATGCTGCCGGGGGTAGGAATCGTCGCCCTCACCCTGTTGGACTACCGCTCCTGCCGCAGAGCCGCGATGGACGCCGGCGCGCATGCCGTGGTCTCCAAAGCCAGCCTGGTAACTGACCTCATTCCAGCCATCCGCCGTCTGAAACAGGTAGGCGGACCAGCATACAGCACTGAACCGATGGCCGACGATTTGGCCAGCCGGCACAGCCTCACCTAAGCCCACGCTTCCCACGTCCCAAGAAAATCGACGTTGGTGACGGTCCATCTGCGCCACTGGCCTTTCCAAAATCTGGCGTCCTCTGGACGCCCCTCCGCGGGCCGTCGGCACAGCTCTATACCCGCAGTGGGAGAGATCTCAGCTTTGCCAGCTCCACGAACAAGCTCCATACTCCATCATCTCTCCAGCCAGGATCCCTGCTGGTAAATCCTCAAGTTATGGGTCAGATCCGTGATCCAACGGGTGGAACGTAGTAAATCGGCAGATTGGGGAAGCAAAAACCGGCGTGTTGGCATTGGGGCACGCGTTCAGAACAGGTTTTCGTCAGAAACTGGTCATAGGCCCATGGTCTAGGCAGAATCAGCCCTAATATCCTCCCTAGGGACGATGGTTTTTGATCTGGTACCGTGTTACACTGGTTCTACCGCGAGCTAGAGCAGTTCTGTGGTTTTTTTGCGATGCGAGTGAGTACTATTCGATAGGAGGAACCAGCATGGCAGCTGAGATGAGGCTATTCACAGCCAAAGAGGCAGCGGCTTACCTAAGGGTCAGCCTGTTCACATTGCGCAAGATCGAACAGCAGGGTCTGATCGTGCCTTATCGCACGCCGGGCGGCCACCGAAGATACAGCCTGGACATGCTGAACGAGTATCTGGAGAACAGCCGCGTTCCCCCTCCTGCCGATCTGTAGTGTGAGGGCCATCCGCATGAGCCGTTTCCAACCATACAGCTCACAGGTTTTGACGCCACTCAGAGAGAACCCGCCTTGTCTGGAATTGCCTTCCAGGTCTGAAGCCTATGGCCGTACCTCGTCGCTGGGAACACGGGGCGGCGTAATCGAGGCTGGCTGGCCATCCTGTACCGCCTGTCGCGAGCGCAGTCGTGGGGATGTTCTTCGGGGTCACTGCCCAGACTGCCCCTCTCCCAAAGGCACCTCGACGGCTTCGGATCGTGTCCAGAGAACCCGGGGCAGGTATCTGCGGCAGCGAGTTCTTCCGGTATCCATCTAGCGACGGCGCACTGGCTCAGCCCCGACAGTCTGAATCTCAAAAGCCGCGCTACCAAATGGTAGCGCGGCTTTTTTGTCGGCCCGTCGCCCAGCCGCGCATATCGCTCGCAAGGAAGGCGCCGGCAAAAGGCAATTCTGTCTTTCTATCGCGTATACTTGCCCAGAGAGGTGAATGGCCCCTTCTTCTTGCCGTCAGGCAAGATCGCATCGCTCAGTGTGGCATCTCGCAAGCTGGCGCCACTCAGAACAGCCCCAGTCAGATCCGACCTGCTCAGATCAGCGCCATCCAGGATGGCCTTTTCCAATTTGGCCTCGTCCAGGTTGGCGCCGGTCAGGTCCGCCTCTTCCAGAATAGCCTCGGTCAGGTCAGCGCCGCATAGATCCGCACCCGCCAGCTTGGCGCCCCGGAGCCCAGCCCGGCTCAGATCGCTACCCCGCAGGTCAGCCCCCTCCAAAACGGCCCCACTCAGCTCGGCTCCGCTGAGGTCAGTTCCGCGCAGGTCCGCCTGGCTCAGATCTCGATCAGCCCCACCATGAGTAACAAGCTCCCACACCAAACGCCATTTCGGATCGATCTGCGTGCTCTCGTCCACGCTGGCTTTGTACAGATTCGCCTTCCGAAGGCTGGCGCCGCGAAGATCGGTCCCCCGCAGATCAGCCCCGCTGAGGTCCACCCCCTCGATCTTGGAGCCGCGCAGATCGGTCCAACGCAGATCTGTACAGCGCAGGCTGGCCCCCCCCAGATTGGCCCCACTCAGTTCGGCACCGCTCAGGTCGGTCCAACGCAAGTCAGCATCCTCAAGATCCCGGTTCGCTGCACCACGAGAGAGAATCTCCCAAACGACGCGCCATTTTATGTCGATTTGGGTACTCGGGTCCATCAAGGACTTGTGCAGGTCAGTCCTGGTGAGATTTGCACCACGCAGATCCGCCCCACGCAGGTCAGCCTCTCGTAGATCGGCCCCGCTGAGATCGGCCTTGGGCAGATCTGACCCGTTGAACGTAGCCTGGGTCAGTTTTGCCCCGCGCAGATCAGCGCCGCTCAGGTCGGCGCCACTCAGGTCAGACTCTTCCAAACTGCGATCGGAACGGCCATGAGTGACGATTTCCCAGACCAGGCGCCATTTGGGATCGATCTGCGTGCTGCCATCCAGATGGGCATCGTGCAAGTGTGCCCGCTGCAGATTTGCCCCACGCAGGTCTGTCCCACTCAGGTCAGCCTTTGCCAGGTCCGCCCCCACCAAGCTAGCCCCACTCAGATCGGCCTCCTTCAGATCAATCCCTTTCAGATCCCGGTCGTCGCCGCCCTGGCTGACAAGCTCCCAGACCAACTGCCACTTGGGATCAATCTGCGTATACTCATCCAGACTGGCCCCATGGAACCGCGCCCTGGCCAGGTTGGCTTCGTGCATATCGGCCCCTCGCAGGTCAGCCCCGGCCAGGTTCGCCCCACTTAGGTCGACATGGCGCAAGTTGGCTCCGCCCAAATCTGCCTGCTCCAGGTTGCGGCCCGCAGCACCCTGGGTAACAAGATCCCACACCAGCCGCCACTTGGGGGCGACCTGAGTATCGTCATCCAGGATAGCCTGGGCCAGATTGGCTCCGCTGAGATCAGATCCTTCCAAAGTGGTTCCTCTCAAGTCGGATCCGCCCAGGCTCGCGCCACGTAGATCGGCTCCACGAAGGTCGGCCCCGCGCAGATCAGCATCACTCAGATCAATGTCTGCCAGGTTGCCATCCGCTGCGCCCTGAGAAACAACCTCACAGACGCGACGCCACTTTGCGTCGACCTGGGTCGTTTCATCCAGGCGCGCTTGATGCAGGTGAGCCAGTGTCAGGCCGGCTCCACGCATATCGGCCCCGCGCAGGTCCGCCTCACCCAGGTCGGCCCCTTGAAAATTGGTCCCCCGCAGATCCGCACGGCGCAGGTCAGCCCCCAGCAGATCGGCCCCTTCCAGGTGAGCCCCCCTCAGGTCAGCCTCGCGCAGGTCGGTCTCGCTCAGATCAGCCGACTCCAGATTCCGGTTGGCGCCGCCATGGGTGACAATGTCCCACACCAAACGCCACTTGGCATCAATCTGGGTCGCCTGGTCCAGGCTGGCCTTGTGAAGGTGTGCCCTTACCAGACCAGCCCCCCGCAGATCCGTCCCCCGCAGGTCCGCCGCCCCGAGGTTGGCACCATCGAGCACAGTGCCTGAAAGAACCGACCCGCCAAGGTTCGCACCCTCCAGGTCAACTCCCTGCAGGTTTCGATCAGAACCGCCATGTGTCAGAATGTCCCACACCAGGCGCCACTTGGGGTCAATCTTGGTCGTGTCGTCCAGGCTGGCCTGGTACAGGTTTGCCCTTCTCAGGTTGGCCTCATTCAGGTTTGTCCCGAGAAGATTGGTATCCGTCAGATCGGCCCCTTCCAGATCAGCGCCTTCTAGGTTGGCCCCGCTCAGGTCCGTTCCGCGCAGGTCCGCCCCAACCAAGACGGCCCCGGCCAGCGCAGCCCCACTCAGGTCCGCGCCCTCGAGGTCAGCCTCGCCCAAGTGACGCTCATCGGCGCCTTGAGCGACCACCTCCCACACCACACGCCACTTGGCATCGATCTGGGTTCCCTGGTCTGTGGCGGCATTGTGCAGCTTGGTCTTTGTCAGGTTGGCCTCACGCAGGTCGGCACCACTTAGATCGGACTCGTCCAGATTAGCCCCGGTCAGGTCGGCTCCTCGCAGGTCAGCCAGAGCAAGCTTTGCTCCGACCATGCCAGCCCCACGGAGGTTCGCACCCTGAAGCTTCGACTCTTCGAGGATCGCCCCCTTTAGGGCTGCGCCCTCCAGGCTGGCCCCGCGCAACTCGGCACGCGGCATGTGCACATCGCGCAGATCCGCTCCGTCCAGACGTGCATCGACCAGGTCGGCGCCTTCCAGGTTGGCCCACTGCAGACCAGCCCGCCCCAAGTCTGCTCCTTCCAGATTGGCGCCCGCCAGGGTGGCTGAGATCAATTCCGCCTCTGACAGATCCGCGCCGCCCAGGTCAGCTTTGCTCAGATCAGCCTTCTCCAAACGAGCTCCATGCAGATTGGCCCCTCGCAGGACACTCTCCCGCAGGTTGGCTCCCTGGAGGCTAGCCCCGGCCAGAGCGGCATCTTCCAGATTCGCACCTTCAAGATTGGCCTCATCCAGGATCGCCCTTTCGAGGTTGGCGCCGGCCAGGCTGGCCCCCTGGAGGTTTGCCCCCTGCTGGTTGGCCTGGCACAGGTTCGCGCCGGCCAGGTTTGCCCCCACCAGATTGGCCCCTCTCTGGTCCGATCCGCCAAGCTCGGCGCCCTCGAGGTTGGCCGCGGCGAGATTGGCGTCTCGCAGGTCAGCCTGCGTGAGGGTGGCTCCTGCCAGGTTGGCCTCCAGCAGGTCGGCCCCACTGAGGCCGGCCTCTGTCAGATCGGCTCCCTTCAGGTTGGCATTGCGCAGGTCGGCCTCTCCCAGGAAGACTCCGTGCAGATCGGCCTTTGCCAGCCATAGAGGCTTGGGCGAGTTCATCAATAGGTATAACTCATTGCTGGAGAACTGCATCCTGGTTGCTCCTTCTCTCTTGTGCCAGTTGGTTGAGGTTCATGGGCTTTCCGCTCGCCGCCAGGCACCCGCCCAACGCCAAAGCGCCCAGCCCCCCGCGCTATGGCCAGACCAACACTTCAGATGGCACCCATTGCCATCTCGCATAGTAATCGATAGCAGAAGACTGAACTATGCACAGAATCTGTGCTTTCGCCTTTAGAACCATTGTATCACGACAAGTCCGTTAGTTCTATCCCCTGCAGGGAGGAGTTTAGGGCCTAAACCTGTGCCCTCGTGTAGTAGACCTAATCCAAATAGAGCCTGTCATAGTGACATTGAGGCTCTTCACCCCACCATCTCCTCTGCAGGAAAAACCTGCCAAAAGGACGGCCGCCAACGCGCCCGCCCCTCAAGCCAGTCCTCGCTGGGCCCAGATGCTGATCCTGGCCCAAACCGGTTTTCTGCCAGATCAAACCTTGCTTCAGCGCGCTCGGTTCACGATTGGCAAAAAGATCCGTGCGGGACCAAAGAGAGCGGTCACAGCCTTGTCGCCGTCTACCGCCAGCGACCAAGTATCATCGCCGAGCTTCGAAAGTTCATCGCCGTTGGCGCCACCCCAGCCATTGAAAGTCCAGCCCGGGTCAGGGCGGGGCCTCAGCACAACAACGCTGCCGTCGGCGTACTCGTCCTGCTCCGGGTCGCGCGCCACACTGCCATTGCCGACGACCTCAACATCCAGGCTGTGCGCCAAGCTAAAGGTGGCGACGATCTCGGTATCAGCCATCATCGTGAGCGTGACCGGGTTCTGCGTACTGAGCAGATCGCCGCTCCAGCCCACAAACGCGTTGCCGGGATCCGGTTTCGCTTCCAGCATGACAACGGCGCCTTCGCCGTACTCCTCCTGCTCCGGGTCACGGACCACCCTTCCTTGGCCGACGACCGCAATATCCAGGCTGCGTGGCAGGCCAAAGGTGGCAACGAGTTCTGTATCAGCCATCAGCGTGAGCATAAAGGGGTTCTGTGTGCTGATCTGATCGCCGCTCCAGCCCACAAAGACCCAACCAGGATCCGCCAGCGCCTCCAGTCTGACCGTATCGCCGTACAAATAGGCATCTGACTCGCCCACCAATTCTGGCGAGGTCTGCACGCTTCCGCTGCCGGCCATAGAGACAGCCAAGTCCACCAGGGGCTGGATCACCACGTCGCCAAAGGTGGCGTCCACCTCGTGCGCAACCAACAGCACCGAGCCACTTCGCGGCGATTCTTTTGGTTCCTCAGGCTGCCACCCCTCCGGCTTGCTGTCCTGAACCGCAAAGGTCCAACCCGCTGGCTCTGGCTCCCCAACTTCCCATACTTTGAAGCTATAGAAGCCGCTGTCACCGGCCTTCTTCGTCTGAACCCGCATACGGTAATAGTAGGGTATGCCTGGGTCCATCCTGAACCCGCTATCATCCTTCACGATGTCATAGTGGCCGGTGTACATCCATAGCTTGGAGTGATCCCTCTTGTCACCGTCATCAAAGCGATTCCGGTAGAGACCGTAAGCCCCCATGTTCCACCAGCCTTTGCCTGGCTGCTCGTCTTCCACCTGAAAGTGGCCCAGCCAGCGGGCCACGACGCCAACACCGCCGATGTCAGGCTCGGAGAACTCGTGGAGCGTAATAGGCACCAGAAGGTCGAAATCCTGCCAGTAGAGGTCACCGATGGCCACGACACGGTCATAGCCAGTCACAGTTGGCCGGATGCCATCCCCCTCGATCTGCCATTGGCCATCCACGACCTGCGCGACGTCGGCGATATCTGTCACCAGGTCCCAGTCGATACTGTAGGGGATTTGCCAGCTATTCCCGGCCGCATAGCGGACCGTCACCGGCTCGACAAATTCATCGTCTTTGTTGGCTCTGATCCTGACAATGTTCTCGCCATCGAGCAGATCGGCAGTTCTGATCTCGACGTTAAAGTCACCTGGGGATTCCAGCCGATCGCTGGCGACAACGTCCAGGGCGCCAGGTCCAAGGGCTCCCTGACCCACACTGCCGCGGTCACCTTCAGGCAACAGGTCCTGCTTTATCCCACCGGGATGCCATAGATCCTCCAGGGCCGGCGCCATGGCCCCACTGCCGCCCGCCCGGGCAATATCGATGTAGGGGCCGTCATTCAGGGAGTACTGCAACCTGTTCACTCCCCGTGCATTGCCCAGGATGTTGATCCACAACTGCGGATTGCCCCGCGTGCCGAATTCCTGGGTCGCGCCATGCCAAACCGTAATGACGGGATCCGCAGCGGCCTGGTCCCCGGTTCCTGGCTGGTCGCCTGCGGCAGCCACGACCGGGACGCAGGCGGCCATCATCAAAGCCAACAAGAATGCAAGGCCCAAGCCCCGAACCAGGGCCAGGCTTGGTAGATCAGAAAAGCGATTCATTCACATCTATCCTCAGTTTTGGTCTACGGCCTAACCAGCGGGTCGGGCCAGAAACCTTCCCGCCCCCAGGGTCGCCACCAGTGTACCATCATTCCGCGCAAAACGCAAGGTGAAGGACTGGCCTGTGCGGACCAGTCCATAAATCGGCGTATAGACACTGATATAGCTTGAAATTACCAGATTCACAAGTTTCTTCGGGGTAGGAGAAAGCAAGGCCCGTTGCAGGAAGGCGCGCTAGGCCGCCAGGAGCGCCAGCGCCCGGGACAGCACATCCACCGACCGCCGGAACTCGGCGACGTCGATGTGCTCATTGGGTGTGTGATCCAGGGCCGAATCCCCCGGCCCGTAGGCCACGATGGGACAGTTCCAGGCCGGTCCCACCACATTCATGTCTGACGTCCCTGTTTTGAGCTTGAACCTCGGTCGACCGCCCTCGCTGCGGATGGCTCGCAGGAAGGCGCGCACCAGGGGGCTATTCTTTTCCGACCGGTACGCGGGATCACTGGGGTAGAATTTCAATCGAGCGCCGTTGCGCCACTGGCTCATCTCGTTTCTCAGGTCGGCAGTCCTTAGCCCCAAGGGCAGCCGTGTCAGCGTGGTCATCGTGACCCCTTCATTCATTCCCTCTCTGAAGGTACAGAGATCTCCCAGCGCGGGATCCAGTGTGTCAAAGCGCCCCGACCGGCCGTCATTGTACGCCGAAGCGTAAGCGGCCAGCTTGTTCCAAAACTCCACCGCCTTCTCTGCCGGACCCACCTGCTGGCCCGCGCTGTGTCCTCCCGGCTGCACCAGCCGGTAGTCCGCCCTCAGCATGCCCTTGTAGCCCAGGGTAATGCTCTCCCACTGGCTGGGCTCGCCGATAATGACAAAGGCCGGCGCCTCCATGGAGCGCGCTAGATGGCGCGCCCCTCGCGATTGCGCCTCCTCCTCCACGGCAGCGATGACCTGGACCTGGCAGTCCGCCAGATCCGGCGCCACACGGGCCGCCGCCAGCACAAAAGCCGCCAGGGGACCCTTTGCGTCAACGGCGCCGCGGCCATACAGCCGGCCAGCTTCCTGACGCACGGGGATGTCTCCCGGCACGGTATCCATATGGCCCAGCAGGGCAATAGTCCGTCCCGCGCTGAGATCGCCCACTGTACCTACAACATTCCCGGCTTCATCGCGGGTGGCCTCAAAGCCCAGCCGCGCCATCCGCTCGACCAGATACGCGCCAGCGGCGCTTTCCTGGCCTGATGGGCTCGGGATCGCAAGCAAGCCCTCCAGGAAGGCAAGATCATCCACGCTGCGCCTCCAGGACCGCCGCGACCTGGGCCACGACCTTGTCCACTTCCTCGGCGCTGATCACCAGGGGAGGCAGAAAGCGGATGACGTTGGCGCCCGCGGAAAGAGCCAACACACCCCGTTCCGCCAGGGCCGCCAGGTAGGGCGCCGATTTGCCCTTGACCTCGACGGCCACCATCAGCCCCACCCCCCGCACCTCGCGGATCTGCGCTACAGATATTCCCTGGAGGCCGGCCAACAGCCGCGCGCCCAGATCTGCCGCTCGCTCAGGCAGCCGGGCGCTCTCTGTGATAATGGATGGCCGCCAGGGCCGCCGCGCAGACCAGGGGGTTACCGCCAAAGGTTGAGCCATGCGCCCTTTTGGGCAGGTTGCTGGCGCGCGCGCCCAGCAGGACGGCGCCCATGGGCAGGCCGCCAGCAATGGCTTTGGCCACGCACATCAGGTCGGGCACCAGGCCATGGTGTTCGCTGGCAAACATCCGCCCGGTGCGCCCAAAGCCGGTCTGCACCTCGTCCACCAGAAAGAGCGCCCCCCTCTCCCGGCACAGCGCCTGCACGCCCCGGAGATAGTCACCATCACCGGGGACAATGCCCCCCTCCCCTTGCACGACCTCCAGGATTACAGCCGCCGTATCGCCGTCCACTGCCTGGTCCATCCGCTCCAGGCGGTTGTAGGGCACAAAGTCAAAGCCTGGCACCAGGGGCTCAAAGGGCTGGCGATAGTCCTTGCGCCAGGTCGCCGACAGCGCGCCAAAGGTCCGGCCGTGAAAGCCACGCATCGCGGCCACGATCTTGGTGCGGCCGGTGCTCACCCTGGCAAACTTGAGCGCCGCCTCCACAGCCTCGGTCCCCGAGTTACAGAGAAATGCCCTCTCCAAGCCCGGGGGTGCTATGCGCACCAATTCAGCCAAAAGCTCCGCGCGCTGGTCGTTGTAGAAACCAGGGGGACAGGACAGCAGCCGCTGTGCCTGGTCGTTGATGGCCTGGATCACCGACGCGTTGGCGTGGCCCACGTTCATCACACCGTGGCCGCCGATACAGTCGATATACTGCCGCCCATCGGCATCCCACAGCCGCGCACCCTGCCCCCGCACGAGAACCAGCGCTTGCTTCGAATAGAGCCCGCTGCCGTAGCGGTCCTCGAGGGCAATGATCTCATCTCTTGTCATCTACTGAACCACCGTACCCCGGCCCGCCAGCGCCCGCTGCAGGGGCTGGGCCACCCGCCCATCGGCGATGATCACCCGGCCCACACCATCATTCAAAGCCTCGAGGGCGCCCAGGACCTTGCGTTTCATCCTACCTTGGGCGTAGCGGTCCAGATAGCCGCGGGCCTGGAGCACGGGAATGTGAGACACAATCGTAGTCTCGTCCGACACATCCCGCAAAAGGCCCGGCACGTCGGACAGGATAATCACCGTCTCGGCATTCAGCTTGGCGGCAATGGCCGCCGCCGCCCGGTCGCCGTCCACATTCAGCGCCTCGTGGTTGTAGCTGATGGCCAGCGGCGCCACCACAGGCACATAGCCAGCCTCCAGCAGTGTCTTGAGCAGGGCCCCATTGACCTTTTCAATCTTCCCACTGAACTCGCCTCGCAACACCTTGCGCTTGCCATTCTCTACGATGCGCAGTGAATCCTTGCGCTTGCCCTCCAGCAAGCGCCCGTCCAGGCCCGAGAGGCCCACGGCGTTCACACCGAACTGCTGCAGCCGTTCCACCAGCAGCTTGTTGATGCGCCCCGCGGCCACCATGGCCAGGATCTCCATCGTCTGCCGGTCCGTATGGCGGCTGCTGTGACCCGAGACCGAGGTCACAAAGCGTGGTGGGTGCCCCAGCTTTGCCGAGATCACGTTGGTCTCGTGAGACCCACCATGTACCAGCACCACCTTTTCGCCCTGCTCGACCAATCCGGCGACATCGGCGCAGACTGCGTCCATGTTCAAGCTGCCGTTACCGCCGGCTTTTATGACAATCATATGTGCCTCCGTTCTTTTGGTAGACATCCCTGCTCCCGCTCCCACAGCGCCTCGTATTGCCCGCTCGCTAGACCGGATGCAGCCCGGCGAACTCCAGGCCCAGCGTTTCCGGCCAGCGCATCATGACGTTCATGGTCTGCACGGCGTTCCCCGCCGCGCCCTTCATCAGGTTGTCGATGGCGGCAATGACCACCAGCCGCCGCTGGCCAGCGTCGGCCACAAAACCGATGTCACAGTAGTTGGCGCCGGCCAGGATCTTGGGCTCCGGATAGCGGTGGATCCCCCGCCTGGACCGCACCAGGCGCACAAAGGGTTCCTGAGCATAATCCTCCCGGTAGAACCGCCAGGCATCACGCTCAGGCAGTTCCTCGCGCATCAGGCAGTGGCAGGTGGCCAGCGCGCCTCGAACAATGCCCACCGATGTGACCGAAAAGTGCAGGCGGGATTGGGCCGGGTCCAACTCCAGCTCCTGGATCAACTCCGCCTGGTGCCGGTGGCCTACCGGCGCATAGGTCCGGACCACGCCCGCCCGCTCCGGATGGTGCGAGGCGGGGCTGGCCTTGTTGCCGCCCTCCGAGGAGCCCACCTTGACCTCGACCACCGTCTCTTCCACCAGCCCCCGGCGGTACAGTGGCCACAAGGCAAGCAGGGTTACGATGGCGTTGCAGCCGGTGCCGCTGGCATAGCGAGCGCTGGCCAGTTCGTCACGGTACAGTTCCGGCATGCCGTAGACAAAGCGCTGCTGCCACTGAGGCGCGGCATGCTCCCGGCCGTACCAGCGCTCGACCTCGCCAGGGTCCCGGAGCCGGAAGTCGGCCGAAAGGTCCACGATCCGCTCCGCCATTCCGGCCAGCGCGTCGATGCGCTTGACGGCCTCGCCGTGGGGCAGGGCCAGAAAGAGAAGCTCGCAGGGCGCCAGGTCGGCCAGCCGGCTGAAACGCAGGTCCGTGTGGCCCCGCAGGTTCGGGTGGCAAAAGTACGCATATTGCCCAGCGTAGCTTTCCGACGTGATCTGGGCCACCTCCACCTGGGGATGGGCCAGCAGCAGCCGCAGCAGCTCTCCTCCAGCATAGCCCGAAGCGCCTACAATCGTGGCCCGGATCATGTCACATCCTCCCCGGACCCATCCGGTCCAGCTTTGCCCGCGATCTCGACCAGGTGCTCCACGATCTGACCGGCAATGTCGGTCTCGGTCGCCTGGGCCGCCCCGTGAAACTCTGGCGTGTGGTTCACCTCGTTGACCAGCAACCGACCGCCAGCCCCTTCCATCAGGTCCACCGCCACGATGCCGCCGCCGACAGCCTCCGCGGCCGCAAGCGACATCTCGACGATCTCGGAGGTCATGGGACAGGGCTGGGCCTCTCCCCCTTCGCCGTGTTGGTGATCCAGTGCTCCGAGCGGCGATAGACCGCGTAGGCCACCTGCTTGCCGATGACCATCGTCCGGATGTCACGACCTGGCTTGTCGACGTACTCTTGGATGTAAAAGACACCGTGGGCATAGCCGCCCAGGGTGGCCTTGTGCTCCAGGATCGCCTCAGCCGCCTCCCGGTCGTTCACCTTGGCCAGAAGCCGGCCCCAGGAACCCACCGGCGGCTTGAGCACCACCGGATAGCCCATCCCTTCGATGGCCGCCAGCGCCGTCTCGGGCGTGAAGGCGATCACCGCCCGCGGAGTCGGCACGCCAGCCGCCTGCAGGGCCGCGGTCGTGAGTATCTTGTCCCCGCAGGTGGCCACCGTCTGGTGCGGGCTGACGGCCTGCACCCCCAGATCAGCCAGCCAGCGGGTGAGATAGAAGGCCCGCGAGTGGCTCAGGCACCGGACCAGTACCACGCCATATGCATCCCACTCCTGACCATCGCCTTTGATGGCCAGCCCGCGCGGATCGATGCGGTCAAAATCAGCCCCTTGCTCGCGCAGCGCCGCAAAGAGCATCTTTTCCTCGACCCGTACCCTCGAGCACAGGACCGCGATCTTGGCCGCAGCGGTCCCGCCGCCTCGGCTCGCCATGCGCTATTCCCCCCAGTCCTCTTCGACTTCCGGAGCCAGCTCAACCGTGAGCGGATCCAGGCTCATGACCTCCAACTCGACCCCACAATCCGGACAGACGACGATCTCGCCCTCTTCCACGTCAGCAGCCAAAGCCAAATCTGCAGCACATTCTAGACATTCCATGATTCTACTCCCGTATTCTTGTTTATTTGTTGTTCGAAAAGCCAAAGCCCGTTCACGCCAGTCTTGCTTCGTCTGTCCTTGCTAAGCGTCATCCTGAGTGAAACGAAGGATCTCGGTTGTGCGTGAGATTCGTGTTTGAGGACTCGGGACATGCTCAGGGCAGGTTTCGCCTCCGCTGCGCTCCGGCTCAGAATGACGGAATCGCCGGTTTCTTATTGGCCCCGCCACTCGTCACTTACCAGCAGCGCTTTCGCCTGCTCCATCTGCGCCCGTACCGCCGCCGGCGCGGTGCCGCCCGCCACGGAGCGCGCTTCCACGGAGCGCTGAAAGTCCAGGCAGTCGTAGAGGTCCTCGCCAAAAGCAGGGTGGATCTCCTGATACTCACCCAGCGCCAGCTCTTTCAGCGACAGTCCCTGCTCTTCGCTGCGCCGCACCACCTGGCCCACCAGGCCGTGGCTCTCCCGAAAGGGCACGCCCTTGCGCACCAGATAGTCGGCCAGGTCCGTGGCCAGCATCCCGTCGTCCAGGGCCTGCGCCATGCGGCCGGCATTCACCTTTAGCGTAGTGATCACGCTGGCGGCAATGGGCAGTTCGATAGACAGGGTCTCGACAGCGTCAAAGACCGCTTCCTTGTCCTCCTGAAGGTCCTTGTTGTAGGCCGTGGGCTGGCCCTTGAGCATCGTTAGCAGTCCGGTCAGATGCCCCACCATGCGGCCGCTCTTGCCCCGCATCAGCTCCAGGGCGTCGGGGTTCTTTTTCTGCGGCATCAGGCTGGAGCCGGTGGCATAGGCCTCGTCGACCTGCACAAAGCCGTACTCGCGGCTGGACCACAGGATCAGGTCTTCGGCCAGACTGCTCAAGTGCACCTGCACCAGGGCCGCCCAGCCCAGAAACTCGACCACAAAGTCGCGGTCGTTCACCGCGTCGACGCTGTTCTGGGCCAGCCCGTGGAAGCCCAGTTCCTCGGCCAGGGCCTGGCGGTCCAGGCCAAAGGGATTGCCGGCCAGCGCCCCCGCTCCCAGCGGCAGGCTCGAGGTACGTTGGACGACGCCCGCCAGCCTCTCCTGGTCGCGCTGCAGCTTCCAAAAGAAGGACATCAACCAGTGGCCAAAGAGTAGCGGCTGGGCCTGCTGCAAGTGCGTATAGCCCGGCATCAGCACGTCCAGGTGGGCCTCAGCCTTGGCGACGATGGCCGCCTGCAGCCCGGCCAGCGCCTCGCCCAGCGAGGCCATCTCGGCCAGCATGAACAGGCGCAAGTCGGTGGCTACCTGGTCGTTGCGCGAACGGCCGGTGTGCAGCTTGCCGGCCACCGGGCCCACCAGTTCAGCCAGGCGCCGCTCGACGGCCGTATGGATGTCTTCGTCGCCAGGCTTGATGGCAAAGTCCCCGCTCTCAAACTCGGCCCCCACCTGCTCCAGGCCGGCGATCAGTTCGTCGCGCTCGCCGGCCGAGATCAGCCCCGTGCGCGCCAGCCCGCCGGCGTAAGCAATACTGCCCTGGATGTCGGCAGCATACAGGCGCCAGTCAAAGCCAATCGAATCGTTAAAGCGCCGCATCAACGCGTCGGTTTCCGTCTGGAACCGGCCACCCCATAGAGCCATCAGAGAATATCCTCCCAGCTAGTCCCGCTTAAAGTCGGCATAGTCGGGCGCTGCGATTTGGGGCAGCATGCCATTCTGCTTGTCCGCCAGCGCCTTCACCTTGAGCGGCAGCCCAAAGAGATTGATAAAGCCTTCGGCATCGCTCTGGTCATAGACATCATCCTGGCCAAAGGTGGCAAACTCTTCGCGATAGAGGCTGTTGGGCGACTTGCGGCCGACCACCGAGCAGTGGCCCTTGTACAGCTTGACCTTGACCGCGCCGGTCACCGGCTCCTGGGTTGTGGCCACAAAGGCCGCCAGCGCCTCACGCAGCGGCGTAAACCACTGGCCGTTGTACACCAGTTCGGCGAAGCGCTGGGCCACGACCAGTTTGTAATGCAGCGTCTCGCGGTCCAGGGTGATGCCCTCCAGCCCCTGGTGCGCCGTGTAGAGGATGGTGCCGCCGGGTGTTTCGTAGACGCCCCGCGACTTCATGCCCACCAGCCGGTTCTCGACCATATCTTCCCGGCCCACGCCATGCGCGCCGCCGATCTCATTGAGCTTTTCCAGCAGCGCTACCGGACCCAGGACCTGGCCATTGACAGCCACCGGCATGCCCTGGTCAAAATGCACAGTCACGTATTCGGGCTTGTCGGGCGCTTTCTCCGGGGAAACGGTGAGGTAGAACATGTCCTCTTTGGGCTCCATCCACGGATCCTCCAGGATGCTGCCCTCGTGGCTCATGTGCCAGATGTTCCGGTCGCGGCTGTATTCGGACTTGGAGGCCGAGATAGGCATCCCGTGCGCCTCGGCGTAGGCCAGCGCGTCCTCCCGCGAGCGGATGTCCCACTCACGCCAGGGGGCGATGACCTTTAGCAGCGGATTCAGGGCCTTGACCGTCAGCTCAAAACGCACCTGGTCGTTGCCCTTTCCGGTGCAGCCGTGAGCCACCGCGTCGGCCCCCTCCTGTTCGGCCAGCTTGACCATGTACTTGGCGGTGACCGGCCTGGCGTGTGACGTGCCCAGCAGGTACTGTCCCTCATAAATAGCGCCAGCCTGCATGGTTGGGTAGGCGTACTCGGTCAGGAATTCTTCCCGCAGGTCCACGATGAACGCCTTGCTGGCGCCGCTGGCCAGGGCTTTCTCCTCCAGCCCAACCAGCTCCTCATCCCCCTGCCCCAGGTTGGCTGTAAAGGTCACCACCTCGCAGCCATAGTTTTCCTGCAGCCAGGGCACGATACACGTCGTATCGAGGCCACCCGAGTATGCCAGAACTACCTTCTTGACTTTGCCCTTCATGTCTCTCCCTCCAGCTTTCTTTTCTTCGAGTTATTCCAAAAAGATTTTGTGCCATCAGATTGCGCAGCTTGGCGCAATTGGGTAGGAGGGGCCTCACGGCCCCCGTCCTCCCACACCACCGACGTACTCATCGTATCCGGCGGTTCCCTCTGCGGTTTCAGCTCAGCGTGTGTGTCCGCTGGTCAAGGCTCGTTCTCGGTTCAACGCCGTGGATGCTTGCCACTCCTCGAACGCAGCAGATCCAGTTCCGCCTTCGCCGCTCGCGCCGCGGCGCACGCTCTCCCTACTGGGTCCACGTGCCTTACTGTTGCTCCACATCCCTCGAGTATCCTCGTCTGCTCCTTGCCGCAGAGGGTTCGGCCCTTCGTCAGCTCTCGCCGACTACTATGGCCTCTGCTGACTTCTCTACACCCTTCCCGCACCGTTGCCGTTGTGGTAGTCTGGTTCGTCCAGACAGATGCAGAGATCTCCCAGGGTAAGTCGTGTCTCTTTCCCTCGGTCCCCGCCGGATTTACCCCCACAGCGTTCCGGATGACTATCGGGCATCCCCATCCATTGCTGGGTTACCCCGCTGCGCCTGCCTTCTATCCGGTTTCTGTTCGTCTGGTCCGAGTTTTGCCTCCCTGCCTTCCGGCAGGCCGCTTCCTTCAGATTCCGCCTCACGGCGGACACCCTTGCTTTGGCTAGCGGTTCCGGTCATCACGGCCCGCAAAGGACTTGCACCTTCTAGATACACGACATGCCTGGCACAATCGGGTAGGAGGGGGCCTCACGGCCCCCGTCCTCCCACACCACCGTACGTACTCATCGTATACGGCGGTTCCCTCTACGGTTGCATCTCAGCGTGTGTGTCCGCTGGTCAAGGCTCGTTCTCGGTTCAACGCCGTGGATGCTTGCCACTCCTCAAACGCAGCAGGTCCGGTTCCGCCTTCACCGCTCGCGCCGGGGCGCACGCTCTCCCTACTGGGTCCACGTGCCTTGCTGTTGCTCCACATCCATCGAGTATCCCCGTCTGCTCCTTGCCGCAGAAGGTTCGGCCCTTCATCAGCTCTCGCTGACTACTATGGCCTCTGCTGACTTCTCTGCACCCTTCCCGCGCCGTTGCCGTCGTTGTAGTCTGGCTCTTCCAGACAGATGCAGAGATCTCCCAGGGTAAGTCGTGTCTCTTTCCCTCGGTCCCCGCCGGATTTACCCCCACAGCGTTCCGGATGACTATCGGGCCTCCCCATCCATTGCTGGGTTACCCCGCTGTGCGCGGCCTTCTATCCGGTTCCTGTTCGTCGAGTCCGAGTTTTGCCTCCCTGCCTCCCGGCAGGCCGCTTCCTTCAGATTCCACCTCGCGGTGGACACCCTTGCTTTGGCTAGCGGTTCCGGTCATCACGGCCCGCAGAGGACTTTCACCTTCTAGATACACGACATGCCTGGCACACCAAAAAAGAGCCGGTCCCCTATGGGACCGGCTCTGGTGTGACTGGGTTGCAGCAACCCGCGAAAGCCTACCCAAATGGGCGGTTTGGCTCCTCGCTAGGTCGTCGGATGTAGTTGGATATTGCGGCCATCAAATTCTGCATTTCCTATCCTTCCTGAACTGGCGCACAGGGTACCACACAACCAGAATCCTGTCAAATCGAGAAACGGCGTGGCGCAATTCAGATCCTGAATGCCAAACCCGTCAGGTCCAGTTGGAGACACCCCTCAGTGATCCAGGTGCGGTTTCACAGCATGCTGGGCCATGTGGGCCGAAGCAGCAGCAGGCTTTTGGCCCTCAGGCTGGTCCTCGCTGCCGCCAGCCTCAAGAAAGCGCTGGCCACAATGGTAGCAGCAGCTTGACAGGTCGCTGACCAGGCCCAGGTAACCGCTGCACGCTGGACAGAGCAGGCCGGCACACTCTTGCAGCTCCTGGATAAATGCGTCATCGGCGCCAATCATCTGGGCCAGGTGCATATTCATGCAGCCGAGAATGCCAGCCGCATGCTGGGGTTCTATCTCTGACGCCTGCAACCGCCGGCGCACGTCATTCAAGGCATGGGCAATGGCCATCAGCCCCGCCTGCCCTTCATAGGTCACCACCTCTGCCATCCTGCACCTCTCTTTTGTTACGTTTCTCTGCAAAACCCAACGGCAAGCCTTGATCATCCGCCCTCCAGCTTGCCCAGGATTGCGGCCATGGCCCCGTCACCCATCGCACCCAAAGCGCGGTAGAGACCAGCCCAACCGCCCCCGGCCCTGGAACCCGGACAGGACTACTTCCGGCGTCCCAGGAGCGCGCTCAGCAGCCCCGTCACGACCCCGACCACCAGGCCAAACACGACCGCCGCCCGAATGTCGAACAGGATCCTGGCCTCGCCACTCACCTCCGTGGCCGCCACAAAGCCTACAAAACCATCCTCGATGTGGGCGCGCTCGGCAATGATCGCGCCGACACCGCCCTGTTCCACAGTCACACTCTGGCCCTGCGCCACCACGATGCCCCCCTGGGACACTTCGATGATGGTGGCCTCAGCCGTAAGGATGCCGCCCTGCGCTATCCGGACCTCGTCGGCATCGACGCTGTTCACCCAGCTCTGCCCGATCTCGGCCGTCTCGGCCTCGAGGCGCTGTACGTTGCTCTGCCGGACCTCCACCACTTCGGCGGTGACCATCTCGGCCTTTGCCTCCTCCAGGATCACCGGCTCTGGTCCTGTTTCCAGACCCTCTGTGACTTCCACTTCCTCGCTCATTGGGACTCCTTCCCAATCCGGCCGGCGGCCCGGCCCGGATCCCTCTCACCATTGAAGCGCTGGCGCCCTCGCAGGGCTCGGCCGCCAGCGCCACAGCCCTTGGATCGCATCCTAGCACAGATCCGTCGAGGTGTCAATTCTCTCCAACCCCCATGTTGCCCGCGGTGGACTGTGGTCTACCGCTTGGACGCGGACTGTGGTCCGCTGGGAGCCAGACTGTGTGAAAACTCGCTTGTTTCTCGTGCCGTGGGGTACGTTTGCAGAAAAGAGTCTGGTACCGAGTCACGTTCCCTATTGCCCGCTGATTCTACATACCAAATGGAACGCCTCCCCTTTTCCTTCCGATCTGGACCTTTCACACAGTCTCGAGCGAGAGTTTGCACACACTGACCTGCCCGCCCGGGAACCTAAACGCCTTTGGCAGCGTCTAGAGATAGAGTTCACAGGAAGAAAGAGCTGCCTTGGCCCCGGGCTTGCCGGCCGGGGTCAGGCACTGGTCGAGACAGAAAGTGGAGGGACCAAAATGACAGAGGAAAGACAATCCTGGACCAAGAGCAAATGGCTGTGGATGCCCTTTAGCCTGCTCCTGATCGCGGGCCTTGTACTGGTAGGCGCCATCGTTGGCCGGGGCGGGCTCGCGTCCAAGCCGGTGGAAGAAGAGCCGGCCCAGCATCCGCCCCGAACAGGAGGGCTGGTTCCAGCCCAAGAGCCACAGGCACCAGTCAGTAGCAACCCCAAGCTGGATTCGTCGCTGAACCAGTTGCTGGCCGCCTACCAGGGCGAGGGGCTGCAGGGTGCGCAGGCATTTGCCCTATGACCTCAGCCTGAGCGACGGACAGGTTCACGTCGAGATCGTGGCCGTTGCCGGCGACATGCCCACCTGCAGGAAGCAGTCCAGGCCGCTGGCGGCGAAGCCACTATCAGGCATCTGATGGAGGCCGCAGTGCCCTGGAAGAACTCGAGTCGCGGCCGCAAGGCCCGAGGTACAGATCATCCGCCAGGCGCAGCAGGCCATCCCGGCGACATCCGAGTAGCCGCTTCTGCTGGCTCTGGCTCTCTCACTTCCTTGACATCAAAGAAAACATGCTACAATGGCGCAGCTATGGCAAACCTGAGAACCTTGCTCGCTCCGACTCGGGTCGCAGCCATGGAAAGACTTCACATCAAGGAAAGGAGCGGATCCAATGACAGAAAAGGAAAAACCTGGGAGGTTCGTCCGGCAGCGTCTGGCTGCCACTTACCAGCCTGCTGCTGGTGCTCGCGCTGACCGTGCCCGCCAGCTCGGCGCTTGCCGTCGACCAACCACCCGCGACCATCCACATCCCTCCAGCAGAGACGCTGGCCGAAAAAAGCTTCCCTCGTGCCGGCCGTAGAGGACAACCCAAAGGTGGGTTCGTCTCTGCGCAACTGCTGGCCGCGGGACAGCGAGGGGGCTCGACTGGCGCCCAGACCTATGCTGCGACACACCTCATGGTTGTCGACGAGGCCAGGGTCCAGGTAGAGATTCTGACCTCGCTGGAAGCTGTGCCCGGCTTGATCAAAGCCATCGAGGCCTCCGGCGGCCAGTACCAGGGCCACTACAAGGACCTCGTACAAGCCCTGGTGCCCCTCGGCACTGTGGAGGCGCTGGCAGCCAGGCCCGACGTGCGCTTTGTCCGCGAACCACAGCGGGCGGTGCCCGCCGAGACCGGGGCGCCGTCTGGCCCTGTCGACACTATGGCCGTGACCAGCGAGGGTGTCGCAGTCTCCAATGCGCCAGCCTGGCATACCGCCGGCTTTACTGGTGAGGGCGTGCGGGTCGCTGTCGTTCACAGTGGCTTTGCGGGATATGCCGACCTGCTCGGCACGGAACTGCCCGACAAAGTCAAGACCTACGATCACACCGGGGATGGAATGGAAACCCACCGCTACGGGACCGCGGTCGCCGAAGTCATCCATGACATGGCCCCTGACGCCATGTTGAGCCTGCATAACGCCAACACCGCGGTCGGCCTCAGCCAGGCCGTCGACCAGGCCGCTGCCGACGGAGCCAAGGTCATCTCCATGTCCCTGAACTGGCTCTCCGACGGACCCGGCGACGGCACCGGGACGCTGGCCGACATCGCCGCCGACGCCCGGTCCAAGGGAATGCTGGTCCTAAACTCTGCGGGAAATCAGGGCCAGACTACCTGGAGCGGGACCTTTGTCGATCACCAAGTCAATTCCAACGTCTACCACGCCTGGGATGGCAGCATCAAGGACCTAAACTATCTCGGGCCGGGGGATGGCAGATGTTTCGTCAAGGCTGCCGGCTCGCTGATCCGGGGCTACCTGCATTGGGACGACTGGGACCAGCGAAAGCAAAACTACGACCTGCACCTCTATTGGACGACGGGGGGCCCCCCTACTCGAGTTGCCACTTCGAACGATGTACAGAACGGCCCTGCAGGCCCTCCCCCACAGGAATCCATCAAGTACGTCGCTGCGGCTGCGGGTTGCTACGCCTGGGTGGTGGAGAAGGTCAAAGCAGATCGCAACGTCTGCTTCCGCCTTCTCACGCCCAACACCTCGGTTCGTCTGGACGGGCACCTGGACGAGTGGACGGAAATGCGCAGCCTGCTCTTTCCGGCCGATGCGCCCAGCATCATGGCCGTAACCGCCCTCGATGTGCAAAAGCCCTACGAGCTGGAAGCCTACAGCTCACAAGGGCCCACCTTTGGCCCGGGCGGCACTTGCACCGGAGGCAAGGTCAAACCTGAGGTCGCCGCCTATGCCGGAGTCTCGACCACGAGCCTCGACCCAGACATGTTCATCGGCACCTGGGCGGCCGCGGCCCATGCGGCTGGAGCGGCTGCCCTGGTCCGGGCCGCCTATCCGAGCTACTCGGCGGCTCAGACGCAGAGCTTCCTGGAGAGCAGGGCCATCGACATGGGCCCCGGCGGCAAGGACAACATGTACGGCTCCGGCCGGCTCTACCTGGGCGGCCCACCGGTCGACCTGGACTATGCCATCTGGCTGCCCATCATCACTGCGCGTGCACCCAACCCCATAGCGCGCTATCCGTGATCCCAAGACCGCTCGGTTGCCTGAAGAGGGCAACCGGGCGGTCCTTTTTTGCCGACCCCCGTCCGACCCAAACCTGTTCCACAGAGGCCATCGCCAACGGCCCTCGATCTCCAGATTCAAGTGCACTTGTCATTACCGCGAGGCGGGAACCCACTCCCCGAAAGCCACGGTGCCCTCAAGCAGTCCATCCCACACCTCCACCAGCCAGATCTTGACAGGAACGCAGGATGGCCGTACAGTACCGCCTGTTTGTCGCCCGCGGGAGCCAGCCGGTCACTCGCGCAGGTGCTGGGCACACGGAGGACATCGCCGAAGAATGCAGCAGCCATACCGATCGTCGCAGCCAGGCCGCCCTTTTCGCTACCGGATGCGACTGCCCGTAGCACTCGCCCTCTTGTGCATCCTGGGCTTCTGGTTCCTGGTCATGGCCGCGTCTGGCTCCGATGCTAGCCGGGCCGGGGCCTCCGCGACAACCGCACTTCCGGGCTCCCTGCCTGCCAACCGGCTCGCCAGTAACTATGCCGCCCTGCTGCCGGTCGTACCGAAAAGCGTTCACGACCTCGCCGCCTCTACTTCGACGCGCGTTGCGGCCACCACATCCAGTCCCACCCCCACTGCCACGCCGACAGCCACCAGCAGCCCGACGCCGACGTCCAGCAGCACGCCCACCCCTACCAGCACCCAAACGCCAACGGCAACCAACACACCCGCACCGGCGGCCACATCCCCGGTGTCCGGCTGGTGGGACAACCGCTGGCGCGCCCGCTTCAAGATCCAGGTCGGCGCGGGAGACTACCCGAGGACTGACGCTGTGGCCGAAGTCGCCCTCAACTTCAGTGAAAAGCTGGCGGAGGCTGGATTGTCCGGGGCGCTGGACGACACCAATCTGCGGCTGATCGAGACCAGCGCCACCGACCAGGTACTCGACGACAATGTCCCCTTCCAGTTTGACAGGGACAAGAACTATGAGGCCAGCACCTACGCGGCCGGCGAGTTGGTCTTTCTGGTCCAAGGCGCGACCAGCACAACGCAGACTCGCCACTACTACCTCTACTTTGACACCGCCGAATATGCCAGCGTCAAAACGCCGCCCCACGTCGTGAACCGCGTCCACTACGAGGGCACAGAGATCTATGAGGGCCAGGCGGCCTACAGAATAGGCAGCGAAAACGCTACCTATCTCTACCACAAGGACGGAGGCGGCTTTTCCAGCCTCATCGATGCCGGCGGGCACGATTGGATCAGTTACAATCCCGCCGGCGGCTCGGCTGGCGATTACCGCGGCATTCCCAACCTGGCCACCACGGACGAGATCCTGGGATTCCTGGGCCTCTTCCACCCAGGCTATACGGAAACCAACAGCACCATCCTCAACGAGGGCCCGCTGCGCATCACCATCCGCAGCAAGACCGGCGCTGGCGCCTGGCAAAAGACCTGGGCCATCTACCCCCAGCACGCCCGCATGACACTGGTCAAGAAACCTGACGGCCTATCCTACTGGTTCCTCTACGAAGGAACTCCCGGTGGCGGTGTCGACGCGGCCGACTTCTATGTGCTGCCCGACGGCCTGCGGCGAGATGTCTACACGGCAGCGAACGGCGACCTGCCCGGCGAGGAGTGGATCTATTACGGCGACGACACCATGCCGCAGGTCCTGTTCCTGGCCAACCACCAGGAGGAGGATATCGTCGACTGTCATTATGTCATGCAGGGCAACATGGTGGTCTTTGGTTTTGGCCGCGACCAGGGACAGCCTCGCTCGCCCCACCTGCTAGCCAAACCGGGCACCTTTAGCCTTGGCTTTGTCGAGGATACCGGCCATGCGCAGGTCGCCCAGCAGATCCGCAGCGCTTACCGGCCCCTGAGTACCAGCGTGGGGAGTGGCCAGCCGGCATCGGGTGGGGTGCGATGAGCGTTGGTAGCTGTCGGCTTGGGAAGCGCTGAACTCGCGGGCCTGACGATTCGGAGACAGAGCAAGCAAAGACCGCAAAGGTAGATGTCTACCTTTGCGGTCTTTGCTTGCTGAAAGTCGGGGCGAGAGGATTTGAACCTCCGACCTCACGGACCCGAACAACCGGTGCAGATCGCCCAGCGGCGGCAGCGCCCCGCCAAGCAACCCTTGTTCCGTCGCCCAGGTCCGGTACCGGGCCACCGTCTTGCGGTCCATGCCCATCGTCTTGGCTACCGTGCGGTTGCTCTGTCCTCGCCGCAAGTGTCTCAACATTTCTCGAATATCCATAGTCTCCTTCCTCTTGCCTGGCATCTTCCCTCCCGGCTCCGTTGTTTCCAGAAGCGGAAGTATGCCTCAGATGAAGGAGTATCACCAGTGTCACTGGCCCAGTTTGGGCGAAAGCGAGTGGACCACCTTCGGTGAAAACAGGTGGACCAGGTTGGGTGAAAACAGGTGGTCCGCCTCTGGGTGAAAACCCGTGGACCAGTATAGCCCGAAAGATGACAAAAGCCAGCGGCCGCGGCGGACCAGACAAAGGGCGACAGGCCCAGGGCAGCGGCGGCGGCGCGGGCGAAGGCCGGAGCGCCAGAGCGACAGCAGGACAGGGCCAGGGGGCGGCCGGAACCGGCGACGGCGCGCACCACAGCGCGGACCGAAGGCGACCAGGACGCGGCCAGGGACCGGGACCCGACCAGGCCGACGGCGGAAGCGCCAGCGGGCAGAGACGGAAACGCGGAACCAGAAGCAGGCACGGCACACCCCCCAGAGAAACGGCGACTAGCCCGAAGGCCAGCCAGCGGCAGCGGCGACCACAGAACGGAGCCCAGAGACCCCACAGAGCCAGGCGGCGCCAGACGGCCAGGCGGGGCCAGGGAACGGCGACCGGACCGGGACCGAGACGGCCCAGGACCCGACAGCGGGCCGGACAAAAACCGAGACCCCCAGCCGGGCCGCCCAGCGGCGGGCAAAGGCGCCAGCGCGGCGCGGGCAGCGGAAAGCGCAGACCAGCACGACGCCAGAGAACGCGCGCGCAGAGGGCCGGAGCCGGACCGAGCACAGAGACCCGGCGCGGAAGGCGGAAAAGACGACAGACCGAGCAGACGGAGCAGACAGAAACAGAAGCCACAGCACACCCCCCAGGACCCACCAACCCACCCCCACCCCGACCAGGCCGGGGCGGACCAAAAGAAACGCCCACTAGAACGGAAGCGACACAAACGGCCGGAGCAGGACCAGGCCGCGCACAAACGGCGGCACGGCCGGGCAGGCCAGCAGGGCCGACCAGGACGACCCGAGCCAGAGCGACAGACCGCCGACCGGGCAGAGGACCGGGACGGCCACAAAGCCGGAGCCCCGAGCCAGGCAGAGCACGCGGGCGGCCACGCGGAACCGCGCACCAGCCAGCGGGCCAGCGGACGGGAACGACACCAGGGCGACCCGGCCGACCGGCGAAGCCAGCGACGACAGGCCAGGCACCAAAGGCAGCGACAGCAGGAACCGGAACCAGCAAGAAGCACCCACGACAGACCCCCAGACCCCCCACCCACCCCCGCACCCGACGCACCGGGCCGGAAAAAAACAAAAACCAAAAACCAAATTGTTAATTGAGGGATTCAGACGTAGGGGTTCGTTGTCAATACTCTACCAAGGGGATGTTTTGGGGTGGACCCAAGGGATGGTTTTTGGCAGTTCTATCGCCAAAAATCGTCCCTTGGGTTCTGCCCCAAATCGTTCCTTGGTTTATTGACAATGAGCCCCGGAGTCTGATTCAATGGCCCTATCGTTTTGGTTTTCGGTTCTCTGTAGGCTCTTTTGTCTTTTGGCCCCTGGCCCCTGCAACTGGTAACCGGAAACCGGCTTCAATGCGGGTGTGTTCTTTGCCCTCCCCAATCCTTCATCGGCGAACGACCCCTTTGCGCCTGTCGGCGCGGACCGGCGGCGGAGCACCCGTAGGGAGCGGACAGAGCCGGACCGCGCCGACCACGGGGACAGGATCTAGGCTGGCCCCAGTTCTTCAACGCGAGCGAGCAAGAAGCTGGGGCCTGGGGGCCGGTGGCCAGGAACTGGCAGCCGTTCGCGGGGAGGGCCTTGGACATCTGAGACCTGTTGTTGCGGGGAAGCGACCCCACGGCTCATATCCACCGAAGCACCACGACGCCTACCCGAGGGCGCACAGCGGGGAAGGGGGCCTGCACTGACGGGATCTGGCATGCGGGGGCACCACGTACCCTGGACCAAGCACGAGAGGCACCGGGAACCAAGCTCGCCGTAGGGAAGCGAGGTACACCCGCAACCCACCCATCTCCAAAAAAAGAATGAACGCGGGGAAACCGGCAGAAGGGGGAGAGCTTCAGCGCGGGTGTAGGGGCTGGTGATTTTTTTCTGGGAAACAATGTCGAAGAGGGAAGAAGCAAACCCATTCCTCATGCCTGGTATAGTAAGGAGGTTCAACCATGGTGACTGTACCCTGGCTTGGTCGGTGCAAGGTTGCGAGAGCTCCAGGATTTGGATTGTGCCCCTTGAGCCTTTTTGGGAGCAGTAGAATCACTCTGTCTGCCAGAGCACATTCGCCCGTGTTCATCGCTGGAGTGTCTGCATGGGTTTCTGTGGTGTCAGAGTGCTGGGTGTGCAAATGTATGACCATGTGCCATCAAAAAGCAACGCGGTGATCCCACGGGATCGTTCCTTGCAGAGTAGGCTAGTTGTGCTATAATAGGGACAGTTGAGCATACTCTCGTAGCCCTGCAACAGAAGATACGTCAACGATGCAGGCCGGGCCAGTACAGGAAGCGGTTGCATGGAAGCCCCGTTGAATCCTTGGTGTGCCGGCGAGGAAATCACGCAAGAGAGCGATGAAGAGGACTGCTTTGGCAGAGTGGTCCGGCTTCTCATGCTAGTGATGCTGCTGGTCTTGGGCACCCTTGGCTCTAGGGTACTGGCAGCAGAAGCTTGGGTAGACTTGACTGCCTTTCCAACTGATACTGCGGCAGCCTTGTCCGATAGGGTTTTCGCCACTCCATCGTTGGCTGGTTTGTCTTCTTTGGTGGGCGTTGCGACCGTCGGGGCAGACTTGATGCCCTGGTCGGCCCGGGGGGTACCTGCGCCCCACACGCCTGGTCCAACCAGAGGTCCACTTCCAACGCAGACACCGTATCCAACGTACACGCCGCCACCGACCTACAGCCCGTTTCCAACGCACACTGCGGGTCCAACGGTAGCACCCGAGACTCCGGCACCGCCCGCAGAGGCCTCAAAGGAAGTTTCGGGAACTGAACACAACAAGGTTGAGGCTGAACCACCGAAGAGCTTCTGGGAAAGGGTCAAGGAGGCGCTGGTGACTCCGGCTACCCTGGCAAGTGCCATTTGAGCATTGGTCATCACAGCTATTACTGGTACCCTCACAGCGTCTGCAGCTTCCGCAGTCAAGGTTGTGAAACCAAACTTCTACGACACACTGCAAAACTCCATTCGAGAGAGGGTGTTCGGCCTGTCAATCGATGGCCAAGAGGTACGCGCGAGAGTCTATGAGCTGGATCCCGTTGATCTGAATGTGGCAGATCTTGAGTCACTCACAAGCATACCCTGCGTGGGTTTGGTCCTAGCAGAGCGGATAATCGCGTATCGCGGAGATGTGGGTCCGTTCACATCAGTCGACAAACTAACGGAGGTGCAAGGGATCGAGCCCGAAGCGCCTGGAGCGGATCGAGCCGTATGTAACGGTGTAGCCATCGACTAAAGAGCACCCGCAGGTCAAGGAACTGTGGGAGGAGGCTACGTAGCAAGTAGCAACGACTTGAGAAGGGAGAACATTCCGTGATGATACTGAACTCGCTAGCAGGGGGAGTGCTAACGCTTCTAGCATCCAGCATAGTGCTTGCACTGATGCTAGTCGGTGCTGCGACTACTGAAGCGAGATGCGTACTTAGCCGTGATGCAACACAGGTGGATTCCAGCCCTTCTCTTAGTTGTCATGATTTTGCTAGCTCCATTCCTTGTAGCATTGGTAGGAGGAGCGGCGAGATCACCTTCTGCGCTAGCAGCATGTGGAGTAGCTGCGATTTTAGCAGTGGTCATGCTTGTAGCGTTCGGGTTAGCGTGGAAGGTACTGAACCACTACGGCACCAACAGTGTCCAGTGAGCATCCTTGGAGAAAGTATGGCATAGCGACAAAACCGGTGTATACGAGTTGCTCGAGGATGAACGGTACGGCTCTGAGATGCTATTGGGAACCAGCATGCTAGCGAAGGTAACCATAGCGGTAGGAGGAGCTGAAGAGCGCGAAGAACTGGAAACTCTGGTAGAGCAGAAAGCTGAGGGTAACTGATGCTGAGCAGGTACTACGTGTTAGATGAGGAACGTGAGGAGATGCAGCGTGATGCCGCAACCCAAGCTATGTCCAGCATCAGCGGTCGGGTCAGCTTCTATGAGCACTAGCCAAGCGAGAAAGCTCGGATGGTGGTACTGGAGGATGAACCTAGCTCCAACCGTCCATTCTGCATGGTAGTCTCGAAGGATGAACAGCGGAGTAGTCGGTGTAGAGCTAACTACGAGAGTAGAGCCGCAGCCAGTGCAGAGCCGCAAATCACTGTCTGTGACTGTGGGGTACACAACTTAGTATGTCCCGTAAGAGATCAAGCACAGCGGTAGTGTAACTATCGTGGGTGGGGAGTTTCTCGTGGAGGAACTCAAAAACGAAGCTAGCAGCAAGCTGGAGAAGCTGCTGGAAAGTGTTCCTGAAGAACAACAGGAGGAGCTCCGTGAGGCCTAGCACAGCATTCCTGTGATCACTGAAAGAGAAGCACTTAGCCAGAAGATGCGCAACCTCGAGCGGGTCGGCCGCAGCTACCTCTTCGCTCTGAAACAGCGCAGCGATTTTCGGTATGCAGCCAACCTAGCGACTCACGATGTGGTCATTGCATTGCAAGCACTCATTGGGAACATCGAGATGCTGAAGATCTCAATCTCAAGGATTCTTTCGGGATCGGAAGAGTTACTGAGAAGCGAGGTTTGAGTCGCTCATCCAGATTTGCGAAGAACACCATAGCTACCTAGAATCTAAACTACAGCTCGATAAGCCCAAATATACCAAGGAGTCGATTAGCAGAGTAATTCACGATTGCGTTAACTGGTACACTCCGCAAGCGAAAGCAAGAGAGATTGAGTTCAAAGTTGATTTAGAGCAAGTAACAAACGAAAACGGTGAGCACAAGGTGCTACTGCTTCGAATGGATCGGGTCGAACTCGCTCAAGCTTTGAGGAACGTCCTTAACAATGCCGTGAAGTACTCATTTGATGGGTCCGCCAGCTATCCTCGATGGTAAACGTTGTCGGAAAACTGCAAACTCAGAAACAAGTTCCTAGCTACGGTATTACAGTAGTCAATCTCGGAATAGGGATAGAGGAAGATGAATTGCCTCTCGTTTTTGAGCCGAGATTCCAGAGCCAGCGGCGAAAGAACGAGTCGCAGCCCGGTTTCGGCATGAGTCTTGCTTTCGTTAGGCAGTGTATTGTGGAACAGAGAGGCAAGATCTCTATTACAAGCCAGCCCCAGCAGCGAACTGGTTGGTTAACTAGTTTGCGAATCTAGCTACCTCTTGATGAACAGCAGGATAGAGCCTAAAGGAAGCATTTCATGAACGCCATAGCCTAGATCAAGATGATCACGTAATAATAAAAAGTCTTGTCAAGCTGTTTGAGAGAGATGGATACCAGATACGAACGTATAACACTTAGCAGCAAGCAGAGGAAGAAATCGCAACCATCTGTGCTTGCGACGCTGTCATCCTAAACATCATACTGCCGCCAACTAACGATGATCAGTACGCAGGTGTCGCGTTGCTTCGAATACTCCGTACAGAGCATAGCTATAAGGCCCGATTGTGGTGTGATCTCGGGGTCCAAAACCCAGTCGTGATAGAGGAACTCTTCGATCTTGAGGTAACCGACATTCTGCGAAAGCCTGTCAGACCCTCAGTTCTGTATTCTGCAGTCAGAAAGCAATGACAACGGATAGAAACTAGCCTCCGTATGCAGCGAGTTGATAAGCAACTGAACATTCCCGCCAACAGAGATTCCTGTCGCATTCGGGGACATCGAGGCTATGACAGTCCTTTGACAGACGCGGCCCCGCAGACCGAATACGCCGGAGCTTTATTTCGGCGTATGTCACGCACCCCACTACAGCCACCAATTGCCACAGACTGCCCGCTGATGAGCGCGCTCGATATCAGCCTGCGCGAGTTTGAGTAACGCTGGACCATCTTAAGGATCTCGTGCCCAGCATCTCCTGCAGAGCGTAGTCGCTGGCGGAAGCGGTGGATGGTGACGTTCTGACACCGGCTCGCTTGCCGATCCGCTTCAGCATGTGACGGAGATTGTGACGGTTGAGCGGCCGGTGGTAGGAGTGATGAAAAGCGAACGGATTTGCGGCAGTCGTCACAGGTGACGAAGTAGCGCCAGAAGGTGTGTGCGGTTCGGGGTCGATGGAGTGTGTCTTCAAGGGGGACTGCAGATGGACTTACCAGCAATCCTGACACAGCTGTCCGACTCAGCGGCCTTTGTTTCACACTGAGCGACTTCCAGCATGCCCTCGCCTGGAGATACACTGCCGATTACCGGAGCGCAGGTGAGGCCCGAGTACCCGTTTGACAGGGATGGAAGCGAAACTACATAGACCTGTGGCTGTGGCACAGGGATGCCACGGTGCCGTCGAGTTGAAGTACAAGCCCGTGAGCTTGAGACGAACTGGAGGGATGAGCGCTTCGTCCTGAAAGGCACGGCGCGCAGGATACCGGGCGCTATGACTACATCCTGGATATCGGGCGCCTGGAAGCGGCCTCCACGGTTTCAGCCAATTGCACGGGGTTCGCAATCCTGCTGACGAATGACAGCGCGTACTGGACCAACCTGTGAGAGCGGACACAGTCGATGCCGCATTCCGGCTGCACGACGGACTGACCCTGGCGATCTTGCCCTGCGCGGCGCAGGGCCGGAACCATACGCGGACGGGGGTCGCCGATTCCCAGCCTGGCCGGTCGATATCCACTGCGATGGCAGGATTACTCTCAGCCGGCTTATGGCCGGTACGGTCTGTTTAGGTACTTGCTGGTGCATCAACCCCCATCACTTTGCTAGAGCCAGTTGGCGACGGGGCTGGCGTCCCGGTGGGCGGGCTCGATGTCGGTCTGGGCGATGGCGACGTAGCGCTTGACCATCTCCAGGGTGGTGTGGCCGAGCATGCGCTGCAGGGCGAAGCATGTGGCCGCCGTTGCGGAGGAAGCTGATGGCGAAGGTGTGGCGGAAGCGGTGGATGTTGGCGCCCGGGACGCCGGCGCGCTCGCCGATGCGCTGCAGGACCTGGCGCAGGGTGTTGCGATTGACCTGGCCGCCGCGCGGGTGGTGAACAGGAAGGCGGTGCTGGTGGTGTCGTCGCGGGTGGCCAGGTAGCGCCAGATGATCTGGGCGGTGCTTGGGGCAGATGGGCAGGACGCGCTCTTTGCGACCCTTGCCCATGACCATGATGCGCTGGTTCTTGAGGTCGACGTCGCGCAGGCGGAGGTCGCAGAGCTCGGTGGCGCGGATGCCGGTGTCGACGAGCAGGGTGATGATGGCCCGGTCGCGGAGAGCGGTGGGCCGGCGGTGGGCGCTGCGGCGCTTGCCGGGGCGGGCGTAGTCGTTGGTGCGGTCGCAGGCGGCGAGCATGGCCTTGACGTCGCGCTTGGTGTAGGGGATGATTTCGCGCTGCTCGGGTCTGGGCGCGTCGACGTCGCGGATGATGTGGCTGGTCGGCGATGCCCTCTCTGACGGCCCAGGTCCACAGGGCGGAGAGGCCGATGTGGTAGTTGAGGACGGTCTTGGCGGAGAGGCCGTTGAGGCTGTTGAGGAAGTGGCGGATGTGGCCGGGGGTGATGCCGGCCAGGGGCGGGTTGTCGCCGAGGAAGGCTTCGAACTTGCGGAAGGTGTTGTCATAGTCGGCGCAGGGTGTGGGGTGAGAGGCGCCGGGCATGGGCGGCGATGAAGTAGCCTTCGATGGCCTGGGATAGGGTGATTTGCTCTTTCAACCATGGTTCCTCCGGTTCCCGCGCTGCCTGTGCGGATAATGCGCCTTCTGTGGCGATAATCCTGGGCACGCTTTTTTTGTGACCCGGAGGAGTCGAGAGAACCGTGGGGGCTGCGGTTGCAGCGGTGGGCTACATAAGGTTGAACCTAAGCTCGCACGGTCCGCCTGAATGGGGAATCCGTGCGAGCTAGAGTCGGGGCGAGAGGATTTGAACCTCCGACCTCACGGACCCGAACCGTGCGCGCTAGCCGGTCTGCGCTACGCCCCGTCAACCAGGCGCCATTATACCCCACGTCGTCGTCTTTGACAAGTACGCCACCCCACTCGACGCAACCCCTCACCCCATCTCTCCATCCCCGAGGATTGCCAATTCAGACCGAATGGGGTAGAATAGCCCCCACTTCTTTCAGAGAAAAGGACGACATGGACGAAAAACTGACCCAAGCCATGCAGGACCGGCTGGAAGACGGGCGCCTGGCCTGCAACCAGAGCCTTTGCCATTGCCCGGACCATGGGCATCGAACCCTTGACCGTGGGCTTGGCCGCCAACGATAGCGATATCCGCATCTCCCACTGCCAGTTGGGCCTCTTTGGCTACGGCCCCAAGGCCGAGGGCAAGCACAAGATCGTGCACGCCATGGACGAGGTGCCGGAGCGCCTGGCCGCCCGCTTGCGCGCCGCGGCCGACGGCGAGAACATCACCTGCGCTCAGGTCTGGAAGGTGGCCGACGGGCTGGGCTACAAGCGCATCGAAGCCAGCAGCGCTGTGCGAGGCCATGGGCCTGAAGGTCTCCCGCTGCCAACTGGGCTGCTTCCCCCGCCCCTGGCAAGGATAGGCCCTTTTGCCCTACCAGGACGATTTTGGTCGAGCCATCAACTATCTGCGTGTATCGGTCACCGACCGCTGCAACCTGCGTTGCGTCTACTGCATGCCCGAAGAAGGCGTGGCGATCAAGCCCCATGCCGATATCCTGAGCTACGAGGATTTCGTCCGGATCATCGGCGCCGCGGCGGACCTGGGCATCTCCAAGGTGCGGATCACCGGCGGCGAGCCCCTGGCCCGCCTGGATCTGGCCGCCTTTGTGCGCATGGTGGCCGCCATCCCTGGCATCGACGACCTGTCGATGACGACCAACGGCACGCTCCTGGCCCGTCACGCTGAGGACCTGGCTCGCGCCGGACTGCAGCGGGTCAACATCAGCCTGGACACCCTGCGCCCCGAGCGGTTCCAGCGCATCACCCGCCGGGGCCGGCTGGACGATGTCTGGGCCGGCATCGAGGCCGCCGAGCGGTCGGGACTGGCGCCCCATCAAGATCAACATGGTTGTCGTCCGGGGGCTCAACGACGACGAGGTGGTTGATTTTGCCCGGCGCACCCGTTCTGACGGCTGGCACGTGCGCTTCATCGAACTGATGCCCATCGGCGCCAACGTGGCCTGGGCCGGTGACGGCGTCGTGCCCATCCCCGAGATCCGGGCCCGCATCGAGGCCGCTGAAGGCCCCCTGACGCCGGTCCACGGCCCCCGGGGGAACGGCCCGGCTCGCTACTACCATCTGGCCGGCGCCGAGGGCACGGTCGGCTTTATCGGAGCCCTGAGCGACCACTTTTGCAGCGCCTGCAACCGCCTGCGGCTGACAGCCGACGGCCGGCTCCGGCCCTGTCTGATGAGCGACCAGGGAGATCGACCTGCACGCTCCACTTCGAGCCGGCGCCGGTGACGACGAGATCAGAAGTCTGCTGGCCCACGCCGTCCAGATCAAGCCCCAGCAGCATCACCTGGCCGAGGCCCAGGCGCCCCAGGACCGCACCATGGCCGAGATTGGCGGCTAGGGACTTTGGATTTGGGAACCTGCGCTGTGGATACTGAGCGGAACCTCTGGACAGCGGGTGTGGTGCGTGTTTCGTGTTGCGTGGATCGTCTTTCGGTTTCGCTCCGTTTTCGTGGATCCGTGCCCGGGGGCCGTGATTATGTCTAGCAAACTCACGCATTTGGATGAGAGCGGCCGCGCGCGCATGGTCGACGTCGGGGCCAAGGGGGAGACAGAGCGCGTGGCGGTGGCCCGGGGCCGGATCACGATGGCGCCCGAGACGCTGGCGCTCATCGAAAGCGGCCTGGCCCAAAAGGGCGACGTGCTGACCGTGGCCCAGATCGCCGGCATCCAGGCGGCCAAGCGCACCCACGAGCTGATCCCCATGTGCCACCCCCTGCTGCTGACCCACGTGCGCGTCGAGCTGGCCCCCTGCCGGGCGGAACCGACGGGGCGAGTCCAAAGCCTGGATCGATGTCGAGGCGACGGCCCGCACGACAGGCAAGACCGGCGTGGAGATGGAGGCCCTGACCGCAGTCAGCGTGGCCGCGCTGACCGTGTACGACATGTGCAAGGCCGCCGACCGCGGCATGTGCATCGGCCAGGTACGCCTGGCACACAAGAGCGGCGGCAAGAGCGGCGACTGGAACGAGGGTACAGAGCAACAGAATACAGATGTCGAAGACTAGAGATTCGAGGTAGAAGAGCCTATGAGTGATAGCGGCAGAGTGATAGCGGTGTGCACCAGTGAAAAGAAGGGAACGCGCAAGCGCGACGTTGAGCAGGCCGAGCTGAGGCCCGACTGGGGCATCGTCGGCGACGCCCACGCGGCGGACTGGCACCGCCAGGTCAGCATGCTGGCCTGGGAGAGCATTGAAAAGATGCGCGCCCTGGGGCTCAAGGTGAATGCCGGCAGTTTCGCCGAGAACATTACCACCGAGGGCCTGAGCCTGGTCGACCTGCCGGTAGGCACCCGGCTGCGGCTGGGCGAGGCGCTGGTTGAGGTCACCCAGATCGGCAAAGAGTGTCACGATCGCTGCGCCATCTATTACCAGGCCGGCGACTGCGTGATGCCCCGCGAGGGCATATTTGTCCAGGTACACGAGGGCGGATCCGTGGCCACTGGCGACGCGGTCCAGGTACTGGCCACGCCGGAGACATAGATTGAATAGGATTCACCGCGGAGACGCAGAGAACACGGACCAAAAAACGCAAAAGGTTTTCTCAGTGTCCTCCGTGCCTCTGCGGTTCGAGATTCGGGAGTCCCAGGATGAAGATCGCCTATTTTGACTGCTTTTCCGGCGCCAGCGGCGACATGCTGCTGGGCAGCCTGCTGGACGCCGGGCTCAGCCTGGCCGATCTGGAGGCCGATCTGGCCCAACTCGCCGTGAGCGGCTATGAGCTGGCCGCCGAGAGGGTGACGCGCCGGGGCCTGACCGGTACCCACCTCCGGGTCCTCATGGACGCCAGCGAGCGCCCTGCCCGCACCCTGCCGGCCATCCAGGACATTATCGGGCGCAGCGACATGTCTGAAGCGGTTCAAGCCCGCAGCCTGGCCGTCTTTCAGCGCATCGCCCGCGCCGAAGCCGGGATCCACGGCACGACCGTGGACCACGTCCATTTTCACGAGATCGGCGCCGTGGACAGCCTGGTCGACGTCGTCGGTTTCGCCTGCGCGTTGGAGCGGCTGGGCATCGAGCGGGTCTATGCCTCGCCCCTGACCCTGGGCGGCGGGACCGTCCAGACTGAACATGGCCGCCTGCCGGCCCCCGCCCCGGCCACCCTGGCCCTGCTGGCTGAAGCCGGCACCCCGACCGTGCCCGGGCCGGCCCAGACCGAGCTGGTCACGCCCACTGGCGCGGCGCTGCTCACCGAGTTCGCCGCCTTTGAACGCCCACCTATGGCCATCCAGCAGGTAGGCTATGGCTTTGGCACCAAAGAGTTCGCCTGGCCCAATGCGCTGCGCGTCTGGTTGGGGGCACCGGCAGGCAAATCGCCCACACATGTGAGCGATACCGTGGTCGAATTGAACTGCAACGTGGACGATTCCACCGGTGAGGTGCTGGGCTACACCATGGAGCGGCTTCTCGCCGAGGGCGCGCTGGACGTGTGGTTCACGCCCATCCAGATGAAAAAGAATAGGCCGGCCACCCTGCTATCGGTGCTGGCCCATCCCCAGGACGCGGACAGGCTTGCCGACCTGCTCCTGCGCGAGACGACCACGCTGGGCGTGCGCCAGCGGGAATTCTCCCGCCGCAAGGCGGAACGGGAATTTCGCTCCGTCGAGACACCCTGGGGTCCGGTGCGGGTCAAGGTCAAGATCCTGGAGGGGCAACCGGTGGCCGCCTCGCCCGAGTACGACGACTGCGCCGAGCTGGCCGCCAGCGCGGGGGTGCCCCTGGCCGAAGTCATGGAAGCCGCCAGGGAGGCAGCCAGGGAAGGTGGCCAGACCTGACCGGTTACTGCCCTATGTGGGCTGAAGGCACTCAGTTCTGGTACGCCGGTTCCCGTCAAGATTGCCGGGCTTCGAAAACCCATCAGGTTTATCCGCAGGCTAATGCAGCAAACAGCATAAACTCAAGAGAGCAAAGGAGAGAGAGCATGGATCCACTTTCCATCGTTGGCTTCATCTTACTAGTGATCGTCGTCTTTATCGTCGCCCGCTTTGTCTTGCACCTGGCAGGGACGGGTCATCGGCTGCATCATGACCGTGGTCATTGCCCTAGGGATACTTTGGCTGCTCTTTCGCTTCGTCTTTTAGGGAACGGGCTAGCCCACCTTCGCGGCGCCGTGCCTACCTACCGGATATGATACCACCACAATACGCCCAAGTCGACGAGCTGACGCGCGCCATCAGCCTTGAGATCCTCGTCGCGGCAGGGTTGCCGCGCTCCGGTCCCCTGCAGACGCTCTTGCGCCCGCTGGTATGGCCCCCTGCCCACCGCTTTGCGTCCCTGGCCAGCGAATTTGACCGCCGCGTGGCGACGGCCGGGCTGACGGACGCCGTGCGTTGGGCCCTATCCCTCTTTGTCCAAGGCACGCAGGCCCACGGCACCGAGTACATTCCAAGCAGCGGTCCGTTGATCGTGGCCTCCAACCATCCGGGCACCTACGATGGGCTGGTCATCGCCTCCTGCCTGGCCCGCGACGACCTCAAGGTCATCGCCAGCGACGTGCCCTTTCTACGCAACATGCACGCCTCGTCGCCGCACCTGATCTACACGACGCTGGACAGCCACGCGCGCATGGCGGCGGCCCGCGAGGCCATGCGCCACCTGCGGGCCGGCGGCGCCCTGCTCCTCTACCCCAGCGCCCAGGTAGATCCCGACCCGGCCTTCTTGCCCGGTGCGCAGCAGGAACTGCAAAAGTGGTCGTCCAGCCTGCCCCTCTTTATCCGGCAGGCGCCAGAGACCCAGGTCCTGGTCACCATTGTCAGCGGCGTCCTGGCCCCAAGCTGCTACAATCACCCCCTGACACGATTGCGCAGCGAGCAGAGGCTGAAACAGTTCCTGGCCGAATTTCTCCAGATCGGCCAGCAGATCATGTTCGGCCGCCGCTTCGGACTCGAACCAGTGGTACGCTTTGCCCCGCCTCTCAGCGCTGCGGACTTGGGCGGCGGCCGCGACAAAGACGCCGCCATGGCCGCCATCCGAACCCAAGCCCAACAACTTCTCTCCCAAGTCACATAACAAGACCTCGGAGGTTTGGTTTCAACCTCCGAGGTCTATCCTACCACAGATTTCTTCACCTAATCTATTCGGTCAGACCTCGGAGGTTTGGTCTTAATCTCCGAGGTCTGTCCTTTCCAATCGCCCAAGAGCAGACCCAGCCAGCTCAACCCTCCATAAGAGACCGCCTGCCAACAAACCTCACCACCAGCACCCGCTCCGTCTCCTTCAGCACCCGTGCGCGCTCGTCCACCCGCCAGCCGCAAACCCACACGATGCGCCCATCCTCGCAAGCCGGTTCCTCAGCCACCATCAACGGCAGCCGGTCGCGGGCCGCCCGCGCCACCTTCTGGTTGGTATAAAAGTCGGACAACTTGACCCTATGGCCGCCCATCCCCTGGGGCTGGAACCGGTCGCCCGGCCGCCGGGTACGCAAGATCAAGCCATCTCCAGCGACCGTCGCGTCGAGGTAGGCCAGCCACGGGTCCGCGTTGGCTTGCCATCCAGCCGGCAGCTCAGCCCGGTCGATCACCGCCACCTTCAGTACCCACTCCGACTCCGGCAGGTACGTCTCGCCGGGCACCATCACTGGGATCTCCTCACCCGCCGCAGGCAGAAGGGGCCAGTCGGGCAAGGGCTCTTCACTGCCCGCGTCCGCGATGGCCAAGCGGTCATAGCCCACGGTCAGCGCCAGGCCCCGGGGCAGCGTCGCCTGGTCGCCCGTCGTCCCGTCGCGCGCAACCTGTACGGCATTCTCCACGTGCACGAAATTGATGTTTCGCAGCGACCGGCGGAGCCGGTGGATCGCCTCTCGCAGCGTCGAGCGCTGCATCGCCACCGGCAGGGCCCGCCAGGCCGCCAGGTCAAAAACGATGCGGCCGCCCTGCCCCTCCTCAACGTCTCCGGGGAAGCGAATCGCCTCCTCCACGACCACTTTGGGCCAGGTCTCATCCAACAGCGACCGCAGCAACGCATACTCGCCGGCAATCACCTGCGCCGAGCGCCGCAGTACGCCCCGCACATTGGGATTATGTTGAGCACAGCAAAGGCAGCACTTCATGCCGCAGCCAGTTGCGGTAGTAGGTGGTATCCAGGTTAGAACGATCGAAGCGGGGCGCCAGACCATGCAGGGCGCAATCGGTCTCGATCTCAGCCCGCGTCACCTCCAGCAGGGGCCGGATCAGTTGGAGATTGGGTACAAGCGACTCGGAATCGGGGATTCGTTCTTGGCCGGAAGGCAGCGTTTCTGGCTCAAAGATGCGAAGATCAGCCAGGGATGTCTTGGGCAACATGCCGCGCAGGCCGGCCAGTCCTGACCCCCGGAGAAAATGCATCAGCACCGTCTCGGCCTGGTCGTCGGCATTGTGGCCCACGGCGATGGTCCTGCGCGCCGGCGGAATCCGCCACCCGGCTCAGGAATGCGTAGCGCGCCCGCCGGGCCGCCTCTTCGACGGCCAGCCGGTGCCCCCGGGCCAGGGCAGGCACATCCGCCCGTTCCACGGTACAGGCAGTCCCCAATCGGCAGCCAGCGCCCGCACAAAGTCTGCGTCGGCATCAGCCTCTTCCCCGCGCAGCCCGTGGTGCAGGTGTGCGACGTGCAGCGCCAGATCGAAATCAGCTCTCAACTGGCAGAGACAATGGAGCAAGCAGAGAGAATCGGGTCCGCCCGACACACCCACGACGACCGTCTCGCCGGGGACAAGCAGATCATGCTCTTCAATTGTTCGCCGGACCTGGGCCAGTACCATCGTCACAATTCGCTCCTGGACTCGATTATACCACATTGCGGATGGCTCCGCTAGTGCCGTTTCACAGCCCAGTTGTGGAACCTTCATCAGCTCGCATCGGGGCACGGACCCGATGCTTCACGCTGAAAAGCGCAGAAACTGCCAAGGCTCATGGATGCTTCGACTGGGTCCCTCCTGAGCTTGTCGAAGGACTCAGCACAGGCCTGCGCCTTGAGCAGGGAAAAGCCAAGGTCCGCTCTGCGAAGACTCACTAGCAAGGGCAGCACCGTTCATAGCAGAGGTATCTGCTGATGTCAAGCACCTCCGGGCGATACGAGGGCCACCTGCAATCAGACCTCGGACGTTGAAGAAAACCCCCGAGGTCTGGTGCTCCCGGGGCCAGACTTGACAACCCACGGCCCATGTGGTATACTTTGTAAGTCCATTGAACTTTCAATGGCCACTGACCACCCAAGCTTGGTGCAGGAGCATCCTTTGCAGAAGGCGACCCGCAAGCAGACTCAAGCGCACAACCTCCGCCTGGTGCTCAAGACCATCTATGACCACGGTCAGATCAGCCGGGCCGACATCGCTCGCGCCACCGGGCTCACGCGCACGACCGTTTCAGATATCATTTCCAGGTTGATGGACGAAGGACTGGTCGCAGAGATCGGCTACGGTCCGTCGGCCGGCGGCAAGCCGCCCATCCTGTTGAGCGTGGCGGATGACTCGCACCATCTCATCGGCATCGACCTGGCCAGCAAAGAGTTTCGCGGCGCCGTGGTCAACCTGCGGGGCCAGATACGACACCAGACCACCCTGCCCCTCGAAGGCCGGGACGGCCCGGCGGCGCTGGCGCTCGTTTACGATTTGATAGACGAATTGGTTGCAGCAGCCACCAGCCCCTTGCTGGGCATCGGCATCGGCACGCCGGGCCTGATGGATCCACAGCGCGGCATCGTGCGTCGAGCCGTCAACCTCGACTGGCAGGATCTGCCCCTGCGCGATCTGCTGCAACAACACTACCACCTGCCCATCTATGTCGCCAACGACTCGCAGGTGGCAGCCCTGGCCGAGCATGCCTTTGGCAAGGGCCGCGACGAAGAGAATCTCATCGTGGTCAAGGTCGGGCACGGCGTCGGCGCGGGCATCATCCTGAACGGGCAGCTTTTCCACGGCGACACTTTTGGCGCGGGAGAGATCGGGCACGTGGCCATGGTTGAGAATGGCCGCACCTGCCGCTGTGGCAACACGGGCTGCCTGGAGACGGTGGCCAGTGCCCGGGCCATCGTCCAGCAGGCCCAGGCTGCCGCCCGAACGCACCCCTCCTCCGCGCTGAATCAACTGGCGGCCAACCGGCAGGACTTCTCTCTCGATCTGGTCTGCCAGGCTGTCCAGGCCGGCGACCCGGCCTCACTGCAAGTTGTCCAGACAGTGGGCCAGTATCTGGCCATGGCTGTGGCCAACCTGGTCTCCGTACTCGGCGTCAGACGCATCCTCTTTGCCGGGAGCGTGGCATGCCTGGGCCAGCCGCTTCTCGACGTGATCCAGGCAGAGCTGGGCGGGCGCTCGCTGGAGATGATCGCCCGCGAGATCCAAGTTGACCTATCGGATATGGGATCAAGCATGGTAACCTTGGGCGCCTCGGCCCTGGTTCTAAACCATGAACTGGGGCTGTTTGTGCCCTTGGCGAATGGGATCCAGTAGCCTATTAGGCCCCGGCCGTGAGGGTCCTGTTAGTGCAGGCATAGATCCAGGCATGGAATCCATGCCCGCAACAGGCCGGAGGCAGCATGCCCTGAAGGGAGGTGATACCCAGACACGACGTCCACCAGGTTTTCCGAAGAACCATTAGCAAACAATGAGTAAGAAAAAAAAGAGGAGGAACAAGAAATGCGTAACAGACTAGTTTTGGTCCTGGCAGTACTGACCATCGTGGCGCTTCTGGTTGCGGCCTGCGGCTCGTCGCCCGAGCCAACAGCAGCGCCTGAGCAGCCCAAAGCGGAAGAGCCAACCAAGGAAGCGGCGGCCGAGGAAAAGGCGCCCGAGCCAGGGGAAAAGGCCACGCTCACCATCGAAAGCTGGCGCAACGATGACCTGGCCATCTGGCAGGACGTCATCATCCCTGCCTTCAACGCGCACTATCCCGACATCGAGGTCGTCTTTGCCCCCACCGCCCCGGCCGAGTACAACGGGGCCCTGAACGCCAAGCTCGAAGGCGGCACCGCCGGCGACCTCATCACCTGCCGCCCCTTTGACGCCTCCCTGGCCCTGTTCGACCAGGGTCACCTGGCCTCGCTCAACGACCTGCCCGGCATGGAGAACTTCAGCGACGTGGCCAAGAGCGCCTGGATCACCGACGATGGTTCCGACGTCTTCTGCGTCCCGATGGCCTCCGTCATCCACGGCTTTATCTACAACGCCGACGCCTTCGCCGAGCTTGGCCTGGAAGAGCCGGCCACCGAAGCTGAGTTCTTTGCGATGCTCGACGCCGTCAAGGCCGACGGCACCTATGCGCCCCTGGCCATGGGCACCGCCGACCAGTGGGAAGCCGCCACCATGGGCTTCCAGAACATCGGCCCCAACTACTGGATGGGCGAGGACGGCCGCTTGGGCCTGATCGCCGGGACCGAGAAGCTACACCGACCAGCAGTACGTCGACACCTGGGCTCAGCTGGCCAAGTGGGCCGACTATATGCCCAGCGGCTTCGAGGCCCGTCATACCCCGACTCCCAGAACCTGTTCACCCTGGGCCAAGCCGCCGTCTATCCCGCCGGCTCCTGGGAGATCTCCCTCTTCAACGAGCCAGGCTGACTTCGAGATGGGCATCTTTCCGCCGCCCCTGCCCGAAGGCGCCGACACCTGCTACATCAGCGACCACACCGACATCGCCCTGGGCATGAACCCCAACACAGAGAATCCCGAAGCAGCCAGAGACCTTCCTGGAGTGGATGACCACCGCCGAGTTCGCCGAACTCTACAGCAATGCCTGCCCGGCTTCTTCACCCTCTCCAACCACGACATCATCGCTGGACGACCCCATGGCCCAGGAGTTCCTGAGCTGGCGCGGCGAGTGCGAATCCACCATCCGCAACTCCTACCAGATCCTCTCCCGCGGCGAGCCCAACCTGGAGAATGAGCTGTGGCGCGTCAGCGCCCAGGTCATCAACGGCGACCTCACCCCCGAAGAGGCCGCCCAGGAAATCCAGGACGGCCTGGAAAAGTGGTACACACCTGCATGGGTGAAGGCGGCGGCAGAAGCTGCCGCGCCGCCGACGTGGGACCGGCCACGCTGACCATCGAGAGCTGGCGCAACGACGACCTGGCCATCTGGCAGGACATCATCATCCCCGCCTTCAACGCCGCACTACCCCGACATCGAGGTCGTCTTCGCCCCCACCGCCCCGGCCGAGTACAACGGCGTCCTGAACACCAAGCTCGAAGGCGGCACGGCCGGCGACCTGATCACCTGCCGCCCCTTTGACGCTTCCCTGGCCCTGTTCGACCAGGGCCACCTGGCCTCGCTCAACGACCTGCCCGGCATGGAGAACTTCAGCACGTCGCCAAGAGCGCCTGGATCACCGACGACGGTTCCGACGTCTTCTGTGTGCCGATGGCCTCTGTCATCCACGGCTTCATCTACAACGCCGACGTCTTCACCGAACTCGGCCTGGAGGAGCCGGCCACCGAGGAGAGTTCTTTCGCGCTGCTCGACGCCATCAAGGCCGACGGCACCTATGACGCCCTGGCCATGGGCACCGCCGACCAGTGGGAAGCCGCCACCATGGGCTTCCAGAACATCGGCCCCAACTACTGGATGGGCGAAGAAGGCCGCCTGGGCCTGATCGCCGGCACCGAGAAGTTCACCGACCAGCAGTATGTCGACACCTGGGCCGAGCTGGCCAACTGGGCCGACTATATGCCCAGCGGCTTTGAGGCCCAGTCCTACCCCGATTCGCAGAACCTGTTCACCCTGGGCCAGGCCGCCGTCTATCCCGCCGGCTCCTGGGAGATCTCCCTCTTCAACGAGCCAGGCTGACTTCGAGATGGGCGTCTTCCCGCCGCCCGCTGCCCGAAGGCGCCGACACCTGCTACATCAGCGACCACACCGACATCGCCCTGGGCATGAACCCCAACACCGAGAATCCCGAAGCAGCCAAAGCCTTCCTGGAGTGGATGACCACGCCCGAGTTCGCCGAACTCTACAGCAATGCCTGCCCGGCTTCTTCACCCTCTCCAACCACATGATCGCGCTGGACGACCCCTGGCCCAGGAATTTCTGAGCTGGCGCGGCGAGTGCGAATCGACCATCCGCAACTCCTACCAGATCCTCTCCCGCGGCGAGCCCAACCTGGAGAACGAGCTGTGGCGCGTCAGCGCCCAGGTCATCAACGGCGACCTCACCCCCGAAGAGGCCGCCCAAGAGATCCAGGACGGCCTGGAAAAGTGGTACCCGCCGCAGCAATAGCTGCGGTTAGCCTGTTCCGAATCTAGGACTGGCAGTCCTTGCCAGGACTGCCAGTCCTGACCTCAGGAGCGAACAACCAGAACACCAAACGCCATTTGCGGCGAATTGACTCCAGCAGCGCTTTGGTGTAAAATCAAGCCCATGCTGGCGTCGCACTCGCTTCTCTGGCGCGGCGCTACTGGTCAGCGGTAACCTGGGACAATCTCAGGGGCCTCGTACGCTCTCACCGAAAGGGGGTTGCATTGCAGCAGACGAGCAAGAGAAGGACAAGGTGGAAGGGATTCCCGACCCACATTGTCGTTTTTCTACTGCCTGCCACGCTGGTCTATACCCTGTTCATGATCTACCCCTTGATCGACTCGCTGCGGCTCAGTCTCTTTGCGCCCGGCGCCGACGGGACCGAGGTCTTTGTCGGGATCCAGAATTTTGTCAAGCTGCTGACCGACGACTTGTGGCAGCCCCGCTTCTGGGGCGCGCTGCAAGAACAATTTCATCTTCTTCCTGATGCATGCCATCGTCCAGAATACCATCGGGCTGCTGCTGGCCGCCCTTCTCAGCCTGCGCGGCCTTCGCGGTGCAGGCATATACCGGACGCTGCTCTTTCTGCCCACCATGTTGTCGGTCGTGATCATTGGCTTTATCTGGCAGCTCATCCTCAGCCCGCTGTGGGGCATCGCCGAGGATTTGCTGGGCCTGGTCGGGCTGGGGCAGTTCTTTGGGCCCTGGCTGGGCAAAGAGGCATCAGCGCTGATCACCCTGTCGCTCATCTCCGTGTGGCAGTGGATCGGCATCCCCATGATGCTCTTCTACGCCGCCCTCATCAGCATTCCTGACGAGCTGAGTCGAAGCGGCGCACGTGGACGGCGCGACGAACTGGGGCATATTTTGGCGCATCAAATTCCCGCTCATCCTGCCCACGGTTGGCATCGTCCTCGTCCTGACCTACGTGGGCAACTTTAACGCCTTTGACCTGATCTATACCACCCAGGGCGTACTGGCCGGCCCCAACTACTCCACCGACATCATGGGCACCTTTTTCTACCGTAGCTTCTTTGGCCAGCAGCTCCAGCTCGGCAATCCGACCATGGGCGCCACCATCGCCACGATGATGTTCCTGATCATCCTTGTCGGCGTCCTGATCTACCTCTTTGGTTGGCAGCGCCGCGTCGCAACCTACGAGTTATGAGCAAGTGGAGGTAGCGCCATCATGACACCCGCCAGCACCCTGCGACTCAAGCTCGGCCGCTTGGTCCCCCACATCGTCCTCTGGTTCTGGGTTTTCATCGCCCTGTTCCCCATCGTCCTGATCCTGATCAACTCCCTCAAAGAGCGCCGGGCCATCTTCAAGGCGCCCTATCTGCCTCCAACGGCAGAGACCTTCAGCCTGGAGGGCTATGCCACCGTCTTTGAGCGCACCAACTTTCCGCTGTACTTTGCCAATAGCCTCATCGTGACCATCGGCTCTCTGGTTCTCATCGTATTGGCCGGCGCCATGGCCGCCTATGCACTGTCCGAGTATGATTTCCCGGGAAATTCCTTCATGGGCCTCTACCTGGCCCTGGGCATCATGATCCCCATCCGCCTGGGCACAGTCAGCATCCTGCGCCTGGTGGTGGCCATGAAACTGGTGGATACGCTCGTGGCCCTGGTCCTGGTCTACACGGCCATGGGACTACCCCTGACCATCTTTATCCTGCAGCAGTTTATGCGCCAGGTGCCGGTGGAGATGAAGGACGCCGCCCGGGTGGACGGCGCCAGCGAGTACCGGATCTTTGGTCTCGTCCTGCCCATGGTCCGGCCTGCCATTGCCACAGTCGCCGTGTTCACCATGATCCCCATCTGGAACGACCTGTGGTTTCCCCTCATCCTTGCGCCTGGCGAATCGACCAAGACCGTAACCCTCGGCGCCCAGGTCTTCCTGGGTCAGTTTGTCTCCGACTGGAACGCCGTGCTGTCATCACTGACCCTGGCCATGGTGCCCGTCCTCATTCTGTACGTCATCTTCTCCCGGCAACTGATCCGAGGCCTGACCACCGGCGCCGTCAAATAAACCACAGCCCGGACTGGCAGTCCTTCTGAGGACTGCCAGTCCTATTCCGCTGTCGTCCATGCAAACCCGTCGCGCAACTTTCCCAAACTGGTTACACAGACAGACCAGCCTGTCAAGAGTACACGAAGCTGGTAGACTACGCGGTAATTGAGTCCCTGATTAGGACGATTGACGTAGAACCCAGGACTGGCGGTCCTATGAAGGACCGCCAGTCCGCCCAGAGACAAGGAGAGTGAGCATGCGCGTAGGAATCGCCGGCGTCGGCTCTATGGGCAGGACCCACGCCGATGCCTGGACAGAGACAGAAGCCGAGATCGCCGGCTTTCTGCACAAGACACAGGAAGGCGCGCGGCCGCTGGCCGAGCAGTATGGGGCCAGCGCCTATCCGGACCTGGACGCCATGCTGGCCGACGTGGATGTCGTAGACATCTGCACACCCACCCACCTGCACCACGAGCAAGTACTCAAAGCAGCAGCGGCCGGCAAGAACATCGTCTGCGAAAAACCTATCGCCCGCACCGTGGAGCAGGGCCAGGAGATGATCGCCGCCTGCAAAGCGGCCGGTGTCAAGCTGCTGCTGGCCCACGTGGTCCGCTTCTTCCCTGAATACGCCCTGGCCAAGGCGGCGGTAGACCGCGGCGACATTGGCCAAGTCGCCGTTCTCCGCCTGGCGCGAGAGGCATTCCAGCCCAAAAAGGCGGCCAACAACTGGTTCGTCGATTTTGAAAAGTCAGGCGGCCTGATGCTGGACCTCATGATCCACGACCTGGACTATGCCCGCTGGGTGGCTGGCGAGGTAGACAGCGTTTATGCCAAGAGCATCACCGCCAGCAACCCTGAGGCCGCGGTAGACCACGGTCTGGCAATCCTCACCCACCGGAATGGCGCCATCTCCCACGTCACCGGTTCGTGGGCCTATCCACCGCCCGAGTTCCACACCAGCTTGGAACTCGCCGGTTCGCAGGGACTGATCGAGTTCAATTCGGACACCACATCCCCCATCAGCCTCCATCTGCGCAGGGAGGAAGGCGGAGACGCGCCCGACGTTCCCCTGCCGGGCAGCCCCCTCAGCGAGAGCCCATACACCACGCAGATCCAAGAGTTCTACAACGCCCTGGCCCATGATACCCACGTCCGGGTCAGCGCCGAGGACGGGCTTGCCGCTCTGCAAATTGCGCTGGCGGCCATCGAGTCAGCCCGTGCCGGCGCCGCGGTCGCCCTTCAACCTTTGCCGGAGGTGCCAGCATGAGAATCGGCATTCTGAGCTTTGCCCACCACCATGCCGAAGCCTACCTCGGCAACCTGCGCAGCATTCCCGGCGTGGAGATGATCGGATTCGCGGACGACGTGCAGGAACGCGGCGAGCGCTATGCCTCGCTCTTTGATACCCGGCAGTATCCATCCTACGAGGCGCTGCTGGCGGACGGGCCGGATGGCGTGCTCGTCTGCTCCGAGAATGCCAGCCACCGCCCGCTGGTAGAGATGGCAGCCGCGGCCAGCGTCCACGTACTGAGCGAGAAACCACTGGCCACCTCGCTGGCAGAAGCCCGGGCCATGCTCGATGCCTGCCAGGAGGCGGGTATCATGCTGATGACGGCCTTTCCCATGCGCTTCAGCGCGCCGATGATCGAGACCAAGGCCCTGCTGGATGCCGGCGGACTGGGCCAGGTCTATGCCTGCAACACCACCAATCAGGGCCAGATGCCGCGCCACCACAGAGAGTGGTTCGTCGATGAGCGCCTGGCCGGTGGCGGTGCAGTCATGGATCACACCGTCCACCTGGCCGACCTCTTGCGCTGGTACCTGGCCAGCGAGGTGGTGGAGGTCTATGCCACGACGAACCACATCCTGCACGCCGATGTGGTGGACGTCGAGACTGGCGGTCTGATCATGCTGACCTTCGCCAACGGAACCTTTGCCAGCATCGACTGCAGTTGGAGCCGGCCGCATCACTACCCGACCTGGGGCGGCCTGGCTATGGAATTGGTGGGAGAGCGGGGCATCGTGAAGGTGGACGGTTTCCGCCAGAACCTGACCACCTACGGCCGCCCGGAGCAGCACACAGCCTGGTCCTATTGGGGCTCCGACATGAACCAGGCCATGGTCGAGGAATTTGTGGCCGCCATCCGCGAGTCGCGCCCGCCCTCGGTCACCGGCTATGACGGCTACAAAGCCCTGGAGGTTGCCCTGGCCGTTTATGCCTCGGCCGAATCCGGACAGCCCGTGAGCCTGCCTTTGGATGGCTCTTAGTGCCGCTTCACACTACAGAATCCTGGGCAAGATACCATCTTGCCCTACAAGAGGAGGATAGGCATGGCACGGATCTACTATGTCGGTGACTGGGCCATCATGTTGGGCCCCGTCTTTGCCGAGACGCCCTTTAACTATGCCTACAAGGGCTTGGAGACCTACAACTATGGCAAATGGCTAAAGGAGGCGCTGGAATCCACCGGCCAGCACCAGGTCGAGTCCGTGCCCACCTGGGAGTTCTACAAGCTGGGGCCCGGAGAGTATGAGCGAATTCTGGACGAGTACGATGTCGTGATCTTTAGCGACGTTGAGGCCAAGAACTTTCAACTGGCCCCAAGCTTTTTCGACCGGGAGCAGTTTGGAACCCAGATCCTCACCTTTCCGGATCGCATTCGCCTTACCATCGATGCGGTGCGGGCCGGCAAGGGCGTCATGTTCCTTGGCGGATGGCTGTCCTTCACGGGTGAAATGGGCAAGGGTGGCTGGAACCGGACCAGGCTGCGGGAGATTCTGCCCGTACAGTGCCTCGATTTCGAGGACCTGGTAGAAAGCACGGAAGGCTTCACGGCTCAGGTAGAGACCCAGGGAACCGAGCCGTTTGATGGGATCGGTTTTTCTACATTCCCACCGATACTGGGTTACAACAAGACGCTGCCCCGCGAGGCCTGCCCGGCCCTGCTCTCAGTCAGCGAAACGGGCGATCCACTGGTCGCGGTTGGTTCCTTCGGAGCGGGAAGGACCCTGGCCTATATGTCCGATCCGGCGCCACACTGGGGCTGCAACTTTGTGTTCTGGGAGCAGTATGCAGCCTTCTGGCTGAGATGCCTCGACCTCGTGCTCCCTTGAGAGATGCAGGCTCGAGTTTGCGGAGAGAAAGCAAAGCCGCCGGCCCAAAGCCGGCGGCTTTTTCTCTTTCTGTCAGATACAGAGTTGGACCCGACCGTCAGTCGTGGGCCATCTGGTCGATAGCCACGGTCACCGCCAGGATAACAATGTCATCCTGGCCAGGGTCGATCTCCACGCCGTAGCTGTCGCGTATGCGGAACCACTTCTTCGATACCTCCGCGACCTTGTCCCGGCCTTCCCCGATATGGTACTCGTGATTCAGGATGTTGCCTTTCACGTCCAGGTCCGGCCCATTCTTGATCTTGACCGTCCAGCGGTCGCGCACGGGCGAGATCAAGGCCTTTTTGACCATGGCCACCTGCTTGCCGTGGGCGTCTTCGATCTCCATGCTGTCCTTGACCCGCAGCTTGCGCTCCTGGATCTGGCACAGCGTATTGCCATGGGTATCTTTGAACTTGAGGGTATTGCGCACCCGCAATGCCTTGCCATCAACCTTAAAGGTCTTCTGGCCCTGCTCGTTCTCGATCCAGAAATCGTCGCCGATGGACACCATCTTTTCGCGCATCTGGTAGCGAGTGGGGCCTGCTGCCCCACCGCCCTTGCGATCCTGCCGTCGTTCCGACCTTGCTGCTGCTCTTCGTCGCATTTTTGCCTTTCCTTTCTGACTACAGTAGTCGCCTATTAGGCCTGCTTCTTGAGAAAATCCCTACTCTCACCATATACTGAGGACTGGCGGTCCTTCCGAGGACCGCCAGTCCTTGAATGTCTATTGTCTGGCCAAGATGCGGCGCATCTCGGCCTCTTCGTCTTGGATCACATCGCCGCTCACGTCAAAGGTCACGCTGCGGACCGTACCCGTGAACTCGAAGGGCGGCTCGTAAAAAGGCGCCACCGGTGCACCAGGATCGGCGCCGACGCTAATGCCGCCTGTCAGGCCCAGGCTGAGGGGTGTTGTGTGCGGGAAATCAGCCTGCCCCACCAGTTTACCATCGATGTAGAGCTGGGCGCGGCCCGGCGTTCCCTTGCCGTTGGCGATATCGGGCGGGCCGGTCACCTCAAACTCATAGCGCAGCTTGTGATGTCCAGCCGGTACCGGTTCGGTCGCCTCGACGTGCAAATAGTCGCGGGCGACATAGTTGTGCACGTACTGCAGCTTGCCATCCTTGACATAGAGGGAATAGCCGCCGTCCGTGCCGCCATAGGAGACCAGCGCCCCCTCAGCCCCCCCTTCCGGGACCGCCACATCGGCTGTGATCGAATGTGTCCGGTTCAGCAACTGGGGTCCGGCATTGGCTGGCACGGATTGCGTATCGGGATAGAAGGTATAGCTTGTGCGGTCCTTGGCGATCTGGGGGCGTTGTTCGGCAAACCGCGCCGTACCGCGCCCGTCGACGGGCAGCACGTTGTACTTGCCCGCCTCGACGTACCACTGTCCGATCAGCTCGATGAGCTTGGCCTTGACCTCTTCGCCGACGTCGCGCCCTTCTTTCAGCCACGTACCCAGGGCGCCAACGGCGCTCTCCAGGTTCATCTCGGCCAGGTTGTGGTTCTCGGCAAAGTCCTCGGCCACGTGGTACAGCTCCCAACCCTTGGCATCTAGCTCGGTCAGCTTTTCCGCCGAGATGGGGTCGCCAAAGAAACCACCAGATTCGGTGAAGGACGGCCCCGGCCAGGGGCATACCGCCCGCCAGCCGTCGTGATAGATGGAGCGGTGGCCCATCATCTCAAAGTACTGGGTACGGCGATTGCTGGCCGCCTCGCCATCCTCAAAGGTATGGGCGAAACTGACGCCCTCGATGGGCGCCTGGGTGACGCCCTTGATCTCGGTGGGCGGCTCGACGCCCAGCACGTCGAGCACGGTCGGCACCATGTCGATGGCGTGCGTGTACTGGGTGCGTACCTGGCCCTTGGTCTCGATACCCTTGGGGTAGTGGACGATGAAGGGATCGCTGATGCCGCCGCGATAGGTCTCGCGCTTCCAGCGGCGGAAGGGCGTGTTGCCGGCCCAGGTCCAGCCCCAAGCATAGTGGTTAAAGGTGTTCGGCCCGCCCAACTCGTCGATCTGCCTCAGGTTCTCCTCCAGCGACTCGGGCACGTTGTTAAAGAACAGGTTCTCGTTGACCGATCCCTGCGGGCCGCCCTCGGAGCTGGCCCCATTGTCCGAGATGGCCATGATGAGGGTGTTGTCGAATTCGCCCACGTCTTTGAGAAAGTCCAGCAAGCGGCCGATGTGGTGGTCGGTGTGGGTCAGAAAGCCGGCATAGACCTCCATCATACGCGCGTACAACTTTTTCTCATCGTCCGACAGCGAATCCCACTCGGGCACGTCCGGGTCGTGGCGCGATAGCTCGGCATCCTGAGGAACAATGCCCAATTCCTTCTGGCGGGCAAAGGTCTTCTCGCGGTAGGCCTCCCAGCCGTCGTCGAACTGGCCCTTGTACTTGTCCGACCACTCTTTCCGTACGTGGTGCGGGGCGTGCATGGCCCCGGTGCAAAAGTACATAAAGAAGGGCTTGTTAGGGGCCACCTGCTTGGCATCGGCGACAAAGCTGATGGCCTTGTCCACCAGGTCCTCGGTGACGTGATAGCCCTCCTCGGGTGTCTTGGGCGGCTCCACCTGGTGGTTGTCATAGACCAGCTCCGGATAGTACTGGTGCGTCTCGCCACCCAGGAAGCCATAGTAGCGCTCAAAGCCGCGGCCCAGCGGCCAGCGGTCATAGGGCCCGGCAGCGCTGATTTGGTCGGCCGGGGTCAGGTGCCACTTGCCCAGGGCATAGGTGTTGTAGCCCTTCTCCCGCAGGATCTCGGAGAGAAAGCCATTCTCAAAGGGAATATAGCCGTTGGCGCCAGGGTAGCCGGTCGAGGCTTCCGTGATGCAGGACATGGCGTTGGAATGGTGGTTGCGCCCGGTGAGGATGCAGGTGCGCGTCGGCGAGCAGAGCGCCGTGGTGTGCATGTTGTTGAAGGTCAGGCCGTTCTCGGCCAGGCTGTCCAGGTTGGGTGTTTCGATGGGGCTGCCGTAAGCGCCAAGCTGCCCATAGCCGGTGTCGTCCAGGACGATGAACAACACGTTGGGCGCGCCCTCCTCCGCTCGCAGCGGCTCCGGCCAGGCCGGCTCGGATTGGTCCGCCGTGCGTCCGATGACGCCGGGGAATGCGGTTCCGGGTTTGTACTCTGTCAAAGCCATAGTTGCGTCTCCTTGGTGGGGAATCTGATGAATGTCGCGCCTGCGTCATTGGAGGTCCGTTGAAACCGACTACAGTATACCACAACTTGCGCCCCTGCGCATCAGCCATTCGTACAGTCTTTTACCTGTACAGATGTACAGATCTGAGAAGTTGGGGGGATTCGGGTTGGCGCTTTGTGATCAACTGCTACCGAACGGGCATTTTCGGAAGCTGGGAACCACCTTTTTAAGCACGATCGAGTCCTAAAATGGTCAGCAATTCCTGGCGTAGATTCTCATTGATTGGGATGCCCTATACATGATCTTATGCCCACAGGTGAGCGTACTTGAGCCCGCTGCCGGTATTGAAGAGAATTACCGTCTCATCATCACCGATCCAGCCCTGGCTCCGCAGATGCTGGAAAGCGGCCAATGTGGCTCCTCCCTCAGGGCAGACAAAGATCCCCTGGGTGCGCCCGATGAGGTTAGCAGCCTCGAGCATGTCGCTATCAGTTACGGACACGGCCGTTCCCTTGCTTTCGTGCAGTGCACGAATGATCAGAAAGTCGCCGACCGCAGCCGGCACACGCAGCCCATCGGCGACGGTTTTGGCCCCCTGCCATGGCGTGGCAAACTCCTGACCTTCGTGGAAGGCTCTGACCACGGGCGCGCAGCCGTCGGATTGGACAGTGACCATACGCGGCCGCTCTGGCCCGATCCAGCCCAACTGCTCCATCTCGTCGAATGCCTTCCACATGCCGATCAGGCCCGTGCCACCACCAGTGGGATAGATGATCACGTCAGGCAGCATCCATTCCATCTGCTCGGCCAGCTCGTAACCCATCGTCTTTTTGCCCTCGATGCGGTAGGGTTCCTTGAGGGTGGAGACGTCAAAGCGGCCAAAGGCGCGAACCCCCTCGGCGGCAACCCGTCCGCAGTCGGTGATGAGCCCGTCCACCAGCGTCACCTCGGCCCCCAGAGCACGGCATTCGGCCACGAATAGGAGGGGCACGTCCTGGGGCATAAAGACGTGGCCCTCAATCCCGGCCAGGGACGCGTAGGCACTCATTGCTCCGGCCGCGTTGCCCGCCGAAGGGATGGAGACAGCTTTGACGCCCAGTTCGAGGGCCCGCGACATGGCCACGCCCAACCCCCGCGCCTTGAAAGACGCGGTGGGGTTCAAGCCTTCATCCTTGATGTACAGATGATCAAAGCCCACGGCTTGGCCCAAGCGCGCAGCGTGGACCAGCGGCGTCCAGCCCTCTCCCAGGCAGAGGATGTGGCGGGCGTCGCGCACGGGTAGCAACTCCCGGTAGCGCCACAGGTTGGCCCCGCGCTTGGCAATCTCCTCCCGGGTGACGACCAGGCGGGCCGCCTCCAGGTCGTAGCGGGCCAGCAGCGGTTTGCCGCACTCCGGGCAGAGGTTCCACAACCGGTCGGCGTCCTGCTCGGTGCCACACAGTCCACACTCGAGATGGGTCAGTAAACTCATGAGTCACTTCCTTTATCCGTTTTTGGGGAGACTCGCTTCGAAAGATCGGGTTGAGGCCAGCGGGATCGTGGAGGAAGCCCTGGGCATCATGCCAACTCGCGCGTTGGGTGGTAGACAAGACAGAACCAGGCCCAGCGCACTGTCAATACTCTCAGCCGGCGTCAGCAGCAATCGCCGCACCAACTCTGGTTCCAGGTCGGACACCAAAAGCACGCGGAGCCGGGACGCGTCGCGCGCGATCTGAAATGCCTTGTGCGGCCCGATTCGAAAGCCCTCGCGTTCAAACTTGGCGAATACTTGCTCATAGGAAAGCACTCCAGCCATCCAGGCCTCATACTCCTGGCTGCCGGTACCGTCCGGGCAGGCTGCGGCCAGAATGACCGTGCCGCCGTCGCGCATCACCAAGCTGGCGTGGGCCAGCGCCTTTTGCGACTGGTAGAGATCGATGTCCTTGGGGTCCCCGCCGGGTGAGGCGATCACCAGGTCAAATGGCGCGGCCACCTTCACCTGGCAGGCGGAGCGGCTCAGGGCGATGCCTCTCTCCATGACGGTCCGGGGCTCGCCGGCCAGCACGTGGACGATCTGCTTCTGGCCATTAAGGATCGTGTTCAGGGCGAAATGCACGCCGATGGCTGCCCCGATCTCCTCCACGTCCTGCCGAGCTGGATTGTCTTTGAAGTGGCCCAGCCGAGCCAGGGGCTTGGTCATCAGGGCGTGGTTGCAGTCGATCGTTTCGCGTCCTGCCAGCCCGATGGCCGCGCTCTTGACCCCGCCGGAAAAGCCCTGAAACTGGTGCGGCTCGATGTTGCCTACAACCAGGCGCAGGTCGGCTTGCAAGAAGTCGCGGTTGACCCATACCGGCGTCCCCCGGGTGGTTGCACCCAGGCGGACGAGATTGGACCTTTCACCGGCGTCGTGGCAGAGAACGGAGTAGCGGGCCAGCACCGCCGCGGGGACGATCTGAGCCAGATCAGAGGGCGCCATGGGCGGGTGCGCGCCGCAGGCAACCAGAAGCCGGATCGCCTCAGGGGCCAGTCCCAATCCTTCGACACGGCGCAGCAGTGGTGGCAGCAAATGCTCGTGGGGCACGGGCCGCGTCTTGTCATTGATTGCAATCGCTGCAGAGCGGATTCCGCGCCATCTTTCCCAGTCGGTCCCACCGACCGGCGTATCGAGCGCGGCCTCGACCGCGCCGGCCGGGTCCTCGACCGCCGCTGCTTCCGGAGCCTCGACCCAATCGACCTGCAACCCAGCCGGCAAGTGAAAGGTCAGATCTTCTTTGCCGTAGGGTAAGCTGAAAACGGGCACAAGCATGGCCTCCGACTGCCAACTCGGATCTGAAGCGTCCGAACCTGGCCCTGTCACGCAAACTGGGGCAGGTACTGGGCAAAAGTCGATAAGAAATCGTCCAGGATGGCCCGTGCCGTGTCGATGTCGTTGATCATTGGATCGAGGAGCAGCGCCTGCAGTGCCAACCTGCGGTCGCCCAGGACGCATGCATCCACGCTGATAGAGCTGAGGGCCAGCTCGCGGCGACACAGCTCGGCGATGCCTTCCGGCAGGGGTGGCATGTTTAACCCCTGAATGCCCAGGCCCGAGATGAGACCGGGCACTTCGACGATGGCATCGGCCGGCAGGTTGGGGATCAGTCCATCGTTGGGCAGATTGAGCTGCTGATGATATTCGTTGGAGTTGAAGGTAATCGCCTCTACGATCTCGGGCACGCCCTCGCTGATGGCCGACTTGAGTTCGTCCACCGGGCGCTCGCCGTTGACAATGGCGTGCGCATGGGCCCAGCGGTCAGCACGGCGCTGGCGATTGCCGTCCCAATTCTGCGGGGTCAGATTGTACTTTTCCCACGGTTTTCGGACCGGATCGTGGGTCCAGGCCAGGTACTCGCACAGGTGGGCGTCGCCAGCAGTGGGCATCAGGCCAAAGATCTCGAATACCTCACGGCTCAGTGGCTCAAAACTGTGCCGGTAGCCGTTCAGCCAACGCTCGCGCAGCAGCGGATAGAGGTCCTCGCCGGTTTCCCTATCACGGATGTCGTACACCCAGGAAAAGTGATTCAGGCCAGCGGCCTTGATGTCCATGTGGGTATAGCCCTGGACGATGCCGTTCAGCAAACTGGCCCAGTTGTCATAGTTGGTGTGGACGTGAAAGTTGTCGGGATAGACCAAACCCCAGCGGTCGGCCAGGACGGCGCCAGCCATGGCGTGGGCCCAGTAGAGCTGGTGGCACAGGCCCACGATCTTGATCTGGGTGTAGCGCTTGACCACCCAGGTCAGGCGGATCATGGGGTTGGTAAAGTTGAGGAACCAGGCCTCGGGGCAGTGGCGCTCCATATCCTGGGCGATGGCCAAGACAAGGGGCGCGTTGCGCGCGGTATGGGCCAGGGCGCCAGGGCCAGAGTTCTCGGCGTAGGGCTGGCGAACGCCGTGTCGCAGAGGTATCTTCCAGTCCAGCTCCCAAACGTCCTCGCGGGGTCCGACCTGCACCGAGACAACGACGAAATCGGCCCCCGGCAGGGCTTCCTCCCGTTCTGTGGTGCTCCAGATCTTCATCTCCGCGCCCCACGACTCGTTCATGATCTGGGCCAGTTGGGTCATTGTTTCCAGACCAGCTTTGTCAATGTCGACCAGCACGATCTCAGAGCCGCCCAGTCGCTTGCTGCGGACAATGGTGGCCAGGTTGCTCAGGCCAAACACGGCGCTGCCTGCGCCGATGCAAACGATCTTGGGTTGTCGTTTTGTCATGGTCAATCACTCATATTGGGTTTGGTCCCAAAAGGACGCGAATCTGCTCAGGCCCACGTCCGTGTAGGGGTGGTCAAAGAGGTCTTGGTAGACCGCAAAGCCAGCCGTGACAATGTCGGCCCCAGCGACAGCAGCATCCACGATCTGCAGACCGGTGCGCACTGCCGCAACAATGATCTCGGTGGAAAAGTCATAGTTGTCTCGAATGGTGACCGTGTCTCGGATGAAACGTCCTGTCTCTTCGGCGTTGGATTCTTTCCAACCGATGAAGGGCGAGACAAAATAGGCACCCATACGCATCGCCTGCAATGCCTGCCCGGCCGAGAATACCAAGGTCAGGTTGCTGCGGATGCCCTTTTCCTTGAGCAGGGCGACGGCCTTAAAGCCGGCCTCCGTGGCAGGCAGCTTGATGACAAAGTTGGGGCTGATCGCTGCCAGCGTTTCCCCCTCGGCGACCATGGCCTGAGGCTCGTCGTGATGGGGATTGACCTCCACTGAGATCGCTTTGTCAGTCCCTGCGAACAGGCCGGCAATGTCGCGGATGGTGGTCAGGAACGGCTTGCCTGCCACGCTGACATGACGCGGATTGGTGGTCACCCCGTCGATGTCCCACATCTCCAGCGCGTGGGCGATTTCATCGACCAGCGCGCTATCCAGAAAGAACTTCATATCCAAACCTCCTCGGGTGTGGGCACCGATTCCAAACAGGCGCTATCGTGGAATCGGTGCCTGGTTGAGACTAGATTCTGAGGCCGACGCGGTGGATGCCAAAGCTGTTGCCATGTGGCAACGCCTCGGGTTTGGTCAGCCGGCCGATGCATGTGGCGATCACTTCTTCATTGAGGTTGCTGCGCTCAGACCAGCCCGAGTTCTTGCAGCCTCTCGGACAAAGGTCGCCCGTCCGCGGTCCAGCCCCGGACCTCATAGTACTCTTCAAGCATCAGGTCCAGGTCGGGCAACACGCCCTCTGCCTGGCCCGAGGGACGGGGCTGGGTCAACAGCCGCTCGGGCAGTGTATCGTCTGCCCGCGTGATGCCCAGTCGATTGTTGATGAGCCGCTTCAGCGTAAAGATACGCTCGCCGGCCAACATCATCTCCTCACCGCTATAGTCCCAGCCTGTCGCAGCGTTAACCAGATCGGCCAATGTCTGGGGACTCAGGCCCACCTTGCCGATGAACTTGCATAGCCCCAGCGGATTGTAGAGCGACAGGTAGTTCTGGAAGGCGACAACCTGCCGTCCAGCTCCCTCGTTGGAAAACCGATCGTAGGTATCCGGGGCCCAGGCCGCGGCATTGACGCCGTACATTGGCCAATAGCTCAGGGCCTCCAGGTGGCAACCGCCGCGGTTGGCAGTAGCATAGTTGACGGCCATCGATAGGAAGGCACGGGGATCGTGGTAGGCCACTTCCAACCCTTTGACGTGGATAGCATACGCCTCGGCGCCACCGCCCAGGTGAGCTGCCGCAGCCCGTACGCCGTCGGCCAGGTACTGGCCCGCGCTGCGACGCGCGGCCACCAGCTCGACCAGCTTGAGCATGGCCGCCGGATCCCCCCAGGTCAGGGGGACGCCCTCAGTTTCGCGGATCGAGATGAGGCCGGTCTCAAACGCCTCAAATGCAAACGCGACTGTCGCTGAGGCGCTGATGGTGTCCATGCCCAGGCGGTTGCAGAGATCGTTGGCCTGGCTGATTGCCGCCAGGTCGTCGATCTGGAGCATGGCGCCAAAGCCGGCCAGCGTCTCGTACTCAGGCCCCTCGCCGCGGACCCCGGCATAGGGCCCCTCGTTGATCTCGATGGCTTTCCCGCAGCCGATGGGGCAGGCGTGGCAGCTCGTGTCCTTGACCCAATACCTCTCGTGGATGACTTGGCCAGAGATTGCCTGCGCCCCTTCCTCCCAGGACCCGTCCTGCCAATTATGGATGGGCAGGTCGCCGGTGAACTCTGTACCGGTCATGCCGCCCGCCGTGCCGTACATGGACATGCCCGCAGCGCCTTCCTGAATCTGGGGTGTCAGCTCGCGGACTAGGCTGCTAAAGCCCGCCCTGTCGGCATAGCTCGGCCGCTCTCGCCCACGCACGACGATGCCCTTGATGTGTTTGCTTCCCATCAGCGCACCAATGCCACCGCGTCCGGCAGCCCGGCTGTGACCCCGCCCACCCTGCATCACCGAGGCAAAGTGCACGCGGTTCTCTCCCGCCGGACCAATAACGGCGGCGCGGGCCTTGGGATCGGTCTCTGCCAGCAGTTGGTCGTAGGCGTCAAAGGTATCCAGCCCCCACAGGTCGCTCGCGTCGCAGATCTCGGCCGTGCCGTCGTGGACATAGAGGTAGACGGGCTGGTCTGCCCGCCCTACAATGACCAGGCCATCCACACCGGCGGCGCGCAGCTCGGCGCCAAAGTGACCTCCCATGTTAGCCTCGTTCCAGATGCCGGTCAACGGGCTGCGCCCGCACCAACTGCTGCGGCAGCCGGTGGGAGCAAATGTCCCGGAAAAAAGGCCATTGAATATATAGACGGGATTGCGCGGATCCAGTGGTTCGATATCGGGATCCATCTCCTCATGGTACAGCTTGGCTGCGTATCCACTGCCAAGAAAGAAGGTGCGCGCATCCGCATCCGAGATCGGCTCGGCGCGTACCTCACCCAAATTCAGATCGACTCGCAAGTACTGTCCAGCATACACAAATGTCATACGGCTCTCCCAATTCTAGAAGCACGATCCAACCAGGATTCGTTCCTGAGCCACGGTTCTCGTGCCACTGTGTTACAAAACTCCCCAGCGAATAGCTGCGTGCGAGAGCAATTGTCCGGGTACGTTCTGCTTTCGACCCTGACGCTGCGCGTCTATTTCATCCCGGTGGTAGCAATCCCGGTTGTGATATTGCGCTGCAAGAAGGCAAAAACGACCGTGATAGGCAGCAAAGTCAAGACTGTCATGGCCAGGATCAAGTGCCACTGCACGTTCAACTGGCCCTGGAACGACTGGAGGCCAACCTGCAGGGTAAAGACCTCGCTGCGACTCAGCACCACGAGAGGCCAGAGAAAGTCATTCCAACGCCACATCACCGAAAAAATGGTCAGAACGGCCAGGGCCGGTTTTGACAGCGGCAGAATGACCTTGGTGTAGATTCCCCACTCGCTGGCACCATCGATGCGCGCCGCGTCGATCAGGTCGTCGGGGATGGTCAGCATGTACTGCCGCAGCAGGAATACGCCGGTCGGCGTAGCTGCCCCTGGCACGATCACGCCTAGCAAGTTGTTGTTCCAGCCCACGCGCGTGATCACCAGAAATACGGGCACCAGGACTACCGACAGCGGGACCATGAGCGTAGCAATCATGATTAGAAAAATGGCCGTGCGCCCCGGGAACGAATACTTGGCCAGCGCAAAGGCTGCCATGCTGTTGACCAGCAGCGTCAGGATGGTGGCGAATATGGTGACAATGACGCTGTTGCGGAAATAGACGGCAAAGTCAAAACTCTCTATGCCTTCGATATAGTTGTCCAGGCTAAAGACAACGTGTTCGACCGGTTGCCGGTCATCGATGTGAACCTTGACGATTTCGTCTGGATTGGCCGGGTCGACCATCTGGGCTTCGAGGCCGATGCGGCGCACCTGGGCCATTTGGGCCGTGGAACCGTCTTCGAGGGTGACCTCATACAGCGGCAGCGGTTCCTCGTAGCCTTCGACCTCGATGGTCTCTTGGCGATACGGCAAGATGCGTGGAGGAAACTTGGTCACTTCTGCTGAGGTCTTGAATGAGGACAGCACCAGCCAAAGCACTGGCCCGAACATGAGTATCACGCCGAATGTGAGGTACAGATAGGTAAAGATGTCGGTAAAGTGCAGGCGGCTACCGCCTCGGGTGCGGGTCAGGAATGCAAGCACTGAGCTCATCGGACTAGTCCTCCTCCCGGCGCAGCACGAGCTGGGCTATCGTCAGGACGACCAACACACCGGCCATGAGCAGCGAGGCTGCCGCTGCAATGCCGAAGCGCTTGGTCGGACTGGCAAAGCCGTTGTCATAGATGTATTGGACCAGGTACATGGTAGCCGTGCCTGGTCCGCCTCCGGTGAAGGCGAATACCACGTCGAATATCTGGACGGCGCGGATCAGCGCCAGGACCAGCACGACGGTCATTGAGGGCATCAGCAAGGGCAGGGTTATGGCCCGGAAGGATTGCCAACTGTTCGCCCCGTCGATGTCGGCGGCTTCGTACAGCTCTGACGGGATGGCCTGCAGTCCGGCCAACAGAATGAGCGTATAGAAACCCATGGTCGCCCAGGCGCTGATAATGACCACCCAGAAGCGCGCCCAGCTGGCATCAACCATAAAGGGCACCTTGTCAAAACCCATACTGGTGATGATGCCATTGAGCAGTCCATTCTCCTGCAAGATCCACTTCCACATCAGGGCGACGACGATTGGCGATAGCAGGACTGGATAGAAAAAGACACTCCGGAAAAAACCGCGGGCCTTGATCTTGCGGTTCAATACCAGGGCCGTACTCAGCGAGACGACGACCAGCACGATGACCTCGGCGATCACGTAGCCTGTCGAGTTGAATACCGCGCGCCAGAAGCGATCTTCGTAGCAGGTGTTGGGATCCAGGAAACTCTCGCAGGTGAGAAGCTGGTCAAAGTTCGCCGTGCCGACCCAGGGCCGTTGATCGGGAAAAAACTCGGTGCCTCCGGTAAAGGCATAGACAAAGTTGAGCAGCATCGGGAAAAGGATAAAGATACCGAATATGAGCAGATTGGGCAGTACAAAGAGATAGGGCATGCCGCGGATGCCGATCACCCGCTGCAACAGGTCAAACACAAGCTCGATGGGCAACAGGCAGAGGTCTACAATCTTGGAGACCGCCTGGCCAACGAACTCGCCAGGTCGCTTGCGTGCCTGCACGGTCATCTGACGAGTCTCCTTATCTGGAGGCGCAGCATGCCTCTCACCCAGAGAAGGTCATGCTGCGCCCCCCGCTACTCACGATCGGCTACCTACGTTCGGGCGAAAAACTGGCCTGGTGCCCCATCCTTGGGACGGAGGCCATTCCGCACCCTCAATCCTCTAGCCTCCTGCCTCAGCGATGGCGTCGTCGATGTCCTGCTGCAGGCGCTCCAAGGCCTCATCCAGGGTCAGCTCGCCCGTCAGGTACTGGGCGATGCGGTTGGCACTGTTTCGATAGTAGGCGAAGGCAAAGGGATTCACGTTAAGGCCTACCGCCTGATCCTGGAGCTTGGGCACCTCTGCGGTGTAGGCCGCCAGCGCACCCAGCACCGATGCATCGTCGGCCTCGAACTCGACGCCCTTGGAAGCCACCTCGGTCTGCGCTGGCAGAGCCAGCGTACCAGCGGAGAAGGCACCATAGTTCTCCGGCTGGATTAGGAACTCCATGAACGCTGCTGTGGCTTCGGGATACTCTGTGTCGGCAAAGGCAACGACGGCTGAGCCGCCAGCCACGCCGGTCGATCCACCATCACCGGTGGGGTTGGGTACGACCACCCAGTCAAAGGCGTCACCCACGTCCGTGGCCATGCGCCCGATCTGCCACGAGCCTGACATGCACATCACCAGATCCCCGCTGATGACATAGTCGATGCAGTTGTTCAGGCTGTCGCCCACCAGCCACACCTCCGACGGCGTGATGTCCTCCTCGTGCCAACTGTTCAGCAGCTCGGCAAAGGCCCGGAAGCCGGCCGTATCTACTGTAAAGTTGCCGTCGGCGTCAATGAGGGTCGCGCCCATGCTCATGGCCGGACCGGCAAAGCGGTGACCCGTCCGGTCGATAGAGATGGCGTACTGAACCCCCGTCGCCTCGGCTACCTGCTTGGTCAGCTCGGTCCACTCTTCCCACGTTGTCCCCTCACCCGGCAGTTCGATGCCTGCCTGGTCAAAGAGCGTCTTGTTCACATAGGGTCCGGTGACCGTCAGGGCGTCGGGGAAACCATGCAGACCCGACGTGGCGCCCTCGGCGCGCATGGCGGCCAGTACTGGGGCCGGGAAGTTGCTCTCAAAGTAGGCGGGGTCGCTCAGCAGAGGCTCCAGGTCCAGCAGCTTGCCCTGGTAAGCGGCAAAGTTGGTGATGCGGGCCAGGTCGGGCCCTTCACCCGTCTCCACCTGGATCGGCAGTTGCTCGTCGATGGTCGAGTAGGGTACCACGTCCAGGATAACATTGACTGCGGGGTTCTCGGCCATGAACTTGTCCACGATGGGCTGCATCACGTCCGCTTCGTTGCCGTCGGCATAGTAGGTGAAACGGATCTCGGCAGCTTCAAGAGCTGGCTTCTCGGCCGGCTTGGCACCTGTCGCCTCGGCGATGGCGTCGTCGATGTCCTGCTGCAAGCGCCCCATGGCCTCATCCAGGGTCAACTCACCGGTCAGGTACTGGGCGATGCGGTTGGCGCTGTTGCGATAGTAGGCAAAGGCAAAGGGATGCACGTTGAGGCCTACCGCCTGATCCTGGAGCTTGGGCACCTCCGCGGTGTAGGCCGCCAGCGCACCCAGCACCGACGCATCGTCGGTCTCGAACTCGACGCCCTTGGAAGCCACCTCGGTCTGCGCTGGCAGAGCCAGCGTTCCAGCGGAGAAGGCACCATAGTTCTCCGGCTGGATAAGGAACTCCATGAGCTTTGCCGTAGCTTCGGGATACTCTGTGTCGGCAAAGGCAACGACGGCTGAGCCGCCAGCCACGCCGGTGAATCCACCATCACCGGTGGGGTTGGGTACGACCACCCAGTCAAAGGCGTCGCCCACGTCCGTGGCCATGCGCCCGATCTGCCACGAGCCTGACATGCACATCACCAGATCCCCGCTGATGACATAGTCGATGCAGTTGTTCAGGCTGTCGCCCACCAGCCACACCTCCGACGGCGTGATGTCCTCCTCGTGCCAACTGTTCAGCAGCTCGGCAAAGGCCCGGAAGCCGGCCGTATCTACTGTAAAGTTGCCGTCGGCGTCAATGAGGGTCGCGCCCATGCTCATGGCCGGACCGGCAAAGCGGTGACCCGTCCGGTCGATAGAGATGGCGTACTGAACCCCCGTCGCCTCGGCTACCTGCTTGGTCAGCTCGGTCCACTCTTCCCACGTTGTCCCTTCACCCGGCAGTTCGATGCCTGCCTGGTCAAAGAGCGTCTTGTTCACATAGGGTCCGGTGACCGTCAGGGCGTCGGGGAACCCATGCAGACCCGATGTGGCGCCCTCGGCGCGCATGGCAGCCAGCACTGGGGCCGGGAAGTTGCTCTCAAAGTAGGCGGGGTCGCTCAGCAGAGGCTCCAGGTCCAGCAGCTTGCCCTGGTAAGCGGCAAAGTTGGTGATGCGGGCCAGGTCGGGCCCTTCACCCGTCTCCACCTGGATCGGCAGTTGCTCGTCGATGGTCGAGTAGGGCACCACGTCCAGAGTGACGTTGATGTCCGGGTTCTCAGCCATGAACTTGTCCAGGATGGGCTGCATCACGTCCGCTTCGTTGCCGTCGGCATAGTAGGCGAAACGGATCTCGGCACCGGCCGCAGGAGGCGGCGCTTCCGTAGGCGCCGCTGCTTCCGGAGCTTTGGTCGGTTCCACAGCCTCGGCTTTCGTGGGCTCCGGAGCTTTCGTCGGTTCTGGGGTTGCGCCGCAGCCTGACAATACTAGGACCAGAATCGTAAGCAGTACACAAAATGCTCGCAGTTTCATCTTTCCTCCTTTGTCTCTGTCTTGGTGACTTCTCGATCTTTCGGAAATCTCATCCCAATACTGACAGATTCTACGAGACTCCCACCTCCTTTCTGCCCGCCTATAGACGTAAAACTGGCAGGTCCAGCATCTTGGCCAGAGCCAGCAAGGCCGGCTGGTAATCGCCGTAGGTCAATGAAACATGGTGTTCCAGACCCTCGCTCAGGAGCGTGTCCAGCACCTCGGCAGCAGGCCGATCAAAGCGCATGACGCCTGATGTGCCGGAAAAGCTCATCGGTGCGCGCAGCATTTCGCCACCGCTCACCACCAACCGGTAGCCGCCGGTCGCTTCGCTCAGACGCGCAACGGTGACGCGACCCGGCTTGAGTGGAAACTCCATCAGCAAGGGCATCTGCCGGTTCGAGTGGACCGTTGCCCTGGGGCTGAACTCCGGATCGGCCATAGAGAGAGGCGCCAGTCCACAGTGCCAAAGAACGACCAGGTCGTCCTGAGTGTCGATGGAGACCAGATCGGTGCCAAAGGCCGGCTCGCCACTGAGCCACTGTAGCATGAGCTGAGTAACCGTGCCGTTGACGTCGGCTTCGCAGCTACAGGGCGTCAGATCATCGCTGAGCATGGACATCGCGCCGCAGGCAGCGCAGCCCAGCTCGGTAAAGAACTCGGGCCAGCAGCGGACCGCTAGGCCCGCCAGGCGCTGCTCCTCGGAGAGTTGGCGCAGGGCCAGATAGCTACCCAGTGTTCTGCGAACGGCGACCTGGTCCAACCCTTGCAGACCGTCCAGCCTGGTGGCCAGCTCCCGTTCCACTTTATCCACCTGTTGCTGATCTGCATCCAGGGCTGCTTCAAAGAGTTCTGGCAACGACACCTGGACTACATCCAGACCAAAATGGCGGGCAAGCGCCCCTTTGTCGAGCTTGCAACTATCCATGCCATCTGGATTCTCGCCCACCCTCCCTAGCCTCGCTTGTCGCAGGAGACGGCGGGCACGGCCGGCCAGGGCCAGGTTGCGGATCTTGTCCAGGGCTGCTGGGTCTTGCGGGGCCGCGTAAACATAGTCATAGTCATAGCCGCCACGGCGCAGGGCATGGGCACCCAGGTTGATGCCGCAGAACGAATTCAGCCGCAGGCGCCCGCCACTGCGCTCTTCGGGCACAGCCCACAGCAATAGCGGCGCATCCACCCCCTCCGCCAGACTCATCACCATCGTGCTGTCGGCGAACGTAGCCTGAAAGATCACCAGAAGGTCCAGAGGCTGGTCAGCCAGTTTCCGGGCTGCCGCCCGCACCTCTTCCAGGTTGGTGACCAATTCCTCGGACCCGGCAAGCTGAAAGCCAGCGTCGTGCAACTGAAGGCGGACTTGCACCGCGACCTGGTTTGCCAGGGGAATGTCGAACGTGGTCCGGGCCAGGGGTACCAGCCCCAGTCTCAGGTCCTGGGCCGGGCTCATGCCATCACCTCCACAGTATTATCGGGTTGTTGGTAGAAGAAGTTGCTAAGGGCCAGGGCCGCAGCACCAATCACGCCGGCATGTGGACCAAAAGCGGTGACCTTGATCTGCACCTGAGCACCCAGGTTGGCAAAGGCTCGCTGCCGCATGACTCTTTCGATGGTGGGCAACAACAGGTCCTCACCCTGGGCACAGATTCCGCCCAAGACGATCAGGTCCGGATTCAGGATGTTGACCAGGTTTGCCAGGGCGATGCCCATGTAGCAGGCGCGTTCCTCAAGCATGGCCAGCGTGGCCTGGTCACCAGCTCGGGCTGCGCCCAAGATCCGCTTCGATGGCGGTCCCTTGCTCCCGGTGCAGATGAGCCGCCAGGATACCGTCGGGATCCCGCGCGGCCAGTGCTTCGGCCAGGCTCAGGATGACCGGTTCCGACACGAGCGTCTCCAGGCAGCCGCTGTTGCCACAGCGGCAGGGCTGGCCGCCATCGGGTACGATCGTGGTGTGACCGATCTCCCCTGCGCCAGCCGCGCTTCCCCGGTAGACTCGCTCTCCCACCACAAAACCCGCACCAACGCCGACGCGCGCATACACAAATACGAGCGCGTGAGCGTCTTGCCCCACACCAAACAGCGCCTCACCTAAGGCCATCGTACGCGCGTTGTTATCCACACAGACTGGCAGCGCCAATTGCTGACCCAACCAGCTCTGGATTGGCACATCACGCCAGCCCAGGTTCGGAGCCATTACATTGACTCCGGTATGGGGATTGACCAAACCAGAGGCGCCCACACCCACCCCGACCACCTGGTCCCGGTCGACACCGCTCTGGGATATGGTCTTGTTGACCAGGGCGGCGGCGGCACGCAGCACCTCCATGGGCGATCTGTCCAGCGCATGGTCAAAGGATGAGTAGTTCAGGACCTGTGCCCTCAGATCAGCAACCGCTACCCGGATCTGACCAACGCCGATATGTATGCCAACTGCGTGACGAGCTTCGGGTACCAAACGAAGGGAGGTGCGGGGACGACCGGCGCCCTGGCGGGGCGGGGGCTTGATCACGCCGTCTTCAGCGACAATACCCTGCTTCAGAAGCTCTGCCACCAGGTTGGAGATTGTGGTCGTTGAGAGGCCAGTCAGTTCAGCCAGATGGGCCCGCGAAACGGTTTCATGCTGGCGCAGTATCGACAGCATAGCCCTCACATTGTGTGATTTGACCTTGCTGATATTGCTACCGACCAGGCTTTGCTGCTTCCTCATCTAACAAGTTTCCTCGGTGAAATTAATTAATCAAGAGGAAAAATGAAATAGGGCCACATTATACTCAGTTTTGATGGGGGTGTCAAGTCTGCTAATTCACAAGACGCCTGACCGAGACCGAGGCCATGCTGATTGATACGCTGGAGAGTGTCTGCCGATTCAGCCGCGACCTGCGTCCTATCCACCTTCGGCTCAACCCAATGGCAATTACCCAACCTGACGCCCTCTCCCCATTGTTGTCCAGCGTGGAAGTGTGGTATAATGATTGCAGGCACATGGCCGCCGCAAAACAGCTCGCCGTCTCTGGCAACCCTGCAATCATCGCCGCAGAGAAACCTGAGGTACTGGGCCCAGTGCCAGGGTCCCACACCCCAGTGCCGCACTGGCTGCTATTGGAGAAAGGGGATAACGAGTATGGCTCCAAAAAGAGTACCCCTGGGAATCCTGGTTTTCCTCGCCGTCCTGCTGCCGTCCTGGCTGGCACCTGACGCCCAGGACATTGGGACCTTTACCGCGGAAGACAGCCCGGGCGCGGCGATGGCGATCACACAACCCGGTCTAAGGCAAGGCCCCGAACTCTGGGTCTCATCGCCCCCTGTGCCCACCGGCCACGACCGCCACCGCCCGGCGGTGTCCCACGATTACGTCCATGGTGCATTCCTGGTGGTGTGGCAGAATGACTGGCCGGGGCACAACGACATCTATGCCCGGCGGGTGACGGAGAGCGGCAAGCTTCTGAGTTGGTTCGCAGTCACCCACCCCACCCCGGGACTCCCCGGCAACCGCCATGCAACCAGACGCGGCCTATGGCGCTTCCGATGCCGAATGGCTGGTGATCTGGGTCCGCGACGTTGATCTCGATGGCTGGGGAGACTCGATCTGGGGCCGCTTTATCGCCTGGGACGGCGCCTACCAGAAGCCGGAATTTGAGATCTTTCAATTGGGCCAATCGGGCTTTTGTGGCGCCGCGGGTGATTTACAACCACAACCGGAACGAGTTCATGGTGATTTGGAACGCCTTTGACACGACAAGCAATCCACCGCTGCCCAACGATATCTCCGGCCGGCGCGTCCTTGCCAATGGCAGTCTGGGACCGGTCAAGGTGATGACCTCCGGGGCCTTGGTTTTTCCCCAGCAGGCGGACCTGGCCTACAACTGGACGACCGACCAGTACCTTGTGGTCTATGTTCGGACCTTTACCGAAGTGACCACCGGCAACGACATCTATGCCCTTCGCCTTGATTGGAGGGGAGATCACCTCAATCCCCCTGATGTCTTTCCCATCAGCAAAGAACCCGTGCACGAGCGCGCCCCCAGGGTGGTGACCAGTGGGGAGGGCCTCTACTTTGTAGTCTGGGAGCACGAGAAAACTGCCGCCGATCACGACATCTATGGCGTTGAGTTGAAGGCGGACGGCTCCCTAACCGGTTTTTCGGTGGGCATCGTGCCCAGCTATGACGACCGCTGGCCCGACGTGGCGGCCGCCTACACCGGGAACCGTTACCTGCTAACGTGGCAGCAGGACGAACGGGTGATGGGTTGGTATGCACGTCCGGAAGGCAAGAGCTGGTTCGAGGTCGCCGGGGAAGCCTTCTGGGAGCATGCTCGCCCAGCCATTGCGCCGGGCCGGCCATCTTTTTTCATCGCCTACGAGGCAAATTCGAACACTCCCCACACGGAACGCCACATCTATGGCCGGACGAACGCGCACTATGCGACTTTTCTGCCGCTGGTGAGGCGCGCCGCGCCCTAGTCACGCGGCCCTGGCACGCTGTCGCGCCGCTGTTAGAAAGCTCGGATCACGTGTGCGGTCCCTTGCCTGTACGCGCGTGCAGTCCTCGCTGCGCGTCCTCCGTTCCCAGATCCTTTTCGGAAGTACCCATGCCGCGCCATGGCGGCACAATGTGCTGCGCTGACGACGTTTTGGCCACCTACCAGTGGCATATTTATGTCTAATCTTCCCAAAGAATTCATCTCGGAGAGGTCCTGTTCTTGCTCTACCCGGTGCGTAGCCGAGCCACTCGAGCCCTCACGAAAAGAGAATGACAGCCTGACCCGGTCCTCCTGCATTGATGCAGTATTCTGGGTCTCTGCCCGTTAGAACAGGTAGAATGGGAGCAGCGGGAAGATGTCATCAGGATTCAAGACACGATGAGGCCAGAACAGGAACGCCAACTGATCCAACAGGCACAAAGAGATCCTGTCGCCTTTGCGCATCTGTACGACCGATATTTCCCTCGGATCCACGCCTACGTCCGCTATCGGGTATCAAGTCGCGAGGACAGTCAGGACCTGATTGCTGACGTTTTTTTACGTGCCCTCCATGGCCTGCCAAGTTTCCAATGGCAAAGGGCGGGCTCCTTCTCGGCCTGGCTCTTCCGCATCGCCCACAATCGGGTCGTGGACCATTACCGGCAGCACGAACACGCCATCGATGAACCCGAGCAGATGAGCGATCTGGAGGAATTGCGCGGCCAGGCGCCACGGCCCGATGAGATCCTGACCCGGCAGGAAGTCTTTGAGCGGATCCGCGCCCTCGTCTCGACGCTTTCGCCCCGGCGACAGGAAGTCATCACGCTGAGATTCTTTGGCGGGCTGCGCAACTACGAAATTGCCGAAATCCTCGGATTGGACGAGCGCACAGTGGCTGCCCACCTCAGCCGGGGATTGCAGGACCTCAAAGGCAAGTACACCGCTCAGACAGAATCGGAACCACAAGCGGAGGTGCTAGCGTGAATCAGCGCAAGAGCAGCCAGGAAGCCAGCGCGAACGACGGGCTGTTGCTTGAGATCGAGCGAGCCATCTCTGAAAAGATGGAGAGGGGACACGCCGACGAGGCTCGCTGGGGCTTTGCCGCCGAGCTGGCCAATGCAGCCCCGCCCGTGGATGCGTCGTTCCAGCGCTCGCTGCGGCTTCGCCTCCAAACAGTATCTGCCAGCCAGAATATGGAGAGCGCTGAGCGCGCGCCGAGGTCCCACCCCGGCAGTCCTGCGGGCTCCGGCGGCTATCTGACCAGGCTGAAGCTGGGGCGACTCTCGCTGATTGGCATGGCGGCAGCCGCGATGCTCTTACTGGTAGTCATGGCCGTGACCCAGTACGCGTACCAGCAGCAGCGCGAACCAGATGTCCAGGCGCCCACCAGCATCTCCGCTCCAGAGCTCGATCCTGCCCAGGTCAACGCCCTGTCCAGCCGGCTCAACCAGGGACCGGAGAGAACTGTCGTGGTCTACCCCCCCGACTATACCACGACGCTAGCGGCAGAGGTTCGGCACCGTGTCGTCCCGCTGATCCTCGACCGGGGTCAGGGTAAGGACCCCGGCCCGGAAACCATCTCCGCGGTGCTGGCTTCGATCCTTCCTGCCAGCGGCCTGGTGGACGTGATCATGGTCGCTCAGGAGGCCACAGATGCGTCCAGCCAGGTCCGGATCGCGCTGGAGCAGCACCTCTATCGACTCGACGACGAGGAGACCTATGGTTCTCTGGCCTGGAACCGGTTTGTGGTCGGGCCGGGAGATCCAACCCTGCAACCCATGGGCGCCGTCTTCGAGGGCGGCATCGAACTGGTAGCTGCCGGTGTGCTAGATGAACCGGCGCCTGGTCAGCCGCTGCGCCTGGCCTTCGACTGGCGAGCCATGGCCCCCGTCCAAGCTTCGCCGGCCATGTTCGCGCACCTGTCGTACCAGGGCATGCCGATGGCCCAGCGCGACGCAGTACCGGGCAATGGGCTCTTTCCGGTTAACACCTGGGCACCTGGCGAGGTCGTGCGCGACCAGTTCGCCCTGCCGCTCCCACCAGACCTGACGCCAGGAACCTACGAGCTGCGTGTGGGGATCTGATGACCCTGTAACGCAGATGCGCTACAGCCTGGTCGAGCCAGCAGAGGGAACTTTTGTGATGGTAGAGCGTCTTACCATTGAGTAGGTTCTACCATGAACGAGGCTGAGAAACCGGCGGTATTGACAAAGCTGAGGCCCAGTTTACCCACTGTGCAAAGCTCAGGCAGGCTTCGCTAGGCCCGGATTGGTGCAGAGGTGATCCTTGCTGGTCGTGCTGGGCTTGGTCCTCGCGAGCTGCAATCGGGGTTCGCCGGGCCCAACTACGGCCGGTGTCCTGGACGGGTCCACGAGCTCAGGTCCGTGCGCCCAGGGCGAAACGCCTGCCAGGCTCCTGGCACCTTCTCCCTCGGCAGCGCCAGCGCGGCCAGGAACCGGGCCCAGGGCACCAGCGGCGAGGCCAACCCCAAGGAGAGAACGCCGCGGGTTGTGGCCGCCAGGAACTCTGTGGCCACCACCCTGGCTCCCGGCTGGACAAGGTACGACAGCATCAACCAGGTATTCGACCTGGCCTTCGCCCCCGATGGCACGCTGTGGGCTGCCACCGGTGGCGGCCTGGTACACTGGGTGCCTGACTCGGGTTCCTACACCCGCTACACGGTCCAGCCCAGCCGGCTTGCACTTGCACCCGACGGTACGCTCTGGTTGCTCATAGACGGGGCACTTTGGCATTTCGACGGCTCGACCGCCAGGTTCCACATGGCGCCCCGGCTGCTGGACGGCGCCATCCGGAGCCTCGCGGTTGGGCAGGATGGCACGGTGTGGATCAGTACCGGGCAGGGAGTCAGCCGCTTCGATGGGCGCGATTGGCAGGACTACCCGTCGAGTGGCGCTGCCGACATGCTGGCTCTGGGATCCGGCGGGGAGCTGTGGGCCGCGATGCACGAGGGTGTGGGAAGATTCCAGCCTACCGAGGATGTCTGGGTCATCTACACGGAGGACGATGGCCTGCCCCGCCGGAATGCCCAGCTGGTCGCAGCGAGTCCCACAGGGCAGGTGTGGGCTTATTTCCCAGGCGAAGGTGTGTACGTCTTTGACAGCGGCTCAGAAGAAGCGGATTGGGCCAGAGTTGAGGATCCCTGCGGAACGCGGCTCTCAGACCTGGTGACCGCCAAAGACGGTACGGCCTGGGCATCCAGCGCCGGCAGCGGGCACTATCCTGGCGCCTGTGTGGCCTACTACAGTGGCGAGCATTGGGTCGAGACAACACAGGACCATGGGCTGTCAGCCACCGCGGCGCTCGCGCTAGGACCATCTGGGGAGGTCGCTGCCAGCACCAGCCAGGGGCTCGGCGTCTATGCCGGGGTTGCGTGGCAGCTCCTGAGAGACGGCCCCACCAACACCAACATAAGGGCCGTCGCTGTCACGCCCGATGGCGACGCCTGGTTCGGCTTTGGCGACAGCTCGCCGTCGACGCCCGGCAGCGGTCTCAGCCGCTTTGACGGCCAGGCCTGGGAGTACCACCTGGATGGTGCTGAGGTGCAGGCCCTGGCCGTGGCGCCCGACGGCGCCCTGTGGGCGGGAGTGGGCTGCTCGGTACTGCGCTTCGATGGTTGACTGGCAGACGCTGGCCCGCTGCGGGGAGGAACTGCCCCCGGGGGACATCCTGGACATCGATTTCACGCCCGACGGCACGGCCTGGGTAGCCAACGGCTTCTCTTTGGCCAGTTATGACGGGAGTGCTTGGACAGTCCGCGACAAGCTTGCCAACGAGCTTATCGCAGCTCCCGAGGGCGCAGCAAGTCTAGAAGGCTTGTGGATAAATGGCTGGGAAGGGGAGAGGACTCATGGTACGTCGCCCGGCTCAACGGCGGCGACTGGGAGCAGTATCCGGTCGCCGATTCCTTCCCTGGCAGCTTTGCCGCCGGTGCAGTGACACCCGAGGGGCAGTTGTGCGGACTGAACCCAGGACAAGGCTGGCCTGTTTCGACGGGGGCGACTGGTCCAGCCCCGGTGCCTGGACAATCTACGAAGAGCCATGGGGCTGGACCTCGGGGAGGCGACTCGGGCCGCCGGTCGCCGCGCCAGACGGCGCGCTTTGGGTGCTCACCCCCAGCGGCCTGGTCAGTGGGATGCGTCAGGCCCTTCTCAGAGGCTTGGACATTGTATCCCATGGATCCCGGTCAGTCGGGTCTCTGGGCAGGTCCCCTGGCTTTTGGACCGAAGGGCGAAGTCTGGATCGGGGCAACACGTTTCACACCGTGACTGGAGAGGAGCATGGCAGACAAGTCCAAAGTGCTCCTGGTCGACGACGAAAGAGCCATCACAGATAACCTGGTACCCTTCCTTGAGCGCTCGGGCTTTTCCCTGGCGGTCACCTCTGATGGCGAAGCTGCCCTGCAGCAGGTTCCCACATTTGCGCCCGACCTAATCGTACTGGATGTGCTGATGCCCCATCTCGACGGCCGCGAGGCGTTGCGTCGCTTGCGTCAGGCGGACGACTGGACGCCTGTCATCCTCCTCACGCAGGTGGGCGAAGCGACCGAACGGGCTATGGCCCTGGAGGAGGGCGCCGACGACTATCTGAACAAGCCCTTTGATCCCCACGAGCTGGTGGCTCGCATGCGCGCAGTCTTGCGCCGTGCCCGCCCCGGCCGGCCACCACTCACCACCGCCCCGCGCCTGTCCGTGGCAGCTTGAGCCTGGACCGCCTTTCACGGCGGGCCTCTCTTGGGTTCTACGGAGCTGAATCTGACCCCCAAGGCGGTAGCCTTGCTGGAGTACATGATGACCCACGCTGACGAGCTTCTCAGCCGGGACCGGCTCTTGGACAGCGTGTGGGGCTGGGACTATCCCACCGGCACGCGTACCGTGGACACGCGCATCGCCGAGCTGCGTCGCGTACTGGGCGATGACCCCGCGGAGCCGCGGTACATCGAGACGGTGCCAGGCCAGGGGTACCGCTTTGTGGGCCCGATGGAGGTCAGGCCATGAGCTGGCGGCGATTGGGAAAGTTCCTGTCCCGTTGGTCGCGGGCCTGGTGATCGCGACCCTTTTTCTGGACGTTCCCACGATTCCGAATCCGATCGTGCACGTTCGTGTCGACCTCGGCACGCTGGCCATCTCCTGGGTTCGGCACTCTCCCTTGGACTCGCCATGGGAGTTGGTACTCTGGGCATGGTCGGCCAGGCGCTGCAAACAACATATCCAGGAAGGCGTACGCGTCCAGGCCGTGGAGGAGCGGCGGCGCTTCCTGCAACGCCTTGACCATGAGATAAAGAATCCGCTGACGGCCATCCGCGCCGCCCTGGTAAACGTGGCCAACGGCTCGACGGCGTCAGTGCAGCAGGAGGCCCTTACGAGCGCTGAGGCCCAGGTGCTGCGTCTCAGCCGCCTGACCTCCGACCTGCGCAAGCTGGCCGAAATGGAGACACGCCCGCTCGAGCGGGCGCCCGTGGATGTCCCCGAGCTGTTGCAGGAAGCGGTAGCGCTGGCCATGGAGCAGAGCGGCAGCGACGAACGTCAGCTGAACTGACCCTACCCCAGGCGCCCTGGCCCCTACCGCAAGTCCAAGGAGATTGGGACCTGCTCTTCCTGGCCACATACAATCTGCTCGACAACGCCCTCAAGTTCACACAACCCGCTGATACCATCGAGGTCCGTTCCTTTGAAGACGGAGATCATGTCGCCATCGAGGTGGCCGACACCGGCCCCGGCATTCTGCAACAAGAGCTCCCCCAGGTTTGGGAGGAGCTATGCCCGGGGACAGGAGGCCCCGGGTACAGTGCCAGGCAGTGGCCTGGGGCTACCCCTGGCACGGGCCATCGTGGAGCAACATGCCGGCCGGATCCGGCTGCGCAGCCGTGCCGGACAGGGCACGGTAGTGACGGTGCGGCTGCCGGCGGCCCAAAACCGGGGCCACAAGCCGTGATCGCAAGCTGCCATGGGTGAGACACACAGAGCCAGATAGTAGCAGGTTGTTACCGATCTGTCACAGCTTTGCCATGCTGGCGTAACAAGCGCGTGCTATTATCTTTGGCAGGTTGGGCCTGCCCTTGCGGGTCCTCACCGGCAGCAATAAACACGAACCTGCAGAAGCAGGCATCTACCAGCCGGAGGATACTGTGAAGAGATCTCGAACCGTGGGAATACTGCTGGGCCTGGGCTTTCTGGCCCTGTGCCCGTTGCTGGCGGTGGTGGGCGGTGTTCTCTTGGTACTGCCCGTCAAATCCACACGCGTCATGGAGTCAGGCCCAGAGGTCGCCATAGTGGCCCAGGGGAGAGCTATGGAGAACGCGGCGACCAGCGTGAGCACTGCAGCCACGCATCAGTTCTCTCCAGCGCCTGCGGCGACCGCACCCCGTTTTCCCTTCTCGTTTGGCCTGGCAGAAATCATCATCCTGGCCGGCCTGGCCGGGCTGCTACTACTCCTTGGCGCAATTGTCGTGCTGATCATCGCTCGGCGCCGGAGAGCAGCATATGCCCAGGAGAAAGACACCGCCCTTCATGACGACGAAGGGGATGCATGGACTCGGGAGGCCAAGGTGAGGTACGCGGTCTTTGCCGTTCTGGCGGTCCTCGCCTTGAGCATCTTCCTCATCTTTGATCTGCTCGGGTCGGCGTCCCTTTACTGGCGCTTCGTCGCCGTCTATGTCGGATTCTGGGTTCTCGTCGGCGTGCTGTTGTTGCCTTCCAGGCCACTGGGCCTAAAGCTTGGGAGCCTGGCCATCCTGGTCCTGGTGCTCTTTTCGTTGCGATACGTCGATTGGAACAGCCGCAAGCCATTTCTGCGGGACCTGTACTCCATCGACGAAGGGATGACGGCGGCCCAGGTTGAAGGCTCCATGCGGGAGTACATGAAGTCGGACGGCGGCAATGCCCGCTATGACCAAAGCGGTCAGATTGTGGCCGGAACGGTCACCTTCCGGCACACGAACGAGGGCTGGGGCGACTCTGATTGGGGAGTCGTCACCTTTGAGGACGGCCGCGTGGTACAGGTCCAGTTCCTGCCCGACTAGTCGTGAGCAGGTTTGGCGTTCGTGGCGAGCTGAGGTAGGAACCATGGGTACTTGGGAGAGACAAAGGCCAATAGAACGACCTCCCGCGAGCACACGGGACAGGTTCAGCCTGCCCAGCCTACCTCAGCCCGCCCGACAATTTCCTGATGAATCATTCTTCCCCTCATCAACCCAGCATACACGCTGAGGAGGCTGCATTGCGACTTTACGAAAACCTACGGCCGCCACGTCTCCTGTTCCTGGCAGGCCTGCTATTGGCCCTGACGGCCTGCGGCACTTTGGAGATCCGGCTCGAGTACCCGCCCACCACGGAAGCGGTCTCGACCACTGAATTGGCGCGCGCGGACGCGCCCCCCATCCAGCCCATGACGCCAACACCTGTGCCAGACGACTATATGCCCAACTCGGCGGAGCCCGCCCTCACACCCATGCCCGTGAACGATTATCCCATTCCAGAAGGGTTGCGTATTAGCTACCTCCAGGAGGGCAACGTGTGGCTGTGGACGGCAGCGAGCCGGAAGCCTGATCTGCTCACCACGGGAGGCGACATCGGCGGTCCGGTCAAGATCTCGGACGACGGCGAGATCGTAGCCTTTGTCCGGGAAGGCGAACTGTGGATGGTTCGTGCCGATGGCACGGACGAGCGCCCTCTACTGAGCGCGGAGGAGATGGACGCCCTGAGTGCGACAAGCCCCGAATTGCAGTTCAGCCGCTTCGAGTGGGTGCCAGGCACCCACGTGATGGCCTTCAACACCCGCCAGTTTCATTCGGGCGGATGGATCCTCAACGACGACCTGCGTCTCGTAAACGCCGATACGCTGGAGCAAACCTTCTTGCTCCCGCCTGGCGAGGGAGGCCAGTTCCACTACTCCCCTGACGGCAGCCAGATCGCCGTCGCGACCGAGGGGGCCATCAGCCTGGTTGACGCTGATGGCGAAAATCGGCGGGATGAGGTCTTGACCTATACGCCTGTCGCTCCTGGCAGGTTGGACTCTTTCTACGCGGAGCCCGTCTGGGCGGAAGACGGCAGCGCGCTGTTGGTGGCCATACCGGCGCCCGATTCCCGGGGCGCTGATGGGCAGGGAGCCCAGGACGGGTTGACGGGTCAATCCCTGGCGGTGCAACCTACGACGATCTGGCGCATCCCGGCCGGCGGGTCGCCAGCCACCCTGGTGACCAGCATCGATACCGCCCCAAGGACTGCTTCAGGATTTGTTTCCTTTTCGTCCGACCTGGTCTTTGTTGCCTACGCCGAACTGAAGCAGCAGGACGGCGCCCCTTCGGCTCGGCCGGAGGTCTGGCTCGCGCTCAATCGACTGGGCACCATCGACAGGTTCGGTTTTCCCGGGCTCAATACCTTCTACGGGTGGGCACCTGGCCGGCGCCAGTTCGCCATCAGTACCGGCAGCGATGCACGCCAACTATCGATCCTCCAGTGGAGCGGTCCCACAGTCTACAGCGGCGTGCTGGATGGCGCGTCAGTGGAGGATCTCCGCTGGGTAGACGGTGAGCACTATCTTCTTGTGGTCAGACAAAACCGGGAAGCCGGGGTCGAAGGGGATAGCTGGGACCTCTTGCTCGGCGACATGCAGGGTTCCAGCACCATTCTGGCCTCGGCGCCGGACTTTTGGCAGGTTGACTTTGCGAATCCAAGCGGCATGTCAGGCCAGTAGGGAGCAAAAGTGGCGTCCAGAACGTTTTCACGTTTGGGGAGCTTGGTTCCGATTCGCTACCAATGACACCAACCTTGTCACTGCGAAGCCCGCTGTCTGGGCCGAAGCAGTCTCCTCCTCGGTCGCAGGTGGGGATTGCTTTCCCTCGAAAGACTCGGGACAGGCTCTCGCTGCGCTCGTCGCAATGACACAGTGGCGGTGTCATTCCAGATGAAGTGGCTCCCCGCAGGAGATGCGCTCCAACTCCCTGTCATAGAGGTGGCCGCGCAGGGATACAGGAACCACCGGGCGGCACTGCTCCGGCCAAGGCCCGGCTATCTCTGGCCAGCTTGCCCATTCCCGACTGGGGTGACCCTGGTTCCGGGTGGCCTCCTACAAGACGATGCCAGCTTGTCACTGCTCGAGCCAGGTCCGTGATCTGGCGGTTCCTGCTCGTTTCAGCCGTTGGCATCAGGTCCGTGGATCCGATGCGAGCGACATGGGCACCCACGTGTTGGGTTTGACTTGGTGGCAGACTCTCTTAGGAACCGAGATCCTCTGGCCGGTCTGGCTCGTCATCCTGTTCTTGGGTCAGGCGGTAATTCAGAACCAGAATGTAGATACTCACCAGCAATACCCAGACAGGAAAGATGAACCGAGCTTCTCTGAGAATTCCGGCAAAGAGCAGGAATCCCAGGCCCACCGCGTAGGTGACGATCACCAGCCAGCGAGGCACGACACCGGTTCTGGTCCAGAGTGTACCGATGGACAGCATATAGACGGCCGCCATGCGCAGGAAATAGTTGCCAATGATCTGGTTCATGAACAAAAGACCAAAAGCATAGATATCTAGATCGACCGATATGGCTGGCTGCCATGGCATAGGTACCGGAAATGGCGCCGGCAGCGGCTGCCCAAATGAACATCATCACGACGAGGATGATGCCACTGCCAAAGAAAATGGTCGAAAAGAAACGGTCTTCGCGCTTCCGACCAGGTCGCGGATCACCCCCGTGAACCACAGAAACGCGATCCCGGCAAAGGGCACCAGCACCAATACCGCGGCAACGGCGCCGGACCAGCCTTCCAGCCAGGCATGGCTGATGTCGGCCACGCTGGTTGCGCCGCTGTCGCGGAGCAAGAGCATGCTGGCAGTCGTAAGGAGCGAGAAGAGGATGCCGGCCGCCGCCGCCGAACGCGGTGACCTCACTTCGCGCCGGACCAGTTTCTCGGTGCTTTCAGACATGATGCCATCCTTTCCTGTTTGAGCAGGCTTAAGCAAGAAAATGCCTGGCAGCCCTATGGAGCGCTGCTACGCAGCCCGGTCGACTTGGTAGCGATGCGGCTTTGTCGCCGGGCGATCTGCTCGCTGCACAATATTCACCGAAAGCGATATCCCACCGTTGTGCGGAGCCCCACGCGAGAGGCATCAGTCCACGCGCTCGACCGGCGGCGTCGTCCAGGTCCCATCCAGGGCAGCCTGCTCAGGCCAGTAGATGCGCATGACCAGATAGAAGGGTCCTTCTGGCGCTGGCAGCCAGTTGGCCCTTTCCGCGGCATCCTGGGGCTGCTCGCGCTGGATGGTGATGGTCAGCGACCCATCCTCACCATAGACCAGACCCTGGGTTGTCGAGTTGATCAGGTAGCGGCTGATCGGGTTCTCCACCAGATATCCGGCCGTCCCGTCATAAGCGGTGTCGTACATCGTGACCGACCAGAAAGCTTTGGCCGGCGGCAGGGTGGAGAAGGCTATCTGGTAGCAATGGGCACCATCCAAAGGTTCGCCGGAAGCATCCTCGCGTGCGCTGGGATAGATCGCCTCAATGACGTCGTTTCCGCCCCAACCGCCCATCGCGGCGGCAGCACGCAGCAGATAGTCGCCGCCATACCACTCGCGCGTGCCAAAGGCATCGGAGGACATCCAGCCGTTGACTTTCTGCCCGAAGGTTTGTACTTTGGTGGCCATCGTACCACGGCCGCGGCGACTCCAGCGCGGATTGCCTCCCGTACCTCATCACTCAGGGCATCAGCATCGAAGGCCAGGCCGGCGCCGATCCCAATATGGGCAAAACGCGCCATCAACTCCACTTCAGATGGATGATCCGGCTGGCAGAAAGACAGCAGGAAGTTGAGATAGCCGATGAATCGCTCGTCGCGGGAGGTATCGTCATTCCATACCGGCCACTCCGACGGGCTCGGCCGCCGGGCTGCCCTGGCCGCGATAGGCCGACAGAGGCTGAACCTTATAACCGTCCATGACCTTGGCCAGAGCGGGGACATCCTCTGGACCGAGCAACTGCGTGCGGCCAATCACAAAGACCAGGTCGGTGTCAAAAGCCAACACACCATCGAACTCATCACCGGGCTCGCCATCCCAACGCGGCCCAGCGGCCAGGTAGGCGCCCGCTTGCGAGCCTGTGGCGCGCGACCCGATAAAGTGCGCATTGGTGCCAAACAAGTCTTCGAGCTGCAACACGTAGTAGCGACCGGCGACCTCCGGGACCTGGATCACGACCGGCTCGGCACGCAGGTCCATCATACCAAATGAGTAGGGGGTATCCGCATTGGGAGTGATTATATCCTTGAAGGTGTGATCGAGCGTGGACGCTTGGCCATGGATGGCATTGACCGGTCCACGGTAAGAGGGTAGCCCGGGCGTCAAAAAGGTAGCAAAGGCGAAACGGTAGCCCATCAACATGGGAAAGGCAAAGATGTAGGCTTCTTCTGCGATTTGTCTTGCTTCTTGCTGGGGAATGTCATTCATTCTTGGCTTCTTTGTGAACACCTTGACAGAACCGGAAAGGACGTCTTGCAGTAGATGTTGACCAAGATGCAGCGCCCCAACCTGTCGGTTCATGGACAGACGCTAGATGTACTTGATGTTGACCTTCTGAATCTTGCACCGCCTGTTTACGACAGTGCCGGAATCGCACCCACTTGGCGAGAATGCCACCTAGTGGCCTGCCGGCTGCCACTGCCAGCCGTCCCCCTCTTTGCGGACCTGGCCCAATCCCGGAAATGGAAAGTGGGGGGCAAAGACCAGGGCTCCCTCGACAGCCGCCCAGTCCAAAAGCTGTCGCTTGCAGGCCAGGGCCTCCTCGGGCATCAGGTCAAAGATTGAGTAGAGGTCGGGGAAATCCAGAAAGAGGGGATGGACCGCGCCATCGGCGAGATGGAGCAGGTGCTCGCCCCTGGACGTGATGCGCACCGCCACGTGGTCCGGCTTGTGCCCTGTGGCCGGGACCAGCCGGAAGCCCGGAAGAAAGTCCGTCTCGGCGCCCACCAGATCCAGTCGATCCGCGATGGCCGCGTAGGTGCCCCGGCTGGAAGCCACCCGCTCCTCGGGCCAATCCACGGACGCGGCGGCGGATGACCAGTAGTCCCAGCCCCCCTGCCACAGGACGTAGCGCGCATTTGGGAAAACCGGCTCGCCGCGCTCGTCCAGGATGCCGCCGATGTGATCGCCATCGGCGTGGGTGATGACCAGCCTGTCGACATCGCCCGGCCCGACGGCCATCAAGCCCAAGTTCGCCAGCAGGCTCCCCTGGGCATAGTCCAGGCGGTTCCCGAAACCGGCATCAAACAGGACCTTGTGCTGGCCGGTCTGGACGAACAGGCAGCTATAGTCGCCGACGACTTGCCCCGCGGGCACCGCTGCGGGCACCTCTTCTTCGGGGTTGGCCACCAGCTCCCGTACCTCCCGCATCCGGGTGAAATCCAGGATCGCCGCGCACGCCAGATCACCGACGCTGAACCGATAGACTTTTTTCTCCATTGGGTCCCTTGCTCCTTTCGCCCTGGCACCTCGCCCGTACCGTGTGGATGAACCCCAGCCCCCTTGCGGCCAAGAACAGTATACCATCACCGCGCGCAGCGGACAAGCTACCCGTGCTGCTGGATGCGATTGCTCTGAGACTTCGAGCCCGGCAATTGACAAGAGCCGCCTGGTGGTGTTATAGTAGGCCTGCCTATACCCTGAAGCACCAGAAAGTACCGTCAAGGAGGACACCATGAGCAAGGACGACTATACCGGACCTGTCTGCGCCATCTGCGGCGTGCGCGCCTGCAGCGCCGAGCCAGGCAAGAAGCAACACCCGGGCTTCTGCCCCGTACCGCACGAGGAAGAGCTGCTGGCCGAGGTCGAGCAGGTCTATCTCCAGGATGAGAAGGTCAGGAAACTGGCGGTCGAGTCAGCCCGCACCGAAGCCGCCGGCTACTGCGAGAGTACCCGCGTCGAGGAGATCATGGATTTTGCCCGGCGCATCGGCGCCACCAAGCTGGGCATCGCCCACTGCGTGGGACTCATGCGCGAAGCTCGGGCGGCGCGCGAGATCTTTATGGCTGGGGGCTTTGAGGTTTATACCGCCTGCTGCAAGGTCGGCACGATCCCCAAGGAAGCCATCGGGCTGAAGGATGAGGACAAGATCACCCCGGGGCAGTTTGAGGGCCTGTGCAGCCCCGTGGGCCAGGCGGCGCTGCTGGACAAGGCCGGCTGCCAGCTCAACGTCGTCATCGGCCTCTGCGTGGGCCACGACAGTTTGTTCTTCATGCACTCCAAAGCGCCGGTGACGGTCCTGGTCGCCAAGGACCGGGTCCTGGGCCACAACCCCGTCGCCGCCCTGTACACCAGCCACTCCTACTACAGCAAGCTCACGGAATAGCGTACCTTGCTGGAGCCAGGGGGCTCTCCTTCCTTTGCTCTGCGTGGACTTGGTCCACGCTTTGGTAGCGAGCACGCTTGACTGGGGTGCTGAGGGAGCGGGCGCCAGTGAGAGGGCCCCCTTCACTTACTCTGAATGGACCGCAGTCCACGCCTTGGCAGCAAATGCGCTGGACTGTGGTCCAGCGCAAGCGAGGCTTGGCCCCTGAACACGACAGCCGGCCCTGCTCTTCAAGCGCTCCGCGTGGACCACAGTCCACGCTTTGGCGGCGAGTGCGCTGGACTATGGTCCAGCGCGAGCGAGTCAGGGGATACTGCTCTCACCTTCTGCTCGGCATGGCCCCCAATCCACGCCCTGGTGTTCAGCAAGCTAGGCCCAATTCCAGCCCGAGCGAGTTTCGTTCGTGCTGCGCTCTTTGTGTCTCCATCGTCCGCCCAGCCCCCGCCCGCAATCGCCTTGGCCGTCTTGTATGCCCCCGGCATCACATTGTTGACGCCGCCGCCGCTCTCCGACTGGGCGCCCACGAACCACAGTCCCTCTATGGGGGTCTTGAAGGGCACCCGCCACGCGCCGAGCACCGGCTTGATGCCGCCAAAAGCGTGGTGGTCGAGGTCGGTCCTGGACCCGCCATTCCTTGGGGGTCAAGATCTCGCAGCACCTGGATGTGATCGCTCAGACCCGGGGATGTCGTTCCTCGGCATAGGCGATCAGTTTGTCAGCATACTCTTCTTTGAGTTCCTCCCAATCCCCATCCCTGAGCGTATCGGGGCAGATGGTATAGATGGTCATGGCCTGGTGCCCCGGAGGCGCCATCTCGGGCGAATGAAGGCTGGGGATATGGATGACAAACCCATCCCGCCCCTCGTGATACACGCCATCCTGTCCCATCGGCCAGGGCCCGGTCGATCTCATAGGTTCCATAGTAGTAGGTGCAGACGCCATGCACGTGGGGAGAGGGGTCGAAATCCACACCCAGGTGTAGCATAAAGACCGAATCCATCAGGGGGATATTTCGCACGTTTTCGACGAATTCGGGGGGCAGGTGCTCCTGCGCCGACCAGCTCCAGGAAGGTCTTTTTGGCGCCGCCAGAGGCGATAACGACGTCTGCGGGACGCAGTCGCCTCCGCATCCTTGTCCATCACGCCTGTCGACCCGACCCTTTTCCACCACGATCTTGGTGACGGGGCGGCTGGTGTGCACTGTGCCTCCGTGCGACTTCGATGCTGCCCACCAGGGCGTTGACCAGGGTGCCGGCGCCGCCCAATACGTCGTACAAGGTAGACCTGGACCGTGTCCTCAGCCAGTTCCCGGGGCATACGCTTGTCAAAAGAGACCTCGGGATTCAGGGCAAAGACCCCCAGCCCGGGAAAGTCGCTGGGGGCCGTGAAAAAGTCGGCCAATATGGAGGTAAAGACCATCTTGAGCCGGTCTGATTCGAAATAGTCGTCCATCACCTGCTGGGCGCTCCAGTTCTGCCTGGACAGGAAGGGCAGGACCTTCAGGTAGAGCCTCAGCTTCCAATAGAGGGCGCTTGCGCCGCTGGACGCCTCCATGCGCCGGGCAAAGGTCATCAGGCTGGTAAAGCGCAAATAGTCGGCCCAGTAGCGGTCCAGGCCCGGCCTCCTCCCCGGGAAACAGCTCTTTGAGGCGGTTGATGCGCCACTGGAAGCCCTGGTATTCCTCTGGCTTTTCCAGGGCAAAATCGGGAAAGACGTAGCCACGATCCTCGGCGCGCACGGGGACCTTCTCGGTCAGGCCCAGCGTGGCCAGGATGCTGCCCAGCGGCTCATCAGGCCCCAGGCCTTCGATGAGAAGCTGGCCCAGATCCCACCGGTAGCCGCCGCGCTCGTAGGGGCCGTGACCTGCCTTCTGTCCGCCGTCCATCATCTGTCGTCTACCGTCCGTCGTCTGTCATCCATCGCCTGCCGTCCGCCCTAGCCCCCGCCCGCAATCGCCTTGGCCGTCTTGTAGGCCCCCGGCATGACGTTGTTCACGCCGCCGCCGCTCTCTGATTGGGCGCCCACGAACCACAGACCCTCCACCGGCGTCTTGTGCGGCACCCGCCACGCGTCCAGCACCGGCTTGATGCCGCCAAAGGCGTGGTGGTCCAGGTGCGTCCGCACTCGCCAGTCCTCCGGGGTCAGGATCTCACAGGTTCTGATATGCTCCCGCAGGCCCGGGATCTGTTCGGCGGCATAGTCGATCAGCTTATCGGCGAATTCCTCTTTGCGCTCCTCCCAGCCGCCCTCCTGGAGCGTGTCGGGGCAGATGGTATAGATGGTCATGGCCTGATGCCCCGGCGGCGCCATCTCGGGCGAATGCAGGGAAGGAATGTGGACCACAAAACCGTCCCTGCCCTCGTGGTAGAGGCCGGCCTTGTTCTCGGCCAGCGCCCGGTCGAGTTCATAGGTGCCATAGTAGTAGGTACAGACACCATGGACATGGGGCGAAGGGTCAAAATCGACGCCCAGGTGTACCATAAAGACCGAGTCCATTAGTGGTACGGCACGGACGCGATCGGCAAACTCCTGCGGCAGGTGCTCCTCGCCCACCAGCTTGAAAAAGGTCTCCCGCGCCCCGCCAGAGGCGACCACGACATCGGCCGGGATGCGATCGCCTGAAGCATCCTCCACAGCGGTCGCGCGTCCACCCACCACCACGATCCGGGTGATCTCGCGCCCGGAAAGGACCGCGCCGCCGTGGGCTTCGATCTTGTCCACCAGCGCCCCGACTAGCCTGCCTATCCCACCCAGAATGTCATAGTAGTACAACTGCACCGTGTCTTTGGCCAGCTCCCGGGGCATACGCTTGTCGAACGACGCCTCGGGGTTCACGGCAAAGACACCCAGGCCGGGGAACTCGGTCGTCGGCGTGAAAAAGTCGGCCAGGATAGAGGTAAAGACCAGCTTGAGCTTCTCCGACTCAAAGTAGGAATCCATCAACTGCTGGGCGTTCCAGCCCTGCTTCTTGAGCAGGGGCAGCGCCTTCAGGTACAGCCTCAGCTTCCAGTACTGGGCGCTCAGGCCGCTGGCCGCTTCCATACGCCGCGCAAAGGTCATGACCGACGTGAAACGCAGATAGTCGGCCCAGTAGTGGTCCAGCCCTTCGGCCTCCTGGGGAAAGACCTCTTTCAGCCGTTCCATGCGCCAGGCTGGACCCGCGTATTCCTCCGGTTTTTCCAGCTCAAAATCGGGAAAGACATAGCCGCGGTCCTCGATGCGCACCGGCACCCGCTCGGTCAGACCCAGGTCCGCCAGGATAGCGCCCAGCGGTTCATCCGGCGCCAGGCCTTCGATGACCAGTTGCCCCAGATCCCAGCGATAGCCTCCGCGTTCATAGGGCGCCGTGACGCCCCCTGGGCAATGGTATTGTTCGAATACCGTCACCTCGTGCCCGGCCTGCGCCAGGGTTGCGCCGGCTGTGAGCCCTGCAACGCCTGAGCCGATGATCGCGACTTTCATGGTTCCCTCCGTTGGTGAAAAACCGGCGCTGAAGCATATCCTGAGCGATGCCGAAGGACGCCTACTACAAACGGCCACTCCCCATCAGGGTACCATCCGTTCGTAGTGCGCGATTCATCGCGCTTCTCCAGACAGGACTCGGGCTCGGCGAAAGACCCCACCCAACTTGGGCTTCTTCATTTCCGGTAAACATCCGTACTGAGGTATTTCAGACCAGAATCCACCATCAAGGTAACGACCGTGGCATTTGGCCCCAGCCTCTCCGCCACCTGGATCGCTGCAACGACATTGGCGCCTGAGGAGGTGCCAGCAAACAGTCCTTCCTCTCTGGCCAACTTTCTGGTCATGGCTTTCGCATCATCAGTACTCACGGCAATGATCTCATCTACCAGAGATGGATCCCACAATGGGGGCATGAAACCAATTCCAGTCCCCTCAATGTTGTGAGGCCCGGGTTGCCCACCCGACAACACCGGCGACGAGGCTGGCTCGACGACAGTGAGCTTGAGATCGTGATTATAGCGTTTCAGCACAGTAGCCACACCTCGCGACGAAGATCCGGTACCAACGGATTGAACAAAGGCATCAACCTCGCCGGCGGTCTGGGTCCAGATTTCCTCACCCAGTGGGTAGTAGCCCGCGATGCTGTCGCGATTGTTGAGTTGGTCGGTCCAGTAGGTGCGCGGCCTCTGACTGTAGAGCCTGGCGGCCTCGATCATGTTCTGAATCAACTTCTTCGTTGTGTGCCCACCGTCACTTGGGATCAGCGTGAGCTCCGCGCCAAAGGCCAACATCTGATCTAGCTTATCCTGGCTGAAGGCATCGGAGGTAATGATTCGAAGGCGGTAACCTTTGGCCACGCAGACCAGTGCGAGTGACGTGCCCGTGCTGCCGCCGGTGTACTCGACGACCGTATACCCTGGTCTCAGCCGGCCATCTTGCTCGGCCCTCGCTATCAGTGCATGCGCCTTGCGATCCTTCATACTGCCGGTGGGGTTTTCCCATTCGAGTTTGACCAGGATTCTCGCACAACCAGGTGGAACAACGTGGCGCAGCTGCACCAGCGACGTGTTTCCAATGGCCCGCAGGATACTGCTACTGATACTCATTCGATTCTGCTCCCTTTCAGCTTGCCCCTTGCCTGACGGCACTTGATCGCCTAACGCGAACGAGTTTACTCCCGGTACGGCACACGTTCGCAGTGCGCGATTCATCGCGCTTTTCCTGCCAGGTGTTGGCTTCACCACATAGAGCACGGCGCTGAAGAGTGTATCGGACAAGGTAGCTTTATGGTAACTTAACAACTGAATAGCTTCCCTGCCTGCGCGTTATGATTGGATTCTTGCGGTTTTAGCCGATTCATGTCAAGATCGGAGTGTAGAGCAAGAAGACTGGAGGTGCAGGGCATGACGACGATACGCTATGGACACGCTGGCTCCGTTCGGTGGGAACCCGAGTGGTTGACGCTGCGTCTGTCCGTCCGGTTGATGAACCCTCAGTTTTGGAACCTGCTCAAAGCTTGGTTCCAAGATGGGGTTGACGATTCTCACTGGTTAAGCGCACCGCTTCGAATCATGACCATGGAAGAAGATGTCCCCGGCTATCCGCGCTGGAAGCAAGTGAGCGTAGACGTGTTAAGCTGGATCGTCTTTCATCTGCTGGTGCGACGTGAGTACCAACTGGTCAAGCTGTGGCAGGTCATCGGGTGGTCGGACATCAACCGCCTGTGTGCGCCACTGTACAAGAACAGCGAATCAGGACAACGAGCGTGGGCGCCCGCTCAGATGTTCGCACTCTTGGTCCTTTACTTCGTCGAGCCAGTGGCTTCGGAATGCGGGCTTTTGGAGAAAGTGGCAATAACGCCCTTGTATCGGTGGTTCTGCGGATTTGGACTCTTCACAGAGCTTCCTGACCATAGTACCCTGCACACTTTCCGCAAGCGAGTGGGCGTGGACCGTTTTGAGGTCATCCTGAGCAGGGTAGTGGCTCGTTGCCTGGATGCGGGGTTGATTGCCAACGAGTTGGTACATTTCGATATGACGGGTGTGGCTGCATCTGCTCGGCATTGGACACCCTATGAGCGAGCAGTACTGCTGACGCTAGCCTTGCTGCGCTACTGGGACCAAGTAGAGGCAGGCGGTGGTCTGGAACAACCGATGTTCGAGGCCTTACGAGTACTGGCCGCCGAGATAGCCATTGAGGTTCTGGACAATGCAAGGTTGCGGAAGGATGCCAAGGCACCAAGGCGGGTCTTGAAGAGTGTTGAGCGCTGGACCCGTCATCAGCAGCAAGCCAAGGGCCAGTCACTGTGGGATCTTTCGTTGGAGCAGGCGATACAGTCCTTGGTTGAGGCAGGATTAGAAGAAGAACTTGACCTTCCCCAAGAAGAGGCTGGTCAACGTCGCTGGCTGAAGAAGGCGGCTCAACGATTGAAGAGCTTGCTGCCCCATGCTCGTGGTGATCTTGATGCCCGGATGGGATGGGTAAGCAATGTACGACTGGTATGTGGCTACTGGTTGGGCTTTTTGATCGACAACCAGCACGGGGTCATTACCGCGGTGCAGACCGTACCGCTGGACATAGTCCAACATGAGCAAATGATCCCAGCCTTGGAGACCCATTGTGAACGCCTGACGTCTTACCCTAAGGCCGTGGCGGCCGACAGTGCCCAAGACTACCACTTGGTTCATCAGAAACTGGACAAGCACGAGTTGCAAGGGCACATCGCCAGTCGCAGCTATCAGTCACCAGGCAATGGGCTGCCACTTGATTGTTACACGTGGAAAGAGGGTCAACTTCATTGTCCAGAAGGCAAAATCCTCCAGCCAGGCAAGCTTCACAAGGATGGCAGACGATTCTTCCGCGCACAGAAGGAGGACTGTGCCTCTTGCCCACAGCGAGAGACCTGTCTGCCCAAAGGACAACAACCCGATGGGCCACGTCGCCTCCATCTAAGCCCGGCGGCTTATCAGCGCTGGTGGCAGAACCGAGAGCATACTCGGACCAAAGCCTACAAGGCAGCGCAGAAAAGGCGATTCTCCTTTGAGGGCTCGTTCGGTCTGGCGAAACGGCTGCATGGAGCCGACAAGATGCCCTACCGCAGCGCGCTTATGAATCAAATGGCAGGTCTGATGATCGGCATTTCTATGAACTTGGTCCTTCTGGCGCGACAGGAATAGCTGTCCTGAGTACAGCGCTAAGCTGAAGTCGATTCGGTTACTCGCAGGCCGCCAAAGGCCATACTCCCGACATGGTGAGTCCACCTGCCAGTCAGGCTCAAGTTAGATATCACTTGCGCTCTCCGCCGCTGGGCGGGTCATGGCCTATCCATCGACCCTTGAAAGGGAAGCTATTCAGATGTTAATGTTCATCTTATGAAAAGTTCGACCCGAGATGCTCCTTGGGATAGATCTAAGATCTATTCTCCGATACACTCTGAAGCGCCTACTACGAACGGATCTCGAACTGATAGGCAAAGGTCTCCAGAGCCCAGGAGAACGCCTGCTACGAACAAGTACTCCCCATCAGGGCACCATCCGTTCGTAGTGCGCGATTCATCGCGCTTTTGCCACCCGGAGCCAGTACGGTAGAGCGGGACTGCATGCCCGCCTCCCAGGTCGGGTCTCCTACCCGGACTATCGGTCAGGCTACCGGCTGTGGTCGGGAAACCTTGCCGAACAGAGTTCGCAAACAGACCTCGGGGGTTCCGGAAGACCGGAAAACCCCCGAGGTCAAAGCGCAGTACAGACGAACCTCTCAGGCCAAAAGTTGGACATTCGCCTTCACTTCTATTCCACGCTTGGCCAGCTCCTCCACGAACAGACCGGGAGGCACCGCGATTTCTACAGGAGACGCGCCCCGCGGCGTCTGCCCTCGGGCCATCATGCCCGCCACGATGGCGCCATCCCAACCCGTCGTCCGCTCCATGGCCGTGAAGCCGGTCTCCTCGTCATAGAAGTCCATCAGGTCCAGGACCGCCTCGGCGGGCTGGCCGTCCTTGGTTCCCAGGGCCTGGATGCGGATGACGACCACGTCCTTGTCCTCGGGGAAGGTGACCATCGGCTCAAAGAGTTCGTGGAATAGGTCCCGGGGCGCCACCATCTGGTCACCCACCTGGATTGGTTCGGTATCCCACAGGCCCAGGTCGTAAAAGGCCCGCAGTTGGGCAAAATGCCCCGGATAGCGGACCGTCTTGTTCTGGATCGTCTTGAGCTTGCCCTCAAAGGTCCAGGGCATGGTCGACACGCCGCCGCCTGTGGTGAAAGATTCCAGGCGCCCCACCGGTGGAGGAAATTCGACCTCTTCCAGCTCGTCCATCGTCGGTACCAGAGTGGGCTTGCCGTCCCGGAGAAAGATGGGCGACTCATCGTACTCGTTGGTCAGCCCAGCGATGTTAAAAGTGAGCAGGTAGTCAAAGGGCGGACGGGGAGCCTGGGGCAGGCCGCCGTCCCACATGAACACCTCCTCCGCCTCATCCAGCAGGCCCATGGCATAGACCATCAGCGTCGTGCCCATGCCCGGCACCTGGCCGCAGTCAGGCACAATGCTGACGCCGGCTGCCTCAGCCTGCGGAGACAGCTTCAATTGCTCGCGGACCAGGTCGGTGTTGCCCCCCAGGTCGCACATGCTCGCCCCAGCCTCTATGGCGGCCCGGGTGATCTCCAGGTTCAAATAGTAGGGCACCGCGCTGAGAAAGGCGTCGATGCCGGTCAGAACCGCCACCAGGGCAGGATAGTCCGTTACGTCAAGTTGAATCCCAACGGCTTTGTCTGTCTCCAGAAGCTGGTTGACCCGGGCCGCTGCCTCCTGGGCCAGCTCGAGGGACTGGTCGGCCAGTACGACACTGCTGGCCTCGCCAAAGCGGATCATGTCATAGGCGCAGGCAGTCCCCTGCCGGCCCGCGCCCAGGACCGCGTATTTGAAACCCATCATTGTCTCCATCCCGGACCGCCAACCCGGTCCGTAAGAATAGGTTGAGGTTGTCGAGCACAGCGGGCGGGATTCCATGCCCGCCTCTGGAGCGGGGTGAGAAGCAGGCCTACTCTGCCTTCTGTTGAAGCAGGAGCGCCGTTTGCTCTTCCGCCCGCGCAATGTCGGCCATCAGTTCGTTGAGGTGCTGCCAGTCCTCCGGCGACACGTCACTGCCCGGCCGCCGGGGCACCCCCACGTCCACACCGCGAGCGCGGACGGCAGACTTGATGGTGCCCGTGGGATTATAGTTCCCGGCCAGCACGTCCACCAGCGGCAAGATCTGCCCGTAGTAGATGCGGCGGGCCAGGGCCAGATCCCCCCGGTCCACGGCCGCCATCAACTGCTGCGCCGAGCGGGGCACCGCGTTCATGATGCCCGTGATCCAGAGCCTGCAGCCCAGGGCCAGCGACTCCAGCGCCGTGTTGGGTGTCCCGCAGATGACCGAAAGCCGGTCGCCCAGGGCGCGCTGCAGGCCGTGTACCCGCCTGGTATCCCCCGAACTCTCCTTGATGTAGCGGACGTTGTCGATCTCTGCGAGGCGGGCGACCAGCGGCGGCGTGAAATCGACGCCGGTCAGCGACGGGTAGTTGAACAGGATGATGGGCAGCGACGTGACAGCCGCGACGTCGGCATAAAAGGCCCAGACGTCTTGATGCGAGCCGCCCTGCATAAAGCTCAGGCAGAACAGGCGCGACCATGACCGCCTGCGCCCCCATCCCTTCAGCAATACGAACCAGGTAGCTGGCCTCGCGCGTCGTCGCAGAGATCACGGCTGGAACAACGGGTACGCGCCCATTGGCCAACTCAAAGACCGCGGCCCACACGGCCACGGTCTCTTCTCCCGTCAGCAGCGGGCCCTCACCCGTCAGCGCCGTGGGCATCAGGGCATCAGCCCCCTGCTCCAGCACCCAGGCGACAAGCTGGCCCATGGCCTGGGCATCAAACTCTTCCGCCTCAAAGGGCGTCACCAGCGGGACGATGGTACCGGTCAGCGTCACGAGTCCTCCAGTAAGAATTCACCGCGGAGACGCGGAGAACACAGAGAAAGACATTATGTCTATGCTTTCTCTGCGAACACTGCGTCTCCGCGGTGCTATTCCTAGATTCCCATCAGACGCTTGGCCTCGGCCACGGAAGACGCCGCGTCCTCGGCAAAGCCGTCGGCTCCGATCTGGTCCGCCCAACCCCGTGTTACGGGCGAGCCGCCGACCATCACTTTCACCTGGTCGCGCAGCCCCGCCTCGGCCAGGTGCTCGATCACCTCTCGCTGGTGCAGCATGGTCGTCGTCAGCAGGGCCGACAGGGCCACGATGTCGGCGTTGTACTCCCGGGCCTTGGCCACAAACTCGGAGGACTCGATGTCGATCCCCAGGTCATAGACCTCAAAACCGTTGGCCGACAGCATCGTGCCCACCAGCGACTTGCCGATCTCGTGGATGTCGCTCTTGACCGTGCCCAGGACCACGTGGCCCAGCACCTCGCGCTCCTGGCCCGCCGCCTTCAGCGCCGGCTCCAGGACGGCCAGGGCGGCCTTCATGGCCTCGCCGCCCAGGATCAGGTCGGGCAAAAAGTACTCGCCGGTCGAGAACAGCTCGCCGACCTCATCCATGCCAACCGTATAGCCCTGATTGATACACGCCAGCGCGTCCACGCCCTGGTCCAGCGCCTGCTGGGCCAGGGCCTCCGCCTCTTCATCCTCTCCATCAATGACCGACTGGGCCATTGCCTTGAACAATTCTTCAGACATGGTTGTCTCCTTTGATGAACGTAGCACGTACCACGCAACACGTGACACGTGTTGCGTGTTGCGTGAGCTCAATCGTGATTAGCGCACGGTACGCGCCGGCAGCTTGTCCAGGCCCGCGGCCTTGGCGTGGCGACTGGCGATGGATTCCAGATCCCGGACGACGTCGTCGGACAGCGGCAGCAGCTCGTAGGACGCGATCAGTTCCTGCACGCGACGGTGGGCGCGGGCGTTGACGTCCAGCGCGCCCTTGTCGAACCAGGTCTGCCGGAAGTCGCGATCGATGACGTCGGTGGGGATATAGTCCTCCTTGCGAAAGTTGCGGCGGGTGTGCTTGCTCTTGAGAAAGTTGCCGGCGTGGCCGACCTCGCGCATCACGTCCAGGGACAGCGGATCGGCCGTGTCGTCCACACCACGCACCAGTCGCTTGGCCATGCCCACGATCTCGGCGTCGATGACCAGCTTTTCCAGGCTGAAGCAGCTCTCAAAGTCCATCATGCCCGGACCGGACATCATGTTGACGCCGGCCAGCGCGCCCAGGATGGCCCCCGAGGCCGTTTCCAGTCCCGTCTGGGCGTCCACGATCTTGGTGTCGGCCATGCCCAGGTAGGCATGTGTCGGCAGGCCGCCGCCGGGCTTGATGTTCTTGCCGATCTGGGCATAGGTGCAGTCCAGCATCATGGTGGCCATCGCGCCCATGGGCGTGGTGCCGGTGCGCATGTCAAACGAAGCCGGCGAGCCGCCCCAGACGATGGGGCTGCCAGCCTTGGCCAACTGGTGGATGGTGATGCCGCTCAGGCACTCGGCGGCGTGCTGCACGGCCGAGCCGATGACGGTCTGCGGGCCGGTGGCGCCCATCAGCGGCATGGAGACCAGCTCGGCGGGCACACCCGCGCGAGCGCAGTCGATCAGGTTGGCGCAGGTGATGTCGCTCCACAGCAGCGGCGGCGAGGGGCAGACGTCAAAGACGGCCCGCGGCTTTTCGGCCAGGGCCTCCGCGCTGCCCGACAGTGCGATCAACAGCTCGTGCATGATGGCAAAGCTCTCGATGGCAAAGGTGCCGGTCACGATCGGTTTGCGGCCATAGAGCAGGACCAGGTACAGGCGGTACCAGTCGGCCATGTTCTGGGGCACGTCGCCGCAGACGATGCTGGTGGCCAGGGCATCGATCTGGGGCAGCGTGTCGGCCAGGCGCACGAAATTCTCCAGGTCGGCCGTCACGGGCACGCGCGACTCGTTGGCATCATAGTCGGCGATCTCGATGGCCGCCGATCCGGGATCGTAGTGAATGTCGTCGCCGCCATAGTGGACGAGCGGCTCCCCATAAAAGTCGTAGAGATAGAAAGAACTGGGCGCCGTCGCGACGCACCGCTCGGCCAGGTCACGGGGTATCTGGGCCACACGCGATTCCATATCCACAGGTGCGCCGGCGTCGGCCAGCAACCTCAGCGCTTCGTCATAGTGAACGCGTACCCCCGGATCCCACAGCAGTTCGTAGGCCTCGTCAATGGCACGCCCCACGCCTTCAGGCGAAAGGAACTCCAGTTTCGGTCTGATCATCGGTCATCCTCCTCAAAGGTTGCAGTTTGACGTTGAAACGTTTCAACGTTGAAATGTCAGTCGTTATCTGGGTTTGGAACAAGCAGGAACGTCAAGGGCAGCGGCGGACTGCCGCCGTTAGCGGGGTGTATGGAGTCAGAGACCAGCTTCAAGGAGCGGACGCGGGCATACAGTCCACATCGGCACAACCTCCCACGATCTGTCTGAGACCCAAAGGGCCCCGACATCATATCACGCCCACGCCAAATTGTCAACGCCGGCAGATTCAGGTATCAGGTAAATGCTAGACGTCGGAGGTCTGCCTGGGACCTCCGAGGTCTGGACAGAGCGCAGAGACGCCCCCCTGCTGGGACTCTTACCAAACAGACCTCGGGGGTTGAAGAGAACCCCCGAGGTCAAGACTGTGACAGTGACCTCGGACGAACCGCAGGTTCGCGTCTGCCTGGGACCTCCGAGGTCTGAATTCTCACACTGACCTCTACCGCCTCGCGGGCGTGATGCGCACCTGGTCTACGTGGCGCGCCGCCGTTATCCCTGTCGCACCATTCCATACACCTACCCTGGTGTTCAGGTTGGTAGCTGTCAGCAGCGCGCCAGCATCTTGTGGCAGATGCGTGCCAATCAGGACGTCATCCAGATAGAAGCTCAGTTGCGCGGTATCGGGATCCGTCTTGATCCTGGCCGTGTACCAGGTGTCAAAGCTGGCTGCTACGATGGGAGTTCGATACTCCGTGGTCCTGCTGGCGCCGTCGTACGTGGCCACGTCGCAGGAAAAGGCGAGCGCTGCGCTGTCCCCGGCTGCCAGCACGCATTGCGTCCACCAGCCCGAACCGCTCTCGTCGAACGAGGTTTGCAGCTTGACCGAGGCATAGCCGCCCACATCTCCCGAACTGAACTTGAGCATTGCTTCAAAGTCATGGATCTCGCTCAGGGTGCGCTGCCGGGGCTGCATTAGGTACAGGTCGATGCCGGTGTAAGCTGGCGCTGTACCGCTGTCAAAAACCAGGTTGCCCGCCATCTGCCGGACGTCATAGCCCGCATGTCCGCCAGGGGCCCACAGGCTGGGATTGTAGCTGCCGTCATTAGCAGGATCCTCAAAGTCATCGTACAACAGGGGGTCATGGTTTTTCGCAATCACCGGCAGGTAGAGGCCATACACCTGGCCAGCAACCGGCGTACTGGTCGATGCCGTATTGTTCGAGGGATCGGTATCCGGCTCGGCCATGGTGATCTCTGCCTCGTTCTTGATGGTGAACGAACCGGGCTGCGCGGTGATGGGCACAGTTCCCGTGAATCGGATCTCGCCACCCTCCCCCGGGCTCAGGTCTGCGATCTGCCAAGCAAAGGGAGCGCCCGGTCTCTGCCCAAGGACGTTGGGACTGGAATAGACCACCGTCGGGCTCACCAGCTCCGCGGGGACTATGTCGGTCAAGACCACGCTGTGGGCCATGGCCGGACCGGCATTGCTGAAGGTCAAGGTGTAGGTCAGGACCTGGCCCTGCTCGACAAAGCCGCTGGGCTCGACGGCCTTGTCAATCTGAAGGTCCGCGTCCAGGGCGTTGATGTGGAGGGCAGGGTCGCCAAAGAGGGTAAAGGTATCCAACAGATCGGGGCTCTGGCCAGAGGCCGCAAGCTCCATCTTGCCTGCCATCACTGCCTGGCCAACGGTCCGAACTCCCCCCTGGAACACGGCCTTGTAGAAACCGCGGTTCAAGTAGTCGTGCCCTGTCGCCACGCCGAGGCCGGTCGGGGACCAACTGGCAACGGCGCCCTTGCCCGAAGCGCGCACAATAACCTCGGCCAGCGCGTCGTCCTTGGCAGGCAAGGGGCGGTGATGGTAGCCCTCGTAGCAAGTCATGCTGAGCATGATGGGCAGCTTGTCCCCATTGGTCAGCGAGGGGATCTCTGTGGACCGGAACAGCGGTTCACCAGCCCAGTTGATGATGGAAGCATGCCCGATATAGTTTACCAGCAGCTTGCCGCTACTGATATTGGAGCGGATGGCGGTATTGGTCTCGCCAACGGTAGTATGCGGCGTCACGCCATAGTAGACCTTCTTGGGCTGATAGGGGCTCGGAAGGCAGCACGCGATCAGGTTATCCGAAAGCACGTCAAACTTGCCGCCCAGGTCCTCATTGTCCGCCACAAGCAGCACCTCCTGGCGCCAGTCCCCGGGCGGTGGGTTCTGCTCATAGTCCAGGATCTTGTCCACCATGACGGTAGTTTCGGCAGCCGAGTTCACGGGCAGACGACCCAGCATCATCTCCGGAACCTGATCCCCCTCCGTAAAAGAGACGTAGAGGTTATCTGCAGCGGTCTCGATGATCCAGGGTCCACTGGCGCCAAGTAGGGCGGCAGATAGCTGGGCATTCCGTGCTTGCCATGATTCTTGGGGTCATAGTGCCCATCACCCACCAGTAGCGCGTAGGATGGAGCGGGCGCCTGCCAGGTGCTGTAGGCATACTTGAGAAAGGCTCGGATGGCCTGCGCGCCGGCCATGCCATACCCAAACTCGTCATAGACGTCCTGTACATCGACCTGGATCACCCGCAGCCCCTGCCCGGCCCGGTGGGCGGCCAGAGGCGCGACGGCTTCGGCAAAGTCCGGATGGGTGACCACGACATAGTCCGCGCCGTTCGCTGCTGACTGCAGATCCGAGGGTGTATCCTGCTCGATGCGTACCACAGACTGGTAGTCGGCAGGCGCCAGGACCCTGTAGTCCTTCAAGCCCAACTCGCATCAGAGAAAGTGAAGGCATAGCCAGAGCCCGACGAGGCAGCGGTACCCCCAGAGATCGTCTTGACGTCCGCGGGATCCGTGGCATCAAACGCGACGATGTCGGAAGATCGCAAAGCCCCCGATCACATAGTCCAAGGTCTCCGTCACGTCGTAGGAGAAGGACAGGGCGTCCACCGTCGTAGTGAAGGTGTTGGCAAACTCCAGTTCCGCATAGTCTATGTAAACCACGTCGTAGGTCACACCTGTATCAGTGAGAGCCTTGAGAGTAATCGTGTTCGGGCCGGTCACAAGGAGCGATTGATCAAACTCCTCGCGTCGGGATATGCCAGGTGACGCCGTCCCACGTGGCGTCCTCAAGCACAGTCACCATTCAGATAGAGTTGTGTATGATGGTCCGGATTGATAGCGCTCTTGGAGTTGCCAAACATCGCCAGGGATAGCGTGGCCGAGTAGGGCTCTGTGGACGGCTTTACCAGAGAAAAAGAGTGCGACCACTCTGGGATATAGGGAGGATACAGGTAAGCCCAGATGAACCGCTCCAGATCCTCATCGCCCAAGAGGGGGGCAACGTAATGGACCTGCTCTTCCAGGCGAAGACGATCGTCAAACCTGGTGGGCGTCGTGCCTCCAGCAGGCGATCCATCTCTATCGCCCATCGTCTTGGTCGCGCCCTGGCCGTGCGTCAGCCAATACACGTTGTACTGCGTGTACTTGGACGAGACTTGTGTCCCGTAGAACAGGATATAGTCGCCAGTGCCAAAATCCCCGTCGCCGCCCAATTCTACGTGGATGGCTACCTCCTGACCCTGGTTGTACATTTGGAACGTATCCGGATCGGGATCTCCATCCAGCACACCCGCAGCCTGCAGCTCACCATGCGTCAGCTTGTAGAAACCTTCCTCCTCCACGTACACCCGGAAACCTGGATTCGGCGGCATCCAGGGCGCGGCTTCAGGCCCCGTGGACAGCGATCCAGTCTGCCACTCCCGGGCTTGCTCATAGTTCAGCAGCTCGTGATCGAACAGCGATTCAAGGACCGGGGACTCGGCCGCAGCCGCGGCGCCGGAACGCAGGGCAGCATCAGATCCGTCAAACTGCACGCGAACCTCCAGGTCCTCATAGATCGTCAGCACTCCCGTGGCAGGTTCATACTGCACCGGATAGGCGGCGATACCCACCACGCGCTGCCCTCGCACCTGGCTGTCGCTCACCACTTCGGCCAACGATCCCGGGTAGGAGTCGCTCAACCCATACACCGCTGCGTCTGGCACAAGCTCCAGGCTCGGGCGGGGGAGGGCAAACTCCCCGTTTCCCAAGGCTTCCCAATCCGTTTCAGCCGTAATGGTTGCTACGGGCGCCACCTGTGCCGAGAGGTGGAAGGTATGTACCGTTCCAGGTTCCACGTCCAACCAGACCTGCGCGCCATGCGGCACCCCTATGGTGCTCAGAACATAGGGCAGCTCAGGCGCACCTGGGTTCCCACTGGTTGCCCAGCCCGCGATCCGCGGCCGCACATAAGCAACACCTTTCACTGATACTGTCTCCAGCTCCAACATGTTCGGGTCCAGCGAGACACGGAACTCCAGACCTTCTTCTCTGGCAGACTCTAGGCGCAGCCCACCCACCTGCTGCGCCTCCGCAGCACCCGGCACCGTGGCGTTCAGTGCGATGGTCAGCATCAAAAGTACGGCACCCAGTACCGTTGCGGTCGCCAGCGGCCTAGACTTTGCGAATAACCACGCCTTTCGTCTCATACGCTCTCTCCCCATTTCGCCCTGCTACCAGCTTTGTCCAATTCATGAACGGTCCCACCATTATACCACATTGCCATTACAGCAGACATTTCGGATCCTTCCGCAAGCTGGACCACAGTAGGCGCGCTGGTTCGCTATCGGGGCCTGTTAGGTCTGCCCAAGACCGCGGGTACAGACGACTGCTGAGATGATGTACAAGACCAGCCCACCACGGATATGGGTGGGCTGGTCTTATGGCAACCTCGATGCAGCCGAGATCGTACTACTGGGCTGATCTCAGGATAGCCGGCAGGTAGATGGACGCCCCATCCCAGAGTGGATGGATCGAGAGAGCGGGATCGCCAAAGAACGTGTAGGTCTCCACCAGGTCCAGGTTTTTGCCCGTCGCCCACAGCCGCATCCTACCAGCTGTGGTCGCCTGGCCCGCGACGCGTTTTCCGGTATCAAAAACCGTATCAAAGAAACCGCTGTCAAGCTCTTTCAGGCCGCCACTGGAAAGGTTCACTCCGGCCGGTGACCAGCTAGCCACCGCCCCTTTACCTTCCGCACGAACGATGCTCTCGCCCATCGAGCCCTGAGCAGAGGGCACCGGATTGTGATAGTAACCATCGTAGCGTGTCATCGGCAGCATGATGGGCAGGCGGTTGCCGTTGGCCAGGGCGGGGATGTCACTCGTCGTGAACAGCGACTCGTCCGCCCACCGGAACGGCAGCGCGTGGCCGTTATAGTGCACGATTAGCTGCCCGGCGCTGATGGCCGAGAGGATAGCCGCCCTGGCCCCAGCAGGCGTAGGATGGGTCACCGTATAGTAGACCTTGGGCGACTGGTAGGGAGCGGGCAGGCAACAAGCGATGAGATCGTCGGACATCTTGGGATAGTTGTTTCCCGCCTCGGGGTCGTCAGCCACAAAGAGCACGCGGTTGTTCCAGCTTCCAGGCCCGGGCACCTTCTCATAGTTCAGCGTTTTGTTGACGACGGCCGTGGCTTCGGCTAGCCGAATTCACTGCCAGGCGCCCCAGCATCATGTCCGGCAGTTCGTCCCCTGCTGTAAAGGATACGTAGCGGTTGTCCGCCGCCGTCTCGTTAATCAAAGGGTCCACCGGCGCCAGATAGGGCGGTATGTAACTCGGCAGGCCATGACCCTCATGGTCCTTTGGATCATAGTGGCCATCGCCCACAAGCAGCGCGTACTCTGCGGCGGGATCTGCCCACTTGTCGTAGGCGTAAGCCAGGAACGCCCGAAGGGCTTGCGCGCTGGTCACACCGTATCCGAACTCATCATAGGCATCCTGCACGTCCACCTGTACCACCCGCAGCCCCTGTCCGGTCCGGTGGGCCACCAGGGGCGCCACTGCGGAGGCGAAATCCCGGTGTGTCACCAGGATATAGTCCGCACCATTGGCTGTCGATTGCAGATTGGAGGGTACGTCTCGCTCGATCTTGGCCGCGGACAGGATCTCGGAGCTGGCCAGAGCCAGATAGCTGGTGGGAGCCGCGATCTGATCTGTAAATGCGAGGGATTTCGTGGGGCCCGAAGGCGTCACGCTGCCATTAAGGATCCGGACCACAGCAGCAGGTTCAGTGACATCAAACGCCCACAGATCGGACTGTGTGAACCCGTCAATGTCAAAGAGCCATTTACCGGCATTGGCCTGTACAAAGTGAATTCGGTCATTGGCAGCCACAAACGAGTTGGCAAAATCCAGCTCGACCCAGTCCACCATGATCAGGTCCTCGGACCGCGGACTTTTGATTTCGATGGTATTCGCGCCCGCATTCAACTGGGACTGGTTCAGACTCCCGATAGAGATTTCATGCGGCCCGATGCCGGCCCACGATTCATCCTCCACCTCCACACCGTTGAGGTAAACCAGCGCCCGGTGAGGATCCGAGGCGTTGTTCTGTACGTCACCGCCATGGACCAATATCCTGAGCGTTGCCGTCTGCGAACCCTGGGCCGGAGCCGCCAGTGAGAAGCTGGTCATCCAGCTCGTCCTCCCCGGGGGCAACAAATAATCCCATACGAATCGTTCCAGGTTCTCGTCACCGATGAGGCTCGTGACATAGTGCTCGTTCTCCTCCAGATGGAGCAGATCGTCAAAGGTCGCGGGCGTCGTTCCCCCCGAGGGCGTCCCATCCCGGCTGCCCATCGGCTTGGTTGTACCCTGGCCGTGTGTCAGCCAGTACACGTTGTATCGCGTGTACTTGGACGCGATGGCTTGCCCGTAAAAGAGTACATAGTCCCCCGTGCCAAATTTCCCGTCACCGCCCAGCTCTACGTGGATCGCTACTTCCTGGCCCTGGTTGAACAGGCGAAAGGTCCCCGGATCGGGGTTCCCGTCCAACACGCCAGCCGTCTGCAGTTGCCCGTGGGTGAGCTTGTAGATGCCCGTCTCCTCCACATAGACCCGGAAGCCCGGATCCGGCGGCGTCCACGGCACAGCTTCAGCTCCCGACGCCCTCGGGGCGCGGGCCCAGGCGCGCGCTGCCTCATAGTTCAGCAATTCGCTTTCGAACAGAGCTTCGTGCGCGGGGCCCTGGGTCCCACCAGAGCGCCGAGCTGCGGCCGCCCCCTGGAAACGAACGCGCACCTCCAGGCTCTCATAGACAGTCAACACACCCGTAGCAGGTTCGTACTGAACCGGATAGGCGGCAATGCCAACGACCCGCTGCCCTCGCACCAGGCCGTCACTCACCACCTCGGCCAGCACTCCCGGGTAGGATCCGCCAGTTCCGTACACTGCCGGATCGGCCTCCCACTCGCTGCTCAGAGAGGGGAGGAACGGGCTCCCTCCAGCCAATGGCCCGCCATCCCAACGCGCTTTTTGCGTGGGAACGGGCACCACCCGCCCGGACAGTACCATTGAAGTCGCTGCGCCTGGTGTGACCTCAACGTGCACTTGCGCACCAGGCGGAGCGCCGATGGCCGTGACCATCGTGGGCAGTTCCGGCGCGCCGGCCTGCTGCGTCGTACCCCAGCCTGCGATGGAGACGGCCGCGAACGCCTCCCCGTTCACCGGTGCCGACTCCACTGCCAGGCCAGCCCGGGGGACCGATACCAGCCAACTGAGGCTGGTCTGTCCGGACGAGAGCAGATCGACGGCGTCCGGCCGGCTAGGTTGAGCCAGGCTTCCTGCGCCTGCTGTTGAGGCGATGGACAGCAGGATCAAACCTACGATTAGAAGCAAGCCAGCCATCCTGTACCCGCCACGCTTTGCCATAGATACCCCCTGTCTCCTTATGTCTTGAACACCTGCTACGCACGCTTACCTGACACAATCAACTGAAACGGCGGCCGGCCAGCTTTCTCGGGCAGGGCCCTACCGCTTGACGATTGGCAGATAGAGACGACTCTCACTCAGGATGACGCTGACAGGTCCGTGCCGCGTCCGCCCTCCGGCCTGATCCACGATTTCTAACCAGTAAAGATGCCCTCCAGCGGGCAGAGAGGCATCCAGCCATTCATAGCTTGCCCCCGCCGCTGTACCAGGCGCCTTGCTGGCGATAAGCGCGTCATTCACCTGCACTTCGCCTTGCGCAGCCTGCCGGTACAGATTGAAGCCCAGTACGCGAGCCTCGCTGGCCGTCTCCCAGCGCAGCATCACCGCATGATCTCCGGCCGCGAAAGCCTCAAATTCGGCCAGATCCACCGAGGTCGGTGCCTGGCTGAGCTGGAGCGCTGGATCCCCAAAGAGCAGATAGGTATCCAAAAGGTCCAGGTGGGTGCCCTTGAGCGCAAGCCGCTGCTTGCCTGCCATCGTTGCCTCACCGATGGTCCGCTTGCCGTCCTTGAACAGCGCGTCAAAGAATCCGCGGTTCAGCTCGTCGTGTCCCTGCGCCACACCCAGGCCTGTTCCCGACCAACTCGCCACGGCCCCTTTGCCTTCGACACGGATGATGGACTCTGCCATTGACTGCGAGCTCAGGCCGTGGTAGTAGCCATCATAGCAGGTCATGGGCAGCATGATGGGCAGTTTGCCCCCGTTGCCCAACGATGTGATGTCGCCGGTGCCAAACAGCGACTCGACGGCCCAGGTCGTCACCGAGGAATGGCCGATATAATTGACGATGAACTGTCCACTGTCGATGTTGGCCACAATAGATGACTTGGCTTCGCCCGGCGTAGGATCCGTAACCAGATAGTACACCTTCTCAGCCTGGTGGGTGGCCGGCAAGCAGCAATTCGCGAGGTCATCTGAGTACTGTGTGAAGGCGACCCCCGGCTCGTCGTTGTCTGCAACAAAGAGCACACGATCCTTCCAATCCCCCGGTTCCGGCGACAGCTCATAGTCGATGATCTTGTCCACGACGATACCGGCCTCCTGCGCCGTGTTCACGGCCAGGCGGCCCAGCATCATGTCCGGGACCGGATGGGCGCCCGTATCGGTGAAAGCCACGTAGCGATTGTCAGCAGCCGTCTCCACGATCCAGGGATCCACTGGCGCAAGATAGGGTGGGATGTAACTGATGCTGCCGCGCTTCTCATGGTCCTTGGGATCGGCCGAGCCATCGCCGAATAGCACCACGTAGGCTGGCCTGGGCTGCCAGTTGTAGTAGGCGTATTCCAGGAAATCACGGATGGGATGGGCGCCCTCTATGCCGTAGCCAAACTGATCGTACACATCCTGGACATCCACCTGAAAAGATGACAACCCATGGTCAGCCCGATGAGTCGCCAGCCGGGCTGCCGCTGCGGAGAACTGGGAATGCGTCACGACGATCCATTGCGCACCCGTAACCGAGCCCAGATCAGAGGGCATATCCAACTCGATGCCAGCCGGCGACTTGAAGCCGGCCGGCGTAAGAACCAGGTAGTCGGTCGTTGCCCCCTCCTCGACGTCATCGACAAAGGAGTAAGCGGCCGGAACCGACGGGATCGGGCCCCCACCGGTGATCCGCTCCACAGAGCCTGGAACCGTGGTGTCATAGACGTAGACATCGTCTGTCGTGAGACCTTGGATGGCATAGGTCCACGTCCCGGGCGTGTCGTACTGAAAGACAAGCTGGTCGCCAACCGCGGTAAAGGTATTCACAAACTCCAGCGTCGCCCGGTCGATATAGATCACGTCAGTAGTCTCGCCCTGGTCGTTGGGGCTAGAGACCACCAGGGTGTTGGTCTCTGGGCTAGGCTTCAAGAGCGACTGGTCAAACTCCTCGCTCATCACGTGCCACTCGATCCCTGCCCACTCCAGGTCCTCGAGTACGACTTCGTTCAAAGTCACGATCGTGTGGTGAGGATCGGTATAGGAATTCTGTACATTCCCACCGTACAGCGCCAGCGTGAGCCTGGCTGTCCCGCTGGCGGGACCCGCCAGCGAAAAAGTGTGCGACCATTGGGGTATGTAGGGTGCGTAGATATAGTCCCACACAAAGCGCTCCAGGTCCTCGTCGCCGGTCAGCAAAGGTACGTACCAGTGGTCCTCCTCAAGGAGCAGGACTTCATTGTGGGTGGCAGGCACCGATCCACCGGTGGAGGGCGGCGTGCGATCCGGAATCCGCCGCTCGTCACCGGCCACCGTCTGCGCGTAGGTCAGCCAGTAGACGTTATAGGGCGTATACTTGGAATTGATGGCCTCCCCGTAAAAGAGCACATAGTCGTCCGCGCCAAAGTGCCCGTCGCCCTGGTCCTCCACGTGGATGGCCACCTCCTGGCCCTTGTTGTACAGCCGCAAGGTCCGCGGATCAGGATCAGTGTCTAGCACACCATTCCCCAGCCAAGTCACCGTACGTGAGCCGGTAGATCCCGGTTTCCTCGACCAGTACCCGGTATCCCGGGTCTGGCGGCATCCACGGTGCGCCCAGCGGCCCCGCAGGCGCAGCGGGCACCTGGGCCCGCGCCTGCGCTGTCTGCCCATCCGGTGTCCCGCCCTCAAAGGTGACGTGAACCACCAGCCTCTCATAGACCTGGACGCGAGGACGTACCTGGCTGGTACTGGACCGGATAGGCCGCGACACCAACCACGCGCCGGCCGCCCACACTTTGATCGCTCACGACAGCGGCCAGGGAACCAGGATATGTCCGGTCCGAGTCATAGATCTCGGGATCGAGCTGCCCTTCGAAGGCGGGCGCAGGCAGCCCCTGGAGAGGGCCACCCGGCACGGGCTCGGGCCAATCAGGCCTGAACGTAGGCACCGGCGCAGCCGGAGCAGGTAGCCTCACCACCTCGGATGCTCCTGGCTCAACCCTGAGACCTGATCTCAGCACCATCCGGCACGTCCACCGAGGCCACCACCATGGGCAGCTCGGGCGCTCCTGAGCGCCCGGTCATGCTCCAACCGGGGATCGACACCCTGGCGAGGGGCAGGCCATCGGACGGCAGGGCCTCAATTTGCAGCCGGCTCCGGGGCACGATTACCTCAAAAGTGACACCATCATCTGTCGCAACAAGCTGGCCAACCGCACGCTCTCCCGATCTCCCATCACCCGCTGCAGAGCCTGGAGACGCAGGCCAAACCATCACAACGACAACCAACAGAAGGAGAATTCTACCCAACCAACAGAGCTTCCGTTCCATACCCAATTTTCTAGCCACCCTTATCCATCAGAATATCGTTCATCGATCATTGTCAATCGCCCTGCAAGACTTGCGCCGGGCTGCGGTCCGGCGTTAGCCAGACCGTGTGAAAACTCACTCATTGCCCGCTGATTCTGGACACCAAGTGGGACGCCTACCCGTTCTCTTGGCCGAGTCTGGACTTTTCGCGCAATCGCGAACAGCCGACAGAGAGCGCAACAAGAGAGTGGGGCATCTGAGCCTCACTCTCCTGGTCGCGGTCACCGGGGCAGCAGCAAATGCCTGAGAAAACCGGCAAGCAGGGTCTGTCTGCCAGATGCACGGCGCAAAAACCGGGGCGCCGACCACAGCCAGGCGTAGAGCCTGGCCCGAACTCGGTTCAGCCACCTGTCCAACCGCACGACCCGGCCATCCCCCGCCTCGACGGCGACCACGCGGCCCAGCACCTGGGCTGGCTCCAGCAGCGGATCGGCGCTGGCGGCGGCGTCGCCCTTGGTCAGGAGCAACACCTCTCCATCCTTCCGTACCCGCTTGAGCAGGCGATGGACCACGGCCCGGTCCGAGCCGCTGCGGCAGAAGAGGATGTCGCCCACGCGAACTCTGTCCGCCAGCACGGGTACAACCCTGATCGTCTGCCCGTCCTGGATCACCGGGTACATGCTTGTGCCCGTTGCACGGAATCGCAGATCGACGCCCTGCTTTAGGACCAGGTCGCCAAGCTGCGCCAGGTCTTGCGCGGAACAACGTATCATCAGAATCGAAAGCCTAGAGCAGGTCCCTCACATATTCTACAATCTCAGGACCAGGCCGGAAGCCCAGATCGTAGCAGGGAACCGCCAAAGCAACCTCGGCGCATGAGGACAGGAGCGTGGACATTGCCGCCCGATCCCAGAGCGGGAGGAATGAGCGCGTCAAGAGCAGGGTGGCCGAGTCCGAGACGGAGCTGGGTTGGGCGTAGTTGGAGGCTGACTGGAGGAGGAAAAAGAGCTTGCTGATGGGGAATGTGTCGGGCGAGACCTGCTGAAAGTCGCCGTGCCAGGGAGTGCCATACATCCAGAAGCGGCCTTCTCGCGGCCGGACGACGATGCGGTCATCGTTGAGGATGGTCGTACCCTCGGGCCACAGACGGGCCATCGTCGTCTTGCCATGGCCGCTGTTGCCTGCGAACAAGTAACCCTGCGCGCCATCCACGATGCCAACGCCGTGGACCAGGATCCCGCCCCGTCGAGCCAGGAGCCAAATGAGCAGCAACTCGGCCAGCGGGTACATCAGGGCTTCCAGGCGCAATGCCGGACGACCGGCCACGCTGCCGGTCAACAATTTACGCCCCACGTATAGATCGACGCTCGTCAGGTCATCCGAGATCAGCGCCTGGCAGTGGGCCGTTCCATCGCAGCTTGCCGAAGGCACGTTGAGTACGTAGAGATCCCTGCTGCGGTGGAGGGACCAGGCATCCCCTGTATCGTAGAGCAGAGCATGCGGACCGCTGGTCGTCCAATCGGGCGCTGGCCCAAGGTGCATGCGCATTTCCACATCGGACTCTGCAGATGCCTCCACAAAAGGCAAGTAGGAGTCTTGGACCTGGACGGGAACCTTTCCTTGCAGCGCAAAGGCCAGACCGCCAACCGAAAAGACGATTGTGCTATCCAAAACAATCAGCCAGAACTAGCTTCCCACTTCCTCGAGACAGCCACCGGCGACACAGTTGGTGGTCGTTATCGCCACCACCGTCGATGCAGTCTTGCAGACGCCAAGAACGGCTTCGCCCACTCGTAGTTCGACACGATAAATCTCTGGCTTCTCATACACCTTTTTCCCGGCCTTTTTCATCAGTTTCCTCCTAGCAAAGCCCTTTGCTCGCACACACTCAAGAGAGACTGGCCTCTACGAACCCCAACCAAGTACCTCGGCCCGGTGGCTCGCCACCTCACACAGGTAGCCAACCGGGCTCTCCGGGTCATCGTTCTCCAGATCTGACCACAGCGGGCACCAGCCACAGAACAATCGATTCTCACAGCTCTCACAGGCAAAGGCCCGTGTTGCCTTCCGAGATCGCTGCTGAGCGATGAGCCCATTCCAACCCTCCTCAAAAGTGCCCGATCGCAGATCGTATCCGGGAAAAGAGGGAGACGACATCAGACACATGCCCAACCGGCCGTAGGGATTGACGCTGAACGAAATCATGCCCGCTCCACAGTGGAACAGATCCCGCCCAAACACAAGAGAGCTTCGTTCCTCACAGTACTCCTTCATCCTTTGCAGCCGGGCCCCATCCAGCAAGTCAATCTCGACAATCTCCTCCGGACGCAGCCGCAGGGAAAAGTCATAGGCATCACCGTCCTTACGCGGGTTAAGCAGCGGGTCAAACTGGAACTTGAGGCCCCGCGCATCGGCAAAGGCCTTCATGGCCCCAACCTCCTCATGGTTGGTCACCATTGGAATTGTCCGGAGATTGGGCTCGATTCCCCGCGCCAAGAGCCGGTCTATCCCTTGCAGGCATCTGTCGTAGGAGCCCGGGTCCCGGCTGACCCGCTCGTAGGTCTCCCGAGTCATCCCGTACAGGGTAATGGCCACGGCAAAGGGATAATAGTCCGCCAGCAGGTCAGCCACTCTGTCCGTGATCAGCGTGCCGTTGGTCATCAGCGAGACCAGCAGACCCAGGCTCTTGGCATGGGTATAGATCTCGGAGAAATCCCTGCGCAGGAGCGGTTCACCCCCCGTAATGGTCAGATAGAGGCATCCCGCCGCCGCGATCTCGTCCAGAATGCGCACCACCTCCGCAGTATCCAGCTCGCGCTCCCTGGCAACAGGATCGTCTGACCGGCAGGTTGCAGTAGCAGTGCACGCAATTGTTGTTGCAGCGATAGGTAAGCTCCAGCGTGCCGCTGAGCGGGATCCTGTTCTGCCAGGCTTCGCTCCGGATCTTTCCGCCAGCTCGCCAAAGGCGAGATCGGGAACGTGCGGGCAGTCCACCTAGGCGGCCTCTCTGACTACGCCGGCCTCAACCAGTTGGTCGACGAACTCGAGCAGGTCCGATTCCAACTCTTGCTGCGACACGTCATACTCTGCGGCCAAAACCTCCTTGATCTCGGCCAGCGAGCGGTCGCCATCCATCAGCTCCCAGATGCGCGATCCCAGCGCGTTCAGGGTAAAGATACTCTCCAGGTCAGCGGACCGGCTGCGGATAGGCACCAGGATCGACTCGCCGGCTATCTCCCGGTGGACGACCGATGGGTCTTTTTCGAGTTGAACTGCTAAAGAATCAACCATTCTCGATTGAACTCCAATGTGGGATGTGTTCTCCCCCACCTATGGTCATTATACCACAAACCCCTAACTTCGCAAATCGCGGTACGACCGCTATCCCCAGTCTATCCCTTGTGGGCCCAGACCTGACAGGTTTTCCTCGGGTCCAGCAGCTATGGGGTCCTGGCCAGACTGTGGATCGTTCCAGTCCTGCGCATGGAGGACAAACCTGTCAGGTCTACTCCGCTGGACTTGCCCCTTTCGTCCAACCCGGTTATAATCCCCCCATGGTTGAGCAAAGCACCGCCTGGGCATTCCCTATGCCATCTGCTGGCCGGCGGCCAGCAGCCTGAGGGCACTGCCCTGCCCGAGACCCGCGTCCTGGGCCAGCATCGTGGAACTGGCACAACGCGATGGCGTCGCGCCCCAGTTGTACGCTGCCCTCCAACAGAAGAACCTGGCCGCTCCGACACGAGATCCAGGAGCAACTCCGGCAGGCCTACTATGGCGCCGCCAGGCTCAATGCCCTCCAGTTCCGCGAGCTGGATCGCGTCCTGGACCGCCTGGCCGAGGCCGGTATTCCCACCCTGGCGCTCAAAGGCGCGGCCCTGGCCAGCACCGTCTATGAAGACGTCGCCCCCCGGCCCATGGTCGATCTCGATATCCTGGTGCCCCGCGACCAGGTCCCGCAGGTTCCCGAGGCCCTGGCACCCCTGGGCTACCAGGCCCAGCCTGGACCACCGGGCCACTCTTTCGCCTACGAGGCACGCTACAGCGGCGAGATCAACCTGCACCGGACCTCGCCAATGGGCAACCTGATGCTGGACGTGCACTGGCATCTGACGACCCACAAGTGGCTGCACCATGCGACGCGCATCGACATGGAAGCCCTGTGGCAGGCCGCCCTGCCCCTCAGCCTGGACGGCCAGGACACGCTGCAACTGTGCCCCGAGGACAGCCTGCTGCACCTCTGCCTGCACTGGGGCTTTGGACATGCCTATGCCCATTTGTTAAACCTGACGGACATCGACCGCACCGTCGATGCCTATCCCGGCCTCAATTGGGATCAACTCCTGGAGCGGGCCTCGGCCTTCCAGGTGCGCGTCCCGGTCTATTTCGGCCTTTGCTTCAGCCGCGAGCTGCTGGGCACGCCCATCCCGGACCGGGTGCTGGCTGCTCTACAACCTGGCGCCCTGCGCCGGCGTTGGGTCCGCCGCCTGGTAGCCCCCCAGTGGGCTCGTTCCGCGCGCGACGCCCAACAGTACGGCCGCGTCCGCTACCAACTCCACCTGGCCCTCATCGACGGGCTGGCCGGATGGCTGCGCTTTGGGCGCTTTCTCCTGCTGCCCGGCGACGAGTGGCTGGCCTACCGCTATGCCCTGGACACTCCCGGAGCCGTCCGCCTGGCGCGGTTCTGGCACCCCTTCCGCGTGCTGGCCACCGAGCTAGGTGCGCGCTTCCGGCGCCGCTAGACGCCTCCAACAAGGTGCAATGCCCTTGACAAGATGAGGTAGAAGGTGGTAGGAACGAGACAGGTCTGGTAGAAACGAGGAGGCACCCACTGCCCAGTGTATCACGGGCTGGCGCCCTGTCCATCCCCTCTATGGTGGAGATTGGGTCGCATTTTCCTTACCCCTGCATAGTAGACCTGCCACCCTGCCCCGGGCAGGGCCAGCCCCACGTACCTTGGCACACTCCCCCTACCGGTCAAGAGCATCTGGCTGCCAATGGGACAACCAAATCGGTGGGAGAGCCGCTTGTACCTCTTCCACATATCATACCCGCGAAACCAAGTCCGAGTCCAAAAGAGATAGAGGAGAGCCCACACCAGGGCATGCCGGTGTGGGCCCGTGTGTTGCAGATTGCGGCGCCGCTATTACTGGCGGGCCACGATGGGCAGCCAGAGGTTGTAGATTACGACCTCCTGGACCAGGATCTTTTCCGGGCCGTACAAGCCAGGTTCGCCCTGGGCCTCCACCGCCTGGACCCAGTAGTGGTACTCCACGTCCAGGTCCACGTCGCCGTCCACAAGCTGGTAGCTGGCGCCGCCCGGGCTGCCTGGCGGCACCTTCCTCGGGATTACTCGGCGTTCAGCTTTCTGCCGGGGCCCCGTCGCGACTCGCCCGATAGACGTTGAAGCCCAGGCTGGCCAGCTCCGAGGCCGTCTCCCATTCCAGGAGGACCGCCAGGACCGACCTGCCGGACGGAGAAGCTGGTCACGATGACGCCCGTGGGCTCCTCATCCTCAAAGTACTTGAAGCCAAAGTCGATGTCGGGGCGGTGGGCCGCCGCGATGGTCACCGAGGCCGGCGTAGCCGTTGCTGTCGGTGGTCGGGGTGCCCTGGCCGGTCGGGCTCTGCGAGTAGCCGCTGGGCACGGCGACGACGACGGTATAGTTGCCGTTGGGCAAGTCCGGTCGTATGGGTACTAGCCCGGTTTGACTTGGCGGTCGAGGATTGTCGCTCGTCGAGTCGTGGCGATGTATCGCGCCGGTGCGTCCAGCAGATCGACGGTCAGGCCGTTCATACCCGGTTCAGTCGCTGGATCGCCCTGGATCCGTCAAAGTTGGTGTCGTTCCAGACATAGTCGCCGATGTGTACAGGCCGGCTGCGGGGTCGAAGCGGTAGCCAAAGTCCTGGTCGAGATTAACACGCCGGCAAAGAGTCGGGGACCGCCGATGGTTGTCCCCGTCACCGGGTGTCGAGCTGTCGCCGATCCACGGTGGGGATCAGCCCCAAGGGCAGCGTCGAGATATCGATCCCGACCGGGTAGTCGTGCTGGTTTTCGTACTCAGCGCGGCAAAGATTAGTAGCCGTATCGTCGGTCACATTGGTACCCAATGGGCGCGTCACTGCCGCCTCCCGCTCTTGTATGACCAGAGCTCGACCGTTACGCCGGGAATACCGGCCTCGCCGGGGTCCTGCACGCCGTCGTTGTTCAGGTCGTACCAGACATAGCTCGCCGATGGCCCCATTATCGTATCGGGCCCATAGTCGCGCGGGGCGTAGCCAAAGTCCTGGTCATCCGGTCCGCGCCCAGATGGTCCGCGTGCTCTTGTGCGGCGTATGACAGGGTCCAGTCCGTCGTCCCAATCGTAGGTCTGGTCATGGCGGTCAGCCTGCCGTTGGTATCGTTGACCCAGACGGTGTAGGTACCGTTGTCCAGGCCGGTAAATTCGTACCAGCCCTTTTCCACGGTGCCGGTGGTGGCCGGGTTGTCGCCAGTCATGGTCGTGGCGATGACGTTGCCGGCGTTGTCCAGCAGGGCCACGGTCACGCCGTCGATCCCTTGCTCGCCGGTGTCCTGGTTTCCATCCCGGTTGGCGTCCAGCCAGACATAGTCGCCCATCTTGTAGATCGCGGTATCCGGCTTGTAGCCAAAGTCGGCGTTGAGGAACACGTCCCCGGCGCTGACATTGATGGTCGTGGTGGGGTTGGTGCTGCTCTGCGGCCCGGTGATCAGCGTAAGCCCGGCCAGAGGCGGCCCGCCGCCGTCGGTAACCGTGACGGTATAGGAACCAGGCAGCACGTTGAGGAACAGATAGGAGCCATCGGGCGCGGTACGGTCTAGCTATGGTAGCGCCGGTCCGTCCTTCAGCGTCACGGTGACCCCGCCGATACCCGGCTCGCCCGGATCCTGGATGCCGTCGCCGTCGGCGTTGGACCAGTAGTCGCCGATGACCGCTGGGGCCTGGGGTAGCATGACGTAGCCAAAGTCGCCTAGTCCACGCTGGCGGTGCCGTCCAGGGTGACCCGGTAGTTGTTGACCTGGCCGTTGTTGTTGGTATCGGGCGTGCCAAAGGTCTGGGTGTAGCCGTCCAGCACGCCGGCCTTGTCAGTGACGACGACCATATAGTCGGCACCGGCGCCCCCAACGCCATCATCCAGGGGCGGCCACCGACCAGTACTCGCCGCCACTCTCCGTCACGGTTGTGGCCAGGATCTCGTCGTCGGCGGTTCCCAGTACGCCGTCGAGGCCGGGCCCCATGAGGTCGAGGGTGACGCCAAAGAGAATGCCCGACTCGCTGCCAGACTCGTAGACCCCGTTGGCATCGAGATTTGTCCAGATCTGGTTGCCGATGGTGCCCGTTCTGTCAGCGTGGTAGAAACCGAAACCGCCGTGAGGTAGGCGCCGCCGGCGCTGACCACTATTCCGATTGTCAGCAGGGCTGGTACTGTTGGTTATAGGTAAGCAAGACGCAACTGAACCAAGTAGACTACAAAAAAAAAAAATAAGGAGATGTAGTTTATATTTCTCCACATCTCTTTTCAGAGAATTTGATAATTCTGAAACCTGATTTTCTAATTCTTTATTTAGTTTTAAGTTTGTGAATATTTCATTTTCTTCTTTTGAAGCAAGAGACTTTTTTATTGATTCTATATCTTCCAAGAGCAAATTTATTTCGATAATAGAATTCTCTACTTTTCCAAGAAGTTGGGAATCTAGCCCACCTTGTTCTTGGCTATTATTATTTATCAAAACCGTAGCATAAATCTCTCTTGATAAATCTCCTATGTTTCTGCTTCATCTACTCCAGCAACCCGGTAGTAATAAGTTTTCCCTTTTCCAACCCCATTATCCGTAAAATCTTCATCATCAGTTGTTTTATAAAAATCAACATAATCCACATCAGGATTTTTTGATCTATAGAGATTATACTCTTCAACTTCTTCTTCATAATGCCAATCCAATTCGATTTGGCCCACATAACTAGTTGCTTCAATGGTTTCAATAGTTTCAGGTTTAACTGTGTCAATTAAAAAGATACTTTTTCCATTTATCTTGTTTCCAGAATGCCCATCTAAATCTTTTGCAGAGAATTCAAAACTTCCAACCACTTCTCCAGCATTTTTTGGGATTATTAAATATCCTTTCCAATTTCTCCCAGAACCTTCTAAAGAGATTTCTTTGTAAACTAGGTTATCAACATATATTTTAATTCAGGAATTCCTAAAGTGGGTTTGGATGTAACTAATGAAATCTCATAACTCCCAGATTTTAAAGGAGGATTTTCAGAAAAACTAATAGATTCAGCATATACAGGAATTTTAGTTGTGAAAATGACTTCCATTATCTGCCCATTTCCACATTTGACATTATATTTGTGAACCCCTTCTTCCAAATTTTCTAATTCTTTTTCATGAAGAGTCCCATAATTCCCTTCAAAAGGAATTGAAGGATTTGAATCTATACCATAATAACAACTTGTATAATTTGGAGTAGTTATTTTTAATAAAATAGAATCCACATAATAAATTCCAGAATCAATCGACAAATTATTTATAAAATCATAATGGTGCAAGGTAGCTCCAGAAACAAAGCCCAAACTAATAAAGAATATTCCAAATACAAATACTGCAAGGTTTATTCTTTTATTTTTCATTTTTTATATCTCCTCATTTTTTTCCAATGATTTTTCTTTTCTTTATTTATTTTATACATAAAAAATGCAATGCCCATAATCAAAAATAGATAGATTAGAGGCATTTTTAATGAATTTAACTTAAATTTTTTATCTTTAACATTAATAATTGCACTTTTTTCATAAGTTCTTTTCATCATAAAAAACTCTTCCACTAACAATATATTTTCCTTGAATTTTGGGGGTAAAATAAAATTTAAAAGTATTCGATTCTCCCATATCTACTAATGAATTTTCGCTTTCCAGAATTTGAATAATTTTATTTCCCATAGTAATTTCTCCTTTAAATTGCGCATTACTTTGTTTTTCTCCATTATTGTTGAAGACAATTTCTATAAATGTTGTATCTCCAGCATCAACCCATGGAGGGGTTGAAATACTTGTTAAAATTCCGCTTGATTTTAAGGCCCCTACTTCTAGAACATCAAAAGTCAATGTTTGTGTGTTATAACAATCAACTACAGTAACACTTTCGGCCCAATATTGTCCTATTTCAAATAAATTTGAATGACCTCTATTTCGAATTCTTCCTTTGTTGTGGGGATTACTTCTTTATTGGAATATTCTAGTATGTTTTAAGATTTCCAATTGGTTTTGATCCCAAATATCAATTGCAACTCGAGGATACATTCTAACATTTCCTCCATTATATATGTCCATCTTAAAAATTATTGGGTCTCCTATTTCTGTGGAATCTACAGAAAATTTAGAGGACCTACACTCAGAATATTCGATATCTGTTATTTCAACTTCCATATATAAATCCAATGCTGCTTGAACAACACTTGTCGCGTGTCCCTCTATAGCCTCTCCCTTTCCAGAAATTGTAACTCTTAAAAAACCAGTGTAGTTTCCATTCGGAATATCTGAATCTGGTTCAACAATTATTTTTAAGTAATAGGGATTATTTTTGGAAACTAAAAAGGTTTTTTTAGAAAAATTCAACCAACTTTCAATTTCCCCTCTTGGAAGCAAGGTTTACTTCTGTAGGTTCTTCAGAATCAATAGTAATTGTAACAATCTTTTGAGAATGGCCTCCTCTTAAAACATTTTCAAAATAGATTTTAGCAGGACTTATTCCAATGTTTGCAGCTGAAACTAATGAACTTGAAAAAAAGAGAATTCCAAATAGAAAAAATATTAAAGATAAGTTCTTCACTTTTTTGTTTTCTAATTTCTTTTTAAATTTCATTTGCTTGCACCGCCCCAAAAATTATATTTCCCTGACACCTTCCAACTCATACTTGAAGGCACATAAATTCTCCAATAAGTTTCATTTATCGCTTCATTTACTAAATCATCTTTTCTATAATCTAAATTGAATTTTTTTACAATGGGTGAAGAACTTGAAATTTTGATAATTCTCTTCAAATTCTTGCAAAGTCATATTTGACGAATTAGAAGTTGTGAGATTAAATTTTTTATATTCAATAGAGATGTTTCCTGTCTCACAAAACATAGAATTTTCATCCCCCGCAGTAAGACCATACCCTTCTAAAGAAAGATTCATAATAATGTTTCCATAATTCGTAATGTTCATTTCCACTTCATTTGAAACTTCTTGCATATTCACTTCCCCAAAATCAACCGGAAATAATCTACTCCGAGAGCTAATAAAGTGTTTATTCCCACGATATCTGAATCTTGCCTATTTATAGAATGGTTATCTGTAGCATTGAGCGTACAATTCCAGTTTTGAGGATTTGCATAATACCAAATTTCAAAACCACACAAAACCTCAATCTCTTCATTAGTCCCATACGAATAATTCAAATAACAACTAGAATTTGAATAATGTAAATTATTATCATTAGAGTTTCCATAATTTGATGAAACACTATCAAAAAATTCTGAAGTCACATTGATTAATTTGTTTTCTCCTTCATATTCCGAAGGATCGCTCTGACAAGTTATATTCTTTGTAGTAGCAGGAACCAAATTAATCTCATTAACAGGAATTGTTAATTCATCATCAACTTCAACAGAAACAAAACTTGGTGGAGAAATCAATGTTATGTTATCCGCCAAATCAAAACCCGCACCAGTCACAGTAACATTTACAACATACGAAAAATACCCCTCTCATTATCAAAGATGTTTAAGCTTAATGTATCTCCTATAGAACATCCATTAGATAATAATTCACAATCTATAAGATAGATATTATTTGTCCAAGAATTTCCTGTTGGACCAACAATGTCCGTTTGATTATCTGAGATTCCATTTAAAGGGTTCCACAATACAATTTCTTTCCCATTAGCTAAACCTATCCCATCTTTTGCATCTTCAGCAATACCTACTATAAAATGTGCGGCCGAACTGAAATTAATAAAACTTATTAACAAGCATCCGAAAAATTATTTTATTTTTCATTTTATTTGCATTGTAATATTTTGTTTAGTTATTATTTCGTAAGTTTTATTTGGT
>CAWANP010000013.1:0-209739 GCA_963783445.1 uncultured Chloroflexia bacterium | reverse complement strand
TCAGAAAGCCGAACATGATCATCCCTGGCTTGAGGTAGTAGACCTTCATGTCCTTGGCCGTCACGGTCCAAGCCTGTGTTACCTCGTCACGCAGTCGTTGCAGCCATCCGTCTTTCATCGTCCACCGCCCATTCCACTTTTCATTCCCCGCCGCCGAGGCTTGCCCTCCTGCGCCTCGTGACGCACCGTGCCCACCTGTTGCCCGGTGATCTCGAGGAAAACGTCCTCCAGACTGGGGCCGAGGGTATTTAGACTGACGACCCGCAATTCACGCGAGTTGGCATAGTCCATCACCTGTGGTAGGAGCACCGACGGGTCTTTGGTGTACAGCCGCCATTTATCTCCCATCTTGACCGCCGTGGTCACCCCCGGCAAGGTGCCCAGCGCCTGACCATGCGTTTGCCCTTTGGGCTGCAACGCCACCTCCACCGACTGCACCCGCCGGAAAGCCTGTTTCAGCCGTTCCGGAGTGTCAATGGCCGCGATCTGGCCGTGGTCGATGATGGCCACCCGGTCGCATAGTTGGTTGGCCTCCTCAATCTGGTGCGTGGTTAGAAAGACTGTCGTCCCCTCGGCATTCAACTGGCGGATCAGGTCGCGGATGGCACGGGCGCTCTGGGCGTCCAGCCCCGGCGTCGGCTCGTCCAAGAAGAGGAGCGCCGGCTTGTGGATGATGGCCATGGCGATGCTCAGCCGTCGCCGCATGCCTTTGGAAAAGTTCTCCGCTTTCACGTCCCGCTTCTCCCAAAGGCCAAAGACCTCCAGCAACTCCCGTGCCCGCGCTGCCCGCTCGGCGCGGCCGACACGGTAGAGTTTGGCAGTGAACATCAAGTTGTCCCATGCGGTCAGTTCGGCGTAAACGTTCGATTCCTCCGGTACCAGGCCCATTTGCCGCTTGACCGGGTAGGCGTCGTGGGCCAGGTCGTGTCCGTGGATGGTGATGCGACCTTCGGTCGGCTCCAGCAGGGTGGTCAGCATCCGCTGGGTGGTCGTCTTGCCCGCCCCGTTGGGTCCCAGGAAACCAAAGACCTCGCCCTCCTGCACCTGAAAGTTGATGTGGTCCACGGCCAGTACGCCTGCTTCCGGGCGACCGTAGTACTTGGTCAGACTACTCACTTTGATAGCATCGTTCATCAGTTGTTCTCCCCAAGTCCCTCCATAAAACTGCCTTCCGGGCCAATTGGCGCAGCCCACCCTGAGCCCGCCGAAGGGTCCGACCGGGTCATTGCCAGTCGAAAGTGCTCTGTCCCTAGAAACAGCCGTCGCTTTTCTTTGGGCTCGTTCAGGATAGGCGAGCCACCCATCTGGGTGCGGTGGCAGCGGATAGCCGCCAGTTTCTGTTCCCAGACCGGAGTCACGTCCACGGTCAGGGTAACCTGCTCATCGGGCGCGTCATGCAGGTGGGACAGCCCCAGGGCTTTGGCCACCGAGCGCGGCACAGCCAAGTGGTAGAGAGCCGCCGGGGCGTCCGGCCCCAGGGCGGCTGCCCGCTGAAAAGCCAGAGATGTCCAGCGGCTCACGGCCACGTGATCGGGATGCCCCGACAGACCGTCAGGTGGCCAGGTGAGGAGCACCTGGGGCCGCACTTCCTGGATGATCGCTGTCACCTGAGCGGTGGCCTCTTCTTCGTCCACATCGGCCAGCGTGCCGTCGAGGTATTCCAGAAAGCGCGGAGGCTCGATGCCCAAGGCGGCACAAGCGTTGCGCAACTCGCGTTCGCGCATAGCGGCCAGTTCGTCGGCGCGGCACAAGGGTGGATCGCCGCGAGAGCCAGCTTCACCCCGTGTAGCCGTGAGTAGCTGCACGCGAATACCGCGCCGGGCCAGCAAGGCCAACGTGCCACCACAGCGGAATGACTCGTCGTCGGGGTGGGCAGTGAGAGCCAGCAATCTGCTACCGGTCATGGCTCCTCCTTGGGCAGGACTGGTGGGTGCTGGACCCACCGTGTCTACCACGGCGGCAGCTACATGGGCGGTGGGCCCGCTGCGAAGGCCGCGGCAAAGCCGCTGAGCAACAGCACCCCGATCCCCAGAGCGATGTTGAGGAACAGAAGCCCGACCTTGAGCTTTTCTTGGGCTGGGCTTGGGGGCCCGCTCCGGCGGCCGAGCACCAGGCTGCGGATCAACGCCAAGGCGACCATCACCAGTACCAGGATGTGTTTGAGGCTCAGCACCGTCGAGTAGGTGTTTCCGAAACTGAACAGCCCCTGGAAGGCCGGCGAGCGGTTGGATAGGAGCAGGCCGGTCAGTATCAGCCCCACGATACTCACATAGACCAGCACACTCAGCCGCTTCTGGATGGCATCCATGAGTTTTTTGGTCTGAGGTCCCATCCCCAACACTTCTTTGGCCGCCGGCAGGACCGTGATCCCCAGGGTGATCAGGCCGCCGATCCAGACAGCGGTGAAGAGGTCGTGCAGGAATGTTACGATGGCGAATACGACTTGTTGTGGCATGTTGATTTTCTCTCCTGATTAATAGTGACGCAAGATGCCATCCTGCGCTACCAAGCTTTCTCGGCAGATCTGATGGCCTGTTCTAGCAGGGCCAGTAGCGTTGCTGCCTCCTCGGTGGTCAATCCCGCAAGCACGCATCGCATCTTTTCCCTGCGGAATGCGAGTGCCTGCTCCTGTAGGGTCTGGCCCTGAGCCGTCAAATACAGCCGGATGGCGCGCCCATCTTGGGGGTCTGGTTGGCGCTCCAGCATGCCTGCTTCCTCTAGCCGGCGCACCCCTACGCTGATGGTAGGAGCCGTCAGACCCAACCCAGACGCGATTTCCTGGACGCCGCGGCCTGGCGAAGTGGCGATCCAGTCGAGGAGGGCCAATTGAGGCATCGTCACCCCGCTTTCTTGCAGTGGGTTTTGGTCGAGCGCCAGCTTTCGGACCCGCTCAAACAGGCCCAGGAGTCGATCTTCAGCCGCCATCACATTTCGTCCTTCCAAGATCAATTAGTTAGATGAACTAAATATATTACAGGGCGAGACAATTGTCAAACTGGCTACGAAGGGGGGAGGCTCTGCCAGGCCAGGCTCTCGCGAGCGAGCAGCCAAGATCGCCAGGTAGAGAAAAAGCCCCGGGTTCAGCGGAACCCGGGGGCTTGATCGGCCAGTTATTACTGCCCTAGGGCGCACAGCGCTCAAAGGCGGGCAGATGCTGATTCTGCGATGCTCGCTGTAGGGCGGTAAAGACCTGGATGATGTCGGGGTTGTCCTCCTCTACCATGTTGAACAGTTGGTCATAGAGGGCCGCGTTGTCGATCTCAGCTTGGACGCCACCGGCGCAGGCTTCTGCCAAAGTGTCAAATGTGGGGACGTTGCCCTGCCACTCGTTCGCCGGGACGTCCAGCCCATAGGCATTGAACACGTTGACCAAGGCTGCGATGTGATTCTCTTCGGCCCTCTGGATGTTGGTAAAGGGCCGCACTGCACCAAAGTCAGCGATCACCTGCTCGTAGACCGACCACGCTTTGTACTCATCCTGCAGGGCCTGCATCAGAGCATCTCTTTCCAATTCGCTCAAGTCGCCGCCGCCAGGTAGCGTTCCGCGTTCCACGCTATTGTAGCTGCCCTGACCCTGGCCACCCTGACTTAGGCGACTCTGACCCTGGCCGCCCTGACCCCGACCACCTTGGCCCTGGCCAGCTTGGTACTGGGCATCCTGGCCTTGCTGGGCCATGGTTACCCCTTGCTCAGCGGCACGTTTACCGCTGCCGGCCCACTCTGGATGTCCGGCTTCGTCCCGCAGGGTAATGGTCTGGCCATCGCGCAGGCGAGTCACCTGGGTTGCCTTCAGCTCACCATCTTCCCAGAAGCCCTGTAGCTCCACCGCTTCCCCAGCCTGAAGGCTGAAGCCCTGGGCTTCCATGTAGCCCGGCCCAGTACCAACCATGATCTCCTCGCCAGCATCTGACACAATCACCAGGTCCACCCCTACTGCCGGGGCCTGCGACACGGTGCCTTGGTACAGGACCTGATCCCCGGGCACAGCTTCGTAATTGGGATACTGCCGTTCGGCTTCACCAGCCGAGGCGCCACCCTGGCCACGCCCGCAGCTGCGTCCTTGCCCTGGGCGATCCGCAGCGCCATCATCCTGTCCATGGCCATACTCCTGACCCTCGCTGTCGCAGTCATGCTCTTCCCCTGCTCCATGCTCGGCTGCCTGGTCGTAACCCCGCCCCTTCTCCAGGCCAGCCGCCTCCGCTACCTGCCCGGTCTTGTCCACAGTTCGGATGATGCCCCCTGCTACCAGGACGCCGATCAGTCCGACCAACAACGTGCTCAGAATCACTTTTTTCACCATCGTACATGTCCCCTCTCGTTGCCGTAGGTGCTATTCTCTCTCAAGGTTTCAAATCTCTCGACTCGTCAGCATCTATTCTAGTCTGTGGGTATGAAAAAGCTGTGAAGGAGTTGCGCATACTTGTTGAAGATGACTTCCCTGGCCGACCAGGATCAGCTGCGAGAGAAACGCAAACGGGGTGAGGTGCCGGTGCAGATTACCAGTAATCGCAGCCGCCACACCGCTGGGAATAGATGGCAAGGCACCACGCTACCTGCTTTCGGGACCGGTGCCATCATGATATGATCTGGGCGCTAACTGCCGAGGTAAGGTTGGCGCTGGCTCAGAGAGGCTGTCAGATGGCTGACGCAGGCTTGCTGGCGGGCCAGAATGTCGGGGGTGCGCCTTCGCACGAGATGCGAGAGCGCTCGAGGGGTTCATTGCGCTCCAGATGAGCGTGGCACTACCGAGAACCAGCCCTCACCGAGTTGGAGATGGGGCTGCCTGGAGAGCTGCCAGGCAGATGTCGACAGCCAGGCGGTAGCTCTCTTTGGCCTCAGCCCAGAAGCGAATATAGTCGGCATCCACTTCTCCACCTGAGGCAAAGAAGGATAGCGCCCCCAGATAGGTGCGCCAATGCATCCAACTGCCCCGCAGGGTGCCATCTGGCGCTAGCAGACGAAATGGATGCTCAGGACTGGCGATTACAAACTCGCCTGGCGGGTCAAAGGATGCTGACTGCAACATGGTGTGCACAGATTCGCCATCGTCACTGGTGCTCATCAAGGGCGCTGGGTCAAACTCCGCCGCCACCAAAGCCGACGGCCGCAGGGCAAATCCCCAGCGGCGCATACCATGCAGGCACCCTTGTTGCCCGATCCGTGTCTGGGGGCAGGCCGCATCCAGCCCGGCTGGCGCCCGTACCGTCAGGTGGTGTGCAGTGAGCTTGCCACGACGGCTCGTGCCAAAGTAGCTTGCCTCCCAATCTTCAGTGGGGTAGGCCCCTCCCGAGTTGTCTACAACCGTGGACGCCAGCGGGATGCTGCTCTCGCGAAGCGAATCGCCCTTTCGCCTTGGCCCCCTATCGGTCATCTCGTTCACCGTAGCGAATGGCTGCTTGGGCGATCATCAATGCCACCTGCAGGCGAAAGGCCCACTGCATGGGATCCGCGCTTACCTGCGCCTCCCAAGCCTCATAGCTTCCTGCCGCTTCGATCTCTGCCCCAAACCGATCGGCCGTCTCGAATTCCAGACCTTCACACAGCCGGTGGCCCACGGCATGACCCTTCTGTTTGAGCATGATCAGCGGCCACTCTGCATCTACGCCTACCCCCCGTTCCTCAGACACCCGGAGCAGCAGCTCCGCAGCACGGCGCGAGAGCCCACGCGAGCCGGCGCCTACATCCCATGGCAACCCGGTCACCAGGTCGAAAACCCGGTTGAACAAGGGTTCTGTCTCTGCTTGGTAGGGTGGGTGGGTGGCCCAGGCCCGGTCGGTACGTCCCAGGACCAGTAGATCGTAGTTGGGGATGTCATCAATGACGGCCTTTAGCTCCTGTGGGTAGCGGGCGACCCAGTGGATGGCTCGGTCAAAGTCACACATCTGCAGGTGCGACGTACCCGCCTCCAGGCCCACGCGAATGGTATGGCGTCGGACATCGCCGATGCGCTGGATTCCGGCTGACATCTCGGAGTCGATGTGCACGACAACGCCGCGCAGCCGCAATAGGGCCAGGATGCTTGGGTGAGTCTCTTGCGAACAGAATGCCGCTACAGAGGTGTAGCAGCTCATCAGAACCGGCAGATGGGTTTCGACCATGCTGGCCAGTCGTTCATCAGGTTGGTGCGCAGTCACTGCAAGAGCGACCGCTGTCTCAGATCTCATGCTCTCGTCTTGGCTCCTTTTGTGGTTGGGCCTTGTTCCAGCCACTCGGATTGTAAAGCATCTGGCCCGCGACAGCAAGCGCGAGTTTCGCAGAGACACCATGAATGAGATTGCGCATCGTCAAAACTGGGGTCTTGACATCCAAAACGTTTTGGGTTATAATGGGAACAGGTACCCAAAACGTTTCGAATGATTAAGCGTTCGAGAGGCTGGCAGCAGGTGGCATCCGTTACACTCAAAGACCTTGCAACTGAACTGGGTCTATCCATCACAACGGTCTCACGGGCATTGGGTGGCTACAATGATGTGGCTGAGGGCACGCGCCACCGGGTGATGCAGGCGGCTGAGGACATGGGCTATGTTCCCTCTGCCACTGCTCGCCGGCTTCAAAAGGGACGGACTGACACCATCGGTTTTGTGATCCCGACGAGCGGTCCTCGTTTCTCCGATCCCTTCTTCAGCGAACTGCTGGCTGGCATTGGCAATGCAGCTGCGCGGCATAACTTTGATCTCCTGGTCTCCACCCGTCCCCCTGATACTGTTGAGGAGCAGGCTGCCTACCGGCGCATGGCGCAAGGCCGCCTGGTCGATGGCCTTCTGGTGGTCCGAACGCGGGTTGAGGATTGGCGCATTGCCTATTTGTCAGAGGTTGGACTGCCCTTTGTGGCCTTTGGCCGGTCAGATTTGGATGTTGACTTTCCCTTTGTGGATGAGGACGGCGTGTTGGGTTTGGAGTTGGTCACCCGTCATCTGGCCGAAATGGGGCACCGGCATCTGGCCTTCATTTCGGCACCGCAAAGCTTGATGTTCTGCGACCTGCGATGGGCGGGCCTGGAAGCCGCCTTGCAGCGCTATGGTCTGTCGGTCAACCCGGAGCACATGATCATCAGCGACCTCACCCAACGGGGAGGTTTTAGTGCTATGAACCAGTTGCTTGACATGCCTTCTCCCCCCACGGCGGTCATTGCTTGCAATGACCTGATGGCCCTGGGAGCGATCAGTGCAGCGCAAAGGCGTGGGCTGGTGGTCGGGCGGGATCTGGCTATCACTGGCTTTGATGACATCCCTCTGGCAGAGCACTCTCACCCCTCACTGACCACCATTCGCCAGCCTATCTATGATATTGGCTGCCGAATCTGCGACATGCTGGTCCGGCTGGTCAAGGGGGAAGACCTGGCCGAACGCCACATCCTGCTGCAACCGGAGTTGGTGGTTCGGGAATCCAGCGGGGGAGGTTAAGTTTGTCGCCATATCCGCACAGCGCTGGCGGCAATCCGAGGCAACTGTGCTAAGAACAGAAAGGAGGTGTAGGATCCCACAAACAGAGTACCAACCGTTGGCCGTACAGTTATTCCGAAGTACAGAAACCAAAGAATAGGAGGAGTTTCTCATGAAGAAGACATTGGCATTCACTCTGGTGATGATTATCCTGGCCACGATGCTGGCCGCCTGCGGCGGTACACCCGAGGTCGTCGTAGAAACCGTCGAGGTTGAAAAGATTGTCACCCAAGAAGTCGAAAAGATTGTCACCCAGGTCGTCGAGGTCGAGAAGGAAGTCGAAGTCGAAAAGATCGTGACTGAGGTGGTCGAGAAGGAAGTCGAGAAGGAGGTGATCGTCGAGGTCACCGCCGCACCGGTTGAGAAGACCGTCGTCGAGTTCTGGAGCACCGACCATGAAGAGGATCGGGTGAACTTGTATGAGGAGATCGCCGCCCGATACATGGAAGAGAATCCAGACGTCGACGTGCGTATCCTGGTTATTCAGGAAGCGGAGGTTTCCCAGCGCATCGCTACATCGCTGGCCGCCAACCGGCCGCCGGACCTGATCCGCATGGGCATCGAGCGGGTCGCGGCTTTTGCCGCCGACGGGATCTTGGATGAGGCGGCTGCCACGGCCGTGATCGAGGCCGTGGGCGAGGATGACTTTCGCGACGGCCCCCTGGTCATGGTCACCAATCCGGCCACGGGTAAGTATGCTGCCGTGCCTTATGACGGCTGGATCCAGGCTATCTGGTACCGCGGCGACTCTTTCGACGAGGCTGGCCTCGATGCACCCGTCTCCTGGGACGACATCAATGCGGCCTGCGATGCGCTGCCAGGCCAGGGCAATCTGCTGTATGCTTTGACGCTGGGTACCGATCCTGGCCAGAACTACCCCCACCAGGTCTTTGAGCAGGTGGCCATGTCCAACAATGCCTGGCCTTTCGATGAAGCGGGCAACGTCACCATGAACACGCCAGAGATGATCGAGGCCCTCGACTTTTACGCTGGTCTCCAGCGCTGTGCCCTGCCGGGTCCCCAATTCTGGCGCGGCGCCCGCGAGGCTTACCAGCTTGACCAAGCCGGCATGCTGTTCTATAGCACCTACATCATGGATGACCTGGTTGATGGTTCGGGTACGGCTGATGGCGGCGCGATCGAGATCGCCGTGGAGGACCTACCGGGCGTGACTGGCTTTGCTTCTATGATGGAAGGACCCAACGGTGCGGCTTCCTACGGGCAGTTGGTCACCCTGGCCATCCCCGTGGGCGCCAATCCTGCGGCCCAGGACGTGGCTGCCTTCTTCCTGACCGACCAGAACTACCAGGATGTTCTGGCCCTGGCTCCGTTTGGCAAGGTGCCGGTGCTGGAGAGCGCGGTGGAGGGGTGGTCGACCCTCAGCCCCTACTTTGAGAACTACTCTGACGAGACATTGGGTCAGATCGCTGGCGGCTTTGACACGATGCAGCGCTGGCTCTTCCGCCCCGACTATGATACCACCCAGCGCGCTGTCATTGGCGACATCGAGGGCCGGTTGTTGATCCCTCAGGCCATCAGCAACATTGCGCTCGAGGGAATCATGACGCCCGAGGCTGCCGCCGAGTGGCTCCAGGAGCAGGTTGAGGCGCTCTATGCCGAGCGCCAGGAGGAATAACCTCTACGTCTAGGTAATGAACGGTGGGGACGGGGTCGCGGCAGTCGCAGTGGCTGTCACCGCGCTGCGGCTGCCGTCCCGTTCCCACTCCTTGACGGTACCCTGGATCGCAGCCTGAGAACCAAGGCTGCGCAAGGGGTCTACCTCTGCCTGGATCCATTCCCAGCCCGAAAGGAGAAGGACAATGACTGTCTCGGCCCGCAAGGCAAAACCCTCCTTCCGCGAGCGGTGGCGTTCGCTAGACGCTCAAGAGGTACGCCTTGCCTGGCTCCTGATCTTGCCCACGGCGCTCATTGTATTCAGCGTGGTCCTGTTTCCAGCGGTCTTTAGTGTCTGGATCAGCTTTCATGATGTCGGGCTAAAAGAGCTGGGCAACGTCTTCCAGGCAGAATTCGTAGGCCTGGACAACTATCGGGCCGTTGTTAACGATTTTGCCTTCAAGTACCAGGGTCTCAAGAACTGGGGGGCAGCGGTAACCAGCGTCGTCTACTCCTTTCTCTCTACCATCGTGACCATCACCCTGGGCCTGATCGCAGCCCTGGCCCTCAACCGTCCCTTCCGGGCTCGGGGCGTCACCCGAGCCGTGTTTTTATTCCCCTACGTCGCTCCTATCGTGAGCGTGGCCTTTGTCTGGAAATGGATCATGGATCCCCGGCCATCGGGTGTAGTCAATGACATCCTGATGGGGTTAGGTGTCATTGATCTGCCCAAGGCTTGGCTGGCCCAGCGGGGCCTGGCCCTGTTCATCGTGATCATGTTCACCGCCTGGCGCTATTTCCCCTTTGCCATGCTCATGATCCTGGCCCGGCTGCAGGCCATTGACCGGACTCTCTATGAAGCGGCCGACGTGGATGGCGCGGGCGAATGGGCCAAGTTCCGGCACATCACCATCCCGGAACTGCGCTATGTACTGGGCGCTATCTTTCTCCTGCGCCTGATCTGGACCTTTAACAAGTTTGACGACATCTGGCTGCTGACCGGCGGCGGTTTTGGTACCAACGTGCTGCCTGTCCTCACCTACCAGTTCAGTTTCAAGTCGAACGACTTTGGCAAGGGGTCAGCCACCGCCATGATTCTGCTCGCGATCCTGGTCGTCTTTTTGGTGATCTATGTGGCGGTTGTTATGCGGCGCGTGGACGATGATTAGGAGGCAGTCATGAGTGTTGACAACACTACCGCCCGTACCAGCGATGAGAAACTGAACCTGATCGAACACCTGTCCCGCCGGCTGACGCTGAGGCAATTAATCTTTGCCATCATCCTGGCCTTCTTTCTGGTTAGCATTCTCTTTCCCTTCTACTGGATGGTCAGTTCCTCCTTCAAGAGTTTTGCCGAGATTGGCGGCCGTGAGGCGGTTTATATCCCCGGCGCCTTGCGCCTCGATGCCTATGAAGAACTCTTTGACCCTGCCCACGAGAGCTTCAAGGGTTTTGCCAGGAACATGCTCAATACGCTGATTATCTCGATCCCCACAGCACTCCTGGCTGTAATCCTTTCCACGTTGGGCGCCTATGCCATCACCAGAATGCGCTTCCGCGGCAGCGGCGCATTGCTCAACGGCATTCTCTTGGTCTATCTCTTTCCCGGGATTCTGCTCATCATTCCCCTCTTTGCCATGATCGCCCAGATGGGCGCCCGCATTGGCTTTGAGGTGCGTGACAACCTGGGGGTGTTGATGTTCACCTACCTGGCCATGACGCTGCCCGTGGCGCTCTATATGCTGGCCAACTATTTCCGCACCATCCCCACCGAGATCGAGCAAGCAGGCCTCATCGATGGTTGCACGCGGTTGGAGGTGATCTGGCGTATCACCATTCCGCTGGCTATCCCGGCCCTGGTGTCGGTCTTTATCTACACGTTTATGATCGCCTGGAACGAGTATCTCTATGCCTTTGTGTTCCTGACCGATCGAGAGATGTTTACCATGCCCATCGCAATCAATCGTATTAACAATGATGCCCAACCACGCCCCCACGTCGTCATGGCTGCTTCGACCATCATGACCCTGCCTGTCATCATCCTCTTCTTGGCCCTGGAGAGGTACCTGACTGAAGGGCTGGCAGCAGGTGGGGTGAAGGGCTAAAGAGTCACCAATCATCAGTGACTAGAGGAATGATACGATGAAGATTGGATTCCTATCGACCCGGTTGGCAGGAACGGATGGCGTCTCACTGGAAACCTGCAAGTGGGCAGAGGTAGCGGGTCTCCTGGGGTACGAGGTCTACTATTGTGCTGGGGAGCTGGACGAGGACGTACCTAATCCCACCCTCATCCCAGCGCTTCACTTTCGCGATCCAGAGGCGGTGGCGATTGGCGAGATGGTCTTTGGCCGTTTGGAGCCGCCGGATGGATTGGTGCAGCTCCTCCAGGATGCTGCTGAGTACCTAAAAACCAGGCTGCGCGACTGGCTGGCAGAGAGTGGCATTGATGTCTTGGTAGTTGAGAACGCGCTGGCCATTCCCATGCATGTCCCCCTGGGTCTGGCCCTGGCGCAACTCATTGAGGAGACTGGTATCCCCACCATCGGCCACCACCACGACTTTTTCTGGGAGCGGCAGCGTTTTCGCCTCAATTGCCTGCCTGACTTGCTGCTGCAGACCTTTCCGCCAAACCTGCCCTCGATTCGGCACGTAACCATCAACAGCCTGGCCCAGCGCGACCTCAAGTTCTTCCGCGGACTCGAGGCCATGGTCGTGCCCAACGTCTTTGACTATGATACTCCCGCTCCCGGGTTCGACGACTATAGTCGAGACTTTCGCCAGGCGATGGGTTTTTCACCCTATGACTGGCTCTTTTTGCAGCCGACCCGCGTGGTTGCCCGCAAGGGAATCGACCTCTCTTTCGAGTTACTGCGCCGCCTGCGAGAGCCTCGGGCCAGGCTGGTCATCAGCCACCAGGCTGGCGACGAGGGCATGGAGTACTATCGCCAGTTGCTGCATCGTGCCCAGGCCATGAACGTGGAGGTCCACTACCTGGCCGGTTTCATTGAGGAAGAGCGGGTGATACGCGGCGGGCGCAAGGGCTACACACTGTGGGACGTCTATCCCCACGCCGACTTTGTTACCTATCCGACCCTCTACGAGGGCTTTGGCAACGCGCTGCTGGAGGCTGTCTATTTCCGCAAACCGGTCCTGGTGAATCGTTACAGTGTCTACATGGCCGATATCGCGCCCCTGGGTTTCGAGTTTGTGGAAGTGGATGGTTGGATCACCGACGAATCGGTCTCCGAAGTGCGGCGTCTGCTGGACGATCCTGAACGCTGCCGCGTCCTTGCCGCCAAGAACTATGAATTGGCCCGCCGTTATTTCTCCTACGAGGTGCTGGCTGGCGCACTGAAACAGATGCTGAGCGACTGAGCGAGCCCAGGTTCAACCACGATCCATAGCGAGGAATGCTGTTGTCTGTCCCAGAGAGACTGCAAGCCAAGATACTTGATCATTTGACCTTTCTGTACGGCCCTGATCGAGCGGATTCCGCCTGGCGCCGACTCGATGCCGTCCTCCAAGACTTCCAGCAGCGCAATCCGGCTCTGGCATCCGAATCTGCAATCCAGCCACTGACCCAACGGGACGCCATCCTCATCACCTACGGTGACCAGTTCCAGGAGCCTGGAGTGCCTCCACTGCGGACCTTGCGAACGGTACTAAGCGATACTCTTGATCGCCCTGTCTCTGGCGTGCATATCCTGCCCTTCTTCCCCTATTCCTCAGATGATGGCTTCTCGGTTATTGACTATGCCCTGGTTGACCCGACTCTGGGGACCTGGGCTGATGTTGAGCAGTTGGGCCATGAGTTCCGGTTAATGTTCGATGTTGTCATCAACCATGTCTCCAGGGAGAGCGCGTGGTTCCAACGTTTTCTGGCGGACGAGCCCACCTTTGCCGATTGGTTCATCACAGTCGAGCTAGGTACGGATCTGTCGTCGGTGGTCCGGCCCCGTACCCTACCACTGCTTACGGAAGTCAAAACTCAGGGCGGCGACAAGCTGGTCTGGACGACCTTTAGCGACGATCAGATCGACCTGAACTTTGCCCATCCTCCCGTGCTCCTCAGGATGCTCGAGATCTTGCTCCTCTACGTAGAAAAGGGAGCCCGGATCATTCGTCTGGATGCCATCGCATACCTGTGGAAAGAGGTAGGCAGCACGTCGATTCACCTGGAAGAGACGCACCGAGTGGTCAAGCTCATGCGCTCCGTCCTCGACGCCGCGGCGCCCGGTGTGATCCTCATCACCGAGACCAACGTCCCCCATGAGGAGAACATCAGCTACTTTGGCGAGGTCCAGCCGGAAACAGGTCGCACTGACGAAGCGCAGATGGTCTATCAGTTTCCCCTGGCCCCGCTTGTCGTGCACAGCCTCTTGTCGGGCGACGCGTCCGCGCTTTCGCGTTGGGCTGCGGGGCTCGAGACCCCCGCGGCCCAGGCGACCTTCTTTAACTTTACGGCTTCCCACGATGGCATCGGCGTGATGCCGACCCGAGGCCTGCTTAGTGACGAGGAGGTCCAAGTACTGATCGATGCGACCCTGGCTCACGGCGGGAGGGTAGGGTACAAGACCAACGCCGACGGCAGCCGCAGCGCGTATGAACTGAACATCTCTTACTTTGACGCCATATCCAATCCCGCGGCTGAGGAGCCACAGTCCCTGCAAGTGGCCCGTTTTGTGGCCAGTCAGGCCATCATGCTCGCCCTAGTCGGTGTGCCCGGCATCTATGTCCACAGTCTCTTTGGGTCTCGCAGTTGGCAGGAGGGAGTGGCCCGGACTGGACATAACCGGACGATCAACCGCCAGAAGTTTTGGCGGGCGACCCTGGAGCAGGAGTTGGCCGATCCTACCTCGCTCAGGTACCAGGTATTCGCCGCCTACCGCCGGCTGCTGGAGGCCCGAGCTTCCAGTTCAGCTTTCCACCCTCATGGCGGCCAGCAAGTACTCTTTTTGAACAGGGGGGTATTCACCTTGCTTCGAACCTCGCCCGGTGGGGACGATCTGGCCCTGTGCCTGCACAACGTATCTGACCGGGATCAGATTGTGAATCTGAGTCCGGGCGAACTCGGAATACCCATTGGGGTCTGGCGCAGCCTGTTCACGGACGAGGCATTCTCAATGGGCGAAGAGGATCTGGTGCTGACTCTGCCGCCCTATGGGGTACGCTGGCTGAGGAGCTGACTGTACACCTAGTGCCGGTTCACACCACTGACGCTCGCATTTTGGGCGCTGGCATCGGGTCCGTGACCGGAACTAAGTTAGTGAAACGAGCAGAAGTCGCCAGGTCACGGACGCTTCGGCTGAGCTCAGCGCAGGCCTGGCTCGAGCAGTGAGAAGCCAAGGTCTGTTCTGTGAAAGGTCAGAAGCTGTGGGCGGCAGGATGCCATCAGCCCAAGATCCGCACCCTTTCTGTGGAAAATGCCTCAATTTCTGCCATCGCCTCAGAAAAAGCGGCGGCAGTGACTTCCAGAGCCGGATGGTGGACAAAATCCTCGGCGGCGATGCCATCCTCATCGTAGGCTTCCGCAAAGTAGGGGATGCGCAGGAGCTGCTCCAGAACCTCATCGGGAACCGGGTCATCAATTTGTGGCTCAAGGGGCAGATCGCCGTAGGCGGAGATAAATGCCTCAAAGACATTGGGGAAAACGGTCAACACGGCATCGGCGCCGGCCAGCTTTTCGAGATGCCAGACGCGGGTCACACCATCGACAGTAGGACCCAGCCGCATCGAGGCCGCCATCAACTTGCTGGGATAGCCCCGCTCTTTGAATATGCGGTGGGCTTTGCGGAATATGGCGATCCCTGCCCAGCGCAGTTCGGCCTCTGTTAATTCGATGCCCCGTTCTAGCGCCTGGATCTGCATCGGCGGCGCCCCCTCATACCGGCCCAACATCATCACGGCGCAGGACCGCCAGTAGCGGAGATCCGTACCACGTTCCCTGGCCAGGGCGAGACCAGCCTGTGCTGCCTTTCCCACGGCAACGAGCTGCGGGACCGTGAAGCCCAGCGTGACGTTGGTCGGTATGCCCTCGGCGGTCAGGATGCGCACTCCTTCAATGCCCTCCTGAGTGCCGGGCATCTTGACCATGATGTTCGGTCGCGCCGCGTGGATGCGCCGGGCCTGGACCAGCATCGCCTCCAGATCCGTCATATCGCGCGGATCCACCTGGCAGCAGATCTGGCCCTGGTGATACCCGGATCCCTCAAAGATGGGTGCCAACAGAGCGGCGCCTCTGGCTGCCACCTCGATGAATAAGCGCCACATCGCTTCCTTGGCGGACAGATCTGGTTGTTTTTCCAGTTGTGCATCCAGCCAACGACCCCAGTAGCCAGGGTTCTCTTCGATAACTTGCCAGGTCAGGGGTTGATTGGTGGTGGAACCACGCAGCAGGCTGCTATTTTCGAACTCGACAGACCCTGTATTCGTGGCTGCTACATTGAACAACTGGATCTCCTGAGATGCCGGATCCAGACTAGATATCCATTCCTCAAAGATAAGCGGCGACGAGTCCCACCAAACCTCCAGGTTCGGGTTGGTATCGATCAGTTTCTCAATCGGATTCAGTTCTGCCATGCTTCATCTCCAATCTTCTCTGCGGATGTCCATCACCTGCTCAACCTAGCCATTCGGGGGCTACTACCCTGCTCGGGCTTCCCTGTTCGCTCAGAGCAGCCTGCCCACCCTCCGTGGTCAGCAGACGACCGCCTTGCCCAACTACCTTGGCCTCTTGAACGACAAACTGTCCTTCTACACTGCTCCAGGTCACCTGGCTCGTGACCGGATCCACCACGATTAGATCGGCGTCGGCCCCAGGCCCTAGCTGCCCCTTGCTGTTCAGCCCCAGTATCCGCGCCGGATTCAGACACGCCTTCGTGATCAAGTCTCCCATCGTCATGGCGCCAAAGGCCACCAGGGCCAGCCCTTGTGCCAGCGTGGTGTTGCGTGGGATACCGCCGCCGTCGGTACTCAGCGCGTCCACGGCGAAGGACCCGTTGGCCCCAGCGACGGCCAGGGCAAGGGCAACGCCCGGAGAGTTCACGGGAAAGCTGACATAAACCCGGGAGTCGTATGCGTGATAGGTTTTCAGCCCTTGAACTGGCGGCAGCAGCACAATCTCACGGTCGCGGACACCGTGGATGCGTGCCCATCCTGCCGCGATGGCCTCCTCCATGCCGGCCGCCGTCGCGGCGTATCCCCCGCTCAAGAGACAGGTCTGTGTGACGCGGCTTTTTGGAATGCCATGTTCTACCCGGGCGCTCGTCCCGTTCCATGGGGACAGGTACGACTCGCACCGAGCTGCGGGCACCCGTGCCAGGGCCTTCAAGGCCCGGCTTGCCTCCAGCAACGGGTCGCCTGTTATCTGGCCGCGGCAGTAGGAATTTACGTGAGCGATGTGGACCGGCAAGCCCGCCGAGAGGTCGACCAGTTCCTCAAGTCCCTCGATATTGCTGCCGGTCGCCGAGGTGCCGGCGTGGACCGCGCACCAAGCGCCTGCCGCGTGCGCCTCCTGGATGATTCGAGCCGTGGCCTCTGGAGAGAGTGGATAGTGTCCGCCCAGGATCTTGACCCCGAGCGCTCCCTGGCCAAGGGCGAGATCCAGGACGCGGGCAATCTCTCTTTGGCTGGGCTGTCGATCCGAAATGGTTTCACCCGGAATCAGTGGATAGAGAAAGCCCACTGTCAGGCCGGAGCCGGCAGTTTTTAGCCCCTTGATCATCTCTCCTGGTTGGCCGGCCATGTCCAGGGCACAGGTCACCCCCGCCCTGGCCATCATGCGGTAGCCTTCCGGTTTTGAGGACACGTGAACGTGGCTGTCAACCAGACCTGGCAGCACCCACTTGCCCTCCGCACTCACCACTTGGTGTGCCTGGTCCCGGTCGAGTTCCTCAGAAACGACCACAACCTTGCCGTTCTTGATGGCCACGTCCGCACGGCCGTGCAATCCGTTGGCGGGGTCCACGACGGTCCCGCCGGCGATCAGAAGATCATTCAAGGAGCGAACCTCCATGTCTAAAAGGGAGCTGCGTCCGATGTGTCTGGCGCTGAAGCGCTGGCCATCACTTGGCGCAGGGCGGCCTCGATGCCCTCCAGCGCGCGCTCGATGTCCGCATCCGTGTGTGCCGATGAGAGGCCATGGTGGAGCATGGTGTGGACATAGACACCGTGACTGAGGCAGGCGGCGTAGAAGCGATTCAACAGCCCCCATTCATTGTCGATAAGATCTTGATAGTTTCTGATGATCGCTTTCTCTGCCACCGGTCCAAACAAGAACGAAAAACGCGCTCCCTTGCCCTGCACCCGCCCGACAAAGCCAAGACGGACCATGATCTCATTGATGCCCGCGTAAAGGCGATCGCAGCGCTCCAACAAGTCATCATAGTAGCCCTCTTCCAGGATCAGATCATAGAACGCGTTGGCGGCCATGACGGCTACCATGCCTCCATTGAAGGTGCCGCTGTGCTGTGCTTTGCCGAGGGGTGAGACATGCTCCATGACCTCCTGCCTGCCGCCAAAGACGCTCAGGGGTATTCCCCCTCCAATGGCCTTGCCCAGTGTGCACAGGTCCGGGGTGACGCCGTAGGTCCCCTGGATACAGCCAGGTCCCGTGCGGTATCCGGACAGGATCTCGTCAAAGATCAGGAGCGAACCTTGTTCAGCGGTCAGCCGCCGGAGCAGTTCCAGGTAGCCAGGCTGCGGCAGGATGGTGCCGCTGTTATAGTTGACCGGCTCCAGCATGACGGCGGCAATCTCGTGGCCGCGCCGGCTCATCGTTTCCTCGATGCGTTCAAAATCGTTGTAGGGCAGGACAATCACTCCATCCTGCAGATAGTCTGGCATCCCCTGTACCGCAGGCGTGATCTTGGGCCAGGTTTCTCCCCGTGGCGGCCAGTAGTTGTAGGCCAGGTAGTCGTTGAAACCGTGAAAGTGGCCCTCGAACTTGACGACGTACTTGCGCCCGGTGTATTCGCGGGCAAGTTTGATGGCATAGCCCGTCGTCTCGGTCCCGCTTATCGAAAAGCGCAGCATGTCGATGCAGGGTACCGTCGCAGCGATTTTCTCTGCGAGGCGTGTCTGCCACTCGTTTTCGTAGGCACACATGATGCCCATCTCTACGGCTTGCGCGATGCCCTCAAGGACTCGCGGATGGGCATGCCCCAGCAGAGAAGCCCCAAAAGAGAGGCACAGGTCGATATACTCTCTGCCTTCCAGATCGTAGACCTTGCTGCCTTTGGCCCGTGAGATGTAGAATGGTTGGCCGATCCCATTGTTGATCCGCGCCGATGAGCATACTCCACCCGGAAGAACCTGTGACGCCTTCTTCCACAACTGCTGATTGCTGTCCATTTGGTATCCCCTTAGTCAGGTACGTTTTTGATCACGCTCAGGTCACCCGATGTAGCCGCTTCCAGCACGGGTCCCATATATTCATCTACCATCTCTGCTGTGAGGGCAACGGGCATATTCTCCAGCTTCATTTTGAGCTGAGGGTTCTTGGCAGCCGTAAGCGCACGCTGGATGTGGGCCTCACTGAACCCAGGTACCTGGCTAAGTGTTGTCGGAAAGCCTACATGTTTCTCAAAGGCGATCATGGCATTGGCGACAGCGACGCCCAGCTCGCGCCCTTCCAGATCATCGAAATCCGCATCCGAATACCCGTTCTCTTGATGGATCTTGCCCACGAGCCTGAGGGGGTCCTGGATCTCTGGCGCGAAAAAGACGGTGTAATAGGGGTTCATGATGGCGCAGGCACGACCGTGGCTCAGGACATCCACCAGGGAGAAACTGGTGAGGTGGGCGCCATTGGTACCTCCCAGCATGATGGCATAGCCACCCAGGTCCGTTGCCAGGCCCAATGCCTCCCGTGCCTCGGGATCCTGTGGGTTCTCCAATGCCTGGGGCAGATACTCGACCACAAGGCGGATGCCCTCCCCTGCTACCTCCTGCATCCTGTCGTAGATGGGCTGTCCCACGGTACCATATAGAACTTCGAGGCAGTGGGCAATGCCGTCCAGGGCGCCGTCGGCTGTCAAGTCGGCCGGCGCTCCAATGGTGACGGCATAGTCAAACATGGGCCGTACCGGTACGACGGCCTCGTCCACAATGAGTTTTTTCTGCCCGGTGGCTATGTCGGTAATATTCGAGTATTTGGTCAGATGAGCCCCGGAGCTGGCGGCGGTCTGGATGGCTACGTGGGGAGTCAGTCCTTTGCCCGTGTCACTCACCTTCTTTGAGACCAAACCCATCCCAAAATAGTCCTCAATATCACCGCCCAACGTGCGAAGGACTTCGGCAGCCTTGGTAGCATCGATGGTGCTGCCGCCTCCAAAACTGACAATGACGTCGGGGTTGAGCGACTCGAGTTCTGCTCTAATCCGGCTTAGATCCTCTCGGGGTGCGTTGGGGCTGGCCCCTGGAACCTTGCCGAGTACCTCGACCCCTGCTTTTTTGAGCGATTCCTCAATGAGACTGACCCACTTGTCCGAACCCGGAAACTCGTCGCAGACCAGTGCCGAATGCTTGCCCAGGGCAGCCGCCTGCTGCCCGACCTGGGACAGTACACCCAGTCCATGGACATAGGCATCACCCTTGAACTCTTGTAATAGTGCCCTTGCTTTGGTAAAATCTGACACGTTCATCCTCCTTTTTGCTGTAGATGATCAACAAAGATCAGCGATGCGATGTCTCCTCGAGCATCATGCATCGATCATCCAATTTAACTTTCCAGTGATCAGCCATATTCTCTCACTTCTGTCCCTCACCCAACTACCAAGCCAGTATCTCCAGGGCTTCTCGCAGACTTTTTTCGATCAGATCGCACATTTCGTCGATGTCAGATTCCTCGGCAATCAGCGGCGGAGAGACGGCAAACCAATCCGGGCTGATCCGTAGGATCAGGCCGTTCTCGAGCGCCGTCCGCTTTAGCACATCACCCAGCTTGCGCCCTTCGGGGAAAGGCTCCATGGTCACGTCATCTTGTACCAACTCGACCCCCCGCAGGACGCCCTTACCCCGTACCTCACGAATCACCCCGAGGTGACTTAATCCTTCCAGCCTCGCGACCAGGTGATCGCCCAACCTCCTTGCCTTTTTGTCCAGTTCTTTCTCGACTATCTCGTCAATCACCGCGATGCCAGCCGCGCAAGAGAGTGGGTTGCCAGCAAAAGTGTGGCCGTGGAAAAACTGGATGCCAAGCTCCTCAGAGCCATAAAAGGCATCAGCCAGATCCTCGCGTACGATCATGGCCCCGATGGGGATCCCTCCACTGGATAGGCCCTTGCCGGAGCAGATGATGTCTGGTGTCACACCAAAGGTCTGGGCCGCAAACATATCACCGGTCCGTCCAATCCCCGTCAAGACCTCGTCAAAGATGAGCAGGACATTGTGGCGATCACAGATATCCCGCAGGATCTGGAAATACTCCTCGGTTGGGGTGACGATGCCCCCTGTGTTGCAGATGGGTTCCAGTAGAATGGCAGAGATGGTCTCTGGACCTTCATTGACAATCACGTCCTCGAACATGCGGGCACAGAAGCGGTTGGTTTCTTCCCAGGAAGCAAAGCGATCGCGGTACTGAATGGGTGAAGGAACCTTCAAGAACCCCGCCATGTGGGGCTCAAAGGGCTCCTTGCGCATGGCGCCTGCCGCCAGCGTCGCCAGGGTCGCCCCATGGTAGCCAAGATAGACACTGACTACCTTGTACTTGCCCGGGTGACCTGTTTGCCTGTAGTATTGCCGCCCGAACTTGAGGGCCGATTCGATCGATTCGGAGCCGCCAGAGAAGCCCTTGATGTAGTTCAGGTTGCCAGGAGTGACCGAGCCCAGTTTGTCCACAAACTCCAGGGTGACATCCGAAATGCCGTGCAGCGGGGCAGCAAAGGTCAACCGTTCCATCTGGCGCCGCATGGCCTCCATGACGCGAGGATGGCGATGGCCGAGAATGGCGACAAAGACGCCGCCAATAGCATCAAAGTAGCGCTTGCCCTCGATATCCCAACAGTAGAGTCCCTCAGCACGCTCAAAGATCAAGGGTGACTTGATCACTTCCGATGTCTGCTGAAAGTCGATGAATGTGTGCTTGAGCAATCGCTCCTGTCTGGCCGTAGGTTTCATCATATCTCCTTCCGTTTTCCTTGCGGTGAACTTGTATAGGGTCTGCTTCTCAGAGCAAAGCCGTGATCTGCTCAGCAATGCTGTCGATGGCCTTTTCCAGGCAGCCTGGCGCGAGAATGGAGGGCTCTTCCTGGTACAGTCCCTTGCCATATCTGTCCCTGGGCAAAAGATATGCTACCGGAGGATCTCCCCGATACTGGGCTGACCAGTATTGCCTTGTCGGGAAATCGCTTGCGTAGTTCGGTCTGCAACAGGTTGTAGGGCTCGCCGCCGCAGGTCACCCAGAAGGCGTCGCCCAGGCGGTAGACCGAAAAGCCATAGAGATAGGTTGTTCCCTCTGGAAGAGTAGCCAAGCGCCCGAGCCAACGCCGAGCCCGTTCTGCCCGAGCGCCGAAATCTCTGGCAGCCACCAGGTCGCCAGCCTCTTCGGCTTCTTTCTGACGAGCCTGCCACTGCTCCATTTCTTCGCGAAGCGCATCGGGCTCCGGCCTGGGCCTGAGGGGCAGCTCGATGGTATGGGTTCCCCCTGCAAAATGGGAAACCTGCTCCTTGCGTTCATCTGAAAAGTCAGCATCCCGCCAGACGCCCAGGGTTGCGCCCGAGATGACAGGACCCTGATATTGATAGTCCGTCGCCGGCGGTCCCATGGACTCCAGGGCAGATAGCGCCGCAAAGGCCAACCAGCGACCATTCTGATCTGCCACCGAGACGCCGCCCACATAGCCACGGCGGGGCCCCAAATCCCCACAGGGTCCCAGGGCAAAGATGCAAGGGCTACCGGTCACGCGCGTGACCTCTTCCCTCATGGCGCCCGCATAGTCCGGACTGATCAGTGAGTTCTCGTAGGACAGGGAGGTGGCGTGGCAGGCATAGTTGACCACGACGGCAACCAGACTGCCTGATAGATCGGTCACCCGAGCCACGAGCACAGTATCGTCCGCCGGGGCATCTGGGTTTAGCCCGCATACATAATGCCCATTCTCCACATCCCAATAGTCACGGTTGGCGGCCATCGCGCATCGACCGGTAGCATAGGTGATGTCAGCATCCTGGATGTTGGCCACTGCTTCCCGGGCCGCGCGCTGCAAGTGAGCCCGCATCTCTTCCAGGTAAGCAGGGATCATGTCCCCTCCAGGCAGCTCATAGCGGTCTGCACTGAGCCAGCCCGAAGAATGGGTATGGGAATAGGAGATTGTCGTATGCTCTATGGGTACACCACTGGCCTGGCTCATGATTGATCTCAAGAGGTTGTGCTGCTCCAGTGGCAGATAGACCAGGTCGAGATGGGCCCGCAACGACCGCGGAGTGGTATCGCCCACAGGGCCGATGGCAATGACGTCGCCTAATAGAGGTTTGTGAACCCCTGAGGCACGGTCATGGCTGGCAGCTCCCCATAGGCGGTGATAGATGCCGACGGGCGGTGTGATGTCGGCCCGGGCATGTCCCCAGCGGATTCGCGACGACAAGGCCTGTACGTATGGAACATCCATGGTTTTCCTCCAAGAATACAGCTATCGATTGTATTGTCGAGCCGGTCGACTTGGGCCCGTATTGGGTCCTGACCATTCGGCCTGTGCCGCCGGCTCGAGATTGAGGCCCAAGCCGCCTTACTACGCAGCGAGAGTCCCCACCTATGCTCTAGTTGCGCCGCAGTACCTTTCCTGGGCGCTGGCCGGTATGAGCCTTGTCCTTGTAGACGACTGTGCCATTCACCAGTACCTGCTCGATGCCCTCTGGCGGCCGGCAAGGCTCCAGGAAGTCATCCCCCTCTCGAATGCGCTCCATGTCCATGACCACCAGGTCAGCCCATGCTCCTTCTTTGATGACGCCTCTGTCCTCCAAGCCCAGTATCTCCTGGGCCGGAAGGGAGGTCACTTTCCTTATGGCTTCCTCCAGGCTCAGTACACCCTTTTCCTTGACCATGGTTCGGATATAGTGAGGGAACATGCCATAGGCGATGGGGGCCGGCCCGCCGCGGCGCGTCCCCCGCTTTGGGGGATTGGCGGGAAGGGCCGGAACGTCGGTGCAGGGCAAGCCGCCAGGATGCTGGAAGAACGTGGCCAGGACGCCACTCTCCCGCTTGTCTATGATCAGCGCCCAAGTTGTGGTCGGATCCTGGACCAACATGTCAAACACGACCTCGAGCGATTCGTCGTAGACAGCTTTGATGATGCTGTCAGGCTGCCTCTCCCTGGCCATCTGCCCGATCGTCCTGCCTTCAAAGAGTGGGTTGTTGCTCTGCAGGACCCTGTAGCAGTCCATCCAGTAGGGATCGGTCAGGGGATGGATCATGCCGAATTTGAACTTGCCAGAGAGAACCATCTCTTTTACCCGGTCTCTGAAAGCCGCATCCTCCAGGTTCTCTACAAATTCCTCCTCGGCTCAAAGCCTTGAACCAATCCGGGAGGAGCAGGCTTGCAGCAAAGAAAGAGTCGATAACCGGAACTTCCTTCCCGACGCTCTGGGACCAGCCCAACGCATTGAAGGTCACGTCCAGGCCCTCATCCCTGGCTTTGTCGATGATCGCCTCCAGGCTGGCCTTGGGCGATGGCTTTGTCCACATAGTCTGGATGTGGCTGGGGGATGATGTATACCGGCGTAAAGTGGGCGATGTGGAGTTGCACGCCATTGGCCTTGTGGGCTATCTCCACCGCTTCCAGCAAGCCCATGGTATCGTCCGGCAATGATCTCGCCCGTTGGGGCGTGGAAGATGCCATAGCCATATTCTGAGGGCTCGTCAACGGGCCACTGGTTCTGGTGATGCCTCGTATGAGGAGCAAAAAAGCCACCTTCCGCCTGGACGATCTTGGCCAACTCGACGATTTCCTGGTCTACATCGGCGAAATGACCTGCCCAATAGGCATCCAGCCCAGCGGACAGGCCAAAGGCGCCACTGCTCATGGCCGCGCCCACAAGCTCTTTCATCTCTTCGACTTCGTTGGGGGTGGCCTCGCGTTTAAAATCCTCCCCCATTACCGATTCTCGGATGGTATTGTGACCCACCAGCGGTACATAGTTGGGCGACAAGCCAACGGCATCCACCCTGGACAACCACTCACCAAAGGTCCCCCAATCCAGCTCCAGGTCTTGCTTCCAGGTGCTCATGACTCTCTCAAACTGGTCGATGTCCCTCAGGGGGGCCAGGCTGAAGCCACAGTTGCCGCCGACAAAGGTTGTGATACCCTGCATGATCAGGTTCTCGGCCAGAGGATAGGTCAGAATGGTCAGGTCCGCGTGGGAATGGGGATCAACAAAGCCCGGGCATGTCACAAGCCCTGCCCCATCTATCACCTCAGCTGCCTCTCCTGGGATCTGGCCTACGGCAGCGATCTTCCCGTTTTGGATTCCTATGCTACCCTTGAAGCCAGGCCTGCCGGTACCATCGACGATTGTGGTGTTCTTGATGAGAATGTCAAACAGCTCAAGCACGGAATTTCCTCCTATAACGTTTCGTGTTGTCCCTATCGCAGATTTCGAACCACAGGCTTGGCGTCAAGACTGCCTGTACCTGGTGAGTTTGTGTCGTAGATTGGCAGTGGGTCCTCGATCTATATGGCCTGGACTGCTACGACTTCATACGCGGATCCAGCACATCTCGTAAACCATCACCCAAGAGGTTAAAGCCCAACACCAAAAGCGAGATGGCCACACCTGGGTACAGTGACAACCATGCAGCGACCCGCATGTGCGACCGGGCAGAACTCATGATTCCCCCCAAGGTCGGCACATCTGGAGGAACACCCACACCCAGAAAAGTCAATGCGGCCTCAGCCAGAATAGCAGTAGCCAAGACATAGGTCTGGCGAACAATGACTACCGACATGCTGTTCGGCAGCAGATGACGAGATATGATCCGGCGATTCTTTACGCCTACCGCGTGTGCTGCCGTAATGAACTCCGAGCCCTTGAGTTGGAGAACAAGCCCCCTGACGAGGCGCGCCGTCGTGGGCGTGTAAGGAATGACCAGGGCAATCACGATGTTGATCAACTGTGGGCCCAGAATGGCCACGATGCCCAGGGCCAGCAGTATTGTAGGAAAGGCCATCAATACATCCATTGCCCGCATGATCGGATTGTCCAGCCGCGGGTAAAAGCCCGCGAGCAGACCAAGCGTCATCCCCGTTACGGTGGTAATGGCAGCCACAGCCAGTCCAATGAGTATCGATATGCGGGCGCCATACAATACGCGACTGAATACATCCCGGCCCAGGTCGTCGGTGCCGAACCAATGCTCGAGGCTGGGTGGTCTGCAGGATCACGGTTGTGTCAATGGCCTTTGGGTCGGCGTCGGTGAACAAGGGTGCGCCCACTGCCAGCACAACGATGATGAGGACCAGCGCCAGTCCCACCATACCTGGCACGTTCCGAGAGAAGCGGCGCAACGATTCAGCTCTTGGATTGCGTCTGGGCAAGATTTGCTCTGATGTTTCAAGGGATCGCACTGTCATTACTGAAGCAGTTCCTTTCCACGCCTAGTCGTAGCGGATGCGAGGATCGATGAATACGTAAAGAATATCCACCAGCAGATTGATCAGCAGGTAGGTGGCTGTCAGAGCCAGGATGCCCACTTGAATTACTGGGTAGTCCCGGCGCTGGACGGCCTCAACAATCAGGCGACCCACGCCCGGCAGTGTATAGACGGTTTCGGTAACTGCACTGCCTCCCAATAATCCGCCAAAGGCGAGGCCGACCACGGTAAGCACGGGGATGAGGGCATTCTTGAAGGCATGCCTCACAATCACCACCAAATTGCGGAGGCCTTTGGCGTGGGCCGTACGGACATAGTCCATGCGCAGTACCTCCAGCATACTGGTACGTGTAATGCGTGCGATCATTGCCGCGTAGGCCAGACCCAGGGAGACTCCGGGCAGAAACAGGTGCCTGAGCCACTCAACCGGGTCTTCGCCAAGTGGCACATAACCACCCACAGGGAACCAGCGCAGCTTGACACCAAAGAGAAGGATAAGGTTGAGTGCCAACCAGAAACTGGGAATCGAAAGCACCACAAGGGCCAACAGCATCGCTACCCAGTCGGAGAGACGTCCCTGGTTGACCGCAGCAATGATCCCCGCCGGTACACCTGCCCCCACAGCTATCACCGCAGCAAAGATCGCAAGGCTGAGGGTGACCGGGTACCGTTCACGCAGGGCTTGCGTCATGGGCTGGTGAAGAAAATAGGAGCTGCCCAGATCCCCCCTGAGCGCTTTGCCAAACCATATGGCCATTCGGTGATACAGCGGCTTGTCCAATCCCAGTTCAGTCCGCATCGCAGCGATGGATTCCCCGTCGGTCTCCAAGCCGAGCATCAGTACAACCGGGTCGCCCGGCACCAAGTCGATCATCAAAAAGGTCAGGACGGCAACAGCGAAAAAGATCGGTACAAATGCCAGAATGCGTCGTGCGATATACCTTCCCATATCAACGTTCCTCCAGGATTTCCGGCAGCCTAGTGACCTACACTCTCCTCAAGGTTGGACCGTGATGCTGGCTGATGACTCTTGGTCAATCAGGAGAGCAGATGTGCATGGTACCTGCATCTGGCGCCGCCGAAGAAATCCCCTCAGTTACTGAAAACGCAACTGCAGAGTGACCTCGTTCGGTCATTCATAAGCCCCATACCTGTGGCCGGCCCTTACCATTGCAATGTAATTTCTGGGATTCACACCAGGGTGAATTGAATTCGATGAACAGAGAATGTATCCCCCGCCCGCTCCTGCTGCATCGATCGTCTCCCTGACCGCTTCTTCTACTTGCTCTTCTGTGCCAGAGGGAAGCAGATCCATACAATCGATATTGCCAATCACACACATCTTGCCGGAAAGATGCCCCTTTACCTCTACGATGTCCATACACTGAGGCTGCACGGGATGAAAAGCATCGAAGCCAACCTCCACAAAGTCATCCAAAATGGGCCACAGATTGCCATCGGTGTGCTTGATGAACTTGAGTCCTTTATCATGGGCGCTGGTCACCAGCTCATGGTGATAGGGCTTGATGTACTCCCGATAGTGCTGAGGAGACATCAGCGTGGTCTGGTTGGCTGCAAGATCGCCCCCCATAAAGACGCCATCCACCCCAACCTGGGCCGCCAGCTCGATAACGGCGAGAGAGAAATCTGTCGCCACTCGCGCCAGGTCGTGAACCAATCCTGGGTCCAGAACATAGTCCATCATGAGGTACTGCATACCGCCCCTCAGTTCCCAACTGGTCTTGAAGGGATCACCCAGCCCCACAAAATGGGCCCAATCGCTCCCGACCTTGTCCATGGTGTACGCCACTTCTTCAAAGTCATCCAGGCGGGGTTTGCACCATGTTGTATCCCTGAAGATCCGAAGGATCCTTGATGGGGCCTTCTACGAGCACCGATTCGCCATGTTCGCTCTTCTGAAAGACCATGCCATGCCGGTTTCTGACCAGGTCATCACCGATCCGTTCTGAGCCCGTGGAGAAGCCACTGATCGTAGCGTCCAGCCCCAACTCTTTGACAAACAGACAGTAGCTATCTGCCGCCGCCAGGTGGTCATTCTCTGGCCTGGTGGTGTCAAAGCCAAGAATATTGGCGATGGCAAGAATGATCGAGGCATCGATGACATCCATGATGGGCACTCGGTCCGGTTGTTGGTTTTCCAACGCCGCCAGGATCCGTTGTTTGGAATTCATAACAAAGATAATTACCTCATTTTGGAGATGGATGAATCATTGGCCATAGATCGCTGCTGCCTGGACCATGGCCTCCATGTTCTCAGGAGGAGCATCGAGTATCTGGCCGGCAGTGCGCAAAATAAAGCCCCCACCTTTTGCAGCGGCTTTCATACAGCGCCTCACCTCTGCGCGAACCTGCTCCACCCCACCATCGGCCAGTACCCGCTCGTCAAAGCCGCCACACAGGCAGAGCCGATCACCAACTCGCCTTTTCGCTTCAGCCAGTTCCACATCGCCGGAGGAAGTTGGTGGGGCAAGTGTCTCCAGCGCATCTGCCCCGGTTTCCACCATCAGGTCTAACAGTCTCCGAGCTTTTCCACAGTTGTGAAGGATGACCAAGAGCCCCTTTTCCTGGGCGGCCCGGACAAGCTCTTGGTCGAAGGGAAGGACAAACTCTCTGAACATAGCCGGAGAGATGCCCATGCCCACATAGGTTTCGTCGACAACCACGCACGGGATCGCAGCCTTGTGCAGACAGCGGATCTGCCTTACCTGTCGCCGCTTGATCACGTCAAAGAAACGTTTGACCCACTGGGGTCTATCGTAGACGTCGTAACAGATCTGCTGCATGCCTCTCAGATTGCAGGCCTCATTCCATACCCCACTGACTACATGCATGAAATAGGCCCTGCGGCCCACGGTATTCACCATCCGAGAAAGGCCTTCCACACTCATCAACGCCGGATCCGGGCGATACTCCAAGAGAGCCAGATCCTCTTCCTCTTTGATGGGGTACTCCAAGATCAGTTTTGCATTTGTCTGCCGGCGATGGCGAGAGGTCAGCTTGCCCCTGGGAGTGATGAAGGTGCGCAGGATATCCCTATAGCCTGGCCCACGGCCTACTGTTTGTTTCATCCGTCTGCCAATTTGCCAGCGATTGTTCTGGCCAGCGAAAGAGCCTAGCTGGCCAATCCATGACTTCCCCTTCAAACTCAGAGTAGCTCCAGACAACCGGATCCAATCCCAACTCTTCCTGGACCCCAACCAGGGTCCCCAGAGGATCGTCGACAAAGCGGTCAAACAAAGGGCCGGGCCCCAAGTGCCGTCTAAGAAAAGCCAGGCCAAGGGGGGCTATGACCGGTACACGGTCCGGCTTTTTGCCTCGAAGAGCGGTGTCTATTCTCTCGTAACTGGTCAAAGGCCCGAGTCCACTGTGATATGCATTCAACTTTGAATCGCCGATCATGTCCTGCCAGGCTGCCCGCGCCGGTCGGGTGGAGGGCAGATCTGGACTGCCCTCCACCCGATTCTGGTGCCTAGCTGTGGCTAGCCACTATTCTTGGCGCCAAACCCCATAAAACCTGTATGTCCCAGCCCTGCCAAAGCCTCTGTAGCCTTTGATTTCGCTGCGGATGGCTTCCAGGATGTGATTCTCACCTGTCTTGATATTCGGCAGGTCCTCGTAGAAGAGCCTCTGGATGGGCACGAGGGCGGCCTTGTACTCCTCGAGGTTGGTAGCGGCAGACAGAACCGCGAAAGCTTCTTCCATGTCGGGGTTGCAGTAGTGGGCATTCACCGGGTGGCTGCTGCCACAGGCCCACATCACGGCCGCAGCCCCTGGATCCAGGAGCTGGAAGGAGTTGTTCTGTGTAAAGCTGATGTGCCAGCCGGTTTCCTCGGCCCACTTGGCAAAGATACCCGGCCAGTCGTACAGCTCTACCTTGGTCTTTATGCCGACCTCCCCCAGTTGGCTGGCCAGCGCCAGCATCATCCTGGTCCAGGACTCACTGTTGTAGGTGGCGATGACGATTTCCTCGCCATTGTAGCCAGCCTCTTCCAGCAGTTTCATGGCCTTTTCTGGGTCGTTCTGGTTGTACTGTTCATTGGCGAACTCGTCATCTATGTACCAGGTAGTCTCTGGCGGCCAGAGGGAAGAGTTGAGGTCAAACAGATCACGATGGCCTCCCGTGAATGCCATCCCCAGGGCTTCCATATCCAGTGCCGCCAACACCGCCTGGCGGAATTTGACATCGCTGGAGAACGGCATCTGTTCCGACGCGTTGAAGATGATGTATCCACCATTTGCCGGGTGGATGATGACAAGCTCGGTGTCGGGATTGGCGTTGATCACGCCAATGTCACTCGGTGAAGGACCAGCTATCCAGTCATAGTCGCCGACCTCGAGGCCAGCCAGGCGGGCGCCTGCTTCAGGCACGAAATCGATGCGGACTTTGTCAAAGTAGGCGATCTTGCCGCCGCCCAGGCCGTCTCGCTCCCCTGGCAGCGACTGATAGTCTTCAAAGCGTGTCAACACGGCATACTGATCGGGTACATACTCTACCAACTGGTAAGGCCCGGTGCCCACAATGTCATCTGGAACCGCTAGCTCACCAAGGCCTTTGCCTTCGATGACCTCCTTGGGCTGGATCACCAGGGCCGAGGATGTTGAAGCAATCGTACCGAGCCAGCCGGCAGATGGGTTCTTGAGCTTTGTAACCACAGTATAGTCATCTATGGCTTCGTAGGATTCCATCACTTCAAACACGGACGCGCGGGCGGTGACGTCCAGGAAGCGGGTGATTGAAGCGACCACGTCTTCGGCGGTCATGTCGCTGCCGTCGTGGAACTTGATTCCCTCGCGCAGATGGAAGGTGTAGGTCTTGTCCCCATCAGACAGTTCCCAGGACTCGGCCAGCATGGGTACGATATCAAAGTCTTCGCCAAAGGCGACCAGGGTTTCCATGACCATGTTTGTTACGCCGCTGGTTGCCCCACTTGAGGTAGACATCGTATCCAGCGTGGCTGGAACTGAGCCTTGAGCCGCACGGAATTCACCGCCATAGACCGGCTCGGTAGATGGGGCCTTGGTTGGTTCTGGGGTGGGTGTGACCACAACTTCGACCACTTTTTCCACCTCAACGACCTTTTCCACCTCAACGACCTTGGTGACCTCTTTTTCGACGACCTCGGTTTTGCCTTCGACGACGACGGTCTCCTTGACCGTCTCTACAACAACCTGGGTGACTACTTCTTTGACAACTTCTGGTTCGGGTGTCGCCCCACAGCCTGCGAGGACCATCACCACCACCATCAACAGAGAGAACACACTCATTAACTTTTTGCGACTAGACATCTTGTTCCTCCTTTTGGATTTACTATCATGTTGCCATTCCTACCGGATTGCAGGCGCAGTACCCTGCAATGAGAGCTCTCCCCCGGAGAACCCTCCTCTCACCGTCCATCTGTCGGATTCTGCTCTATCGCCTCCTTTCCCCAGGAATCAGCGCATGTTCTGGCATCGAGTCGGATGCAACCCTTCGCTCTGGCAGAGAGCGCAATACGAAGGAATCGCCGATTCACCTTGCAGTGCCTTCGTCTCCTGCCCGCCATTCGGCCATCTCGTCGAATGGGTAGGTCGGACGCGGGATCTTCTCCCACGTCTGTTTCCGTAGATCCCCTGACCACCCTGGGCAGTCGGCAAAGATGAGGTCCTTCATCACAGGGCGAAAAGACTCAAAGTGGCCGATCATCTTGACCACTATCATCTTGGCCTCGGCAGGTTCCAGGCCAAAACAGCGGTAGACGTCGGCGTGGTTGATGCCGCCCAAGCCCTTGGATACGACGATGTGGATGTTGCCCACCTGCAAGAGCACGGTTGGGTGCGTCTTGAAATATCCACGGTAGTCGTGGGTTCTCACTTTCGGACGGTCGGACACGGCCACCACGCGGGCCGTGAGCTCCACAGGGGCGTGGTTATTGGTATCCAGTGTCCCGCCCAACTGAACGGTGATCTCGCTGCCTACACCGGCGTTCATCGCTTGGTCAACGGCTGCGGCATCGACGATGGGTACGAAGGCGGTGCAGGGTACCTCCTGGCGCAACATCTCTCGCAAGAGGCAGTTGCTGTCTCCCGGCGCGCCCGATGCGTCGGCAGGGTCAGAGATGATGATCGGGCCTTCCTCGGCTGCGATGGCCCGCTTGATGACCTCCGCAGGCGGCAGCCGGCGGGGTTCCCAGAATGCCTCCCGTAACTCCCAAGCCTTGTCCGCGAGCTGGGCTGCCAGATCCTGGGCCAGCTCTGGGTTGTTATCCGTGTAGACGACGGCGGCCCAACCGGCCTCCTCCACATCGAGCCAGGGCTGCACGGGAAAGGTGACTGACAGAGATCACCTCCGGATGTCTCCTCCATCTCCCGGGCAAGGCCAAACCACTCCTGCATGGGCCACTCGCCGGTCATGAACCGATCCGCCCAGGACATCATTGGGATCTTGTACCAGCCTACGGTGGGCGTGATTTCTCCCCGGATTAGCTGAAAGAGGATTTCGGCCGCTCGTTCTCCAGTTGGGAACGGATCGTGGGGCTCCTCCTGATAGCCTACGATCACGTCCGCCATATCGACGATCTGTCCGGTGATGTTGGCGTGGTGGTCCAGGGGAACGACGATTGGTACGTCTTTTCCGACGACCCGCCTTACCGCGGCGAGTAGATGGCCCTCGACGTCATCTACCGGTTCCGACGCGGCCGCCCCGTGCATGGACAGAAAGAAACCATCTATGGGCAAGATCTTTTGCAATCCGTCGACCAGTGTCTCCTCAAAGAACTCCATCGCATCAGCCGTTATGATGCCGTAGGCATGTCCATTAGCGGATAGGATTGGCAAGGGATCTACCTCGGCCGCCTCCTGCTCCGCTACAGCTAGAAACCCGCCGATCTCGCCCGAATCGCCCGCATTGGCCAGGACGTCCGGGCCGCGGAAAATGCCCCCTGCATGCTCAAAGTGATCTAGATCCGAAGGGTTTGGGTTGAAGCTATGGGTTTCCTGGATGAACTGGGCTACCGCGATCCTCATATCTATTCCTCCTTGAACGGGTGCCGGTGCCTGCGGCGGAGATTCTAGAGCCGGGCCTGCCACTCTGGAAGATCATCCAGAGGATAGAGCGGGCGGGGCACTCGCACCCAGGTGAACTCTTTGAGGTTCGATTGGGTCATACCTGGCGTATCGGTGCGTATGAGCCCCTTTCGCCAGGGAGCAAAGTGCTGGAAATTGCTTGCTGTCTTGACCACAACCATCTTGGCATCCTCGATCTCTAGGCCCAGGTGCGTGTACATATCGGGGAAATTGATGGCCTGAATGCGGGAATCAGCCAGCAAGATCTTGATGCTCCCAGCCTCCAGAAGCGCAGTCCGGCCCATATCACAGAGCCCGGACCGACCCAAGTCGATGACCAATCCCTCAGAGATGCGCTTTACAGTCCCCGTCACCTCAACCGGCTTGTTGAAGACCTGGTCCATTTTACCACCGAGGCTCAGCGTGATCTTGCTCCCTTCGCCGGCATGCGTGGCCTGATCCACCGCTTCTGCATCGACCAAAGGTACGTAGGCCGTGCTTGTGATCTCTTGCCTCAGCATTTCTTTCAGCAGGCAAGTGCTATCGCCGGGCGCTCCACCATAGACGGAATCCCCGGTGTCGGCCAGGATGATGAGTCCTGCCGGAGCCTGATCCGCTTGCCTGATGGCTTCCGCGGGCGATAAGCGTTCCGACAGCCAGAACCGATCCCTTAAGTCCCACGCCTTGTTCGCCAGGTCGGCTGCCAGTTTCCATGCAAGTTCTGGGTCATCGTCCGTGTAGACGATGGCAGCCCATCCTGCTTGTTCCACATCGATCCACGGCTGCATGGGAAAACACGAAGCCGATACCACCTCGGGTTGTTCCTCCATGCCTCGCGCAAGATCGAACCACTCCTTCATCGGCCCGCCTGAGGTCAGGAACTGGTCCTGAGGGCTTATCATGGGGATCTTGAACCAGGCGGCGGTCGGCGAAAACTCGCCGTTGAGCATAGCAAACAAGACCCGGGCTGCGATTTCGCCAGTATCAAAGGGGGAGTGAGGCTGCGTCTGATGCCCCACGAGGACGTTGGCCGAGTCCATCATGAGGCTGGTGATGTTCGCGTGGTGATCCAAAGGCACGACCACGGGCACCTCGAGCCCTACCACTTGCCTGACATTGCTGAGTACGTGCCCCTCTAGATCATCTATCTGCTCTACGGAGGAGGCGCCATGCAGGGACAGGAATACGGCATCCACGGGCAGCACCTCTTTCAGCCCCGCAAGTAGTTTTCCTTCCAAGAACTCGAAGGTACTTTTGGCCAGCCTGCCGTTGGATGTGGCCCGCGCCCGTAGGATGGGCAAGATCTCGAGTCCCTCTTGGTCCTCGGCGACGGCCAGAAAGCCGCCAAGCTTGCCGACTCCCGGTATCTTGGCCAGGATCTCTTCGCCATAGTACAGTCCATTCTTCTCAAAATCAGGCAGTCCGGTGAGGATTGGGCTGAATGTATCAGTTTCTTGACAAATCTCTGCAATTGCGATTCTCACGGCTGGTTCTCCTGCCTATTCCCTTTCGCTACCCACAGCAGTCTTGCGGTGTGGTTTGCTGTCTCTTGCCATTGAGGTGTGCGGTCGGTCAGGTGTGCCCTTTCCTTTCCTCCTTGAACGAGAGCAGCTATCTGGTGCTGCGATGCTACAACCGGGCTTGCCACTCCGGCAGATCATCAAAGGGATATAATGGTCGCGGAGCACGTACCCACTCAAAGTCGTACAGGTTCGATTGGGTCATACCTGGCGAATCAGCACGGATAAGGCCCTTGCGCCAGGGGGCAAAGTACTGGAAGTTGCTCGCCGTCTTGAGCACGACCATCTTGGCCTCATCAATGTCCAGGCCCAGGTGGGTGTACATGGCTGGGAAATTGATGGCCGCGACGCGGGCATCGGCCAGTGCGATCTTGATGCTGCCGGCCTCCAAGAGCGCCGTCCGGCCCATATTGCAGGGTCCCCTTCCGCTCAACTCAGCAACCAGATCCTCGGTGATGCGCGTGACTGTGCCGGTCACCTGGACCGGCTTGCTGAACAGATTGTCCATCTTGCCGCCTACGTCCAGGGTGATCTGCTGTCCCTCTCCGGCCTGGATCGCAGCCGCCACAGCCCCGGCGTCGACCATGGGCACGTAGGCTGTGCTGGTGATCTTTTGCGCGAGCATCTCCCGCAACAGGCAGGTGCTGTCGCCCGGCGCACCGCCGAACGTAGAATCCCCGGTATCTGAGAGGATGATGAGCCCTTCCTCGGCACCGTCGGCCTGCCTGATCGTCTCGGCCGGAGACAGCCGCTCCGAGACCCAGAACTGGTCCCGAAGTTCCCATGCCTTGTTGGCCAGCTCGGCTGCTAACTTTCTAGCAAGCTGTTGGTCGCTGTCCGTGTAGACCATCGCGGCCCAGCCCGCGTCCTCCACGTCGAGCCAGGGCTGCATGGGAAAGTTGGAGGCGGTGATTACGCCGGGCAATCGCTCCATATCGCGCGCCAGGTCGAACCATTCCTTCATCGGTCCCCCAGAGGTGAGGAACTGGTCCTGAGGAGTGACCATGGGGATCCTGAACCAGGCTCCAGTGGGTGAGATTTTCTTGTCGAGCAGGTTGAACAGGAGCTTGGCTGCTCGTTCGCCCGTCTCAAAGTGATCGTGCGGCTGTGTCTGGAAGCCTATCACTGCGTCGGCGGAATCCATGATCAGGCTGGTGATGCTGGCGTGGTGATCCAAGGGCGCCACGATGGGCACAGCGTCGCCAACCATTTGCCGGACTTCAGAGAGTAGTTGTCCCTCCATGTCATCCGTCTCTTGGGTGGATGCGGCGCCATGGAGTGAGAGATACACCCCGTCCACCGGCAGGATGTCTTTGAGTCCTGCCAGTAGTTTGCCCTTCAAGAACTCGAAGGTCTCCTCGGTAATCCTGCCGCCGGCCATGGCTTGTGCCCGGATGATGGGCAGCAACTCTATGTTGTCTCGTTGTGCGGCGATGGCCAAAAAGCCGCCGATTTTTCCCACGCCCTGCATCTTTTCCAGTATTTCGTCGCCGTAGAGCAAGCCGTTCAGTTCAAAGTCTTCCAGCCCGGTCAGGACTGGGCTGAAGGTATCAGTTTCCTGCGAGATCTCTGCGATGGCGATTCTCATTGTCAATTCCCCTTTTTTCTCAAAACCTTCCCGGCCAGCGTCTTGTGGAATTCCCCCTCGCTGACAGCCAGCGTGCCATTGACGTACACGTAGCGGATGCCCCTTGGCAGGCGGTATGGGTCCGAATAGGTGGCCAGGTCGGCAATCTGTTCAGGATCAAAGACTACAACATCAGCGTAGGCGCCTTCGGCAAGCCGGCCCCTGTCCGTGAGTCCCAGGCGCTGCGCCGGTGCGGCCGTCATCTTGCGTATGGCTTCCGGCAGGCTGAGTGCCCCAAATTCGGTGACATAGCGCCGCAGGATGCGGGGAAAGGCGCCGAAGGTCCGGGGATGCACCATCTCTTTCTCTCGGCCACTTTCGAGGGACATGGACGTCGCATCGGAGCAGATCATGGCCGTCGGATGCTGCATCAAATGAATCACGTCTTTCTCGAGCATCACTTCGCACCTCAGCCGGGCATCACCCCGCTGGAGGTACTCGAGGGCGACCGTGGCCGGGGCCTTGCCCATCGCCTCCGCAATATCCTGGAACGTTTTGCCCTCCATGCCTGGATCCGGTGGGAAAGACACGATCCGGACCTTGTCCGCTCCGCCCAGGCCGCGGAACGACTGTTCAATCGATCGTAGGGCAGCCTGCATCATGACCGGGGCGGCCACGGCTGCCCGAATGGAGGCAGGTACGTCCTGAGAATCTGCAGCCTCCAAAAGGGATTGGGGTGCAAACAGCCCGACCAATCCACCACCGCCGGCGGTGTAACCGTAAAGATCACAGGTGGCGTCGACGCCCTGGTCTCGCGCCCGGTCAATCAGGTCGGTGATCCAACCCGCCCTGCCCCACGCTGCCGGTCCAATTGCTTTGACGTGGGCGATGTGTACCGGGGCCTGGGCCTGCGCCCCCACCCTGAGAAGCTTGCGGATGATGCTGGTCATGCCCAGATAGCTATCTGCCCCTGCTGGGTGACCCGCTTTCAGCGAAAGCTGGGCTGAGTGGTCGGATACAAAACCGCCATACTCGGCAACGATGCGGCCAAGATGCGCGAGTTCAGCTTCATCGGCCTGATCGCCCGGCTTATAGCCCAACGTCATGCCAAATGCACCTGCCTCCAGCGATTCCCTGAGAACCCTACCCATCTCATTCTGCTCGTCTTGGGTTGGCGGCCTAGTGGCATAGCCCATGACGCAGGCTCGAACGGTGCTGTGGCCAGCCATGGCTGCGACGTTGAGGGGCAGCCCGTTCTGCTCCAACCGGCACAGATACTCGTCCATCGACTCCCAGTTCGCGGAAAGGTTTTTGCCAAAGAGCTGGCTGTTCACCTGGAGGTATATCTCTCCGCCCTCGCCTGCCAGGGGGGCGCAGGATAGCCCACAGTTCCCTACAACCTCGGTCGTTACTCCCTGGCAGACCTTGCTGTAGGCGTGTTTGTCGAATAGGAAGGCACTGTCCGAGTGGGTGTGGATGTCAATAAAGCCCGGGCAGACAACATGGCCTTGGAGGTCTATCTGCACATCGCCATCAACCGGCTCTACGGCACCGATTTCGGCAATCCGCTGGCCTGCAATGGCCAGGTCTGCCCGTACCCAGGGGTTTCCTGTCCCATCCACGATCCGGCCGTTTCTCAGAACTGTCCTGCTCATTGCTATCCCTTTCTAGCTCAAGATTCCTCAGTAGAAGGAACCAGATCACTGCCCGATCCAGCCTCGATGCTCCGTCTTTGCCAGCTAGCGAAGGCTCTTCGCCCCGATCGCTGCCCTGAGACCATCGGATAGATAGCCCACGGCCAGGACGTAGGTTGTGATGGCCAGGCCAGGGAAGATGGCCATCCACGGCGCATCCTGGAGGTAGCGCCGGCCCGTGGCCAGCATCGAACCCCAGGCCGGGGTGGGCGGCCGCGTGCCCAGACCCAGGAAGCTCAGGCCGCTCTCGAGCAAGATGGCGAAAGCCAGGGATAGTGTGAACTGGACAAAAATCGGAGGCAGGGTGTTGGGACCGATGACTTTGAACAACATGTGGCGGTTGCGCGCGCCGATGGACTGACTGGCCATGACATAGTCCTTGCCCTGCTCGACCAGCGCGCTGGACCGGGACAAGCGGGCCATGGTGGGGATGCGGGTTACGGCGATGGCGATGATGGCGTTGATGGCCCCCGGCCCCAACAGGGCCAGGATCAGGAGCGCCATCAGGATGGTCGGGATCGACAGCAAAAAGTCGACGATGCGCATCATGATTGAGCCAACAGTGCCCCCAAAGAACCCCGCCGCCAGACCCCACGAGACACCAATGATGGTGCCTACTGCGACTGCCGCTATGCTGCCCAACACCGACACCCGCGCCGCCAGGATGACTCGTGAAAACTGGTCCCGGCCTAGATTGTCGGTGCCAAAGAAATATTCCAGGGAAGGTGGCTCGAAGGCGGCGCTGATGTTGACCTCTTCCCAGTCTTTGAGCGGTAACATCGGCCCCAGGATGGCCAGGATGATCAGAAGGATGATCCAGGCCAGTCCGATTAGCGCAGCCTTGTCCCTGCTGGATCTCTACGACGACGCGGCCCGAACGTGCTTTCCCGCCAGGCAGGTTTCTGCCGCCAGGATTCGTCGACCTCGCCCCGGTAAGCCTTGCGTTCCGCCGCCGGCGCCGCCCTGACAACCGTTGCCATTGCGGCTGCCTCCTCAGCTGCCTGCTCCACAGTTTGATGATTGCCTCCGTAGTTAGGCTCATGACCGGCTCACCCGCGGATCCAGCCAGCCATAGCTCACGTCGACAGCCAGGTTGGCCAGGGTAAAGATGATCAGCAAGAAGAGCATGGTTGCCTGCACCATGACATAGTCCCGCTGGGTAATGGCGGTGATCAGCAGCCGGCCCATGCCCGGCCAGCCAAAGAGGGTTTCCACCAGAACCGAGCCGGTCAGCATGGCGCCGAACTGCAATCCCAGGATCGTCACCACCGAGATGAAGGCGTTCTTCAGCGCATGCCCCCAGATGACGCCTCTCTCGCGGAGGCCTTTTGCCCGGGCCGTGCGGACATAGTCCTCGCTTAGGACCTCCAACAGGGCCGACCGGACAAAGCGCATCTGGACGGCAGCCAGGCCCGCCGCCAGCGTGATCGCTGGCAGGATCAAGAAGCGCAGGAAACCCGCGAGATCCTCGCTGGGCCGGACGTACCCCGAAGAAGGCAGCCAGCCCAGGCGCAGGGAAAAGATGAGGACCAGGACGATCCCCAGAAAATAGCTAGGCAGGGCCACACCCAGGCTGCTGAAAGCCATGATAAAGCGGTCGGGCCATGAATGGGGTTTGAGTGCGGCCCAGATGCCAAGGGGGAACGAGACCAGGACCGATAGCAAAAAGGCGGCGATCACCAACTGGGCCGTCGCGATGGCCTTCATGCCGATGAGGTCAGATACCTGCATGCCCGCCGCGGACAGAGACGCCAAGGTCGCCCTGAACCAAGCGTACAACCCAGATGCCATACTGCACGTAGAGCGGCTCGTTCAAGCCCAGCTTCTGCCGCATGGCATCGATCATCTCCTGGGTGGCATTGTCACCCAGAAGCGCCAGGGCTGGATCGCCGGGCAGGAAATGGATCAAGAGAAAAACCAGAACAGAAGCTGCAATCAGAACTGGAATGGTCTGCAAAAGCCTGCGCGCCACATAACGTCCCATAGACGCCTCCCAGGGAAACTGATGGTCCGGTAAGGGGGGAACCTGGCTCTGGACAGAGGCAGGTTCCCCCCAGGATATGAAGCCCTAAAGCAAAGTCATGCGACTGCTACGGCATCAGCCATACATTTTCCAGCAGGATGCCGTTGTCGATGCGCCAGTCGAAGCCCTGCACGGCGGGATTTGCCGCAAAGTTCGCGGGCCGCATCCGGTAGCCGATGGCCCAGGCCTCCTCGGCCATGATCTCCTGGATCTTGAGGTAGAGTTCTTCTCGCTTTTCCTGGTCCGGGGTGGCCGAAGCCTCGGCCATCAAGGCACAGTAGGATTCGCCCGTTTCTGGATGGACCGGCCATTCGTCGGTCTTGGAAGTGGTGTTTTGGCAGCGGTACTGGCTGTTCATGAACAGGCGTGACGGGTCCTTGTTGCTGTTGGCGATGTAGCTCATGGCAACGCCATAGTTGCCGCCATAGTACTTGTCCAGCCACTGGGTGCGCTCCAAGGGCATAACCTCCAGGTTGATGCCCGCCGCGCGCCATGCTGTCGCGCAGGATGAGTCCACCCTGGATGTAGTCCATACTCACCGCGTTGTACTCGATGTCGATGGTCTCGTAGCCAGCCTCGGCCAACAGAGCCTTGGCCTTCTCAGGGTCGTAGGGGTAGAGCTCTTCAAGCTCCTCGTCAAAGACCCAGGATGTCGGCGGATAGCTCATCCTGGCCCCCAACTCTCCCGTGCCATAGTAGACCCCCTCCGACAATGCCTGCCAGTCTATGGCGTGCATGATCGCTTGCCGGACCTTGGTTCTTCGGTATGCCCAGGGAACTGGCATAGATGACGTCGACAAAGGCTCCTGGCTGCCCAGCATAGATGACGAATCCATCTCGCTCCAGTCGCGGCCACGTCTTTGGTCGGCGTCTGGTGCGTCAGGTCGATCTCCCCCGACTCGAGGGCAGCGACCAATGCCTCTTCGTCGGTGCCGAAGGAGCGAATATAGATCTCGTCGACGTAGGGGCCTTCCGAGCCCCAGTAGTCCTCGTTCTTGACAAAGATGGTATGGTCATCGGGGATGTACTCTTGGAACTTGAAGGGCCCGGTACCGATGGGACTATTGTCCACTGTGTCAAAGCCTTCGGGGGCGATGATGTACCAGTCCTCCAGGAAGTCTTGCCAGCCAGCGTCGAACTCGCTGTAGTGGAACACGACCGTATAGTCATCCAGGGCCTCTGCCGACTCAATCTTGGCTGTCCCCTGACACATGTGATAGCAGGTCTCCTCATCCTGGGCGAAGGCCAGGTTCTGAAGGATGTCGTCGGCCACCATCTCCCGGCCATTGTGGAACTTGACCCCTTCGCGCAGCTTGATGGTCAGGGTCAGCCCGTCGTCGCTCATCTCCCAGGTCTCGGCCAGCCGGGGGTGAGGCTGCACGTCGTGGTCGTAGCGGATCATCGAGTCGTATATCTGGGCGCGAACCGGGAACTCCTCGTAGCCCAGGTAGCCAGGATTAAAGTGGTCAAAGTCCGAGGTCATCCCGAAGCGGAGCGTCCCACCAGCCACGGGGCCCGTGGGGGCTTCCATGGTGGGTTCGGGCGTGGCTGTGACGACCACTTCCACTTCCTCTTTGACTACCTTGGTGACCTCGACGACGGTCTCCTTGCCTTCGACCTCGACGATCTCGGTAACGATGACTTCTTTCTCCACCTCTACGACCTGGGTGACGACCTTTTCGACCTCGACGATCTGTGGCTCGGGCGTGGCACCACAAGAGGCCAACAACAATGCGACCATGATGAGCAGTACGACGCCTATCGATTTCTTGCTTGCGGACATCTTCGTCTCCTTTCAATTAGAAAGCTGGATCCCATGCGACGCGATAGACTGCAGGTACAACAACCCGCTGGCAGGACTCGGAGCCCTGCCCATCGAGTGCTTGTTCTGGCTGCCACACCACCTCCCTTCTGCCAAACAGCAAGCGCGCTGCAGTCGTTCAGGCCACAGAGGCTCACCGTAGATGAACCCAGTGATGGCCGTCGACGTCCAGCGCGCTTGCCAACAACCTCGAGACATCCTGTCCCCGCTCTCCAAGAATACGGTCAACCTACTTGACAAATCCAGCAGTCCCTGCTATACTTGTAGATGTATGAGGTATGAGGTCATATCTATTCTATCACAAGTTCCATCCCCTGTCAAGTATCCTGACCTCTGGTTGGGTCTGCAATAGAAAGAAACGGATAGGATTATAGGAGACCATCTATGGACAAGTCGACCCTATACCAGCCAGTGGGAGCAGGCAAGGGGACTCTGTCTGAACAGGTGGCTGAGCAGATCAGAGATCTCATTGCCCACCGTCAATTGGAGGCGGGCGACCGCCTACCGCCTATGGATGAACTCACCGGCTACCTAAAGGTCAGCCGGACCGCTGTACGTGAAGCCATTAAACTTCTGGATGCCTGGGGCATCCTCAGGGTCAAGCATGGTGTGGGTACCTTTGTGGCCGAGCCGGGAAAGGATGCTCTGAGAATCCCCCTCCAACTGTCGGCCGAGCGCAGCGATTGGGCCATCCGCGATCTCCTGCAAGTCCGGGAGGCATTGGAGCCCGATATTGCTGCCATTGCAGCACGCAATGCTTCACCTGAGAATATCAGAGAGATTGAAGACGCGCTGCACAGAATGGATCTGGCCCTGGACGACCCTGCTCACTATATACCGGCTGACCTGGCTTTCCATTCGGCCCTGGCCGAAGCCACGGGAAACGAACTGTTGGTGATCCTGATTCACCCGGTCATCGATCTGCTACAGGATGTCATGGGCTTGGCGCAGCAGACGCCTGGGGCTATGAAGAGAGGACAGACTTACCACTGGCAGTTGCTTGAGCACGTCAGGGCTGGCCCCGATCACGCTGAACAAGCCAGAGAAACCATGCTCCGTCATCTCGTTCAGGTACGGGGCGAAGTTCAGCCTCAACTGGAGAAGGAGAACTGAAACTGTCTGAACGAATCACAACCGTCTCTCTGCCCTATGGCAGAGGCTCTGTCGAGATCGGGGTGTCCAGCGACAACCTGCTCGCCGTAGCCAATCCCAAGGAGGTACGCCAGGCGGCTGATGTGGTCACCCAGGTGCGTGAGGCGCTGAGGGCTCCTATCAATGCTCCGCCATTCTCCGCGCAACTTTCAGGGGGAGAGCGCCTCCTTCTTTTGATTGACGACATCACAAGGCCGACGCCCATCCACGAGATCCTGCCTGTGCTCTTGGACGAACTAGAAGTTGAGCAAAAAAGGATCGATGTGACCATCTTGATTGCCCTGGGAACTCACCGCAATATGACCCAGGAAGAGATCAATACCCGAGTCGGCCACGAGATTGCCGCTGCCTACCCGGTCCTCAATCACCATTGGGAAGATCCAAGCGCCCTGGTTGACCTGGGTGTCACTCCCAACGGGACACCGATCAAAGTGAATCGACTGATCCAACAGGCGGACATGTGCGTGGGTATCGGCAACATCGTACCTCACAATCTGGCCGGATGGTCCGGGGGGGGCAAAATCGTCCAGCCTGGCATTTGTGGGAAGGAGACAACCTACTTTACCCATCTGCTGGCGGCGCGCTCGCCGACCTCGAATATGGGGATATTGGAGAACCCCGTGCGGGCTGAGCTGGAGGCGGTCGCCAAGCAGACCAATCTGACGGGGGTGGTGAATTGTGTCCTGGACCGGCACGCTGCTGTGGCGCACGTGGTAGCTGGCGAAAGCCGGGCGGCTCACCGGCGTGGCGTGGAGTTGGCTCGTCCTATTTGGGAAGTCCCTGTCCCCAGTCTTGCCGACATTGTGCTGGTGAGTTCCTACCCGGCCGATATCGATTTCTGGCAGGCGAACAAGGCCCTCTACTCGGCGGAAAAGATCGTCAAGCGAGGCGGCGATATCATTCTGCTTACGCCATGTCCGGAGGGACTGTCGGGTCAGCAAGAGCACGTGGCTACCCTGGAAGCGCTGGTCTGGCATCCCCTCGCGTCGCCTGTGGCACGAAACGCGGCGGTTGGGCCTCCAGGACTATGCGGCCCTGACGGTCAGCAATATCGCCGCCTGTTGCAACGAACTGGCCTGGGTGACCGTGGTATCGGATGGGCTCTCGGAGCATGAGGTAGGCGTGTTGGGCTTTGACCGCGCCGGCAGCCTCGAGGAGGCTCTGGAGAGAGCGCTGGAGCGACAGGGAAGGGATGCAGGCATCGTTGTCCTGAGCCATGGCGGCGAGACCGTGCCGCGTTCTCCGGCGCGAGCAGGCCTGAGGACATGGGGAAGAGGGGGCGCGCAAACAATGACCACCAACGTATATGTGCTGCTGACTATGGATTGCGAGACTGCCAAGCAAGAGGTGGCGCCTCACGGCACCAGGATGTCGGCAAGCGGCCCCCAGGATTACGAGGAGAGCGAGCGATCGATCCAGGGCTACGCGGCCATCGCGGAGGCCTATGGGTTCCCTTTGACCCTTCTCGCCCATCCCGAGGTTGCGGTAGGAAATCGCGATTTTTTGCTGGACCTGCAGGGGCGGGGACACTGCCTGGGCTTGCACCTCCATCCCTACAAGTTTGCGGGACGAGGCTATCTGGACGACCTGGGCGCCTATTCGGCTCAGGAGCAGCGGGAGATGTTGTCCGCTTCTGCTGAGGTGTGGGAGCGGGCTCTCGGCCAGAGGCCCTTGTACTTCAGGGCAGGCTACTTTTCCGGCAACGACAACACTTTCCGAGTTCTACAGGATCTGGGCTTCAGGGGCGGCAGCCTGTCCAATCCCGGCCGGGTTCTGCCCGAGCACTGCAGCGTTTGGGCAGGGGCCGAGAACTATCCGCATCGGGCCAATCTTGATTTTCGACAGATTGCTGGTACGAGTAGTTTCGTCGAAGTGCCTGTATCAGTCGACTATCAAAGGCCGGTGCAGACTGGCGCTGCCGGAGAGCAGGGCTATGAATGGCCCTACGTCCCGGCGTCGTACGACCACCGGGAGGTCGTGGCGCATGTGTTGGAGCGAACGCGTGCAGACGCTCCGCAATATGGCACCCTGGTCCTGGATACGCACAACGACCAGGATTACCTGGATCCGGCCCACTTTGCCACGGTGAACCTCAGACTCATCCTCGATACGGTTTTCTCACTGTGTGAAGGCATGGACCTGCAAGCGGTCGGGGCGACGCTGGAAACGATGTGCGATCTGTTCGTGCCGGACGAGGCCTGAGCCAGGGCGGGGATTCATCTCTGGGGCGTGATATGCGCTTGTTGGCCAGGGCTTACACCACGCGGGGTACCCGAGCCAGGATTTCACTGGTCACCTCATAGTTGATGGTGCCCAATCGCTGGGCAACCTGCTCGGCCGTGATCCGCTCCGATGCCCTGCACCCCGATGAGGACCACCTCGTCGCCCTGGCGCACGCCGGGAACATCGGTCACGTCGATCATGGTTTGATCCATGCACACCCGCCCCACGATGGGCGCCCGCTGGCCGCCGACCAGCACCTCGCCCCAGTGGCGCGGCGCCCGGCGAAAGCCATCGGCATAGCCCACGGGGATGACGGCGATGCGCTGCTCGCCCTCGGTCTGGTAGGTATTTCCATAGCTGACAAAGCTTCCCGGTGGCAGCGCTTTGACCTGCGCCACCTGCGTCTTGAAGGCCAGCCCGGGTCGGAAGTCGGGGGGGCAGGGTACCTGTTCCGAGGGATGCAGGCCGTACATGGCGATACCGAACCGGACCATGCCCCGGAATCCGCTCCCCGGGAACCAATTGCTACAGTGGCTTTCAGGCAAGGAAAGGATCCCTGCCGAGTTGGCGGCATGGATTAGGGGGATTTCGATGCCCTCGCTCGCCAGTGTCTCCAGAACGTGACGGAAACGCTGGAGTTGCCCCCGCGTGTAGTCCGGGTCGCTGTCGGCCACAGAAAAGTGGGTAAAGATGCCCTCCAGCTGCAGGTGCGGCAGCGCCACCAGGTCCTGGACAAAAGGCAGGACCTGATCCGGCAACAGCCCCAGCCGGCCCATCCCCGTGTCCACCTTGACGTGAACCCGGACCTGGCCGTTCAGCTCGCCGGCGGCGCGGCTCAACGCCCGGGCCACGTCCAGGTCGAACACCGTGGCCGTCAGGTCGTTCAGCACGAGATCCCGGGCCTGCCAGGCCGGCGTGAAGCCCATGACCAGGACCGGGGCCGTAATCCCCCTGCGGCGGAGCACAGCCCCCTCGTTGATGCTGGCCACACCCAGGTAGCTCGCCCCACTGTTCAGGGCCGTCCGGGCCACAGCGCAGCATGCCATGGCCATAGCCATTGGCCTTGACGACGGCCAGGACTGCCACGTCTGGGCCGACCATTTCGACCACGCGCTGGACGTTGTGGGCGATGGCGTCCAGGTCCACTTCCAGCCAGGTAGGCCGGCCGGGGTGGAGCAAACGCACATTCTGCCAACCTGCAGTCTGACGGACCAACTCGAGCAGGGCCGTACTCGTGTTGTCCACCAAAACGCACGTGATCCCGTGCGCTTCCAGGTTGAAGGGATGTTCGCAAAGGACGCCTGTGGCTCCCCGGCGCACTGCTTTCATTACGTAGTCGTGGCCGTCCTCCTTGTCGGTTACCACGGCCACGAAGAGCTCTCCGGGATTCAGCAAGCGGATATCATAGCAGAAGTCGCTAAATCTGTCGGAAAAGACCTGCCCATGAGTGGACCCACCGGTAGATTCCAAGAGATCGGCCAAGTAGATCAAATGCACTCCTCGCTCTGCTTAGGCTATTGCCGTCGATGTGATTATACTACACGCACCAGCGACTCGTCAAAGGCTGGGATGTGAGGATAGTGTATACGATCTCGCCATCAATCGTGCCATCCAGGTGTCTGAAGACCTTTCACCCAAACGGCGCCGGCGAAGCCGCAAGGTGCCCTACAAAGACTTCCCTGCCAACTGGGAAGATCAGCCTTGAAATCACAGGTTTGACATTCTCCAGCACGCTATGCTATACTCTATCCACGGTCGCGAACCAGGTTGCAGCAGAAAGCAATGGGGCGGCACCTAGCCAAGGGCCGTGGCCCGTCATTCCCTATTGTAGCCCTATACCTGCTCACCAACGACCTCTGTCAGCTGGACGAAAGGCTGGGCATCCAGCAACAGCGATTGGCCTTCACCCTTGAAGCGGCCGTGTGAGGACCCGACTTCAGGATTCACCTTGGCAGGCTACAACTGTCCGCTCTTTTTGAGGTTCCGTTGTCCAATCAATGTGTAGATGGCAGAAGACGAGCCCCACTCACGGTGGGCGATCAGGCATTCACAGGCAATGTCCAGTTGCCAAATGCCCTCGGTGGCCAGGTGCGGGTTCACAACCCCAAGATCCACATCAGGCCCGGGCTCTCCCACATCGCGTCAGCACCAGCCAACTATATTGTCACGAGGAGGTGCCTATCGAAAGTCTCTTCACACATGCCGTAGGGCTATGTATGGCCCAAGATGTTCGTTATTCTGAGCATCCAGACAGAGAAAGGAAAAGGAGGAAGAAATGCGTCTCAGAAATGCGTCGATCGTTCTTTCTATGCTGATGGTTGCCGTCCTGGTGCTGAGCGCCTGCGGTCCGCAGGCAACCGAAGCGCCCGCCGAGGCCACGGCTGCACCGGCGGCTGCTGAGCCGACCGAGGCGCCAGCGGCTGCTGAGCCGACTGAAGCACCCAAGGCCGAGGAACCCGGCCAGGGCGGCACGGTCGTCCTCATGGGCCACCAGGAAGTCGCTGGTCTGAGCCCTGACGACGCCGGGCCGGACGTGCACTATGTGATGATCGTCAACATCCACAATGCGTTGCTGGAGCTGGACCCGTGGGGAGAGCTCCAGCCGGTCCTGGCCGAATCTTACGAGGTCTCGGATGACGGCCTGACCTATACCTTCAAACTGCGTGAGGGAGTCAAGTTCCACGACGGCACCGAGTTCACGGCCAAAGACGTCCAGTACACGTACGACTACTACCGCGACCCCGAGAACGCGACCTCGATAGTCGGCAATTTCCTGGGTGTCGGGAGCATCGATACGCCGGACGACTATACGGTGGTCGTCAATATGGACGAGGTGAACGCGGCCTTTCTGATGAACGGGGCGACGACCCGCATCGTCCAGTCCGCGTACCACGCAGGAGGTGGGTGAGGACATCTACAAGACGGCCCCCATCGGCACGGGCCCTTTCAAGCTCAAGGAGTGGCGGCCGGCCGAGTTCACGTTGCTGGAGGCTTTCGACGATCACTTCCGCGGCCGGCCCATCCTCGACGAACTCCGCGAGGACATTGTGCCCGAGCCGTCGGTGCGCACCATCGCCCTCGAAACGGGCGACGCGCATTCGGCCGTCTGGCCGCTGCTGACGGAGGACAACCTGCGCCTGGCCCAGGATCCCGCCTATAATGCCGTTGTGACGCCTGGCGGGTCGATCAAGCACTTCCCGCTCAACACCAGCCTGCCACAGCTTGCAGAGAAAGAGGTGCGCCAGGCCATGCTGATGGCCCTCGACCGCCAGCAGATCATCGATGACATCTGGAGCGGTGCGGCCAAGGTTGCCCACTCTAACCTGTCCCCCAAGTTCGACTTCTACTACAACAAGAACCTCAAGCAGTACCCCTACGACCCGGAGGCGGCCATGGCCCTTCTGGAGGAGGCTGGCTGGGTGGACGAGGATGGCGACGGCGTCCGCGAGAAGGATGGGGTCAAGCTGTCCTTCACCGTCACCGTGATCACCGGCGACCAGGCCCGCCGTCCGATAGCCGAGGTGGCGCAGCAATACCTGGCCAAGGTGGGTGTCGAAGTGGAGATCGAGGAAGCGCCCGTCGCCTCTATCCTGGAGGGGATGCGCGAATGCACGATGGAGGCCTCCCTCTTCAACTGGACCTATGGTGACATCGATCCGGATCCCTTCGCGACGCTCCACAGCGACGGCGGCAACAACTTTACCTGCTACAGCAACCCAAGGATGGACGAGCTGATCGAGCAGGGGGTCCAGATCGCCGATCCGGAGCAGCGCAAGCCCATCTACGACGAGATCCAGGAGATCTTTGTGGAAGACGTCCCGGTGCTGTACCTGCAGATCGATGACTGGTACAATATGTTCAGCGCCAAGGTCAAGGGCGTGCCAGAGGACGCGCTCTTTGGAGCTGAGGTCTTTGCCACGGCATGGCAGTGGTCCCTTGAGGAGTAGTCCGGGCACACACCTCCGGGATCGCGGGGGCCCCGAGCGTGCTGAAAGCACTGAGAAGGCGTGTTCCTCGGTGAATCCAGTCCATCGGTATCCTAGCGATCCTGGAGCATACACATCGCAGTCAGTCTGACAGAGTGCTGGTAGGGGCGACCAGTTGCTGGTCGCCCCTACATCTGGGGCGTGTGCCAGAGGGAGTAGGGAGTGGTGGCTATATGGGCCGATATCTTACCGTCCGTTTGCTTCAAGGGCTCGTCGTCATCTTTTTGATCAGCCTGGCGACTTTTGCGATCATGCGCCTGCTGCCCGGCGACCCGGTCTATCTCCTGCTGGGAGAAGGAACCGTCCGGATCAGCCAGGACCAGATGGAGGCCATCCGGCACAAATGGGGTCTCGATAAACCGTATCACGAACAGTACCTTGTTGTGGCTGCTCAACATGTTTCGGGGGGATTTTGGCGATTCGCTGATTCGAACCGGGGTACCGGTGCGAGACATGATCTTCGAAGCCATACCGGTGACCCTCAAGTTGAACCTCATAGCGCTAGCCATTTCGCTGGCCATCGCCATCCCGGCGGGGATTGTGGCCGGGGTGAAACGCAACTCGCTCTTTGATTATTCGGCCACCGTCGGGTCCACCATAGGCGTGGCCCTGCCGAATTTCTGGATCAGCCTGATGTTGATCGTCGTGTTCTCCCTCATGCTGGGCCTGGTACCCCCGTTTGGCCTCCGGTCTGCAAAGGGCTACATTTTGCCGGTCATCGTGCTGGTCACCGCGCAGACGGCCACGCTCACGCGCGTGATGCGCAGTGGCACCATTGAGGTGCTGCAGGAGGATTACGTGCGCACGGCTCGGGCCAAGGGGCTGGCCGAGAATGCCGTCATTGTGCGGCACGCGGTGCGCAACGCGCTGCTGCCGGTGGTGACCGTCATCGGGCTTCAGGTCGCCTTTATCCTCAGCGGCACCATCGTCGTCGAGACGGTCTTTGCCATCCCGGGGATAGGCCGGTTGTTCACCGACTCGGTGTTCCGCCTCGATTACCAGGTTGTGCAGTCCATCGTCTTTCTCCTGGCTGTGATTGTGGTCGCGGTGAACCTACTGACCGACCTGGTCTATGCCTTCGTTGACCCGCGCATACGCATTGAATAGAATTGTCTGAACCTGGACAAGGGAAGAACACATGGCAGATGATCGGCAAGTAGCGGAGTCTGGAAGTCGGGTATGTGCATCGGTCGGAGGTCCGGCAATCATGGCGTCGTTTCCGAGCCAACCGGGCAGCCATGGTCGGATTGGCCTTTATTATCCTCGTGATCTTGATGGCGGTTTTCGCCGACTACCTCTCACCCTACGACCCGCTCGAGATCGTTTCAGGCATGCGCGGTGTCGGGCCATCCCGGGAGCACCCGATGGGCTGGGACCATGTGGGGCGCGATCTGTTGAGCCGCGTCATCTATGGCTCCCGCGTGGCACTGATCGTGGGTCTGGTGGCCAGCGCTGTGGCTATCCTTATTGGTGTGGCCGTGGGCGTCACGGCCGGCTATTTCGGCAGCCGGGTTGACTCGACCCTGATGCGCCTGACCGATACGCTGATGGCTTTTCCCCTCATTGCGCTGCTCATCATGCTGGCCGCGGTCCTGGGCCCCAGCCTGACCACCACCCTGATCGTCATTGGCGTCACGACCTGGGCCACCTATGCCCGGGTGGTTCGCGCTGACGTGATGAGCCTGAAGGAGAAGGAATTCATCCTGGCGGCCCGGGCGTTGGGCGTGAAGGACTCGCGCATTATTGTGCGCCACATGCTGCCCAATGTGATGGCGCCGGTGATCGTCCTGGCCACGTTGGGTATCGGCTCGATCATCATCCTCGAGTCCGCGCTCTCGTTCCTTGGCCTGGGTATCCAACCCCCGAACCCGTCCTGGGGTGGCACCCTGGCCGATGGTCGGGCCTATATCACCCTCTACCCTCACATCTCTATTTTTCCCGGAATCATGATTTTCCTCACCGTGCTGGCCTTTAACCTGTTCGGGGACGGGCTGCGTGATGCGCTCGATCCACGCCAAATGGATTGATTTCGAACAGTATAGAAGGGCGAGACAACCTGGTGACAGCAACGTAAACTCAAGGAGGAGGAAATGCTTGATATTCTGATCAAGAACGGCCTGGTCGCGGATGGTTCTGGTGCGCCCCGGTTCCCGGCGGACGTAGCCATAGAGCACGACCGGATCGTTGAGGTTGGCCACCTGGAGAACGCAACGGCCGAGAAAGTAATTGATGCTTCTGGGTGCACGGTGACCCCAGGGTTCGTAGACATGCACTCGCACGCCGATTTCTCCCTGCCCATTGGCCCGACGGCGGATAGTCTGGTGCATCAGGGTATTACCACCATCGTAGGCGGGCAGTGCGGAGCCTCGCCAGTCCCGCTGCTGGCCGAGACCCGCGATCAGGTGCTGGCCATGATGGAGAGTGAGGACATGCCTTTGCCGTGGGACGAGTGGTCTACCTTTGGCAGCTACCTGGACTACTTGAGACGGATTGGCACCTCAGTCAACGTGGTGCCGCTGGTCGGGCAGGGGATGGTGCGATCGGCGGTGGTAGCATTCAGTGCTGACCCGGCGAATGAGGAAGAAATCGCACGAATGCAGGCCGAGGTCGCCAGGGCGATGGATGAGGGCGCCATCGGCGTCAGCACCGGCCTCGTCTACCCACCGGGATCGTATGCTTCTACACAGGAAGTGGTTGCCGTCACCCTGCCTGCCGGCGAGCGAGATGGTTTCTACTTTAGCCACCTCAGGGACGAAGGCGATGCGCTGCTGGAATCCATCGCCGAGGCCATCCACGTCGGGCGGGAGACCGGCGCATCAGTGCAGATCAGCCACTACAAGGCCGCTAGACGCGAAAATTGGGAAAAGTCGGCTCAAGGCCTGGAGATGATCGATCAAGCGCGGGCCGAGGGCCTGGACGTCACCGTCGACATGTATCCCTATCTGGCTGGCGCCACCGGCCTGATCGCTGCGCTTCCGGAGTGGGCGCAGGCAGGGGGCAAAGAGGTAGTCTTGAAGCGCTTGTCCGAGCCAGAAGCGCGCCAAAAGATGGCGGATGATATGCGGTCCACCGGCTTCTTTCGCATTGCCGAGGGGGACAAGGTGTTCATCAGCTCCTCCCCGAAGGTACGGGAATACGAAGGTCGATACGTCTCCGATCTGGCCGCAGAAGCTGGCAAATCACCCCTCGACTGGGTCTACGATGCGCTGCTGGAGACGGAATTGGACGTCAGCATGATCCTCTTTATGATGTCCGAGGACGACCGCAAGGAAGAATTGCGCCATCCAGCCATGATGATCGGTACTGACGCCTCTGGCCATGCTACCGAGGGGCCTCTATCCAAAGGCAAGCCCCATCCGCGTAGCTACGGTACCTATCCCCGCGTGCTGGGTCATTACGTCCGCGAGCAGGGCGTGATTTCGTTCGAAGAGGCCATCTGGAAGATGAGTGGTTTCCCGGCCCAGAAGCTTGGGTGGTCGGATCGTGGCCTGGTTAAGAAAGGCTATAAGGCCGATCTGGTGATTCTGGATCCAGATACCGTTGCCGACCGGGCGACTTACGAGGTACCCCATCAGTACCCTGTCGGTATAGAGTACGTCATTGTCAATGGCGATTTGGTGATCCGTGACGGCGTCCATACCCAGGCACGGCCAGGCAGCGTGCTGGGACGATGACCAGCGCGGAATGACAGCCTAGCACCCTTTTTGATCGGCGGAAGCAAAAGAGTGGTACCTGCCGTTCGATGGTGCTTGAGCGAAGAGTGACCAGGGAGGTGTCAGAGTACCCAGGAATGCCGCGTTGTTGCACCATTTTGAGAAATGGTCTACAATCGGCCCGTTGTGCAGAGATACAAAGGGAGGAGAACATGAGGACAAGGGACTATACCCCCCTGCTGGCTGAACTTGAAGAGGCATACAGGCAATACTCGCCGGAATCCAGGGCGCTGGACGAGCAGGCCAGACGGTATCAGGTTGATGGCGGCAGCCATGCGCTGCGGCTCGTTCCCCCGTTTCCGCCTCGAATTGCGGCCGCGCACGGAGCTTATCTCACGGATGAGGATGGGCACCAGATCCTCGATCTGTGGCAAGGGCATATGGCCAACATTCTGGGGCACAATCCACAGGTCGTCACCTCGGCGGTGGCCAGCGCTCTTGCGGACGGCTTTGGCCTGCAAACCGGCTTCACCGACCGTCTCCAGGTCGAGGTCGCAGAGATCCTCTGCCAGCGGACAGGTGCCGAGCGAGTCCGCTTCACCACGAGCGGCGCCCTGGCGACAATGTACAGTATTATGCTCGCCCGGGCCTTCACCGACCGAACCCTGGTGATGAAGGTGGGTGCCGGCTGGCACGGCGCCCAACCATGGGCACTCAAAGGGGTGGGGTTCTCGGCCGATAATGGCGATGGATTCCAAAAGATCGAATCTGATGGTGTGCCTGCGGCCGTGACCGACAAGGTCATCGTGACCGGTTTCAACGATCCTGATCAGTTGGAGGACCACTTTCGAACATATGGGGATCAGCTGGCTTGTTTCATCGTTGAGCCTTTCCTTGGCTTTGGCGGCTTTGTGCCGGCTACCGCCGAGTACTTGAAGGCTGCTCGCGAACTGACGCAACAATATGGCGTGGCATTGATCTTTGACGAGGTAATCACAGGTTTTCGCTTCCAGGCCGGCAGCGTGGGGGGCCTGTACGGCATCCAGCCCGACCTGTCTACCTTTGGCAAAATCATTGGCGGTGGCATGCCGCAATGCGCCGTAGCCGGAAGAGCCGACATCATGGGACTGGCTGGACGAGAGGCAGGCAGCAAGGTCAAGTTCTCCGGCGGAACCTACTCTGGCCATCCTGCGTCGTTGCTGGCTGCCAAAGCGTGCCTGAGCTACCTGATTGCCCACGAAGACGAGATCTACCCCCGCCTGGCTACGCTTGGCGACAAGCTTCGCCACGGTCTGGAGAGGGCGTTTGCTGAGGAGGGAATCCATGCCCGGTGCATGGGTGATGGCAACCAGACGATCCCCGGTAGCTCGCTGTTCTACCTGCATTTCCCCTTTGAGGAGAATGCCCAACTAGACGGACCCGAAGACTGGTTCGATCCTGCTGTATGCGACATTGCTTTGAGTCAACGGGTACTGGATCTGGCACTATTGTTGGAGGACGTGTTCGTGCTGCGCAGCCATGGCTGCGTATCCTACGCCCACTCTGAAGCGGAAATAGATCTTTTCGCTGCGGCATGTCGCCGGGCGGCGCGTCGAATTAAACCATACATGTAGCCTGTAGTCCTTTTACAAAAACAATCTGAGTTGTGGAGGAAAGATGTCAGACGTCGTGCGAGTGATACAGTATGGACTTGGACCTATCGGGGGCGCAGTGGCGCGTCACGTGGTGGAACGAGAAGGTCTGGAGTTGGTTGCAGGAGTAGACATTGACCCGGCCAAGATCGGCCGCGATGTTGGCGAGGTCGTTGGCCTCGAGGCTCCCCTGGGCTTTCCCGTGTCAGAGAATCTGGTGCAGGCCATGGCCAGCACAGAAGCGGACGTCGTGCTCCATACCACAAGTTCCTACTTTGACCTTTTCAAGGCCCAAGTGGTTGAGGTACTGGAGGCCGGACTGGACGTGGTCTCGACAGCCGAGGAGCTTTCCTTTCCCTGGCTTGCCCATCCGGAAGAGGCTGCCGAGGTGGATGCTGTGGCCAGGCGTGTTGGCAAGACGGTGTTGGGCACCGGTGTCAACCCTGGCTTCATCATGGATGCGTTGCCCCTGTCCCTGACGGCGATTTGCCAGCGAGTGGACAGCATCGAGGTGACGCGGGTTATCAACGCTTCAACTCGGCGCGGGCCCTTCCAGGCCAAGATCGGCTCTGGGATGATGGTGGATGATTTCAATGCCAGAATGGCAGAGGGCCGCATGGGCCACGTCGGGCTGCCCGAGTCTGTTGATATGGTCTTTGACACGCTTGGCAAGACGCTGGTGCGTTACGAGACAGGCGTAGAGCCCGTGGTGGCCGACCGGCTGGTCAAAAGTGACTTCTTTGAGGTACAGCCCGGACAGGTACGGGGACTCAGGCAGGTGGCCCGTGGGTACACCCAGGAGGGCGTCTTTATGACGCTCACCTTCATCGCCGCGCTGGATGCGGGCGAGGATGGAGATACCATTCAGATCACGGGGGTGCCGGATCTCGAGGTCAAGCTCCAGGGCACCAACGGAGATATCGCCACCGTGGCCATTGCCGTGAACGCCGTCCGTCGCGTGCAGGAAGCAGCGCCAGGGCTGATCACGATGCGCGACCTGCCCATCGTGACGGTTTGGTAGAGCCATCTGCCTACTGGATCCGCTGACAGCGGTACCAAGAACGAGGGGTTGGGCATTGGCCCAACCCCTTTGTATTTGCCTGCTGTAGTTTTGGGGCAAAGTTCAGGGGGCCTGACGCTCGCCACCCGCTGGCAGGAGTCTAGCGGGGAATGCCTTCGTCAAGCAACGTGAGCATTTCTGCCAATCCACCGGCCATCGCAACCGGCACGTCCAATTGTGCCGAGATGGCAGCAATGGACATGTCGTCCAGCGTTGTGCCAGGAGGCGCGGATCCAGCACCGTAGCTGCCGGTGAACATGGCCCGCGGCAGGAGCACCATGTCTCCGAGCCGGCGGCCTTGCAGGGCCGCCAGCACGTCAGTCCCGGTCAACAATCCTGAGACCGTGGTCACTGGGCCGAAGAACTGGTTGACTGCGGGTGTCACTTGCATGTTTATGCCTGTGATTTGGGACCACTCTTTCATGATCTGGCCCAGTACAGGGGCGATGAGCGTGCCGCAGACAAGGGTGACTGGCTTGGGGCGCGCGTCTAGCAGGCCAGCCTTGACCGTGCCCCATTCGTCCAAAAGTAGCCTGACCATGCCGATGCCGTTCTCTGCCTGGGGGAAGCCATCGTAACCGCCAGCCGGTGGTACCTCGCGGCCAGCTACCAGGTACCACTCGTCCGACGCATGGACAAAAGAGAGCCCTCGTTCCTCCCGGTTCTGGGTTTGCCAGACCTCCACTTGGTCTAGCACGGCCCGTGATTCGTCCACTGTATAGGTCCTGCACTGCCCCTGGTGATACTTGGTCAGGCCGATGGGTACGATGCCTACCGATGCGACAGGCTTCTGATACAGGCTGGACAGATCGGCGATCGTCTCGGCCAGGTGGTCCTCGTCGTTCACTCCAGGGACCAGAACGATCTGGGTGTGGGCCTCGATGCCCAGGTCAGCCAGGCGCCGTAATTGCGCCATCACGTCAGGTGCAGATTTGCGGCCCAAGAACCGCCTTCGCAAAGAGAGGTCGCTCGCATGGACCGACACGTACAGGGGGCTGATCCTCTGCTCTTCCAGCCGCTGCCAATCTTCCTCCCCAAGGTTGCTTAGCGTCACGAAATTGCCAAATAGGAAAGAGTAGCGGTAATCGTCGTCCTTGACATATAGCGAGCGACGCATGCCCCTGGCATTCTGCTTGACGAAGCAAAAGTCGCAGTTGTTGGCGCAGCGCTGGATGTCCACGTCAAAGGTTGGATTCTCAAAGGAGAGGCCCATCTCATCGTCATAGTCCCGTTGAATGTCGACCACCGCCGGCTGTCCGTCCCGCTCTACGTGCAGCCTCAACCATTCCTCCGCGCCATAGAACTGCACGTCAATGATGTCGCGCAGCAGGTGATCGTTGATGGATACCAGGCGGTCGCCTGGTCGAAGCTCCGCCGCTTCGCCGAGGCTGCCTGGCTCCACATGGGCAATGACGCCTCCTGGTATTCTGACCACTTGACCTCTCCCTACCAAAAACGCCTGAGCAACGCAAGAGCCCAGGCGCAGTACAGCCGTGCTACCTGGTCACTCGCCTTTGTTCCAGCCCTCAACCAGGTTCACGATCTTTTTCACAACTTGCTGTACGTCCATGCCTGTGGTGTCCAGGACGACCGCATCGTCAGCTACCTGCAGTGGCGCCAGGGCACGTCTGCTGTCGATCTTGTCCCTCCGCCGCATTGAGGCCAAGACGGCATCATAGTCGACCGGTTCTTTTCTCTCCATCACTTCCTGATAGCGTCGCCAGGCACGCTCCTGCACCGTGGCGTCCAGATAGATCTTGAGATCGGCATCCGGCAGCACCACCGTGCCGATATCGCGGCCTACCATTACAATCCGGCCCCTTTGGCCGATGCGGCGCTGCTGGGCGGTCAGTGCCGCTCGGACGCCAGCGTAAGCTGACACCGGCGACACGCCACGGTCCACATCCGGCCGCCGGATCGCCCACGTCACGTCGTCACCGTCAGCCAGTACGGTGTACTGGCGGCCATCATCCACAGTTGGCAGCACGATGTCGATGGCCAGCGTTTCCGCCAGTGCGGTGACACCGGCCTCATCTTCAATGGGCACGCCCCGATCCAGGACGGCATGTGTCACAGCTCGGTACATCACCCCGGTATCAAAGTAAACGAAATTCAGGCGATCGGCCAGCAGCCTGCCGATCGTGCTCTTGCCGGATGCTGCTGGCCCATCTATGGCAATGGTCAAAGGCTGCGTCAATCTCTAGCTCCTTGCCCCCCTTGGCGCTGCTGCAGCGGCGGTTGAGCACCTATCAACGGGTGTAGCCGCGACGTCGTGGCTTTCGTGTCTTGGCTTTGGAAGGCAGCCGCTTGAGTACCTCCAAGTCGCCAATCTCCTTGTTCGTCAGATAGCGCCACTGCCCAGCTTCCAGCCTGCCCAGGAATAGTGGTCCCATCCGTACCCTCTTCAATTCCCGCACCGGGTGTCCCAGCATCGACGCCACGCGCCGGATCTGGCGCTTGCGTCCCTCGCGCATTGCGATCCTGAGCCACGTCGAGTCTTTCTCTTGGCGGATGGCGTCCACCCTGGCTGGCGCCGTGAGTTGGCCATCGAGCATGATGCCTCGCTGCCAGGCGGCAAGTGTCTTTTTCGACGGGCGTCCGTTGACCAGCGCCCGGTATTCTTTTTCATGTTGGTACCGAGGGTGGGTGAGTAGATTGGCCAGTTCGCCATCATTGGTCAGCAGGACAAGCCCTTCACTATCAATATCGAGACGTCCCACGGGGTACATCCGTGTGGGTGCCTGCACCAGGTCTCCAAGTGCAGGTCGGCCCCGATCATCTTCCATGCTTGATAGGATGCCCTGTGGTTTGTTGAGCATGATGTACACCATGCGGGACGCGACCTGGATGGACTGGCCATCGAAACGGATCTCGTCGCGACTTGGATCCACCTTTGTGCCCATCTGGGTCACGGTCTGGCCGTTGACGGATACCCGGCCTTGCTGGATCAGACCCTCGGCTTCGCGACGTGAGGCAACACCGGCGTGGGCCAGGACTTTTTGCAGCCGTACTTTGGATTCTTCTGACACGTGTTTGCTTTTCTCCTCGGGGTGAGACTGCAGGCTTCTACCCCACGATGGCGGACAGCCGCATTCTTGCTGAGATTGATGGTTCCCCGCAATGCCCAGGCTGAATCGATCTTAGCATACTTCTCGTGCCGCGTCAATTCCTGATCGAGCGCCTAGAAAGGATGGGGGCAGTCCACCAAGGGGTGATACGACAGCCTATGGGAGCCTTAGGCCAGTCGTTGATCGCAGCGTTCGCGGTAGCCGCAGGCATGGCAGCGTCCAGCCTCTCTATGATCCCGGTCGACCTCCTGGCCGCCCAGATCCCGGCGCATGGCACCGAGGGTGTCCAGCAGTTCGGTACGGAGTCCGTGGCTGAACTCGATTTCGAAAGAGCGATCGCGGTACCTGATGATGCCGTATGGGGGCGCCTGCCCTTCCTGTTCCTCAACCAGCAGGCAGTAGGCTGCCAGCTGCAGGACATGCGCCACATAAGGTCTTCTGGGGGCGGCGCTGGATTTTACCTCCACCGGGATCATGCCTTTTGAGCCCTGAACCAAATAGTCGGGCCGGCCAGTCAAGCGGTACTGATTGGAGAACAGGGGACGTTCGCAGCGGTTCCAGGCTCCAGTGTCTACGTAGGTCACTCGACCCAAGGGCAGGCCGGTCTCCTGGCGGGCGACCCTCGCGCGCAATAGCAGCCAGATGCCCAGCCCACCCGTGACCAATGCAGCCAGGAGGAACCAGATGGCCATGCTACAGCCCCGAGCCCAGGAGCAACCAGGCCACAAGGGCCGCTCCGGCCAACCCAAGCAGAGCCAGGGCCAGCCAGCGCAACCGGTGGTATCGTACCACACCTCGTCCGTGGGCGCGGTGCTGGTCTTCACCCCGGCGCATCGCCTCCACATTCGTGGACTGGTAGCCCATCACCTGACCCAACCACCAGGCTCTGGCGCAGTAACGATATTGGCCGATCTCACTGGCGCGGATCACGCGGTCCCGCTTCAACGTCGATCCTCCTCGCAAATGCCTCTTTTCTCCTTCTTCACAGCGTGGCTGCTGTGAGCGCTAGACCCGGTTGCAGGCGCGGGCCCAACTCGCTCTCAAGCCGCCGTCTTGGAGGCTCTCTTTGTACCCTTGCCGTCAACAAAGAACCGATGTGCATCTCGCAGCCGGGCGGGCAGGTGCCGCTAGGTGTCGGGCATCGCCAAGCGCCTGATCAATCCTTTCAACCCACAGCACTTCCGTTCTCCTCCGCCCAATGCAAAAGGCTTCAGCACTGGGGATCTCTCCCGCGGCTGAAGCCTTCTTTGACTCAGCTCGGATATAGAATACTTACTGTTTTGACCTCAGGAACGCGATGGCGTCCTCGATGTCCTGGGCGCTTAGCAGGGCGCCCCAGGCAGGCATCGCAGTACCCGACCGGCCGTTGGCGATGGTCTCCCGGAAAAACTCGTCGTCCTTGGCTGCTTGATCGGCGGTGACCAGCGTTGGCCCCAAGGCGCCGCCCTCGGCGCTGGCGCCGTGGCAGGCGGAGCAGTTCTGGACAAAGATCTGCTCTCCTTTGGCTGCATCACCCGCTCCAGGTGGAGCCTCAGGGGTCGTCACGACCACTCCCGGGGTTCCTTGGGGTGGCTTGGTCGGTTCCGGTCCTACCAACTCCACGCGCGCCCCTGGTGGTTGCGGCCCCTGCCAGTTCAGGACATAGTTGGTCAGGTCCATGATCTGGTCTTCGCGCAAGGGCCCGCCAAACTCTGTTGACCAGGAGGGCATCCGCGAAGCTGGGTGGCCGGCCGAGATGTTGAGCTGAACATAGTCCTCAAAGGTCCCATAGAAGGCAATATCCTCACGGCCGGTCCACAAATCCTCAACGTTTAATGGCGGGTAGATGCCGGCCAGTCCCTCTCCTCGCTGGCCATGACACCCGCCGCAGTAGGCATCGTAGTTCAAGGCTCCGCGGGCGATGCTTTCGCCGAGCTGCGCGTTCGTCTCTTCTTTCATGCGAGCTGGCTCGCCCAAAAAGACGACGAGAAGCAGGGCGGTCACCACCACGGCGACAATGGTTCCGATGACTAGGTTTCTCACTACATTCATTGGCCCGTTCTCCTCTTCGAGTTCCCTGTCAGATCAGTGCGGCGCAGAAGCCCGGTGGATGTACGTGTGCTGGAAGAACGCTTGCTCGCTCTCTTCCTGCCATGTGATCTTGATGTCGACGCGTTTTAGCTCCCGCTGCCAGATCTTGATGCTCACCGTTGCCACGCCGCCGGGCAGCTCGTCTTTCTCGTGCTCCACGGCTTTGGACAGGTCGGTCATGAACTCGATCAGTTGTTCAGGAGCTTTTTCACTACCCGCCCCGCCGTGTGCGGTATCCGCTGCACTGACTGAACTCTCGGCAAAGTTTTCCGTGCTATAGTCTCCGTCGAGTAACTGGTCCCAGGGCACCTCGTTGATTTCTCCGTGGCGGTCATAGGGAACGAATTCGAGGGCAATTTCCTCCGCTGCCGATGCCTTGGCTTTGTAGGCCGGCGTGCCCATGTAGGTCAGAATCACCCACAGGATAAGGGCTACAACGCCGATGGCGATCATCCCTTTGCGGTCCTTCCAGCGCCTGGCTGGGCCGCGGTCCAGGTAGGGCAGGGCGACCAGCAGTCCGATGACAATGCCCGGGATGACCACGCCATAGATGAACTTGCCTTCGATGATCCCGCCAAAGATGTCGGGCAGTTTGATCAGGCCCTGAATCCAGAGAAAGTACCAGGGTGCGGTCGAGTGCAGTGGCGTGACCTGGGGGTCAGCGTGCATCTCTAGCGGAGCGCTAAAGAAGGTCCAAACTGCAACGAACATGACCAACATGCCCAAAATCACCCAGAGTGCCTCTCGGCTGAACACTTCTGGTAGAAAGGAGACACGCTCCTTGTCTGGTTTGTCGCCTGCGTCCACGGACGGTGGTTTCGAGATGCCCTGGCGCACGACCTTGTGGTAGTGGATCCCAAAAATAAAGATCAGGGCCAGGGGCAGGATGATGACGTGCAAAGCATAGAAGCGCAGCAACGCGGGTTGCCCGACAGCCGGGGCGCCGAGCAGTATCAGCGAGAGCTGGTCGCCAATCACGGGGATCGAGCCAGCCATGCTCACGCCGATGGTGACGGCCCAGTAGGCAAGCTGGTCCCAGGGCAGGAGATACCCACTGTAGCTGAACAGCCACGTCACCAACAGCAGCGCCACTCCTACCGTCCAGTTGAAGCTTCGGGGCTGTTTGTACGATGCGGTAAAGTAGACCCTTACCATGTGCAACATGACGACGGCAACCATCAACTCAGCCCCAAGCCGATGAAAGTCGCGAAGCGTCTTGCCAAAGAAGACGTTGCCCAGGATGTTCAAGATGTCGCCATAGGCCTGCCCTGTGGAAGGCGTATAGTAGAACATCAGGATGAAGCCGGACACGCCCAGCACGATGGACAGGAAGGCGCTGATCCACCCCAGGGCGAAGGTATAGGTGATATTTGTAACGCTCTTTGGGTACCAGCGCGGCTTCATGTGAAACCAGAAACTGACGTTGTGGATTTTGTAGCGTGGGTTGGGCCGGCCCGGGGGGTCTCCCCGGAACAGCTCTCGCATATCTTTGGGGCTAAGACCAGCTAGCACCGATGTCAGCCATTCATTGGTGGAGCCACGGGCCTTGTCAACGAATGATTTCTTATCTTCTGCGCTTTCCGCCATTTATCTCTCCCTCGGTCTCCGTTGGCCAGGATTCGCCCTTTCGCTGGCTGGCTTGGGGCTGACCCGTTGAGCGCCGGCTGGCGCTACACCGAACTGGTCTCTCCTTTGGTGAGCGAACCCGTATCGACGAGAATCTCGCCACCGTCGGTGATAGTTACAGCGAATTCGTCCATATCCCTGGGAGCTGGCGAGCGGGTGAGCGTCCCGTCAGGGGCGAAGAAGGAACCGTGACAGGGGCAAGCATAACCGTCATCCATTTCGCGCACCAGGCAGCCCAGGTGGGTACAGACCTGATACAGGGCCCTGAACCCCTCTGCTGTACGTACGAGGAAGAACTTGCCCTCCCGATTGAGAACACGGGCCCCAACCTCATAGTCGTCCACTTGCCCCATCGAAAACTCGCCGCCAAACTCGCCGGCCTTGAACTGGGGATAGGCAAAGGCCAGTGTCGCGCCCCCGGACCCGACCATGAACAGAGCCATGGAGGCAATCCAGGCATAGTGCATGAACTCGCGTCTGGTGACCTTCTGTGTCTCGTTGACCACGGCTTCTTCAGGCATCGTTGCGGTAGACCTCCCTTCACTCGCCATGCGGCACTGCAGGGTAGATACGAAAGACGCAGACTATTATATCACGAGCTGGTCCAAAACACAAGCGGCATAAACTGGCGTTCAGCTCCATTTAAGGGCAGGTGGGAACCTGGGATCTTTCGGGTGGACCGTTGGTAGAGTCTAGCCCATGGGGCCCTTCAAAGGAGGAAAATGAGTCTATGCTTGAGGTAGAACCCTCGTACCAGGTAGGCCGTCATCCTGAGTGGTGCATGGGGCGGGGCGCCATTCCACGTGGGAGAAAATCGCTCGCGGGCAGTCGTCATCCTGAGTGAAACGGAGCATGCCCTGACAGCAGTCGGAGGATGGCGTGATCCTCTTTAGAGGTAGGGGGGAGGGATGCCTTTGCTTGCAGCGAGGCGAGGCCCCAGGCAGGGAAGTTGGCGACGCGGCTATTCCTTTTCTGTGAGCACGACTTTCCGAGGAGAGGTGTCTGCCGGTCGCGCTAGCCGATTCAGTTGCCCGGCAAGGCCGTCCAGCACCTTTATTGCGCCTGCCTCCACCAGTTGGTTGCGGGCTGGCTTCCCTTGCTCAGAGAAGAGGTACCCGCCCAGCGAACGAGCCAGTGTTCTGGCGTTAAACTCCGGATGCAGACGCCCAGCCATGCCGATCAGATCCATGACACGGACAAGGTCAAATCCTCCGTTGCCGTTGGCCCGTAGTCCGGCAGCCAGTTGCAGTCGCGTCTCCTCGCCCTCCGGCGACAGGAGAAAGGATACCATCCGGTCCATGATATCGCGACCGGAGAACGAGGGGTCGGTCGTCAGCAGTGGCGCCAATCCTTCGATCCTGTCAGATGACTTTTCTGGCGCGCGCAGTAGATCGGCGATGAGCGCTCTTCGCAATCCTGCACCCTCTGGCGACAGGATCATGTCCAGCGCTGGTTCGACCAATCCCTCGGTCTCAAGGCGAAAGCTGGTGTCGTGTGCTGCCAGTGACGCCAGATCGTCAAGCCGTTTCCAGTCTACCGTCCCATCCTCGGTCACCAGTTCGTCCAGCAGGCGCTTGCGAAGGCTGGGATCGGGAAAAGTCAGCATCATCCGGGCTGCATAAGGGGCGGACACAGCAAAGATGTCAAAGTCGGGTACCAGTTGTAGACTGATGCCCTCGAGGGTCATGATGGCCCGCACAATGTAGGCAAAGTCCACCGGGATGCGGAACTCGTACTCGTACACCAAGGGAGCAAAGCTGTTGGTGACATCCTGAAAGGTATGCTGGCCGTCGACCGAGCCAAACAGTGCTCTGAAAAGATCATTGGCGATGGGTACCAGCTCGTCCCAACGAGCATCCGGTCTCAGGCAGCCGAGGGCAATCAGATTGTCCTTGAGGTTCTCTGGGCGCTGATTGATGACATCGATAAAGATCTCGAGGATGCGCAGCTTCTGCTCGGGTTGAATGATGCCCATCATGCCAAAGTCGATGAATACGAGGGTGCCATCTTCGGGACGGACGAGCAGGTTGCCTGGGTGCGGATCTGCATGGAAGAGGCCATGTTCGAAGAGCTGCTTTAGATTCGCCCGTACCCCTTGGCTAAGCAGAAAAGGAATGTCAACTTCTGCCGCTTCAAGTTCCTCTTTCTCGGTGATCTTGATGCCACGGATCAGCTCAGTGGTAAGCACCCGCCGGCTGGAAAGATCCCAATAGACGCTGGGGGCATAAACTCCGGGCACTTCTTCCACGTTGATCTTGAACCGCTCTGTGAGATGTGCTTCGTGGACGTAGTCCAGTTCTTCAAAGAGCTTGCTCCCGAACTCGTCCACGATGCTGACCCATGGCTGACCCCGACTCAGCTTGGGATAACGTTCTACGATGGCAGCCAGGCGACGTATCAGGGCTAGATCCAGGCTGATGACCTGTAACAGGTCGGGACGCTGAACCTTTACAGCCACTTCCTCGCCTGCGTGGGTGACGGCATAGTATACCTGACCCAGACTGGCGGCCGCAAATGGTTCCAGGTCCATTTGGTCATACAGAGTCCATGGCTTCCAGCCCAGCTCTTCTTCGATGCAGGCAAAGGCGATCTCGTTCGGAAAGGATGGAATTTGGTCCTGAAGCTTGCTGAGCACCTGGATATAGGTTAGGGGCAGCAGATCGGGTCGTGTACTGAGGGTTTGTCCCACCTTTACAAAGGTCGGCCCCAGCCAGATGATGCGACCAAGCAACCATTCGGCACGGCGCCGCTGGCGGTCCTCAACCGTCTCTCCCTGGCGGTAGGTCCAGGACCACTGGTCGATCACACGCCACAAGTATCCCGTGAGCAGTACACTGAGGATCTCAAGTACACGCCTAACAGCGCGCCATATTCCGGCTTCTCCGAGCTGAGTTTTAACAAACTCAGGCGTGTATGGTCGTTCCAACGGTATGTTCGTCATGGGCATCAGTATAGCACAGGCAGTTCGTTCACCCAAATCCGCAACGCGGACTTGGATTCCCTGGCTATACGCCAGCCGCGGGCCAGGGTTGCTGTCCGGCTACAGAATCTCAAAGAATGCTTGGAGACGGGTTCGGAGGGCTTCCAGACTTGGCGTCTGCTCCATCTCTAGGAGGAGGTGGGGTATCCCTGCCTTGTCGAGGGCTGGAACAACGAGGGCGTAGTCAAAGGCGTGGGGCTCGCAGAATTTCTCCAGGACGAATACTACACCCTGGGCATGCACGCGCCGGACTTGATCCAGGAGTCCGCGGCCTGGATCGTAGAGGGGGTGAAACTTGGTGGGACAGGGAGGTCTGAGGAGATAGTACTCGGCCATGGCCAAGATTGGATCGCCGTCGCCTATCCGGTCGTGGAAGTGGCGTGAACTGCTGCATAGATCATCCCCTGCTACCCGGCCCCCCAAATCCTGGATGAGGTCCAGAAGGCGTGGCTCATCGAGTACGGCCCCCGCGAGAAAGATCTGTGGTCCCACCGAGTCTGAGGGAATGCTCTCCAGTGTTTCCAGCAGCTCTGCCAGCAAGGGATTAAAGCTCTCGCGGGGCATCGACTGGGCCGCATCAAGAGCGGCGAAAAAGTGCGGCGAACTCAGGTGATGGCGTAGCGGCAGCAGTGCTTGTACCAGGCGTCGTGTCTCGTTGTAGAGGGTGATACTGGCCCGCAGATCCTCGTCTGTGATTGTATGACCAACAAAGGCGGCCAGCCGCTCGCGGAATCGGTACAGCTCGGCGACGAGATACGAGCGAGCAGAAGCATTGCCCAGGCTGGTCGGTTGCATGACGATATCGACATAAAGTTCCTGAGCCGTGTTCATCTGCCACAGGTCGGCGGATGCTTGCATGGCGTCGCAGGAGTGGGCAAAGATCACTCCTGCCAGGGACTCTAGCTCACCACCTAGCGCCTGGTCAAGACTACTGCGGCAGAGGGCACAGGTGAAAGATTGCAGGTGGGCGTCCACCTGGCGCAGCGGTTTCGCATTCCCCCTAACGCGTACTGGTGCAAAGCCCCCGGCGTGGATGATCTCTTCGGGTACGTAACTGCAGAGGTAGCCCATTGGTCGGTGCTCTGGATAGCGGTTGGGCCAGTCGCGCAGGCGAGCGCGGGATGCCTCAACCAGCATATCGAGGGCTAGGTTGGGATCCTGACCCGGTGGCGTGATTTGGACATCGATCATAGTCGGGATCACTGTCTATTGGGCGAGCGTGCCGTCAACGAAAGGGTCCCGACCCGCGCCCTGGGTCGGGACCAAAATACAAGGCATTCACTCGGCGCATGACTCCAATCGGGGTCCCGCCAACTGGATCGTCTGGGTTGTGGTCCCTTTGACCTGAGCGTCCTGCATGGCCAGGCGCACCAGAATCTCGGATCGGCCCCAAGGTTGAGGGGATCCGACAAGGCCCGTGATCTGGCGTACTATTCAGCCACAGTCTCCTCATCATCGTCCTGGTAGCCTGTCAGTGACAGTGCTTCCGGGACTGAGGCCAGGTTCATTTCTGCCTCGAATTCCTCAGGTTGTGGCATGGGCTCAGCCAAGTCTTCCATCTCATCGACAGCCAGTTCTGGAGTTGCTTCGATTGGAAATTCTGGCTCGAGGAGTCCTGACGCAGCGACGGCCTGGGCGACAATCTGGTCGATGGTCTGCCCGTCTTGATAAAAATCGGCCAGATCCATCCCATGGCTGCCCAAGTTCATTTGGTTGCGCGGACGGAAGCGGCTGGTTTCCCGGAGGTTATACAAGGCCTCACCATCCAGATCGGCAGCGATCAGACTTTCAGTGCGGTTGGTGCCGGCTTGGACCAGGACACCGTCGCCCTTGGCGCTCAACGAAATCGGCGCCAGGAGGGCTGACTGTCCCAGATAGTCTTCCCGGTTCTGCTGCCCTGCATAGTTCGGCCCCAGGAGGAAACTGGCCACTGCGAATACCTGGTTCTCTTCGGTGCGCAGAGCCATCGCTGATCGGAAAACACTGGCTTGCGCTGCGCCTGGACTGGCTGCGATGCCAACCAGAGCGTCCGCACCCTGCATCGCCAGTACTCGGGCCAATTCGGGATATAGGGCATCCCGGCCGATGAGCAGCCCGATGCGACCAAAGTCCGTCTCCAGCATGTTCATCTCTGTACCTGGCGTTGCCAAATCTTGTTCATCCGGGCCGAGATTGAGCTTGTCCTGATACCCCAGCACTTCACCGCTTGCATCAAAGAGATAGGCCCGGTTACGTATTTGGTCAGTCTCGGCATCAACGGTATACAGACTGCCACCCAGGATGGCCGAACCATATTCTCGCGCGAGACTGCCATAGGTATCCAGATAGACATCGAGGAGAGCGTCGCTGTTCTTTGCCAGAAGCCGAACCAGACTTCCGCGAAAGCCTCCTCCGATGGCCCCGGCAGCAGCGCCCGAGACACGTCCCAGGCGCCGGCGTACAAGACCAGCTGTGGGCCTGTTGCCTTGATCTGCCCGCTTGATGAAGCCCAGCTTGAAGCCAGAGATCAAGGGAGGTGCCAGCATCAAACCAGCCAGCTCGGGGAAAATGACAAGTTGTGCCGCTTTAGCCCGGGCCTGGTGTAGGAAGCGACCGGCTTCAGCTTCGAATTCCTCGCGAGTCTCCATGATGGCCATTCGTTGCTGAACACAGGCAACGGTCGTGTTTTCCATTGGGTCCTCCTCCGTCCATAGTGTGCTCCTATTATAGCACACTTTCGGTAGCTAGGCTACTTTGCGCTTTCGCGAAATAGTGGTATAATAGCATAGTAATCTTGCCGGACAGTAAGATGGGAGATAAAGTGAGTAGGCAGCGAATACAGTCGACAGATTGGCGCAGTGAATTGCTGGAATTGATCCATAGCGTTAGTCTTGCGACAGATTTCCGCGTCGCGCAAACCCGTCTTCTCGGAGAAGCATGGCGTATGGTGGAGTGTGATGGCACCTCGGTGATGTGGCTGGAGGGCGATCACCTCAAGGTACTGGCGGGCAGCGGTCCGACCGCTCCTCTGCCTGGCCTGACGCTGCCCGTGAGCCAGATGGGAGCTGCGCGTGCGGTTCTAGATGGCGGCCGCCCAGTGGTTGTCTCCGATACACAGGATGATGTGCGCTGGCGGCCTGTTCCAGGAGAAGAGCGGGTGAGATCCTGGCTCGGTGTCCCTCTCTCCCTGGACAGCCGCATTATTGGGCTCCTGGAGTGGACGCACCTTGAGTCGTCGCATTTCGACCCAGCCGACGTTGAACACGCGGCGGAAATTGCCTGCCATGTTGCGCCTATCCTATACCGGACGAAACTGGTGGATGACATGCGCCAGCGCCTGCGTGAATTCGTCGAGCCACGCTTGCCTACGCTCCCTCAGCCAGTGGACCTGGGTACGGACCTGATGCCACTGGTGCGCGAGGCGTTTGATTTTACAGGAGCCAGGCATGCTTTTGCATTCCTTTTGGGGGGGGACAATGCCCCACTGCGCTGCGTAGCCGCCCTCGGCGCCCAGCGAGATCGGCTCAAAGCTACAGTCCTGCGCGGAGATGGAACCCTGGCTGGTCTGGCCTCTCCCTCATACCCTTCCTCCGATTGGGTCGCCAGCGCTGCTTCGCTGGGTGCTGACCCCTCCGATCGGGAAAAGATAGCGAATCTCGGGATTGAGAATACACTCATTCTGCCGCTTCGGGCTGGGGGCGAGCAGGTAGGAATGTTGGGTGTCGCTGAGCCGCGAAACAGGTATGGCTTCGGTCGGGATGCCATCCGTCTCATGACCCATCTGGCCAGCCAGGCTTCGCTGATCGTGGAGCGGGCTTACCGCAGGGCGCCAGAGCCGGTCAGTTATGACTATGAACTTGTACTGCAGTCCGCACCACTGGGGGTCGGCGTGGTCACGGTAACTGGCGATATCCGAGTCTTCAACCCATCTCTGGCCGCACTTTTTTCCTCCTCTGAGAATCACTTGGTTGGTCGCAATCTGTCCGAATTCTTGGTGCAGGGCGACGCACGGCGACTACTCCATGCGTTGGAAGAGGTATCTATTACGGGGCAGCGCCGGCAAGTGGATGCTCGCATCGCACTCGCCCAAGGCGAGCAGCGTCAAGCGCGGATGTCCCTCGCTCTCGCGCAGATTTCGGACGATGTTGGCGGCAATGTGGTGATGATGGTAGAGGATGTAAGTTCGCTCAAAATTCTTGAAGAGGAGCGCGTTGACCATCTTCGCGAATTGCGCGAGAAGCATGCGCAGCTCCATGACCTTGACCAGCTGAAATCTCGTTTTGTGTCTAACGTTTCTCATGAACTGCGTACGCCTCTGGCTGTAATAAAGCTGTATGCAACTCTGGCTCGCAAGGGTCGCCCAGAAAAGCAGGCTTTCTATTTACAGACTATTGAGCAGGAAACCCATCGCCTGGAAACAATGGTGGAGAATATCCTGGACCTGACCCGTTTGGACCGACGGAGCTTGAGTGTTCACCAGGAGTTGCTACTCGCAGAAGAGATCGTGGCTCAGGTGCTGGAGGTCTATGAGGAAGCGGCGAGCAAGAGTGGCATTCAGTTGACCAATCGCGTGCGGGACAGAGTGCCAGCCCTCTGGGCTGACAAGAACCATTTCATCCAGATGCTGACCAACCTTCTGGACAATGCACTCAAATACACACCACGAGGTGGGACGGTGTGGGTGGCAGTACGTGAGATCGGTGGAGATTCCCGCCGAATGCTGGAGGTTTCCGTTGGTGATGGTGGCGTGGGTATCGAAGAGGACGAACAAGCCAAGATATTTGAGCGTTTCTATCGAGGCAGTAACAACACGCCAGGCTCGACGGGCACAGGCCTGGGATTGGCAATCGTTCGGGAATTGATGCTGCAACATGGAGGCAAGGTCACCCTTGAGAGCAAGGTTGGAAAGGGAAGTGTCTTTGCTCTCCAGTTCCCACTCAGGAGGCTGGAGGGTGATAAGTAGATCGGTTTGGATGCCGGCGCAAAGGGTACTGGCGCTCTCGCGGTTCGTACGTTGTCCGCGAGCAGAGACTGGTGCGAGCGTATGGTGAAACCGCAGAGAGGGGAGTGATGGCTATGCTTGAGATGCTGATCGTCGACGATCATGCCGTCTTCCGTGAGGGCCTACGGGCTCTGCTGGACTTGGAAGAGGATTTTGATGTAATTGGCGAGGCTAGCCGGGGGGACGAGGCATTGGCGATGGTAGCTGAGGTGGAGCCTGATGTGATCCTTCTGGACTTGCACCTACCCGATGGGAATGGCGCGGACTTTTGCCGTGAGCTGCTCCTCAAGAGCCCCAAGTCGAAGGTGTTGATCCTGTCGGCTTACGACGATGACGACGAAGTGAGTGCTGCGCTAATCTCTGGGGCTTCGGGCTATGTGCTCAAAACGGTAAGCGGCGAGCGCCTAGCTGACAATATCCGGTCCGTGTTCCGAGGCGAGGTACTCTTGGCGCCATCAGTGGCGGCCAAGGTGGTGCAGCAGTTGAGCCGTCTCCAAGCAGAGTCGGGTCGGCAAGAAGAAGCTCTGCATGCCCTGACGCCGCGCGAGAAGGAGGTCTTTGAACTGGCAAGCCGAGGCCTCAAGAACGCAGAGATAGCGACAGAGCTTTATCTTAGTGAAAAGACTATCAAGACGCACCTGCGCAACATATACAACAAGTTGAATCTCGCCAGCAAGGCTGAGCTGCGTCTGTTTGCTATGAAAAATGGTCTCGTCTCAGAACCCGGGGCTTGATACGGCAAGGTATGGTAGTACCAACTGATCGCATGCCGTAATCCATGGGCTCAGAAAATCTACCTCCTGACATCCTCCCTGGGGTGGATATCATCTTTTGTCTTCCTATGCTATTATGGTCGTGTATGCTCCAGAGTTTGGGTGCTGTAAGCGGCGTTTGAATACCAATAGCAGGTGGAAGACGGCACGAAATGAACAACGGCAGACGACGGATTCTGGTGATCGGCCAGAGTTCTTCCATAGTTGAGGGCGTAGCCGACTTGCTGCGATTGGTTGGTTACAATGTGGATATGTCATCAAGCTGGGTGGGTTCGGACCACCCGCTGCGTGCTGTGGCGCCCAACCTCGTCATCGTGGACCTCTCCAGTTCTGCGTCTGACGGTCAACGTATCTCCGAGCAGATCCGCAAGATTCCTCATTGGGCAAATGTGCCTTTTCTCTTTGTGAGTTTTTCTGGCGATGACCAGATCCGTGAGCTTCAGCGAAAAAGCCGCAACGGCGAAAATGGCCATACCCACTATTACGCTCACACACTGCTGGGTATGGACGGTCTGTTGGAGGAGGTTCAGGCTTGTCTGAACTGAAGGCAAGATCTTGAGTCGTTTTCTCGCATTCATCTTGGACCCCGCCATTCACAGGTGGGGTTTTCTATTGGTCGTTCCCTGGGTACAGAACGAGATCACGCAGAGGATTGCCCATTCTGGGGAGAGCGGCAGGGTTGGGCAATGCCTTTCCTCACTAGTGCTGTTGCGACCAGCGTGTCCCAGTGTCCCGGGGGGGAAAAGGGCAGTGAAGCAACGGTGGTATCCACAGCGGATGCTCTGAAAAGGGGGATATTTGGTCGATCAAGATGTACGGGAAGAAATCAAGTCCAGGTGGTACTCTGTGTCCACGCATCCCATAACAAAGCCTGGGGCAATTCTTGCCGGGCGGACCACAGCTATCATGACAGGCTGGTTCTTCATGATGATGGGGGCAGTCCTCACCTTCACGATCTGCGGGGCGGTAATCGGCATTCCCCTGTTTGCTTTTGGTTTTCTGCTCGTGGCGCGAGGCCTTTTCTGAGTGCTGCTGCCCTAATGGATTCTCCTTTGTGGCGCCAAGTCCACGGAGCCATCTCAGGATCGCCGGCGGTATACGCTGGAGAGATGGCTGTCTAATGCCTCTCTCCCAAGTGGGTTCAAAGCGGTTCGGTGTGCAGGAATTGCCCGCGGCCGGCGGAGCCCACAAAGGAACCATCTTGGACAATGACTTTCCCTCTTGAGAGGACGGTCATCGGGTAGCCGCGTACTTGCCAGCCCTCGTAGGGGCAATAGTCTACCTTTTGGTGCAGGGTCTCGGCTGCGAGCGTGGCTTCGCGTTCGGGATCAAAGACCACCACATCTGCATCAGCACCCACGGCCAGTGTTCCCTTCTGCGGCGCCAGCCCAAAGCGGCGCGCCGGTTCCGTGCAGCATGCCTCTACCCAGCGCTCCGGGCTGAGGATCCCAGGCCGAACCCCATGGTTGAAAGTCAGAGTCAAGCGGGTCTCAATGCCCGGTGCGCCACCCGGGATGAGGGTAAAGTCCTCGCGCCCTCGCGTCTTTTGTGTCTCATAGAGGAAGGGGCAGTGGTCGGTGGCGATAGTATTGACCTCGCCGGCTGCCAATCCAGCCCAAAGCGCGGCCCGGTCCGCCTGGGTGCGAGGTGGTGGCGCCATCACCAATTTAGCTCCCTCGAAACCGGGACGCTGGTATTCACACTCGTCCAGGAGTAGGTACTGGGGGCAGGTTTCGACCCACACAGTCTGCCCCCGCGCGCGGGCGGCCCGTACTTCCTCCAGGCCCAAGGCGCAGGATAGGTGGGCTAACACCACCGGTGTTCCGGTGACATAGGCGATTGCTAGCAGGCGGTGGATCGCCTCGGCTTCCATCACGGCTGGCCGGGTGAGGGGATGATTTTCAGGGCCGGTGCGCCCCTGCGCCAATGCCTGAGCGGTTAGGTAGGCGATAGCGTGGTGATTTTCGGCGTGGACCAGTACTCGCCCTCCCTGCTCCCTGAGCGCTGCCAACACCCGAAAAAGGCCGCCGTCGTCCAGGCGTATGCCCTCATAGGCCATGTACAGCTTGAAACTGGCCGAACCAGCTCCGATCGAGTCGGGGATCTGGGCCAGAGTCGCGCCACCGGCCTGTCGTAGCGTCATGTGCAGACCATAGTCTACCGTTACCTTGTCGTCAGCCTCGGCCTGGCGAGCAATGAGCGCCTCCAGAAGCGGTTGATCCGGTTGTGGCTCGACAAAGTCTATCACCGTGGTCGTGCCGCCGCAGGCGGCGGCCACAGTACCGCTGTAGAAATCGTCGCTTGATGCAAAATCACCTACCGGCATCTGGAGATGCACGTGTTCATCTACCGCTCCTGGCAGTACCAGCATTCTGGCCGCATCGATCGTCTTTCGCGCGGTCAGCCCCGTGCCCACGGCTGCGATCCGGCCGCCCATGATGCCAAGGTCCGCTCGCGTACTTGCCTCTGCTGTGACCAATGTCCCGTTGATGATGGCAACGTCGAACATGACTCCTCCCTCTCTTCCAGTTCTCAGTCGGAATCCCGGATGCCCTCTGGCTGATGGCAGCCGCAGAGGACCTGGTTACTATACCGCACAACCTGCTGGCTGTCAATCGGGCCGGATCTCTGATGGGCGGGTTGGATTGACGGGCCGTGGGACTCGGATCCTGGCTTGCGACTCTTCAAAGACCATGCTATACTTTGTGCCTCTGCACTTTGGGATTATGGCTGGGGCAGGAGGTAGCCAGGATGGCCGCGTGGCACGAGCAAGACCGCTTCTGGGAGATGATGCCGATGTTCAATCAGCATCACTGGGAGGTCGCTCTAGAGGAGGTTGATTCGCTCACCGCGCTCTTGGGGATCAGACGTGGGGCCTCCGTGCTGGATCTTTGTTGTGGAGTAGGCCGCCACAGTTTGGAGTTTGCCCGGCGAGGATTTCGGGTCACCGGGGTGGACCGTACCGATGCTTACCTGCAAAGGGCTCGCAGTAAGGCTGCCGCTGAGGGGCTCGATCTGACCTTGGTGCAGGCCGACATGCGTGCTTTTGTGCAGCCAGAGTCTTTTGATGCAGCCATTAACCTATATACCTCCTTTGGCTATTTTGAGGAGCCTCTGGATGACCTCCGTGTAGCCAGCAACCTGTGCGCCTCGCTAAGGCCCGGCGGCAAGCTGGTCATGGAGATGATGGGCAAGGAGGTGTTGGCCCGCATCTTCCAAGCCCGTGACTGGCAGGAACTACCGGGCGGTGCTTTCTTTCTGCAGGAGCGCCGGGTCAACCAGGACTGGACCTGGATGGAGAACCGCTGGATCCTGATCCAGGATAGCGAGAAGAGCGAATATGTCATTGGCCATCGCATCTACGACGGAGCAGGGCTGAGAGCGCTGCTCCTGGATGCTGGGTTTGAGTCTGTCCGCGTTTGTGGGGACTTGACCGGGCAGCCCTATGACATCGATGCACGCCGGCTGGTGGTCGTGGCCAAAAAAGCTGCACGATGAGTGAGTTCTGGCAGGGCCTGGGCTTTGGCCTGGTCCTGCAGGTTTCTGTCGGTCCAGTGTGTATCGCGGTACTGCACAAGGGGCTAACGCAAGGATTCCGCCATGCTTTCTCGATGGTGTGGGGTGTGGCTTTGGCGGATGCTTTTTACATCTTGCTGTCTCTCGTTGGCATCTCGGCTATTCTGCAGGTCGGTCCTGCCCGGAAAGCCGTCGGTCTGGCTGGGGCGCTGCTACTATTCTACTTTGGCCTGCGATACCTGCGTGCGCCAGCGCAAATGATCCAGGTTGTGCGCCAGGATGAATCGCCCTTCAAGAGTTTCGCCTATGGCGTGGGGCTGACTCTGACGAATCCTTTGACTATTCTCTTCTGGGCCGGTGTGTTGGGGGCAATGATGTCGACCCGGGGACGGGATGGGGACGAAGGGCTTGTTTTCTTTGCTCTTGGCTGTGTCGTTGCGACGCTTCTCTTTTTGACTGCCGTGGCCCTGGTTGGCCACTCGCTGGAGCATGTGCTCTCAGACCGGCTTTCAGTGTGGCTCAATCGGGTCGTAGGGGTGTTCCTGATTGGCTTCGCAATCAAGCTGGGTGCGGATCTAATCTTGTGAGTTGGAGGATCCAATGATCTATGACAATCTCTGTGAGTTAATCGGCCAGACGCCGATGCTGCGGCTGAACCGTCTGACCGCTGGCCTGGATGCTCGGATTCTGGCCAAACTTGAGACATTCAATCCTTATAGTCTGAAGGACCGGCCAGCTCTCTACATGATTGAGGAGGCTGAGCGCTCGGGAAAGTTGCGTCCGGGCGGTACAATCGTCGAAGCCAGCAGTGGCAACGCGGGTGTTGCGATGACGTTTATCGGCCGGTTAAAAGGCTACCACGTCGTCATCTGCATGTCAGAGTTGATGAGTGATGAGCACAAGCAGCTACTGCGTGCTCTGGGTGCTGAACTGATCCTCACGCCGGCTGAGCAGGGCATTCGGGGCTCGCGTGAGAGGGCCCAGGAACTGGCGTCCAGCTTGCCCAATTCCTTCTACCTGGAGCAGCATCACAATCCGGCCAATGCCCGGAGCCACCGCGAAACCACCGCAGAGGAGATCTGGCAAGATACCGGGGGTGGGGTAGACATCTTTGTCCATGGCCTGGGGTCCTGTGGTACTATGACTGGTGTAGCCAGCGCGCTCAAAGCCCGCAAACCGTCGCTGCTCTGCATCGGCTTTGAGCCGGAGGGCGCCGCGCTCCTGTCCGAGGGTGAGTTTCAACCGCACAGGCTGCTGGGCATTGGCCCAGGATTCGTGCCGGAACTCTTTGACAGGAACCTCATGGACGACATTGTCACCGTTCGGGTGGAGGATGCGTTTGCTGCTTGCCGCGAGATCGCGGCCAAGGAGGGCATACTGGTGGGCATTACTTCGGGAGCGTCGGCATGCGTCGCCCTGGAGCTGGCCCGCCGCCCGGAGAATGCTGGAAAAACCATTGTCATCATCTTTGCCGATGCCGGACAGGGCTATCTCAGTGTTGAGGGACTTTTTGACGTGTAGTCAGAGACGGGCCGGTATGCTGTTCTTGTCCTACGGGCAGGGTTTCTTCCTGCCATACCGCCGGTTTTGTCATCTTTTTTGTTCTATGCTACACTTTTACGATTGTCTCGGACGCGGAGAACAGGTTTGATACATAGACTCGTGACTGTCATGCTCCTGGTTCTGCTTGTTGTGGTAGCCCCACTGGTTCGCATCGTGGCGGCGCCACTGCCCATGCCGCCAGCTCAGGCGTTGGGCCAGGTATCGTCACCCCGCGACCGCGCAACGGTCCGGGGGCTGGTTCCCCTTGAAGGGAGCGCCACCCATCCACAATTCCAGAAATACGAACTGCACTATGGCCTGGAACCGAACCCCAATGACCAGTGGGCGCCTGTGAGTGGTTCGCCTTTCACCGTCCCAGTCGTGCAGGGCCGGCTGGCGTTGTGGGATACAACCATCATCCCTGATGGGCTCTACAGTCTTCGTCTGCGGTTGGTGCGCGCCGATGGCAACTATGATGAGTACTTTGTGAGGGGCATTCAGCTCGCAAACTCCAAGCCGACCGAAACGCCAACTCCGGAGACATCGCCTACACCAGCTGGACCAACGGAGACTCCTTTTCCTACGCCGACGGTCGTCATCGGCGTGCCGATCATGTCCAGTCCGACGCCCAAACCATCGACTACCCCTCTGCCAACCGCCCCGCCACTACCAACCCCGGAGCGAGTCAACCTTCCGTTTCAGAGTGTGAGCGACGCGGGCTGTTGGGGAGTGGGGGCTACCATCGCTATCTTTGCCGGGATAGGGCTCTTTTTCGCCTTCAAAGCAGGCTTGGTCAGCTTTCTGCGCTGGTTCTACCGACGGGGTCGAGAGGCTCTGGGAGTCTATGAGGACTAGGCTGCGGCTTGGTACGTCTCTGAGCATCTCCAGCCTTTGTCTCGAAGGTGTACTTGAAGCCTATACAGCATTCCGGCCGAATTTTCGGACAGATTCTCACGGCTGAGGTACTGCAGCCAGTTCGCCAGGAAAAAGATGGTCATGGACAAGCTAGTTTTGTGCGGTCAGTCAGAGTTGGCGACTGGGAATGCAGTCGACACCGTCAGGTTGGTGGTCGGTTTGGGCAACCCAGGGTCAGAGTATGCTGACCATCGGCACAACCTCGGGTTTAGAGTTGTAGATGCGCTGGCCGGCAAGCATAGTCTTGTTTTCACACGGCGCAAGGGCAAGGTACGCGTAGCCGAGGGCGAGATCTGTGGCCAGAACGTGATTCTTGCCAAACCGCAGACCTTTATGAATCTGAGTGGCAAGGCTGTGACTCGCATAAGCCGCCACTTTGGGGTATCTCCAGAGACCATTCTTGTGGTGTGTGATGACCTGGATCTGCCCCTGGGGCGTTTGCGGCTGCGTCCCGAAGGTGGCTCAGGTGGCCACAAGGGAATGCGCTCGATCATCGACTTGTTGGGCACGCAGTCCTTTGCCCGTCTGCGAATTGGCATAGACCGTCCTGCGGGGCGCATAGATCCCGCAGACTATGTGCTTCAACCCTTTGCGGAGAATGAAGAGGCCATCGCAGCGGAGGTTGTACGGCAGGCGGTGGCAGCCATTGAATGTACCTTGACCGCGGGGATCGTCGCCGCGATGGACAGGTTCAATCGTACGGTGTCCTGCACTGGGGAGCATCATCAGGAGACGCAGGCGTGAACCTTTCTGGCCTATTGTCTTTCATCGATGATGTCCCTGCCTTTCAGCAACTTGTGGCCAATCTCCAGCGGATGCTGGCCGACTCCCTGCAGCCGCCCTCCCAGGAGGTAGACCCACCGCTGCAGGTGCAGGGCTTGGATGTCATTTCGTCAGCACGCCCCTATCTTCTTGCCGGTCTGTATCGACAACTGAACCGTCCAATCATCCTCCTCACTGCGCGCGCCGAACGGGTCAACTTCTGGACAGATCAATTGCGTGTCTGGAGCGGTTCCGATGCGATCTTGGCTTTTCCCGAACCCGATGCGCTGCCTTACGAGAGGGTTCCCTGGTCGCGGGAGACTGTCAGTGATCGGATAGCGGCGCTGACCACATTGATGCGCTGGCGGAGTTCTGATGGATCAGGGGAGCCGCCCTTCATCGTCGCTTCGGCACGGGCCCTGGTACACAAGACGCTGCCGGTTCGTGAATTCCGCCTGGGCATGCGCGAGTATCGGGTAGGGCAGGAGATTGACCTTCAGCGAATCCTCGCTATGTGGGTGGCGCACGGCTACCGGCCGGTGGCCGTGGTAGATGAGCCGGGTACCTTCAGCCGGCGCGGTGGGCTGATTGACATCTTTTCACCCAATATGTCTTCTCCCGTGCGTATTGAACTCTTTGGAGACGAGATCGACAGCCTGCGCATCTTTGATCCAACCACGCAGCGCTCGCAGCAACGGATAGAGCGGTTCACGTTGTCACCCGCTACTGAGGCTCTACCACGCCTTGCCCCGCCTGCTGCCCACCGTGCCCGGGATCTGGACCTCAGCCTGTGTCATCCGCTGTCCCGGCGCGAGTACCAGCAGGATCTGGTGAACCTTGAACAGGGGACCTACTTTCGGGGCATCGAGTTCTATCTCTCGATGTTTTACTCTTCACCAGCGACCATTCTGGACTTCTTGCCAACGGGCGCTCTGTGTGTTGTGGATGACTGGAGTGCATTGCTGTCCACCGTGGTGGATCTGGATCGCCAAGCTCAAGTGCTCCAGTCTGACCTCGTCAAGGCGGGCGAGCTGCCCTCCAACTTTGCTGACGTCGCGATGCCATATTTCCTATGGGATGATCTTCTAGAGAATCTACAGGCGCACCAGCTGCTCGTTCTGGGTCGTGGAGGCATCCCCGGTCGCCCTGGCCCTGGCTCTCTGGCGCAAGCCTTCAGCCATAGCGAGCGGTATGGAGGCCAGCTGAAGCGTGTGTTGGATGGCTGCCAGCAGATGCGCGATTCTGGTCAGCGCGTGGTACTCGTCAGTCGGCAGGTGCAGCGCATCTCGGAGCTACTGGCTGACCGCGAGGTTACTGCGTCACCCATCGACCATATTGTGAAAGCTCCTCCGCCCCGCAGCCTGTCCCTCGTTCAGGGAACGCTGGCGGAAGGCTGGGTGCTGTCGTCTGGCCTGCCTCAGGCTTCCAGCCTGTCGCTTCTGACCGACGCCGAGGTCTTTGGTTGGGCTCGGCCCGCTCCCAGGCGCTCCCGTCGCTCGCGACCCGTGGCGCCTGAGGCGTTCTTTGCCGATGTGAAACCCGGCTCATACGTCGTCCATGTAGAGCATGGCATTGGCCTGTTCCAGGGTCTGGTCAAGATGGGCTTTGACGGCGGCGAGCGGGAGTATCTTTTGGTTGACTATGCCGCCAGCGACAAGCTCTACGTTCCTGTCTATCAGGCCGATCGCCTGAGCCGCTATGTGGGTGTTGGCGAGCACGTACCTCACATCAACCGTTTGGGCACCGCTGAATGGGAGCGTGTCAAGGCCAGGGCCAAAAAGGCCGTGGAAGAGATTGCCGATGAATTGCTGGCGCTCTATGCGGCCCGCGAGGTTGTGGAGGGCCATGCTTTTAGTTCCGATACCTTCTGGCAAGCGGAACTGGAGGCTTCCTTCCCCTATATAGAGACTGATGCCCAAATGCGAGCCCTGGATGACATCAAGGCCGACATGGAGCGTTCGCGCCCCATGGACCGCCTGGTTTGTGGTGACGTTGGCTATGGCAAGACCGAGGTCGCATTGCGAGCTGCATTCAAAGCTGTGATGGATGGAAAGCAGGTGGCCGTGCTGGTGCCTACCACAGTCTTGGCCCAGCAGCACTATCAGACCTTTGTCCAGCGCCTCAAGCCCTTTCCCGTTACGGTCGGAATGCTCTCCCGATTCCTTACCAAGGCAAAGCAGAATGAAGTGGTAAAGGGCCTCGCTGAGGGCGGCGTGGACATTGTGATTGGTACCCATCGGCTTTTCTCTGAGGATGTGGTGTTCAAAGACCTGGGCCTGCTGATCATCGATGAAGAGCAACGATTTGGCGTGGCTCACAAGGAGCGCCTTAAGCAGATGCGCCAGGAGGTCGATGTTCTTACCCTGACTGCCACTCCCATCCCGCGCACGCTTCATATGTCACTGACCGGTGTGCGTGACATGAGTACCATTGATACGCCGCCTGAAGAACGGTTGCCAGTACGGACCCACGTCGGCGAATATGACGAAATGCTTATCCGCCAGGCCATCTTGCGCGAGTTGGACCGGGGTGGGCAGGTCTACTTTGTCCACAATCGGGTCATGGGCATCTACCAAATGGCCCAACGGCTGCGCAACCTCGTACCCGAAGCCAGTGTCCTCGTCGCCCACGGTCAAATGGCCGAGCGGGAGCTGGAACAGGCCATGCTCGAGTTTGCTGCCGGCAACGTAGATGTCCTCGCCTGTACCAGCATCATCGAGAGCGGGCTGGACATCCCCAATACCAACACGCTCATTGTGAACCGCGCCGATCGATTTGGCCTTGCACAACTCTATCAGCTTCGAGGGCGGGTTGGGCGCGGTGCGCTTCGCGCCTACGCCTATCTCCTCCACCCCAAGATGGCCTCTTTGTCTGAGCAGGCTCGCCAGCGCCTGGACACCATTGCTGAGGCGACCGAGCTTGGCGCTGGCTTTCGCATTGCCATGCGCGATATGGAGATTCGCGGCGCAGGCAATCTCTTGGGATCGCGCCAGCATGGCCACATCGCAGTTGTCGGTTTTGACCTCTATACCCGGCTTCTGGCCCAGTCGGTCCAGGAAGCCAAGTCTCAGAGACAGATCTCGAGCCATAACCGTTCCGCGAGTCCATCAAAAGACACCGCAGCGGCGCTGGTTCTGCCACTAGAGCGGGCTGTACGGATCAATTTGCCCATAGATGCTCGCCTGCCCGATGACTATGTGTCCGATAATGAGCTGCGCCTTCAACTCTACCGCCGGCTTGCCGGCCTCACGAGTCAGTCAGAGATCGATGATCTGCGTCTGGAACTGCAGGACCGCTTTGGTCGGCTGCCTGTTGAGGCTGAGAATCTGTTCTACCAGCTGAGGCTGAAACTGTATGCTCTGGCCGCAGAAGCTGAGACGATCACGGTAGAGGAGGAACAGGTCCTGGCCCGGGCCAAGAGCCTGGAAGATATCGATCGTTCCTGGCTTCAGCGAAGGCTGGGTGATCGGGCTCGCGTGGCACGACGCGCCGTATGGCTGCCGTTGGACCAGGGTGACCGCTGGCGCACATCGCTGGTTGCCGTACTCCAGGCAATGGCGGAGGGGCTGGGCCAATAGGGGGTGAGGTGCCGGGCAGGCCGGTCATCGTCAACTTGTTGTTCGGCATCACTTTGCTGGCGAGCCCTCTGTCCATTGTCAGCGGCGATCACCTGCCTTCTCCGCCTGAGGAAGGCCTGATACAGACTGCAGCCGAATTTGAAGGGGCAGGCGCGGACACTCTGTTTGGTTCTGGCCTGCTGGTGAGTCAAGGCGAGGCTGGCGTCTATCGCGTATACTTTGGCAGCTCGGACCGGCTGGCTGAGCTGGCAGTGGACCATGATATTTGGGAGGTCAGGCCTGATTCTGGCTATGCCGTCATGGCGCTAGGTGCCCGGGACACGGTTCGGTTGCGCTCTCTTGGCTATGAGCTGGAGTTGGTCTCGGAGGAGATGCAGCCGTTGGTCCTGGGGCCACCGGACTACTCCTGCTATCGGGACGTGGAGGCCCTGTACGCGGGACTCTATGGGCTTCACTCAGCGTATCCTGGTCTGACCGAGTTGCTAGATTATGGTGATAGCTGGCGGAAAGTCCAGGGTCTGTCAGGATATGATCTCTGGGCCCTAAAGATCACCAACCCCCAGGTCAGGCAGTCGAAACCGCGTTTCTTTTTGATGGCCAACATTCATGGCCGCGAATTGACTACATCGGAAACAGTTCTGTTTTTTGCGGATCACTTGCTAAGGAGCTATGGTAGTGATCCTGACGTGACCTGGATCGTGGACTATCACGAGGTCTATATCATTGTCACTGCCAATCCAGATGCGCGACAAATGGTGGAGGATGGGTGCTATCAACGGAAAAACCTCAACGACACCGCGGGCGAGTGCAGCATCTGTGATCGATGGGGTGGTAACCACTATGGCGTGGATCTGAACCGCAACTACCCCTATCGATGGGGCGGCGCCGGTACCGATCCCTGCTCGGAAACCTATCAGGGGCCTGCTCCAGCATCAGAGCCCGAGACCTACCACCTCACTGCCCTGGTCCGTTCCATCTTTGCCGACCAGCGCCCCGATGATGACGTCTCGCCAGCTCCCAGGGATACCACCGGCGTCTTGATCTCGCTGCATTCCTACGGCAATTTGGTGCTTTGGCCCTGGGGTTGGACCTACTCGAGCGCTCCCGACAGCAACCAACTGCAGACGCTGGGACGGAAATTCGCTTACTGGAACAAGTATGTGCCTAAACAGTCTGTCCTGTTGTACCCTACCACGGGTGACACGATCGACTGGGCATATGGCGAGCTAGGCATTCCTGCATACACCTTTGAGCTGGGAGAGACCTTCTTCCAGCCCTGTGGCGATCTCCAGCAGACAATGGAGGAGAATCTCGGAGCCCTACTCTACGCGGCCAAAGTAAGCCATCGCCCCTATGTCACTCCCAAGGGTCCGGATGCCCTGCAACTATCCGTCCTGCCGCATGACGTGGCTGCCGGTGACCCCGTGCAACTGATGGCCACCATTGACGACACCCGGTACAACCATTCAAGGGGGGCCGAGCCCATGCAGAGCATCGCCATGGCCGCCTACTATGTGGACACTCCACCCTGGATCACGGCGACTACGCCCATCACCCAACGCATGGCTGCTGTGGATGGAGCCTTCGATGAGACCATTGAGGTGGTGGAAGCCGGCGTCGATACGACCGGCTTGAGCGGCGGCCGGCATATCATCTATGTACGGGGCCGCGATGCGGATGGTCACTGGGGAGCGCTTGGCGCTGTCTTTCTCAACGTGACCAGATTCAACGCTTACCTGCCTCGTGTTGTTACAGACCGCTAGGTTTGCGGCCAGGACCCCGACTATCCCACAGGATCAGATCGTGACCTGGGGAAGCGCGATGCTTGACCAATCGCAATCGGAGATTAGCTATCAACGCTCACCCCCTTGATCCGCCAAAGTTGGCCACCAATTTGACATCGTCTTGGCGCGTGTGCTATACTGTTTTTCCACCTACATGGGTTCAATGGCGTTGAGGCTCCCATAGCCAAGGTCTCTAGACATCGGAGGTATTGTTGATCCCGGACAACGATCTCGAAATGCTGCAGTCGTTCAAAAGCCATGGAGGCATCACGCTGAGTGCCTATCTGTGCCTGGACACTCCCCATCGACGTGCATCTGCCTACGATGAGTTTCGACAGCAAGTACAGGTCCGCCTCAATGAGTGCGGTCCGCAGCCTGACTGCCGGGAGGCGATCAAGGAGGACATGGAGATCGTAAAGCTCTATCTCCAGACCAATGGTCATCGCCGCCACGCCGGCCTGGCTATCTTTTCCTGTGCAGCCGAGCTTTTCTGGCGGGCCTATCCCTTGCTGGTACCTGTTCCCACCGAGATCACGGTCGGTCCCGGGTTTAACGTGGAGCCACTAAGGCGAGAGAGCTAGACAAACCAGGGTGCATTGGCCTGCCACGTGCCGGGCAGTGCGGGCCTTACTTCTGGGGGGTACTGGCACTGGGCCCTTGTACGATAGCCGTGATCCGTCAGATATTCCGTGACCGGATCATCGAAATCAGAAGCCAGGCTGCGGCTAGTGCCGCTCCGATAAACGATAGCTCTGCTACAGGAACGCTCAAGCCCAGCAAGGTGAATTCCCGCGCCCCTTCGCCAGCCCGCAAGATCAGCGCCGAGCCGATAATGAGGGCTGCCACGACCACCCCAAAGACGACCCGGTTGATCATGCTGTTCGCCTTATTGATGACCACTTCCAGGCGCCGTATCTCAACCCCGACCGTGATCTCGCCTTCTTCCAGCTGATCCCAGAGGTCGTCCAGGCGTCGAGGGAAGGATTGAGCCAGATCTGCGGCTTGACGCATGGTTCGCAGCGCCCGCCTTCCGGCCAAGACCGGAGAGAGCCGATCGCGGACCAGCCGTTCGGCAAAGGGGCGTACCGCGTCTACGAGTAGAAACTCAGGATCTAGCGCACGTCCGGTGCCCTCCAGGGTAATGATTGTTCGGGCTAGCAAGGCCAGATCTCCTGGCAGGTAGACTTTGTACTGGTGGGCGGTTTCAAAGACTTCGGCCAGCATTTCGCCCACCGGCAGTTGATCCAGTGCGACCCCCCAGTAGCGTACCAGAAGGCGATTGAGGTCCCGCTCCATGGATTCCAGGTCAGGACGGCCCCGGGTAGCGCCCATCTTTGTCACGGTCCTGGCCACACCTCCGGCATCCTCATCCAGAATCTGAAGGAACATGTCGCCCAGTAGCTCTTTTTGTCTGGGTGTCAGATGGCCGACGCTGCCAAAATCAAGAAAGCCGATCTGAGAGTCCACCACCATGAGGTTCGCTGGGTGGGCATCGGCATGGTAGAAGCCATCTACAAAGATCTGCTTTAGGTAGCCCTCAATAGAAACCTGTGCGACAGATGCTAGATCATAGTCAGCCTCGCGCAGCCGGGCTAGCTCATTGAATTTGATCCCGTCGACATACTCCAGGGTAATGACGCGCCGAGTGGTCAAACCCCAGAATACCTGGGGTACCTTGTAGCGACCATCTGTACTAAGGTTGCTGCGCAAGCGTTCGGCGTTGCGCCCTTCAATCTGGTAGTCCAACTCCTCGCGTATCGACCTGGACAGCTCCTCCGTGATGGCCGTCAGGTTGTAGCCACGCATCGTCTCCGAGCGTCTCTCAAGAAAACGTGCCTGGCGCTGGAATAGGTCCAGGTCCGTATCTACCACCTCGTCGATCCCGGGTCTCTGAACCTTGACCACGACCTCATGGCCGTCGGGCAGGGTAGCTCGGTGTACCTGGCCGATGGAAGCGGAAGCGATGGGGACATTATCAAAGAAGGCAAAAAGATCCTCGATGGGCGCGTCGAGTTCCCGCTCAATGACCTCCCGTATCTCCTCAGCCGGGACCTCGGGCGCCGCATCCAGCAGCTTGGATAGTTCTTCAATGTAGGCTGGAGGGAGGAGATCGGCTCGCCCACTGAGGAATTGGCCCAGTTTGACGTAGGTGCCGCCCAAATCCTCGAAGGTGTGGCGCAATCGCTCTGGCACGGTGCGGCGGTTCGCCGCCGCATCTGCGCGGATCTGAGAGCGGCGCATGAAAGGGGGAAGGAAACGGTCCAGCGCCAGCTGCGACACCAAGAAGCCGAGGCCGTTGCGCACGAGGACCTCGGTAATGCGGCGGACTCGTCCAATCTCCGCGATTCGACGGTGGAATGGAAATGGAATGGACATGGGTCTCTTCCGTCCTCCAGATACTCAGGATTCCGCGAAACGGGTGGATCCCCACGTCTGGATTATACTTCAGATGAGGGCACACGGCAAGCTGGCTTTCACCAGACTCGCGAGGACTGTTGCCCTCAACCTGGATCCCTGGTATAATCTGACCCTGGATCAGGCAGAAGGTTAGGAGAGAATGGCTTGTTGGTATATGACGTAATCGTCGTCGGCGCAGGGCATGCGGGCTGCGAGGCAGCCCTGGCTGCAGCACGGATGGGCGCGCGTACGCTGCTCTTGACGATGAACCTGGACCTTATCGCCCAGATGCCCTGCAATCCGAGCATTGGCGGGCCAGGAAAAGGACATCTGGTGCGCGAGATCGACGCACTCGGCGGCGAGATGGCCTCCGCCATTGACGATAACTTTGTTCAGATCCGTTTGTTGAATCAGAGCAAGGGACCTGCCGTGCAGGCTCTGCGTGCTCAGGCGGACAAGCGCCGCTACTCGCTACGGATGAAGCATGTACTGGAGAATACGCCGCGGCTGCATCTCAAGCAGGCTCGAATCGAGAGTCTGGTTGTCAAGGGAGACCGGGTACGAGGCGTTGTCACGCACACGGGCGGCCAAGTTCGCGGGCGTACGGTTGTTCTGACAACTGGCACCTTTCTCGCCGGCCGGGTCCTATCTGGCGAACAGAGTTGGCCGGCGGGACGCGCTGGTGAGTTTCCGGCTACCGGTCTTTCTGCTTCCTTGTGGGCTCTGGGATTCCCTCTGGTCCGCCTGCAGACCAATACACCACCTCGGGTTGACGCCCGTACCATTGACTTTTCCTTGACTGTGCCTCAGCCCGGCAGCCCGGCACCGCTTTACTTTTCAGCTGCCAATGCCGCAGACTGTGTGTCGGGTATGAATCCTTTAGTGCCGTCCTTTCTCAAGGACCCTCCAAACCCTGTGTATCCGGTGGCAGAGATGCCTTCGTGGCGGCCCCAATTGCCATGTTACTCGGTGTACTACGACGCCAGAGACCCTGCAAGTGGTACGTCAGAGCCTTCACCGGTCGCCCATTGCTCCGGGGAAACTGGATGCACTGGGGCCACGCTACTGTCCAAGTTTTGAGGAAAAGGTTGTGCGCTTTCCTCAAAAGGAACGGCACCAGCTCTTCTTGGAGCCTGAGGGTTGGCATACTGGCGAGGTCTACGTCCAGGGCTTTTTCACTGGCATGCCCGAAGAGGTCCAACTGGATATGCTTCATTCCATCCCCGCACTGCGAAAGGCGGTGATCATGCGCCCCGGTTATGCCATCGAGTACGATGGCGTACCCTGCCAGGAGGTGGGTGCTGGGCTGGAGACAAAGCGCGTCGAGGGACTTTTCCATGCCGGGCAGATCAATGGGACCAGTGGCTATGAGGAAGCTGCGGCCCAGGGCCTTATCGCCGGGATCAATGCCGCGCTAAAGGTGCAGGGACGGCCTTCCATCATTCTACGCCGCGATCAGGCCTACATCGGTGTGTTGATCGATGATCTGGTGACCAAGCAGATCACCGAGCCGTACCGGATCATGACCAGCAGGGCTGAGTACCGGCTCTTGCTGCGCCAGGACAATGCAGATCTGCGCCTGAGTGAAATTGGCCACCAGGTGGGCCTATTGCCCCAGGAAAAGTACAATGCTATCGCCGCCAAGCGACGGGCTGTGGAGACCGAGTTGGAGCGACTTGAAACCACCTGGCTTCGCCCCAGCCACGATGGCATGAATAGGCTTTTGGTTGAGCACGGCCTGCGGCCTCTGTCCGATGGGGTCAATGCCCTGCAATTCCTCCGGCGCCCTGAGGTTCAGTATGATCTCGTGGCTGCTTTGGTCCCACCCGTAGAGGCGTGCACGTTGGACGTCGCCGAGCAGGTGCAGATCGAGGCCAAGTATGCTGGTTATATTGAGAAGCAGCGCGCCGAGGTGGCCCGCTTTCGACGTCTGGAGGATCGCCGCATCCCGCCAGGTCTGGACTACGAGCATCTGACGGGTCTGCGCACTGAAGCGTGCGAAAGGTTGAGCAGCATCCGCCCAGCAACGGTCGGCCAGGCAGCCCGATTGGCGGGGGTCAACCCGGCTGACATAACGGTTCTGCTGGTACATCTCAAACGGATGGGCCCTCAGGCCGAAAGTTTGGCGACGATGGAGAAAAGGAGCGGTCAATGACCAATAGCACTGCACAGGGTGAGTCTCCGCGCTCCCCATACCTGCTGGTAAGGATGGCCGGGGGCGGGACACAGAGACTCATCCTTGAAGCTGAGCTGGGCATTGGCCGGGCTGAGGACAATGCGCTCAGGCTTAATGATCCAAAGGTGTCACGGCATCATGCCCGCGTGGTCCGGGAAGGGGAGGGCTATGTCCTTACCGACCTGGGTAGCGCCAATGGCACGCGGGTCAACGGTGTCCGCCTGGCCGCTCCCCATGCCCTGCAGGACGGCGAGCTGATCTCCATTGGGGATGCAGAACTCGCGTACCAAGAGCCGGCCAAAGAAGACGAAAAGACCAGGGCGGACAGCGTCGCGGTTCCATCATTGCCTGTCTCCACGCCCCCTCCACCGGCCAGTACCGGGAGACGAGGATGGCTCATTGCCCTCATTGTATTTGTGGCGGCGCTCATGCTCATTCTCGGCGGCGCGGCCATCTACAACCTGATAGACGATTCGCCAGACTCCTCTGGTCCGGATAGCCAGAACTCACCGACACCTGAGGCGGTGGCAGAGTCCCCTACGGAGTTGTCTCAGACTGTCGTCGCCGAGACGCCCTCAGCGACCGGTGTGCCGAACACCGCTGTGGTCAGTGCTGTGACTCCTGGCCCTACCGACTCTGAGGTAGAGGGCCTCTTGCTCCAAGCGCAGGCCCTGACCCAGCGCAGCAAACTCGAAGAAGCTGCTGCCATCTATGAAGAACTCGCGCACCAAGCGCCCGACGATGCCGTGCCGGAAGTTGGCTGGGCCTGGGTGCTGCTCTTGGACGACGAGCCGGACCAGGCACTGGTGCACGCCAGAAAGGCGGTGGGGCTTGATCCTACCAGCGGAGACGCGGCGACGGTGCTGGCTCGGGCCTATCTCGAGTTAGGAGACAAGACCTCGGGCCTATCCTGGGCTAGAGTTGCCGCAGAATTGGACCCAGAGAGCCCAGAGGTGCAAGCGGCCTTAGCGGAAGCCTTCATGAGCCTGGATAGGCTGCAGGACGCGGACGAGGCGGCTGATCTGGCCTTGGAGCTATGACAGTCAAAATGCCAACGCGCATCGCATCCGTGGCTGGCTCTATCAGGTCGCTGACAATGACCTGGGGCAGGCGGCCAGCGAATTGCAGCGTGCAGCCGGGCTGCAGCCTGAACTCTGGCTCCGCCGTCACGAACTGGGTCTTTTGTTGTTGGAAGCAGGGGACCCTTCCACGGCGATTCTGGTCTTTCAGGATGCGCTGGCCTTGCGCCCCGAAGCTGCAACCTATGCGGCTATGGGCAAAGCCTACTATCTAATGGGCGAGAATCGATCAAGCCCAGTCTTCTTTACAGCAGGCCCTCTCGGCAGGGGCTCAGGATGTGGAAGATTATGCTCTGATGGCATTGATTCTTGCCTCCCAAGGTCAGTGTGACGAAGCAACGACCTATGCTGAGCAAGCCTTGGACCTCGATTCCGAAGATTCCCTGGCTCTGGAGGCCAAGGAGATCTGTGCGGGAAATCGACCCCCTCCAACAATCGTGGCTTTATCCTCCGCTGTTCCCGAAGCCACACCCGAGAGTACCCCGAGTGCTGCAAAGCCGGCAGCCCCACCACCTTCTCTGAGCGGGCGCTTTGTCTTCCCAGTCTGGAACCGCGAGCGGGGCAAGTACGATACATTTGTGGCCAACGCGGATGGCAGTGAGCGCCGTCTCGTTGTAGAGGAGATGCATCAGCCCTCGTTCAGCCCGGATGGAAAGTGGCTGGCGGTGAACGGTGAGCGGCACGAGCAAATGAACCTGTTCATCTTGCGTCCTGATGGCAGCAGCCTGAAGGAAATCAGCAAGCACATCGAGGACAATCTGCCAACCTGGTCGGCCACGGACAGCCGGTTGGCTTTTAGCTCGACCATGCACGGTGACAAGCAGTCCCGCGTCTATGTGATGGACCAGGTACCCTTTGAGGGGCGCCAGCAGGAGGGCCGCCCCCTGAACTTTGGCCCGGATGACGTACGGGGCGACAGCCCCACGTGGACACCCGACCACCGAATCGTCTACAGAGGTTGTGACAGTACCGTGGAGCCGGCTCGATGCGGCCTCTTTATTATCCCATCAGGGAAGGGCGCGCAGCCTGCCACACAACTGACGGAGCACCAAGAAGATGCCGCCCCGGCCGTTTCTCCCAATCCTGCGGACGGAAGGATCGCCTTCATGTCCAGCCGCGATGGGAACTGGGAAATCTATATCATGAACACCGACGGTACCGGCTTGAAGCGGTTGACCCAAGATGCGGCGCATGACGGCTTGCCCATCTGGTCACCGGAAGGCAAGAGCCTGGCATTTGTGTCGAACCAGGGCGGGGTCTGGGCCGTGTGGGTCATGAGCCCCGATGGATCCAATCGCAGCAAGCTCTTTGATATCGGTGGCGGTGGGTTGGCCTTTGAGTGGCAGAACGAGAAGATTGGTTGGGGGCCATAGGCGCCTGGGGTCAGGTTCTGGATACAACAAATTGTCCTGCCAGACCCTTGATCTGAACGCCGGCATCTAGTTTGTTGTCAGCGGCCAACCGGGCGACGAGACGCTCGACGTCGGGTTTCGTCCACCCCAGGACTTTGCTGATCTGTTGTGGGGTGGCGGCGATCACCGTACGTAGGTACCTCAGCAAGATTGTCTCTCGTGCTTGCCGGCCCTGAATGCTGCAAGATGCTTGTACTATCTCTGGGAAGCCGCGGGGCAGCAGATCGTAGACATAACAGTACCCCCACCGATTGGCATCCGAGATTGCTACCTTGACGATACGGAAATCCATCTGCAGTTCAGCCAGGCCACGGTCAAAGCGCGTGGCGTTCGTTTTGCCGGCCAGCCCGGCTTCCCGACGTAGGCGGCTCGTGGGCAGCGCGCCCAGTTCCAGCAGGGTTTCGTACACCTGCTTGGACTCAACGGAAAGCCGGCCGTCGGCATAATCCTGCAGAAAGTCTTCAGCCAGGTCTCCATAGTTGGGGGATAGGGCGTAGAAATGCGGCGCCAGATCGAGCGAGATAAATACCGGTTTCTTGCGGAGGAATTTGCCGTACAACACCTGGCCAGCGATGGGTAGCGTGTCCTTCCATTGCCAGGCAAGCCCCAGCTCGCGGCTGTCATGGTGCCTGGGCAGGGGCCGGTCCTCGCCGCAGAGTGCTCCCCACAGCGATGGCAGCTCGATCCCCTTGGCCGAAAACAGCGAGCATAGGCCAACGTCGTTCAGAAAAGCAAGCGCTTCTTCCTCGGTGTTCACCCGCAGGTCAGGGCGCTGGCGGTAGCGTACCGCCCGCGATGTCTGCAGATCGTCCAGGGTCAGGTTCGTGCTGGTCATTTCGAAGGGTCTCTCCCTTGCTGTTCGCGCAGCATTATAGCAGGAAAGAGAACGAACGGAAAGTGAGCGTGGCAGGAGCGTAGAACGCAGATCCACCATGCCGCATCCCGTAGGTTTTGACAAAGCTGGTGGATTGTGCTAAACTCAACAATCGGTGTTCAAAGATTGGCTCTGCTGCCGCAGATGCGAGTACCGGGATACACTGGTTCGTCGCCCAAAGCGAGGAGTTCTGTTGGATGCCTGGTGATTACCTGCCCATTCTAATTTTCGCAGTGGTCGCGGTGGTTCTATCAGCCATTGCTGTGCTTGCACCCGCTCTGTTCGGCCCAAAGCGCCCCGACGATGTCAAACTGGCGCCCTACGAGTCGGGCAAACTACCAATCGGGCCGGCCCGTGGACGCTTTCCCATCCAGTACTTTTTGTACGCGGTCCTGTTCATCCTGTTTGACATCGAAATCCTCTTTCTCTTTCCCTGGGCAACGGTTTTCCGGGACTTATCACCGAAGCTGGTCGGCCTGCTGGAAGTCGGTTTTTTTGTATCGATCCTGTTGCTGGGACTTGTCTACGTCTGGAAAAAGGGAGGGTTAGAGTGGGAATAGAAAACGCCCTACCTGAAGGTACCTTCATCACCACCACCCTCGAGAGTCTCGTGGACTGGGGCCGGGGCCGGTCACCGTTTCCCTTTCTCTTTGGTCTTGCCTGTTGCGCCATTGAAATGATGGCCGCGGGCGGTCCACGCCATGACGTAGCTCGCTTTGGCGCCGAGGTCTTTCGCGGCACTCCCCGGCAGTCAGACGTGATGATTATCTCTGGGAGAGTCTCGCAGAAAATGGCACCCGTTGTCAAGCGGCTGTACCAACAGATGCCTGAGCCCAAGTGGGTCATTGCCATGGGAGCCTGTGCTTCCAGTGGCGGCCCCTTTGAGAACTATGCCATCGTTCAAGGCGTAGACAAGCTGATTCCGGTAGACGTGTATGTCCCTGGCTGTCCGCCCCGACCTGAGGCGCTGTTGTATGGCATCATGCAGTTGTACGAAAAGATCCAGCAAGAAAAGTTCGAGGACTATCGTTGACTAGTGGCTTGCCAGTAAGCTGTCACCAATCGTGCAGGGATGTGAGATGACCGGAGTTGAGCAAGTCGCTCCCGGCCTTGGGGAACAATTCCCGCAGGCGATTCTGGATATCGGCGAGTTCCGAGGCGAAACAACCATTGTCCTTCGCCCTGCCGACATCCTACCTGTCTGCCAGTTCCTGCGTGACGACCCCTCGCTGGCCTATGATTTGTGTATTTTTGTCAGCATTGTGGATCAGCTAGGGGCTGAGCTGCCCCTTGGTGGTGGCGCAAGCGGCGGCCCATCATCCCGCTTTGTGGCCGTGTATCAACTCTACTCGTTGGTACACCAGCGTAGGCTCCGCCTTCACGTCCCGCTCCCTGGCGATGCCCCTGTGGTGGATAGCGTGGTCTCTGTCTGGCCAGGAGCAGACTGGCACGAGCGGGAAGCCTTTGACCTGTTCGGTGTTCAATTTCGGGGCCATCCTGAATTGCGCCGCATTCTGCTGCCCCATGATTGGGTTGGACATCCGCTGCGCAAGGACTATGCCCTGGGCGACGAACCGGTGCAGTTTACCGTCAATCCCGATGACCCGGCCCTGGCTGGTCTCGGGACCCAGACCATGGATGCGCCAAGCAAGGCATCAGATGTGCCGCCCTGGTTCAGTGGGGGGGATGATACTTTTATCATCAACATGGGTCCTCAGCACCCGGCTACCCACGGTGTTCTGCGTGTCGTAGTTGAACTGGATGGTGAGCGGATCGTTCACGCTGCGCCTGATATTGGTCACTTGCATTCCGGCTTTGAAAAGACGGCGGAGAACCGGACCTACCAACAGTTTGCCAGTTATCCCAGCCGTATGGATTATGTGGCTGGCATGTCCAACGATCTGGCCTATATCCTGGCTGTTGAAAAGCTGCTGGCCGCCCAAGTCCCGCCCCGCGCTGATGTCATCCGGGTCATTCTCCTCGAGCTGCAGCGCCTTGCCGCCCACCTAATTTGGATGGGATCTCAGACCCTTGACCTTTCCGGAACCATTCACGCATTGCTCCAGTACGCCTTCCGCGAACGAGAGATGATTCTGGACATCTTTGAAATGGTTTGTGGGGCAAGGATCACGACCAACTATTTTACCACAGGCGGGCTGCGCTGGGATGTGCCCCCGGCTTTCCCCCGAGTGGTACGCGAGTTTGTGGACTGGTTCGACAAGCGATTGGGCGAGTACAAGGTCATGTTGACGGACAATCCGGTCTACCGCTCGCGCCTGGAGGGAGTGGCCGTGGTCACTGCTGAACAAGCCATTGGCCTGGGATGTACCGGTCCGATGCTGCGAGGCTGTGGCATAGCCTACGACGTTCGCAGGGCCACGCCCTACTGCGGGTACGAGGAATATGACTTTGACGTCCCGACGCAACCTCAGGGCGATGGCCATGCCCGCTTTAAGGTTCGCATGGCCGAAATGCAACAGTGCACGCGTATCATCCGCCAGGGATTGGACAAGCTGGCCAAGATCGGCCCGGGCCCTGTCAAGGACCCAGATCGAAAGATTTCGCTGCCGCCGCGACCAGAGCTAGAAACCAGCATGGAAGCGGTGATCCATCATTTTAAGCTGGTCACCGAAGGATTCTCTCCACCTGTGGGCGAAGTCTATGCTAGCGTGGAAAACCCCAAGGGCGAATTGGGCTTTTACCTCGTGTCAGACGGCGGGCCCCAGCCCTATCGCTGCAAGATCCGCGGACCGTCGTTTTCCAACATCTCGGCTTTGCGCTATATGGCGCCGGGCAGTATGTTTTCGGACGTCGTAGCGATGATCGGCAGTATTGATATAACACTTGGTGAAGTAGACAGATAGTTGCCTTTCTGTTGGTTGTAAAGGAGCCTGACGGGGCGTGCTCTCGGAAGAATCGAAAAGCAGGATACAGGGGTTTCGAGAAGAATATCCAGATCCAGGGTCGGCCTTGCTGCCGGCGCTGTACCTGGCTCAGAAAGACTATGGCGGATGGCTGCCGGACGAGGCTTATGAAGAGTTGTCGGTTGTGATGGGGCTTCCGCCGGCCTTTGTCGCCGCGACGGCCAGTTTCTATACCATGTTCAACCGCAAGCCCGTTGGCGAGCATGTGATCCAGGTTTGCACCAATGTCTCATGCTCGCTGCTGGGTGCTGAGCATCTGCTGCAAACCCTTAGCCGCAAGCTGGGGGTTAAGCCGGGTGAGACTACCGCTGACGGCAAGTTTACGTTGTTGGAGGTTGAGTGCCTCGGTTCTTGCGGTACGGCGCCAATGATGCAGGTAGACGATCGCTACTGTGAGAACCTCACCGAGGACAGCGTAGATCAGATCCTGAGCAGTTTGGCCTGAAGGAGATTATGAGGTGACTCAAGACTTTGGACTGGAAGAAGCATTGAATATCGCCATGGATGCCGAACTCAAGGCCGCAGCTTTTTATGCCCAGGCCGCGGTTGAGGTTCAGCACCCACAGGGCCGAGATCTGCTTGGCCGGCTGGCTGTTTTTGAGCAGCATCACTATGAGAAATTGGCCGAGTTGCTCGAGTCCCTGCAACTCGGTGGGCAGTTCATCAAATACGAAACGCAGACTGTAGCTGACTTTCAGCCCTCAGTCGCCGCTCCGCAGCAACCTGAACTGCTTGCACCGAGCGGTGAGGCAGCAGGGACGCGCGTTGGCGATCTCGGCGACGTAGCAAGCATCCTCAGCAAGGCGATTGCGAACGAGAAGCAAGCCGGAGAACGTTACCGCGCACTGCTCGAGGGAACAGCGGATTCTGTTGGCCAGGACATGTTCCGAAAACTGGCCAACGAAGAACTGATACACCAGCGGATCTTGGAGGACGAGTTCTTTAGCATCAGCAACCAGGGAACTTGGGGCTGGTCGGGCATGTACGGGGAGTAGCTCGTGGGCCATGGCCAGAAGAGTTCAACAATGATCAAAGACTTGGAGTGAGTGTGCAGCTCAACGTGCTAATGCACAACGTGGGAGTTCCCAATTCCCACGACATCGAAACCTATGTCGGGCGGGGTGGATACCAGGCTCTGAACAGGGCCCTGGCTGAGCATCAGCCCCGGGATATTGTTCAGTTGGTCCTTGACGCTGGTCTGCGCGGCCGGGGCGGTGCAGGGTTTCCAACAGGCCGGAAGTGGATGTTCTTGCCTGGTGACTTGTATCCTCGCTACCTGGTATGCAATGCCGATGAAGGCGAGCCAGGTACCTTCAAAGACCGGGTGCTCATGGAGCACGATCCCCATGGCGTGATCGAGGGGGTTGTCATCTCTAGCTATGCCTGTGAGGTGGAGCATGCCTTCATCTACATTCGTGGTGAGTACGATCTAAGCTACAACCGGCTTCGCGGCGCCATTGATCAGGCCTATGAGCGGGGCTATCTGGGTCAGGATATTTTGGGCAGTGGCTACAATCTGGAGGTGAGCATCCTGCGCGGTGCGGGTGCCTATATCTGTGGCGAGGAAACATCGCTCCTGTCCTCACTGGAAGGGAGGCGGGGTCACCCCAAGCTCAAGCCGCCCTTTCCAGCCGTAGAGGGACTCTACCGCAAGCCCACGGTCATCAACAATGTTGAGACGCTATTCAACGTCCCATTCATTGTTACCAATGGGGCCGATTGGTACCGGCAATGGGGAACCGAGCGCAGTCCAGGCACCAAGCTCTTCTGCGTCTCGGGTCACGTCGAGCGTCCCGGTACCTACGAGCTGCCCCTGGCTACGCCCATGCGTGAGCTGATATCCGATGTCTGTGGTGGTCCAAAGGATGGGATTCCACTCAAGGCCATCATCCCTGGCGGGTCCTCTACTCCGATGATGCTTGCCGATGTGGCTCTTTCAACCAACCTGGACTATGAATCGATTTTTGAAGCAGGTTCTATGTTGGGTTCGGGTGGGGTGGTGGTCATCAACGAGCAAACGTGCATCGTGCGCCTTACGGAACGCCTAGCGGCCTTTTACCGTCACGAGTCGTGCGGCAAATGCATTCCCTGTCGTGAAGGTACAGATTGGATGTACAAGATCCTGCAGCGCATCGAGGGGGGCCAGGGACGAGCCAATGACCTGGACCTGCTGCTGGACATCTGCGACAACATTGCCGGCAAAAGCTTCTGCCCACTGGGCGATGCGGCCGTGGGACCGGTCCAGAGCAGCATCCAGCGCTTCCGCGGAGAGTACGAGTTCCATATCCAGGAGAAGCGGTGCATGGCCGGGGCCAACTAGGCCTGGATTTCCAAGGATTTGAGTGAATGTCGGAGCCTGTGATACAGATCACAATAGACGGGCAGGAGATAGGGTGTCCTGCTGGCAGTACCATCTATGAGGCGGCTGCCGCGGCCGGCATCCATATCCCTACCTTTTGCCACCACGAGAAGCTGGTTCCGGTGGGAGCCTGCCGCATGTGTCTCGTCGAAATCGAGGGACTGCGAGGGCTCCAGACCTCATGCTCAACGCCCGTCCGGGATGGCATGGTCGTAAAAGTTCACACCTCGCCCGCTGCTGTAAAGGCCCGCAAGGCCAATATCGAATTCCTGCTCACCAATCACCCTCTCGATTGTCCGGTGTGTGACAAGGGAGGGGAGTGTCCTCTTCAGAACCAAGCTTTGCTGGACGGGCCAGGCGAGAGCCGCTACAGTGAAGATAAGCGTCTCAAGAACAAACGCTATCCATTGAGTGAACTGATCGTGCTGGACCAGGAGCGCTGTGTCCTCTGTTGGCGATGCATCCGTTACCTGGACGAGTGGGCCGATGACCACGAATTGGATCTCTTTGGCCGGGGAGCTGGTACTCGCATTGACACCTTCCCGGGGCGCCCTCTGACGAGCAAGTGGCAGGGGAATACCATTGACATCTGTCCGGTGGGCGCGCTCACCAGTCGCGCCTTTCGTTTCGAGGCACGGGTGTGGGAGCTGGCAGAGACACCCAGTATCTGCACCCTGTGTGCAGTGGGCTGCAACATCCTGATGGGGGTCAAGAACCAGAAGCTGCGGCGCATTACTCCCCGCGAGAATATGGATGTGAACGACGCCTGGATCTGCGACAAGGGGCGCTTTGGCCATGCCTACGTGGATCACATCGACCGGCTGAAAACTCCACTGATCCGCCAGGATGGTGTTCTCCAGCCGGCTAACTGGGAGGAGGCACTGGCCATCGCTGCTGAAGGTCTGGGCAAGGCGGTTCAAGACCACGGTCCGCAGTCGGTCGCCGGTCTGGGCTCCACCCACACCACCAACGAGGCGAACTATCTCTTCCAGCGTTTCATGCGGACCGTTGTTGGAACCAACAGCGTTGACCACCTGGGACGCGGGCCGGCTGGTGTGACGCCACTCGGTTCGCTACCCGACCTTGAGCACAAGGACGTGATCCTGCTGCTAGGCCTCGACCCAAGTACTGAGGCGCCGCTGGTTGAGCTTTGGATCAAGAAGGCAGTGCTGCGCCACGGAGCCACCGTGATGATGGCTTACCCCCGGCGCACAGAGTTGTGTCGCTACGAAGGGCCCTGGCTGGGCTATCGCCCTGGCAGCGAGGTGGCGCTGATGAATGGGCTGGCCCGCGTTCTCCTCGACATCGGGTCAGAGGGCGGCTCCGTGGTTCGGCAAAAACCGGCAGCCACCCGTCCCGCCAACGTGGAAGACTTTCGAGCGTGGCTGGAGCCCTATAGCCCGGAGCAGGTGGAGCGCGCGTCTGGTGTTCCTGCCGGGACCCTCCGGCAGGCCGCGGAGACCCTGGCCCGAGCGCAGAGACCGGCTGTCCTCTATGGACCAGACTGGGTACAAGGGGGGGCAGCCGAAGCAAAGCTCTCGGCGTTGGAGAACTTGGTCCTCTTGCTTGGCGGCCTGGAGGCGGGGTTTGTGGCCCGAGACAACAATGCACTGGGTGCGTTAGAGATGGGTGTTCTGCCTCATCTACTGCCTGGGGGCCAGGTGCTCAGTGACAGCAAAGTACGCGGCCGTCTGACCAGCTTCTGGGGGGGCAAGCTGTCGCCTGTCGCCGGTCTCGACTTTGAGGGAATGGTGGCCGCGGGCCAGGAGGATCGTCTCAAGGCCATGTGGGTCATGGGCTCTGATCCGGCCCGTCACTCCCGTTCTGCTAACGACATGCTGGGCAGGATCCCTTTCCTGGTGGTCCAGGACCTCTTTATGACCGAGACCGCTGCCCTGGCCGACGTCGTGTTCCCCGCTGCCAGCTCTGCCGAGACCGATGGCTCTTATACCAATCTGACAGGCCGCTGGCAGGCGGCTCGAGCCGCAAAGCGTCCACCGGCGGGGGCGCGCTCCGACTGGTGGATCGTTGTCGAGTTGGCCCGGCGGATGGTCAGCGCGAAACAGCGGAAGGCCTGGGAGGTCTCGGGGCCAGCCAGTGTACTGGACGAGATTTCCAGGATCCTGGGCAACAGCCTTGCCCATTATCGGGGCTTGGACTATGCGGCCATGGGCTCAGGAGGCCGGCAGCGTCCTCAGCCCCCGAGGGCGGTGCGGAGAAGCTTTCTCCGCGTCGACGCGTCCCCGTTGTCCCAGGATGCCGGCTATCCGCTTGGCCTGGTGACAGGGCATTTGTTGTACGATCGAGGGGTGCTGTTGCGTTGTTCCGAGCAGCTCCAGAATCTGCTCCCAGATGCCTTTGTGATGATCCATCCTGCCGATGCAGAGAATCTGAACCTGGCGGACGGCGACAGTGTGTTGGTCGTTTCAGCGTTGGAAGAACTGGGCCTCATCCTGAGGGTCAGCGATGAGGTTGTACCTGGGACAGCTTTTGCGCCGCTCAACTTGAGCGATGCGCCTCCAAGCATGCTGGGCTTGGGTGATGGGACGCCTGTGCAGGTTCGGATCACCAAGGAATGAATTTTGCTCATCAGTCATCGGTCATCTGATTGGTCACTGGCACGGAGTACTTTATGGACTGGGTAGTCGTCTTCTGGATACCGCTTATCAAGGCCATTGTCGTGGTGCTCGCGCTGCTGGCCGGGGGGGCCTACATGACCTGGGGCGAGCGCAAGATCTGCGCCCGGTTTCAGGTCCGCTATGGTCCCAACATGGCCGGCCCGTTTGGTTTGTTCCAGCCTCTGGCCGATGCGGTGAAGGCGATTTTTAAGGAAGAGATCATCCCGAACCATGTGGACAAGGTACTCTATGTGATGGCGCCGGGTATCTCCTTTGCAGCGGTGCTGATTACCTTCGCGGTGATTCCCTTTGGTCCATCGGTGGACCTGTTTGGACGCTCGGTCGGCCTGTTAATCGGTGAGTCTGACGTGGGCCTGCTGTTCCTGCTGGCCATTGCCGGGCTGGGAGGCTACGGCATCATATTGGGGGGCTGGTCCTCGAACAACAAGTACTCTCTGTTGGGCGCGCTTAGGGCCGCGGCGCAAATGATCAGCTACGAATTGCCAATGGCCCTCGCGTTGGTGGCCGTGGTGCTCATCGTCGGCAGCCTGAACCTTCAGGAGATTGTGGCATACCAGGGGGCGTGGCCGCTCATCCTTCTGCAGCCGGTTGGATTCCTGCTCTTTTTTATCGCAATCCTTGCGGAGAGCAACCGCTCGCCCTTTGACCTGCCCGAGACCGAAAACGAGCTGGTGTCGGGCTTTATGACCGAGTATGGCGGTATCAAGTTCGCTCTTTATTTCATCGCCGAATACACTGTCATGGTGGTCAACAGCGCCATCGTCACCACGGTCTTTTTGGGAGGGTGGAAATGGCCGGTACTCATTTCGGATCTGCACCCACTGCTTGGTGTGGGACTGTTTCTGACTAAGGTGGTTTTTGTCCTGTTCCTGTTTGTATGGATTCGGGCCAGTGTGCCGCGCGTCCGGTACGATAAGTTTATGCGTTTCTGCTGGAAGTTTTTTGTGCCGTTGGCATTGGTCAATCTGACAGTGACGGCTATTGTGGTGGCGCTCGTGTAATGGGGGAGGCGCTGCCCGATCTTTGGCATCGATCGGCAACTCGATTTGGCATGCTGGCCAGTCTGGCCAGAAAGCAGGCAAGTTAGCGCATGCTCAAAGACTCAATCGTTGGATTCTGGAATATTCTCAGGGCCATGGGCTTGACCCTTAGGTATTTCTTCTCCAAGCCTGTTACCGTCCAGTATCCTAAGGAACCTGTAAAGCTCTATCCTCGCTTCCGCGGGCGTCATCAGTTGTTGTACTATGAGGACGGGCCGTACAAAGGACTGGAACGGTGCATCGGCTGTGCGCTGTGCGCGGCCTACTGTCCAACACAATGCATCTACGTCCAGGCCGGGGAGAACGAGAAGGGCTCAGAGCGCTCGCCTGGCGAGCGGTACGCCGAGATCTATGAGATCAACATGCTGCGCTGTATGTTCTGCGGTTACTGTGAAGAGGCCTGTCCCACGGGGGCCATTGTCCTACGTCGCGAGTTTGCCCTGGCGGACTATAGCCGGGAGAGCCTGCTCTATACCCAGGACAGGTTGTTGGAGCCAGCAAAGCCAAATGCCATTATCCTGGATGACCAAGAGAAAGCCAAAGATGGATAGCTGCTGCAGGAGGCTGAGGTTGTAATGGAGATGGTGCTTTTCTTCATCCTGGCGATGGTCGCGGTGGCGGCGGGCGTGGGCGTCGTCGCCCAACGCAACGCTGTGAGGAGCGCGTTGTTCCTGCTGGTCAACTTTTGCTGCCTGGCGGGTCTGTATGTCCTCCTCAATGCGCCCTTTGTCGCCGCGGTGCAGGTTATCGTTTATGCCGGCGCCATTGTGGTCCTCTTTCTCTTTGTGGTCATGCTGCTGGGGATGGACCGGGCCGAGGAATCGCCCGATCCGCTGCGTTATCAGTGGATCGTGGGTGGCCTTCTGGGGGTATTGCTCCTGGTAGGAATTGTTTGGGCCTTGATCCCCATGGATATGGGGCCAGGATCCGGTCCCGCCATCGACAACGTGCGACTGCTCGGTGCTGCTCTGCTCACCGACTATGCGATTCCCTTTGAATTGGCCTCGGTGGTCCTGCTGGTGGCTATCATCGGGGCCGTGGTCCTGGCAAAGCGGAGACTGGAGGAATAGGGCCCGTGGTTCCGTCCTCATATTATCTGATTCTGAGTGCGATCCTATTTTCCCTGGGCGCGGTGGGTGTTTTGGTACGGCGCAACGCACTGGTAATGCTCATGTCGGTAGAGATGATGCTCAATGCGGTGAATCTGACGCTGATCACCTATTCGCATTTCCTTGGAGACGTGGCCGGCCAGGTATTTGTACTGATGGTGATGGCTGTAGCCGCGGCGGAAGTGGCTGTTGGCCTGGCCATCGTTGTCTCTCTTTTCCGCCACAAGCGGACGACTGATGTAGATGAGATGAACCTACTCAAATGGTAGTTGTCACGGGGTGTTCTTCCAGGAGTGTGTCCGCCCGGGAGGCGGTGGTATGCTGGACTATGTTTGGCTGATCCTTCTATTCCCACTCACTGGCGTGCTGATCAATGCCATTCTGGGGCGTTGGTTGAGCCGGCGCGTGGTAGCCATCATCGCCAGCCTGGCGGTGGCTGCCTCGTTCGTAGTAGCGGCGCTGGTCTTCTACGAGCTACTGCGCCTGCCGGCCGCGCCTGATGGCCAAGGGCGTACGCAGATCATCATCCCGCTTTTCACCTGGATCGTCGCCGGCGATTTTGTCGTGGAAGCTGGCATCTTGTTGGATGAGCTGTCTATTCTCATGACCTTGGTGGTCACCGGGGTGAGCACGCTGATCCATATCTACTCGGCGGGCTATATGGATGGCGACGAGTACTATAATCGCTACTTCACGTGGCTCAACCTCTTTGTGTTCATGATGCTCATCCTGGTGCTGGCTGACGGTTTCGTAACCATGTACGTCGGCTGGGAAGGTGTGGGTCTCTGCTCTTACCTGCTCATCGGTTATTGGTTTGAGAAGGAAGCGGCGGCCAGTGCGGGCAAAAAGGCATTCATCGTCAATCGTGTCGGTGATTTCGGTCTTGCTTTGGGTATTATGCTGATCTTTGCTACCTTTGGCAGTGTGGCTTTCCAGGATGTGCTGCCCGCTGCTGGTATGCTCCTGCCCGGCATGGCCACAACCATCGCGCTGCTGCTGTTCCTGGGCGCTATCGCCAAATCGGCCCAGATCCCGCTCCATGTCTGGCTACCCGATGCCATGGAGGGTCCCACACCTGTCAGTGCACTCATCCATGCTGCGACGATGGTCACGGCAGGCGTCTACCTCCTGGTTCGTTGCTACCCAATCTTTGAGGCTTCGCCCTCCGCATTGGTCTGGGTGACCTGGGTCGGCGCCTTGACCGCATTTTTCGCGGCGACAGTGGCTGTGGTGCAAAAGGACTTTAAGCGTATCCTGGCCTATTCGACCATCAGCCAGCTTGGTTTCATGTTTGTTGGCGTGGGCGTGGGCGCCTATGTGGCCAGCATCTTTCACCTGACTACCCATGCGTTCTTTAAGGCGCTGCTCTTCCTCTGTGCTGGCAGCGTGATGCATGCGCTTGCGGGGGAGTTGGATATTTTCAAGATGGGCGGCCTTCGGAAAAAGATGCCCTGGACCTTTGGAGTCTTTCTCGCGGGCTCGCTCGCGCTGGCCGGGGTACCGTTGTTCTCTGGTTTCTTTAGCAAGGACATGATCCTCTATAGAACCTTTGAGCATGGCAGCCCCCTTCTTTGGCTGCTCGAAGTCGTGACGGCGGGGTTGACCGCCTTTTACGCCTTCCGCCTACTGTTCGTCGCCTTCTATGGCCGTTCGAGACTAGATAAGAAAACCGAAGCCGGGGCGCACGAGTCCCCACCGGTTATGGTCGTACCCATGGTGATCTTGGCTGTCCTGGCAATTGGGGCGGGCTATATTGGACTGCCAAAGATCGTGGGTGTAGGGACGGCGATTGAGCAATTCCTGCAGCCGGTCCTGGCCGATGCACATCTGTCCGAATCCGCTGAGGGCGGCGTGATCTTGGAGCTTGGATTGATGATGGCCTCAGTCGTGGCTGTGGCCATCGGTTTCTTGCTGGCCCATTTGTTCTACGTCCGCCGCTGGGGTTTGGCGGCGCGCGCGACCAATAGCGCCCGGTGGCTATATGATGTGGTCTATAACAGCTACTACGTGGACGAGGCCTATATGGAGGTCATTGTCAAGCCACTGCGAACGCTGGCGGATCTCCTGGCCGACATGGTTGAGATACGTACCATCGACGGCCTGGTCAACGGCCTGGCCCGGTTCGTCGGGTTGCTCGGCCAGGGACTGCGGCGCTTGCAGACCGGCCTCGTGCGCAACTATGCCCTGGTGATGCTGGCCGGCGCGGTGGCGGTGCTGGCCTACTTTTTGGTGCGTGCCGCGTTCGGAGGGTAGCCGGGCGATGTTCAGGGCCTATTGGATGATCAAAGGGGAGTGGAATGCAAGGGATAGCGTTCGTTTGGAGGCGTTGAGGGGATGAACCAGCTTGGCTTCCCGCTTCTATCTGCCATCATTTTTGTGCCATTCGCCGGCGCGCTAGTGACCCTATTGTTGGGCGGGAATCGCAAAGTGATAAGGATATGGGCGCTGATCGTGGCTCTCGTCGATCTTGCCCTGGCCTGCGTGATGTTGGTCTTGTTTGACTATGGACAGGCCGGAATGCAGTTTGTGGATCACTTTGCCTGGATCGAGCCCCTGGGCATTGGTTACACGGTTGGCGTGGACGGGATCAGCCTCTGGCTGTTGCTGCTGACCGCGTTTCTCTCGCCCATCGTTGTCCTCGTCTCTTGGAGCTATCTGGACGGGCAGGCCGAGTCGGACGCCCGGCCCTTCATCTTTTTCTTGCTGGCCCTGGAAACTGGGGTTCTCGGCGTCTTTGCCGCTTTGGATCTGATCTTGTTCTACGTCTTCTGGGAAGCAGTGCTAGTTCCGGCTTACTTTCTCATTGGCCGGTGGGGCGGCGAGCGCCGGGTGTACGCCGCGCTCAAGTTCTTCCTCTACACCATGGCCGGCAGTGCATTGATGCTGGTGGGTATCATCGTTCTGGCGGTACTCAATTATCAGCAGACCGGGCAATTCAGTTTCGATTTGCTCTCTCTGTATCAGCTTCCTCTCCCGTGGCTTGCACAGTTGGGGCTTTTTCTGGCTTTTGTCCTGGCCTTTGCCGTCAAGGCGCCCATTTGGCCGCTCCATACTTGGCTGCCTGACGCCTACGAGGAAGCACCCACACCTGTGACTATTCTTCTGGCCGCCGTGCTGTCCAAGATGGCGATCTATGGCCTGATCCGTTTCTGTCTACCCTTGTTCCCGGATGCTGTGGCTGCTTTGAGGCCTTGGATATGGTTGTTGGCCATCGTCGGGATTCTCTACGGCTCGCTTGTCGCCCTGGCCCAAAAGGATATGAAGCGCCTGATCGCCTACTCTAGCCTGGCGCACATGGGCATGATCGTTGCCGGTGTCTTTGCGGTCAATGCCCAAGGGGTTGACGGAGCGCTGGTCCAGTCGGTGTCCCATGGATTGACCGTTGCGGCCCTCTTTATCCTTGTAGGAATGTTGGAGCGGCGCCGGGGTACGCGCCAGATCGAGGCTCTCGGCGGGTTGTGGAAGAGCATCCCCGTTTTTGGCAGCTTGCTGCTGGCTGTGATTCTGGCCTCCATTGGCCTGCCAGGCTTGAGCGGTTTTCCGGGCGAGTTTACGATATTGGTAGGTGTTTTTCAGGAGAGTACTGTGGCTGCGGCCTTTGCCACGCTCGGTATTGTGTTGGGGGCATGGTACATGCTGAGTTTCTTTCGAAACGCCTTTGCCGGCCCGCTGCTTCGGCCGGAGAACCGAGCTTTGCCCGATCTACGCCGCTGCGAAACTGTGATACTCCTGCCATTGTTGGTTCTCATCCTTGTCATTGGTATCTTGCCTAACTTGATCTTTCATGCAGCCGATGCCTCGGTCGACCTGATGCTGGAGCGAGCTGAAGAGCGACGTGTCGTACTGATGGATGGTCCTGATGGATACTCTTGGCCGGGTGTAACTGGCCGCCCGTCATTCGAGATTGCCCATAACGACCAGCCGGACGGATCGCAGTAGGGGAATTCGGATGCAGATATCGATTCCACCCTTGAACTTGATGGTAGTCGCCCCGGAGATCGTAGTACTCGTCACCGCGCTCCTGGTGATGATCGTCGACCTCTTTCTACCCAAAGCGCAAAAGAGCCGGCTCGCCTGGTTGAGCTTGGCTGGGGTGCTGATTGCGGCTGGCCTGTCCTACTATATCTCCCCTGGCTCGGCCGCGCCTCCTGGGTCCGTCTCTGTCCCCTTGATCCAGGACATGCTGGCTGCCGATGCGTATGCCCTGTTCCTCAACCTTGTCATTCTTACTGCTGCGGCGCTGGCCATTCTCTTTTCAGTAGAGTATGTGGACCGCATCGGTCTGGCTCAAGGGGAGTATTATACCTTGCTTCTCCTGTCCACGGCCGGGATGATGCTCATGGCCGCAGCCATCAATCTCATCACCATCTTTATGGCCCTGGAGATCTTGTCCATCGCTCTCTATGTCCTTGTCGGCTTGAACCGCGCTGAGAAGCGCTCAGGTGAGGCGGCTCTCAAGTATTTTGTGCTGGGGGCCTTTGCCAGTTCCTTTTTGCTCTACGGCATCGCCCTAACCTACGGCCAGGTGGGTTCCACATCGCTGATTGAGGTGCGTGACTATGTGGCCTCCCTCGAGGGGGGCTTGCCCGCTCTGCTACTGGTGGCCCTGGGTTTGATGCTCGTTGGTTTTGGGTTCAAGGTTGCGCTGGTCCCATTCCACATGTGGACGCCAGATGTGTATGAGGGTGCACCTACCTCGGTTACAGCTTTTATGAGCGTGGGTGTCAAGGCCGCGGGATTTGCCGCTCTGGGTCGGGTACTGATCTATGCTTTTGGCGACCTTTCCAGTTCCTGGAGTTGGGCGCTAGCTATCCTGGCGGCCTTGACGATGACAGTGGGCAACTTGGCGGCCCTCCGCCAGACCAACCTCAAGCGGATGCTGGCTTATTCCAGTATCGCCCATGCGGGATACATCCTGGTTGGCCTGGCGGCTGGCAGCCAACTGGGTGTCAGTGCTGTTCTCTTTTATCTCTTTGTCTACGTCTTTATGAATGCGGCGGCTTTTGCCGTGATTATTGCTGTCAGCCGCTTCGATGACTCGGCAGGAGGCGGAGAAACACTGAAGGACTTGTCCGGGTTGGGCGCTCGCCAGCCATGGCTGGCTGCGGCCATGGCGATCCTGATGTTCTCGTTGGCGGGGGTACCGCCCTTGGCCGGTTTCTTTGCCAAGTTGTGGGTGTTCAGCGCCGCGGTACAGGCGGATCTAACCTGGTTGGCAGTGATCGGCGTGGTCAATAGTGTTATCTCGGCCTACTACTACTTGCGCGTAGTGGCGGCTATCTACTTCAGGCAACAGGAGCCAACTCATGCTGCTGGCGCGCCCGTCAGCCTGCCCCTGCAGATTGGGCTGGGACTGGCCGTGGTCGCCGTCGTTGTTCTGGGCATCTGGCCCGCGCCAATCTTGGAACTGACGCGTACGATGGTCGAGGCCTTTATCGGCGGCTAGTGCCTGCTTGTCGTCGTCACTGAGGCCCTTGAGCCGCAATAGCCCATGGAATATGGAGGTCTTCCTCATTCGGACTCGAGCGAGTACTTGCGCAGTCCTAGTGCTTGGGACAAAACCAGGCTCACAAACAGTGGGTTGTTGATCAGGTAGCGCCGCCACAAGCGCCGGGGCTCGGCCATCAAGCGGTAGAACCATTCCAGCCCGTTCCGGCGCATCCATTCCGGGGCCTGGCGCGTTCGACCTGTATGGAAGTCAAAGGCGGCCCCGACGCCAATCATCACTGATCCCGGCAACAGGTCGCAGTGGGCTGCCATCCACCGCTCTTGTTTGGGGGTGCCAAGGCCAACCCAGATCACGTCTGCCCTTGCCTCGCGTAGCATGTCCACAACCTGTGCGTCTTCTTCAGGGGTCGGAGGGTGAAAAGGAGGGGAAAAAGCCCCAGCGACTGCCAGACCAGGGAAACGTCTCTGCAAGTTGTCCGCCAACTGCTGGGGCACACCTTCTGCACCCCCAAAAAGAAAATGCCGGGTACCACGCGCCGCAGAAGCCTCGCACACAGCCAGCATCAGATCCGGTCCGTAAACCCTGCCCGCTTGCTCAAAACCCTTCCATCGACTCAGCCATACCAGCGGCATCCCGTCGGGCGTGACCAATCCGGCCTGGTTGTGAATTTGGCGCAGGGTCTCATCCTTTTGACTCTCCATCACGCCATGGACGCCCGTGACACACACATAGTTGGCGTCCTGCCGTGCCAGCCAGCCATGGATGATCTCCAACGCCATCTTCATGTTGATGGCGCTGATCCCTACACCCAAGACATTGACACGTGCTGGTCTTTGCACGAGCCGCTATCGCTCCATCAGCATCCGTTCCAGGACCGTCTGGACCTGCCCCCGATCTTTGGTGGCAAAGTACCAGTCCAAGGTCCGCTTGACCCCGTCCTGGAAGGCTACTTCTGGCTCCCAGTTCAATAGTCTCCGTGCCAGTGAATTATCTGCTACTCGATTCAGCGGGCCCGTAGGCATATCGGGGAGATATTGGATGTCCGCATCGAGTCCCGCATAGTCCAGGATCATCCTGACTGCATCGATGACTCGGATGCGCTCCATTGTGCCCAGGTTCACGGCTGTACCGTCGTCTATCCGCTCCGCGGCCAGGATCGTACCCTGAACGATGTCGTCCACGTAGGTCCAATTGCGGACCTGGGTGCCGTCGCCCCACACCTCGAAGGGATTCTGTCGGATGAAGGCTCTGGCGATCATGGCAATCACTGCGTGATTCTCTACGCCGCGCGGGCCGTAAACGGTAAAGTAGCGGCACGAAGCAGCCTTCATGCCGTACTCACAACAGTAGGCTTTGAGTACCAACTCGTTCATGAGCTTGGCCCAGCCATACATATTGTCAGCGTCGTAGGGTGGCTGGACCAGGTCCTCGGTGAGGTATACTTCCTCGTCAGGGTTGCTCTGCACAAAGTTGGGATAGACGCAGCCCGATGAGGCAAAGATTACTTTGCTCACACCTGCCTTGTAGGCTTCCCAAAAGACCGAGCCAGCCAAAAAGAGATTTGACGCTGGCCCGGCTTGATGCCGGTCCACGTAGCCACGCCCGCCATGGTCGGCGGCCAGGTGAAATACGGTGTCAGTGTTCTGTACAACCAGTCGGGCGACACCGGGTTCCCGGAAATCCGCCCGCACAAACTCTACGTCGCCCGTCGCCAGGTGCCGCTGGATGTTGTCCAGGCGGCCGCTGGACAGGTCATCTACGACGCGCACCTTGGCTCCGCGTTCAACCAGGGCATCGGTGAGGTGGGAACCGATGAACGAGGCGCCTCCGGTGATCAGAACTCGATGATTATGCCAGAAAGAGCTATCCATTTGAATTGTTGATCCTGCGATTGTGGTGATTGAGAATGGCGAAAAACTCTGGACCGAACAGGCCATAGGCTTGATTGTGATGCAGTCTAGCAGGTTCGCCTGGTTTCGTCAAACCGCCTGCAATCAAGGGTCAGGGTGAGGGTGAGCGTATGTGCCCGCACGACACAGAGGAGGCTGGTCCGGACCCTGCTCAATGGGCATCGGGGTGGTAGTCAGCGTGATTGTCGCCTTTGTCCAGCCGCGATCTTGTTGGCAAGCGCCTCACGTGCCAGTTTTCCCAGAGCATGCAGGCCATACCAATGGCAATCAGGGGGAGAAAAGCAACAATCTGGAGCGTGATGCCGTATACGAGGGCCGTCTCCCGGTTAACGTCAAAAAGTGACAGTACCAGGATGCAGAGATAAACAAAAACGCCCAGGTTTCCCGGCAAGGGCGGCAGGGCAACGCCGCTCATCAGGACAACCAACAAGACGAGGGCCACGTAGGGAGATAGTTCAAGGTCGAATGCCCTAAAGACGAGGGCATTGGTCAGTGCCATCAGCAACCAGATCAGGATGGACCAACCCCATATCTGAATCCTCGCCTGGTTATGCTGCAGAGATCCCAGGGCCAAGATCGCTTGTTCGGCGGCTGCGTCTGCGGCGGCGATCCATCGGGGAGGAGCCGGCTTCAAGACGCGGCGCAAAAGGAGCCAGATGCGATGACCCAGGCGTGCGAGCAGCAGAATCGCTGCCAGCCCCAGAACCGCCAGCAGGATGAGACCTGTGCCAGCATCTTGCAGCCAGTCTGGGAATCTGGTGGATGTGGTGGCCAGCCACAGGGCCACGATCAGAAATGCCAGGGTCAGCATCACCAGGTCAACCACTTTCTCCACGACCACCGTGGAAAGGGCAGAAGCATGGCTGACCGTATCTTCGTCCCCTATCAGATAGATGCGGCCCACTTCGCCAGCTCGCGCGGGCAGCAGGGCGTTCAGCATCTGGCCAATCATCATGACCGACCAAGCTCTGCCGAGAGGGATCCTCTGCGGGAAGAATAATACCCGCCACCGGACAGCCTTCAGGGAGCTGCTGGCAACCACGACGATTACGGCTAGAGCCACCCATTCCCACCTGGCAACGGATATCGCTGTCTTGAGGTCCTCCATCGAGATCTCTCGCACGGCAAGCACGAGACAGATTGCGCTGAGAGCCAGGCCTACGACCAGGCGCCATTCGCGCCGAATCCAGCTGCCCGGTTGACGTGGTTTCACGGGGTCATCTGCTTGCTCACTCACTCTGGGGATCCCTTCGACGGCTGGACCAGGACCTAGCTGCCAGCGTGGTGAAGCCGGCTGCCAGCAGCAGCCAGAGCACACGTTTCCACCAAATCGTGACGCCAAGACCGGCACCCGCAGAAGTCAGTGCCATGGAACACGCAAAGCTCGTGCTATGCGCCAAGTGTCTCATGGCGCTGCTCAGGCCTTTACCTTCAGTGGAGGCCAACCAATCGGAGTAGCTGGCAATCGCCAGCGCTGCTGACAGACCCACGATCCATAGGGAGTGGGTGAAGACGCTCCACCAATCTATCATCTAGGTGCCCGTTCCTGATTCATCGCGGGCAGGGATTCTGGGATGGGTCTGTTCTTGTCTGCCCGTCTACCACGGATGACCACCGTGGCAACCAGGGCCAGCATGCTCCACCAGAGAAAGCTCTGCTTTGCCCCCAGTGCGATGGCGTCTGCAAACCCCCAGATGGCATGGATCACCACTCCCGTCACGCCAGCGAGCGCCATATGGCGAGCGAAACTGTCGCCGCCTTTCCGAAAGTACTGCCAGCCCGACGCTATGATGCCAAATAGCAGAGCGAGGTAGAAGACCAAGCCTGGCAGTCCGAGATCCAGTGCCACCTGCACGTATGCCTGATGGGAATGACCGATATCTCTGCCGTACTCAAAATGAAATAATGGAAATGAGCGCCCCGCAATACGCCGAAAGATGTTCATGCCAGTCCCCGTCAAGGGAAAGTCGGCGATTGTCCACAGCCCATGTGTCCATAGTTCGACGCGCGCGGCCCATGATGTCTCACCGGGACTAACCGTCCACGCCTGTTCGGCCAACCATGTACCAGCCCCGGCGGGCCACAGGATAGCAACTATGACAACGCTGACGACGAACAACAGCCCAAGAAAGATACGAAAACGTTTGAATTCAATGGCGCACATGCCCAGCAGGCCAACAAGCAGGGCTGCCCACGCGGCTCTCGACTGGGCGATCAAAACGACAGAGCTGGTCAAGGCCAGTGCCAGCCCACTACCCACTGCCAGCCAAAGGTACCTGCCCCCGCGTGCTCTGGATTTAGAGACTGCTCCCCATAGCAGAACAGCTTGAACTGGCAAAAACATGATCAGCGCTCCAGATACCTGGTTGGGGTTGAAGCCCGTCTCGGCCCCAGGCATTCCCCTGATCACTGCCGGCAGCTGAGAGACGATACGGCCGAGCACTGGGAGTTTCACAACCCATTTTGTGCCCAGCAGAGCCAGAGCCGCTGCGCCGCATCCCAGGCCACCAACCAGAGCTGCTGTTGACTGGATGTCCCGACGTCCTTGTCCCCATTCTGCGATGGCATAGAACACTGCAACCCCATATACCAATCCGGTGACCTTGCGGAAACTGAACAGAAAGTCAGGCGTGACCAGGATGCTGAAAAACGCCATGGTCATCAACCCCAGGACTGGCCAGTCGACGGGGGTGCGCGGGACAAAGTGACCCCGGCTAAGGCGACGAGCAATCCATAGCAATGGCAAGAGAAGAAGCACGGCCGCGAAGGAGGGCCTAATAAACAGAAAAAGCGGGCCCGCCAGCAGAAGGATCACCAACTCGCCGGCTGACAGCCATCCAGTGATTCGATCTAGCACGCTCTGCACCTGCGCAATTCGGCCTCACCAGAGCCTGGCCTAGTGCCTGCCGTATCAAACGAGGGCACCTGAGCTTCAAACATGCCCTGCCATCTATGGGGTTGAAGGTACGCGAAGGCGTGGACTTGGGTCGGGTCGAATGTCGGCCAATCCGCCAAAGTGTGGTGTATCTAGATCAGCCCCGCACTCGGGCACAATACTACGAACTGCTGACCAAATCCTGGCCGTCGAACTACCCTGTTGCGATAGCTGAATGAGCCGCTCTATCGCATCATGCAATTGTTCTCCCTCTAGTGGAAGAGGTCCTTTGAAGACAAAGATCTTTTCGTGCTGCGTCGTGCCATAGTTCTCACCCTCGAGAAAGAGACGCTCCTGAAGTTTCTCTCCCGGGCGCATGCCGGTGATTCTAATCCGGATATCTCGATCCGGCTGCAATCCCGAGAGGGTAATCAAGTCCCGGGCCAGATCCATAATCTTCACGGGCTCGCCCATGTCGAGCACGAACAACTCGCCGCCATGGCCCAGAGCAGCTGCCTGGAGTACAAGGTAGACCGATTCCGGGATGGTCATGAAATACCGCTCCATCTCGGGGTGAGTCACAGTCACAGGTCCGCCGGCGGCAATCTGGCGCTTGAAAAGCGGTACGACGCTGCCCCGGCTGCCCAGGACATTGCCAAATCGAACGGCCACAAAGTTGTGCCCCGTACGGCGTGCCGTGTCTTGAACCACCATCTCGGCGATGCGTTTCGTTGCTCCCATGATGTTGACAGGGTTGACCGCCTTGTCCGAGGAAATGAGGACAAAACGCTCAACACCCGACTGCTCTGCCACTTTGACAACGTTGCATGTGCCCAAGACGTTGTTGGATACGGCCTCTTCGACGTTGAGTTCCATCAACGGAACATGCTTGTGCGCCGCGGCATGGAAGATAACTTCCGGACGGAATTTCTGGAATAGGCGATACAGACGGTCCTCATCTCGAACATCGGCAATTGTCGGCGAAAGCTCCAATTGCGGGAACATGGACTTTAGTTCCTGGTGAATGCGGTAGATACTGTTCTCGCCGTGTCCCAAGAGAACGATCTGCTTGGGATTGCGGTACGCGGCTTGCCTGCACAGTTCAGAGCCGATGGATCCACCAGCCCCGGTCACCAATACGGTCTTGTCATTTACATAGAATGCGTCATTTGCCTGGATACGTACCGGGTCGCGTCGCAACAAGTCTTCGATCTGCACATCACGGATCTGGCTCACTTTGACACGGCCATCGAGCAGTTCGTACATGCCTGGAATGGTCTTGAAATCAACCGGTACTGATTCGCAGATCTCTGCGATCTCGCGAATTGCCAGGCCGGGTGCAGTCGGCATGGCGATCAATACCTCATCGATCTTGCGCTCACGAACCAGCTTGGGAACAGACTCTCTTGTGCCGAGCACTGGCAGATCGCGGATCCGCATGCCGATTTTGGCTCGATTGTCGTCCACATAGCCTACCGGTACCATGCCCACTGCCGGGTTATTCCTCATCTCCCGTACAATCATCGCGCCAGCTTCGCCCGCGCCGACGATCAAGACTCGACGTGGGGCTCTGCGTTGAAGGATCGGTGTACCATTGCCCTTGAGTGTCCCGAATTCCCCCAGGAATCGTACTGAGAAGCGAATGCCGCCTATGAAGAACAGGCTCAGAAGCCAGTCAATGATAAGGACAGATCGGGGGAATCTGGCAAACCATCCCAACGGGAGGATCACCAGCATAATGAGGATTGCCAGAACGGCCGATGCCACTGTCGTCGCGGCGAAAATGGCGAGCATTTCGTAGACGCTAGCGTACCGCCAGTAGCGACGGTAGAGCCCAAAGGCATAGTAGATGGGGATCTTGATAACTATGGCCATCAATACGAAGGCAATGCACACGGGAAGGAATTGTGAGAAGAGTGGCCCATCCAAGCGAATTGCAAAGCTCAACGCGGCTGAGACTGCAGTCAGGAGCAGGTCACTGAGAACGAAATATCGGTTGCGGATGACGATTGGCCGTCTCCGATCTGGCATATATATCTCTCTGTCTCCCCGCTGAGCCCTGCCTGTTTGGTGGCTATGCTTCCCAGCCTCGGTCAGCGGTCTGGTTCAACAGTGCACGAAAGGATCGTACTGAAACCTCAGGAATACTTCCTGTCTCTGCAGACCGATGATCATTATACCCCAATGGGGGCATCCGGTCAAACCAAACTGAAAGGCCAACCATCGCTCAGTTCTATTTCGATACCCCATGAGCAAAGCCTACCTCTCAGCATGGAATGGACGTATTGGTGTTGGAAATTTCTCGTCACACTGTGTGGGCTGCTGCTGCCCTCCGCTGTTCGAGTGCCTTTGCGCCCATGGCGAAACTGTGATAGAATGCCTCAGGCTGTGATCAATGACATTGTCACAATGGCGGACCCAGTAGGCACGGTGGCAAGAGACTGTACCTGACCGTGCCGGTATTCCCGCCCGAGTTTGGAGTGAGGAAAGCCCGGCGCTATTCCGGACTGCTGATGGGGCCCGCACTGGAAGACGTGTCTGGAAAGTGGCGCTCGTGACCTGTGCGCTCTGAGGTATATCCAATGGTGGACAGACTGGCTGAGTTACGTTCCCTTGAGACAGATATTCGAGTCGCAATCGCTGGCATCGGGTCGATTGGCAAAGGCCTTGTCTTTCAATCCAATCTAACACCTGGCATACGCTGTGTGGCAATCGCAGACACCCAGATCGAGAGAGCCACTGGCTGTGCAGAGTGGCTGAATCTGGACTATGAAGTCGTTCATGATCTAGGGTCGGTGCATGACACCATCCGCCGTGGCAAGTTGGCTGTCTGTGAGAATGGCAAGCTCCTCGCTCAGTGTGAGTGTGTGGACGTGTTCCTCGAGGCGACCAGTTCCATACCAGCCGGTGGTGAACATGCTCTGACCGCGCTGGAACATGGCCAGCACGTGGTGATGATGAACTATGAGGCGGATTTGATGTTCGGCCCTCTCCTACTGTCTGAGGCGCGTAGGCTCGGGCTCGTGTATACGGGATGCGACGGAGATCAGCCAGCCGTGGTCAAGAGGCTGATCGATGATCTCTGCTTCTGGGGTTTTGATCTGGTCATGGCGGGCAACATCAAGGGCTACCTGGACCGCTATGCCAACCCTACCTCGATTGTCCCGGAAGCTGACAAGCGCAACCTCGACTATCAGATGTGTGCCTCATACACCGATGGAACCAAGCTTTGTGTCGAGATGGCGGTAGTGGCCAATGCCTTGGGGCTTAGGACTGCTGTTCCAGGCATGTATGGGCCGAGGTGCAGTCATGTGCACGGTGTATTCCAGCTCTATGATTTCGAAACTCTGTGGCGCAACAGGCAAGCTGTCGTCGACTATGTGCTTGGCGCGCAGCCAACGGGTGGGGTCTTTGCTATTGGCTATACGGAGCACGAGTTCCAGCAGTTCACGCTAGGTTGGTTCCCACCAGAGATGGGGCCAGGCCCATTCTATCTGTTCTACCGTCCCTATCATCTCGGTCATGTCGAGGCCCTAGCTTGTGTCGTCGATGTCGTTCTCAAAGGTAGTGCGGTCATCCAGCCAAGCGCTGGCTTTCAGACGAATGTCTACGCCTATGCCAAGAAGGACCTGCGGCAGGGCACAACATTGGATGGGATTGGAGGGTACGCATGCTATGGCCTGATAGAGAACTGCGCAGACCAGGGCCAGTATCCTGGCTTGCCCATCTGTCTCGCCAGAGATATCGCATTGAAGCGGGATGTGCCCAAGGATGGCAAGATACTTCTTTCGGATGCGACCTATGATTCTCACCGTCTTGACTTTGCCTTGTATTCCAAGGCGAAGGAGCGGGCATTCGCCGATCCTGCCTGAGCGGAGGTGATGGTACAGAGTACTGGAGGATTGGGATGACATCTCCAGCACCAACGGTAACGGTTATCATTGCGACCTATAACAAGAGCAGCGCTTTGCGGCACGCCATCGACAGTGTGTTGTGGCAGACATTCACTGACTTTGAGCTTTGGGTGATTGGCGATGCCTGCACCGATGACACCGAGGAGATTGTCACAGCCTACGGCGATCCCAGGGTGCTTTGGCACAATCTGCCTCAGAATTCGGGCTATCAATCGGCGCCGAACAACGAGGGCCTGCGCCGCGCCAGGGGAAGGTACATTGCCTATCTAAACCATGACGACCTGTGGCTTCCCAATCATCTGCGGGTCCTGGTGGATTGCATCGAGGAAAGCGGCGCTGACTTTTGCTTTTCCATTCTAGAGGTGGTCCAGCCCAATGGCTTCAGCCGCGTGGAGGTTCCCGACTATCCCCATGCGCCTCTCCCGCCGCATGCTTCTGCAACACTGCACCGTCGGGAAGTCGTCGATGACATCGGATTTTGGAGGCAGCCCAGTGAGACATACCTCTTTCCGCGCGTCGAGTATTTCAGGCGCGCAGAGATCCACGCCAAGCGCTTTGTCCTCGCGCCCATGCTGACTGTACTCATGATCTATGACGTGGACAGCGGGATCGACTACTCTGAGGCTACCATGCAACCACGCTTCATGGCTGAGATCCGAGACGATCCTGACTTTGCGCAGAAGAGGCTGGCACAGTCGCTGGTGAGAGCGCATCGGGAGTTAGAGCGACCGCCTACTTTACAAGGTCTGCGGATTCACACGCAGCGTTCCCTTCAGCGGGCCTTTGTTCGGCGCGGATACAATGCGGAGCGCTTGTTCTTCTGGGTCAAGCGTGGTACGCGGATCAAGGTCTGGCAGGGACGGCACGGCCTGCTTTCAGGCGGGCAGCAACAGGACAATTGACCGGAGGGTACAACCTGGCCGGTCTGAACCTGTATTTTGATCAATTGCTGCGCATCGGGGATCGAGTTGCCGCCTCTCTGCTAGCTGATGGCTTGCCGCAGGCCTTGGCACACGAAATCGACGGTCTCCTCTTGCAGGTTGCTGTGGAAAGGGAGTGCCAGCGTGCTCTCGGCGACGGCCTCCGTGACAGGAAAGTCCCCCGATCTGTAGCCAAACCTCTCGACGTAGAAGGGCTGCAAGTGGATGGGTGTAAAGTAGGGCCGGCTCGCAATCCCCTGCTCCCTCAAGCGGGACATGGCAAGGTTTCGATCGATGGCAGGATTCAGACGGACCACGTAGACAAACCAACTCATCCGGGTTGTTGTGGGCGCAATGTGAGGAATTGACAGCCCTGCAAGGCGACTCAATCGCTCATTGTACATCCCAGCAACGCGCTCACGCTTCTCGATGATTTCGTCGAGCCGCGCTAACTGGGCCAGGCCCAGGGCTGCGCTCATTTCATCCAGCCGGTAGTTGTACCCCAGACGCACGTGATTCAGCCAGGTTCCACTCTCGTCGCGGCCCTGGTTGCGAAGGCTGCGGAACAAAACGTCCCAGTCGGCGCGATCGGTGACCAGGAGCCCACCTTCGGCGGTGGTCATTTGCTTGTTTGGATAGAAGGCAAATATGGCTACGTCGCCCAGCGTTCCGGCTCTCCTCCCCTTGTACTCAGCCCCCACAGCTTCACAAGCATCTTCGACAATGACTAGCCCCTGTTCATGGACTGCCTCGCAGAGAGCGTCATAGTCAGCTGGTTGGCCAAAGACGTCGACCGGCAGGATGGCTTTTGGCTTGCGTACAAAAGACGACGAGTGCTGCATGGCGGGCGGGAGCCAGCGCTGTGCCGCACTGCCTCCTTGCGCCAAGTCGTCAACCGCGCGGGCCACCAATGCCGGGTCTATGTTCAGGGTCTCAGGGTCTATGTCAACGAAAACGGGGACGGCTTGCTCGTACAGGATGCAGTTCGCCGAGGCAACAAAGGAGAATGGCGTCGTCAAGACAAGGTCGCCCTCACGAACCCCGGCAGCGATGCATGCCAAATGCAGGCCAGCGGTTCCACTGGAGACTCCGGCGGCGTAGCCCGTTCCAACATACTCGGCAAAGCGTGCTTCAAACTGGGTAATCTGCGGCCCGATGCTCAGAAAGGGAGTGCGTAGTACTGCCTCAACGGCATCGATCTCGTCTGGGGTGATGTCCGGCCCGGACATGGGGATCGTTTCAGTCATATCTAGGTCCCTTTCCTCGCAAGCGGCCTCGCTGGGACACCAACGACGGTCAAACCAGCAGGGACCGGCTTGGTGACGCATGCTCCGGCGCCGACGATTACATCGTCCTCAATGATAAGCGGTGTGTCCTCGGTGCCGTGGATGATCACAGCCCCGGTTCCTACATAGACTCGCTTTCCGAAATGAACATAGCCCGAGACGTGGACGCCCGGAGCGAGCGTGGTATAGTCGCCCATGACCACGTCGTGGCCGATGGTGCAGTCCATGTTCAACTGGATGTGCTTGCCCAAGACGATGTTGGTGGTCAGCTGGTTGCCGGCGCAGATTACCGCTCCGCTACCGATTTCGACCCAGCGGGAGTATTCAGCGCGCGGGTGAACCACAGTGGCAAACTCAAAGTTTGCGGCAGAGGCCTGGTCCATCAGCCGCTGGCGCAAGCTAGGCGAACCAATCGCGCCGACGATCTTGGCCTGGGGGAAGCACTCTCGTGCCGAAGCGAGACCCATGACTGGCAGGCCGTTTTGTACGGTGCCCTGCTTGGCCCGATTGTCGTCGACAAAGCACACAGCTTGCAGGTTGTTGAAGGCCTTCTGGCAGTCTTCAATCCAATAGGCTACTTCTCTGCCAAAACCTCCTGCACCAAAAATGGCGACTTGCTCCCTCTCCACGATTCCCTCCTGGATGCAGTCTATGGCATCGGTCGATCTGACGTTCCCATGAATTCCGGTGTTGTGGGCTGTTCTGGAGGGTTGATGCCCTCACGTTTCAATACTTTCCAGGCTGTGAGCAGGAGGATCTGCAAGTCCAACCCCAGGGACAGATGGTCTACGTACCATAGGTCGAGCGCAAACTTTTCTTCCCAGGTGATGGCGTTACGGCCATGTACCTGTGCCCACCCGGTAAGGCCGGGATGCACTTCGTGGCGGCGCATCTGTTCTGGTGTATAGCGATCCAGGTACCTCATCAGTAGAGGGCGTGGCCCCACGAGGCTCATGTCACCGCAGAGTATGTTGATCAGGCTTGGCAATTCGTCAAGGCTGGTGCTGCGCAGTAAAGAGCCCAGGCGGGTGAGCCGCTGTTCATCAGGTAACACCCTGCCCTGGCTATCTCGCGCATCGGTCATCGTACGGAACTTGAGTAGGGAAAATGGTCGCCCCTGCAGGCCCGGCCGCTGCTGCCGGAATAGAATCGGGCTATCCAAAAAGATGCGCACCGACAAGGCCACCAAGAACAGCAAAGGGGAGAGGACCACCAGCAGCAACGTCGTTACCGCAAGGTCAAAGGCTCGCTTGCTACTCATGCCCTAACATTCTGCTGTATCATCATCTGGTCCTTGCAGCAAGGTGGCCATTTTTCGCGCGAGGACTGCATAGTCGTAGTTCTGCTCAACATAAGCGCGGCCGCGGCGTCCCATTGCTGTGCGGTTTTCTGGAGACATCTGGTACAGATCGATGATGGCAGATGTCAGAGCTGTCGAGTTGCCAGGTGGGATAGAAATGCCGCTTTGGGCCTCGTCTACCAGATTGTTCACAGCGTCACATGCAAAGAGCACTGGCTTTCCGGCGGCCAGATAGTCAAACAGCTTGTTTGAACTGATGCCATATTTGAACACGCCGATGTCTCGAAGTACGAAGGCCAACGCATCGGCCCCGGCAAGGACGTTAGGAATGCTTCGTTTGGCAACTGGCTCGCGAAATGCGGTATTCACAAGCGCCATTCGTTTACAGCGAAGCTGCAGTCTCTCTTTCTCCGGGCCGTCGCCCACAAATACGAATTGGATCCTTGAGTATCCTTTTTGCTGGATCTGACTTGCTGCGTCGAGCAGTAAATCCAAGTTGTTGGCCTCGCCATGAGCTCCCACATACATCACTGTGAACTGTTCATTGCTACTCGGCTGTGGGGGCCGTGACGGAAAAGCTGCGAGATCCACCCCATTTGGTATCCATCGAACCTTGTCCCGGTCGATGCCCAGGCCAGCAATATAGTCACCGGCCTTTGGTAGAAGAACAACAATTCGCTCAGCACGGCGGTATAGCCACTTCTCAAGACTCCGTAGCAGACGGGTAACCAGGGAGTGCTCCGACAGTTTTCCCATATCCACCAGCGTCTGTGGCCACAGGTCGCGCACTTCCATGACGAAGGAAGAATCGAAATGGCGCGCCAACAGATCGGCAGAAACCACGGCCAGCAAATGAACCGAGGAGCCAATAATGACATCTGGCTCAGGGATGGTCCCACTCACCTTGGGCAATCTGCGACCTGTCCAGTAGGAGCGAGCCGTGTAGCTGATCATGTTGAACGCACGCCGCCAGTCATTCCCTTGATAGGGGAACGTTCGCAGCCAAACAAATCTGACGCCATCAATCTCTTCAACTCGCCATGATTGTTTTCCAGTAAGTTTGGTTTCGCGCCGCTGGATATGGTGAAAGCTGGATGCCAAGATCGTGACATCATAACCGAGTTTGGCCAACTGCCGCCCAAGTTCATAGTGGCGAGTGCCTCCAGGCATGTCTGGAGGCACGGCATAGTGGTTAAGAATCCATACGGATGTGCTCATGGTCGCGGTTCTCGATGCCTTTTCTGATTCTCCAATGGCTCTCTCAACATGCTTCAACCCCTAGCCGCCTAACAGGCTCTCTAGGCGCTGGCTGCGCGCAGCAGTGCGGGGTACAAGTTTGTTTGTCCACTCACACGCTGTCCAGAAAGGCTTGGTAGTGGGCTAGGAGCTTTGTAGCCACCCCGAGATAGTCGTGGTGCTTGAGTACCCAAGCGCGAGCCTGCGAGCCGAGTTCTACCCCGAGTTCTCTATCTTGGATCAAAGAGGCCACAGCCTCAACGACGGCGTCTGTTTCACAGGCTGAAAGTATGGGCGGCGGCTCCGCATACCATTGTTTGTACCTGTCCCAGTCTACCCATGATACTACAGGTTTGTTGCATGCCATGCTCTCTAGTTCTGATACCCCAAGGGATCCAATCTCGAATTGTCCCAGAATAATGTCAAAGGAATTGATGAGTTCAGGCATGCGCGAATGGGGAACTGGCTCGATGAATTGTACCTCGTCGTGGTTTCGGAAGCGCGCCAATTCAGAGCCGTGAGCAAAGGCATAGACCTCCAGATTCTTGTGCGTACGCTTGAGCCGCTCAACTGCTCCGAAGGCAATATGAGGTGCTTTGGATGCCTTCAGTGCCTGGTTTATGAGTATGCGTGTGTTTGTATGTTTACCGTTGGACAGAGGGGCAAAGATACGGGTATCAATGGGATTGGGTAGAAACACCGCATCCTGTCTGAATGCGGCAACGTGCTCATAGAGGTCTGGAGTAGAGATAAACACTCCGCTCGCGCCTCCCAGGCTCTGGAGCACTGGCCACTTGCGCGCAGGATGGTATAGGTCCGATCTCACATCACTGCCGTGACAGTGAAGAAAGTATGGATATCTGCCCAGCGCCGCCATCCATCCTGAATTGGCGTAATGGAGGTGGACGATATCAAACTTGTGTTTATGGATGTGGGAGTTGACTCTCAGACCATCTGAGATTCGCCGATGCGCCATGAGTGTCTTGCGCCACACCCGCTGCTCGGCACTCTCTCTGGGCGATACGAAATCGACCTCGTGACCCAGCTCTGCAAGGCCACGAACGAGGAATTGAGCTACATTTGCTACATCGCGGACGTGGATAATTCTCATGTGCTGATAACCCTCAATTCTGGTGCCTGTGCCGACTGGCTTCGCCTACAGCGATGAGCGTATTGGCCACCTGCTCTGCACGCTTCGCCCAAGTGTGCTCGTGCCGAACATGTTCGATGATCTGGGTCTTCTCCTCAACTTGCGCGGGATCCGCTTGAAGTTCCCGCAGTAGAACTGAAAGAGCTTTCGGGTCGGAAGACACGGTCCACCCACATTTTTCCCTTCTCACAAAGTCGGCTGCCGCTGTGGGCTCCACAGCTATCAGTGGCCGGCCAAAACCTATGGCCTCGGGAACCTTGACTGGCATGGCGAAGTCAAAGTATGGTGGGGGTACCAGATACACCATGGCGATATGATGTTCCTGGTAGAGTGCCTGCAAACTCTCGCCAGAGACGTGTACGACCGTCAACCAGTCACCTGTCCACATGTCGTACTGCTTAGGTCTTGCTTGCCATTGGTCAGCGGGACAGCAGATGGTGAGATGAACATCGAGTCCCCCCTGAACCGCTTGATGTACTCCCTCCAACAGATTGCTCACGTCATACAAGGGGGGGATCGCTCCACCGACGTAGAACAGGCGCAATTGTCCTCGTGATTGAACACGATCGAGTTCGACAATGTTGCCACCGGGCGGCAGTTCGTGGACCGGCTTCCGATGGGGCCAAAGGCGCACATACTTGAGCATCTTCATGTGGACCAGGAAAAGGACGTCTACCCATTGTCGATAAGCCCAGAGGTCAAGATAATACAGTGGAAATGTTAGGATGCGCTTGTACCAGCCCACACGCTGGCGATATTGCTCGAATTGCCAGTGTACATCTCGGTAGAAGAGCCCAATTGGCACACCAGTACGCTTGCAGAAGCGAAAGAGCCCAAAGTCTAGAAGGGGATGAGTGGGAAGATGATTGCTCTCAGTGAGAATCGTTGGCATCGTGGAAGACTCGGAGTACAAAAAGTCGTACTGTACACCTGCCTCAACGTTGCGTTGCACAGTTTCTATCGAGCGCTTCCGGTCGGCAGCGTGGCCCCAGACTGTATCAACCTGGTAGCCAACTTCCTTGAAACCAGCGAGCATACCCAGGGGCCTGACCCGTGAACCCACGGTTCCACGAGGGCCAATCGCCTGCGGTATGTGGAAGAGACATCTGCGGCCTGGGGACGCTGGTCGTATCGTCATTGGGTTTCTGCTTCTGGAACACGCAACTGAGACTGGAGTTTCTCAGTATCTCGCTCAAAGTACCAGATCATTCCTCCGGTGACCCACAGGAAGTAGTTCCCGGCGATGTCCATCGACACAAATGCGTTGAACAGGGCATAGAACCAGAGAGCCACCAGAATCTTGCCAAAGACACCCAAGGAAGGACTCCGCGACAGCCGCAGGATCTGCTTGCCTGTTACCCATAATATGGCAAACAGGACAACCAAGCCCACAATGCCTTGCCCTGCCGCAACTTCCAGGACGATATTGTGGGGATAGGCTACGCCCTCGATGCCGCGTAGGGTAGCATAGCCTCCAGTGCCGACACCCAAGCCAGAAGATGCAACAAAGCCATCCCACGCTGTCTGGAAGAAGCTGAGTCTCGCCCGATCGCTGGCGTTCTGGCCAAGGGTGTCGAAACGGTCGACTATCCTTTCGATCCCTGGAAAGCCCAGGATCTCTATGGGCAAAAGGGCCACGATTGCCAGGATCAGCATGGCTACCACGGCAATCGCCAGAATGGTTTTCAGCCGTCTTCCAAGCCCTGACCCCAGGAGGAGAAAGCCGATCAACACGGCAAAGAGGGCGGCCACTAGTGGTCCTCTCGAGCCAGTGAGACCCAGGATGAATAGCAGAAAGACCGCAGTCATGGCATAAAGTGTGAATTCGACCAACTTGATCCCGGGCTTGAGGAAGGCAAGCAGCAGCAACAGTGTTGCCCCCTGGCCAATGACCCGGGCGATGCTTATAGGACTGTCGTCATTGCCCAGGCCGAAACGCTCCGTCTGCTGTACTCCACTCCAAGCCAGGACGGCGAGGGCCATGAGTAGGGTACCACAGACGATGGTGACGACGATGAGGCGGCTATCAGCCTCGTCAAAAGGTGCCAGGCAGCCCAGAGCAATCACTGGGAGAAACCCCTTCACCAGGAACCAGCTTGTTGTTGCAAGACCGTAGGCTGGATTGTTGGACAGGAGGAGGTAGGCGACGAGTACCATACCAAACACCAGCAACAGCAGGGTATAGGGATTCGCCAAATAAGACAGGGCCAGAGAAGTGTCTTTCCTCATGAAAAGCCAGGTAAAGGCCAACAACAGGAATCCCATCTGTGTCGCGAAGGCGGCGCCGCTTACTGGTACCACTCGCAAGGGCAACGCCCCCAAGGTCAGTGTCGTAAAGACCAACCCTGCCAGAATCGCCTGCCTTAGATTGCGGAGTAGAAGCACAAAGAACAACAGGATCACCAGAGCAGAGGTGGCGTAATAGAAATAGATCACTTTCCGCATCCTCTCATACTGACTCGGCGCATGGTTCTGTCTTCATCCGTAGGATGTCTGGGGACGTAGTGACTCATCTCCTCCAATCCGCTGCCCGGAGGAGACCACATGCTGTCTTGATCACCAATCGGCCAGACGACCGAGTTTTCAGGTTTGAACCGTAGAGGCACTGCCCATCTATCCTTGTGTATTGGATTCCTCACCGTATCAGATCCTGCACATCCACTGCACTATCACGTGGGCCCAAGATAGCAGGCAATCTGATCCAGGAGGGCATTGGCGGGTAGCTCCTGGTGCTCTTGCGATTCCTGCCACCTCGGCGGGTGACTCGGGAAGCTTCAGTTCAGACCTTTACGAGCCCAAACTTGCTTGAGCAGACCACGCATTTGCGGATCGCTTTTGAGCGTGTACAGCCAATACAAGCCGAGGAGAATGCACGAAACAATGACCACAGCCAAAGATCCTGCGCCAGCAACCTTCATGGCAATGAGAATGGTTCCAGCTGGGACAAAGAGGGCAAAATAGAATGCCAGTATGCCAAAGGTTCTGCGCCACGATACACCCGAAGCAGCCGCGATAGCGAGACTTAGATAGCCATACACGAGCGTGCCTGTCGCGCCAAACAGCAACAAGGCCAAACGGGCGTTTCCCAATACTCCACCTATCCCTAGCGACAGAAGTCGTGTGACGAAAAGCACCGTATTCAGCAAAAGACCAGATTCCTGTTTCTCGAGCACACTGTAAAGCGTACTGAGAGGCGAAGAAATAAACCAGAAGAAGGTCCATATGCTCAAAATCTGCGCGTAAACGCCAGCTTCTGCCCAGTTTCCTCCAAAAACTACAACAAAAAGATCTCTCCCGACTATAGTTAGTAAAAGCAGGGGAAACATCCCTATCATCACCAGTCGCCGAAAGGCGCTCTCAACTACCGAGGCCAGGCTGCCCTCAGTTTTAGCAACTGCGGCACGCTGGAAAAAGACCTGTGCGATGGCACCGCCAATTAGACTCATCGGCATACGAAGCAGGCGAGTACCAAGTGCGTAGTATCCTACCACGGTAGATGAGAAGAATGCGGACAGAAGAAAGGTCGGTAGCTGCCATGAAATGCTGTTTAGCAGCGCAGACCACGTACCATACAGCGGGAACTTGCGATGCCGCTTGAGGCCAGCCACCATATCCTGCCAACTGATGCATTGTTTTAGCAGACCACGATCATCGTGCCACGTCTGTCCTCCCAGCACAGCTACGGTTATTGCGGAACCCAGTGCCCTGCTCCCAATCAGCGCACCAGAGTGCGCATTGCCTGTCATGCCCATCGCCAGCTGGGATCCGTTCACAACCAGCGCCCTGGATATACCTGCGATTGATAGGCGCCCAAAGCGCTTTGTACGCGAGTTCCAGTAGGAGAGGGCCACAAAAACCCCATTGGCCAGCACAACTAATGGCAGAAGCCACATATAGTCCGCCAAGCCCGGAGCTTTTAGCAGAGCAACAATCGGATCACGGGCGAACAGAATGAGGATGGCAGTCAGTCCGGTTATGGCCAACACCGATAGGAGGCTGACCGCCAGCAGGTTCGCTGCATCCTTGTCGCGCTCAGGTAGCATGATCGCTAGCTCGTAGCGCAAGCAGGCTATCACGCCAATAACGGTTGCGAGGGAAGCAAAAACTGCGGCTGTACCGAAGGCGCTCGGCTCATACAACCGAGCGAGGATCGGTGCCACCAGCACAGTCAATACCTGGGCAAGCGTGGTACCACCTGCCAGCTTTAGTACGTCGCTGGCGAAGCTGCTCTCCTTTGGTCCTGGGATGGGATCAGCCTGTTCTGTTTCGGCCTCAGTCACGTGTGGTCCGTCCACCTTTTGACTCACCTTGATTCGCGGGTACTTGCCTGCACCATGGTCATTCCTGTTTTCTCCTTGCGATTGGCTCGTTGAGAACACATTCCAGTCATCGACAAAGACAGGGCGCGCGTCCTAGCCTGCAGCCGTGATCGACGCGTACCCCTGGATTGCACTCCTTACGCACACATGCTTGGGTCGTGCTTTCTTCACCGGCCTGGCCAGAGCGGATAAGAGTCGTCCGATGGACGAGCCTGTCACTCATTCCCTTCCTTGACTGCATTCAGGCGACTTTTCGCTGCCTCAAAGTTGGGGTCAATGGCCAGGGCCTGTTCGTACTGTTCTGCCGCTTCGGCCGTCCGGTCTTCGCTCCTGTATATGTCACCCAGAACGATATAGATCCATGGATCCTGTGGCGTGAGTTCCAGTGCATGCAAGATCTCAGTTTCGGCTGCAACTGTATCTCTCTCAAGGGAATGAAAGAGTTGGGCTAATCGGGCGTGCGTCCATGCGGCATCTCCTGCAGTGCCGAAATCATCCGCCTCCAAAGCGGCCTGATAGGCTGCAAAGGCACGTTCAGGCTGGGGAGTTGGCAAACGACGCTGGTAGATGCTGGCCAGGCGGTAGTATGCACTACTCCGGCCCACCTGGACCAGACGTTCTGCGGAAACTGCCTGGGCGTAGGCATCCAATGCCTGAGGCCACATTTCCTGGTTCTCGCGCAGGAGGCCAACAAAGTACCAGGGATTTCCCACCTGTGGCTCCAGCCGTATTGCGCGTTCGTGCCACGCCAATGCAGTGTCATAGAGCCCCGCCTCACGGGATTGCTCGCCCCGTGCAATGAAATCCTTCGCCGTCAGACCGGTCTGTCGCCAGGCATCGACCATACCCGCGCCGGGGTCCAGGTTCTCCAGCTTCAAGTACTGCGCGTCCACCACCTGCGGTGAGCCCCAGCCTGGCCAGTCCGCGGTTGTGTCGCCCGCTGGCCCCGGCGCTATGCCCAGGCTCAGCACTACTTCCTGTCCTGCCCATGCCGCTAGGTCAACCGTACGCTCATGCCAGCCTTGGCTGGCCATGACCTTGTCCAAGTGCTCAGAGAAGACACGCTCGCCATTCACAGAGACGTCAAATGCTGCACCATCCCCAGGCGAATCATCTGCCTGGGGGGCCATCCCCATCCCGAAACGGAGCACGACAGATTGAGGAGGCAACGATAATGTATAGGTGGCCGTGGCTGGCGGATGCATAAGCAATGTAGGACGTTGTCCCGGGTAGGGAGGCAGGCTGAACGCCGTCTTGGCTACGTAGCTGTTCCACGTCATTTCATCTGGTTGATGGTGAGGTGTGACCACGGGTACGTCAGGCGTCTCAACTGTGGCTTCCGGTAGCAATGAGATCAGGTCAACCCGGATCATGGTCGCCATCTCGGACTCTATCTCCTCATAGAGTTGAGCCAAGTCGATGGGGCCCAGTGGGTTGAGGGGACGCAACTCATTGTAGCGCGCTGCCGCTTCTACCGCAGCGGGCCAGTCTCCTTGAGCGCGATAAACCTTGCTCATCAGGCGGTAAGCCTGGGCATTTTGCGCGTCCCACTTGATGGCTTTGTGCAGGTGCTCGAGAGCGAGTGATGGGGTATCGACCGCTCGCCCACCAGCTTCCAGGTGATGGGCACTTGCCAAATATGGAAAGGCCAGGATCAACAATGCTGCACCAGCCAGCACGGGAATGACAGACCACAAGCTGGTCGGCAAGCGCTTTGTCCTAATCAACGCCTTTTCCCGGTGGCGCCGCCCCAGAGGCTGGAAAGGGTTCTTCTGCACTGTCTTGTGGCTGTTTCCTGCTCCTGCGCCAATAGTCGATAAAGAAGGCTGCCAGAATACCAAAGACCACTGCCACCACCCCAACCACGCCGGTGGTGAACAGCCTGCGCGGCCCTACGGGACTCTCGGGCACGGCTGCATAACTGCCGACCTGCATCGTACTGTTTTCCTCTTGAGCCGAGATACGCGCCTCATCAAGTTTGCGAGTCAACGTGAGATAGGTCTCTCGTGACACTTCCTGCGCGCGGACAAGTCGATCCTGTTCCGCCGTGAGTAGTTGGAGTGTCTGCTGCGAGGCCAGGATCTGCGGCTCCAATTCCAGCAGTCGCATATTGGTCTCGGTGGATTTGGCCTGCAATGTCGTCACCAGATCATCCAGGAAGACAATCTGCTCAGCTAGAGTCTTGTTTGACAGGGATTCGCTGTTGTCGATCTGTAGTTCAATAGGGGCTGGGACAGAGGCCAAGGTTTCGGATGTGGCGACGCGGGCGTTGAAGGCTTTGACCTGCAACAAGAGCGCAGTCAAGCCGTCAGCGAAAGACATGGACTCGCCGCCTTGTTGCGCCGCCAGCTGGCGGCGCAATCCCTGGATGTCTTGAATGATGTATGAAGTTGTACGTTGCTCGTTTAGATATTCGGCCTGAGCCTGGTTCAGGGATTCTAGTCGTGTACTGATGATATTGGACTGATTGCGCGCTTCAAACTCAACTAGGGCAGCATCGGTCTCGTCTAGCGACTGTTCTGCTTGTGCCACCTGTTCCTTGAAGAAATCTACATCTTTTGTGCTGTCCCCAAAAATCTCACTGCCGGCCCGTACGACTATGTCGCTCCAAGTATTGGCGATGCCCGCGGCATCCTGCGGGGAAAGGGATTGCACCTTGAGCAACAGTAAGCTGGGGTCCCCCCCCGAGTTGGCCTCGACCATGCCTGACAACACGCCGAGCCGCCATTCGTCGATGCCAGCTTCGGGCAGAGGAGTATAGGTATCTACTACGTCTTGTAGGATGTCATCGGAGGTTGCTAACGTTGGAAAGGCGTTGTACGCTGGCGTCCAGTTCTGCGACGTCGCGAAACGCGGGTCGAATTCCATTTGATACCGAGGCCGGGTTACGATGATGACGGCCGATGCCCGGTAGGTCGCGGGCTGGAGCGAGGTGATGACGAAGGCGATGATCGCTAGAATCAGTGCCAATCCCGCGATCCACTTCCAGTGGCGGAATAGGACTTCGATGTAGGCGCGCAGATCGATTTCTTCTTCCATGACCGTCCCATTGTATCAGACTTGCCCTGATTCGGCAAAGCTCGTCGTTTCACTTACCCTGCGTAACCCCAACCTCGTAGTTTCTCTTGGATCTCATCCATCTCTGTGTCCGAGAAACCCGGCGCTGAGTCGCCACCCTTGTAGATGCTGTCCTGGCTGTAGTCAACCGATCGGGAGGCAGGCGAATCTGTCTCAAAAGCCTCCTTCAGTACCCGCCCGTCCAGCTCTTGGGGCACTGGTAGACCCATAGCGTGCAGGATGGTCGGCGTCAGGTCTACGATCCCCGCATCGTCCAGCGTCGCACCGGCCTTTACGCCATCGCCGGCCAGGATCACAACACCATCCAGCCGGTGGTGACCAGACAGCCCGGTGATGGGTTCCACCAACTGGTTGGACCCAAAGTCAGCGTGACCAAAGGCCATGTACTCCCAGCCTCGGGGCTGGATGATTAGATCGGGTGTGCGGGCCAGGTACGGACCGCTATATACTTCATCGCGACGGTAGACTTGGTCCACCAACAGCTCGCCCGTGCGTGGGTCCCGTAAGGCAATCGCCTGCTCTGCAATCGTTTCCTTCAACTCCTCGTATTCCTGTCCAGGCTGTACAATTCCCTGGGGCCGTACGCCGGCCAGATTGATATAGACCTGACCAAAGCTGCCGATGCTAAAGGCCTTGGTACGCGACCAATCTACATCATCAAAGGATAGGAACAAGCGATTGAGCAGTCCTGATTTCTGCTGGAAACGTACCTTCTTTCGAAGACTGCCCAGCCCCAAGGTCTTGGCGATCCGGAACATCTGCAGTGGTGTGAAGCCCAAGTGGAACAAGGCACGCTTTGCCCTTGTCATTGCGCCTTGCTTGAATGCAAGGTATCCTTGTTCTGCGAGCCAGTTGTTGGTCAGAAAGAAGCTATGTACGGGGCCGAATCCGTGGTCTGACATCACCACAACAAGGGTCTCCGAGTCCACCTCGGCCAGCAGGCGACCCACATCAGCATCAACCTTCCGGTGAAAGTCCAAGATCTGCTCGCGGTGAGCAGCCGCCTCATCGGGATCATGGCGTGGATGCGTAGCATCCAAGAGCCGCCAAGTTTCATGCTGGACCATGTCGGTATCCCAGTAGACAACCGTAAAAAGATCCCAGGGTTTGTTGCGCATGAGGTAGAGAGCGGCTTGGGTGCGGTTCTCTACGCTCGCGGTCAGGTCCTCCAAGAACCGCTCCAGGTGCCGGCTGGACCGATAGCGCTCGTTGGGTGCCAACTGGAACTCGCCCAGTTCGGCCAGAATCTCCTCTTTGAGTTCGGGTGGATAGGCCCAATCGCTATCTGGCCCAGGAGACAGGAACCCGCTGATCATAAAACCATCTACAGGCTCGGGCGGGTAGGTGGTTGGAATGCCCAGCAACCCCACTTTTTTTCCGGCCTTGTTCAACCAGTTCCAGAGTGCTTGTGTCTGCCTGCTGGTGGCATTCACCATAGACACCTTATAGCTATCCGCACCCGGGAATACAAAATCCACCAGGCCATGCTTCCCAGGGTTCACACCGGTGGCAAAAGAACTCCACGAAGATGAACTGATAGGAGGTAGCGTTGAGCGCAGTTTTCCCGAGGTGCCCTGCTGCATCAGTCGCTGCAAGTTGGGCAGTTCCCCGGCATCGATCCAGGGGCCAAGTAGATCAAAGGTCACACCATCAAGGCCGATCACCAGAACCTTCATCCCAGATACCCCAATCCCTCCAACCGCTCCATAATCTCTTTCTCACCCTCTTCGGTATAGTCCGTACCCGTGGCCTCAGGGTCTTCGGGTCGTGGACCCAGCGATGCCGAGCTCGTCTTCACGGGAAAGAGCTCCATATAGCCTTCGGAGAATGCGTCCTCCAACGTCCGCCCATCCATGTCTGACGGCACGGCCAGGCCCATGGTATGCAGTACGGTAGGCGCAATGTCATGGATGACAGCTCCCGTAATCTCGCTTCCCTGGCGAATGGCCGGCCCATTCATGATGAGCATTCCATAGTCCCGGTGCATACCCGAGTAGCGATATACGGTGTCCACGGTATTCCTGTGGCCAAAATCGGCCAGACCGAAAAAGATATCCGATGGATCCCTTGGCCGCAGGATGAGATCAGGAGCCCTTTCCACAAAGGGGCCGCTGTATATATCTTCTCGGCGCAAAACCTCGCCGATTAACTGGCGCCCGGTCCGTGGATCTCGGAACTCGTAGGCCAGGTTTTCGATTTCGTCTCGCACGGCCTCATATTCTGCCCCCGGTTCGACAATGCCCTGAGGCTCACGACCTTTTAGATTCACATAAACCGACCCGAGGTGCCGGCCAAAGGAGTATGCCTTTGAAGCGCTCCAGTCCACATCCAGGAAGGACAGGAATGCCAACTTGAGCAGATGGTCCACAAAGTACCCGGCAACATACTCTGCCTGTTGTGCCAGTCCCAACCGGTCAGCAATTTGGTGGATGTTTCGTAGGGTAAAGCCGTTGCGGAACATGAACTCTTTGAAGAGTGTCCAGGGATCCCGTTTCAGGTGCAACAGCCCCACCTCGAGAAGCCAATTATTCAGAACGATAAAGTTGTTGGCCTGCCCCATGCCATGGTCCGACAGGATGATGATCATCGTGTCCTCGTCAGCGCAATCCACCAGGCGGCCAATGCTCTCATCAACCTTCTGAAAGTACTCGCGTACCTCTTGTTCCTTATCCTCACCATCAGTTCGCCAAGGATGCTCAGGCTCCAGGTAGTGCCACATCTGGTGCAGAAAACGGTCCGTGTCAAAGAAAACGGTCATGAACACGTCCCATGGTTTGTTCTGCGCCAGATACAGGGCGGTGCGGGTACGCATTTCCAGCAGCTCGTAACTGGCCTTCAGAAAGGTCTCCTTCCGGCCTTCGGTGAATGTCTCGGTAGGATAGATGCGATAGTCACCGATCCTTTGCTCGAGTTCGTCAGACAGCTCTGCCGGGTAGATATAGTCCTTTGCTGCATAAGGTGTCAGCCAACCGCTGACCATAAAGCCATTGACCTGTTCCACAGGGTAGGACATGGGGATGTTCAGTACACCCACCTGGTATCCGGCGTCACTCAGATAGCGCCACATCGAGGTCCCCCCGCGTTGTGAAGCATTCACCGGAGGAAAGCTGTAGGTCCCGTCTCGTCGGTACAGGAAATCGTAGATACCGGTCTTTCCGGGATTCATCCCTGTCACAAAGGAGGACCAGGATGGCCCGGATGTGGGCGGCACCGTAGAGTGCAGATGTCCCACCGTACCGGTCTCCATCAAGCGCTGGAGGGTAGGCAGGTATCCACCCTCCGCCCATCGCTGGATGATGCCCAAGGGGACGCCATCCAGGCCGATAATCATGGTTTTTTTAGGTTTTTGCATGATACCACTTTCAATTGACATTTCCTAAACTTCTTCCCCAAATAGGGGGCTGAAGCGGCAGAATACAAAGTAGCCGATCAGCATCGCGATCAGGCAGGTCACAAACGTTCTCAAGAAGAAATCCAATCCGGTAAAGTCACCGCGATAGACGACATCACGGTACGAAGCTATTAGAGATGCCATGGGGTTCAGACGCCGGACCCACAGTTGGACGTTCAAGGTAAACCCTAGAATCTCAGCGCTCTCGGGCAAAACAGTGATGGGGTAAAAGATCGGCGTCAGAAAGAACCAAGCCTGGATGACGACGCTCAGAATATGCTGGGTATCGCGATAGAAGACATTCGCGGTCGACAGCAACAGGGCCAGGCCGGTGACAAACATCAATTGCGTCAAGATGATGAGGGGCAGCATGAGCACAGCCACCGTCAATTTCATCTTAAAGGCGTAGACCATGGCAAAGAGTACCAACAGGGCTACCAGAAAGTGAACCAAGTTAGCCAGGACGTCTGCCAGCGGTAGAATTTCCCTGGGAAAGTACACCTTTTTGATCAGATTGGAGTTATTGATGATCGAACCCGTCGCCCCATTCAGGGAGGAAGACAAAAAAGTCCACGGCAGAAAGCCGCAAATAAAAAAGACCGGGTAGTTTGGGATGTTGCTGGGGATCATCAGTGTGAAGACGACGGTGAACACCAGCGTCATCAACAAAGGGTTGAGCAGGGACCACAAGACCCCCAGTACCGAGTTCCTGTAGCGTACCTTCAGATCTCGGACAACCAGGTTCCTGAGCAACTCCCGATATTGATAGAGTTCTCCTACTCGACGGATCATGCGACTCCATGCCCAGCTTTGCGATGCCAACCAAGCGGCGCATTATATCACGGTTGGTCATCCATGGCAAACCGACCTGTAGGCTCGCAGGATGGTTTCCACAGCTCGATCCCAGGAATAGTCATCCAAAGCCATCTGGCGAAGGACTTGCCCGCGACGACTGTCTGGGGCTTCGGACAAGCACCTCAACAGGGCCTCAGCGAGGGAACCCGGATCACCCGGAGTGGCATAGAATCCCACATCCGCCAGGTACTCCCGGCTAACTGGCGTATCAAAAGCCACAGTGGGCAGGCCCATGGCCATGTAGTTGAGAATCTTGCCACTGCCTTCAGTTTTTGACAACTTGGGGGCGACGGCGACATCTCCCACCGCCAAGTGATCCCGTGCCTGCGGATACGGGACTTTGCCAGTGAAGGTGGTGTGAGCGGCCACTCCCAGTCGTTTGGCCATGTTCTGATAGTGCTCGACCGCCGGAAAACCCATGATTAAAAAATGGACGTCGTCGCGCTGCTGCAATAGGAGGTTCACAGCATGAAGCAGGGCATCGGTACCCTGGTAATCTGCAAGCAGCCCCAGGTACACCACAATCTTGCGTCCTTCAGGAATCTCCAGGAAGGTCCGTCGCTTGGCCAGGGAAGCCATCTCACTTTCGTCAGCCGGGAAAAAGACAGCGGGGTCTACACAGTCGGCCATGGGGAAGATCTGTTCCGGAACACAGCCAAACTCACTGACCAGTGCGTTCTTGGCGTTGTGGGAACTGGTAAGGATGATGGGTGACAGGTGATCGACTGTTCTTTCCAGCCACCGCAGTGGACGGTAGAGGATACTGTCTCGCCGCAAGAACCTGTGGTCCAGCATCTCACCGGTCAAGCTCCCTTGAAAATCAAAAACTAGAGGAATATTCAGCAGGCGACCGATCATCAGGCCGATCAAGGCCCCTTCATGCATATGTGCGTGGATGACATCAGGACGGCGGCGCAGGGCAGTGAGCAGCACGGTCCAGAACAGCAGTAGATCAAAGAGAATCTTGTGGGGTGACGAACCGACCTCATAGTGTTGCCGGAATGGGATTCTGGGAGTACGGCGGATGGTCAGGCCGGGCACCTCCTGCCCGTTGCGGTAGGTGCATACCGTCAGTTCGTGGCCCAGCCTTTGCAGAACTCGTGTCTCCTCCAGGATGCGTACCGAGCAGCCATAGTCGGAAAAGAAGGAGGTGGGGGCGACCATGAGAATCCTGTATTGTCGTGGTGACTGTTTCCGGCTTTCGTCACCGTTGTCCAACGTTGGTGTTCCCATCTACTCAACCATACTCAACGAGAATACCCCGTGATTCCACGGGGTAAGCCCTGTGATTGTACCGTATGTGTAGGATTCATATAAAGGTTTTAGCAAGACAGGCGTTGGATCTCCTATTTCTTGGTACCAGACTTGGTCTTGGTCGTCGATTCAGCGCGTATCTCATTCCAGACTCGGTTTAGGGATGACTTGAAGCGGCGATCAGCTTTGGGTTTCTCGAAGGGTGGGATTGGCCAATGATGGATAAGGTATCTCAAACTCCGCGCAGTGTCGGCCTTGGTTAAGCCTGCGCGGTAGGCGCTGCGTACCTTGCGCCGTACCAGGCGCAAGAACTCGGACATGCGCTCCGTGGCTTCTTTGCCAGTCACTTCACCGTGACCTGGGATGAGAATGTCGTACTGCAGCTTGCGCAGGTAGGTCAATGCCTGTAGCCATTCTTTCGTATTCCCCTGAGACAGAAAAGGCGGGCGGTCTGTGACCACCAGGTCTCCTGCGAACAGCAGTCTTTCGCTGGGGAAGTAGACCACGGTCGTTGCGGGCGTGTGACCGCCTACCGGGATCATCTGGATCTCCTTATCCCCGCTGAAAAGTATGGTTCGGTCCGTGAATGTGATCTCTGGCAAAGTGATTTCTAGGTGTTGCTTCCACTCCTCTGCCGCTTCCGGGATCCGGTCGCCGTATAGATTCAGGAGCCGCGTGCGGAAACTATCGCCGTAGCTCTGCATGTTTTTCCACGCGAATTCATGGGCGATGACCGTCGCCATTGGAAAGTACTGGTTGCCGACGATATGCGCCCTGTGGTGGTCAGTGTTGATGATGTAGCGGATCTCCATATCAGTCCGCTGCCTGATCTCTTCCTGCCACAGACGGGCGTCGTTGGGTAACATCGGCGTGTCGATCAGAATCACGCCTTCGCTGGTGACGACAAAGCCTACATTCGCCCCGTGAAATTCGGTCTCGACAAATATCTTGGGAGCGATTTCCTGGATCATGTTTGCCTCCGATGACTCGATCCAACGCAAAAAGTCCGAATGCAAGGACTGAGTCGATTCTGGTGATCCTATTCTGTTCGATCGTATGCTCGAGGGTGGTACCAGCCATGCCGCTCTCTACCCAAATCCCGGCCCTGTCTGAGCGGCCTGTGCTGGACGGTCTGACGTGATTCTGGACGGCGATCACCCTGCCCCCATGGTACCAGATCAAGTCGAAAACCGCAAGACGGCGTCCTGTGCGCGGTCTACTTGCTCTAGTCCGGCTTTTGCAGTACAATGCACCATAGCCGTGTGACAGAATTTCAACACTGGTGTCCAGTGCGATTTTTGCATGATGCATATACCAAGAAACCGGTACTTTGTCATCCTGAACGAAGTGAAGCATGCCCCATGGAACACTCGGAAGCACAATAGCCGGAGGGTCGAGATGGAACCACAGATAGTCAATCTCTTTGAGACAGATACAGACCCTGAGTACAATGGGCCTATCTTCTCGCTGGGCAGCCCGGACCTGGACTGCAATTGTCTACGGTTTGCCGGTGGGGAAGGCGTGCCCCTACATATCAATGCCGAAGTCGATGTAGCTGGTGTGGTCCTGGAGGGTGAGGGTTTTCTACAGGTCAACGGCCAACAGCATCTCCTGACCGACGGCGATTTCTTCTATATTCCCAAAGGGACAGCGCGTAAGTTGCGCAGCGCGGGCGGGTCCTTTACCTACCTGAGTTTCCATGCGCGCCGTCCTTGCCTCATGCCTGCAGACTAGGCTCGCACATTGCCCCAAGTGCCGGACACAGTCCGAGCCAACCCAAAGCTTGATCTCATCGATCAACAGAAGGTTGTGCGATATGCCCCAAGTTGTGGCACTGGGCGACATCAACGTGGATGTTATCGCTCACTATCTCACATTCCCCATCCAGGGCCAGGATGCCTTTGCCAGCGCTACTTCGTTTCACTGTGGGGGAGCGGCGGCAAATACCGCCACGGCTCTGTCAGGTCTGGGGGTTGAGACGCGATTGATAGCGCGCATTGGCCCTGACCCCTCGGCCTCTCTGGCGTTGCGCTGGCTGAGTGAAGCTGGAGTGGGTCTCGGTGGGCTCCAACGAGATCCGCAGGTCATGACTGGTTCCATGTATATTGTGGTTACACCTGACGGTGAGCGTACAATCCTTGGCCATCGTGGAGCGAATGCTTTCACCGATCCCCGCCTGCTTTGTGAAGATGCTTTTGAGGATGCCCATCTCTTCTATCTCTCGGGCTATGCTCTGCTCACTGAACCTCAGCGCAGTGCCGCCCTTCTGGCCCTTGAATTGGCTTGCCGGCATGGTTTGACGGTGGCCCTCGATCCGGGCCTGGCTGGCGACCCAGCCGTGGCGGAAAGGACGCTCAGCCAACTGCCCGCTATCGACATATTCCTGCCAAACCTGGCCGAAGCCAGGGCGCTGACCCATCTGAATGTACCTGACGATTGTGCTCAAGCCCTGGTGGCCTCGGGAGCGCGCTTGGTGGCCTTGAAGCTTGGCCTGGATGGATGCTTGATCTCTGATGGTCTGAACACGTTTCATGTGCCAGGTTTCAGCGTCCAGGCCCGGGATAGCACTGGCGCCGGCGATAGCTTTGCGGCTGGTTTGCTGGCGGCCCATCTGGCGGGTCTGGATTGGCCCGCTGCGGGTCTAGTGGCCAACGCCATGGGTGCGCTGACGGCAACGCGAATTGGAGCAGGGGGCTCCGTACCAGCAGCCGACGACTTGTTGGCGTTACTCACTCAGCCCTCCCTTGATCCGGCAGAACGTACAGATCAAGAGAGCCTCGACCAGGCGATCGACTTTGTCAAGGCATTAGTTGCATGAGTGGCCCATTCTCCGTTGCTCTGGGGCGTTCTGGGATCGGCGGTACTGCTCCAAGGATGCCGAAATTCAGACTCTGCACGAGTAGAAGATAGGGCACGATATCTGACTGAACATAAATAAAGGAGGGATTTCAGTGGCAGACGTATTGTGGAAGCAGCATCTAGATGATATCCGACTGGATTCACTGGCTGGTTTGTTCGGTGTGCAAAAGCCGGTGATTGGTATGGTTCACCTTTGGCCTCTTCCTGGGGCGCCCGGATACTCGGGCTATGGCATTGGTACCATCCTGGACCATGCACGGCGTGATGCCGAAGCGCTCCTGGAGGGCGGTGTCGATGGGCTGATCGTGGAGAACATGTGGGACCTACCCTACTATGCCGGCGCCAGTGTTCCGCTGGAGGCTGCTGCTGCGCAGGCTGTAGCTGCCCATGCCGTGGTTGAAATGGCAGCGCAACTCGAGTCCCCTGTACCGGTGGGCGTCAATGTGATCCACAATGGCGCTTTTGCGGAACTGGCCATTGCCGTAGCGGCTGATGCAGCGTTCATCCGAGTCTGCATCCTTACCGGCGCGCGGCTTTGGGATACGGGTGGCTTGGACAAGGGCTGTGCTGCGGATCTACTCCGCCGGCGCAAGGAGTTGGGGGCTGAGCATGTGAAACTCTTTGCTGATGTAGACAAAAAGCACTCGATCCCCTTCCCTGGCCTGGATCTGGAGACACACATTGAGTGGACCGAGTTTTACCGGGCCGATGCGCTGATTGTTTCGGGCAGGATGACCGGCTCGGCGCCGCCCCTGGACAAGGTCCGCCGGGCGAAGGAGTTGGCAACGAGGCCGATCTTGATGGGCAGTGGCACGACTGCTGAGAATGTCGTCCGGCTTTCTGCAGTACGCGGATGGGGCCATTGTTGGCAGCAGCTTAAAGTTCGATGGCATTGCAGAGAACCCGATAGATCCGGATCGGGTGCGGCGCTACATGGATGCGGTAAAGGCGGTCCGCGGGCTATAGTTGATTCGTCTCCCTCGGACCAAGCTCCCCAGGCCCGCAAAGGACCAGGATCTGGTAAATTTCAGGACACTGAGCATCGAGAGTACAAGCTGGTGCTTGGCAGGCAGGTGCCGGCCCGGTTTTCGATAGAGGCTGCACGGTCTACCAAGAGGGGGCTGGTCCTAGACGTGGGTTGCACCTTCGCTGAGCCAATCGTCATGGCCCTGCTGGCATCTTGGACTTGGGTTGACCATTGGCCAGTGTCGTGATATACTATGCGCTATCACAATGACTATCTGGCAAGTATAGGAGAATCACTTATGGACGAGAAGGCGCCCGCGAACTCGACGGCTGTCGAGCCCGACGCTCCCTCTGACTTTATCCGTGAAGCGGTTGCCGAGGATCTTGAGTCGGGCCGGTTTGATCGGGTGCATACGCGGTTCCCGCCCGAGCCCAATGGCTATATGCACATCGGCCACGCCAAGGCGATCAGCATCGATTTCGGCATAGCCCAGGATTTTGGGGGAAAGGGCAATCTTCGCTTTGACGACACCAACCCGGTCAAGGAAGAGACCGAGTACGTTGAAGCCATTAAGGACGATATAAGATGGCTCGGCTACGACTGGGATGACCGGGAATACTATGCCTCGGACTATTTCGAACAGCTATACGAGTGGGCCCTTCAGTTGGTCTGCGATGGGAAGGCCTACGTCGATAGCCTGAGTCCAGAGGAAATCAAGGAATACCGAGGTGCTTTTGGGGTACCTGGCAAAGATAGCCCTTACCGCAATCGCATGGTCGAGGAGAACCTTGATCTGTTCCAGCGTATGCGGGCTGGCGAGTTCCCGGATGGCGCCCACGTCTTGCGGGCCAAGATCGACATGCAATCGGGCAATATGAACCTCCGCGATCCGGTCATGTACCGCATCCTACATGCCAGCCATCACCGCACGGGGGATGAGTGGTGTATCTATCCCATGTACGATTGGGCCCATGGCCAGTCGGACTCGATTGAGGGGGTTACCCATTCTCTCTGTGATCTGGGCTACGAGGAACATCGCCCTCTTTATGACTGGTTCATTGAGCAGTTGGGCATTTACCATCCTCGTCAGATCGAGTTCGCACGCCTGAATCTCTCCCATACGATTCTGAGCAAGCGCTACTTGCTGCAACTGGTGAATGAGGGCTATGTCAACGGGTGGGACGACCCACGGATGCCAACCATTGCCGGCCTGCGACGCCGAGGATATACGTCGGAGGCAATTCGAGTCTTTCTGAAACGCATTGGTGTAGCCAAGAACGAGAGCCTGGTAGACATTGCGCTGCTCGAGCACTGTGTTCGCCAGGACCTGAACGAGCGAGCCCCGCGTGTGATGGCTGTGTTGCGCCCGCTTCGTATTGTCATCGAGAACTATCCCGAGGGCGAGGTTGAGGAGTTTGAGGCTGTCAATAATCCTGAAGACGAGGGGGCGGGGACCAGAATGGTTCCCTTTTCCCGTGTGCTGTATGTAGAGCGAGAGGACTTTCGCGAGGATCCACCGAAAAAGTGGTTCCGGCTGGCGCCTGGTCGCGAAGTTCGTCTCAAGCATGCTTGCTATGTGACCTGTACCGATGTGATCAAGGATGAACGCACTGGTGAGGTGGTCGAGCTGCGCTGTAGCTACGATCCCGAGTCCCGTGGGGGGGCGTCACCCGATGGGCGCAAGGTGAGGGGCACGCTGCACTGGGTTTCGGCGCCTCATGCAGTGGAAGCTCAGGTCCGTCTGTACGACTATCTTCTGTCCACGGCGGACCCGGGTGAGGTGGAGGAAGGGGGCAGCTTCAAGGACAATGTCAACCCAGACTCTCAAGAGGTACTAACCGGGTGCAAGGTGGAGCAAAGTCTGGCCGGTGCAAGAGTGGGAAGCCGCTACCAGTTTTTGCGGTTGGGCTACTTTTGTGTCGATCCTGATTCGTCTGAGAAGGAACTTGTCTTTAATCGAACGATCACCCTGCGCGATACTTGGGCCAAACTCGAGCAAGCACGCCAAAAGCAGCAAGGGCGATGAACTGGCTCATCCATTGCAGGGCCAGTTTCTGATGGCCGGCCAACAAATGACAGGCTCCCGTTCTTGAGGGAGCCTGTTGCTATCCAAGTCTTTGATTCTAATCAGCCGCCTTTGCGGCCAGGGTTCTTCCCATCACGGTCAGATTTCCGGCGATCACACCCCAACCGACCCACTGGTCGAAGCCTTCTTCGCCACGATCCAGGCAACGATTTAAGCCATGCTTCCGCTTCAGGACACTGATCCGACCCTCGACACCAGCGTGAAAGCGTCGCCCACGTTTGAACCAGGATTGAGATTCGTACTGTCTCCGTTCCTCGGTTTTGCGACCAGGCTTGGGTAGGATGGGACGCTTGACTCCTTGCCGACCAGCATAGGCTTCGTTGTCTGGCGAGTACAGGCCCCGGTCGCCACTGGCCTGCCACGGGGGCTTGTCGAATTGCTGAAGATGATGGTCAATTGCTGGCTGCCATTGTTCAGCATCGGGTGGGTTGCCATCGAGAACCCGCCAGGCAGTGACAATGCCACCGTCGACTTCGTCTAGCCAGACCTTGTGCCCGAACTCCACCGGCTTGCCCGCTTTCTGGCGGCGGATGATGTCGCTGTGCGGTTCGAACAGGCTGACGATCTTCTCCCGGGCAGGCACACTCTCGCCCTCGAACACACGGCGCACGGTCTGGTCCAGTGCTTGCTCGACATGGGGCAGGAAGGTCTCGAGGGTCTCAACCAATTGCTGGGCTGCCTGGGAACTCTCGATCTTAAGGGTGTCTACCACTGTTTCTGCTTGTTTAACCGTAGCCCGCGTGACGTGGACCAGGCGCTGATATGCTTTCTGCATGTCTTCTTTGGCCACGGCACTTCTCTGGCGAGCACGGCGAGCAATCCGACGGGCCTGATTGCGTGCGCTCCGTGTACGGTCGCGGAAGGTTTTCGCTGTCTAGTTGGGCAGTGTCCTTTGCTACCTCTTTGGCGCGTTTCAGCGTGCGACTGAGCACCCGCACGCCATCGGCCAACAACTTGCTGTCCGTTGGATAGGCGATGTTGGTCTCGACCACTGTGCCATCGGTGCGCAGTTTTCGCCCACGAGTGACTTTGAGTTGTGTGGCGACCTCTATGACGCGGTCATTGAAGGCGTGCAAAGTCTCGGGTTGGATCAACAAGGACCAACGATTGAGCGTGGTATGATCCGGCACAGAGTTGAAGTAGATCCGGCAAAACCAGCGCAGGACCAAACTGTCACCGACGTGCCATTCGGTCTGCCGATAGGTGAATTGGTACACACGTTTCACAGCCAGCATTCGGAGGTTAACCTCCACCGGCGTGGAGTTTCGACCGGTCTCCAAAGTCTGTGGATGTCGCCGTGCCATATCGTTCTTGATCATCTGAAAGAGTTCATCATCATCGAGAATGCTGTCAATCTGAGCCAATTCCGGGTCCATTTCAATGGCCAATTGTTCGATGATCGTCCAAAACCATGCATCAGGTTCATATCGGTCTCGAAGCATTGCTGCTGACCTCCGTGTCCGTGGTAGCTTGATTATACCATCAGACACTCCATTTCAGTCAGCAGTTTCGCACCGAGAACTAGCTAGTTCTCGGTGCGAAACTCCCTGGGGTACGGACTGACCCCTTGGACTTAATAGAACTTTGACAACTTGGATAATCAGGCCGCCTTTGCGGCCAGGGTTCTTCCCATCACGGTCAGATTTCCGGCGATCACACCCCAACCGACCCACTGGTCGAAGCCTTCTTCGCCACGATCCAGGCAACGATCCAAGCCATGCTTCCGCTTCAGGACACTGATCCGACCCTCGACACCAGCGTGAAAGCGTCGCCCACGTTTGAACCAGGATTGAGATTCGTACTGTCTCCGTTCCTCGGTTTTGCGACCAGGCTTGGGTAGGATGGGACGCTTGACTCCTTGCCGACGAGCATAGGCTTCGTTGTCTGGCGAGTACAGGCCCCGGTCGCCACTGGCCTGCCACGGGGGCTTGTCGAATTGCTGAAGATGATGGTCAATTGCTGGCTGCCATTGTTCAGCATCGGGTGGGTTGCCATCGAGAACCCGCCAGGCAGTGACAATGCCACCGTCGACTTCGTCTAGCCAGACCTTGTGCCCGAACTCCACCGGCTTGCCCGCTTTCTGGCGGCGGATGATGTCGCTGTGCGGTTCGAACAGGCTGACGATCTTCTCCCGGGCAGGCACACTCTCGCCCTCGAACACACGGCGCACGGTCTGGTCCAGTGCTTGCTCGACATGGGGCAGGAAGGTCTCGAGGGTCTCAACCAATTGCTGGGCTGCCTGGGAACTCTCGATCTTAAGGGTGTCTACCACTGTTTCTGCTTGTTTAACCGTAGCCCGCGTGACGTGGACCAGGCGCTGATATGCTTTCTGCATGTCTTCTTTGGCCACGGCACTTCTCTGGCGAGCACGGCGAGCAATCCGACGGGCCTGATTGCGTGCGCTCCGTGTACGGTCGCGGAAGGTTTTCGCTGTCAGTTGGGCAGTGTCCTTTGCTACCTCTTTGGCGCGTTTCAGCGTGCGACTGAGCACCCGCACGCCATCGGCCAACAACTTGCTGTCCGTTGGATAGGCGATGTTGGTCTCGACCACTGTGCCATCGGTGCGCAGTTTTCGCCCACGAGTGACTTTGAGTTGTGTGGCGACCTCTATGACGCGGTCATTGAAGGCGTGCAAAGTCTCGGGTTGGATCAACAAGGACCAACGATTGAGCGTGGTATGATCCGGCACAGAGTTGAAGTAGATCCGGCAAAACCAGCGCAGGACCAAACTGTCACCTACGTGCCATTCGGTCTGCCGATAGGTGAATTGGTACACACGTTTCACAGCCAGCATTCGGAGGTTAACCTCCACCGGCGTGGAGTTTCGACCGGTCTCCAAAGTCTGTGGATGTCGCCGTGCCATATCGTTCTTGATCATCTGAAAGAGTTCATCATCATCGAGAATGCTGTCAATCTGAGCCAATTCCGGGTCCATTTCAATGGCCAATTGTTCGATGATCGTCCAAAACCATACATCAGGTTCATATCGGTCTCGAAGCATTGCTGCTGACCTCCGTGTCCGTGGTAGCTTGATTATACCATCAAACTCTAGCTAGACATCAAAGAGTGCTTTGTTGGACACCACCCACTCATAGAGACTGCGAACACCCTCTTCCTTGCTTACCTTGGGGCGCCAGCCCAATTCCCTCTCTGCTTTGCCGATATCGGCCACAAATATGCGCTGGTCCCCGGGGCGCCAATCGCTGCGGCCAACGTCAATCTCATGCCCCATGAGTGTTCTGAGCATAGGTCCCAGTTCACTCCACACCGCCAGGGTATTCTCGGGACCACCTCCTACGTTGTAGACCTCGCCTGCAGCCACATCGATCTGATCGATGGCGGCCTGATAGAGTTCCAGTAGGTCGTCTACCCACAAGACGTCGCGCACTTGCTTGCCATCGCCATAGATGGTAATCGGCTGGCCTGTCACGATGGCAATGAGGAACCAGGCCACCCACCCCTGGTCCTCGACGCCGAACTGCCGCGAACCGTAGATACAACTCTGGCGGCATACAACCGTTCGCAGCCCATAGATTCGGGCATAGTCACGTACGTACTGATCCCCCGCTCCCTTGGAGCAGCCATACGGCGAGTGAAAGTCCAGGGGGTAGGTCTCGGGTATTCCCCGCGGATAGTCGCGGTAGGCATAGCTGGTCTCTCCCTCTACGACGACGACATCCTCCATGCCACCGTACACCTTGTTCGTCGAAGAGTAAAGGACGATGGGATTCTGGTCGGAAAGGCGGGCTGCTTCGAGTACGTTAAAAGTACCCAAAGCATTCACTTCAAAGTCGTGACGGGGATCCTGTACCGAGGTCGTCACTGCCACCTGAGATGCCAAGTGGTAGATCACGTCGGCATCGACAGCAGCGCTGCGCAGCGACTCAAAATCTCGGATGTCTGCCTGGACCAGCGTCCACCGGTCACCGTGTTCGGCGCGCAGCCAGGCCACATTCTTGTCGGTCCCTTTTCGTGACAGGTCATCGTAGACAATGACCGTATGGCCCTCTCGGACCAGTTTGTGGACCAGATTACTCCCGATGAACCCGGCGCCGCCGGTTATCAATGCTTTCAACGCATTCCTCCGTCTCTGGATTGTGCCATCATATTTTCTTGATCTGAGTGCCGTCGATTTCCACTGCGGTCATACGCCCCATCACGTCCAGCAGGATGCGAACCCGGTGCGCTGCTGACAGCGGCTGCTCAAACACGGCCTCCAGATCCCGTAGCGGCCCGGCTGTAATCCGGACGGCATCACCCTGCTTCAAGTTGCCATAGCTTGTATGCTCGGTTTCCTGGAGCCGCCGCCTGATCATCTCGATCATGTCATCGGCTACCACGGCCGGTTCTTCTCCGGCACAGACTATGCAGCGCATGCCGGGCATCCAGGCGATGGAAGAGCGAGGGCTGACCTCAAGATCCAGACGGGCAAAGAGATAGCACGGAAAGTAGACGAGCCGGTCAGGCCGATCCCGTCGTTTTAACCGGCGCTGCAGTGTGGGTAGGTAGGTTTCAATTCCTGCCCCCCTCAACAGGCCTTCAACCTGGAATTCTCTGTGCGGTTTGGTGTACAGCGCGTACCAGTGCCTCATGCCAATCCAGTCCCGCTCTTTCGCCAGTATGGGTGCTTTCTGTCTCTCTGGCTGACCCAAGATGATGACCCTGCCACGAGACGGGCGAATTCAGCCAGTCACCGGCGATTGTACATGGAAAAGAAACCCTTGTCAAAACGCTGCATCACCGGCTGCGGTCGTGGTAAAGCCCGCGCCCCTGCCGCCGTAACTGTGCTGGTCCCTATTTGGCTCTGGGCTTTGACAGATAGTGATTACATCTCTGCCGCTTTGGCCTTCTGCCACAGCGCTTCCTGTTCCGCCGGCGACAAGTCAGCCAGGCGGAGGTCGCGAGTGCGAGCCTGGTGCTCCATCTCTGCGTACCGCCGTGTGAAGCGATCACAGGCGCCGCGTAGGGCGCTCTCCGCCTCCACGCCAAGCCAGCGAGAGGCGTTCACTAGGGCGAAGAGCAGATCGCCAAGTTCTGCAGCTTGGGCCGTCACATCCCTGGCCGAGCGCAATTCGTCAAGTTCTTCGTTTACCTTGTCAAGAACGCCGTCGAGATCGGGCCAGTCAAAGCCGTCTCGGGCAGCACGGTCGCCGAGCGCCTGGGCCCTGGCCAGCGACGGGAGGATCGCCGGTACCCCTTCCATGCGGGAGTGATGACCCTGCCCCTTTTCCGCTCTTTCCTCGGCCTTGATGGCCTCCCAATTGCGCAGCACGTCAGATGTCCCCTCTACTTGTAGGTCCCCAAACACGTGGGGGTGGCGGCGCTTGAGCTTGGCGTCGATCCGGCCGACAACATCTGGAAACTTGAATGTCCCTTCCTCAGTTGCGATTTGAGCATGCATGACAATCTGCATCAGCAGGTCGCCCAGCTCCTCACAGAGCGGTTCGGATTCCTCGGCGTCAAGGGCAGCCAGGACTTCGTAGGTCTCCTCCAATAGGCTGGATCTCAAGGTCCGGTGGGTCTGCTCCTGATCCCAGGGGCAGCCGCCGGGAGCGCGCAGTCGGGCGACCGTTTCCTGGAAGGCTGGCAACCCGCCGACTCCTGGGCAGGGCGGAACGTAGAGAGTGGTCAAGTGATCCATCCGCTGCCCGCGGTCCAGCGCATAAAGTGGGATCGTTTTGGTAGCCTGCTCTGGCATGCCCGCTGCTTGTACCAAGGTGACGGGATGGTCGTCGGTGTAAGTATTCATCAGTGTCAGCTTGACCTCGCTGGCAAGCCGCTGACCATAGAGCTGTCCGATCAAGGCCGGGCGATCGGGGTCCAGCGCAGGGTGGTGGGTACTGGCAACCTCGGTTGCATCAGCCAATTGTAGGCCATGAAGCCCATCGATGCCCAGCAGGCCGAGCACCGGCTCGATAAAGCTCAGGCCATCGACGATACGCACTTTCTGGCCTTCTCTGCGAGCAGCGAGCAAGATACGAGCGACCGATGATTCGCCGACCAGCGGATGGCCTGGCACAGCGTAGAGCACTCCCTGCGCCCTGCGACCCAAGGCGATAACACGCTCCGCCATGGTTTCGTAGACAGCGCCAAAATTGTCCAATGTCTCATACAGTTCGTCAAAGCTGTAGAGAGTAAGGTGGTTGGGCAGGTGGGTGACAGTAGGGTGATGTGCCGTTCGCAGGTAGACCTCATCGGCCTCACAGAGCAGATCCCACGCCTGGCGGGTCAGGTCTGCCGGGTTTCCAGGTCCCAGCCCAAGGATAGTGATCGTCATTCGCTTCTCGTGCCTTTCTACTAGTGTCGGAAACCCAGCTACCCAGTCTTGAGCCGGATCCCCCGTTGGACTGTGCTGGAGCCTGCCAATTGCCTCAGGGTCCCCAGAAGAACCCATCTACCTTCGCGGCGGACAAGCTAGCGCCATCTCACATCACCGCACAGATCAGGCGGGTGGTCGGCTACGAGAAATCGCTCATAGGACTTGCGTTCCGTGCCGACGGTTGTTGCACCGCCGTGCCCGGGATACAGGTTCGTATTCTTGGGCCATCGAAAAACCGTTTGGCCCAACGAGATCAGACTCTGGGCCAGGGCATCCGGGGTTGCCGTGTGGCCTGGCCCGCCTGGAAAGACCGCGTCACCCACCACTGCCTGACCTTTGAGCCGCAGGCAGACGCTGCCTGGCGTATGGCCTGGTGTGTGAGCAACCTTCACCCGTCCGCGCCCGATTTCCACCTCCATGCCGTCCATCAGGGGAAAATCAGCTTCCAGGCCAAAGGCCACCGCATCTTGCAGATGGATACCAGCAGGAGCGTCCGTGATCCGCTGGATCTCAACGAGGGCGCCGGTATGGTCCGGGTGACCATGGGTCAAGAGTATGCAACAGACCTGAGCTTTTCCAATGACTGACAGTATTGTCGCCGTGTCCGCACCGGGGTCTACAATGGCCACCTGTTCTGTTGCCGGACAGCGGAGCAGATAGCAGTTGACAGGCCAAGGCCCAACTTCCAGGCGCTGCAGATCCAGTTTCATTGTGGATTCTCCCTCTTCCAACGGTGGCCCAAGCATACCACAGGCACAGTGAGACTCAAAATCTCACCTTCATGGTCTGCAAGATTCTGAGTGGATCCTGGCTCTACACGGTTTTGACAACTTGACCGTTCTGGGCTATACTACGGCACGTAATGGCGCGGGGGGCTGTAGCTCAGCTGGGAGAGCGCTACAATCGCACTGTAGAGGTCAGGGGTTCGAGTCCCCTCAGCTCCACCAGCCAGCTTTCCCAATATCAGATAGAGTCTTTGTGGGGCTGTAGCGCAGTTGGGAGCGCGTCTGAATGGCATTCAGAAGGTCAGGGGTTCGAGTCCCCTCAGCTCCACCAAACCAAGAGGGTATCTGCAGGCCCCCTTCGTCTCTGGCGAAGGGGGTTTTGCATGGCGCTTCTTTTGGAATTGACTAGCTGCCCGTTGTACGGTATACTGGTCCTAGATTGTACAACAACTCACCGACCGGGTGTAGTTCGAGCCGCGCCAGAGACCGCTTGACAACCACGGAACCCCAGACGGTGGCCCTACCCAGGAGAACGTATGGCTGATAAATACATACCCGGCGAGATCGAAGCCAAGTGGCAAGCGCGCTGGGAGGCTGACAACCTCTACCGCTCCGTCATTGATCCAGGCAAGACCAAGCACTATGCCATGACAATGTTGCCCTACCCGAGTGGCGATCTGCACATTGGCCACTGGTACGCCATGGCGCCCTCTGATGTCCGGGCGCGCTTCATGCGCATGCAGGGTTACAACGTGCTGTTTCCGATGGGCTTTGATGCTTTTGGCCTTCCCGCGGAGAATGCTGCCATTGAGCGGGGTATCCACCCCCATATCTGGACCATGTCCAACATCGAAAAGATGCAGCGCCAGCTCAGAACCATGGGCGCGATGTTTGATTGGGAGCGTGAAGCCATCTCTTGCCTGCCTGGCTACTATCGCTGGTCCGAGTGGTTCTTCCTCAAGTTCTACGAGGCGGGCATTGCCTATCGGGCCGCCGCACCTGTCGACTTTTGCCCGCAGTGCAATACAACCCTGGCCCGGGAGCAGGTGTGGGGCGAAGACCGCCACTGCGAGCGATGCCATACTCCGGTCATCAAGAAGGATCTGGAGCAGTGGTTCTTTCGCAGCACCAGCTATGCCGACGAACTCCTCGATTTCAGCCACATCGACTGGCCCGAGCGAGTTCAAGCCATGCAGACCAACTGGATCGGCCGCAGTGAGGGAGCCGATGTCATCTTCAAATCTGAAGAGGGCGACGACATTGTGGTCTACACGACTCGGCCTGACACCCTGTGGGGGGCCACCTTCATGGTCCTGGCCCCTGAGCATCCTTTGGTCCACAGGCTGACTACGCCCGACCGCCGCGCCGAGGTGGACGCCTATGTGGCCCAGGCCACCCGCCAGACCGAGATCGAGCGACTGAGCACTGAGAAGGACAAGACCGGCGTCTATATCGGTGCTGATGCTGTCAATCCAGTCAACGGCGAGCGCATCCCCATATGGATCGCTGACTATGTGATGATGTCCTACGGCACGGGAGCAATCATGGCCGTGCCTGCGCATGACGAGCGGGATTTCCAGTTTGCCCTCCAGTATGGACTGTCCATCATCCCGGTGATTGACCGGCTTGACAGGGTGACCAAGAGCCATGTTCCTGCTGGCGAGGCTGAGGAGGGGCTCGGGGAGGCCCTGAAGCAGGCTGGCTTCTCGTTTAAGGAGACGGACCAGGGCCTGTTCGTGACGATGAAGGCTGATGAGGCTGACCGCTACGCGACGCTGGTACAGGCATACCTGCACCCCGGCGCCTGGAGCGAGGTCGTCGGGGGGCGCTGGTTCTCTATCTTCAAGGATGCCGTGATGCCCTTGGCCTCTGAGGAGAGCGACAAGGCGATCATGGCCCGTTGTCGATCGCTCGCCCAAGGGGCCATCAAATATCGCACAGTGATGGAGATGCTCTGGAGCCTGCCTTTCTACCGGGACGTGCTGTTCCATGCTGACTATGGTACCATGATAAACTCCAACCAGTTCAGCGGGATGCCTGGCGATGCTGCCAAGCAGCGTGTGACCGAATGGCTGGAGGCCGAAGGTAAAGGTCATTTCAAGGTCAACTATCGCCTGCACGATTGGCTGATCAGCCGCCAGCGGATGTGGGGCGCGCCGATCCCCATGATCTACTGCGACGATTGTGGGGTGCAGCCCGTACCCTACGAGGACCTGCCAGTGGTGCTGCCGGAGGATGCCGAGTTTCGTCCCACGGGTGAGAGCCCGCTCAGGTTCCACGAAGGCTTTTTGAATACCACTTGTCCCAGTTGTGGTGGCCCGGCTACACGCGAGACTGACACTATGGACACTTTTATGTGCTCATCGTGGTACCAGTACGCTTACCTCAGCCCCTACTACCACGAGGGGGAGCCAGCCCACGCAGACTCGATGCCCATTGATCCAGTCGAAGCTGCCTACTGGGCGCCGGTTGACGTGTACACAGGCGGCATCGAGCACGCGACCATGCACCTCATCTACACACGGTTCTTCACCAAAGTTATGCGCGATCTGGGAATCGTCGATTTTGATGAGCCCATGACCATGCTCCGCAACCAGGGCATCATCCTGGGCGAGGACGGCGAAAAGATGTCCAAGAGCCGGGGCAACGTCATTTCGCCAGACGATCTGGTGGCGCGTTACGGCGCCGATACCGTTCGCGCCTACTTGATGTTCGGCTGGCGCTGGGATCAGGGCGGGCCGTGGGATTCACAGGGCATCGAAGGGGTCGTTCGCTTCCTGGCGCGTGTGTGGGATTGCGTGCTGGAGCCAGGGCGTCAGGGCGATACCACACCCGGGGCCCAGGCCGTCCGCGACCTGCGCCGCAAGGTTCATCAGGCCATCCGCAAGGGCACTGAGGATATGGAGGCCTTCAGTTTCAATACCTACATCGCCAATCTGATGGAGCTGAACAATGCCATGCTTAAGGCCAAAGGTACGCCTCTCTATGGTACCGAGGCATGGGAAGAGGCAGTGGAGGCCCTGCTCCTGATGCTGGCTCCCGCCTGTCCTCACATCGCTGAGGAACTCTGGATGCGCAGCGGCCGTCCCTATTCCATCCACCTGCAGCCCTGGCCGGAATGGGACGCGGAGGTAGCCGCCGAGGAAATGATCACCCTGGTGGTGCAGATCAATGGCAAGGTGCGTGATCGGATTGACGTGCCGGTTGGCGTGGACGAGGACACGGCCCGTACCCTGGCATTGGGTACGGAGGGCGCTCAGCGGCACATTTCTGACAAGCAGATTGTCAAGGTCGTTGTTGTGCCTGGCCGCCTGGTCAACATCGTGGTGAAGTAGCGGGACCGGTAGCATGTTCGATCGGCCGGGAACCAGCCATGCCCTTGTTCGCTTTGCCTCAGACATTGTTCTTACGCTGTTTGCCCTGTTCCTGGCAAGTGTTCTGAGACCGTGGCTGCCCTTTGGCATGCCCCTGACGGCCGAGCATACAAGTCTCTCTCTGATCGTCTATGCTCTGGTGGCGCTGATCTGGAGCACAGCCTTTCTGTTGCTGTCTGTGTACACGCCTCGCACGTTGCGTTCTTTTGAAGAGGCCCAACTGATCATTGTAGCCGTGACGCTGGCTACCCTGACCCTTGGCTGTGTGCTCTATTTCTCCTTCCGGCAGATCTCCCGGCTGCAAATCATTACTTTCTACGCGCTGGATCTGCTATTTCTGATTGGTTACCGCCTGCTGCTCCGCTGGCTGATGGGGAAAAGAGACCAAACTGCTTATCCGCGCCGCAGGGTGCTGGTTGTAGAAGCTGGTGATGCTGGGCGCGATATCGTACGCATGATCGAGCGCTATCGCTGGGCGGGTCTGGAACCCGTAGGCTTCCTAGACAACCAAATCGCCCCCCAAACAGAGGTGGCTGGCCTGCCAGTACTTGGTAAGGTAGACGAGGTGGCCCACCACGTCCAATCTCAAGGGATTGCTGAGGTGGTCATCGCCCTTCCCTTGCAGGCCTACGACCAGCTCTTGCGCCTCATTGCCGAGCTACAAAACCTGCCCGTCCAGGTCCGGATTCTCCCCGACTATTTCAAGACGACGCTCTTTCGTACCAAGGTGGATGAGTTTGCTGGGGTGCCCATGATCACGCTGCGGCAGCCGACGTTGGAACCCTTTGAGCGACAGGTCAAGCGTAGCTTTGATCTGGTAGCCGGAACCTTCATCTTTGTTTTGACCTTGCCCCTCATGGCTTTGGTGGCCATCGCCATCCGCCTGGACTCTCCGGGGCCTGTTCTTTTCAAGCAGCAGCGAGTCGGCGAGAACGGCCGCCTGTTTTCGATGTACAAGTTCCGCTCGATGGTTGCGGGGGCTGAGCAGATGGAGACTACCATGGTGAAGGAAGTACAGGAGCGGCATCTCCTGAACAAGCAGCCTGACGATCCTCGGGTGACACGCGCCGGCAGGCTACTGCGCCGCACGAGCCTGGACGAGATCCCTCAACTCCTAAACGTGCTAAAGGGAGAGATGAGTCTCGTCGGCCCTCGTCCAGAACTGCCCTGGCTCGTGGAACAATACGAAGCCTGGCAGTGGCAGCGTTTTGGTGTGCCCCAGGGTATCACCGGCTGGTGGCAGGTCAACGGCCGCAGTGATCAACCCATGTATCTCCACAGCGAGGAGGATCTGTTCTACATCCAGCACTATTCCCTTCTCCTTGACATTCAGATCCTCTGGCGTACGGCGGGCGCGGTATTCCGGGGCCGGGGCGCTTATTAGACGGCGTAAAGTGGCGCCCGCTGGCTGGCCACCGCCTTCCAGGGATCTGTGCTCTGTCTGATCTGATAGGAATCTCGCCAACCATGCCTCTGCCTAATTTGGGACGGCGGCAGTTTCTATTCCTGACCCTGATCCTCGTACTGATGTTCGTACGAGGTCTGTTGTACCTGGTCGCTTTTCCTCCCTGGCAGCATTACGATGAGCCGACTCACTTTGAGTACGTCCGCCTTATTGCCGAGCGGGGAAGACTCCCCCAGACTGGCGACTATGACCTGGAGATGAGGCAGGAGATCGCTGCCTCCATGCGCGAGACAGGGTTCTGGGCGGATCCTGGCAGTCCAGCCATTGATTTTTTGTCTACCACACCTCCCGATATTGGCATCACCGAGCTGGTACATCCACCGCTCTACTATGGGCTGATGGCCCTGCTTCAGCCGCTGGCCGCGTACCAGGAGGTCGGCTTCCAGCTCTATCTGGCGCGGCTGGGTTCGATTCTGCTCGGTCTGGTGGTCGTGGCCTCAGCTTTTAGCCTGGCCGCCGAGGTCTTTCCCCGGAGGCGGATGCTGCCCGTCGCTGTCGCTGCCTTCATCGCCTTACTTCCCCCATTCGTGGCTCTGATGACTTCGGTCAACAACGACGTGGGCGCGGCGGCCGCCGTCTCTCTGTTGCTGTGGGCCACTGTGCGCATGATCCGCCGAGGGCTTGTGCTGTGGCGAATCGCGCTGGTGTTGCTGCTGGCTGGCGCCTGCATCGCCACCAAGAGTACAGCCAGCATCGTGGCCGTGGCGGTCGTCCTGGTGCTTGGCGGCGGCTTTCTTCTCAGAAATGGTTTGGCCCCACGGCAGCGGCGCTGGTTTTGGCTGGGACTGGCGCTGCTGGGCTTGGTCTTCTTGGGCGCGGCGGTCACCTGGGGCGGGCAGGCGGCTTCCTGGGAGGGGCGTGAGATGCCGTCGGCTCCCAACCGGTTGGCCACGGATGCGCCACTGGGCCGCTCGGCGTTGGTCCTGTCGGCCGGAGACGAACGCTATCCCCGCATGCTTTTTCAGGAACTCGTTCCACCGGCCGGCCAGCGCCTGCGAGGTCAGACTGTTACGTTGGGGGCCTGGCTGCGGGCGGCTGAGGGCCCGGCCGGACCGGTTGTGCTGGGCCTGGCCGACGGCTCGACGTTCCACTGGCGCCAGGTGCAGGCCGAGAGTGACTGGGTGTTCCATGTCTTTACGGCAACGATGGCGGCAGACGCACCCAGCGTCACGGTGCATGTGCGCCTGCCGGCGAGCAAGGACGCTGCCCAGGTGGTTCTATTGGATGGGCTCGTGCTGGCCGTGGGCGATTACTCCACTTCCTTGCCCCCCCAGTTCGATGCCGCCACTGCTGGATCGGGTTCGTGGGCCGGTCAAACCTTCGATAACTTTGTGCGCAACGGCTCCGCAGAGAGCGCCTGGCCGGGCCTCCGGGCCTGGATCGGTGACGCGAGGCTGTTCCGCTACTCTGTGACCTATGTCTTTCACTCCCTATGGGATTTGGAGCGTACCGGCTGGGTCTACGGCCCGGACCTGTTCATGCTGCTGCAAAGCTTCTGGGGGCGGTTCGGCTGGAACCATCTGGCTCTGCCCGACATCTTTTTCGTTCCTCTGCTGCTGCTGACCCTGGCCGGCATCGCCGGTGCGGCCCTGAGACTGCTGCGGTGGCTCAAGCGGGGCCGGGACCGCGAGCCGTGGCAAGCGCACGTCCTGGCCATCCTGGGCGCTGCTTTGTTGGTGGGCTGGGGTGGGGCGGCGCTGCGGATCCATCCGGTATTCGCTACCTCCGGCATTCTGTGGCCGGTGGCGCGCTATGCGGTGGTCGTCATTGTCCCCACGGCCACGCTTTTGTGCGTTGGGTGGGCGGAGCTGGTACCCCGCCGCTGGCTGAGAGAGGTGGCCTGGGCCGGACTGCTGGCGCTTGTTGTCCTGGATGTCCTCGTCCTGTGGACCGTGATCTTGCCCTATTACTATGGTTGAGCGACTGGCAGGAAGTCAGAAGGCCATGTTGGGCGGGTACAGCGGCGGAACCAGGCTGCAGGGGCCCCTGTCCCGGGGGCTTTCTGACCTGGGGGATGGCAGAGGAACAGAGCTCCCTTGAGCCGGTGCCGTCGTGGGGGACGTGGGCTGGGAACGTAGTCGTCTGGTCTCGGGTGGTTTGCTTGCCTTACAGCACGAAATACCTAGTTTCTGTGTCGTTTGGTTTTTGCTTTCAGATGGACTTGGTGCTATACTATGGTTGTAGGTTGCTTGGTAGAATCTCAAGCATGGACCTGGAATTGCATCGAGTGGCTTCCGTCCGTGGGACCTCAATTGAGCGGGGCGAATGAAGGGCATCCGTCAGAAGTGCGTTTTGACTCGCCCGGCACACACCAAGGAGGATCGAATGCGAAAACTGGTATTGCTTTTGCTGCTGATATTGGCGTTTACTCTGGTCGCTTGTGGCGGCGGATCGGCCCCGGAGGATGGGGCAAATGCCCCTGCGGATGCCGCGGCCGGCGACGCCGCGGCCGGTGAGACCATCTTTGCCCAGACCCTGGTTGGAACGCAGCCCGGGTGCATTACCTGCCATTCCCTGGAGGCTGGGGTGACGCTGGTTGGCCCCTCGCTGGCAACCATCGGCGCCGATGCCGGTTCGCGCGTGTCGGGCCAATCGGCTGAGGACTATTTGCGACTGTCGATCCAGGCACCGAATGACCACATTGCCGAGGGATTCTCGGCCGGCTTGATGCCCGCTGCCCTGGCTGACGAGCTGTCGGCACAGGAGCTTAGCGACCTGGTCGCATACCTGCAGACGCTGAAATAGCAGAACGCTGTAACGTTCTAACGTCGAAACGTTGGTACGTTCGCGAAAACGAGGAGTATCATGATCGTCACAACTGCCGAGCTTTTCGAGGTCGCTTATGGCAAGTTCGCCGTTGGCGCCTACAACATCAACAACATGGAGCAGTGCATTGGCCTGTTCCAGGGGTGCCTCGATTCCCAGGCGCCCTTTATCATCCAGATCTCGCGCGGCGCTCGCAGCTATGCCCGCGTCAAGATGCTGGAGGGGCTCATCCGCTCTGCCGAGGAGGTCTTTCCGGAGGCCATCTTTGCCGTGCACCTGGACCATGGCGACGAGGAAACGGCCTACGACTGCATCGACCAGGGGTTCTATAGCTCGGTGATGATCGACGCCTCGCACGAACCTTTTGAGGAGAACGTGGCGGCCACCCGGCGCGTAGTCGAGCGGGCCCACGCCGTGGGCATCAGCGTCGAGGCGGAGTTGGGCCGGCTGGGCGGCGTGGAGGAAGACATCGCCGTGGATGAAAAGCACGCCAGCCTGACGGATCCCGACGAGGCCGTCGAGTTTGTGCGCCTGTCTGGATGCGATAGCCTGGCCGTGGCCATTGGCACCAGCCACGGGGCCTACAAGTTCACGGGCAGTCAGGGTCTGCACTTTGATCGCCTGGCCGAGATCCAGCAGCGGCTGCCAGGATTCCCCCTGGTGATGCACGGCTCCTCTTCGGTGCCGTACGAGGAGGTTGTGCGCATCAACGAGGCGGGCGGGGAGCTGGATCCGTCGGCCAAGGGTGTGGACGAGGACGAGTTCGCCAAGGCCGTGCCGCTGGGAGTGACCAAGGTCAATATCGACACCGACGGCCGCCTGGTGTGGACGCGCGTGCACCGCGAGTATTTCCGCGACTATCCGGAAAAGTTTGACTTCCGCGGGCCGGGCAAGATCTTTATGGCGGAGTACGCCAAGTTTATCGCCCACAAGAATATCAAGCTGGGCAGCGCCGGGCGGATAGAGGAAGTGCGGGCGGCGTTGGGGTAGGGCTGGCTCCCTGTTTGTGGGCTCGGTCATGAGCCCGGGTCTGAAGACAGACCTTCGCCCATCAAGGAGGGGTAGGGGCTGGCTCCCTGTTCGGCAAGGTCTCCTGACCGCCGCCGTGTGGGCTCGGTCATGAGCCCGAGTCTGAAGACAGACCTTGGCCCATCGAGGGAGGCCCGTCCAGAGAGGGCAGCCAAGGCGCGCTGAAGCGCGCACTACGAACCTGTGTGTACACTGTGTGAAATTCTGGACTCCCGGCGGGCGGTTGCCTGCTGGGAGTTTTTTTGGAGTAGGGGATGAATCTGAAACGAGAGGCTGCTGGCTTTGCGCTGGATTATGTGCGGGACGGGATGGTCCTGGGACTGGGGACCGGTTCTACGGCTGGGTATTTTGTGGACCTGCTGGGGGAGCGGCTGCGGAGCGGGCAACTGCGGGACATCTGCGGCATTCCTACTTCGGAGGGGACGGCGGAACGCGCCCGGGCGGCGGGCGTGCCCCTGGTGAGCCTGGCCGACCACGCCCGCCTGGACCTGGCGGTGGATGGGGCGGACGAGGCTGACTCGGACCTGAACGTCATCAAGGGACTGGGGCGGGCGCTGCTGCGGGAAAAGATCGTCGAGATCCACGCCGACCGCTTCGTGGTGGTGGTGGACGAGTCCAAGGTGGTGGCGCGCCTGGGCCGGGGGGCGCTGCCGGTGGAGATCCTGCCCTTTGGGCTGGAAGCCCACCTGCGCTGGCTGGAGACGCTGGGCTGCCGGGCGGAGCTGTGGCACGAGGCGGATGGCTCGCGTATCGTCACGGACAATGGCAACTATCTGGTGCGCTGCTGGTTCCCTGAGGGGATCGCGGATGCTTACGCGCTGGCCAGCGCGCTGGCCGAGCGTCCAGGTATCGTGGAGCACGGGCTCTTTTTGGATATGGCGACGGAGCTTGTGGTGGCGGGAGCAGATGGTATCCGGGTGGTGGAGAGGGGGAGATAGGGAGACGGGGAGAGGGGCAAACTTTGGGTTTTCTCTGTGTTCTCTGCGCCTCTGTGGTAGATTCTCTTCCCCGTCAGACTGGGATGGGGGCGATTACCTGGGATGAGGTGAACATCCAGGTGACCAGGGCGGCGTTCAGGGCGGCGCCGTCTCCAGACCCTTCGCTGTCGCTCAGGGCGAGGATCTTGCCGGTGAGCTGGAAGAACCAGGTGGAGAGGGGCACGACCATGGCCAGGACGCCGATGATGTGGAAGATGTTTATGGTGAAGGAGGCGAGCATGCCGCCGGGGCCGACGAAGGGGATGAGGCCCACGGTCAGGAGGGGCACGTACTGAACCAGTAGGAAGAGGATCAAGGGCACGACCATGACCAGTACGTTGGCGCCTGTCCAGGACAGATAGGTCCTGAGCCAGGTGCTTTTTTTGCGCCTGCGGAACTGGCCGTGGAGAAAGAGGGCCATGAGCAGGAAGCCGAGCAGAAGGAAGGGGTAGTAGATGAGGAACAGGAGGGCGTCCTTCGGCTTCGCTCAGGACAGGCTCCGGGCGGGCGGGAACAGGTCGCTGGCAAAGGGAAAGATGAAGCGATAGTCCACGATAAAGATGGCCTCCAGGAGGTGCTGGAGGCCGTAGGCAAAGGCAAAGAGCAGGGCGGCCAGGAGCGCGCTGCGGCCGATGTGGCCGGCGTCCAGGGCAAAGCGGTCGTCGCGGTAGGAGATGCCCAGTTCGGCCAGGGTTAAACCGTTGTGGTGCGGTGTGCCTGACGGCGCCGCGCCAGCCCGTGACTGGCGCTTGAACCAGCGGCGGAAGACGAAGAATCCGATGAGGTTGACGAGGACAAACCACCAGACGGTGCCGTTGACCATCATCATGGGGAACAGGCCGTCGATGGGCACGACGTAGACGTGCAGGGCGAACAGGATCAGGATGAGGGGCAGGTAGAGCCACATGAGCAGGCCGTTGACGAGGGCCAGTTTGAGACAGGAGCTGCCGTGGCAGGCATAGTCGCCGGCGACGGTTCCCGCAAGGGGACGAAAGAGGCGGGTGCGGAGCAGGATGAGCCCCAGGGGCAGGAGGGCGGCCAGCCCGGCGAGCATGGCGACGAGGGTGGCCCACTCTTTGAGGGGCCAAGTCTGGCTGGTGGAGGCGGTCCAGCGTTCATCAGGCGGGCCGAGGGCACTGCGCATCCAGTCGAGGGCCTCGGCGACGGCGGCGCGGCTGTGGGATTCCTGGATGTGGATGACGGGCGGTAGAAAGACGCAGCGGGCGGTGCCCTGGGCGAAATCGCCGTAGGTGACACCAGCCTGAGGGTCGGAGACGGGGATGACCTGCTGGGTCTGCGGGCTGGACATCCATTCGGCCTGGATGTCGTCGATGCCGGTCATGCGCTGGCGGTACTCGTCGTACTGGCCGATGACCATCAGCATGTTCTTCGGGTTGGTGGGCGAGGCGTCGAGGGTGTAGGCAAAGCCGGAGATGCCAAGGGCGCCCACGGCGGGATCGTCGAGGGCGATGGTGTAGGCCATTTCGGCGCCGAGGCTGTGGCCCATGAGACCGACGCGGGTGGAGTCGACGTAGGGCAGGGCGCGCAGGGTTTCGAGGGAGGCGCGGCCGCCGTAGGTTTGGTCAAAGTCGGGGGCGGCGGGGTCGCAGGGGATGCCCGAGTTGCCGCGGCCGATGGCGTCGATGCTGAGCACGACAAAGCCGCGGCGGGCGAGCTCGATGGCAAAGGCGTCGCTGATCTCGCGGTTGTTCTGGTAGCCGTGGATGTAGACGATTCCGGGTACCGGCTGCTGGGCGGTGGCGGCGACGGGCCGCAGGAGCTTGGCGCGGACGGGGATGCCGTTTTGGTTGTGGTAGGTGACGTTGGAGACATGGATACGGCCAAAGTCGCGCTGAACAGAAGAGGCCAACAGGACGGCGGCGAGGAGGATGAGGAGACAGAGGAGGAGGGCGAGGGGGGCTCTGGTGCGATGGGTCGGGTCCAGGATGTCGGCGGTGTTCATGGTGGTCCTCCTGTGGGCCTGGCGGCGGTGCTGGCCGTGGCGAATGGTGCTGCGCCGGAGGTAGTTTAGCACAGGTGGGTGTTTTTTCAACTTCGGGTGAAAGTGCCTGGAGGCCCCACACCCGAGTTCCCTTTCGTAGGCAAGTTGCTGACTTGGCTATCTTGTCTGCCAGAGATGCGGATCTGACTGCTGACAGGCTTCCTGCCTGGGCGCAAGCTGGCCGGGACTGGAAGGTCTGGTGTGAATTGGGTTGGTTTGGGCGGATGACAACGGATCAGCAGGATTTAACGGATCACAACCGCAGGGTCGTGTGAACTTCATTAGTGTGAAGTACACGAGTTGTGCACCATGCCAACTGCTGGGGATGAAGCACTAGATGGGGGCCTATTGCCCGACGTCCTGGAAGAGCTGGAGCCCAGCGCAGACCCGGCCACCGGCGAGGTATCCGGAAACGGCGAGCCCGCGCTGTGCTATGGCAACGGCTCTCCCGTCGGCGACAATCCCGACGAGCGCAAAGCCTACTGCGCCCACGTCGCCACCGTCAAGGCCATCCCGGCCAGCATTGACGCCCTGCGCGAGTGGGCCAAGGCCCTGACCAGTAGGGCCTAACAGATGCCCGCGCCGAGTAGGCCAGCAGGCACCCTACCCGCTGGCCTATTTCGCGTTCCCTCCGCCGCCCTGCATCCGCGGAACCCCCGCCTCCGCTCCGCTGGCGCTGGGCGCTGGCGGCCGGCTTCGCCGGGTCACCGATGACAGCCGCCAGCGCCCAGCGCCTGTCCCGCCGCTGTGACACAGCTCGAAACAACCGCTTCGTGCTTAGCTGCGGCCACGGCTCTCCCGTCAGCGACAATCCCGGGGGTCACGAATCCTCTCGCGCCCATGTTGCCAGCGTCAAGGCCTCCCGGTCAGCGTTGACGGACTGATCACCTGATCAGTCCTCAACCGTGAACGTGCCGCCGACCCAGATGTCCCATGGCGGGTCCGTAAAGCACACCATGGTATGGACTCCCAGCTCCGGAAAACCTTCCCAGATGTTGCTCTTGCCAGGATAGGCCCAACCAGCGTCCAAAACTAGTGCAAAACTAGGCCAGTGATCTCGCGTAGTGGATTGATTGACGAAATCGATCATGTCCTCGGTGGTCGCGTCCCCCAGAAGCCTAACCAGGCCCGTTCCTGCAGGTTCCTCGGTCTTATTGCGGAATATGAGTGTGACAGATCCGGTCTTGATCTCCTCGGGACCCTCGTAGGTGCAGCTCTCGCCGTCCCAGATGAGCTCAAGGCAATTCCCCTCGATTTCTTCGCAGGAGGTTGTCTCAGGGGTGGCTGTCGGCGGGGTTGGGGTGTCTGTGGGTGGAATAGGTGTACTGGTTGGCGGCGCTGGCGTAGCCGTTGGCTCTGGGGTGGGTGTGTCTGGCACGGCTGTCCCGCAAGCAGCCAAGAGAGCGAGCAACAGGCATCCAATCAGAAACCGTTTCCGAAACAGGCTTGTCCTCATCGATACCTTCGTTCTGGGAAGGGCGGCGTTGTGCTTGTAGCTCAGACGTCATGGCGATGCCTGACGGATAGGCATTCATGTGGCGCAAAGCCGCTACCTGGGTCGACTGTTTGCGGCAATCGTGGCTGCGTTGGTAGGCTGCGATGGCTGGGTCTTCGACAGGCCCAGTGGGTATTATACCATAACTCCATTCCCTGAACAAACTCCCACAGAACTTGACATCCTCGCCCATGTGTCGTATAATGTTCAACCGAGGGCCACATGAAACAGACACTCTACCGCATCGCCTTTGTCCTAGCCAGCCGAGCAGCAGTACGGAGCCCCAACCATGGCCACCAGGTGCAGCGCAACCGTCAGAGACGGCGACAGCACACGGCCCTGCAGGGCCTGGGCCGTCCACGACACCAGACCCCCCGCTGTGCAGTGCCCACGGCGGAGGTGAGCGCCCTGTCGGAGCGCCCCAGGAAACCAACGCCGTAAGCATGGCTGGTACTCCCAAAAGAGGCCGAGTCCGGACGCTTCTCCGGACTCGATCCCGAGCGCCCGCTCGGGCTTCTACTCCGCCGACCCCACCGAAGTCACCATAGACGAGGCCATCGCCGGCCTGGTCGACAAAATGACCCGCCTCGACGACATCATCGCCACCGCCAAGAACGGCGAGGATGAGGTCATCCGTCTCTTCGAGCTCTACACCCAAGCCTCCAGCCGCCTCTCCCGCCTGCTCCGCGACCGCCGCGCCCTCTCCGGAGAAGCCGCCGACGGCATCGCCGGCGCCATCGCCCAGGCCATGGACGAGCTGGGCACCGAGCTGGGTCGATCGAATAGCGATCCACCGGCTCCGAGCACCGAGAGCGCATGGATAAGCTCGGGTCCGAGCTGGGCGTCATCCGTGACCAGAAGCCCCGGCCCCGGCGAGCAGCGCCTCCGCCAGACCATCCAGCGCCGCCGGCAGCGCAGCCCGCAAAGACGATCCCTGCCCCTACGACGACGACTGGGGCTGGTGGATGGAGCAGCGCCTCGGCCGCCTCGAGCGCCAGATCAAATGGCTCATCGGCCTAGCCGCCGGAGCCCTGGCCGCCGAGGTCATACGCGTGGCACTGGCGGCTTGGGGCCTGGCCCCTAGCCCCTAGCTCCAACGTGCCGCAGGTACGCGAGTTCCCATGAGCTCCCCTGAGCCACGCACCCCGTCACCCAATCACCCCGTCTCCCCCTCTCCCCCTCCCCCCTCTCCCCCTCCCACCTCATCTGCGCCCTGAAATACTGGCTCACCGACATCAACAACTACTCCCGGCTCATCATCCGTACCCCGCTCCGGCCCTACCAGCTCGAGCCCGCCCGGGCCATCGTCGACTCGGTCCTCCACGACCGCGGCCTGACCTTCGCCGTCATGATGAGCCGCCAGGCCGGCAAGAACGAGCTCTCCGGCCAGCTCGAAGCCTACCTGCTCAACCTCTACCGCCTGCCCGGCGGCCAGATCGTCAAGGCCAGCCCCACCTTCAAGCCCCAGACCGTCAACTCCCTCCTCCGCCTCTGCGACCGCCTCGACAATGCCTGGAATGCCGCCCATTCCGATGGGCGCTACGACTACCGCCGCCGCGAGGGCTACATGGTCCAGCTCGGCCGCGGCCGTACCCTCTTCTTCTCCGCCGAGCCCACCGCCAACGTCGTGGGCGCCACCGCCGACCTGCTCCTCGAGGGCGACGAGGCCCAGGACATCGCCCAGGACAAGTGGTACAAGGACTTCACCCCCATGGCCGCCAGCACCAACGCCACCACCGTCCTCTACGGCACCGCCTGGACCTCCGACACCCTGCTGGCCCGGACCATCCAGCACCTCCAGCAACAGCAAACACGCGACGGGATCCGCCGCGTGTTCCAGTACGACGCCGGCCAGGTCGCCGCAGCACGTACCCGCCTACGGCAGATACGTCACGCAGCAGGTCGCCCGCCTCGGCCGCGACCACCCGCTGATCAAGACCCAGTACTACCTGGAGACCATCGACGCCGCCGGCGGCCTATTCCCGCCTGCCCGCCGCGCCCTCATGCGCGGCGACCACGCGCCAGCCGGCGCAGCCACGAGCCCGAGCCCGGCCGCCGCTATGCCCTGCTCATCGACGTCGCGGGAGAAGAAGAGGTCGAAGGTACAGCTCTCGATCGCATGATGCTCGAAACCCCAACGCGGTTCAAGGAACCGCGCCGCGACGCCACCGCCCTGACCGTCGTCGAGGTCGACGTCGAGTCCGGCCGCCTGCCCAACTACCGCGTCGTCGACCGCCATCTCTGGCTCGGCGTCAAGCACACCACCCTCCACGCCCAGATCCGCGCCCTGGCCGCGCCACTGGCACGCCCTCTGGGTCGTCGTCGACGCCACCGGGCATCGGCGCCGGCCTGGCCTCCTTCCTGGAGAAGGCCCTGCCCGACCGCGTCATCCCGGTACCTTTTCAGCCCAAAAACCAAGTCCGACCTCGGCTGGGCCTTTCTCGGCGCCGTCGAGACCGGACGCTATCGCGACTATTCAGGATGATCAGGAGCGCCGACACCCGCCAGTTCTGGCACGAGGTCGAGCGCTGCCAGTACGAGGTCCTCCCCGGCCCCGGCGAGCGCATCCGCTGGGGCGTCTGGGAGTCCCCGGCCTACGACGGCGCCATCGCCCATGGCCACGACGATCTCCTCATCTCCGCCGCCCTCTGCTCCATCCTAGACCAGCAGGACTGGCCCGGCACCGGCACCGCCGAGATCATCCACCGTACCGCTCCGCTGGAGGAGATCGACCAGGGCACTTGGTAACAAAACAGGGGTCAGAGCTCAGCTCTGACCCCTTCTCTGCGTATTCAGGCCCCTCAGCGCTCTCACTGACCCGCGTCCCCCAAGAGTCCCTCACAGTCCATACTTCAACTCGAGTTGCTCTGTCAGCCAGGGCAGAATGCTCCGGCTTCTCATGTGATGGGTGATGCGCTGCCAACTGCACTTTCTAAGCATCAACGGCTGTCGCAGGGCTTCCCGCGTGTCTGTGAAAGACTTATGACCTACCCCTCCGTTCTGAAAAGAGGGATTCCGATCGTCGAAGATCAGCAACACATGCCCCTTGGAAGGGGAGACCTCTCCATCCGGGCTCACACCAATCGCCAGCACATTCCGTACCAACTGGTAGTTGCGAGCCAGGGGGCAAGGACTCAGGTCTTGGCCCTCCTTCCAGCCGAACAGCTCAGGAACATACTTCCAATACAGTACTCCCACCTCGGTCAAGGAACAACGGGCTTCTCTTGATAGCTGCCGTGCATAGCTGCCGTTGCAGTGCTCGCTTTCATAGTTGCTAGCTGATGGCTTCAGGCGTGGTCGTGAACAAGTCCCAACTTCCGCTTCCGTGAACTTGCACTCAATCGCGACTCGATAATCGCCCCCGATATATCCATCCAAGCTTGTGCGATGCGGCTCGCGCAGATAGTCTATCCTGAACTCCATGGCAAAGTGATCGGACGAGAGTTCAGCGTCGCCAAAAACCGCCGTCCCATCCTCAGCCTGCAGGTCCGCCAGGCTGCTCAGCTGGCCGTGCGCAGCCAGATTGCCCAGAACGCTCTGCGCCAGGGCCTGCGAACTGTTCATACTCCGGAACCACCTATGCCTTTCAGGGTCTGGCACCAAAGCCAGGAGTCTGTCGATCTCCGTCTTGACCGCGTCCGGCGCAAAAAGGACGTTTCGCCAAGCTTCGCCAACCCGGAAAACGGGCGGGCGCAGTCCTGGAGCTTGCGGGCGGTCAAAGAAGTGTTGCCATGTCGGAAATTGGCACTCCTGATACCCCCAATACCGCTCATTCAACTCGGCTTTGTAGGCGACCATTCGACTGACCATCATTCCGCCTTTCCCTCTACGTGCCTGCTCCGTTTCTCTACCCCTGAAGTCCCCAGCCGGAGCCTGCCCTGAGAGCATCGAAGGGACGGCGCCATCGCCCACGGCCACGACGATCTCCTCATCTCCGCCGCCCTCTGCTCCATCCTCGACCAGCAGGACTGGCCCGGCACCGGCACCGCCGAGATCATCCAGCGCATCGATCCGCTAGACGAAATTGATGCTGCCCATTGGTAGAGTGCTGCGACTGCGGTCTCCCTCTGCGCCACTGCTCAGCGGTGCCTGTGTGCCGCTTCTCGTATCATACCGCACCTTCGGCTCTGAGCAACGCTGAAGCCTCACTGCATCACAGCAGCCTGCACATTTGCTGGTCTGGAGGACAATGCCAGTCCATGATCCTCTTGTAGGCGCGCTGTGCCTCAAACTTCACTATCGGATTCTGTGTCCTCTCAAGGATCTCGGCTACACAGTCCTCGTTGTCAACCAGATAGAACAGCCCAGCATCTCTTAGCGCGTTTGCAACGTCGTCGCTGTCAGGGCCTCCGCCTGCTAGTATCTCGGGCAGGTTTCCCTGCACCTCCTCAAGGCGGGCCGACTCCAGAGCCGCCCAGTGAGCTGCCTCCTGGATAGTACCCCAATCAACCCGGTCGTACTGCTTGCCAATGGACAGGAGCACACTCTCGAGCCCGAACTCAGCAGCCAAAGCAATAACTGCCCATCGTGCCTCATGTGACTCCGCCGGATTTATAGCGATTCCGACAAGGTGTCTTCTGAACTCGGGAGTAGCCGTGATAATCACACCGACAGACTGCCCCAGTGAGCCCCTTTGCATCAGATTTTCTTCGTCCAGCCACGCAGTCTCAAGGAGTTGCCGGATCTCAGCCCTGCCGAAAGTCTCAAGCCTCGACACGACATAATCTCTGAGCCCTTTGGGGGGCACAAAACCTACCTCCGGATGTGGAAGATAGCGCGAGAGACTATCCGACACCGCCGAGCGCAGCCGGTCGTTCTCATCAAACAAGTGATCGAGCAAAAGGAAGCAGGTCAGCCGCGAGAATCTCGAGGTTTGGTGACCAATCAGTCCAAGGAATCCCCTGAATCGCTCTTCCGGATCTCCTGACACCATGAGCTCGGCGTATCCGAACAGATCGGCCTCTTGTCGGTACTTCAGGAAGGTCTCCTTGAACCTACCCTGAAATACCTCGGCAGTGAATGGCCTCGCCCGACTTCCCACACGGAGAGTATGAGTTTCCTGGTCCAATCCCTGAGGGTGGCGTCGAACATACTCAGTGACATCGATCCAGCCTGACAAGCTGCTTGCCGGCTCGAAGAAGACAATGGCCGTGGGGATGGGCTGGACCCTCCAGTACTCTAGGTCCCTTCTCGAGACAGTCACTTCGAAGAACTGCTCTCGTTTCCTATCGACCAAATAGGATCGCCCCGTCTTGATTTGTACGCCCAGCATAATGCCGGTGGCAACTTCATCCTCGACGAACTCGATGTATCCGTCAATGCCGAGGTCAGTATCCTCGGGAACCTCCCGAATAGGAATCCAGTCCCGAAGACTATCGTTTGCACATAGGCTACACCGAGCTTGCCGGTGGATTTCGTCTTGGGAAACCTTTTCACCTAGACACCTAGCCTCTCCAGCTGCAATCGCAGTGCAGATGCTCGCGCTCACCATAGTCTGCGCCGCCTGCTCAGCACGCTGGCGTCCCTCCTGCACCCACCGTCTCTCCCTGTTGAGTCATGTCTTCTCCTAAGCTCCTAGCGCTGCCGATGCTGTAGGGTGGCCGAGGCAGCGCTGGTTATATGCTCAGAAGCCAGTCATGATCCACGGTGACCTGCTCAATCTCAACCTTCTCGGTCCGAACACCCAGAGCCAAGTCCTGCAACTTGTCCACCAGCTGGTCTCCATCAATCAGATCAATGGCCGGAGCACCATCTCTCGTGGCCTCTCTCACCGCCTCCTTGGAGAAGGTCCCCGTGGTGATGAGTAGTCCTTTGTCAGCCCGTCCCACCATCGCCCCGCGGAAGTCACGTACCTCACCAGCACCCACCGTGCCCTGCCACCGCTTGCACTGAAAGATAACGTGAAAACTCAGCAGACCGCCTAGCCTCATGATACCTTTCCCGTCGATGCCTCTGTCTCCACTCCTCCCGGTGACTTCCACCTGGACAAACCCGGACTCTCGCAGCATCCTTTGGGCCAGTCGTTCAAAGGCAGACGCGTCCATTTGGATCAACGTGCTCAACAATATCCTCGCGCCATGACTCGGCGGCCTCCGCTTCGCCCAGCTCCTCCTCGGCTGACGCCTTGGCTTCCTTCATCAGCTCTCGAACCACGCGGATGACATCCTTCTCATCCACGGCCTCGACCTTCCTGCCTGTCTGAGTCAGTGCCCAAACACCCCTAGTTGAGTTCTCGAGCACACCATACTTCTTCAAGTAGGTACGAGTCCACGCAAGCCGGTAGTCAATCTCTGTCATGCCGCCTTTCTCGGGGTTGTGCAAGACCTCCAGCTGTTCATCTGAAAAGCCCGCGATCTCCGCAACTTTGTCGTTGATCTCCTCGATGGTTCCGGAGCCCCCAAGTTCCCTAAGTGCCTGGATCACGGGGTTCATCATTGAGTCGTATGTCGGCATCGCTACCTTGCTCATGTCACCGCCTTTCCAACAGGGCGCAAAGAGGGCCAGACCTGCGTCCTGTCTCTAGCTGAGCGTGTGAGTTGGGGTCTAGCTATGAGTATAACATAAACCAGCAAGGCTGTCTACTTTCCGTAGTCTCTCCTCAAATCACAGCTCCGGAGCAGTTTGACATTCCACGACAAATATCGTATAATGCTAACGAACGTTTGTTCGCAACATCTGTTCTACGGCACGGAAGCGGAGACCATGCCACCAGACCAGTCAACACTCAAAAACCGACTAGCCCACGCCCTCTTCGGCGACATAATCCAGGGAGCTGTTGCGGCAGCAACAGCCAGCGTCTCCGTCCGCGTCGACGACACCCCCGGCTGGAACCGCCTGGCCCCAGCCGGCCCCCACGACCGCGACCTTGCCGAGTGGTACCAGGACCAGGAAGACGCCCTCGAAGCCTGGCGCAAGAACTTTCTCATCCGCCGCATCGTCACCCTGGCCCGCTCCTACGTCCTCGGTGTCCGCACGGGTTATGTGCGGCGGAGTCCACCATCAGCAGCGACCACGCCTACCTTCAGTCCTTCGTCGCCGCCTTCGCCGCCCACCCAAAGAACCGCCTGGCCGAGCGCTACGGCCCGATCTGCGACGAGCTCACCCGCGCCGGCGAGATCTTCCCCGTCCTCTTTACCAACCGCGTCGACGGCATGAGCATGTCCGCTTCGTCCCCGCCACCCAGATCCACTCATGGGTTCATCGAGACCGGCCCCGACGACTACGAAACCGAGCTCGCCTACCTCGAAACGGCTCGACTGAGCTCGCCGAAGTCACGCAATACGTCCCACGAACCACGCCGCTGGCTGAGCGTCGACAATCCCCAGGCATGGGAGCCCACCGCCGGCGGAACCCTGCCCCCTGTCATGCTCCACTTCGCCGTCAACCGGCCCATCGGCGCCACCCGCGGCGAGGGCGACCCGGTGCAATGCGGGTTCGCATTGCATCCCCAGTCTGCTGGGGCCTCATCCTCCGCTGGGGCCCCAGCGGGCTGGGGATGAGGTACTCCAACTGGCTCGAAGACCGCGTCCGCCTCAACCGCGTCCGCACCCGCCAGCTCCTGCTCGAGATCGGGCCGACTTGAGTCGGTTGCCGACGACACCCGTGTCGCCGAGCGCAAGTGCCAGGGCGGACCCAGGCTCGGGTCCGTACCGAAGACCCGGTCCGCGCCGGCATCTACGTAGACGGCCCGGGCGAGGAAGCCAGCGCCCACTCTCTCGACATAAACGACGACGATGCCGCGACCGACGGTACTAGCTCCGTCTCGCCGTGGCCACCGGCCCCTCGGAAGATTCGGGGCAAGCGCCAACACTGCCCTCCACTACCTCGGCGAGGGCGAGGCCACCAACTATGCCCCCACCGCCCGCTTCTACACCGAGCGCCAGACCGAGCTGTCCCGCATGCTGACCCGCTTGGTGCAGGTCGCCTACGACCGCAAGGTCGCCCTGGGCCTGGCCCGCAAGCCCGCCACCGAAGACTATGGCATCGCCGTCGCCGTCACCGAGACCGCCCGCGCCGACAACGCCGCCCTGGCCGAAGCCGCCCGCGACATCGTCCAGGCCCTGTCCCAGATGCGCGCCCAGGGCTGGATCGACGACGCTAGCGCGTCACCCGCGCCTTCATCAAGGTTGAGAGCGTGGACATCGTCTACTCGCCCGGCGCCGGCGGCTACATCAAGCAAGCCCTATCCGCCCTCGAACCAAGAATTCGGAAGTTTCGGAGAACTTCCGAATTCTGGCCTGAAGATGGGCGAAGGTCTGTCCTCAGACCCGGGCTCACGACCAAGCTCAACACTTCAACGCAGCTGCGTTCTAACCTGAACCCGACCTGAAGCGCGGACTACGAGCCCCCCCCTCGCTGCTGGGCCAGTTCCCAGAGGCAAAAGATAGCGTCCTAGTAGGCGGAGGCAACGCTTTTGGCGGAGGTACGCTCGCCCTACCAGATTTGATGTGTCTGGCCGTGGAGGTTGGCCTGTGAGGTGAGAAGGTTCAAGCGGGTTGGGATCGCCGGGTCGCGGACGCGCCGACTGAACTCAGCGCAGGTCTGGTTTGAGTGTGATGGGGTCATCCTGGCCAAGACCCTAATGGTTTCGGAAAACCGTTAGGATTCTTCTCTTGGCCCTCGTTGTCCCCCCACTGGTCCTTGATGTGAGGATTCTGGCATTTGCCTGCTTTCCTGTCTGGAACGAGCGAGGTGAGTATCTCATGGGCCTGCCACAGGGTCAAAGAAAAAATATAGGATGGACAGAAGAGGGATGAAAGAGTGCTTTTACTAGGTGTAAGTGGGAGTCCATGGTATACTGTGTGTGAGAAGCTCATGGGAGGAGAAGGGAGTTATGGGGTCTTTGTCTCGGGGCGGGCGACGCTGTGTGGCGATGCTGGCCGATGGGACGCGGTGTACAAAACGGGCGGTCAACGGCTCAGAGGCGCAGTTGTGCCGGTCGCATAGTGGTGGCAAGCGGGAGGGCCGGAAGGGTGCGCCGCGGCACGGCTTTTATGCTGGGGAGGGCAACGAGGGCTTTGAGTACCTGATGCGGGTGAGCCCCGAGGAGTATGTGCGGCAGGGCGGGGTTGGCGTGGGAGCGGGGAATAGCCTGGGCATCCGGGAGCGGGCGGTGGACCTGCACCCACTGGACCCTGGCGACGCTGCGATGGATGTGGCGATCGCGGGACTGACGCACAAAATGGAGATTTTGGACGCGCTGATATTCAGGGCGAAAGAGCAGGAGTTGGATGTGGTCCAACTCCTGTCCTTGTACGTGGGGGCGTCGACGCGGCTGGGGCGACTGGTGCGGGACCGGGAAGAGCTGGCGAAGGAGGGAGAGGGGGTTTGTTGGGGTTGTTGGAGAGGGCGGCGGCGGAGATGAGGAGAGGGGATGAGAGTGAGAGTAGAGAGTGGGAACAGACCTCGGAGGTCGCGGCCAGACCCTTCGCAGGACTCAGGGCAGGCTCTCCGAGGTCAAGTGAAGGCCAACATGAGGAGTGGGGCCTTGCGGCGGACGCGCTGGTGTCTCGTGCGAAGAGGATTGAGGGATCTGCGGGGCTCGGGCTGCCCTGGCGCGGGGGCGGGGGCCTTGGATGGTTCAGAGGGTCTGAAAGGAGGTGAGGCGGCTGGGGGGATTTGGTTGAGGTGGGGTTGAACGAACAGCTTTGCCGTACCGGCGGCTGTTGCCGCTGAGGTGCGGGCAGAGAAATCGTCGCGGGCCGGCGGGGGACCAGCTCGGGACTCATAAGAAAGGAGTGCAGCATGACGATCTATCGTCAGGTCCACGTGCATATGTGGAAAGACGAGTGGTTCGTGGGTCTCACCGTGCACGAGAGGCTGCTGTTCACGTACTTGATCAGGAACGAGAGGGCGCATTTCTCGGGCCTGTTCGATCTGCCGGTGGGGGTGATGGCCTTTGAGACGAGCATCCCGGAGGATGAGGTACGTGAGACCCTGGCTGCCTCTGAGCGGCAGGGGCGGATCTGCTACGAGGCAGAGACGGGGAAGATTTTCGTCAAGAACCTGATGTGCTACAACGGGGGCAGCGCGTCGAACAAAAGGGTGATGGCGAACTTGCGGAAACAGGGCGATGATCTCTGGGAAACGGCGGATCAGGCCGGTCCTGCAACTGCCGACAGGGTATCGATACCCCATCCGCGGTCGCCAATGTGGCCTGCAGGCCACCCCTACAGGAACTGGAACTGGAACTGGAACAAGAAAAGAACACCAACACGAACACGACGCGAGCGAGAGTGGTGGAGGGGGTCTTGGAGAGGTGTGCTTCCTGATGAAGGCGGGACGAAGACCAGCACAGTCCTCGCTGGATGAGGCCCAACTGAAGTTGCCGGCAGAACCAGCGCAGGGGTTTCAGGCAATGAGGGACCAGGACAGCTTGCAGTCTGAGGATGTGAAGGCACGGGTGCCGGATGGCTGAAGCTAAGCTTGAGGCCGCAGTGGCGCGGTACCGCGAGAAAGAGCCCGGAGCGGGGCCGGGCCTGGCCGCGTTTCTGGCCTGGGCCGGGGTGGAGGAGGTGAGCGGTCTGGAGGCGGAGATGCTGGTGGGATTCGTGGAGCACATGAAGGACCGCGGCCTCGGGCTGCGGACGGTGCTGACCTACCGGTCTGTGGCGAACCGGTTTTTCCGGTGGCTGCATGGGCAGGGGGCACTGGGCTTCCTGGAGCGGGAACTCTGGGAGGCCCTGGACCGGCAGGCCCAGGTGACGCCGAGCCTGTCGCTGGAAAAGCTGGTGGGTCCGGCGGAGGCGGAGGTGCGGGCGCTGGTGCGGGCGGCACGGGCGGCGGTCCCGGCGGTGACGCCGGACATGGCCTCGGCACGGTACAGGGAACTGGCCTACCTGCGGAACGTGACGCTGGTGGAGACGCTGCGGGTGACGGGGGCGCGGCTGGGGGAAGTGGTGGCGCTGCGGCGGGGGGATCTGGACCACGAGCGCCAGACGGCGGTGGCGCTGGATGGGAGGACGCTGTATTTCGACCTGGAGAGCTGGGCAGCGCTGATCCGCTACCTGGAGGCGCGGGAGGACCCGGCGAACTGTCCGCTGTTCCAGTGGAACCTGCCACTGTTTGGGAGGCACGATCCGGCCAGTACGGGGAAACCACTTGAGGGTCTGACGCCGGACAGCGTGGGGCGGATCCTGCGCCGGCTGTCGCCGGGGCTGGGGGCGCGGGACCTGCGGACGCGGTTTGGGAACCTGGTGCTGGCGGCGACGGAGGATGAGGTGGGTACGGGGGCGCTGTTGGGGCTGAAGCAGGTGGCGAGCGTGCGGCGGTATAGTACGGAGAGGAGGTGAACCGCGGAGGCGCGGAGGGCGCGGAGGTTTTTGTCTGTGGGAGAAAAGCTTTGAGTTCTCTGTGCTCTCCGTGCCTCCGTGGTGGGATATTACATGCCGGGCAGGGCTTGCTGCTGGGTGAGGTAGAGGTCGAGTTGTTCGAGGGCCTGGGGAAAGTTGCGGCGGCCGAGGCCGAAGCGGACGTGGCCCTCGCCGAGGCCGAGGCCGGTACCGGGCAGGAGGAGGACGCCCTGTTCGGTGACGAGGCGCTGGCAGAATTCGGTGGCCTGGTCCTGGCGGAGGCCGGGCAGGGCGACGGAGCCGGCGCGGGGCGGGTTCCAGCGGAAGACGTTGCTGCGGCGGGCAAAGAAGCGGCGGGCGAGGGAGAGGTTGTTGAGGATAATGCCGCGGTTGCGTTCGGCGAGTTGCTCGCCGGCCTGGAGGGCGATCTGGGCCAGGGCTTCGCTGGGTGCGCTGGCGCAGATGGTGGTATAGTCTTTCCAACCCTCGATGCGAGCGCGTAGATCGTCATCCTGGAGGGCCAGCCAGCCGGTGCGCAGGCCGGGCAGCCCGTAGGTTTTGGAGAGGCCGCTGAGGGTGATGGCGCGATTGTAGAGGTCGCAGGCGGGGGTGAGGCGCTGCTCAGGCTCGTATTCGAGGCCGCGGTACATCTCGTCGGAGAAGAGCCAGGCGCCGGAGCGCTCTACCCAGCGGACGAGGGTCCGCCACTCTTCGTCGGTAGGCAGGTAGCCGGTGGGGTTGTGGGGAAAGTTGACGATGACCAGCTTGGTGCGCAGGGTGGCGAGCCGGGTCAGGGTCCGGTAATCCAGCTGCCAGCCGCCGGGACCATGGGGCGGTTCGGGCGCTTCGGTGAGGGGCCAGCGGGCGATGCGGCAGCCGAGGTGCTCGACGACGTTGAGCAGGGAGTCGTAGCAGGGGGAGAGGATGACGACCTGATCATCGGGCTCGAGGAGAGCGTGCAGGGTGCAAAAGATGCCCTCTTCGGGGGCACCGAGGCCGAGGATCTGATCGGGGCCGAGTTCGGTGTACATCTTGGCGATCTCGGCGCGGAGGGCAGGCGATCCCTGGGACTCGGTGTAGCCAAGGTGCAGATCGCCCAGGGCGCCGGGCTCGGCACCAGCGAGGGTGAGGAGTTCGTCGACGGTGAGGGATTCGCAGTCGGAGGCGCAAAGGATGTGGGGCGCGGTGAATTCGTGCTGGGCGAAATAGCGTTCGGTGTGGAAGGGTTTGATTTTCATGTGTGCCTCCTGTACATCGTCCTCTTGTGCAAATGCTCTCTGTGAATGAGATAGGGGTTGCCGCGCTCCGGCAAAGGGCGCCTCCGCTCGCAACGACGGGTTCCAAAGCAGTCTCAGATCCGGATAGTGAGATCCTCCAAGGGATAGCTGACGCAGGCGTGTATGTAGCTGTGCCGGCGGTCGGACTCGCGCAGGCCGGTGTGGGCCGGCTGAAAGACGCGGCCGGAGAGCAGGCGGGTGCGGCAGGCGCTGCATTCACCAGCGCGGCAGAGGGCGGGCACGACGATGCCAAAGCGCTCCAGCGAATTGAGGAGCGGTTCGCCGGCGGGAGCGCGGATGGGTTCATGGCCTTCTATACGGATCTCAAAGATGGTGTCCGGGGACAGGTTGGCCGGCCAGCCGGGCTCGCGGGTCACGTCGCCGGGCGGGCCATAGAGTTCGCGTTTGATCTTGTGGCCGGGCACGCACAGTTCCTGGAGGGCGGCCAGGCAGTAGTCGTACATGACGTTGGGGCCGCAGATGTAGTAGGTCTTGGTGCTTGGATCGGCTACTGTCTGGCGGATGAGATCGGCGCTGAGGAAGCCGGTCAGGCCCTGGAAGCCGGGCGGTGGTTCGGAGACGACGAGGGTGTAGTTGAAATTGGGGGCGGCGTCGGTGGATGAGGAGCTTGCGCCGGGGGGCTCGGTCGGAGTCCGCGCATCGGAATGCGTCCGCGCATCGGAATGCGTCCGCGCATCGGAATGCGTCCGCGCATCAGAATGCGTCCGCGCATCGAGAGGGAGCCCTTGCCCGTCGAGATGACCCGTACCAGGGGGCTCGGTCGGAGACCTTCGCCCATCAAGAATCGGAGACCCTTGCCCACCAAGAATCGGAGACCCTTGCCCACCAAGAATCGGAGACCTTCGCCCATCAAGAGTCCGCGCATCAGCATGCGTCCGCGCATCAGCATGCGTCCGCGCATCAGCATGCGTCCGCGCATCGAGAGGGGCAGTACCGGCCAAGGCGGCTAGCTCCTGGCCATAGATGATATCGTCGGGAGTGCGGGTGCCGTAGATGAGGTGCATGTTGAGAGGGCGCTGGTGGTGGATGGCGTCGCGGATGATGCTTGTGAAGGGAGTGATGCCGCTGCCACCGGCCAGGAAGACGAGGTCGTCGCCGTCGATGAGGGGCTCGTGGTAGAAGGCGCCGGATGGTCCGGTGGTCTCCAGTTCGTCGCCGGTCTGGACCTCGTTGAGCAGGTAGGGGGCTACAAAGCCGCCGGGCTTGTCGCGGACGGTCAGTTCCAGGGTTTCTTGCCCATCCCCAGGCGGCGAGGCGATGCTGTAGGGGCGGCTGGTGAGGACGCTGTCAACGTCGACAAAGACGTTGATGTACTGGCCGGGGCGAAAGGGCGGCAGCGGGCCGTCGATGCGGGCCAGGCGGAAGGTCTTGGCGGTGGGCGTGGCCTGGATGATGTCGATGACACGGAGTTTCATTCGCTCGGGATGGAGGCGGGCGACGATCTGCCTGGACGGCCGGTCCCTGGGCGGCATGGTCGATGCCCTGGCCCGGCTGGCGGAGCGCTTGTCGCCGGCTGTGACACGCGGCGGTAGGCGCGCAGGTCCTGGAGCCAGTAGACAATTTTTGCGCAGCTCTCGTGGGCCTCGACCCTCTCATGCTCACGTGTTTCGTGTCCTACCGCTCTTGGTCTTGCTTTCGTGTTCCCGCTCTTGTAGGAGATAGCCCGGCCGGCCCTGACTGCCGGACATCATGGCCGGTTCAAAACCGCCGCCGGGCTGGGTCCAGGCGCCGGCGAAATAGAGGCCGTCCAGCGGCCCTTTGTAGCCCATGCGCCAGACCATGTTGTCGCGCGGGCGGCTGGCTGAAGCCATAGATGCTGCCGCCCATCGCGCCGGCGTAGCGCATGTTGGTCAGCGGCGTGGAAACCTCGACCACCTCGGCGTGCCGGCGCAGGCCGGGGGCGATGGTTTCGGCCAAGTCGATCATGGACCCGGCGATGCGGTTCTTGGTGTTTACATACTCGTGGGGCGGTACCTGGGACCAGGGCTCACCGTAGGCCAGGGCCGTGAGCACGACCATGGAGGTGCCGGGCGGCGAGATGTCGGGGTAGGCGGCGTTGTAGCAGGTGAGGGCGATGGCCTCCGGGGGCGCGATGACCTTCATGCCCGCATAGTGCCGCTCAAAATCGTAACCCTTGTTGACAAAGATCTCGTGTTCGTTGAGCCCTAGCTCGTCATGGGGGCAGGCCAGGCCCAGGTAGACGTTGACGGTGGAGGCGGCCACTTCGCTGGACCTGAGATCGGCAAAGAAACTATTTGGTATCTTTTCCCGGCCGATGAGGTCGCGGCCGGTGGCGATGGGGTCGGCGTTGGACACGATCCAGCCGGCCCGGATCTCATCGCCCTGCTCGGTGATGACGCCGGTGACGCGGCCGTTGTCCGTAGTGATCTGCCGGACGCCGCAGTTCAGGCGCGCCTCACCGGCCAGCTCCTCGAAGCGGGCCAGAAAGGCGCTGGACAGGGCCTGGGACCGGCCCTGGGGAAAGGCCGCGCCGCGCCGGACGTAGGCCGCCAGGGTACTGGCCATGTAGACGAAGGAGATCTGGGAGGGGGGCAGGCCCACGTAGCCCCAGTACTGGGACAGAACGGCCCGGGCGCGGGGGTCCTGGACGTCGCGATCCAGCACCTGGCCCCAGGTGGTGGGCAGGTAGCGAACGAAATGGCGGAAGCGCAGGGGGACGGTCGCCGGGTGGAGCTGGCGCCGCTGCCTCAGAAAGCGGGCATGGTCGCGGCCGAAGTCAAAGACGCGTTGCAGGAAGCGCCGGATGCCGCCCGTCTCGTGGGGAAAGGTCTCGACGAGTTTGGCCTCGAATGCCTCGCGGCCTGCAGGCAGGGTAACGTCCAAGTCGAACCCGGGGGCCGCGCTGTCAGATGGCTCCAGAAAAACGGCACGGTACAGCTCAGGGACGTACATGAACTCGACCTTTTCCGCCACGCCCAGGTAGTCCAGGACGCGGTAGACGTTGCCCCTGTCCCCCGGGGGGCCGATGCCCGACAGCTCGTGCAGGGCGACCTCGAACTCGTAGCGGCCGCGGACAAAGCTGGTGGCGTAGCCGCCGGGCACGTTGTGCCGCTCCAGGAGCAGGACGGACAGTCCGTTGTGGGCCAGCGTCGTGGCCGCGGCCAGGCCGCCCAGGCCGGCACCGATGACGATGGCGTCATAGTCCCTGGTCAAGGGGCTCCTTTCGGGTGTGAAAAGACGTGATGCGTGGTGCGTGTTGCGTGAAGCCACCCCTGATGTTTCGCGTTTTCACTCCAGTGAAGGGTTTGCATTCGTACAATGGGCCTCACTCTGGCAGCCAGGCGTCCAGGTCAAAATCGTCGGCGAAGGGGTTTACGAAGCGGACCCCTTCGAGGACGGCGCCGGTGTTAAAGTCCTCGCTGAGGATGATGGGGATCTGGTTCAGGCGGGCTGAAGCCCAGATCTGGGCGTCCCAATAGGACATTTGGTAGGTGAGCGTGCCGCGCAGGGCCTCAAGGATGGTGAAGGCTGTCACGTCCAGTACGGGCCAGACCCTGGCCATCAATTCTACCTGGCGGGCGGCATCCTTGCGGAGAAGCGATGCGCCTAGTTTCCGGGTAGCCGTTGTGAAGAACTCGCCCAGGACCTGCGTCGTCAGGGCGCCGCCGCCCGTGCTTTGAACCCGGTCCAGAACCTGGAGGGCTTGCAGTTGTTTTACCGGCTCGGAGCGATCGTGGGCGTAAATGAGGACGCTGGTGTCAAGAATCGCGGTTGCGGCCATGGCGACTCAGCCTCTCCTCATAGAGCTCGTCCCGGCTCCATCTTCGACCGCCACGAACGGGACCCTGGGCGATGAGGGAGTGGATGAAGGCGCGCGCTTCCTCCCACGCCTCTGTATCTGGCTGTCCTGTGGCCGCTGCAGGAGCATCTGCCTCCCGGTCTATGGCCTGCCGGATGATCTCGGCCTCAGTCACGCCTCGTTTACGGGCCAGTTGCTTGACGACGGCGTCCTGCCGGGGCTCGATATAGACTTGCTTGCGGACCATTTGGGCCATGATACGTATCTCCGGTATTGCTGGTATACATCGTAGTATACATCATGGGCGCCAGGCTGTCAAGGGTGAAACGTGTTTCGTGATGCGTGGTACGTGAGTCACGAAACACGCACCACGTAACACCTAGCATGTATCATGCCTGCTGTTCTTCCTCCCTCAACTCTCGCCGCAATACCTTGCCAATCATGGACTTGGGCAGGTCGTCGCGGAATTCGATGAGTTGCGCGGGACGCGGTAGGCGGCCATGCGCTCTCTGCAGAAGGCGATGATCTCTTCTGCTGTGGCCGTCTCGCCCTCTTTGAGCACGAGGTAGGCCTTGACCGTCTCGCCGCGGTAGTCGTCGGGCACGCCGATGACGGCCGCTTCCTTGACCTTGGGGTGCTCAAAGAGCACCGCCTCGACGTCGGCGGGGTAGATGTTGAATCCGCCAGCGATGATCATGTCCTTTTTGCGGTCGGCCATGTGAAAGTAGCCGTCGTCGCCCATGTAGCCGATGTCGCCGCTGTAAAACCAGCCGGGCTGGCCGTCGGGCCCGATCCGCAGGGCGTTGGCGGTCTCGGTGGGCAGGTTCCAGTAGCCTTTCATCACTTGCGGCCCCTTGATGATGATTTCGCCGATGTCGCCTGGCTCCAGTTCCTGGTCGCCGGTCTCCACGTCCACGATCTTGACGTCGGTGTCGGGCAGGGGCACGCCCGAGGGAGTTGTCAGCCTGGGCCGATCGATCGGGTCCATGGTGGCGCAGGGGCTGGTTTCGGTCAGGCCGTAGGCCTCGAGCAGCAGGCCGCCGGTGACGCTCTGGAACTGTTCGCTGTGTCTCGGGGGCCAGGGGCGCGGCGGCGCTGACCGCAAAGCGCAGCGAGGTCATATCGTACTGGTCCCGCTCAGGGAAGTTGAGGAAACCGACAAACATGGTTGGCACGCCGGGATAGTAGGTCACCTGGTGGGTCTCGATAGACTTGAGCACGTGCGTCATGTCGCGCGGGTTGGGGATCTGGACCATGGTGATGGCGTTGGCGATGCAGACGTTCATGCCCACGGTCAGGCCGTAGCTGTGAAAGTAGGGCATGACGGCCAGGAGGATGTCCTGCGCCTCCCGGCTCTTGACCCAGATGTTCAGCGCGACGGCATTGGAGACCAGGTTGTAGTGGCTGAGCTGGGCGCCCTTGGGGCCGCCGGTGGTGCCGCCGGTGTAGATCAGGGTCGCGACCTCGTCGGGATCGATCTCTACGGACGCCGGTCTGGCGCTTGTTGCCGCCCCATTCAGGACGTCCTGGAACCAGTGGGTGTCGGCGTCGGCGGAGATGTCGACCTTGTGGCCCTCTTTTTTCTCCTTGGCCAAGGAGAAGAGGAACTTGAGCAGGCCGGGGAAATACTCTTTGATGTTGGTCACGACCACGCGTTTCAGGCCGGTGTTGCCCCGGATGCCCTTGATGCGGTCGTAGAACTGGCTCATTACTACAAAGGTCTCCGCGCCCGAATCCTGGAGCAGGTGCTCGATCTCGCGGTCGACGTAGAGCGGGTTGCAGCATACGACGACGCCGCCGATGCGCCAGGTGGCATAGGCGGCGATGATAAACTGGGGGCAGTTGGGCAGCATGATGGCCACCCGGTCGCCCTGGCCGACGCCCAAGTCCTGCAGTCCGGCGGCGAAGCGGTTCACGGCATCGTCCAGTTGCTGGTAGGTCAGATTGGCGTCCATCAGGCGCGAACCGACCATGGCGCCAAAGATGGTGGCGGTCTGGTCGGGGTGCTTGGCCGCCGAGTCCGCCAGCAGCCGGTCCAGCGGGATGCGGGGGTAGTCGATGGTGGTTGGTATCCCTTCGTCGTAGTGCTTGAGCCAGGCTTTCTCCATGTTCATCCTCCTTGATTGTGTCCCCATTGCTGGTCCGTTCGGCTATCCCGCCACCGGCGGTTTCAAATGCAGCGCGCCATGCCCTCGCGCTGCACAAAGGCGACGTACCGGGCAAAGACTGGCTCGGCCTCTTTTTTCAGCATCATCGGTCCCATGTGGGTCACTCCCTCAAATTCGACCAGTTCAGCCTCGGGCAGCAGTTGGGCCAGTTCTCTCGACATGTACGGGGGCGTCGTCGTATCGGCGGTGCCGTTGAGCAGGAGGATCGGGATGCCGTGCACCTGCGGAAGCCCCAGGGCAAAGGCAGGCGCTTCCTCCGAAATGCCGCTCACATAGTAAGCAAAAAGGTCTACCATCGTCTGGACGTAGGTCCCCTCCAGGGCGGGGTAGATCATGCGCCGCACCAGCAGCGCCCGCAGCCGTTCTGTGAGGGACAGGGCGGTGTAGGCTTTGCCAAATATGGAGGGCACATAGATCTGGTCAAAGATGCGGGCATAGTTGTCGCGGTTGATCCGCTGCGGCCACAGGTCCTTCAGCGTCTCCAGCGCGTTGAGGCGCTCCTGAAAGGTGTCAAAAACTTGCGCTGAGTCTTTGGAAAGCAGATTGGGGTTGCCCAGCCCGCAGAAGCTTTGGGCCCGGTCCGGGTGGCGGATCAGGAGAGCCTGGCCAACCAGGCTGCCTTTGCTGATGCCCAGCAGGTGAACGCGATCAACGGACAGCACGTCCAACAGGTCATTCAGTTCGTCAGCCAGGTCAAGCATGCGGAAGGGGGTAGTCTTGGCCGAGGACCCGCCGACGCCGATATAGTCGTATTGGAGAAAGCGGCAGCGCTCGCCCAGGTCGCGGTGCAGAAGGGGCAGGGCTTGCTTGTCCCATTGGTGGTAGTTAAAGACCGAACCGTTGATCATGACAAGGGTTTCCGGCCCGTCCCCGGTCCAGCGGTAGGAAACCGCGCCGCGACCACTCAGTTCTACCGTTGGCATCTCCTTCTCCTCCTGCTGGACCATGTCCTCGACCCTGTTTGGCTCAGCAAACATCTGATGGGACGAGTATAACGTGTTCTGGGAGACGTGTCAAACCTTGGATTATGCTGACGGTGTATATACATTTGGGTGAGAGTCTGAGGTGGGACGGACCCAGTGTGCGCGAAGGACAAAGGGCGATGTTCTGCATCGTCCTGGCGGGCATCCACCCCTTTGGGGCTGCCCGTGCCGGTCGGAAGCGCGGGTGAAAGACTCGGTTCCCTCACCGAGATCGGACCACCTGAGCACAGGTTGCAGCCTAACGAACCCGGGTGATGCGCCACCAAGCCTCAAAGCCAAAGTACTCTGGGCCGATGCCCTCCCATTCCCCGCAATACTCTGTGCCCACGCCTATGGATTTGGCGTGGTACGCGTCGGACCTGGCCCCATAGTTGGCATCGGGCTCATACTCAGCCACGATGCTGCCCATAGACTGCTCTCTGGTGGCGTCGTGTTCGCGCCCTAGCATGGAGATGTAGATGTTCTCACCCACTGGTACTTCGAACTCGAATGTGTACCGTTCCTGGCCTTCCAGGCTCCAAGGGGCCCAAGGGTACTCTCCAGGGGAGGTGTCCAATTCGTGGTAGCCGCTTTCGGGGTATCTTACTCTGTAGCCGACCCAATCGGCTTCATCCCGCGAAGGGCCATGGCCAACGTCAAACAGGAACCAGAGTTCACCTTCCAGGTCGAGAAAGCCCTCGCAGGGGTAGCCGGGGACCCCGAGTAGCACAATCTCAACCCTCATCACCGCCGGCGTCTCATAGGTGTTGTTTCCTTTGAACGTCTCCTGAATGTGGTTGTCAGGGTCGAGGGTGACCCGCAGATCAGAGGGTTCGATGACCAGAACATCGCTCTGGAGGATACGCCATTCCCCGGCAGGAATGGTTATATTCTCCCAGGTATGGGCGCCAATCACTTCACCGGTGCTGCTTCGCGCCAGGGCGACCGTGAGTGCTTTGTTGGTCAGGTCTCCGCCGATATTGGAGACATGGATGCGCAGTTGGCCGGAATCCTCGTGCTGGCCGACGTCGGTGATGGTCAGGTCGGGCCTGCCCGATTCAGCGGGGACGTCGGCCTCGTAGCTGGACACCACGTCCAGGAGGACCCTAAGCTCAATCTGCCCATCGCGAATTGTACGGGAATAGCCGGGCCTGATCTCGTCGGAGCTGATAGAGTCAGAGGCGTGAAATGCCTCACTGTAGCCGCGGTTGTCCGATTCGAAGACGACGCCCGTGAAGGTGAGATCGTCCCCAAGACCTAGGTCAACCGTGACAAAGTTGTTCAGGGGCGCACTGTAGTGCACCGGGCACGACGACCCTGAACAAGGTACGGACATCTCGGCCAGGATCCAATTAAAGATCCCCTGGATGCTGTGATTGTGCTGGCTCTGGAGCATGAGGCCATGCGGGTAATTGCTGGCGTTGAAGTTAAGGCATCCTCCGGTGCTGCCCTGGGCGCAGAAGGTGCCAAAGATAGGCCCGAGACGCCTTTCATCCCAGTTGCTGTTGGGGTCCCCATCCGCCAGATCGTAGGTCCTCAGCCGGTCAAAGGTGACGCGCACGGTACGCGGACAGGGCGGGCTCTCCAGGAACCGGACATTGCTGCGGGGCGATTCCCGGTCGGGAACGAGTGTTGGACCGCTGTAGGCAGTCACCTGGTATTCGAGCCTTTCGCCGCAGGTGGGCAGCAGTCCGCTGTGGAGGTTGTAGGCACGGAGATCGCGACGAGGGCTCGCACGGAAGTTGCCATTGACGTATAGCTTGAAGCCGGTAATCTCGGACTCATCTCCATCCCAGCTCCATTGCAGCCGCAACTGGTCGCCCAACCCGCGCCACAGGGTGAGAACCGGTGCGGCGAACGTCGCCTCGTCGCAGGACTCGGTGCAGAGGCGATACTTGGCCTGGAAGGAGCGCCCATCTGCTCCCCCTGCTGATGACGCGGTGATCACGTGGCCGTCCCAGTCGGACCGGGGGTGGCGCTGGGTGAAGGAACCGAGATCCCAGTAGGTGGCTTCCTCGCCCACGCCGGGGATGCGGTGGACGTTGTAGGCACCGCACTCCACGCGTACTTCAAGCGACTCGTCATCGTGTACGGGGACAGTCCGGCTGTTCTCCCCGCCCAGGTGCTCGGCGATGTTCCAGTGCGTCTCGTCCAGGGCTTCGAAGGGGCCGTAGCGCTCCATGCCTCCGTCAGCCAGGCCGGCGTAGCAGTAGACCTCGTCGTACGCGTCGGATACCTCGAACTCCAGGGCATCGAGCACGACAGGGAATACCGTTCCGGAGTCACCACCTTCGCCGAAGAAGCCCCCCCAGGCGGCGGCCAGAGGGGTATCGCGCCTGGCTCTTCTTCTTCGGAGCCAGGGGGCGGTGGGCAGCCGGCGTGCTCGGGCAGGCCCTCATGATCGGGGCAGAGATTTGCGTCGTCGGGGATGCCGTCGCCATCCCTATCTCCAGCGCCGGTCTCCGGTGCGCCGCCGGCGTCCGGCGGGCCCGGGTCGTCGGGGCGGAGGTCGTCAGGGTCCGGGACGCCGTCGCCATCCCGGTCGGGGCAACCGGTGGGCTCGGGGCCAGGGTCATGGGGACACTCGTCATCCCCGTCGGGGACGCCGTCATCATCGCTGTCTTCTACATCCACCAGCTCAGGGCAGCCATCGTTCTCAACCGGACCAGGTTCGCTGGGGCAAGTGTCGTCACTGTCGCGTAGCCCATCGCCGTCGGCATCGGGACAGCCTTCAGTGGCGGGCGAGCCGCCTTCATCGGGGCAGCCATCTTCACCATCAGGGATGCCATCGCCGTCCCGGTCTTCGCTGGTGCTCGCCGGACAGCCATCACCCCCGGGCGCGCCGGGTGCGCCCGGTTCTTCGGGGCAGGCGTCGACGCCATCGGGGATGGTATCGCCATCGGCATCTGGGCAGCCCTCGGTCATCGGTGTGCCGGGCTGGTCAGGGCACTCATCGCCGCTGTCGGGGATAGCATCGCCGTCCGTGTCGGCACAACCCCCGGTTATCGGTGTGCCGGGTTGCTCGGGGCATTCGTCCACGTTGTCAGCGATCCCATCTCCATCTCCGTCGGGGCAGCCGTCCGCGGCTGCTGTTCCTGGCTCGTCCGGGCAAAGGTCGGCCTCACCGGTGGCGCCGTCGCCGTCGCGGTTCACAGCTGCAATGGCCTCCACGTTGACAGAGGCCTGGCCCCGACCGCCCTGGGCGTTAAAGGCCCTGGCGGTCAGCGTGTGGGTACCAGGGGAAGAGGGCTGCCAGCGAGACAGCAGTGGAAAGGGCGAGATGCCCCCCGCCAGATTGCTGGTCTGGGTCTCCTGCAACTGCCCGTCCGCCCACAACTCGACACGGACCACCTTGCCCTCGTCGCGAGCGACAGAGTGGACGGTTACTGCTTGTCCCACTTCCAGCTGGTCGCCGTGGGTAGGCGTGTCGATCAGGACCGAAGGCTTTGTCTCTGGCTCAGGTCCAGGCCATAGGAAGTAATAGGCTGTTCCTGCCGCTAGCGCCAGGATGCAGCATAGTCCCAGCAAGACGGCCAGTGGAATCAGGAACTTCCGCTGCTTTTTCGGAGGCGGAGGAGCATAAGCTGGAGGGGGTACGGGAGGGCGAGGCGGGGCATAGGCCGGCGGTGCGACACGGAAGTCAAGGAGTACCGCGGGGCCCAGTGCGATGACGTCGCCTGGTTGCAGTGCTCGGGGACCCATGAGGCGCGCGCCGTTGACAAAGGTACCATTGGCACTGCCCAAGTCCTGGACGATGAACTGCCGGCCATCCCAGTTCAGGCTGGCGTGGTGGCGGGAAACCTGGGGGGCGTTGATCACAAATTGGTTGCCCGCCTCCCGGCCGATGGTGATCGAGGGCCTGGTCAAAGGGAATCGCTGGCCGGGCTGGGGCCCCTGGCGCACTATCAGCTCAACTAAGGCGGTTGAGAGCCTGCTGGGGGTATGCACTCGCCATTGTCCAAACCTCCTATCATTGCATCTCAGGAAACGCTGCACTCCGCTGCCCTCTGTTGAGGGTGGCACGCTTGAAGAACTAGGGCAGTCGTATCGAAAAGTGAGACAGCGGAGACCAATCACTATCGTTGCCGGCACTGTCTCGAGCGCGTACAGTCCAGCGGTAATAGAGACCGCAATCCACTTTCGCCTCAACTTGCTTGCCACTCAGCGGTCCCCACTCGTGAACCGGCTGCCATTTGCCCGGCGATACCTGTCGTTCCAACTTGACATAGTAGACGACGGGGCTACTGGGATCGCTGACCGGTATCCAGGCCAAGGTCTGGGATGATTTGCAGTCAATCTCCAATCCATCGGCTGGTACGGCTGCCGATGGGATGGGCGGTGGTGTGGTGTCGCTCGGGGCACTCACCTCGACGGTGATGCTGCGGTCTACATTGCTGCCTGGCGCCTTCACGTGCAGATCATAGGTTGTCGTGTCGGCCGGACAGACCTGCTGGGTACCGTGTCCTACAACTCCGCCTCCGTTCAGGAAGACGGCTGTGGCGTACTCTACATCCCAGTAGATCGTAGTGCATTCCCCCTGGACCAGGGAAGTGTCATCGGCCCGGAAGTCTACCTGGGCTGGCGGCCATGATGTGTTGGTGGGGGTTGGCGTATTCGTCGGCGGCAGTGGTGTGTAGGTGGGGGTTGGCGTATCCGTCGGTGGCTGCGACGTGTAAGTGGGGGTTGGCGTATTCGTCGGCGGCTGTGGTGTGTAGGTGGGAGTCGGCGTATTCGTCAGCGGCCATGGCGTGCCAGTGGGTGTCGGCGTATCTGTCGGTGGGAAGGGTGTGTCCGGCGGTAGCGGCTCATCTGTAGGGGGAGTGGGTGCATCTGTCGGCGGTACAGCGGGTTCCGCCGGGGGGACAGGCGTCTCCTTCTGTACTGCGGCCATCGCGTTCACTACCCTGACGCTGACCGAGGCCTGGCTACGAGTCTCGCCGGCCGTGTCATAGGTCGTGACCTGCAAAGTATAGACCCCCTCTGTCTCAGGGATCCATTCTTGGGTGATGTCGCTGAAGGGATCCCCAGGCTGCTCCGGAAGATCGCGCCGGTAGGCCTCCCCGTTCACCGAAAGCAACACCTCGGCCACGCCCTCGCGGGAATAAGCATGTGAGATCACGGACACAGGGCTACCTGCCTGCAAAGTAGACCCTTCCCGGGGGAAATCAATCCAGGCCCGTGGTACGGTTGGTACCTCCTCCCCACAGGAGAGCATCCCGCCCATCAGGGTCATGAGGACCAGAACAAGGGCGGACTTCCGAAGCATTCGCCGTGTGCTCATCCTTCTCCTCCTTCGTTGAGGATCTTGCGCAAGACAGAACTTGCTCCGAATTCAGCATAGAGAGGCTTAAGGGGAATTTCGAGCACAGATCTTGCCATGGGAATGGCATGCTCACCGTTCGCCCTAAAGTTGGCCAAGTGTCGAGAGAAGGGGCAGGCTCTCGGCTGAGAACGAGACACCCACCACATGAGGTGACTGAACGAATGGTGTCTCTCAGTCGGGAGTCTATGATCTGAGCCGGGAACCGGCGCATCTGGACGAAACCACTCCATCAGAACAGAGACCTTTCTTTAGGTCCTCACTCCGCCACGGCTGTTCTTTCCCGATACTCAGCAAGGTTGGTCCCATTCCCTGGGCCATAAATCAGCAGAACAGGTGAGGGCCTGCCGACCGGCCTGGGAAGAACAACCTGCTATCAAGTACATTATAGCGCCAATTTTGCGGGGTGTCAACCGTCTTCAGAAAAAGTGAGCGTTCGGTGGCTGGTGGAAATTGGGCTGAAAGTACTGTATAATGGGCAGACAGTGGATAGAGAGGTGTCGTGCAATGCGCCTGGAGCTGATTCTGCCGCGAGTGAAGCCGGATGAATTTAAGCCGCACTTGGTTTGTCCCCATGAAGGCTGCCAGGGTAGGAACTTTGAGCATCATCAGGGCGTGGACAAGCCGTTGAAAGATACAGAGCATAGGATTGTATCTGCACACCGCTACCGCTGCCTGCGGTGCAACAGGACGTTCCGGGTGTATCCCGTGGGCGTGACTCGGGCGCAGACCTCCCAGCGGGTGAAGGGGTTGAGCGTGATGCTGTACTTACTGGGGCTGAGCTATGGAGCGACGTCGCTCGCTCTGGAGGCGTTGGGTGTGTACATGAGCAAGAGCAGTGTCTATGAAGCGGTCCAGGCTGCCGCGGACAAGGTGCCGGGCATGAAGCGCAGAGAGGTCTTTGCTGGGCTTCGCACGCCTGCTCTGGGCGGTGACTTGACCTCGGTGAAGTGCAGCGGCGAATGGTTATCTCTGGGATTGGCTGTGGACGACACGACAGGGCTGGTTCTGACCGTGGATGAGTTGGAGGCTCAGGATGCCGAAGCGCTCAAGGAATGGCTGGAGCCTGTTGCTGAAGCCGTCGGAGCCAAGATCCTGGTCACTGACGATGCCGATGCCTTGAAGGCGGTCGCAACTGATCTGGAACTGGAGCATCAGGTCTGCAAGAGCCACGTGAAGCGCAATACGGAGACGTTCATCGAGAATCTGGAGTCAAAGATAGAGTCGGATGCGGATGGTTCACTGGCAAGCATCGGGGTTGCGCCAGAACAGGCGTTGAAAGACCTGAGACGGTTGGGCGAACTGATCCTCAGCCGGCAGCCGGATGAGGAGAAGGAACTGGAAGAGATACATCTGCGCTACATCGGTGCGGCTCCTCCTCGTCCGGGCGAAAAGGCCACCAATGCCTATCGCTTACGGCTTATGTACCTTGACCGTTGGAGTCTGTGGCGATGCCTGACGCGCTATCGTACCTGGCAGGGACCCAATGGCGAGACCTTGGATGGTACCAACAATGGCTGTGAGCGAGCCATTGGCTGGTGGGTCAAGGAGCGATATCGCACCATGCGGGGCTACAAGCGCCGCAAGTCGGCCGTGAACGTCAGTCGCCTCCTGGCCTGGTGCGGCAATCACTTGGGGCGTGGCGGAGCGGATCTAGCCCTTCTTGTCGCATAGCAGGCAACAAAACAGGGCAAGATTGAGCATCAAGGCGCCTATTCACACCCGTTACCAAACTCCGAACGGTCACCAGAAAAACAGGTAATGCTTCATGCCCTACAAGAGCCCAGGCGCCGGGTCTGCCGGCTTGCCCGCAATGCTCAGGGTAGGCTCTCTGAGGTCAAGGACGGGATGACGGGTACCGGAACCTTGAGAGCCTACACCAGATCTGCAGAGATGTTGGAACCCGAACGCGCAGCGCGGGCCATCAACTTGCAGTTGGCAAACTATGCTGAGTCGTGTAGAATGCTCTTGCCTGGTAGGCGAACAGAGACGCTCAATTCTACCTGATTCGGTCTGGCTTGAGTCTGCGTGAGCTTCTATGGTGAAGACTGGGCACCTTGCGCGGGGTCAAGATAGGGGGGCAGGGACGGTGGGCAAAAAGAAGAATAAGCAGAAGAAGCGCGCTGAGCAAAGCAGGATTCTTATCGTCGAAGATGACCTGACGCTGCTGGAGACCCTGGAATACAACCTGGCGCGCCAGGAATACGAGGTCTACAAGGCGATGGACGGCCTGACGGCGCTGCAGGTCGCCCGGCGAGGAGCAGCCCGACCTGGTCGTGCTGGACCTGATGCTGCCTGGCCTGGATGGCCTTGAGGTCTGCCGCATCCTGCGCCAAGAGATGAACGTGCCGATCCTGATCCTCACCGCGCGCACAGAAGAGGTGGACAAGGTGGTGGGGCTGGAGATGGGCGCGGACGACTATATGACCAAGCCCTTTAGCATGCGCGAGCTTGTTGGCCCGGGTCAAGGCGATGCTGCGCCGGGTGCGCCTGAGCCGCGAGGAGATCGCGACCGAACGACGACGAGCCCGAGAGCGGAGCAATTGGTCTTTGACGATCTGCGGATCGACTTGGACCGGCGCGAGGTCGTCGCGGGGCGAGAATCGCTGCGTCTGAAACCTCAAGAGTATGAGCTGCTGGTCTTTTTGGCGCGCAACCGGGGCATGGCCCTCTCGCGCGACCTGATCCTGGAGCGGGTCTGGGGCTGGGACTTTGACGGGGGCACGCGCACGGTGGACGTCCACGTGCGCTGGCTCCGCGAAAAGATCGAAGCGCGACCCGGCCAACCCGACGCGCATTGTTACCGTGCGCGGCGTCGGCTATCGTTTTGAGGGGTAGGCGTCGCATGTTCCAGAGCATTCGCTGGCGTCTTTCTGTGCCCTATGTGTTTCTGATCCTGATCCTATGGCTGTCCTTGTCTGTCTATACGTGTCGGCCCATGTGCGCGACGTGCGTCTGGCCGAGTGGAGACGCAGCTGCGCGCCGGCGCGCGACTGATGGCCGGCGAGGCGGTAGCTGCTCGCTGGCGGCATGACACCGAGCGACGATGTACTTGATGCGCTGGCAGACCGGTATGCGCGATTTGCTGGGTGCGCGGGTGACCATTATCGGCCTGGACGGCACCATTCTGGGCGAGTCGCACAGGAGCGGGCGGGGATCGACAATCATCTGTCGCGCCTGGAGGTACGCGAGGCGCTGGCCGAGGGTGTAGGCAGCAACATTCGCTTCAGCCGCACCGTCGGGCTATGACATGATGTATGTGGCCGTCCGGGTCCGGCACGAGGACGAGCCGGTGGGCATCGTGCGGCTGGCGCTGCCGCTGGACGAGATCGACGCGCAGATCGTGCGCATTGCGTCAGTGCGCTGCTGATCGGCTGACGCTGATGGCGATCCTGGTGGCGGCGTCTCTTGCGGTGATCATTGCCGAGCGCACGGTTTGGCCGGTGCGCCAGTTGACGCGCGTTGCCGAGCGGATGGCCGAAGGCGATCTTGAACGCCCGGCTCTGCCTGATCACGCGCGACGAGGTCGGGCAGCTGGCGCGTGCCTTTAACCACATGGCCGACCAGCTTCGCGAAAAAGTGACCACCCTGGCCGAAGAGGAGAGCCGGTCTGGCGGCGATCCTGGACAGGATGGCCGACGGCGTGATCATTACCGACGACGACGGCCACGTGCGCCTGATCAACCCCGCTGCAGCGCGCCTCTTGGGCACGCACGCGAGCAGCGCGCTGGGGCGCTCTTTTGCCCAGGTCGTGCGCCAGCACCAGCTGATCGACCTGTGGCAGCGCTGCCACGAACTGGGCGAAGAACAGAGCGATTGCCGTAGAGGTCAGCCGGCAGGGGCTTTTTCTGCAGGCCATTGCCACGCCTTTCAGCGAGGCCGACGCGGAGGGCTATCTGGTCATGCTCCAGGATTTGACCCGCGTCCGCCGTCTGGAGACGGTGCGCCGCGACTTTATCAGCAACATCTCGCACGAACTGCGCACTCCCCTGGCCGGGCTCAAGGCCCTGGTGGACACGCTGCGCGACGGTGCGCTGGAAGACCCGCCGGCTGCGCGAGCGTTTCCTGGACCGCATGGAGATCGAGGTGGACGCCTTGACCCAGATGGTCGAAGGAGCTGCTCGAGCTGTCGCGCATCGAGTCGGGGCAAGCCCCTCTACGACTGGTGCCATACCGGTCACCGAGTGTGATTGTGCCACTGGCCGAGCGGCTGCGACCGCAGGCGGAAAGGGCAGGCCTGGAATTCACCATCTTCCTTCCCTCCCAATTGCCCTTGGTGCTTGCCGACGCTGAGCGGGTGCAGCTGGTGGTGACGAACTTGGTCACAACGCATCAAGTTCACGCTGCCGGGCGGCAGGATCACTGTCTCTGCTGAACAGCCGGGGACGAGGTGGTGTTTTCGGTTGAAGACACAGGCGTGGGCATTGCGGCTGATGATCTTGCACGGATCTTTGAGCGCTTCTACAAGGCGGACAGGGCGCGCAGCGGGGGAGGAACGGGCTTGGGGCTTGCCATCGCCAAGCATGTTGTCCAGGGCCATGGGGGCCGATTATGGGCGGAGAGCGTGGAAGGGGAGGGGAGCACGTTTTTCTTCACGCTGCCGTCAGCAGACTAGATGTGCTCTGGCAGCTGAGGGAGGCGACGCTTCAGGATGCCGGTGTGATCCTGCGACCACGATTGCATCGCAGGCGCCGTCCGTTCCTGATACATGCTTGTCGGCGTGCCAGTCGTAGCCCCAATGGTCCCCATCGACCAGATAGCGAAAGCGATATTCGCATCCTTGTTAATCCAGCTCGACGTGCCAGTTTTCATGACGATCGTGCACAAAGGCAGGCTTTCGCGGTCCCAATCGTTGATGTCACCGACCAGGTTAATGCGCTCGGCCCAGACTGAGCCGGGCACCTCAAACTCCACGCTCACTGTTTTTTCATCTTTCGCTGGTCTCTTGCGCATCATCTTTCTCTCCAGTGATGGTGTCCTTGCTGTAGATGTGGTGCACAGGGTAGTCGAAGCCTCACCTTTTGCACCACGCTCCAATGAAAGCATCCTCTGCTGATCAACTCGGATGAGTATACACGCCCCGCATTAAGCTTCGGTTAGCTTCTTGTTAACAACCGGCTAAGGTTGGCCTGTGCTCGGGCTTTGCGCGGATCATGCTGAAACATCGTCGTCCTCTGGTACCCTCCGGCCGACATGACGCAAGCCCATCGCCCTCTGTTGGGATTGGCAACTCCTGATGCGGCCGCTGGTCGTGAGTTGTTAGCAAATTGTTAACAAACCATTAACCCCTCTTTACTGACTCTTGATTGAATGTTAATCGAGGGATGGTATCTTGTTTTCCTGTGGGCCAAGGTTTGCCACAATACCATCTGTTTCAATGGAGGAGACAACATGCGTCGGAGTTTTTTGGTCATCGGATTGCTGCTTGCGGCCCTGATTCTAGTAGCATGCGGCTCGATCCAGAACCTGAGGTGGTGAAGGAGACTGTCGAAGTCGTCGTCACTCAAGAAGTCGAGAGTTGTTGGTACAAAAGAGGTGGAAAAAGAGCCGTTTTCGAAAGAAGTGGAAGTGCGTCCTGGCGCTGCCCGAGGTGGACCCGCTGGAGGTGACGGGCGACATTGTGACGGCGGGCAGCTCGACGGTGTTCCCGTTGTCGGAGCGGATGGCGGAGCGGTTCCAGGACGAGGGCTATGCGGGCAACATCACCATCGACAGCATCGGCAGTGGCGCGGGGTTTGAGCGGTTCTGCGTGGAGGGCGAGACGGACATCTCGAACGCCAGCCGGCGATCAAGGATTCGGAGGTCGAGTCGTGCCAGGCATCGGGCGCGACCCGATCGAGTTCCGCGTGGGCACGGACGCGTTGGCGGTGGTGGTGAGCAAGGAGAACGACTTCATCGCCGAAGCGACGATGGAAGAGCTGGCGTTGATCTTTTCGACGGCGGAGACGTGGGCGGACGTGAACCCGGCGTGGCCGGCGGAAGAGATCCAGCGCTTCATCCCGGGCACGGACAGCGGCACGTTTGACTTTTTCGTCGAAGAGGTGTTCGACAAGGACGAGGAGCCGATCCTGAGCGCGGCGAACACGCAGTTGAGCGAGGACGACAACGTGCTGGTGCAGGGCGTGCTGGGCAGCCCGTACGCCATCGGCTTCTTTGGCTACGCCTACTATGCCGAGAACGCGGACACGATGAACATCCTGTCCATCGAGGGCGTCGAGCCGACGCGGAGAGTCGGTGGACAGCGGCGACTATCCGCTGGCGCGCCCGCTGTTCATCTACTCGACGGCGAGCATCATGAGGAAAAGCCACAGGTGGCCGCGTTCATCAACTTTTACCTGACCAACGTGAACGACGAAGTCGTGGACGTCGGTTACTTCCCGGCCAGCACCAGACGCGCTTGACGCCGCCAAGCAGGCCTGGCTGGGCGCGGTGGGCCAGTAGCCTGAAATCGCTTCTACCCATGGGATCTTGCGAGCCTGGAGGGTGGGGAGGAGATTGCCTCTCTCCCCAGCTCACCAGGATCGATCAGGCGATAGCGGTACAGGAATCCGCGTTCCTGCCGAATTGTACGGAGGGACGTAGATGCAGAAAGAGTACCATGACGGTGGGACAGCAGTCCATCACAGATATGTCAGACGCTGAGCCGAAGCCAGATCGATCTGCGGAAACGCCCCCGCATCGGGGAAAGCATCATCCAGGGCTTTCTGTTTCTGTGTGGCGCGATTTCGATCCTGACCACGCTTGGGATCGTCTACGAGCTGAGCAAAGAGTCGCTCAGCTTCTTCACCGCGGCAGTTGTGGGAGGACACCAACAAGCAGGTCGTGGCCGCCGTTGGCTACAGCCAGATCGACCCTGAAGCTGAGCAGAGGGGGCGCAAGCCTGGAAGTCGGACGATGATCATCCGCGTCAGCGACGAAGCGATGCGCATCGCGGCCGATCCAGGGCGACGCTTGTCACCGTCGAGCGCGGCGTGCAAGGACACGGAGGCGGTGCCGCACGAGGCCGGCAGCGACATCTTTGTGTCCAACCGGGTCTCGCTGCTCGAGTTTTTTACCGACACCAAGTGGAACCCACAGATCGGCGATTTTGGCATCTGGCCCCTGGTCAACTCGACGCTGATGACCAGCCTCACGGCCATGGTCGTGGCCCTGCCGCTGGGGCTCAGCGTGGCGATCTATTTGAGCGAGTATGCCTCGCAGCGCGCGCGCAGGATCCTCAAGCCGATCCTCGAGGTCCTGTCGGGCATTCCGACCGTGGTCTATGGCTACTTTGCGCTGACCTTTATGACGCCGCTGCTGCGCATCCATCTTTGGCGCAGACACGGTCGAGATCTATAACACCGCTTCGGCGGGCATCGTGATCGGCATCCTGATCCTGCCCCTGGTCAGCTCGATGAGCGAGGACGCCCTGAGCGCCGTACCCGCGCTCGCTGCGCGAGGCGGCCTATGGCCTGGGGGCGACCAAGCTCGAGACGGCGGTCAAGGTCGTCGTTCCGGCGGCGCTGTCGGGCATCACCGCGGCGTTTATTGTCGCCATCTCGCGGGCGATCGGCGAGACGATGATCGTCGCCATTGCCGCCGGTGCCGGCTCGGCACTTTACCTTTAACCCGTTCAAGGCCGCCGAAACGATGACCGGGCACATTGTGCGCATCAGCGGCGGCGATATCAGCTACGATTCGATCGACTATAACAGCATCTTTGCCATTGGCCTGATGCTCTTTTTTATGACCCTTGCGCCTCAACATCGTCAGCCAGCGGATCGTGCGCAAGTTCCGGGAGGTCTACGATATGGCTCGAGCGAGAAAGACGGAGGAGCAAGCGATAGACTTCCCAGCAAGGGGACGACTTTCGGCACAACCTGCCCGGCCGGCACCGCGGCGCGCGTGGCAGCTTGTATTCCAGGCTTCCACGATCATCGGCATCGTGGCGCTGACGGCGCTGCTGTTCAATATCGTCAACAGCGCCTTTGGGTTTGTGGCCATCCAGAACAGCATTCGCCCCGACGAACTGGTGGTCGAGTGGTCAGAAAGAGCGGATGCTGTCGCTGTCCAACATCGGTGCACAGCGAGGATGATGAGAAGCTGGCGCAGCGCATCGCGGGGAATCCCAATGCAATCGGGTTCTTTGGCTATGCCTACTACCAGGACCTTGCTGAAGAGCTGCGACCAATCGTGATAGATGGTGTAGTGCCGAACGCAGACACGGTTGAGTCTGGAGCCTATGGGCTGTCGCGGCGGCTGTTTCTCTACTCGACAGCCGGTCTCATGCAGGAATATCCTCAGGTCGCCAGCCTTTCTCAATTACTACCTTACTCACGTCAGCGAGGAGATCGAGGATGTGGGCTACTTTCCTCTTAGCGACGAGGCGCTGCGCGAGTCCAAAACGGCCTGGCTTGAGGCGATGGGGCAACCCACAGAAGGCGAGCTGCCAACTGTGCAGCCCGAGTCAGTAGCGCGCGACATCGCCACTGCTGGGAGTTCGACGGTCTATCCGCTCTCTGAGCGTATGGCTCAGAGGTTCCAGGAGATGCTACACGGGGGATATTGCCGTCGAGAGCATTGGCAGCGGCGCTGGTTTCCGGCGATTCTGCGTGGACCGCGACACAGAGTCTCGAACGCCAGCAGGCCCATCAAGCGCATCGAGGTCGAGCTTTGCCGCAAGCAGCGAGAGCGGCGGAGTTCCGCGTTGGAACTGACGCCCTGGCCGTTGTCGTCAGCGAGCAGAACGAGTTTCTGACTGAGGCAACATCTGAGCAACTGCAGCAGATCTTTACAGCAATACTGGTCGGACGTCGATCCCGATTGCCCCATCGACCCATCTACGCTATATCCCTGGGCGGATAGCGACGCTGGATTTCTTCGTCGAGACGGTGCTGGACCGAGGCATTGGAGGATCTGCCCCAGGAGAGCCTGGTAGGCATTCTGCGAGGCCAACGTCTCCAAGGGGTTGTTCCGGCGTTTTGAGAACGAAATGCCCTTTGCCGAGCGCAGCCAGGAGAACGTCTACGCATGGTCGTCGAGCGGGTCGTCGAACCCGAGGTCGTGGAGACCTGGTCGCTGTATGACTCTCTCTTCAAGCGGGCGGCGGTCCGGGCCGAGGCGGCCGCCAAGTACCCAGAAGCGGAGCTCGAGTTTGTCTCGTGGCTGAACCCCAGGTTCATCAGCAGCCCCCAGTCCAGCAATCCGGAAAAGGCCGGCGTCCGCACGGCCATCCTGGGATCGCTGTGGACGATCGCCATCACGTTGGCTCTTTGCCTTTCCCTTGGGCGTGGGCGCGGCGATCTATCTCGAAGAGTATGCGACCGACAACTGGCTCAACCGCATCATTCAGACCAACATCAACAACCTGGCCGGCGTGCCCTCGATCATCTATGGTATGCTGGGGCTGGCCATCTTTGTCCGGGCCCTGGAGCCCTTGAGCAGCGGCACGCTGCTTGGCCTGACCGATCCGACGACGGCCAACGGCCGCACGATCTTCTCCGCCGGGCTGACGCTGGGCTTGCTGATCCTGCCCCTGATCATCATCAACAGCCAGGAGGCCATCCGCGCCGTGTCCAACTGCGCTGCGCCAGGCCAGCTATGGCCTGGGCGCGACCAAGTGGCAGACGATCTGGCACCACGTGCTGCCCAATGCGCTGCCCGGCATTCTCACCGGGACGATCCTGGCCATCTCGCGCGCGATCGGCGAGACGGCGCCCCTGGTGGTGGTCGGCGCTTCTACCTTTATCACTGTGGACCCCGAGGGCCCGTTTAGCAAGTTTACCACGTTGCCCATTCAGATCTATCAATGGACGGCACGTCCCCAGGACGAGTTCCGCAACATTGCAGCCGCGGCGATCCTCGTGCTGCTCGTGCTGCTGCTGACGCTCAATGCCTCCGCTGTCTTGATGCGCAACCGGTTTAGCAGGAGAGTATAGCGATGTACCGTACATGAGCAAGCCAGACCCTCGTGCCTACGAGTCCACCGTCCAACGGCCGGTATGCGATCGAAGCGCGGGATCTGCGCGTCTACTATGGCGATTTTCTGGCCATCCGAGGACGTGAACCTGCAGATCCGAGCCGCAACAGATCACGGCGATCATTGGCCCCTCCGGCTGCGGCAAGAGCACCATGCTGCGTTCCTTTAACCGCATGAACGAGCTGGTCCCCACGGCGCACACCGAGGGCGAGGTGCTCTTTCACGGGCAGAACGTCTATGCCGAGGATGTGGACCCCGTTCAGGTGCGCCGCTATATCGGCATGGTCTTTCAAAAGCCCAACCCCTTTCCCAAGAGCATCTATGAGAACGTCGCCTGGGGGGCGCGGATCAACGGCTTTCGCGGCGATCTGGATGCCCTGGTCGAGCAGTCCCTGCGCCAGGCGGCCCTGTGGGACGAGGTCAAGGACAAGCTGCAGCAGAGCGGGCTCTCGCTCTCGGGCGGGCAGCAGCAGCGGCTCTGTATCGCGCGCACCATCGCCGTCAAGCCGGACATCATCCTGATGGACGAGCCTGCCTCGGCCCTGGACCCGATCGCCACGCTCAAGATCGAAGAGCTGATGCGCGAGCTGGCCAAAAACTATACGATCATTGTCGTCACCCACAACATGCAGCAGGCCGCGCGTGTGTCCGACTATACGGCCTTTTTTAATATGGGCGAGGATCGCGCCGGATACCTGGTCGAGTACGGCCCGACCAAGCAGTCTTTACCAACCCGCAGGACCAGCGCACGGAAGACTATATCACCGGGCGGTTTCGGCTAGTGCGGAATCCGAGCTTGCCCATGGTACACGTCAGATCTTGTCCATGTGTCTCCCTTTATGGGTCCCGACATACAGTGACGGGTCGCAGGGTGCCGAGGGCCAATCATGACAAAGACCGTCTTGTTTCTCTGCACCGGAAACTCGTGCCGCAGCCAGATGGCAGAGGGCCTAGCCAATCGTGACTTTGCCAAGGACTGGGTGGCCTATTCCGCAGGCACCGAGCCAGTGGGCTATGTACACCCGTTGCCGTAAGCGTTATGGCCGAGCTTGACATCGACATCTCGGGCCAGATCCAAGCCTACTGGTGAATACCGGGATATGAATCTGGAACTGGTAGTGACAGTCTGCGATGATGCGGCCGAGAATTGTCCTGTCTGGCTGGGGCGTGGCCGGACAATGCACATAGGCTTTGATGATCCGGCCAAGGCTGCAGGCAGCGAGTTGAGCGCCTGGCCGTTTTCGACGGGTGCGCGATGAAATCCGCGACCAGTTATCCGCCATCCTTTCTCCTCGGTTGTGATTCCCGATCCCCTTCCTCCAACACTGGGGGAAGGGACTCGGGGCGAGGAGGGGCTTGGAGGCTGCACCGCAGCCTTCCCATGAGGTCACCGTGTGTCCATACAAACATATCGGTGGACCTGCGATATCTTCAAGATGAGGTATTGGTTCTTGGCAGCCTGGTTGAGAGCTTATTGCTCGAGTCACTGGACCAGCTCCAGCGCTGTGATCTGGATGGCTTGGAGCACTTGGGTGATACCGAACGACAGATCCATCAGAAGCGACTTGCCGTCGAGATGGGCTGCCTGAATTCATTGCCAACCAGCGCCCCCAGGGCGCCGAGCTCCGCCATGCCGTGGCCATGGTTGAGATCGCCTGGGAGCTGGAGCGAGTGGGGGAACACGGCAGGAAGGTAGCCAGGGCCAACTGCCTCACCGTCGAACACCACCTGCGCAAACCAGTAGCCAATATTCACCGCTTCGGCGCGGGCGTGCAGGCGATGTTGAGCCGGGCGTTGGATGCTTTTGCGCGACGCGATGTGGACGCCATCTACGTCCTCCTGGCTGACGCGCAGGCGGTAGATGCCCGATACCAGCAGGTCTACCAGGCAGCTACTTCTGGTCATGGACAGCCGTCCGCGGGTAGCGAATCAGGCCGTATACGTGTCGCGGGCCGCCTATAATCTCAAGCGTGCTGCGGAAAGGGTTGACCGGCATCTGCGACTGGGTGCTGTTTTCGGCTGTCGGAACCATCGGAAGTCAGCCCTGCCTTCACACCACGCGCCCTATGCAGGATCCCATAAGCTGCCCGCGAAAGCTCTCTAGGAGGATTGGATGGTACGTCAGTTGTTCGATCAGGAATTACAACGATTGCAGGACGAGCTTCTGGCCATGGGTAGTATGGTTGAGGAGGCTCTGATTAAATCGGTGGAGACTCTCAAGCGGAGGGACTTTGCCGAGTCTCAGCGGATCATCTCCCACGACCGCGTCATCAACAGTATGCGTTTCTCGGTCGAGGCCGACATTCTGACGCTCATCGCTACCCAGACAACCGATGGCCGGCGACATGCGGCTTCTGGCTGCCATGTTGGAGATTATCGGGGAACTGGAGCGCATTGGCGACTATGCCAAGGGCATCGCTCGCATCAACCTGATGATCGGGGAGGATCCCCTCATCAAGCCGCTCATTGACCTGCCTGTCATGGCTGAGAAGGCCCGCTGATATGCTCCGCAGCTCGCTGGATGCCTTTGTGCAACGGGACGTGGAGCGCGCCCGCGCCATCCCCGAGATGGACGACGAAGTGGACCATCTCTACAATCAGGTCTATCGCGAGCTGCTGTCTACATATTCCAGGACGCTAGTACAATCGAGCAGGCCAATTACCTGCTGTGGGCCGCTCACAATCTGGAACGCACGGCAGATCGTGTTATCAACTTGTGTGAGCGGGTGGTCTTTTGCGTCACTGGAGAGATGGAGGAACTGAATTCAGGCCAGACTGGCCTTGAGAGCCTTGGGTAGTCTATCGCCTGATCACCAGGAGGAGTTGGGTCCACAGTCTTCATCCGTTTCACTCATATCCCCGCCTGGCTACGACACCTACCCCTCGGTCCCCTCTCGCTGGCTCGAGGGAGAGGGGACCATTTTTCATCGTAGCTCAAGTCCACCGGGCAAGCCAACTTGGTGTCCACCCAATCTTGGTGGTATACTTGGCAGTCGAAGGGCACTCACAACCTACCCTGGTTGCAGTCTATTGAACCTTCTGAGGGTTGATGCCGGTGCGAGGCGACCAGCCGCTATCTGGGAGGGTTTGATCTATCGGTGATGCTGTCCATCGAGTCGGTTGCCAATCAGTTCTTGCCCAGAGGAGGGATGAACCATTGACTCAAACAGACGCAGATGCGCTCGTACGCGCGGCTGATCCCTTGATAGACCTGGCTGTCGCCGAGGACATTGGCCCAGGTGACGCAACCAGTGAATCGACCCTGCACGCCGATGCTCTCCTTCACGGTCGCATTGTCGCCAAGTCCCCGGGTGTCGTTGCCGGTTTGCCGGTGGCCGAAGCCGTGTTCCAGCGCCTCGAGCCTGGCATCGAGTTCGTCGCCCATGTAGCTGACGGACAGGAGGTTGTGGCAGGGGAGCTTTTGGCTGATGTTCGAGGACCTGGTCGCGGGCTGCTGGCGGCGGAACGGACCGCCCTCAACTTTTTGCAGCGGATGTCGGGCATTGCCACCCTTACGCGGCGCTTTGTGGATGCCGTCGCCTGCACCAGATGCTGTCATCCTGGATACGCGCAAGACGCTGCCGGGCTTCCGCCTGCTGGACAAGTACAGTGTGCGCATGGGCGGCGGCGCCAATCATCGCATGTCGCTCTATGACATGATCCTGATCAAAGACAACCACGTCGATGCGGCGGGCGGCATCCGGCTGGCCGTGGAGCGCGCCCGGCGGCCTATCCCGACGCTGCCCATTGAGGTTGAGGTCCGGAATCTGGCTGAATTGGAGGAAGCCCTGGCCATCCAGCCGGCCATCGACCGGATCATGCTGGACAATATGACGCTGGCCGAAATGCGCCAGGCTGTGGCCCTGGCTGGCGGGCAGGTGCCCCTGGAAGCCTCCGGCGGGGTCCTGGAAGAGCGGGCGGCCGAGATCGCGTCTACGGGCGTAGACTATATCTCGGTCGGGGCTCTGACCCATTCGGTACAGGCCCTCGATATGAGCATGAAGGTAACCACCCAGGACCAGAGGCCGGCGGTTGCCGATCCGGCTGTGCTTTTGGCCGTGTACAAGGAGAAACTGGGAGATCGCCTGGCGATTCTGGGACATCACTACCAGCGGGATGAGGTGCTTGCCTTTGCTGATCTTCGAGGCGACTCCCTCAAGCTCTCGCGGGATGCTGCGCAGGCTGATGCCGAGTTCATTGTCTTCTGCGGTGTCCATTTCATGGCCGAGACTGCCGCGATCCTGGCCAAGCCCGGCCAGCGAGTGTTGATCCCTGATCCTACGGCCGGCTGCTACCTGGCCGATACCGCCACGCCAGCGGCGGTCGAGGCTGCCTGGGGCCAGCTTGACGCCCTCCTTGGAGATGCCGAAACCGAGTTTACGCCTGTCACCTACGTCAACTCGTCTGCGGAGCTGAAGGCATTCTGCGGCAGGCACGGTGGCATTGTCTGCACTTCGGGCAACGCCGAGAATGTCCTCCGTTGGGCGCTGGCGCAACGGCCCCGCGTCTTTTTCTTTCCAGATCAGCATCTGGGACGCAACACAGCCAGAAGCATGGGCATCCCCCTGGAGGAGTTGCTGGTTTGGGATCCCTATTTGCCACCCGATGCTGATGCCGTGCGCGGGGCTCGGGTGGTTCTGTGGCCGGGCGCATGCAACGTGCATGCGCGCTTTCGCGCCGAGCATGTGCTTGCCCTGCGCCAGCGTTGTCCCGGCATTTTGGTCGCCGCCCACCCCGAGTGCAGGATGGAGGTCGCGGATCTGGCCGATATACGTAGGGTCCACGGCCTACATCATCGACGAGGTGGATGCCGCTGAGCCGGGAACCCGGTGGGCCATCGCGACAGAGTCGCGCCTGGTCCACAGGTTGCAGCAAGAACACCCTGACCAGCAGATCGTCTCTCTGGCCGAGACTGCGCCTTTCTGCCGTACCATGAGCCAGATTACGCCCCAGAATCTGGCGCAACTTCTGGGGGCGCTGGTGGATGGCGAGATGGCGAATGAGGTGACCGTGGACGCCGAGACCGCAGGCTGGGCGCGCATTGCCCTGGAGAATATGCTTGCTGTCTGATCGTGCCCGGGGCCTATGTCCGGCCAGTGCTGCGGTGACGCAACACGCAACGCGCAGCACGTACAATACCTGAAAGAAGCGCAAAATGCCCATCGAAACCGACGTACTTGTCATCGGCTCAGGCATCGCCGGGCTGGCGGCAGCCCTCCGCCTGGCCAAGGACAGCCAGCGCCAGATCCTGCTCATCACCCGCGCGGATAGCGCGGAAGAATCCAATACACGCTACGCCCAGGGAGGCATCGTTGCCCGGGGCGCCGATGATTCGCCCGAACTGCTGGTCCAGGACATCCTGAGTGCTGGCGCTGGACTGAGCTTGCCGGCGGCGGTTCGCCTCCTTGCGGAAGAAGGCCCAGAACTGGTCCAAGCCCTGCTTATCGATGAGGCCGCGGTCCAGTTCGATCTGGATGACGGGGGCATGCTCTCGTTTACCCGCGAGGGCGGCCACTCGGTCCCGCGTATCCTGCACGTCGAGGATGCCACCGGCCGCGCCATCGAGCAAGCTCTGGTGGCCAGGCTCCAGCAATTCCTGAACGTCAGCCTGGGCACGGAGCGCACGGCGGTCGATCTTATCACTTCCTCCCACCATGCCCGCGACCCGCTGGCTGTCTACAAGCCCATCACCTGCCACGGGGCCTATGTATTGGATCAGGCGACTGGTGTTGTCCAACGTGTCCTGGCTGGGTCCACGGTGCTGGCCACGGGAGGACTGGGCCGCATCTACCGCCACACGACCAATCCTCAGGGGGCCAGGGGCGATGGACTGGCCATGGCCTACCGCGCCGGTGCCCGCGTCGTCAATGCCGAGTTCGTCCAGTTTCATCCTACTACGCTGGCGGTCCCCGGCGCCGAAAATTTCTTGATCTCTGAGGCCGTGCGTGGCGAAGGGGCCAAGCTCCTTACGCCAGATGGACGGCACTTTATGGACCACTATGCACCCCGCTGGGGAGACCTTGCCCCCCGTGATATTGTGGCCCGATCTATCCATCACGAGATGATCGCCCATGGTTACCCCCATGTTCTGCTCGACCTCGCCAGCCACATGGAAGCCGGCCATATCCGCGAGCGCTTTCCCACCATTCATGCCGCCTGTCTTCAAGCTGGAGTAGACATAACTTCCGGACTGATCCCTGTGGTGCCTGCGGCTCACTATGCCTGCGGCGGCGTGCTGGTGGATAGCTGGGGGCGCACGACCCTGGAGGGACTGTATGCTGTCGGCGAAGTCAGTTGTACCGGCGTCCATGGGGCCAATCGGCTGGCCAGCACCTCGTTGCTGGAAGGACTGCTGTGGGGCGACCGGGCCGGGCGGGATATCGCTTCCAGTGCACCCATAGATCGCAGGACTGAGGATGACGTACCTGCTTGGGAGGATGTGCGGGACAGCGCCCTGGCCGATCCAGTGCTGGTCTACCGTGACCGGCGCATGATCCAGAACATCATGTGGCTCTATGTGGGGCTGTCGCGCAGTACTCGCCGGCTGGGCCGCGCCCTGCGCGACCTGAACCACATTTGGGAGGAGATTGACCACTTCTATCGAGCCTCCCGCCTGAGTGACGACCTGATCGGCCTGCGCAACATTGCCCAGACGGCCTGGGTTGTCACTCGCGCCGCCTGGCACAACCGCCAGTCCCGAGGGGCTCACTATCGTGAGGATGCCACGGCCAACGAGTTCGCCAGCCTGCACGATTCTGAGTCGTTGGACGAACCCTGGCTCTAGGGACAGGTGCTTTGCCCAACCAATCTGGCCTCGTTGTTGTTGCCTCCTTTGCTCTCTGGCCTTGAGTCAGGCCTGGCTCAACCTGTTCGCTGTGGCTCTGAATTTCAAGACCCTTGACGGAGAGAACTGTCCCGGTAAAACGAAGAACGGAGCAGGGGACCGCATAAGACCCTCAACAGAAAGGGGCTGTCCATGAAGTCTCGGGAAGCCAGGGTATTAGGAGAGCGCATCTCAGAAAAGGTTGAGGCTGGCCAGATTGAACAGGCTCACCGGCTCCTGTCCCCGGTCCTGGCCGAACGCACTCCCTTTGCCATGCTCAGGCGCATCGGCGAGCCCATCGGTGCCGGTCCACTCCAGACTGTGAACCTCTTTCTTGCGCGCGTCGGGGTCGACAGGACCGAAGGCGGCTGGGTCATCATCGCCAGCGGCCTGCAGGGACAGTTGGAGCGAGATCTGCCGGGTGTCTTTGCTCGCTGCCGCCACTATATCATCGCCGCCGACGTCTGGTATGCTGCCGACATCCTGGGCGAGGGCGTGACGGGCGAGGCGCTCGTAGCCCACTTCCAGGCAGCCCTGGAGCAGCTTGCGCCCTGGCGCCAGGATGCCGATCCCTGGGTGCGCCGGGCAGTGGGCGTTGCCGTGCATTTCTGGGCCAAGCGATCCCAGGGATCCCCAGCGAAGGTGCCCGAGGCGAAAGCGTTGCTAGAACTATTGGAACCCATATTTGAGGAATGGGATATGATGGCTGTCAAGGGTGTGGGCTGGGGGCTCAAGACGCTGGGCAGGTACTATCCGGAGCAAGTCACGGCCTGGCTGGCCCAGGAGGTGGTGCCTGGCCGGCGCCGCCACCGGGCGCTGATGCTGCGCAAAGCCTTGACCTATCTCTCTGACGAGCAGCGCGCCCTGGCTACCGGCCAGGATCCTTCTGGTTCGCAGCACTGACACCAGGCTGGTCCGAGCACGGGCGTGGCAGGCGCTCTCAGATTCCTGGCTCGCCGCGGGGTGTAAGAAGGAGGGTTGGGATGGACCGCCAGACAAGAGGCGAGATAGCGCTGCAGGTTGGCGATATTCTGGAAAGTTATGATCCCGCGGAACCGGGGCATGCTGCAGATCGCCTTCACGATCTCTGGCTGCAATTCGAGCCTAAGAGCATCGAGGCCATCAAGGCCGAACAACGCGCCCAGCAGGAGACGATCGGCATCCCGGTTCCCGTTCTCAGGGCCGTGGGCCTGGCCATCGGCCAGCATGCTCTGGGCAAAGCCGAAGGGTCTGCCCGCAAAGGCGTGCACGACTTCTTGCCGCTGACCCGCCTTCTGTGGGACAGCTACGGCCGCGAAGGCCGCGTCGTCGCCGTCCATCCCCTGGGCATGATGGAATTGGCTGAGCCTGACACGGTCATTCCGGTCTTGAAGGTGCTGTGTCGCACCTGTCTGACCTGGGAAGATGCGGATCAATTGGCCATGAACGGCCTGGAGCCCATCATCCGCAAGGATCCGGATGGCTGGCTCGGTGCCCTCGATCCCTGGCTCATCGATGAGAGCAAGTGGGTGCGCCGGGCGGGTATTACCGTCGTGGCTCGTCTGCCCATGAGGTCCCCGGCCTATACCGGCCGCTGCCTGGAGCTAGCCGGACGCCTGCTGCTGGACCAGGAGATGCAGGTCAAGCGGGCCGTCAGTTTCGCCATCCGCCTCGCCGCCCGGGGGGATGTTGTTCCCACGCGGCAATTCCTGGCCTGTCATGTCCCTCCCGACGACCCGGTGGCCACCTGGGTGCTGTGCGATGCCGTCCGCAGCATGGCCAAGAAGCTGCTGCCCGAGTTCAACCCCCTTCTGCCTCTCTACAAAAGGTGGGCTACAGATCCAGATCTAGCTCCCAGAGACCGCCGCTCTGTGGAAAGCGCAATCGAGACCCTTGAGGGGTTCCAACCATGAGTGATCGGATACTTGACTTTCTATCATTTTGATGCTATCATTAGATGAATAAGGTGGTAGCAGCGCCGCCCGCCCTCTGATCTACCGGTCTGTTGCCAATAGCATCCAATATGCAGTACCGAGAGGAGCCAGTCATGTCCGAAAAACCCATGCCCAACATTGGCGTTGACCTGCAACGCATCCATCGTGTCGTTACCCGCGGCCTGGCCGTGGCGCAGGAGAATTGCCAGGCCTTTGCCGCCAGTGGTTTCCCCGACGATACCACCCGCGAAGGCTTTTGGAAGTACTGTCAGGGACTCGAAGCCATCACCCACGGCCATCACATGACCGAGGATGATCTCTTTTTTCCCTACCTTCGAGATCGCCTGCCCAGTGCTGACTTTGACAGCCTGGTGGCCGAGCATCAAGTGATGCTCGGTATCCTGGCCGAAATGGCAGCCGCCCGCGAGGCTGGTTCGTTGACAGACCTGGACAGCGCTTTGACTAGAATGTCCGACCTCTGGCACCCCCACACTCGGGTGGAAGAGAGCGTGTTCAGCCCCGAGGTCGCGGCGGAGATCATGACCGTCCCCGAGACCATTGATATGGCCCAAAAGGCGGCGGCCCACAGCGCGGAGCACTCGCAGCCTGCGCCGCTGGCGGTGCCCTTTATGCTCTACAATCTTGAAGGCGCCGACCGGGCCCACTTTATGGCCGTCATGCCGCCCGAGATCACACAGCAGCTCGTGCCTGTTGTCTGGAAGGACGAGTGGGCGCCCATGAAGCCTTTTCTGCTCGACTAGCTTGCCTGCTCGATACGATCCGCCTTGGTCCACACAACAGATGGGCCGGAGGGACAGAGGCAGACCCGCCAGTACTGAGAAATCGGTGCTGGCGGGCTGCTGTTTCCACTGTACCGGCCTCGAGAGAGTTGGCTGCTGTTCCTTCGCTTTCCCCGGTCAGGAAATGATGGTACAATGACCTCGTGTCACACGCGTCTAGATTTCTCAAGCCGGCACGGAGATTGAGCGCGTGAACCGTCTCATAGATGGCGAATATCCCATCCTTGAGCCGGTCCATGTGCTGCTGGAGCAACTTGTGGAGATCATCACCGAAAAGAGAGGACTATGATGGCGTACAACCAGCCCATTACCGATCTAGTCAGGAAGCGCTTCTCATGTCGAAGCTACCGCAAGCAGCCCGTCGAACAGGAGCTCCGGCTGAAACTGGAGGAATCTGTCGCCTCGGGAGAACCCGGGCCTTTCGGCACGCGACCACGCTTCGAGCTGGCTGCTGCGACAGAAGAGGATAGCAAAGCCCTGCGGGGCTTGGGCACCTACGGTTTCATCCGGGGAGCCACTGGTTTTATCATTGGCGCCGTCGCTGGTGGTGCCCATGATCTTGAGGACTTTGGCTACCGGATGGAAAGCATCATTTTGCGCGCTACCGATCTGGACCTGGGAACCTGCTGGCTGGGAGGTACTTTCAACAAGAGCCGGTTCGCCAAAAAGATCCGGATCAGCGGTGGCGAGTCGGTGCCGGCTGTTGTCTCGCTGGGCTACATCGCCCAGAAGCCACGTAGAATGGACGCAATGATCCGCCGGGGAGCGGGCTCTGACGCCCGACTGGCATGGGACAGGCTGTTCTTTGATGCAGGGTTTGGTGCATCCCTACTGGTCGAAGAGGCGGGCGAGTATGCAACCGCGCTGGAGATGGTCCGGCTGGCCCCCTCAGCCTCCAACCGGCAACCCTGGCGCGTCCTCCGGGATGGCGCGGCCTGGCACTTTTACCTGCAGCGGACAGCAGGTTACGGAGAGGGAGGCCTCTCAAGGTTTGTGCGAATCGCCGACATGCAGCGCATCGATATGGGCATTGCCATGAGCCACTTTGAGCTGACCGCTGGGGAACTCGGCCTGAGCGGTAGATGGCTGGTCGACGAACCTGCCATCACCAAACGAGATGATCTGACAGAATATACGGCGAGTTGGGTGACTGACTGAAGGCGCTTGTTGTGGATCTCGTGCAGGAATGTATCTACGAGGCAATGTGAACGGAGGTTTCCATATGTCCAAGGTTGACTTTAAGGTGGAGTTGAAGCACTTGTACCGGCCGTCAGCCAAAGCCTTCTCTGTGGTTGAGGTGCCGCCGATGCACTTTCTCATGGTTGACGGCCACGGTGATCCCAATGCCGCGCAGGAGTACCAAGATGCCCTGGAGACCTTGTACGCTGTAGCCTACAAGCTCAAGTTCATGAGCAAGAAGGAGATGGCCAAAGACTATGTTGTTCCACCATTGGAGGGCCTGTGGTGGGCGGAGGACATGGAGACCTTTGCCAACCAGCGTAACAAGAGCGCCTGGGACTGGACCATGATGATCATGCAGCCCGACTGGATCGTGCCCGAGATGGTGGCTGAAGTGGTTGAACTGGTGGGAGAGCAGAAGAAGCTGCCCGCTCTACCCAAGCTCCGGCTGGAGACGTATCACGAAGGCCTTGCAGCCCAGATCTTGCACATCGGCTCCTATGATGACGAGGGACCAGTCCTGCACAGGATGCACGCCGAGTTCATTCCCCAGAACGGCTACGAGATGCAAGGCAAGCATCACGAGATCTATCTGAGCGACCCGCGCAAGACAGTGCCTGAGAAGCTCAAGACGGTGCTCCGGCAACCCATATGCAAAGTCGCAAGGCGCTAGAAGCCTCCTGGGATCGTTAGGCGTCGCGGCCAAGCCGCGTCAGCCAGGACCTAGCTCAATGCATTAGCGTGGGTCACGACCAGCAACTCAGCGTGTATAGGCTAGCGTCAGGGAGAGGAGTACAAAGATGACACTTGTACCGTTGCCGGGGTTCCAGCACTTTGAGACGCACCACTGCGTCACAGGATCGATGCGCCACGTCTACGTCCATAACCAGCACGACATCAGTGAGGAGATGCTGTTGGGATTGGGTGCGGGCGTCAGCTTCAGTTACTGGCACTTCAAGGGACAGATGCCGTTTATGGGCGGGCGTGGCGGATTCAAGCCGCCCATGGAACAGGTCGCAGGACAGCGTACGGGCGTGGCCATCGAGACGCATCGGACTACCAGCGCCCGCAAGGCCCAAAAGATACTTCTGGAGTTGCTGAGTGTAGGCCAGCCCGTGATGATCCAGTGTGACATGGGCTTCCTGCCATACTTTGATTTTGGCGGTGAGGAGTACCATTTTGGAGGCCATGCGGTCGTCGTCTGCGGCCATGATCCTGAGACGGATGAGGTGCTCGTCGCCGATCGTGATGAGATGTTGCATCCGGTGCGGATGGCCCACCTGGAGAAGGCGCGTGGTTCGACCTTCAAGCCTTTTCCTCCCAAGCATGCATGGTACACCTTTAACTTTGACAGGAGACATCCGCCGGTAGCCAGTGATGTACGCCAGGCCATACTGGAGATGGCTCAGACCATGCTCGAGCCGCCCATCAGGAATATCGGTGTAAAAGGGATTCGCAAGGCAGCCCAGATGGTGCCCAAATGGCCAGAAAAACTGGATTCCGAGGAACTGCGCTCTGCGCTGTTCAATGCCTGGATCTTTATCAGCCCCGCAGGCGGTACTGGTGGCGGCTCATTCCGCTACATGCTCAGTCGCTTTCTCGCAGAGGGGGCTGAGATCACGAGCGATCAGCGCCTTGGTACGAGCGCCGGCAAGTTCCAACAGATCGGTGACCGGTGGGAGGAACTGGGCGAATGGTTTCACCATCTCTCAGAGACGCCAGGGCCGGCATCAAGGCTGAGTGAATGCGTAGGCTCGCTGGAGCGCCTGGCCGATCTGGAAGAATCCGCCTGGCAAGCGCTGCGCGATATTGCGGCGTAGTAGCATTGTACGAAGCGCTTTGATTGGCTGGGCAACGAGGGATAGACCAGGCGGGTCCTGCGCATACCAGAGCTTTCACAGCTCCTCGGCAATGGCCACCAGTTGGTGCGGTTTGAGGAGGATGATCCGGCCCTTTGTAGTCTCGATCAAGCCCTCTTTCTGAAACTTGCTCAGGGTGCGGATCGCTGTCTCGATGACGGTGCCGGCCATGTCGGCAATGTCCTGGCGGCTTAGGGGAGCTGTGATCCGCACGGCGCCACCTTCCAGGCGCTCCCCCGAGGCGGAGGCCATGCGTAGCAGTACGCGGGCCACCCGCCTCTGTACCTTTTCCACGGCCAGGCTCCGGATCGTCTCGTGGGCGCGCTGCAGCCGGCGGCCCAACTCGGCGATCAGCGCCCAGGCCAGGTCAGGGTGGTTGCGAATCAAATCAACATACTCTGCGCGGCGAAGGTTGAGGGTGATCGTCGGCTCCAGGGCCTGGGCCGTAGCTGGGTAGGCGTCGCCCACGAGCACACCCACCTCACCGACAATCTGGCCCGGACCAAAGGCGGCCAGGATGGTCTCTCGCCCGCTTTCAGAGTGTTTGATCATCTTGACCCGACCCTCGATGACGTAGACAAGCCACTCGGCAGGATCGCCTTCAAAAAAGAGATAGTCGTCTCTATCATAGCTGCGCCGCGCGAAGCGCTTTTCCACCTGCCCGCGTTCCTCGTCAGACAGTGGGGAGAACAGAGCACTCGTGGCCAGCAGGTCAGAATCATTCATGGTACGGGGATTGTAGCACGGTCTAGGGGGGGAGTCAAGCAGATTCTTGCTGTCACGATCACAGACCAGCGCGCAAGGACCTACCGGCATTGCTGGGCCAACTTGCGGACCCCTTCCACCGACCCCATCAGCGTCAGGCGATCGCCTACTTGCAGCCGGGTATGGCCGCGCGGATAGATGACCTCATCCTCACGTCGTACCAGGATGATCATGGCGCCTTCTGGCAGATCTAACTCGCTCACGGGGCGATCAGCCAGCTCCGGGCATCCCAAGCGCACCTCTGCAAGATCATGATCGTCCTCCAGGTCGGCCATCAGCGAGGAGACGCTGGGGTAGAGCAGCAGGTATTCGAGTTCTACCACGGGTGAGAGGCTGGGATTGATGACCTGTACGCCCAACTCGGTGAACAATGGCGCCAGCGTTGCATCATGCGCCCGGGACACAATGCGGCTGATGCCCACTTTGTCGCTGAGTAGCCGGCATACCTCGAGGTTGGCCTCGTCATCAGGCAGGAGAACAGCGACAGCTTTGATGCTCTCGGGTTTCAGATCATCCCAGATCCCTGGATCAAGCGCATCGCCCTGGATGAAGGGCACACCGATCTCTTCGACGGCGGTGGCGTGATCTTGATTGCAGTCGACAAAGAACACGTCTTCTCCATGACCGGCGATGCGGCGGGCAAGAAAGCGGGGCAGGCGGCCGGCGCCGACGATGACAAACTTGCGATCAGTGGCGCGTACTTCGGGCATGATGCGGTTAAAGATCAAGGGCGACACGGTTGAGGTGACGATGGCTACCAGGATGATGGCCGAGTTGGTCGCGGCATCGATGCTGCCAAGCTGCAATCCGATGGCAGAGACGGCGATGATCAGGCTGAGGCGTGAGGAGAGCAAGACTCCTCCGGCCAGTGTCTCGCGTCTTGAGTAGCTGACGCGGAAGACCTGCGCGGCGGTAATTTTGACGGCGTAGGCCAGAATCAGCAGCAGAGGGACAAGGAGTAGAGCCCGAGGGGAGCTAAGGAGGGCGCCCAGGTCAAAGCGCACGCCTACCATGATGAAAAAGATGGGGATAAAGAAGGCATAACCAAACATCTCTAGCTTGTGGCGCAGGTCCGATGTTTCCTTGCTGGAAAGAAGCGAGATGAGGGCGCCACCCAGAAAGGCACCCAGGATCATCTCGGCCCCTAGCCCTTGGGCCAGGGCGATAAAAGCCAGACCGATGGCAAAGGCTCCGCGTACGTCGATCTGGGCGGTGGCTTGTGAGACACTTCGCAGGAAGTTGAGGCCGGGAACCTGCCGGCGGGCAAGCCGGGCCAGCCGGTAGGCTGTGGCAAAAGCGCCAAATAGCAGTAGAACCAACAGTACCCTGGGCGTCGGTCCCTCTGAGTGAAACACGGCGTATATGCTGACAAGCAGCATGGTGGCCAGGTCGGCGATCACCGCCGCGATCAGGAGTGTCTGGCCAAAGGGTTTTGCAGTCAAGCCCTTCTCCTTCAGGACGGGCATGACCAGGCCGAGGGACGTTGTCGACAGGATGAGGGCGGCTAACCATGGATCGTCGGCAGCGTCCAGCGCGTGGAGACCCCAGCCCGCAGCAGCGGCGAGGATCAAGGTCAGGGCAAAGACCACCAGGGCCAAACCAAGGGGGTTGCTGAGCCTATCCCGCCATGAGCCATGCCAGGCGCCGGGCCGGGGCAGTACCGCGTCAAAATCGATCTCGAGTCCGGCGAGGAACATCAGGTAGGCAAAGCCGAGTAGGGCCAGGATGACCAGGATCGGATCGTCTCCGACCAGTTGGAGCCCGCTTTTGCCGATGATGATGCCGGCCAGGATCTCGCCCACCACGATGGGTACCCGCAGTCGTTTGAAGCGTGACAATAACAAGGGCACGAGGAAGGCGATGAGACTGACGACCAGTAGAGGCAGGAAAGATAGGCTTTCTTCCATTGGTGTTCTCTGTGTACCCTTTCAAAAGACAGCAGATGATCCGGCCAGAACTCGACAAAAAAGGGCTCCCGTCTCAGGGAGCCCCTAGCCATCA
>CAWANP010000012.1:0-548502 GCA_963783445.1 uncultured Chloroflexia bacterium | reverse complement strand
AAACTCTGTGTCCTCCGCGCCTCCGCGGTAAGATGTTTTAAGAACAAGGGGGCACAGCACCAATGCTCGTCGAACGAAGCGATCTGCGTAATATCGCCATCATCGCCCACGTAGATCATGGCAAAACCACACTGGTGGACGGCCTGCTCAAGCAGGCCCACGTCTTCCGCAGCAACCAGCAGGTGGCCGAGCGCGTGATGGACTCCAACGACCTGGAGCGGGAGCGCGGCATCACCATCCTGGCCAAGAACACGGCCATCAGCATCCCTGATGCCGAGACACGGCCAGCAGGTCAAGATCAACATCGTGGACACGCCCGGGCACGCCGATTTTGGCGGCGAGGTGGAGCGGGTGCTCAACATGGTCGACGGCGTGCTGCTGCTGGTGGACGCCGCCGAAGGCCCCATGCCCCAGACCCGCTTCGTGCTGAAAAAGGCGCTGGAGATGGGCCATCGCGCCGTCGTGGTCATCAACAAGGTGGACCGCACGGAACGCCGATCCGGACCGGGTGCTCAACGAGACCTTTGATCTCTTCATCGAGCTGGGCGCCACCGACGAACAGGCCGACTTTCCCGTGGTCTATACCGTGGCCACCACCGGCCAGGCCGGCCTGACGCCCGAGCTGGGGCCCGACCTGAAGCCGCTCTTTGACACCATCCTGCGCCAGATCCCCTGCCCCACCGTCGACGCGGACGCCCCACTGCAGATCCTGGTCACCACGCTGGACTATGACAACTATCGCGGCCTGACCGCCATCGGCCGGGTTTTTGCCGGCCGCATTCAGGCCGGGCAGTCCATTACGCGCATCACGCGCGACGGCGAGTTGCTGTCTGGACAGCGCCCGCTACCTGTACGTGCACGAGGGCCTGGCACGCGTGGAGGTCGCCGAGCCGCCGAGGCGGGCGACATCGTGGCCATTGCCGGCCTGGAAGAGATCGCCATCGGCGAGACGCTGGCCGACCCGGAGCAGCCCGTCGCCCTGCCGCTCATCCAGGTCGAAGAGCCCACGGTGCGGATGACCTTTGGCGTGAACACCTCGCCCCTGATCGGGCAAGGAAGGCCGCTGGGGCACCTCGCGCAAGCTGCGCGAGCGCCTCTATGACGAACTGCGGCACAACGTCGCCCTGCAGGTGGAGGACACCGAACCAGCCCGACACCTTTGTCGTCTCCGGCCGCGGCGAGCTGCACCTGGCCATCCTGATCGAGACCATGCGCCGCGAAGGCTACGAGTTTCAGGTCTCCCGCCCCGAGGTGACTCTGCAGCGAGGACCAGGACGGCCAGACGCTGGAGCCCTACGAAGAGGTCCACATCGAGACGCCGCCCGACACGGTCGGCACGGTGGTCGAGATGCTGGGCAAGCGGCGCGGCGAGATGCATCAACATGACCAACGCCGGCGACGGCACGCGTGCCTGATCACCTATCACGTGCCCACCGGGGCCTGCTGGGCTTTCGCTACCAGTTCCTGACCGCCACCCGCGGCCTGGGCGTGATGAACAGCGTCTTTCATCAGCTATGGGCCGCTGGCCGGGCAGATTGACTCCCGGTCGCGCGGGCTCGCTGGTCGCCTGGGAGAATGGGGTCAGCCACCACCTTTGGGCTGAAGAACGCCGAGGAGCGGGGCACCCTGTTCATCAGTCCGGGGGCCGAGGTCTACGAGGGCATGGTCGTCGGCGAGCACCAGCGGCCCGGCGACCTGGACGTCAACGTCTGCAAGACCAAGCACCTGACCAACATGCGCAACCAGATCCAGGACATCGAGGTCCGGCTGACCACGCCGCGGGAGATGAGCCTGGACGAGTGCATCGAGTATCTCGCGACGACGAGCTGCTGGAAGTCACCCCGGGCAGCCTGCGCATCCGCAAGCACATTCTGGACCGCCAGAAACGCGGCCAGCAAAAGAAACGGGCCAAGGAAGCGCTGGGCTAGGGGTTCCAGGTTGCGTGGATTCCCGCTCCCATAGTACCCTTACGACAGTGTGAGCGGGAATGTCAGTTGGCCATGTGCTTCACGGGCAGGGCCAACCGCTGATGACTCAGCTCCCTGCCATGCTGTGATCATCCGCCTTGGGTATTCGAGCAAGCTGCATCACGAGCCGGAGCGCTGCATTCACCGCTCTTTCATCTGGAAACTCTGCGGCCACATCAGGAGCCAGCAGAACCAGGTTCGTGCCCTCCCCATATCGTTCCGCATACTTGCCGCGCACCCCACCTTTGAGGAGTTCGGACAGGTCGTATTCAGATCTAAGCTCATCATCCATGCCAGTCTGCTTCTTCATATTGCCTTTTCTCTCTGGGCGTCAGTTCCCGAGCACTGATGATCCGAATGCGGTCACCTCGCTCAACATGAGCGACCATCAACAGTTTCTTCTGGCTTGACAGTCCCACCGTGATAAAGCGGTCTTTGGCCGTCGAGTGATCTGGATCAGGAACGGTGATGCTGAGATCATCCCGGAATACGGTCGCCGCGTCCTCAAAGGTCACTCTGTGTTTGCGGGTGTTGTCCACCGCCTTGTTTGAGTCCCACTCGAAATCGATGCCCACGGTACGACCATGTCCTCCGATTGTAGGGCAATGATACCTTGAATTGGCCGGCGCGTCAATTGCGGATTGGGCAGCCAGTAGGCAGGCTTCCGAAAGGATGCCAGGTTGCAGGTTGCGTGGATTCCCGCCATCGTCTACCCTCGCTCTTGATCGCCGAAGGTCTGTCTTCAGACCCGGGCTCCCACCGAGGCGCATAGAGCTCGGTCAGGAGACCTTCGCCCATCTAGTGTAACCGAGGCGCACAGGCTCGTCGGGAGACCTTCGCCCATCCAGGTCTGATCCGTCAATCCCGCCAATCCGTGTTCTCTCCGCGGCGTGCAGCCGCCTATAGCACCAGCGCCCGCGAGCAACAAGAGATCACCTCACACCCGGTATCCGTGATCACCAAGCTATCCTCAAGCTTCATAGCGCCCGCCCCAACCTCATAGATACCCGGCTCGACGGCAATGGTCATCCCCGGTTGCAGCGGGGCACCTTCCGTATCCAGGCTGGGCCACTCGAAAGAGGTGGCCAGGCCAAAGCCGTGGCCAATGCGATGCTGCAGCGCAAAACCCGCGCCGTTGATGATCCGCTCCGCCGCCCGGTGAAGATGGACGCAGGGCACGCCGGGCCTGGCCATCGAGACCACCGCCTCGTAGGTCTCCAGGATCGTGTCCCAGACCCTGCGCTGCAGCGCATTGGGCTCGCCCAGCACCATCGTGCGCGTAACATCCACCTGGTAGCCCGCCCAGGCGGCGCCGATGTCGATGAGCAGCGAATCGCCCAAGCTCGAGGGGGCGCGGCCGGGTAGAGCGGGCCATCACCGCCGTCTCTGGGTCCAGGCCGCCCATCACCAGGGGGTCAAAGGCCAGGCCGGCGCCCTCCCGCCGGAAGACATAGGCCACCTGGGCCGCAATCTCGTTCTCGGTGATCCCGGGCCGGACACGCTCCCTGATCTCGGCAAAGGCCATGTCTGTGATCCGGGCGGCCTCCTTCAGCAGTTCGATTTCCAGCGGGCTTTTGATACGGCGAATCTGGTCCAAGTGCCCGCTGATGTCCACCACTTCGAGGCCCGGATTCTCTTCCATCAGGCGGCGGTAGGCCGGCCAGGGCAGGCGCTGCAGGCCCAGGACAGCCATCCGCCTGGGCGCGGCGCCTTTGATACGAGCCATGACAGCCGGCACCGGGTCAAAAATCCCCTGCCAATCCTCCAGCCCCGAGACGGTCCTGGCCTCCAACAGTTCCCAGTGAAAGTTGAGGGTACAAGCCATCTCATCCGGACCGGTCATGACGCCCCACATGTCGCCCAGCCCTGGGACAAAGTTGGTCAGATAGCGAAAGGCTTCGGCGTGCTCCCTGGTCGCATAGACCAGCAGCAGGTCGCAGCCTTCCCTTTCCGCCGCCTGCCACAGATCGTGGCGGCGCCGCCTGAGTTCCTCGATCCACGCTTGGGATGCTATCATATCGGGTGCACCTTCCCTCTGGCAGCGCCTCAATCATCGGCAGCGCTGCATCGATCACGATCTGCTACAACTGGAATTCCAGTTGAGCATAGCACGCGAGGTTGACCATGTCAACCCCCCGTACTCGCACGGGGCGGCGTACGCGCATAAGGCTGTGACTAGCACCGCCTGTTTCACGGCGGTGCGGTCGAGTTGCCACGCCAACGCTCAGCTTTGGATACACACCAGCCCATCATGCCCCTGCAAGTAGTTGCGTGTCATGCCCGCGCAAGCCCGCCCTCGAGAAGTCGAGGGGCGGGCATCCATCCTGGCCAAGTCGCTGCATTCCCGCCGCAGTCTACCCTCACAGCGGCAAGTGTAGAAATGCCTGCCGCCCTGGTTGTACCTTTGGTTACGCTTGGCAAAAGGGGATCACTCTGATATAATCGGGAGGCTGCAAGATGGGTCATGATGGGCGTATTGAAAGCGCACCGTCGACTTTTTACCAATGAACCCGGCAATACCCAGAGGCAAGAACCGTTCGTAGTAGGCGTCCTTCGGCTTCGCTCAGGACATGCTTCAGCGCCCTTCTGGGTTGAGACCTCGACTCGCGGCTCAGAGAGCGCGTTGAAACGCGCACTACGAACGGGCTCTTGGTTGGCTGGAAGCATCCTGAAGGGTGCGTTGTGAAGGATGATTGCTCTCTCGGCTCGAGCCGAATCCGTGATTCGGCGTCTTTCGACTGGGAAACGCTGGTCATGGACCAGCTTGGAGCCAGGGGTTGCTGCCACCTGATCGTGCAGAGAATCCACCTGGAACTGGAGTCGACTGAACCTATGGAAACAAGTCCCCAAAGGCAGTGCCCCGAATGCGGGACGCCTGTGGCACAGCGGGCCGAGACCTGCCTGATGTGCGGGGCCCATTTGAAAGAAGAGAAAAAGAGGCGTTTGCGGCTGCCACAGGGCGACCTGCTGCTGCCCCTGCTGCTGGCGGCGGCCATCGCCGCCCTATGGCTGTGGAAGCCGTGGGAGCTGGATGAACCGCTGGCCCTGGTGCCGGCCGCGGCTACGCCGGTGGCCACCGAGACAGTCACACCGGAAGCCACGTCCCCACCGACAGCCACCTACGTGCTCGCTCCCTCGGCCACGCCGCTGCATTCGCCCACGCCGCCGCCGACGGCCACGCTGCCGCCCAACCAGACCCGCCACACCATCGAGTCGGGCGAGACCGTGTCCAGCATCGCCAAGCAATATGGCACGACCGTCGCCAAGGTGCTGGCGGCCAATGGCCTCAATTCGCGCTCGATCATCAGCATCGGCGATGTGCTGATCATCCCCCTGCCGGTGGCCAACACCTCTACCCCGACGGTGACCCCTACGCCTTCGCCCACGCCCTTTGAATACGCGGTCAGAACCGGCGACACGCTGAGCGCCATCGCCAAAAAGTATGGGACGACGGTAGAGACGCTCATGGCCATCAACAATATCAGCGATGCCACGAGCATGCGGGTCGGTACCAAGATCATCATCGCCCAGCCGCCCGACTTTACCACGACCATGGCCTACGAGATCCACGAGGTACAGCAGGGCGATACCCTGTTCAGCCTGTCGGCCAAGTACGATGTGAAGGTGGACGAGATCAAGGAGGCCAGCGGGCTGGATAGCAACAACCTGCGCGTGGGCCAGGAACTAAAGATCCCGGTGGGCACCGCCACGCCAACGCCCACACTCACCCCGACGCCAACGCTGACGCCCACGCCGGGCCCGCCCCGCCCCGCCCCCAACCTGCTGGCTCCCCCAGACGGCGCGGCCTTTGAGGGCGCCGAAACCGTCATCATATTGAATTGGGCTTCGGTGGGCATCCTGGATGCGGACGAATGGTACGTCGTCCGCTTGCGCAGCATGGATCCCAGGGCGCAGCAACCGCCGCTGGCCTGGACTCAGGCTACTTCGTGGCGCGTGCCGGCCGAGGTGTACGAAGCGGGGACAGAACCGCAGCAGTTTCCGCTGGCAGGTGTCGATCATGCGGCAGACGGGCGTGGCCGAGGACGGGACGTGGCTGGGCGAGGACCACAGCCCATCCAGCGAGACCCGAACCTTTTCCTGGAGATAGCGTATAGCGAGTAAGGGAGGGAGGATGAGTACTGGCAAAATCATTGGCTACATTGTGGCAGGTATCTCTGATATTCTTTGGCGTGCTGTTCCTGTGGGCCGCTTTTGGCTCGGGCACGGCCAGTCCCGGAGGCCGGCTGCTGGTAGGCGGGCTGCTGGTGGCCATTGGTCTGGGCATCATCGTCGTCATTCGCCTGCGCGAACCCAAACCCGAGCAAGAGGTTACCATCCGCCAGGAGATCGACCTGACGGGCGACGTGGAGCTGGAAGCCATGAAGTGCGAAAGCTGCGGCGCCCAGCTCGACAAACAGGCCATCAGCGTGGTCCAGGGAGCGGTCATGGTTAACTGCCCCTACTGCGACGCGGCCTACCAGATCGTCGAAGAACCCAAGTGGTGAGGCTGATCAGCTAGACCGAAGCGAGGAACCCGACTGACGGAGGTCCTTGGGGAGGGAACAGGGATGTTCAACAAGAGAACAATGCGGATGCAGGCGGTGGTTGTTCTCGCCGTCGTGGCACTCATGCTTCTGGCGCCGGTGAGCCTGGCCCAGGACTATCGCTTTAACCTGCAGGAAAATGTGGTTGACGTATACATTGAGGAGGACGGCACCGTATACCTCGCCTACGACCTGACCTTCACCCCAGACCCCGGCTCCCATCCCATCGACGTCGTAGACGTGGGCCTGCCCAACGACACCTACCAGCTCTCTGATATTCGCGCCTCCATCGACGGCGTACCCCTGACAGACATCAGCAACTCGCCCTACGTCAGCCCGGGTGTGGCTGTGGAGCTGGGCCCCCAAACCATCCAGCCGGGGCAGACGGGAACCCTGCACATCGAGGCGGCCGTGCGCGATCTCGTCTATCCCGACAGCGACGATGACGAGTATGCCAGCTTTGAGTTCGCACCCACCTGGTTCGACAGCCAGTTTGTACACGGCCCCACCCGCATGGAGGTCAACCTCCACCTGCCCCCGGGGGTCACCGCCGAAGAACCCCGCTATCACGGACAAGAATTCACCAGCGCTGCTTTCCAGGATGACCGGGTCGTCTATACCTGGGTCAACGAGGAGGCCAGGGGCGACAAAGAGTACGTCTATGGCGCCTCCTTCCCCCGGCAATACCTGGCCGAGGGCGTGGTACAGACGCCGCCGGCCTTTAACCTGAACCTGAGCGGGCTGTGCAGCAACCCGGCCATCTGTTTTGTCGCGCTGCCCATTGCCTGGGTATTGATCGGTTGGCTGAGCGGACGGTCCAAGAAACGACGCAGGATGGAGTACCTGCCCCCCGCGCTTGCGGTGGAGGGCAGCGGCATCAAGCGCGGCCTGACCGCCGTCGAAGCGGCCGTGCTGCTGGAAGCGCCCCTGAACAAGATCATGACCATGATCCTCTTTGGCCTGGTCAAGAAAGGCATTATCACCGTCGAGTCGGAGAAACCGCTCAAGGTCCAGGTCGCCGATCCACTGCCCGAGGATGTCAAGCTCTGGTACTATGAACGGCGCTTTCTCAAGGCGGTAGGGGACAACGGCAAGCTGGATGAAGACGAGCTGCGGGAGATGGTCATCGACCTCATCGGCGACGTGAACAAAAAGCTGGCCGGCTTTAGCCGCAAAGAGACACAAGTATACTACCAGGACATTGCCGCGCGCGCCTGGAAACAGGTCGAGGCCGCCGATACCCCGGAGGTTCTGGGCGACCGGTGGGGCGAGGGCCTGGAGTGGACCATGCTCGACGACGATTGGGACGACCGCACGCGCCGCGTCTTTCACGACCGCCCGGTCATGCTGCCCCACTGGTGGTGGGGCTACCGGCCCTGGGTGGCACATGCCGGCCCCCGGGCGCCGGTCGCTCCTTCGCCTTCGCCGCGCGGGCGGCGGTACCCCGGTGACGCTGCCCACGCTGCCCGGCGCGGACTTTGCCAACACCGTGGTCGGCGGCATCGAGAACGCGTCCAGCACCGTCGTCAGCAGCATCGAAGGCTTTACCAGGGGCGTGACCAACACGACCAACCCACCACCAAAAAGCTCCAGCTCCAGCGGCTCCAGCCGGAGCGGGGGCTACAGTTGCGCTTGCGCCTGTGCCTGCGCCGGCTGTGCCTGCGCCTGCGCCGGAGGAGGCAGATAAGTGCCAGAAGAGCCCTCCGTAACCTACGAGGACGTGCTGCGGCAAGGCGGAGACACAATGCTGCGCGAAGCCAGCGCCTATTTGGGCGGAGAAGGACGGCTGCACAGCACATTGCAGCGGTTGGCGATGCGACTTGACAGAGAGCGCATTGCCTACGCACTGCTGGGCGGACTGGCCCTGGCCGAGCATGGATATCCGCGGCTGACAGAGGATATTGACCTGCTCTTGACAGCGCCAAACCTGCAGCGCTTCCGCCAGCAGCTCGTGGGGCGCGGGTACCGGCCCGCCTTCGAAGGCGCCCAGAAGACTTTTCGCGACACCGAGACGGGTGTGCGTATCGAGATTGTGACGACCGCCGAATACCCTGGTGATGGTCTGCCCAAGCCGGTGGCATTCCCTGACCCGGCAGCCCCCGGGGTGGCCGTCGAGGTTGAAGGCATAAGGGTCGTCGCATTGGAAACGCTGATTGAGCTAAAGCTAGCTTCGGGTACAAGCGCGCCACATCGGCTGCGAGATCTGGCCGACGTACAGGACTTGATCGCTCGCCTGGATCTATCCTTGTCCTTTGCGGACAGCCTCGATCCTTCCGTCCAGGCGGCCTACAGGGAGCTATGGGAGCGGACTCGAGAGGGTAGGCGAAGAAATGAGTGAAGGCCTGCGCTTGCCTCATCTCAGGGGGAGTAAACTGTGACAATTCTGGAACGTGTTAAGCGATATTTCGAGCCACCACACCCAATCACTACGGGTTTCTATGAATACCACACACCGCCTGATTCAACCCGCCAGTACCGCATGCACCTGCGCGTGGAAAAGGATGGGCATGGCGTGCTGCTCATCAACGCGGCCAGGATGCTGCATCTCAATCAGACGGCCACAGAGCACGCCAGCATGATCCTGCGGGGAAAATCGGCCCAGGAGGCGGCGCGCGAGCTGGCCAAGCGCTACAAGGTGAGCGAACGGGTGGCCCGCGCCGACTATGAGGAACTGGAGGAGACCATCTGGACCCTGGCCCAGGCGGACGAGGAGGTCTGTCCGGTCACGCACCTGGATGTGCATCGCATCGAACCGATGAGCGCCGAGATCTCGGCCCCCTACCGCATGGACCTGGCACTGACCTATCGCTGCCAGAACGACTGCCCCCACTGCTACGTGGGCCGGCCCGCCGACTTTCCCGAGATGTCCACCGAGCAGTGGAAACGCGTCATCGATCGCTGCTGGGAACTGGGCATCCCCCACCTCACCTTCACCGGCGGCGAAGCAACCCTACGGCCGGACCTGATCGAGATCGTCCAGTACGCCGAGGACGTGGGCTTGATCACGGGCTTGCAGACCCACGGGCGCGCGTTGGGGGACAGGGACTACCTGGACCAGCTGCTCGTGGCCGGGCTCGACCACATCCAGATCACGTTGGAGAGCCACGACCCGGCCATCCACGACCGGATGGTCGGTGTAGAGGGCGCCTGGGAAGAAACGGTAGCGGGCATCAGAACCGTGGTGGACGCCGACGTCTATATGATGACCAACACGACCATGACCACCGAGAACGTCGACGGCATCGTGGAGACGATTGCATTCGCCGCGTCCCTGGGCGTGCCTACTTTTGGCTGCAACAGCCTCATCTATTCGGGCTCGGCGGTGGCCGTGGGCAGCGGTCTGCGCGAGGACGAACTGGAGCCCATTCTGGAGCGGGTCAAAGAGGCGGCGCAGGAGCACCACATGCGCCTTATCTGGTACACGCCAACCCAGTACTGCGAATTCGATCCCATCGGCATGGAACTGGGTATCAAGGGCTGCACCGCGGCCAGGTACAACATGTGCGTAGAACCCAACGGCGACGTGATCCCCTGCCAGAGCTACTTTTCAGCGCTGGGCAACCTGCTCAGCGATCCCTGGGACAGCATCTGGGACCACGAGCTGGCCCGCTATCTGCGAAACCGGGATTTCATGATGGAAAAGTGCCACGACTGCCCCGACCATGTCCTGTGCGGTGGGGGTTGCCCCCTCTATGCAAAGCATCACGAGCCACCAGCTGAGGGCGAAGCTGAAACCTAGTCTGTTTGTTCCGCCAGGGTTCTCGAGGTCTTCCAATGATCATTGGAAGACCTTTGTTTTTGGGGGTATCGTTGGCGGCTATTCCTCTGCCAGCCGGAGCACGGTCATAAAGGCTTCCTGGGGGACATCGACGTGCCCGATCTTTTTCATGCGCTTTTTGCCTTTTTTCTGCTTCTCCAGCAATTTGCGCTTTCTGCTCACGTCGCCGCCATAACACTTGGACAGCACATCTTTACGCAGCGCCTTGACATTGGCCCGGCTGATCACACGGCTGCCAACCGCTGCCTGGATAGCCACGTCAAACATCTGGCGAGGGATGGCCTTCTTCATCTTGGTCACCAAACGCTGGCCCTTGTGAAAGGTCTGCTCGCGATGGATAATGATGGACAGGGCATCCACGGGCGTGCCGCCCACCAGCACCTCTAACTTGACCATATCGCCGGGACGATAGCCGGCGGGCGCATAGTCCAGCGAGGCATAGCCCTTGGTCCGGCTCTTGAGCTGGTCGTAAAAGTCCACGAGGATCTCGGTCAGGGGGATCTCGTAGGTCAGGAGAACCCGCTTGGCATCGAGGTATTCCATCTTTTTCATCTCGCCCCGGCGCTTGATCACCAGGTCCATGACCGGACCGATGAATTCGGCAGGCGTAAAGATCTGGATCTGCATCCATGGTTCCTCTATCTGCTCTATCTCGTTCTCAGGAGGCAGCTTGGCCGGGTTGTCTATTTCCAACAGTTCGCCGTCGGTCTTGAGTACCTGATACTCGACGCTGGGCGAGGTAAAGACAATGTCCAGGTCATACTCCCGCTCCAGCCGCTCCTGGATGATGTCCATGTGAAAGAGACCCAGGAAACCGCAGCGGAAGCCAAAACCCAGGGCCTGAGAAGTTTCAGGCTCATAGATGAGCGATGCATCGTTGAGCTGCAGCCTGGCCAGGGCATCACGCAGCACGGCATAGTCTTCACCTTCGGCGGGATAGAGCCCGGCAAAGACCATGGGTTTGGCCGGGCGGTAGCCGGCCAACGGCTCAGCGGCCGGGCTCGACGCTGAGGTAAAGGTATCGCCCACGCGACAATCTAGCAGCGTCTTCAGGCCGGTGGCCACGTAACCCACTTCGCCGGCATTCAGGCTCTCGCATGGTTCCATGCCCGGGCGAAAGACACCAACCTCGATGGGGAGCACCGGCTGCAGGTTTGACATCAGCATCAGCGCGTCGTTGCGGCCAATCTGGCCGTCTATGACGCGGACGTAGGCGATCACGCCCTTGTAGGTATCATAGTGGGAATCAAATATCAGGGCCCGCAGGGGCTGGTCCGGGCGCCCAACCGGCGGGGGAACGTTGTCCACCACCGCCTGCAGCACGGTTTCTGCGCCCGTGCCGAGTTTGGCGGAGGTATAGATCGCACCGTCGGCGGGGATGGCCAGAAGATCCTCCACCTCCTGAGCCACCACTTCTGGCTGGGCCGAGATGAGGTCGATCTTGTTGATGATGAGCACGATGGTCAGACCGGCATCAAGGGCCAGGTACAGATTGGCCAGGGTCTGGGCCTGTACCCCCTGGCTGGCATCGACGACCAGCAACGCTCCCTCGCAGGCGGCCAGGGCCCGGCTTACCTCATAGGTAAAGTCCACGTGCCCCGGCGTATCGATCAGGTTCAGCTCGTACTCCAGGCCATCGGCCGCCGTGTAGGCCAAGCGCACAGCCGAGGCCTTGATGGTCACGCCCTTTTCGCGCTCCAGGTCCATGGTGTCCAAGACCTGATCCATCATCTCCCGCTTGCTTACAGTGCCGGTGCGCTCCAGCAAACGGTCGGCCAGGGTGCTCTTGCCGTGATCGATATGGGCAATGATACAAAAGTTACGGATGCGCTGCTGCTGCATGGTTCCGCCCTATCTGCGTGGCCGCTATGGCAGTCCCACCGCTTCTTTGACCTCGCTGATGACCTCGTCGGCAATGATGCCGGCCCGGCGGGCGCCGTCGGCCAGCACGTCCCAGATGTGGTCAGGGTCCGCTTCCAGCCGGGCGCGTCGCTCGCGGAAGGGGGCAAAATAGTCGCTCAGGTTCTGGGCGAATAGCTTTTTGCAGTCGACACAGCCAATCGTACCTGCGCGGCAATCCAATTCGATCTGGCCAACCTGGTCGGGCGAGAAGAATTTGTGGAGGCTGAATACATTGCAGACCTCCGGGTGGCCGGGGTCGTTCCGGTAGCGGCGGGCAGGGTCTGTGACCATCATCCGCACCCGCTGCCAGATCTCTTCAGGGCTGGCAGCGATCTCGATGTGGTTGTCCAGCGATTTGCCCATCTTGGCCTTGCCGTCGAGACCCAATACCTTGGTGAACTCGGTGTGCTTGGCCTGCGGTTCCACCAGTACCTCGCCAAAAAGGCGGTTGAAGCGGCGGACGATCTCGCGGGTGAATTCCAGATGGGGCGCCTGGTCCACGCCGACCGGAACTGTGTCCGCTTTGTACATGGCGATATCCGACGCCATGAGCACCGGATAACCTACCAGGCCATAGTTGACATTGTCGGGATTCTGGCGGACCTTCTCCTTGAAGGTTGGCAGCCGGGTGAGCCAACCCAGTGGCGTTACCATGGACAGGATCATGTGGAGTTCGGTGACCTGCGGCACGTGGGACTGCACAAAGATGATGGTTTCCTCAGGACGCATTCCCGCAGCCAGCCAATCGAGGGTCATCTCACGTGTCCACTCTACCAGCTTGTCTGTATCCTCGAGGGTTGTCAAGGCATGGAGATCGACCACAGAATATACGCACTCGTACTCATCCTGGAGCGCCACATAATTGCGGATCGCTCCCAGATAGTTGCCAAGGTGCTGGCGGCCGGTGGGCCGTGCCCCACTGAAAACCCTTCCCTTTTTCGCCATTCTAGACCTGCTCCTTTGTCTTTGTTCCAGCACAGTCGAGCGGTCCTCGCCCCAAGCCGGTGAGTGGACCAGACTGCCTCGATCAGGTAGAACCCGCATTATACTCCAAAAGCTGTTGGGCGGCAAGCACCAGGAAAAACCAGACCAGCACACTAGCACGGGGTATCTTTCAGCTTTGCAGGTACAAAGTGAACGTGCTCCTGCCTTCTGTGGAGTGGAGCATCCCCTGATGCGGAACGTTTTCCCCATGAGGCTTGGTCCGTTCGCATCTGAGGATGCAAACTCCGCAAGTGGAAAGTGAACGTGCTCCTGCCTTCTGTAGAGTGGAGCATCCCCTGATGCGGAACGTTTTCCCCATGAAGCTCAGTCCGTTCGCATCTGAGGATGCGTACTCCGCAAGGTACAGGTTGACAGCATGGGCGACTTGGTTCCAAGTCACCCACGATGTTGAAATAAGCTCTAGTGACCCACCGGCACGTCACTCCGCCACGGGATACTCGAAGGCGGTAGAGGGCCCTCGAAGAGATGGATAACTGCAGAAAACAGCGGGTAGATTCCCGCCTTCCAGACTGTGTGAACACTCGCTTGTACCTCGTGTCGTGGGGCACAATTGCAGAAAATCGACCAGAGCAGGAATGACAGCTTGCACTATGCGAGGGCCGAGCCGTTTTATGGAGAACTTGCGGCGGGCTGGACAACAGGGCGGGGAGGTTTTGCTGGCCATGGGTTTCTGTGCTATAATGCCTTTTTGCGAGGAGGGGTAGCATAGTCCGGCCGAATGCGCGCGTCTCGAAAACGTGTGAGCAGCAGTGCTCCGTGGGTTCGAATCCCACCCCCTCCGCCTGTCGCCGGCGATCCTGCCTGGCCAATGGTACCATCTGTCGCGTAATACGACAGGCATGATTTGACATTTGTATTGAATGTCAGTATACTAAGCCGCCACATGACCCTGGCGTGCTTTGCGCCGCGGTTTTTTTGCGCAGTGATTCAGGGTGGCGGTCTGGGTGGAGTTCGAACGCTGGCCACCCTAGCTCAGATGGCAGAGCAAGCGCCTTGTAAGCGCTGGGTCGTCGGTTCGAATCCGACGGGTGGCTCTAGGGAAATATGCCCACGTAGCTCAGACGGCAGAGCACTCCCTTGGTAAGGGCGAGGTCATGGGTTCAAATCCCATCGTGGGCTTGAACAAGGGAATGATTTTGAACAGCACCAGGAGGTTCTAGTATGGGAAAGGCAAAGTTCGAGCGAACAAAACCACATGTGAACGTGGGCACCATTGGCCACATTGACCACGGCAAGACAACCTTGACCGCGGCTATCACCAAGACCTTAGGGATGAAGGGCTGGGCCGATTTCCGGGCCTTTGATTCCATTGATAACGCTCCTGAGGAAAAGGCCCGCGGTATCACCATCGCCATCGCTCACGTCGAGTACGAGACCGAGAACCGGCACTATGCCCACGTCGACTGCCCAGGGCACGTCGACTATATCAAAAACATGATCACCGGCGCCGCACAGATGGATGGCGCCATCCTGGTCGTGGCTGCTCCTGATGGGCCCATGCCCCAGACCCGCGAGCATGTCTTGCTGGCGCGTCAGGTTGAAGTGCCGGCCATGGTCGTCTTTTTGAACAAAACCGACATGATGGACGACCCGGAACTGCTCGAACTGGTCGAGTTGGAGCTTCGCGAGCTGCTCAGCAGCTACGGCTTCCCCGGTGATGACATTCCCATCGTCCGCGGCAGCGCGCGCGACGCCCTGGAGAGCACCAACGAGGATCTGGACGCCCCCGAGTATGCTTGCATCTGGGAGTTGATGCGAGTGGTGGACGAGTACATCCCGACGCCTGAGCGCGACGTCGACAAGCCTTTCTTGATGCCCATCGAGGACGTGTTCAGCATCAAGGGACGGGGCACCGTGGTCACCGGTCGCGTGGACCGGGGAATGATCCATACCATGGACGAAGTCGAGATCATTGGCATCAAAGAAACGGTCAAGACCGTTTGCACCGGGGTGGAGATGTTCCGCAAGATCCTCGACGAGGGCATGGCCGGGGACAACGTTGGCTGTCTGCTGCGAGGCATCGATCGTGAGGACGTAGAGCGGGGACAGGTGCTGGCCAAGCCAGGAAGCATCAAGCCGCACACAGAGTTCACAGGTGAGGTCTACGTCTTGCGGCGGGATGAGGGCGGCAGGCATACGCCCTTCTTTGCCGGGTACCGGCCGCAGTTCTACATTGGCACCCTGGATGTGACAGGGGCGGTGGAGATGCCGGAAGGCGTAGAGATGGTCATGCCCGGGGACTATGTGAGCCTGGGTGTGAAATTGATCGTGCCGGTGGCCCTGGAAGCTGGTTCCCGCTTCGCCATGCGCGAAGGCGGCCGAACCGTTGGCTCGGGTGTCATCACCGAGATTGTGAAATAGCGGTTAGACTATGGCAAAAAGAGCAGTTCGCATCGTCATGACCCTTGCATGTACCGAGTGCAAGGAACGGAATTACACGTCTTCCAAGAATCGGCGCAACGACCCGAACCGTATGGAGTTGAAAAAGTACTGTTCGCGCTGCCGGACGCATACGTTGCATCGAGAGACGAAATAGGATTTGGTCCCAGGGCGGATCGCGATCCGCCCTGGGCTTGCACAGGCCAGTAGCTCAATTTGGCAGAGCAACGGTCTCCAAAACCGTAGGTTGCGGGTTCAAGTCCTGCCTGGCCTGCCTGGGAGAGTGGACACCGTCTCATGGGAGCACGATGGGACGGTGTCTTCAAGTCTAGGAATCAGATATTCGAAGCAGCGTGACATCCTTACATGCTTGTGGGATCCCATGTTGCATAGTAGGTAAAGGAGAAGAGGATCCGTGGCAAGGTCAGCGACCGCCAGGAAAGTGCAAGAAAACGGCATCGTCCGGTATTTCCGAGAAACCTATTTCGAGTTGAAAAAGGTCTCTTGGCCGACCCGGAGAGAGGCAGTCAACTTGACGGTTATTGTTATCCTGGTAACCACATTCCTGGCTATCGTCTTGGGCCTCATCGACTGGGTATACACCTTGATCTTTGGCCTGTTCCTGTAACTAGTGGGCAATGATGGAAGAAGAACGCAGTAGCGCAATCGAGCCTGAAGTGATCGAAGCGGACGACGTGGCTGTCGAGGAAGTTACCGGCGTCACGCCGGGCGACGCGACGTCGGGTGACGCTGCGTCACCTGACGAGACGCCTGGCGCCGAGGTGCCGCTGGAACCAGAGGAGATGGCCCGCCAGCTCTTTGCGTCCTATCTTGAGCCAGCCGAGGCCGAGCCGACGCCGGTCCCAGACAAGGACTCTGATTCAGGAGACGAGTCAGATGAGGCCGGTCTGGGCTTCCTGGCACTTCTGGGCGATGACGATGAGGAAGCCGGGGGAAAACAGGAGAGCGATCCGGAAGAAGAGTCGTCTGACGGCCACAGCTGGTTCGTCATCCACAGCTACTCCGGCTACGAGAACAAAGTCAAGAAGAACCTGGAGCATCGGATCGAGTCGTTGGGTATGCAAGATAAGATCTTTCAGGTCCTGGTACCTACCGAGGAGGAAATCGAGCTTAAGGATGGACAGCGGCGGACGGTTGAACGCCGGATCTTTCCGGGCTATATCCTTGTAGAAATGATCATGCACGAGGATTCGTGGTACGTCGTGCGCAATACCCCAGGCGTGACTGGCTTTGTAGGTTCGGTCCGCAGACCAACACCTTTGCGCAAACGTGACGTGGATAGAATCCTGAAGCGGATGCGCGCCGAGACGCCCCGGGTCACAGTTACCTTCCGTCCCGGCGAAAAAGTTCGTATCTGCGACGGCCCCTTTGAGGACTTTGTGGGCGGTGTAGATGATATCTTTCCCGACAAGGGTAAGGTACGGATCCTGGTTTCCTTCTTTGGCCGGGAAACTCCCGTTGAACTTGATTTCTTGCAGGTAGAAAAGATCTAGCCCTGAATCGTTGGAGAAGTTAAATGGCAAAGAAAGTTAAAGCGATCGTCAAATTGGCGATACCAGCAGGCAAAGCCACACCGGCGCCGCCGGTAGGTCCCGCATTGGGCCAGCATGGCATCAACATTATGGCCTTTTGCAAGGATTATAATGCGCGAACCGCTCACCAGGCTGGCAGTATCATCCCGGCCGAGATCACTGTCTTTCAGGACAACTCATTTCGCTTTGTCCTCAAGACCCCACCGGCCACGGACCTCTTGAAAAAGGCCGCTGGCGTCTCCAAGGGAGCCTCTGAAGTAGCCATGGAGACGGTGGGCACTGTGTCGCAGCAGCAGGTGCGCGAGATTGCCGAGCAAAAGATGAAAGACCTGAATGCCTACGACATTGAAGGTGCCATGCGCATGATCGAGGGTACAGCCCGGAGCATGGGGATCCAGGTCGTAGGTTAGCCCATTGGCCCCTTGAGGGCGCAAACCTTGCAGCCATGGTGAGATCATCTACCGGTGATGGCAAGGGTGCAAACGAGTTCTCAAGGATCTTGGCAGCGTGGGAGGGGGCAAATCCCCCATCAACACCACAGAGGAGATGAAAATGGCAAGACGAGGGAAAAAGTATCAAGATGCAGCGAAACTGGTCGAACCGGGACGTCTGTATACGCCCGAAGATGCGCTGGATCTGGCCAAGAAGACAAACTACAGCCAGTTCGATGCTACAATAGAACTGCATATGCGAACAGGCCTCGATCCCAGGCACGCGGATCAGCAGGTGCGGGGGGTCGTTCTGCTGCCCAAAGGTACCGGCAAGACAGTCCGGATCCTGGTTCTCGTCGAGGGTGAAGGTGAAAAGATCGCGCGCGATGCCGGGGCTGACTATGTCGGGAGTGATGAGCTAATCGAAAAGATACAGAAGGGGTGGTTCGACTTTGACATCGCCATCGCCACACCACCCATGATGCGCAAAGTTGGCCGCCTGGGCCGGGTCCTGGGTCCCCGAGGATTGATGCCAAGTCCCAAAGCGGGAACCATCGTTTCCGAGGATGCTCTGGAAAGGGTGATCCGGGAAGCGCGCCAGGGGCGCGTGGAGTATCGGATTGACAAGACTGCCAACATCCACGTGCCCATTGGCAAAGCCAGCTTTCCCGTGGACAGCCTCATGGAGAACATGTCAACTATCATGGAAGCCATCGTCAAGTCCCGTCCTGCTGCTTCAAAGGGCACCTATATCGGCAAGGTGACGGTAACCAACACGATGGGGCCTGGCATCCGCATAGATCCGATGTTGGCGATGGCCATGAAGACGGCCTAGACTCTGCGAACCGTACTCTGACAACTGCATCACGCCCAAGACAGCAGGTGCGCCAACTGGCGCTCAAACGGTGTGGCCTGCCGAGGCAAAGTGAGTGAGAGCCCTTGAAGGCGGGGTTTGGCATTTCGATCCCAAACGCTTGGGCAAGAGCCTTTGCAGCGGTAGCGCAAGGGCTTTTTTGATTCCACTGGGGCTTTCGCAAAAGGACAAGGAACAAGAAAGCGTTTCTTGAGAGAACGTTCAGAACGAAGGAGGTGAGATAGATTGGCCATTACCAAGGAAAAGAAGAAACAGATGGTGGCGGACTATGTCGATAGGATGTCCAACAGCCAGGCACTGATCCTCACGGATTACCGGGGGCTGACTGTTGCAGACCTAACAGAACTGCGCAACAAGTTGCGGGAAGACAGCGGCACCTTCCAGATAGTCAAGAACACGCTGTTCAAGCTGGCCCTGGAGCGAGCCAAAGTCTCGGTCCCGTCTGAGCAGCTTGACGGTACGATTGCCGTTGGCTATTGCCAGGAAGAGGTTCCGCCCATTGCCAAAACGCTGACAGACCTTGCCAAGAAGTCCAGTGTGCTGCGAATCAGGGGGGCGGTTCTCGGTACTGATTTCCTCGACGTCAGCAGGGTTCAGAGCCTGGCGGCTCTGCCACCCCGCGAGATCCTCCTGGCTCAGGTGCTGGGAGCCATACAGGGGCCAATGAGCGGCGTGGCAAGCACCATTGTCGCGCCCGTGCGCGAACTGGTACAGGTCTTGCAGGCACGAGCTGATCAAGGCACAGACTCCGCGACGGAAGCCGCGGCTTGACCCAAAGAGCAAACAGACTCGAATACTAGAAAGCTAAGGAGGAAAAGACACAATGTCTGAGAAACTGGAAAAACTAGCGGAGGCTCTGGACGAGCTAACGCTGTTGGAAGCAGCCGAATTGTCAAAGATGTTGCAGGACAAGTGGGGCGTCTCGGCAGCAGCGCCGATGGCCATGGCCGGCATGCCGGCAGTGGGTGGAGCTGAAGCCGCAGAGGAAGAGGAAGAAAAGACCGAATTCGACGTACTCTTGAAGGAGATCGGTCCCAAAAAGATCCAGGTCATCAAGGCTGTACGCACCTTCCGCAGCGACCTGGGCTTGAAAGAGGCCAAGGAATTGGTCGATAGTGCTCCGGCCAAAGTCCTGGAAGGCGCGCCGAAGGAACAGGCTGAAACAGCGGCCAATGCGCTCAAAGAGCAGGACGCAGTCGTCGAGATCGTCTAGCCAGGCTACTGTAAAGCACAGAATGAAAGCCATCCCAATTGGGATGGCTTTCGTCTTCGGGCCAGGTATTGTGCTTCCGCTGCCAGAGCGCTATGAGCCCTGACAACGCCTGCCAGGGCTGGCGCCGATGGTGATATCCGGGCTGACAGGGGTGCCGGTCTACCCTTGCAGCAAGTAGCCTCTCGCGGGAGGGATCGCAATGGCGGGCTTTTCTTCATCTTTTCGTGAGCATGCTGGCCAGTCCAGCAAGCACCAGTGGCGGCAACGCCTGCCGCGCTGGCTGGACCAGCGCAGGCTCTCCGAGTCAGGCGTCATCCTGTTTACAGCCGTCATTGTGGGCATCGGCGCCGGCTTGGGCGCTGTCGTCTTTCGACGGCTCATTGAGGGCGTGCACCGGCTGGCCTACGGTGGCCTGGCTGGGGCCATGGAGGGGATTTATCCCTTCTATCTTCTCATCATCCCGGCCCTGGGCGGCGCGATCTTTGGGCCGCTCATCTATCGCTTTGCCCGCGAGGCCAAGGGCCACGGTGTGCCGGAGGTCATGGAGGCTGTTGCCCTGCGTGGGGGCCGCATCCGGCCCCGGGTAGCCATCGTCAAGTCGCTGGCTTCAGCCATCTGCATCGGTACCGGTGGTTCAGTCGGGCGGGAGGGCCCCATCGCCCAGATCGGGTCAGCGCTGGGCTCCGCCGTCGGCCAGCTATTTCGTCTTTCGGATGACCGGGTTCGCAACCTGGTGGCCTGCGGCGCGGCGGGCGGCATCGCGGCCACATTCAACGCCCCCATCGCCGGATCTGTCTTTGCCCTGGAGGTGATCCTGGGCCAGTTCCACGCCACCTATTTTGGGGCGGTCGTCATCTCGGCCGTGGTGGCAGACGTCGTCGCCCACGCCTTTGAAGGTGACCTGAGCACCTTTGTGGTCCCGGATTACATTCTGGTCAGCCCCTGGGAGCTGCTTTTCTACACGATGCTGGCGCTGCTGGCTGCCCTGGCTGCCGTGGGATTCACCCGCCTGCTGTACCTCTCCGAGGATCTATGGGACAAGTTGCGCTTCCCCGAGTACTTTAAGCCTGTACTTGGCGGCGTACTTCTGGGAGTCGTGGGTATCCTCACCCCCAAGATCGATGGTTTTCCCCGGGTCTTTGGCGTTGGCTATCCTACCATAACCCAGGCTCTGTTTGGCGAACTGGCATTGCAGATGGCCGTGGTGCTGCTCTTGGCGAAAATTCTGGCCACGATCATTACCCTCGGCTCTGGCGGTTCTGGTGGAATCTTTGCTCCGTCTCTCTTTATGGGGGCCATGCTGGGAGAGGCTTTTGGCGTGGTGGTCCATACCCTCTTTCCGGCCATCACGGCTCCCCCGGGCGCCTACGCCCTGGTAGGTATGTCCGCCTTCTTTACGGGTGCGGCCCACGCACCCATCACATCCATCCTCATCCTGTTTGAAATGACGGGGGACTATCACATCATTCTGCCGCTCATGCTGACAACGGTCATGAGCACACTCGTCTCCCGCCTCATCAGCAGCGATTCGATCTACACACTCAAACTCACCCGGCGAGGGGTCCATCTGAGCCAGGGCCAGGACATTGACGTCATGCAGGGGATCACGGTGCGCGAGGCGATGACCACCGAGGTGGATACGGTCTCGCTGGACATGTCGCTGGACGAACTGGCCACCGTGTTCGCGCGTACCCACCATCATGGCTTTCCCGTCGTGGATGAGGCCGGTGAATTGGCGGGCGTGGTTAGCATCCAGGACCTGGAACGAGCCAGGGCGGCGGGTGCCACTACCGGCAAGACAGTGGCCGATATTGCGACACGGAGTGACCTCTTGGTTGCTTATCCCTACGAGCCAATGTGGAAGGCATTGCGCCAGTTGGGTCGTCGCGATGTGGGCCGGTTACCCGTAGTCGAGGAGGAAGGATCCAGGCGACTGGTAGGGACGGTGCGTCGTGTCGACATCATCCGCGCCTACGACCAAGCCATCGCCGCACGCGCCCACCACCAGCACCAGGCTGAGGTGCTGCGCCTGGGCCAGGTTGATGGTACCAGCTTTCTTCACTGAGGATTCCTGCTACCTCGCCCGCTGTTGGGCAGCGGATCAGCGAACTCGACTTGCCTGAAGAGTGCCTGATCATCTCGGTGCGGCGAGGCCGCAAGCTACACATGGCCCATGGCTACACGGCGCTGAAAAGCGGAGACCGGGTAACTGTCTTTGTCGATTCCGAGTGCGCCCCAAGGGTACAGCAGCTTCTGGTCGCGGATAAGGACCGCGACAACGCAGACGCTCCTTCGCCAGATGCAGAGTGAGGGACATCCCAGAAAGGGATGTCCCTCACTCTTGACGCCAGGCGGAGTTCCGTTCTGGCATCGGTGATACTTGTGCCAGCCATACCCAGGCAGCCTGGAGTCCAGGACCGAGCAGGGCGCAGAGCGGGAAGCTCAGCCCCCCCAAGGCATTTGGGCGTATTCCTCAAATGCCTGGTCATGAAGGCCCTTGAACAGCCTTTCGTGGCCGCGCTCCCACGTGGCCAACATTGCCAGGACCTCTTTCGCCTCACCTTCGGACTTTTCAGCGGCCATTTCGTAGAACTCGGCGAAATCGCGCTCGATCAAGTAGGCCATGCGCAGCACAGGCAAGTCGGGTACCATGGCCTCCACTACGGTCTGGTCGAGCATCTCGGACTCGGCCCGTTGAGAAAAGAAGCCATCCTGCTCCAGCTCGATGCCCATGGAGATACTGGGTTGTTCGCCCATGTCCATGGCATCGAGTTGGGCCTGGATAAAGTTGATATGCGTTTGCTCCTCGGCCGCTAGCTGCCTGAAGGCACCCGCTGCCGCGGCGTGGCTCAATCGCTCGGCGTTTTCGGCAAAGAAACGCTTGCCCTCATGCTCGCGCTGCAACGCATACTCGTAGATCTTGCGAATGTCCATTCGACGCCTCCTCTATACGGCTTCCACCTTGACCGCACAGACCTTGAATTCGGGGATCTTGGCCACCGGGTCCAGGGCCGGGTTGGTCAGGAAGTTGGCCGCCGACTCGGGAAAGTGAAAGGTGGAGAAGATCAATCCCGGCTCCACCCGGTCGGTCACCTCGGCTTTGGCCACGATCTCACCCCGGCGCGAAGCGACCTTCATCATATTGCCATCCACGATCCCCACTTTGTGGGCATCATGGGGATGGATTTCGATCAGCGCCTCGGGATAAACCTCCGCCAGACCACGGGCGCGGCGTGTCATCTCGCCGCCGTGCCAGTGATAGAGCACGCGTCCGGTGGTCAACATCAACGGGTAGTCGTCGTCGGGCAGCTCGTCTGCCTCGGCGTAATCCACCGCGGCAAAACGGCCCACCCCGCGGCTGAATCTGCCCACATGCAGAATGGGCGTGCCGGGGTGCTCGGCAGTGGGCACAGGCCATTGGAGCTGTTCGCCCATGGCCAGCCGCTCGGGGGTGATACCGGCATAGATGGGCGACAGGGCGTTGATCTCGGCCAGCACGTCAGAGGTGGAGGCATAGTCCCAACCAGCGTGGGGCGCGTCCGGATCAGGCAATGCCGCCCCGAGTTCAAGCAGGCGCCGGGCCAGCTCGGTGATGATCCAGGAATCCGAGCGGGCCTCGCCGGGCGGATCGATGGCCCGGCGTACCAACTGCACCCGCCGCTCGGTGTTGGTAAAGGTACCGTTCTTTTCGGCAAAACTGGCTGCTGGGAAAATCACGTCGGCAAAGGGGGCCGTTTCGGTCAAAAAGATGTCCTGCAACACCAGAAACTCGGTCTCTTGGAGGGCATGGCGCACGTGATTCAGGTCTGGATCGCTGGTCATCGGGTTCTCGCCGATGACGTACAGGCAGCGTACGGCTCCTTCCTCGGCAGCGTGAAGCATCTCGGTGACGGTCAGCCCGACCCGGTTCGACAAGGGCACACCCCAGGCTTTCTCAAATTTTCTCTGGACAGGCGGGGAGGTCACCGGTTGGTAGCCGGGGTAAACGTTGGGCAGACCACCCATGTCGCAGGCGCCCTGGACGTTGTTTTGGCCGCGCAGAGGATTCACGCCTCCCCCTGGCACCCCCATGTTGCCCAGCAGCATCTGCAGGTTGGCGCAGCTCATTACGTTGGCCACGCCGATCCATGTGCTGGGTGATACCCATCGCGTAGAATAGGGAACCGGGCCGGTTTTCGGCCAGCATCCTGGCCGCCTTTTCGATCTCTTTGGCCGGCACGCCACAGATCTGGCTGGCCACCTCGGGAGTGTATTCCTCAACGGTGGCTCTGAATGCTTCAAAGTTCTCGGTTCGCTCGGCGATAAATGCCTCATCCTGCCAACCTTCACGGAGGATGACGTGCATCAGGCCGTTGAGCAGGGCAATGTCGGTGCCCGGTTTGTGCTGCAAGAACAGGTCGGCATAGTCGGCGATATCAATGCGACGGGGATCGGCCACGATGAGCTTGGCCCCACGGTACCGCACCGCCTGCCGGATCTTGGTTCCGATGACCGGGTGTTGCTCGGTGGTATTGCTGCCGATGATAAAGAAGCACTCGCTCTCCTGGGCGATATCGCGGATGGAGTTGGTCATCGCGCCGCTGCCAAAGCTTGTCACCAGACCGGCGACGGTGGCGCTGTGTCAGAGGCGAGCACAGTGGTCGATGGTATTGGTGGCCAGGATCTGCCGCGTGAACTTGTTAAAGAGATAGTTCTCCTCGTTGGTGCACTTGGCCGAAGCCAGCACGGCAAAAGCATCGCTGCCATGTTCCTGTTTGACCTCGGCGAAGCGGTTGGCTACCAGGTCCAGCGCGGTATCCCAGTCGGTTTCGACAAGATCATCAGGATTGGGAGTTGGGGATTGGGAATCCGCCACTCGCCACTCACCGCTGGCCAATCTCTCTTGCACACCGGCCAGCCACTTGGCCCGCACCAGAGGCCGGGTCAGGCGGTCGGGGTGGTGTATGTAGTCGTAGCCGTAGCGGCCTTTGACACAGAGCGACAAACCGTTGACCGGCGCATCCTCAGCAGCTGGTAACGCGCACGACCTTGCCGTCGCGCACGTTCAGGTCAAAGGTGCAGCCCACGCCGCAATAGGAGCAGGTCGTCCGCACTTTGCTGACCTGGTTGGGCCGCCCCAGGCCCAGGCTCATCTTGTCGTGCAGGGCGCCGACGGGGCAATAGGCCACACACTGGCCACAGCTTTCGCAACGGGCGTCGAGCATGAGCTGGTCGGCGCCGGCGACGAGCTTGGTCTCAAAGCCGCGCTGGGCAAAGTTCCAGACATCGCGGTTTTGAATCTCGCTGCAGGCCCGGATACAGCGGCCGCAAACGATGCACTTGTTGCGATCGACGAACACAAAAGGATTCGGGTCCGAATCGATTTCGTAGGCTGTGGCGCTGACCGCTGTGTTCGGGCCACTCGACGCCATAGTCGTAGACCAGGTCCTGCAGTTCACAGTCGCCGTTCACCTCGCAGGTCATGCAGTCATTGGGATGGTCGGTCAGCAGCATCTCCAGTACGAATTTGCGGGTCGCGCGCACCTCTTCGCTCTCGGTGTTCACGACCATCCCTGCCGAGATAGGCGTCGTACAGGCAGTTTGCAGCGTCCGCGCCCTCTCCACCGCGACGACGCACAGGCGGCAGGCGCCCACGTTGGTCAGGTCAGGATGGTGGCAGAGCGTAGGGATCTGGATACCTGCCAGGCGCGCAGCTTCCAGGATGGTGCTGCCCTCGGGGGCTGTAACCTTTTTTCCGTTGATGGTCAGTTCTACATTCATTTGCTTACCCCGCTCCGATTAGTAAACCACGACGGCGTCGAACTTGCAGACCTCTTTGCACATACCGCACTGCACGCACAGCGCTTGATCGATGAATGTGCGCTTCTTTCCTTTCGCCGCTGATAGCGTTGCTGGGACAGTTCCGTGCGCACAAGGTACAGCCGGTACAGAGGTCGGCAATAATCTCAAACCTGATCAAGGCGCTGCACTTGCCAGCCGGGCAACGTCCTTCTTCGATATGCTGCCGGTATTCCTCCTCAAAATGCTGCAAGGTGGACATCACGGGAGCAGGGGCCAATTGGCCCAGCGCGCACAGAGAGCCCTTCTCGATGCCCTCCGCCAGCCGCCGGATCTCGTCCAGGTCCCCGGGTTTCCCTTCACCGGCCGTGATGCGCTCCAGAACCTCCAGCATGCGGATGCTGCCGGTACGGCAGGGTGGGCATTTGCCGCAACTCTCGTCGCAAACAAATTGCATAAAGTACTTGGCAAACTCGACCATACAGGTACTCTCGTCGGCGACGATCATGCCGCCGGAGCCCATGACGGAGCCGGCAGCGACCAGGGAATCAAAGTCCACTGGCGTATCCAGGTGCTCTTCGGGCAGACAACCACCCAGAGGGCCGCCGGTCTGCACGCCTTTGAAGCGTTTTCCCTCTGGGATGCCACCGCCCACGTCGTAGATGATCTCGCGCAGCGTGATCCCCATGGGGACCTCGATCAGGCCGGTGCAGTTCACCATGCCCGTCAGGGCAAAGACGGCAGTACCAGGACTGTCCTCGGTGCCAAGGCTCTTGAACCACTCGGCACCCTTGCGGATGATGTGTGGTGTGTAGCCGTAACTCTTGACATTGTTGACATTGCTGGGTTGTTTCCACAGGCCAGCGACGGCAGGATAGGGCGGCCGCGGCCAGGGCTGCCCGCGGTCTCCCTGAATCGAAGCCATAAGCGCCGTTTCTTCTCCGCACACGAACGCCCCCGCCCCCTCTTTGACGATGATGTCAAAGTCAAAGCCGGATCCCAGTATATTCTTGCCCAGCATTCCCAGTTCGCGGGCCTGGACCAGCGCGCGCTCGAAGCGGCGGATGGCCAGCGGGTACTCGGCGCGGCAGTAGACATAGCCGTACTGAGCGCCGATGGCATATCCGGCAATGATCATGCCTTCGATGACCAGGTGTGGGTCGCCCTCCAGCACCGAGCGGTCCATGAATGCACCGGGGTCGCCTTCATCGGCATTGCAGATGACATACTTGGGCCAACTCTGAGTCTGTCGGGCAAAGCGCCACTTGAGTCCAGCGGGAAATCCAGCCCCGCCGCGCCCGCGCAGACCTGAGTCGAGAACCTCCTGGATCACCTCTTCCGGTGTCATCTCGGTCAATGCCTTGCGGAGCGCCTGGTATCCCTCGCGCTCCAGGTAGTGGTTCACGTTTTCGGGATCGATGACGCCACAGTTCCCGAGAAGGATGCGCTGCTGCTTGCCATAGAAGCCAATGTCGTGCCAGCGCTCTATCGACTCGCCGCTTGACGGGTCACGGAACAGGAGCCGGTCCACCAACTGGCGGCCCAGAATATGCTGCTCAATGATTGCCTTGGCATCGCGCGGCTTGACCCTGCAATAAAAGATCTCCCCGGGCTGGACAATCACGATGGGGCCCTGCTCGCAGAACCCAAAGCAGCCGGTACGCCGGACTTCGACCTGCCCTTCGAGGTCATGTTTTCCAGCTTCCTCCCGCAAAGCCTCGCGCAGTTCTGTGCTGGCAGAGGAGGTACAACCTGTACCCATACAGACGGAGATCGTCCAGGGCGTTGTATCTGCTGCGCTGTCCGCGACATCTGACACGGTCGCTGTCTCCGGAACCTTCATTCGTCAAGCTTCCTTTCTATCCTTCTCAGTCGCCCGATGCTTTCTTGTCCCTTGGCGATCTCTTTCCTCAAACGGCGGACCAGCGCTTCCGGCTGTACCCGCCCGATCACCTGGTCATCCAGCACCGTTACAGGAGCCAGCGCACACGACCCGACACAGTAAACGAGCTCCATCGTGAGCTCGCCATCCTCGGATGTCTCCCCCGGGCTGATACCATACGCGTGTTCGATGGCGGTAGCCAGCATGGGCGTGCCCTTGACGTGACAGGCAGTCCCATCACACAGCTTGAGCACGTGCCTGCCTCTGGGTTCCAGGTAGAACTGGGAGTAGAAAGTCGCCACGCCATAGACCTTGCCCAACGCCACACCGAGCTGGTCGGCAATGAGCTGCAAGACCTCAGGCGGCAAGTAGCCATAGATATCCTGCGACTTTGCAGGATGGGGATCAGAGTCCCCTTTTGCGCCCGGTACTTTTCAAAGATCGGACTCATCAAGATAAGATCGATTGCCTTGTCGTCCGTCGTACACATCTGAGCTTCTCCTATCAGCTTATTGGCAAAAGAATGGCCATCTAGCATTTCCGCCAACAAAAAAGGGGTCTGCGAGGTTGGCCGCTGAATGGTGACAGACAATCTGACTCTCGCAAGACCCAATCGACTTTGTGACCGAGGCCCTTTCCTCAGAGTTCTGCGCGGTGGGCGGCCCCATACCCTTCTGGACAGGCCGCCCTGCCTGCCGCCAATTATAGGCGTGATATGCCGCTTGCCAGGAGAGGTGAGAATCAGAACTTTCCTGACAGCACCTCACAAACTGCGTACGCAGGCCATTATACCACAACACGCCAGTCTGCCCCAAAACCAACGCAGCACGCGCCTGGCCCCAACGAAGTGACGCCTTGGCGCGGGGAGTCCCATTGGGTACAGTAGAAGCAGTCCCGGTCTAGCTGGTGAAAACTACTTGCCGTACTTTTCCCGTTCGGCAGCGATCAACTCGGCGAATTCAGGGTCAGATGGCTTCATGAGACCCTCCGGCTGGCTAGACAGCTCTACCTTGGCAAACCAGCCTTCCCCGTAGGGATCCTCGTTGATGACGGTACTTTCCCACTCGATCTCTTCGTTGGCCTCGGGGATCTTGCCACTGACGATGGCCTTGACACGACCAACCCACTTGCCCGATTCCAGGGACATGAATGCCTGGCCTTGCGTGATCTCCCGGCCCACGCGGGGCATCTCGGCATAGACGATCTCACCGGCCAGATCCTGGCCAAAATCGCTCAAGCCAAGCGTCGCTGTACCTCCCTCGATACGAACCCAATTGTGCTCCAGGTCGAAAAGCAGATCGTCGGGGAACTCGTATTGATCGATCTTCATGGTTCCTTACCTCCATCTATCCCGTTGGGTATTCATGCTTCCATCGCGCTGCCAAACCACCTCGGTAATATCCATGGCTCGGATGCGGATTCGGTTCTTGCGGGCGGCCTCTGCCAGGGTGCGGTTGCACTGCTGGCAGGCAGAGATCACCACCTTGGCGCCTGTCTCCTGGGCCTGCTCGATGCGGCGCTTGGCGACGGCGGCCGTCAACTGGGCATCGGCCATTTCGGCGTCGCCCCCGCCGCCGCAGCACAGGGCCATCTCCCGATTGTCAGCCATTTCGGTGAACTGGATGCCGGGGATGGCCTGGATGATCTTGCGCGGTTCATCATAGATGCCGCTGGTCCGGCCCAGGTCACAGGGGTCGTGGTAGGTGACCGGTTGCGGGAAACTGCGCAGTTCGATCCTCTTTTCGGCAATCAGCTCGACGAGCAGTTCAGTGGCGTGGAGCACTTGGACTCCCAGTGGCTCTCCCAGAATGCGGGGATACTCGTGCGCCCAGGTATGGTAACAGGAAGGACAGGTGGTAACCAGCCGCCGGGCGCCGATGGCTCGTACCGCCTCGACGTTATGGCGGGCCAGACTCGAGGGCAGACTTGCCCATCCCGGCGATCTGCAGTGGGAAGCCGCAACACCATTCCTCACCGCCTAGCGTGGTAAAGCTCTCGCCGGCGCGTTCCAGAATCTGGACAAAGCTCTGGGGCACGCTATACACGCGGGGATACAGGGAGCCGACGCAGCCTACGAAATAGACTGTGTCCACGCCTGTTTTGCCTTCCAAGCCCTCGGGGACCTGGTCCATGTTCTCGGTCCAGACCAGGCGATTGGCATTGTCCTCCCCAGAGATGTTGTACTGGCTGGTAACGCGATCCCTCAGTGTATCAAAGACCTCCGGGTAGAGGCCCCATTCTACCAACTGCTCCCTCATCGAGATCCAGAGCGGGCGGGTATCGATCTGCACCGGACAGACGACGTGGCAACGGGCGCAGAGCGTACACTGGTAGACCCCGCGGCCGTAGGCTGCCCTTTCCTCCTCCGTGGACGGACGGATGCCGAACAGCCGCGCCAGGAAGCCCAGATGGTCGGCCTTCCAGAAGCTCTTGGTCCGGGTGATTTTTTGCAGGGGGTGGATCTCTTCGCTCAGCGCCTCGGCATAGGTGGGGCAGCTCTCGATACACTCGCCACAGCGGGTACAGGCTTCCATCTCCATCATCTGATGGAGTGTGAAATTGGCCAGATCTACTTTCCGATTGCTCTCTTGGACATTGATGCTCCTCCCTACGCCTGCTGGCGCCTGGGGCCCAGAGGCGATGTGCGGCATCTTCCGGCGGTGACGCAGGTGCTCGTCGTGCGCCTCCTGCTCCAGCCATCGTATTGTAGGCGACGATGACGGGGCTCATGATCACGTGGAAGAAGCGGCTGAATGGCAGGAGGAACAGCAGGGCGGCAACGATGACGAAATGCAGCCAGAACGAAAGGTTGCGGAACAAGTCCCAGAACCTCAGGGCTAAACCGCAGTGCTCCGAGGCCAAGGGCTGAGACATAGCCGGCAAACCCCCACTGGGGCCCCCAGAGATCGTAGAGAACAGGCGGATATTTGGCCGGGGGCAGCATGGTTGGACTGGGAGAAAAGATTCCTGCGGGTGTCGTATAGTCGGCCAACAGTCGAAAGGTCTCCGACGGAAAACCGCTAAAGGCGACAAGGGCCAGGAGCGTGATGATGATGCTATCGGCGGGGATGGTACGTAGCTGAGGATCCTTCTGGACATAGCGGCGATAGATCACCAGGATCATTCCGCCCAGCACGACGAGTCCCAGGACTTCATTCAGCAGAGCAACCCACCACACGTCGGCGTGGTACAGAGGACCGATGATGGGCACGGAAGCGGCCTCCGTGGGGGTCATGCCCAGCAAGGGTAGGATTTCGACGACAACGCCGGTGATGGTCGAGAGAATACCCAACACCAGAAAGGAGCCAAAAACCGCAATGTGGACAGCCCATCGCCGCAGGTCTAGCTGATAGAGCCGGCGGTGCACCATGCCATCCACAACCAAGGCCTTTAGCAGTGCCCAGATCTTGCGGCTGAACACCAACCTGAAGCCAAAGCCCAATGCTGCGCCCAGTTTCCGCCACCGGGAAGCATCGGCTGGAAGCCCCGGCACCCTGGCCTTGAGCCACACGGACAGGACAAAGGCCAGTTCGATGGCAAAAAGGCCGAGCAGAAACAGATGGACGATCCAAAAGACCGTCAAGCGCAGATCATGTTCCATATGGCGTCTCCCTTGCTCGCGCAAAGCGACAGTACATGCTTGCACCTATGCTGTCATTATACCCAAAACCGGCTGGAGGGTCAAAAAGTCAAGGTTCGAAACATCAAAAACCATGCGGTCACCAATATCGTTGTCACAAGTTATTTTGCCCGCAGGCCAGGCGACGGCCTACTGCTTCTGGATCAACGGCAGGTAGAGCTTTTGCAGGGACTGCTGGCAGTCGGGCAGGACGATCTGTTTTTCCGTGACGGCCCCGGGGCCACAGTCACCGGGACATTTATCACCCAGCTGGGTGTCACAATCTCCGTCGTGAGCAGGTATTGGCCAGGCGGGAGATCGACAGCACCGAACCAGCCGCTTCCATCGGCCAGCAATGTGCGGGCCTGCGGTCCCGCGAGCGTCAGAATCTGGCCGTCCAGGGCAGGCCGGCAGGACAGGGCGGGCCCAAGAATGCCCATGAGATGGCCCGTCGAGGGGTTGTCTTTCCATGGGATATCTGGTACAGAGGCAGGTTGGGTGAATACTCGAGTCACTGCCAGATTGACAAAGGCCCGGCGTGACGTTTGAGCGTCACTGGGAGTGGCATAGCTGTAGCCGGCCATCCCGAGAGCCTGGTTTCCGGCCCTGGAGGGCTGGCGAACCTCACGCCATTGGGCCATGCTGTCTTCAATGGCATTGAGATAGAGCCCCGAGCCCAGCACCAGCGCTCGACCATATTGATGGTCCTTTGCCCAGTCAATCCATCCATCAAAGTCGCTGGCAGCGGATTCTTGGTCACGATAGATCATGGGCATGCCCAGATCGATGATGCCCTCCTGCAACCAGGCCGGCCAGTCCTGCAGGTGGTGGGTATACGGGGTACGGGTGGACCAGGGGGTAGTCTCACCCGGCGAGCCACCGGCGGCCGAGAGGGCCGCGCTAACCCGCAGCCGTGGATTGACAGCCGTCGTGGTCAGGTAGACCTTGCGAACCAGGGCCGTGACCTGATCCCGTCGCCATTGCAGCCAATCGGCATCATCCGCCCGGGGCCGGTCGTCGCGCCCTGCCTGGGCCTGGAAGCGGGCCAGAGCGGTAGGATTGTAGCCCCAGTTCTGCCAAGGATAGCGAATGCGATCCAGATGCAGACCGTCGAGGTCGTAGCGACTTGCCAGTTCGGCACAGATTGCCACTGTATAGTCCACGGCATCAGGGTGTCCGGGGTCCAGGTAAAAGACCCCATCGCTCGGTCGGTCCTCGCCACCGTGACTGGTCATCAGCCAATTGTCGCGACCCTCGGCGCCTGGCCCGTGCCGGTTGAAGACATGTTCGGGCGCAGTAGGCGGAATATCCCCGCCCCAAATGGCCAGAGCGGTCACCCAGGCGTGAACCTCAATACCTGCTGCGTGGGCGCGCTGGATGAGATATTCCAGGGCGTCAAAAGCAGGTCGTGCATCGGAGGCCCAGGGATCGATACCCGAAGGGTAGTAGGTATCCCCACGCCGCCGAACCTGGACAAACAGGGCATTAAAATTACCAGCTTGAGCAGTCTCTATCAGCTCGTCTATCTGTTGAAAAGTCTTGGCCCCGTCGTGGTAGGCATCCACCCACAGGGCACGGTACTCGTCCGGCCCCTGCGGCCCACAGGTGGTGAGGTTTGTATCGTCTACAAAGAAGGCTGTATGGCTGCTATTAGCGCGGATTACCAGCTTCACCGGCTGACCGGCAAAGGCATCCAGATTGAACTCGGAGACCTGCCAGGTACCAGGCTGAGATTGGCCGGTGACGGTCAACAGCTCGGCCAGATGGTTGCCGTTGAGGTCAGTAAGACCAATGGACAGCGTATCGTCAATGGCAGGTCCAGCCGCACCGGGTTGGATAAACCAAGCCAAACTCAAGGAGGCAGACGGCTCGCTGGGCGGAAGCGCCACGACCTGAGTGAGGGTTGTAGTGACCCGGGTCCCGGGCGTGCGCCCGCCCAGCCAGGCCAGCCAATCACCATTGCGGGGCTCCACGGTTGGCGGCAAATCATCACGATGGGCAAGAATTGGACCTCCACCGGTAGAGTCAAGCGTCCAGGATACCTGGTTCCTGCCGCCCTCAAAGCCAGGGTTGATGAGTCGTGGCGAGCAGATTCCCCCCGGTGGCATTGCGGCGCCCAACAGCTCCTCTGCTGCAGCACAAAAGAGGGCGGTACGCACCTGGGGATCGACAATGGTCTCCAGCGGAAAGCCAAAGTGAAGGACGCCGTATTCTCCCTGGTATGCTACGGCGGCGCCACCGCCGGCACCACCGGTGTAGGTCAATACCTGGGCCGAGCCAGAGGTGGGAGCAAGCCGGTCGGCGGACTCTACCTCGTAGGTACCGCCTGAACCATCGTCAAAGCTGCCGGCCAGTCCCTCAAAGGGACCGCCTGGTACACCTGCAAAGTCATGGGTATCAGCGTCATCGCCCAGGTACGCCGTCCGGAGGAAATCGCGGTAGAAAGCCGGGGCTCGCCCCTGATCCACCAGGTCGTAGCCTATATTGCTGCCAGAAATGAGAAGCTTGCCACCGTCGTGGAGATAGGTGGCCAACAGGCTCTGCTCGCTGTCACCAAGTACAGCGTCGGCAACAGAATCCTCCCCGACGAACCAGTCCAGGGCAGGGTAATCGCTCAGGGCAACATCGCCACGCTCAACCGCCTTGCTGGCCGCGCCATCGAAAGCCAGACCGCAAGCAGCCAGAGCCTTCCCGTGCTCGACCACATAGTCATAGCGGTTCATGCGCTCCAGGAACATGCGGCGATCCGTACCCAGGTTCGAGGCTTCATATTGCGGGACCAGGGCGGCCTGATCAAGTCGTTGAAAGCCGTCTACGATGAGAAAAGAGGTGCCTTTTCCGGTCTCAGGAGTACGCACGGCGACGACCGGCGTGGGAAACGATTCGCCGCCCCCGTTGATGGCGGTGACGCGGAAGAAGCGGAGGGTACCAGGCGGCACGTTGCTCACGATGAGAGAGGGGTTGGCCGCGTGGGTACCGTTGTCAAAGGCCCGGCCATCGGTGCTCTGATAGACCTTGAAGGATGTGGCAGCATCCCCGCCCACGCCGTCGCAGCAGGGCGGCGCAGACCAGGCCAGGGCCACCTGTCCAGATTCCGTACTCCGGGCGGATAGGCCAGCAGGAGGCTCTGGCATCAGGCGAACTGGCCCGCTTTCACGGCTGGCGTAGTACTTGACAATGCCCTGGTACACGGCGCGGGCCGCAATCTGGCGAAAGATCGGCTCCGCAAGATCGTCGGCATCGCCGGGGTCGGTCGTATCGTGAAAGGCTACTTCCAGCAACAGGCCAGGAATGGTAGAAAGTTCTCGTACCTCACTGAAGTCTGCCCGCTTCTGGCCGCGATCCACCCATTTCGGGTTCCAGGCAGCCCTGAGGTCATGGATCAGCTCAGCGTGGACCCCATCCTGAAGGGCCGCACTGCCGGCGGTTGGCTCGGTGTTGTGAATATAGCTCTCAGTACCGGTACCACCGCCGGCATTGGTATGCCAGGAGATGTAGACGCTGTTCTGTGCATCGCCAGGATAACCCTTGGCCATTTCCCATTCGGCATAGAGGGGGCGCGAGGTACGATCGTCTTCCGTGATCTCGGCCGGCGCGCCCTGGTACCGGGCCCAGTACTTGGCCGCTTCCTCCCAATCGCGGTTTGCCACTGGCTCCACCCGGCTCCGCCACACTGCCCACGCCTCCGCCAAAACGTATAGCATCAGCAACCACGGCCTGTCCGGCATCGCTGGAGCTGTTGAGAAGGGTGACATGCCCGGACCGGCCGGATGGAAAGTAGTATTCACCCAGGTAACGCCAGGTCAAGCCGTGGATTTCTTGGGGAATGCTGACCGCCGTCGTACCACCGGCATGATGGATCTCATAGCGGGCCTCCACCGGACGGTTGGCGCCATGGCGGTACCAAGCCCAGACAGCGTACCAGCCTGCGGCGGGGAGATCCGGGGTCCAGGTTGCCGTGGCTGAGGGCGTATCAACAGTGCTGGCCCAGCGGTAGGTACTTTCCTGGTAGCCAGGTGTGGGACTGGTCTGCCAGTCACCTGTCTCCGCATAGGAGGGGGCGCCGTCATCATTGTCCACAATGATCTCGTGCTCGGTCATGGCCCGCCCACGCACGAGCCAGACGTCAGCGCCAGCGTTCCAGAGATAGCGAGCCAGGTAATAGTTCACGGCTTCAGCGTTAGAAAAATCCTCGACGAGCCCGTGATTGTTGCCCCGCTGTGTAGTCCAGCGATTCAGGGTACTGCTCCAGTACCAGCCGTGACCGGCGCTGAGCCAGACCGCCTTGCCGGTCAGCGCGCCCCGAGGCTGCCCCTGCCCTGAGACCGGAGGCTGGCCCGGATAGTCCGGGGTCGTACCGGGTCGTTCAGGCAGGGGCCCCATGCGACTCCGGAGCCGCATCTGCGTTGGCTGGCATGCCGGGACGAATGACTGGCGGAGCTGAAGAAAACGAGATAGAGGGGCAAAGGCTCCGGCTTCATTTTGCGCGCGAACGTGGATTCGGTCGAGGCCAAGAGGATGGAGCGTCTTAGCAATGAGCTCGACGATGGCATCGCTCAGGGATCGGGATCGAGTTTACCGCGCAGGAAACCCGGGGGCAAATACAGGTCAACGGTCACCTCATCACCAGCTAGATTGACCGCAGCTAATTGGGATCCCGGTGGCCATGGTGAATCAAGGCCGCCAGATTGCTCATCAGGAAGGGGACCGGCCAACAGAGCCAAAAGAAGCAGATCGGCATCGGCCTGAACATCCCCGCTGACCGCACCTTCCCTTGCCACGGGCACGACCTGTCCATCGTGAAGAGATAGATGGTCCAGGCCGGTACTTCCTGGGCTGTGGCCGGCACTCCAGCACAACCATCAGCGCCAGGAAAACCAACAGGAACGACAGCCTTCCGGCTTCAGAGTTCCCTCCACAGCTCATTGCGGGAACAGGGAGGTACTGCCGGCTTCCTGCCCCACCGTCCCACAATCGGAAACGCTCGCCCGTGCCTCAGACCAGAGTTGTAGAAATTCAGGATTCTCAGAGAAACATAAAAGGCCGGGCAGTTTTGTCCGGCCTTCAATACCCGGCATGAGTCTCAATTCTTCCGGAACATGATGCGGACAACTTGGATCCCAGTATCAGGGGCACAAGGTTCAGCCACCGTCTGGACGTCATCTTGTTCGAAATACAATCCCAGCTACCTTCTTCAGGCGCCACACACACGTACCAGATTCCGGCTCGGCATAGTTAGCTGCGCGAGAATCCCGTCCCAGTTCTTGTCGTCTCCATCACCAGAACCGCCTTTATCGTCCACCCACGATCGACAGGGCCCAGTCCCCATTCCAACCATCCGCCCAATAATGAATCCAGATATCGCCTGCCAAGCCACCGTTGCTATCTAGAGTATAGACCTAGTACTTGGGTGTCCGCCACAATTTGACGAGATGTAGCATTAACGTCCCCACGCCAGGAATACTGGGGCGCTGGCGGCTGCGTCGGAGGCTGGCGGCTTGGCTGTGGGGCTGGTTGGTCGGCCTCGGTCTCGGTTTGGCTGTGGGCTTCGGCGTACTGGTAGGCGGCATCGGGGTCATGGTAGGCGGCACCGGGGTGATGGTGGGTGGCACTGGTGTAAAGGTGAGTGTTGGCGGCACGGGTGTGGCGGTAGGCGTATTGGTCGGCAGCGGCGTATTGGTCGGCAGCGGAGTTTGGGTGGGAATCGGCGTCTGGGTCGGCGTGAGCGTCACCGTGAAAGTCGGTTTGGGTGTTTTGGTCGGCGTGGCGGTGAGTTCAGGCTGGCGGGCAACGAGCGTGCTCCTGCCAATGGCCACGATGCCCACTACGCCACAGAGCAACAGCGCCGCGGCCAGGAGCGCCACCACGATCAGGATAAATACTCGATTGTTCATTCCGTTCATCGATCCTCCCAGTCTGTTCATCCAGCGGGCTGACACAGTTATGCGCTGAGGCGCCTTGCGCCCTCAGCGCAGCAACTAGGCCATACGCTTCACCGGATGCGGCGAGCAAAAACCCCTCCATGGGAGAGGCATTATACCATAGTTCGGGGGAATGACAAATCGTCTCGTTGTGACGTCCGGCGCCTGTTCAGGCTTGGCCGGGCAGGGAAAAACTGGATCAAGCGAGGGTCACAGATTCAGGCCACCCGGCCACTGGCCCAGTGGTTGGGTGGCCTGCAAAGGGAGCCGGGCTCTATGGCCCATTATGGGCATGGCTCACGACGGGGAATGATGTAGAGCGATGTGCAGCGATATGCTACGGTGAGCTACGATGCTGTCACAATGTGCTATGATGAAGTGTGATGTGCCTGTAGGCGGAAGTCAGGTTCTGCTCGACTATCCCGGCGTTGAGCAGAGTCGTGAGCCATGTCCATCAACACGATACCATACTGACATTACACCACAAATTACACTTCTGGGAGCCGGGTGAGCCTAAGCCAAGCCAGATCTTGCATCCTCCTCCTTGGCTACGCGGCGTCCCTCCTCAACGTTCACCCGTGTTAGCAAAAAGATGCCAACGAGGAACAGTACGATCAAGCTCAGGACGGCAGGCCGGCTGCTGTGAAAGACCGTAGCAGCGGCAGCAAAGAGGAGGGGGCCAATGATGGCCGAGAATTTCTCCATCACACCATAGAGGCCAAAGAATTCTCCACTCTTTGCCGCCGGAGACATGCTGGCATACAGGCTGCGACTGAGCGCCTGGCTGCCGCCTTGCACAACGGCTACCATCCAGGCCAGGAACCAGAACTCGACCACCGAGTCGAGGACAAAGCCCCACATGGCGATCACGGCATAGAACACCAGGGCCAGAATGATGCTGCGGCGTGTGTCCAAGGTCTTGGCCAGCCGCGAAAAGAGGGGGCGGCCCAGCAGCAGAGCAAAGAGAATACCGACCACCTCCACAATCGCAATCAGGCCGATGATCATCGGAAGGCTGCTCTGGCGAATCGGGGCCTGGACCTCCAGTTGAGCTACGGCCATGGCGGTTCCCTGGCTGTCGGGATTGTGTTCGCCGGTGTTGACCACACCCAGAACGTGCTCCCCGGATCCACGGCCTTGACAGTGTGGCGTACCCCGTGGCGCACGGTCGGATTGTAGCCATCCAGGGTCAGCGGGTCGCCCGTGTCCACGTCCAGGACCGGCTGGCCGTCCACTTGCACAGCCCAGATGGCGCCTTCAGGCCCAGTGCTGTAGGTAATCTCGACTTCCTGTCCGTTGAAAGCCAGTTCATAGCGGGCGCCCGCCTCGTCACTCACGGCATGGGTCGCATCCTCTTCGGAACCCAGCTCATCGGCCGGGATGGTCGCCATCCGCCAAGAACCTTCGAAGCTCAGACGCGTTATCACCGGCCAGATAGGTACCTTCACCAACAGCCGTGGCCGTATCCGCGTATGGTGGCAGCGGCGCGCCTGAAATCTCTCCCGGCAGAGTCCGGGCGCCAACCAGGCCAACCAGTGGCAGGGCGACAAAATTGAAAACGATAAAGGCCAGGTATAACGGCCGTCGCTTGTCTGCGTCGCTGGGAAGCCGCCCAAAGATCAGGCTGAAGGGGATGCCTACAAACTGCACCAGCAACAGGGCCAGAATCAGTTCCACACTGCCAAAGCCAAGTTCCGCCCCATAGATGGCCGCTACGCCGATGATGGTACCGATGCCATCGTTATAGATCAGGAAAGCTATCAGGTATTTGAACAACTGCCGGTAGTGCCGGATGTCTTTGAGGGTACCCCACAGGCGCTTGAGACTGACCGCGACCACGCTTTCGCCTGGGCCGAGCTTGGCTGTGGCGGAGGGTGGTTCTGGCACGCGGGTCAGGATGGGGATGGAAAAGACGGCCCACCAGATGGCGACACTCAGGAATGAGAGGCGAGGCCCCCACGTACCAGGCAGCAACTGGATCATCACCACGTTGATGGCCAGGAGCAGACCGCCGCCCAGATACCCCAGGGCAAAGCCGCGGGTAGAGACCCGGTCCCGATCGTCCTCCTTGGCCACGTGAGGCAGCAGCGAATCGTAGAATACATTGGCGCCGGTGAAGCCGATGCGGCCCAGGACAAAGAGGATCGAAGCCAGCAGCCAGTCGCCGGTACTGACCAGGACCAACAGACCAGTGCCCACAATGCCCAATCCGGCAAAGATGGCCAGAAAGCGTTTCTTGCCGCGCATCACGTCAGAGATGGTACCCAACAAGGGGGACAGAACGGCGACGACGAGGAGTGATAGGCTCAGCCCCACGCTCCAGTAGGCCGTGGCCACGGCCTCGCTGGGAAGCGTGGCGCCAGCTACCTGGCTGTAGAAGATGGGCAACACAGCGGCCATGATCGTCGTAGCAAAGGCAGAGTTGGCCCAATCGTACATGCACCAGGCATTGACGATGCGGCGATAAGTCCGGCCGACATCTGATGTGCTTGGCATCAACGGAACTCCTTTCCCCGTGGGACAGGCAGGCAGCAATGCGTTGGGATTGATTGTAACCGATCTGGGTCATTTCAGCAAGCGCTGGTCTTTGCCAACAGCAGCTGTACCTGCCCGACGAACCGTATGGTGGTGAAAGCCTTTTCGTAAGGAACGATATAGACGACTGTAGGGTACGCCAGGCAGTGGGTAAACATCCGTGCTCCAAGGCTAGAGGCTGCTTGACAATTGTGTACCTAGCTGGTACAATCCTTTGCAGCGGGATTGGTGGTAAGCGTGTCTTGGAGGCGGGCCTGTCGTGCTGCCAGCGCGCGGAGGGAATCATGGCAAAAGACACAGCAGGTGTAGGGCAAAGCGAATACTACCGCAGGCTGCGACGAACGGTGAGAATATGGGCCGGGGGTGATCAGAGCAGAGCCAACCGCTACGCTGAGTATATTCTGGCCAGTCCTGATCTCTTTATGCTTATGGTCCGGCTCTCCCGCGATGACCGTGTGAGCCGGACAAACAGAGCAAAGATAGGTGGGGCGGTAGTCTATTTCATCAATCCCCTGGACCTTGTCCCCGAGCTTGTTCTCGGTCCAGCCGGCCTGGTGGATGACGTGGCGCTGGCAGCCTATGTACTCTATGACCTGCTGGAGACAACGGATCCTTCCATTGTACGCGAGCACTGGGAGGGGAGTGGGGATATTCTGGACCTCATCCGCCAGATCTTGACCGTAGCCGATGCGATGGTGGGGGGGCCTGTCTGGCGGCGGCTGGTCGACCGGGCAAGGAGCTTTGCCCCGCTGCCGTAGAAAGCGATGGCTCTAGCTCTCCAGCTTTTCCATCGGCGCCAGGCTGGCCATCAGCCGTTTGAGCCCGGCCCCAGCAAAGGCAACCGTCACCTGCTCATCACCCCCGACAGCCTTGCTTTCGATCACCACCCCCTGGCCAAAAACCTCGTGCCGGACCTGGTCGCCGGTGTGAAAGCTGGCGGCCACTGGCTGCGGACGCGGGGTTGTGGGGCTCGGCTCCCGGCGTGATGAAAAGGGCGTAAAAGACTTCCGCCCCAGAAACCGGCCCGCCCCCATATCGAGGCTTGGCTGTTTCGCCGTCTGCGCTTTCTCCCGCCCCTTGATGAGCTTGGCCGGGATGTCACGGAGAAAGCGCGAGGGCTCGCGGATTTCACTTTCACCGTACAGCGTCCGCCGAAAGGTACGGAGGAGGTAGAGCCGTTCCTTGGCCCGAGTCACACCCACGTAGGCAAGCCGTCGTTCTTCCTCCATCTGTTCCGGATCGTCCATCGACCGGCTGTGAGGAAAAAGTCCTTCCTCCAGACCGACAATAAAGACCACCGGAAACTCCAGTCCCTTGGCGGCATGCATCGTCAGCAACGTGGGCGCGTCAACCCCGGCATCCAGGTTGTCCACATCCGAGACCAGGGCGACCTCCTCGAGGAAAGTCGTGAGCGCGGTCTCTACCGGCAGGTCCGCATAGTCGCGAGCGACCGTACGCAACTCCATGATATTTTCCCAGCGAGCCTGCCCCTCGTCGCTGCCATCCTGGACGGATCGTGCATAGCCACTCCGCTCCAGCAACAGATCGAGTAGCTCCAGCAGATTTACCTGGGTGCGCAACCGGATCAATTCCTCGAGGAACTCGACAAAATTCAACAGAGCCTTCCTGGCCCGCGCGCCAAAGGGAATCGCTGTAGCGGAATTCTCCTCCGCCTCCGCTTCGGCCAGGACTTGTAAGGCAGCATAGACCGGCACGGCCATGTCGTTTGCCCACTGGACGAGCATCTGGATCGTGCGTTGGCCAATTCCGCGGGGCGGCACATTGATGATGCGCGCCAAGCCTACTCCGTCGTAGGGATTGTGGATAAGGCGCAGATAGGCCATGATGTCCTTGATCTCCCGGCGCTGGTAGAAGCGTGTCGCGCCGACCAGCTTGTAGGGAATCCCTCGGCGTACAAAGGCATCCTCAATGGGCCGTGACTGGGCATTGGTGCGGTACATGGCCGCGCAGTCGCCCAACTGCGCCTGGTCCCGCGCCACCAGTCGAAGAATCTCACTGACAACCATGTCGCCCTCTTCCTGCTCATCATAGGCCTCGATGATGGAGAGTTGCGGGCCGCCGGCTTGCTCTGTGTAGAGCCTCTTTGGGTGGCGATGCAGATTGCGTACGATGAGGGCATTGGCGACATCGAGGATGGTCTGGGTAGACCGGTAGTTTCGCTCCAGAAGGATTACTTGGGCACTGGGGATAGTCCTCCCGGAAGCGGGCCACGTTGCGATAGTCAGCTCCGCGGAAACGGTAGATCGACTGATCTTCATCGCCCACGACAAAGAGGTTGGCCCGCTCGCCGGCCAGAAGCTTGACCAGTTCGTACTGGGCCATATTGGTATCCTGCCACTCGTCCACCAGAATGAATGGATACCGGTGCTGGTATTTGCTTCGAATATCGGCATTTTGCTGGAACAGTTGTACCGTCTTTGTCAGCAGGTCATCAAAGTCCAGTGCCCCATTCTCCGCCAGCAGGACCTGGTAGCGCTCGTACACGCGCTTGGCAACTTCCTCGCGGTAGGTGGCGGCCTGCATCTCGGCGGGAGCGATGAGTTCGTTCTTGGCACTGGAGATGATGCGGAGCATAGACTTGGGGCGGAATAGCTTGTCGTCGAGACCCAGATCCCGGATGGCCCTCCGCACCAGGCTGACCTGGTCGCCAGCATCATAGATGACGTAGCGGGATGAGATACCGATGGCCTCGGCTTCCTGGCGCAGGATGCGAGCGCAGATGGCGTGGAAGGTTCCAATCGTCGACTTTCGTGAATCCTCACCCAGCAACCGGAAGAGGCGGTCTCTCATCTCGCGAGCAGCCTTGTTTGTAAAAGTAACCGCCATGATCTGCCAAGGGGGTACACCGTACTCTGTTACCAGGTAAGCCACGCGGTGGGTCAGTACCCGGGTCTTACCGCTGCCAGGACCGGCCAGAACCAGAACTGGTCCCTCCACTGCCTGGACTGCGTCGCGCTGGGCAGGATTCAATCCCGCCAAGATCTCTATCGTATCGGTCATAGCCAGCTCCCTCAGGGTTCGCGTACCAGGAAAATCATCCTGCTTCCCGGCCGCGGGCCCCATTGTATCACTGTTCGTGCAAAGGGGCCAACAGCGGTACGGAGCGGGGGAGTACTTTTCCAGTCTCACACAAGGCAGCTCCGTTTGTGACAAATCCCCCAAGCTGGTCGCAACATTGACGTAGCCCGGGAATTGGGATATAATAGCGATCGGATGAAGAATGGTCACACTTGGGAAGAATAAGCCAACAGGTCAGGCCCCAAAGGTGGTGGCCATTGGTGGAGGAACAGGTCTTTCAACGTCCCTGCGAGGCCTAAAAGCGCACAGCCCTCACATCACCGCTATCGTCACCGTGGCCGATGACGGAGGATCGTCAGGCCGTTTGCGCCGTGAGTTGGGGGTACTGCCCCCAGGCGATTTCCGGAATTGCATCGCCGCTCTGGCTGACGACGAGGCACTAATCACCCAACTCTTCCAATATCGCTTCGGACAGGGCCACGGCCTGCACGGCCACAGCTTTGGAAACTTGTTCATTACTGCCCTTTCTGCAGTAACGGGTAGTTTTGAGCAAGCGATTTTGGAAACGGGGCGTGTTCTGGCCGTGCAAGGGCGTATCCTGCCCGCTACCTTGGAGGACGTGACGCTGGTGGCCGATCTGCGGTGCCCTGCTGCCACTTCCGCTGGCGGAGAGGTTGATGTTCCGCGATCGGGGCTGACCCGGGTCCGGGGGGAGTCGGCAATCCCCAAGGCCGGACAGCCAATCGAGCGCGTCTTTCTGCGGCCTGAACGGGTAAGGGCCTATCCCGGAGCGGTGAAGGCGATCCTTGACGCCGACCTCATCATCGCCGGGCCGGGGAGTTTGTTTACAAGCGTCCTGCCCAATCTGCTCGTCGAGGATATTCGGCGAGCGGTCGCGGCGTCAAAGGCGCTAAAGGTCTATGTGTGTAACGTCGCCACCCAACCGGGAGAGACCGATGGGCTTGACGTGGGGCAGCATGTAAGCGCCCTGCAGGACCACACCAGGCGTGGGTTGTTTCCCTACGTCATGGCAAATAACAACTTGATGCCAAGCCCGGAGTATCCGCACCTGCAACCGGTGGAGCTGCACCATCCAGCCAATGGCGACTACCGGGTGATTGAAGCCGATCTGATTGATAGCTCTGCCCCTTGGCGGCATGACGCAAGGAAACTTGCCGACCGAATGATGGATTTTTATGCCAGTTGGCGGGCAAGCGCTGGGAGGTGAGGAGGCGAGGACCATGCAATCAGCAGCAGATGTGATGACCAAGCAGGTTGTCGACATTGATGCCCATGCCCGGGTAGCCGAAGCGATTGAGAGGATGAAGGAGAAAAAAGTCTCCAGCCTCCTGGTCAGACCTGGGGAGGGCAAGCACACCTGGGGTTTCATGACCGAGACGGACGTGATTGAAAAAGTCGTGGCCACCGGACGGGAGCCGGGCCAGGTCCATGTTTATGAGATCATGAGCAAGCCCGTTATCACAGTGGCGCCGAGCATCAGCTTGCAAGAGTGTTCAGCCTTGTTTGCCCGAGCCGATATCCGGCGCGCACTGGTATTCGACGGCGAGAAGATGGTTGGCATCGTTAGCAGCAGCGATATTTTCCATGCATTGTGAATAACACCAGGGTTCCGGCCCCGGTACAACCAAAATTAGGAGGCACAAAAATGACGATCAGGATTGGAATCAATGGTTTTGGCCGGATAGGACGGCAAATTCTCCGCATTGCCTGGGAAAGCCATGCCAGCGAGGTGGAGGTTGTAGCTGTCAATGACATCACCGATGCAAAGGTCCTGGGTACGCTGCTCAAGTATGACTCGAACTATGGACGTTTTCCGGCGAGCATCGAGGTAGCAGAGGGCAGCTTTATGGTGGGCGGCAAGGAAGTCAAGGCCTTTGCCGAACGAGATCCCAGCAAGATCCCCTGGGGGGACCTGGGTGTGGATGTTGTCGTTGAATCCACCGGCATTTTTCGGGATGGCAAGCAGGCCGCTGTGCACCGCGAGATCGGCGGGGCAAAAAAGGTCATCATCTCTGCTCCGGCCAAGCCAGCGGATAGCGTCGATTTCACGGTGGTGATGGGTGTCAACGAAAAGAACTATGATCCCGACAAACACCACATTATCTCGAACGCTTCGTGCACAACCAATTGTCTGGCGCCTGTGGCCAAAGTGGTTCATGACAACTTTGGCATCCGCCGGGGTTTGATGACCACAATCCATTCCTACACCAATGACCAGCGCATCCTGGACATGCCGCACAAGGACCTGCGGCGCGCCCGGGCGGCGGCTCTGAATATCATCCCCACGACTACCGGAGCGGCCCAGGCGGTAGCCCTGGTCATCCCCGAGCTGGAAGGCAAGTTCGATGGCTATGCCCTACGGGTGCCCACGCCGACCGTCTCTATCGTGGACTTTGCTGGTGAACTGGAACAGAATGTGAGCGAGGGCCAGGTCAACGATGCCCTGCGGGCGGCCGCTGAAGGGGAGATGAAAGGCATCCTCGGCTACAGCGAGGACCCGTTGGTCTCTATGGATCTGAAGGGCGACCCGCGCTCCTCCATCGTGGACGGCCCACTGACCAACGTCATCGGCGACAACATGATCAAGATCGTTTCCTGGTACGACAACGAATGGGGCTACTCTTGTCGTGTAGTCGACCTGGCCAAATACCTCATGCAGTAGGCATGGGTGACCCCAAACTGGGGTTGAACTACCTGTACCGTTAAACCTGAGGGGTCTGAAGACACAGTCAGGCCCCTCAGGCCCTGTATCCCCAAACGGAGGACGATCCGTGAACAAGCAGACAGTTCGTGATATCGATGTTCAGGATAGGCGAGTCCTGGTACGCGTCGATTTCAATGTGCCCCTGACCAGAGAGACGCGCCCTAGCCTGGATCCGGCGGACTCGGCTGAAACCTCAAGCCAAGCGGTAGCCGATGACACTCGCATCCAGGCTGCCTTGCCAACCATCCAGTATCTGCTGGACAGGAAGGCGACGCTGATCCTTGCCTCACACCTGGGCCGGCCCAAGGGCCAGGTGGTAGATGACCTGAGAATGGATCCGGTGGCCCGGCGCCTATCAGAGCTGCTGGACCGCCCCGTGCTCAAACTGGACGACTGTGTGGGTCCAGAGGTGGAAGCGGCCGTAGCGGCAGCGGGGCCTGGCGATGTTCTCCTGCTGGAGAATACGCGGTTCCACCCAGAAGAGAAAGAGAATGATCCCGCCTTTGCCCGACAACTGGCGGGCCTGGCCGACCTGTATGTCAACGACGCATTTGGCTCGGCACATCGCGCCCACGCTTCGACCGAGGGGGTTGCCCAGTACCTGCCGGCCGTCGCCGGGCTCTTGATGGAGAAGGAACTGGCTTTCCTGGGCAGCGCCCTGGCCTCACCCCAGCAGCCCTTTGTCGCCATCCTGGGCGGGGCCAAGATTTCGGACAAGATTGGCGTCATCGAGAACCTGTTGGGGCAGGTTGATGCCCTGCTCATCGGGGGCGGCATGGCGAATACCTTCCTCAAAGCCGACGGATACGAGGTCGCCGAGTCGCTGGTTGAGGATAGCAGCCTAGAGACGGCCCGCGACCTCATCGAACGAGCTGGCAACAAGCTCGTCCTGCCGGTTGACGTGACGGTGGCAGATCGTTTTGAGGCCAATGCTTTCTCACAAGTGGTGACGGTGAACGACGTACCCCCAGGCTGGCGCATCCTGGACATCGGCCCCCGTACCCTGGAGATGTTCCATGAGCGCTTGATGGATGCGCGGACCGTTGTATGGAATGGCCCTATGGGTGTCTTTGAGTTTCCCAAGTTTGCTACGGGGACTGAGGCGGTGGCCCGAATGCTGGCCGCCCTACCCGAGGCGACGACCATCATCGGTGGGGGCGACTCGGCCGCCGCGGTCAAGCGGACAGGTCTGGCTGGCGAGATGAGCCACATCTCCACCGGCGGCGGGGCCAGTCTGGAATTCCTGGAAGGCAAACCGCTGCCCGGTGTGGCAGTACTCTTGGACAAATAGTCACTAGCAGGGAGCCAGGCGCTGGGAGATGCGCGGGGGTGATATGAGGGCACGTGTAGTCATCTTGGCTATTATCGTCGCGGGCTGGGCAATCGTCGCTCTGCTGCTATCCGACTATTCGCCGCTGCGAGTGGCCCGCATCTCCCCGACCCCAACGCGTACTCCCAAAGCCACTTTCACCGCCACGGCCACACCGACCGAGACGCTGACGCCCTCTCCGACCCCGACTCTGACGAACACGCCCACCGCTACACCTACCCCTACCAATACACAGATGCCAAGCGCCACGCCGACCACAGCACCCACAGCAACCGATACCGCGACACCGCTGCCTACCAACACGGCCACAGCTAGCAGCACGCCAGCTCCCAGCCGGGAGTCCACGGCCCGTCCCACATCACCGCCAACGGATACCCCACGGCCAAGGCCAACCAACACGCCAGCCCCACCCTTCAACGGCCAGATTGTCAGGGGCTATACGCACTGTGGAGGCTATGCAGGCGTGACCGGTCTCGTGAAACATGCCAATGGGGCGCCATTTGAGGGGGTTGCCGTTGGCGTGTGGTCGGATGCCTGGCAGGGCAGCGTGTCGGTGTCAGAACCCAGCGGCAAGTACGAAGTGCCCTTGAGCGGCTTGCCCGCAGGTACGTTCAGGGCGGCTGTTGTGAGGCTGGAGACCTGCAGCCAGCAGGATGGACGGACCACGGTTAGCGATTGCCAGGTTATCTCCAATCTCGTCGGCAACCTAATCGTCACAGAACACTGTGAGGGGGACGGGGCCAACCAGGTAACCGAGATAGAGTTTGTGGGACCGTAGCGCGAGCGCTGTCTCCAAGCACCGTTGGGTTCCAGCGAACAAGAGCCTGGCCTTCATCGAGGCCAGGCCCTTGTTGTTCGTCACAATCTAGCCAGATAACCTTGGCTAGCTGCAGCCCTTGGCGCCGAGAGCCGTTCAGCGCCTCTCTAGAGGTCATCCGGTACCAGGAGGCAAGTACACGAAGGAGCACCTGTCCGCAGGCTGTCCAGGCGCTGAGGCTCAACTTGCAGCAACCTACCAAGTAGCACAGTATCCATGACGCAGACTTCGGGATGCTCCCGAGTTACGTGGCGATAGGGGCAGTTGATATTGGTGAGAAGATAGCCCTCATCGGTCTTTTCCCAACGGAAGAGAAAGCCTAGCTCTTCCAAAAAGCTGGCAGCTTGATCCAGCCGATCCTCAAAGTCTTGGCCTTCGTAGGGCGCTGGCGCCTCGGCCGCGATGCGCTCACCAATACGACGGAAGATAGCCTCTGTCTCCTCTGTCCCCATCGTCTCTTTGATTTCAGTGACCAGATGTCGTGCCAGTTCACCATAGCCATGCGGAAAGAGTTCATCCGCAGCATCAGTCAGGGTATAGACCAAGCGGGGCCGGCCCACCTTCTGTGAACGGCGCACTGTGGTGGCCATAACGAGATTCTGGGCCTGAAGAACATTCAGATGGTGGCGAATGGTCATCGGCGTAAGTTCCAGGCGCGAGGCCAAGTCCTCAACAGTCGCTTCCCTCTCTTCCTTCAAGATCTCTAGGATCTCCTGGCGAGTACTTTGCATCTAATCTTTCCTTTCTACTGCGACAGATTACCCGAATAACTTGTGTTGGCGGGACAATCGTCCCCCAGTCTTTTGCTAATCGATTATAGCACAAGAGCCAAAAATTGTCAATTCTTATCATCTTTATCCCCAACGTTGTCCCGTGTCTACTCTCGAACAGGATCGGGGTATCCAAAAGCCCCTTCCCTTAGAGAGAAGGGGCTTGCATGGATGTTGAAAGAAGAACGTCGGGTAGTCGTCTTGACGACTGTCCGGCCAGTGGCCGTTCGTAGGCCAAGCTGGCGCCGGAGCTAGGCCACCAGCATCTCGAACTCTTCGCGGTCTATCGTCTCGACCTCTATCAGTCGCTGAGCGATGTCATCCAGTTTCTGGCGATAGGCCACCAGTACATCCCGCGCTATGCTATATGCGTTTTCGAGGATCCGGCGGATCTCTGAATCAATCTCTTCGGCTACCTCTTCGCTATAGTTGCGCTGCTCTGAGATCTCTCGTCCCAGAAAGACCAACTCGTCGCGGTCACCAAAGGTCAAGGGCCCCAGCTTTTCGCTCATGCCATAGGCCGTGACCATCCTGCGCGCCATTTTCGTCGCTTTTTCCAGGTCATCCTGAGCCCCTGTCCATTTATCGCTGTAAACAAGGTCTTCCGCCACGCGTCCAGCCAGCATGCCAGCAATTTCATCCTCAAACTTGTCTTGTGTATAGAGATAGCGGTCCTGCTCAGGCAAGGCCATCGTGTAACCCAGGTTCATCCCTCGGGCTACAATGGAAACTTTGTGGATTGGATCACAGTTGGGCAGCTTGTTCTGGACCAGGGCGTGCCCAGCCTCGTGGTAGGCCAAGATCTCTTTCTCGTCGTCAGATATGATCCGGCTCCGTCGCTCCGGTCCGGCCACAACGCGCACCACGGCCTCTTCCAGTTCCTCCATGCCGATGGCTTTCTTGTCTGCACGGGCAGCCAAGATGGCAGCCTCGTTGACCATGTTCTCAATGTCAGCTCCCACGAAACCAGGCGTCTGGCGGGCCAGAACATCCAGATCCACGTCCCGGGCCAGAGGCTTGCCCCGTACATGAACCTCGAGAATGCCCTTGCGGCCCTCAATGTCGGGTCGATCGAGGACCACACGGCGGTCAAAACGCCCGGGGCGCAGCAGCGCCGGATCCAGGATGTCGGGACGGTTGGTAGCGGCAACCACAATAATGTTGGTATCCGTGCCAAAGCCATCCATTTCGACCAGGATCTGGTTGAGAGTTTGCTCTCGTTCGTCGTGCGAACCCCCCAGTCCTGCACCTCGATGGCGGCCCACCGCATCAATCTCGTCTACAAAAATGATGCATGGCGAGTTGCGCTTGGCCTGGTCAAAAAGATCGCGGACCCGAGCGGCGCCCACACCCACAAACATCTCGACAAATTCGGAGCCAGAGATTGAAAAGAACGGGACACCTGCCTCGCCAGACACTGCTTTGGCCAGGAGCGTTTTTCCCGTACCGGGCGGACCCACCAGCACAACACCCTTGGGGATACGGGCCCCCAGGGCAATGAACTTTTGTGGTTCTTTGAGGAATTCTACAATCTCGACCAGCTCTTGCTTGGCTTCGTCGACCCCTGCTACATCATCAAAAGTGACAGTCGGTTTCTGACCGGTGAACATCCGCGCCTTGCTCTTGCCAAAGGACATCGCCTGATTGTTGCTGCCCTGCGCCTGACGCATGAGAAAGAAGAAAATCACGGCCAGGAAAATAAAGGGGAGAAAACTGCCCAGGATGGCTACCCATTCCCCCAAGGGATTGGGCGTCTCGACCTCAATATCCACCTGATCGAGCGCAGCAGAATCCACCCCCATCGACACAAGCGTAGTAGTCAGGTCTACATCGTCTTCTTTACGAGATGTGACGGCGCTCTCATCTTTGTAGATCACCTCCAGGCCATCATTCTTGACAGTGACCGTCTCTACCTTCCCCTCGTTGATGTCAGCCACCAATAGGGAAAGTGAGATTTCCTCGAGTCGCTCGTTCGTGGGGAAAACCCCAAGTATCAGGGCACCGGCAGCGACCAGAATAAGCACATAGACGAGCGCCCCTCTCCAGTTTATATTCACTTCAAGCCTCCCAAATAACCGCCCTCGCAGTGTAGCACAGCCTGCCTTGAAAGCCGTAAGCTAGACTCCGAAACCCGGAACCTCGCATGACTGCGCATTCATGCTTCTTTGGTCAATCACAACAATCTATTGTACACCAAGTCGCTTCTTTGGACAAGGCGGTAGCAGACTGCTGTCGATTGGTGCAGGGTACAAAGCTTTGGTATAATGGCGCCATGTCTCGGGGAACGAGGGCGTCTCAGTGGTTTCTCCCACAGCGAAGCGGATGGGGACTGGTATGCGATCCAAACTGATCGTAAACCCTACATCTGGAGCCTGGAACATACAGCGCGAGTTGCCGGCTGTCCTGAGCCACCTGGAAGCCCATGACTGGCAGACCAGCTTGCATCTGACCAGTCGGGCTGGAGAAGCAACCGAACTTGCTTGGCAGGCCCGGGACGAGGGCCTCGATGCCGTGTTCGTGGTTGGCGGCGATGGCACCATCAACGAGGTTATCAACGGACTGGCTGAAGGGGGAGTTGCCCTGGGCGTTCTGCCAGGGGGTACGGGCAATGTTTGGGCCAGGGAACTGGGTTTGCCCACCCGTTCGCCGCGCCACTTGCTGCCCCTCGTAGACTCGGTCAAGGCATTGCTGCCAGGCACCATCCGGCGCATCGATCTGGGCAAGATCATCGTTGGCGATGGCGGACACTTTTTCCTGCAATGGGCCGGACTGGGGCTGGACGCCGAGGTGACCTATGCCATGGAACCCCGCACGCGCCGCCAGAGGAGATTGGGTGCGCTGGGCTACATCGTCGCCGGTGTAACCATCGCGGCCAATATGGCTGGCGTACGGAGTCGCATCACCATCGACGACGAACGCATCAACCGGAGGTCCATATTGATAGTCATCAGTAACTCCCAGCTATATGGCGGGCTGGTCCGCATCGCCACAGATGCGAGGCTCGATGACGGTCTTCTGGATGTGAATATTTTCGCGGGCTCAGGCTTTGTTTCTGTGATACGGACCGCGTTGGGTGTGATCACGGGATTACACGTCCGCGACCCCCGCCATAGCCTGCACCTGGGCCGCAGGATCCGGGTTGAGACTGACAAGCCCATGGCCATTCACGTGGACGGCGAACCCTTTGGCACGACCCCCTTTGAATGTGAAGTAGTACCCCGTGCCCTGTCGGTCCTCATTCCGCAGGACATCCGAACTGATCTTTTCGCCGACTGGGACAACCGGGGTCTCGCAGATTAGCCCTTGCCTCTGGAGGCCTACCCATGCCTGAATTCATCGTTCTGGGTACCGCAGCCTCTGTCCCCGACGCGGGACATGATACCATCAGCCAGGTGCTCTGCGGTCCCAACTGGGCGGTTCTGATCGACTGCGGAGGAAGTCCCCTCTACAAGCTCGCTCGCGTCGGGGTCGAGATGGCATCGATCCAAGCCGTTGTCCTGACCCACCACCATGCTGACCACATTTATGGCTTGCCCATGCTCATCCAGGGCCTGTGGCTGGGCGGGCGCGAGGATCCACTGCCTATCTACGGCCCTACAGAGACCTTGGGCATCGCTCGCAGCCTGCTGGAGACGTTCAGCTTGGCCGAACGCGCCGACATGTTTTCCCTGGAATGGCGACCAGTACTCTTGCGCGAGGACCAGAGGGTTCTGGAGGCGGAGGGTATACGGATTACCGCCACGCCTGTTTGTCACCGAGATATGCAGGCGCTGGCATTTCGCTTCGAGAACACTGAGACCGGACGGGCCATTGTCTACTCGGGGGATACGGAGCCTTGTCCAGCCCTGGTCAGGCTGGCTTTTGGCGCGGATCTACTGATCCACGAAGCATCTGGGGAATACCCTGGCCACTCGTCACCTGCCCAAGCCGCAGAGACTGCCCGTACAGCGAGCGTGGAAAAGCTAGCTCTCACCCACTATCCCGTGCGGGATGTGAACCTGGAGGCTTGGCGCCGGGCGGCATCTGAATTCCCCGGCCCGGTGAGCCTGGCCCGCGATGGCGACAGGTACCCGCTGTAGCCCCCCATCACATGCAGCGCAGCGAATCAGTGGTATCGGAGCCACTGCCCTCAGGCAAGTGGCTGCCGTGAGACCGCGGCCCTGTCCTGCTGAAGGTTGTGGCAGGTTGCCAAACAGTGACGGTTGCCGGTGCCCCATGTTCGCTGGAGGGTCATCCTGCATGGAAGCGGGCAGCCTTTCCGTTTCGTGTCAGAGCGGCTTTGTGGTATAATGAGAGGCTGGAGATAATATCATGAAGATGATGCATTTGTTGTTGATCCGCCACGCAGAGAACGATTGGGTCGGCGAGCGATTGGCAGGCTGGACACCGGACGTTCACCTCAATGACAAAGGCCGCGCGCAGGCAGCCTCCCTGGCTCAGCTGCTGTCAGACACGCCCCTGCGAGCTATCTACAGCAGCCCCTTGGAGAGAACCCTTGAGACAGCCCAACCGCTGGCCCAAGCTCAGGGTCTGACCGTACAGGTGCGGGATGGGCTTGGCGAGGCCGGGTATGGCAGCTGGACGGGCCGGGCGATCAAGGAATTGAAGGAGGATGAGCTATGGCCAGTGGTCCAGGTCTATCCCTCCGGAGCTCGGTTTCCAGATGGCGAGTCGATGCGTGAGGTCCAGGCGCGAATTGTGGCTGAACTGGATGCTATCCGGGATGCGCACCCTGAACAGACGGTTGCTATTTTCTCGCACTCGGACCCGATCAAGATGGCTGCGGCCTTTTATGCCGGGGTACCTCTGGATCTTTTCCAGAGACTGACTGTCAGTCCAGCTTCGGTAACGGCCTTTGCCTTCACACGCTTTGGCCCGCGTCTGATATGTCTGAATCATACCGGCTCCTTGCCTTCATTCGAAATCGCGGAACATCCAATGCAACCAGAAAATGAGGAGCACTGACCATGCCCGATGAGGTCTTTGATTTGAATCCGGTTGATCGCATTACAGCTGATGCTATTGGCGAGCCAGGCAAGAGGGTATTCTACCTTCAGGCTCGCAAGGGGAATCAACTCGTAACGGTGATCTGTGAAAAGGAGCACGTAGCTGCCCTGGCCATGGCTACTGACCAGGTACTGCTCTCGCTGGCCGATGACGACGTCGACGCCGTGGTTGAGCCGGATCCTGCGCTCAAAGGCGGCATGGACCTGGAGTATCCTCTGGATCCGGCCTTTCGGACAGGGCAGGTGAACCTCGGGTACGACGAGGTCAGCGGGCGGCTGGTGGTGATTGCCTACGAGCTTTTGGATGAGGATGACGGAGCTGAACCATCGGTGGCACGTCTGTGGGCCACACAGGCTCAAATGCGCGCTTTTAGTATCCACGGACAGGAAGTAGTTGCCTCGGGACGCCCCACCTGCAGCATGTGTGGCGAAGCTATGGATCCCGATGGCCATTTTTGCCCTCGTAGGAACGGCAACCGGACGTGAACACCAGCGAGCAGGCGGGGACGGATGCCGTCATCGCGCTCACCTCGGATCGCATCCTTCAGCTACTCTCAGAGGGGGAGATCGAGATCGAAGGTCTTATCCCGTGGAGTTCGAATGCCACACTGCTGGTGAGCGTTCGGGACGAAGAGTTCTCAACGATGGGCATTTACAAGCCGCAGCGTGGTGAACGCCCTCTATGGGATTTTCCTACTGGAAGCCTGGGCAAGCGGGAAGTCGCCGCTTACCTGGTGTGCGAGGCATTGGGTTGGGACTTGGTTCCGCCAACGGTACTGCGAAAGGGTCCCTACGGGCTGGGCTCGGTACAGTTCTTTGTCCACACTCAAAAAGATGCCCACTTTTTCACTATCCAAGACGACGCCGCCTATGCGCATGACCTGATGCGATTGGCTGTTTACGATGTGATCGCCAACAACGCGGACCGCAAGTCTGGTCACTGTTTGGTCGGTCACGACGGGCACCTGTGGGCCATTGACAACGCATTGACTTTCCATGCCGAACACAAGCTGCGAACCGTGATCTGGGATTTCGCAGAACAGCCCCTGCCCGTGGAGGTGGTGGCCAGCCTCCAGGATCTGCGGGATGCGCTTGGCGAATCTTCTGCCCTGCCCCAAGTGCTCTGTCGTTTGCTGAGCGACGACGAAGTATCCGCGCTGCGCCATCGCGTGCAAGCGCTGATCCAAGCAGGCCGACTCCCCAAACCCGGACCGGGACGCGTCGTCCCCTGGCCCCTGGTATGAGGCCGGAACTGGGGCTGTACCAGCGATTCATTCCGATTGACCCATTGAATTCCAGACTGTTGAATCGACCGAGGAGGTAGGCAATGACTGTGACGATCGTGGTGGGAGCCCAGTGGGGCGACGAAGGCAAAGGACGTGTAGTGGACTATATGGCAGCACAGGCCGACATGGTGATCCGCTTCCAGGGTGGGGACAATGCCGGGCATACGGTGGTCAACGACTATGGTCGCTTTGCCCTGCACTTGATCCCTTGCGGCATTTTCTACCCTCACGTGCGCTGCCTGCTGGGCCCAGGGACGGTCGTCAACCTGGATACAGTCGCCGAAGAACAGTCGCTGCTCCGAGCCGCAGGCGTGGAAGCCAGCAACTCGTGGATCGACATCCGGGCTCATCTCATCTGGCCCTACCACCGCTTGCTGGACGGGGCAGAAGAAGAGCGCCGCAAACGGGACGTTGAGGGCGCCGAGGAAATGGGCACGACCCGGCGGGGGATTGGCCCGGTCTATGCGGACAAGCATTCTTACAACGGAATCCGCGCCGGCGATCTCCACCACCCCGATCTGCTGAAGCAACGTATTGAACTGGTTCTGCCCCTCAAGAATCGGGAGCTGGCCTTTTACGGTCTGAGGCAGTTCACCGTGGATGAACTGATAGATCTAGCCGCTGTTTGGCGAGAACGGCATGGCGACAGCATCGTTGATACGTTTCCCTGGGTACGTGATGCGGTACAGGGCGGCAAGCAAGTCTTGTTGGAAGGGCAACTTGGTATTGGACGGGATATAAACTGGGGGATCTATCCCTATACCACCGCCTCCTCGCCGACGGCCGGCGGGGCATGCATGGGCGCCGGCATCCCGCCCAGGGCCATCGACAAGGTATTGGGTGTGGTCAAGGCCTATTCAACTTCGGTTGGAGGCGGGCCATTTCCCACCGAGTTGCACGATGAGCCGGGTGTCAAACTCCAGGAGATTGGACGGGAGTATGGCGCGACAACCGGCCGCCCGCGGCGCTGTGGCTGGTTCGACGGTGTAGCTATCGGCTATGCAGCCTGGATCAATGGCTTCACGGGCATCGCCGTGACCAAGCTGGACGTATTGGACCGTTTCGACACCATCCAGATTTGCGTGGGCTACCGGCTGGGCGATCAGGTACTGGACTATGTGCCTGACACCGCTACGCAAGCTTTGGTCGAGCCGGTATACGAATCCTGGCCAGGTTGGCAGAGTGACACCAGCGCCTGTCGTACCTGGGTTGACCTGCCGGAAGCTGCCCGCGCCTATCTGCGACGCATCGAAGAACTGGCCGATGCACCGATCCGCTTTGTATCTGTGGGTCCGGAACGTCCCCAAATGGTGATTGTATAGTGTCAGGACGGCCGAGTCCAGGCTCTCGTCCTGACTCCAGAGGGGCAAGAGTCGACAGCGGACAGGACAGAAGCCTCAGCCAGGATCTGGGAAATGGACTGCTGTTACGCCAGGCAACGGCAGCGGACGCCGAAGCGTTGGTGGCCTTTCACGGCGAGATGCACCGCGACCCAAAGGTAGAAGGCCCAGACGAAGGGATTGCGGCCTCGACTCGGGACATGATGTCGGGAAGGCACCCGACATTCAGAGCAGGTGATTTTACCCTGGTAGAAGACTTGCGTACGGGTGCGATTGTGTCCTCGATGTGTTTGATCGCTCAGACCTGGACCTATGGAGACGTCGAGTTCGGCGTTGGGCGGCCAGAATTGGTGGGTACACATCCCGACTACCGAAGGCGTGGCCTGGTGCGCGCCCAATTCAAGACGATCCACCAATGGAGTACCGAGCGAGGGGAGAGCCTGCAAGCCATCACTGGCATCCCCTGGTACTATCGCCAGTTCGGCTACGAGATGGCGCTGACCTTGGGTGGCGGGCGCATGGGCTACGGCTTCCACGTACCAAAATTGAAGGATGGCGAGACAGAGCCGTATAATGTACGCCTGGCAACGAGATCCGACCTGCCTTTCATCGCTGAGGCGTATGAGCGAGGGTGCCAGCGCTCCCTCATGTCGTGCGTCCGCGACGAGGTATTGTGGCAATATGAACTGACAGGTAGGAGTGAGAAAAGTATCGACCGGCGCCTGCTCTGCATTGTGGAGACGCTGGCGGGCAAGCCGGTGGGCTTTTTGGCGCACACGACTGCACTATGGCGTGGCAGAACCACGGCCACCGCGTATGAGCTTGAAGCAGGGAACTCCTGGCTGGCAGTGAGCCCAACGGTGATACGCTATCTCTGGGCCAGGGGTCAGGAGTACGCGGAGCGAGACGAGGGGCAAAGGCTGACCACATTTTCCTTTCATTTGGGTACGGAACACCCGGTCTACGAAGCGATGGACACCCAGCTACCGAACACCGCCAAGCCCTATGCCTGGTACCTGCGCGTACCCGACCTAGCAGGGTTCATCCAGCAGGTAGCGCCCGTTCTGGAACGCCGGCTAGCCAGTTCGGTACTGGCGGGGCATAGTGGAGTACTGGAGATCAGCCGCTACCGCGACGGACTGCTTTTGTGGCTCGAACAGGGAAAGCTGGTTGGCGTGGACCCCTGGCAACCGACAGGCGCAGAGGATGGCGGTGCGGGCTTTCCCGAACTCACCTTCCTGCAGCTACTATTTGGCTACCGGTCCCTGGAGGAGCTCAAGTACGCCTTTGCGGACTGCTGGACCTTGAACGACGAGGCGCGGGCCCTGCTGGAAGCCCTGTTTCCAAAAGAGCCATCCAACGTGTGGGGACTGGCCTGAGTTGAGAGCTCGCCGCAAGGAAGAACAACCACAGTACGCTGGTGCCTGCCGTGGCGCTGGGTTCATTCAACAACCGATGGGCGATGGCAAGTCAGCTTGTGAAAGGAAGGGAACAAGTGAATCTCGAAGTATTTGAACAGACAAGGTGGTCCCTGACTGATCTCCTGCCAAACACAGCTAGCCCCGAGTTTGACGGGATAGTGGCCGAACTGGAAGATGTGGTTGCTCAACTGGAAGCAAGCCGGGAAGAACTCTCACCGGATATCCCGGAAGCGAACTTTGCTCAGCTTATGAGCCAGGTGGAAAGGCTGGCGACCCTTACCAATCGCCTGGGGGCCTATGCCTACCTGTGGTACGCTGAGGATACTCAGCACCAGGATGCCCTGGCCTTTCGCGGTAGGATGGAGCAACTACTGACCGGCGTTCAGAATCGGGTACTATTCTTCACTTTGTGGTGGAAGGCTCTGGACGACGAGCCGGCCGAAAGACTTCTGGCCGCCAGCGGCGGCAATGCCTACTACCTGGAGTCGCTGCGCCGCTTCAAGCCCCATACCTTGTCGGAACTGGAAGAACAGGCCATCAACCTGAAGGACGTAAATGGGATCGAGGCATTGGTGACCGTATACGAGATGCTGACCAACGCCTTTGTCTTCAAGGTGGAGATCGATGGTGAGGTCAAAGAACTCGGCCGTTCCGAACTCATGGTCTATGCCCGAGACCCGCGTCCCGACGTGCGCGCCGCCGTCTACCAGGAACTCTACCGCGTCTATGGCGAACAGAGCACCGTGCTGGGCCAGATCTACCAGCACGTTGTACGGGATTGGGCCAGCGAGCAACTATCGCTGCGCAAGTATTCCACGCCCATCGCCGTACGCAACCTGGGCAATGACATCCCCGACGGCATTGTAGATACCCTCCTGGCGGTCTGCCAGGACAACGCCAAGCTCTTCCAGCGCTACTTCCAATTGAAGGCCGGCTGGCTGGGTCTCGATAGGTTGCGACGCTGTGACATTTATGCCCCCCTCAGCAGCTCGGACAAGACCTATCCTTTCGACACAGCGGCCAACATGGTGCTAGACAGCCTGGGCGGATTCTCGCCCCTTCTTGCGGAGCATGCTCAGCGCGTCTTTGCTGAAAACCACCTGGATTCCGAGATTCGGGCCCGAAAGGACTCGGGCGCGTTCTGCGCCAGCGTACTGCCAGGCGTTGCCCCCTGGGTATTGGTCAACTACAACGGCAAGGCCAACGACGTCTCAACCCTGGCCCACGAGCTGGGTCACGCAGTCCACGGGCTCATGGCCACAGAGCACACGCCCTTGACCTTCCACTCGTCCCTGCCCCTGGCCGAGACAGCTTCTGTTTTTTCCGAGATGCTGCTCCTCGAGCGCCTGCTGGGAGAGGAAGCTGATGCGACCGTACAGCGGGACATTCTGGCCCACTTTGTGGACAATGCCTACGCCACAGTGATGCGACAGGCATTCTTTGTCCTCTTTGAACGTGAAGCCCATGCATTGGTCCAAGAGGGCAAGACAACGGGCTTTCTGGCCGAACGTTATTTGGCCAACTTGCAGGAGCAGTTTGGCGATGCCGTGGAGATCAGTGACGAGTTTCGCTGGGAATGGATATCGATCCCACATATTTACCACACACCCTTCTACTGCTATGCCTACAGCTTTGGCCAACTCCTGGTATTGGCGCTGTACCAGCAGTACAAAGAGGAAGGTGCGTCTTTTATCCCAAAGTATCTCAGGATTCTGGCCTATGGCGGGTCAAAGGGACCCGCTGATATCCTGACAGAGGCAGGTGTCGACATCACACCGGCCGCTTTCTGGCAGGGTGGTTTTGACGTGATTGCAGAGATGATCGAGGAATTGGAGGTACTGGCCTAGATCAGACAAGACCGGGTGTCTGCGGGTTGCGAAGAACGGGAGTCTATGGTATAATGTACTCCTGACAGAAAGCAGTCATGTTTTCCATCGTCTATAAACTGATCCCCCATGGAGAGAGTGGACGAATAGAGCAAAAAGAAGCAAGGATATTTTGGAGATTGAGGCCAAATTCCAGATCCCCGATGAGGAGGCGTTTCAGCGATTGCTGGAGACAGACACCTTGGCCAGATTCACCCTTGGCAAGGTGTCCATCGCTGATCTGCACGACCGCTATCTGGAAACCCAGAATGGGACAGTCTACGCTGGGGGATATGCCTGTCGAATACGCCAGACAAACAGAATCACGCTAGCGACGCTCAAGGGCCTTGGAGGGGTTTCAGGCGCCATCCATCGACGGGAGGAACACCAGGTTGAGCTACCTGAGCCCCAGCCGCCTCAGGAATGGCCGCCCGGGGCCGCGCGTGACACTGTGCTACGCTTATGCGGCAATGAGGAGCTGACCACCCTGTTTGAGGTCAAACAGACCCGGCATAGCCGTTCCCTCTGCGACGGCGACCGCCTGGTTGCCGAAGTGAGCTTGGACCGTGTGTCCATTTCCCGGGGAGACGTGGCTACGACCTTCCTGGAACTAGAAGCGGAACTGGTTGCTGATGGCCGTGAAGAGGATCTGGAACAGCTCAGCACAGGGTTGCAGGCAGCATGGGAGCTGGTGCCGGAGAGCCGGTCCAAGTACGAGCGGGGGTTGGCCCTCGACAATGAAGGGGTTGCAGGGCCGGAAGCCTCCCGCCAAGTCTCACTTGCCGGTCAGTCGCCGTCCATACCGGCCATGGAGAACTCGATGGTAGACCGAGTGCCGACAACCGTTGGGGAAAGCCCAACCAAGGGAGCATGGACCACGTCCGTCGAGGCGAGCAGCGTTGAAGGCGAACAGATACACCGGGAGCAAGTCCGATTGCTCGAGCGCCCAGGCGTCGAACCCGACGATCCCATGGGCGAAGCTGGCCGCAAGACCCTGCGTTTCCACTTCCGGCGAATGGTTGACAATGAGTCGGGTACGCGCCTGGGGGAAGACATCAAGGCTCTGCACGACATGCGGGTTGCCACGCGGCGCATGCGGGCTGCCTTCCGAATCTTTGGCCCCTATTACGAGACCAAGGCGATAGCACCCTATCTAAAGGGATTAAAGCGGACCGGTCGAGCCCTCGGTTCGGTACGCGACCTGGATGTATTTCGGGCCACAGTCCAGGCATATCTGGATACACTGCCCGAATCGCAACAGGACAGCCTGGATGACCTACTGGTCGTCCTGGAGAGACAACGCGATGCAGCCCGTGCCCAGATGCTCACCCACCTGGACGGGAAACAGTACCGGCGTTTTGTGGATCAATTTGGTGCATTTTTGGAGACTTTTGGGATGGGCAGTCTCTCCGTCGAGCCCGGCGACGACGACCCAGGACCCTACCGGGTGCGCCACGTAGCTCCCGTGACCATATACCAGCGGCTGGCAAATGTGCGCGCCTACGACGAGTGGGTCTGCATCCCCGACCCGCCGCCGGCCCGGCTGCATGCCTTGCGCATCGCGTGCAAGCGGCTACGCTACACACTGGAATTCTTCCAAGAGGTGCTGGGGCCGGATACCGGGACCATCATCGAGGAGGTGGTCGTGATGCAAGATCACCTGGGCGCCCTGCAAGATACCGTCGTGGCCAGCAGCATCCTGGGCGACTATCTTTGCCTGGGAACGTGGGGGGAACAAGCCAGCCCAGAACACCTGTCCGACCCTGAGCGGGCGATCGTCTCCCCAGGCGTAACCGCCTACCTGGCGGCCCAGCAAGCGGAGATGCAGCATCGATTGAACACCTTTCCCGGGGCATGGCAAAAGCTTACAGGAGCAAGTTTCAGTCAGTTGATTGCAGAAGCGGTCATGGTTCTGTAGGGGGACTGGAAGGAGTCGTCATCTATGCTGGAAAAAATCGACCTCAGCCGCAAGCTGCCGAAAGAAGAGTACAAAGTCCTGATTCCCCGCCTGCAGCGGCGTCTCTACGACCTGGAAAAGGCTTGCTGGGATGCGAAATTGCCCAGCGTCATCGTCTTTGAGGGCTGGGATGCTGCCGGCAAAGGGACCTCCATCAACCTGCTGACTTCGCGCCTTGATCCGCGCGGGTTCAAACTCTATGCCATCCAGGGGGCACGCACCTTTGAGACCCACCTTCCCTGGCTGTGGCGATTCTGGCTGAAGCTGCCCAACTATGGCGAGATGGCTATCTTTGACCGGAGTTGGTATGGCCGCGTTCTGGTAGAGCGGGTAGAGGGCCTGACGCCAGTGTCGCAATGGCGGAGGGGCTACCGGGACATCCACGACTTTGAGCGGACCATCGCCGATGATGGTTACGTCGTGATCAAGTTCTTCCTGCACATCAGCAAGAAGGAGCAAAAACGCCGCTTCAAGAAACTGGAAAAGGACCCGCTCAAGAGTTGGCACGTGCAGCCAGAGGATTGGGATCACCACCACAAATACAACGAATATGTGCTGGCCATCGAGGAGATGCTGGAACGAACCGATACCGAGTGGGGACCATGGACCATCGTCGAGGCCACAGATCGACGCTGGGCGCGGGTCAAGATTTTTCAGACCATCATCCAGCGCCTGGAGGAAGCACTGAAGGAGCGGGGCTTTGAGCTACCAGAAGAGCGACCACGCCCCGATCGCAAGACGGAGCGGGCGCCCGAGCTGCCAGGGGAACATGAATACCTGGATGAGGTGTTCTCGGAGGAAGATGACGACGACGGTGACGACCTGGAAGCAGAGCTAGCGGCCGAAGCAGAGGCGCAGGCGGGAGAGGAGTAGGAGGGAGCCATGCTGGAGACCGTTGATCTGAGCAAGACGCTGACGAGAGACGAATACGTTCGCGATTTGATCCGCTACCAACTGCAGCTACGCGCCCTGGCTTATCAGTTGTACGTTCAAAAGCGGCCGCTGGTGATCGTCTACGAGGGATGGGATGCTGGCGGCAAGGGCGGCAACATCAAACGCATCACGGAGAAGCTGGACCCGCGGGGCTATGAAGTTTACCCCATCGCCGCGCCTCAAGGCGAAGACAAGACACACCACTACCTATGGCGTTTCTGGCGGCGTCTCCAGGCGCCCGACGAAAAGCAGATCCTTTTCTTTGACCGCAGCTGGTACGGTCGGGTGATGGTTGAACGGCTGGAAGGTTTTTGTACCGAGGCAGAGTGGAAGCGCGCTTACCGTGAGATCAACGAGTTCGAGCGCCAATTGGCCGATTTTGGCACAATCCTGGCAAAATTCTGGATCCAGATCAGCAAGGACGAGCAATTGCGTCGCTTTGAGGCGCGCAGCGAGATACCCTACAAGGCCTGGAAACTGACCGACGAGGACTGGCGCAACCGGGAAAAGTGGGATCTGTACGAAGAAGCGATCAGCGATATGATCCTCAAGACGAGCACGCTCACTGCCCCGTGGACCATCGTTGAGGGCGACTGCAAGTGGTACGCCAGGGTAAAGACCCTGAGAACCCTGGTGAACCTGCTGAGCGAGGAACTGGATTATCTCCCGCCGGACCCTCTGTCCAAAGCTGACAGAGCAAAACAAAAGGCCGAACAGGACAAGAGCAAGAAGGAGAAGAAGAAAGGCAAAAAGTCCAAAGGGAAAAGAAAGAAAGGCAAGGACAAGAAAGACAAGAAATAGTGCAATCGTCTATCAAGGCGTAACGCCCCTGTGGGCTGGAGGATATGGCGGGCAATGCCTGGGAGTGGGCGGGCGCGTGTACCAGGCTTACCCAGGCGATTCGGCCGGTGACCGCTACGATAGCGAGCAATACTGGGTAATCCGTGGCAGCGGCTGGTTCGATGACGCACTACAGGCCACAACCCTCAATCACAATTGTGGCGTCCCGGACGAGACGGTCAACGACGATCTGGGTTTCCACTGCGCCCGATCCAAGTAAGGCACTCTCGAAAATCTGTTCCCTGCACGAAAGAGAGCTTGGGAAAAGCGACGAGAGGCCACGAGAACAAAGAGAAAGGAGGCTGGGTATCGCATACACAAGTTGAGGAGTCTGTCTGCTGCCGAGTTGTAGGAAATCAATCCATATACAAAAGGAAGGGAGAATTCTCGATGAAGAAAGTCTTTGGTCTTACGCTGCTCGTACTGCTGGTCCTGGCCTTGGTGCCCCTGGCAGCCAGCGCCCAGGAGGGCATTGTCTGCGCCGAGGAAGTTACGGTGCAAAAGGACGACTGGCTCTCCAAGTACGCCGACAAGTACCTGGGTAACTTCCAGTCCTGGCCGGCCATCATGGCATGGAACAATAAAGCGGCCCAGGCCGAGTCGGACAAGTATGACAAGATCGACAACGCGGACCTGATCGTCGTCGGCATGTCACTCTGCGTGCCGTCGGCTGAGGATGCGGAAGCCTTCCTGGCCAACTATGATCCTGGCAAGCCCGAGATGCTCTTTGCGGGCGGCGAGGGAGGCCAGGTCGTGGTCGGCAGTTGGTGGACGGCTGGCGGCGAGGCCGAGGGCCTGGCCGGCATGTTCAAGATCTACGAGGAAAAGTATCCAGACGTCGAGATCGTGAATGCGGCTGTGGCCGGCGGCGCAGGCAGCAACTTTAAGGCCGTGAACAAGACCCGGCTCATCGCCGGCGATCCGGCCGACACCTTCCAGCTTCACGCCGGCCTGGAAGTCGAAGGCTACAGCCCCGAGCAGTACTTGGCACCCCTCGACGACCTCTATGCCTCTGAAGGGCTCGAACAGGCTTTCCCGCCCGACTTACTGACGCTGCTCAAGTCCTACGGCGGCCACTACTGGGGCGTCCCAGTCAACATCCACCGCTCCAACGTGTTGTGGTACAACAAGAGCCTCATGGACCAGGCTGGCGTACAGCCGCCGACCAACTTCGAGGAGTTTGCTGCAGCAGCAGAGGCACTCAAGGCCGCGGGCATCGCGCCCTACAGCTTTGGCAACGCTGGTTCCTGGGAAGCCGTACATACTCTAGAGGATGTACTGGCAGGTAGCTGCGGCGCAGACAAGTACCGCGGTCTGTGGGACGGATCCGTGCCCTGGACGGACGAATGCGTGGCTGCTGGGCTGGAGAACTTTAAGATGATGGTCAGCTATGCCAATGCCGACTATCCAGCCCTGGACTGGGCAGGCGCAGCCCAGAACATCGTTGACGGGAAAGCGGCCATGTTCATCATGGGCGACTGGACCGATGGCTTCTTTACCTCAAAGGGCTTCACCGACTATGGCTGGGCGCCACCTCCAGGCACAGACGGCACCTTTGTCGCCCTGTCTGACAGCTTCTCGCTGACAAAAGAGGCCCCCAACCTGGAGAACGCTCAGAACTGGCTCAAAGTTGCTGGCTCGTTGAAGGGGCAAGAAGCCTTCAACCCCCAGAAGGGCTCCATCTGCGCCCGCACCGACTGCAATCCCGAGCTGTTCAACGCGTACCTACAGTCAGCCATGGCTGATTGGGCCGTAGGACTCTATCGTGCCCAGCGTGGCTCACGGCGCAGCTGCTTACGAGTCGTGGGTCTCTGACATCACGGACCTGGTCACCTTGTTCCTGACCAGTGGCGACGTGGCCGGTACCCAGACAGCCCTGCAGCAATCCTGCGTGGACGCGGGGATCTGCCAATAACGGACTAGGTTTGTTCTGGCGAGGCAGCCCCTGGGGGGCTGCCTCGCTTCCGCTTGGGCTGTCGCCGCCCGGCCTTTTGTGCTACGCCGATGCCCAGGTACCAGGCACCTGCCATCCTCCGACTGCGCTCAGGATGGCAGCTTCCCGAGGGGCGGGTTTCTGACCGATAGAGTGGCGCCCTACACCATGGTACACTCGCAATGACAGAGTCAGTCACAGCCCCAGCGTTCCTGTAGAGAGGTACATATGGCCCGCTGGAATTGGGAACGGACGGTCGCAGTCCTGCTGCTGGCCCCCTCCGTCATTGCCGTTGCAATCTTTATCTATGCCTTTATTGGATTCACCGCCTACACGTCGCTGAGCAACTGGAAGACCCTGGTGCCCGATCTTACCTTTGTGGGGCTGAAAAACTACCAGTCGCTGTTCGCCCATCCGCGCTTCCAGATCGACATGCGCAACACCATCACCTTCATGATTTTGTTCCTGGGTGGCTGCCTGTCGATCGGGTTCCTCCTGGCCATGCTGCTCGATCAGGGTATTCGGGGCGAAGGGATTTTCCGCGGCATCTACCTGTTCCCGATGGCAATTTCCTTCATCGTCACCGGTGTTGCCTGGCGCTGGCTGCTGAATCCGGGCACCATTCAGGGGGGCGCCACGGGGGTGAACCTGCTCTTCGAAAAGCTTGGTCTGGGTTTCTTAAAGTGGGGTTGGTTTACCGATCCTACTGTGTTCCACATCAGTCCCGGGTCAGGCTTGGGCCAGTTTCTACAGAGTGTAGGGCTTGGCGGGCTGGCTAACCCCCTCTTTGGCATGTCGGCGGCCATGATCTCCCTCGTCCTGGCCGCCACATGGCAGATGTCGGGCTATACCATGGCCATGTACCTGGCCGGCCTGCGGGCCATCCCCGACGAGCTGCGCGAAGCGGCGCGGGTGGATGGCGCCACAGAATGGCAGATCACGCGCCACGTCATCTGGCCGCTGTTGCGGCCCGTCACCCTGGCTGCGGTGATCATCCTGGGCCACATTTCACTCAAGATCTATGACCTGGTGGTGGCCATGACGGGGCCCGGGCCTGGCTTTGCCACCGACGTGCCGGCCTACTTTATGTGGGAGACGACTTTCCAGGCCAACCGCTTCAACCGGGGCGCCGCCATCGCCATTGTCTTGCTCGTCCTGGTCGCCATCCTCATCGTACCCTACCTGGCACGGACCACCACCACGGAGGACGAACTATGAGCGCTCAGATTGATCAGCTAGGCAGGGGCTTGAAAGGGATCCGCTGGACCCGTGTGTTGCTCTATTTCATCCTCATTGGTTTTGCCATCTTCTATCTGATCCCCGTCTATGTTCTGCTCGTCACCGGACTGAAGAGTTTTGACGAGGTCAGCCTGTCCACGATGTGGAACCTGCCCTCCAGTATCAGCCTTGACAGTTTTGTCAAAGCCTGGACGGGTGGCGAGGCGGCCGAGGGCTTTGGCGGGCTGGCAAGCTTTGGTGGCCTGGGCAAGAACTTTGTCAACAGCCTGTGGCTTACCATCCCGGCTACGATGATTTCGGCCATGATCGGCTCCATCAACGGCTACCTGCTGACCAAGTGGAAGTTCCGCGGATCGGATATCCTGTTTATCTTTTTGCTTTTCGGCATGTTCATCCCCTACCAGAGCATCCTCATTCCTCTGATGCAGGTGTTGAGCGCCGTCGGCCTGTCGGGCACGATGCCCGGCCTCATTGCCTGCCACGTCATCTATGGCATCTCTATCACCACGCTGATCTTCCGCAACTACTATGCGGCAGTACCAACCGAACTGATCGAAGCCTCGCGCATCGACGGGGCCAATATCTTTGGTATCTACTGGTACGTGCTGTTCCCCCTGTCGGTACCGGGCTTTGTGGTGGTCATGATCTGGCAGTTCACCCAGATCTGGAACGACTTTCTCTTTGCCGTCACTGTAATTGGCAATCCCGACCTCCAGCCCATCACCGTGGCCCTGAACAACCTGGCCGGCAGCATGATCGTCGAGTGGAACGTACAGATGGCCGGGGCCTTGATCGCGGCCATTCCCACCCTGGTGGTGTACATACTCTTGGGTCGGTTCTTTGTACGGGGCCTGATGGCAGGCTCGCTCAAGGGATAGTCGTTGGGATACAGAATAGGCAGCGCATGAAAAAAGACCTCCGCGATCGCGGAGGTCTTTTGCTACTTACGCCTGGGGGTAATGAATCAGATTATCCGGCTGCCCTTCCTCAGCAGTTCCAGTACCGGCGACAGATCAGGCGGCAGAGGCGTCTCCAGGTTTATGCGGCGCCCGGTAGTTGGATGCTTGAATCCCAGCCGCCAGGCATGAAGAAACTGCCGGGGAACAGGTAGTTGCGGCCGACGGCGGCCATACACGGAATCCCCTACCACGGGATGGCCAAGCGAGGCAAAATGGACACGGATCTGGTGAGTGCGCCCTGTCCTGGGCGCGGCTTCAACCAGGGCATACTCACCAGCCACCATGCCAGTCTGGTGAGTATACTGCTCCAGTACGTGGTACTCTGTTACGGCCTCGCGCCCGCCAGGGAGGACGGACATCCGCTGACGGTGGCGTGGATCGCGACCCAACGGCGCCTCAATCCGTCCCCAGGCCGGCTGTAGGTGGCCATCCAGCAGTACAAGGTAGGCCTTTTCCACCTGCCGGTCTTTGAACTGCTGTTGTAGCCCTCGCCGGACTTTCTCACTCTTGGCCGCCAGGATCAACCCTGAGGTATCTTGGTCCAGACGATGGACAATGCCTGGCCTGTTGCCGCTACCGGCCAGATCAGGACAATAGGCCAACAGGGCATTGACCAGCGTCCCACCGGCATGGCCTGGCGCCGGGTGAACTACCATTCCCGCCGGCTTGTCCACAACCAGAAGGTCATCATCCTCATAGACCACAGTGAGCGGGATAGGCTCGGCCAGCAGTTCAGGTTCTTCCGTGCCAGGCAGAGAGGCCACCACCAGATCGCCTGACTTGACCTTGTAGCTGGCCTTTAGCGGCTCCCCGTTCACGGCAACCTTTCCACCATCAATCAGACCGTTGCGCCGCCGAGCGAGAAAGCTCCGGGACGTTTTCGGCCAGGAACCGGTCCAGCCGGCTGCCTCCGCTACTGACCTGCAATTCAATCTGTCGCAAGTTCATAGTCATGTACGAGAAACCGGGGTTATCACCCCGGTTGTTTCAGACCCCCTCGCCAGACATATCCTGTCAGCCACTGCTCATTGGTCATTGGTCATTGCTTGTCCGGCCAGAGCAGCCCTCTCCTCCCGCCACAACGTCCAGGCCAGGATCGCGACCCCGCTAACAACACACATATCAGCCACATTCCAGACAGGCCAGATTTTGATATCCACGAAATCGGTGACGTAGGCTAAAGGCAACGCGCTCCAGATACTGCCCGTGATCGGCGCGGCCAAGTAAGTCGTCCGCACGCGATCGATCATATTGCCCAGAGCCCCAGCGAGGATCAGGGCCGAGGCCAGAGCGCAAAAGCCACTGTCCCTGGGGAATGCGGGAATAGTAGACCAGGATACCGACCGCTACGCCCACGTTCACGAGCAAAAAGAGCCAACCCAGGCCAGCCATCTGACCAAAAGCCACCCCCGTGTTCTGCACATGCGTAACCGTAAAGAACCTCGAGAGGGCAGGGATCGGCGCCCAGGCTTCGCCAAATGCCAGGTTCTGCCGGACAAGCCACTTGCTACCCTGGTCCAAAACCAGAAGGAGCAAAGTCAGCCCAACGAGCACGGCCCAGTTTCTAATTCGATGTTTGGATCGCAAATTGCCCCGTGCCTATTGGGCGTCAAGCCGCTGCTGGCAGTGAAGGCAATACGTCACATAGGGCAGCGCCTTGAGCCGCGCCGGATCGATCTCGGCACCGCATTGCTCGCAGCTTCCGTAGGTTCCTTGATCGAAGCGGACGAGCGCGTCGTCAACCTGTTCCAGCACCTGTTCAGCATTTTGACGCAAGGCCAGATCCTTGGCTTGCTCAAACGCCTCACTGGCATCATCGGCCATATGATTCCCGTAACCAAGGTTCACTTTGCCCTCGGCGTCCATCTGGGCGATGACTTGTTGTAGTCGCGCCCGCTCATCCTCCAAAAATGACCGGAGCATGTCGGGTCTTCTTACGGCCATTCTACCTCCAACCAGTATCCGTTCAAGCCAACAGTAAGCTACATTCTACTGCAAGGTAGCAAAATGAGCAAGTTGCTCCCGCTTTGGGGTGCGGACCCCCCCCCTTCATCGCCACTCACAACGTTCTTGGCGCCGCTTTCCACCGTCCACTGCCAATGGGCGCCCCTCTCTCGAAAGTGTCATACCTGATTCGCCCAATGTATAACATAGCCCTTCACTTGGCGAATCGCTCTGCCTCGTTCCTTGTAGCGTCGAGGCAGTCGTTGCAGCGCATTCTCCACATCCATCCGCTTTCCCTCCCAAAGCTCGGTCTCGCGTTGTGCTAACCAAGCCCGGATTCTTCCGCCCCCTCACCCCATGCCGCATTACCGCCTTCCAGTTCTGCATCGCATGCGGCCATCCAGTATTCCCACGCACCAGCGGGAGATAGCTCTGCACTAGATCCCAATCCATTCCGCCCCGTCGTTTACCGCTGAAATCTTCTCCACACTACGCACGCGCCGACGGCCAATTCAGCTTTCAACGCTGGTGCAAAAGCAGCTTTGTCGCCCAGAACCGCTCGGTAGCTATGACGCTTTAACTTCAGCCCGTCTTGACGTCCTCGCACCACATTGCGACTCAGTTACCTTCAACCTCTTTGGAACTCGATCCCCTCCAAGTTAGACAGATTACTCTCCTCTTGCTCAACTACCTCTGAGACAGAGACCATCTTCACTTCCCGATAGCCTTCTTCTCGAATCAGGATGGTGAGCCCGTCGATGGATACACTCGCGTGTTCCTCAATCGGATCATGGCTGGGATCCACTCCATTGCCTCTATATCCTTCCTCATGACCCAGAGGGGAACCGTCTGTTCCTCTTTTTCCAGTTCCGCCTCGATTTGCTCCGTCACTTCCCATGCTGGCGCCAGACGGTCGTAGCCGATATTCCAATGCGCGTCAGTTCGCTCAACGTCTCAGCAGCAATCGCAAATGATGGCTGCGTGGTCCCCAATCGTGCCGAAACTTCAACCAGCGTTTCAGTCCAGCTATCTCTTCTCAGCCGTAGACGGCGGTCCAGGGGAAAAAGGAGTGGATTCCCGCCCTCGCGGGAATGACAGGCTCGGCGACTCGAACGGGGGTTGCTCTAGCTACCCGGGCAGCTCCAGGGCGACAACTTGCCCAGAGTCTTCGGCAGGAATCCAGCCCGGCTCGCTCCGTATCGAAATGCTCACCTCGTCAGGCAGCAGCGTGACAGTCTCCTCCTCTATCTTGAGCCCCACGCTCAGACCTGCGTCAAGCTGCGCGGCCGTTTCTGCGGCCCTTTCGGGGCTTAATTTCCCAAGAGCCACCCGGATGGTCGACGGTAGATTGCCACGTTCGACTGCCTGTACCTCTAGATCGAGGTGCCACCTTATGGGCGCTACCATCTCACCCTCAAAGTACACTTGATCCACACCCAGCATCTCGGCCAGCAGATCTCTGAGCGGGGCAAGGGCTTCTATCCCGCCGGATTTGATCTCACCCAAGCCAACAAAAGCATGAAGCAGAGGAAGGTCTGGCCCGATACCTGCTTGCACTCGGGCAGTAGCTCCAAGGGCGGCCAGCCGCTGGACCTCTGACATATGGGCTACCAGTTCCGGGTCGGCCCAGGCTAGGTCAGGAACTGGCCAGGCGTCCAGATGCACGCTGTCCGCTGTTCCCTTGAAAAGCCGACGATGAATGGCCTCAGCCAAGTGAGGAAGAAAGGGCGCCAACAACTGACTCAGAACCAAAACTGCTGTCCTTTGGCCACCAGCCTGGCGGAGCGCGTACCAGGTAGACAGGTCACTCACCAGCCCGGCGAGCACGCCCGCCGCCTGGAGGGTATCGCCGGTATCCAGGGCTCCGGTTATTGTCTCGATGGCCTGATACAATAGAGCTTTCAACCAACGACCAAGGAGGTCATCCCTGACGCCTTTCACTTCCTCCTCGATAGAATGGGCATCACCTGTCTGGAGGTTTGCAGCTAGCTGCCATACAGGCTGCAGAAACCCTTGTTCAGCCTGTTCAGGGGTGGTACCCATGTAGGTTGCCCAACGCAGTGCATCGACCGGCACGTTGGGCACGACATCACGGCCCTGCTCCCAGGGCACCATCGATCCCATCTCCGGCAGGGCGACCATTCGATCGGCGACCAGCGGCCCTTTCAGGAGGGTCGCCGTCCGACCAAGGTCGGCCAACCAACCAGAAGCTTGTTCTCCGAGCCCGACCGCCAAGCTCCGGCCGAATTCTTGGCCTTGAGCAAGATCAGCAAACTCAGTAGAAGGAGATACCAGGCTGCCGGACGGCCACGAGGAAAGGGAAAGCACAGAGGCTTCAAATCTCGCATCAACGACGGGCTCTACTCGCCGCATCGTTCCGCGACAGCTCGGGCAGGGAAAGGTGACAGCATCTACCGCCGGCCGATGCAGGTCAGTCTGCTGGATATCCAGACCCGTCCGATGGGCCAGATCATCAAGGCCAGCTACACAGACCTGTTCCGAACAGTCTTCACAGATCCAGATCGGCAACGGAACACCCCAAGCCCGATCACGGCCAATGATCCATGGGCCGTCCGGCGTGAGTACCTGCCACACGTCACGGGCCAAGGGCAACAGGGGCGTCTCGCAGTAGGGGCACAGTTTGCGCGCCTGAGTCTTGGGGGTATCCCGGAACAGCAAGCCACGAGCCCGCAGGTTCTCGATGAGCAAAGGCTCGGCATCCCAGGGTGAGAGGCCTCGCCAGCGCATCACCGTGCTGTCCAGAGTGCCGCCATCGTCCAGCAGTCGAGGCACGGGAAGGCCCCGAGCCTGGGCCAGATCGAAGGATGGAGTGTCAAATGTAGGTGTCAAGATCTGCAGACCGGTACCTCGATCAAGGGGTACGTCCTTGCTCAGTATAACACGCCCAGTGCCTTGATCGGCCGGGAGGAAGGTGAATGGAGGACGGTACTGCGCATCGCGTAGTGCCTTGCCGCGCACGCGTCGCACGAGCCGATAGCCGCCGGTTGGCATACTGGCGAGGGCGTTTTCGGCGAGGAGCAACCGTTCAGGAGAACTGTTGCCTTCCTCGACAAGCTCAATCAAGGCATAGTCAGCATCAGGATGGACAGCCAGGGCTACCATGCCAACCAGCGTCCAGGGTACAGAACTCCACGCCAACAGATAGGCACCAGGTTCGCCATCCCACGGAAGACGAACCCAGAGGGAATGGGTTTCAACTTGCACCGTACAAAGATCTGACTCGGAGGTCGAGAGCGGCGTAGAACAACGCGGACAGACCGGTACTACTCCCTGTTCAGCAACCAGTTGCCCCGTACTCCACAGTCTGTGGAGTGCTCCCCACACGGCCGCAATGGCCTGGGATGTGCAGGAAACCCAGATACCGGCCGGATCGCTCCATGCTCCGAGCTGCTCGGCCAATCTTTCTCCCTGACGCAGCCCTTCGGTCGTAGCGTTCCAACAGGCGGCGTTGAATTGTGCAACGGCGCTCTGTGCCGCAGGTACTAGAGGCTGAGCCGAGGCATCCGCCGCGGAAGCCTCGGTCAGGGATCGTTCCACGGCGACCTCAACCTGCAAACCATGGCAGAGCCAGCCTATCTGGCGATGCACTGCATCACCCCGCATGGCGTGATATCGGGCCAGCAGATCGGTCGTGGAGAACAGTCGTACCTGGTCGATCCACGCTTGGCCCGCCACTGCCAGCGGCTCCTGGTAGATGAGATAGGGCTGCCCATCGCGGCGCGCGGTGCGGCCTATCTCTGGTACCTCGCGCCGGCGCCAGAAACGCCGGACCTCTTCCTCTATGCGCGTAAAGCTTGTACCAACCGCCACTTCGTCAAGCATAATACCACTCTGACCGCGGGCACAGACCTGGACTCTACGTCCAAACCCCTGCCAGCCAGTACCAGAAGGTTCCAGCCCTGCAAAGGCCGAGCAAGGCTGGAACTCGTCTAGATTTTCCGGATGCCCAACTCTACCGCATGCCCGCCGAGTTCGAAGGCGCCCTGCTGGGCCAGATCATCAGGCACCGGGCCGGGTACAAGTTCCAGGCTGAGGGTCTCGGCCTGGATATAGCCGGCCCACTCGGCCACGACGGCGTTCAGTTCGTCTGCCGGCATAGTAGGTACTGATGCGGTCGTCGAGCTGCAAGTCTGCCTCTTTGCGCAGCGTCTGGACGCGGCGCACCAGGTCGCGGGCCAGACCCTCGCGGGCCAGTTCGGGCGTCAGGGTGACGTCTACGGCCACGATGATGCCCTTTTCCTCAGCAACAGCATAGCCCTCGCGACCGTGGGTCCGGACCTCCACCTCTTCCGGCAACAGCTCCACGGCCGGCCCACCGTCACCCAGGTCCAGGGTCACGCTGAGGCCTGCCTGGAAGCGCGCGGCCAGCGCTCCAGCGTCCGCGCCGCCACGGCTTTGCGCAGGAGGGGAAAGCGCTTGCCGTGCTTGGGACCCAGGACGTTGGGCAGCAGGCCGATCTCGTACTCGACCAGGTCGGCTTCCTGTGTCCACGAACTCGATGGCCTTGACATTGAGTTCATCGGTCACCAGGTCCGCCAGGGCCCCGAGGTCCGGCGCGCGCTTGCCGGCATAGACCCGGGCCCGGGCCAGCGGCTGCCGCAGCTTGACGCCCGATGTGCTCCGGGCCGATCGGCCCAGGGCGGCGATCTGCATGGCCAGGGCCATGCGATCCAGCAGCTCCTGGTCCATCCAGCCTCTCATCCGCCTCCGGCCAGTCGCAGTGGTGCACGCTTTCGCACGCGCCCTTGTCCACGGAACGGACCAGGTTCTGGTACATCACCTCGGTCACAAAGGGGACGATGGGCGCCAGTAGTTTGGTCAGCGTCAGCAGGACGTGGTACAGCGTGGCATAGGCCCCGTCTTTGTCGGCGTCCTGCTCGCTCTTCCAGAAGCGACGGCGGCTGCGGCGCACGTACCAGTTGGTCAGATCGTCCAGCAGCGGCTCCACGACCAGCGTGGCCCGTAAGGATCATAGTTGTCCATGTACTCTGTCGCGCGGGCGACGACCTGGTTCAGCCGGGCCAGCATCCAGCGATCCAGCTCGGACAGCGTCCCTGTTGCAGCGTGGCCTGGACGCCCTCCGGTGTCCAGCCATCCAGGTTGGCATAGGTCACAAAGAAAGAGTAGACGTTCCACAACGGGATCAGGAAGCGGCGGCGGGTCTCGTCAGCGCGGTGGTAGCCAAAGAGCAGATTGGTTTCGGGCTTGTGAGCGCAGTACATCCAGCGCATCACGTCCACGCCCATCGTGTCGGCCGCGTCGTTGAACTCGATGGCGTTGCCCCAGCTCTTGTGCATGGCCCGCCCATCCTCGGCAAAGAGGGTGGCATAGGTCTGCACCGCGCGGAAGGGCGCCTCCCGCTCCATGATGGTGCTCATGGCCAGCATACTGTAGAACCAGTTGCGGAACTGGCCCGGAAAGCTCTCGGTGATCAGGTCTGCCGGGAACCACTTGCGCCAGTAGTCCGGATCGGTGCGGTACTGCAGGGTGGAATAGGCGACGATGCCGGCATCCAGCCAGGGATTGCCCACGTCGGGGATGCGGCTCACCGTGGCCCCACATTCCTCGCAGCGGATCTTGACGGCATCCACGTAGGGCCGGTGGGGTGGGTGCCCTTCAAACTCCTCCCAACCGGCCACGGCTCGCTCTTTTAGCTCTTCCTGGCTGCCGATGACGTCGAACCAACCGCACTCGTGGCACTCCCAGATGGGCAGGGCCAGGCCCCAGTAGCGCTTCTTGGAGATCATCCAATCGTGCATGTTGCGCAGCCAGTCCATCTCCCGCTCAAAGCCAAAGGCAGGGATCCAGCGTGTGTCCTGCACCACTTCCATGATCTGGTAGCGCAGCCGGGTGGCCTTTTCCTCCTCTGTCACCTGCTCGTAGGGCTTTTCCAGTTGGTCGCCCATGCCGATGAACCACTCATCCACCAGGCGGAAGACCAGTTCCTCGTGGCAACGCCAGCAGACCGGATAGCGGTGGGTATAGTCCTGAAGGCGGTAGAGAAGCCCTTTGGCCTTCAAGTTGTCAAAGATGGGCTGGGCTGACTCGTGGACGCTCATGTCCGGTCAGCCAGTCAAAGCCATCCAGAAAGATGCCCCCATCGTTCAGCGGCGCGATGGCTGGGCAGACCAAGCTCCCTACCCAGTTCAAAGTCCTCCGCGCCGCAGCCGGGGGCCATGTGGACGATGCCCGTGCCCTCGGCCTCGCCAACCTCGTCCCAGAGAACAACCCGGTGAGCGGCCACCGATCCGCTCTCCTGCTGGGCAGGCAGTTCGTCAAAGGGACCGTCGTAGGTCCAGCCCTCCAGCTCGGCGCCCGGCTTTTCATCCAGAACGGTAAATGCCCCGCGCAGGGCATTGTCCAGGGCGCCTTTGCTCAACCAGAAGCGTCTGTCCTCGCGGCCCTTGCTCCAGGGCAGGCCCTTGTTCGACCAGGACGTAGGGCAGTTCAGGATGCACTGCCGCGCCAACGTTGCTGGTCAGGGTCCATGGGGTGGTGGTCCACACCAGCAGGTCCTCGCCTGGTCGCTTCCGCAGGGGAAAGCGAGAAAGACGCTGGGGTGGGTCAGTTCCTGGTAGCCCTCGGTCACGATCTCGTGCTGGCTGATGCCGGTGCCGCAGCGGGCGCACCAGGGCATCACGTCCGTGCCTTTGTAGATCCAGCCATTGTCGTGGCACTTTCTCAAGGCGGTCCAGATATTATAGTTGTTCTCGTTGCTGAACGTATAGTAGCTGCCGCCCAGTTCTGGCAAACCCAGCCGCCCAACAATCTGCTCGACCGTGTCCGTCACCGGGCCGTGGGGGCCCTCCACGGTGATGACCTGGGTCGGATCCTCCGCCATCTTGGCCTTGAGGTAGCGCAGCTGGTCGATGTCGTTCCAGTCCATCCAATAGCCCAGGCGCATCGACTGCTGGGTTTGGACAGCCGAGTACTCCAGTACGCGCTGCTTGCAGAGGTTGACAAAGCTGGCCAGGCCATAGGCTTCGATGTCCTTCTTGGTCTCAAAGCCCATCTGCTTTCTCTACTTCGACCTCGACCCACAGTCCCTGGCAGTCAAAGCCGTTCTGCCAGCGCTGGTCAAGGCCGAGCATGGCCCTGTAGCGCTGGAACACATCCTTGTAGGTTCGGCCCCAGGCGTGATGGACCCCCATGGGGTTGTTGGCCGTGATCGGGCCGATCTATGAAAGAGAAGGTCGCGTTTCCCTTGTTCTTTTCTCTCAGCTTGCGGAAAGCATCGTGCGCTGCCAAAAGTCAAGCACCTCGTGCTCTTGCTTGACAAAATCCACTTGATTGGGTACTGGCTCAAACATTATTCCTCCTCCGAAATCGCATAATTGGGGTCTGGTACGCTGGCATTGCCAGCTAGGGTATGGCACCGATTTCGGAGTCACCAATCGAATAGGGAGATGATAACCAGTGGCGTGGCATCTCCACAACTTTCCTCCTGCATTCATGCACAATCCGATGTTCGGCCTGGGCCATCCGGCCTACACGGTACTCTGGCATCGCTATTCGTTCTCCCCTGCGTCCAGCTCAATATAGATCCGCTTGTTGATTGCGCCCTTGCTCTTATAGTCCACCACGCGCACCAGCCCCACCTCGCTGGTGTTGGCCACGTGGGTGCCGCCATCCGCCTGCAGATCGAGGTCCACGATCTCTACGGTGCGCACCTCCTGGATCTGGGGCGGCAACAGGTTGATCTTGGTGCGAATCAGATCCGGGATCTCGAATGCCTCCTCGCGGGGCAAGATAGCAGTCCGCACCGGGTGGTCCTTGGCTATCTCGGCATTGACGCTGGCCTCGATCTCGGCCACCAGTTCCTCGCGCATCGTCTCGAACTCAAAATCCATGCGGCCCTTGAAGGGTTCCATGTTCCCACCAGTGACCGAGGCACCATAGTCGCGCCAGACGACGCCACACAGCACGTGGAGGGCCGTGTGGGTACGCATCAACCGGTAGCGCCTCTGCCAGTCCAACTGCCCATGCACTGGCGTCCCTTCCCCTGGCAGCTCGCCGGATAGGGTATGCCATACTTCCGGGCCCTGCCTTTTCACCTTGACAACTTGAGATGAGCCGCCATCCCAAGCCAATGATCCCACATCAGCGGGCTGGCCGCCTCCACCGGGGTAGAAGGCTGTGCGGTCCAAAGCCACCGCCTGGCCATCCACCGCCACCACCACGGCATCAAAGTCTTGCAGATAGCTATCTGTCTGATACAACTGCTCGGTCATGCCCTTCTCCCGTCCCTTCTCACTCGTGTCTAATATGGATTCCACTGCAATGCAGGATTGTCCTGCTCTCGTTCATAGAAGGCCACCAATTCGTCGAGCAGGGTCCCCAGGTTCAGGCTGCTGGGGGCTGGCTGACCATCCGGCCCCACGGGCCGAAGCAGCTGGGGTAATGGCTGAATTGCCATCAAAGGTCCACTGGACCGGCTCCTGTTCCAGCTCTTGCAGGCGAGGCAGCAAGAGGGTCGAGGTCCACGCGAGGCATCACCGGCCGGCTGGCATACTGGACCCAGGTCTCGTAGCGGTAGCGCAACTGGAATAGCCTCCAGGCAGCGCCGTCAGCACCCGCAAACGTTCGGTGTTGTTGTAGAGCACCATGGGGTGCAAGGGTTCTGGCGACTCGGCCACGGCCAGATCCACGTGAGGGACCTCGTGCAGTTCGACCTCACCCATGACCATGGCCGTCTTGCTCTTGAGCATGACCGACCATTCCTCGTCCCAAAATGGCCCATACCGGTCCGTGTCTTCCATAAAGTCCTGCAACAACGGCAAGAGGGCCTGATACCGGCGGCTGCCGCTGCCGTCATCATCCACAAGCTTGTCGGAAATGGGCGAGATGTCAGGGTCGGCGTAGCTGCGGATGGTAAACACCACCTTGGCTGCCTGTGGCCGCCGGTAGGTACTGAAATCACCGGCCCTGGCCACGTCCACCAGCAGATCTCGCATCTTCAGGGCCTGCTTTGGATTCAGCATGGCCCAGACCGCGCACAGACCATCCTCGTCAAAGTGGTTGTTGGACACGACACGGATCTTGGGCGCATACTGATCTCTGGCGCCCGGTGTGGCAAGATAGTTCAGCACGATCTCGGTGCTGGTGTCAGCCCGAAACTCTGCCGGCGAACCGCTGCCGGGCCAGTGGCTCAAGGTCAGTACCGTATCCTCCTGGGCCGCCCCGTCCACGATGATATTGGGCACACCACTGAGCTTGGAATAGGCCTTGTACTTCACGGTCTTGCTCCTTCCGTGTCGAGCATCACTGGCTCCTGCCCGCACACATCACCTTGAACAATAAAACGCTCCATCCCCAAGGGACGAGAGCGTATGACTTGACACTCCCGCGGTACCACCCTTCCTAGCGTTACCGCTCACTCATCCAGGTACGGTCCTTCACACAATTCCAGACGATACCCACGTCCCGCTAACGGGGGGCGAAACCGGCCAAGCCTACTGGCTACCAGACACCAGCCGGTTGGTACCCCTGGCCAGCATCGTCAAATAGCTTTGGGTTGGCGGCTCTGGGAGGATATTCGGCGGGTTTCCTGTATCCGGCTTCCACCACGCTGGCCGGACTCTCTGGACATTTCGTCACGCCTACTCGTTCCCTTCACAGCCGGTGCACGATTCTAGTTGTACGCACGGGCAGCAGCGCAATTGGCGCCCTCCCAGTGTTACCTGATTATAACCGAAAGACGGAAAAATAGCAAGTGAAGGTACACAATGTTTTCGACCTTCGCCTATCCGGCAATCTACCAAACCGAAGCTCAGCTATCCTTTCCCTCAACGCTTCACTGGAACAGCCGGCAGGCTGTGAACGGCCGCCTTGTCCAGGTTCAGGAACATCGTATCCCCTTCGACGCGATCCACAACCGAGGCAGGAAGGGTGACCTCCTTCTCGCCCCACAGATGGCCCTCTTCCAGCACCATGTGCGTTAGCTGCCCAGTGGCCTCATCCATGAGCAACTCACCCACGTGGCCCACGTGACCATCGGTGGCCTCGACGCGGGTACCAACCGATACGCCCAACTCGCCCTCGGGGATGAGTATTTCCTCCTTCTTGGTGTAGGAGACCCCTACTGTGGAGGCATCATCGGACGGCCCTTCGCCACCCTCGAAAAGCGAGTAGTCTTGTTGCTTCTTCTGGATGTACCGCGTTCTGACAAAGGGAGCCATGTCCCCCACTTCCGCTTTGGTACAGCCCAGACGGATGAGATCACCAGTGGTCTCGACCACATGCTCAACCGGTACCAGACGCTGATAAGGTGGATAAGGGAGAGTTTCATCCTCCACCACAAAGTGAGTCAGTATTCGCGTCCCACGCTCGCCGATCACACCCAGGGACTTGCCACAAGGTCCGTCTGCACACTCGACCCGCGCATCTACCGGAATATCCTTCATGCTATCCCCCTCGTTCTTTTCCTAGATCCTTTGATAGTATCACTTGTTTGTCCGGTGCCTGGCACTGTGAACTCGGCAATCGGGTGAGTCTTGGCTACCCACCGCCGGTCACGGACCGGCTTGGCGCCATGGATTATGGTACGCCGATTATACCATACTTTGCCAAAGGTGGTAAGTCTGACTTTCCATACTAGTGGGACAATCCCGTATGACCGGAAACAGTACTGCACCGTTCCGAGCCCCTATCTCAGGGGCATTGTAGCTCGCAGGAGAGTGGATTCCCGCCTTCGCGGGAATGACATCTCTCCAGTATTGTGGGTAGCGGAACGCGGTCCTTTGCGATTGCCCTTACCCATCCCAACGAAGCCCATACTTATTTCTCATCCTGTGGCGTCTGACTTGCCTCTGTTTTCCTCGCCACCGTCCGGCGGCGGAGGCGGGTTATCTATCAGCCATTGGTTCGCCGCGACGAGGGCCCTGTGCGTCGACGAGCCCAGTATGTCGTCAGCCAGGAAGATGTCTTCTTCTGGGATGCTCTCGGTCGTTTCTGTGGCCAGGAGGCGCTGCCAGACCGCCTCACTCACGCCGGACAACACGAGCTTGCCGCCAGTGGCCTGCAACCTTTCCGCATAGCGTTCCAGGACGCCAATGAAGGTACTGGCCACGCCCTCGTGCCCGCGTATGCGCAGCACGACGACCGCCTGCTCCGCCTTCAAGGGGGAAGGCAGCATCTTTTCCATCGTATAGGCAGCGCCAAAGAAGGTCGTGCCATAGAATTGCAGCACGGTCACACTGCGGCTGGATAACTCCTCGGGAGGGGCCTGCTCACGGAGCCTGCCGTCGTCCAGAGAGATCAGCTCCCAGACACGTATGTGCATCGCAGCCCTGTAAACAAAGATCAGGACCGACAGGATGACGCCAAAGAACACAGCCTGCTGGATGGGCAGGAACAGGGTTACCGCAAAAGTCAGGATCATGACCAGCCGTGGAAACCTGCCAGCGTCCCGCACGTCGGCCATCTCTTCAAAGTTGATGGCCTGCCAGCCGGCCACGATCAGCAGGGCGGCGACGCAGGGCATGGCCACCTGCTCGATCAAACCAGCAAAGAGCAGGACAAGCGCCAGAGCAAGGATGCCTGCCAGGACATTGGCCCATCGGGTCTTGGCCCCAGCGCTGACGTTGATGGCGGTGGAGGACAGGCGAGCCGCCCACGGGCATGCCCTGAAAGAAACCAGTCACGATGTTGGCGATCCCCTGCCCGGAAAAGTCCCGCGACGGATCCGGGTAGCTGCCGTCGGGATTGGCATAGCTGCGGCCCACGCCGGCCCCCTGCACCAGGCCGATGATGGCCACGGCACAGGCCGGGCCGAAGAGCTTGGGGACCAGCCCCAGGTCAGGCAGCCGGGGGGTCGGTATGGAACGTGGGATCTCTGAGATGTCGCCGACCACGGCCACTGAGGACAGGTCGAGCAGATAGACCAGGGCCGAACCGACCAAAATGGCAATGACCATCGAAAAACTCTGGACGCGCGTCCGGTCCAAGATCAAGATCAGAACGATGGTGAGCAGGCCGATGGCCAGGGAAGCGAGGTCTAACTCGCCGGGATGCAAGATCAAGTCTAAGGCCGCCAAGACCTTGTTGCTCAAGTCACTGTCATAGCCCGTCAGGTCACCGAGCTGGCCCAGGATGATCAGGACGGCGATGCCAGTCAAGAACCCGGTCATCACGGCATTGGAGACAAAACGTGTAAGCGTGCCCAGTTTGAGGATGCCCAGCGCCAGGGCGACAAGGCCGACCAGGACAGTAAGGGTGATCAGCGCTTCAGTTTGCTCTTCTCCTGAATAACCAGCCAGGGCCTCGCCCACGGCCAGCGCCATGGCGCTGGTGATGGACACATTCATAAAGACCGAGCCGGTGGTCAGCGCGCCCACCGGCGTGCCGACCATGATGGCATAGAGTCCGTGGATAGGATTGACCCCGGCCAGCACCGCCGAGCCCAGGGCATCGGGGATGCTGGTCACGGCATTGACCACGCCGGCCACCAGATCGGCGCCCATCGTGCCGCGGCTTGTCTTCAGTCCTTGAAGCATTTTCCCTCCTTGGTCTGCGCGCTTTCTTGGCCTGGCATTTAGTCCAGATGGCTCCCAGACCCACCCTTGAAGCCGGATCCGCCCCCAGGGAAGGGGCTTGAACGAGTTTCGTGACGCGTTCTGGCTTGGGGTCACCCAACGATGGCAGATATCGGATACCAGAATCAGAAAGGACGAAAAGCAGATGAGACCTTGACCCAAGGGGATGCCTTCCCATTTGTCACCGGTCCACCGCATTCCGTCCTTGATTGCAAAGAGAAGACCTGCCAGCACGAACGCGAAGCGTTCGCACTGACAGGCCCGATTATCGTCTAGTCCAGGTCTACCATCTCGTCAGCAGCATCACTCACGTTCTTGTGCTCCAGCGCCTTTTGGAGCTTTGCCTCGTCATCCTTGGAGAGCGAGGTCTGGTACACCTTGCCACCGAACTTGCTCATGGCATCCAGAACCTTGTCCGTCGTGGCCTCAACGACCAGCATGAACAGCGCCGACTGGCCGATGTCCAACGAGTCGCCTACTTCCTTGATGAACTTGTCGTCGATGCCGACGTCGCCGGCCTTGCCCATGATGTAGCCAAGCAGAGCGCCGATCAGCCCCCAAAAGATGGGCGCCAGAAACAACAAGCCGATGAGCAGGCCCCAGAAGCCGCCCCAGATGGCGGCGGTGCCGCTGACCTGGTTCTCCAGCGTCTGCTTGACCTTGACTTTGCCCTTGGCGTCTTTGGTGGCCACGGCCGCGTCGGCGAGCGTGATGAGCTGCTGCTTCTGCATATCACCAAGCGCGTTCAGGGCATCAAAGCCCGTCTGCTCCTTGTCGTACACAATTGCGATCAGAGTACTCATTGCATTTCTCCCTTGGATTTGATACCAGGTACAAACAGATTCCTGGTTATACTGCCTATGTGATAAAGATCTGTGTTTTGCCTATGCTTCGGCCGCGTCGGCCAGGGCACCGGCAGCCTCGTCCATCACGATTGCGGCGCCCATCTCCGCACCGCCCAGAGCGGCTTCGGCCACGGCTTCCTCTGCCAGCTCGCCAGCCACATCGGCCGCAGCACCGGCCACCGTCAGTTCGGCTGCGCCCTTGACGGCCAGGTCGACGCCTGCATCCGCCAGCTCGTCGCTTCGCTCGGCCATCGCCTCTGCCGCTGCGACGCGAACGATGCCCTCAGCCACTTCACCGGCGCCCAATTCGGCCACCTCTTCGCCAGTCTCGCCCAAAACCTGGGACAGGGCCCGGGTGCTGGCCGAACGCAGGATGGCATCCACGGCCAGGACCTGCAGGCTCTCGCCCCGGCTCTCCAGGAACGCCGCCAGCACCGGCATTTCCATCAGATCAACCACATCGCTTACGGCCCACAGTTCGCCAGCGGTACGTGCCAGCTCCAGGCCAAAGTCCAGGTCATCTTCGCTCATAAGCCCAACCACAGCGCCCATAGTCCGGATGTCGTCGGATGCGGCCAGCAGTTCCACTCCCTCAGCCACGTCGGTAATACCGGCGGCGGCCACGATCTCGCTAAGGTCGCCCACCCGCGCGGCCACGACTTCGGCATCCGCTGCTCGGGTCAGGTCTCTGACGCCGGCTGCCTCGGCGACGGCGGCAATTCCGGCAAAATCTTCAGCCGCTTCCAACGTATCCGCAGCCTCGGCCACATCGGCGACGCCCTCCAGCCCGGTTACCACTGCTGCAGTTTCGAGATCGACTGCGGTATCAAACAACTCTTCCTGGACATTTCCTTCTTCTGCCATTTCTATTTCTCCTTTGTTTGGATATGGATTGATCCCATTGTATCACAGTTCTGGCCAGCGCGCATCAGCCATTCGTACAGTCTTTTCCCTGTACGAATGTACAGGTAGCACACCAATTGGGCAAAATGATAGGGGCAGGGATAGCCAGAGTCCGAGGGAACAGCAGGGTCAGTGCCCCAGAACGCGGACAATCTCCTGGCGCGGTTGGGCTTTGAACTCGATCTGGCCAAAGCGGCGCAGCAGCCGCAGGCACTGGTCCCGCCTGCGTACCATACGGGGTTCTTGTGCCTTCCACTTGCCCTGTATCTGGTTGAGGACCAGGGCGCTGTCGCCCCGTATTTCCAGGGCGAACTCCTGGGGATAGCGCTCGGCGCTCTTGATCCGGTCCAGCAGATCCTGCAGGGCAGCGATCAGAGAATCGTACTCGGCCTCGTTGTTGGTATAGCTCGTCGCCAAACTTCAATCGCTCCAATCGCTGCGCCCCATCTTGAACCCGGGTAATGGCATAACTGCCATAGCCCAAGCCCGGGTTGCCCTTGCTGCCGCCGTCAAAAACCAGGATATAGTCTGGCGACGGGCCAAGGTCTGGCGAGGGAACGAGTTGGGGGGGCGAAGGGATCGCTTCCAGTTGATCGAGTGCCAGGGAAGAAGCGTCAAAGTCCTCAGGCAGGTCCCCGAGGAAACCCAAAATCCTGAAAAGGCGCCCTTTCTCTGCTTCTGGCAGCGCGATGATCTCTCGAGCGATCTCCTTGACCCTGTCCACCACGGAAGCGGTCCCCGCTACCTGCGCCTCTGCTGCTCGGCTATCATCCCGTCGTAGAGGTATTCCATATTCGATTGGTGCAACCGTTGCACGAGGCCGCCAAGGGGGATGCGCGACCTGCCGCAGGCCTCAATGTCTATCTTGGCCAGGGACGAACGAGGTTGCCCCTTTTCGACCACCGCCCGCACCTTGTCGTTGATGGCCTTGAGATAGCCAATGTTGCTGTCGACAGTCTCGTCGATCTCGCCCCGCAAAAGTACACCACCATGGCCTTGAATTACATTCTCCAGGTTCAAGCTCTTGATGCCCTTCAGCGATTGGGCCAATGCGGCTGGATCGCCGCGGGTGATCAGTGGTACCGGCGTCACCACGTCGCTGGCGACCAGAACCTTGTCCTCACGGATATGAACCATGATTCCATCAGTCGTGTGGCCGGGGGCGTACATGAAATGGATCGTCTTTTCGCCCAGGCGCAGCAGCATTTCGGTCTCAAAGACCAACTGTGGGATCCGCAATTGCACAGGCGCCAGTGCAGGGGTTTGGGCCTTGGCCTGGTCCAGGCTCTCCTGGCCCACACTGAGCAAGATCTGGCGGCAGTTTCTGTGGGCAATCAACTCGGCCTCGGGAAACAGGTAGCTGCCATAGACGTGATCGGCATGATGGTGGGTATTCACAACGTAGCGGATCCCCCGCGGGCAGCGCCGCAGGGCAAAGTCACGGACCTGCTGCGTCTCTTTGGGAAACGGCAACGTGTCAATCACCACAGCACCTTCCGGAGTAACGATGACCGTCGCCGCGACCTCTACATAGAGATCGCTGATAAACACATAGATGTCTTCCGTGACGCGTTCGCGTAACATACTGTCTCCCAACGTATTTGGCTGAGGCTCAGCATAGCACAAAGATAGGCCATTGTCAAGCCTTTTTCTCTTTCTCATTTGGGCAGACCATTTGGTAAAGATCTGCTTTTGTGGTATAGTGGGGGCCGCTTTGCCCAAGGTAGGTGATCGAGACTCTGACGGGGCCCCCGTTGAATGAACCGCGATTCCGGCCAAAGCAATAGACTGTCTGCGTGAGGAATGACCGCCCATCCACCGGGCTGGGTCGTAGGACCATAGCCTGGCGCAACATAGACGAGAAACGAGAAAGGCGATATGAGAACCGAAAAGCACACGTTGGACAACGGACTCACCGTGCTGTTGAAGGAAAGCCGGCACGCGCCCGTGACGACTTTCTGGGTCTGGTACCGGGTCGGCAGCCGGAACGAGGTACCGGGCATCACGGGTATTGCCCACTGGGCCGAGCACATGCTCTTCAAAGGCTCGGACTCTTTCCCCAAGGGCGAGATTGACAAGCAGATCGCGCGCAATGGCGGCATGATGAACGGTCTGACCTGGCTCGACTTTACCACTTTTTTCGAGACGCTGCCCTCGGACCGCATTGACCTGGCCCTGCGCATCGAGTCCGACCGCATGGCCAACGCCCTCTTTGATCCGGACGAGGTCTCTCTGGAACGGACGGTCATCATCTCTGAACGGCAGGGGGCCGAGAACCAGCCAACCTTTCAGTTGAGCGAGGAGGTTATGGGCGCGGCCTTTCGCGTGCATCCCTACCACCACGAGACCATTGGCGACATGTGCGACCTGGAGACCATCAGCCACCCCGACCTGTGGCGCCACTACCAGACCTACTATGGCCCCAACAACGCCATCGCCGTGGCCGTGGGCGATTTTGACGCGCCGCAGATGCTGGCCCGCATCGAGGAACTCTTTGGCCCGATCCCGGCCCGTTCCGAGCCGCCCGCCATCAACCGCCCCGAACCGCCCCAGCGCGGCGAGCGCCGGGTCAATCTGGAGGGACCGGACAGCACGGCCTACCTGCAGGCTGCCTACCACGCGCCGGCGGCCACCGAGCCCGATTTCTTCCCCATGACGGTACTGGCCGCCATCCTGACCGGCGCCAGCGGCATGAACCTCTTTGCCCCGTCGCCGCCCAACCGCAGCTCCCGCCTCTACAAGGCCCTGGTCGAAACCGAACTGGCGGCCGGCGTGGGCGGATCCCTGTCGGCGATGCTCGACCCCTTCCTCTATATCATTTCGGCCACCGCCCGGGCGGGCCGCGGCCTGGATGAGATAGAGGCGGCCCTGGACGCCGAGATCGAGCGTGTCATCCAGGAGCCGGTCCTGGCCGGCGAGCTAGAGACGGCCATCAAGCAGGCCAAGGCCCAGTTCGCCTATTCCAGCGAGAGCGTCACCAACCAGGGCTTCTGGCTCGGCTTCTCCTCCATCGTCGCCGACACCGCCTGGTTCGAGTCCTTTGTGGACAGCCTGGCCGCCGTCACCGTGCACGACGTCCAGCGCGTGGCACAAACCTATCTATCGCAGCGCAACCGGACCGTGGGCCACTATGTGCCCCAGGACTTGCCCTCGGGCGAAGCGCAGGGACCCGGCGCGCAAGCATCTCTCTCAGGCCAGGAGGCATAGCCCATGACCTCGTCAACCCTATCCCCAAAAACCGTCACCCGCGTCGAACTGCCCAACGGCATCGTCGTCCTGGTCTACGAGAACCACGCCAGCCCCTCAGTGGTCCTGGCCGGCTACCTGTGGGCCGGCGCCCTGAGCGAGGCGCCAGGCAAAGACGGCCTGGCCAGTTTTACCGCCGGCATGCTGATGCGCGGCACCCGGAACCGAACCTTTGGCCAGATCAACGAGGCGCTCGAGTCGGTCGGCGCCCAGTTGGGCATGCACAGCGGCATGCACACCGTTGGCTTTGGCGGCAAAGCCCTGGCCGAAGACCTGGATCTGCTCCTCGATATCCTGGCCGGCAGCCTGCAAGAGCCGGTCTTCCCCGCCGACGAGGGCGAAAAGCTCCGGGGCCAGATCCTCACCGGCCTGCAGAGGCGCGCCGACGACACGCGGCACATGGCCCGCCTGACCTTTGACGCCCTGCTCTACCCCGACCACCCCTACGGCCGCAGTCTCCAGGGCTACGAGGAGACCGTCTCCGGCTTGACTAGAGACGACCTGGTCAGCTACTACCAGGGGCACTATTCGCCCCAGGGCATGGTCATCTCTGTGGTGGGCGCCGTATCGGCCGCTGTGGTCGTGGACAAGGTTCGGGCGGCGCTGGGCGGCTGGCAGGCGCCCGGTGTGATACCCAACCTGGACATCCCACCCAGCGTTGAGCTGGCCGGCGCGCAGCGCCAGATGGTACCCATCGCCGGCAAGACCCAGTCCGACATCATCCTCGGCTGGCCGGGTCTGGCCCGCAACGACCCCGACTTTATGAAGGCTCAACTGGCCAACACCGTGCTGGGCGTCTTTGGCATGATGGGTCGCCTGGGCGACACCGTCCGGGACGAGCAGGGCCTGGCCTATTATGTCTACAGCCACCTGGAAGCGGGTTTGGGCGCGGGTCCCTGGCTGACCATCGCCGGCGTCAATCCCGCCAACGTAGAGCGGGCCATCGAAGGCATCCTGCGCCAGGTCCGCCGCCTGCGCGACGAACTGGTCCCCGAGGGCGAACTGGCCGACAGCCAATCCTATCTCACCGGTTCCATGCCCCTCAGGCTGGAGACCAACGAGGGCGTCGGCGGCACCCTGCTGGCCATAGAGCGCTACGACCTGGGCTACGATTATTTGGATCGTTTCGCCGGTCTGGTCAACGCGGTGACCGTGGAGGACGTCCAGGAGATGGCCCACAAGTACCTGGACCCCGAACTCTATGCCCTGGCCGTTGCCGGGCCCGAGAGCTAGACGCCGATGCCAGCCCTGTCCACGGGGGTCGACCTGGTCGAGCTGGACCGCATCCGCCGGGCTGTGGAACGCCACGGCGAGCGGTTCCTGGCCCGCGTCTATACGCCCGAAGAGATTCGGCGCTACGGCGAGCGCTTGCCCGAATTGGCCGCCCGCTTTGCGGCCAAAGAGGCTGTCTCCAAAGCCCTGGGGGTTGGCCTGAAGCACATCAGCTCGCCACGGCATCGGATTTCAAGAGGTCGAAGTCCTGCCCGATCGCCTGGGCAAGCCGCTGGTCTTCCTCTCAGGTCGCGCCCAGGCCCTGGCCGAGGAACAGGGCCTGCGTACCTGGGCCATCAGCCTGTCCCACGGCCGCGACCACGCCATCGCCTTTGTCGTCGCCTCAGAATGAGGCGCCCTCAGAATGAGCGCCCTCAGAATGAGGCGCCCTCGGAATGACGCCGCCCCACCAATGTACCAACCCCGTCACTGCGAGGCCCGTCGTTTGGGCCGAAGCACCGCCACGAGGCCTCGCGGTGGCAGTCTCCACTGAGTAGGTGGGGATCGCTTTCCCTCGGGAGATCCTTCGCGGACTCAGGACATGCTCGGGGCAGGCTGTCGGCCTGCGGCCTACTAATGACGCCGATCTTGTCACTGCGAGGCCCGCCGTTTGGGCCGAAGCACCGCCACGAGGCCTCGCGGTGGCAGTCTCCCGCTCAGTCGCAGGTGGAGATTGCTTTCCTGTCGCTGCGCTCAGGACAGGCTCTCGCTGCACTCGTCGCAATGACAGATTGGCGGCGTCATTCCGCATAGAGTGGCGCCCCGCGCCATGGAACACTCAGAATCACAGATCCACCGGTTTCAGCCTAGATCTTTTCCAGGCTAAAGATCACCGGCCGGTAGCCATCGGTACAGCAGGTCACAAAGGCATCCTGGCCACCTCTGGCCATGCCATAGACCAGCTTTTGCATGTCAGCCCAGGCCCAGCCGCAAAAGCCCGGCGGCATCTCCCAGGGTGCATCCAGGGCGGTGACAAACTGCTGGCCCACCTCGAAATGATTGCACTCGGTCCAGCCCTCCGGATCCGCGGCGTATTTGTTCACAAACTCTCCGTGAAAGTGCTTTTTCAGCACCGTGATCCGCACCTGGTGTTTTTCAATGATCAGATCGTTGCCCATGCCCCCTCCTTGCTTCCCACCTAGTAAAACATCTCCACCGGCCAGCCCCGCTTGCCCGCCAGGCGCCGCAGTCGCACATCAGGATTGACCGCCACAGGCTGGCCCACCCGCTCCAGGAGGGGCAGATCGCTGATGCTGTCGGTATAAAAGTAGCTGGCGGCTAGATCCACGTCGTACTCGGCGGCAAATCGCTCGGCCCAGACCACCTTCCCGCTGCCAAAGCACACCGGCGGCACAACCTTGCCCGTCAGCCGCCCACCGTTGCTCTCGATGTGGGTGCACACGTACTGATCGGCGATGCCCAAATAGGCGCACAGCGGGCCCACCGCGTATTGGGTCGACCCGGAGACGACGGCCACCACGTGCCCCTGGGCCCGGTGCTCCACCACTCGCTCCTGCCCCCGCTGGGTGATATGGGGCACAACGTCCTCCTCGAACCAGCGGTCGCTCATCTCCCGCACCACCGCCTCGTCCTCGCCGGCCACCTGGACCAACATTCGGGGCACCAGCTTTTGCACATCCAGCAAGCCTAGGCGGCTGATGGCTGCCCACCAGGCCACCTTCGCCATCTCCCGTTTGCCCATATATCCGGTACGGTACAGATAGCGCCCGTACAGCACGCCCGAACTGGCGTCCAGCAGTGTCTTGTCCATGTCAAAAAGCGCCGCAACCCGGGCCATCGCCCCTCCCCATCCAGTCAGTTGACCCGATTATACGCCACAACCACAATCAAGGCAATCACCTGAGGCGCAAAGGTCTGTTGCCAGGTAGGCGAACCTCACCTCCACCGGATGGGCGAAGGTCTCCGACCGAGCCCAATTGACCTCAAGGATCCTCTCCAAGCCCTGCAGTCCAGATCCGTCAATCCCGCCAATCCGTGTTCTCTTTGACCGCATCCCCGTCGAGTTGGCGCCTGCCCCCATCCATGGTACAATAGCCTGCATTCACCCATTAAGGAGGCGCGATGCGCGCGGAAATCCTGACCACCGGCACAGAACTATTACTCGGCCAGATCGACGATACCAACGCCACCTTTCTCGCCCGCCAATTGCGCAACCTGGGCGTCGACGTCTATTTCCGCACCACGGTGGGCGACAACGAAGCAGCGCATCGCCCAGGCCCTGGAGCTGGCCATGGATCGCGCCGACCTGATCATCACCACCGGCGGCCTGGGTCCCACCGTGGACGACGTGACCCGCGAGGGCGTGGCCATGGCCACCGGCCGGCCCCTGGCCATGGACCCCGAGATGCTGGAGCAGATCCAGGGCCATTTCAGGCGCTTTGGGTCCCCCATGGCCGACAACAACCGCCGCCAGGCCTACCTGCCCGAGGGCTGCATCCCCATCGAAAACCCGGTGGGCACGGCCCCCGGCTTTATCGTCGAGGATGACCGCGGCACCATCATCACCCTGCCCGGCGTGCCCCACGAGATGCGCTACCTGATGGAGCATGCCGTCACGCCCTACCTGCAGGGGATCCTGGGCCCGCGATCCATGATGGTCACCCGCATCCTGCGCACCGTGGCCCTGGGCGAGAGCCGCATCGACCGGGCCATCGCCGACCTGGAGACCTCGACCAATCCCACCGTGGGGCTCTCGGCCCATCCCGGCCAGACCGACGTGCGCATCGTGGCCAAGGCCTCCTCCGAAGCCGAGGCCGAGGCTGCTGCTGGACGATTTCGAAGCCAGGATCCGCGAGCGCCTTGGCGCCGCCATCTATGCCACCGGCGACGCGACCCTGGAGGCCGTGGTCGCCGGCCTACTGCGCGAGCGCGGCTACACCCTGGCCGTGGCCGAGACCCACACCCTGGGCGACATCACCCAGCGATTGAGCAGCGAGCCCGATGTCTTTTGCGGCGGCCTCGTGGCCTACGATGGCGGGCAGTTGGCCCGGCTCCTGGACCTGCCCGCTGGTTCCGTTGCCGGAGAGGCTGGCGCCGTATCCCTGGCCGAAAGCGTGCGCCAGCGCCTGGGGGCCACCCACGGACTGGCCGTGCTCAGCGATGAACCTGGCGGGCCCTGGGTCGTCGTCTCCAGCGAGGACAGCACCGATACCGTCCGCCTGCGGCGCAGCGAGCGCGACCGCCGCACCCGCATCTGGACCACCGCCTCCGTCCCTGGATTTCCTCCGCCGCCTACTGCTGGGCCTGACGGAGGGCTGGGAAGCCTAAAATGCCGGAGCGACAAACCATGGAAACCAGACCAGCACAGCCATGCAAACGTCGTCCAGTTCCCAATCCTGCCCCAGTCGGTCCCGTTCGCAGTACGCGCTTCAGCGCGCTTTCCCCCTCCCTGTTCCACACCCAACCTTCCAGCGCGCTCCTACGCCTGCTGCCCGTCCTATTCCTGCTTCTCCCGCTCCTGGCCATCAGCAGCACAGGCCCGGTCTCAGCCGAACCGCCGCCCCACCAGGCCACCATCCACCCCCTGGTCGCGCAGAGCATCCAGGCCCAGGGCCAGGCCGAGGTCCTGGTCATCCTCAAGGCCCAGGCCGACCTCAGCGCCGCCAGCGCCCTGCCCGCGAGAGAGGCCCGCGCCGCCCACACCTACCAGACCCTCCGATCCGTGGCCCAGACATCACAGCAGGACCTGCGCGCCCTGCTCGACGCCCAAGACCTCGACTACCAGAGTTTTTATATCGTCAACGCCATCAAGATCCGGGCCGACGGCGACCTGCTCCAGTCCCTGGCCGCCAGACCCGAGGTCGACCGCATCGTGCCCAATCCCCGGGTCCAGGGCATCCCCGACCTGCCCCTGGCGCCCGCCGCGGCCCCGGGAGGCATCGAGCCCAACCTGGTCCGCGTCAACGTTCCCGAAGTCTGGGCACTGGGCTACACCGGCCAGGGTATCGTCGTGGCCGGCCAGGACACCGGCTACGACTGGGACCACCCCGCCCTCGTCAACCAGTACCGGGGCTGGGACGGCGCGGCGGCAGTGCACGACTACAACTGGCACGACGCCGTCCACAGCGGCGGCGGCGCCTGCGGCCCCGACTCGGCCCAGCCCTGCGACGACCACGGCCACGGCACCCATACCATGGGGACCATCATCGGTGATGATGGGACCGATGCTAGCATCGGCCAGAACAAAATCGGCATGGCCCCCGGCGCCCAATGGATCGGCTGCCGCAACATGGACCAGGGCGTCGGCACCCCCGCCTCCTACATCGAGTGCTTCGAGTTCTTCCTGGCCCCCTACCCCCTTGGCGGCACGCCGGCCCAGGGCGACCCCAGCCGGGCCCCCCACGTTGTCAACAATTCCTGGAGCTGCCCGCCCAGCGAGGGCTGCGACGCCGGTACCCTGGAGGCCGCTGTCAGCGCCCTGCGCCAGGCGGGCATCGCCGTCGTCGTATCGGCCGGCAATTCGGGCGCGACCTGCGGCAGCGTGTACCGCCCGCCGGCCATCTACCAGGACGCCTTTTCCGCCGGCGCCTTTAGCCACACCACAAACCAGATCGCCAGCTTCTCCAGCCGCGGGCCCGTCTCCTACGCCGGAAAAACCTACCTCAAGCCCGACATCGCCGCGCCTGGGGTCAGCATCCGCTCCAGCACGCGCGGCGGCGGCTATGGCTACAACTCGGGCACCAGCATGGCCGCCCCCCACGTCACCGGCGCCGTGGCCCTGCTGCTGTCGGCAGCCCCCGAGCTGCGCGGCCAGGTGGCGCCATCGAGCAGGCCCTGACCGCCAGCGCCGAGCCCCGGCTCGACGGCCAGTGCGGCGACCCCGGCCCGCCCAACAGCGTCTGGGGCTGGGGCATCCTCGACGCCCTGGCTGCCGTCGAAAGCGCCACAGCGGGCACGCTACAGGGCACAGTCACCGGCGCCGGTACCGGCGCGCCCATTGCCGGGGCAGCGGTGACCGCCAGCCCAAGCTCCGGGCCAGGGCCCGGCTCAGAAGCCACCACCAACGCCACAGGCGGCTACAGCCTGGCCCTGCCGGCTGGTCTCTACAGCGTGACCGTCCGGGCCGATGGCTACCAGGAGCAGCGGGTGGAGGGCGTGGTCATCAGGGCAGGGGAGGCCACCAACCAGGACTTTGCCCTGGCCGCTGGCCGCTACCGGATTTTCATCCTATTTGGCATGCCTTTGAGACCATGATGGCGCTTGTCACGGGCGTTATGATAGCGTATGGGCAAGATACAGTGAACAGGCGTTGGAACTGACCGCAGCCAGTGAGGAAAACACAGGGATGGAAGTGCAAGAAACAATTGGCGATTGTGCTTATGGCAGTGGTAACACACGCCAAGCATTTGCCGATGAGAATCGCAAGTTGGTGGCCAAAGTCGGCCGGCATGGGCGCCGGGGACAGATACCCAAGGAAGAGTTCCAAATCAATCTGGAGAACATGCGCTGTACTTGCCCTGATGACCTCGACCGGGATCCCCTCGCAGGTTGCGGCCAGGGTGCGGGGCGCCAAATCATGGCTGAACCAGCCAACAGCAGGCCGGACGCCAAAGCGAACCTGCGTGAGGATAGGCACTTTGCAGCGGCCTATTTGTCTTGGGATGTCGAGAATGGCGCCCGGGCTGGTTGGGGGACGAAACTGAAGCAGCTATCGCTGCCAGGGATTGATAATCACAACACCCAAGTCTGCGAAATCGTCCACATTGCGTGTAACCAGGCTCAGCCGCCCCTCCAGGGCAATCGCCGCAATCAGGGCGTCTATGGCCGGCATCTTTGTTCCCTGCTTTTCGAGGCCGGCAGCGAGTTCTCCCCAGGCAAGCATAACACCCGTGTCGATGGCCAGGATCCTGTCTTTGAAGCGGATCAGCAGATCCCCTTCGAGCCACTCCGCCAGGGCGCTCTTGCGCTTCGAGTCGGAAAGCTTCTCGATCCCTTCTTTGATCTCGCCGATGGTGATAGCGCTGAGGTAGAACTTTTCTTCATCAATGCTGTCGACCCACTGGATCACATCGGAATCTGGCTGCTTCGCGACAAGCTCAGAGATCACACAGGTGTCGAGTAGATATCTCATAGTTCGATCTCTTCACGAGCATCGCTCTTGTCCCTGGCAGAATCCAGGTCGGGTCCTACCAGCGGAGACTCGCGGAAGAATTCGGAGAGTTTGCCCGTGGACGCCATCATCTTCTGATAGCCCGCATAGGAGAGCACGATGGCAACTTCTACCCCATGCTTGGTGATGATCTGCGGCCCTCTATTTACGGCATCGTCCACGACTCGGCTAAATTTGTTTTTTGCCTCCTGCAGTTGCCAGGTCTTGATCACGGCTACCCCTTGTTTTTCTGTCTAGACTGTCTAGACTCTGCCATGAATATCTTGGATCGTCAAGCGGAAGGTTGAAGCGAGCGGGCGCCACCGATGCGCTACGATGCTTCTGGCCCCAGCTTCTCTCAGACTTGACACGTACACGTCCGGCTCGCATAATGAAGAGTAGAACACATGTTCGTGCCCTGGATGCAAGGACGGGATTCCCCCGGAAAGGTCATCATGGCTCAATCACCACAATCAGGTCGACCCTGTACCGCCCGTCGTCGCGACGGCTCCCCCTGCCGTCACAAAGCAGTCAACGGCCAGCCGGAGCAGCTCTGTTCCATCCACGCCAGGTTGATGGACCGCGGTGCCAAGGGCAGGCTACGTCATGGCTACTATGCCCGCGGCAGCCTCGAACACTTTGACTATCTCCGCCGGGTGCGGCCCGCGGCCTTTGTCCGCCGCGGCGGCCTGGCTGCCGGGCAGCGGCCTCCCCTGAACATCCGGGAGCGAGACATAGACCTTCATCCCCTCGATCCGTCCCTGGCCGATATCAACGTGACCATCGCCGGACTCCTGCAAAAGATGGAGATTCTGGATGCCTTGATCTTTCGGGCCAAAGAGGATGGCTTGGATATTCTAACGCTGCTGGGGCTGTACCTCCATGCCTCCAGCCGCCTGGGGCGCCTGATCGTCCAACGCCACGAGATGTCCAGCCAGGAGAACGACGATCTGCTGGCCTTGCTGGAGCGAGCCAACGCCCAGCTTGATACCTTGACGTGATCTGTACCCATGGCCCCTGCGTTCCAGCTTGACCTCGGACGAACCGCAGGTTCGCGTCTGGCTTCGACCTCCCAGGTCTGAAGCGAGGATCGATCCAAAAGTGAGGATACCACCGCTTCACCCCATACCCACCAGGAGGTAACCCTTTGACCACCCATCGACCGCTACACACCGCTTGCCGGAAACCCGCTGGTCTTTCGCCATGATGCATCTTGCTAGCGCAGCAGCATGCTACAAGGAACTCAAGCCCTCGGCGCGCGGTGGGTTGGCCGCCTTCCTGGCCTACACCCAGGTCGAGGACACCTCTGCCCTGAAAGCAGAGGACGCCGTCGGCTTCCTCAATTCCCTGACCGGTCGCGGCTGCGCGCCCGCGACCATCAGAAGATACAAGACAACCATCAACGGTTTCCTCCGGTGGTTGTTGGAAGAGAATCTGCTATCCTTTGACGCCAAAGCCCTGCAGCAGGCATTTCTTGACCAGGGAGCCATCCTTCCCAGGCGGGTGGAACCCAGGCGCGTCGGGCCGCAGGAAGACGACGTGCGCGCCCTCCTCGAAGCCGCCTATGCTGCCCGTCCCGCCGCTCCACCCTGTAAGCCAAGGGGCTTGCGTAGCCATCTCACCTACCTGCGCAACATCGCCGTCGTGGAAACGCTGCGGGCTACAGGAGCCTGCCCCAGAGAGCTGGTCGCTCTACGCCGCCGTGACCTGGACGAGGAGAACCAGGTTGCCCGCGCGCCCGACGGCCGGCTTCTCTATTTTGACCTGGCCAGTTGGGCCGCGCTGGCCCGCTACTTCGAAGCCCGCCGCGACCCTGTCCACTGCCCTGTACTGCTGCGCCAGGTCCCCCTCTTTGCCCGGCATGGTCCACGCAGCGCCGGTCAGGGACCGCTCCCTCTGGACGTCAGCCGTGTGGCCAAGATCCTCAAGGACCTGCGCGCCACCGACACCCTGACCACCCAGGCCCTGCGCACCCGCTTTGCCCAGCGCCTCCTGGACGCCACCGGCGACGAAAAAGGCACCGCCCGGCTCCTCGGCCTCAAGAGCCTGCAAACCCTGCGCCGCTACCGCTCACCCTAACCACCTGCTTGCCCGCGATGCGCGCCCATAAGCCCTGAGAGCAAATTGGTATATAGCAGGCTTCGTTCGTAGTACGCGCCCGCAAGCTCTGAGAGCGATTGGGTTATCTGACATGCCCCGTTCGTAGTGCGCGCTTCAGCGCGCTTTCCCTGCTGGACGTGATTCCGGCACCGCCGTAAACGGGCGGTGCCGGGCAGATTTCTACCGATTTCAGTGCCTAGCACCGGCTCTTCCAGGCCGGTGCGATACAGCGAGATCACTAAAGACTTGGCGAGAGAACCACCAAGCCCCGTCATTGCAAGGGAACCGAAGCAATCCCCCCTTGAAACCGTAGAGATCGCTTCGTCGCTCGCAAACAGCACTCGCACCTCGCGATGACAGGTCATGGTTTCGGTGATGAACTGGCAATTTCAGGCTCCCAGAACAAGGCTTCGACGTAAGCTCAGCAGAACGTTCGGGACTCCTGGCTGTGGTTATGTAATAAGCCAACAGGTTCATGAATCGACCGGGCCAAGTAGCGACGCCCCATGAAATGGGGCTCGAACATCAGTACGCTACATTCCAGCCGGTTTCAACCGGCGCTGCTACGTAGACCGGCCACTTCATGGCCGGTCGGTTCTGCCAACGGGCTCATATTATGTACGAGACCAACAGGTTCTCTTGAGCCCAGGGCGGTCTGCGCCGGCAGAGTTTCCACCGAAATGGAGACTCTACCCCAGGAAACGCGACCTTGTGAGCAAGACATCCCTGTGGTATAATCGGAGCAGACTTCCCAAACAGCCCACCCGCACGGAGGCCGCCATGCCCGCATTGACCTGGCTGCACCTATCGGACCTGCATTTCCGGACGGAGGACCTGCACGCCTGGGACGAGGACATCGTCCTGCGCGGTCTCTTGGACGACCTGCGGCGGCTCCGGGAAACGAAAGGTCTCTCCCCCGACCTCATCCTTGTCACCGGCGACCTGGCCTTCAGTGGCGCGCCGGCCGAGTACGCCCTGGCCCGGACTTTTTTCGACGACCTGCTGGCGGCGACCGAGCTGCCCAAGGACCGCCTCTTCCCCGTGCCCGGCAACCACGACGTGGACCGCAAACGCATCGGCGTGACGGCCAGGCTGCTGGCTCCCAATCTGAAAACGCGCGAGGCGGTCAGCGAGGTCCAGGGTGACGCCACGGCGCGCCACGAGTTCCTGGTCCGCTTTGAGGGCTATGCCGCTTTCCTGAACAGCTATTTCGATCACCTGGCCTTCGACGACGCGGGCTACTTCTACGTCCATCGCCTGGAGGGTCTGGCGGGCGGCTGCCTGGCCGTGCTGGGCCTCAACTCGGCCTGGCTGGCCCAAGGCGGCGACGAGGACCGCGGCCGCCTGGCCCTGGGCGAGCGCCAGGTGGTCGCCGCCCTGGACGCCGCGGCCGGCGCCGGCCTGCGCGTCGGCCTGCTGCACCACCCCTTCGAATGGCTGGGCCGCTTCGACCGGACCGGCAGCCAGGCGCTGCTGGCCCGGGACTGCGATTTCCTGCTGCACGGCCACCGGCACGAGACGGAGCTGACCTTACACCAGACGCCCGACGCCCGGGCCATGGTCTTTGACGCTGGGGCCAGCTTTGATACCCGCCGCAGCGCCAACGCATACAACCTGGTCCGGCTCGACCTGGAGGCGGGGCAGGGCACCGTCCACTTGCGCGCTTGGAGCGATCGCGGGGCTGGCTTTTGGACCAAAGATGTGGAAAGCTACGAGAACGCGGTCGATGGGCAGTACACCTTCGATCTTGCGCCGCGGGCAACGTTCCGAAAGCGCAAGCCCCGGCCTGCGCCAGTCACACCGGCTGCCGATGCGGCCAAGCTGGAGGCGGCATACCTGCGCAAAGTGCAGCTCTCGTGCAATACCTTGCCCCTGGCCGTGATCGACCCCCGCTCCGTGGAGCGTACCCGCCAGCGGACCATGGACCTGCTGGCCGTCTACGTAGACCTTAATACGCTAACCCAGGTAAAGGAGGATGCACAGGACGGCAAGGAGCGCGAGGCCAAGGAGCAGGGGCAAGAGGCGGACTCTGACTGGCTGGCGGAGATCCGGCCGGAGGGCGAATCCCGTCCTCTGACTGCCCTGGAGGCTGCCAGTAACCAGCGGCAGATGGTCCTGCTGGGCGATCCTGGCGGCGGCAAGTCCACTTTTGCCAACTACCTGGCCCTGTGCCTGGCCGGGGCCCGCCTGGAGGAGATGGGTGAGACCTGCGCGCTCCAGGGTGAGGGCTGGCTCGGCCACATTGGCCCCGTCTGGACCCACGGCGCCCAGCTACCGCTGCGCGTGACCCTGCGCCACTTTGCGGCCAGCGAGCACAACGACGGTACGGCTGCTGGGTTGTGGGCCTTTGTCGTCGAGTCGCTGACCGAGGACAGTTTGGCTGACTTTGCCCCCCATCTGCGGCAGAAGCTGCTCGATGGCCGCGTCCTGGTGATCGCCGATGGCCTGGATGAGGTCGCTGACCCAGAGGAGCGTGCATCGGTGCGCCAGGCCCTGGCTGATTTTGCCACGACCTACGGCCATCCCAAGAATCACTACCTGGTGACCTGCCGGGTCTACGCCTACCAGGATCCAGCCTGGCAATTGGAGCGATTTGCGGCTCACACGCTAGCGCCTTTTTCCCAGGAGCAGATCGATGCTTTTGTGGACTGCTGGTACCGCGAGGTGTGCCGCCTGGGCTGGAAGACAGAGGGCGAAGCCCGGGATCTGACCAGCCGCCTGCAAGGCGCCACGCGACGGCCCGACTTGGCCCCTCTGGCCCGCAGCCCGCTGCAACTGACGATGATGGCCTCCCTCCACTTTTCCTGGGGGCGGCTGCCAGACGACCGGGCGGAGCTGTACCAGGAGATGGTCCGGCTGCTGCTGGTACGCTGGCAGGAGGCGCGCCTGGGCGAAGAGGCGGCTGCCACGCAGGCGGTGAGTGCCGGTGACCTGGAATCGGCCCTGGAACGCGTGGCCTTTGAAGCACACCGCGCCCAGGAGGGTGCGGAAGGTGTGGCTGACGTGGGCCAGGCCATGCTGCTCGATGTCCTGAAAGGCTACCAGGAGGGCAGTTGGGATCGAGCCCAAGAGCTGCTGACCTACATCCGGGAAAGGGCCGGATTGCTCCTGGAACAGGAGCCGGGGGTCTATACCTTTCCCCATCGCAGCTACCAGGAGTACCTGGCCGGCTCCTACCTTGCCCGTGAGCCCGACTTTCCCGATCAGGCGGCCAGGCTGATCGGCGATAACTATGCCCAGTGGCGCGAGGTGGTGCTGTGGGCTGTGGATGTCATGGCCAGCCTGAAGCGGATGACCCACGTGGCGGTGGATGCGGCAGCGGCCCTCTGCCCGCGCCTGATGAGCCAAGGCCCGCCGTCTGACATGGAATGGCGGTCCGCCGCTCTGGCCGGCGAGGCGCTGCTGGAGATCGGTCTCAAGGAGGTCCATGCCCGAGAGCGACACAAACAGGTGCTGGATCGCCTGCAAAGTTGGCTGGTGGCTCTGGTAGAGCAGGGGGCCCTGCCCCCGCAGGAACGCGCCGGAGCCGGCGACACTCTGGCTCGCCTGGGCGACCCCCGCTTCGATCCCAACGTCTTCTGGCTGCCCCACCGCTTCCAGGGCAAACCGGAGCCGCTCCTGGGCTTCCTGCCCGTGCCGGCCGGCGAGTTCCAGATGGGAACAAGAGAGGAGGAGATCCCATCCCTGCGGGAGCGGTATGGAGGAAGTCAAAGCTGGTACGAGAGGGAGGTGCCCCAGCAACAGATCACGGTCTCTACCTTCTACATTGCGCGTTACCCGGTGACGGTCGCCCAGTTCCGTGCTTTCGTGGGTGCCATTGGCTTCCAACCCGGCGATCCCGGCTGCCTGCGCGACCCGGACAGCCGCCCCGTTGTACGGGTAACCTGGCACGAGGCGCGGGCCTACTGCGATTGGCTGGCGGACGAGCTGCGTGGTCGGGAGAACTTGCCGCCCGAATTGGCTGTGGCCCTGCGGGACCGGGGATGGACGGTGCGCCTGCCGACCGAGGCCGAGTGGGAAAAAGCCGCTCGGGGCAGTGACGGTCGCCACTACCCCTGGGGCGACGAGTTTGACAGGGACCGCTGTAATTCAGGAGAGGATGAAATCAACAATACAAGTTCTGTGGGCCTGTTCCCTGCCGGGGCCAGCCCCTACGGCGCGGCCGACATGGCCGGCAACGTGTTTGAGTGGTGCCAGAGTCTGTACAAACCCTACCCCTACCGGGTCAATGATGGTCGGGAGGGCCTGGAGGCTGAAGGGTCCCGGGTGTTGCGTGGCGGTTCGTGGGACTACGATCGTGACGTCGCCCGCTGCGCCTGCCGCTACGACGATCACCCAGAGCTTCGCTACTACGTTGTCGGCTTTCGGGTGGTTGTGGCGCCCTCTCTCCTTTCTGGATGCTGAGATTCTGGTTTCTGATTTCTGGAGCGAGCAAAGCGAGCCAGCGCGCCGCAGGCGCGCCGTGCTTTTTCCGCCGGAGGCGGGCCGCCGCCCGCGGCTTTGGGGAGGAACCTGGTGAAAACCTACCGCAATCTCTACTCCAGGGTGCATGACTTTGAGAACCTGTATCAGGCCTACCGCCGGGCGCGGAAAGGCAAGCGGGGCCGGCCCGAGGTGGCCGCCTTCGAGTTCAACCTGGAGGGCGAACTGGTCCGGCTCCAGGATGAGCTGGCAAACAAAACCTACCGCCACGGCGCCTACCGCAGCTTTACCATCCGCGAGCCCAAGAAGCGGCTCATTTCCGCTGCCCCTTTCCGCGACCGGGTGGTCCACCACGCCCTCATGGGCGTCATCCAGCCGCTCTTTGAGCGGGCCTACATCCACGATTCCTACGCCAACCGGCAGGGCAAGGGCACTCACCTCGCCCTGGACCGGGCCCAGGCATTCGCCCGCAAGTACCGCTACGTGCTGCCCTGCGACGTGGTGCAGTTTTTTCCCAGCATCGACCACCAGATCCTGCGCGGCATCCTGGCCCGCAAGTTGGCCGATCCGGACGTGATGTGGCTGGTGGACCGCATCCTGGAGAGCGGCGCTGGCGTGCTCTCGGAGGCGTACCAGATGGTCTACTTTGCCGGGGACGACCTCTTTGCCGCGGGCCGCCCGCGGGGTCTGCCCATCGGCAACCTCTGCTCCCAGCACTGGGCCAACACCTACCTCAACGAGCTGGACCAGTTCGTCAAGCGCGAACTGAAGGTGGGCGGCTACCTGCGCTACGTGGACGACATGCTGTTCTTTGGCGACGACAAGGCCCAGCTCTGGGCCTGGCGCCAGGCCGTGGTGGCCAGGCTGGCCGGGCTGCGGCTGACCCTCCACGAGCAGCAGGCGCAACCGCGTCCCGTGGGCGAGGGCTTCCCCTTCCTGGGCTTTGTCGTTTATCCCACCCACCGCCGCCTGAAGCGGCGCAAGGGGATCGCTTTCCAGCGCAAGTTGCGGCGGCTGCTGGCGGATTATGCCGCGGGCCGGATCGAGTTCGAGCAATTGGATGCCTCGGTGCAGGGCTGGATCAACCACGTGCGCTACGGCGACACCTGGGGCCTGCGTGAGGCGCTGTTCGCCGCCCATCCGATCCCGTGTGGGAGGCCGGACCTCCCGCAGGTTTGCCCATGGCGGAGGTACATACCCTTTGAGATGCTATGTGCCGTGAAGAAATCGCTTCCCGGGACAACCTGCGGGAGGATGCCCATGAAACAATCGCCGATTTTCGCTCGAACGCACGACCTGGTGCTGTGGCTCCTGGCGCGGGCCGAGTCGTTCCCCCGCAGCCAGCGCTTTGTGCTGACCAAGCGGCTGCAGGACACTGCCCTTGATTTTCAGGAGAAACTGGTCGAGGCCAGCCTGGGCCGCGAAGGCGACCTGGCGCAGCGCCTGGTCGAGGCCGACGTCGAGCTGGGCAAGCTGCGCTTCTACCTGCGCCTCTGCCACGAACTGACCTGGCTGTCGACGGGGCAGTACGGCCACGCCTCGCGCATGGTGGCCGAGGTCGGCCGGCTCCTGGGCGGCTGGCAGAAAAAAGCCGCCCAATCCAGAGGCACGTAGGGGCGAGGTCTCCTCGCCCCACTGCGGGGACAGGCCAAAAGGTCCCGGGTGTTGCGTGGCGGTTCGTGGAACAACAATCGTAACAACGCCCGCTGCGCCTACCGCAACAACAATCACCCAGAGAATCGCAACAACAATATCGGCTTTCGGGTGGTTGTGGCGCACGACTTTCCGTACCGGCCGGAATTGCGGCCCGGCTATGGCTGGACCGCCGAGGCTTTGTTTGGAGAGATGGCGCGGCCTGTTCCTGGCCGGACCAGCGAGCCTCGCGCAGGGTTGGAACCTGCGCGAGGCTCGCGTTCCCGGGCGAATATAGAAGAGGCCCGCCCCCTGTGGTAGGCCGGGTCAGATACAGTCAGGGGACCCGGTTGGCGCCTGGGGCGGGCCGTGGCCACCCAGTTAGGCGCAAATTTCCGGCCGAGCGCGAAACGGCTGCGGTCGGGAGACCTTGCCGAACCCGGGGGAGCCCGAACCATAGAGGACCCCGGCCATAGCCTGCCGCAGCCTCCGGCACGGCCACTACGCACCACGCAACACGTACCACGCTTCCCCCCCGCACCAAATTGGTCCCCCATACCCCCTATGGTATAATTGCCCCGACCGGAGACCATATCCTTATGTCTGTACTTGTCGCAGAACGGATCGCCAAAACCTACGAGCCCTATGACATCTTTTGGGACGTGTCGTGCAGCGTCGCCCGGGGCGACCGCATCGCCCTGGTGGGCCGCAACGGCACGGGCAAAACCACGCTGCTGAGCATCCTGGCCGGGCTGGACGAGCCCAGCCGGGGCCAGGTGCACCGCGCCCGGGGGCTGCGCATCGGCTATCTGCCCCAGGGGGCCACGCTGGAGGGCGACGGCAGCCTGTGGCAGGAGATGATGACGGCCTTTGAGCCGCTGCGGGAGCATGGAGGGCCGGCTCCACAGGCTGGAGCTGGAGATGGCCGATCCCGGCCCGCGCCGAGGCGGCGCTGGAGGCCTATGCCCCCCTGCGCGACAAGTTCGAGTCCATGGGCGGCTATACCTACCAGGATCGGGCCAAGCACGTGCTGATGGGCCTGGGCTTTCCGCCGGAGGAGCACGACATGCCCCTGGCCCACCTGAGCGGCGGCCAAAAGACGCGGGCCTTTCTGGCCAGACTGCTGCTCGAATCGCCCTGACCTGCTGCTGCTGGACGAGCCGACCAACCACCTGGACCTGCAGGCCATCGAGTGGCTGGAGGGCTATCTGAACACCTGGGAGGGCACGGTGGTCCTGGTGGCCCACGACCGCTACTTTATGGACCGGGTGGTGCGCAAGGTGTGGGAGCTGGCCTTTGGCCGCTGGAGACCTACTCGGGCAACTATAGCCACTATGTCCAGCAGCGCGCCGAGCGCCACGAGCGGCGGCTCAAAGAGTACAAGGCCCAGCAGATCTTTGTCGCCAAGGAGGAGGACTATATCCGGCGCTACATGGCCGGCCAGCGCACCCGCCAGGCCCAGGGCCGGCTCAAACGCCTGGAACGCTTCAAGCGGGACAAGGCGCTGGATCGTCCCCGCGAGGAGCACACGCATCAAGCTGCAGCTTCCAGGCCCCGCTGCGCAGCGGCGACAAGGTGATCTGGAGCCAGGACCTGGTGGTGGGCTACGAGCCCGACGCGCCGCTTTTCCGCTGCCCCGACCTGGACCTGCGCCGGGGCGAGTGCGTGGCGCTGCTGGGGCCCAACGGCTCGGGCAAGACGACCTTTCTCAAGACCGTCCTGGGCGAGCTCGAGCCGCTGGCGGGCTATGCCCGGCTGGGGGCCAGCCTCAAGATCGGCTATTTTGCCCAGGTACACGCCGACCTGGATCCCGACAAGAGCGTGCTGGACACGCATCCTGGAGGTCAAGAACCTGCCGCTGGGCGAGGCCCGCAGCTTTTTGGCGCGCTTTCTTTTTAGCGGCGACGACGTGTTCAAACTCATCGGCGACCTGTCGGGCGGCGAGCGGAGCCGGGTGGCGCTGGCCAGGCTGGTGATGCAGCGGGCCAACTTTTTGCTGCTGGACGAGCCGACCAACCACCTGGACATCGCCAGCCAGGAGGTGCTGGAGGAGGTCCTGGACGATTTCGAGGGCACCATTCTGCTGGTGACCCACGACCGCTACCTGGTGGACCGGCTGGCGACCCAGCTCTGGATCATCGACCCGAAGACGCAGGAGCTGAGACTGTTCCGGGGCACCTGGGCCGAGTACCTGGAGGCGCAGAGCCGGGAGGCGCAGGCGCCCGAGGTCCGCGAGGCCAAGGACAAGTGGTCCGAGGACCAGCGCCAGGCCCGCCGCGAGGAACAACGCGCCCGCCGCGAGGAGGAGGCCCGCCAGCAGCGCGCCGCCGAGGTCGAGCTGGAGATCCACCAGCTGGAAGCCCAGCTCAAGGCGCTAAAGAACGAGATCGATGCGGCCACGGAGGCCCAGCAGGCCATGCGCCTGCACGAGCTGGGCACGCTCTATGGCGAGTTGGAGGGCCAGTTGCAGCAGCGCATCGACCTGTGGGCGGAGCTGGCCGGATGAGGGGCAGTCACAAGGCGATTGCCCTCGTCCAGTCCTGATCGGCCTGACCGGCAACATTGCCACGGGCAAGAGCGAGGTGGCGCGGATGCTGGCCGTACTGGGGGCGCGGACCATCGACGCCGACAAAGTCGCCCACGAGGTGATGCGGCCCGGCGGCCCGGCCTACGACGCCGTGGTCGAGGCCTTTGGCCCCGGGATCCTGGCCGCTGATGGCGCTATCGACCGGGCCAAGCTGGGCGCCATTGTCTTTCGTGATCCCGACGCCCTGCGGCGGCTGGAGGCCGCCGTCCACCCGGCGACCATCGCCGAGGTGGACCGCCGCATTGCCGGGGCGACGGAGCCGGTCGTCGTGGTGGAGGCCATCAAGCTCATCGAGGCGGGCATGCACCGCAACTATGACGCCCTGTGGGTGGTGACCGCCCCGCGCTCACTCCAGATCGCGCGGCTGGTGGCCGCGCGGGGCCTGACCGAGGCGGAGGCCGCGCTGCGCGTCGATGCCCAGCCGCCCCAGGAGGAAAAGGCGGCGCTGGCCGATCTCGTATTTGTCAATGACGGCGACCTGCAAGATCTGCGGCAGGAGGTGGAGGCGGCATGGATGCAGCTCCGGGCAGTCGAGACGACCTGATCGTCCGCCCCGTGCGGCGCGGCGACATGCGGGACGCGGCGGGGGTGGCGGCGGTGCTCAACAGCGTCATCGCCGAAGGGCGCTTTCACCGCGCTGGCGGGACATTGGACGCCCGAGGCGGAGCAAGCCTTCTTGCAGGGCTTGGGGCCGCGCAGCGAGCTGTTTGTCGCGGAGGTTGGAGGGTCGCATCGTCGGCTTTCAGGTCATCGAGCCCTTTGTGGCCTATACGCCGACGATGGATCACGTCTGCCAGCTCGCCACCTATGTCCGCTCCGAACTCCGGGGACGGGGCATCGGCCGGCGGCTGGCGCAGGCCACCTTGGCTTTTGCCCGGGCGCAGGGCTACGAAAAGGCCGTGATCTTTGTGCTGGCCGCCAACCAGGGCGGCCTGGCCTACTATGGCGGCCTGGGCTTTGAGAAGCGCGGCGTCCTGACCCGCCAGACCAAGATCGACGGCGTGTACCATGACGAGGTGTTCCTGGAGATGCACTTTTAGGGTTCATATCGTCAACCTTGCTCGCGCTGGACTGTGCGAAAACGCTCGTGCTGGACCCGATCCCCGCACTTCGGGGACACAGTCCGATGCGGCACGATCGCGGATGTGGTCCGTCAGATGGAGTGATTTTCACAAGTCTGGCTCGCGCTGGACCACAGTCCAGCCATTGATCGCCGGTGAATGGGCGTAACGATCAGGACCTGACAGGTTTCAAGATACGCAGGACCAGAGGCGTACGATGGCGCCGGTCAGGTCTCCGAATGAAGCTCAGTCCCCGACAGAAACCTGTCAGGTCTGGCCTTGAGGGAGGAAACAGATGTCCTTGAGAGCGTTCATACAGCGGCACCCGCAACTGACCGCCTGGGTCGTGTTGGCCCTGGGCATGGTCATCATCCTGCTGTGGGCCGCCAAAGACGTGGGCCTGCTGCCGGGGCAATGGGCAGCGTTGATCGTGGCCACGATCGTTCTGGCCGGCCTGTGTGTCTGGATCATTGGCTGGAACGGCGAGGAAGAAGAGCCTGAGCCTGAGACCGGGGAATAGGACGCTGTCTAACCCCCTGCAAGCCATAGATGGGTCCAGTTTTCCGAAACTGGCCAGTCTATTGACCGTCTCGCACAGCCAGACCTCGGGGCTTGGGGAAAACCCCTGAGGTCAGACCGCGTGGCACAAGCAGGCATTGGGGGTTGGGGAAAACCCCCGAGGTCAGATCGGCTGGCCCCCGCCCCTGGATTTGCTCTTCTGTGAGTTGTGTGCTATTATTACGACAATTCTTCTGTTGAATGCAGTTTTCTAGTCAAATCAGGCAGATGGTGCGGCCTTATCCCCGGACAAGTCGGGGACTCCCTGGGGTAGTCATGGAACGGCTGAGAGCTTTATTTCAGGATCGCACTACGGTCATCACCGCCATCTTGCTCCTGCTTATCACGCTTCTGGCGCTGGGGCTGCGCCTCTTTGGCCTGGATGCTCAGAGCCTGTGGTACGACGAGGCATTCAGCGTGTATCTGGCTCGCATGGGGCTGGGCGAGATCACGGCCCGCACCGCCGCCGACATCCAGCCGCCCCTCTACTACTACCTGCTCCACGGCTGGATCCGGTTGCTGGGTGACAGCGAGCAGGCGCTGCGGGGGCTGTCCCTCCTCTTTGGCGTGCTGACCGTGCCGCTCATCTACGCCGTGGCCTGGCAGCTCTTTGCCCGGCTCCCTGGGACCTATCGCCGCCTGGCCGGCCTGCTGGCCGCGCTGTTGGTGGCCGTGTCGCCGCTGCACGTCTGGTACGGGCAGGAAGCGCGGATGTACACCCTGCTGACCTTCCTCTGCCTGCTGTCCAGCTATCTGCTGCTCATGGTCATCCCCATGACGGTCCGCGGCGACAACAGGTGGCGGACCCTGGCCCTCTGGGCAGCCTATACCCTGGCCAACGTCGCCGCCCTGTATACCCATTACTTTGCGGCCTTTATCCTGGGTTTCCAGGGGCTGTACCTGTTTCTGGTGTGGTGGGAAGCAGGACTGCGACCGGCCCGGTTGATCCTGGGCGGGCTGGTTTCCCTCCTGCTCGCGGCCCTGGCCTTCATGCCCTGGCTGCCCAACCTCGTCACCCGCTACGGCGCCGACCTGAGCTACTGGCCCGGCCGCCTCAAGTTCACCGAAACCCTCCTGGACATTGTCATCTCTTTTACCGGCGGCGAATCGGTTTTCGAAGCCACCGGCCTTCTCGTGGCCATCGGCTACGGCCTGGTCCTCCTCCTCTGCCTGACAGCGCTCATCGTCCATGCCCTGCGTGTCTGGCTGGAGGGGGATCGTGAGATCCGCGAGCCCGAACCCAAGACCTGGTTCTTCAAGATTCAGCGGTCAACCTTCAATCTCCGGCCTCTACCTTTTGATTACCAACCTCCGGCCTTCGACCACCAACTCCCAACCTTCGACCCCGACCCCCGAACCATGCAACAGGCAGGACGCAACACGCAACACGCAACACGAATCCCGAATACCCAATACCCGCTCCTCTTTCTCCTCCTCTATCTGCTCATCACACCGACCCTCATCCTGATCCTGTCCTACAACGCACCCAAGTTCAATCCCCGGTACGCGATGGTGGCCCATCCGGCGCTGGTACTCATGGTGGCGGGCGGCCTGGCGGTGCTGTGGCAAAAGGGACCTGGCCGGCTGGGCAACTGGACCCGCTGGACGTTGGCCGGCTTGGCGCTGGCCTACGTCTTGGGCGTGTCGGCCTATGCCACCTACAGTATCTACACCAATCCCGCTTTTTCCCGGGCCGACTTTCGGGGTGTGGCCCGCTATATTGGCCGGCACATCGGGCCGGATGATACCATCATCCTGACTTCGGGCCACATGTTCCCGGCCTTTGACTATTATGCCCCCGGCGCCGAACGCCACCTGCTGCCCGACAGCCCCACGCTGGATACGACGCGTACGCTGGACTATACCATCAGCGGCGAGCTGATGGAGTGGCTGGCGGGCAAGGAAGGGGTGTGGGTGGTGCGCTGGCAGGACGGGGTGGTGGACCCGGTGGGCTACCTGGCCGCCACGCTGGACGAGGTGGGTGAGGAGCAGCCGGTCGACAGGAGCTTTTCCCAGGTAGGCCTGGCCTACTATCGCCTGCCGGCCGGCGCCACTTTTTCCGGCGGACCGGCCATCGACCATCCAGCCGACTATAATTTCGGGGACCGCCTGCAGCTCCTGGGCTATTCGCAGACCGGCGGCCGGCAGGTAACCCTGTTCTGGCAGGCGCTGCAGCCGCTGGACCAGGACTATCGCGTCTCCCTGGTCCTGCGCGACACCGAGGGGCAGAACTGGGGGGGATGGGATGGGCGCCCCACGTCCTACTATTACCCTACCGATCGCTGGCGGGTGGGGCAGGTCGTCTTGGGCCGCTATGACCTGGCGCCGGTTCCGGGGACGCCGCCGGGCGACTATGGGCTGGAGGTGGGCGTCTACACCGAGGCGGAGCCCACGGGCCTGGATGTGCTGGACCAGGAGGGCGCGCCGCAGGGCAAGCGGGCCTTGCCGGGGGGAGTGAGGCTGGCCGCACCGCCAGCCTCGGCGGAGGAAGTGCAGGCGCCGCACCCGGGCCGCGCCGAACTCGGCGGCGGATTGGTACTTCTGGGTTGGGATCTGGACGGCGACAAAGCCCAGCCTGGCGACCAGCTGCGATTGACCCTCATCTGGTCGGTGGAGGCGCAGCCCTGGGACGACTACCAGGTCCAGGTGCTGGTGACCGACGCGGCGGGCGAGACCCTGGACGCGGGCATCTTTCCCCCGACGGTGGAAGGACATCCCACCGGCGCTTGGCAAGAGGGACAGGCATGGCGAGGGCAGGCGACCTTCCGGCTGCCGATCCAGGCTCAGCCGGGGGAAGCGGTTTTGAGCATCCAGCTTCTGGGGCCCGGCGAGACGGTGCTCGGCCCGCCGGTGGCGCTGGCGCCCATCGAAGTGCTGGCCACGAGTCGGGTCTTTGTCCCGCCTCAGCCGCAGGTGTCCCAACCCGCCAACCTGGGCGGCAGAATTGGCCTGGTGGGCGCTGATCTGGCCCCCAGCCCTGTGCAATCCGGCGACAAATTGGCTGTGGTCCTATACTGGCGGGCACTGGCAGAGATGGACGTGCCCTACACAGTATTTGTCCACCTCCTGGGGCCGGATGGCCGGGTGGTGGCCGGGCACGATGGCGAGCCGGTGGGAGGGACGAGACCTACCACCGGTTGGGTACCAGGGGAATACATAGCCGATACCCACGAGCTGATCATCCCCGACGAACTGGACCCGGGCGAGTACGCGGTCGAGGTGGGTATGTACGATGCCGGGCTGCCGGCCCTGCCCCGCCTGCCCGTTCTCGGCGACGGGGGGCAAGCCGAATCCGACCGGGTGATCCTGGGGGTGGTGCAGGTACGATGATACCGGCTCAGGCGCCCTTTGTTTTTGGCGTGTGGCGGCAACCTGTGTATAATAGGCATCTGCCGGAAGCAGTGGGAGGTCTGGAAAGATGCCGATTTACCTGTATGAATGTGATTCTTGTGGCGTTCGGTTTGAGCGCCTGCAACGCATGTCAGACGACGCCGTGACCGAGTGCCCGGAATGTGAAGGGCACGTGCACCGGGTCATCCAGCCGGTGGGGATTATTTTCAAGGGTTCAGGATTTTATATCACTGACAACCGCCAGGTTTCTTCGCCTACGCTGACGCCACCCAAGGAACTCGACAAGCCGAAGGAGAAGAAGGCTCTGGATGCGGGGGAACCCAAAAAAGAGAAAGAGAAAGCGGCTCCGAAAAAACAGGATGATTGACGCCGTTAAGGCCACAAGCCTGGCTGGGTAGGGCGGGTCCGGGGTACCTGGGCCCGCTTTTGTGTTTGCGACGTTGGCTGCCCACAATGCAGCTGGTGCAGCTAGGCTGGTGGAACTACATTTGGAAACGACCCGTGGCCGGAACCACCTTGTACTCAAAGTTGGTCACGTACTCGAGCAGGCGGTCTCGCAATTCGTCCCATTCCTGGCTGCCCAGAATCTCGCGCATGTTCTCCACGCTGTCGGTGACGCCGGCAGTCATGATCTGCGGTCCTTCGCCGTAGAGTGTATACCAGGCCTCGGTGGGCTGCCAGCCCATCTTCATTAGCTCCGGGGCAAAGGTCTTCATGGCAAACTCGAAATAGGTTTGTTCTTTGCCCGGGAGAATATCCCAACTCATCAATAGTTTCACTGACACAGGGCTCTAATACCTCCCAACGAGAGTCTCGCGCTATCGCAATCGGTTTGATCGTGCTGCTGGCTAGAAATCATCCTGAGCTTGTCAAAGAACGCCCCTTACCAGGAGGCGGGGTTGTAAAGTCAACCATGAGTAGGTCCTGGTGCGAGCCGGGAGTCAGATGCGCGTGCTCTGACCGAGTTGCTGGCCTGCACCGTCAAAGGGTCCGACGATGGCCACGTTGAGGCGTTCAGGCTGGAACACGGTCTGGGCCACACGCTGGACATCGCTGGGCTGGACCGCCTCAAAATGAGCCAGAACCTGATCGGGATAGAGAACATCTGGGCCGAGAAGTTCCTGCCGGGCAAACCAGGCCGCCGTGGTGAACGAATCCTCCAATGAGAGGGTCAGCCGGCCCCTGATGAAATCAAGTGCCTTCTGCAATTCTTCCGCGGGCACCGGTTCCTGCCGCATCTGTTCCAATTCCTCAAAAATGGCCTGGATGGCCTGTTCTACCCGGGAGGGCGCTACGCCAGCATAGATCCCCACGGCCCCGGTGTCCAGCAGGGTACTGACAAAAGAGTCGACACTGTAGGCCAAGCCCAGGTGCTCGCGCACTCGCTGGAACAGGCGGGATCTCATCCCTTCGCCCAGCATCACGTTGAGCAGGCGCAGCGTATGCCGGTCGGGATGGCTGCGGGACAGGCCCTCGAAACTGAGGCAGACGTGCGCCTGTTCCGTATCCTTGGATTCGATATAGACGTTGGGGCCATTGAGGTTCGATGGAGCCGGCTCGAATGTGAAAGCTGGGCCAGGTTCCCACTCGCCCAGGTGCGCTTGAGCCCAGTCCACCACCGCTTGGTGTTCTACACCACCGGCGATCCCGAGCACAGTCCTGCTGGGGCGATAGTGATTTTCGAGGTAAGAAAGCAGCGCCGAGCGCCCGAGTCCTGCTATGCTGTCGCGGGTGCCGGCGACGTCGCGTCCCAGAGGATGATCAGGCCACTGGAGCCTGTTCACGGCGATCTGCACGATGCCTTCGGGCGCGTCGAGGGTATAACTGATCTCCTCGTAGATGACCGTCCGCTCCTTTTCGATCTCGTCGATGTCGAACTTGGCGCGCAGGAGCATATCACTCAGAACATCCAACGTTTCGGGCAGGTGGTGGGCTGCGACCTTGGCCCAATACAGTGTCGCCTCCAGGCCGGTGCTGGCGTTAAAGATACCGCCCTTGCCCTCGATGGCCTCGGCAATCTCCAAAGCTGTGGGCCTGTGGGCCGTGCCTTTGAAGAGCATGTGTTCGACAAAATGGGATGCCCCGGCCAGCGCATTGTCCTCGTAGCGCGAGCCCACGCCCACAAAGAATCCAAGGCTTGCCGAATGGACGTGGGGCATTGTCACAGTCAGGATGCGGAGACCATTGTCCAGCGTTGTGAGTTCATACATATCAGGGGCCTTTGAGTTGCTGTAGGTATTGTTTAGCTAGGTCGGTGGCGGTCGGGTCTGCTCCGGTATCCAGTTCCTGAAACCTCTCGATGGCCTGGATGGCTTCATCGGTCTGGCCGCTTTGCGCGTAAACGACACCCAATCCGAAATAGGCTTCGGCCAGTTCAGGGTTGAGTTCAACCGCGATCAGGTACTCTTGCAGCGCCTCGTCGAGTTGATCCATTTGCACGTAAGCGGCGGCAAGATTGGAGTGGATGTCGGCGTCCTCTGGTTCCAGTTCTATCGCCTTCTGATACTGCGTGATGGCTTCGTCGAGACGCCCGAGCTGGTAATAGGCAACGCCCAGGTTGATCCTGGCCGAGATGAACTTTGCGTCCTCATCCAACGCCGCTTCAAATTCCACTGCGGCCTGCTCGAACTGCTGGGCCTTGGCGAGTTCGTTGCCCTTTTCAAAGTGTTCCTGAGCCGCTGTCGAGTTGGCGCAAGCACTCAAAGCCAGCGCCAAAACTACAATCACGGGTAAGAGAACCTTTGTTGGTTGGGTATGTACCACGGTCAATATCTCCTGCCGGCAGCCTGTACTCCTGGCTCAGGAACCGTATCCTGGGTCTTTGCTCCGTGATCTTGCCGATTTCTTGCTGTTCAAGCTATTGCAGCGCAGCTCAGTGTACCATAGCTTTGTTACAAGCTGAGTTACAGATTCATCCGAATCACCCATGGCTAGATAGGGGGATTCTCTCTGGTTTCAGGCATCGTGAACCGGTCTATACGATGCGGAACGAGTCTACCAGGGAACACCGCCGTACCCGGGTAAAGTCGATGGCGCTGGTCACACCCTCGCCGGTAGGGCTGGCAATGGAAAAAGAGGTAAAGCCTTCACCACCAAAGCCCAATCCAGCCAAACTGGGGCCGTTTTTGACAAAAATACTGGTATTGATCTCCCGCGACATGCGGCTCAGCACATCCAGGTTCTTGGAGTGGATCATGGCCGTGTGCCCCATGCCTTGTTCCACCGCCTTGGCCAGATCGATGGCTTCGTCGGCGTTGCGCACCCGCACCAGAGGCATGACCGGCATGAGCTGTTCGGTCCAGACCAGGGGATGCTGCGCATCCGTTTCGGCCACAACCAGCCGCACGCCTTCCTCAACATCGACGCCGATCTCGCGCAGGATCGACCTGGGCGACTTGCCTACAAAAGCCTTGTTCACGATACCATGCTTGCCAGGGCCATGATCCTCCGCCAGAATGACTTTCATCAAGCGGTCCAGTTGCTGCCGGGTGATCTCTACCGCCCCGCGCTGCAGCATAATGGCTTTTAGCTGGCTGGCAATGGCGTCAACAGCGATGATCTCCTTTTCCAGGATGCAAACCACATTGTTGTCGAAGGAGGCGCCCTTGACAATGTCCCGTGCTGCCTGTTCCAGATCCGCGGTTTCGTCCACCACGACGGGAGGGTTGCCTGGCCCGGCACAGATCGCTTTCTTCCCGGAACTCATGGCCTCGCGCACCACGCCGGGTCCGCCGGTCACAACGAGCAAGCGGATGGTGGGGTGCTGCATCAGATACTGGGCGCTTTCGATGGTAGGTTCTGTCGGGCAGGTAATCAGATTCGGCGGTCCGCCCGCTCGCTTGACAGCCTGGTTGAGTATCTGTACCGTCAGAGCAGAGCACTGTTTGGCGCCTGGGTGAGCGTTGAATACGACGGCATTGCCGGCGGCCAGCATGCCAATGGCGTTGCAGATGATGGTGGAGGTTGGATTGGTGCTGGGCGTGATGGCGCCGATGACGCCGTAGGGCGCCCGTTCCACCAGTGTCAAACCCCGGTCGCCGGTCCAGGCGCTTGCCTGTAGCGCCTCCGCGCCCGGCGTGCGTTCGGCCACCAGGAGGTTCTTCTCGACCTTGTCCTCCTGACGGCCCATGCCTGTTTCCTGCCAGGCAGACCTGGCCAGGACCTGGGCGTTCTCCATGGCTGCCTGGCGCATCGCATCAATGATGGCCGCTCGCCGTTCCATCGGAATGTCGGCCAGCCTCTGCTGGGCCGCGGACGCAGCAGCTATGGCCGCATTGATGTCCGGGTAGACGCCATCCTGGCCCCCTCCCAGCATCACTGGCGGCTCTGCGGGCAGTGCTGGTGCAGCCGGCGCCGGCTGCGCCCCCGCTGCCGGAAGTGGCTGGCCAGCTCCTCTCAGATCGGCCACGACCTGTTGTACGATTTCAGCGATGCGCCGTTCGTCAAGAGAAAGAGTCATGCGTCTCCAAACTCGTACTTGACTTCGCCATCAACTTCCCAGGTATCCACCACAGCCATGAGCACCGCGTCGCAGGGTTTCTTGTCGGTCAGCATCGTCTGCCGGGCCGACGAGCCGGTGGCATACATCACCACGTCGCCAATGCCGGCCTGTACTGCATCGGCGGCGATAATGTAATCGCCAGTCTCTTCGTTCTCGATATTCAAGCGTCTGACCACCATGAACTTGAAGCCTTCGAGCTTTTCGTCCTTTTGCGTGGCCACCACCGTGCCTACTACTTTGCCCAGAAGCATCCTTCGATCTCTCCAATCCTTTCGAGGGTGCGAACCCTGTTTACAGAGACTCTGAAAAGGCATGTACCCGCTGCCGGGCATTCTTTACCAGCGGCGGGCCGTGGCCGAAGCAGCACACCTCAAAGTCGAGGGCGGCGATCCGGCGAATAGAATCGTGGGCCTTGGCCATGTCGGGGGTAAACATTGGTGGCGGCGCCCCCAGCCGGCCCTTCCGGTGATTGATCGCGTCCCCGACGATGGCAATCCCGCGCTCTTTTTGTAGAAGCAGACACTTCCCGCCGTGTGCCCTGGAACGTGTACGACCTGCCAGCCCCCCAGGTCGTCGCCATCGTCTACTCGGTGGTCCACCTGCACTGGGCTGTACCGCAAGAGCCGGCGGATACTCCAGTTGACCAGCCGCTGATACGAACTGGCCAGCGGCAGTGGCCCCAATTCTCGGTCTGCCTGTCCCTCCACTAGAGGCGCATCAGCCTGGTGGGCGACCACCCTGGCCTCGGAACCGGCCTTGAGGGCAGCCAGACTGCCCATGTGGTCGATGTCGCCGTGGGTCAGCCAGATTTCGTCCACGGCCTGCGGCGGATAGCCCATCGAATCCAGACAGCGCCACACGGCCCCCGCGCGGCCCGGCGTGGCGGCGTCGATGAGTACCACACGCTCCGCCTCGAACAGGACGTAGACCTTGGTGTCCCAGATGCTCTCCACCCAGTGGAGGCCTGGCACAACCTCCATTGTTAATCCTCCGGCCCGGCCTCCCTGCGCTTGCCCTGCGACTGTGCGAGCCTTTGGCGATACAGGTCTACGGCATACAGGATCTGTTCCCGCGCCACTGTGGCCCGCTCCCAACCCAGCACCTCGGTCTGGATTCCCTCAAGTTCCTTGTACACCTCGAAGAAATGCCCCGTCTCTGCCAGAAAGTGCTGTGGGATGTGGGGCAGGTCATAGTAGTCCCGAAAGTTTGGGTCGTAGGCAGGGACAGCCAGGACCTTGTCATCGGCCACGCCACGATCCATCATGCGGAACAGGCCAATAGGCCGGGCTTCGATGATACAGCCTGGAAAGGTCGGCTCGTTGACCATCACCAACACATCCAGGGGATCGCCGTCATCATAATGGGTCTGTGGGATCAGCCCGTAATCGCCCGGGTAGTGGATAGGCGAGAAGAGCACTCGATCCAGCTTGACAAAGCCCTGCCTTTTGTCATATTCGTACTTGTTCCGGCTGCCCTTGGGCACTTCGACCGCAACGTAGATGACTGCGGGATCAAACTCCCCTGACCCCGCATCAGGCCCGGGCGGCAGCTCGTGCAACAAGTTCATCCTGGGCTTACTCCCCGGTTTCTTGCAGCACCTGCTCGCGACGTCCCAGGGGCAGTACCAGGTCGATGTTTACGTGCGGCCTGGGGATGACGTGTACCGACACTACCTCGCCAACCTTTTCTGCGCCGCGCACGCCGGCTTCTACCGCGGCCTTGCATGCCGCCACGTCGCCCCGGACGATGGCAGTCGTGTAGCCGCCGCCGGTCTTTTCATAGCCTACCAGTTCAACCCTGGCGGCTTTGACCATGGCGTCGGCGGCCTCGACCACAGCAGCAAAGCCCCGCGTTTCAATCATGCCCAATGCTTCTGCCATTTGTACCTAGCCTCCTTGCATGTTAGCTCTCTGCCGCGCCCCGTCACCGTACAGGTCCAGCCTGCGACGCGTGGCAAGTTTTAGTCTTTCCGTCCCGGCTCTACTACCCGGCCCGTGATGTCCTCGATAGATTGCACCGCCGCAGCATAGCCGGCCATGATGTCCCGCTCTTCGCCGCCCAGGTAAACACGACCAAAGCTGCCAAAGGGCCGTACCTCCACGATATTGATCTCGGCCGCCTTTTCTGCTTCGTTGGCCGCCAGTACGGCATAGGCCGCTGGCGCGACCTCCATGACGTATAATGTTTGATCCGCGATCAGCATCATACCATTCCTATTGCGATTGATCAACTGCGTCTGGTGGGCGTCCACCCGACGGATGATCTGGCTGGAGTGGATCTTGGGCTTCCAGCGCTCTTCTGCGCGCACACCCAACGCCTCAAGGATGGCTTCTCCAGAAGCGCGCACCTCAGCCTGGTCAGCAGAGTGGACCTCCAATAGGCCAAAGAGCCGCTCGACCACCTGCAGGGCAGGTCGTACCTTGGTAGACTTAAGTGCCACATCGGTAATACGGTTGATCTCGATACCAGGCGAAATTTCGACCCATAGCGAGGCATCGCCCGCCAAGGGCAGGAACCCCCGTGCTGTAGAACCGATAAAGGCAGCCATCTGCGGCTGCAAGCTGTCCAGAAATACGTACGAACGCAAGTCTATGCTCAAAACGTTTCACCTCCCACGCATTGGCTGCAATACCAAAGCGGAACTAGTTACTGCGTGAACCCTATGCGCGAGCGGCCTGTGCCTGCTCCAGGATCTTAATCCCTGCGCTGGCGCCGATGCGCGTGGCCCCCGCGGTAACCATCTCCTTGGCGGCCTCATAGCTACCGATGCCACCGGCTGCCTTGACTCCCAGGTCTGGCCCCACGGCGCGGCGCATCAGGGCCACGTCCTGGACAGTGGCCCCGCCCGGTCCGAAGCCTGTACTGGTTTTCACATAGTCAGCGCCGGCTGCCTTGGCCAACTGGCAAACGATCACCTTCTCCTCGTCAGTGAGCAGCGCGGCTTCGATAATGACTTTGAGGACAGCTCCTCCAGCGTGACAAGCACGCGCCACGGTGGCGATATCCCGCTCAACCAGGGTATAGTCCTTCGACTTTAGGGCGCCGACATTGGCGACCATATCTACTTCGATGGCGCCATCATCGATGGCCTGCTGTGCCTCGTAGGCCTTGACCTCTGGGGGCGTAGCTCCCAGCGGAAAGCCAACAACCGTACAAACGTGCACGTCCGTCCCCTGCAGCAATTGGGTACACAGCTTGACGTGTGTCGGATTGACGCATACCGCGGCAAACCCGTACTTGCGTGCCTCGTAGCAGAGCTGGGCGATCTGGTCCTGGGACGCATCCGGCTTGAGGAGGGTGTGGTCGATCATTTTGGCGATGCCGGGCCCAATGTCAACGCTTCCAAGGGTTGAAGTCAGACGTGAAGCACCCGCATCCACCACCTGCTGTACCTTCTCCTCGCACTGTAGGACGCACTGGCCGATACAGTCGGGACAGTTGTCGGAGTCATCCTGGATGCGCGTCTCTTCCTCGGCAAGCAGGATGAGCACCTCTTTTGTGATCTGTTCTACCAATCGCTCGACGGTTGATGAATCGAGTTTCACCAGAACAAACCTCTCACTTGTGCAGGAATCGCTGTTCGATGCCCATGATCTTGTCCACCCGGCGGGCATGGCGATCACCGCCAAAATCGGTTTCCAGCCACGTTCTGACGATCTGGCGGGCCAGGCTACGCCCGAGCAGCACTCCGCCCAAGGTCAGTACATTGGCGTCGTTGTGCTCGCGCGAATTGATGGCCGTGGCATGGTCATAGCACATCGCTGCTCGTACCCCGGGTACTTTGTTGGCAGCCATACACGAGCCGATGCCCGCCCCGTCTACCATGATCCCCCGCCAGACACGACCCTCAGCAACCAACTTGGCCACGGCGTAGGCGAGGTCGGGATAGTCCACGGAATCTGTGTTGTAGGTGCCGCAGTCTACCACCTTGTAGCCTAGCTCATCCAGATAGACTACGAGGTCTTTTTTCATATCGTAGCCACCATGATCAGCCCCCAACGCTACTGTACGGTTTGTACTTGGGGCCGGGATCGACCGTGACTGTGGCCGGGCCTGAGCCATACCAGATACGACAGAATCGGGTTCCCGTACCAGGTCTATCCGGCGCTCCAGCGCGATGTCCCGGGCCAGGGGTGTTATCACAGCCTGTAGGGGTACAGAGAGCTGCCCACCCACGGGTACTTTTCGAACATCGTCTTCGGTTACAGAGAAGCTCTTGGGCAAGTCCTTGGCATCTGCCCCACGGGAAGGCAATTTAGTCGATGCCTGATCGATGGCTGGACTGCTGGTAACTCCGTTGGGGCCCAAAGTTCGCATGAGGACCTTGCGCACGATGGCCCTGACCTGCTTTTCCGAATGACTCGTCGTCAAGGCTCACTTCCATAGTTCTCGTGGGGCATCATCCCCCACAATCTCGGCGGCCAGTAGGAGACCCAAGCCTTGCCGATAATTCTGTCACGGGGCATCGTCCCCCAATTGTGCGAATCACTGGAGTTGTTCCTATTGTCGCCCAAGACAAAATACTCATCCTCTGGGAGCAAGAGAGGAGGTTGGGAGTAGCGGCCGTTTGTGGCAAGGTAACCTTCATCTAAACGCTGATCGTTGATGAGTACCTGACCATCCTGAATCTCCAATACTTCCCCTGGCAGGCCAACTATGCGTTTGATAAGCTTGCGCTCGTCTGTCCGAGGGTCGCGAAAAACGATTATGTCCCCACGTTCTGGGTCGCTCAGGCGGTAGCCCAGTTTGTTCACTACCAGAAATTGGTCGTTTTCCAAGGAAGGATCCATGCTGTGGCCCAAGACCCGATAGTTCTCAAATAGCAGTGTGCGGACCAGAACATAGATCAACAGTGTGAAGACAATCGTCTCAATGAGTTCACGGACAATCGATTTTGTCTGAGATCCGGCCTGCTCCTCAGCTTGCATCCGTTTCCCTTTGCCACTCAGCCCCGGTTCTGCAACCTGTCCGATCGTGCTCAGTTGGCCAACACGACCTTACTTGGCATTATAACCCAACTCGTACAGCATGGCAAACCGGCTGTCAAGCCGTGTGACGAGATGTTCGAGAACCAAGCGCCTGCCAGACTCCGAAGACAGCCGCTCCGCAGCCTAAATTTCCCAACCTTTCTTTTTGGAAACATCTATTAATGGTTGTTTAACTAGAAAACACGGCAATACGAGGACTTTTCCGGCGACAGCCTGTATGGGATTTTGACAAATCACGGGCCATCATGTATAGTGAACGGGCTGGGGGGAGGCTGGCCTTGCCAGTTCTCCAGCACAGTGCATAATCTCTGACGAGGAGGCGCATCTATGTGGCCCAGGAAGGGCAATAGGGCGATCGTTGGGTTCGCGGTGGTAGCAGTGCTGGCCTTGATCGCCCTCACGGGCTGTGCGCGGGTCGAGATCGTGGATTCAGCCGTTGTCAGCACGCCAGACTTTCTCTCCAATCGTCCGGCTGCGGGGGATGGTACACACAATCTTGCCGTGATCGCGGTGGACTTTGACCCACCATTGAACTATCAACAACTGATTATTCAGCGTCGATCTGTTTCGTTGCTGGCGGCTGTTGAGAACTCTGGCAATAGTGCTGAGCAGGATGTGACCGTCTGGGTGCAACTTACTACTCCAGACGACTCCGAGCTTTTCCAAACTCGAGGGGCCAGCATGGCCAGCATTGCCCCGGGTGAGGTCCGGGTCGTTCGTTTTGCCCACCTGGGTGAGATTCCATATCACCAAAGCTATCATCTGGAAGTGATGGTAGAACCAGTCGATGGGGAAAGTGACTATACCGACAACTTCAGGGCCTTTGACATCCAGGTCCATCAAGGGCAAGATGAACCGTAGATAACCGGTAGGTAGACCAACCTGAACCGGCTGGCATTCGCCAGCCGGTTTTCTTTGTCTGCGCCAGACTGCTGTGGCAAGCTATGAGATCAGGCCCGTCGATCGGCCGATCTTTCTGAACTTCTCAAGTACAAAATCCATTTGCTCGTCGGTATGTGTAGCCATGTAACTTGTGCGCAGCAACGAGAGGTTGGGCGGGACGGCTGGCGGGATCACGGGATTGGTATAAATGCCCTCTTCGAACAGCACCTTCCAGATGAAAAATGTCGCATCCTGATCGCCGATGATGATGGGGATAATGGGTGTTTGGCTGTCGCCGGTGTTGAAGCCCAGCTTCTGAAACTCTGTTCGCATATAGTCGCCGATCTCGTTGACCCGCTGGATCAGCTCCGGCTCCTCAATCATCACGTCAAGGGCTGCTGACACCGCAGCCACGTTGGCGGGCGGCATGGATGCGCTGAAGATGAGCGAGCGAGCGTGATGCTGGATGTAGTGGATGACTGACGCTGATCCGGCGATGAAGCCTCCCAGTGAAGCGAATGACTTGCTAAAAGTTCCCATCACCAGGTCCACACCGTCGTTCACGCCCTGATGGATGGCCGTGCCTTTTCCACCGCCCAGAACACCTACGCTATGCGCATCATCGACCATGAATCGGGCGTTGTATTTCTTGCAGAGGGGGATGATGTCGGGTAGCGGTGCAATATCACCACCCATGCTAAACACACCATCGACGACTACGAGCTTGCCGGCGTCCAGAGGAAGCTTGCTCAGCACCCTTTCAAGATCCTGCGGGTTATTGTGGCGGAACCGCTTCATTGTACCGCGAGCAAGGAAACAACCATCGACGATACTGGCGTGATCATCCTTGTCGGTGATCACATAGTCCCCTTTGCAGACCAATGCTGAAATGGTCCCGACATTCACCTGGTAGCCGGTGCTAAAGACCAGTGCTGCCTCCATCTCCATGAATTCGGCCAGGCGTTGCTCCAGCTCCAGGTGCCAGGCCAGCGTACCATTCAAGAAACGGGAACCGGTACAGCTGGTGCCGAACCTTCGGGTTGCATCGATGGCTGCTTCGCGAACTTTGGGGTGCGTCGTCAGCCCTAGATAGTTGTTGGAGCCGATCATCACCAGCTTTTTGTCCCGATGGTGACTTCGGTGCCTTCGGTGTCGTCCAGTGGCATGAAAAAGGGATAGAAGCCAGCCTTCATCAAGTCCTTGGCCCTGGTCCAGTTCCAACATTTTTCAAAGAGGTCCATGTGGTATTCTTTCTCCGTCGGCTAAATCCTCTGGCAAGTCCTCCGCCTGCCGCTCCGTTCCTCAGGGCATGGCGAAGAGCGAGGGTCCCTTGGCTTCGCTTTGGATGAACTCGGGACAATGCAGCTAATGGCTGCAGGACGCACAATGCCCAGCAGACTGTGTACACGATCCGCATCCACCACCGGATCCACTGATGGCGTGATTGACCCCATTGCTGCCTTTGCTGACGGCCGAGAACAGCGAGATGGCCCGGGATGTATCAGTGCTGCCACACTGAGCGCAAACTGCGGGATCATTCGCTCTACTCATGGTGCGGAGCTTCTCAAAAGTTGTATCACAATCGGCGCAATTGTATTCGTATATAGGCATTGATCAGGCCCTCACGGGTTTCCCGAGATCTCCCAAGATTGGTAAAACTCACATCTCATGAGATGTACAAACTGGGATACTCGGACTCCAATGTGATGCTTTACCTGGAGACAGAGTCTCTACTTGAAGGGTGAGCAGCCCCAAGCCCTGATCGTAGCGCGCCTTGAGTACGGGCACACACCTCTGTAGACATGACGGAGGCTCGGTTTTGGCTCACAAACTGACCTATTGTACAATGATTTTTGGATTCGGTCAAACGCAGTCGCGCTTGGAGGATGGTTCATGGCTCAGGAAGGTCAGTGGATTGCCGAAGAATGAGATCTCCAAGAAGCTGTTTGCTGGCCGCGAACAAAGATCTAGCGGGGATCGAGGCTCCTAGTGCTGGGCAAGGACAGTCTCATGCGGTTCTACGGTAATATCACCGAGATGATAGGCCATACCCCCTTGCTAAAGCTAGAACGCCTGGCAGGTGGTCTGCCCGTCTATGCCAAATGTGAGTTCATGAACCCCCTCAGCCTCAAGGACAGAGCCGTATTGCAGATCATTGAGGATGCTGAGGCGGCAGGCCGGCTCTCGCCTGGTAGTACGTTGATCGAGTGTACCAGCGGTAATACAGGCATGGCTGTGGCTTTCATCGCTGCCGTGAAAGGCTACAGGGCGATCCTGGTTATGTCGGAGATCCAGAGTGCGGAGCGAAGGCAGGTGCTTGATGCCTTTGGGGCAGAGTTGGTCCTCACGCCAGCCTCCGAGGGGACCGTAGGTGCACGCGAGAAGCTGAGGGAAATCTGTAGGGAAAACCCGGCCTATTTCTACGTCGGCCAGCATGTCAATCCCTCAAACCCCAGGGCCCATTATCTCGCTACGGGACCAGAGATTTGGGAAGACACAGATGGACGTGTGGATGTCCTGGTGGCCGGGCTGGGCACCGGGGGCACGCTCTGTGGCGCCGGGCGCTTCCTTAGAGAGCAGAAGCCGGGAGTGCATCTGGTTGCTGTCGAACCAGCAGAGTCTCCCACTATCTCGAAGGGCATCTTTCGGCCACACCGCATGATGGGTACAGCCCCCGGCTTTGTGCCTGAAACATTGGATCATGACCTCATCGACGAGTTTTTTCTGGTTAGCGAAGCGGAAGCTTTTGCCATGTGCCGCCGCATCGCTCGGCAAGAAGGCCTGCTGATCGGTATCTCATCCGGTGCAACAGTGCACGCTGCACTCGAGATCGCGAAAAGATGGAGCAACAAGAATATTGTCTGCATCTTGGCCGATACCGGCCAGCGATACCTAAGCGTGGAGGGGTTGTTCCAACCTTGAAGGCTTGGCAGTCGCTCGGGGACCTCAATTGCGAAGGGAGAGGGAGATCATATGACTGACGTTACCTTGATGGCCGCCATTCTGGACAGCCTCAAAGAACCGGTCCTCGTTGCAGACACTGAGCACATGACCTTCTACATGAACAAGGCTGCCATCGACTTTTACGAGGGTGGAGAAGGCCTGATCGGTCGTTCCTTGCTAGAGTGTCACAATCAAGCATCGCAAAAGATGATGATTGAGATCCTGGCAGCCATGCACGAGGGGGAAGATGAGCGGATCATCACCAACGATGAGGAGCACAAAATCTACATGCGGGTGGTACGCGGCGTAGACGGCCGAGTCCTAGGCTACTACGAACGCTATGAGCCGCCAGAGCCGGCCATGGACTGAGCCAAACCTCAGGATGCGGCGGCTGGCTTGGCAGTGCTGGCCGCAGGTGTTGGTGTTTGACTCGGTACTGGCTGGGGCGTAGTGGTGCCTACCGGGATGATGAGCTGCTGCCCGACGCGGAGCCGGTTGCTCTCCAGGCTATTTACGGCCATGATTGCAGCTACTGAGGTGTCATATTCCAGGGCAATGTTGTATAGGTTGTCCCCTGCCCTTACGACATAGATGGTCGGCGTGGGTACGCCGGAGGGCGGCTGTGTTGCTGTCTCGGTTGGGGCGGACGTGGGCAAGTCCGTGGCTGTAGGGGTTGGTGAGGGCGTCAAGCTGGGTGAAGGTGTCAATGTGGGTGTATTGGCCAGTGTGGCCGTAGGGCGCGGCGTTGGCGTATAGGTCGCCGTGGGGGTGACGGATGGCGACAGCGTGGGTATTGCGGTCAACGTAGGCGCTGGGCTTGGCGAGGGTGTCGCTGTAGGTGTAGCGGTCTTCGTTGCTGTTGGACGCGGCGTCAGAGTATCGGTAGCTGAGGAAGTAGGGGAAGGCACCGGCGTGGGCATCTCGGTCGGAGGGGACGTCAGGCTGGGCAAGGGTACCGAGGTAGGGTTGTCGGTGGGGAGAGGGGTGATAGATGGCATCGCCCCTTCGCTTTTGCTCAACGAAGCCGTTGGGGTAGGACTGGTGGTGTCAACGGGGATTGCAGCCTTGCTGCCCGTTTCTGGCGCCGCGATGCCTGCCATCCAAGACTGGATCCGGTCCGATCCATCGCCCACCAGAGAGAGTGCAAGCAGCGCCAGGGCAACGATGCCAATGACGGTCAGGGCGATCAACAGCGGCCGGACCCAGGCGCGCTGCAAGGGAGTTCCACAGATACGGCATTCTTTTTGGCCGGAACGGTTGGTCGTTCCGCAGATCCGGCACCGGAGCTGGCGTGGCTGCCGCCGAAGCTTGCCACACTGGGGACAGATGTGCGAACTCTGGCAGAACCTCGGCCCCGCAGTTCGCGCACAGCCCGGATGATCTTTTGTCGTGTACATACTCAGAAGCCTGCATGCCAGCTACTGCTTGTACCACTATCATCGGCCATGAGTAGCTCCAACTCCCCATCTGCAGCTATCAAAGAGGGTTGTGTGCCCCGGAAAGTCAAAGATGGCCAAATGGGATGGGCGAACAGGTGAACTCTGGCCTTGATTCAGACCAGATCTGGCCATGGGCACAACAGGTGGGCGAACCTTGATGATGTCTATGTTACCACAGATCGGACGTCTCGCCAAACTGCCAATCGGTGAAATCTCGATAATATTGGGAAGCGTTGAATGGGAGTCCCATGAATATCTGGCTGGTCGAACCATACTATACCGGCTCGCATAAGGATTGGGCTGACGGTTACAAGGCTCACAGCCGCCATGACGTGCGTCTGCTGACCCTGCCCGGCCGCTTCTGGAAGTGGCGGATGCAGGGCGGGGCTGTTACCCTGGCACGGGAGGTCCAATGCCTTGACGAGATGCCTGATCTGATCCTTGCCTCTGACATGCTGAATGTGCCTACTTTTTTGACTCTGGCAGGCAAAGATGTAGCAGACGTCCCATTGGCTCTCTATTTCCACGAGAACCAACTCACTTATCCCCTCCAGCCGGGCGAGAAGCGCGATCTCCACTATAGCTTTATCAACTTTGCCAGTGCTCTACGGGCGGACGCGATTCTCTTTAACTCGGCCTATCACCTGGATGCTCTTTTCGACGAACTGCCGCGGCTTCTCAAGCATTTCCCAGACTATAATGAATTGTGGGCGGTGGATGCGCTCCGAGCCAAGGCCAGTGTCCTGCCCCTTGGTCTGGATCTTGCCTCTCTTGATGCCCATCGTCCATCGAGCACAGCCTCTGGCCGCCCCTTGATCCTGTGGAACCACCGCTGGGAGTATGACAAGGACCCGGCGACGTTCTTCCGTGCTGTTTACACGCTAACTGATGAGGTGCTTGAAGGCGAAGGACCGGATTTTGGTCTCGTGCTGTTGGGAGAGAGTTTTCGGAACCAGCCGGAGGAATTCCTGGAGGCCCAGGAACGTTTACCGGATCGGATCGTGCATTTCGGCTACGCCGAGGACGCAGCAACCTATGCCCGCCTGCTTTGGCAGGCTAGCATTGTGGTCAGCACCGCGAGGCACGAGTTTTTCGGCGCGGCCATCGTCGAAGCCTGCTACTGCGCTTGCTTCCCGGTCCTTCCCCGCCGTCTGTCCTACCCTGAATTGATCCCAGATGCCTACCATGGGGCTTGCCTGTACGACGATTTCGATGGTCTGCTCGACCTGCTGCGCTACGCCGTGCGTCACGTCAAAGAGATGCCGTCGTTCTCCCTACGGTCGGAGGTCAACCGCTTTGACTGGCAGCAAATGGCCCCTCGCTACGATCACATACTGGAGGGGGTTGCTCTCGGCGACAGGCTCGGCAAGCACTGAGTGTTTGCTCTTGGGGCGCGCTCTAGCTTACCACAGTTCCCATTGTGGCTTCCATTGCGCCCGCTTGTAGAACAAGGAGTCTGTGTCGCCGGGTTGGTAGTACAGCCATTCGAGGAACGACGGCCCGTGTTGTACGACCTGTTTACACAACCGGTCGAAGAGAAAGCCGCGTACGTATGGGGACTTGACGTGCCAGCGGCGGGCAGCCGTACCGCCGTCGGCCACGACAGGATGAAGATTGGGCGCTGATGGCACCAGGACCAAACTGTCCTGTGCTGTGAGCAGGATCTGGTGCACCGAGTCAGGTACGTCCAAGGGAAGGCTCAGAACCGAAAGATAGCGCCCGCTTAATAGATAGAATACCAGGTCATATCCGCGTACCAGACTAGCCGAGCGCTCAGGGATCTTTAGGTAGGTCGCCAGGTCCGCCAAGGCGTCACTGTCGAGTTCATCGAAGGATATATCGTACGGAACGATGATCTCATCTGCCTGTAGCAGACCATAGCCACCGGACAGGATGGCCAGATCCAATACCTCACGGCCCCAGCGGTCCCAAACCGAGCGCACTCCCTCCATGACCAAACGGTGATGGGTGCTGGTATACATCTCTGCCGCCGGCCGGGCATACTCTGCCCGGCCCGCTTTCTGGGGTTTCTCGGTGGCCTGGGTCTGCCTGTTGGTACTGGGCTCACTGCGAAGGCCCAAATCCTTGAAAGGATTTGGACCCGCGGCAGCAGTTGTTACAGAACAGGGTGTAATCACCAGGGTGTGCATGATATCTGTTCTATAGGAAGTGATTGCTCACGAACGGCTGCGTGCTATGCGAACCGGCTGCGGATTTCGGCGCTAACATAGTCCAATATGGCCACGGTGATGGCGATAAACCAGACAGCAATGCCTGCCGCCTTGAAATCGAGCAAGCGGATCCACTGGATAAGCAAGAAGCCGATCCCGCCACCGCCAACCGCGCCGATGATAGTCGACATGCGCACGTTGATGTCCCAGCGATAGATGGTGAAGGACACAAAGGGCGGGATCATCTGGGGCACCACGGCAAAGGAAATGGTCTGCAGCCAGTTCGCGCCGGTCGCATGGATGGCCTCAATGGGCCCAGGGTCAATCCCCTCTATGGCTTCGGAGTAGAGCTTTCCCAGGGCCGCAACCGAGTGCAGCGTAAGGGCGATGACGCCCGCAAAGGGCCCGAGCCCCACCCAGATGGTGGCGATAATGGCCCAGATCAGCGGCTCAATGGAGCGCACGATATTCAGGACTGTTCGCGTGGCATAATAGATCACCATGGTGAGGCGCGAGTGCTCCATCAGGTTGCGGGATGCGGCAAAACTGACGGGAACCGCCAACACCACACCAAAGAGCGTGGCCATCATGCCCAGGAAAATGGTCTCAATCATGCGAGAGACAGCCAATATAAAGTTCGAACTGAGTTTCCGCGGGCCAGCCGCAACCGTCTGTCGCGCTTCGAGGGTCTGCTCATGAGGTCCGGGACCGGCACTCGGTGGGAGTTCGATGATGGGCATCAAGACTTCCGTCCGGAACTCTCCCTGTGCATCGGCCATGACTTGCACGTATTCCCCATGCTGCCAGATGCGGAATTCGCCCCCCACCGGGTCTTCCCACCAAAAGACCACCGGAGCATTAGGCACGTATCCCCGGCCTGCGACCGTCATCATGGTGCCCGGATCGCCGGCTTTGGAGAGCTCGCCACAGGTGGGGTCCACCACAATGTATGGCTTGTCCGCAGTTGGTTCCGGTGGTGGGGGTGGATCCTCGGAGCACGGCGTCTCGACGTCGGCGAAAGCAGAGATGTAGATGTCTTCCTGCGTCACTGCTGCTTCCCATGGCCACATGATTTGCATGAGAGGGGGAATCGCTTCGGGGAGCTGGGTCACGGCCTTGTAGAGGTCAATCTCGGTGATCTGCCAGCCAAGCATAAAGAATATGACAAACAGCCAGGCAAAGACGCCGATCCCTGCGCGCCCATCTGCCCTGGCCACGCGGGCTGCATCAACGATGATCCAGAGCCAAAGTATGACGACGGCTGCGAACAGCAGTACCAGGAATGGCTGCAAGCGCAAAGCATTGAAAAGGACCTTCAGCACATCATCGTAGCGCCGTCCAGCAACCTGGATTCGCCAGACAAAGAGGGCCACAATGGTGAAGAAACTGCCAAAAAGGAGGAATCCACGCCGCCAGCGCCCAGCTGCGGCCTGGCCCAATCCGGGGATGACCAGGGAGAGCAGGGCGGCAACGAGCGGGGAAACGAGACTTTTGTGGAGTGTATCGCTGTTTTGATCTGGGCGATTCCGGCTCATGGTTTGTTCCCCTTATCCCATGCCAACGCCGACGCGCACGGCCTCAGCGCCGTAAATTTCCTTGAATTCCTCGTCCGTCATGCGCCGGATCTGCTCCCGATTGCCGCGATAGACAATCTCCCCGTCGCGCAGGCCAATCACCCGCGTGGCGTAACGTTGAACAAGGTCCAGGTAGTGCAGGCTGCAGAGCAGCGTAATGCCATCCTCCTGGTTCAATTCTTCCAGATGACCCAAGATCGAGTGGGCCAGGACCGGGTCCAGGCTTGCGACCGGCTCGTCGGCCAGGATCATATGGGGGTCCTGCATCAAGGCCCGGGCAATGCCTACACGTTGCTGTTGGCCACCGCTCAATTCGTCGGCTCGCTTATGGGCCTGATTGGCTATGCTAAGCCGGTCCAATGCTGCCATGGCCCTCTGCCGATCCTCGTCTGAGAAACGGTTGAGGACGCTGTGCCAGGGGTTGACATAGCCCAATCGGCCCGACAGCACATTGGTCAACACCGGAGAGCGTTTGACCAGGTTGAAGTGCTGGAAGATCATGCCAATCTGGCGCCGGATCACCCGTAGCTCCTCGGCGGTAGCTGTCTCTACGTGCACGCCATCCCAGATGATCTCGCCCTCTGTGGGATCGATCAGCCGGTTAATGCAGCGCAGCAGGGTAGACTTGCCAGAACCGCTCAGGCCAATGATGATCACAAATTCCCCGTCATCGACCGTAAAGCTGACATTCTTGATTGCAACCGTCCCATCATCATAGACCTTGGTCAGGTTTTTTACTTCCAGCATCCCTGTCTCCCTGTTGAGTACGATGGGGGGGCACAGGCCCCCCCATTCCTTAGTAAACCAATCTTGGGCCAGCTAGTTCCTCTTGACTATTCCTGCATGGCCTCAATGTCTATCCCAGCAGCATCCAGCAACTGGCGGAAGGGATCATAGAATTCGTCACCCTCAACCTGGACGCCCGCCCACTGATAGGCGCTGTCCATAGCTTCTTGGCCTTCTTCAGTCTCCATGATCTTAACCATGGCATCCACGATCTTGTCGCGCGTTTCCTGCGGTATCGCGGGTGCAAACTGGAGGCCGTCGTTGGGGATGTCTACCGACGTATGGATAATGGAGATCACTTCCTTCACGTCGGGGTGCTCATCCTCGATGTTGCCGCGGGCGTCGACGAAGGTTGCTCCCGCGTCACACTCGCCGCTGTAGACGGAGGCCACAACTGCATCGTGACTGCCCGCATCTAGCACCGTCACGTCCGTCTCGGGGTTCACGCCGGCGGCCTGGAGGTCCAGGGAGGGAATGATCCAGCCGCTAGTCGACAGCGGATCAGGGCGGCAGAAGGTCTTGCCGGCCAGTTGGCTCAGTTCGGTGATGCCGCTGTCCTCGCGAACGATGATCTGCCCGTTGTAGACCGGGCTGCCATAGCGCACCGACACCAGGGCTGCCTCGGCGCATCCTTTCTTGGCGGCCAGCACATAGGAGAACGTGGCCAGCGAGGCCATATGAGCCTCCACGGGGTCGCTGCACATTGCTTCGATGACACCCGCGTACTCGGTGGCGACGTTCGTGTTGATGATCAAACCGGTCTCCTCCTCGAGTAGTGCAGTCACCCCCTCGGCGCCAGCTACTACCTCTTGCATCTCGCCCGAGGGGACAAAGGACCAGATGATGGGGTTCTTTTCCGTACCCAACTCAGCTTCGCCACATGAGGTCAAAAGGAGCGCCGCAATGCTAAACAGGACCAGCAGAACCAACCAAAGACTTTTCTTCATTTTTCTCTCCTTTTCTCTTACAGCTTTGTAAATGCATCAAGTTTCAGCCAGCGGAACCGCCACACTGCAATTATTCTTCGAGATCGCACCTCCTTTGCTTTCCACTGTACTGCGCTTATACAAATAGGCAGAATTTCCCAGTGTCCCTTCAAAGCACAGGCATGGTCTTTGGTATTGACGGCCACGCAATGCCGTTACCGCATCTGAAATGAGTTCGAACCACACAGCACAGGTACCCTGCACATCCTAGTCCATAATACAACAAAACAACGGTCTGGGCAAGTCTTTGCACGGACGGTTCTTGCATACGAGTGCGTATCCTGCTCGTGCCACGACTCGCCATTGAGAAAGTATCTCCCAGACTCTACTTGGCCAGGTCCTCGATATTCACGCCGGCCTGGCTCAATTCGGCGCGAAATCCATCATAGATGGAGTCGCCGGCCCTCTGCAACCCGGTGATAGAGTAGAACTCCTCCAGCGCGGCTCGGCCCTCCTCCGTACCGGCAATCTCTAGCAAGGATTCGATGATCTGGTCACGCATGTCCTCGGGCACGTCCTTGCCAAAGGAGATGCTGTCGTAGGGGATGTCGGGCGTGGTAGCCAGGACAATGACAACCTGTTCGACATCGGGAGAGTCGCTGGCAATCGAGCTGCGGGCGTCGGCGTAGGTAGCACCCACATCGCATCCGCCGTTGTAGACCTGCTCGATCACATTCTTGTGAGAATATGCCTGGACTGTCTGCAAGTCCGCATCGGGGTCAATGCCGTTGGCCTGGAGAGTGATGCGGGGGACAGTGTAACCAGAGGCGGAGCTGGGGTCGACCCAACACATCGTCCTGCCAGCGAGATCTGGCAACGAGTTGATGCCGCTGTCGGCGCGGACATTGAACTGGCCTCTATAGGAGGTCGCGCCTGAGCGCTCTGTCACCAAGCCCACTTCAACGCTACCCTCCTCGCGGGCCAAGAGGTAATTGAAGGCATCAAGCCAGCCGACGTGGGTCTCCCCCGCTGCTATCGCCTCGCGTACCGCTACAAAGTTGGGGGCTGCACTGGCCCGGACGACCAGGCCGGTTCGGTCACTGATCATCTGGGCGATCTGATCTCCGCTGGCGATGATCTCCGGCGCGGTGCTGGAGGGCGCGAAGGACATGACGACGGGGTTGTCTTCACTACCCAGTTTGCTGGAGCCGCACCCAGCTATCATCAGGCCTGCTATCAGCATGGCCAGGATGCTGAGCCAGGCAAGTGTCACGGACCGCAGGTTCTTTCCGATTCTCCCACCCCCTTCTCCGGTGACAGCGAACCTGATACTGGTACCATGATCTACCAGACCGCCATCCTTTGCTCAGGACCTACTTGCCTAAATATTCCTCGAAATGGTACCATTCCTTGTACTGAGCATAGACATGATACATCAAAATGGGAACCTTGGCAAATTACAGTGATCATACCTCTGCCCCGGAGGTATGATTGGCCCATTCCAGTAGTGTCTTACGGTTGGCCAGCCAGAATCTCATTTGCATCGCGGGCAGCCTGGTCCAGGACGGTCTGGGGATCGGCCAGACTCTGCGTCACAGAGATGATGGCGGTGTAGAGAAGGTCGCGTACCTCCAATTCGGCCGCCACCGCCGGCTCTGGCTTCCCATAGGGCAGAATTTCCTCAACCTGGGCCAGAATAAAGGGATTGGCCTCCAGAGTTTCGGTCATCACTCCCAGGGCTGAAACTCTTACCGGCATGGCCTGCAACTCTGCCGCCCAGCGGGCGGTCTGGTCCGTGTCGGTGAACCACCGGATCAGGCGCCATGCGGCTCGCTCCTGCGCCGGGTCTCCCTGCGGGACAAAGAAACTGGCACCGTAGAGGGTTGTGGCCGGTTGAGCCGGGTCAGCCTGGGGGATCAGGGTCTGGTACCAATGAAAGGGCGGCATGCCTCTGTTTAGCGCGCCATCGTAGGCGTCGGCGTAGAGCTGGCTGTTGCCGGTGGAAGAGAAAGCAAAAGCCGCCTGGCCATTGGCAAAGGCAATGTAATCCCCGTATGGGGTCTCGGGACGCCAGGCCAGGCCGGCATCCATCAAACGGCGAAGCAGTGCCAGACTCTCCACACCGGCGGGACCATTGAAGGCCGCACGCTGGCCAGTGCCGTCCAGTTGCTGTCCCCCGCGGCTGTACAGCCAGGCGTTAAAGGTTGTGACGCTCTCGACAAAGGGATAGCAACCCACACCGGTACGGGCGCTGACATCGAAGCAGACCTGTTCAAACTCCGCCCAGGTGGCCGGGGCGCGGTCCCAACCTGCCTGGGCCAGCAACGTGCCGTTGACCCACATGCCAATGGCGTTTTGGGAAAAAGGGAAGGCCATGATCTGCCGGCCGAAACCGGGCAGTTGGGCGGCATCCAGATAGCCAGGATAGATGTCAGCCAGGTCCTCGTCGGTCAGACCAACTTCTGGATCGTTGAGGTAGGCGTCCAGGGGGGCCACGAGGCCAGCTTTTGCGTATATGGCGATCATGCTGGGAAAAGCAACGGCCAGGTCAGGCAACTCACCGTCGGGCATCTCTGACAGCACAGCCTCGTGGATGCCAGGATAGCCGTTCTTGGCCACGATCTCGACCAAGACATCGGGATTTTGGGCTTCAAAATCGCGGATCATCTCTCCCAGTAGCAGTCCCTGGGGGCGGTCGAGGGGAAAGGGCTCCCAGAGTACAATGGCAGTAACGCCGGGCGGTAGGGTCTCAGCCGGCTCTGGGGTAATGGTGGCCTCCGCCTCGGCGGTTGCGGGGACCGGTTCCTCTACATCGCGCTGGCCAAGCCGGATCGTCTCTGGCAGCGCATCGCAGCCGGCCAAAGCACCGGTCAGGAGGATCAGCAAGCAGCACATCCTGAGGATGCGACGGGCATTCCACAGTTTTGCCGGCAAAGGCATCCTGTCCACGACCCAGCGTCTCCCTATTGCAGAATTGCGGGCCTTATTATACCGCAAACAACACTGCTTGTCACGTCCTCCTGGGCATGGCGCGGGTACCTCTTGACTCCGCTCAACCTGACGATCCAGCCTGCCTTCCAGTACTCCAGACCGGGCCCAAACAAGATTAAACCTTTCCCAGATTCTTGCTCGTGTCCCGGCGCTACACATCACAGCATCTCTCACACACCCCAAAAATGACTTGAAATAAACAGAAAGTTAAAGATTTCCTTTGTTTTGCCAGGACCGGGCAGCGGATACCTGCCATGGACGTCTGCCGAATCACCCCAGGTGAGATTGACAACACTCTCAAGGTGGGTTATAATAGCTTCCGTGAAGGAGTAGGTTCAATGGCGAAATCAACCTTGGCTCATGGCAGGTTCCGGGCCTGCTGGTACTGCAGCGACGGAATGTCTTCCTTCCAGGGAGGTCGTTCAGGGCCACCCTCCATGCTATGTCCTGGCCTGAAGGAGACCCCATGAGCGCTGGCTTTTTTTCTGGCCGGAAGGGTCGTGCTCGGCGGGAAACCCTCACCGCCTACCTTTTTTTGTTGCCATCCATCGCCATTATCTTTGTTTTTGGCCTTTGGCCGGTCATCCACGCGCTGTACGTCAGCATGCACAAATGGAATATCAAGCCCAAGGGTTCGGAGTGTCTGCCCTATTGGCTGGCATCGGTTGGGCTCGGGTCGCCCGAGGCCCTGGAGCAAACGGATTGCCTGGGCCTGGATAACTATGTGGGCCTGCTGGGCCTGCAGAACCTGTCGGCAATGGTAGCGATGATCCTGGCTGCCGCTTTGGGTATGGGCGCCTACAGTTTGTGGAAGAGGGGGAGGCGGGCAGAAAACTCGGTCATCGGCTACCAGATCGCAGCTGGGGCGGTCGCGCTAGTGGCTGCGTTCTTTTTGGTCCGGGCCATTCCGGGCCTGATCGAATCTGGAGAATGGACCTACCTGGTCAGCATCGGCCTGCTCATGGTGGCCTGGCTAGTCTGGAAAGGCGCGAGTCTGAGTGATTCGTGGATTCGACTTATCCTGCGCTGGCTGGCTGTCATTGCCCTCATTGCCAGCGCTTTTTGGTTCTTTTTTGTCGACTTTCAGCGCATGTGGGATCTGGGAAACCAAGACTATTTCCGCTCGCTCATCTACACGGTCTTTTATTCGGTGGGGACGGTACCCATTCAGCTAAGCCTGTCCCTGGCGCTGGCCTATATCCTTTTCCAGGGGATTCGGGGACAGGGGGCCTTCCGCCTGCTCTACTTCTTGCCCTATATCGCACCCTCTGTGGCGACGGCGGTCGTGTTCCGGCGGATCTTTTCGTTGCGGGAAACGGGTCTGATGAACAAGTTCATCGGTCTGCTGGGAGTACCTCCCCAGAAATGGCTGCACGAAGCCAGGGGAGTGAACTTGGTGATCCTGGATCTGATCAATGAGTTTGCTGGTACCAGTCTGGTCTGGCCCGAGATCTCTGACCCGCTCAACACCGTCCTGGTAGGACCCAGCCTGGCGCTGGTTTCCATTATCGTTTACAACTGGTGGGTATACGTCGGCTATGACACGGTGATCTACCTGGCTGGTCTGGGGGCCATACCCCACGAGCTGTATGAAGCGGCGGAGATCGACGGGGCGGGCCGGTGGCAGATCTTTCGCAAGATCACCATCCCCCTGCTGTCGCCGACCACTTTTTTCCTGACCATCATTGCCACCATTGGGACCTTCAAGGCCTTCAACCACATCTTTATGATGAAGGAACTGGCGGCCCGGGACACGGTGGACACGGCCAGCATCATGATCTTCCAGACCTTCCGCGCTGACGGCAGGTTTGGCGAGGCGGCGGCCATGGCCTTTATCCTCTTTGGCATTATTCTCGTCCTGTCACAGATCCAGAACCGTATCGGAGATAAGCTGGTGTTCTATGGCTAGAGCAACAGAATCCAGTTCTTCCTCGTATGGGATGCGGGGCAATGTCAGCCGGGGTCTTCTCTACGTGATCCTGCTCCTGGGCGCCAGCATCATGCTCCTGCCTTTTCTGTGGATGCTCAGTACTTCGGTAATGACCATCGGCGAGGCCAATTCCGGCCGGCTGCTGCCCCGTGCCGCTCGTCTGACTTGTCCTCACGTCAACCTGCTGAAGGAGGACAAGGGGGGTACGGTTACAGGTTTTGCTGTCAGTCCCAAGGTACGCGAAGGGGAGCAAGAGCTGCACACGGACAGCTACTATGTCGAGGTCAGCCGCGATCCAGAGACCACAGGTAGTTCGACCGAGCTAGCCACAGACTGGCAGTTCCGCTTGGTGAACAACAAGGCTGAGCCTGTAGGCATCACTCCGATAGGCCAACCCCAGGTCGCTCTCACTGAAGATTGGCAGCTGATCCCTGCTGGGGGAGGCCAGATCGATACTGGCCGGGGGTTGTCCCTTACCTTTGGTCCCACGAGCGGGTACCCGGAGGACTATGATGTTGGCCGGCGATCCGGTGCTGCTCGTACAGACTATATCAATTGTTGCGAGTACCCTTCCAGTGTGTTGGACAAACGGTTGGCCGAGCGAGGGGAACGAGAATACAGCGGCCGCCCAATTCCGGAGGACTTGAGCAATTGCCGGACAGCCGGAGCCAAGATCGGCTATTTCTTTTTCGAGTTTCTCGGCGGCAACTACTACCAGGCCTGGATCACAGCCAACTTTCGCGAGTATGTATGGAACAGCGTGCGGCTTACGGCCATTACCCTGGTTGGGATCCTGGTCATTTCTACGCTGGCGGCCTATGCCTTTGCCCGGATGAGATTCCCCGGCCGCAACCTTCTTTTCGTACTCTTGTTGTCCACGATGATGATCCCCGAGACGGTGGTCATGATCCCCAATTTTCTGACCATCACCGGCAACAACCCTTTCCTGCCCTTTATCAACTGGTACGACAACTGGCCGGCGCTGACGATCCCGTTCATGGCCGGATTCTTTAATATCTTTCTCTTGCGGCAGTTCTTTGCCCAGATTCCCAACGAACTGTGGGACGCGGCGCGCATTGACGGAGCGGGGCACCTGCGTTTCCTGGTTCGGGTGGTGCTGCCCCTGTCCAAGGCGCCGATCATGACCGTCGTCATCTTTGCCTTTATCGGGTCGTGGAACGCCTTGCTGTGGCCCTTGATCGCCACCAAGGCAGGGTCTGGCTGGTGGCCGATCTCTGTCGGCCTAAAGAACTTTGTCGATGAGGCAGGGCCTGAAACCAATCTGTGGATGGCCGGGGCCGCCATCAGCATGCTGCCGGTGCTGGCCCTCTATTTCCTGGCCCAGAAGCAGTTCATCGAGGGCATTGCCACCACAGGCTTGAAGGGCTAGATGGCTCAATGACCAGTGCACAAGCCACACCGCCAAGTGGGGGCCTGTGCGCGCGAGGCAAGCATCTGGCTTGCGCTTGGAAGGGAGGTGATATCCGAGAACCACTACAGCTTCAAATCGGTCGATCTATTCAAGATTCTGAAAAACGGGGGAGAGAAACACAATGAGTAAGAAATGGCTGTACCTATTCATGGTCACCGTATTGGTGATCCCTTTGGTCCTGACGGCCTGCGGAGGTTCGCAGGAACCGGAGGCCCCAGAGCCAGAAGCGCCCGCGGCGGAGCCGACGAAAGCGCCCGCAGCGGAGCCGACGAAGGCGGCAGAGGCGGAAAAAGAAGCGGCCCCGATGGCCGAGGGCATGTACGAGGAGGTTGATCCCTCGGGCCAGCAGGTGTTGTGGTGGCACAACCACACCCGGTCGCGCCAGGAGGGGCTCGATCAGATGGTGGAGGACTTTAACGCCACCAATGAGTGGGGCATCCAGGTCGCCGCCGAGTATGCTGGTGCCTACGACGAGATCTATGACAAGATGATTGCAGCCATCTCGGCCGACGACCCGACCCTGATGCCCTCCCTGACCGTGGGCTATGCCAACTCCTTTGGCAAGTACCAGCTCAGCGATGCCCTGGTGGACATGGACGAGTTCGTGGACAGCGCGGCGTGGGGCCTGACGGAGGAAGAGCAAGCTGACTTTTTCCCGGGCATCTTTGCCTCTGACGTCGCCCCCATCTTTGGCGATGGCCACTTCCGTCTCGGCTTTCCGCCCAACCGCTCCATGCTGGTCGTATACTACAATCAGGATTGGCTGAACGAGCTGGGCTACGATGAGCCGCCCAAGGACTGGGCTGAGTTCAAGGAGATGGCCTGTGCCGCTTCCGATCCCGATGCCGGTACCATCGGCTTTTCGTTCAGCCCCGGCGCCTCTCTCATGGCCGGCATGATCTTTAGCCGCCACGCTGACTATGTCCTGCCAGACGGCAGCGCCTTCACCTTCACCAACGATGCGGTCAAGGAGACTGTGCGCTACATGAAGGAACTCCAGGACGAGGGCTGTGCGGCCATCTATGCCGAATCCTACGGTGACCAGACCGACTTTGGCAACGCCAAGGCCCTCTTTACCATGAGTTCCACCTCCGGCTTGCCCTACTATGACCAGGCGGTCATCGGGGGCGAGCAGGGCGAGTTCCTGTGGGGTGTGGCCCCGCTGCCTTACATGGACGGCGGCGACGAGCCGGTGCAGAACATCTATGGCGGCAGTATTGCTGTCCCCATGACCACGCCGGAGCAAGAGCTGGCCTCGTGGCTCTTTGTCAAGTGGCTGACCGAGCCGGAGCAACTGGCCCGCTGGGTCAAGATCAGCCAGTACTTCCCCGTCCGCTACTCGGTCGCGGCGGAGATCGAGGACTACTTTGTCGAGAACCCGGTCTACAAGGATGCCTTTGACTTGCTCGAGTACGGCACCTTTGAAGCCCAGTGGTGCCCCTGCTACGAGGAGGTTCGGCGGTCGATGAGCGACGCCTGGAGCGCCATCCTCGACGGGGCAGACATTGACGAGACGCTGGCCCAACTGGAGGCGGACGCCAACGCCAGCCTGGCCGAGAACTTGCCGGGCGGAGCGCTGCCGGTAGCTGATCTTTGGGGCCAGGTACAGGTTGCGGGCAAGCTGGTCGTGTCCTCGGACCCCAACTATGCGCCACAGAGCTTCCTAAACGACTCCGGCGAGCTGGACGGCTTTGACATCGACGTGTCCAAGGCGGTTGCTGATCGACTGGGCGTCGACGTCGAGTTTGTGACCCCCGACTGGGATCTGATTACCGCCGGCAACTGGGGCGGTCGCTGGGACATCAGTATCGGCTCCATGACGCCGACGGAGGCCCGCGCCGAGGTCCTATCGTTCACCGATGCTTACTACTATACGCCAGCCGTCTTTGCTGTCCACACGGATAACACCGACATTGCCTCGCCGGATGACCTGTCGGGCAAAAAGGTGGGGCTCGGCACGGCCACGACCTACGAGTCCTACCTGGATGGCACGCTGTCGATCATGGGTGGCGAGATCATTTACGATCCACCCTCAGGTCTGACTGTCCAGCCCTACAGCACAGACGTCGAAGCCATCGAGGACCTGATCCTGGGTGACGGGGTACGCCTGGACGCGGTCATGACGGCTGCACCGACCGTGCAGAATGCCATCGACGAAGGTCTGCCCCTCAAGTACATGGGCACCCCAGCCTTCTACGAACCGCTGGCCTTCGCCCTGGACAAGGCCCGCGGACCGTCGGAAATGATGGTAGACGCGCTGAACGACATCCTGGCCGATCTGCACGAGGATGGCACGCTGAGCGAGCTATCCATGAAGTGGTACGGCGTCGACATCACGACGCTGGTCGTGCCATGATAGGGTGCTGGCGAGGGCGCTGCCTCACCAGCGGCTGAGGGTGATATTCCCTTTGCCGTGATACCGGGTGGTTTCCTGGAGAAGGCCATGGCCGACGAGCACACCGGAACCAAAGTCGCGGTTGACGGGCCCTTTGCCAACCCTGACGACCTACGCTTCGCCGAGGCAATGGCAGCCTTTTCTGGCTCCTTCTGGACCGGCATGACCGACTATGTCAGCGGCCTGTCCGACCTGGACACTGCCCTCGCGGAAATCGACGATTCCTGGCCACGATAGTGGCTGAGTGATGCCAAGTTGGGCTGCCGGTCTGATAGAGACCGGCAGCCCTGTTCACGACAGCAGACCTGCCCAGCCGGTGGGTTTTGCCCGTCGGCGACCCTGTTCCTCCAGGATGCCTGCGCTTGGAGTACTGACCCCAGGAATACTGTACTGCCATCTCTATCGTTGACCTCAACTGGGTTGGACGCCAAGCCTGAAGATCCCTAGTGGAGACATGCACTAGGCGACGAATGCGACCGGGCCCGCAGCCCGCTGCAGTTGGGGGCGAGTGTGGGACACCTGGCCCCAGGTCTGCGCTCATAGCGAACCGCAGCGCCGATTCGGACCATGGATCTGCAAGGAGAAGGACAATGACTGATTTGGATGGCACGCAGAACCAGTCCCGATCCAAGATGGTGAGGTTGCTGCTCATCCTCGTCGCCATCACCTCTGTTCTAAGCCTGCTTTACGCAATCCAGTATTTTGCCGGTGGGCCGATACGGTTGCATGTGGTCAGCCAGCTCTACGATCTGGCATTTGAGCGCAGACAATCCCTGCTGGCAGCGGGCGCCCAGGACGGAGAGGTACTCCTGTGGGAAGCTCCCAGGAGGATCAGTACCAGGGCCATGACCGAAGAGGACGTAGCCGTGCAAAAACCCTGGTTGATGTACACCTTGCCCGGCCATGAGGCACCCGTAGTCGAATTAGCCTTTACGCCCGATGGCGCCAACCTGGTTTCGGTCAGTCGTGATGGGATGGTCAAACGGTGGGACATTTCGGCAGGCGCCAACGCTGGCCTTGAGAATGACCAGAGCCAAACCGTCTTTGCGATCCAGGGTGAAGCGCTCAACGATGCATCTTTTAGTGAGGATGCTTCACGGCTGGCCACGATTGCAGATGATGCCATCGTCCGGGTCTGGGATCTGTCGACAGGCCAGGCGCTCCAGACCATCGACTCTGGCAAAGAGAGCAAAACGGTCGTGGCCCTCAATGCAGACGGTACCTTGGTGGCTGCTGGCGACGGAGCAAAGGTCGGGGTCTGGGACGTCGAGACAGGCGCGCCATTGCAACAACTGGAGGGCTATTGGGTAGATGAGGAGGTCCAGGAGGACTGGCTGGGCCACGACGAGGAGGTGACCGCACTGGCCTTTGGCCCAGATGGCCAGTCTCTGGCTTCAGGCAGCGCCGACACGACCATTGTCTTCTGGGACCTGGATACTGGAGAGGTCGCCTCGATGTCCGAGGGTCACTGGGCCACCATAACTACGCTGCTCTATGACCCTAATGGGGCCTTTGTATTGTCTGGCGCCAGGGACAACAAGATCCGGAACATACGGTCAAAGGGCGGCAAGAGTACCGCCAGTTTCATCGGGCATCTCAATGCCGTGAACCGCGCGGACTACGGGCCGACGCGCGACACGATCATGAGTGTCTCGGACGATGGGACGCTGCGCATATGGGACAATGCCACCCAGCGGGTTGTTCACATCGAGTGGTCGCAATATGGTTTTCAGCCCACGTGGGGCAAGGTCCTGGGAATCTGGCTGTTGGGCAGCGGTATTCTGGGCCTGGTCTGCCTGTGGGGTCTGCGGAAGCGCTATATCTGGAGCCACTTGCTGGCTTTGGCCATGTACCTGATGGGGCCGATCATCGTATTGGGACTCCCTCTGTTCGAGGTATTCTCCTACCCTCTGCCCACAGAAATCAAAATCCAGATTGCCTGGCCGCTGGTCGTACTGGCGCTTTGGTACATCGTACTGCTCGTGGTTCTGACGCGAGAGCCGGTGGCCACGCAGTATGAAGCACCCCGGGATGCCCCCTTGTCCGAACAACTGGTGATCAGCCAGCGGACGGTCAAGACCCGCTTTGGGATCTATAGCCTGGCGGTATGGGTTGCCTTGCTGGTGATCCTCTTTTCGATCCTGCGCAGTTTTGATCTTGATATTGCCTTCATGGGGCACTTTTTACCTTTCATTATGGCTGGTGCTGGCCTGACTGTCGTCATCTCGGCGGCATCCATAGTCCTGGCCATCATCTTGGCCCTCTTGGGGGCTTTGGGACGGTTGTCCGACAACCCCATTGCCAACGGCGTATCCAGCTTCTATATTTCTCTGATCCGGGGTACGCCGCTGCTTGTGCAGATCTTTATTTGGTACCTGGGCCTGCCCCGTTTGGGCATTATCTTGCAGCCACTGGTGGCCGGCATCTTGGCCCTGGGCGTGAACTATGGCGCCTACATGACAGAGATTTTTCGGGCCGGCATCCAGGCCATCGGCAAGGGCCAGTACGAGGCGGCCCACGCGTTGGGCATGTCCCGTGCCCAGACCTTCCGCCGCATTGTCCTCCCCCAAGCCTTCCGCATCGTCATCCCGCCCATCGGCAACGAGTTCATCGCCATGATGAAGGACTCTTCCCTTGTCTACGTGATGGGTGTCTGGGAGCTTACCTTCCGCGCGCAAAAGATCGGCAGGCAGAACTTTCGCAACATGGAGACCTTTTTGATCGCGGCAGCCTTTTACTGGGTACTGACGGTGATCTTTCAATTTCTCCAGGGCAAGCTGGAGGACTATATGGCTCGTGGTGAGAGGCGATAGGTGTCTATTCAAAGTTGGCGGCTAAGGATTGGAGACTGGAGGATGGAATCATGACCGGCCCGATTATCAAGGTTAGAGGCCTGCATAAATACTTTGGCCCTCTGCACGTCATCCAGGGGGTGGACCTGGATGTGGCGCCTGCTGAAGTGGTCGTCATCATCGGCCCATCGGGTGGGGGAAAAAGCACCTTTTTGCGGTGTCTTAACTTCCTCGAGCAGCCCTCGGCGGGAACCATCGAGATCGACGATGTGATGATCCAGGCCAGGGAACCGGCCAGCCAGCACCGCCGTCATATCCGCGAGATCCGCCAGAAGGCGGGCATGGTCTTCCAGCAGTTCAATCTTTTTCCCCACATGACGGCGCTGGGCAACATCGTCGAGGCACCCCTCATCGTCAAGGGCATGTCCAGGTCAGATGCGACCGTCAAGGCAGAGGAACTCTTGGACTGGGTTGGCCTGTCGGACAAGCGGGATGAGTTTCCCTCCAGGTTGTCGGGTGGGCAGCAACAGCGGGTGGCCATCGCCCGCGCCCTGGCCATGGAGCCCCAGATCATGCTTTTCGATGAACCCACCTCAGCCCTTGACCCGGAGTTGATCGGCGAGGTCGTGGAGGTGATGGAGCGACTGGCCAGGGAGGGAATGACCATGATCGTCGTCACCCACGAGATCCACTTTGCTCAGGACGTGGCGGACCGCGTCATCCTCATGGCCGATGGTGGCTGGGTCGAGATGGCCTCACCTGAAGAGCTGTTCACCAACCCCAAGGAGGAGCGAACCCGCCAGTTTCTGTCACACATTCTGTAGATTTCTGAGACGGGAACCCGAGATCGCCCTCGAGATGGGAGATTGTGAGCAAGAGGGAACTTGAGCGAGAGGTAGTGGAATGCAGATCACGCCATATATTCTAACACAAGCAAGGAGAATACACTGATGATCGCGATTACCAACGGAAAGCTGATGACCATCACCCAGGGGACACTGGATCCCGGAACCATACTTGTTGAGGGTGGGCGCATCGTCGCCCTCGGGCAGGAGGTTGTGATCCCTAAGGATGCCGAGGTGTACGATGCGACGGGCAAAGTCGTTATGCCCGGTCTGATCGACGCCCACTGTCACGTTGGGATCTTTCCCGACGGCATTGGCTGGGAGTACTCCGATGGCAATGAGTTGACCGATCCCATCACGCCTCACCTGCGGGCGCTGGATGCGGTGCATCCCGATGACTTGGCTTTTAAGGAGCTGGCGGCAGCGGGCGTGACCACCGTCCTCACCGGCCCCGGCAGCGGAAACCTGGTCGGCGGGCAGTGGATCTGCCTAAAGACGGCGCCCAAGCCCAGCGTAGAGCAAATGGTGCTGCTGGAGCCAGCGGGTATGAAGATGGCCCTGGGCGAGAACCCCAAACGGGTCTATGGCCAGCAAAAAAAGACGCCCTCTACACGGATGGGGAACGCGGCCATCCTGCGCGCGGCCCTTGTGGAGGCTCAGAACTACCTGGAAAAGTGGCGCCGCTACGAGTCCGACATGGCCGGATGGCTGGCCGGTGTAGAGGCGGGCGAAGAAGGTACTGAGGCGCCCAAGCCGCCGGAGCGTGACCTGAAGCTGGAAGCGTTGGGCAAAGTGCTGCTCCGGGAGATGAAAGCCCGAATCCACGCTCACCGGGCGGATGATATGCTGACTGCCATCCGTATCGCCGAAGAGTTCAACCTGGATCTGACGCTGGAGCATGCTACCGAGGGCTACAAGATTGCTGACATCCTGGCCAGCAAGGGGATTCCGGTCACTGCCGGTCCGATCCTGTTCTCTCGGGCCAAGTATGAGCTGAGAGAGATGACGCCCAAGAACCCGGGCCTCATGGCCAAAGCAGGCGTCAAGGTGGGGATCCAGACGGACGAGATGTCAGCGGTCAAGTACCTGAGCATCAATGCTGCTCTGGCGGTGCGGGAAGGAATGCCCGAGGAAGAGGCGTTGAAGGCCATCACCATCAATGCTGCAGAGATCATCGGTGTCGAGAGCCGCGTAGGCAGCCTGGAGGTAGGCAAGGATGCTGACATCGTCGTCTTTGGCGGGCATCCCTTTGACTACCGGACTGTGGCCGAACTGGTGCTGATCGATGGCCAGGTAGTCCATCAAGTCATCGACTAGACCGGAGGAGAATTCTAATAAACTTCTAACATTCCTCCAATGTTCGTCTAACACTCGGTCGCTAAAATGGGAGCTGAGATTGGAGGATGAAACGGCTTGATTCCTTAGGAGGTGCAGAAATGGCTAGTATCGTTCGTTGGGAACCCTTCCGTGATATGATGGCTGTCCGAGATGCGATGGATCGAATTTTTGAGGAGAGGCTTATTCGCCCGCCGGTGCCCTTTGGTCCCTGGAGCGAGGGTACGTTGCCCGTGGACATGTACGAGACCGATGAAAACGTCATTGTCAAGACCGGGATCCCGGGCGTTAACGCCGAAGAGATCGAAGTATCTGTTACCGGTGACACCCTGACCATCAAGGCTGAGACAAGGGAAGAGGAAGAAATCCAGCGCGAGGACTACTTGCGACGTGAGCGTCGCCTCGGTTCTTACTGCCGCTCCGTCACCCTCCCAGGTGGGTTGGAAACGGAAAAGGCCAACGCGGACTATACCGATGGGGTCTTGACTCTGAGCTTCCCCAAGGCGGAAGAGGTCAAGCCCAAGACCATTGAGGTCAAAACTCACAGCATGGTGGATGCTGTTGAGGCTGGAGACGCGTAGCCGGCTACTGTCTGTGAACAGAGAGACTGGATGCAGGGCGATCGCCCTGCATCCAGTCTCAAACCCGAGCGTCAAGACAGAAGAAGGGCCTGAGAGCGTATTCTTTGGGTCTCTTTCATGTTTTAGCCGTCCATGGTCACACCGTCGCCGCCAACAATACGAAACTGCCGGTCTACAGTTGGTCCTGGCTGGACTGTCGGCCAATAGCCTGCCTGCGGTCCCGGTGGCCATCCCTGGGTTCCCCCGCCCCCCTGGATGACCATCACTGGTGGACTGTTGCTCTGCCTGGTCTGGCGCTTGGTCCCTGTGACCTGCTGACGGTCACCCCGGGTCAGCACTACCAATAACAGCAGCGAAGTAGGAATGCTCGCCGCAATCCCACACACTACTCCGATAACCACCGCCATGGCCTCGGTGCTCATCTGCTGGCCCACCACCACCGCCAATGCTACAGCAAAGACCGTACCCAACACCAAGACCACGTGCTTGGCGTTTCCGCCAACCCCACAGAACTCTAGCCCTCGTTCTCTGCGCTCCATTGCTCATTACCCCCATACCTTCGCTGTTCCATAGTCCATTGGGATTTCCAGTGACCCAAGTTCACACCCTGGCTACTCTCGATTGAATGAGAACATTTGTTCTGAACCTGATTGTAGCAGATCGTCGCTCTGATGTCAAACCAGGCATGGTTGGGGTCAGACGGGCCTACTCGTGTCCGAATCGAGGCGGGAACAATAGCCCAGCCTACTACAGAGATGAGGGTGGTAGAGTATCCATTTCGGTGGAAACACTGCCGACGCAGACCGCCCTGGGCTAAAGACCCAGGGCTACAGAGCTACGCCGGTTGAAACCGGCTGAAATGCAGCGTTCCGGTCTTCAAGCCCATTTCATGGGGCGTCGCTACCTAGCCCGGTCGACTTGGTAGCGAAGCGGCTTCAGCGCCGGGCGAGCCGTTCTCAGCACGATTTCCACCGAGAGCGATACACAATCATGAGGGTTCTCCAGTTGCCAAACACGGAGAGTATGGTATAATAAGAGCTGTAGATAGCCGCCTTGTGCCTTGTGGAACGCAGAGGCTGGGGGCGGTGTTCTTTTTGCCGAAAGAGGTGTAGATCAATGGCGAACCATAATGCGGGTGGAGGCGAGGTCACGCTAGCCCGTACGCTAAGTCTTTTTGATGCTACCATGATTGGCCTGGGGGCCATGATCGGGGCTGGCGTTTTTGTGCTGACGGGCATCGCGGCTGGCGGGGCTGGTCCGGCGGCGATCATTGCCTTCGCTCTCAACGGCATTGTCACGACCTTTACGGCGTTCAGCTATGCCGAATTGGCCTCCGCCATCCCCGAAGCCGGCGGGGGCTATTCTTTTGTCAAGCGAGCGATGCCGCCTGCGTTGGGATTCCTGTCTGGTTGGATGCTCTGGTTTGCCTATACAGTCGCCTGCGCTCTTTACGCTGTAGGTTTTGGCGGCTACTTTGTCGAGCTTTTGGCTGGCTATTGGCCCGCCGGCTATGAGGCATTGGTCGGTACTCTGGGACATCATTTGGCTGTGGCGCTGGTTACTTTTCTCATTTGTGCCTTTTTCATCAGCCTCAATGTGTTGGGAGCGGATGTGACCGGCAAGGCCGAGAATATCGTAACCATGGCCAAGATCATCATTCTCGGCCTGTTCATCGGATTTGGGCTGCTCGCCCTTTTCAAGAGGCCGGAAGCGATGACCGCCTTCAAGCCCTTGTTTTCCAAGGGGTTTGGCGGAGTGATCGCGGCAATGGGTCTGACTTTTATTGCATTTGAGGGCTACGATCTCATTGCCACTGTAAGCGAAGAGGTCAAGGAGCCAAAGAAGAACATTCCCAAGGCGACATTCATCTCCCTTGGGGCCGCTGTGCTCATCTACTTGTTCATCTTATTGGTTTCTATCGGCGCTGTGGACCCGACCGGCTTTGACGTATATGGCAAGACCTACGATCAACTGCCTGCTGAGCTAGAAATCCACGAGCCACTGGACCCCAACGATCCGGAGATCAATACTTCCTGGGAGATCCTGGGCATATACAAGGAAACCGGCATCGTCCGTGCCGCGCAGAACTTTATGCCCCAGTTCGGAGTAGCCCTAATTGTCTTTGGCGGGCTCTTTTCCACCATGTCCGCGTTGAATGCTACCGTTCTGGCCTCGTCTCGAGTCAGTTTCAGCATGGGACGCGAGCGCATGCTGCCTCCAGTTTTGGGAAGAATCCATCCTTTGCGCCGAACCCCCCACGTGGCCGTGCTCATCACCGGGCTGATCATTGTGGCTGTCGCCGTGCTGCTGCCTCTGGAGGTGGTTGGCTCTGGGGCGAGCTTGATGTTTCTGCTTTCTTTCGCCCTGACCAACGCGGCCATGATCCTGATCCGGGTCAACGAACCCGACCTGCCCCGTGGCTTTCGGGCGCCGCTTTTTCCCCTGCTGCCGATCTTGGGTATTGTCTTCAATCTTGGGTTGGCTGTTTATATGTTCACATTCCAGCCAATGGCCTGGTACGTAGGCCTGATCTGGGTAGTTCTGGGCGTGGTGGTCTATCTGGCCTATACGGTGCATGCAGGTGAGCAGGAGCCACGATTGCCGGTAAAGATATTGCACGAGGAGCGGTTGGTACCCAGAGAGTATAACGTACTCATCCCCCTGGCCAATGAGAAGCAAGCACGGATGTTGGGCATCCTGGGAGCAGCCATTGCCAAGGGACACGATGGTGAGGTGCTGGCCCTGCACATTGTCCGGGTGCCTGTCCAGCTCTCCATGTCCAATGGGCGGATGTTTTTGAGGGAGGGCAAGCCAATCCTGGAGGAGGCCATCCACCAGGCCCGGGAATTGGAAGTGCCGGTGCATACCATGATCCGGTTGGACCGTCATGTCGGACGAGCGATCATTGATACCGCTCGGAAGCAGCGGGTAGATCTGATGATCATGGGTTGGCCAGGTGAGACCGGGAGTTCGCACCACGCTTTTGGCAGCGTCATCGATCTTGTGGCACTGAACCCGCCGTGCGATCTGGCTGTAGTGCGTTTCCGAAAGCGGCAAGAGCCGAAGCGGATCCTGGTGCCCACCTCTGGGGGCGCGAACACCAATCTGGCGATCAGCTTGGCCATAGACCAGGCTCGCCAGTTTGCGGCAGAATCAGGGGAGTCACCTGTTGTCACCCTGCAATACGTCTGTGTCCCGGCTGTAGCCAGTCCTGAAGTGCAGGCCCGCGGCTATGAACTCTTGCACAATCTGGCTTCTGGCTACGACTATCCCCTGGAAGTGAAAGTGACGGCGGCTGACGATGTGGTGGACGGGATTGTAGAGGAATCAGGCCAGCATAGTCTCGTGGTCATTGGCGCTACGGCCGGACGCCTGTTTGATCAGGTCCTTTTTGGCGCCGTCCCTGAACATGTTGCCCGACGTGCCCCAGTGACGGTCATGATGGTCAAGGGTTATAAGGGACCGGTACGTTCGTGGATCGGGCGCGGCTTCTCCCGGATTTTCGCTATGGGCGAGCGACGGCGTGCCAAGTCCCCCTAGTTCTTGGTTTTTGCCAAATCCGTCCGCCTGTGCTAGAATCCGCGCTATGCTCGCCGTAGGAGAGTGGTGGAAGTCATAAGCGTGCATTGCTAAAGAAGACCCCGGGCTGAGCCGACGCCGACCGGCATATGCCAGTCGGCTGTGGGCTTGGTTTCGGGGTATTTTCGCGTGAGGAGCACCAAGCATCTATTTTGGAGCCGTTTCAATGATCCAGTTTTCGAGTGGGAGCCGTCGTCGAGGGTACATGGTCTACTCCGAACGGGGGTTGGAGCTTTTTCGATAGGTAATTGACGCTCCTGTCTGTTGTGGCAGAGCAAGGCGCTAACTTCTGAGTGAACAGAATCGTAAACAGTGGATTGGGATCTGAGGCAAAGAACGGAGGAGGAATTATGGGGCAGGATCAATACTCGTTTCTTGGGGGGCTGGGTTCAGCTCTGGAAGATGGACGGACCGGTTGGGTCCTCAATGTAGCAATAGTGGTCCTGGTCATCGCGGCCCTGCTCTTACCGCCGGTGTCGGCTCAGGATCGTGTTGTCGATGCGGGCTATGAGACCATTGATCATGAAACAGGAGGCTCCGTAGAGGATCCCGACGGCATGCAGGTGACCTTGTGGCCGCAAGGGATGGAAAAGGACGTCAAGTTAAAGGTCGAATCGGTTCCGAGGAGCAGTTTTATGGATGGTTCGGCGGGTAGCGACCTGGTCGAGGCAGCAAAGCTGCTTCCCTCTCACCTGCACGTCAAGAGCCCCATCTATGAGATTGGTCTCAAGGGGCCCATGCCCACCAGCGTGTCGCTCGTCGTTCCGATTCCTAACAATGCAGAGCCCTATGAGACGCTGTCCCTCTACAGTTGGAATGGCGAAGCATGGGTATTCGTGCCAAGCCAGGTGATTCTGGAAGACGATGCCCTTGAGGCTCACCTGGACTATCTGCCGCAGACGGTTACCGCGGTTCAGAGTGCTTCACAACCGCCGACGGTGAGCGCCCAGTTGCCAGAATATGTCTCGCTCCCTGATCTGGGATACCAGGCTTTGACAGAGCTGAATCCTCTGGGCTACTATATGGGATCAGAGAATAATGTCGAGGGTAGCCTGCCCACGCTACCTGAAATGGAGGGTGGAGAGTCATATCTTGTGCTGCCTACCCTGCGCAACTGGACTGACGACGGAATTGTGCGCAGCGACCTGGTCGACAATATGCTGGTTGATCCCGAGTCTCGCGACGCCCACGTCCAAGCCATCGTGGATCTGGTAGTAGGTGAAATGTATGGTGGGATTGACCTGGACTATCAGGGCATGAACCCGGACCTGAGCGGCGAGTATGTATCTTTCGTCACCCTCTTGGCTCAAGAGCTACATGCCAATGGCAAGCGGCTCACATTGCACGTCGAAACGCCAGTCCAGATCTCCCTAGACCTCTGGGAAACGGGGGCGTACGATTGGGTAGCCCTGGGGCAGGCCGTGGACGGGTTCAAGTTCCCTGCGAGCCAGGATCCGGCAGCCTATGCGCCAGGGGGCCAGATGGAATCCCTTCTCTGGTGGGCAGTGGGTGAAGTCGAACGGTACAAACTGCAACCATTGTACTCGGCACGCAGTGTAGAGAATGCTAACGGCGTATTGCTGGAACACACTTACCGCGATGCCCTGGCCCTGCTGAGTGATGTAGCGGTTCAGCAAGGAGATGAAGTTCTAGATCCTGGCGAGCAGGTTACCATGAGCCTTGATACTGCTGGGGTACAGTATGACCCTTCCAGTGGCCAGTACTGGTTCACCTACTATGACGAGGCAAGCGGCCAGCAGCGGACAATCTGGCTGGAGGATGCCAGCAGCGCCAGCCGCAAACTGGATCTGTTGAGTCGATTCAACGTTGGAGGCGTAGCCTTTGCAGCACTGTGGGATGAGGGCAACGATCCCCGCATGTGGGATCTCGTGCGCGACTATCAGGCCTCAGGCCAAGCGGGGCTGGCGCCCGTGGATAGCAGCTTCTCTGTCGTATGGAGCGTGGAGAATACCGGCGCAGGCCAGATCTCTGAAGAGACCACCGGGCTGGACCAGGTCAACTATACCTGGACGGCGCAACAACCAGGCGAGTATCAGGTTGGTGCTGCCATCGTTGCCAACAATGGCCAGACAGTGGCCGGCAGCGACAAGGTCGCTCTCGTCGTAGTTACACCATCGCCGACGCCAAGCCCAACTCCAACGCCTACACCGGTTCCGACGATGACACCCACGCCGTTGCCGTCTCCCACTCCTACGCCTATCCCGCCCACACCGACGCCGACGCCCAAGCCAGCAACATCGAGCAGCAGCCCCAAACCAACAGCACAGCCAAGCAGTGGTGGCGGCAGCAATCCGCCACCCAATACCAAGTTTGGCTATGGCATCCAGGCGCACATGGTTCATAACGGCCAGGAAGGTACCGTCATGGCCAAGGTCAAGGACATGGGCTTTGGTTGGGTCAAGCAGCAGGTGGAATGGAAACACTTTGAGGCGAGCAGGGGCAACTATGACTTTGGCGCACTAGATCCCATTGTCAATTCAGCCAAGGCCGCGGGCGTCAAGGTGCTCTTCAGTGCGGTAAATGGCCCGCCATGGTCGCGGCCGGGAGGCGACCTCAGCGTCGGTGGCCCGCCCAACAACCCTCAAGATTTCGCCAACTTTTTGGGAGCAATGGCTGGTCGCTACTGCGGGAGCAGTGTCGGGGCCATTGAGGTTTGGAACGAGCAGAACCTGCACTACGAATGGGGCAACCAGAAGATTGATCCTGCTGCCTATATGGCGCTGCTCAAACCCGCCTATAACAAGATCAAGGCGGCTTGCCCCAGCATGGTGGTGATCAGCGGGGCCTTGACGCCGACCGGCGCTCCGCCTCCCCTGGCGGTGGATGACTATGCCTACCTGGAAGGGATGTACAAGAATGGCCTGAAGAATTATAGCGATGCCATCGGTGCGCACCCCAGCGGCTTTAACGTAGCGCCATGGGTCAAGGGCGGGCAGTCGTCCTGCGATTTCATCACGGCAGAAGGTTCCAGCTTCAGGGGGCCATGCAATACATTGCATCATTCCTGGAGTTTCTATGCCACACTGAATGGCTACTACCGGATCATGCAGAAATACGGTGATGGCCGGAAAAAGATCTGGCCGACTGAGTTTGGCTGGGCAACCAACTGGATCGGTGACCCGAGCTATGGCTACGCCCAGGACAATACCCGGGAAGAGCAGGCTGCCTGGACGGTAGAAGCCTACAAACTGATGAAACAGTGGGGCTTTGTGGGGGTTGCCTTTCTCTGGAACCTCAACTTTGATGTGGTCGCCCCGGGTACCGAAAAGGCGCAATGGGCCATCCTTAATTCTGACTGGAGCGCGACGGCGGCGTATAATAGGCTCAAGGCTATGCCAAAGTAACAAGTCCGACATGCAGTGTACAGGGTACGGGTTGACACCCGTACCCTGTTTTTTGATCGGACCTGTTCAGCAATCCGTGTTCTCCACACCGTGGCCCTAGCTACCAGCCCATGAATGAAAAAGAGGCCAGCAGATGATGCTCTGCTGGCCTCTCCTTTGGGCATGTTGCCGGTTCAATAGGTGCGCTGCCAGTCGACCCGATGTCCGTTTGCGGTATTTGCATCGAACTGGATCTGGACCTTGGTACTGATTTGGTTGCCGGAGGTATCTACGAGGGCGATCTCCCAATTGACCACGGAAGTGTTGATGGGAATGTCATAGTTGCCCAAGTCGGTCCCCCCCTTGGTGACGGCCACGATTGGCGGATTCCATTCATTGGCTACCTGCACCGAGACTCCCTCTAGCCCGTTGCCGGCAGCATCTTTGACCGTGCCATAGATATAGCAGCAGATGGGATAGTCGGGATTGGCAGCAGGAGGGCCGGCCAATCGGTATTGGTGGGCTGGGGCGGGGACCGGTGTAGGTGGTTGTGCTGGTGGCGTGCCGCCGCCGCTCGCCGGAGTTGTGGGTGTACTGGCCGGTACAGGCGTATGGGTCGGTTGGGAGGCAGGCGCAGTTGATGGTTGGGTCGTTGAGGTAGCAGGTAATTCTGTTGGCTGGCCGGGTAGGGCAGTTCCAGGCATGACCGTGAGGGTGGCGGTGAGCGCTGGCGTCAGCACTTGACCTTGCTCTTGTATACGCGTCGGGGTGAGGCTCTGGGTGGGTATGATCTCGAGAGGCGGGGCGGTGCTTGGGCCGCTGGTGGCCCCGGCTTCTTGGGCGTCGCTCTCGGGAGGCCGCTGGGCGCGCAGCGCCTCACGGCCTGAGACAAAGCCCGTGTAAGCGACGTAGAAACCCAGCATCAGAACCAGCAGTATGAGCAGAAACCCAAATGCATATCCCTTGTTCATGGGAGCGATCAGACCTTTAACTGTGTTGGACGCGATGCCAGGCTATGGCCTATGTGGACCCTGGCGGAGCATTGTGTGCATCATGTTGCCACCTAACTCATGCGGGCGCATTATACCTCAAAAGACCAAGTGGGCCAAATTGACCTGCCTCCTGCTCTTTGCTGGCCCTCTTGGCGGTGTGGAAGGTGTACCGTGCTTTTGGGCTGTGATGTCTAGCACGCGCAAGCTCTTTTGTGCAGCGACGTGAGTGCCAACACATACGAGATAGGTAGAGACTCAAATTCTGGGAGGACCGAGCGCTGTTGCGCTGTGGACTAGTACGCTGAGCGCGTGTCCCTCCCGCTGCAGCTGCCCCTCGACCCATAACAAAGGCGCGTTGCGAAGGGCATAACGATATCGTTCATAGACGCGAGGGCGCACAATGAGGTTCATCAAGCCTTCCTCATCCTCCAGTGTGATAAAGAGATAGCCTTTGGCTGTAGGGGGGCGCTGGCGAACGACGGCATAACCGGCCAGGCGAACCATCTCTCCATCTTGGCACGCGTCCAAGTCCTGGCTGCTCAGGACGCCTTGTGCCTGTAATGACTTGCGATAGAGAGTCATCACGTGATCGCTGGGCGCCAGCCCGAGAAGCTCATGCTCCCAGGCCAAGCGTTCGGCCTGGCTCAAGATGGGCAGTACTGCCGGTTCTACAGGCACCTCGATGTCGATGTGCGTGCCGTGGGCCTCGTCTGCCTTGTACGCTGTCTCGCTTTCTTCCTGGTATACCAGCCCTCCCAATTCCCACAACAGATCACGCCGGGTGTATCCCAAACTGTCCAGCGCCCCAGCCCGGATCAGGTTCTCTACGAGTGACCGGGGCAGATGCGTACGCCGGCAAAAGTCTAGCAGGTTTGAAAATCGTTTCGCATCTTGACTGGCTCGGGGTGGATTCTCTCTTTGCTCCACGATGCGTGCTTGCCAAACTTCGCCCAACCCATGGACGTAGCGCAGCCCCAGGCGAATGGCGGAAGGGGTGTTGCAGGCAGAGTCTGCGACAGGCGCGCATAAGGAGGAGGGCGGATTGTCTTTCACCGCCACCGGCGTTGGCAGGTTCTCCAGGGTGCAAGCTTCCAAGCTGCGATTAATGTCAGGGTGCAAGACAGAGACGCCATGGCGTCGGGCGTCGCCGATGAGTACTTTGGGAGGGTAGAAGCCCATCGGCTGGTGGTTGAGAAGAGCACAAGTGTACTCTGCTGGAAAGTAGGCCTTGAGGTAGAGGGTTTGGTAGGCCACCAAGGCAAAGGCCGCAGCATGGGACTTGCAGAAGCCAAACCCGGCAAAGCCTGCCAACTGCTGAAAAACATCCTCAGCGGTTGCCTCGTCTATATCGTTTGCCCGGGCCCCATTCAGAAAGCGTTCGCGCAACGCCATCATTGCCTCTTGGGAGCGGCTGCGGCTCATCGCCCGGCGTAATTGATCGGCCTCGGCGGGTGTGAATCCGGCGATGGCCATTGCGACCCGGATGACTTGTTCCTGGAAAATGATCACACCCATCGTCTCCGCTAGCACCGGCTCGAGGGCCGGATGGGGAAAGATTACTGGTTCTAGCCCCTGCCGCCGGCGCAAGTAGGGATGGACCATCCCGCCTTGAATGGGCCCAGGGCGTATCAGTGCCACGCCGATGACGATATCCTCAAAGCGTGTGGGTTGGAGTTTGGGTAGCATTTGCGCTTGGGCGCGGCTTTCTACCTGAAAGCAACCTACGGTATCTGCTCGCTGCAATAGATCGTAGATGGCGCACGATGGGGATCCTGGCGCGTTATCCAGCGGTAGGCGATCCAAATCAGGGGCAAATCCTTGCTGTGCCTGGATATGATCTAGCGCTTCTTCGATCGCGCCCAAGGTACGCAGGGACAGTAGATCGATCTTGATCAACCCTGCATCCTCTACACTGTCTTTGTTCCATTGTACGACGACCCGGCCTGGCATTGTTGCTCTCTCTAATGGAACCACTTCAACCAGGGGCGCAGCTGTAATGAGCATTCCCCCGACGTGGATGGAAAGATGGCGAGGAATGCCGTCCATCTGGCGCAAAAGTTCAGACAGGGTGCGCCAGGGGAGAGACGGAGATGTGGAGTGGGAGAAAGAATCTGAGGGTTCGGGAAAACCCAAGCCCGGTTGGAGTTTGCCCATGATTGCAAGCTCTTCGGCTGCTTGAAGGCAGGATCGGGTATCCAGGGTTTTGGCCAATCGATCCACAATGTCTGGCGGAAAAGCCAGGGCTTTGGCCGTTTCGCGCAGGGCAGAACGGGCGCGATAGGTGACCACGTTGCAAACCATCCCCACGTGTTCCTCACCATAGCGGTTGTAAACGTACTGGATGACCTCCTCCCTCCGGTCAGCAGCAAAGTCAACATCGATGTCGGGCATGGTGCCAGGTGCTCCACCTCCCGTTTCGCTCAGGAAACGCTCAAAGAGGAGGTTGTGGTGTAGGGGGTCAACCGGCGTGATGCCGAGCACATAGGCAACCAACGAGTTCGCAGCTGAGCCCCGTCCCTGACAACGAATGCCCTGCTCACGGGCAAATCGGACGATGTCCCAGACGACGAGAAAGTAGCTGGCCAGCTTCACCCGCTCGATGACAGCCAATTCGTGGGTCAGCTGATCTCTGGCTTGGACCAAGGCAAGATTGGTTGGAGATCTTGATCCGTCATGGGTACTTGGAAACTTGTGTCGCAATCCCATCTCGCACAGGTGCCGGAGATAGCTTTGAGGCGTATGCCCCTCCGGCACGGGAAAGGCAGGCAGCGCGCCACCGGCAGCGTTTGCTGAAAAGTCCAAGCAGACATTGCACCGCTCGGCGATGTGCAAAGTGTTGCGCAGTATCTGGCCCAACTCCTTGGCCGTCGCGTTGTAGCAGAGAGCCTCCTGGAAAAGCCTCACCATTTCTGAGGGAGATTTTAGGAATTGCTCCGAGTTGGGGTGCAGCAATCCCCCTGCCAATGCCTCGGGTAGGGTCGCTCCCTGGCGGATGCAACTCAGTATGTCGTGCAGCTTCTGGCCCGATCGTTCGGCATAATGCACGTTGTTCGTGACCACCACATCGGCGCCTATTCCCTGGGCCAGCGATAGGAGCGCCGCCGTCAGCCGAACATCGGTTGGAAGTGAACGCTGCTGTACCTCAATCCAAAAGCTGTCAAGGCCAAAGATCTCACACAACTGGCCGGCTGCTTGCCACGCCCCATCCTTGTCTCCCGCTAGCAATGCGGAGGGTACTGCCCCCTGGCGGCAGCCGGAAAGACAGATGAGCCCATGGGCATATTGGGCCACAAGCTCAGTCGTTAGTCTGGGATTCCCCTTTTGTCCTGCCAATTGTCCGGCACTGATTAGCCGGCACAAGTTGGCGTAACCCTGCTGGGTCTCTGCCAGGAGCGTCAGATGCTGTACCTTGGGGAGGCCTGAGGCGGGTTCAGGGTAAGGGATGGCCTGATGCCCGTCGGCCAGGGTGATTTCGGCGCCAATGATGGGGCGGATACCCTGGTTTTGCGCCGCTTGCCAGAAACGTACCGCGCCAGATAGATTGTTGTGATCGGTGAGAGCCAATGCCGGATATCCTAGCGCTGCGGCTCGGGCCGCCAGCGCCTCTGGCGAAGAAGCTCCATCAAGAAAAGAGTAATGACTATGGCAGTGTAACTCAACGTAGGTCATGGCGTCGAGGCCGCTGGCGCTATCAAGGTGGCTGTGGCTATCGAGGTCGCTATCGCTATCAACTTTGCAGTTAGTGGATGCACTGAAGGTGCGTATCTGATGATCAAGCAGGCAGCTTGCTGCTCACTCAATCATAAACCCGGGCCAGAAACCAATCGCCCGAGAGTAGATCATGGTAGAGGAGGCACAGGAGTTCGCTACTGACGCTATCGCTACTGAGACTACTAGCCATCATCGCTGGTGTTACCAGGACTTTTAGGTATTCTCGCCACAGAGCCTGATCCGGCTCCCACCACCGGGTGTGCACCCGCCAGCGGGTGCAGACTTTTCGGATGCAATAGGACTTCCCTAGCCAGCTAAAGCCAGCGGGTGTACACTCGCCGGCCGTTTCCGTAGATGCCTCATCCCAGACTTTCACTGCCTCTCCCTCGGGCCGCAGTCGTGTCACTGGCTGCTCTCGTCCAGCCAGTCAACACGCCATTCCGGTAGGGGAGCGCCAGGTTGGGATATAGCCGCTCGCTGTAAGTGTGGATCCCCACAGCCTGGGAGGCCAAAGCGAGAGGCTAGATAACGCTGTACTTCCCGAAGCTTTTGCGCTCCCGCGGACCGATGATCCGTCCCCTCAAGGGGGAATAGCGTCAATTGTTCTACGACAGTGTCCTGGATCTGCTCCAGGGCTACCGCCAGGCTCGATATTGCTGTCGCGGTACCAGCAATGCCATCGCTGCCATGGTTGTGGCGCTGGCTTTGGTGAGGGGAGCGCAGCCCGTCCAGCAACTTGCTCAGTGCCCGCAGGACCCGCCCTTTTTCCGCTATGGGGAGGAGAAATGTACGCGTTCTTTCCTGGGTACTACCATCGTCAAACTGTACTGTCAGGCGCAATTTCCCGCAGGCTTGCAGGTTCCCTTGTAGCTCGGCCAGCAATGGGGAAACCAGGCGGTCTAGTTCTGCCACCAGCCGCTCCCGCTCGACCAACGGTGTCTCAAACTCGATTCCGGTGGCCAGATGAGGCATCTGCCCGCGTGGGGTGATCGGACGCTCGTCTTTTCCCCTGGCACAGCGGTGGGCCAGCTTACCAACTCGTCCGAATTGCTGCCAAACTGCCGATGGAGAGAGTGCCGCGTACTGACCCAGTGTACGCAGGCCCAGAAAACAGAGTCTTTGCAGTACTTTTTCTGGGAGAGGCAACAGCGTCACCGGCAAAGGCCGGAGAAATCCTTGTTCCTGAGGAGTCGTCACGACCCGAAAATGTCCCGGCTGGACGCGGTCCCCAGGCCAGCGACCTGGGGCAGTTGCTGTCTGGGCGGTGAACTTGCTGCTGTCCCAGCCCAGGGCTGGTTGAAGATCCGCTCCCATCTCCCGGCGTATCACCTGGCCGATTTCCCGGCAGAGGGCTATGGCATCTGAATGGTTCTGGGTCAAGCCGCTCAGATCAAGATAAGCTGATCCCCATCCATGGGGTTCTACCCCAGAAGCGATCTGCTCCAACAACTGGAGCAATGCCTCCGATTCTGCTTGGCAGCGGGTTGCGTCTACCTCCAGCAGATGAGCCTCGGGGCAACGGACCTCCGCTATCTTGGCTGTCATCCCGGCGACGACGCTACAGGCTGCTGGCTCGGCCGATGTACCCAAGACTCGTCCGTCCGGCCCAATGAGGATCAAGGGATGATTGCCCAGATCAGGATCCTCTCGCCGCATCAAGGCAGCAGGAAAGTGGGGGATGGTGCAATAGAGTACAGACCTCGTGCCTTGGTCGTCTCTGCGAACGGTTTTTGAATTGCCATCTGACATTTTGGCTGATGCTTCGCTCCTTTCGCATCCCATCTTTTTCTGAAGCAATTATACAGAACATTTGTTCGCACATCAACCAAAGAGATTTTGCAGCAAGATGGGCGAAAGCAACAATTTGTCCCAAGATCGCCCTACCCTGGGGAGTATAAAAACTAGCGGGTTGGGATCTTTATCTATGCGGTCCTATGCCCCAGCGGGTCATGAACTGCGCTGCCCGACGATGCGCAGGGACACTACCCCCATCACAAGGCTCAGGGCTACCAGAGCTATCACTTGGGGCCACAACTCCTGCAACCCTGCCCCTTTGAGCATGATGCTGCGGATGATGATCAGGTAGTGTTGGAGAGGCGCGAAGCGAGAGATAAACTGTAGAAAGGATGGCATATTTTTGACCGGTACCATAAAACCGGAAAAGGCAATCTCTATCATGGCCAGAATAAAGACAAAAAGGATCGCCTGTTGCTGGGTACGGGAGATAGCCGAGATAACCATGCCCCAGCTCACTACTGTCGCGACAAAGAGTAGGGTCAAGGCAGCTAGCAAAAACACGGAACCGTTCATCGGTACTTGAAATACGAGCAAACTGATGACCCACATCATGGCAAAATTCAGACTACCAATGGCAAGGGCCGGGATGCCCTTGCCCAAAGCCAGTTCAAGGCGGCGCAACGGTGTCACCATCAATTGCTCCAGCGTACCGAGTTCACGTTCGCGCGCCAGGCCGAGCGATGCGATTGCCAAGGTGACTTGGTAGGTGATAAAGCCCAGTTGAGCAGGTATGGAGAAATCACGAAAGTCCATTGAGGGATTGAATCGTATGTCGGTTCGGAAATCGATAAACTCGGTAGAAACCAGGCCATAATTGGTGGCAAGATCCGCCGTCAGGCGGCCTACCACGCCTGTAGCAGCGCCCAGGGTTGTAGAGGCGGCTAGCGTATTGGTTGCATCGGCGATGATGCCGACCTGTATCGGAGCGACAGCTCTCGTTTTCTGTTGTGGTGAACGGGAATTGGTCAGCTCCTGCGAAAAGCCTGCGGGGATGACTACTGCCAGGTGGGCGTCTCCCTGGTCCATCAAGTCGCGCACTTGATCCATGCTCTGAACATGGTAGACGACGTGTAACTCTTCGGTGTTATCCAGGTTGACCACGAGTTGGCGGCTGAGGCGGCCGTGATCCTGATCCAGAATAGCCACGGGTTGTTCGGTGATCCCGCGTTCGACATTCTGGGCCATGAGGATCAACTGCAGGGCTGGAGCCAAAAGAATAAAAATAGACAGCATCCTATCACGTCTGAATTGGATCAATTCCTTGATAATCAAGTTGCCGGTGCGGATGATCATGTCTGAACCTTGGCCGTTTGCCGCTGGAACCTAGGCTATTTTCTTCTGAAAGAGCGCCAGCCCGATCACCATGGCGCCTATGCCCATGCCCAGGAGAATGAGGGTTGGCCGCAGCAGGCCAGCCACCCCCAACCCTTTCAGAAACACACCACGGCCGATCTCTACAAAATGGGTGGTAGGTAGGGCGTATGAGGTGAGAATGGCCTCCAAGGATTCGGTACCGATGGGCGTAATGAGCCCGGCCAGGAAAAAGCTGGGTACGAGAAAGACGAGCATGACGACGAACATGGCGCTCTGTTGGCTCTTGACAAAGTTGGCAATGACGATTGCGGCGCCCATGCAGGCCATCAAATAAATACCGGCCAGCAGGAGGTAGACCAGCAGGCTGCCCCGGAAAGGCACCCTGAACCAAAGGACAGCCACAAGTAGGGCGAGAACAGCGCTCACCAGGCCGGCGGTAATGTAGGCTAGGAGCTTACCGCTCAAGTACTCTAACCCCGAGATGGGCGTGGCGACCAATCCTTCCAGCGTACCGGTTTCTTTTTCCCGGGTCAAAGCCAGGGCCATGGCCATGGTGGGCATGATGAGAACAATCGCCAGCAGACCTGGCACCATGCTCAGCAACGATTCCAGGCCAGCATTGTACCAAGCCACGGTGCGTATCTCTACCCCTTGTCCCATCTGGGCCAGTGCAGTCATGCTGGTACCGGCCACGAATGCTCTCGATCTGGCTTCCAATGCCATGAGCGCCTGGCTTCCGGCAAAGGGATCTGCGCCATCTACAACGGCTTGTACCTGAGTTGGTTTTCCGCCTTGGATCCTTTCAGAAAAGTCAGGGGGAATGATCAGTACTGCGTCTACATCTCCACGCTTCAAAAGGGGCACAGCCTCCGTGTATCCTCTCAGGTGGTTGACCAATTTGAGATCTTGGTCACTGGTCAGGTTGGCCAGGTACGCTCGGGAAAGAGCGCTGTGATCAAGGTCCAACGCCGCCATGCTGAGCTGCCCAACATCGAAAGAAAAGACATATGAAAGCAGAAAAAGAAGCAAGGCAGGGGAAAACGTGACCAAGAAGAGGTTTCGCGGGTCGCGGACAATATGAAGCATTTCTTTGCGTGTGATGGCGGCCATGCGGCGCAGCGACATATTCTCATGAACTCCTCAGCAGAAGAAACTAGAGGCCAGTATACCAACGCTCTCGGCTTCGGTCAAAGCAGATTGGGAGATGGGTATCCCCATATATGGAAAAAAGCTCCCACCCGCACGGGTAGGAGCTTTGGCTCCTCGGGTAGGACTTGAACCTACAACCAACCGGTTAACAGCCGGACGCTCTGCCGATTGAGCTACCGAGGAATAGGGTGGTATTATACTTGAGCCGGCACGCAGTGTCAAATAATCTAGCCCAAGTAGTCACGGAGCTTGCGGCTGCGGAGGGGATGTCTGAGCTTGCGCAGGGCTTTGGCTTCGATCTGACGGATGCGCTCTCGCGTGACTCCAAAAGCCACGCCTACTTCCTCCAAGGTATGAACCTGCCCATCCTTCAGCCCGAATCGCATTTCCAGTACCTGCCGTTCTCGGACGTTCAATGAGTTCAGGATGGTACCCATCTGCTCGCGGAGCAATTGCTTTGAAGCAGCGTCATCTGGCTCGGGCATCGTTTCATCCTTGATGAAATCGCCGAGATAGCTATCTTCTTCGGAGCTGATTGGAGTTTCCAGCGACATTGGTTCCTGGGCGACCCGCATGATCTGTTCGACCCGATTGGTTGCCCGGCGCAGCTTGCGTACCATCATGGGATCTAGTCGCTCGTCATTAACCTGGGCCGAAAGAATGGCATCCCGTTCTCCGTCATCCAAGCCGACAAACCTCGCCATGGCTGGATCCAGAGCGATGTCCTCGGGATTTGGATCGCGACCCAGCTCCTGCTGCAATCGCCGCTGGGTACGTACGAGATGACTGATGGTTTCCACCATATGAACTGGGAGCCGGATGGTCCGAGCCTGGTCGGCAATCGCCCGGCTTATTGCCTGGCGGATCCACCAAGTGGCGTAGGTAGAGAATTTGTAGCCTAGCGTGTGGTCGAACTTCTCTACTGCTCTTAGGAGGCCAATGTTTCCCTCTTGGATCAGGTCTTGAAAGGACATGGACCGCCCCATATAGCGTTTGGCCACACTCACAACCAGGCGCAGATTAGCTTCTGCCAAACGCTGGCGGGCCTGTATCCCGCGCTCTTCCTGGGCTTCAAGGATATCCAGTTCGGACGGTGACAAGGAACCGCCATCGGCCAGTTGCTGCTTCGCTTCACTGCCGTCCCGAATCGCTTGGGCTAGCCTGCCTTCGTCCTCTGCAGTGAGCAGGGATACCTGGCCGATCTCCCGCAGATACATGCGGATGGGATCGCTACTAACCTCAAAATCACGGGACAACTCCTCCAAGGGGTTTTCTTGCTCGGTTTCCTTCTCAATCTCTTTTTCGAGGGCCCTCAGGTCTGTGAGTTGGGGTTCCTCGTCTTCTTCGCCCTGGCGCATGACCATGTCGAGATCTAACAAGAAATTGCGCAGACGTTTCCCATCAGCATTGGACTCGGCAGATTGCAGCTCCCCACCCTCGATACCGCCAATATCTTCGAGGGTCGATTCCGGTATCAAGTCCATATCGATGCTCACCTGACCCGCATCAGGCTGCGATACAGAGGATTGTGATTGTCGTTCCGGAGCGAATTCCTCAGTCATATGTGTAACCAATATCCATAGGTCTCATGTGCATCGAACACGGTGAAGATCCGGCCGATTCGTGGGTTCACTCTTCGCCAAGTGGAACTCGGACCGCTGCGTCCTCGTGCTGCCGGCGTCCCGAGATGGATCTTGCGCTCATCGATCTCTCCAGTTGCCAGAAACGCATGTATAACTTAACCGTCAGTTGGCCATAGCCTCGAGAGGTATCACGATCACCGGACTCTTGCGCGTCTACTTGCAGGAATTGCAGCTCTTCGATCTGGCGCCGCAGGTTGCGCAGGCGTAGCTTGGTGATGGCGTCAACAATCTGGTTCTTGACCAGATCCTCCGGCGCCGGTGGCTGAGCTTCCTGGAGCTGGGCCAAGATATCAATCCGGTGCTGCAGATTCTCATCGAGCGTATCGTAGAACTCTCCGCGGACGTCCGGCAGTCCGCTGCCCGTGGGACTGGGTTGGCCGAGCCACTGCCGCCACGCGGCCAGGATGGCGCGATCATCCGGCCGACCCAAGTCCTCAGGCATCAATGGTGTGTCTCCGCTGTCCTGTAGGGCTCTGTCGGCCTGGATCAGCAAGTTGGGCTCGACCAGAACCGCAGACAGGCAGTATTCGTCCTTCTCTATGGTTTTTTTATGCTCGCCCTCACTGGGCTGTCGGGACAGGCGCGGATCGGAGACCCTTTGCGTATCGGGGCGTACTAGCCGATCCGGCGGCTTGCGGCCCATTGATAGCTCGCGAACTAGGTGTTGGATCTGCTGCCATAGATCCCGTTCATCTACCTGGATCATGCGAGCCAATTGCTGGAGGTAATGAGTCCTTTGAACCCTATCACCCAATTCGACAATGAGCGGGCCAAGGCGGCGAGTGGCTTCGGCTTTGCCTTTCGCAGTAGCCAGATCCAGATCAGCCGTGAGAGCCTCAAAGTAGTAATCCATGACCGGCTTGGCTCCGGCTACCAGCCGTGCCCAATGGGCTGGGTCTTTGTGGATTACTTGGTCGGGATCTTGATCCGGTGGCAGCGAGATGATCCGGATATCGGCTGCCAGCCGATCCTCGAATCGGATCAGTCCCCGGGCTGTGGGTACCGGCACAACTTCGCGGTCCATCACTTGACGGGCCACATCCAGACCGCGCAATGTCGCCTGGTCGCCGGCTACATCCGAGTCAAGGGCCAAAATGAAGCGCTGCGTGTATCGCTTCAGTCGTTGGAGTTGCGCTTCGGTAAGCGCTGTACCCATCTGGGCGATTAGATTGTTGATGCCGTGTTGATGGGCCATCAATACGTCCATGTACCCTTCAACAATGACCGCCTCCCCCGTCGTGCGGATGCCCGCTCTGGCCAGATCCAGTCCAAAGAGCACGCGGCTTTTGTCAAACAACGGTGATTGGGGTGAGTTCAGGTACTTGGGCACACCGTCGCCCAGAACCCGTCCCCCAAAGCCTATCGTCCGACCCTGGTGGTCACGGATGGGAAAGACGATCCGTCCCCGGAAACGGTCATAGTAACCTCTGCCGGCGGCCTGCTGTCCGGCCTTCTCTCGCTCGACAATCAGACCAGCTTCGGAAATATCGGCCAGAGAGTAACCCTTGTCGCTCAGATAGTTTAGTAATGCATCCCATCGATCCAGGGCGTATCCAACCTGGAATCGATCGATCGTTTCCCTATTTAGCCCCCGTTCGTCCAGGTAGGCCCGCGCTCGAGCTGCCTCATCGCTATTGAAAAGCAGGTAGTGAAAGTAAGCCGCAGCCGTCTGATTGATGTCACGCAGCAGATCCTGTCGCTGCTCGGCTGCATCTGCCTGCGGACTAGCAGGCTCCAATTCGACGCCAGCGCGTTGGGCCAGCATCTTTAGTGCCTCGCCAAAGTCGAGATTCTCCTGCTTCATGATGAAGGTGAATACGTCACCCCCTGTGCCGCAGGCGCCAAAACAATGCCATGTGCCTGTATGAGGGAATACGACGAACGAGGGCGTCTTTTCAGCATGGAAGGGACAAAGTCCCTTGTAGCTGCGCCCTGCCTTCTTCAAGGGTACGTATGACTGGATCACCTCAACAATGTCCAGGCGGTCTTTGACTTGGTCAACAACACTCATCTTGACTTATATTCCAGGACGCTGACTAGGATGGCTGACAAACAAGCCAGTCTACTGGCCTGTTGCTTTGACTGATTCAGAAGCGATTGCCCTCATAGTACAAACCGCGTACCAGGCATATACATTCTACCACAGAACAGCGGGCAGCCAAAGACGAGCAGCTTGCCAGGCATTGCCTGGCCTGGCAACTTTGGGGGTATTCTGAATTTGGTGAGGTCTTGTCGTACTAGCGCTGATCAGCAATCCCAGTACGCTGATTTGTGGAAGCAGACTAACTTTCCATCCCGCTGTCCGACTCGTTGTCTCGCTCGTACTACTCGTATACGTAGTCTTGGTCGTCGTAGTCCTGGTCGTCGTAGTCCTGGTCATCGTAGTCCTGGTCGTCGTAATCTTGGTCGCTAGAGCTTGAGCCCGTGATTATGAGTACGACGCCAAGGATGAGGATCATGAGGGCTATCGTCCCAATGCAGCAGATTGGCCCCTCCGCCAAGAACATGTACAAAGGGTGGCTTGAACCCAGTGTCGTGCCGAGCCAATCGCCCCACAGCCATGTCGAGGCCGCGGATACCTGGAATACTGCGCCAACAATGGAATAGATGCTGCTGATGAGGTAAGGCAGGAGAAGGCAGCCAAGTATCAGTCCCAATGTAGCGAAAATGCAGCCAACACCACATCCTCGTCGTTCCATGAGATTGTTCCTTCGTTCCTCAGGCAGAGTCTTCGTTCATTAGGACCAGCCCTTGCCCGTGCCTTGTACAGATACCAGGAAAAAACCCCCGACAGGGGTCGGGGGAAAAGGTACAAGACCACTTGGCGACAGGAACTGGCTCACTATGCCTGGCAAAAGATCTCTGAGCCGCAACCCGTCAGCGAATAGAAAGAATGCTTGCGAAAGAGGATTGCATGCTCAGACCTGAAGATCTGCTAATTGGTCGGCCTCCTCGCGTACCGCTTCTGCCAGGATGGCCTGAATTTGTTCGTGGGCCGCCTTCAACTCAATCTCCTCGACCAAGGCCACTTCGCCGGCAACCAATTCTTCAGCACGCTGCATGAGCTGGGTGTCCCGTTTGGTCAAGTTGTGGAGTTGGCCATGCCATGCCAGGTCGCGAAGCGCCTCGGCTGTAGTAAAGACGTCACCGATTTTGAGCCGCTCCTCGATCTCTGTCTGGCGTTCCTTGAAATCCTCGGACAAGACCTGGGGCGTTTCTGTCAGGGAATGGAGCAGTTGCTCTAGCAATGCGAGACTGACGGCTGGCCGCAAGCCAACGTCATCGGCTTTGGCCACGGGGGTCATCAGCGTCCCTCCCCCAGACTGCATGTCGATGACGTAGTAGCGTTTGGCCTCCCCAATAACCTGGCGGCGTTCAACATCCCTGATGACGCCAGGTCCGTATCCTGGATGAACCACCTTATCTCCAACTGAGTACATGGCCGCCCCTTTCCATCGCTTCGCTCAAGGACAGATGAGCACCTGTCCGCCCATCTAGACCAAGACAAAAGCGTCGCAGCTATCCGGCCCTAGTGGCAGAGCGTTCCTTATAGCGGTAGGTGATCCTTCCCCTCGTCAGGTCGTAGGGTGAAAGCTCAACCAACACGCGGTCGCCCAGCAGTACCCGGATATAGTATTTGCGCATTTTGCCCGCGAGGTAGGCCAGTACTTCATGGTCGTTGTCCAACTTGACTTTGAACTGGGTGCCGGGAAGGCAATCTACCACAGTTCCTCGTAATTCGATCTTTTCTTTGCTTTCTTTGGCCAAGCGAACCTCCTGTTTGCTTGATCGCTGCGGGATGCTATCTACGACGCACCCTCGCATCTATCTGTCGCTGTTTACGCCGCGCCCGGCGGATGGCTCGCTGCCGTTGGATCCGACGCTTCTCGCTGGGAGAGACATACCAACGCTTGCGTCGAACCTCGCTCAGAATCCGATCCTGCATAACCGATTTTCTGAAGCGCTTGAGCAGGGCTTCCTGCGACTCACCATCTCTCAAAGTCACTGTTGCCAATATGTTCACCTCCTTTCCAAACTAGATCTTGGTTTATCACTCTAATTCAGTCTGAATCTAGCTTCTATCCACACTAGGCATGGAAAACCCGGTTTGCTCGCCCATAGCACGCTGGGTGGCAACCGGGTCCCCTAACCCCCAACCGTTGACCTCAGCCCCGTTGTCCAGTTAGAAAACCTGAATCCCCGGTGGCTGCGCCGCAGCACAAAGGACCATGGCATGGCAACGGCGATCCGCAGGCATTGGCTCACTTTACATGGCGTCGTTCTCCTCAACCTGGGTACAGACCCCCGAGGCTGTGTGCCAGTTTTGCGTCCGCAGTCCACCTCAACGCGGATAGAGCGTGCACCATATGTGTATGATACACGCCGCATTATAACAGATTCTTGCCAAAGCGTCAAAGGTAGCATGCCTTCTGGTGCTTGTTGCTCACAAAAGTCGTACCATAGAATGGCAAACCCGAGGGATGGGCGAAAGCCTGACCGATGTCACGTCCATCAATGCCTGGTTCGTGATTCGCACAAGCATGCTAGCTTTCGGCCAGGTAGACGACAGTGACACCTCCCCCTCCTTCTCCTTGCTCACCCAAGCGGTAAGACCTGACTAGAGGATGGCCACGCAACTGTTGATGTACCGCCTGCTTCAGGGCACCGGTGCCCTTCCCGTGAATGATACGGACAAAGGGTAATCCTGCCAGAAAAGCATCGTCCAGGCGCTTGTCCACGCGTGGCAGCATCTCGTCCACGCGCTGTCCCCGTAGATCCAGCTCAACTCCCGGCGAAGGCTGGGAGAACGTGGGGGTCGCAGAGGGCTCCACACGCGTGTCCTTCTGCCGGGCACGTCGCTCCAGGTCGCTTTGTTGAACCCGGACGCGAAAACTTCCCACCTGTACCTCAGCGCTGTCTCCATCCAACGTGGTGACCTGCCCCGTGGTACCCAGGCCAGAAACCCAAACAGAATCACCAACAGAGATCTCCCCAGGCAGCCTTTCTTCCTCGGGCGGAAGGGGAGGTGCTGGCGGGACAACGTCTTTTTCTTTCTCTTCCAAGCGGGCGCGAGCTTGGGCCAACCATCGTTCACCTAGTTCTGATTGCTGCGTGGTGTCTGACATCTCGGCACGCAGCGCCCCAATCTCGCGGCGAACCTCGGCCAGTTCCTGGCGGGCCTCGGCCCGGGTTTCACCCAGGACAGCGGCCCTCTCGGCATCGATGTTCGCCAGGCGAGCTGCCAGCCGGTGTTCATGTTCGGCTAGCCGGCGCTGGGCCAGCGATGCCTCGTCGCGAGCGACAATGGCTTCCTGGTGGGCTTGCTGGATCTCAGCCAGCAGGGTTTCGGTCTCTTGTTCCTCTGGCGAGACGAGGGCTCGTGCGGCCTGGACAATGCCGGAGGCCAGGCCCAACCGCTCGGCGATGGCAAAAGCGTTGCTGCGACCCGGGAGGCCAATCTGAAGTTTGTACGTAGGTGACAGTGTCCGTAGATTGAACTCAACGCTTGCATTCTCTACACCTGGTGTGGTATGAGCAAAAGCTTTCAGCTCGGAGTAGTGCGTAGCTACCATGGTGGTGATGCGCTGGGCCAACAGGCGGGACAGAATGGCTCGAGCCAGTGCCGAACCCTCTACCGGATCGGTACCGGCGCCCAATTCGTCCAACAAGACCAAGCTGCGCTCGCTAGCTTGGTCCAGGATGTCGACGATGTTGATCAAGTGCGAAGAGAAGGTGGAAAGAGATTGTTCAATGGATTGTTCATCTCCAATGTCAGCATAGATGCCCTCAAATACCGGCAAGACCGAGCCTTCGGCCACGGGCGGGTGCAAGCCTGCCTGAGTCATGGCAGCCATCAGTCCCACAGTTTTCAGGGTAACCGTTTTGCCGCCGGTGTTGGGCCCGGTGATGACCAACGAGGTTTTGCCATCGCCGAGGCGCACGTCGATGGGCACAACCGTCTCCGGATCGAGAAGTGGGTGGCGGGCCTGGCGCAGGTCCAGCATCAGAGTCGGTTGTCCCTTCCATCGTGCCCCCTTGAAAGGGACTAGGCTAGGGTATGTGGCAAACAGAGCGTTGGCGTAGCGTGCTTTGGCCATGATGAGGTCGAGTTCCGCGAGAGCTTGCACGGTCCAGGCTAGCTCATCAGCCATATTAGCGACGAGGGCTGATAGCTCGGCCAAAATACGATCTACCTCTTTGCGCTCTTCGATCTGAAGCTGGCGCCAGGCGTTGCCCACATCGACAAGCGCCAGAGGCTCGATAAAAAGGGTCGCCCCACTGGCTGAGGTGTCGTGGACTATGCCAGGGATCCGGCCTCTGAAATCAGTCTTGACGGGGATCACATAGCGTCCTGCTCTCTGAGTCACCAACGCTTCTTGCAGATAAGGCGCATTGCGGGGGTTGGTGACAATGCGATTCAGTCTCTCCTGCAGACGCTCGTGGGCGGCGCGCAGCCCGCGACGTATTCGGCTCAGCTTGGTGCTGGCGTGATCAACTACTTCGCCTTGCTCGCTGATACAGCGCGTGATTTCGGCTGCCAAGCCCTCGCAGGGTTCGATGCGAGCAGCGATATCGGCCAAAAGGGGGGCCTCACCGTGGAAACGGGCCAATGTGCGGTGCACTCGCTTCCCCACCCGAATTGTATTCTGGATGTCGAGCAAGTCTGGTGGTTGAAGGATGGCCCCGCGTGCGGCGTTGCGGGCCAAAGGCCGGACATCGTGTGCCCCACCCAGAGGGACGCCTCCATGGGCATCAAGCACATGGCGGGCTTCACGGGTCTCCTGCAGCCGGTGCTGTACCTCAGCGAATAGGGGCGATGGTTTTAGGGCTATCGCGAGTTCGCGGCCGGCAGAAAAGGTGACATGCTGAGCAAGGCGCGATAGGATTTGGGGAAACTCTAGGGTATTGAGGTGCTTCTGTTTCATAAGTTGTCACAATAGTCCGGGAATTTGGATGGCTGTCCTCAATGCACTTGCAGCCGCTCTCTTTTCAACCTGTCACGACGGGGTTGCGACCACCGTGCAAGGCCATTCTAGCAAAACCGGCAACGAAAGTCAAACGTGGACAAGTGTGTCCAGTCTAAGCAGACCAGAGCCACGGCCAGGCACAAGCCCGGCGATCTGCAAGTTCCTGCTGCAGCCGGTCAATTTCCGCACTCTCTGCACTCCAGTCGCCTGCGGCACGCATGTGGCGCTTTTCGAAGGCTAGCTCTGTTGCAGTCTGGAAATAGCGACCCACGGCACGAGATGCCCGCCGGCCACCTCGCTTGAATGCCTGCGACTGTACCCAGAGCCGCTGTCCTGCTGAGCGCAGGATGTCATATTCCTCGACGGTGAGCGTCCCGTGGTTGACCTCTGTGACCAATCCTTGCTCGATCCAGCGGCACTCTCTGCGCAAAGCCAAGATGGCAACCAGAAGCAATAGCAACAGCCCACCCCAGTCTACGATCAGGCTAGCCCCAAGCGGGAACCAGATCCCCTGCTGGACCATGGTGGCTCCTATGTTGTGGAGACTGTGAAACAGCACGGCCAATGCCCAGCCGCCTAACGGGATCAATAGCTTCCGCCACCAGCCGCGGGCCAGCCGAGCGTAGCCCACGGCAGCCCCAGTGATACCCGTCCAAAAAGCATGATTGGCCCCAAACACGACCGTTCTCAAAAGGATGAAGGTCAATCCCGCACCGAATGTCTCGCCATGCAGGATGGGCAGAAAGTAGCCAAAGATGTTTTCTGTCAAAGCGAATCCGAAGCCGATCATGGCCCCATAAATGATACCATCGAGCACATCGTCGAACTCGTGATAAAAAACGACCACCAAGCCGATGAGGGCAATGCCCTTCAAGCTTTCTTCTACAAGAGGGGCGCCGATAGCAACTTTGACCAGGTTTGCTGCCAGGCCTCCCGTGCCAAGCGTGGAAAAAACTGGGAAGGCGAGTTGTTCAGCAGCGATGGAGAGAAACGCTGCTGGGCCAGCTCCCCAAAAAAAAGCCAGCGCCAGGAGCCAGAGCGGTTCCTTCTCGTATCGATCAAGCCACCAGACAAAAAGAACATATATGGCCGTGGGGATCATCGCCCCCAGGATTGCCACCCCCAGGATAGGCATTTTCCAATTGGCCTCCCTGGCCTGATTATAGCATGGAACGCCTGGTGCTACAATGACAGACTACCTGAGACCAGGTCGGGCGCATTTGCCGGAGAAAAGTGAGCGGAGGCATCCCGAGTCTGCCGAATGCACCTCTGCGAGTGTCCTTCGACTGGCCTTCGCTGTGGGGCCAGTGACACCTGCAGGCTGCTCACACCGGTCCGACGCGGTTCCAAAGAGAGCCCAGTCAACTCAAGTGCTTCTGGCCGTGGGTCCGCAGTATTGCGAACTTGACATCTGCCTCAGGGTATGTTATCCTCGCACTGCATACCCCTCGGGGGTATGCAGTGCGAGGGCAGTTCATACTTCCCGGCGAGCCAGATGGAGGGATTCAAATGCCATTTATGCAGTCCACAAAGGCGCAGGTGACAGCTATACCGCATGTGGTGGACGAGCGATGTCAGGCATGTCGCCGGTGCGTGGCACGCAAGGTATGCCGGACGAAAGCGATCCTGCAGATCGATCCAGGCGAGCCCCCCTTCATTGATGCCAATCTATGCTATGGCTGCCTCGCCTGCATTCCCGCTTGTCCCAATGGGGCCATTGTATTAGATGGGCACGAGCCCAAGACCCCCGATGTTGACTAGCCAATGCTCCCTTTCCCACCCTTGAGAGCAATTCCTGCTGCCCAGCGGCTGTCATACTCTGCCCATATTGAATCGGAATTGAATCGGACGCGATGGTCTCCGGAAACGAGGCTGGCGCCTGCCAAGCTAGATCCGTTCTTGCCTTTTGGGAAAAAAGGCGGTATAATTAGTCTATCATCCAGGTGGGACTGTCATTGATGCTGGTTCCGTCCGTGTGGTTGATAAACTTGATGCAGGGGGAGTTTCCGTCCTTATGGAGGAGAAGCAGAGCAACGAGGAAGGACTCATGGATGACGGTGTGGCCCAGGAAGAAGTCACCGAAAATCTGATGAGCAATTTCGCGGATGGCGGCATGCCCCAGGAAGAACCAGCCGAGCATCCAATGAGCAATCTGATGGAAGAGGCGCTCAGTTTCAGGAAACTGAGGCAGGGTGACACCGTTGACGGCGAAATCGTTAGCGTGAGCCCGACTGAGATCCTGATCGACGTCGGCGCCAAGTCCGAGGGTGTCGTCCGGGGCAAGGAGCTGGAGGGTCTGGGGCGGCAAGGGTTGGATGACATGCAGGTTGGGGATACCATCCCGGTCTACATCGTTCGTCCCGAAGACCAGGATGGCAGCCTGGTATTGTCGATCCGTCGTGCTGAAGAAGAGACCGATTGGCGTCGCGCCCAAGCCTTGCACGAAGCAAGCGACTGGTTTGAAAGCCAGGTGGCTGGCTTCAATAAGGGCGGACTGATCGTGCGGCTGGGAAAACTCAGGGGGTTTGTTCCAGCCTCACAGTTGTCTCGTGAGCACCAGGGTCGCCAGAACCAGCAACCAGAGGAGCGGTGGGCTCGACTGGTTGGCATACCAATTCAGGTCAAGGTCATCGAGATCAACCGGCGGCGCAAACGTCTAATCTTGTCCGAGCGAGCGGCGTTGCGCCAGTGGCGCGATGCGCAAAAAGAGACACTGCTGAAGGAATTGCGTGAGGGTGAAGTGCGCCCTGGCGTGGTCAGTAGTCTATCCGACTTTGGTGCCTTTGTTGACTTGGGTGGAGCTGATGGCCTTGTGCATCTTTCAGAGTTGTCCTGGAACCGCACGGCCAAGCCTGCTGACATCCTGGATGTGGGCCAGAAAGTCGACGTCTACGTTCTGGGCATCAACCGGGAAAAGAAGCGCATTGCTCTGAGTCTGAAACGACTGGAGCCGGAGCCTTGGTCGACCGTAGAAAGTCGCTATTACGAGGGGCAGCTGGTGGAAGGGACCATCACGCGGCTAACCAATTTTGGCGCTTTTTCGCTGGTCAACGACGAGATCGAGGGGCTCATTCACATTTCGGAGTTAAGCGACAGGCGGATTAACCATCCCCAAGAGGTTGTCCACGAGGGTGAGAAGCACGTAATGCGGATCATCCGTATCGACCCCAAGCGAAGGCGGATGGGGCTGAGTCTCATGCGGGTCACAGATCCGGCGTACGCTGACTTGGATTGGCGTGCTGAGCTTGAGGAGGCGGAGGGAGAGCTCGAGGAAGCGGAAACGCCTACGGAGCTGGACGAGTTCGCCGAGGTGCCAGAGCCTACAGAGGTGGACGTGCCTGATGAGGCGCCAGAAGAGGTGGATGAGTTCGCCGAGGTGCCGGAGCCTACAGAGGTGGACGTGCCTGACGGGGCGCCAGAAGAGGTGGATGAGTTCGCCGAGGTGCTGGAGCCTACAGAGGTGGACGTGCCTGACGGGGCGCCAGAAGAGGTGGATGAGTTCGCCGAGGTGCCGGAGCCTACAGAGGTGGACGTGCCTGATGGGGCGCCAGAAGAGGTGGACGAACTCACCAAGGTGCTAGTACCCGAAGAGATCGATGAGGGCGACGCCTCAGAACCCAGCGAAGATATATAGATCTCCTGGCGCTTCTTTCCCTTACAACTGACGTTTGGACTGACTGTCTAGGCCAAGCATTGTCGATCTGTCGCCTTTTTGTCCGCAGGCCGCCTGCTACGTGCCTCGCCGAGAATCAGCATCACTGCGGAGAGTTGTCGTCACAGAAGGTGCTCTCGTACGTCTCGTGATACCATCTTCTGTGTGTGACACGGCTTACCCACTTTTGGCCCGGGCCCGGATATAATGAGCCCAGAACCTGGATGCAATTCTTCTGGTGAGAGGAAGATAGCGTGGCTGAAAACCTTGATCGCTTTACCAAGCGGGCGCGGCGGGTACTGAGCAGGGCTCAGGAAGAAGCTAGCCGCCTGAATCACCGCTACATCGGTACTGAGCATATTCTGCTGGGATTGGTTGCTGAGAAAGGCGGTGTGGCCCTACGCGTACTTGAGAGCCTAGAAATTTCGGCGGATCAGGTACGGGCGGCGGTGGAACGAGCGGTGGGCCAGGGAAGTCGGCGCGTTTTCACGCAGCCGACACTAACTCCACGCACAAAGCGAGTGATTGAACTTGCGGTAGATGAGGCTCGAAGGCTCGGACATCACTACATAGGTACCGAACACTTGCTATTGGGTTTGGTTCGTGAGGGTGAAGGGGTGGCCGTTGAAGTACTACACCGGTTGGGCGCCCCACCGCAAGAGATTCGAGACCAAGTAAACAGTCTTCTGAACGAGACGCCTGTACACGCTGGCAGCCAGCAGCAGGCAAGCACTACCCCCACGGCTGACCAAATGGGTACAGATCTGACGGCACTGGCCGATTCCTCCAAGCTGGATCCGGTGATTGGGCGGCAGGGCGAGATTGAGCGGCTGATCCAGATCTTGGCCCGGCGTACCAAGAACAACCCAGCCCTGATCGGTGAGCCTGGAGTGGGCAAGACAGCCATCGTTGAAGGGCTGGCTCAACGGATCGTGCTAGGCGATGTGCCCGAACCCTTGCTGGACAAACGAGTGTTACAACTTGATCTTGGGAGTGTAGTGGCCGGTACAATCTACCGAGGCCAGTTTGAAGAGCGACTAAAGAAGGTGATCGACGAAATCAAGGGCTCCGGCAGTATTCTTTTCATCGATGAGTTTCACATGCTGGTGGGCGCTGGTTCCGCTGGCAGTTCCATGGACGCAGCCAATATCCTCAAGCCTGCCCTGTCGCGTGGTGAGTTGCAGTGCATCGGCGCGACAACCCTGGATGAGTATCGCAAGCATATTGAAGGCGACGCTGCATTGGAGCGTCGCTTCCAGCCGGTGCATGTTGATGAACCGTCAGTCGATGAAACGATCGAAATCTTGCAGGGTGTGAAGACCCTGTATGAGGAACACCACAAGCTCGCCATCACCGACGATGCTGTTGAAGCGGCCGCGCGCTTTTCAGCCCGGTACATCACCGACCGGTATCTGCCGGACAAGGCGATCGACGTGATCGATGAAGCAGCTTCGCGAGTGCGCATGTACAAGGCGCCACAGTCCTCTTCTCTAAAAGAGACCTTTACAGAGATCAAGACAGTACAGCGGGACAAGGATGAAGCGATCGATGCCCAGAGATGGGCTGAGGCCACGGCGCTGCGCGACCGGGAGAGTGAGCTGAAATCGCAATTGGAGCAATTGCGGGTGGGATGGGATTCCAGTTCAGCAGGGGTCGCGGTAACGGTGGATGATGTAGCCGAGATTGTATCCATGTGGACTGGTGTGCCGCTTATGCAGTTGGAGGTGGAAGAATCGGAGCGGCTACTAGACATGGAAAAAGCCCTCCATGAGCGGATCGTCGGCCAGGACGAGGCTATCAGAAGCATCTCTCGTGCCGTACGCCGTGCCCGGGCGGGCCTGAAAGATCCGAAACGTCCCATCGGTTCATTCCTGTTCCTGGGGCCCACGGGGGTCGGCAAAACAGAGCTGGCAAAAGCCCTTGCAGAGTTTATGTTTGGTACAGAGGATGCGCTGCTGCAGCTAGACATGTCCGAGTTCATGGAACGGCATACGGTGTCCCGGTTGGTGGGTGCGCCTCCAGGCTATGTTGGGTATGATGAAGCAGGGCAGCTTACAGAAACCGTACGTCGTAGGCCATTCACAGTGATCTGCTTCGATGAGGTGGAAAAGGCACACCCTGAAGCCGTGAATATGTTGCTGCAGATCATGGAAGACGGCCATTTGTCAGACGCCAAGGGACGCAAAGTTGACTTTCGCAATGCAATTATTCTGATGACGTCGAATGTGGGTGCTGATGTCATTGGCAGGTCGATGGCCTTGGGCTTTGCTACAAAACGTGACTCGGCGCAGACGGAACGGGAAGCCTACGACGAGATGAAGGACAAGGTCCTGGCTGAATTGAAGCGTGTCTTCCGGCCTGAGTTCATGAACCGCATTGATGGTACGATCGTATTTCATGCTCTCAATCGGGATCACACCACAGATATAGTGGACCTGGAGATCGAAAAGGTGTGCCTCCGGCTGGCGGAATATGACATGCGCCTGAAGCTAACCGATGCCGCACGGGGGTACCTGGCCGAAAAAGGCTATGATCCCAACTTGGGGGCACGTCCTCTGCGGCGGGTGATCCAGGCCGAGGTAGAAGACTCTCTCTCAGAGGAGTTGCTGGCCGGCGGCTTGAGCAAAGGCAATTCTGTGACAGTGGATTTGGAAAATGGCGAGTTGGTGTTCCGCGCCGAGCAGTCAATGGATGTTGTCCCTGAAGACCCCTCCATTGTGGAAGTGGAAAACGGCGAGGCATCCCAGGCGCTAGAATCGATGCTTCCCTAAGCCGCCAAGCTAGTAAGGTTTCATAAAGATCGGTGGCAACACCGTAGTGAACTGGAAGATCGATTTCTATTCCTAGAAATCGATCTTTTTTTCTAAGGAATTTCGCTTCCAGCCGATCTCGCAAAGGGGGCGATTGCGTTGAGCGATCAGGAGCAAGGATGAGTAAAACACGTGTCCGGTATGTATGCCAGTCATGCGGGGCAGCAGCTCTAAAGTGGACTGGGCAGTGCAAGGCTTGTGGTGAGTGGAATACTCTGGCAGAGACTGTGGTCGAGTCGCGCAAGGCCCGGCCAGGTCTACATGCCTCGATGTTGGCCAGTCAGCCGCAGTCATTGCCAGAAATCAAGGCTGACCAATCACTGCGTTTGCCGGTGGCCAACGGTGAACTGTCACGGGTATTGGGGGGCGGCATTGTCCCGGGTTCTGTGGTGCTCATCGGAGGGGATCCGGGTATCGGCAAATCTACGCTATTACTACAAGTCTCGGCACAACTGGCCGAAGAGGATGGCGCTGGACCAGGTACCACGCCTGTAGTCCTGTACATCTCGGGTGAGGAGTCGGTACACCAGATCAAACTGCGCGCTGACCGCCTGGGCTTGCAGCAGCCGGGCCTCTATATCGTCTCAGAGGTGCTATTGGACCAGGTTGTGGCTCACATTGAGCAGTTGAGGCCGCAGTTGGTTGTGGTAGACTCGATCCAGGCCATCTCTTCCGAGGAATTGGACTCGGCTGCGGGGAGTGTGAGTCAAGTCAAAGCCTGCGCTTCGACTTTGTTACGGCTGGCCAAAGCAAGCGGGATACCGATCTTTGTGGTAGGACACGTGACCAAAGCAGGCGCTATCGCTGGGCCGCGTGTGTTGGAACATATCGTGGATGCCGTGCTCTACCTGGAGGGGGATCGTTTTCATGCCCACCGCTTGTTACGAAGCGTGAAAAACCGCTTTGGCTCGACCAATGAGGTAGGAGTGTTTGAGATGACAGAGGAGGGCATGGTCGAAGTAACCAATCCCTCGGAAGCTTTCCTGGCTGAACGACTGCCGGATGCGGCGGGTTCGGCGATTGCTGTAACGATGGAAGGCACGCGGCCCCTCTTGGTTGAGATTCAGGCGCTGGCCAGTACGACGAGTTTCGGACTGCCGCGGCGCACGGCGAATGGCGTGGACTTTAACCGGCTATTGCTGCTGGCTGCGGTCCTCTCGAAACGAGTGGGACTGCGCCTGGCCGACCAGGATATTTTCGTGAACGTGGTTGGTGGGTTGCGGATCAGCGAGCCTGCGGCTGATCTAGCGCTGGCCCTGGCTATCGCCTCAAGCTTTCAGAACGTGCCGCTGCCAAGTGACCTGGCGGCCGTGGGAGAGATCGGCCTGTCTGGTGAGTTGCGCACTGTGAGCCAGCTGTCGCGGCGCGTACACGAGGCAGCCAAGTTGGGCTTCAGCCGGTGCATTGTACCGGGTACCCATCGCCGGATCCCAGATATTCCAGAGGGCATCGAGCCGATCCCAGTACGTTCTCTGGCCGATGCGCTTGCCGTCGCGTTGGGCCGGGCCAGCCACTAGTCAGTCATCTTGGAAATCTCATTGACATTTGCTTGGGAATGTGTTAAGATAGGGGTGGCTGGTGAAGGCCCATTTATCTTTGTTCGTGAAGTAGCGTTTGAGATAGTGTCGCGTTTTTCATTTCTAGCTGTTGGCAAACGGAATCGACAACGTGCCGGCAAGAACTACGTACTATGTGGTTCGGCTGGAATCCAAGAAGGAGGCCCTATGTAGGATTCTGTGCGGTGGTTAGCTGGTTGCTCGCACCGAGCCGTGCGGGACCCCAGCCCAGGCAAGTAAATAACAACTTGGGAGGTCAGAATCCATGATCTTGGAAATTGCGGTGCGCTTGTTTGGAATGATCCTCCTGGGAGCAGCTGGTTGGCGTCTTGGAGAATACCTGGCCGGTACTGCGCTACCAGAGTCCTATCTTGGATACTCGGTGGCGGCTCTGACACTGGCAGGGGCAGCAATTGGGGCGCTGGTGGCACCGTGGGTGACGATCAAGCCGATCCGATATGTGCGGTACAAAATCCAGGAACTACCGGCCAAAGAACTCTTTGCTATTATCGTGGGTCTGATTGTGGGTTTGATCATTGCCGCCCTGCTGTCACCTGTTCTGGCCAACTTGCCGTCGCCTTTTGGCGATGTCATGCCGTTTGTTGGTGCAATCCTGTTTGGCTATCTGGGCGTGGTGGTGGCAACGATGCGCCGGAAAGACCTTTTTGTGCTCCTCAGTAGCCGTTTCTCCAAAAGCGCTGAAGTTCCCCAGGATGAACAAGTGGTGTTGCTCGACACGAGCGTCATCATAGATGGGCGTATTGCCGATATCAGCCAGACTGGTTTCATTTCAGGAACGATGCTGGTTCCTCGCTTTGTCTTGAATGAATTGCAGCATATTGCCGATTCTTCCGATAGCCTGCGGCGTAACCGGGGGCGTCGGGGGCTTGAGATGCTCAACCGGCTGAAGGACGAGTCGGTCGTGCCGGTGCGTACTACCGACATGGATGCCCCAGAAGCCCGGGAAGTGGACGACAAGCTCGTCATGCTGGCCAAGACCCTCCGATGCCCGGTAGTCACCAACGACTATAACCTCAATCGAGTGGCTCAACTTCAGGGGGTGATGGTGCTTAACATCAACGAACTGGCCAACGCTGTCAAATCTGTGTTGTTGCCGGGGGAGACGATCTCGATCAAGGTCATCCAAGAAGGCAAAGAGCTGGGGCAGGGAGTCGGGTATCTGGATGATGGTACCATGATCGTTGTCGAGGAAGGGCGGCCATATATCGGCCGCACAATCCCTGTTCTGGTTAAGAAGGTGCTGCAAAAAACGGAAGGGCGTTTGGTTTTTGCCCAACCAAACTTGCGTAGGTGAACAAAAGATGCCTGTGATTACCCTGTCTCGCCAGCTAGGCAGTCATGGTGAGGAAATTGCAGCCAAGGTGGCCCGGGAGTTGGACCTGCGGCTGATCGACGCTGCAACGATCCATCGGGCAGCGCAAAAAGCAGGTGTACCCGAGGTCGCATTGGCTGAATTGGAGCATGAGGGGGAACGGGGTCTGGCCGACCGGATGCTCAACGCCTTGCGTGCCATGCCCAGTTTGCAGAGAGCCTCTGCTTTTTCGGCACCACCAGCTGGTGAGCCCAATATGTCTTACAGCGAACCTTCGAGCCTGTCCTTCCCCTTTACTGGGTTGTTTTCGCTCACGGTGCCGCCTATCAGCGCTTCATTGGAGAGTTATGTACGCATGGTTGGTCTGGTGATCCGGGGTTCGGCCCGAGAAGGCAATGTTTTGATCGTTGGGCGTGGGGGCCAAGCCTTGCTACGAAAACATCCAGGCACCCTGCATGTACAGATCGTTGCCCCACTTGATGATCGGATCAGAGCTTTGGCGGACCGTGAGGGTCTAGCGTGGCGGGCAGCGCAGAGCCGGGTACGAGCCAGTGACCGGGCCAGGAGCGATTATGTACGCCGCTATCACGGCGTAGACCGCTCGGACTCGACTCTGTATCACCTAGTCATCAATACCGGACGGGTATCCGTCGATACAGCGGTAGCCCTGATCGTCGTGGCGCAGCAAGCCAACGTGCAACCACCAGAGAGTGGTGAGGCGGCTGAGTAGAATATGCAAGTTGCGCAAAAGGTACCCTGGGGTTGGACGCGGATCTGCATCTGTATTAGGGGGTGCTGTCAGTGAGGATGGCAGCATCCTAAAACAAGGGCTCCAATGGGGCTTCAGTTGGCGTTGATGCCTGATCCAAGTCTACCACTGAGGGGATATGCAAATGACTCTAACCTTATACAACTATATGACGCGTCGAAAAGAAGAATTCAATCCCGTCCACGACGGTTTTGTCAGCATCTATGTTTGCGGGCCTACGATCTATGACCATGCGCATATTGGTCATGCCAAGGTCTATCTTTCGTTCGATACGATCGTTCGCTATCTCCGCTACAAAGGCTACAAGGTACGCTACGTACAGAATATCACCGATGTCGGCCACCTGACCGATGACGCTGACGAGGGGGAAGACAAGATCCTCAAACGGGCTGCGGCAGACCGTGTCGAGCCTATGGAGCTGGTCGAGACTTACATGCACAGCTATTTTGAGGACATGGACGCGCTGAACGCGGTGCGGCCCAATATCTCACCGCGACCCAGCTGCCACATTACCGAGCAGATCGGTCTGGCCGAAGTTCTGCTGGAGAAGGGACACGCCTACGAAGCCAATGGTTCCGTCTACTTTGACGTGTCCAACTGGCCCGAGTATGGCAAGTTGTCTGGGCGCAGGGTGGACGAACTGGAGGAGGGCGCTCGAGTCGCGATCAACCCGGAAAAGCGCCACCCGGCAGACTTTGCCGTCTGGAAAAAGGCCGAGAAGGGACATATTCTACGCTGGCCCAGCCCGTGGGGTTGGGGCTATCCCGGCTGGCATGTGGAGTGTTCGGTGATGGCCACCAAGTATCTGGGGCAGCCCTTTGACATCCATGGTGGGGGCTTGGAGAATGTCTTTCCCCACAATGAGTGCGAGATTGCCCAAATCGAGGCTGCCACCGGCGAGCCGTTCTGCAACTACTGGCTGCTCAACAACATGGTTACCGTAGACGGCGTCAAAATGGGCAAGAGCCTGGGCAATGCCATTACCATCAAGGACATGCTGTCGCGACACGGCCCCATGACGATCCGTTTCTTTGTGTTGAGCAGTCACTATCGCTCACCTACCGATTTCAGTGAGGAAGCGATAGCGGCTGCGGGGCGGGGCCTGGAGCGGCTGACCAGTACTGTGGGCCTGGTCAGCGAGCGGATGCGGGATGCCGAGGGCGATGAGGTCGATGAAGAATGGGTGACCAAACTGGACCAGCACAGGGCCCGGTTCGAGGAGGTGATGGACGACGACTTTGGCACGCCTCGGGCTATCGCAACCTTGTTCGATCTGAGCCATGAAGTGAACGCTCACCTGAACTCCGGCAAGCCAGTGAGCCGGGCGACGCTGGAAGCGATGGATGAGGTCTACCGGACCCTGGGAAGCGATGTGCTCGGTATTCTTTTCGATGAAGGGACAGGCCCGGGCAGCGCCTCCCAGGCAGACCACGACGTGGTGGATGGCCTGGTGCGGATGCTAATCGACATGCGCCAGGAGGCGCGCCAGGCCCGAGAGTGGGCCAGGGCTGACGCCATCCGCGACCAGCTCAGTGAGATGGGTATTGCTCTTGGAGGACGGGCCAGAGGGTACGCGCTGGCGACTCGGCCGGTAGCGTGTGGAGCGTGCTGATGCGCGAGATCCTCTACGGACGCCAGCCGGTGCGCGAGGCAGTCCGGGCCGGGCGGCGACAGATATTCAAACTGCTGCTGGCCAGGGGGCTCAAGACCACGGGGCTCGTGGGAGAGATCCTCAGGTTGGCTGAGCAGACCAATATACCGGTCCAGATGGTGGCACGCCAGGATCTGGATAGAATGGGCGGCGAGGTCAATCATCAGGGCCTCGCCGCTGAGGTTTCGGGCTACCCCTACGTAGATCTGGAGGCTTTACTAGAACCAGTCCAGCAGAGCGGCGAGCCGCCCTTTTTCCTGCTGCTGGACCATGTACAGGACCCACAGAACCTGGGCTCTCTGCTGCGCACCGCTGAGGCGGCCGGAATTCATGGTGTGGTGATCCCCGAGCGGCGGGCAGCGGGAGTGACACCTGCCGCGGTTCGGGCCTCGGCAGGCGCAGCCGAACATATGCGTGTGGCGCAAGTGACCAACCTGGTACGGGCCATGGAATGGCTGCAATCGAAAGATGTGTGGCTGGCCGGGCTGGAAGCGTTGCCCGGCGTGCAGTTGCATACGCAGGCGGACTTGAGGGGGCCACTGGGATTGGTCGTGGGCAGTGAGGGCCAGGGGCTGGCGCGCTTGGTACGGGAGACCTGCGACTATTTCATCCGGCTGCCCATGCACGGTCAGGTAGGGTCGTTGAATGCGGGTGTCGCGGGAGCGATTGCACTATATGAAGTTCTGCGCCAGCGAGGCTAAGCATAGGGCGCCCATACGCATTTTCTGGCCTCCTGTCTCAATGTAGCATGCTGTTCCTACAGGGAGACTCCCGGCACACGACGAAGACATGAAATATCAAAGGTCCCTCCAAGAGGAGGGACCTTTTTGGTGGGCAGGGAAGGATTTGAACCTCCGTAGGCTGAGCCAGCGGATTTACAGTCCGCCCCCTTTGGCCACTCGGGTACCTGCCCAAAGCACTACAAAACACTGCCGTATTATACCCATCTTGTTCCAAATGTCAACCCGCGGCCTAGGTTTTGCGTCCCAGGAAGAAGCGTCCAAAATTGCTGGCGTATTCCGGCAGGCGACGCCATGTATCGATATCGATTGCCTTGCGCCAGATGCGGCTAGGGCGCAGGTAGAAACGGCGATAGGCCTCATGCCACTTGCGCTCTACCAATTCGGGTGGCAATGATGGCAGCTCGTAGCGGGCCTTTTCATCGTGGATGGCATAGTCGCGCCAGTCCATGCTGAACAGGCGGCCGTCCCGCTGAGCAATCTCCCAAAGCTCCGTGCCGGGAAAGGGTGCTGCGAGCATAAAGTTGGCCAGGTCGGGGTCCAGCTCCAGCGCCAAGCGGATGGTATCCTCCATGGATTCTTCGGTGTCGGCAGGAAGGCCAAAGATAAAGAATCCCATGGTTTGGAGCCCGGCCGCCTTGGCTTCCCTGAAAGCCTTGCGCGCGTCATCGGGTGTTTGCCGTTTTTTGATGGCGTCCAATACAGCCTGGTTGCCGCTCTCCACGCCAAAACCTACCCGCTTGCAGCCGGCTTGCTTCATGAGTTCGAATAGTTCAGCGTCGGTGTTGTCGACGCGCATGCCGTGGACGGTGACCCAGGGCACGTGGTTCAAACCCTCGGCGATGATGTTCCGGCATATCTCCTTGGCCCGGTCCAGGTTCAGGTTCCAGACGTCGTCGGTGATACCGATCTCGGTTGCCCGCATATCCTGCACCAGGTAGCGCCACTCCGCCACCACGTCTTCCGGTGAACGCGGGCGCCAGGTGTTGCCGGTGATGGGTTTGGAGCAGTAGATGCACTGGTGAGGGCAGCCACGGCTGGTCACGAGGGTATAGGTTCGGGCGTTGGGATCGAGCCCGTCCGTCAGAGGCTGGAGGTTGGTGTAGCGGTCGATCTTGAACAGATGGTAGGCAGGCCAGGGAATGGCCCCGATGTCCTTGCGCAGGCTCCGTTCGGGGTTGTGGACGATTCGCCCGGAAGCATCCTTCCAGCTTAGGCCGTGGATTGGTTGCAGGTCGCAGGCTTCAAGTTGCGCGTTGGGACCGCCATGCTGCTCGATTTCTTGCAGGATTTCGACAAGGGTGTCTTCCGCCTCACCACGTACGACCAAGTCCACTTCTGGCCGTTGCATGGATTCCTCGGGCATGAGCGTGAGGTGGGGACCGCCCAAGATGGTGATGGCCCCCTGCTCCTTGGCCTGAGCTGCCGCCTCCCACGCCTCGTAGATGAGGGGGGTGGGGCTGGAGATGCCCACAATGTCGTAGCGTTCCCGCGCCAAGTGCGCGCTGAGAGACTCGTCCTCTACCGCGGCATCAAAAAGTGTCACACGGTCGTAGCCAGCGTCGATGAGCGACCCGGCCAGATAGCCCAAGCCCATGTGGATATGTGTACGAGAACTCCACACGGTCGATTTAGGGCTGACTAGAAGAACCTTCATTCTGTTTCTGACCTCTCCTTCATTTTGCCATCCAGCCAGCGATAATCGTTTTGTCTCGATCGGTGATCACCTCTGTCACTCTCTCCTGGAGGACGGAGGGCAGGTCGTTGCGGGGATCTTTGACATACAAGAGTGGCGCGTGCTCCTCACCGCGTACTTTTTCGCCGGTAAAGGGCTGGACGGACACCTCGTAGGCATGTTTGAGGGCGATGGCGTCACGGCGGCGCCACACGCGTGCGGGGCGATTGTAGGTCACCTGGCTGGTGGATCCATAGGCTTTGACTAACTCGTAGATGTGGGTAACTTTGTTGCGCGCCTCCATCAAGGCAATGGCCAACGCACTCCTCTCCTCGTCGGTCAAGGAGGCTACCCCACCCTCCTGGACCCTGGTTCGGAGATCGGGCGGCGCGATCTCGTCCAACAGAGCTAGCAGTCGCTCATCCATCGCTGTCGCTGTCGTCCCTTCATCAGCTACTTCCTCAAAGACACGCGTGACATCCTCGTCCAGATCAGCGCGCTCGGCAAAGTCCTCAGAACGGCTGCCCTCCAGCACCAGGCTCAGCCGGTAGCAATCGTTGGTCCAGGTACGCAGGGCACGGATAGCCCGGCCGCGTAGCTGTTGCCAGGCGGTGACGCTTCGGGTTGCCGTGGCATCGATCAGCACGTTGGGGCTGATGACGTTCCATCCGGTCCGAGCCCACTCTGAGACAATCACGAGATTGATGGGCAGCGATTTGGCATCCACGAGACGGCTGGTCAGGTCGTACATGAGCTGCTTGCGGTTGCCGGTGGGCATTGTCACAACAAAGTACTTTTGGCGAGCGCCGCTGACCTGTTCCAACTCGGCCACTTTGGCCCGGCGGAATTTAGCCGCCAAGAGTGCATAGTCGAAGAAAGTCTGGACCAAGCCGGTCAGGTGCACGTTGCGCGCCTGGATCCGGGTTAGAAGCCGCCTGCCCTCGGGCCCCAGCTTCATGCGGCGAATAGAGCGCCGCCAGGGCGCCAGAACGCGACGTCGAAACTCACCACGCCGCGTAGCGCGGATCTTGGCCAGCCGTGGGATGTAGCGATCGATAAGCTCCTGGTACCGCTTCCCAATCCGGTCCAATGCCGCAGGATCCAGGCTCAAACCCTGAGTGGCCAAGCTCAGGATGGCGCCCGCCACCTCGTCACGCATCAGTTCATCCTCGATGAACTTGGCAATCTGGGGAGGCAAGGGCTCTGCATCATCGTAGGTCAAATACACCTCGCTCGAAAGGGCGGCAAAAGCGGTGAATCGTTCATCGCCCAACATCTCGGCAAACAATCCCGCCACACCTTCATAGCCTGGGGTGGCCAGCTCGTCCCGCCATGAGATGCGCCGGCCGGTATCAAAGACGATGATGCCGCTGACTGGTCGGGCCGACCGTTCGGCTTCAATGATGGCCTTGATGGTCGCTACTCGCCCTTCACCAACGCGACGGTACCAGCTACTCAGGCTGCGGTAGAGCCCGGTGATCGTCGTCACCGCCAGGTCTCTGGCCTGGTGGATGCGCTCGTAGACGGGCATGTCTGTGGTTAGCAGCTCGCGCAGGGCTACTGCATTGAGGGTGTTGGTAAACCCGGGCGCCCTGAGTTGGGCCAGGGTCTCTGGTAGATAGATCAACTCCTCCAGATCCTGCCGGATCTTTTGCATCGCTCCGCATAGTTCTTCAAACCGGACTGGGTCTAGCCCGGCTTGGGCCGCTAGTTCGGCGTCGGACCAACCGCGTGCGATCTGAAGGATCAGCACCAGCGGCATTTCGGTCATGTTGAGTTCTTTGCCTGACTCCCAGCCTGCCGACCTTTCTTTGAGATCGTCCTCCCAGCTCGACCGTCCTTGGTACATGCCCAAGAGACTGTGGCCGATCTCAACCCGGTCTGCCAGTGGTATTTCTGCGAACCAGCCGCGCAAGTTCGCGCCGCCCAAGAGCTTATAGTACCCTCGCAGGTTCTTTTTGTAGGCATCCAACATCTGGCGGATGCGCCGCTCCCGAGCCGAGTTGGAAAAGGGCACACCGAACTCGGCAAAAGGCGCCACGAATCCGTATGCGATGAGGTCGTCCAGGGGAATGCTGTAGGCCAGCTCCAGGCCCAGGTCAGCAAAGCGCGTGCGGTAGGCCTCAGCGGTGCCAGAAAAACCAATAAGGCCATGGAGGCTGCCATCCTCCAGCCATTCAGCCATGACCCGTGTGACGTCGGCCGAAACGCTTTTCATGTTGTCGACAACTTTGTGGACTTCGTCCAAGATGACATGCTGTACGTTGGCTCCCTGCAGGAACATCTCGATAGAGTCGACATCAAAACCACCTTTGCCCACACCGGAGCCGGCCTGGGCCAGAGCAGTGTAGGTCACCAGCAGGACAGCGGGATGGCTCCCTGTCTGTTTCTGGAACCGCTCCAGCTGGATTGGTGTACCGGAAAAGACGAATTCGGGCGCCAAGCGGAGGCCGATGGGATTGTAACACAGCTCGCCTACCCACTGCTGCTGGTAATTGCTGGTGGGTACCAGAACCAGGATCGATTGGCCAGTATGCAAGGTACCCAGCATATCCTGGATGCACATCATGCCGATCATCGTTTTTCCGCTGCCGGTGGGCGCCTCGATGATCTGGCCCTGGTAACCGCGCCCACGGAACACTGCATATGCCTCATACTGGTAGGGGCGCGGGAAGGGCGAACCCAGCAGGTCGGCATGCCGCCAGGCGCTGGCTTCCCGGGGTTGGGTTTCGATCAGGGTGCCTACAACCTCGACGAACTGCTGCGCGCTGGCTTGGTTCAGGCCAGCGACAGATGCAAAGTGTTGTACAAAAGATCCCTGGCGGGCGTCGATCTCGCGCAGCCCGCGAAAGTCAGCCTCCGCAAACTGCGAATACAAGCTGTCGCCGGCGAGGGCTTTCAGGCTGAGTGCATCCATGTCCAATTCGGCGTAGACGCGCCCTGTGCGACTGTACTTGCCGTCCGATCGCTCCACGTGCCCCATGGCTATCAGGTCTTTCAGGTGCCGTTGAACGGTTCCTCGCCGGACGTTGGCCAGCATGTCCAGTTGGTTTACCCGCTCGATGACCATCTCTGGATCCAATGGCTCACCCGACTCGGCCAGGACACGTACTACCAGGTCCCGAACAAACTCGTCACGTGATTTCCGATCCAGAGTCAGCGTCACAGGGATGTCATCCGGCGCAGCACGGTGCATCTGGGTCAGAGGCCGGTGCAGGGTCACCAGGTTGCTCATGGCGGCCTGGGCCAAAGGCTCATTGTGCGTACTCAGCGCCGAGCGCAGGATATGCAGTGTCCGGCCATAGTAGCTAGCAAGGTGGTAAAAGGCCCGGCGCTGCCCGGCGAGATCTCCCTCGGCCGTAGCCGCCTGGAATTCACTCAAGGCCAGTTCGGCCAAGCCCTGGGCCTGCCAATAGGTACGGGATCTTGGAGCCTGCGTAGGTGTCGTCACGGTCTGTTCCACGGGGAGTCCCTCCTTGAGGATGCTACTGGAAAGTTGACCATGGAATCTTGATCCAAGGCGGCGAACCCTGTTTGATCCCCAGCATCCAATGCCCAATCCCTAGTCTTCAATATCGATCTGCTTGCCGGCCTTGATCAGCGCCACCTTGACGCGGGAGATCAATTCCCGAGGGGCGAAGGGTTTGATGATATAATCGTCGGCGCCGCCTGAAAGGCCTGCGATCACATCTTCTTCCTGGCCCTTGGCCGTGAGCATGAGGATGATCGGCGCGGGGTCCATCTCGGCCTTGATCGTCTTTACGGCCGTGTAGCCGTCCATTCTAGGCATCATAACGTCCATGAGGATGACATCGGGCTCTTCGGCCAGGGCCTTTTCTACCCCATCCTGACCATCGACCGCCGTGATAACCTCAAATCCGGCCTTCTTGAGCTTGATCTGGATCAAACGCCGCACGTCCGGAGCATCGTCTACTGCCAGAACTTTGGTAGTCATGCTATGCCTCCTCCTGCTGTATGAAAACGCGAATCTCTTCGATCAGCATATTGATATCAAATGGCTTGGATACGAAATCGGCGGCACCCAGCGACAACACACGGGCCCTTGCCCCGACCTTGACTCTTTCACTTCCAGTCATGACGATGACGGGGATCGCTGACGTGGACGGATCCTGCTTGAGGGCCTGCAACACGCTAAAACCATCCATTCCGGGCAAGCGCAGGTCGAGCAGGATGAGACCGGGCATGTCCCTGCTCGCTCTGAGGAGGCCGGTTTCTCCATCGGCTGCTGCTACAACCTCAAAACCACTCTTTCCCAGGGCCACGCTAAGGAGCTGGCGGGTGTCTGAATCATCTTCGATCACAAGAATCTGTCGCTTGGTAGCCCCTTCTAGTTCCCGAGCCATCGTTTGGAGCAACTGCTCCTGGTCTATGGGTTTGGGTAGGGAGCTGAGTCCGAACTGCGGACTGCGGGGATCGTCGTTAAGGACAGAGAGGACTACGATGGGGATGCCCTGCGTGTCGGGTGACGCGGCCAGGCGGCTGGCTAGCTCAAGACCGTCCATGCCTGGCAGATCGATGTCCACCGTGACTAGATCCGGAATCTCTTGGGCTATGGCTTCCAGGGCCGTCTCGGCACTGGCAACCGCTGTCACCTTGTAGCCCGCTCCTTCCAGTTGGGCGCAGATGAGATGGGAGATATCTGGATCGTCCTCGACAACAAGAATCCTGCGTCCTACAGGTATGGGTAGAGTGGGCGCGACTGGTGTGGGCTCGGAAGGCGTCGTCACAGCAGGCGTCTCTTCCGTTGATCCCGCGTTCACTGTACTATGGGGTGTATCTGTGACCAGGGGGATGGTGAAGAAGAACGTTGAACCCTTGCCCGGCTCACTCTCCACACCAACCCAACCGCCGTGCATTTCGATGACCGACTTGACGATGGACAATCCTAGACCTGTCCCGCCAATCTCCGCCGTCAGCGAACTGTCGACGCGATAGAAGCGAGCGAAAAGCTGTTCCTGATCTTCAGGCGCAATCCCGAACCCGTTGTCAGAGACTGCCAACCGGCACAGGTCTCCTTTGCGCGCAGTCTCGATCCGTATCTCACCCCCATCCGGTGTGTATTTGTGTGCATTGCTCACGTAATTGGTCACCACTTGTACCAGCTTGTCGCGGTCACCGCGGACGAGTGATGAGGCCGGGTCCAGTTCGACGGTCAGTGATTGCGCCTTCTCATCCAACTTGGGTTGCATGACAGCCACTACTTGCGCCACGATCTCGGTCAGGTCGACAGTCTCAAGCTTGAGCTGGATGCGGCCCGACTCGATGCGGGAGATGTCCAGGAGATCGTTGATGAGCGCTACCAGGTGGTTGGCATTGGATTGGACAATCTCCAGGAATTCCTGCACTTCGTCATTAATCTCGCCCGCATCGCCTTCCAGGATCATGTCCGTGAAGCCCTTGATGGATGTCAGTGGTGTCCGCAACTCATGTGAAACGAGTGATACGAATTCGGTTTTCATGCGGTCCACTTCTCGTTCGTGTGTGACATCACGGAACACATAGAGCCGGCCATAGTGAGCCCCTGTCTCACATTCCCCCTCGCACACTGGTGCGGAAAAAATCTCCAATTCGCGAGGCTTGGGCCAGTTCTGAACCAGGCTCTCAGTATGGTAACCTTCGGCATCCGCGGCGGTTTGGGCTACCAGGTCGAAAAGTGGCGCGGGATCTGCAAATACCTGCTCAAAGAACGGGCGAAGCTCGCTGGCTGGCTGTCCTACGGCCTGCTCTGCTGAAAGTCCGAACATCTCCTCGAACTGCTCATTGACATCCAGTACCTCGCGCCCCGGGGATATGAGCACCAGAGCCTCAGCGGTACTGTCCATCATGGCGAGGATGCGCGCCTCGTGCCGGCGCTCTGCAGCCAGGGACTCGCGAAGCGACTCGTTTACACTTTCGCGCGAAGCCGTTATCAGGGCGATGACCACCGATACGGCAAGAAAGGCCAGGGCAGGCAGCAAATCTTCCCCAGCGAGACCCGGCGTGCCCAGGGGCGCCACGAGCAGGGGGATGATGGCCACAATGCTGATGAACATGGAGAGAACCGCTGGCCCCAGACCGCCTCGCCAGGCAATGACAACGACAACGATATAAAATACCGAAAAGACGGCGTTGCCAAAGAGGGGATAGGTAAGCCAGGCCCCGATGAGGGCAAGGATACTCAGCGCTGCAGCCAAGACGTAAGCTGGCAGCTTGGCAGATGGGTTGTTGCCACTTTTTTGCCACATAGAACCAAATTCATCCAATGATTTGACCAGGACTGGCGTCATAGTAGGGATCTACCGCAGATGGGTCGTACCGGGAAGAACAAGGTGATAGAGCCCCGGCTCCCGGACGCCATGTCGTTACTATTAGAGTCGCCTGGCATTATAGTCGATTCGCAAGTATGTGTCAAGGGATTGTTCTTTCGAACGGCATGCCTCAACGTGCCCGGTCACCGAGCCGGACGGAGCAGGGAAACCCGGCAGGAAGCCAGTAGAATTGCTCCAGGCCGTGCGGGTGCTTGGTCCTGGCGAATGTGCTGCGAAAAGCGCCCGGTTCGCGCCGGGCTATTGGCTGGGAGCCAGCAGACCGAGTTCCTGTAACAGGGTCTCTAGGGTGAATCCAGCACCGGCTAGCAGATTGGCCACGATGATGAGGCTGGTGGCCAAAACCAGGGTGTAGGCCAACGGCAGGAAGATGCCGCGCCACCCCCGCAGTTCCTGTGCTTCGACGCTTGCGAGCCACGTCGCCACAAAGGAGAGGATGGTCGTGATCGTTCTGACCAGAGGTGAGATCGCTGGGAAAAAGGCCAACAGTTCGAGCAAATACACGACCTGGGCAAAGCCAGCGCCGCGCAGCGTCGCCGTGTAGCTGCCGGTGCCGCCCAGCAGCCGTCCCGCGGCAAACATAGCCAGTATGCCGACGAACCAGCCCAGAAAGTGCAAGAGCGCGACAATTGCAGCCTCGCCAAGGCTCTCGCCGGCAGCCGCACCGGCGATCAGTGAGGCCAGCAGGGTGATGATGAGTGCCGGGCCGGTCATATAAGGATTGCGGACAACCTCCTTGTAGGTAGATCGCTGGAATAGCAGAGCGCGAATGGCAAGGGCACCCCACGTTCTTACATCCAGCAGGCCTTTGCCCAAGGTCGCTGGCGCCCAGGCAGGAACACCTTCTGGCTCGGCTGGCTGGACTTTCTCCGCGGGCTCATTTACGGGCAAGCCTCGACGGGCATCAAGGATAGCAAAGAGGTCGACGGAATTCGCTGTCTCTGGTACCTCCATCTCTGCCGGGTGAAAGAGAAAGGCATCGGTCTGTTCGCCACCCAAGCCGCCGTGGTTGCCGATCAGCTCCTCCATGGCGGCGACGGTGCCGTCGGGGTAGAGGGTACTGTTGACAATGAGATCGCCGGCATGGGGAAAATCGGCAATCCGGCGTACTTGCTTGGCGCGCAGTTCTACATCACCGTAGGGCGCCAGGGGGTCGTCACCGGTCACGATACCGCTATGCAGGTTTCGCGCACCATCCTTGCCAAAGACGTCGGGTACGCCATCCTCACCGTAGGCAACCACAAAGCCAACTCCTTCATGCTGCACCAATGCGTCAACCAGGCCGGGATAGGCTGCGTTCAGCTCGCTCAGCGTGATCTTGCGCGGGAAGAGATCAAAATAGATTTGGGCCAGATTCCCACTGCCGCAGACGGTTACCTCCGCAGGTTGGCCAGCATCAGCTACGCTTTGCGCAGCGCCCTGCTCCAGGAGCCTCTGCGCCCGTCCCACAACTGCTCGGCCGGTTCTGCTTCCTGGCCCGTGCTCCTGTACGTTCTCCAGCTCGGCAGCCATGGCCACGACCGAGATGGACCCATCATCGCCGCCAGATGTGTGCATGATGCCGGTTCCACTGGGTAGGTGTTGCTGGATGAAACCCTTGAGATCGTAGCCATAGCGTTGTTTGAAGGTGGCTCCAAAGGATTGGCCATGATCGGATAGGATAAGCAACTCGTAGGGACGGGGCGCTTTGCGCTGGATGATGTCCCGGATGTGCGCGATGACGCGGTCGTAGCGCCCAAGTACGCCAAAAGCGTCGCTGGACCAGGTCCCTGAGTGATGGGCAACTTCGTCGTATCCTGGCCAGGTAACGTAGAGGGCTGGCGTGCCCCGGATGATGTCCAGGCCGGTGAGATAGGCCGCGAGATCACGCATAAAGACTGTCGTCGCGGCGCGCATGAAAGGGTAGCCATGGTGCAGCCGGTTGAGCCTTGGCTGCACATTCTGGACCCGTTGTTTGAAGGCCTGCCACAGCTCCAGAAGCACATCGCCAAAGAACAACACAATGGTGCGCAGGAAAAAGTATGGGTTGAGCATTACGAGGTAGATGTCCCGAGCCCGCTGTTTCCTCTCCTCGTCACTGCCTTCGCGCAGGTCAGCCAGAGTTAGCAGTGATTTCTCGGCGTCGCCGTTCATCATATTGTTGATGCTCGAGCCCCGGCGCATGAGGCCCTGCCCCTTGGTGTACCGAGCGTTGATGAGCGGTGCGTCCGTACTGGAGACCATTAGCTTGCCCTGGTCCTTGTCGTACCAGCGAAAAGCTGGGATATCATAGTTGTCGCCAAACATGATACCCGCCTGGCAGGAGGATGTCTGGGACGGCAGGCCACAATCGACGCGAGAGAGCACATAGCCCTCCTCACGAATCATCTGACTACAAGTGGGCAGCACCCCATCATCGAGCGCTTTCTGCAAGTGCCAGTAGCTCAAACCGTCGATCTCTACCATGACCAGGCCACGCCCCGCATTGTCCTCAACGGGAAAGGGGTTCCGCCGGGCCAGCCTCTCGATGAGAGCGTCGTAGAAAGAGCCCTCGTCGTCGATGGTCAGTAGGCTGGTGATGATGGTGTTGATCACGGCCAGGATGAGACCGGCAGCAAAGGCCGTAAGCCAACTGTTGATGTAGAAGCCTGGAAGAAGGGCCGAGGTAATGCGCAGTGCGATGGCATTGACGAATAAGCCGACCAGGGTGACGGCAATTAGCCCTAAGGGCAGGGCCAGCAGCAAGACTACGGGCCGGATCAGCAGGTTGACGATGCCCAGCAAAAAGGCTGCGGCTGCTGCCACGACCCATATGGACTCGCCCTCTGTCGCCTGCAGCGCAAAGCCAGGCAGGATGGCTGCTGTCAACAGCAAAGATGCGGTGTCAACAACCCAGAGTACGGCCAAGCGGTAGAGGAATCGTACCGCATCTTTGAGTGTGTTCATCGGACTCTGAACCTAGTCGCTCAGCACCTGGCGGAGCTTGTCCTCGACATCCGGCGGCAATGACGTGTGGTACACTTGTCCCTCGTAGGGATCCAGGGCAGAGATGACGGCTCCGGGATCTTGCTCTTTGATCATGAGAAACAGAGCCGATGTGCCTGGTTGTATGGCTTCGCCCACGTCGTGGATGAATCTCCCGTCAATACCCAAACCAGCCAGATCTCCTCCCAGCGCACCGCCAAGCGCTCCTATAACCAGACCACCGACGGGGCCACCGAACAGAAAGCCAGCCAAAAGACCCAGGGCACCGCCACCGAGCGCCCCCACCTTTACGCCACGGGATACCTCGTTTTGGACATGGACTGTGCCATCCGAATCTTTGACCACTACGGCCGAATCGTCGAGGCGTACCGCGTGTTCGTGTTGCGCCTGCTCCAGAGCATCTCGGGCCTCTTCAGCTTCGTCAGGGTCTTGAAATGTGATTACAACCAAGTATGACATATGAACCCTCCTTGTATCAAAACTCAATGTCGTTGTAGTGTGGTGTACGCTGTGGGTCGGATTGAGCGATGGGTACCACACCTCTGTACGAATGCCAAGTTATTGATGTGCCGCAAAGGCAGGCCAGACCAGCAGCAAGAAGGCGGCGCCAGCCTGAGCCAGAGATGCCTCGCGTTCAATCCGGCCGATATACTCGTCCGTCCAGCCGGCAACATCGTAGCGCATTTCACCCTTCTCGTCCACCCAGCCCAGGTGTTCGTCGAGACCAGCTTCCACGTCTCGCCAGACCTTGCCACTGTCCAAATCGATCCGGCCGATGTACTCGTCGGGTCCTAATCGCTGGGCATGTACCCTGCCGGTTTCCAGATCCACGCGCCCAATATAGTCGTCGGGACCGGGGTAGCTTCTATAGACACGACCATCCGATCTGACACGCCCCAGCAGCCTGTCTGGCGCGCTAGCTCTGTGCAGATAGACCTTGCTCATGATTCAACCTCCCTCCAACCTCCGCCTGTTTCTTCGTTCAACAGACGACCATAGTAAGTATGAGCCACCCATACACAAGCAACTGTCATTGCTGGTTGTTTTATCGAGCCCGTGGAAAAGACGTTGTGAAAGACACATACAGCCTCCAGGGAACTCGAGGTGATAGTGTACCACACTTTGCGGGTTCTGTCATTCGACAATCCGCCAGGTTCCACACCGCTTGGATACCTGGCAGGTCCTATTGGGGGCTATTGCCTTGACAAAGGGAGGTGGCCAAGCGCTGGCTGCCTCCAGGCCCGTCTACCGTCTTTGGATGAAGTTGAGGATGGCAAGCAGAGCCACAGCGCCGATCAGAGCCACCACAATGCCGCCAATGCTGGTGATGTCAAAGCTGCCAAAGTTAAAGGTGAAGCCGCGGCCAGCGATCAGGTTGTAGACCAACCCCCCAAGGGCGGCGCCAATTACGCCGACGATGACGTTCATGATGCAGCCTTGTCGCTGGTTGCGACCGGTGATGATGCTCGCCAGCCAACCGATGAGACCGCCAACAATGATCCAGCCCAAAAGGTCACACATTTTGTCCTCCTTGCTCCAAGTAGGAATTGCAGACTAGTACCGATGAGAGAACTGCCTTTGCAGAAACAATGCCTTGGTTATTGGAGGCGCCTCCTTTCCAGGTTGAGCCGCATGAACTCCGCAGGCGATGCTGTACAATCTTTACGACGTCTCTGCGTCCCCGTTGCGCTCGGCCCCTTGGCCGAGGGCTGGTCCCGTTTCCAGATACCAGCGCCGGTAGGCTATGACCAGGAGCAAAACGCCGAACTGAAGCAATGCCGTGGTCGTGGCACTGAACTGATCCAGGTAAAAGGACAGCAAAAGGACGCCGGTCAACGATAGCAGGAGCGCGAGAAGCGCCGCGTGGATCCCCCGAAGCTCGCGGCCCCTGGCAAAGTAGTAGATGGTGATCAGGGCAAAGAACCCGACGATCCCTTGTAGAAGGATGCGCGCATAAAACCACACCCGGCTGCCTGTTGTCTGTATGTCATCCTGCGTGACCAGCCAGGTCAGCAGCCTCTGGCCCGCAGTCTCTGGCGCCGCCGCCACAAAAATCGGCAGTACGACAGCTAGGATCATCCCCACACTTAGTACGGCCATAGACAACAGGATCAGGATGCGGTGCGGACGGCGTCCGATGCGATGTCCCCAGCGCTTAAGCACGGCATGGATTCGCTTCCAGAGACTGGGTCTAGCTGGCAGGAGCGGGATATCCGTTTCCTGCAGGTAGGTGGATACCGTTGATGCCAGCCCAGTTACGTGGGGCTGGTCTGCTTGCTTCGCAGTCTCCAGCCGTGCCAGCAACATCTCCAGTTCACGAGTGTCGAGGTTGTTGTCCAGCAACTCGCGCAGTTCAGCCAGTGCCCGGTACATCTCTGCCCGGGGGCTGGGGGCGCTCCGTCGCCGTACAAGCAGGAACAGCAGAACCATGAGCAGGAAAAAGGCATAGACCACGGGAGCGGCCGCGGGGAAAAAGTAGTCGTTCTTCTGGGTGATGAACTTGCCAATCTCGTCGATGAATAGGCCGACACCTATTCCACTGCAGACAGCACTCGCGGTGAAGGCCCATCTGTTGGCCAAGATGAGTGGCAGGAGCGCCGCCGCCAGCAACAGCAGCCCACCCCACAGGGCGTGGGCGATGTGCAGTTCGCTATTGCCAAGCTGCGGGTACCCAGTGATTTCCAAAAACAGGCGGGTGGCAATCACCGAACCGGCCAAAGCCACGAGCGAGATCAGCAAGTAGGTTTCGGCGCGCGCGCGTCTAACAGCCCTGCGAATCGTGGATTCAGTGTCCATTATCTGCACTGGCGGCCCTCTCTCTTTTGAGTGCAGCTGTAGCGCGCAGCAGCTCAGGCGTACTATCTAGCCCTACAACCGGTTCATGCGCCCTGCTGCCAGGAGGCTGTGACTGGTCCATCCCCTACCCACAAGACCTGTCCGAAGAATGGCGCAGTCTTTGCTTTCAAGCCTGTACAATCCAAGTGTCAAATATCTTGTCGTGCCAGGTCTCTTGGTTCTCATCAAAGACAGCCCACAGGTAGCCAAGTCCAAAGATCACCCCGCTGATCCAGTAGCCAAGTGTGCCACGCAGCGCAGCCCGCCAGAAGGATAGCGGCTCTGCCTGGTGCCGGATCACCCGTATCTGCATCAGTTTCATGCCCAGGCTCTGCCCATCGTGTTGCCACAGCGCGCCAAAGTAGAGAAACTGCAAGAGCGCGACCAAGAAGATCAGGGCCACGCCCAGCAACCCCGCCAGGAAGCTCAGGATGCTGCTTTCAGAGCTTGCAAGCAGCCCAATGATCAGGCCCAAGCCCGCCGAAAGGACAAAGAAAAGGAGAAAAAGTACTGCCTGGTCTACCAGCCAAGCAACGAGCCGCGAGAGAAAACTTGCCTTGTTCATGAACTCACCTCATCTGAGAATCAGATTGGGACTCTGAGGAAGATTATACCACAAAAGCTCATGTTCCGCACCGGGCATCTGTACAGTTGCTGACCTGTACGGATGTACAGGTGGAGATGTGGACCCGCTGGCAGGATCGGAGCAGGTCTGCTACACAGACTCCCTGTTTGGCCCGCACATCCAGATGTGATACAATCCAGGCGGGAAGTGAAGGACACGGCGAGGTCTGAGCAGACTCAGCTTGTCCGATTACGAGGTGGATGATGGCGCGTATTATTTTCATGGGGACCCCCCAGTTTGCTGTGCCTAGCTTTGAGGCGCTGGTCGAGTACCACGATGTGGTAGGTGTGGTCACCCAGCCGGACAGACGGTCGGGACGGGGTAGAAAGATGGTCGTGGCGCCGGTCAAGGAGGCTGCGCTGCTGCAAGGAGTGCCAGTCTTCCAGCCTGCAACCCTGCAGGCATCTGAAGCACTAGATCACCTTGCTCGCTGGCGACCAGACGTGATCGCCGTCTTTGCCTACGGCCAGCTCTTGCCACGACCCGTCCTTGAGCTGCCACCCCTTGGTTGTTTGAACATCCATCCCTCCTTGCTGCCCAGATACCGGGGGGCAGCGCCTGTCACTGCGGCCATCCTGGCTGGCGAGCCCATCACCGGTGTGACGATCATGCGCATGGACGAAGGACTGGACACGGGCCCGATCCTGGCCCAGGAGGAGTGCTCCATTGCGCCGGACGATACGACCGGGTCGCTGACGGCAAAGCTGGCTGAACAGGGTGCTGAGCTGCTGGTCAAGACGCTTGCCGGTTGGTTGGCTGGCGAGATCCAGGCGCAACCCCAAGACGAGGCGTTGGCTACTTATTGCGATCAATTGAGGAAAGAGGATGGTCTGCTGGACTGGAGCCAGCCAGCCAACTACCTGGACCGCCAGGTACGGGCCTACGACCCATGGCCCGGAACCTATACGACGTGGGAGGGATGCAGGCTCAAGGTGCTCAAGGCGATGCCTCTGGCGGATTGGCGAGGAGAGGGGATGCCCGGACAGGTAATTGCACTTTCGAGTGGCCTGGGAGTGGCGACGGGCAGCGGGCTCCTGGAGTTACAGTCGGTGCAACTTGCCGGTAAGAAACCGATGGCGGGCGATCTGTTTGTGCGGGGGCAGCAGGGGCTTGTCGGTGGCTTTCTCGGGACTTAACCTATGCATACCGTGGGATCCAGTGGCAATAGGATGGCATGTTCGGATTTGTGGGCATCTGACGCATACAGTTTTTTCAGGGGCAGAACAGGAGGGGCACGATGGAAATCGCTATTGTCGGCACAGGCAGAGTGGCTGAAAAAAACTACATTCCCAGCTTGCTGCGGCATAGGGACGTTTCCCTTACCTGCTATTCCCGGACACCAGAGCGGGCGGAGATGGTTGGACGAAAGTTCGGGGTGCGAGTCGTCCGCTCGCTAGAAGAGTTGTACGAGCGGCAACCCGAGACCATTTTTGTGCTGACCGGGGAACAGCAGCGTCTGGAAGCGACACAGGCGCTGCTCCCCTTCAAACCCAGACGTCTCTTTCTAGAGAAACCCCTGGTCGCGCGGAGAGGACAGGCCAACGTTGTTCAGGAAGATTTTTGGGACGGAAAGACACTGCTTCAGCAGGCCCAAGAGGCTGGAGTCGAGGTGGCGATGGTTTTCAACTATCGCTTTTTCGACCAGACGCGGCGGGCCAGAAAGCTGATTCAGGAGCGTAGGTTTGGCACTGCTGTGAACGTCGTCGCTTTGTCTCATTTCGCCACCTGGAGCCACTGCATTGACCTGATCCTCCAGTTTGCCGGCCCACTGCGCGAGATTTCTGCTCAAGTGGGCGCGAAAACCTATCCCTTTCTCGATGCCGGAGATGTACCGGATGTAGTAGCCTCCTACCTCATCGGCGAGAGTGCTACGGGTACCATTCTCGGGACCAGTGCAATCAACTGGGACTTTCCACTATTCGAATTGATCATCAGCTTTGAGCGCGGGCGTGTTCACTTCCGGGGCCTGGACCAGGATATGGAGATACTGGACTATGGCGACAGCGTCCATGAAGTCTATCTGCCGAGTCGCGAGACCTCCCGCTGGAAAAAATACGAAGAATCCTTCGAGAAATCAGTCGATGCCTATCTCGAATCAATCCGCAATGGCGTTCCGCCTCCCGTTCCAGGGTGCGCCGGACTCCTTGAATTGCAGTTTGAGGCGGCTTTGAAGAAATCCATTGCCGAGCGTCGAGCAGTCGTCCCGTCGGAGGAGTTCCCGACCGAGCCGGTCTGTTGAGACGGATCCAACCCGCTGGATTTTATCGTTTGCTGTGAAGGAGGACAGACTCGTGAAAGTTCAGGATCTGATTTCTGAAAAACGAATCCTCTACCTCTCACGCAATGATCTGGTTGCCGCAGGACTGTTGGATTGTACCGCCATCGTGCAAGATGTGCGCCACTGTCTTTGTCTGCATGCTCAGGGGAAGACGATCAACGAGAAACTGGCCCTCGACTTTGACGTGGAAAGGGATTGGAAGATCTCTGCCTTGGTTGGTGTAGTTGGTCCTTATGCCGGTGTCAAGTGGTTGGGGGCCAATACGGATAACCTGGCCTTGGGGTTGCCCCGTTCCAACTCGATCATCTCCCTCAATGACCGAACTACCGGGCGCGTACTGTGCGTGATGGATGGGGCCATGATTTCTGCGCTGCGGACTGGCGCCTACGCTGCCCTGGCTACCGAAGCGCTGGCCCAACCCGAACCTACGGTCGTGGGACTTTTTGGCGCCGGCGTCATCTCGCGCAGCGTTCTTCTATGCATGGCGGCTGTTGTGAGAAAACAGATCGAGCGGGTATTGGTCCACGATGTCGTACCAGAAAGCCAGGACCAGTTTGTCAAGTTGATGGAAGACAAGACAGAACTGTCTATCGAAGCGGTTGGCGATCCCGGAGAAGTGATGCGGCGGTCCGGGATCACGGTGGCGGCAACCACGGCGACGACGCCTTTTATCAGGCTGGCCGATGTCCGGTCAGCGTCCACCCATATTCACCTCGGTGGCTGGGAGGATGAACAAGCCTACGTGGTGGCTTGCGGGCAGCCTCCCAACAAGATCGTGTGTGACGATGTCGATGTGGTCCTGCATCGCAATGTCCAAACGGTAGCCTCTGCCTTCCACGATGGGCTCATTGGCCGGGATCAGTTCTATGCCAACCTGGGGGACATTCTCCTTGGAAGGGTACCGGGCAGGGAAGGGGATGAGTTGATCTATTTCAATGCTGTTGGGCTGCCGGTCCTGGACGTCAGCGTTGCCAGCCGACTTTTTGAGCTTGCCTTGCAGAACAACCTGGGGGTGCTCCTGGGCTCGCAGACCCCGCACTGGCTCTTGAGCGGTAGGTTGTAGGCCGCACCGGGTAGGGAGGATCGAAGAATATGAAGCCGAAATACCGCTACCAATGGTACCAGCAGATCTACGAGCGTACCACCCAGATCCTGGAAGAGGCCCGCCGGTTTGGCGATAGCCTTGGCGCCAGGAAACTGGGTACCGATATCGGGCTCTATGCGGGAAGCTCATCCCGGCCCGGCAACTTGCCCAATTATGTCCTGGACAAGATCATCGAAGCCAACAGGGGAGGGCGAACCTTGCCCGTCCGCGTCATCGAGGACGAGCTACGAGCCGTCGTCAAAGACGTATATGGGGATGAGTACGATGCTGCTGCAGCGAATACCTGCGAAGCCGCTCTCAGGATTAGCCTCGAAACATTGTGCGCTCCGCCCTCCATGCGCCACGGCGACATCTATCGTGCCCGCATGCTAATGCCTTACTCGGAAGACTATGAATGGCTGGGTGGTTATGGCCGGGCGTTCCCGCCCAAGTACAAGAATCTGCTGGTCGATCGCACGATAGCCGGCGGTGAGCTGGGCGTCGAGGGCAAGAGCCTGGCCAACCTGGAGACGCTCTACGTTCGGATGGCAGGCGCCCGGTATGAATCCCACGGGATCCGGTACAACCCCACTTCACTTCTAACCAGGGTTGACGCCGGGAAAACGATGGAGAATATCCAAGAGGCAGCCAACCGCCACAGCGCCTATCTGGCAGGCGTAATGGCCATCGGCTACGATACGCCAAGTTACGGGCACGGCGAGCTGGATGGCAACGGCACGCCGGTCTTGTTGCAGATGCTGGGAAAAGTTGCCAGGGACTTTGACGTCCCCTACATTGTCGATACCGGTGGCTCTATCCCCTTCATTGGGATGGATCCTCGCCAGATCGACTGCGACATCATTACGTACAGCATGGACAAGCCCGGGCGAGCGCCAGCGACCGGGCTGATCATAGGCAAGGATGAAACCATCAACCCTGTTCGCAAGGGGATGGGCCTTGGCGGGCAACGGTATGGTGAAGTCTCCTCCCACGGGAAAGCGGTATACACCTACAGTGACCCAGGGAGGGACGCCCTGGTTGGACTGCTTGCCTATCTGCGGGTCCTGCGCGACCAGCCCGAGTTGGTTACGGACCCCATCGATCAATACCACAACATCATTGTAGAAGAGTTTCAAGCACTGGAGCCCAGCCGCTTCCGAGAGCAGTTGATCTTTACCAAGACCTACCAGCTCGGCGGCACCGAGGTGAACTATGAACGAACCTGGGATGGCGGAGATTTTGGCATTCCCATCTTTACCCTGGAGGACCTGTGGGCCAACACCAGCCCGATTGTGTCCGCTCAGGTAGAAATGGGTGTTGAGCCTGCGACGATCTACAGCGGCAAGATATTCCTCAGCCCTGGGCTTGGAACGCTGGACGAGGATGGGCAGCTCATTGAAGAGTACGCGAGGCTTGGAGCAAAGTCTCTGGTGAAAGCGCTGGAGATTGTGTGCAGACATGCTGGGTTGGCTGAATAACTACGGGGCCAGCGCAATATCGGAGAATTGCGAGTACAGCTGAGCTCTTCTTGCTGGAGAAAAGAGGACAATGACGGAAACCACACGTGCCTTTGAGGCTGATGCCGAGATCACCATCCAGGCCCTGACTGACTTCTACGAACGGTCCATTGCAGGCGAGGGACCTGTCATTCGCCAACCGCCCATGAGCGAGCTGGTGGCTGACATGGAGCTGTCCTCGCTCGTCAGAGATGGGGGATTGACCGGGGAAAAGCTGGCGCGGTTCATGGATGTGTACCTATCGGCCATCACACGCTTTTATGATCCGGCCAACATCGCCCACCAGCAAGCAGTCCCCCACTACTCGGCAGCGCTGGCGGGCCTCGTGGACAATTTCGTCAGCAACGACGGGTCGATCTATGAACTCGGCCCGTCGCCGGTCAGCATCGAGTATTTCCTCATCAATTGGTTGCTAGAAAAGGTGGGCTGGGTGCCTGCCCCTGTACCACCACAGCAAGCTGGGGGCGAGATACACGGTGGCGGTATCCTGACCCATGGCGGGTCTCTATCCAACCTGACCGTCTTGATTGCAGCCCGAACCCGGATTGCGCCGGAAGTCTGGCTGAAGGGAAACCAGGGCGATCTGGCCCTGCTGGCCCCGGCGGAGACGCACTATTCTATCGCCCGCGCGGCCGGAATCATGGGCATGGGGCACCAGGCTGTCTACCCGCTGGAGATCGACGAGCACGGCGTCATCATTCCGGACCGGCTTCCAGCGGCATACGCGCGGGTTGAGGCCGAGGGGAAGCGGGTCATGGCGCTGGTTGCCAACGCGTGTACCACTGCTGCTGGCCTCTACGATCCCCTGGCAGAAATTGGTACCTTCTGCCGCGAACGTGGCCTGTGGTTCCACGTCGACGGCGCCCACGGCGGCCCTGTTCTCCTGACCCAGAAATACCGGCATCTGATGCAAGGGGTCGAACTGGCGGACTCGCTCACTATGAACATGCACAAACTGATGCGGGTTCCGGCCTTGTGCACGGCGCTGTTGGTGCGCGATGCACAGGCGCTGGATAGTGCCTTTAGGCAGGAAGGCAGCTATCTCTTTCACCCCAAGGAGCAGCCTGGTTTTGATTTCCTGCATAGGACGTTCGAGTGTACCAAGCAGGTGTTGGGACTCAAGTTCTTTATGGTCTTGGCCGCCATGGGAGAGACGGGAATGGCCGAGTATATTGAGCGGCAGTTCGATCTCACGGCCGAGGTCTATGACTACCTCCAGAGTTTGTCCGATTTTGAGTGTCCGGTAGAGCCGCAGACCAACATCCTTTGCTTTGGCCTAAGGGGTGTCGATGAAGGGCATTTGGTCCTGAGGGACAGGCTGCTAGCACAAGGCGACTATTACATATCGACCACCTTGCTGAACGGCCGATGGTACCTGCGTCTTACGCTGTCCAACCCGGCGACTACTCTGAATGAGATCAAGGGCTTGGTACACGAGATACGGGATCTGGTAGCGGCGCCCAAGGGATCTGATAAAGTACCGTCTCTATCTTGAGTCCGGCCCACATCTGATTACAACTCCACCAGGTTCATTGCCTCACCGGAGGCACAACCGCTTGCTTGCCTGAATAAGCAACAAACCCGGCCTCAATGAAAGGCATCAGATCAAGTTGCGACAGAATCAACTCGATCTGTTCAAATTCAAGTAGTTTCATCTATGCAATCCCATCCCTTTTGCGCAGGGCTAACCCTGCTAGGATCTCTACCACGGTACGGGCACAGAACTGAGCCCCCATACCATTGATATCATAGTCCGGCGTCATTTCGCAGACATCATAACCTACCAAGTTCTGCCGCGAGACCAGTCGAAGGGCTGGCATGATTTCGTCGACGGTCAACCCCCAGAATTCAGGAGCCTTTTGAGCCGGAACCAGACCAGGTTCCATCACGTCAATATCCAGCGAGACATATATACCATCGGTGCCGTCATTGACAATGTCTATGGCCTCCCGCATGACTGTTTGAATGCCGCGCTCTTTGATTTCGTCGATACAATAGATCCGAATACCCAATCGCTTGGCTACATCGCGTTCATATTGCGTGCTACGGTTGGAGCGGATCCCAATCTGCACAAAGTTCTTTGGGTGGAGGTAGCCCAGTTCAAAGGTTTTGGCCCATTGGGATGAAGCCCAGTATTCGGGCGTGTTAGATAGATCAAGATGTGCGTCAAAGCTAACCAGGCCGATTCTTTGCTGCCGCTTCTCCACAATGGCCCTCAAAGTGGGGAAAGGGATAGTGTGGTCGCCACCCAATACGATGGGCATGGCCCCGGCACCAAGAATCTGAGATACTTGCTCGGAGGCGCGGCGCAAGGTTTCCCAGGTATCTTCCGGTATCACCCTCAAGTTGCCATAGTCATAAACCTTGAGATAGTCAAATATCGCCAAATCGGGGTCGATTTCAGGATATGTGCCCTGATTGTGATGAATGGAGTAGTACATTGAGTATTTCCTGATCTCGTCCGGTGCCTTATCCGCGCCCATGCGCCAGTAAACCGAGCCGGGTTGGGGGCGGGAAGCCGTGGGAGGAGCTGACAGCCAGGGCGTTTTGATGGTGATGCCCTCGTAGCCAAAGCCCAGCACCGCTGCATCTGCGCCAGCCAGATCTTCCGGTTTGTGGGCTGCCGGCAACTCCATGAACGTGGGCACATTGCCATGCAGAATATCTTCGAACTTGCGTTCTCGCCGGGCCGCGCTGGTTGCCGCGTACTTGGCCGCCTCTTTGAAGGCAGATTCAATTCGAGCCATCTCGTCTTGCCCAATTGCAGGGTCTTGCTTTGTCATTTTGTTATCGCTCCTGAGAAGTGAGTGATTGCAGCGTCCTATTCACCAGTTCCAATCCGGGTCTGAGGTTGTGTGCACCGTAGCCAATGCGAAGATAACCATCCAAGCCAAAGGCATCACCGGGAACGAGAAGAACGCTTTGTTCCCGCAATAGCTTAATCACCAATTCGGTTGAATTGATGGGCAGGTTGTATCCCACAAAGGCCACACCACCGATTTGGGGCGGTACAAAGCGGAACAAACCGGGATGAGTCTCTAACCAATCGGATAGAACCTGCAGGTTTTGGGCAGAGATGTCTCGATTGCGTTTGAGGATTTTCTTGCGAGTTCTGGGGCGCATAGCTAACTGAGCCAGACGATCACTCAGTGCTCCAGTGGTGATGGTCGTGTAGTCGTGATATCCCCAAGTACTTTCTACAATCTCTGCAGGACCAATCAACCAGCCCATGCGCAAACCTGGTAGGGTGTAGGCCTTGGACAGCCCGGCAACGATCAGTACTCTGTCATACATTCCCCAAAAGCTGGGAGATGAGTCGCCATGCAATTCTGCACCGCGATAGACCTCGTCCGCCAGAATCCAGGCCCCCACTCTCTCGGCAGCATTGACGACACTCTCCATTTCAGACCGAGTCAGCACAGCTCCGGTAGGGTTATTCGGATTGGTGATGTAAATAAGCTTGGTTCTCCGGGTAACAGTTCTTTCAAGCTCATCTAGATCGGGCGCCCAGCCAAGCTCTTCTTTGAGATAGAACGGTCTGACGGTTCCGCCAAAGTTGCGCGCGATGCCGGGTACCTGCATGTAGTTTGGGTACAATGCTACTACTTCATCCCCTGGCTCAATATGTCGCCATAAGGTAATGAAATTGGCTTCCGCTGAGCCATTGGTTACCAGTACATTCTCGGGGCCCGCATCGGGATAAAGCTGGCAAATGGCATCCTTGAGGGGCGGCGTACCGTTGGTTTGTATATAACGCAGCTGCACCGTTCGATATATGTCATCAAGCTCCGCTGGTGTTACCAGTTCGTGCAGATACATCGGGTGAACACCAGTCTCGGTAAAATCATACTCGACCTGATTCTGCCAAATAGACAGCAAGCGTTCTGATTGAAAGTCTTCTATTTTCATTGGGTTTCATGCCATCCCTATTTCGTATTTGCTATCGGCCATGAATTAGTATATCATACAATTTGAAGGTTGTGAATACACGCTCCATGATTGAAAAGCGGTTGATTGACTTTGTGCAGGGGCGATCTGAGGTGTTGGAATGCTATCTCACTGCGGGGCAAAACACCTTTGTGCTGAAAATCGTGGGCCAATCGGTTAGCGATCTGAATTCATTCCTAGACCAGTTGCTTACTTTTGGGCATACCACCACGTTCATCGTGCTATCGGAAATAGTCTCTCGAAAAACTGTCAAGAAAACGAGCAAAGGCAACCCTCCATCCTGACACGGGTGAACAAACCCGCTCAAGGCGACCGCTCAACCTCGATTGCGTTCTGCACCGATGTGATGGAGAGAATTTATGGCCGGTAACGCGACCGTGCCAGCCCTCAGACAAGCACGATCACGCCAAGGGCTTGAGAATTTCAGCGCACTTGAAGATCTGGCTGGGGATCTGAGAAGTTGATTAAGACCACCCTCAAGCCAAGGAGCTACCATGGGAGAGTATGCCCTATACCTTGAGTCCGGCCCGCGTCGAAGAAAGACGATGGTCCACGTGCTGGACCTGCTGGGCTGCATCGCTCAAGGGCCAACGACAGAGGCCGCCCTGGAAGCAACGCCAGATGCAATCCGCGCCTACCTGCGCTTTTTGCAGCAGAAAGGCGAAACGGTGGAACCGCACGATGCCTTCACCACGGTTATCGCTGAACACGTCATGGAGGGTCCGTGGCTGGGCAACGGCAATCCAGCCCCTGGCTTTGGCCCCGACTTTCAGCCTCTGAGCGCTGAGGAACAGGCCCTCTACATCCGCCGCCTGGGCTGGTTGCGGGAGGCCCTGTTGGGCCTTGTCCGCGACCTATCCAGCGATAGTCTGGTAGCGGTACCAGAACACGGCCGCCCCATCCATCAGATTGAGGTACACGTCACTGACTCCCAGTATGCCTATCTGCGTACGGCTTTGGGCAGGGTCACTGAGTTGCCCACCATCCTCCGAACGCTGCGAGAGGATTCAGAGAGAGCCGTGCCAGCCCTTGATGAGTCGTGGCATATCACCCGGAGACGTCTTGAAGCGATGACTGAGGCAGAGCGCATGCAGACGACCCAGCGCGGCCAGGTCACCTGGACAGCTCGGCGGATGATGCGCCGCATGCTCGAGCACGAGTGGGAACACCTGCTGGAGATCGCAGAACGCCTGGGCAGATTGTCAGGTGAGTACCAGCGGGAAGCAGTGAGAGGCGGAGCATGAAGGTCTGGACCTACACCGACCCAGGGCTTTTCCTCAAGAACACACAAACAGAACTCGAGTCCAATGAGGCCGCCAATAGCCTAATGCTGGGCATCTGTAGACAACTCGTACACCATCCAGAATGGTTCCAGGCAAGCCCTTGCTTGAAGACGGTAGAAGATGAGAAGGGGCTGATGCTGGCAGCCGTGATGACTCCGCCCCACAAGCTGGTCGTCTACGCTCAGCAAGGTGATCTCGATGCCGTTGCCAGGATTCTGGTTGATGACATGGTCAAGGAAGGGTGGAGGCCTGCTGGCGTGATGGGGCCAAGCGTGGCTGCACGAGGGATTGCTGCACGGTGGGCGGAGATCACCGGGAACATATTTGACCTTGAGCGGCGGCAGAGCGTCTATGAACTGCGAGAGGCGCCCGGCCTGGTGATAGAAGCTGGAAAACTGAGGCTGGCTACCCAGCAAAATGCTGACTTGGTGGCCCGGTGGTGGTATGCCTTCCACAGCGAGATCTTTGGCCAAGCGGAACGTGACGAATCACGGCGAGCGGCAAGAGCACGCATAGGGAATGAGGATATCTACCTGTTCGAGGTGCAGAGACCCGTTTCTATTGCCATGAAGACTCGGCCCACCAGAAACGGCGTCAGCATAAGCTTGGTCTATACCCCGCCGGAACTGCGTGGGCAGGGATACGCAACTGCCTGTGTCAGCACGTTGAGCCGGACGCTTCTCGAAGCAGGCTGGGAGTACTGTGCGCTGTTCGCGGACCAGTCCAACGCAGCGGCGAATCGCGTCTACCAGAAAATCGGATACAGGCCCACATGTGATTATGATGAATATGTTTTTGTCGAGATCTGAGGGGCTGCGGCCCAGCGGACCAGATCGGATGCAGCAAATCCATGGCGAATCATCTCCTGAACCGATGACAAGGCCACAGCGCTAGCCGTTTGGCGAGAGAGGATAGACATGATTGGAGAGGTAGTCCAAACTTTGACAGGTGAGTATATTAGATGTGCGCCCCAAAGCGGAATGCTCACGAGCGAGGCAGATGTACTGGATCTGCTGGCCGAGTGCTATGGCATTGAATCGAGCCGAATCATGCTTGAGGAAGCGCACTTGCCTACCGAGTTCTTTGACCTCAAGTCCGGGCTTGCGGGCGCCTTATTTCACAAGCTATCGGTCTATCAGGTGAGGGTAGCCATCGTTGCAGATTTGGATGGGATCAAAAGCCAGAGATTCCGGGAACTGATCCATGAATGCAATCAGGGCGATGACATCCACTTTTTCGACAATGTGTCTCAAGCTGAGCAGTGGCTTACTGCCTAAGGGGGAATGATTCATGTCCAGTCATGCAGCGTCGCAGCCATTGTACCTCAACCCGCCCTGGGTGATCTCAAAGCCCGGTCCGGAATATGGTAGCGCTACCCGGCGGTTCCAAGGCATACCGAGCCTGGCGCGCAGCCAGGGGGGGCGCCTGTGGGCCATCTGGTATGGTGGCCAGGGAACCAGGGAAGACCACTTTAACTATGTAATGCTGGCAACCAGTGGGGACAATGGCCATACCTGGTCAGAAGAAGAGCTGGTCATCGACCCCGATGGCGATGGGCCGGTACGGGCCTTTGATCCTCAAGTGTGGGTGGATCCGGATGGATGCCTGTGGGCATTCTGGGCCCAGGCCATTGGTCACGAGGGAACCATTGCCGGGGTGTGGGCATTGACCACCGATAAGCCGGATGACGAGGAGCCGCAATGGTCTGAACCCCGGCGCCTCACGGATGGGGTCATGATGGGCAAACCCGTCGTCCTTTCCTCGGGTGAATGGGTCCTGCCGGCGTCCACCTGGCGAGAAACGGACGACAGCGCCAAAGTAGTGGTCTCGACCGACCGCGGTCAGACCTGGCAGGTACGTGGTGGGTGCAATGTCCCGGTTGAGGTACGCAGCTTTGACGAACATATGATCGTTGAGCGGGTGGATGGGACATTGTGGATGCTGGTCCGAACAACCTATGGCCTTGGTGAGAGTACTTCCACTGACATTGGCCGGTCATGGAGTCCGTTGAAGCCCTCTCCCATCCTGCACCCGACGGCTCGCTTTTTCATTCGACGCCTTGCCTCGGGCAGACTCCTGTTGGTGAAGCACGGCCCGATAGACCAACGTACAGAGCGCCAAGACCTAAGGGCCTTTCTCTCAGAGGATGAGGGACAGACCTGGCACGGGGGGCTGCTGTTGGATGGGCGAATCGGCATTTCGTATCCCGACGGGGTCCAGGCGCAGGATGGTACGATCCTTATCATCTACGACTACTCGCGTACGGGCGACCGAGAGATCTTGATGGCCAGGTTCACCGAGCAGGATGTGAGCGAGGGACAGTGTGTCTCAGAAACTGCCGAACTGTGTATGCTGGTGAACAAAGCCACGGCATAGTAATGAAAAAAGGGGTAGTTCTGGCCCGCTGAGACCGAAAGTGGTATAATGCAGCGGCAGTGAATGTTCGGCCGTACTCAGCGGAGAGAGACACATGTTCCGAGAAAACAACCAGCACCTGCAGTTCGATTTCCTTGATCCGTTTCAGCAAATGGGCGAGAAGATGCGCCAACGGCTGGAAGAGTCGTGGGCAGGCACCTTCTATCGCGAGATCTTTTGTCGGATTGACGAAACCCCATTTGCCGTGCTCTACTCCGATCAACCCTCGCGCCCAAATGCTGCCATCAATGCCCTGGTTGGCGCCGAGATCCTCAAGGCCGGGTTTGGCTGGTCGGACGAAGAGCTGTGGGATCAGCTCCAGTTCAACCTGCAGGCGCGCTTTGCGTTGGGCCTGCGCAACATGAGCGTCATGCCCTTCGAGATGCGGACGGTCTACAACTTCCGGCAACGCGTCAGCCGACACATGCAAGAGAGCGGCGAGAACCTGATAGAACAGGTCTTTGTCCAGGTCACCGACGAGCAACTGGCCGCACTGGAACTGAAGACGGGACACCAACGCATGGATTCGGTGCTGGTGGCGAGCAACATCCGCCAGATGAGCCGGCTGCAATTGTTGGTAGAAGTCGTGCAACGTGTGTGGCGCATGCTGACGGAAGCGGATCAGGGTCTCTACGCGACATCCTTCGAGCCGTACCTGAAGGGCACGGCCGGGCAGTACTGCTACCGGGTGAAAGCGGATGAGGTTGATGACGCACCTGGTAGCAGTTGGGCAGTTGATGCATCATCTGGTCCACGGCTGGCGGCAGACTATGCGGACCATCCAACCTACCAGGTCTTGCAGCGCGTCTTTGACGAGCACTTTGCCCCGGCAGCAGGTGATGAAGCGGAAAGTGACCAGATCCGCGTGAAGGCTGGCGAGGAGTTGAGCGCGAGCAGCCTTCAGTCGCCCGACGACTGGGAAGCGACCTACCGTGTGAAGCGGGGTGAAGGGCATCAAGGCTACGTCAGCAACCTGACCGAAACGTGTGATCCGGAGAATGACGTGCAACTGATCACGATGGTCCAGGTGGCTCCGAATACCACCGATGATGAGCAATTTCTGGTGGAAGGGCTGCCCGAGCTGAAAGAGCGAACGGATCTGGATGCGCTGTGGACGGATGGTGGCTACACTGGCCCCGATGCGGAAGACGCCTTGCGACAGGAGCAAGTTGAGCATATCCCGACGAACCTTCGTGGTCGACGAACAGCACCGGACCGGTTGGGCCTGGAGACGTTCTCTTGGGAGATAGACGCCGATGGGACGCCGGTGACCGTGACATGCCCCGGGGGACAAAAAGCGGAAGTGAGGACGGGCCGCAAAGCAGGTCGCTTTGTGGCCTACCTTGACCAACCTGGTTGCGAGACGTGTCCTTTTGCCGAAGGATGTCCGGCTCGTCCGATGAAGCGTCGGGATGGACGGTCGTTGAATGTCAGCCTCGCGCCAGGTGCAAGTCGCGTTGCTGCGTCAGCGGGCTGCCAAAACACGTGGCAAGGGCAACAACTGGCGAGCAGCGATCGAGAGCACGGTTCGCAGTGTTACGCATCCGTTTGGTGGACAAACTGGCAAGCTGCCCGTCCGTGGTCAGATTCGAGTCACGCAGGTCTTGATCTGCTCGGCTCTGATGGTCAATGTGCGCCGAATCTGGCGCCACGAGCAGCAGTTGGCGCAAAACAAGAGCCAGGAAGCGGCTTCTTTGTTGTCTCGCTGTTGTTTGCGCCTGAGATCTTGGGTTCATGTGCTCAGTTCGCACCATTTTTCCGGTTTCGCTCCTGCGTCGTTCGGAAAGTGAGTTATTGCAAGAACCATGTTTCAAAGGGGCTTGAGTGGTGGCCTGGCTGCATCGTCCGGTACTACCAGAGATGAAGGAGGGGTTCTGTGGGTGAGAAAGGCAGCAAACTGAGTCCAGAGGCTACAAAGGTCTGTGAACAGGTGGTTCGGGATCTGGCACCCTTGGGCAGTGTGAGTCAGCGCAAGATGTTTGGCGGCTACGGCATCTTTGAGAGTGTCGCGATGTTCGCTCTGGTCAATTCCCAGGGAAAGGTCTGTTTGAAGGCAGATGACTCGAATCGGGCTCGCTTTGAGGACGCCGGCGCCGTACGGCATGGCCGAATGCCTTACTTTCAGGTGCCTGCTGAGGTGTTGGCCAATTCGCTTCTCCTTTGTGATTGGGCGAGAGACTCGATTTCGGTTGCGCATGCCAGCAAAAAGAAATAGGCGACCAGGGCCAGGGAACTGTAACAAATCGAAAGCCCAAAGTTGGAATCAAAACCTGGACAATAGCTTTTGGCTATGATATAATCGGCGCGACGATGAAACCTGATTCACGAACGCGCTTCGACGTGGGCGCTGAGGCATGGGCAGAATACAACCAAAAGCCACTGGGTCGCATCCGACAGGAGGTGACCTGGCACAACCTGGCTCCAAACCTGCTTGATGTTATGGATCCGGACTGCCGGCCCCGTGTACTGGATGTGGGGGGGGGCTCAGGTGAGCTGGCTCTGCGCCTGGCGTTGCATGGCTACTCAGTCTGGTTGTCGGACTATGCGCCGGCCATGCTTGGCCGGGCACGCCAGGCAGCTCAGGAGCTGCCCGACGATGTCCGGGCGCGGATCACATTCTGTTACCTGTCGGCGGACGAGACGGCGGAAACATTCACCCCAAAATTCTTTGATGCCATCACCTGTCATACCCTGATAGAGTTTCTCCCCGATCCCCACGCCAGCCTTGGAGCACTGGTCGGCCTGTTACGCGATGGTGGGGTGCTGTCGGTGTCCTTTGTCAATCAGCACGCCGAGGTACTGCGCCACGTTTGGTCAAGGTCGGATCCGCTCGCTGCCCTGGCAACCCTTGAGAATGGGTGCTTTTGCGCTACCCTATTCGACATTCCAGGTGTGGCCTACTCTGCTGAAAGCGTAGGCGCCTGGCTTTGCGAGATGGGACTGAACGTGACAGGTCTCTATGGGATTCGCGTTTTTGCCGACTATGTACCGCGCGAGCGCCTGGATGACCCAGATTTCTTTGATGCCTTGCTCCGTTTGGAGAAGGCCGTGGCCGCTCGTCCTCCGTACAACGAATTGGCCCGGTACGTTCAACTGGTTGCCCATAAACCCCGGAAGTTCTCACGGGTTGATTCATGTGCTGAGTGCGATTGATAACGACTGGAGTGCAGCTAGCCAAAGCAATCTGGAATTATCTCCGGGGTCTGGACTGAACGAGATCCAGCTTAGGAAGGAGCCTATTGTGCAAGTGTCGATCGGTATTGGCATAACCAACGACTGCAACTTGGGTTGTGCCCACTGCTACCGCCCTCAGGACCGCATTTATCAGCTCAGCTTGGACGAGATCCGCGCCATCAGCGATACGCTAGAGGCGGCATCCTTTAACATGGGCACCGGCGAGAGCCTGCTGCACCCCCAGTTTCCCCGGATCGTCGAGTACCTGAGCGAGCGGGACATCAAGATGAGCATGGCCAGCAACGGTTACAGCCTGAACGAGATGCCGCCCTCGCTGTTGCGTCAATTCCACGATGTGGAGCTGTCGGTGGATTTTGCTACACCACAGTCTCAGGATTCCTTTCGGGGCGAGGGTAACTGGGCCTGCGTCGTTGATGCCATCGATCGCTGCCACGCTTACGGTATCGAGGTGACGATTCTGGCGACGCTGATGAACACCAACTATGAGGAGATGGACAGGCTCGTCGCCGTGGCCCGCGATCTGCGGGCCAATTTCAGAGTCAACGTCTACCAGCCGGTGGGACAGAACGAGTACATGCTCAGCTACGGCCAGTTTTGGGAGGCGTTCCGGCGGCTGTTGGGCTCTGGGCGGTTGCTTAGCACCAGCGAGCCCATCGTCAATGCCATGCTGGGACTCGATAGCCTCACAGGATCGCCCTGTGGCCGGCACAGCATCCGTATCACGCCCCAGCGCTACATCACCCCCTGCGTCTACTGGCCCCAACCCGACCTGACCCTGGAGGATCTCCCTGGATTGACCGCCGAGCGTATCCTGGAGAGCGAGCAGTTCCAGCGTGCCCGCCTGGTGCCCGATGCTTGTAGAGACTGCCCCCACGTGGCGAGCTGTGGCGGGGGATGCGCCAGCCGCCGCGCTCTGCTGGGCGACCTCAACCAGCCCGACATCTACTGTCCGTTGGTCCGTGGTGAGAGGATAGATCTGGCCTTCAATGCGGCGCCGGAGAAAGACCTGCCCCGGGGCAGCAACGTCTGTACGACGATTATTGTGCCGTGAGAACCCCATGAAGCCGAAACGATGGAAGACACAATCCAGCCGGCCCATCTATGAGAATGCTTGGATGCGCTTGCGCGAGGATGTGGCCGAGATGCCCGATGGCCGGACGACCATCTATGGCGTGGTCACCTTTGGCAATTGCGTAGGGGTGGTACCCTTTGTCGATGACAGCCACGTACTACTGGTGCGCCAGTTACCGCTATGTCCAGGGCGAGAACCATCGTTGGGAGATCCCGACAGGCGGCGTGCACCAGGGTGAGACGCTGGAACAAGCAGCCCAGCGGGAGTTGGCCGAGGAGGCAGGTTATCATGCCAGGCGGCTGCTCCCCATCAGCCGCTACTATACCTCCAAGTGCATTTGCGACGAGACGGCCTACCTCTACATCGGCGAGGATCTGGCGCCTGCCCAAGCACAAGCCGACGAGACCGAATTTCTGGAGCGCCGGATCTTTCCCTTCGGCGAGTCGTTGCGCATGGCCCTGGAGGGTGAGATCATGGACAGTATGAGCGTGATAGGGTTGCTGCTGGCTGCTCGCCACCTGAGCATATAGTCAGTCTGGCCGTCTATGGCTCAGGAAGGTCCCGGTGCAGGGCGCCAACGCCGGATCTCGCGCCAGATCTTGGCGCAGGCGTTTCAGATCGGCCTCTATGTCGACATCATACCACTCGGGCAGTTGATGTACCCTTAACCCGAGCCGGTGACACGCTGCCAGTGTCTGGGGAATCACGCGCTCGGTGCTCCACGCGATCCCCTGGAAAAGCTCTGGATACAGACGTTTCATGCCAATGAGGTAGTAGCCGCCGTCATGGCCCGGTCCCAAGGTAATTTCAGCGCGATCGAGCCCTGAAAATGCCTCCTCCAGGAAGGCCAGGGGCAGTGTGGGGCCATCGCTGTTCATGATGACGGCCCGCCGGAAACCCAGGTCAAAATGGTGGCGCAGAGCATTGGCCAGGCGCTCCCCCAGGTCGGCGCCCTGCTGTGGTACCAGCCCAAAGCCATTGGGCGCAAGCCTCTCGAAATAGGGTTGGGCTTCTTCGGGTGTGTAGGCTATAGCATGATCTGCCACCTCCACCCGCGACATCAGCGCCAGCGTATCCAGCAATAAACAGCGATAGAACTCGGCTGCACCCGCTGGCGTGAAAGGAGGGCAAAGGCGCGTCTTGGTCAGGCCAGGGACCGGCTCCTTGGCGACGACGATGAGTGCGTTGTCCATTAGGGTCTCGTTAGCTCCAGAATTGTGTTTTGTTCCCACAGTACCATGGTCCTGCTCCCCCGCCCGGGTTATGGGCACGATGCGGCCCTCGACGTCCGAGTTTTCGATGCCCGGGCCCAGTACCGCTACCCCCACGTGGGCCAGATCGCCCACAGGCAGTGGGGGCAGTGTTACCTTGACCACCTGCCCTGGCTCCCACAGCCAGGTAGGATACCAGTGTACCACCTGTTCCTCCGGCTGAATGCGTACCAGGCCGCCGTCCTTATCCCAGAAATAGAAGACCAGACGATAGTCGTTGTCCAGGGGCGACAATGCCCGCCAATAGGTCGCTATCTCTACCACTTTCTCGGGGCGGACCACGGGGCGCACGTCCCAATCAAAGCCCTCCAACCGCAGCAGCCCACCAAAGTCGGCACCAACCGGGTTCTGCGGTGATGCACTGCCGGCGAGGAATGCAGCGTAGAAGGTAGGTGAAACCCGGTACTCGTCGAGACCGCGCTCCAGCAGCAGGAACCCATGGTCGCTCTTGGCTACGCCGAACTCGGCATAATCCAGCAGTTCGCGTACGATCTGGTACTGATCTCCGGCGCCTACGGGGCTGGATGGGCCTGTCGCATCCAGCAGGATGAACTCGGCATCGCTGATGGTGGGAAATAGATAGGCTTTCTCCCGGTGAGCTACGTGGGGATAAAGACCCGAGCTTGCCGAGATGGGTACATCGGGTGGCAGAGCGTTGACTTGGTCGATGAACGATCCCGCACGGCGAGCATGCTCATCTACTGGCTCTAGCGCGAATCGCCTCGAAAACGGCAAGATACCACTGTAGTACTGATTTCCCAACGCTACTACCAGCCCCATACATACAAGCAAGACAGTGATCACCTGCTGTGCTTGCCATTTTCCGCTTCGCCCCTCTGCCCATTTGCCAGTCTTCCCTGCCAGCCAGGCTACCCCATAGATCGCCGAGATCACCAGGAAGGGGACGATGGCCGCCGAGTAATGTCCCCCGCCCGAGCGCATCCAGGCATAACGGGAAAAGAGGTTCAGCGCCAGGGAGGGCAAGGCCATTACCAGGCTGAGCGGATACAAGATCGCCAGACCCCCGCTGCTGAGCCACAGATCACGCAGGTAGCGCGCAACCTCGGGGCGACGCAGCCAGTCCGTGAAAAGATACGGCTTCTGTACGATGTTGCGGAGGATGCCGGCGGGGCTGTCGCCAAATTGGCCATAGCGTACCAGGAAGGCCGAGCTGCCGAGGCCATTAAAATAGGGCACGATCACCTGGAAGGAGAGCAGCGACCAGCCCGCGCCAAAGGCGGCGATCCCCAGACCCAATGCCCATCGTCGCCGCACAAAGGCGGCCCACAGGCCCATCATGGCGACGATAATGCCTACCTCCTCTTTGGTCATGGTGGCCAGAATGGCGAAAATCGCAAAGCCCCAGGGCCGGTCGGTCTCGAGGAAATAGAATGCTGCCAGCAGAAGGGCCGGACTCAATGCAACTGCGTGAAAGTCCGATAGGTTCGCGGCTTGCAGCGATGGGGAGAGGAGATAGAGGAGGACAAAGCCGACGGGGATCCAGCGTGTGACGTATTGCGTGTTGCGTGTTGCGTCCACTTCCCTGGCCACCGCATTCTGCCTTCTGAAGCGGGAATGCGCAATAAGATAGACAGGAATCGCCCCTAAGGCAATGACGAATGTCTGCAACCACAGCAGCGATTCTGGCCCATCGTGGACCAGGTAAAGGAGGCTGATGGCGGCCAGGATCGGTTCAACGTGGTAACCCAGGAGCATGCCGGGATCTCGGAACACCTGGATGGGGATGTCGAGGTAGAAAGCGGCGTCCAGGTAGGTGGAGAAGCGGAAGGGCCGGCCGTGGAGTGTATTCCATACGGCCTGATCCGTATAGCCCAGATCCAGGGCGTTGGTATGAAGGTTCTGGTGCCGGCGCAGTGACATGGTGCCCAAGGTGATCGCATAAGCTGCTACCAGCAAGCCCACCGCCAGCAGAGGAGCAGAATCACGCGCGACCCTTGCGGCCGATGGCGCCCAAGGGCTTTTCACCGGCCGAGCCTCAGGTTGTGAACGCTGGACACGGGGTCGGCCTGGCCCTCCAATCCCAGAAACAGTTTTACAAAGAATCGGTATGCCTGTTCGGGGTCATCAAGGTTCTGATCGTAGGGACTTTCGCTGATCTTGGGCCGGCTCCACTCTACAAGCCACTCGCCATCCAACCAGCTGCCGCCGGATGGCAGGTCCTGGCTCAATCCCGGCGGGATCGTCTCGGGGCGGATGCCGGCGATCTGGCCTTGCCCGTCGGCAGTAGCGGTATGGCAGCCCACCGTGCAGGCCAATCCGTCGCTCCCCGTAGACTCACCCGAGACGTGGCCTGGGTCTACCAATCGCCAATGGACCGTCATGAGGTTACGCCAGACGTCAGGCTCGCCGCCGTGCGAAGCTGCGGGCCATCGGGCCAGAAAGTAGACGTTCTCGGTATCGTGCAGCGACTGCAATGCCAGCACGCCCACCTGCTCGTCGCCGTGTAGCCCATAGTGCAATGGCACGGATAGCACCGGGGCCTGTTCCCAAGCTGCCTCGACGGCGCCGTCCATGGCCAGTTTTGCGCCTGTGGCAGTCGAAAGGAGCGGCTCACCTACGGGCACGCCCAGTTCGGGATCGACCAAGGGCATAGAGGCCGGGGCCGGGGGTATTGCCCCCGGCCTCAGCGCCAAGGCTAGCAGCGGCACGAGCCCCAAGAGTACCAGGGGCGCCGCCCAGCGTCTCACTGTACTGTGTAGGTCAGTGGCACGACGTTGCTGGTGTTGCACTGGTGGTCCACGATGAAAAAGTACCAGGTATGGGTCCCGGGTCCGAGATTGGGTAGATCAACTGTCTCCTCCCAATTGTCGCCGCCCGCCGAGCGCAGGATATAGGCATTACCCAGTTCGGGATTCAGAGCAAAGACCTGGTCTTCGGCGATGTTGGCGTGGCCCTGCGGGTCAGTGCCCGTCATGCGGAAAGTGACCTGGGCATTGCCAGGCCCCGATGCGGGATTGATGCTGGCATTGGCAACCACCGGCGATACGCCCCCGGTAGGCGGACCAGGCAGCGTGATGTCGGCGACCGCTCGACCGCCCTGCGGGACGGTGACGTTGACCTCATGGTAGACCAGGCCCTCTTTGTAGGCTTTGACCTGCATCACCCGTACGGCAGCCAGATCAGGCATCAGTACCTGGCCATTGGCGTCGGTCTGGCCGCCAGATGGCGTCGGCGCGGTCAAAGCTGTGACCAGGGCGCCCGCGAGGGGGCTGCCATTCTGGTTCTTGACCCGCACCAGCACGGAACCGGTAAACCCGGCTTGTTTGACCGCTTGCGAGGCCAATGGCCAGGCGTCTAGCCGGGAGATCTCGACCATTTTGCCAGCCTCGCTGCGCGCAGTGTTCAGGTCCTGTGTCGCCAGGGCAGCGTCAGCGTGACCGAGTATCTCGTTGATGAAGCCTTTGACTTCCCGGATGGTATTTTGGGCCTGCGGGTTTGGGATGTCTGCGATGGCCAGATCGGCTTCTTGCAGAGCGCCGTTGCCCCGTTCCTTGGCCTGGCGCACCCGATCCTGCAGACTGGCAAGGTCAGGAGTGCCATCCTTGGCAAAGTCAGAGTGGACCTTAACCCAGTTGACGTGTTCCCAGAAGGCCATCAAGTGGCCTGAGGGCGGCAGCGCTGGCTTGGGCGTGGCCGTCGGGCCGCTGGAAGCGGGTGGGGGTGTGTCAGTGGGCCCAGGGGTGGGTGTGGGCGGGGTCAGGGACTTGAACCAGGCAAAGATGTGCTGCAGCTCCAGGTCGCTGATCTGCGCCTCGCTGAAGGCGGGCATAGGAGCCTTGCCGACACGCACTCGGAGCAATGCCTCATCAAACTCCAGCGGCGTCCCGGCCAGCTTGGGACCGATGTCGCCCTCCGCTTCAGCACCGTGGCAGCCGATGCAGGGCTTCTGCTGCCAGATCTTTGCCCCCACGGCCGGATCGGGCTCCTCTGGCAATTCTATCTCTGGCATGGGCTCCGCCTCAACAGCTTCCGGGTACTCGTAGGCAAAGGTCCAGAGATAGTTGACCAGAGACCAGATCTGGTCCTCGTCCAGGATGTCGCCCCACGATGGCATGGCCGAACCATTGATGCCTGTGGCGATGGCCTCAAAGAACTCGGCTGGATCTTCGTTGTCCATGAACTCGCGGTCTGTGAAATTGGCTGCGCCCGCCAATCCAGAACCATCGCCCGCCTGACCATGACAGGTGATACAGTTGGCGGCGAACAGATCCTGGCCCTGGGCGATCTCCTCCGGTGACGTGGCAAAGGTCCACTCGTAATAGAGCACGTCCCAGATCTCTGCCTCGCTCAGGGTCTCGCCCCAGGCAGGCATGGCTGTGCCCCCGACGCCGTCGCGGATAGCCGCAAAGAACTCGGATGGCTTCTCGTGGCGCATGAATTCCAGGTCGGTGAAATCGGCCGCACCCTGCAGGGATGAGCCATCGCCCGCCTCGCCGTGGCAAGCGATGCAGTTGGCCGTAAAGACCGCTTTCCCGCGTACCGCAGATGGCATCCCCTGTGGCGAGGGCGCTTCCGCCTCAGGCGCTGCTGTGGGTTCGATGGCGGTTGGTTCTGGCTCAGGCGCCGCTTCCTTGGGATATTCGTAGGCAAAGGTCCAAACATAGTCGATTAGAGACCAGATTTCTTCTTCGTCAAAGGTCGCGCCCCAGGCAGGCATGGCCGAACCTTCGACGCCGTCCGTGACGGCCTCAAAGAACTCGGCTGGATCCTCGTTGCTCATGAATTCCTGATCGGTAAAGTCGGCCGCGCCCTGCAACGCTGAACCGTCGCCCGCCTGGCCGTGGCAGGCAACGCAGTTGGCGGTGAACAATGCCTGTCCCTGGGCAACCGTCTCGGGCGAAGTGGCAAAGGTTCGTTCGTAGTAGAGCACGTCCCAGATGTCCATCTCGCTTAGCGTTTCACCCCAAGCGGGCATGGTGGTACCCTCAACGCCGTCGCGGATAGCCGCAAAGAACTCGGCTGGCTTCTCGTGACGCATGAACTCTAGGTCGGTGAAGTTGGCTGCGCCTGCCAGCCCGGAGCCATCGCCCGCGGCGCCATGGCACGCGGCGCAGTTGGCGGTGAAAATCACCTTGCCGCGCACTGCCGATGGCGTTTCTGGCGGGAACAGAACCTCTCCCTCCTGCGTTTGGGCCGCTTGGGCAGTGGTAGGTTCTGGCGCCTCGGTGGGTGTTAGTGGCTCTGTGGATTCGGCCGCTGGTTGAGTAGGCTCGGCTGCAGTTGACGGAGTTGCTGGCTCGGGTGCGGAACCACAGGCCGCGATCAGCAATGCGGCAGCCAACAGGCTAATGGCTATTCCGAACAGACGCGGTGTCTTGGCATTCATCGCTTTCCTCCCTTTCTTCCGGTAGACTGACCGGTGGGTAGAGGTTGGCATCCAGATGGCGCCAAACCTATTCATCGCAGATCACGAGAGGGTCAGACCTCTCTACAGACTCCAGAACACGCCACAGCGGTCGCAGGACTCCCAGGGCGTGTCGCTTTGTAGCGCGGTCCGAAATCGCTGATAGGCTGTACCATCCCAGATTTTGGCCAAAGATGCCTCGAAGGCATTGCCCAGAATCAGCCCCGGATAGTCGCGGGTCGTGTAGGGCGATAAACAACAGGGCAGGACGTTGCCATTTGCCGAGATGTAAATCAGCGACGTGGGGCGGCGGCATTGGGACCACGGCTTCTTGTCGCCGTCGGACGACAGCAGGCTTTGCCGGGGCGAGGTGGCTCCCGAAGCGCGGAAACTGATGTCCAGTTCTTCGGCCAGTGCCTCAGCTTCCTCGAGAAGCTCCTTCTCTGTGGCCTGCAGCGTCCGAAAAACGGACTGCTGCTGGCGCGCCAGGCCCTCATCGTAATAAACCATTCTCTGGACATAGACTTCGCTCACCCCGAGGCGATGGGCCAGGCGTACCAGGTCGGGCAGATCGCCGACGTTCTCATAGATAGCGGTGAACCACAAGGACAGCCGCGGTCCATGTCCCCTCTGCTGGATCCGTTGGACAAAGCCGTGGACGTTCTCCGTCATCTGGTCAAACCCGTCCACCCCGCGAATACGAGCGTATAGGGCCCTGTGGGCGGCGTCGGTGGAGATCCGGTATTCGTCCAACCCAACGTCTATCAGTGACTCCTGAATCTCTGGAGTGAGAAGGATGGCGTTGGAATTAAAGAGCACCTGAGGTGGATTCGCGCGTTTTTTCAGGTAGGCGATCATGTCCACGAGATCGCGATTGAGTAGCGGCTCGCCTACGCCATGGAGTACCGTTCGCTCCAGAGCAGGTACCTGGTCTACCAGAGCGCGAAACTCGTCCCAGGTCAAATCGCGAAGTGGCTCCCGTGTCATAAAGGTGCGAACGCAGGTCTCGCACAATGAATTGCAGCGATTGGTTACCTCGATGTACAGTTCGTTGGGCAAAGGCAGCGACATCAGACTGAAAGATCTCCCCTCTAACGAAAAGCGTACCGCAGTGTCACAGATAGGATGAAATAGGTGGCTAGAATTGTACCACGGACCGTCCCGCTGACCTTGGAGCGTCCGCCGCGCCGCACCCTGTAGCGCACCGGTACCTCGACGACGCGTACGCCCTGCCGGGCGGCTTTGACCATCATTTCGGTGGGCCAGCCGTAGGTCATTTCCTGCATATCCAATTGGGCGAGCAAGTGCGCCCTGATGGCGCGGAAGGGCCCCAGGTCGGTGACACGCAGGCCGTAGAGCAGCCGCATCAGCCGGGCCACAAGCCAGTTGCCAAAGCGAGCGTGCGGAGGCATGGCCCCGGGCTCCATTCCACCCGCCGGCCGCGAACCCAGTACCAGGCCGGCCTGCGCGGTCTTGATGGGAGCCAGCAGATCGGAGATCTGGACGGGATCAAAGCTACCGTCCGCATCGAGAAAGACAAATACCTCAGCACCACGTTCGCCAGAGGCCTGCACGCCAGCCGCACAGGCATAACCATAGCCCGCTCGTGGTTCGCGGACGACGATGGCCCCGGCCTGCCGCGCGACCTCGGCCGTGCGGTCGGTGGAGCCGTTGTCCACGACGACCACCAAATCGACCACGCCTGACGGAATTTCAGCAATGACGTTGGGCAGAGGTATCTCTTCGTTTCGGGCCGGGATGATGATGGCAGTCTTCAACCAGTAACTCCTCACCGTCAAGTACGAGCGATTGAGCATCCATACGCTGCGCGCAACACTCCGCGCGTAGCGGAGTGCAAGTGTTGGAACAGTATACCCCAAGACAAGAGTCTTGACAAACCCTGTTTCCAGGAGGCTCTGGAACGGGCATGGTACCATCTGGTCGTACTTTCCCGGGACAACTGCTTTGACTGGGAAGGTACGGCGTGCTATAATTGGCAGGACAATGGAGCCTCGTGAGTGCTGTTAAAGCCTGCTGGCGTGACAGAGAGACGGGAAAGTGGCTATGGTTAACGAGCTTTGTGTGGACCGGGATGAGGCAAGCTTCCAGGTGATCTGCGCCCTCCACCGGGTTGGCCAGATGGTGGCGACTGAGGATGACTTGGGATCTATCCTGACTGCTATTGTCGAGGAGGCTGTGGCGCTTCTCCAAGCCGATGCGGGCTTGATCGGTTCGTGGGATGCAGAGCAAGAGGTATTCCGCGACGTAGCAGCCTGCAACCTGCCCATTATGTTCCCGGGACGGGAGTTCGGCGCTCGCGAGAGCATGACCAGCCACGTGGCCAGGACCGGCCAGGTGGTCTATGTCGAGGACTATGCGACCTACCGCTATCGGGTACCGGAACTGGACTGCTTCAGATTCTATGCCGTGCTGGGGGTGCCGCTGCTGGTTGGCAGCGAGTGCAGGGGGGCCTTGGTCGTTCACAGCCTGGATCCCCACCGTCGCTTCACCGCTATCGATCGTGAGCTTTTGGCCACCTTTGCCAGCCAGGCGGGGGCTGCTTTTGAGAAGGCGCGTCTCTACCAGCTTGCTCTTGACCAGCTAGAAAAGCTCGAGTCGGCCAGGATGGAATTGGAGAAAGTCCTGGCCATCGTTGTCAAGATCCAGGAAGAAGAGCGATCACGCATTGCGGCGGATATGCATGATGGTGTGGTACAGATGATGGTGGGCAGCCTCTGCGAATTGCAGGCAGCCATGGCCCATTTCCCCCGCGCACCCGAGTTGGTGGAGGCCAAACAGCAGAGAGCAAGGGACCTCATTCGCGATTCAATCACTGAACTGCGCAGCGTCATCTATGATCTCCGCCCCATTGTCCTGGATGCGGCAGGGCTTGTCCCAGCGGTAGAAACCCTGGTCAAGGACCTACAGCAGGGTTCGGATGTCCGATTGCGGTTTTCTGTGCTTGGTACTTCGCGCCGATGTTCACCCGATGTGGAGATCGGCGCTTACCGGATCGTCCAGGAAGCGCTGAACAATGCGCTCAAGCATTCGGCTGCTGCCAGGGTTGAGGTTCGTATCCAGTTTTCGGCTAGAGTACTGCAGATTTCGGTGCGCGATGACGGACAAGGATTCTTGGTAGAGGAAACGACATCCGGGTACAGTCGCAGTGCTGGCCTGATTGGCATGAGAGAAAGGGCTCGCGGCATGGGGGGAAGGCTGTCTGTGGTCTCGAGCGCTGACCAGGGGACAACTGTGACTGCCGAGATCCCCTGCGACACAGGCGCGCACCCCAGCAAAACCGACGATGGCTTGGGGCAACGTGGAGAGGTACCCTCAACTGAAAGGGCAAAACATTGTGTTGAGCTTGAGGGAGTACGATGAGCCGCAAGCTCTTTGTCCGAGTCATGGTCGTAGACGACCACCAGGTAGTGCGCGAAGGTGTGATCAGCATGCTGGGGGCTGCCAGCGAGATCGAGGTGGTGGGACAGGCGGCCAATGCGCCCGAGGCCATCCAGAAGGCAAAGGATCTGAGACCGGATGTTATTCTTCTTGACATTCGCTTGCCAGGTACCAATGGTTGGGAAGCCTGCCGGACCCTGTCTTCCGAGGTTCGCGAATCGCGCGTGATTATGCTGACTAGCTTTGAGGACGAGGATTACTTGCTGAAGGCGCTGCGGGCAGGCGCTTGGGGCTACCTGCTCAAGACAGCCAGCCACGAGGAGATCGTGGAAGCTGTCCGCTCCGTCGCCAGGGGGGAGCGGTTGGTCAGCGCATCCATGGTCGACAAGCTCGTGTCCCAGTTCTCCGAGATGGCCCGCGAGCTGGAGCGGCGGGAGACGGGTATGGATGACGATGAGATCGAGATCCTGAGGCTCCTGTCCCGGGGGGCGACGAACACTGAGATCGCGCAGGAGACCCACTGGAGCGAGGTCACGGTCAAACGCAAGCTACAGACCATCTTTGACAAGCTGGGCGTCGAGGACCGCACCAGTGCCGCGGTCGAGGCCGTCCGCCGCGGTCTTGTCTGAGAGCCCCACAGGCAACTCTCTTCCTCAGAATGGCCTGCTCCACCCAGTTCCGCGTCGCAGCCATAGGGCTGTATGAACCACAAACTGATACCAAATGGATCTTGAGATTCGGGACGTTGTATGGCATGGTCAGCACAATGCGGGCACCAATTCGTAGGCGCCGCACTGTGCAGAGGCAAATTTACGAGGCAAGGAGAAACTAGCGTATGAAGGTGGCTGTATTGTCCGGGGTCGAAAAACTGACGATTGAAGAGAGGCCGATCCCCAGCATTGGCCCTGGCGAGGCGCTTGTGAAAGTAGAGGCCTGCGGCATCTGCGGCACGGATGTGCACGCCTATCTGAGGGGCAGCCTCTATCCCTTCGGTACGGTGATGGGACACGAACCCGCCGGAACGCTGATCGAAGTTGGATCAGAGGTAGAGGGTTTTCAGCCGGGAGACCGGGTTGCCCTGTATGGTCTTGCCGCCTGCGGTACATGCCCTGCCTGCAGGCGCGGGCTGGACTACTACTGCACCAACAAAACGGACCATAGCTTGGGCAGTAGTGACCAGTTCGATGGCGCCTATGCCGAGTACGTCAGGATCCCCTACGCCGATAGGATGCTGGTCAAGATCCCGGATCAGCTTACATTCGAGGGAGCCGCACTGGCCGATCCTCTTGCCACATCGCTGCACGCGATCCGTTGCTCACGCTTCAAGCCAGGCGACACGGTGGCGGTACTTGGCGCCGGCCCCATCGGCCTGTCGGCTGTCCAATTGCTCAAGACTGGTGGCGCCAGTCTGGTCATTTGTACCGAGGTCTCGCCGCAGCGGTCAACCATTGCCAAAGAGCTAGGGGCTGACTGCGTTTTGAATCCTATCGAGGAAGGGGAAGCATTGACCACTCGAGTTGCAGACATGACAGGTGGGATGGGCGTCGAAATCGTCTTTGAGTGCGCCGGTATGCCAGCCGCCTTCCGGCAGTCTCTCGATGTTGTCCGGCCAGGAGGGCAGGTGATGGCTGTGGGTGTGGTCGAGCAGGAGATCCTTCTGAATCCCTTGAACATCGTGCTCAAGGAGATCGACCTGCAGGGCTCACTGGGGTGCAGCAAGTACGAACTTGAGCTAGCCGTCGGATTGCTTGCCCAGGGGAAGGTGAATACCGAGCTAATGCTCTCGGACACCATTCCCCTGGATGATATCGAGGCGCGAGGCTTCAGACGGCTGCTATCATCTCCTGAGGTGGTCAAGATCCTGGTCAAGCCCTGAGTAGGAAGAACTACAGAGACACCGAAAACACGGAGGGTTCTGAAGCAAGGTCTTGTAGATGCTTTGTTCTCTGTGGCTCTCTGTCTCCGAGGATCCGTGTCCGCAACTGGTTTCCCTCAGGCTCTTTCCTCGTCCGCGCAGAGTTTCTGACCCAGAGCATAGGCTTGGGCGACAATCTCTGCATTCTCCTGTATGTCGCCAGCAGCGTCGGCGCTGCCATAGACCATGTCCACGATCTCAGCGCCCACATACCTGTAGGCATCCTGAAAGGTCCTGAAGGCGTTGACGGCGCCAGAATCGAAGGGGTCCGAGTCCCCGTAGGTCATGACGATTCCGATCTTTTTGCCTCTCAGGAGGTAGCCGTCGGCGTCGACCAGGGCGTAGCAGCGATCCATGAACAGCTTGGTCTGGGCCGAAACCGTGAACCAATAGACAGGGCTGGCGATCACGATGGCATCGGCATCCAGGATCCTCGGATAGAGTAGTTGCATGTCATCCGAAACAACACAGCCTCCAAAGGGCTCCGTGTGACAGGCATCGCAGGCGTCGCAGGGACTGATGTCCATGCCGTGTAGGTAAAAGCTCTCGACGTAGGCCCCGGCGGCTTTGGCGCCTTCGGCCACCTTGTCTGCCAGAATGGCGCTGTTACCTTTCTCCCTGGGACTCCCCTTGACAATGACGATCCTTTTACTTGCCATATAATACCTCCGTGTCAGTCTGTTTCGCGCACATCTGCTCAGGCCCAAGTGCCCAGCCTGGATTCTGTCCTGCTTGATTGTACCATCAGTCATGCCAGGGTGCCAAACAGGGCTGGGCTACTCTGCCTGCAGGCCGGGTTCGTAGACAAGGATGGCATCTCGCCAAGCGCCGGGCATGGGGATCGAGGCTTGTTGGGTATAGTCATAGCAGACCTGAACGGTCTTTCCGGTGGCAATCTCGCCGCCGGCGGTTTCCAATACATACGCAAAGTGAAAGCTCTTGTTGCCCAGGTGACTGATGCGCACCCAGACGGTCACCGTCTCTCCCAGGTAAGCAGGCGCTTTGTAGCTGCAGGAAGCATCAGCCACGATCATGCCAACGGACTCAAAATCATTGCCCTGCCATAGGCCTGCCTCGCGCAGGTACCTTACGCGGGCGTGTTCCATGAAGGTGAAATAGGCCACGTTGTTGAGATGGCGCTGGGCATCGATATCGGCGTAGCGGATGGGGATATCTACGAAACAACGGAACTGTTGGTGATCGTGCTCGTAGCAAGGCATTCAGGCACCTCCCAAAAATCAAAGCGTTGGGAGTCGCGCCTGTACAATCGCGCGACTCCCAACGCTTTGGCTGGCACGGATGGCTGCTATGCGAGATCGTGTTTCTGGCAAAAGTCCTCGAGCACTTGCTCCAGGTCTGGCCGGCCGATCTCCTGAAGGTTGTAATACACGCGGGTGGACGGCTTGTCGATGGTGATGATCCGGCTGAGGTCGATGGGCGTACCAATGACCACCGCATCGCACTCGGTGGCGTTGATGGTAGCCTCCAGATCCCTGAGCTGCTGCTCGCCATAGCCCATGGCCGGCAGCAGGACGCCGATATCGGGGTAGGTCTCGAAAGTCTCCTTCAGCCTGCCCACTGTATAGGGTCGCGGATCCACAAAGCCGGCCGCGCCGAACTTTTGGGCGGCAACCATGCCCGCCCCGAACTGCATTTCACCGTGGGTCAGGGTTGGGCCATCCTCGACTACCAGGACCTGCTTGCCCTTGACCACCGAGGGGTCGTCCATGTCCAGCGTCGATGCGGCATCCACCACGATGGCATCGGGATTCACGGCGGCGATATTCTTGCGTACGGTGTCAATACCGGCAAAATCAGCGCTGTCCATCTTGTTGATGACCACCACGTCAGCCATGCGCAGGGTAATCTCACCGGGATAATAGGTCAGTTCGTGTCCGGGCCGGTGGGGATCGGCAACGGTAACGTGCAGATCTGGCTTGTAGAAAGGAAAATCGTTGTTGCCGCCGTCCCAAACGATGACGTCACAGCCATCGGGGTCGTTCTCCGCGGCCCGCAGGATGGCCTCATAGTCGACGCCGGCATAGATGACGTTGCCCCGCACGACGTGCGGCTCATACTCTTCCATCTCCTCGATGGTGCAGTTGTGCTTGTCCAGATCCTCAACGGTGGCAAAGCGCTGTACCCGCTGGGCAACCAGGTCGCCGTAAGGCATGGGGTGGCGGATGGCCACCACCTCAAGACCCTTTGCCATCAGGATTTCGATGATGCGGCGTGATGTCTGGCTCTTACCGCTGCCTGTCCGCACGGCACCCACCGAGATGACCGGCTTGGTACTTTTGATCTGGGTGTCCTTGGGCCCGAGCAGCGAGAAGCTGGCGCCGGCTGCCTGGACGATGGCGTTGACGGCCATGACATGCTGGTAGGGGATGTCGCTGTAGGAAAAGACACACTCGTCCACATCAAGGTCTTGGATCAGTTGTGGGCAGGTCCGTCTTCGGCGTAGATAGGGATGCCTTCTGGGTAGAGTTCGCCCGCCAGTTCCGGCGGGTAGCGCCGGCCTTCGATGTCCGGGATCTGAGCCGCCGTGAAAGCCACAACGTTATAGGCATCGTTGTCCCGGTAGTAGGTGTTAAAGTTGTGAAAGTCCCGTCCAGCCGCGCCAATGATGATCACATTTCTCTTTGCCATGGTTCCTCCGCTTCTCCTGTAGAATTCTGGCAGATTTCCTGAGAGTTGCTAGTATCCCGGGATCTGCCTGGGGAAATAGTCTTCCAGCGTTCCTTCACGGTAAACGTCGGCAGTGGTGCAATGCAGACCACCGCCGCATGGCCGCAAAGTTGTCCATCTGCTCATTGGCCCTGTCTTCCATTTCCGGGACAGCAGTCCATGGGTACCCAGAGGCAAGCCGTATTCGGGCCAGTCACGCTGAACCGCGGGCTCGGGCGCCTGGAGCATCGCCCCCGTAGCAATGCCGACGATGACGTGTTTGAGAGGGTCCCCTTCGTTCCAGGAGCCCACCACTGTCGAGTTCTCTACGATTCCCAAGCTATCCTCCTGGAATGGCCAGAAGATGGTGGGCAACCCAGACCGGTACAAGCTTGACTGTTACCTATCATGGATCAAGTCGCGCCCTCTGTCAAGTACCAGACGGTATCAGCTACTGTGCCAAAGGGGCCCAAGGGATCCTTATCCCTTGCAAGCACGGCGAGGGGCTAGATCTGATTCTCAGAAGTGACCTCGCTGGGACTTGACAGCCTATCCTCTATGAGCGATACTAGGGTTGTGGTGATTCGCTGGCTGTCCCTTGCGCAGCCTGGAATGCTGAGCCCATGAGATGTGCTCTGCAGTGTTTCAGAGGCGCAGAGAACTGAAGCCACAGATGCTGTCCCATCAGTTGACCAAGTCGAGGAGGAACGATGAAAGATCCAAAAGAAAGTCTATGTCCGATCTTGAGCCACTACACGTCTATTGAGGTCGATCGGGGTGAGGGACCATACCTCTATGCGACCAATGGCCGCCGGTATTTGGATCTGACGACCGGCATCGGCGTGACCAATACCGGGCACTGCCATCCCCAAGTCGTGGCAGCCGCCCAGGCTCAGGTCGCCAAGCTGATCCATGGCCAGGCCAATATCGTCTACCACAAGCCGGCGTTAGAGCTGGTACAGGAATTGCAGCAGATCCTGCCACCGCATCTGGATGGTTTCTTTTTCGCCAACTCTGGGGCGGAGGCTGTTGAGGCGGCCATGAAGCTGTCGCGCCATGCCACGGGCCGGACCAATATGGTTGTCTTTCAGGGGGGATTTCACGGCCGGACCATCGGCTCCGTGTCTCTGACGACGTCGAATCCTATTTACCACTACAAGTACCAACCCCTCATGTCGGGCGTGTACGTGGCGCCCTTTCCCTATACCTACTACTATGGTTGGTCGGAGGAAGAGACCGAGGCCTTTTGTCTCAAGCAGTTGCGCCACTTGCTGGCCTCACAGACGGCGCCGGAAGAGACGGCGGCCATGCTCATTGAGCCGGTGCTGGGCGAAGGCGGCTACGTCGTACCGACCCCTGGCTTTCTTGCCGGTGTACAGAAGATCTGCCGCGAGTACGGCATCCTGCTGATTGCGGATGAGGTCCAATCTGGATTCGGCCGTACCGGAAAATGGTTTGCTCACCAGCACTTTGGTATCGAGCCAGACATCGTGGTGATGGCCAAGGGGCTGGCCTCAGGTTTCCCGCTAAGTGCCATCGCGGCACGGTCGGAGCTGATGCAGCACTCGCCAGTCGGATCCCAGGGAGGCACCTACGGCGGCAACGCAGTCTCCTGCGCGGCCGCGGTAGCCTCGCTTCAGGTGTTGGGGAAAGAAGGCCTGATCGAGAACAGCGCCAAGATGGGGGTCAAGCTGATGCAGCGGCTGAGGGCGCTGCAGAAACAATTCCCCGTCATCGGCGAGGTGCGTGGCCTGGGCCTGATGGTGGGCGTCGAATTCACTGCGGCAGACGGCGCGCCGGATTCGGCAACAGCCAAAGCGGTGGTGAAAGCGTGTCTGGATGAGGGTTTGATCCTGCTCACCTGCGGTACCTATGGCAATGTGATCCGCTGGATCCCACCTCTGATTATCGATGATTCTCAACTGGATGAGGCGTTGAGTCTCTTTGCAGGAGCCCTGAAGGCAGTCGTAGCCGTATAGCCTGCGTCTTTTTGAGGTGACAGAACTTGATGGGATCACGGTGCACATGCGTCCCGTGCTCCCATCGAGAGAATGTCGCTGGCCCAAGATCCATGGGCGCCGGATTTGAGGTGGAATGGAGCATTGACGATGTTCAAGCTAGCCTACGGCGACACGCAATTGGATTTAGCTTTGCCAAGCGCTAACGTGCTGGGGGTGCTTGAGCCCCGGAGCAGTGGACCACCGCGGGACGAAGCGGAAGCCGTACGCATCGCTCTCGCTCAACCCATCGGCTGCCGCCGTCTGCGGGACCTGGTGAGCCCTGGACAACGCGTGGCTGTCATCACCAGTGACCTGACACGCCCCTGCCCATCAGAACGGCTACTCCCCTACGTGTTGGATGAGCTGGCAGAGGCTGGCATCCGGGAAGAGAACATCACCATTGTCCTGGCCTTGGGCCTCCACCGGCCAATGACGGAGCCAGAGATCGAGGCGGCAGTAGGAGTAGCTGTCTATCAGCGTGTACGGGTGCTCAATCACGATCCAGCGGATGTCACCCGGCTGGGTACTACCTCACGGGGCACTCCTGTCGATGTCTTTCGTGCAGTGGTGGAATCCGATGCGCGCATCTGTGTTGGGAACCTGGAACTGCATTACTTTGCCGGCTACTCCGGTGGGGCCAAAGCGATTCTGCCCGGCTGCGCCTCCAGAGCAACGGTCCAGGCAAATCATGCCATGATGGTCAAGCCAGAGGCATGCGCCGGCCGTCTGGACGGCAACCCAGTTCGTGCTGACCTGGAGGAGGGGGCAGCGATGGTGGGGATAGATTTTATCCTCAACGTTGTCGTGGACAGCGAGCATCGCGTCGTGGGCGCAGTCGCAGGCGAGGTCACTGCTGCCCACCGGCGGGGGTGTGAACTGGTGGCAGAGCAGGGGATTGTGCCTGTGACCGAGCTGGCTGACATCGTGCTGGTCAGCGCTGGCGGATTTCCCAAAGACGTGAATCTGTACCAAGCGCAAAAGGGACTGGACAATGCGGCCCATGCCGTACGGTCTGGAGGCACGATCGTCCTGGTGGCGGAGTGCCGAGAGGGTCTGGGCAATACCACCTTTGAAGCCTGGCTGCGGGAGGCAAGTTCACCGGATGAAGTGCTGGACCGCATCCAGCAGGAGTTTGTCCTGGGCGGTCACAAGGCGGCGGCTGTAGCGTCGGTGCTGAAGAAGGCGGATGTCTGTTTGGTCTCCTCCATGCCGGCGGGCTTGGTCAAGAGCTGTGGCCTGATCCCCTTTGATGACGTCCATCAGGCCCTACGGTCCGTGCTTGACCAGCACGGAGAAGCTGCTGGTGTCTTTGTTATGCCACAGGGGGGATCTGTTCTGCCGGTTCAGACGGTGTCGCAGCCATAGGTACTGGTTGACTATGGCATGGACAGCGGCTGCTAGTTGCCCGTCTCTCCCTTCCATTTGACCGTGCCCCAGATTTGAGGTATAATCGTCAGTTGTAATGGCGGGGCGTAGCGCAGTCCGGTAGCGCACTTGAATGGGGTTCAAGTGGTCGCCCGTTCAAATCGGGCCGCCCCGACCACAAGCAAGATGGTCGATGGCGTGTTGCTATCGGCCATTACTTTATCCAGAGCACGGTCCCTATGTGCCCTGCAAGGAGAACCGTCGTCAAGCAAGATGCAGACAGCTTCGTCATGGACTAGGCCTGGCTGGCGCTTGCTCGGGGTTGAGAAGCAAATGGACAGCGTTGTTCATGCATGTGAGGATCTAACGGAAGAGAATATCGCGTATCTGGAAGAGATCCAGGGGAGCTTGGGCATCCTGGCTGACTTGAGCCGGGCTGACGTAGTCATGTATTGTCCCCTCAACGCTGAACGGGCGGTGGTGGTAGCCCAAGCCATGCCTCATTCGATCCTGCCCATCTACGATGAGTCCCTGGTTGGGCGACAGGTAGGCTTTGCTGATGAGCCTGACGTCATGCGGGCGCTGGCGGAGGGGCGTCGAGGTTTCACCGAGGTCCGCCGCGGGGTTGGCCGGAGGCAGTCTCCTCCTGAGGGAGCGCCTACCGTTCAGGAGATCTATCCGATCTGGGATGCGGAGGCAGAGGTAATTGCGGCCGTATGCATTGAAACAAACCTGATCGAGCGGGAGCGCCACAGGCGACGCAGCAAGGTCTTTCAGCGAGCGTTAAAACAGTTTCAGCGGATGGTGTTGGCCGGGCAGTTGGCCAAGGTTGATCAATTGACGCCCTTTGCCGAACACGATGGCATGATGGTTGTGGATGCACAGCACCGGATCCAGTATGTCAGTGGAATTGCCACCAGCATGTACCGCAAGTTGGGCTACGTGGGTGACCTGCTGAAGCGGTATATCGAAGATCTTGAGCCAGACGATAGCAGCTTGGTACTTGAAGCTCTGGTCACAGGTGAGTGCTATGAGCGTGAGATACAGGTCCGTGACTCTCATTTGGGTCAAGAAAGCGATCCCCATATTCGTCGCCGCGCAGAGGGCTGCGCCGGCAGGTCCGCAAAGACAAGGCACCTTGGCGCCTAGAGGGCGCGCTGGTAACTATCCACGACGAGACCGACGAACGCCGCCAGGAGGAGGAACTCCAGGTCAAGGTGGCGATGATCCGGGAGATCCATCATCGGGTCAAGAACAATATGCAAACAGTGGCTTCTCTGCTGCGACTCCAAGTCGCGTCGGGCCGAATCGGAAGAAACCCGCCTGGCACTGCAAGAGGGCATCAACCGGATCCTGAGTGTGGCAGTCATTCACGAATTCCTGGCCCACCAGGCAGCCAGGGTCATCAATATTCGAGATGTAAGCCAGCGGATCATCGAGCAAGTCCGCGAAGGGGTCCTGGATCGGGAGAGGGGTATACGCCTGGAGCTTCACGGGCCCAACATCTACCTGCCTACCCAACCGGCCACCGTCTGTGCCCTGGTCATCAATGAGTTATTGTTGAACGCTCTGGAGCATGGGTATGAGCGCCAAGTTGGAGGTATCGTCACCGTCAACCTGCAGGATGATGGCGAGCAGATCAGCATCTCGGTGGATGATGATGGAAAGGGACTGCCAGAGGACTTTGACCTGGTACGGACAGACAGCCTGGGCCTGCAAATCGTCCAGACCCTGGCAGAAAACGATCTCAAAGGCTCTTTTGAGCTTCACGGCAGGGACAAGGGCGTCTCGGCTGTCGTAACGTTCCCCAAACAAAGCCAAGGAGGTAAGTGATGGCAGAACGGACACGCGTAATCATTGCCGATGACGAATCCATCATTCGCATGGACCTGAGGGAGATGCTCACCAACCTGGGATATCTGGTAGTTGGCGAGGTGGGTGATGGTCAGAGCGCGGTCAACCTCGCCCGCGAACTCAAGCCCGACGTTGTGGTCATGGACATCAAATTTGAGGGAGATGATTTTGACGGTATCGACGCTGCACGTCTCCTAACAGAAGAAAAGATTGCCCCGGTAGTACTCCTGACAGCCTACAGCCAACGAGAATTGGTGGCGCGGGCTAGGGATGCGGGCGTTGTGGGCTACCTGGTCAAGCCTTTTCGAGAAGCAGATCTGGTCCCGGCCATTGAGGTGGCGCTGGCGAGGTTCAACGAATTCCGTGCTATGGAAGAGATGGTTGGCGATCTGGAGAATGCCCTTGAGACCCGAAAGCTTGTAGACCGAGCCAAGGGGATCCTCATGGATTCGCAGAACCTGACAGAGGCTGAGGCTTTTCGCAGGATCCAGACGATGAGCATGAACAACCGCAAGCCGATGAAGGACGTGGCTGAGGCTATCATCCTGGCCCAGCAAACCCAACAACAATCGGTTTTCTAGCGTGCTGCCAGCAGGCATGCCAGGACCCAGCTCCGAACAAGAGACTGGGTCCTTTTTCATTGCGATCCATTCAGCCACGGAGGACGCCCGGATCATCCGGTCCCGTCTCGAATACCCCATGAACTGCTGATTTGTAGTTCAGTCGATTTTTAGGTATAATAACGCTGTTCAGAGTGAGTTGTGCGGTTATTTGCTGTATCCAGATCCCATTTGGCACTGATCGATCAGCCAGCAGGAAGGACTCGCTTTGTTGGCATCCCATCACAACGCACCGAAATCTCATGATGAGCAGATAGCAGCGCTTATGGAGCGGGGGCGGGCCGCCGCCCACGCTGGCCAGCGGGCTCGCGCCCAGCGCTACTTTGCTGCTGTGATAGAGATTGATCCATCCTACGAGGAGGCTTGGTTGGAACGGGCCGCCGTTGTCGAGGATCCTCAGGAGGCGATGGCACATCTGGCCCAGGTGTTGATGCTCAATCCTGGAAACGAACCGGCCCGACAGAAGTTGCGTTCCTTGCGGCAATCGGCTGGCAACCTGCCAGCCTACCGTGGGACCCTCCCTGCAGCGGCTGCCCCCTCGCCCATGCCAGCATCCAAGCCCTTATTGCCGCGCCTGCTTCCCTTTGCCTGGGTATTGCTGGTGGTGGTGCTCCTCCTTCTGCTCGTGGCTGGCGCCCTGTGGGTCGATGCGCCCCAGACTGTGGTGGCAGCGCTGTTGCCCACGGATACTCCCACTCCTACGCCGACATTCACACCCACCTCCACGCCAACACCCACGCCCACCCCGACGTTCACGCTGACACCCACATCAACCGACACGCCCACGTCTACCGCGACCCCGACGCCCACGACAACGCCAACTGCAACACATACACCGACTATCACACCAACACCGACGCGACATCCCGCGAAGGTTTCGGCCGATCAGAGCGAATCAGAGAAATGGATCGAGGTTGACCTATCCAAGCAACGACTCTGTGCCTATGAGGGGCAAGGGACGGTTTTCTGCGCTCCTGTATCCACGGGCACGAGCCGCTACCCCACGGTGAAGGGCAGATTCAAGATCTATGCCAAGTACCGTTCCACCCGGATGCGCGGGCCCGGCTATGACCTGCCCAATGTCCCTTGGACCATGTACTTTCACGGGAACTATGCCATCCACGGCACTTACTGGCACAACAGCTTTGGGCGGCCGATGAGCCACGGCTGTGTCAACATGAAAACATCCCAGGCCAGGCGACTCTATCAGTGGGCGCCCAAAAAGACACTGGTGGTTGTCCATCGCTAGGGAGCGCGCTGGGAAGCGTGGGAGAAAGCCATGATCACCCCTGCTGGTGTGGAATGTCGCTACTACTATGCCGATTACTATCGGGGGCGCGAGCGCCAGGAATGCCGCCTCCTTGACCAGAACCCGCAGTCAGAAGCTTGGCGGCCGGAGCTGTGCAAGGATTGTCCGGTTCCCGGCATTCTTCGGTCCAATGCCTGCCCAAACCTGGTACTGGAGGGCCGTGTCAAGAAGCGATTCTTGGGGTTGTCACGCCAGGTCGCCGCGACGGCCGTCTGCTCCAAGTACCTGGTGGCAGTTCCCGAGCCGCAGATTGGCTGTGGTCACTGCCACGAGGAACGCTCTGGCACGGCCTTGTTCAAGCCCTCTGAACGATGAATCCTGCGTGACCACTTAGCCCCTTGCGCCTCGCAGCCACGAGACCGACGATCGCCAGACATAGAATTCGGTGATCCCCCAGGTGAACTGCTCAGAAGCCCTGGTGGTTCTTACGCGGATGTGACTTGCCAGCTTGGATGGGAACTGAACATCCACCTCACCCCAGTTGTCATTTCTCTGTCCCACTGGCTCCCATGCCTGGCCGTCGGGAGAGATCTCGACGACAAAGCTCCGGGGCAGTTCATTGTTTGGGTGCTCCAAGGTCACCCGTTCAATGCGGCGCGGGCTGCCCATGTCGACCACAAACCACATCCCTGGTTTCTGCTTGACCGCTCGCGTACTCCAACTGGTTAGCCTGTGCGCGTCAATCGCTCTGTGCGCGTCCTTGGTATAGTGACTGGCCTGAGCCCCAACCCAGGGTCGCGTTGAACTTACAGCAATCTCGCTGATCATCCAGGTAGCCGGCCAATCAGGCTGACCAGTTTGCTCTACACGCAGATAGCGAGCCCCGACCGGTGCAAAGGCCACATCGATGTCAGTCCAATTCTGGGCTTTTTCGGCCACCAGATGCCAGTTGCGGCCGTCCTCTGATAGTCTTATCCGGTAGCCGACGGGAAAGCCCCGGCCGGGACTGGAAACCCTAGCCCGATCCAGAACCATCACCTGACCCAAGTCGAGCTGAAACCACATGCCGGGTTCCTGATCAACCTTGCTGTCCCACGCTGTAGCTGGGTCACCATCGAATGCCATCGCCGCCTCCTGGGTATTGTGACTGGCCCGGGTCGTCCAGGGAACAGAGAGCGACCTCGCTCCCTCCACAACCGTCACGGCCACTCCCAGGGGCGCCCCTCCCTGGCTGAAGAACCAGGTCTGGCCCTCTTCTACCAGGTCCCAGCGCAGGACATAGTATCCTGGTATGGCAGGCGTCTTGAAGGGCACATCGGTCAGGTCTACGAAATCCTCCGAGGGCACATCCTGCGGCAGTTGGGTACGAAAAGTATCCCACGGCTCCGAGAGTCTGCCATCTTCGGTAAACCAGTTGTAGGCCAAATGGACAGGGCTGTTTCCACCAGAGACCCAGGTCTTTGTCCCGATATTGCGCAGTCGCAGGCTGGTATGCAGTTCCTGTCCGGGCAGCATCTGGGCCGGCCAGGGCTCCAATACCTGCCACTCCACCAGGTATTCTGGCGGAAGGATCTGCACGGGATACTCTGCCACGGCGACGCCTTGGCTGGAGAGCCAGATGCCAGCCTGATTCAGATCCCACACCAGCCGGTAGGCGCCGGGTATCTGCGGGGTGACAAAGGTCACATCCGGCAGGGTAGCCACCTCGCCCGAACCGATGGTTTTTGGCAGAGGCGAAGTCTGGTCATCATCCACCGGTATTTCCCCATCCTGCGTATCTAACCAACGATAGCCCAGGCGGACCGCTTCGGTACCAGAGTGGGGCCAAGGCTTGGTACCGACGTTCTTGACCTCGACATAGGCGCTGCTTGGCTGACCAGCGGCCAACCTGTCGGGGGCGATGACCTTGAGCCACTCGGCCGCATAATCTGGCAGGGCGGATGCGACCGCCACGTCGACCTCGTAGACGGGCGAGCCTTTCCACTGGAACCAGACGACGAATTCGTGTACCATATCCATCTGCAAGATGTACTGGCCTGGTTGTGCCGGGAACTGGAGATTGGCATCGAGCGAGATCTCCTCGAGGGGCGCCACCTCCTGGCCGATGGGAGTCCGTAGACCATCAGCCACGACGACGTTGTGATTGGTATCGAGCCATTTGTACGTGAGATTCACGGGGTTGGGTCCGTTTGGAGGCCAAGTTATTGATCCCTCGTTACGTATTTGCACAGGAAAGGTCGTCGTCTCGCCAGCTCTTCCCTCTGTAGGCGCATCTACGCTGAGCCAGGCCACCCGGTAGCGGGCTCCGATTCGGATCACCTCTCTCTTCCAGGTCGGGGAGCCCTGGTCGGCAAACCAACCGTTCTCGCCTTCGACCAGATCGATCTCCAGGGTATAATAGCCAGGAGCAGTAGGTGCCCGCACACGCATGCTTGGTACCGTAACGGTCTGCCCTGCGGCGACTATCTGGGGCAGATTGGTGCGTACACCTTGGATGGTGCCGCCATCAGCCGCATACCAACGATAACCCAAACGGACAGCCTGGGCGCCTGTGTTTGCCCACGTGTGGCGTCCATCGTTGCGGATCCTGACCTTGAAGCCGACCTCTTCCCCAGGTTGCATCACGGTAGGTGCGTTCACTTCCAGCCAAGCCACCAGGTACTCGGGCTTGGTCTCGGGCAATATGACCCGATATTGGTTGTTCATCGCGTCGCGAAAATCGTCTTGCACAGCCGGCTTGTTTTCGATGGCCCAACCGACTTGTTGTGGATCATTTGGATTGCCGATGATCCAGCGGAAAAGGATCAATGCCTGGATGGGCTGTTCCCCAGAGCCCCGGTTCCAGTCATTGATCTCCTGGTAGGCATTGCGCACCCAGCCTGTATTCTGGTCCCGCCAGGATTCGTACTGGTCTGTCTCAGTAATATACACTGGACGGTTCCGCAGCGATTCCGGGATCGCGCCCATGAAGTCACGATAAGCGCGAAAGTGCCAGTGATGATTGGCAAAAGGGGGATTCATAGTGGCATCACTGAACACAAAGCTGGGGTCCTGGCCATGGGTGTAGGTGTGGATGGATATGCCATCGACCGTGCTGCCTAGCAGGTTCAGGATGTCGGCGAAATACTTGACCCAGTCGCCGTTTTGATTGCCAGGGTACGCGGTCTGGGTATTCCACGGGCCCACAGCGCCTACAACTATCTGGTCATCGCTGTGTCCGGGGCGGCGGTGGATCTCGCCCCGGCACTTTCGGAAGCATTCGGCGTATAGGTCCGGCGTGATCACCTGGCCGTTGGGGCCGCCAGGCCGCTCCCAGGCCAGATTCATCTCATTGCCAATGATCCAGATGTGGCAGCCAGGGCTGGCCTGCACAAAGTTGCCGCAGCGCCTGGCAAAGTCATCATACTGAGCGGAGACGGGGATGGTACCACCGGTCCCATAGCCATTGTTCAGACGGACCATGACCCCCAACCCCTTGTTGGTCAGGTCAGTATAGTTGCTGCCGCTGTGGTTGTTGGGATCTGACCCCAGCGCCTCTGTGACCAGAACCCAGCCACGTTTGCCTTTCTCCAGCATCAGGTGCTCGCCACCGCGGTCATGCATCCCGAATATGTATGGGGGATAGATGTCAGGCATCCTTCACCTCCTGCACGGTTGGTATCAGGTCTTTGAATCTCCAGCGTTTTCTATTATACCTTCAAACGCACAAAGAGGCAAGGTGTTTTTCTGTCTGCTGGAGGTATGGTATACTGGCGCCATGCAAGCGCCAGTATGGTTGCGGACGACGCCGACTCATAGGTCACGCAGGTTGAGAGCTCAGTACCTCATACTGGGGACGCTGATCTTGGTGGCCCTGGGTCTGCGGCTGGCTTATCTTGGATTTCAACCCCTCTGGTGGGACGAAGGCTGGAGCCTCTACTTTGCTACCACCGATTTGAGGACGATGCTTGGCCTCACCGCCGTAGACATCCATCCCCCTCTCTACTATGTGCTTCTCTATCTGTGGATAGCGGTCATGGGATCCAGCGTCTTTTCCGTCAAGCTCCTGTCGGTATTGATCGGCACAATCACGATCCCCCTCCTTTTTGCCTCAGGACGACGGCTTTCAGGTGGAATAGGCGGGCTGGTGGCTGCAGGCCTGCTGGCCATTTCACCGTTTCACATCTACTACTCCCAGGAAGTACGGATGTATGTGCTGGTCACACTCTTGAGTCTGGCGGCCTTTGACTCCGCCTTGCGGTGGAGGTTAGCAAGTGGCGAACGGATAGCAGATCTCAGGTCTTGGGGTTCAGGGTTGGGGTATGTGCTAGCTGCGACGTTGGCGCTGTATACGCAGTATTACGCCGCGTTCGTCCTGCTGGCACTGAACATCAGTATGCTCATCTGCTGGCTTCGGGGCCGGCGCGGTGTTCGCAAGATCTCGCCCTGGCTGGGCGCACAGGCTGTTGTGGTACTGCTGTATCTGCCGTGGCTGTGGTATGCAGGACCCAAGCTGCTCACCTATGTGCGCTTCAAAGTCAGCGTCGAGGGGGATCCATCGCTGGGCTTTCTCAACTATGTGAGCAGTCACCTGAGCGCTTTCAATTGGGGGCATTCCGAAGGGTTCCTGGCAAGTTGGTGGTGGCTGGGTCTGCTGGCATTGATTGTACTCCTTGTCAGCGGCGCTGTTCTTGTGTGGCAGAAGGCTCGCCAAGAGGGTCTTGGTCATGTGCTGTCGGGGATTTGGGATTGGGTATTGACCCTTGGTCATTGGCCATTGGTGATAGTCCTGGTTGCTCTCTTGTGTGGCTTTCTCGTCAATCGTGTTTTTCCCTTCAATCCGCCTCGGAGCGAGCGGTTGCTATTGCTGGCCCTGCCTGCCTATTTGATGCTCGTGGCTACCGCTCTGCTTGGATTGTGGCGCGAGCGACGCCCGCTGGCCATTCTTTCCGCTGCGTCGTTTGTGGCTGCCGCGATTCTGTCACTGATCTTTTTCTATACCGTGCCCCGCTATCCCGATGACGATTATCGCCCCCTGGCTGCCCAGGTACGGGCCCTGGCACTCCCCACAGATGCCATCGTCGCCGTCCACCCCTGGCAGGTGGGCTATTTTCAGGCTTACATCCCTGATGACGACGCCCGTCCCGGCGTCATGCTGACACCCCGCCAGGTGCTGCCCCGTGAGCGCCAGCTCTGGGCCGATGATCCTGCGATGATGGCCGCTGGACTGGACGCCCTGCTGGCCGAGAACGGACGGGTCTGGCTGCTGGATCATCAGACCATGGCCCGGGTGTTAGAGCGCCAGATCGAGGCTTACCTGGTTGAGCAGGCCTATCCTGTTTTGAGCCAGTGGTACGGCGAAAACACCGTTCTGTCCCTGTTCACCACGGGAAAACAGGCCGTGCTGCCGGCATCTGCCCAGTTTGGAGAGTGGCTAGCTCTGGAGGGGGCCACTCTGAACGCCGATCCGATCCCGGCCGGCTGGGGGACCGTCACCACTGATCTGGCCTGGCGGCTGTTGGAGCGTCCCGGGGAGCGGTACCACATAGGTTTGCGTCTGGTCGATGGGATGGGACGCGTCTGGGCGCAACGTGATAGCAATCCACGGGGCGGGTTGCAGCATTTCTTCGAGTGGCCGGTGGGGGACCCGCATCTGGACCGCCATGGTCTATTGGTACCGCCTGGCACACCACCGGGCGATTACCATGTCACGCTGCGAGTCTATCGCAGCAAAGATCTGGAAGTACTGCCGGCCACATTCAGAGGAGGCAGCGGGGGCGAAGTAGTGCTGGGGGCAGTTCGGGTCGTGCGGCCCCAACCCTCGCCGCCCATGGAGGCCCTCGCAGTCGACAAGCCACTTCTTGTTGACTTTGGCAACCACCTGCGGTTGCTGGGCTCCTCCATAGATAGTAATACGGTACTGCGGCCGGGTGAGGCCGTGGAACTTGAACTGTTCTGGCAGGCTCTGGGTGACCCAGGGGAAGATTTCCTCCCTCAGTTGCGGTTACTGGATGCCGATGGGACGAGCGTAGCTGAGCTGACAGAAAAACCTGTAGCGGGCACCTATCCTACGGCCTGGTGGCGGGATGGAGAGATGGTGCGTGATCCCCATGCTCTCCCTGTTCCAGCTCTGGTACCGGCGGGTGGCTATCGCCTGGCGCTTGGCCTGATCCGAGCCGCCGATGGCCTGCCAGTGGAAATGCAGGATGGAGCCACAACCGTAGATTTGGGCCATATAGAGATCCAAGATCGCGAACACCTCTATTGGCCAACATTTCCAGCTCATTTCCAGCAAGCACAGTTTGGTCCGTCTGTCGAGTTGATGGGCTATGATCTTCGAGAAGCCATACGCGCCCCCGGCTCGCCTCTGGAGGTAACGCTGCATTGGCACGCGCTGGAAACGCCTGACAAGGGCTACTATAGCTTTGTCCATTTGCTGGACGAGGAAGGAGAGATCGTCGCCCAACACGATGGACCACCGGGCGAGAGTGAATTGCCAACTTTGGGCTGGCTGCCCTCCGAGTACCTGACTGATACCCACTTGCTTCAGCTTCCCTTTGACCTGGATGACGGGCTCTATCGGCTGGCTGTGGGGCTCTATGATCCGATCACTGGTCGGCGCCTCGGGGAACGAGTCTTTCTCAACAAGCCTGTACCGGTGAAAGCCAGTGGGGGCTGCAATTGCCGATGACTGGATCCGATTGGGCCAGCCTTTGTGGGGCCAACTACCGAACTCTATAGTGACGATTGAAAGGATGGAGAAATGACAACAGAGGGTCATCTTGATATTCGGAATGTGAGAGCGCAGATCGTGGGGGTGGATGTCCAGGTGCCACTGTTGGATGGGTCGCACCGGCAGTACGTGAACTTTGACAATGCTGCCAGTACCCCTGCGCTTCGGCCGGTATATGATAAAGTGAACGAGTTCATGGTCTGGTACTCTAGCGTTCATCGGGGGACCGGTTTCAAGAGCCAGATCGCTACCGAGGCTTATGATCTTGCCCACGATTGTGTAGCCCGTTTTGTTGGCGCCGAGCCTGAAACCAATACGGTCATCTTTGGCAAGAATACTACGGAGGCGATCAACAAGCTGGCTCGCCGCTTCCCCTTGGAAGCAGAGGATGTGGTGCTGTGCTCCCTTCTGGAGCATCATTCCAACGATCTGCCCTGGCGCCAGCGGGCTCAGCTTGTCCACGTGGCGGTCGACGATGAAGGCCGGCTGGACGAAGAGGACTATGATCGCCTTTTGCGCGAGTATGCTGGCAGGGTCAAGCTGGTCGCAATCAGCGGCGCGTCGAACGTGACCGGCTATCTGCCACCTGTCCACCGCCTGGCAGAGAAAGCACATGCCGCTGGGGCCAAGATCCTGGTGGACGCGGCCCAAATGGCGCCCCACCGGGTGGTACGCATGCTCCCCGACGACGATCCGGGGCACCTCGATTTTGTGGTCCTATCAGCACACAAGATGTACGCCCCTTATGGTACCGGAGCGTTGATCGGCCCGACAGCGGTCTTTGAGAAGGGTACGCCGGACCAGGTGGGTGGAGGTACGGTAGATATTGTGACCGTGGATAATGTCTGGTGGACCAGCCCACCGGATAGAGACGAAGCAGGCAGCCCCAACGTCGTAGGCGCGGTGGCCTTGGCCCAGGCGATTCTCAGCCTGGAGGAAATCGGCATGGAGGCCCTGGCCGCACATGAGGCAAAACTGACCGCCCACGCGCTTTGCAGACTGCCAGAGATCGAAGGCGTAGAGGTCTATGGGTTGACGGATCCCGAGCACGCCAGTGAACGACTGGGCGTCGTCCCCTTCAATGTGAAGGGAATGGATCACTACAAAGTAGCAGCGGTACTCAGCTTTGAGGGGGGCATCGGCGTGCGGAATGGCTGTTTCTGCGCCCACCCCTACATCTTGAGACTGATGAAGGTATCTTCAGAAGAAGCACTGCGCCACCAACAGGACATCGTAGACGGCACGCGGGTGGGCCTGCCTGGGCTGGTGCGCATCAGCTTTGGCTGTTACAATACCATCGAGGAAGTCGACCACGTGATAGAGGTCCTGGCCGGGGTCGCGGCTGGCGAGATCCGGGGCGATTATGAGCAAGACCCGATTTCAGGCGCCTACTGGCCGCGGGGCTTTGAGCCCGATTACGAGCAGTACTTTTCCTTTGAGTGCGGCTTGCAAGCGCGGCCTCGAGCACTGCGCCAGCCCCATTGTGGTGTGTAGCAGTCTTTCTCAGGACAAGCGTTCAATGAGTCCTGACGCAAGAGACCTCACCGCATTGGTGAGGTCTCTTCTTTGTCTGCATGGGTAGGGAGAGTGGACTGCTACTTCTGGATCCCCCCCTCCGTCATTCTACGGGCATCAAGGATGCGGTCCGCCTCAGCCCCAGTCAAGTAGCCCTTTTCCACGACGACGTCCTTGATGGTGCGGCCCGTGGCCATGGCTTCCTTGGCCACCTCAGCACCCTTGAGATAGCCGATGACGGGATTGAGGGCGGTGACCAGGATGGCGTTCTTGGCCAGCCAGCCTTCTGCTTTGTCGCGGTTGGCCGTGATGCCGACCACACATTTGTCGGTGAAAGCCCGCATGGCGCCGATGAGTACCTGCATCATCTCAAAGAGGTTGTGGGCGATGATGGGCATCATCACGTTCAGTTCAAGCTGGCCCGCCTGCCCGGCCATCATGACCGTCAAATCATTGCCCATGACGTGGAAGCAGGCCATGTTGAGCATCTCGGCCAACACCGGGTTGACCTTGCCGGGCATAATGCTGCTGCCCGGCTGAACGGCGGGCAGGTGGATCTCGTCCAGGCCCGTGGACGGCCCGCTGGACAGCAGGCGAAAGTCGTTGGCGATGCGGTTCAGGGTGACAACCAGGGTACGCATCGAGGCCGAGAAATCCACGGCATCAGCCATGCTCTGCATCGACTCAAAGTGGTTGTCTGACTCGTAGAGTTCCAATCCACTGATTTCCGAGAGCTTGATCACCATTCGGGCGTGGTACTCGGGATGGGCGTTAAGTCCGGAGCCGGTCGCCGTCCCTCCGATGCCCAGGCGCCGGAGTCCCTCGGCCCCTCGTCTAAGGCGTACGGCGTCACGCTCAACGGCGCGGGCATAGCCCCCAAACTCTTGTCCCAATCGCACCGGGACGGCATCCTGCAAATGGGTGCGCCCTGACTTGACGACGTCGTCAAACTCGGCGGCCTTGTTGAACAACTCGCCAGCCAAGCGGTCGGCCTCACCAGTAAGTTCGTCCAAACGCCACAGGCAGCCCAGGCGAATGGCCGTGGGGATGGTGTCGTTGGTGCTCTGGGCCATGTTTACATGGTCGTTGGGGTGCACCGGCTTCTGGGAGTCATCAACCTGGTAACCCAGGATCTGGTTGGCGCGGTTGGCGATCACCTCGTTGATGTTCATGTTGTGGCTGGTACCCGCACCGGCTTGGAAGGGATCCACCACGAACTGCTCGTCCCAGCGGCCTTGGACGACTTCTTGCGCTGCCTGAACGATAGCCTGCCCGCGCTCGTCGTCCAGCAACCCCAGGTCCATATGGACCATGGCCGCAGCCTGTTTGATAGCGGCCATGCCCCAGATGAAAGCACGATAGGGCTTCATGCCGGAAACAGGAAAGTTGTGGACAGCGCGCATGGTTTGAGCGCCATAGAGGGCATCGGCTGGTACACCGATTTCGCCCAAAGAGTCCTTTTCGATTCTGATATCGCTCATTGCTCCTCCGTGGATGCTGCCAGCTATCAGCTCTACAAGTACCCGAAGGCTGATATCTGATAGTTGTTGGTCGAGAGCCTCTACTCAGGCATTGAGATAGGAATCGGCATAGATGACCTGGTTGGTAAGTACCTGCACCGTCTTGTAGAGATTGACCTGTTCGGGATCCAACTGGTCGACCGAGGCGCTATCCAGCTCCATATCAGACTTGGTCACGTCGTACAGGCGCAGCAGCAGCCGGTCGTAAGAAGTGGTTGCATCGCGTTCTCGTACCAGCCGGATGACCTCCATCAACTCGGGATCCAGGGGGTTGGCCACCAGGACATCGACGCCGGCTGCCATGAGCATGATCGCGTAGGCCTGGGTGATGTAGGTCTTGGCTGCGTCGGCAGCGCCATCGGCCACGTCATCGAGGTGGATCAGGGTGTTGGGCGCCGGATCGGCAGCCACCTTGAGCAATCGCAGCGTTTCAACTGTGGCCGGGATCATGGGCTGGTCACACGATAAGGAAGCTACCAACGGATCTACGTAAACGTCGGCCTGGATGAGGCCGGAACCAAGCGCCTGGGGCAAGAGCGTTTCACTGGTCAAGGTCAGTCGCTCCTCCGTCGTCGTCGGCAGCCCGCCTGGACAGGCAGAGATGGCCAGCTTGGCCCCATAGCGCCTGGCCAGCGAGACATAGGGGGCCAGGTCGACGATCCCGGGCAAGGTGGCATCTATCATGCTCTTTTCCCTGGCTACCTGAAGGCCCGCCTCCAGTGCTAGCGGGTCATCGCTGCGCAGGACCAAGGGGATAGATACCTCGTCGTGAATGGTCTCCGCCAACCAGGCCAGATCCTGTGCGGCATTCCTGCGTTGGGGTCCCAAGTCCACCAACAGCCAGTTGGCACCAGCATCCACCTGTTGGCGAGCCAAGGTTCGGAACAGCGACTCGCGTCGCTGCGCGATGGCGGCGGCCAATATCAGCCGCCCTACTCGAATCTGATTTCCAATCAATATCATGGTTGTCCTCCAGAATTGAGATCTCGGTTGGGTCTCGACCTCGAGAGGACGACTGCGGTGTCGCAATAGTCAAGCGTGCAATGTGAATCATGTGAGAGGCATTGCGCGCAACACAATGCCTCTCTTTACTTCTCGATCAGAAGGGGGAAAAGCCCATCGCAGTTTGGAACTCACCCCGCAAAAAGCTGTATTCACCCTCCAGCAGGTCCAAGTGCCCCTGCTCCATCTTGACCAAGTCTAGAAACATGCGGCGGCCATTTGCGTCTGTGGTTTGCTCGGCAGCATGGGTATAAAAGTCTACCGCGTCTTTCTCTATGAGAAAGGCTATACGCAGCGCAGAGAGGTCAGAGCTGTAGGCTACGATATTCTGTTCGACCCGTTCGCGGGAAAAGATCGGCGCGCCCTCAATAGGCCGCAGCGTCATTCCCTTGTAGTCTGACCATGTGCCATTTTGCTCAAGCATGGCCTTGCTACTATTCAAGAGTTCCAGGTGCATTACCTCATCCTGGGCCAACCGCTGGAACATGGCTTGGGCGTTCGGATCTTGTGTTCTTTCCGCAAATTGCTGGTAGAAGCTGTGGCCATCGATCTCGGTCTGGATGGCCATTGCCAGTGCAGCCAAAGCGGCACCTACTTCAGTCACTTTTTTCCTCCAGGATCAGCTCCTCTTCGCCTTCCGCGCGCAGGTCAAGCAGCCAATTGTCAAGAGAACTGCCGGCAAGACCATCGTCGATCTTGGATTGGATGTGCTTGTGGCCTTTGGCGCGCAGGATCTCCTGCAATTCAGCACGACCTGCCTCGGTACCAAGATCCAACTCGGGCCAGCGGGCTCCGACAGCCTCTCTTGAGGTCCAGACGCAGTAGCGGAAGATGCGCTCATCGCCCTTGAGCACCCGGAAAAAGTACTGAAACCTGTCGCGGGGCTCGGGTTTGAAACCCTCGTCGGCCGTGTAGCCTTTGTACTCCCAGGCTCTGCTGTGCCCTTTGCGCTCATGGCCGACCATCGCTTGAGCCTGAGCCAAGACTTCTTCAGGATCAGCCGTCGGTCGGGCGCAGAGGTTGCCCAGACAGACATATGCAGCCGGCGCCGGTTCGGCAGGATAGCCCAATCTCGCCAGCCGACTTGGTTCCCACGCAGGATCTACTGCCTGCACGGTTTTGTTGGGGGCGTAGGCACGCTGACCCGCTCGCAGCAACTCGGCGCGGGCTGGATCCTCGTTCTCTCCTACTACGGTGACAAGGAGAGGGCGCCGCAGAAAACGATCCACGGCCAGAGCAAATCGCGCGGCTTCAAAGCCCATGCCGGCCTGGTAAGGTACCAGCGCTTCCAGGGTCTTCTGTGCAGACTGGCGATACTCTTCGCGGCCGGTCAGGCGGAAAAGACGCAGGTTGGCCTCGGCGGCTGAGACGTTCTCGCAAAAGGGTTTTTCCCGGCGGCGGAGCCTGCCGACAGCTTCTGGGGCGGCGACGGTGTCATAATAGCGGCCATCGTCGTCGCAAAGAGCGTTTTCGATGAAGCGCATCAGAGTCTCAGCACGCTGGAGATAGACTTCACGCCCAGAGTTCTCGTATGCATCGAGCCAAGCTTGGGCCATACTGACCTGATCAACCAGCAAGCCGGGCACGTGGGGGCGGTTATCAAAGTAGTGATACATCCCCAGGCCTTCCTGGTAACTCCTCTTCCAGACGAACTCGAGGGCACGGATGGCCAGGTCGGCATAGCGTGGTTCGTTGAGTACAGCGCTGGTCAGCATATAAGCCGAGGCAACGACGGCGTTGCGTTCAGTGTAGGCCGTCTTGTCCACATAGGGAGCTTCATGTCCCGACCTTCCCTGGGCATCCAGGGTGTAATAGCCGGGATCCGCTTCCTGGCTGCTGTAAAAGTATCCTCTGTCACGATCCCAAAGGACGCTGTCGATGTAGCCCAGGATCCCCTGAGCCGTTTCCAGGTATGTGCGCTGGCCTGTTGCCTGGTAGGCACGCAGATAGAGGCTGAGCAGAAGCGCCTGATCGCCGCTCATCTTTTCATAGTGGGGCGCACTCCAATCGGCCGTTGTCGAGTAACGGAAGAACCCACCATCCACCCGATCGTAGAGCTTGCCTTGGGACATGGCGGACAGTGACTTGTATACCACGTCAAGGAGTGCCTCGTCACCGGTGCGATGTGCCATGGCCAGCGCGAACTCCAGCACGTCTGCATGGTGGAATTTAGGAGTAGAGCCGAGGCCGCCGTGCTCTTGGTCGTAGGCTTCCAGCACGGTCTGGGCGGCTGACTCGGACAGCTCAGGGGCCAGATCACCAACAGGCTCCGGGCGTTTCTCCATTTCGGCGAACTGCCCGCCTGGTCTAACGGCGATGGTTGGAACGAGAGGTTCCTCCTGACCCTCGTAGCGCGCGTTGATCCTGCGCAAGGCCAACAACATTTGCTCCGTAGTCAGAAAGTTATGGCCTTCCAGGACCTCACCTTCGGCGTTGAGAAAAGCGGTAGTCGGCCATCCTCCCTTGTTGTAGCGGCTGTCAACATCGGGTCGCTTGTCAGCATCGACGAGGATAGGGATAAAGCTATCGTTGATGATCTCCACCACTTGTGGATCGGCTAGAGTGGATTCTTCCATCAGGTGGCAGGGCTCACACCAAGGGGCTGTGATATAGAGCAACACCGGCAACTCCAGGGTGTCAGCCAAATCAAACGATTCTTCGTCCCACTCGTACCAGGTGATGGGCAAACGTTCCCTGGCCAGTTCCAGGTCAGGCTCAAAAAGGCGGCGATACTCGGCCTCCAGGATGGCAAAATGCCCTTGCTCCTGCTCGACCAGCATTTCGAACAAGGACCGAGTGCCCTCATCAACAGCCGCCTGGGCCATACGTGCGTAGAATTCCTCCGCCTCCTTCTCCTTCTGCATTGCCAGTCGCCAGGATTCAGGAATCTCGTTCAAGGCTTTCACAAGCTACTCCTTTCTGCTTCCCTATTGTAAGTGCCCCTGATTCTTACCAATGCGAAATAGCTCCCATCCACTTTCTCGGGGTATTGAGTGGATTTCGCACCGCAACCTAGATCGCGGGTCTGGCATCATGGGAACTACCACTTTCTACCCCTTCGAAGATTCTGCCAGCCAGCTTTTCCCATTGGGTTCGCAGTTCGTCATAGTGCCGGGTCTCTTCCTGAACCAGTACTTTGTAAGCATCCCGGCCAGCAGGGTCTTTTGTTAGTTGGGCTTGCAAGCCATATAGTTCGATGGCTTCTTGCTCCATCTTGATGCCGAAGGCCAATGCCGCCAGATCATCAGCGCGGCGGTCCACGGTTTCACCGACAGATCTCTGCACAGGGAAAAGCGTTACTTCAGGTCCGCTGTCTGGGAAGCTGATCCCCGTGATATCTGCCTCTGCATTGCTCGCTCGCGCTGCCTCAAGATCGATCCAACGCCCTCGAGTTTCCAGGGCTTCGTATTCTACCAGGAGCAGGCGAGCGTGCTCCTCTTCCTCTCGGGCCAGAGTAGCAAAGATGTCCTTGGCCCACAGGTCGACACAGTAGTAGGCAGCGTCGTCGTAAAACCGTTGACCGACGATTTCGTTGTAAATGGCATGTTGGAGCGCGACTAGAGCACCCTCCATATCCTGCATGACCTCAACCCTCCTTGCCTTCCCCTCCCAAGTTGACTGGCCCCGGCACAATAGTACCAGTTCCATTGTTTAATTGCAAGATTGGAACACGCTCCTTCTCGATCGGGCAGAACTTGTGGCATAGCCGATTCCTGCGCGGCAGGAATCGGTGGTCTCCTGGAGGGTGGGTTATGGTCTGGAACAAGCAAGGAGCAGGTTTTGATGTGCTCCCTGCTCCCTACTATCACCAACTTGGATTGCTCGCTAGCACAATCTCCACCCTCCGCAGAGTATAGCACAGAATCGCTACGCGAGGAAGAACAAAATTACAGGATACCTCCAGCTTCTGACTGCAAACCCTCTCGGTCCAGCAATGTCAACTGCCTGCGACCGGATGCGACCAATCCACGCCGCCTAAAGTCTTGAAGAGTTTTGCTGATCGTCTCGCGCCAGGTACCAAGCATGTCCGCCAGCTCCTGGTGCGTGACGCGGACGATGCCCAGGGTATCATCTTCCCCTAGCTCCAACAAGAGCGCCGCGAGGCGCGAGGCAATGGTGCTGTACGCCATTTGCTCCAGCCGATTTTCAGCCTCCACAACCCGCTGGCCAATGGCCTGCATCAAACCGAAGCCAAACATGGCTTCAGTGGACGACAGCTCCATGGCCTGTTGGGCAGGCATGACCCACACGGTCCCTGATTCCAGGGCGACTGCGCGGGTGTCAGGTCCCTGCCCGCCCAGCAGTGATGCCTCGCCAAACATAGAACCCGGTCCCAGCGTGGCAATCACGAAACGGCGGCCATCCTGCGAGGTACGGTAGAGCTGCACGCGTCCACTGGCTACCAGAAACAAGGAACCGACCATTTCGTCGCCTTCACACACAGTCTCTCCAGCCCGGAAGGAGCGAACCATGAACGAGTCACCCACGGTCTCGTTCTGTTGGGCTAATTGGTCGAATATCGTTGTCGCGTTTCTATCCTCAAGATCCATTTAACACTCCCCCAGTACATACTATCGCGGCCGGCCGGGGGACTTCTTTGTCACCGCACTCTTACCGACTCGATGTTCGAGATGGCACGCTACACTTTCAGTCTGATGCCTCTAGTTTCTTCTCTAGCTTTTCGTATTCGCCTTCCAAGAACTGGGCATGGAAAGCCTCTTCGTCCCTCAACCTCTCAAAGAATTTCTTCAGATCCTTGTCCTCAGCCAAATCCATGGCCAACTGGTACTTGGCCCGTGCTGCGTGTTCCTCCATAGCCATGATCTTTAGAAAGCTGAGCCAGTCCATTCGTACCCTCCTTGTGATTGTGTCACCGTGCCTGTTCCGTGCTCTTTGGTTTGTATGCTCTCTAGTCTGCCACGCGAATGGGAATACGCCGGGGCTTGACTTCCTCGATCTTGGGCATGGTCACTGCCAAAACTCCATTGGTCATGGCCGCTTCGATCCGATTGCGGTCAATCATCTCTGGCAGTCCAAAATGCCGATGATAGTGACCCACATCGTACTCTCGATAGAGGACATAATCGTCTTCGTCCTCGCCGTGACCGACGTGTCCTGTTACCACGAGTTCGCCTTCGACGATATTCACGTGGACGCAGTCAAAACACACCCCAGGCATGTCCATTACCAGCAGTACCTTCTCAGGTGTCTCATAGACGTCGGTTGCCGGTACGAACCAATTGCCGCTGCGTAACTCCTGGTGAACGCTAGTATCTACTTCATGCTTCTCCGTAATCTCAAGTTCCTTGCTCTCAGCCATGCCCTGTCTCTCCTCCGTGTGCTAGCCTTCAGATACCTTGACCCGGATTTCCTTTGGCTTGGCTACTCCCTTGAGGGGCAGTGACACTGCCAATACCCCGGCGATATAGGTAGCTTCGGCTTTGTTTCCATCCACCTCAGCCGGGAGCCGGATAGCTCGGCTAAAGCTTCCGCTTTCACGCTCTCGTCGGTGATACCATCCGTTCTCCAACCCTTCGCCCGTAGAGCGTGTGCCCTGTACAGTGAGCGTATCGCCAGACACACTGATGTCAAAATCCTCCAAGTCCATACCTGGTACCTCAGCCCGCACAATCAATTTGCCCTCAGTAGTCGAGATGATAACACTGGGAAAGATGCGCCCCCCCCTTCTTGCAACCGGGCGGTGGACTCTCTGTCTCAAGTGGTCCATCTCTCTCTGAAGCTGGACCAGATCCTGTCTGGGATCCCAATCTCCTTGACTGACAATATTGGCCATTGTACAGCCTTCCTCCTTGCTTGATCTCTGTGCGGACCAATCTGCCGAACAGAGTAGAATCAGACACAATTATACCCGAGTTTTGTTAGAATAACCTTAAGAAAGCCTAAACAGAATGTTAAAAACTCATTAGGGTTTTGTAATGTCCATCACCGTTGATCACTGTGCTTGGACTGTTGAGGGCTTTGTGATCTCGTCCAAAACAACGGTAGCATAACAACCTGGCAGCAGCCAAAATCGGAGCATCAATCCATCATCATACCACAGCTCCGGATCGTGGATCTTGAAGCGTAGCGATCTGCGCTGGCCCTTGACCTTGATGCCACCGCCAACTCGGAAATCCTCCAACGTCATTCCCTCGGCAGCCAAGAGATCTGCTTCCAGTTCACCTTGCTTCCCAATCGGCTGGATCATTTTGTAGCCATAGATTGGGCCAGTCGGGCTGATCTCAAAGCGCGCTGCACGGGGCTGCTCAGCGATTTCATCCTCTACTCGAAAGACTGACCGTCCTGGGTGCTTCATGGCCAGATCACCAGGATGGACACGGTCCAAGGTGTGCAGCCGAGAATCGAGGACCTGGTTGAACAGTGCTGATTGATAGGCAGATAGCAGAAAGACCTTGAGCCGTTTGGGCACCGCTGCATAGGCCCGATCGTAGTTGCCGCGAGTGCGGATCAATGCATGCAGTGTTCTGCGCTCGTCCGCCATGCTATAAGGAAGCAGGCGCAGTGCCTCTTCCCATCGTTCCGCATCGAATCGGGACCGGGCGGCCTGTCCAGCCTCGCTCTCGCCGCGGTGCGGGACGCCCAAAAAGTTCTTGATAAAGCCCCGAGCGTCGCGTCTGACCACTGACTTTCCAAGCTGGCCTGAGTTCCCCCGCTGCCCGAAGCGCTGTGAACCGTAGCGATTGGGTACGCCCCGCTGGGCCAGTACATCCAAGATGGCCTGGCTTGCACCCAGCGCTGATTGGGTTACCCCACGAACGCGAATGGTGAAATGGTTTCCGCGAAGGTGCCCGATCTTGAGTTTGCTATTGTGTCGCTCAGCCCATACTATGTCGATGTTAGGCAGTTTCAGCGATGTCACAGCCTCGGGGGGCACGCCGTGCACTGACAACACCTGGTAGGTAATGGCCTGCGCGTCTTTGAGACCAGCATAGCCTATGCGGTTTGGTGGTACATCCAATGCCTGGGCAATCGCTCGGACTGCCTGGAAAGTGGAGACGCCAGTCTTTCTGATCTCAAGGAAGGTATGTTCCCCCTTGCCACTTGGCGGATACAAGGGCAACTCTTCCACCCGAAAGTCTTCCACTTGTTCTTTGATTGTCCCGCCAATACCAGGCAGATCGTCCGTCAGGTATCGCTGTTTCAAGTGCACCCCACCAATTCCTGGCCAGGTAACTGCTGTGGCCGCCTCCCCAATTTCATTGCCCATTCGATTATACAGCAGGAATTCGAAAAAGGGAAAGGCCATATGGTAATTTGTTAGCCCTTCCCATGGACAGGGTCCGTTTGCTGTTTGACCCTTTTTCAGGTATAATGTGCAAGTGTAGGCCGTTTACGGACAGTTGCGCCGCATCGTGATGGATTTACCTACCGCGCTTTGCCGTAGCCCTTGGGCCAGAGTTGGTTCTTTGAAGCTGAGCGTTGACAATTGATTTTTGGAGAGCATTGATGGCTGGAACCGGAAAGAGCAAAGCGCTGGAGACCACATTAGCAACCATTCAGAAGCGGTACGGTGAAGGCGCTATCATGCGGCTGGGGCAAGCTACACACCTGCAAATAGAGACCATCCCCACCGGCTCCCTGGCACTGGACCTGGCCTTGGGCGTGGGTGGCGTCCCGCGGGGCCGCGTCACCGAGATCTATGGTCCTGAAGGTTCGGGCAAGACCACGGTCTGCCAGCACATCGTGGCGGAAGCGCAGCGTATGGGGGGCGTAGCGGCATTCATCGACATGGAACACGCGCTGGACCCACTGTATGCGGCCAAGTGCGGGGTGGATGTGGATGAGCTGTACATCTCGCAGCCGGACACGGGTGAGCAAGCCCTGGAGATAGCGGAAGCACTGGTACGAAGCGGGGCCATGGACCTCATAATCGTGGACTCGGTTGCAGCGCTGGTGCCTCGAGCCGAGATCGAAGGGGACATGGGAGACAGCCACCCCGGGCTGCAAGCACGGTTGATGAGCCAGGCACTGCGAAAGCTGAGTGGGGCGATCAAGGCCAGCAATGCGGCAATGGTGTTCACCAATCAGCTGCGGCACAAGATCGGGGTGATGTTTGGCAGTCCGGAGACGACGTCGGGTGGGATGGCACTCAAGTTCTACGCATCGGTGCGGTTGGACATCCGTCGGATCCAGGCCATCAAGGCCGGAGGAGAGGTAACGGGCAACCGGACGCGGGTGCGTGTCAAGAAGAACAAGGTAGCGCCGCCATTCCGAGAGTGCGAATTTGACATCATGTACGACGAGGGGATCAGCAAGGAAGGGGATGTGCTGGACCTGGGAGTGGAACTGGATCTGATAGAGAAACGGGGTTCGTTCTACTCGTACAATGAGGAGCGGCTGGCGCAGGGGCGAGAGAATGCCAAGCAGGTATTGCGGGAGAATCCGCTCCAGTGCATTGAGATTGAGAACGCCATCCGCCGGGAGTCAGGTTTGAAAGAAGTCCCTGTCCCCGTTGGTACGGGCGACACAGACGAGGAACAGGAACAAGAATAGGCTCTCTGGCTCCGCCGGAGCCAGAGAAGGGAATTGTTGCGGTTCTTCAGGTTGGAGTTGTTCACAATTGAATAGTGAGCTGAGATGCTTGATAGTCGCTAGCATCGGACTGCATCACAGCCGTAAAGCAAGCCGGAAAAGGTAGGCCGAGAGAAAGGGTCTAGGTTCTGGGACCTGCTGGTCCGAATCCTGATGGCACTCCGACGCTCTCAAGAAGGGTGCGCGGAACGCATCCAAACAGCGCGGAGCGAGGCCACAAAGGCTTTGATTCTCTTCATGCACGTGAGTGCGAGTTGAAGACGGAGTATAGTGAAAAAGTGGAGGCAGGGCAAAGGAGCTCGCAACTATGCAATGTGGTGTTTCATGTGCTCCGCCGAAACTCCATGGTTTGTGGCAGAAAGCCAGAGAACCCCTGGGTTGAGTTTATGGAGAATGTCTGCTGCGTCTAGTTAAGGGGATGGCTAGCACCTGCTTGTCTGATTCCACTCTCCGCTCGACAACTGGTTAGTGCTCCAAATCGGCTAGGGCCGGGAGTTACTCGGCTACTTTATTCCGCGGGACAGCATCCCTGATGCGCATTTGCGGCTGTGGTGAAAGCGATCACCATGGCCGTTTTGTGTTTCCTGAGTATTGTGTGGTGGCATGGCAGGCAAGATTACGGCGCTCAAATATCAAAAGAAGAACCGGGATCGGGTAAGTGTTTTTATAGAAGGTCGTTTTGTCTTCGGCGTACCAGCCATCGTGGCCGCTAGCCTGAGGAAAGAGCAGTTTCTGTCTGATGCCGAGATCGAGTCACTGCAGGAGCAGGGGAGTGCCGAGTCAGCCTACGGCCGAGTCTTGAACTATCTGTCTTATCGGCCTCGCAGCCGGGCCGAGACTGTTGAATATCTGGAAAAGTATGGGCTATCCGAAGCTCAGGTTGAATCCATTGTCGGCAGGCTGGAGAGAGCCAGATTGCTGGATGACGAGGCATTTGCGCTGTACTGGGTCGAAAATCGAGAACGGTTCCGGCCACGTGGAGCCCGCGCCCTGCGCTACGAGTTGAGGAACAAGGGGATCGCGGATGCCCTGATCGATCAAACTCTGGCCTCGATCGATTTTTCAGCAAGCGCACATCGTGCAGCCAGCAGAAAGGCCCAGCAGTTGAGTCACCTGGATCAGCCAACATTCAAGCGGAAGCTGGTCGAGTATCTGGCACGACGGGGATTTGACTATGGCGTGGCGCAGGAATCAGCAGAGCGTCATTGGGAATCCCTGACGACGGGCGACTGAAGGTCTATCTGATGTCGGTGGTCCGATTGCCCCAAGAGGCGATCGGTTGAAATAGTGAAACGAAATGTGGAAAGGACAAAAAAGATATGACTACAGCGATCGTTGCGATCCTGGCAGCTTTGGTCGGCTTGGCTCTGGGCGCAGTTGGTGGGTATTCCTACTATCAGCGCAAAAGCCAACAACAGATCGACGGCGCCGAGCACCAGGTAGAGCGTATCCTGGCGGATGCGGAAACACAGGCCAAGGAGCAGGTGGTCCAAGCCCGGGATGAAGCTCACAAAATGCGAAGTACGGCCGAAAAAGAGATCAAGGCCAGGGAACGGGAACTCCGGCGGGAAGAAGACCGGATTCAGAAGAGGCGGGCGTCTCTTGACGAGCGCTATGAGCGCATGGACAAGCAGGAGCGTAGCCTGAGTCAACGTCAGAGTTCGCTGGACAAAAGACAGAATCAGCTGCAGCAGCTGGAGCACGAACGGATGGTCGAGCTGGAACGGGTGGCGAATATGACTCAGGACGAGGCCAGGGGCCTACTTCTTGACAACGTCAAGCAGGATGCCCGACAGGACATGGCCCGGGTCATTCGCGAAGTCGAGGCCGAAGCAAAAGAGGAAGGCGAACGCCGGGCGCGAAAGATCGTGACTTTGGCTGTTCAGCGCATCGCTTCGGATCAGGTCTCCGAGATTTCGGTTTCGACAGTGCCTCTGACGAGTGACGATATGAAGGGACGGATCATTGGCAGACAGGGCCGCAACATCCGCGCCTTGGAGAAGGCGACCGGGGTGGATCTCGTGGTGGATGATACCCCCGAAGCGGTCCTTTTGTCGTGCTTTGACCCGGTACGACGTGAGGTAGCCCGGGTAGCGCTCACGAGACTTGATCGTCGATGGGCGCATCCACCCAGCGCGCATCGAGAAGGTGGTTGCCGTAGCAAAGAAGGAGGTCGATCAGATCATCCGAGAGGCGGGCGAACAGGCTGCGATTGAGGCGGGCGTGCCTGGTTTGCGTCCTGAGATCCTCAGGCTCATGGGGCGGCTGAAATACCGGACCAGCTATGGACAGAACCAGTTGGATCATGCCATCGAAACCACCCACTTGGCAGGTATCTTGGCCTCGGAATTGGGCGCCAATGTGCGGGTGGCCAAGGCGGGCGCATTCCTCCACGATCTGGGTAAGGCGGTGGACCACGAGGTAGAGGGACCACATGCCATCATTGGGGCTGACCTGGCCAAGCGATATGGTATCTCAACGGCCGTCATCAACTGTATTGCAGCGCATCACGGCGAGGCCGATTCCGAATCTCTGGAGGCTGTCATTGTCGAGGCGGCGGATGCCATTTCGGGAGCGCGTCCAGGGGCAAGGCGAGAATCACTCGAACTATACGTCAAGCGCATCAAGGCATTGGAAGAGGTGGCCAACTCTTTTGATGGTGTGGCTGAAACGTACGCCATCCAGGCAGGTAGGGAGATTCGAATTATCGTCAAGCCTGAGCAGATCGACGACCTAGCTGCTATCCATCTCTCAAAGAATGTAGCCAAAGCTGTGGAGGAGAACCTGCAGTATCCTGGACAGATCAAAGTTACCGTCATTCGCGAAACGAGGGCCGTGGATTTCGCAAAATAGGCATTCCCCTCCTGTTGGCACAAATACACAAATATCGAACCGAATTGGGGGTTGCGTTTTTGGGGAGGATCGTGTAGAATATAGAGACCAATGACCTAGTCTCCTCGGTGTGTCATCTAGGCCAGTGTATCGGTTCAGTTGCATTGGACACAATCAAGGGCCGTTTGAACAAAGCCCCCCGCAAAGAGGTCCAGGAGGCATCGAGATGGCGGATATAATCAGGGTTTCAGCAAAGTCCAGGTCACCCGCAGTTGCCGGAGCCATTGCCGGGGTTGTCCGTGAGAACAGCCGAGCGGATGTCCAGGCAATCGGCGCCGGGGCGGTCAATCAGGCAGTAAAAGCCATAGCCATCGCCAGAGGGTTCCTACTTCTCGACGGCCTGGACGTTACATGCGTCCCCTCATTTATAGATGTGGAGATTGACGGGCTGGAACGGACAGCGATCCGATTCGCAATCGATCCCCGCTAGCCAGCCCCCGCCGGCGCAGCCAAACTGGACAGAGAAGAGACTAACGGGGTCTGGACCGTCGCCTGCGCCGTCCTCGCTTGCGGGATGGGGATGGGGGTTCAGGTTTCGGCTGGCTCATCTCGATCAGTTCCTGATGTGTGACCTCAACCCGTACCTGGTTTTCCAACTCGACCTGGACCGTCTCTTGCATGACGTTGATCTGAATGACCTTGCCACGGCCATGAGGCGTATTGATGATTTTTCCTCGCCGGGGCAATTTGCTCTTGATCGCCGCGTACTGATCGTTCTCGTAGGCCAGACAGCAGAGCAACCGCCCACATACGCCCGAGATCTCCATCGGGCTGAGAGGTAGTTCCTGTTGCTTGGCCATTTTGATAGAGACTGGATTGAACTCTGTGAGCCAGGTAGCACAGCAGAGATTGCGGCCGCACTTGCCCATGCCCCCTATGAGCTTGGCCTCATCGCGTACTCCGATCTGGCGCAGTTCGATGCGAGCCCTGAACGAACGGGCTAAATCCTGGACCAATCTTCGAAAATCCACTCTCTTTTCTGCAGTAAAGAAAAAGACCAATCGACTGCCATCATAGTTGTATTCGGCCCGAACGAACTTCATCGGCAGGTTATGCTCCTGGGCTTTATCCTGGCAGCGGGCCAGGGCATCCCGCTCCTTGTACTGAAAGTAGGCCATCTGGGCGAGGTCCAGGGCGGATGCGCGGCGTTTGGCCCTTTTGAGTTGTCCTACTATCTCCTTGTCACTCACCTCACGAGGAGGGAAAAGCACTTTTCCGACTTCTTCACCACGCGACGTTTCTACAACGACATATTCCCCAGCCCTCAGATCCTCTAGGGTACCTGGATCAAAGTAGTACACTTTGGTCGCCGGGTTGAATCTAACACCAATCACCAAGGTCATCTTGATCCTTTCCAGGAAGAACCCATCGCATACGATGTTGCGGACTATGGTCTGTCGCTGTCTTGCGCACCAGTAGATGGGTTCTCAAAGAGCTATTGTCCTACCTTCAAGCTCTTTATACTAGCTTTGAGGCAGCAGATTGCTCCGTGGTAGCTGGAGGAGCAGTCCTTCGACGGCCAGTCTGGTATTCACATTTGACTCCATCTGGTCGGCTGTTGCCTGCAATGATTGTAGCCCAGCCATCGCCTGTGCCAGGGTTAGCTGCGCTGATATTTGGCGAATCTCATCGAGCCGGTCTACATTCACTAGCCCGGTCTCATTCTGACTGCATAGCAAGAGCAGATCACGCCACCAAGAGATCCACAACTCAATGTTCTGACGAACCGTCGCCGGCTCACGGCTGGCCTTAGAGGCGTACTCGAGACGCCCCACCCGATCCTCCTGCAGGAGTGTAATCAGCGAATCCAGACCCTGTTGGCGAGAGCGCAGTATGGCATCGTCCTCACAGGCACGCAATGCCCATCCCACTCTTCCACCCGAGAGCTTGGACAGAAGTTCTGCCCTGGGTGATGGGACTCCCTGTTCACGCAATGCGAGTTCAACGATATCATGGGCTGTTGGCCGTAGGTCCAGACGTTGGCAGCGCGATACCACGGTTGCAGGCAGTGCCTCGGGATCCAGCGTTGTCAGGATCAATACGATGTGACCTGGCGGTTCCTCCAGAGTCTTGAGCAGGCTGTTGGCCGCCTCCACGCTGGCCCGGTCCATTCGTCGTAGCACAAAGACCCGATATCGTCCTTCGTAGGGCGCCAACATCGCTTCCCGCTGAAGTGCCCGGATCTGTTCGATCTTGATGCTTTCCTTCGCGCCCTCCCCCAGGACCAGCTGAACATCTGGATGAACCCCCCGTACGATCCGGAGACACGAAGGGCACTGGCCACAGGGTGGATCAGTTTGTGTGCAGTTGAGGGCCTGAGCCAGGGCCAGCGCCAGGGTTGTCTTGCCAACTTGGGATGGGCCAGAGAAAAGATAGGCATGGGCCACCCGGCTTGCTGTCAAGCTGTGGCGCAGCAGGTCCACTGCCCAGTCGTGTCCGATGATCTGCCAACCCATTCCAGTTGCCTATGCCTCCCAGCTTTCGTCCCAAGGCAAAACCAGACATAATGAGCCTACGAGTTCCTCTTTGCGCATCGCATTATACTCGAAAAGCCTGCATGTGGCAAGCAAGGCTGGAACAGGGATACAAACCAGACAGGATCTGGCTTCGGAATGCAGCTGGATAGGATCACATGCGGGGGGACGCTGCTCCCAGTAGTACGGCCCAGTCGCCGGGCGACACGCCCGGCGATTCGATATCATGGATCCGGTAGAATTCCTCAACGACACACTGAACCTCGTTCGAATTGGCGCCGAGAAGGTTCTTCTCCAGCTCGGCCAGCTGATTGGCTGGATAGAAGAAAAAGTCGCCTGACAATGAGACAGCAGCAATCTGCCCCTGGTACATCTCGACCGTAGCCCGCATCAGACCTCCGGGAGCCTTGTGCACTCGCTGCGTTACCTCCACGCCCTCGGCGATCTTGACTTTTCGATCTGTATTGGCGCGTTCGCGGAAGCGTTTGCCTGGTTTGAGCAACCAATCGTCTGAGGTGTGTGTCTGGATCAATTCGGCTAGCTGGGCTCCCAAACCCTCTGGCAGTGGTGCTGGCGTCAAATCTCCCAATGCCACCGCAAAGTTCCGGATCAAGGCAGCTGTCATCGTATTCCACGCCGGCGCCTGACCCAGTTCGCGGCACAGGGTGGTCAGGTTCTCGCGCATGCTCTTGAACACCTTGTCACGGAACTTGGCATCTGGCACAAGGAGCACGCGAACCATCGTCTCGTAATCAAAGTCGGCGATGAGGTTGCCAACCAGGATCAAATAGTCGCCTATCTCAGCCGCACCATTTCCCGAGATCTTGCGGCCAGCAGTGGTAATGATATCATTGACGGGCCGGTAGTGTGCCTCAACGCCCAGATCTCGATAGGTCTGCACCACAGGGGCCAGGAATCTGCGATAAAACTCGTCCTTGTCCCTGGATGCCAGGGGGTTATCACGATGGATTATCAACTGGTAGAATATCTGCTGCCCATCCAGGTAGACCGCGCCGCCTCCCACTTCCCGACGGAAGACAGGGATACCCTGCTCCCGGCAGTAGGTCAGGTCAACCTCGCTTTCAGCGTCCTGGTGGTAGCCGATACATACGTATGGTTCAGCCGGCGCCAACAGGATCAATCCCTCCATCTCCAGGCGGGGAAGGGCGTGATAGATCAACTGTGAATCAAGCCATGGTACGTGGCCTAGATCGTATAGATTCATCTTTGGCGGTAACCTCTTTCTGGTCTTGGCTGAACCTGCGTCCATCTGAGCAGGTCATTTAAACGAGGTCATTGGAATCATAGATTGAGACGGATAAAGCTGCACCGTGGTATCACCTCTGGGTGCATCCTGATGGAACCCAGTCACACTATAACCGGACGGCAAGCGCATCTCGCCGGAAGGTCCGTGCGCCCAAACCCAGAAGCACCGCATCCACGATCCAGACGATCAGACCCAGCAGCAACACCAATCCGACGTCGATAAAGATTGCCCCCGAGATTTGGCCGATAGCCAGAAACAACACGGGCAGAACCACGATGACGCCCAATTGGTAGGCATCTTGGAAGCCCTTGGCCCGGCTCGAGATGAGTACGGTAGCGCTCAGCCCCAAGCCCGCCACGGCTGGAGCCAACCAGAGTGCCAGCACAATCCACATGGCATTGGGAAAAAAGACCCGCCCCATCGTCGGCCAGGCGGCGACGTTGACCACAACTGCATAGAGCACAAAGCCGCCCCAAGCCACTACAATCGCCGGCAATAGAGCTGATAGCAACTTGGCCAGCAACAGCTCGCCGTCGGTGGTAGGCGTGTATAGCAGCGCTTCCAGGGTCTTGCGCTCCCTCTCGCCTGCGAAACTATCGGCAGCGATGACGCTGGCGACCATTTGTGGTAGGATAAGGTACATGGGCGCTAGAAAGTAGACCAGGCTGAGGACAAGCATCGTCTGCACCCCAGTATACTGGGCAAACTCTGCTTGCACGTCGTCTGGCATTGCTCCCAGAAAGACATCAAGTCCATCAAAAAAGTGACTAGGCACGTCCTGCAAGGTGGTAGCAAACACGGCCAGAGATGGTATGATAACCAGAACAATGAGTGGGATGACAACCATTGGGATTGACACGCCCTTGTTCTCGCGGACAACCCTCAAGTCCTTGCGAACAATGGCGTTGATGCCGCGCCAGTTCACAAGCTTTCCTCTCCATGCAGAGCAAAATAGATGTCTTCTAAGGACGGTTCCTGGAGGTTGATTTGGTAGATAGGCATGCCTCCCGCGACCAGCGCCGCAGCCAGGCTGGGGATCACCTCGCGGTCAGCTACCTCAAGCGTGATGATCCCATTCCTGGGTACTGGCGAACCCACAATACCCAAGGCAGCCTCCAGAATGCTCAGCGCTGGGGTGATACTGCTGGGTGCCACTTCAATCTGCAGGCGGAGGCTGCGTCCCGAAGCACGGGCCAGATCGGTCGGCGTGCCAAGAGCGACCAGATGTCCATGTTCCAAGACTGCCACGCGATCACACAGCCTTTGGGCCTCGACGAGATTATGGGTGCAGACAAGGGCTGTGCACTTTTCCACGTGACTTAGCCTGCTGATCAGCTTGTGGACACGGCGGGCAGCCAAAGGATCTAGGCTAGCCGTCGGTTCGTCCAGGAATAGGAGTTCTGGGCCGTGCAGCAGAGCGCGAGCCAACGCCAATCGCTGCTTCATCCCACTACTATAATCGCCTATCTTCTCGTCGGCCCGCCCGGTCAGGTCAAACTTCTCCAAGTGTTCATCCACCCGGTGGTTGATCTCGGTGCGGGGTAGGTTGTAGATATCGGCGTGGATTTGAAGGATCTCGCGGGCCGTCAGCCGCTCGTCCAGCGAAGGCGTCTCTGTCAGAACGCCGGTCCGCTGCCGCACAGCCGCTCCATCACCTACTGGATCAAGTCCCAATACCTGCGCACGGCCGTCACTGGGCATGAGCACGCCATTGAGTAAGCGGATCGTGGTCGTTTTTCCCGCGCCGTTGTGGCCGAGGACGCCAAAGACTTCGCCAGGGTAGACCTCCAGCGTCAATCGCTCGACGGCCACCACATCTCCGAAGCGACGGGTCAGACCGCTGAGTTCGATAACAGGATTGGTGCCCACACCATGATTCTCTTTGCCAACCACGCTTTCCTCCAGACCTGGTAGGAACACCTGGCCCATCATGCTACGCGCTGCGGCATCCCTCCCAGCAGGGATTATACCACACTCAAGTCGTTGGCCAAGTTGGTTGACTTCAGAGGTGCGAGCAAGGGGCCAGGCGAAGATGTGATTTGACACTCGGCAGGGGCTAGCGTATAATCTTCTCAGTTTCCAGAGGAATGTGGGGATGTGACATACCTACTCGTAGGTCTAGCACAAAAGATCCTGCCCAATTGCATGAGCTATGGCAAAGGGTATCGTGTTGGGAGTAGTGCGTCCTGAATCTGGATTTCATGTCAATTTCAAGCCGTGGGCGCACTTGCATCCACGGTTTTTTCTTTTTGGGCTTACCCCTGCCTTTCAGATTCTGGGTGTAGAACTTCCATATTTTGTGAACCCGTGGAACAGTGCAACGAATGGGGGGGCAAACCTGTGGCCGGGTGAGGGAGAAATCGATGCAATCCCAATCCACTGCGGAACTGGGGAGGAGACGCTATGATTGTCATCAATCTGGACAATATTGAGCAGAGTTTTGGTACCCAGACGGTGCTGGATGGGGTGAACTGGGAGATCCAGGCCGGACAAAAGGTTGGCCTGGTGGGGCCGAACGGCGCGGGCAAGTCTACCTTGCTGCGGATCATCGCTGCGGAGATTAGACCAGACAGCGGCTTTGTCTATCGTCACAAGGAAGCGCGCATCGGCTACCTGGCCCAAGAGCCGGTTCTGGACACCAGCCAGACCGTTTGGCAAGAAGTGCTGAGCGCGGCGGAAGACCTGGCCCGCGTAGAAACCGAGTTGCGCCAGTTGGAGGCGCGCATGGGCGCCCCGGAGGTCTATGGTGACGAGCCTGCTCTGGCCCGGGTGCTGAGCGCTCATAGCCGGGCCCAGGCCGAGTTCGAGCGGCTAGATGGCTACCGTTTCCAAAGCAGGGCGCGGGAGGCGCTGCGGACCCTGGGTCTGGAGGAGACCGATTTTAACCTGCCCGTGAGCGCCCTGTCGGGTGGGCAGAAGAAGCTGGTGGGCCTGGCCAAACTGCTGGCCGTCGGCGCCGATCTACTCCTCCTCGATGAGCCGGACAATCATCTGGATCTGGCGGGCAAGGCCTACCTGGAACGTCTTATTGCAGACTTTTCGGGGACGGTGGTCATTGTGTCCCACGACCGTTACTTGCTGGATGGGACCGTGAACCTCATCGCCGAGGTAGAGGATCAGCGCCTGGCGGTCTATCAGGGCAACTATTCGGCCTATACCGTGGAGAAGCAGTTGCGCCTACTGCGCCAACAGCAGCGGTACGAGGCCCAGCAAAAAGAGATTGCGCGCATCGAGGCGGCTATCGCCCGTTTCGAGCTGTGGGCCAGCCTCGTCGTGGATGAGCGGCACGCCCGCCAGGCCCGCAGCCGGCACAAGATGCTGGAGCGAATGGACAAGATCGACAAACCGGTGTTGGAGCGGCGGCAGATGGGGCTGGCTCTCAACGGTTGGCGTGGGTCGCGCAAGGTACTCGAGATCGCGGATCTGGACAAGGCTTTTCCCTCTGCCGTGGGTGACGGCAAGGAGGAGAATATCGTTCTGGCCGGGCTGAACCTGCTGATGTGGCACGGCGAGCGGGTGGGACTGCTGGGGCCCAACGGCGCGGGCAAGAGCGTGCTGTTCCGCTGCGTCCTGGGACTGGAAGAGCCTACGGGCGGTGACGTCAAGATCGGCCCCAGTGTGCAAACTGGCTATTATGCTCAAGAGCACGAGACGCTGGATCCGGACAAGACCCTCATTGAGGAAGTACGGGGGATTCGGCCCATGTATGAACAGCAGGCGGTGAGTTTTCTGGGACGGTTTCTGTTCCCCTACGAAATGACCCGCAACCACGTAGCTCAGTTGTCAGGTGGAGAGCGGAGCCGGCTGCAACTGGCCAAGCTAATGCTATCGGGCGCCAATTTCCTGCTGCTGGACGAGCCAACGAATAATCTGGACCTACCCTCCTGCGAAGTACTGGAGAATGCCCTGGACGAGTTCGAGGGTACGATGTTGGTCATCTCTCACGATCGCTACTTCCTGGACCGCGTAGTGGACCGCATCGTAGAATTGGAGGATGGCACACTGAGCGAGTACCCCGGAAACTATAGCTACTATGTGGAGGAGAGGGCGCGGCGAAAATGATAGACTTGGCATCCTGAGCATGCTGCCGCGACCGAAAAAGGGGCGTATTGAAATGCGCCCCTTTTCCGTAAGCAGTATGACTGGGCACCGCCCTCAATGTCAGCGATGGACCCAGGCTCCAAGGTCGGAAGTTCTGGGATCGCCCCCCAGTTGAACGATCATCTCGTCCGCAAACCCGCTTTCGCGGAGCGGGATCACGATATCCTGAAGCAAGTCCGGTACCCAGGCCTTGATGGCCACCAGAGGCATCTCTCCAGCCTGTAGCTGGTACTGTTGGATGCCAGCGGGCACCAGCACCGAATCCCCTTGAGCCAAGATCACCTCCTGTATCAGGGAGGGGCCGTAGCGTACAGAGCCCGAGCCCTCCAACACGGTCAGAACGTGAAAGCACTCGCCTGCGGGCAGCTCCAGAATTTGCGATTCTACTTGGAGCCTCTCGGCGGCAAAGTACCGGCAGGCAACCAGCACGGTTCGGGTACATCCAGGCTCTTGCAGAACCATAGGGTCTACCTTGTGTTGGTCCAACGGCGCCAGGTCTGCGACGTCCAACGATTTCTCGATATGCAGTGGCCGGTTAGGGTCGTTGCGATCCCAGTCGTAGAGCCGGTACGTCAGATCCGAGGATTGCTGGATCTCATACAGCAGTAGCCCTTCGAGCAGTGCGTGGATGGTGCCTGGGGGATTCATGTACACGTCCCCCGCAGTGACCTCTACATCGTGCATCAGGTCCCGCAGCCCGCCGGTCTGGATGGCCTGCGTCGCCTCCGAGCGGCTCAGAGGCGCCTTGACCCCGTGGATCAGCCGGGCGCCCGGTTCAGCGTCGAGGATGTACCATGCCTCGGCCTTGCCGAAAGGCTCCCCTTCGTGCGCCTGGGCATACTCGTCGCCGGGATGGACCTGAACCGAGAGAGTACTCTGTGTGTCCAGGAGCTTGATCAGCAGCGGAAATACGGGAGGTTGCCCAGCGAGTCTCCTGCCCAGGATCTGTTGGGAATGATCGCGAACCAGGCTGGCCAGCTTCTCACCACGGAGGGAGCCGTTGTCGACGAGGAGTTGATCCCAAACGGCCCAGATTTCACCTATCAAGCGGCCGGCAGGCGCATCCTGGTGGAGTAGCCGGGCCAGCTTCTGTCCACCCCATACCTTTTCTACCGCCAAGGTAGAGAATTTGAGAGGATACAAGTCGATGTCGTCTTGATCTGGCATGAGGGCTTTTTCCCCTTTCGCTTCAGAGAGATGGCGGACCGGGTTCTGGGTACCGGCGGACTGGTTTTGTTCCTGCCGCAGTCATACCACGGCAGGAGACTCTCCAGCTTCCACTGCCAGACGATAGATCTCGCGCCGGGGCCAGCCAGACTCGACAGCCAATTGGCGGCTCGTCTCCTTGGCCCCTAGGCCTTGCTCCAGGCGGGTCTGAACCTCAGCCTTCAGGCGCTTCCCATCCCAAGGCTCGGCGTTTTCCCGGGCGCCGCCGATGACCAGGACAAGCGGAACCTCCGCCGGTTGCTCAGACAGGTACTCCGATGCCTTGTCGATGGTGCCGCGCCAGGTGCCGGCTGGGTGAAGGTCAGATGATGTCACTGCCAGTGGGCGGTCCCCCAACGTTTCGTGCAACTCAGACAGGAGACCAAGGACATGCTCCGGCGATTCCAGGACAACGAGGGTACGGCCTTGGGCGGCCATGGAAACCAGAAGTTTCCTGCGTGTAGCCGGTTGACGAGGCAGTTGGCCAAGGTAAACAAAGCTGTCGGCCGGCAACCCAGAAACGACAAGCGCCGTGAGCGGTAGGGTAGGGCCTGGTACGGGTACGACGGGAAAGTCGTACTCAAGGGCGGCGTAGATGGCTGCCCGGCTTGGTCCGGTGGGACCAATGAAATCGCCAGTGCATAGAATCGCTACGTCCGCGTTTTCCAACGAACCCAAGATACGATTGATTGCGGCCGCTTGGGCCAGATCTGAGAAGGAAAGGTAGGGTACGGCGATCGTGTGGTAGGCCAGCAACTGCTGTACGCCAGGATGGTCGCTGGCAACGAGGGCTGCCTCCCCCAGGATACGCTTCGCCCGGAGGGTGAGGTCGTCTGGATCGCCGGTTGGCGCGCCAACAATATACAGGGTCCCCACAGTTGGAATGGCTTCCTTGCCGGGTAGGATACCCGGCTTACCAGGCTAGATCGTCAAATGGCTGCAAGATAGTGGACAAGGTACCCCTGGCAGGAATCGAACCTGCGACACATGGTTTAGGAAACCACTGCTCTATCCTCTGAGCTACAGGGGCAGACCGGCGCCAGTATAACATAGGACGAGCTGGCTGACAAACTGCCTGGTTGTTGACGAAGGTCCGCGCATGTGCTAGAATGAGCCCATGGCAAGCAAGGCCCCTGAGCATCTGCAGGAGAATTTGGACTCTTTGCCCACCAAGCCGGGTGTGTATCTCATGAAGGATGCCGATGAGCGCATCCTGTACGTGGGCAAAGCGATTAACCTGCGCGCCCGCGTTCGCTCCTACTTTCATGCCTCGGCTGAGACCAATCCCAAGGTTAAGCGGCTGGTTGCTGCCATTGCAGATTTCGATTTCATCGTCACTGCTTCGGAACTGGAGGCGCTGATCCTGGAAAGCACCCTCATCAAGCGCCACAAACCAAAGTACAACGTCCGGCTGAAAGACGACAAGCGTTACCCCTATATCAAGATCACCTGGCAGGAGGACTTTCCCCGGATCCTCATCGTGCGGCGCATGGAGCGGGATGGGGCCCGTTACTTTGGCCCCTTTACTGCCTCGTGGGCCGTGCAGCAGACGCTGCAGACCTTGCGCCGCGTGTTTCCCTACTTGACCTGCAACCGGACCATCACCGGCCAGGACGAGCGAGCTTGCCTATATCTGGACATCGGGCTCTGCCTGGGGCCGTGCATTGACGCGGCGAGCAAGGAAGAGTATCGGGCCATGATCGATGGCCTGTGCCACTTTTTGGAAGGCAAGGTGGACGTGGTCGTGGCTGACCTGGAGGCCCGGATGCAGGTCGCCGCCGACCAATGGGATTTTGAACAGGCGGCTATCCACCGCGACCAATTGGATGCCATCCGGCGGGTCATCGAGCGGCAAAAGATCGTCTCGGCGGCCATGGCAGACCAAGATGTCGTCGCTTTTGCCCGGGCCGACGGTGATGCTTGCGTGCAGGTCTTTTTTATCCGCCACGGCCGGCTTATAGGCCGTGAGTATTTTGTATTGGATGGGGCAGCGGAGGAGACGGACCCCGAGATTGTGGCTTCTTTTGTCAAGCAGTTTTACGATGAGGCGGCCTACGTGCCCCCCGAAATTCTGTTGCCCCACGAGATCGATGAGGCGTTGGTTATCCAGGAGTGGCTGCGCAGCCGGCGGGGCAACAAAGTGGTACTCAAGGTGCCGCACCGGGGTCAGAAGCGGGAACTGCTGGAGATGGCGACCGAGAATGCATCTGAGACCCTCAGCCATCTCCGCGCGCAGTGGCAGGTTGATGAGGGCCGGCAGACCAATGCTCTGGCTGAATTGCAGGAGAGCTTGGGTTTGCAGTCCCCACCCAACCGCATCGAATGTTATGACATTTCGACGACGCAGGGTACGGCCACTACAGGGTCCATGGTCGTCTTTGTCAAGGGCGTGCCCCGCAAAAGCGATTATCGAAAGTTCAAGATCCGCACTGTCGAGGGCACGGATGACTATGCCAGCATGCGCGAAATGCTGCGCCGTCGCTTCCGCAGGGTCAAGGATCCGCAGTTACAGCAGACCGAGGATGCACCGGGTGGTAAGAAATCAACCTGGGACCTACTGCCCGACCTGTTGGTGGTAGATGGGGGCAAGGGCCAGCTCAACATGGCTCTGGAGGTTCTGGACGAATACGAGTTGCGCGACATCGTGCCGGTGGTCGGCTTGGCCAAGCAGGAAGAGGAGATCTTTGTGCCTGATCGGTCCGACTCTGTCAGGCTGCCACGTACTTCGGAAGGGCTGTATCTGATGCAGCGCGTCCGAGACGAGGCCCACCGCTTTGCCATTACCTATCACCGCAAGGTAAGGGCCAAACAAACCATCATCTCCCAACTAGATGGTGTTCCCGGCATCGGCCCCAAGCGGCGTTCGGCGCTGTTGAAGCACTTTGGTTCCATCGACGCCATCCGCGCGGCCAACGAGGAAGAACTGGCCGCCGTGCCGGGCATGACGCGAAAGGTCGCAGAGCAGCTCAAAGCGAGTCTGTAGCCCTTTCTTCAGTAGGGCAAGATGCTATTTTGCCCAGCCTTGGACCAAGATAGCATCTTGTCACGGGTAAAGACCTTGTCCAACAGAAGCGTCCCTGATACCGTCCCTCCGGTGCGCGCTATCGTGTCTGGCGTGACCTTTCTTCGCAGGGCAAGCATGTCCTGAGCCATGCCCTGAGCAAAGTCGAAGGGTGCGCGAAGAATCTGCTATCTTGCCCAGCCTACAGCCAAGATAGCAGATTGTCCTACAGGAGCATAGCAACTACTCCTCAAAGACGCCAGCAATCTCCTCGACTAGGCCAAGAACGAGCTGCCAGACCGTTTCGCTCAGATCTTGGGGCGGATCTGTCGTCGTACCAGCCGCTGTCGCTGCTTCCCCGGTTCGTCCGCTCACGGGCGTTGGCGCTAATTCGGGCGCATCCACGGGTAGTATGTCCCCCTCGCGAACTTCGTAGGCCGTGCCATCCAGCACGACGATGACGTGGTCGCCCAGGGCAAAGTAGCGACCCCACTCGGGCCGGGCAGCGATGAGGGCGAAATAGTCATCTCCCCCAAAGCTCAGCGCCACGGGCTTCATCCGGCCGGGATCGAAGGTGCTGTCGGTCCAGACACTATCCTGCAGGACAAAGGTCTTGGCGCCGACATATTTGATGGGGCTGATCCTGTGGCCGTGCTCGTCGGTCAGGCCGCCGCCCAGACCCGTGGGCAAGGCAGGGGCGGCGGCAGCCTCTGCTTCGACCAACACCTTCTCCTTGGCGCTCCGCTCGACGGCCTTTTCGCCGGAGACAGCTTCCGGCATGGCCGTGGCTTGGAGCCACAGATTATCGGCCAGGGTCTCCCGGCCCTCCTCACTCAGGGCCAGTTCGGTCTCCTCCACCAGGAACGAGGTGTAGGGGGTGATGATGCCATAGCGGATGGAGAGATCCACGATCTCGTCGATCAACTCCTTTCCCTCGCCGTGGAGCCGGATCTGCTGCAGCAGGTAGCCGATCTTGCGCGTGGCCCACAGCCTGGCGATGAATTCCTCGCCGCCCTCGCGGTGGAAGGCCACATCGTCATATTGGAACCGCTGGCGCTGGTCGTTGACCTCACCCTCGAGGGTGATCTCTGCGTCGCCGCCCTGGCGGTAGCGGCCTACGACGACCAACTGGCTGCCGGCAAAGAGGTCTGGCAGAGGGTAGGGGTAGATGTCCTCGGCGTCGATCCGGCCAAAGTCGATCTCCAAATTGGCCAACAACGGCGTGCTAACCTTGGCGTAGAAGTCTGACACTTTTTCATCGATCGCCTCCTCGGGGCGCACGTAGCCACTGGCCCCCCGATGGTTCTGGGCGATTGTGTCGAGCAGGATGGTGTTCACATCGTAGCCTACGCCAAAGGGAAAGATGCGAGCATTTTCAGGCGCGGCGTTGCCCACGTTGTCGATGATCCGGTCCACATCGACCTCACCGGTGGTCGGCAGGCCATCGGTCAGGAAGATGAGGGTAGTGGGGCGTTGCTCACCGGCCATGGCCAGCGCCTCCAGCAGCGCGCGGTTGATGTCGGTCGAGCCATTGGCTTCCAGACGCCTCACAAAGTCCCGGGCTTCACCCCGCTCATCAGCCAGCACCAGGCCGCGGGCATAGTGACGGGTGCCAGTGCCAAAGGCGATGATGTTGAAGCGGTCCTCCTCGTGCAGGCTGTCCAGTACAAAGTCCAGCGCCTGCTTGGCCTGATCAAGCTTTTCACCGCGCATCGAGCCCGAAACGTCGAGAACCAAGATCACGTCCTTGGAGATGACCTGTTGGGTGTCGATCTCGACGTTGGGGGCGGCCAGAAGTAGGAAAAAGCCATCGCCCCGGCCATCGGGCTTGTAGCTAAGCAGGTTGAGTCCCACGTCCTCTGGCGAGACAGTGTAGTACAGGACAAAGTCACGGTCGGGCCTGACATCGTATTCCTCGTAGCCGACGAGAGCGTTGTGGTCACCCCGGCGTACGACGTCGACGTCGTGGCTCGGGCTATAGATGGCCTTCAACGGCTCGTTGTTGCGGATGGTGACGTTGACCGTCACTTCCTCCAGGGGTCGGGGCGAGAACTTTTCGGTATTCAAGGGGTAGACGTATTCCACCAGGCCGCTGTCCATGTCCAGCACCTGGCTATATTCCAGCTCAATACGTCGCTCGCCGCCCGGGGGGATGGGATAGATGCTAGCCTGGAAGGCGTTGCGACCCACGTACTCCAGCAGGGCCGGATCGCGGCGTCGCCGGACGATCTCTTCGTAGATGCGCCGGGCCTCGTCTCGTTCCAGCACCTGGCCCTCCAGCTTTTCGCCGTCCACCCACATGGCGAACTCGCTGATGGTTGCCTCTTCGGGCAGGGGGAAAATGTAGGTTCCCTCCACCTCATGCTGACCACCATTGACAAAGACCTGGTCTACGTGGGTAGTAGCCACCTGGTCCTCAATGGTGACCGTAACACGGTGGTACTTGATGGTCAGATAGGGAACGTCCGTGATGGGTACGGGCAAGATTGGCTCGGGGATGATGATCCCGTCGGCCAGGACTGGGGCTGCCAGCCCGAGCAGAAGGACCAGAGACATGAGGATTCCGAACACCGTTTGCAGTTGTTTGCCGTTCATCGCTTCACTTCTCCTCTCGGGTATTCTTGGGGCCCCGTATAAAGGACGTCAAGGCCATGCCCAAGGTTCCATTGGCAGAAGCTCACGTTGATGGACATCAGAAAGACCTGCAAAGCCTGGTTCCCTTCGCAGGTCTCTCAAGTAGACACTAAATCTGTTTGCAGAGGGCAGGATGTTCCATCTCAAGCCTGCTGGGCAACAATTCAGCAGGCACAGACACTGTTCTCCACTTTTTCGACTAGGTCATCGCTATCTCCGTATCCTCTGAAGCGCCGGTGACAAGGGACCACACTTCATCCTCAGTCAGCAGTCTCTGGCTGATGGCCCCGCGGATGCCGTCTAGGATAACGAGGCGGTAGTCGTCGCTACTGATCACCTCGCGGAGAACGGCTAGGGCTGCCTGGGTGGCCACCTCATCGACGTGAGCATGACCATGGTGGAGACCCAGGCCAGGTAGACGTACGCGTACAACGTCGATGGGCAGGCTTCCAGCGTAGAGAGCTAGGGAGTTGTACTCTTTGGGTTGACCAAAGATGGCGACGTAGGTTGATTGGCGCAGACCGGCCGCGCTCAGTGCGAGCCGGCTCACAGTCCTGATCCTGTCCGAACCCGTATAAAGGTAGATACGCATGGCTCTTTCCCCTTTCCTCGAAGGTTTCAGAGACAGGCGCGGCTGGGTGCTCTGGCTTGAGCAGCGATCAGTAGTCAGCGGTCAACGACTAGAAGAGAACTAGGTGTTCCCCCTTCTCCGACTTTCCGCTGCCAACTATCGGCGGCTCCTACAGTTGCGGGACAGCGCCGGACTGGCCCCGGAGGGCGTCACCGGACTTTCCCCGGAACCGCGCCGGTCAAAGTGTATTGAGATCCTGTTTAAGCCAAGCCAGCGGCAGCGCTTTCAGATCCACCGGCAGGCCGGCTACCATCAGGATGGCGCGATTCGCGATGCGGACCAGGGTCTGGTTGGCCCGGCCCAGACAGTCGCGATAGGTGCGGCCCAGGCTGTAGGGCGGTACTAACCCGAGCCCAACCTCGTTGGATACAATGATGAGATGAGCACCCAGGTAGAGATGAGCCTCCATTAGAGCTCCTAGCTCGGCCTCAACCATGGCCCAGGCGGCTTCTACGTCAGGTTCTGGGATGTCTGCCCCCCCAGCGAGGATGGTGTTGGATACCAGCAGGGTCAGGCAGTCAAGGAGGATCACGTCCGCGTCACTAGCATTGGGATCGGTACGCAACGCTGTCCCCACATTCAATGGCGCTTCGAGGGTGTCCCAATCCGGCGGGCGGTGAGATTGGTGGGCGGCCACCCGGGCTCGCATCTCGTCGTCCAGTGCTTCAGCCGTGGCGACGTAGAGAACATGCCGGCCCAACCTGGGAGCCAGGGCCTCGGCGTAGGTACTTTTGCCACTGCGGGCGCCACCCAGGATCAGTGTGAGTTGGGGTCTATTCTCTGCCATTGACAACCTCGGCGACCAGGGTCCGGGAGGAGCACAAGTCCTCCAGGCCAAAGACTTCTAGTGTGAGCACGCCGTCGTAGCGGCGCGCCGACAGATAATTGAGAACCGGCGCTACACGTTCTTTGCCCAGGTGTACCAGCGATTCGTGATCGTGCGCTTCCTGGTCGTGCCCGGCAATGCCGTGCAGGTGGATTACGCGGGTCCAGGGTAGGTAGCTCTCCAGGAAAGACAGGGCGTCGCGCCCCGTGAGCCACAAGTGGCCGATGTCCACGCACAGCCCCACAGGCATCTGTTCCAGAAGGGGCAGAAAGTGCTCGGGGGCATAGTTTTCCAGGTTCTCGATGCACAGCCGCTGCGCGCCGCCGGCCAGTACCGCGACCTCTTCCAGGACACGGCAGGCATCCTGACGCCAGCGGGCCAGTGTCGCTGGACTGGGGTTGCCTTCCACCGATTCGACTCCGCCAGCTACGGGATGCTTGCCGTCCAGGTGAAGCACGTAGGCCCAGGGCTCCAGGTCGCGTGTGCAAGCGATCACCTTCTCCGCTTTTGCCAGCGACTCTGGCTTGGCCAGTGTTAGGTCCAGGGGCAGGTGGACGGTGTAGGTGAGATCATGGGTCTCCGCCAGAGTATTCATCTCGGCGACGGTTGCCGCATCGGGCAGGTTGGAGTAGCCGTCTACCTCGAAGAGAACCATCTCTACGTCGTCCACCAGCGGCCCCAGTTTGCGGATGCTAGGCAGGAGTTCGGCCGGCCACACGTAGGAAGTCGCGCCCAGGCGGTAGGGCGTGCCAAACACCGTCATGGCAGAAGCCCCTGGTAGGCCAGCACAACCAAGACAAGAAGACTCAGCGCCTCAGCCAGTTCACAGATCGCACCGTAGGCATCGCCTGTCAGCCCGCCAAGCTTGGACTGGATCCATTGGGCCATCAGAAAGCTTCCGGCGGCTGTCGCCAGGAGTAGGAGCAAGGTGGCCCAGCCCAACCCGGCCCATCCGGCGAGCATGCAAGCCAGCAGGGCCGTCACCGTAGCGATGGCCAGTTGCGAGCGTCCTGCACCCGCTTTCGCCTTCTGGCCCAGGCCAGACCCCGCCCGGGCGTAGGGATACAACAGGACGGCGCCGGTCATGCACCATCGCGCCAGAGTAGGAACCAGGAGCAAGGCCGGCAGGCGAATCTCCCCAGGCAGGGCCACCAGAGCCGCGTACTTGATCAGGAGAAGAAGCACAACCCCTACGATGCCAAAGGCGCCGGCGTGGACGTCTCGCAAGATCTCCAGGCGTCGCTCCCGTGGCACTGGGGCCAACAGGCCATCACAGCAGTCGATAAAGCCATCCAGGTGAAGGGCACCGGTGAGGGCTACCCAGGCGACGAGAAGCAAGGCTGCCGCCACCCCTTCGGGAAAGAGCCAGCGCAATCCCCAGTCCAGCCCGGCCAGGATAGCGCCCAGGACCAGTCCCACGGCCGGGTACCAGGCAGTTGCCTTCCCCCAGGCAGCATCGTCGAAGCGGTGGGCGCCAAGTACAGGCAGGATGGTGAGGAAACGTAGGGCAGCCAGGAAAGGGCTCATGAGTTCAGTCCTGCGGCCCAGAGATGCCTGCATCGTCAAAGGTTGCCATTTCGGACAGGATTCGGCAGGCGGCTTCGACCAGGTGCATGGCCAGTACGGCGCCTGTGCCTTCTCCAAGGCGCAAGTCCATGTCAAGCAGGGGCGTCAGCCCCAGGGTCCGCCACAGAGCGGCATGACCCTGTTCCACTGAAAGATGTGAGGCGATGAGAAAGGGCTTGACGCTTGGACAGAGGGCAGCGGCAATCAGAGCGCCTGCCGCTGAGATAAAGCCATCTACGAGGACGGGCAGACGATGGACCGCTGCTCCCAGACAGACGCCGGCGATGGCGCCGATCTCAAAGCCACCCACGGTGGAAAGTACGCCCAAGGGGTCGGCTGGATCGGGTTGGTGGAATGCCAGCGCCCGCTCAATGGTTTCTATCTTTAGCGCCAGGCCAGCGTCATCCACACCTGTGCCCCGCCCAGTAACCTGTTCCACGGGGAGACCGGTGTAGATGGCGGTGATGGCGCTGGCCGGGGTGGTGTTGCCGATGCCCATCTCGCCGGTGGCCACCAGGTCGAGACCCTTGGCTACCTCATTTGTCACAATCTCAAGGCCGACCTCGAGGGAGCGGATGGCCTGCTCGCGGGTCATGGCCGGACCCTGGGCAAAGTTGGCAGTACCCGGGGCGATTTTTCGATTGAGCAGATCCGGATGTTCTGGCAGATTGCCTGCCACGCCGACGTCGGCAATGACGACGCGGGCGCCGGCCTGGCGGGCCAGCACATTCACGGCCGCTCCTCCGCGCAGAAAGTTGAGTACCATCTGGGCGGTTACCTCGGAGGGGTAAGCGCTCACGCCCTCAGCCGCGATGCCGTGGTCTCCGGCCAGGACGATGACGGCCTTCCGATCCACTCGAGGTCGAGGCTGGCCGGTGATACCCGCCAGTTGGATGGAGAGGGCCTCCAGACGCCCCAAACTGCCCTGGGGTTTGGTCAGGCCATCCTGGCGAGCTTGAGCAGCCCCCATCGCCGCTTCATCCAGGGGAGGGATCTGAGTACAGAGTTCGGAGATGAATTGTGCTGTCAAATTGGTCTCACCTCAAAGAAGAATCGTTGTTGAAAGCGCCGCAACAGTCGTACGACTGGGGCAGCGAACAGGAGCAGCAGCACGAAATTTCCCGCGGCTCGGGCCAGGTCCCACCACAGGGAAGTCACGGCGTAAAAGATGGCGTAGCGCTGCAGGATCTCCACAAGGGGAAGTCCGGGCTGCCAGTACATCTCGGACTGGCCGGGCGTGAACACGTAGGGCCAAAAGTAAACGTTCATCAACACACCAAAGGCAAGGCCCAGGATCAGGCCCCAAGCTGCCAGCATCAGGGCCTCGGCCAGGGGATGGCCTTCCAGGCGGGGCAACCAGCCCGAGAGCAGCCCCACCCAGCCGGCCGCAAACATCTGGTAAGGCAGCCACGGACCCACGCCAAAACCCAAGAAGCCTGACACGGCCAGAGAAAAGACGCCCAGCAGAAAGCCAAAAGTCGGGCCGTAGACGTAGCCACACAGGATGGGCAGGATGAAGACGAGGGTAAATCCCGCCGGCCCGGGCACGCCTCGCAGTACGGCATTGGCCGCTGTCAGGACGCCCAGGACGGCTATCAGCTTGGCGTTCATCATGCCGGCCGATAGGCTGCTCAGGACCGCACTCAGGCACAGCACAACCAATACCACAAAGATGAGGGGCGCATCCTGGGCATGGGCTGCCGAGGTAAAGCCGTCCCCCTGTTGGGGCACGACAAAGGGATACAAGAATGCTCCCAGGCCAATCAGGCTGGCAACGGCGAGAATTGCAGCATTCAGTACTTTCTGCATAACAGTACTTCAACTCACCAAGTGGCTTCCCGGTCGGGATACCGGGACCTCAATGCTCGCATCCAACAAGAAACCTCCTGCCTTCTGGCAAGAGGTGGTCAATGGCCTAATAGCCATGCACCTACCACCTTTCCGCGAAGGCTCACAGTGCGCGACCATGGTAGGCGGCCTGGCTTGAGTGGTGGTCAGCAATGAGCGGTCGGCAGCCAGACTGGGTAATCCCTCTGCGACCTGCTGCTTGCTGTCACGACTCTTACAGTTGCGGGACAGCGCCGGACTCTGCATATGGCTTGGCGCACTCCAGACGCCAAGACACACGTTCCACCGGCTTCTCCACTTAGGCCCCGTGCATCCGGGCAGCGGGGCACCACAGTCAGCGGTCTTGTATTAGGACATCAATATAGCACAGCTACAGTGGGCTGTCAAGACTTGTGCCGAACCTTGGTGAAGGTACGGCAGCCCTGGACCTATTAGAGGGGAACCTATCGGATGGTCCCGATCCTCGGCAAGCGGATGGTATCCACGTGGCGCGGGAGGGGATCCGGCGCACTTGACTGGCGATTCCCAACCTGGAGCGGGGCCTGTAACCCAAAGGTAAAAGGGAAGGGAGAATCTGGCAGGGCTGGTGTGGAGGATGCAAGCTGTCCGGTCTGCTGAAACTGTGCGACAATCTGACCGAGGGTTCGCAAAACTCCCTTTCAATCGCACGCTGTGCGATTGAAAGGGAGCCTTCGCCTTGGTAGATGAGTTAGGGCGTCACCGGCGGTCTGGTCATGCCGCTTACGTCCGCCCCCAGATCTGCTTGGCCGTCGTATAGGAACTGGAGGACGTATTTGGGGTTGTGGGCAAAGGCGCCAGGATCCTTCCTTGCATACTGGTAGTTGTAGGCCGCCCGCAGTAGACGCGGCGTCCAGGCGGCGTAGCGATTGGTATATACGGCCTCTTCCGGGCTGGCTGTGCCATCGCCGTCCGTGTCCGCGAAAAAGTAGGGATATGTGTGGGCTTCGTAGACGATGGGGCTGCCGGTCACGTTGGTGGCATAGGCCTGGATGGCAGCGTACAGGCCCTGACTCATGCCGTCGATCTCGCTGGAGATCCCTTCTTCGGTGTCACCGTCGCCATCATAGTCCGTGCTGTCCATACGAATGCCGGCCAAGTCCTCTTGGGTCTGTACGCCTGTGTGGCAAGCGCTGCACCCTTCCACCTCGACATCCTGGCGGTGGGTGTCGTGGCACTGGGTGCAGGTCGTGTATGCCTCCACATGGGTCAGCCGGCCGTTGTACCCTTCCGAGCCGTACTCGTAGGCGCCCTGGACCTCGGTACCGTAGAGGGTGGCCCCAGCCGCAAAGTAGTGGATGTTGATGAACTCCTGCCCATCGATGACCGTGTCCAGGTCCTGGCCCGCGATGGCGCCGTTGATCGTAGCGATGGAACTCAGCCCCTGGTGGCAGTTGAGGCACAGGTTGCTACTTGGGTCACCGCTGTCGATCAATGTTCCTCTGGGGAACCTGACCCAATCTACCGGGTAGATCGAAAAGGTGGTCAGGTCATCGTGACAGGTCGCGCAGTTCAGCCCATTGGAGGGCTGCTCCGAGATGTTTACCCCCTCGGTCAGGTACAGAGGCAAGCCATCCTTCGTGTGACACCGGGCGCAGTGGCCGGGCACGATGCCCTCCTCATCCCAGTGGCGGAATGCTTCCTCCGAGCCGGCAAAGTGGCCGTGGTCGATGCGATTTGCCTTCGATAGATCGACGGGATTGGATAGAGCTTTATTCAGGTTCTCGATCGAGTCGTACAGTAGCTGGATCATGTACTTGCCACCGTGGGCGTAGGAACCAGGATCCTTGAGCGAGGTCTGATAGTTGTAGGCAGCCTTGGCCAGACGGCCCGTCCAGGCGTTGTAGGCGTTGGGGAAGGCGGCCTCCCCTTCGTCCACCTGGCCGTTGGCGTTGCTATCAATGAAAAAGTAGGGGTAGGTATGGGGTTCAAGGACGATAGGCGTCCCAGATACCTCGCCGGCGTAGGCCTGGATGGCCTCGTAGAGCATTTCCTGCAAGCCCTTGACCTCGTAGTAGATGCCCTCGTCGATGTCGCCATCGCCGTCATAGTCCATCAACGAGCCAGTCATGCGAAAGTCTTTTGGGTCACTCTGAGCATGGCACTGGTTGCAGGTTTCGGTCTTTAGCTTCAAGGTATGGGTGTCATGGCAACCGACACAGGTATCCAGGCCGGCCACGTGGTCATGCTTGGCATCGTAGGCATTGCCCTCGTACTCGTAGCCACCCTGCGCCAGTTTGCCGTACAGGGACGCGGCCGCGGCTTTGTAGTGGATGTTGGTGAAGCCCAGATCCTCGCTAACCGTATCCATGTCCTCCAGGCCAGCCTCGGCGATGGCATTGTCCACCGAAAGCTTGGACGTCCGTCCCTGGTGGCATTCCATGCAGCGGGCCTCTGGCCCCAGACCAGTAATCTCTGACCCTGAGGGAAAGACGACGGTGTCCCAGGTTTCTGTGGCCTTGTTGTGGCAGGTGTTGCAGTTGATCACCGTGCCTACGGGGTGGTCGTTGCTTACAGTGCGTACCTCGCTGCCGTCCATGCCCAGGAATTCCAGGTAGCCGGTCTCGCTATGGCACTTGGCGCAATTGGCGGGGACAACAGGGGGGGCATCCTCGTCCCAGTGGCGAAAAGCCTCGGCTTCCTCGTCGGCGTGAGCGGAACCGGCCCACTCTGCATCGTAGGTCGTCTGGGTATCTGCTTCAGGGTTTGCCGGGCACTCTGTCGTAGGGCACTCGGGACACTCTGCCGTAGGGCATTCCGCGCACTCAGGACAGGCTTCGGGAGCCGGGCAGTCCGGACACTCGGCCTGTGGACATTCTGGACAGTCCGGGCATTCGGGACAGGGCTCTGAGGTTGCGCCACAACCAACCAGAACAAGAGCCAGCAACAGGCCGAGCACTAGCACCGCAAGCAGCTTCCACTTCATCGTGTTCGTTCCTCCTAGTTCCAGGCGTGCAATAGACGCGCCATATGATACCACAATTCTCCAGGGGAACGAAATCTACCCTGGTATCCGGTTTGTACCAGTCTCGACCACAAAATCGTTGTTTGTCTTCCTGACCCAAAAAGGATATAATGACCAGGGGCTGTGTGATGGTTGAACAATCAGTGTGAGCCCAAGCCTGCTGAAAGCCGAAGGGAGCGTGAACCGTGAGTGAACTGCTTGTTGCTGCTACGAACCAAGGCATTGTCATCGCCGGGCGTGAGCGTGGGGTTTGGCAGGTACAGAGCCAGAGCCTGCAAAGCCAGCGGGTCAATGCCCTGAGCGTCCAGAAAGAAACGGTCCTGGCTGGCACAAGGCAGGGCATCTATCGCTCCAGCGATATGGGGAAGACGTGGCAACCAGCCAGCGAAGGTCTAACCGAGCCCCACGTCCGCTGGCTGGCCCACCACCCCGATGGGTCCGGTAGAGTCCTGGCCGGCACCGAGCCGGCAGCCCTTTACCTTTCGCGCGATAGCGGGCAGACGTGGGCAGAGCGCCCCGAGGTGGCCCAACTGCGCGACGAGCATGGTTGGTACCTGCCCTACTCGCCCGAGGCCGGCTGTGTGCGCGGCTTTGCTTTTGCCGCTGCTGGCGACCGCATCTATGCCGCCGTAGAAGTGGGAGGGCTGCTGCGCTCCGATGATGGTGGTGAAACCTGGCATCTGGTCGAGGGCAGCAGCGGCGATCCCCGCGCCCAGCCCGAGGGCCAAATCCATCCCGACGTGCACACCGTGGTCGTGCACCCCTCGTCGGCAGATCTTGTCTTTGCCCCGACCGGTAGAGGCTTTTACTCGTCGAAAGATGGTGGCAAAACGTGGGAGCAACGGTATCCGTGCTACTGCCGAGCTGTTTGGGTAGATCCCCATGACGCCGGGCACCTGGTCCTTGGCCCAGCCGATTCTGTGAACCGCGAGGGTCGTATCGAACAGATACAGGATGGCAGTGGGGCCTGGGAACCAGCCTCCGATGGGCTAGAGGTGCCCTGGCCGCGCCGCATGGTCGAGCGCTTTCGGCAAGAGGGTGAGGATCTGTTCGCCGTACTGTCCAATGGCGAACTGCTTTCCGCCCCCTTGGCAACGCTCGCCTGGCAGCGCATCCTGCCTGATGTGGAGGGTGTGCATGCCGTGGCCGTCATGAGCCAGGGCTAAGCTCCCGAGCCGCGTACGACAGAGAACCGCCAAGGAGCTTGGCATAGGGGCTGGTCAGCAGGGAGATCGCCCTTGAACTCTTGGTCTCTGTCCGCATGGTGAGCACCCACGTTCGCAACATCCTGGACACTTGCACCTGGCCAACCGTACCCAGGCTGCCCTGTACGCATTAGAGCAGGGCCTTGTTACCCCATCGTAGGACAGCTTGTACCAGGTATCGAGTTTCGAGTAGGAGGTAGGCCAATGACCGGCACTCAAGCACAATCACCGGCGGCGATGCTTCAGGCCCAACTGCAGCCCTGGCACGATGCCGTGGCGGTTCCGGTGGGGGCACAGGAGGCGGTCCTCCACTCTTTGCTGCAATCCTATGCCCAGACTGACTATGGCTCACAGCACGGCGCTACCCAGATCCAGACCATCAACGACTATCGCCGCGCCTTCCCCGTTGCGACCTATGAAGACTACAAGCCGCTCATCCAGCGCGTCATGGCCGGCGAGGTAGGCCTGCTGCTGGACGAGGAAGCGATCGGCTGGGCCATCACCCGGGGTACCACCGGCGACGAGTCCAAGTTTATCCCCATGACACCCACCGATCTGCGCATGCGGGTCAGCGCCGGGCGGGCGATGATGAACTATGTCGCCACCTCAGGCCGCTACGACCTGTTTCAGGGCGTGAACCTAAATCTCAACTTCCCCTCGGTGGTAGGCACGGTGCGCGTTGGCGACAGGGACCTGGAATACGGCTACAGCTCCGGCATCTACACAAAATACGTCTCGGCGCGGACGCCCATTCGCTCGGTGCCGTCCCAGGACGAGATCGATACTCTGGGCGGGGGTAAGACTCAGAGCGACTGGGACGCTCGCTTTGAGCTGGCCTACCAGAAGGCCAAGGAGGAGAATGTTACGCTGGTAGGGGGCGTCGCCACGACGGCCGTGCTCTTTGGCCGCTATCTGCGCCGCGCCCACGGGCTCTATCCCAAGGATCTGTGGCAGACGCAGATCATGACCCTGGGCAGCGTGCCCGGGATCAACACCACCTACCGGGCGACGCTCACGGCGCTTTTTGGCCAAGTCGTCATCCGCGAGATCTATGGCGCCACCGAGGGCATGTTCGGGCAGCAGCGGGATGAGAAGCGGGCCTGGGTCCCAAACTACGATCTATTCTTTCTTGAGGTTGAGACACGCTCTGGTATCAAGATGCTGCATGAAATGCGCCCAGGCGAAAAGGGAAACCTCATCGTATCGACGCCGATCCTGCCTCGCTACCAGATCGGCGACCGCATCCTTGCCCTCCAACCCCCCTATTTTCGTTGTATCGGGCGCGAGCGCTGGTGGACCCCCCTGCGCTACACCTGGGATGAGTTCAGAACGATGAATCTCGGCAGGCTGTGAGCACGCGGTTGACCTTTCCACCTGCTCATAGTATAATTTGGCTCGTCCAGCAGGATATATGCCGCTGGATACATCGCCCTGAGTGGAGCGGAACTGCCGCGCTGGGGCACAACTTGAGCAGATAGGTCAGTATGAGTGAATCGAAAGTGATGGTGGTTGTTCCCACCTATAACGAAGCCGAAAACCTCTCGACTATGGTTGGCGAGCTGCTGGCCCTGGGCCTGCCGGGCCTGGAAGTTTTGGTCGTGGATGACGACTCCCCGGATGGTACCGGGGCGATCGCCGATGATCTGGTCCAGCAGCACCCGGGCCGGGTGCACGTCCTGCACCGGACGGGTGAGCGGGGATTGGGTACGGCCTATATTGCCGGTTTCGGCTATGCTCTGGACCAAGGTGCTGATTTTATCGTTCAGATGGACGCCGACTTTTCCCATTCGCCCTCATACATTCCCCAGTTTCTGGAGGCAATCGAAGATTACGACGTCGTGATCGGGTCTCGCTATGTGTCCGGCGGCAGCTTGGACGAGCAGTGGGGCGTGGGGCGGTATCTTTTGAGTTGGTGGGCCAATAGCGTCTACACCCATCTGATCCTGGGTGTCAAAGTCAAGGATGCCACGGCTGGCTTCAAATGTTGGCGTCGAGCGACGTTGGAGGGCATTGGACTGGATCGCGTACAATCCAACGGCTATGTCTTTCAGGTAGAAATGGCCTACCTGACAGAAAAGTTGGGCTATCGTTTCCTGGAGATTCCGATTCATTTCGAAGACCGGCGCATCGGCCAGTCCAAGATGAGCATGCCGGTCAAGATCGAGGCGGCCCTACAGCCGTTTGTGATCCGCAGACGACACCGTGATACAGAGCGGGCCTAGCGAATGACCAGAGAGCAATGACCAGTAGACACCGTGCCTGGTCATCGCGCATCGGTCATTGTTAGTTGGTGCTTGGTCACTATGCAAAAATCCAGGAAATGGCTTCTGGATTTGGGAGCCCTGCTCGTCCTGCTGATCCTGCCATTGGTCCTTTTCTGGCCGGTGGCAGTGGGCCAGAAGACCCTTATCCCGGCCGACAACCTCTACCAGTGGGAGCCGTACCGGACCTTTGCTGACCAGCAAGGGGTAGATCTCCCGCCGCATAACGAACTCCTTAGTGACCTGGTCCTTGAGAACCTGGTCTGGAAGCGGTTCATCGTCCAGTCGATCCAAGCTGGAGAGGTGCCGCTGTGGAACCCCCACCTGTTTGGCGGCGTGCCCTTCCTGGCCGCCGGTCAGCACTCTGCCCTCTATCCCTTTAGCGCGCTGTTCTACGTCCTGCCCCTGGTCCGGGCCTACGGCCTGTTCACCGTACTCCAGCTATGGCTGGCCGGGGCTTTTATGTATGTCTTTGGCCGGACGCTGCGCATGGGACGCGTTCCAGCACTCATTGCTGGCATCACCTTCCAACTGAGCGCCTTTTTCCTGGTCAGTGTGGTATTCAGCATGATCATCGCCGCCGCCGCCTGGCTACCACTGCTGCTGGCCATTATCGAGGTCGTGGTCCGCAAGCAGGAGGAAAAAGGGGCCGGCCCCTTTGTGCCCATCGTCTATGTCCTGCTCGGCAGTGCAGCGTTAGGCATCCACGTCCTGGCCGGCCACCCCGAGATCTTGGTCTATACCTTGATGGTCATGGCCTACTATGCGCTGATCAGGCTCATCCTGCTCTGGCGGCGCGTGGGGGACTGGAGGCCATCCCTGCGCTTGGGAGGCTGGCTGACGCTGATGGTGGGCCTGGGCATCGGTCTCGGCTCGGTACAACTGATCCCGCTCGTTGAACTGGTCACCAGCAGCTTTCGCGAGGGTTCGGTGACCTATGCCGACGTCGTCGGCTGGGCCTATCCCAGCCGGCAGATCTTCACCTTCCTGGTGCCCGACTTTTTTGGCAACCCAGCGCACCACGGGTATTGGGATCTGGTCAGCAGGCAGTGGGTGGCCGCGGACCGCATCTTTTGGGGCATCAAGAACTATGTCGAGGCCGGAAGCTACGTTGGCATCCTGCCGCTTCTTCTGGCCGCGGTGGCTGTGTTTGGGTCTCTCCGTTCCTCAGAGAACCGGCGACACATCTGGATCTTTGCTGCGCTGGCAGCCCTGTCGCTGCTCTTTGTCTTTGGCACTCCCCTGTACGCCATCCTGTACTATGGTCTGCCTGGCATCAAGCAGCTCCATTCGCCATTCCGCTGGATTTTCCCCTATACCCTGAGTGTGGCCGTGCTGGCAGGCTTTGGGGCGAGGAGCCTGGGTACGGCAATTCGGAGATTGGATGCTGGGGACCAGTGGACAGCCGGAATCCAAAAGCGTGGATCTAGAATTCTGACCCTCTTTGCCTGGGCCGTCCTGCTGGTGGGGGCCGCGATGGTGGCCGTACTGGCCGTCGTGTTCATCGCCCCGGAGCTTTTCTTGCCGCTGGCAGACAGGTTTCTGGTTGCCGTGGAGAAGGCACAGGAGGCGTTTGGCAGCGGCCGGATGCTCCTGTCCTACCAATGGCGGAACTTCTTGATCCTTGGGCTGGCGCTTGTCGCCAGTGGGCTGGTACTGCTCGCGAGCCGCCGTCCTCTCTATCTATCAATAGGCAAGTCTGCGAAAGCGCGGATACCGGTGTGGCAGATCCTGGTGGTGGCAGTGGTAGCCGTGGATCTTCTGCTCTTTGGGGCGGGTTTCAATCCGGCTTCCGATCCAGCCTGGCTCGGCTATACACCGCCTTCTGTCGAGTTCCTGAAGGAACGTACCGAGGGAGTCGAACCCTGGCGACTGACTACCTATCAGGTTGAGGGCGGGACCAAGACGCTGAACGCCAATATCCCCTGGCTCCACGATCTCCAGGATGTCCGGGGCTACGATTCGATCATTCCCCGCCAATACGTGACCTACATGCGCGCGATTGAGAACCAGGGGGAGTTGCTCTATAACCGGATCGCACCCATCTATGGCAGGGAGAACCTCAGCTCTCCCCTACTGGACCTGCTAAACGTGCGCTACGTTGTAACCGAGGGCGAGGTTCCCAACCCTGACTATGAGCTGGTCTATGACGACGAAGTGCGCATCTATGAAAACACCGATGCCCTGCCCCGTGCCTTTGCGCTGCCCCATGCCGAGGTAGTCAGCCAGGCTGATCTACCCACGCGTTTATCCAGCCTTGATCCGCGAGCGTTGGTACTCCTTGACGAAGATACAATAGCCAATCCCCAGGTTCCAGCAGGGGATCCCCAATGGCCCCTGGAACCGGCATCCATTGCGGCCTATGCGCCCAACGTCGTCTTTGTGGACGTAGCGATGCCTGGCCCGGGTTGGCTGGTACTGGCTGACAGCTATTCCCCAGGCTGGAAAGCCTATCGATCAGATCCCGACGGCCAGGTCCCGGACCCCAAATCCGAGCCGGAGAAGGAACGCGAACTGACCATCGTTCGAGCGGATGGAAACTTTCGGGCGGTCTTTTTAGAGGAGGGGCCACACCGGGTGCGGTTCAAGTACACGCCCATGAGTTTCAAGCTTGGGCTGTATGGCAGTTTTATGGCCGTGGTCGTGATGCTCCTGGTGGGCTTCTACTGGCTGTGGGGGCGCTTTTACCGGGAAAGCACCGACGATCCCACGGTCAAGCGCGTGGCCAAAAATAGCCTGCTGCCCATGGGCCTGCAGTTGCTCAACAAGATCATTGACTTTGCCTTTGCCATGCTCATGCTGCGCATTCTGGCCCCAGAGATGGCCGGGCGCTACTACTTTGCCGTGGCCTTTATCGGCTATTTCGATATCCTGGTGCGCTTTGGGCTGGGCACGCTGCTCACCCGCGAGGTGTCCAAGGATCGAGAGCAGGGCAACAGGTACCTGAGCACCGTCACGATCCTGCGAGGGCTGCTGTGGCTGACCTCGGTGCCCTTGATGGCCGTCGTCGTCCTGGTATACGCCCTGGCCGGGCAGATGACGCCCGATATCGTGCTTGCCATTGCCCTGTTTGCTGTGGGCATGATCTTTAGCAATCTGGCCGACGGTTTCAGCGCCGTGTTCTATGCCTACGAAAAGATGGAGTACCCGGCGGCCATCTCGACAGTGACAACCGTCACCCGAGTTAGCCTGGGGGCATTGGTTCTCTTGATGGGCCTGGGCTTTGTGGGGCTGGCGGCGGTTTCGGTGGTGGCGAACCTGGTGAGTGCCATCATCCTGGGCATCCTGGTGGTCCGTCATTGTTTCAAACCCCACCCAGAATGGGATCCCCAGCGGGCCAAGTGGATGATGAATACCTCGTTCCCGCTGATGATCAACCTGCTGCTGGCGACGGTCTTTTTCCGCATCGACGTACTGCTGCTCAAGCCGATGCAGGGCGACGCCGTTGTGGGTTACTATAGTGCCGCGTACAAGTATATCGATGGCCTGAACATCATCCCGGCCTATTTTACCCAGGCTATCTTTCCCCTTATGAGCCGCTACGCCGACTCGGCCCGCGATTCGCTGCTGAGGGCCTATACGCTCTCCTTGCGACTGCTGCTCATCATCGCGCTGCCCATCGCCTTTGGCACTCCCTTTGTCGCAGGCGGGCTCATCATGGTACTGGGTGGCGCCGAGTATATGCCCGATTCGATGATCGCGCTCCAGATCCTGATCTGGTTCCTGCCCTTTAGTTTTGTCAACAGCGTGACACAGTACGTGCTCATTGCCATAGACCAGCAGCGTTTCCTGACAAAGGCCTTCCTGATTGGCGTGAGCTTTAATATCGTCGCCAACCTGCTTGTCATTCCGGTCTATAGCTACAAAGGGGCGGCGGTGGTGACCATTCTGTCCGAGTTTGCCCTGCTCATCCCCTTCTACTACGCCATCCGCAAGCATCTGGGCCGCCTGCCGTGGTTCTCTCTATTCTGGAGACCGACGGTGGCCTCCGTGGTCATGGCCGTGGTGATGTGGCTGCTTAGCGGGCTGCCCTGGCCATTTTTGATCCCGGTTGGCGGAGCAGTGTACCTGGTCGTTTTGACCCTCATCGGCGGGTTCCGCCAGCCCGATATGGATCTACTCGGGCGCCTGCTTCCGCTGGATCGCCTGCGGGCGCGCCTGCCGGGGGGGCGGACTATGGATTGAACTGTTGGTGTGTTTGTCGAGTTCTGGGGTAATGGGAATAGACCTCGGGGGTTTTCCGCAACCCCCGAGGTCTCGGTCTTATCTGGCTCGCCGCCGCTGGAGTACAGCCACGATGGTAATTGTCCCGAGAGCGACAAACAGAGCACCCAAGGCGCACTCGGCCATGCGCAGCCAGGTGACGTAGGGCTGCCCCAACAAACTGGCTGTTTGGATCTCCTGATCATCTGCGATAGGCTGGAGACCTCGGGCCTCCGCTACGATAGTGGCTACGACGGTCGGGGCTGCGGTAGCCGAGGGTTGCTGGGGAGGCGGCGAGGCCAGTACCAGGGTTGGCGTGGGTCCAGCCACGTCTGCCGCTGATTCTGCTTCTCCCGCTGCCTCTTCAACCTCCGCTGCCAGGGGAACTGCAGCCCGCTCGATGCTCTTTTCGTGCGTATCTTGCGAGCTATCCCCCATCGCAGTCATGCCGCCAGAGCCTGGCGGCAGAGTCGGCGCAATGTCCATCTCCATCGCCAGCGGGGCCTCGGCCGGTTCACCGGTTGGGCCTTGGTTTGGTACGGCCACTTGAGGTACTGGAGCCTGCTCCGTCTCAGCCATGCCTTTCTCGACCGCTGCTTCCGACTCGAGTACGATTTCCTTCTCTACATTCCCCGTTTCTCGAGTTGGTGCAACATCGGCTACAGCCTGCTCCATCACCGCCTCGGATTGAGGTGCAAATACTGGTACAGAGCCGGCTGGCACAAGGCCGGTGGGCAGAACACCGGACAGCATGACGTCGCCGGCTACGACAACGACGAGCAGCAGGGCAATCAAGGCGGTGGCGCCCTGGAGCAAGGGCACCCAACCTCGCCACGGCCTGGGGGCAGGCGCGGGCTGGGCAGGAGCCGGAATCGTAAAAACGCGGGGTACAGGGATCGTGGGCAAGCCTCGAGTCCACTGAACCGTCTGCTGGAGGGTATCAAACTGCCACTGACAGGCCTGGCAGGCAGCCAGATGCTGGCTTACGGCCTTTTTCTCCGGCGGCGATAGCTCGCCATCCAGATAGGCCGATAGCCGCTCTTCGACGTACTGGTGATCGCTTGTATCGTTCCTCTTTTTTACCCAACTCATCGTTTATGGCCCCCCACGGAACGCTCCTGGCGCGCCTCCGTGGCACCTCTTAGACGGTAGCGAGTGGGCAAAAGTTCCCCATGTTCCTGCAAATAGTCCCGGAGTTTCGCTCTGCCTCGACTTAGACGGGATTTGACGGTACCCAGCGACATGCCCGTCGCCTGAGTGATTTCTTTGTAGCTCAGTCCCTGAATGTCAGACAGCACCAGGACGATGCGCTGGTCTGCTGGCAGGGTCGAGATGCCGGTCTGGATCACTTTATTCAGCTCGTGGCGCTCAACTACTTCGTCCGGGAGTTTGGCTGGGTCGCGTAGTACTGTTGTATGGTCTGCTTCGACGGGTAGATCATCCAGGGAGCTGGTGGGGCGGCGCTGCTTTCTGCGCAATTGATCGTAGCAGGCATTGGTAACGATGCGCAGCAACCAGGACTTGAAGGATCCTCCCCGGAATTTCTGTATCGCTTTGAAGGCAGAGAGAAAAGCATCCTGCGTCGCATCGGCTGCAGCATCGGGATCGCTCAGGATGCGGTATGCGAGGTTGTAGACCATGCTCTGGTAGAGCATGACCAGTTGGTTGAAAGCGCGGACGTCGCCCTTGCGCGCAGACGCGATCAGCGCTTGTTCATCCATCAACTAGCTCCAAGACACGAACCCCTCGCCAAGGCGGACTGGCCATAAGCAAAGCAAGTGTTCGAAACGTGCTACACTCACCGAGCTGCCTGGAATCGGAAGAATCCCCGCAAGAGACATCCAGGTCGAAAACTTGACTAAACCGCGATTCTCTTCTATACTATCATGCACCAGCCGGAGTGGCGGAACAGGCAGACGCGCGCGACTCAAACTCGCGTGAGGGCAACCTCTTGTGGGTTCGATTCCCACCTCCGGCACCTGTGCTGCAATGGACCGTTTGTATGAGCGGCAAACCATTGCAGCTCTATTATACCAGGTTTCAACCGCACTTGCCAGCGGCGAGATCTGGCGCGCCACACAGCTCCACCTGTTTTCTGCCAGCCGCATCGTTCTGGGCGGCTGAGTTTGCGTTAGGGAGCAATGCACAGTTGCAGCAAACGAAGCAAAGCCCACTAGACTGGAAGATGGTGGCATTGTCCATCCTGGGGCTGGCGGCCGGATTGGTACTGGGTTTGCTGCTCGGGTTGTTGCTGAAACCCGAATGCACCATCGCCGAATTGCCAGCCGAGGACAAGGAGGCGTATATCGTCCTGGTGGGCGTAGCCTACACCGAGGATGGTGACCTGGAGAAGGCTCAATTGCGCCTGGCACGGCTGGAGGCGCCAAACCCCGGGCTGTGGGTCGTCGATCTGGCTGACCGCTACATCGCCGCGGGGGGCGATGAGGCTGACATTCAGGCTCTGGCCACTTTGGCCCAGGGAATGGGTGTCGATACGCCCCAGATGGTGGCTTACCTGCCGTCGCCGACGCCATGGCCGACAAGCACACCCTTGCCGACCCTTACTGCGACGGCAACCATGCCCCCAACCGCGACTCCTGTCCCATCCACCGCGACACCCATCCCACCGACCGATACGCCAGAGCCAACCCCAACTCAACCGGCGACAAATACACCTGTGCCGCCGACGCCCATCCCGCCGACTGCAACACCGGTTCCACCAACCAACACGCCCAGCCCTCCACCCCAACCGACCAACACATCGCCACCGCCACCGCCCACCAACACTCCCCAGCCGCCGGCAGCCAAGTGGAGCTATGATGCCCGGCTGGTGGGCCCAGGACAAGATGCGCCAGGGGTGTGACTATGGCAACCTCCAATTCGTGTGACCGTCATCGACGGTCAGGGAATCCCAACTGGGCGGTGTATGGGTTCACGATCGGTACTCGAAGCAGTACCAGGTGACAGGCAACGTGGACTCGCCAGAGTGGGGGCCCGGCGAGACCAAGTTCGAGTATGGCATTGGCGGCGGCGGCAGTCTGTGCATCGCCGAGGGCCAGGGCGGCACTTGTGTCAGTGACTACTACCCGCGACATGTCCGCGTATAATGTTCCCGCAGTCGAGGACTTGCACGCGGCAGGGTACTGTAGTCAGTGTTGCGAGCCTGACGCAACCCTAGAGCGATGCCGGGAGCTGGTGGATGCTGGCAAGTGCATGGGCAACGGCCACTACTCCTGGCGTATCGTGTTCAAGCGGTCCTATTAACCGGAGGAGGGGAAGGCTCCACTGCGGCCTGCGGGTGGGTCTGGTTCCCTGAGGGCTGGTTGATTTTCGAGCGAGTTGCTCTGCTATGACAGAGTCCAATACCCGAAGCGGACATGCCACTGGAATGACGCCCTCGTGGTGGCGGCTGCTTTGATCCTGGTTCTCGCTCCCATTCTCCTACTGACAACCCAATCGCTGTGGCTGCGCTGGCTGGCCATGATGGCGCTGGCCTGGTGGCTGCCGGGCGCCCTGCTGGTGGCCCATTGGCGCCTGCCGGATCAGGATCTGCCTGCCGCAGCCGTGCTGGCCGCGGGCCTGGGTCTGTGTTGGATGATGCTGGTAGTCCTTCTGATCCACTGGCTGCCGGGCCCGATAGAACTCTGGATGCTGCTCGCGGCCTACGGGCTGGGGGCGCTGGTGCTGCTGCTGGCCCTTTTCTGGCGGCGTCCCCTTCCCCTGCGGCCGGTAGCGGGCACGACCTGGGCCTGGATCGCCGCGCTGGTACTCTTTGCCTCCCTGCTGCGCCTCCCGGGTTTGGGCTATCATGAACTGCACGGGGACGAGACCATGGTCCTGCACAGGGCCAGGTGGGCCATCTGGGGAGAGGATGACGTGCTGGCCCGGCATGCCAAAGGTCCCGGCGAGATTGCCGTGGCCATGGTGGTCTACCGCGGGCTGGGCACGGCCAACGAGGCTACGACCCGCTTGCCTTTTGCCTTGATGGGCATTGTCAGCGTCCTGGCCGTCGCGCTGTTGGGACGCGGTTTGTTCTCGGGCCGGACATCCCTGGCAGGTGCAGTTGGGTTCTGGTCTGGCGTCCTTCTGGCGGTCAATGGCTTTGCCCTTGCCCTTTCGCGCATCGTCCAGTACCAGCCTGCGGTGCTCTTGTTGTCTATCCTGTCCGTACTGTGCGCTTGGGAGTTCTCCCGCCGCGGCGAGGGGCGCTGGCTGGCGCTGGTCGCCCTGTTCAGCGGTTTCGGCATCCTGCTGCACTATGAATATGCCCTGATGGCGCCGGTCCTGCTGGTATTGGCCTGGACAGGCTGGAAACGGGCGCCGGACAAGCGACGGGTTGTGATTGCTGGACTTGGTGGCGGGCATCGCCGCCGCGCTGGTCGTCGCCGCTACCTATCTGCCTGGCATCCTGGATCCCCGGTTCGCCAGAACACAGCGCTACCTTGGCAGTCGCCTGGGCGGCTTTGGCGCGTTCAACCTTCCCATATTCATCGAACTGGGATCATTCTACACCGGCGCCTATTTTTTCCTGGGGCTGATCCTGCTGGTCGTCGCCGGATTGATCCTAGGCTGGCGCCTGGCCCGGCGGAGGACCCTTCTGCTGGTACTCTGGTTTGCGCCCTTCTTGATCCTGTACCTGTTGGTCATGCAGCATCCGGGAACTCATTTCTATCTGATCATGCCAAGCTGGTCGTTGCTGGCAGCCCTGCCACTGGCGGCTGTGACGACGTCCAGAGCGATGCGGCCGGTTCTGCGCTGGGGCCTGCTGGCGCTGGCGGCAGCCTGGTTGGTGGTCTCTGTTGGCTACCTCTACCTGGCCTTTTTCCGCCAATCACCCGAGTATGTCGTCAACTATGAGGAGAGCCGGGCGCCGTTCTACTGGGCACCCTTTGGTGAGAATGTGCCCCAAAGGCCGCGCTATGCTTTCCCGATCCAGGAAGGATGGAAGACCATTGGGACCCTGGCCCAGTGGGGTTGTCTGGATGGCACTTTTTCCAGTAACGAAGGTTCGCAGAGCCTGCGGTTCTGGTATCTACCCGCGCTGGAGCGGGTGGACTTTGACGCCGCGCCAGACTATGTGTTTGTGGCCGCCCACCTCCAGGCGCCCTATCCACAATTCAGCCAAGACCGCTTGGAGGACTACCGGCAGGTAGGTGAGGTGCGCTTGCGGGGTGAGCCACGCATAGAGATCTGGGCGCGAGAAGCATTGCCCTACGTTGTCTACGATCAAGAGGCATTTGCCGCCGTATTTGATGGCGAGGTCCCCGTGCTGGTGGAAGGACCCATCCCCTCAGGAGCGGTGCGCGACGTGAGCTTGGGCGAGACGATGATGCTGGAGGCAGGCGCGCTGACGCCTGCGGTCTTGACTGGAGGCGACACGCTGCATCTGCTCCTGGTGTGGCGCCCGCAGCGGGAACTGGACCAGAGACTACAAGGTGTTTGTCCATGTAACGGATGAGAGCGGCCGCCCGCTGGCGCAGTGGGATGGCCGGCCCTGCCTCAACCTGGGCAGTACCAGACAGTGGGTACGTGGGGGAGTCCGTTCGGGATCATGTTCTTTTGACCATCCCTGACGATATACCACCTGGGGATTATTCGGTAGTCACGGGTCTCTACGATGAGGCTACGGGCGAGCGTTTGGGTGGTCAGGCCGTAGAGATTGGGACGATCACCGTGCGTTGAGGCTTTCGAAGTTACTGTCACATGACTCGGAGTTCAGGCATCTAATGGCAGCAGTCGACAATTGACATTTACCTCATTTTGGGGTATGATGCTTATCAGTAGCACCTCACATATCCCGGCTGGTTCGCCTCAGAGAATGAAAGGAGTCCAACAATGTTTCAGCGCGTAACACTCATTGGGCACGTTGGTCAGGAGCCACAGATGCGCTACACGCCTGATGGCACCCCCGTCACGAACTTCAGTGTGGCGACCAAGACCACCCTCAGCAAGGAGACACGGGCCGAATCTCCTGCCGGCTGGAAAGAATCCTACAACGGCAGGAACTGGGAACTTACTACCTGGTGGCGTGTGACTTGCTGGCGTGGGTTGGCCGAGACTGTCAACAAGTTCGTCACCAAGGGGATGCTGGTCTTTGTAGAAGGCGAGGTCTCAGGGGATGCTGTTGATGGAACCCAGCGCCCAAATATCTGGACTGGCAACGACGGTACCGCCAGGGCCAACTTTGAGATCACGGCTCGCAACGTCAAATTCATGAGTAGGGCAGGCGATACGGGATCTGCGCCACCCGCGGGTGAACCGCCACCGGAGGGTTTCGAGGAGGACGTGCTTCCCTTCTAATTGATCTGTCAGGCAGTAGGCAGCAGACGGGCGTCGTTCGCTCCTGACGGTGAACGACGCCCGTGTTTGCTTGGGACGTGACAAGTGGTACGTGAGTGACTCGTGATGCGTGCCGCGGGTTCCACCTTCGGTGAGTCGCCTCGGAGACAGACTCGCCCACCAGGAGGTCGTAGATGAGCGATAACCAAAAACCCCGGCGGCAGATCCAGGTCGAGTTGCCAGCCAACCTGGAGGCCACCTATGCCAATTTCGTTGTCATTACCCACTCGCCTTCGGAAATGATCATGGATTATGCCCGGGCGCTGCCCAATATGCCCAAGGCCAAGGTCTATGCCCGGATCATCATGACGCCCATGAACGCCAGGCTGCTCCACAAGGCGCTGGGCGAGAACCTGGCCAAGTTCGAGGAAAAGTTCGGAGAGATCAACACTCCGGACGATGGATTTGGGACGCAGGTCGAGCGGCTGGGATTTGTGCGCGACTAGGATAGGGAAATGTCTAAATCGTTCGTGGCTCTAGTGGGACGCCCCAACGTGGGCAAGTCCACCCTCTTTAATCGCATCGTCGGCCAGCGGCGGGCCATCGTCGAGGATATTCCCGGGACCACGAGGGACCGGCTTTACGGTGATACCGAATGGAGCGGTGTGTTCTTTACTATTGTCGACACCGGTGGACTGGAGATCATCGAAAGTCAAAAAAAGCGGAGGGACCAGGAACAGCCCGACCCCCTGTCGACGGCATCGGTCGGCTTTGTCGAGGAGATTCGCGAGCAGGCCGAGATGGCCATCATGGAGGCAGATCTCATTGTCCTGTTGGTGGATGTGCTCGACGGGCCGACCCCCGCTGACGAGGATGTGGCCGATGTGCTGCGCCGGAGTGAGAAGCCGGTATTGGTGGTAGCCAACAAGGCCGACAATGAAGAGCGTCACCAGGCGGCCTTTGACTTCTATGCCCTGGGCCTGGGAGAGGTGTTCCCTGTCTCAGCGCTGCACGGCATAGGCGTCGGCGAGCTTTTGGATCAAATTGTGGCCAATCTGCCCGCTGCTGAGGACGAGGAAGAACCCGATGCCCTCAAGATTGCTCTGGTAGGCCGGCCCAATGTGGGAAAGTCATCTTTGCTCAACAAGCTGCTTGGCGAAGAACGAGCCATTGTCAGCGCCATACCCGGTACCACCCGCGATGCCACAGATACCTACCTGACCTGGGAGGGGGAACCGGTGCTGCTTATCGACACGGCTGGTATCCGCCGCAGAGGGCGTGTCGAGCGAGGCATAGAGAAATATAGCGTCTTACGGGCCATGAAAGCCATGGCTCGCGCCGACGTGGTGATGCTGTTGCTTGACGCTGAGGACCTGGTCACGGCCCAAGACGCGCACGTGGCAGGCTATGTCCTGGAGGAGATGCGCAGCATCATCGTCGTGGTGAACAAGTGGGACCTCATCGAAAAAGATACCTACACGATGGATGCCTATACCAAACAGGTCCGCTCCGACTTGAAGTTTCTGGATTACGTACCCGTCCTGTACATCTCGGCGCTCACGGGCCAGCGGGTCCATCGCATTTTGCCCCTTGCCTCCCAGGTCTACGCGGAGCGGATGGTACGGATCTCGACGGGTGAGTTGAATCGTCTGGTAGCAGATGCCACAATCCGGCACTCACCGCCGCACAAGGCCGGCAAACGACTCAAGTTTTTGTATGCTACCCAGGCGGCGGTAGATCCGCCGACCTTTGTCTTTTTCGTCAATGATACCCGGCTGGTTCACTTTTCGTACAAGCGCTACCTGGAGAACCAGATCCGCAGGCAGTACGGCTACCTGGGCACTCCCCTCAAATTGGTATTCCGGTCTCGGGCCAAAGAGTAACGGGCTTGAGCATTTCTGCTCTCAAGTCCCGTGGAGGAAGAATCTAGGGTAGTTCAATCCGGGTCAGGTGTAGGGCATCATCACCATCTGGCAGGGCGAGACGCGCACCCATCACCGGGTCGTAGAGGCCCACGAGCAGTTCGTAGCTCCCTGGCGGAAGCCCCTCGGGGATGGGGATGGTGTGTACATCATCCAGGGCTATGCCGGGCAGCCAGAGGGAAGTGGGCCAGCGGCCGCCCATCGGAGCCCCATCGCCTTGGGCCAGTATCACATCTCCAGCCTGGGGATCGATCAGGTGGGCAAAGACGGTATAGTCGGTGTCCACGTAGCCATCCGCTGCCCAGCGCAGCGTCAAGCGAATCGCCTCTGGGTCAGCCTGAGAGTCAAAGCCCTGCAAGGTGATCGACTCCCCAAAACGGGCTCCGACCGGCTCAAGGGACTCCGGCCCAGCAGCATTCCCCCAACCTACGGGCAATACAGCCACCCGGAAGGTTTGGCTCCTCACCGGCGGACAGCCTGGCGCCTGTTGTGGGATCGTACCAGCCAGTCTCGAGCGCGTACAGGCCCGATGGCGTGCCAGCCGGCACCGTGAGCGCAAAGGAATCGCGAACCATCTCTCCGGCGCCCCAGGTACTGGTGGGATAGACGCCGTCGTAGGGCTGGTGGTCGTCGCCGGCCAAGCCTTGGCCATTCTCGTCCACCAGGTGAGCAAAGGCTGTATAGTCGGTGGCCAAAGGCTGCAGGGCTTGCCAGACAACCGTCAGGTCCACGGTGTCGCCCGGCTCCAGCTCAGGCGGAGCGTGCAGACTCCAGCCCACCAGTGCCAGCTCTTCTTCGAACTGAACCCGCCGCTCATGCTGGAGCGGATCGGGCTCGTACAGCTCGTACTTGCCCACGGTGCGGGCATGCCGGTAGTTTCGGTCCAGTTCCGACAAGAACTCGCGGGTGAAACGCCGGTAGCGATCCACATCCAGCCGGGTGCCCCTGTCCAGGACGACCAACGACCGGCTCCGGTCGCGCAACTGACCCAGTTCCCAGGACTGGTCCCAGCGGCCGGCCTCCGCCAACTGGCTGTACTCGAAAGAGTGATAGTCCAGGACCTTGTCGTAGGCCACCAAAAGACCCATGTCCTCGGCAAAGATCGGATCGGGTGTATCGGCCAGGATGGGCGCCATCTCCTCGTAAGAACTCTGGGTCAGGCGCAGGTAGCGGTTGGCAACCTCGGGTGTATGCCACATCAGCATGACCTGGGCCAGTACCAACAGCGGAGCCGCGATCTGGAGAATCGCCTTGGGGGAACCAATCAACCGGGCCAGCCCCAGTCCGCCAGCAAGGGCGAGGGCCGCCAAAGCTTCGAAAAAATAGTTCTCCCAGGCACCAGCCTTGCCGGCGAGCAGCACGCTGGACAATGCCAGTGGCAGGTAGAGGTCCAGCAGGCTGATCTTGGCTCGCAGCGGTGTTGCGCGCTCCAGGATGAACTTGTCCACGATGTACCAGGCTGCCATCAGGGCGAGTATGGCAAAAGTTCCGAAAAAATCGCTCTGCTGCTGCCAGAACTCGGGCCAGAGGAAGGGGTTCACGTTGGCGACGACCATGGCTTCCCAGAAACTGCCGCCTGTGAGTGCATTGATCGCGAGAAATAAGCCCGCCCCCCAGCAGACCGATGGCTAGGGCCATGAGAACTGCCTGCCGTCGATCCACAAAGAAGAATAGATAGGCCAGGGCCGCTGCCGGCGCAAATATGAATGACTGTTTGGCATAGAGGGCGGCTACAAAGAGTACAACGGCCAGCCAAAGAAGGTACCGCTTGTGTCCTGCCCTTTCTGTTCCCGCCTGCCGGGGGGCGGCCAGGTAGACAGCGAACAATCCACCCAGGGTCAGGGCCAAGCCGATGAGATCGACCCGGAAGAGAGGCGCCCAGTGGTAGATATAGGGTGAGCCCACAAAAAGCAGCGCGGCTGCTACGGCGGGCAGCCAGCGCCCGCTCTCTCTCCATACCCAGACCAGTATGACAGCCGCTGTGGCAAGGACGGCCAGCAGCGTCCAGATGCGGCCCGCCGCGTAGGTCATGCCCAGGAACGGGGTCAAGGCCAGGGCCAGGAGGAAGGGAAGTGGCGCATAGTTGGACGTGATATAGGGATAGGTTCCAATGGGACGATAGATGGGCCGGCCTAACGATAATTCTCTGACATAATGCAGGTGCGTGCCCTCGCCGTAGTCGAGCTGGTAGGGAAAAAATAGGCCCGTTGCTGCCAGCCAGAGGGTCAGCCCCGTCAGATAGGCCAGCCCTGCCAGGGCCAGTGCCCACAGCGCCCCCAAAACCCAACGCAGTCTCTTTGATTGCGTCTGCTCGATGCTGCTGGTATCCATAGGTGAGCTATTATACCGTGTGACAGGGGAAAGTGAAAACTAGATTGGCCGTGGTACGTGGTACGTGGTGCGTGGTGCGTGACAGACCGCACGCACGTGGCACAAGTCACGAAACACGAAACAAGTAACAGGGTTCACGGCTCGATACGCACTGTGCCCAGTACGATCCGATCTACGGGTATCCCGTCGTGGTTCAGGGTCAGGACGCGGGCCAGATCCTCGGCACGGTACATGCCTACCTCAACGGTATAGTCGCCGGCGGAAGTAGCCTCTGGGACGAGCAGTGTCACCGTGTCATTGATTGTATCCCCCGGCACCCATAGCAGCGTGGGGGCCTGGCCGTCGCGGGGCTGGCCGTCCCAGCCGGCGATGGCGTTGCCTTCAGCGTCGAGCAGCTTGACGTACAGGCTATAGTAGGCGTCGATCTTGCCTAGCGCTCGCCAGGTCAGGTCCACAGGCAACGGCTGGCCCGGGAGGCGCTTTCTCCGGGACGGCCCAGGCCAGCAACTGGGCCGGTACGGGAAAGGCATCATCTGTCTCATCGCCCACCTGTCACGCTGCCCGTCTAGCGCCCACTCTCCGAGCGGGCCATCCTGTTCCCGGATGGTCAGCCGGTAGTGCCCGGGGTCCGGCGGGGCTGCCAGCAGCAGTGGGATCACTGCCGCGCCTCCATCGGGAGAGTGACCAGGGGCACATCTCCCTGGATGTCAGGCTTCCTGGAGGGCTGTCGCCTGTCCCGATTCTGTTTCCCAGGTGACGCTGGCGCTGGATGACGTCGGTGGGCTGACGGCGTAGCTCCTGGCCCCTCTGTTGACGGCGATCACATAGGCCGTGTAGGGCTGGCCCGCCACGGCGCGGGGAGGTAAGTAGCCATGAACCTCTAGGAGCATCTGGGTCGAAGGATCGGGGTTGAACTGCGTAGACCCGGTCCGCTCCAAAGATTTCCAGCAACGCCAGGTCGTCCACCTGGTCCAGAGCCGGCTTCATCTCAGACCGCGTCCCGGCCGGATAACGGTCGGTGTGGACAATGACCTGGCTACGCCCAGCGCCTGGAGCAGGCTCACGCTGCGTTCCGAGGGGAAACGCGTCCATCTCGAAAGCTGATCTGGCCATGCTTGGGCGGGATAAAGCCGCTGTAGCCATCAGGCGTTGTGCGCCAATGGTAGGTCGAAAAGTACTGGTATTCGAGCCGCGGGCCGCCAGGCGTGAAGGCCATGGGCAGCTCCAGAAGCGGGTCAGGCGGCTGGTCTGCCAGCCAGCGGTAGACCGGCGGGACCTGTTCGCCAACCGGCAACGGTTCGGCGTGGGCAGCGGGCCAGACAAGAGATTCTAGGCACGACCAGCCCCACAATGAGAGCAAGTATCCCGAGTTGGGCTAGCCGGGTCTCTCTACTTGGTCTTGTTGGTCGTTCTTCGGATGGGTGGGCTTTCCCCCTCTGCCCGAGCGCGGCTACCCCGTAGCCAGCCAGAACCGCCAGGGACAGCGCCAACCAGCACGTCAAAGCGGGCTGGGGCGCGCAAGGCCTTGAAGCCAGGCACGATGGCATAGAGCCAGGCATAGGGCAGGGTGATATCCAGGCCTGCTGGCAGCCCAGGGGCCAGGTAGAGGCGCGGGCCGAAGGACAGAATGAGGGCAGCCAGTAGCAGGAGAGAAAGAACCAGCGGGTGCGGCCCCGGCCCCGGATCAGTCCCCAAAGCGCCAGACCCAGGGTGACAGGCCCGGAAAGAGGGCGTCCGCCGGGTAACCGCCGGCGATAGGCGTATCGTCGCTGGGCAGCCACCGCCCGTGGATGACGCTGCCGGGAGCGGTACCATCAGGTACTGGCGCAGGCTGGCAGAAAAGGGCTCGTTGTCGGCCAGGCTGCGCTCAAAGCCCAGCTCGCGCTGCACCTGGAAATAGGGCAGCGCAAAGGGCAGGATGATAAGAGCACAGCAAGCAGCCGCAAGCAACAGATAGGGCAGCGATGAACGGCCAGGGACCGCGGCTGGGGCGCTGTTCATTGACGTGGATGTCTGTCGTTTGACCTGCGCCCAGATCCAGAGCCCGAACTCGAAAAACCACCATACCACAGACCGTGAGGGCCAGGAGGACAGCATAGTAGAAGGAGGACAGGGCCTGCAGGCAGAAGAACAGGACAAAAGTGATCACGTGGCGCAGGCGGGGCTTCCGCAGCAGTTGGTACAGGGACAGCAAGGCGAAGGGCAGCCACTGGGTGGTCAGGATTTGGGCTTGGGCCAGGTTGGTCATGCGGTAGGAGGAGAAGGCAAAGATGGCGCCGGCCACGATACCAGCGACGGACGAGCGTGTGAGCTGGAGTACCAAAAGGTATGTGCCAAAGCCCGACAGGACAAAGGACAGGAGCAGTGCCACATTGTAGCCCAGCACAGGATTGCCGGTGGCGGCGGTGATGGGCAGGGCCAGCAGCGCATTGCCCAGCAGCAATTCTGAATAGGCCAGCGTGCGAGGGTAAGTATGAAAGATGTTGGCATCGAACAAGTGCAGGGGATCGCTCAGGAGTTGGTAGCCATCCCAAGCAGTGATCCAGACATTGAGCAGCGCATCCTGCGGTCCTCCACGGCATCGGCCAGGTGCAGGGCTAGGGGATAGGTCAGTATCAGGCTGAGGACGAGAAACAGCAGCAGAACTGCTATGGAAGATTTGCGCACGCTTGTCCTGTTCCGAGACCGGCAGATTGAACTTCCCGGGTGTGAGGCATGGGAATCGAAACACGGATTCTACACCGGCCACGCGGTTGTACCTCAATTCTACCGCAAGAGGGGTGAATGTGCAAGCCAAGTCGTTCAGTTCTGCCCTCGGACCGCCTTGACGCCTGGCACGTTTTGCCGTATGATGGTGGATAGGAACCACGAGGAGTCATAACCTGTGCTGGACAAAGTCAAAGTTGGTTGAGGAACGATACGAAGAGCTGAACCGCCTGATGGCCGATCCCGAGGTGGTGATCGACCACGTCAAGGTGACCGAATATGCTCAGGAGCAGCGCGAACTCGAGGACTTGGTGCAGGCCTATCGCCAGCACCAGGCCCTGGAAGCAGAACTCGCTGACACACGTGAATTGCTAGAGCTGGAGGACGACGCAGAGATGCGCGAGATGGCTGAGCCAGAAATTCCGCGCATCGAAGGGGAAATGCAGGCACTGTACGAGCGGCTGCGCCTCATGCTCTTGCCCAAAGATCCCTTGGACGAAAAGAACGTGATCATGGAGATCCGGGCCGGAGCTGGTGGCGACGAGGCTGGCATTTTTGCCGCCGATCTGCAGCGCCTGTACACCCGCTACGCTGAGAACCAGAAATGGAAAGTGGCCATTCTTAGTGCCCATAGGACGGGCGTTGGCGGTGTCAAAGAGGTCGTCTTTGAGATCAAGGGCAAGGGGGCCTACTCCCGGCTCAAGTACGAGAGTGGCGTCCACCGGGTCCAGCGGGTGCCAGCCACCGAATCCCAGGGGCGCATTCATACCTCCACGGCGACGGTAGCGGTCTTGCCCGAGATCGATGACGTCGAGATCGAAATCAATCCTGCCGACTTGGAAACAGACGTCTATACCTCGTCAGGTCCTGGTGGGCAGCACATGCAAAAGAACTCCACGGCGGTACGCATCACCCACAAACCGAGTGGCGTGGTCGTCTCCTGCGAGAGCGAGCGTAGCCAGACCCAGAACCGCTTGAGGGCCATGGCTGTACTCCGCGCCCGTCTCTATGAGGCCGAGCAGCAGCGGCAGAATGCCGAGCGAGGCGATGAGCGCCGGTTGCAGGTTGGTTCCGGGGAGCGCAGTGAAAAGATCCGTACCTACAACTATCCCCAGAATCGGGTCACCGATCATCGCATCGGGCTGACGCTCTATCGGTTGGATACGATTGTCAACGGTGACATTGACGAGTTTGTCGACGAGCTGGCGACGACGGAACAAGCAGAACGGCTGCAGGCCATCGGAGCTTGAACGGATACCCCCGGCCGGGGCGTGCTGAGCTTGTTCAGGATTGGTCCCTAAAAGATCGCAGAGGCCCGCAGGCTGGAGATTTTCGGAAAGCCTGATTCTGTGTTGGAGATATGATCCAGATCCAGGATGCACTGGCGGGAGCCATCCAAACGCTACGGAACAACGGCGTCGAGTCGCCCAGACTTGACGCCGAAGTTTTGTTGGCCCACGTCCTCGGCACAAACCGGGCGGTGGTCCTGGCTTGGCCTGAGCGTTTGCTGACCCCAAAAGAACTCACCAGCTACCGGGCGCTGATCGAGCGTCGTGCTGCCCGCGAACCGCTGGCCTACATCGTTGGCCACCGCGAATTCTACGACCTGGACCTGATCGTAGATTCCCGCGTACTAATCCCCCGGCCTGAGACCGAACTGCTGATCGAGCAGGCTCTGGGAATAGCACAAAAAAAGGCAGCGCCCTTCCTGATCGCAGACGTTGGCTCCGGAAGTGGGGCTATCGCTGTGACTTTGGCCGCGCATCTGCCCCAGGCCACCGTCTATGCGCTGGACGGCTCGGCCGGCGCGCTGGCCGTAACGGCGGAGAATGCCCGCCGCCATGGTGTGATGGAACGGGTTCACTGCCTGCAAGGCGACCTGTTGGAGCCATTGCTTGAGACGGTCGACCTCGTCACCGCCAATCTGCCCTACGTCACCACGGCCGAATGGCAGGATCTGCCCCCTGAAATCCACGATTATGAGCCACGCGGGGCCCTCGATGGCGGTCCCGATGGTTTATCCCTGATCAGGCGACTGCTGGCGACGGCTGGGGCTTACCTTCGTCCCGGAGGTGCAATTCTTCTGGAGGTTGGCGCCAGCCAGGGAGCCAGAGTGACCGCTTTGGCTCGCCAGAATTACCCCAGCGCCATGGTCAGGCTGTACCAAGACTATGCGGGACTGGACCGGCTGGTTGTGGTTAAAATCTGAACCTGGCGAAAGCATGGAAGCTTTGGACAGGATCCAAGTGATTACTTGTACGCGACCACGCCAAAAGCTTGGGGCCTTCGGACGACCCGTGAAAAACCGGCTTCCTGCAAGCGGCGCGCTACCCCCTTGACCACATTGCGACCAGACCTGCTTTCCAGGTTACCCACATAGTGGAAGAGCCGTCCCTTACGTTTCAATACTCGATACAGGTCGCGATAGAACTCGCCGGAATAAAGCTCACCGGCCAGGCCAAACATAGGCGGATCATGGATGACCCGGGAGAAAGTTTCGTCCTCGACTGCAACGATTTCGTCGAACGAATCACCGACGATCTGATGGATCTTGGGCTGTTCGAATAGCTGCCGGGACCAGGGGTTGAGCCGGGCCACTTCTAGCACGGTGGGATCCAGCTCTATGGTGACGACCTCGTCCGCGTTTTTGGCCGCCTCAATGGCTGTGTAGCCCAGTCCGGTACAGGTGTCCAGTACTCGACCAGTCAAGGGGGCGATGGTGCGGATTTTGCGTAGCGTGTCCTGGTGGGGAGCAATGCCCTTGATGCGATGCATGGGGATACCCGAGATGAGTAGGGTGGGTGCCTCTCCAGTGGGCATCAGGCTGCAAGAGCGGTTAAACAACTCGGAAAAACGCTGGATTTTTTCCGCTTCGCCGCCATCCACCACAAAACAGACCGACTCGGACTGAGAGATCCATTTGATCGAATCCCAGGGCTGCCATTGTCCATCGGGAAAAACCACACCCTCGGTGCGCAGCAACACATCGCTCGTCGTCAGACCCAAATCGAGCGAGATGTTTGCCATATCATGTTCCTGCGTCTGCGCTTGCAGGAGAGAGGTTGCCTGAGTCCATGACAAGATGATGGGCCGGGTCATGTCCCATCCCTTGAGGGAGTTTAGGGATTCCTGCATTTCGTGTACCTACACTTCAGACAGAAGCCCGGTCCCACTGGGAGATCGGGCTTCCTGATTAAGCGAACTGACTTGAGCATTTTTCTTCGGCTATCGCAGTCCAGCAAAGAGGTCGTGCTGACCCTCGTCGTCTCCTACGCGGCTTTCGGCTAGCTGGAAGCATTCCCAGGCCTGGAGTTCGCGCATGACCTCCGGCGGCAGTGCGGCGAAAATGCTATCTGGATTTAGCTGGGTGGCGTGGCACTGTATCGCAGCCTGTTTGGTTTTCCAAAAGTCCTGGACGTACACATCGGTAGTACAGGCTTCGTCGGGTAGGCCAAAGGGCTCATCGAGGCGATTCTGGTAGCGTTCAGGGATCTCAATACCCAGCTCAGTCATTTTTTCCAGTGCAGAACGAAAAAAGCGCCGCGGGATCGCCGTGAAATAGAGCTTCTGGGCTTGATGGGGATCTAGGCCGTCCGCGATTTGGCCAGTGTACAGTTCCGGGTCAGCAGCGGCGTCGAAGGCAGCCTTGACATGATGGTGGATGGCAATGTGATCCGGGTGACCGTAGCCGCCGGTTTCGTCAAAAGTGACCACTACATCAGGGCGTTCGCGCCGAATGTATCCCACGATCTTGCCCACCACCTCATCGAAATCGGCCATGGTAAAGGCCTCGCGCTCCAGGTTCTCTGCCGTCCCGGCCATGCCCGAGTCTCGGTAGTCGAGGAAGTGGAGGGCGTCGATACCCAAAGCCTGGCAAGCGCAGCGTAGCTCGCCCTCACGAACCTCACCAAGCCGCTCAGGCGTGGCGAGTTGGGAGTCACTGATCTCGCCCGCTTCACCACGCGTGGCGCAGACCAGAACGACCCGGATGTCGGGGTCTGCACCATAGCGAGCCAGCGATCCCCCACTGCCGAACGACTCGTCGTCGGGGTGAGCAAAGACCGCCATCAATGTCAGCGAAGGGCCGTTGTCGGACATGTTGGGACTAGCTCTGTCGTTGATAGATCTGAAGCACGTTTCCGTTCAGGTCCTCAAAGGCCGCCAACTTGACGGCGCCATAGTCGAACACGCCGCCGATGAGATTGACGCCGTTGCCTTCCAGCTCGGCTTTGGCTGCTTCAATGTCTTCGACCTGAAAGACCAGGGTTGCCCCTTCGCCCACGCCCAGCTCGGGGCGGCCTTCAGGGCCAGAGCCGTAGCGACGCAGGGCGATGGTCACGTTGCCGGCATCCAGCTCAACCCAATCGGCTGCCTCGTACTTGACCGGCAGGCCCAATTTGTCACGGTAGAAGGCCTTGGCCTTCTCCATGTCATCCACGTTAAAGAATACGTCATCAACTTTCGTAAACATCGTGATCCTCCTGTGTGATTCTGGTTTGCTTATTGTACGTGAAACGTAGCATGCGAAACGTAACGAGCATTACGTCACGTATCCCGTCCTGCCTACCTTAGCCTTGGATCTCCTGGAACCGGGGGTCGCGCTCCAAGATCAGGCGCAGTCCCTCATCCAGGGCTGTGCAGGGTGTCCAGCCAAGCAACTGTTGCGCCAGGCCCACGTCGGCTACCAGGCGTGACACGCCAGCCGCTTGAGCGCGGTTGAGCAACGGATTGGCTCGCTTGCCCGCCAACCGGCCTACCTTGGCCGCCAAGTCGTTAATACTGACCTCTTGTCCTGAGCCAATGTTGATCACCGCCCGATTCACGTCGGTGGCCGTCGATGCAGCTATCAGAGCCGTCACGACATCATCCACGTAGACAAAATCGCGGGTTTGAGTACCATCGCCAAATATGACCAGGGAGCCACCAGCCTGCGCTTGTCTTAGTAATTGTGGAATAACCGGCGGGTAGCTGGGCGGCAACTCCTGCCCTGGCCCATAGGCGTTGAAGATGCGCAACGACACGGTCTCGATGCGGTACAACGTTCCCAGGGTGGAGACATAGTACTCGGCGCCGATTTTGCTCACGCCATAAGGTGAATTCGGATTGGGCCTTTGATCCTCGCCGATCGGTTGCTGAGCCTGTTCGCCATAGAGCGCTGCTGAGGAGGCGAATACGACGCGTCTCACACCTGTATCGCGTACGGCTTCCATGAGCGCCACGGTGCCACCCACGTTGACGTCGTTATAGTCCCCGGGATAGTGGATCGATTCCGGCACGCGCACTCGCGCAGCCAGATGGTAGACGCAGTCCACTCCCTGGAGGAGGGTCCAGAGTTTGGGGACATCTTTGACATCGCCCCGGTTGAAAAGTACGTCCAGGGCCAGTCTTCGGGGGTCTCCGGCTGTGAGGTCATCCAGAGCCAATACGGTATGACCATCGGCCACTAGCCGGTTGGCCAGGGCTGATCCCAGGAATCCGGCGCCGCCGGTAACAAGAACGCGCATGTTTCTGACCTCTATGGTTCCAGGGGTTCGGGCCAAACCGGTACAAACATCTGCCACTGCCAGGTCCAGCGGTGAATGACTGTCTCCATCACATCGAGTACGCGCCGCATGTTCAACTGTACTTCCTCCTCGCGGTCTCCGGTACGAAGCATTTCCAGGGGAGGTTCGATGTGTATGGTGTACTTTCCTGTCTCCGGAGACAAAAAGCAACAAGCGACCACTACAAGGGCATTGGTTTTGAGCGCCAATCGGATGTGGCCTGAGGGCACGCGGGCCGGACGGCCAAAGAAGGAGATGGGCTCATCGAGGTCGCTGACGGGGCGATCCGCAGCTACGGATACGAGGCCGCCCCTTCTTAATCGTTTGATGGCTTGCCGGAGGGCGCTCGCACTCAGCGGGGTGATTTCTACCCCGGTGCTTTTCCTCAGTTCGTTGGCCAGTTGGAAACCAGGGGACGGGTCGGGCAAAGTGAGCACCTGGGGTTCCGGCAGAAACCTCCCTAGCGCCTGGGCTGCTAGGTCGAAATTTCCCAGGTGTGGGAATACGAGCACACTCCCGCCCTTGCTGTCCCACAGGGAGCGGGCAAAGGCCCGTGCCTGTTCCGGAAAGTCCACCAGGGCTTCCAGTTCCTCCCGGGGAAGCCGCAGGGCACGGAAGAGGTCGAAATAGCCGCGGACGGCTGTGTAGAATACCTGGCGTACAGATTGCTCCAAGTCTTGTCTCTGGGCATCAGGCCCTAATACCTGGCTGAGGTTGTCCTGCACGATCTGGTAGACGGTTGGTTTGACCCGGCATACGACCTTGGCTGCCCACCAGGAAAAGCGGTGGCCGACTCTCTCTGGGGCATGCTGGCTGAACCACATGCCCAATTGTATGGCTCGAGGATTGCTCGCAATATTCTGTAGATTCATCGGTTGTCAACTACTCGGCCATCTTGCCATCAATGTCTCGGAGGAGGGTCCGTGCTTCGACCAGTACTGGCACGCCCCGGATAACGCAGATGATCGTGGCGAGCCAGCTCAGCGCTACGGCAATGGTCAAGATGGTCTCGGCCACACTTACTTTCGGAGTGCCTGCCCACAGCCCGCGCAGGCCAAGAGCCAGGGCCAGCATGAAGAAGGCCACGGCCTTGGACAAGCCATATAGAGAGCGCATAAAACCCGAGGCGACCAGGCGGCGCCCCCATTTGGTCTGCATCATGCCAAAGGACGTTTCGCCCCACATCAAACTGAAACTGCGCACCATGTCCACAAGTCCACCACGAATAATGACGATGATGGGAATCGCCACGGATATCAGCTGCAGATTTGCATAGGCTACCCACAGTACCAACTCCACGATCCGGTCCACAGCGATGTCCAACTTGCTGCCCAACATCCCGGTCTCCTGGCGATGCCGAGCGACGACCCCGTCCAGGGTGTCCATAAAGATCAGAATCAGTACGAGAAAGGCCGTTACCACTTGGACTTGGGGGCTGCCCCAGTATAGCAGGCAGACGATCAAGATCAGCAAGGGGATGCGCGCCAAAGTAATCGTATTGGCCATTTTCCTTACCCCCCATCTCTAATATCTAGTATGGAATCGTGTCCTCACGGTCAAAGTATAGCATTGCCACCCCATTTTGCCAAACCGAAGCCGAGGCGGAACGCTAGCTTGCCGACCGGCTACTCAACCCTTCGATGAAGCCCAGCACGGCCTCCTGAATTTGCTCGCCCCAACGCCAGAATACCAATCCCGCGACAGCGAGAACAGCAAGCAGGAGCCCCCACCAAATGGGATCGACCCTGGCGATATTCGCCCCGACCATGACGGACACGAACACGCCTGGCAGGCGTCCCAGGGTCATCAAAGGCAGGAACTGGCGATAACGCATGGGCGTCAGGCCAGCCGCAACGCAAGCCAAGTCGTCCGGTGCGAAAGGTAGAAGCCAGATCAGAAAGAAAAAAGGGGCGCCACCCCGGCGGGCCAGATCATCGAGACGGGCCATGGACTGTTTCCCGACAAGCCGGACCACCAACGGCCGCCCGAAGCGGCGAGACAGAACAAAGATGATGGACGAGCCGATGACCATCCCGATCATGGGGAACAGCGTGCCCCACCAGGGACCGTAGAGGTAACCGCTGGCCGCCTCAATCGCCTGGCCAGGAATGGGGGCCAGGAGAGCCTGAATCATCTCCAGAATGATGATAGCTATCGGTCCCCAAGCGCCCAGTCCCTCCACCCAGGCGCGCATCTGCTCTTGATCCGCCAGGAATTCATAGATGGGGCGCCACCAGGCAATCAATGCCGCAACCAGAGCAGCGAGGAGAAGGGCTACTGCCACCCAGATCAACCAGCGGGGGAATTGCTTCTGGCTAGATACAGGTTCTTGGTTGTCGCTCAATTCAGGCTCCGTGAGACTCTTCGTGTACTGGATGCACCAGACTGAAGCCGGGGTATGTAGAAACCAAGCGGCTCACAAGGTCTCCGAATGATTGCTTGCCAGACCGGGGAGGGGTAGGTTGGCCGTGTATCGCCGAAATTCACCCAACGACCGAAAGCCTGCGGCCAGGAGGGATTCCTTCAAGGGCCAATCACGGGCCTCTACCATGGCGCCGACCTCGTCGAGGCCGGCCATCATGCCCCGGGTCACGGCCCCGTGGATCAGCGCTTCGCGCATTGCTCGATCTTGGGCTTCAACAGCCTCGATCCACAGGCCCCGATAGAGAAGCGTTTGCACGCCAACCAAGGTTGCATAGCCGGCAGGCTGACCATTCTTCTCAGCTTGGAGTACTGTCAGATTCGCGTCGCCGTCAGGAAGAGTGACTGCTTCAGAGCCCAGAGGGGTGACATTTCGATCATTCGAAAAATCCCTGGATTCTGGCTGGGGGCCAGGTTCCAGGTTTGGCGCAGCGCTATCGTCGGGTACGGAGTAGTCCTGAAGCCGCTCCACCGCTTCGAAAAGGCCACGTGTTTCGCGCACGGTCACGCCTGGTGTAGTTTGGGTCTGCCCACCTTTGCCCATCGTGGTCCCAGCGGTTCGATAGATCAAGAGTGTGTACGTTGCTGGCGTGGGGCGCAGGCCAGCGCGCGAGAATGCCTGCGCCGACGCTGTGTTTTCGGTAGCAACATAGGCTCTCGCTCGCCGGGCTATGCCTTCGGGGGAAGCTGAGGCTGCCCGGATGAGCCTCGTGCCCAGGCGTCGGCCCCGCCATTGAGGGTGGACGGCCAGGAGATCGATCTCCCACGACGGTTCTTGCAGGCCCGCAGTGGGAAAGGCGACGACAAAACCGATTACAGTGTCTCCACCGTGCGCCAGCCAGGCGCGCTGCGGACCATCAATGAGCATGATCCGTACCTGTTCGGCGCTGTAGGGGCATTCATCGAAAACGGCCTGTTCTACGCCTAGCAGCCCTTCGGCGCTGGCCAAAGAACCATCAAAGGGCCGGATGGTGGTGTTGGTTCTCGCTACCATGCGGCCCATGATACCAGCAAAGAGTCGGATGGTCAAGGTCGCTTGCCAGCCAGCCTGGAAAATGCTAGAATGACCAACAATCAATGACTGGCGTCGGACCAGAATTGGACCTGGTCATTGTTCATTTGGCGCTGGTTTGTGGAGAAGCCTGTGGGCGCTAAGCGCGTGTGGTTGTTGATCATAGTATTTGTGGCAGGCATGACGAGCCTGGGCGTGGAACTCACGGCAGCGCGTTTGCTGGATCCCTTCTTTGGCAACTCGCTGGTTATCTGGTCCGTTCTCATTGGCACGGTGCTACTCTACCTAACGGTGGGGTACTATGTCGGCGGTAAGTGGGCTGACCGGATGCCGTACCGCCGGGTATTGTACCAGATTGCGGCCTGGGCAGCTTTTCTCATTGGACTGGTACCTTTTGTCGCCCGGCCAGTATTGCTCTGGTCGGTCCAAGGCTTTGCCGAATACAGTGCCGGCATCCTGGCCGGTTCGCTGCTGGGTGTGGTGATCCTCTTTTCCGCGCCGGTCATCCTGCTGGGCTGCATCTCGCCTTTTGCCATCCGCTTGTCGATGGGGGAGGAGCGTGTTGAATCGTCGGGAAGCGTCTCAGGTGGTATCTATGCCCTTTCCACTGTCGGCAGCCTTGTGGGTACCTTCCTGCCAGTACTGGTCCTCATTCCCAACATTGGTACGAGAAACACCTTTCTATTCTTTGCCTTCAGTCTGCTGGCCGTCTCCCTGGTGGGCCTGTTTTGGGAACTTAAAGTCAGAGCCCTACCTTACCTGCTCATGCCCATGTTGCTGGTGACATTGATCGTTGTTTTTCCCGGGAGTGTCATCAAACAAGCCCAATATGGTGAATTGCTCTACGAGACCGAGTCTTCATACAACTATATCCAGGTTGTGCAGTGGGGAGATGAGGTGTGGCTGCAGCTCAATGAAGGGCAAGGAGTACACTCTATCTACAACCCCAATACGGTACTGGTAGAGGGCATTTGGGATCTGTTCCTGATTGTTCCCTTCTTCAACAACCCACCTTTCACCACGAGCCAGGTGGGTAGCTTGGCCCTCATTGGCTCGGCGGCCGGGACGGTGGCCAAACAGTACACAGCGATCTATGGTCCGATCCCCATTGACGGGGCCGAGATCGACCCTGAGATTATCCGTGTGGGCCGTGAGTATTTCGATATGACCGAAGCAAATCTAAACGTGGTGCCCCAAGACGGCCGCTATTTCCTGGCCAATACTCCCAACAAATTCGACGTTATTGCCATCGATGCCTATCGCCCACCCTACATTCCCTTTCACCTGACCACCCGCGAGTTCTTTGCCGAAGCCAAGCAGCGTCTGACAGAGCAAGGTGTTGTGGCCATCAACGCAGGCCGTACTCAGAGCGATTGGCGTCTGGTGGAGGCACTGGCCAGCACACTGAAGGCCGAGTTCCCTAATGTCTACCTGGTGGATACGGGGGACGTAGGCTATGACATCATCAACGTCCTGGTCGTGGCCACCAATCAGCCGACGCGATTGGAGAATCTGGCAGCAAACGCAGATCTGATGGCATCCAATCCGTCTGGGGCGAGCCATCTCCTGCAGACAGTGATGGGCAAGGCCATGGGCCAGGTGGTCGAGTTCACCGAGCCTACCGTCGTGTTTACCGATGACAAGGCGCCGGTTGAGCAGGTAGTACACGGATTGATCTTGAGCTATTTGATGGGACAGTGAAACCATAACTACGTGACGAACTCTGAACTTCAGCCTAGTACCCGCGTCGCATAGTAGAACATCACCGGCGCTACAAAGAGCAAACTGTCGATCCGGTCGAACATCCCCCCGTGGCCTGGGATGAGGCTGCTAAAGTCTTTCACTTTCATTTGGCGTTTTACCATGGACTTGGCCAAGTCTCCAAAGGGTGCTACCGTCGCCACCAGCGCTCCGAGCACCAGTCCATGCAACCAGGGTAGCTCGACCAGCCAATAGCCCAGCAACATCGTGGCTGCCACCCCGCCGATCCAGCCCCCGATGGTCCCTTCCCATGTCTTCTTGGGGCTCAGATAAGGGCAGCAGGGATGTTTGCCGATGGCCTTGCCGACAAAGTATGCGGCCGAGTCGTTGATCCATGTTACCAGGAAGACCATCACCAACCAGCGTGTGCCCAGACCCAGGCCGAATGCAGGGGATAGATCCCGGACTTGGAGAAAGTAGCTGCCCAGCCAACCTAGCCACAGGGCCGCGCCCAGAGACAATGCCCAGCTCTGAGTGGGTAACCCTTCCGCTGGCCGCAACAGTTGCCAGATGAGTGTGCCTATCACCGAGAAGGCCAATACCAACCCCACTAGTTCCAGATCAGGAAAGCGCGCGACCACCAGTAGAGCGATCATCACAAGGATACAGGCAGCCAGAGAGGGTCGATAACCTGCATCCACCATCAAGGACAGAAACTCGCGAGCTGCCAGTATCGCCACCACCAAGACTAGTACGGCCAATACCCAGCCGCCGGCATAGGTCGCACCTGCGACCAGGGGGATCAGAATCACCGCGCTCAGTGCTCGTGTTCGAAGCATAGGATACCTTTCGAGTCGAGGTCAAGGCCGGGGCGTCAGCATGTACTGTACCCTATGCCTGAACCCTAGCCTTAATTTTCAGCCTTAACCTTGATCCCGCCATACCGGCGGTCCCGCTCGCCAAAGGCAACCAGAGCCTCATACAGCTCTTCCCGCCCAAAGTCGGGCCAGTAGGTGGGGGTGAGATAGTACTCCGAGTAGACTGCCTGCCACATCATGAAACCACTGGTACGCAATTCACCGCTGGTACGGATGATCAGATCAGGATCTGGCTGTCCAGCAGTATACATATAGCTGGAAATCAGTACCTCGTCTATGTCCTGGGCAGGGATGCCGTCATTGATGATCCGCTGTATGGCCTGGACGATTTCTGGCCGTCCGCCATAGTCAAAGGCCACGTTCAGCACAATGCGCTCGTTATTCTTTGTCACTTCGATGGCATCTTGTACCTGCTGTTGGAGGCGGCCGGGCAGGCGGTCCAGCCGGCCTATGTGGCAAAGCCTTACTCCCTCCTTGTGCAACTGCTGCAATTCCCGCTGGATCATGCGCTCCAAGATGCGCATCAGCCCTTTGACCTCAGTTTCCGGACGTTGCCAATTCTCCGTCGAGAAAGCCCAGATGGTCAGGAACTCGATGCCAAATTCAGCGCAGGCTTCTAGAATCGGGCGTAGGTTTTCTGTACCAGCCCGGTGACCGGCCAGCCGGGGCAAGCCCCGCGCCCTGGCCCAGCGGCCGTTCCCATCCATGATGATGGCCACATGACGCGGCACTTGCTCTAGTTTGCGTTCTTTTGCCATCCTCTCCTTACGCTCCCTCCGATTGGCGTGGCCCTGGAATTGGTCCCAGATCCGTGCTGTCGCAGATAACAAAGAGGGTTGAGGTGACCATGAAATGCCGCCTCAACCCCCAACTGTAACCTTGATCATAATACGCACTACTGGCTAGATCTCCATGACTTCTTCTTCTTTGCGCTTGCCAATTTCATCTATCTGCTCGATAAATCCGTCTGTGAGCTCCTGTACCTTGTCCTTGCCCCGGAAAAAGTCATCTTCGGAGATCATCTTTTCTTTCTCAAAGTCTTTGAGATCCTGGAGGGCATCTCGCCGCAGGTTTCGTATCGCCACCCGCGCCTCCTCGACGCGCCTGGCCACGACCTTGACCAGTTCCCGGCGTCGTTCCTCAGTCAGCCTGGGGATGTTCAGCCGGATCAGTTTGCCGTCATTCATTGGCGTCAGGCCCAGATCGGATTTGAGGATTGCACGCTCGATGTCCTGCAACGCGGAGGGATCCCACGGCCGGATGACGAGCAACCGGGGCTCTGGAGCTGCGATGCTCGCCATTTGGTTCAGCGACGTCATGGTCCCATAGTACTCTACTTGTAGCTTCTCGACAAGCGCTGGCGAAGCCCGACCAGTGCGAATGCTCATCAGATCTTCCTGCAAAACTTCTACAGACCTGGCCATACGTTGTCGCAATTCACCCAAGACCTCATCAATCATGGCCCAACTCCTTCCAATGGCTGAGAACCAAGGTTAAGGTCAAGATTGAGGGCCGGCGTGCATCTGCTCGTGCCTCAATCTTGGCCTGGCCTGAACCCTAGTGGCTGATAATGGTCCCTACAGGCTGGCTCATGATTGCTTTCTGCAGGGCATCCGGCTGCCACAGATCCAGCACTACGATGGGAAGATGGTTATCCATACAGAGCGAGATGGCCGTCGAGTCAAGTACCTGAACCCGCAGATTCAAGGCTTTGATATAGGTCAGGTGGTCGAATCGTTCTGCGGCGGGATTGATCATCGGGTCTTCGGCGTATACGCCGTCGACCTTGGTGGCCTTGATCAGCAGATCGGCGTCAATCTCCATGGCCCGCAATGCCGCTGCCGTGTCGGTCGTAAAGTAAGGATTGCCTGTTCCCGCACCAAGGATCAGTACCCGGCCCTTTTCCAGGTGTCGGATGGCCCGCAGACGGATGTAGGGTTCAGAGACCGCTCTCATCTCGATAGCGGTTTGTACCCGAGTCGGCACACCGATCCGTTCCAGTGCATCGGCCAGGGCAAGGGCATTGATTACCGTGGCCAGCATCCCCATGTGATCGGCCGTTGCCCGTTCCATACCATGTTGCAGACCAATCTGTCCACGCCAGATATTGCCTGCGCCGAGCACGATGGCAACCTCTATGTCCAATTCTTTGATCTGCCTGATCTTGGATGCTACCTCGGTTGCCATGTCGGGGTCAATGCCAGACCCGTCGGGCCCGGCCAAAGCCTCCCCACCTAATTTGAGGAGAATGCGCCTGTAGCTAACCGCCACCATCGCCTCCTTGCCTGGTACCGGATAGTGCCCTTGTTGCAGAACAAAATCTGGTTTTTGGGATGCGCTATCTGACCATTTCCAGGTAGGGCGGATAGCGGCATCCGCCTCTTTTCCAGGAAAAAAGCGGCGGCTCGTTAGCCACCGACCTCTAGCCGAGCAAATCGCCGAACGACGATGTTCTCACCCACTCGAACATTGCTCATCTGGACCAACTCACCGACCGTGATCGAGCTGTCTTTTATGAAGGGCTGCTCCAGCAGGCAGGTCTCTTCGTAGAACTTTTCCAGTTTGCCCTCTGCGATCCGCTCGAGAATATTCTCAGGCTTGCCCGAGTCCTCCATCTGTGCTTTGTAGATGGCCTTTTCTTCCTCGATCACCTCCGCCGGTACATCTTCCCTGGCCAGATACGCGGGATTGGCCGCCACGACCTGCATTGCCAGGTCGTGGGCCAGCGCCTGGAACTCGTCCGTTTGAGCCACAAAATCTGTCTCGCAGTTCACCTCTACCAGGCCAGCTACCTTGCCACCAGCGTGGATATAAGAACCAACAAGTCCGTCTCTGGCTTCACGACTGGCTCGCTTTGCCGCTGCGGCCAGTCCTTTCTCACGCAGGTAAGCCACAGATTTCTCAAGATTGCCATCGTTGGCTTCCAGGGCTTGTTTGCAGTCCAAGACTCCAGCCCCGGTCGCCTCACGGAGTTCTTTCACCATCTGCATCGTAATTGCTGCCACGTCTAGGATCCTTCCTCAGTTATGGATTCTTCTTCAAACTCAAACTCACCTGAGCGCAATTTGGCCAGCGTAGCCTCACCCAGGTATTTTTGATCCTCTTCTACCTCTTCGTCGGCCTGCACCGCCTGGCGGATCTGAAGGCCCTCGTTGACCGCATCAGCCATATGATTCACCACAAGCTTGATGGCGCGGATGGCGTCGTCGTTTGAAGGGATAATGAGATCAATTGGATCTGGATCGCAATTGGTATCCACCATGGCCAGGACCGGGACCTTAACAAGGTTGCCTTCCTTAACGGCAATCGTCTCACGGCGCACATCGACGACGAAAAGCAGGTTGGGCAGCCGGGTCATCCCCTTGAGGCCACCTAGCCTCCGGTTCAGCTTTTCGATCAGCTGTTCAAGCTTGAGCGCTTCTTTCTTTGGTAACCGTTCGAAATCTCCGGTGTCTCGACGCTGTTCCAGCTCCAGCAAATAGCTGATCCGCTTCTTGATCGTCTGCCAATTGGTCAACGTGCCGCCCAGCCATCGCTGGTTCACGTAAGGCATCCCGCAACGTTCGGCAGCTTGGCCCAAATTCTCCGCTGCCTGTTTCTTTGTGCCCACGAAGGCAATCGTACCCCCATCGGCTACCGTATCCCGTACTAAATTGTATGCTTCTTCCAGTTTGACGATGGTCTGTTGAAGGTCGATAATGTGAATGCCGTTGCGCTCTGTGAAGATGAACGGCTTCATCTTGGGGTCCCACCGGCGCGTGCGGTGGCCAAAGTGCACGCCTGATTCGAGGAGTGCTTTCATCGTAATGTGTGCCACAGTACCCTCCATTTGTTTTTTCCCTGCAGCGAAACGGTCGCGTCGCACTACAGGTTCGTCCACCCCCCATCACCCCGACTGGGAACCGGTATCTCCCGGATACCGGCACTCCCCATCCGGTCTGAGGGTGTGTGAGATAATGCCGAGTCTAAGGATCGAGGCTATGATAAAGACTGAGGTGCAACCTCAGCCCTTGCCAGTACCCGAACCTGATCGGCCATCGAGCGGCAAGTATAGCATAGACCTGCCTCTTGAGCAAATCATCCGGCCGTTATGGGCTACTCTACGGCCCTTGTACGGCGCGTGAACAGTTGGGCGTTTGCTAGCGTGGCAATCTGACATCAAATGCGGACAGGCGCTATGCCTACACGCTGGCTGCAACCTCTTGTCCGTAGTCCAGCAGGGCTTTTACGCCAGCGTTGTTGGGTGCCTCGGCATAGACACGCAGTACCGGCTCGGTACCGGAAGGACGGATCAGCAACCAACCATCGTTGGCCAGGTGGTACTTGATGCCATCGAGTGTACTCACGGATTGAACGGTTTCACCGCCAATGCTCGAAGGTACGTCGTTGGTGAGCCGGGCTACCATGTCTTGCTTTTCCACGGGATGGCGTAGACGCAGATCAGCACGGGCGTAACAAGCCGGACCAGCCACCTGCTGCAGGTCTGCGATCAGTTCGTGGAGTGGAACTCCCGCATCGGCAATGATTTCCAGCAGTAGCAGTCCCATGAGTATGCCATCCCCTTCAGGGACGTGGCCCTTGATGCCAATTCCCCCGGACTCTTCCCCGCCGATCAATACATCTTCCTGGAGCATATGATCCGCGATATGGTTAAAACCAACGGGCGTTTCTGCAAGGGGCAATCCATAGCTGGCTGACAGGCGATCGACCATCATCGTCGTCGATACTGTTTTAACAACTTTTCCAGTCCAGCCTCGTTTCTCCACCAAATGCCGTAGGGCCAGTGCAAAAATGTGGTGAGGGTCCACGAAATTGCCGTGGCAGTCCATGGCGCCAATGCGGTCGCCATCGCCGTCGGTGGCCAGTCCGACATCAGCGTGGTTGGCATTGATGGCCGCCACGAGCGCGTTCAAATACCTGGCGATTGGCTCCGGGTGGATACCCCCAAAACCAGGGTTCATTTCACCCCGAATCTCGTGAACCTGGCAGCGGCTGCGCGATAACATCTCCGCAATACAGCCTCTGCCCGAGCCGTACATGGCGTCAGCCACTACGCGCAACTCGCCACTTGAAATCACGTCCAGATCTACCAACCCGCCAAGATGCTCATAGTAGGCCCAAGCCGGATCGAAGCGCTGGATCAGGCCCTGATCCAACGCGTGCTGGTAGTCCATGATATTCGGACCCCGTGCCTGGGCCTCCGCTTCTTCCAGATAATGTTCTATGCGCGTAGCCTGGTGCGGCAGGGCGGCCCCGCCATAGGCTGACTTGAGCTTCAGGCCATTGTAGCGAGGAGGATTGTGGCTGGCCGTGATCATGATACCCGCGGCGGCCTCTTTATGAACCACGCTGTAAGAGATGGCAGGTGTGGGCGCATCAGCCCGAGTCAGCCAGGCGACGATACCATTGCCAGCCATGACCCGTGCCACCTCGGTCGCATACCGATCCGAGAGGAACCGGGTATCATAGCCAATGACTACTTCCAGGTCGCGTCCATTGTTGCCCTCTTTGCGTACATAATCGGCGATCGCCTGGGCGACCAGGCGCAGATTGTTGTAGGTAAACGTATCAGAGATGACGGCTCGCCAACCGTCGGTGCCAAACTTGATGCTCATCGTGTTCTACCTCCTTGTGACAAGAGTTCTCGAGTAGCCAGTACCAAGTACCGGCTCGAGCTGATCCTGGGATCTTGGGTGTTGGGCTGACGGTACGGACTACTGGGCGCTCTCAATTGCTCGGGAGGCAGCTTCCTCAGGAGTTGCTGAGCCGGCAAGTACGTCTTCCACAGCCTGCTGCAGTATGCCGGCAGTCAGAGCATAATTGGGTATCGCCGGACGTGGTTGGACCGTCTGCAGTTGCTGGTGAGCAAATGGGGTATAGCTATCGCCCCGATCCCAACGGACCAGCGCAGCCTGGCGTGTAGGCAGATAGCTAGTGGCTCGATTCAGCGCTGCGTTTGTTTCGGGGGACATCAGCCGTACCATCCAATCGATAGCAGCGGCCTGGTGTGCGGGCTCGGTCGCGATCAGAACCAAGTCCCACCCCTGGCTGATGGCCGGTGCCCCGCCATTGATTGCCGGAATCGACGCCGCAGCCGAGCCTGGCGAAAGGTCGCCATCCTCCAGGTACTGGTGGGCGCTGACATGCGTCATGGCTGCTTGGCCCTCGAGGTAATCACGCCAGGATTCATCCGTAGTGTGATAGTCCAGGATATCTGCCGGGAATATGCCCCGAGAGGCTCCGTCCTGGTAGTATTGAAGCACAGCCGTGAGGCTCTCAGCATCTAAAAATGGAGCGTCGGGATTGTCTTTGGAGGGCCAGGGCCGGAGGGAAAGGTACTGGATCAAGAACGCATCGTTGACTTGCCCCGCCTGCCCCCCGGCAGGGAAGGTGTAGGGGCCAGGATTGCTGAGCACCCCTGGCCAAGAGCTGGGCGGAACGGCCATCTTGCCTGTGTCGTAGGCCAGGTGCTCCAGGTCTGCTTGAATCTGCAAGCCGTACAAGTGACCATCAAAGGTAGCTGCATCTCTGGCAAAGGGGTATAGGTCAGACACCAGATCGGCCGGCAGCAATTCATCAAGAGACTGGGCCAAGTCTGCCTGCACAGCTGTGTGCAGCTCGTCCACATCCATGATCACCAGATCAGGCAGAAGTTCGGGTACAACAGCTTGTGTGTTCAGCAGAAAATCGAGGATCCCCCCTTTGCCATGAGGCTTTTTTACAACGAATTGAAGCTGAGTATCGGGGTGGGCTGCCTCAAATGCAGCGGCCTCCTGGGACAGTATCAAACCGCTGGTCACGACCAGGGTAGGCGAGAATGCTTCGGTGGTCCAGATCGTCAAGGTGATGACGGATGGCTCCGGTGAAGCCGCGTCAGTGGGAGCGGAGGTCGGCTGGGGAATCGCTGGTGTACCCGTCGCCAGCTCGGGTTGCTCAGCAGTCTGCGTAGGTAGAATACTGCAGCTAGCGAGCAAGGCGATGACTGTGGCCGACAATAAGAGGATGGCAATCAATATCCCAGGCCACTGCCTGGCCTCAGAAGGGCGGGAGGAATCTCGCATGATGCTCATAGGCAGAGAGTCTGATCGCGGCCAGGTCCGACCCCGATGTAGGCTGCCGGGACGCCAGTTTGTTCCTCAATGGATTGTACATAGTCACGAGCTTGTTTCGGCAGATCGGCAAAGCTTCGGGCGCCCGAGATGTCCTCACCCCAGCCCGGAAATGTCTCATAGACCGGCTGGCAGCGGGCCAGAACGGCCAGATCGGTGGGATAGGCATCGACTTGCTTACCATCCAGCTCATAGGCCACACAGATCTTGAGCGCCTCAAATCGTGAAAGAATGTCTAGCTTTGTGATTGCAGTCTCGGTCAAGCCGTTGATCCGTTGGGCGTAGCGCAGTGCCACCATATCCAGCCACCCGCAGCGCCTTGGCCGGCCTGTCGTTGTACCGAATTCGTCCCATGGTTGCGCCCCTGTGCCCCGCAGCTTTTCGCCCAGTTCTCCGCCGAGTTCGGTGGGCATGGGACCGGAGCCAACTCGGGTTTGGTATGCCTTGACTACACCAATCACCCGCTGGATGTGTTGCGGACCCACACCCAACCCGATCATCACCCCACCGATCGTGGGATGTGAGCTGGTGACGTATGGGTAGGAGCCGTGATCAAGATCCAGCAGGGTACCCTGCGCACCCTCGGCCAAAACACCTCTCCCAGCAGCTAGCGCACCAGCGATCTCTTCCGGGACATCGGTGATGAATGGTCCGAGGCGGTTGGCGTAGGACAGGTATTCATCGACCACGGCCTCAGTCACCAGCTGCGGTTGGCCGTAGACCTTCTCCAGGGTGACGTTTTTTTCCTCTACTTGCTCGCGGATGCGCTGGGCGAATACACTGGGGTCATGAAGCATCTCCATGACACGGATGCCACTCCGCGCAGCCTTGTCGGTATAGGCTGGACCGATCCCCCGTCGCGTAGTGCCGATTGCCCCATCGCCCCGTGCTGCTTCCGCCGCCCCATCGACAGCGATGTGATAGGGCATGATCAGATGCGCTGAGCCGCTGAGCCTGATACGCTGTGGTGATACATCTATTGCTCTCGCAGCCAAGCCATCCATCTCTGCCAGGAGCTTTTTGGGGTTTACGACCATGGCGCCACCCAGTAGACAGGTGGTGTTGGGATTCAAAATGCCGGAGGGGATCAAATGCAGCGCAAAGCGCTCAGTGCCCAGGGTGATGGTGTGCCCGGCATTGTCGCCGCCAGCAGAGCGCGCGACCAAGTCAGCGTTCGCAGCCAACAGATCGGTGATTTTGCCTTTGCCCTCGTCACCCCACTGGGCGCCGAGGATTACCGTGATGGGCATGATTGTCTCTCCTCTATGCACCCACAAAAAGCGGCACAAAGTCAAACTTGTTCACATCCACCAACCCCTTATCGGTGAGCCTGAGGGTGGGAATGACGGCCAGGGACAAAAAGGCCATCGTCATCAGCGGGTCGGGCAGGGTGCAACCCAGGTCGTGGGCTGCCTCATTCAATGCCGCTACCTGGCTACGCACCTCTTCCAATGGGCGGTCGGACATCAGCCCGGCGATGGGCAGCGGACAGGCGGCATGCGTCTCGCCATCGGCAACGACAACCTGACCCCCACCCATGTCGATGATAGCCATCACAGCAGCTCGCATGTCGTCATCGTTGGCACCGATGACGACAATATTGTGCGAGTCATGGGCTACACTGGATGCGATGGCACCCTGCTTCAGACCAATACCCTTGACCAATCCCAAGCCAACATTCCCTGTAGCATGGTGCCGCTCAACGACGGCCATCTTGAGTACATCGCGCTCTGGATCAGAGACGACGTACCCGTTTTCTGTCGCCGCCTCCATGCGCAGATCGTCAGTACCTATCTGGTTCAGGGGTACGCCGATGACCCGTGCGAGTCCCTCGCCTGCTAGGAGAGCAAAGTCAAGGGCGGACAGATCTACGTGGACGCTGGGTTGGATCGGTACGTGGGGCAGGGCCGCCGCTGAGGGCAGAAAAGACCCATCGTATGCTACCAGCTCACCTGAGGTATAGACTTGGCTTACCTGAACCGTCGCTAGATCATCCAGCACCAACAAGTCAGCACGATAGCCAGGCGCGACTGCTCCCATGTAGCGCCGGCCAAAATACTCGGCTGTGTTGATAGTAGCCAGTTGGATAGCTGTCACTGGATCCAAACCCCAGGCAATGGCTTTGCGCACGATATCGTCAATGTGACCTTCAGTAAGCAAGGTTTCGGGATGGCGATCGTCCGTGCAAAGGTGGCAAAGCCTGCTGTTGCCCGGAGTGACCAGAGGCAACAGAGGAAGCAGGTTGCGGGAAGTCGTGCCGTCTCGAATAAAGATGTGCATCCCCTTCCGCAGCTTCTCGCGAGCCTCGTCCAGCACAGTACATTCGTGATCCGATTCCACGCCCGCGGCGATATAGGCATTCAGATCGAGGCCCGACAAACCTGGCGCGTGGCCATCGATGGGCCGGTCACCAGCAGCTTTGATTTTGTCCAGTACTGCAGGTACGCGGTACAGCACGCCGGGGAAATTCATCAACTCCGCCAGACCAAGGACCCGCTCATGAGACCACAGGCCTTGGATATCAGCGGCGGTGAGTTCCGCTCCGGCGGTTTCCATGTGGGTGGCAGGCACGCAAGATGGTGTCATCACGTAGACCATGAGTGGCAACCCTTCGCTGGCATCCAGGATGTAGCGAACGCCGGCCAGGCCAAAGACGTTGGCTATCTCGTGGGGATCGCAAAAGACAGACGTCGTGCCATGAGGAACCACCGCCTTCGCAAATTCGGAAGGCTGGACCATCGCGCTCTCGAGGTGGACGTGGGCATCCATGAAACCAGGGCAGACGTACTTGCCAGCGAGATCCACAGTTTTTCGGGGCTGTTTGTAGTCACCAAATCCCACTATCCTGCCGTCATAGATGCCGATATCAGCCGGATGGATCTCACCCGAGAGCACATTGACCAGTTGGGCGTTTTTCAGCAAAAGATCTGCTGGTTCTTCGCCCCGGGCGACGGCGATGAAGGTTTTCAGGCTCATGTCTTGTCCTCCTCAACGCTCTGGGGTGGTGCGTTTCGCAGTAGCACTACCGGGCCATTGGCCCGGTGCTGATCCGCAGTTCGTGATCCAGACGTTTCAAGAACTCGCTACAGTCCTCAAGCGTCAGACCGTACGTGTCACTGCCTGGCTGTCCGGCGCGTTTCACCATGTCGCGCAAGAGAGACTCGTCGTCTGGAGACAGCTCTCCCTCGGTGAGCATTGCCTCAGACCAGGCAACAAGCTGGGAAAGGGTGACGGCGCGGTTCAGGTACCCGTTCAATTGCTGCAGGATGGCTCCGCGCGTCAGGACATCCCGGTATAGATGTTCCTTAAGCACTCCCACGAAAGGCAAGTTGCGGTAGCCTTCGGCAAAGTCCAACCCATAGCCCACCACAAACTTGTCAGGGATCTCAAAGCCGACATAGTCCACGTCAATGGGCACCTGGCGGCGATCTGGCTTGTCCAGCAAAGCACAGACACGCAAGCTGGCGGGCTGGCGGGCCCTGAGGTTCTCCATCAAGTAGAACAGTGTCTTGCCAGTGTCCACAATATCCTCAACAACGATCACGTGGCGCCCAGCGATGTCCGTCTCCAGATCCATTACCAGGCGTACGGCGCCACTCTCGGTGCTGTCGCCATAGCTAGAGATGCCGATAAAGTCAAGCAAGACTGGGACATCGATGGCCCGCATCAGGTCGGACAAGAAGACAATGGCGCCTCGCAGCAATCCAACAAGAACGAGGTCTTGTCCTGCATAATCGCTGGAGATTCGACACCCTAATTCGATGACCTTGGCTCGGATCTCCGCTTCGGAGACCAGAACCTCGGCGATATCATTCTGCAAGTTCATATCCACTCCAGTGTAAAGCCATTCCTAAACAAGTCAGCCTGGGAAAAGTATATGCCAAAAGATGGCGATTGTCAAACAAATGCATCAGGGGCTGCAGGTTGGCCTGGTTGACCAGGTCTCTGTCCAGCCCCTGATGCATGCGCGAGACTCTTACGAGTCCAATTCCATCCCGAAAGGATCTGTTCGGAAATTCCAGACTACAGAGGCCGGGATCCCTGGAGAACACTGGGTTCCCGGCCCAGCAAGCTCGATCGCAGCCGGCGCCCTGTCTGTCAGGGTGTGGGCGTCGCCAACGGGATGACGGTGACCATTGGCTGCGGAGTTTTGACGCTGGGTTGTAGAGGCGTCATGGTTGGGGCCAAGTCTGGTGCGGGAGCCGCGCCAGGGAGTGGCTCCTGCGATTCGGCAAGCAGTTGTCGCAGGCCACTTAGGAAGGTGTCAAAACGCTGCGTGGCCCGGCGAACAGCCAAGAGCTCTTCGCCAAGCGCCTCCAACTGCTTCTCCATTGCACCGACCTGAATCTGAAGGCCGAGCATATCTTCACCTATCCCGTCGACATCACTGCGCAAGATAGTCAGTGCCATGTGTGCTGAGGCCAGCTCTTCTCCCATGCGCTCGCTTTCCGCGGCCAGCGCAGCCAGCTCCGTTTGCGAGGCCGCGACCCCATCCTGCAGGATCTGGATGTCAGCTTGAGCCTTGTCCACATCGGCAGCTAGACCCAGTATCTCCTCCATCTGCCCCTGCAACTGCTCGATCTCTGAGCCCACGCTGTTAAGTTCAGAACCGACGCTGTCAATCTCTGAGCCGATGCCGCCAATTTCGTTATCCAGGCGTACGGTCTCAGCCAGAAGCGCCCGCTCGCTGGCTCCTTGAAAGTCGAGGGTGCCATTGACCCCCCACAGGACCAGAAGGGCCAGGAGCGCACCCAACAGAGTGCTTGCGATGCCAACTGCAGCAAGCGGCAGGCAGCCTCCCCGGCCAGTCGATGGTGAAGAAGATTGAGGTTCTGAGGACTCGGGCTCATCTGCCTCTGTTTCCGCTTCGGTCTCTGTTGCCACGGATTCGGGCTCGTCCGCATCCTCTTCAGTCGCAGGCTCTCCCCCGGTCTCTGAGGTACTGGCTTCGGACTCGTCTGTCTCCTCTTCCGCCTCTGGCGCTACGGCTTCGGACTCGTCGTCCTCTTCTTCCGCCTCTGCCTTTGGTATCACGGATTCGGGCTCGTCCGTTTCCTCTTCAAGCTTGGGTTCCTCCCCGGTCTCTGGGGCACTGGATTCGGACTCGTCTTCCGCTTCGACCTCTGATGCCACGGATTCGGGCTCGTCTTCCTCCTCTTCCGCCTCCGCCTCTGGTGCCACGGATTCGGACTCGTCTGCTGCGTCTTCCGCTTCGACCTCTGGCGCCACGGGTTCGGGCTCGTCTTCTTCTTCCGCCTCCACCTCTGGTGCCACGAATTCGGGCTCGTCTTCTACCTCTTCAGGGCCCGTATCTTCTTCGGTCTCTTCTACCGCATCGAGCGCGGCGTCTTCTACCTCGTCCGCTGGCTTGGTGGCGGGCAGATCTTCCGAGTCTTCAATCAATTCTTCGCGTTCACTCATCGTACCCCTCCTTATGTACCTCTGCTTCTTGGGTTCATTCTTGTGTTGTCCCTACCAAGGTTTCTAGCACTTGCTTCAGGGCCTCCATCTCGGTACCGTAGCAGCTCCAATCGCCGGTAAGCAGGCAGTTCTGAGCGGCCTGATAGCGGGCATCGGCCTCGAGGATCAGATCAGAAACCTCTCCTTCGAATGCCGGTAGGGCAGGGCGTGGTTCGACGGCTTCCGTACCAGCAGGAGGTTCCGCGCCTTCGGGTTGGTCTCCTGACATGACCTGTGTCAATGCCTCCGCCAGTGTTTCGGCCATGGCAGTACGGTTGCCGTAGGCCACGATTACCCTCTGCAACTCGGGCAGTTGGCTGGCTTCCCCTTGCAGGTATATGGGCTCGACGTACAAGATTGCCTGGTCCATGGGGATGACCAACAAGTTGCCACGGATCACCTGGCTGCCACGTTGATCCCACAGCGATAATTGCTGGCTGATGTTGGGGTCCTGGTCGATGCGCGATTCTATCTGCATCGGCCCGTAGACTAGTCGCTGTTTGGGAAACTTGTAGACGCTCAATTGCCCATAGTTCGGGCTGTCATTGCGGGCGTAGAGCCAGGCAATCATGTTTTGCTTGCCGGATGGCGTAAAGGGCAACATCAATACGAACTCGGGTTCGGCCTCGCCCGGCAAGCGCATATTGACATAGTAGGGTTCGATGCGTACCCTTTCGCCAGTGACTACCTCTTCAGGCCAGTTCCACAGGTCTTCTTGATTGTAAAAGACCTGTGGATCGGTCATATGAAAGGTTTGGTACTTGGTTGCCTGGATGCGAAACTTTCCCTCCGGGTAGCGCCAATGAGCCACCAGGGCTGGGTCCATCTCCTCCACGGGCCGGAAGAGATCGGGAAAGATGGAGGCATAGGTCGCGGCCACCGGATCGGTTGGATCGATAAGATAGTACGCCAGCGTGCCGTTGTAGGCATCCATGGTAACTTTGACAGAGTTTCGGATGTAGTTGATCGGTCCATAGGGCGTCCCAATAGGCTCAGAATAAGGGTAGCGCTCGCTGACCGTGTAGGCGTCCATGAGCCAGATCGGCCGTCCATCCAGGATTACTGGATAGGGGTCAGGGTCGTAGGCCAAGAAGGGGGCAATGGCTTCGACCCGCTCCGTGATGGCCCGCCGCCAGAGCAGGCGGCTTTCCCGCGTGATGGCGTCACTAAGAGCCACCTGGTTGCTGCCCATCCGAACAGCATAGGCCAGCCGCTTGAACACCGAATCCAGGACAACGCCGCCCTCACCCTCGTAGGTAGCATAGACGTTTTGGTCGCCCGCTGGGTAGTCCAGCTCTTTTTCCTTGGTGTTGACGACAACATAGTCGTCAGTCAATTCACCATAGTAGATCTCGGGCCGGGTGAGAGCCAGTTCGGGGTAGCTGGACCGGGGCGGGATGTCGCGAACCCATAGGTTGGGCAAGCCCTCTTCTACGACCTCATTTACTGGACTGAGGACCAGGCCTGAACCGTGAGTGTAGACCAGGTGGCGGTTCACCCAGGTTTGGGCATTTGAAGGTAGCTCGTCGGAGGCAATCTCGCGTACAGCCATGGTAACTTGGCGGTAGTCGTCGCCCAGTTGATAACGATCTACATCCACATCGGAGAAGGCATAGTACAGACGGATCTCCTGCAATTGGCTGTAGGTGCGCAACAGCGGGCGGTAATCCCACAGACGGATGTTTTTGAGGGTTGACGCGTTGGCCACCAGGTCAAGGGGCGGAGTCTCCTCGGCTACCTCAAAGCCGGCTTCCACCACGTCAGACAGGCCGAAACCTGCCCTGGTGAAAGCGATAGTGTGGGCGATGTATTCGCGCTCGCGGGTTATCTCGTTGGGCACCACGGAGAACCGTTGGAGCAAGCTGGGGTAGATGCTGCCCCCCAGGAAGGCCACCAGCAGCCAGGCGCCGACCGCGACATAGGGCAACCATCGTACCCGCACGAACATGCTGACCAGAAGGATCACGGCCCCCAGCAGGACGATAGCCGTGAGCAGGTGCATCACCGGCAGCCGAGCGTGCACATCAGTGTAGCCTGCCCCGTAGGCTGCCCCGGAGGTCGAGTAGAGAAGGCGTGGGATCGCAATCTGGTATCCCCAGGCAAACAGGAGCAGAGCAACCGCCCCCAGCACCAGCAGGTGTCGCTCAGCGGCGGGAGGCAACTGCAGCCACGCCTGGCGCATTCCTTCCACCTGTACCTTGGCCACTACCTGCCCGGCCCAGTAGGTGGCGAGGTAGATCAGGAATGCGCCGGCCAAGGCTATCAGTATCAGCCAAAGGAACCAGCCCTGCAGGAACTGTAGCCACGGCAGGTCATATATGAAGAAGCCTAGATCGCGTCCGAGGATCGGATCAACTTGGCCGAAGGGGACACCGTTCAGGCTCATTAGTGCCGTAAGCCACATGCTCCGCGCGGGCTGGGCAAATAGGAATCCAATGCCTACGGCTATCACAGCGAGGGTCCCGCTAGCGGCGCGGCCACTGACGACGCGGATCGTCGGCTCGGCGGTGATTTCGTGCTGCGTTCGCTGCTGGCGTAGCCAGGGGATCGTCAAATGCCCGCCGCCTACAAATCGGACGGCCAGCCACCAGTTGACAGCTAGCACCAAAGCGGCCACAATCCAGGCTACGGCAAACAGCAACCATTCGAAGCCAATCCGTGTCCACAGAACCGAGGCCAAGCCAAGCGTTTCAAACCAGACCAAGTCGGTGTACAGGTCTAGACCAATGAAGAATAGGATAGCCAGTACAGCAAAAAGGAGGATGCCTAGCGCACAACCCCTGTTCCTAAACATGCTCTCTGCCCTGGGGTGTTGTCCCCTGCATTGCCCGGCTGTAGCGCCAGATGAGCCGCTTCAGGGCACGTTCCATGCGTGGTGAGCGTGGCGCCCGTTCCCGGCGGGCGATCACCAGTCGTACTGTCTCGGCCATTCGCTTTTGCTCCTCCAGTACCTGTTGACTCATTTTACCGTCCTTGTCAGCCGTCCTACATCACTTGCCGCATCCACGCTGGATCGCTGGAAATGCAGACCTGGCACTTTTAGGTTCAGTTCGGCAATCTCTTTGTTGATGGCGGCCACCTCTTTTTCAAAATCAGCGATCGCTCTTCCCCAGTCATCTTTTACGCGCGCCTGTTCCTCTTGCGGCCCATTTGCCGGATCGTCCAGCCAGCTCGTCCAACCGGGCGCGGCGCCATTCCCAACGACGGGCCAGCGCTGTTCGTGCCCGTTCCAGCTTGCCGCGGATTGCTTTGTCCAGTTCGATCCAGTCGGGCGCATAGCCCGAATCCTTCAAGATCTTGAAGGCCAATTCACGGTCCTGGGCATAGGGGTTTGCCGCCAGATCAAGCGGCTTTCCCGCGCCAGGCAACTCGTCAAACTCACCGCGTTCCTGGGCTTCGCGGATCTGTTGGTCGATCCAGTGCTCCCAGTCTCTTTGGTCCCTTGGTTTACGCATCTTGACATACCATGCCTGTCACACTACAATGCCTTCATCTCGATAGGAAGAATCCCATGATCCGCATCATTGTTGTTCGCCATGGCCAGACCGCCTGGAACGCGGGTGCCGGAGAAGAACGCTTCCGCGGACGCACCGACCTGCCTTTGGACGATACGGGCTATGCTCAAGCCCTTGCCGTCGCAGAAAGACTCAGCAGCGAGTCCATCTCAGCACTCTATGCCAGTCCACTCCTCCGGGCGCGACAAACGTTTCAACCACTCGCCAGTGATCTGGGCTTGCCGATCCAACCTCACCACGGGCTGATCGATGTCAACTATGGCCGATTCCAGGGCCTGACGCACCCTGAAGCGGCTGCGGCCTATCCCGAGCAGTACGCGAGATGGCAACGTACACCCGGTCAGGTTCATTTTCCCGGCGGCGAAAGCCTGTTCGACGTTCAGGCCCGCCTCCTGAACATGCTCAAAGATCTGGCCAATCTCCATCCTGAGCAGACTATCGCTCTGGCTGGCCATCAAATCGTTAACAAGGTTCTGGCCTGCACCCTGCTCGATCTGGACCTGGACAAGATCGGGCGCATACAGCAGGATACAGGCGCTCTTGACATCTTTCAGCAGATAGGCGATGGCTGGCTCACTCTCTGCCTTAACGATGCCTGCCATTTGCGCGAGCAAGCTGGTTCTAGTCTTGCTACCTGGGCAATATCCAGGCCACAACCCAGGGCCCTGGGGTTATGGGCTCACCACATAGGTGAAAATCGCCACCCCTTCCGTATTCCTGAGCGTTGCAACTTCACCCGGTACCCAGACTGGGTCGAGCCGTCCCCAGAAGAGGCTCGTTATGGGATCGCCGTCCTGACCAATCCTAGTATGTACCGACACCATCCCCCCGGGCCACAGCCGGTAGTTGGGAAAGACATAGGTATTCCCATCGGGATTGGCCAGGGTCCAACCGGTCATATCGGCCAGTTGATCGCTGGTATTTGAAATGTTTACCATCTCCTGCTCAAGATCCCCGACCCCAAGGATTTCGGTAATCTCCACTCGCAGTCCACCGCCCGAGGGCATGGATGTGGGGGGCGAGGCCGCTACCTCACCAGTTTCAGGAGTAGCAGTACCTGTCAACTCGGCGGAAGGGGGCGCAAAGGGCAGGGGCGTATAGGTCACCGTGGGTACTGGTGTCCAGGTAGCTGTTACTGGAGGCAATCCACCCACGGGGATAGTCAGCTCTACGCCCGCTACCAAAAAGTCAGGATTCTGGATCCGATTGGCGGCAATGATGTCTCCTCCCGGCACCTTGAATCTCAGGGCCAGACTGGAGATGGTATCCCCTGGTTGGACTACGTAAACGATTGGCGTAGCCGTAGGCGGAACGGATACCGGCATTTCTACAGTCACCTCGACCGGCTGTCCGGCATTGGCCGCCTCTTGCGATGGTATCCCAGATACCGGCTGTCCATCGCCCGAAGTCAGTTTTTCGGGCAAAATCACCAGAAGCGCCACACACAGGCTGATCAGGGTTGAGATCAGGGCGTTTACAACGATGATGAACAGCGCCTGTTTTCGCGTCATGGTTCTGCGGTCCTGCCTTCGGCACTACTTCCAGACAATCCAGGCTAGCAGAGCGGCTGCCAGCCCACCCAGGATCGAAGAAAGAAGGTTTACGATGTCATTGTTCAGCCAAGCCCATCCGCGGATGAGCCGAGTATTCTGGCCACAGTGGTGAACGGGAGATTCGGTCTCTTTGGCGCATTGGCTGCAGTAATAGATGCCCTGTACAGTGGCGCCCAACAGACTATCGAATATCGAACCCACGAGCCCTCCGGCCAGAGCGAGCAGCGGAAACGAAGCTGCTTGCAGACTCCACCCGGTACCCTTTTGCAGGGACGCAATCTGTGTCAGGGCGGTCGCTACAGCACCGATGAGCAACGCGCCAGCCACAGAGGCCCAGAGCCCCAAGCGGGTCACTCCTCCCGATGTGCCTGGAGCTACCTCCTTGCCGGTGGTGACCAGCCGGGGAGGTACCTGACTGAGGACGCCCATCTCTGTGGCCCACGTATCGGCATTCACCGTGGCCATGACCCCCAGATAAGCCGCAAAGAGAACCGGCTCGGGGTAGCTGGCAAAGGCAACGGCCAGTGCTGCTCCAACCCCGCCATTGGCCAATGCCTGGCCCAAATCCCGGCGACTGTCTTTGGCGAACGCGGTGGCCAAAGCCTCTTTGTCGGCCCGGCGATAGCGCGACAGCAAGCTCGAGGAGACAAAGAAGGTTATGAGTACTAGACCCCAGATCCAGCCGCCAAAGCCAAATATGAGTGTACCGACCAGAATCGCGCCAACCAACCCGCTGGCTGTCAACGCCTTACGCCAGTAGCCCAGCCCGCCCACCGCAGCGCTGAGGAGCAGGCCAAGGAGCAGTTGATTAATCATGGGCCGATGCTAAAGACGGCAAGCCAGAAAAGTGCCTGGGCTGCAGCGGCTGCTCCCCACAGCAGATAGGAGCCAGCGCGTTCGCGTCGATATAGTGCCAACCCTAGTACTGTGTTGGTGCCCAAGATGATCAGGCCGATGATGGGCAGCGTAAACAACTCCATTCGGGTACCGATGCGATCCACAAGGCCCTGGTTATCAAAATGCAAGGGCAATTGGAGATCAAGGTTGGGGTAACGGGCGCCCAGGTAGCCAAACAGCGCCAGATTGATAATGACCGCCATGCCGAGCAGGACCCATGCTGTATGATCGGTCCATAGTGGCAAGGTCAGCAAGCGCCCACGATAGAGATCTCGGTCCAGCAGCCGGTTGGGCCCAAGTTCGCGGCGGGCCTCGTAAGCCTGTACGAACCCTTCTGGATCTCGGGGCGAGATGCCATATGCCTCGCCGGGAGCCACCAGTAACAGTTGGTCTCTCAGGGGACGAGTGGCCAGGAAGCGCGTACGTCCAATACCGGGCACCATTCCTACCCCCCGTTCATGGCCTGGCCAGCGTATGCCTCGCCTGCGCACAATGGTACCTCCAAAGTGGTGACCGGGTACGATGCGTTGAATATCTCGTATTGGGATGTACTGCTGGGAACCAAGCCAACGAACGATAAGGCCATTCCTATCCAGGTGGTAGCGCAGTGTTAAACAGCCAGCGATTTCGAGAATCAGGAGAATCAACAGGGGTACGCTGAGGAGCACTGCCAGCAGCATGAGGAACGAAAGCAAGTTGATCTGCTGGGCGCGGATGCTGTCGTTGATCAGCCGGTCCAGAAGCCACACATCTAGGGCTACGACCAGGCCAAAAAACAGCAAACCCAGAGGGACTCCCAAAGAGATCTTGGCACGCCAGGTCAAGAGCCTGTCTCCTAGTCCAGGTCGGACACTGGTGCGCACCAGTGTCCGCGGTATACTGGCGTGCACCAGTGCCGATACTTGGGGTTCCTGGCCTTGGCCGCGTCAAAGTAGAGATCCCGAAGTCGCATGACCACAGGTCCCATTTTTCCAGTACCAACTGGCCGGTGTTCTACTTTGATGATAGCCGCAACCTGGACACCGGTGCCGGTCAGGAAGGCTTCGTCACAGATATAGACCTCACTGCGGTCGATTGATCGCTGCACGGTCTCCAGCCCCATTTCTTCCTGCGCCAATTCGATGATCGAGTCGCGCGTGATACCTTCCAGGATATCCGAATGGACGGGCGGGGTGACCAGGTGTCCATGGCGGACCATGAAAAAGTTCTCAGCACTGCCCTCAGAGATGTGGCCATGCTGATCCAGCACCAGCGCCTCGTTGTAGCCGCCCAATACGGCCGCGCTTTTGATCAGGGCCGAGTTGATGTAGGCACCAGTGATCTTGGCCCGAGCCGGAACCGCGTTATCATCTACGCGGCGCCAGGAGGAAATGCAAACGTGAGCACCTTCCTCTTCTTCGAGATAGCGGCCAAAGGGCGCAGCAAATATGGCTAATTCATCGGTCAGATTGTGGAGCCGCACGCCGATGATCTCGTCGCCCTTGAAGGCCAAAGGTCGGATATAGGCGTCTTCCCGATAGCCCTCCTGGCGCAGCAGTTCCAGTGTGATCTGCCCCAGCTCTTCAGCAGAATACGGTAGATCAATATGCAAGATCCGGCAGGAGCGGTGGAACCGCTCATAATGCTCCTGCATGCGGAACACAAAGAGTTGCTCTTGTTCCTCGTTCCAGTAGGCGCGGATGCCCTCAAAGCAACCAGTGCCATAGTTGAGCCCATGGGTCATGACACTGACTTTGGCCTCGTTGATGGGGACAACCTGTCCCTTGAAGAACGCGTACTGTGCCATTGGGGACTCCTCGATGATCTCTTGTCTTCCCAACTGCGATTATACCCGTTTTCGTGCCCGCGTGCAACTAGCCGCCGCAGCTCGCCGCTGACAAAGCGGCGTTCCACGAACTCGAGGAACAGAAGGGAGCAGCACGTAGACCACCGTGCTGCTCCTGATGAAGAATCTGAAAACTGCGGGGACGGGCCCCCTACGACGGTTGGCTGCCTAGAGGCACTCGCCTGCGCCGACATCCATTGCCACCATGCCTGTGATCACCTTTGGATAAAAGTCGGTGGACTTTTGCGGCATCTTGGCTCCCAGGTCGGAACAGGCCTTCACCTCGGCCATGCGCGTGGGATTCATGATATAGACACAAACAGCCTTGCCTTCGTCCACGTTGGCGATGGCCAGATCCAGGTCGCGGTGGTAGTCGATATTCTCCTTGGCGGCGACTCGTTCCTTGCTGATGCCCATCACCCGCTCGATGAGCACTTCGTGGAGGATACTCGCGTCGAGCATCCTCCATTCCTCGGCACGGTCAGGCACGATCTGAGCCATCACTTCTGGGCCTCTGAGCCGAAGCAGGTAGTAGTTTCCGTCATAAAAGCCGATGCGACGGTCCGTGGACGTTTCCTCCGCCAATGCCTCTTCAAGGGCCGCACGGCCGGCGACAGGGCAGACCTCAAAGTACTCGGCAGCATCAGCCAGGATTTGCGCTGTGGTCTTGGTCGAATAATCATGCATCTGCCGGTGGGTAGGCAGAATGGTCAGCCCCGGATCGTCCATGCTGACCAAGGTGACCATTCGGAAGTTGAACGCCGCGCCGGCTTCGGCGTCGGGATAGGCATCCCGCATCTCAGTCCGGTAGTTGAGTGCGGTCTCGTAGCGGTGATGACCATCAGCGATGATCAAACCCTTCTTGGGGGCCATCTCGGCCACCACGTCTGCGACCACCGCCGGGTCGGTGACTGCCCACAACTGTTGGCGTACGTCCTCCTCAAAGAGTTCCCGTACATCGATGTCGGGAGGTCGACCGGCAACAGCGGCATCGAAGAGCTGGTTGATCTTGTTGTCCGGATCGGGGTAGAGCATAAAGATCTGCCCGAAATTGGTTTCTGTTGCACGGAGCAGATTCAAGCGGTCCACCTTGGGTCCAGCGAGGGTACGTTCGTGAGGCAAGACGATCCCCTCGTCGAATCCAACCAGCTCCAGGGCGGCGATGAAGGCTTTGCGTGTCCGTTGTGTGCCATCGGGCAGGGTGAAGGTCTGGTGATAAACATAGAGGGAAGGGTCTTTGTCTCGCAGCAGGACACCCTCCTCCAACCAGGTCTGATAATAGTCCGAGGCTCGCGTATACACGTTCTCACCATCCGGTGAGTCGCCTTCCATCTCCCGTCCTTTAATGATGCGCACGATGTTGTGGGCATCCAAGTCATAGTACTCATCTTGCAGACCGTAGCGGACACGGTCATATGGCTGGCTGACTATCTTGCTCAGATCGTCAGACTTTTCACGGTTGTAGCGGATCCCTTGAAAGGGAGCGATTTTGGCCATGGTCCCAAACTCCAGTTCCGGTACAGCCCTAGACGTCAGACGTCATGACTGAACCGTGATGCTAGAGGTCGCGTGATACGCTGCGACCTCTAGAACTCGCTGTGATAGTATTCGATCAGAATTTCGGCGACTTCGGCGCCGACGCGTGCCTGGCCCTCGACTGTGCTGGCCCCGATGTGAGGTGAGCCGATGACTTTGTTGAACCCGTTCTCGTCCTTTAGCCCGTAGAGCTTGGCATTGCCCGGGTTGACTTTTTCGTCCAGGTAGACATCCAGCGCCGCGCCGGCCACCTTGCCACTCTTCAGGGCGTCGTACAGAGCATCTTCATCGATGACGCCACCCCGGGCACAGTTGACGATATGCACGCCATCTTTCATCTTGGCAAATGCCTGGGAATCCAGTAGGTTCTTGGTCGCCGGCAGGAAGGGCACGTGGAGCGAGATATAGTCGCTCCGAGCCAGTACTTCTTCCAGGTCAACCTGCTTGGCCGGGCCTGGGTCGGGGGGGGCAACTACGTCATAAAAGATCACGTCCATACCCAGGGCCGCTGCCTTCCGGCCCAGCAGGCCGCCGATATTCCCAAAGCCGATGAGGCCCAGGGTTTTGCCAGCAATCTCGGTACCCTTGAGTTTTTTCTTTTGCCACTGGCCGGCCGTCATGCTCATCGTCGCTTGGGGGATGTGGCGAGCCAGGGCCAGCATATAGCCCAGGGCCAACTCGGCCACGGAATTGGAGCTGGCCTTGGGCGTGTTGCGCACGGCAACTCCCTTCTCCCGGGCATAAGCCACATCAATGTTATCCAAGCCGACGCCACCGCGGACGACGATCTTGAGATTCTTGGCCGCGTCAATGACCTCTGACGGGATCTTGGTCCGGCTTCGGACTATCATGCCGTCATAGTTGGTGGCGTCCCTCAGCAAGTCTTCCGCCGAGATCTCTGGTCTGTTCTCCACCTCAATGCCTGCATCGAGCAGGGCCTGGACCGTAACAGGGGCAACCGCATCACAGACTAGTACTTTCATGGTCATTCCACCTCTCGCGTTTGAAACGCGATGCGTGGCAGCAATTGGCCTTGTCTTTCACGCATCGCGTATCACATCATAATCCCAGGATGTCGTTGATCTGCGTCAGCAACCACTGGATATCCGCCAGCCGGAGGTCGCCCATGTGGGCAATGCGGAAGCATTTCTCCTTGAGGCTACCGTAGCCGTTGGAGATCATGGCCCCTCTTTTTGCCAGTTCCTCGTTCAAGCCAGCGACACTGATACCCCGGGTGTTCTCGACGTTGGTTACGGTGTTGGACAGGTACCGTTCGTCGCCATACAGGGCAAAATTCTCACGTGCCCAGCCGCGGACGACCTCGGCCATCACGATATGCCGCTTCCAGCGGCGTTCCAGCCCCTCTGCAAGGATGTCGTCCATCTGTGCGTTCAGGGCCTGGATGAGGCTGATGGCCGGTGTAGCTGGCGTCTGATGGGCGTCGTACTTTTTGTCCATCTGATCATAGGCAAAGTAGAGGCCCCGGTTCGGCACCTGCAGGGCGCGCTCCCTCGCCCGGTCGCTGACGGCGGCCACGGTCAGGCCCGGCGGCAGCGCAAAGCATTTCTGTACGCCAGCCAGGCAGACGTCCAGTCCCCAGGCATCGAACTCGATTTTGGTACCGGCCATGCCACTCACGGCGTCGACCAAGATCAGTACGTTGGGGTATTTGGCGTGGATGAGTTCCGCAATCTCTGGGACGGGGTTCATGACACCCGTGGAAGTCTCGTTGAGGCATATGGCAAGGGCGTCGTACTCGTCTTTGGACAGCGCCTCGTCCACCAGCTCGGGGGTGATAGCCTGGCCCATGGGCACTTCCAGCTTGTCACGGGGAAGGCCATTGGCCACGATCATCTCGTCCCACCGCTTGGAAAAAGCACCGCATACCGTGCTGAGAATCCTCTTGGTTGAGGCCTGGCGCACGGATCCTTCCATGACACCACTCGAAGAAGAAGCATACAGATAGACGCGCTGCTGGGTATAGAGCAACTCCTGAAGCTTGGGAGTTACCGCAGCTTGAAGGTCCGAATACTCTTGGGCCCGATGGCCGATCATTGGCACGGTCTGAGCTTGCAGCATTTCGTCCCGCACGTGGGTGGGACCCGGAATGAACAGCTTTTTGTACATGTCTTACCTCCTCGTAAAGACCTTGTAGGTTTTCTGCCTTTCGGTCGGACTGGGCGCCGGAGGTGTCCTCAAGCGGGACGGGGCGATGCGATGACTTACCTGACAGCGCCTCCAGCCTGGACCGTTGTCCTTTCCTCCAGAAAGGACCGCAGCCGCATTGTACCAACTTTCGTCAAAAGGGGCAACTTGGACGCCAACATTTGCTTGACGCCATACCTTTTTTCTGGTATCATTCGGTCCTGAAGGACGCTCCTTCAGTAACCAGGAACTTGTCAAGGAGGATAGAGGCATGTCAGAAATCAATACATCGTGCGTGTATTTCACGCAAACCGGCCCAGCCAACACGGATCGTACGCTGGAACTGGCCCGCGCTCGAGCCGAGGCGTTGGGCATTCGCAAGGTTCTTGTGGCGACCACCCGAGGAACAACTGGCCTGAAAGCAGCCCAGATGTTCCAGGGATTGGATGTCATCGTCGTGAGCCACTCCACTGGCTTTGGTGGACCGGATACCCAGGAGCTGACCGGCGAGAACCGGGTTGCCATTGAGGCTGCAGGAACCAAGATCCTGACTTGCCAGCATGCCTTTGGTGGTGTGGGCCGGGCCGTGCGCAAAAGGATGGGAACTTACCAACTGGACGAGATCATGGCCTATACCTTACGCACATTCTGTGAAGGGATCAAAGTCGCAGCCGAGATGTCGCTCATGGCCGCCGACGCGGGCCTGGTGCGGACCGACGAGCCGGTGGTCGCCGTGGCCGGGACGGGCGGCGGCGCCGATACCGCGGCTGTCCTCAAGCCGTCCAACGCCCAAACCTTCTTCGACCTGCGTTTCCTGGAAATCATCTGCATGCCCTCGCCTGGACACCCATAATAACCAGTCTGTGACAAGAGATAGTTTAGGATGTCGGTTGGAGGGGCACCTGATTTACGTCCGGGGAGCCTGGGAGGCGGTGCATGGACATCAGCCAGATTACCACGATGAACGCAGAAGAGATCATCCTGTATTTTCAGCGGCTGGTTACCACCGAAGCCATACGGCAGCTAGCAGCCTTTGTGCTGGTTCTGATTGTCGCCTACATACCGGCCAGGCTTGTTGAGTGGTTCCTTCGACGGGTGCTAGCCACCTGGTTGGAGAAGCTATCCTGGCTCGCCATCGCCTACAAGATCCTGCAGGCTGTGCTGTATCCCCTGTTGGCCTGGGGTCTGACCATACTGAGCATTCCTGTTTTTGAGAGCCAGGGCTGGGCCAGCGATATCTTGGCTTGGCTGCTCCCGCTTCTACCAGTATGGTTGATCTACCGCCTGGCCAAAACTGTGACGTACATTGCCCTACCGCCTGACCGGGCCAGACTAGTCTACCGCCGTGCGGTAGTTCCCTTGAGCCTACTTCTGGTGGTCCTGCACCTTGTTGGTGTACTGAACAACATCTGGGACTATCGGTCCGAGATCCTGCAAGCGGCGGTTTTGGCCCTGATATTCTTTGTGTCCAAGATCCCCGTGGAGCCCCTGCGCCGGCAACTGGACCGGGTACAGATGTGGGTCCTGGGGTCATCGGTCCTCGAGATCCTACCTCTGCTCCGGCATGTGATCCCTGTCCTCATGTGGGCCCTGCAGCCCCTCATCGCCTGGATTCTGGGGCTGGGGGTCTTGGCCCTGTATGCCATCCTCGGTGTGGACAGTAGTTTCTCGGCCTGGGCGGTTCCTTTCTTCCTCCTGTGGTTCGTATATGAGGCGGTCCAGGCTTTTCTCACCCTGTACCTGTCACCCTCAAACGGAAGGCGTGCAGTCCGGAGCCTGCAGATTGCGGTACTTGTGCTTGCAGCCCTGTACAGCATCGATTACTTGAATGTCATCTGGAATTGGGGCGTCTGGCAGGTTGGCGAGAATGCCTGGGTCGAATTCGGCGGGCTGCTTACCGGCCTGGTGATTCTGGCCCTGACAGTGTTGCTCTCCAGGACCACGCGTGTCTTTCTACGAGAGCGGTTACCTGCCACAGGGCTCAACCCTTCTCTAGCCCAGATTCTGACTACATTCGCAGGATACCTCATCATCTTTGCCGGGTTGATGCTAGCCCTCAACCTCATGAATATCCCGCTGACGAGCTTAACCGTCATCCTCGCAGGCCTCTCTGTTGGAATAGGCTTCAGTCTTCAAGACATCTTGAGCAACTTTATCGCTGGCATTGTCCTGATGTTCGAGGGTTCCATTGTGCCGGGTGCTGTGGTGGAGGTCGACCAGACCACTGGTGTCGTCACCGAAGTAGGTATCCGCGCCATGCGCATGAGGACCTACGACAACGTGGACATTGTCGTCCCCAACTCGCGTTTCTTGACCCAGGAGGTGACCAACTATAGCGGCAGTGACCCAAGGGTACGCATCCGTATCCCCATCGGGGTAACCTCTAACGCCGATCCTCGCCAGACGGAGGTGGCCATCTTGAGGGGCGCCCACCACCCCGACATCCTGGATGATCCGGCACCCGGCGTATTCTATATCGACTTTTCCAGCGACAATCACGATTTCGAGCTGTTGGTCTGGACCGATGACGCCACCAAGATCCCCCGCATCAAGAGCGATCTGCGCTACACAGTGTGGGATGAGCTTGTGGCCGAGGGTATCGGCATGCCGCTGCCGGCGCTCGACCTGTACGTCAAATCCATGCCAGAGGAGATGCAATGAGTACAGCAACGATGGAGCAGATCTACCGGCACTATACCGTCCGGGAATACAAACCTGATCCAGTGCCTGCCGAGTTGGTCGAGACCATTATCGCTGCCGGTCAGCGCGCTTCGACCTCGTCCAACTTGCAGGTCTACAGCATTGTGGCCGTCACCGATGCAGAGAAACGGAGCCGCCTGGCCGAACTGTGCGGGGGCCAGAGACAGATTCTACAGGCCCCGGTCTTTCTGACCTGGTGCGCCGACCTGAGCCGCCTCGACCGGATCTGCCGGAGGCGCGGCTACGAGCAGGCGACGGAATATGTCGAGAGCTTTCTCGTGGCAGCCGTGGATGCAGCCCTGGCCATGCAGAACGCGGCCCTGGCCGCCGAGTCGCTGGGGTTGGGGATGTGCTACATTGGCGCCATCCGCAACCAACCTGCGGAGGTGATCGAGCTACTGGGGCTGCCGCGGCTGGTATTCCCTGTCTCGGGCATGACTCTGGGCTGGCCCGCTGTCGAGCCCTTCATCCGGCCCCGCTTGCCGCTGAGCGCGGTGCTCCACTGGGAAAGCTATGATCTGGAGGGTGAAGTGGAGGCCCTGGCCGAGTACGACCAGGCGATGATCGATACTGGGATCTACGACGGACGCCAGGTCCCGGCGCCCGGTCGCGAGGCTCAGATGGAGGACTATGGTTGGCAGGAGCACTCGGCCCGACGTGTCTCCAACCCGATGCGCTCAGGCCTGCGCCAGGTGTTGAGCCAGCAGGGCTTCGCGCTGGAGTGAGCGACAAGGAGCAAAAAGACGGGCCACATATCGGAGCCACCCTCTCTGCCTTTGGGGTGGTGATGGCGTGATTGTCCAGGTACTCCCATTTGTATCTCCATTTTGATCCCCCTTCTCTTCCGTGATATAATACCAAGTCGGCCTCTGGCACCGTTCCAGATTGCGGAGGAGTCACGGTATGTCGCAGGAAGAGATAATAGTAAGTACTTCTGATCTGAAAAAAATCGTCATTCGGGGCGCGCGGGTACACAACCTGAAAAACGTCGATGTCGAGTTGCCCCGCGACAAACTGGTCGTCATCACGGGCCTGTCGGGCTCGGGCAAATCGTCGCTGGCCTTTGACACCCTCTACGCCGAGGGCCAGCGGCGCTATGTCGAGTCGCTGTCGGCCTATGCCCGCCAGTTCCTGGGCGAGATGCAAAAGCCGGATGTAGACCAGATCGACGGTCTCAGCCCGGCCATCAGTATCGACCAGAAAGGTACCAGCCGGAACCCCCGGTCCACTGTAGGCACGGTCACCGAGATCTATGACTATCTGCGGCTCCTCTACGCGCGCGTCGGCGTGCCCCATTGTCCTCGCTGCGGCAGGGAGGTCCACCAGCAGACCGTGGGCCAGATCGTGGAGGCCATTGAGGAGATGCCCGAGGGCAGCCGCATTCTGGTCATGGCCCCGCTCATCAAGGACCGCAAGGGCGAGCACCGCAAGGTCTTTGAGGACGTGCGCAAGCTGGGTTATGTGCGGGTGCGCGTGAACGGCGAAGTTCATGACGTAGACGAGGAGATTGAGCTGGACCGCTACAAGATGCACACCATCGAGGCCGTAGTGGATCGGCTCATCGTGCGGCATGGCGGCGGGACCGGAAACGGTGACGGTCGCGGCATGGACCACAGCCGGCTGGCCGACTCGGTGGAAACGGCGCTCAAGCTGGGTGGGGGGGTGATGATGGTGGCCGACATCACCCAGGAGCCTCCCCGCGACCACCTGTTTTCGGAGCATTTTTCCTGTGTCCATTGCGGCATCAACCTGCCCGAGATCGAACCGCGTACTTTTTCGTTCAACAGTCCTCATGGCGCATGCCCAGCCTGTACCGGATTGGGCACCGAACTGGAGATCGAGCCCGACCTGGTCATTCCCGACCGCAGCAAAACGTTGGCACAGGGCGCCATCGAACCCTGGACCCACGAGCGGTCTGGCGACAGCTATTACCGCCAACTCCTCGAAGCAGCAGCGGTGCAACAAGGCATTCCCATGGATGTGCCGGTGCGCGAGCTGCCGGCGAGCCAGTTGAACCTTGTCCTCAATGGTGGGCGGCGAGGCGAGAAGGTTCGTCTAAATTACAGAACCTCGCAGGGCCAACAGCGGACCTATGAGACTCATTTTGAGGGAGTGATCCCCAACCTTCAGCGCCGGCACCGGGAAGCCTCATCCGATCACGCCAAAGAGCAGATCGAACGCTACATGGCCGAGCGCAACTGTCCCGCTTGCCGGGGGCGCCGGCTCAAGCCAGAGGCCCTGGCCGTGACGGTTGTTGATAAGGCCATCGACGAGGTTACGGCCATGTCGGTGACCGAGATGTTGGCCCTGGTTCAATGAACTCCAGGGCCCGGGTGCGGCGAGGGGGGAAGGGGAGGGGCCTGAGGGGGGACTACTCACCAGTCGCCAGCGAACCATCGCCCGCCAGATCCTCAAGGAACTGCGCGATCGCCTGTCCTTCATGGCCAACGTCGGCCTTGACTATCTGACCATTGACCGCCGGGCAGCCACCCTCTCAGGCGGAGAAGCCCAGCGGATCCGCCTGGCCACCCAGATTGGCTCGCGGCTGATGGGCGTGCTCTATATCCTGGATGAGCCGAGCATCGGCCTGCATCCCCGCGACAACGGCCGCCTGATCCAGACCCTCCTGGGCATGCGGGACCTGGGCAACACTGTCATCGTCGTCGAGCACGACGAGGAGACCATGCGCGCCTCGGACTGGATCCTTGACCTGGGGCCGGGGCCGGCGAGCATGGCGGCGAGGTGGTCTGCTCTGCGCCGCTGGAAACGTTTCTCCAGTGTGATGAATCGGTGACCGCGGCCTTTCTGCGGGGCGAGCAAAAGATCGCCGTGCCAGAAGCGCGCCGCCCGGGCAGACGGCAAGTTCCTGGATGTGATAGGCGCAGCCGAGAACAACTTGAAAGAAATCGACGTCCGCTTCCCGCTGCGCAAGTTCATCGCCGTGACCGGCGTGTCGGGTTCGGGCAAGAGCAGCCTCGTGGTCGAGGTACTGTTCAAGCGGATGAACCAGTACTTCTACCGGGCCAAGGCCAAGCCGGGCAAGCACGATGTGATACAGGGCTTGGATCTCATCGACAAGGTGGTCAACATCGACCAGAGCCCCATCGGCCGTACACCCCGCTCCAACCCGGCGACCTACACCAACGTCTTCACCCACATCCGAGAGCTGTCTTGCCCAACTGCCCGAGTCCAAGGCGCGGGGTTACAAGCCCGGCCGCTTTAGTTTCAACGTCAAGGGCGGGCGCTGTGAGGCCTGCCGGGGCGATGGCATCATCAAGATCGAGATGCAGTTTCTGCCCGACGTCTACGTACCGTGCGAAGTATGCGACGGCCGCGCTACAACCGCGAGGCGCTGGAGATCCGCTACAAGGGCAAGAACATCGCCGAGGTGCTGGATATGACGGTGGAGGAGGCGCTCGAGTTCTTCTCCAATGTGCCGCGCATCCGCAACAAGCTCCAGACTCTGCACGATGTGGGGCTGGGCTACATTCGCCTGGGCCAGCCAGCCACAACCCTCTCGGGCGGCGAGGCGCAGCGGGTCAAGCTGTCCAAGGAGCTGTCACGCCGGGCCACGGGCCGCACCTTTTACATCCTGGACGAACCGACCACCGGCCTTCACTTTGCCGACATCGAGAAGCTGCTGCAGGTTCTGCACCGCCTGGTGGACCAGGGGAACACGGTGGTGGTCATTGAGCACAACCTGGATGTCATCAAGGCCGCCGACTGGATCATTGACCTGGGCCCCGAGGGCGGCGAGGGCGGCGGTTGGGTGATAGCCGAGGGCACACCTGAGGAGGTATCTCGGGTGCGCAAGTCGTACACAGGCCAGTATCTGCGCAAAGTACTGAGACAGAATAGGCGGGCAGACAGCATCTGGCAGCTTCTGCTGCCATGCTGATAGTTTTTGACAGGCCACTTGTGCTATAGTATAGTCGCCCCAGTGCGGAGAATAGGGGGCTCTACGGAGCCCCTTTGTGCTGGGTGGAGGTGGTATAACCAAGGATCTGGAGCGGATGCTATCGTTATGTTATTGAAACCAACTCGCGATGTGGGCATTGCCGGCTATGGGGCCTATGTGCCCCGCTACCGCCTGCCTGGCAGCGAAGTGGACCGGGTGTGGAAGGACGGGCAGGGCGGCTCGCCCGTCAGAGAAAAGGCGGTGCCCGGCCCGGATGAAGACACAGCCACCATGTCGATCGAGGCGGCGCGCAACGCGCTGGCCCGGGCCGGCATCGATCCCAGCAGCCCTCCGCGCGGTGTGGGTGGGCAGCGAATCCCATCCCTATGCCGTCAAACCGACCTCGACCATCGTGGCCGAGGCCATCGGCGCCGTGCCGGCCACCCAGGCCGCCGACTGGGAGTTTGCCTGCAAGGCAGGCACCGAGGCGTTTCAGGCGGCGATGGGCTTTGTCGGTTCGGGCATGGCCGACTATGCCCTGGCCATTGGCATGGACACCGCCCAGGGACGGCCGGGCGACGCGCTGGAATACACGGCTGGGGCCGGCGGAGCGGCCTATATCGTCGGCCCGGCGGAGGATAGCCTGGCCATCGTCGAGGGCTCCTTTTCCTACGTGACCGACACGCCCGACTTTTTCCGGCGGCCCCACCAGCACTATCCCCAGCATGGCAGCCGTTTCACCGGCGATCCGGCCTATTTCACGCACGTGCTGGCTGCCAGCCGGCAGTTGATGGAGGCTCTGGGCACGCACGCCGGAGGACTATGCGGCGGCGGTCTTTCACCAGCCCAACCCCAAGTTCCCGGAGCGGGCGGCCAGGATCCTGGGCTTCAAACCGGAGCAGACGCGCGCCGGCCTGCTGTGCCCGATGGTGGGCAACACCTATGCCGGCTCCTCGATGCTGGGCCTGACGGCCATCCTGGACGAGGCCCAGCCGGGAGACCGGGTGCTGCTGGTCTCTTTTGGCTCAGGGGCGGGCAGCGACGCCATCTCCCTGCGGGTCACAGACAAGATCGAGGAACGCCGCGACCGCGCGCCACGCACCCAGACCTACGTCGAGCGGCGCAAGGCGATCGACTATGGCACCTATGTGCGCTACCGCAAGAAACTGCACATGCACTAGATGTCCAATCACCGCTAGTCTGGCCTGTGATGGTGGGCCCGAAACGGAGATTGGACATTGGATACTCGAGAATCTGATATGAGAGACGTTAGCATCATTGGCATTGGCCAGACACAAGTCGCAGAACACTGGGACCGGTCGCTGCGGCACCTGGCAGCGCGACGCGGTTCTGGCGGCCATGAAGGATGCCGGCTGATCGAGAGCGGCCGATGCCCTGTATGTGGGCAACATGCTCTCCGGCTTGCTCACCGGGCAGGAGCACCTGGGAGCGCTCATCGCCGATTTTGTGGGGCTGCGGGGCATCGAGGCGCTCAAGGTCGAGGCGGCCTGTGGTTCGGGCGCAGCGGCGCTGCGCCATGGGCTATGCTGCCGTGGCCGGGGGCTGCACGATTTCGTCATCGTCTGTGGCGTGGAAAAGATGACCGACACGGTCAATGCCGAAACGACCACCGGCCTGGTCATGGCCGCCGACGCCGACTATGAGTCGATCCACGGCCTGACCTTTGTCAGCATCAATGCCCTGCTGATGCGGCGCTACATGTACGAGTATGGCGTCGAGCACGAGGACTTTGCCGCATTTCGCCGTCAATGCCCATCGCAACGCGGTCGGCAATCCCAACGCCCTGTTCCGCCGGCCCATCACGGCCGAGCTTTTCGCCCGCGCCCGGATGATCGCCGATCCCATCAACCTGCTGGACTCGTCGGGCATCGGCGACGGGGCGGCAGCGGTGGTGATCTGCCCCACCAGCATGGCCCGCGAGTATGGCAACGGCCGCGCGGTGCACATCAAGGCCTCGTCCATGGCCACCGATGCCGTGGCGGTCCACGACCGGCCTGACCCGCTCTGGCTGTCGGCAGCCGAGGCGTCGGCCTTCAAAGCCTACCAGCAGGCGGGTGTGGGGCCGCGCGACATCGACCTGTTCGAAGTGCACGATGCCTTTACCATCATGTCGGCCTTGAGCCTGGAGGCGGCTGGCTTTGCCGAGCGGGGCAAGGGCGTCCAGTTGGCCCAGTCCGGCGAGATCACTCGCGAGGGCCGCATTCCCATCTGCACCATGGGCGGCCTGAAAGCGCGAGGCCACCCGGTGGGCGCGACTGGCATCTACCAGGTCGTCGAAGTGGCCCAGCAGTTGCGCGGCGAGGCCGGCGACAACCAGATCCCCAATGCCCGGCTGGGCATGGCCCAGAACATTGGCGGCAGCGGGGCGACCGTGATCACGCATATTTTGGAGGCACAGGATTAGGCGTCACTGGCGCGAAGGTTCGGAACCTTTCGCAATGGTGATCCAGTCAGAGAATTGATTCAGGAGGATATAGAATGAGTATTCCGAGACACTGGCGACTGCAAAACCAGCGGTATGCGATGGTCGGCGAAGTATGCAACAAGTGTGGGGCCAAGCTTTTCCCGCCCCGCGACGTCTGCCCCGAGTGCAGCAAGCCGGCCTATGAGCCCTATACATTCAGTGGGAACGGCAAGGTCTATTCCTACTCGACCGTCTACCAGGCGCCCGCCGGCTATGAGGAGTTTGTGCCCTACACCGTGGCCCTGGTGGAGCTGGACGAAGGGCCGCTGGTCACGGCGCAGCTCACCGATGTGGACCAGGACGAGGTCGAGATCGGCATGCCGGTGGAGATGGTCACCCGCAAGCTGCGCGAAGAGGGCGAAGACGGGCTGATCGTCTACGGCTACAAGTTCCGAAGGCCCATTCACGAAGCAGCATAGATAGACTGAAACGCCCCTGGAACTCCTAGAGTTCCAAGGGGCTGTGCCGATTGCAAGCCGCTGTCAGGCGACACCATCGTGTCGCCTGACAGCGGCTTGTTATGTTCTTCCCTCAGTTTGTGGTCGGCACCCAGCCTCCATCCACGCGAATATTGGCTCCATGGACATAGCTGGCCAGGGGGCTGGCCAGAAAGACAACCACGTTAGCAACTTCTTCAACGCGTCCCATCCTGGCAAAGGGAGTTGAATCCGCCATCCCGTCAAAGGCGGCAGTGATCTCCTCCCTGGTGCTACCCAGGCCATACTCCGGTCCCATCTCGATCATCTTCTCCGTGAGGATCGCGCCAGGGCTAACTGTGTTTATGGTCACGCCCTCGCCCTTCATGGCTTGGGCCAGGGTAACGGTGAGCGTATTCACAGCGGCTTTTGTCGTGGCATAGACCCCCATGCCGGGCGATGGGTTCACCGCGGCAGCACTTGAGATGTTGATGATGCGTCCCCAATCCTGCTCCTGCATGGGCGGCAGCAACCGTTGGACGAGCCGCACGATGGAGAGCACGTTGGTGTTGTAACTGTCCAACCATCCGGCAGCGGCCGTCTCCATATCGTTCTGGTGCTCGCCACTGGCGGCGTTGTTCACCAAGATGTCGATACCCCCGAACTCAGCCTCGGCGGTTTCAACGATGCGTGCTACCTCTTCATCCTGGGACAGATCGCCCAAGGCGATCATGGCCCTACCGCCATCCCTGCGAATCTCGTTCGCAATCTGTTCCGCAGCATCACTGCGGCGCCCATGGATAATGACGTGGGCACCTTCTTGGGCAAAGCGCCTGGCGATGCCTTCGCCAATGCCGCTCGTACTGCCCGTCACCAGAACACGCTTGTTCTCCAATCCCAAATTCATCTTGTGCATCTCCTTCGTGTCTCCTATGGTTTCTTTGATTCTTTCGAGTTCAATACCGTTCGCTAGAAGATGTGAGAATCGTCCATGAGAGAGCGCTACCATTTGTCAAAGTGTACTACTTTGCTCAATGGCTTCTTGGCTGGTTGCCTTGGGTTCTCATCGGGCATTCCAAAAGCCACCGCACCGACTATCGTGGAATCCGCTGGCAGTTCCAAAGTGTCTTTAAGTTTTCTCTCATCGAAAGCGCCCATCCAGCATGACCCAACTCCTTGAACCCAAGCTGCAACAACCATGTTCTGAAGGGCTATCGTCACATCCATCAAGCTAAGCCTCTCGATGATTACCTCAGACTTTTTGTATAAACCCACTACAACGAAAGACGCATCGGAAGCAAATCTGTTATATCCTCCAAAGGAACAAGCTTCTTTTTCATTGTAGTCTCTTGCTACAACAAAGTGCCAAGGTTGCTGATTCGTCGCAGTGGGTGCGCGTCTACCAGCCTCCAAGATGTTGTTCATGACTTCCTCACCTACTGGCTCACTTTTGAACTTTCTGATACTTCTTCGGTTCAACACTCTTTCAATACAATTCATCTTACTCCCTCCAAATTCTCCTAGTCGACAAGTCACCTGCTGACCTCGTCGTCTTGCTAGTTAGCACGCATCTCAGTACCACACCACATCCGTGGCCGCGTTCCCACCTACCTGATTGATTTCTTAAAGGCGGAATAGGCCAGCCACATGCCCAGAGCGGCAAATGCCGGGACAACCAGCCAGCACAGCCACAGCGGCAGCGGGGCACCGCCCGCCAGAGCCACCGGATCCCGGAACATCATCTGCCGCACGCCGTCGATGGTGTAGGTGGTGGGGTTGATCAGCGAGCCGATCTTCATCCAGGTGGGCATCGTGCTCAGCGGATACAGCGCGTTGCTCAGAAAAAGCATCGGCAGGTTAAAGACCATGATCATGGCGTGATAGGCGCCGGGGTTGTCGGTCTGGGAGGCCATCGCCAGGGCCAGCCCGGAGAAGCCCAGGCCAAAGAGGGCGACCAGCACCAGCCCGCCCAGCCAGCCCAGGGGATTGGGGCCGAGCTTGGCGCCGATCAGTACACCCACGATCAGGATGATGATGGCCTGGAACAGGCTCTTGGTCATGGTGCTCGTGGCGTTGCCCATCAGGATGCTGATACGGGGGATGGGCGCGGCCAGGTACTCTTTGACGATGCCCCGCAGCCGCTCGGTCAGCCAGACCGAGCCGCCGCCGACCGCGCCGCCCAGGGCGCTGAGGGCCACGATGCCGGGCAGCATAAAGGTGACATAGTTGTCGCCCACTGCCGGGCATGCCCGCCGCCAGCATGCTCTTCATACCCACGCCAAAGAGCACCACCCACAGGATGGGCTGGATCAGCAGGCCAAACATCTCCTCGGGATTGGCCAGAAACTTGCGCATGTGTTTGTTCCACAATGTATAGGTTGCAGCCATTATAGATTCTCCTCTGGTTTCTCTGACAGCTAGGCCATCAGGCTCATGCGCTTCGGTGCCTGTGGGCTTTCGGTGTCGCGCAGCCGGCGGCCCGTGTACTTGAGGAATACGTCGCCCAGGCTGGGTTTGGCCACCGAGACGTCCTCGACGGTGAACCCGTTGCCGGTCGCCTGGGCGATCACCTCGACCAGCCGCCGGCTGCCCGAATCAACGCCGATCTGGATCACCGTCCGCCCCACGTCCACGGTCTGCACAAAGGGCAGCGCCTCGACTCTTTCCGCAAAGCCATCGCGGTCGCCCTCGCCGATGATGTGGATCGTGTCCGCGCCCATCTGCTCGATCAGCGCTTGCGGTGTCCCTTCCGCCACCAGCTTGCCCTGGTCGATGATGCCCACCTGGTCGGCCAGGTTCTCGGCCTCGTCCATATAGTGGGTCGTCATCAGGATCGTCATGCCTTGCTCTCCTTCAGGTCACGGATATAGTCCCAGATGCGCGCCCGGGTCTGCGGATCGAGGCCCAGCGTCGGCTCGTCCAGAAAGAGCACCTCCGGCGTCGTCATCAGCGCCCGGGCCAGCTCCAGGCGGCGTTTCATGCCGCCCGAGTAGGTCTTGGCCTGGCGGTCGGCCGCCTCCTCCAGCTCGACCAGGGCCAGCAGTTCCTCGATCTTGGCCTGGCGTTCGGCCTTGCTCTGGCCGTACAGCCGCCCGTGATAGTCCAGTACCTGGCGGCCGGTCAGCTCGTCGTCCAGCACCATCTCCTGGAACGTCACGCCGATGCGCTCCCGCACCTCGTTCGCCTGTTTGACCACGTCCAAGCCCAGCACCTTGGCCGTGCCGCCGGTTGGCTCCAGCAGCGTGGTCAGCATCGAAATCGTCGTCGTTTTGCCTGCCCCGTTGGGCCCCAGCAAGGCATAGATGGTATTGGCTGCGATGGACAGGTCCACCCCGTCCACAGCCAGTACCTCCTCGCTGTAGCGTTTCACCAATCCCCTGACTTCGATGGCTTGGCTGATCGGCTTCTCTTCATTCATGCTCGTCTTTCTCCTTTGAGTGGACTGCGATTCCAGCACCGCCGTAAACAGGCGGCGCTGTAAAGATTTCTATCGATTTCAATTCCTAGCACCGGCTCTTTCAGGCCGGTGCCCGCGAACCCGATTCAATCTGGGCAATGACTTCGTCCAGCCACTCCAACTCTGTCGCCAGATGTCGAATCTGGTGGAGCAACAGCAACCCGGAGGCATGTGCATGGTCTTCATGGCTGCGGCCTCTTGCAGCAGACCTTCCACGCTTGCCCTACGCTGTTGCAGGAGCGCCGACGCCTCGCCAGGGGATAGGGCATCCAGGAACAGGAGCCCTGTATTCCCAGGGAACCTGGGGGGCTCATACCTTGCCAGGCTCTCGCGCAGCATCCGCTGGAATGCGGCTTCCCCCTTCGCCGTCAGCGCATAGATACGACGGGGTGGCCGGTTGCCTTCTTGCTCCGTCCGATAAGTGACCCATCCATCATCCGCCATCTGGTTGAGCAGGCGATAGGCCGTCGGTTTCTTCAGATGCACGGTTGATCCCAGGTGGCTGTCGATGAACTCGTTCAGTTGGTAGCCATGCATCTCTTCAGCGCGCAGCAGTCCCAACAACAGCAGTTCTCTTTCCATCTCACCCTCCGCTTCCCTCTTTCCGTGATCCTTATTAGTCTGTAATGATTAGTCATGATGGACTAATCTGCCTAGATTGTACCCTGTATCAGGATCATGGTCAAGCCTGCATCTTGTCAGGAACCTCGGGAAAACTCGAGAATCCTCGCCAGGGCAATCGCATCTGAGTTGGCGTAAAGCCTGCCTAGTTTCCATAAACGTGCCCATTTGCTCGAGACTGTGTGAAAAGTCCAGGCTCAGGAAAGAAAAAGGGCGGGCGCCCCACTTTGCGCAAAGAATCAGCGGATAATAGGGAACCTGACCCGGTTCTGGGCGATTTTCTACAACTGTGCCCCACGGCACGAGAAAGAATCGAGTTTTCACACAGCCTCGCTCGCGGTGGACCACAGTCCACCGCTTGGACGCGGATTGTAGTCTGCTGGGAGTGAGATAAGTGGTTGATTGCTGGGCAGATTTCATCATCAGGTGGGATCTGGACTGGTAGCGCTGAATTTTCAGCCTAAATCAAGCGGTTTCACGTCTTGAAATCAGATGCGATTGCCCTGCCTGGGCAGCCCATGAGGTTTGACAAGTCATCAAGATCCCAATATCATGTGAACCTACCGAATGTTGCCTATCCATGCAGGTCCTTTGTGGCCACGGAGGTCTGAGAGGATGCGGGTTCTAGCTGTCCATAATTGCAGCATTGAGGCTTTCGGTCTCTACGAACAGCTTCTGCTGGACCGGGGGATCGATTGCCAGATCGTTCATCCCTATAGAGACGAACGCCTTCCACCCCACCAGGACTTTGACGCCGTACTGGTCGGCGGCACGCCGGTTTCAGCCTATGAAGCCCACTCCCACCCTTTCCTGCAGGCAGAGCGCGAGTACCTGCGAAACGCGGTCCAAAAGGGAAAAGCCTGCTTCGGTATCTGCTGCGGCGCCCAGATCCTGGCCCAGATACTGGGTGCAGACGTGCGTCGCTGTCAGCGGATGGAGATAGGCGTCTATAAAGTACGGCTCACAGAGGCGGGCCGCAAGGACAGCCTGCTAAAGGGCTTCCCCCCTCATTTCCCAGTTTTCCACTGGCACGGCGACACCTTTGGCATCCCGGAGCATGCTGACCTGCTGGTTGAGGGCCAGGACTGCCCCAATCAGATGTTCCGCCGGGGCAAGGTAGTAGGTGTACAGTTCCACCTTGAAGTGACGAGCCAGCACCGCAGGCATCTGGGCCGGCGAATATCGAGAGGAACTGGCAGCCTTTGGCAAGAGCAAGGCCGACGTCGTCGCGGAATGCCGGAAATGGGAGCAAGAGATGAACACCCTGGCGGCACGATTACTGGGCAATTTCCTTGAGATAGCCCTATGACAGCAATCGGCTGGCCTGGCCCTCGCCAGTGTGGCAGCGGCCGGGCACAGCGCAACGATAGACATTCTGCCCGGGGTCTGAACAGCGCCATTGGTTCCGCGGCCCCGTTGACAATCTGAGGCACAACCTGGGGGTAACAGCATGCACGTCTACATCCTCTTCGCTCACCCCAGCAAAAAATCCTTCAGTCAGTCCGTGTTGGAGGCTTTCACACGCGGTCTGACAGAAGCAGGACACAGCTTCCAAGTCGGCGACCTGTACGAGATGGGCTTCCAATCGGAACTGGACGAGGATCAGTATTTCCGTGAACTGGGGCTGGACCCTCGACCCGCCGTGCCCGACGACGTAGCAGCCGAGCAAGCCAAGATCGACGCGGCCGGTGCCCTGGTCTTTGTCTATCCGGTCTGGTGGAGCGACTGTCCGGCCAAGCTGAAGGGCTGGTTCGACCGGGTGCTGACCTACGGCTACGCCTATTTCTACGACGACGGACGAGCAGCGCTTGTCCCGGATCTCCATCGAAAAGGCCATTGTGCTCTGTTCGGCGGGCCACACCGTCGAACACCTGGAAGAGACCGGCATCGCCGAGAGCATGCGCCGCATCATGCTCAATGATCGCCTGCTGGGTGTCGGCGTCAAGCCCGCCCGGATGGAGATCCTGGGCGGCATGATGCCGGGGGATGATACCTACCGGCAAGCGAATCTGAGAAGGGCCTACCAACTGGGAAGAGCCTTCTAGTGATCGAGTCTCACGGGACTGGGCCCCTGCCGCTACGCATGGCCCCCAACCTGGGGCCTCAGCCCCTGGCTTCTCACTGCTCGAGCCAGGCCTGCGCTGAGGGCATGCGAAGCGTCCGTGACCTGGCGTTTTCTGCTCGTTTCAGCAACTTAGTATCGGTCACGGACCCGATGCGAGCGAACAAAATGCGAGAATCAGTGGCATGAACCGGCCCTAGTTTCGCGCAGCCCGCTCCGCGCTGTCCATCAGCTTCTGGATCTCCAGTGGCTCGCCCCGGGACGGGTCCAGCACCAGGGAGAAAGCCTCCTGCGGGCACTTGGAGACGCACACGCCACAGCCCATGCACGTAGCAGCGTCCACGGCAGCATAGCCATTGTCCAGCGAGATGGCCCCGAACTGGCAGTATTCGACGCAGAGCCCGCAGGCGCCGCAAAGGTCCGCATCTACCACGCCGACATAGCCCGATGAGGCCAGCATGGGCGTGCCGTTGTTCCAGGCATTCATCGCCCCGCAGCAGCAGGAGCAGCAGTTGCAGATGGCGTAAAAGCGCCCCAACATCGCATCCTTGAAAAAGGCGTGGTGCACGTGACCCCGCTCGTGCTCGGCCCGCAGGATATCCACCGCCTCGTCCTGGCGTGATCCAGCGGGAGCGTTGCGGGTGGTGCTCGGCAACAAAGCTGGCAAAGGGCTCGCCGATGACGAGGCATACATCCAGCGGCTGGCAGGGGTTGGGACGTACGGTGCGGCAGGGGCACTCCAGGACCACGATGTGGTCCGGATCCTGCAGCACGATGTCGCGGGCCAGGGCGTAGGGGATGGCCTGCTCCAGGTCGGTCAAGGACGACCTCCTCCTCGACCGTGACCAACTGGGTCGCTGCCTCCAGGGACACGACCTTGCCGTGATAGGTATCGGCAAAGGTGATCCGATCCGGGTCGTCCTCCGCGGGCGGCGGCAGCAAGCGGCTCACCAGGCGAAAGGGCGGCCCAAAGATCCGCGCCAGGGGGTGGGTGCCCGCCCCAATGCCAAGGTAGAGATAGGTCCAGCGGCCATACACATAGGCGTGCAAAAAGTCAAAGAGGGAGTAGCCGGGCGTATTGCGGGCCTCTTTGACAAAGGCGCGCGTCGCCGGCCGGCCTGACAGGAGTTTGAGCTTCATGGAATCGTCCTCGCTTTCGTCCATTCCACGCAATTGTAGCACAAAGCCCGGCGGTTGGCAACGAGGGTTCACCTTCAATCTCTCGCTGTGATCCTCGTTAATTCCCCTCCGCGGCCAGCTCCTCTTCCACCAGCTTCTGGCGCAGGACCTTGCCCACGAAGGATCGCGGCATCTCGTCGCGAAAGCGTACCCTGCGCGGCACCTGGTAGGACCGCAGCCGGCCCTGGCAGAAGGTGATGATCTCCTCCGCCGTGGCCTGCTGGCCGGGACGCAGCACAATATGGACCCGCACCTCCCCGCGTCCGCTGGCGCCCCTCACACCAATGGCCGCGGCTTCCTGCACGCCGGGATGCTCGTACAGCACCTCCTCCACATCGCGGGGGTAGACCTGGTGAACGCCAACACGAACCAGGTCGCGGATGCGGTTGATGATCCGGAAATAACCATCGCTGTCCATCTGGGCCACGTCGCCGGTATGCAGCCAGCCGCCCCGCAGCGTTTCCTCCGTCTCCTTGGGCCGGCGCCAGTAGCCCTGCATGACCTGCGGCCCCCGGACCACCAATTCTCCGGCCTGGCCGGGTTTGAGCACGCGCCCCGAGCGAAGGTGCACGATGCGGGCGTCGGTGCCGGGCAGGGGGATGCCAATGCTGCCCACCTTGCGCTGGCCAAAGAGCGGGTTGGCGTGGGTCACAGGGCTGGCCTCCGTCAGGCCATAACCCTCCACCAGCCGCCCCTTGCTCAGCTTTTCAAAGCCCTCCTGTACTTCGACGGGCAGCGGACTCGACCCGCTGATGCAGGCCTTGGTACTGGCGATCTCATAGTCCCGCAAGTTAGGAAACTCGTTGATGGCCGCGTACATCGCTGGAACACCAGGGAAAAGGGTGGGATGGTGGCGGCGCATGGCCCTCAGGACCACCTCGGTACTGGGGTTCGGGATCAAGATCACCGCCGAGCCGCTGAGCATAGCCAGGTTCAGGCAGGTGGTCAGGCCATAAGAATGCGAGAAGGGCAGCACCCCCAGAAACCTTTCCTGTCCCTCCCGCAGGTCCGCGAACCAGGCGCGCGTCTGCAGGGCGTTGGCCACCAGGTTGCGGTGCGACAGCATGACCCCCTTGGGCTCGCCCGTGGTGCCGCCCGTGTACAGCAGGAGAGCCAGGTCATCAGCGCTGACCTGCACAGGTTGGTGGCTGCCGGGACTGCGGCGCATCAACCGCTCCCACCACAGGACCATTTCCGCCTCGTAAGCCGGCAGCCGGTGCCCTTCCTGCCGCTCCTGTCTGAAGCGAAAGACCGTCCGCTGCAGGCGGGGCAGATAGGTCTTGACGTTGGTCAGGATCACATTCCGGATCTTGCCCTCCTGCTGCAAGGGGCGGACCACGTCGGGGTAGAAGTGGCTAAGCGTCAGCACCGTCTCCGCGCCCGAGTCGGCCAGTTGGCGGGCCAGTTCCTCTCGGTCGGACTGGGGATTGGCCAGTACGACCACGGCTCCGGCCATCAGCGCGCCGTACAGGCCGATGACGGCCTGGGGGACGTTGGGCAGCAAGATGAGAAACCGGTCGCCCTTGCGCACGCCCAGATCGCGGACAATGCAGGCCCAACGCCGCGCTTCCTCGGCGACAAACCGGTACGTCAACGGGCGGCCGCCAAAGATGAGGGCCGGCTGGTCGGGCCAGCGGCGTGCCGACTCCTCCAATAGGTGGTGCACCGGCTGGTCGGGGATAGTGACCTGGTCAGGGACGCCCTTTTCATAGTGTTCCAGCCAGGGCCGTTCGTGAGCCACGGCCTTGGCTTCCTCCACGCCTCTGCGCCAGGAGCGCAGGCCCGATTCCAAGAAACGTTCCAGCGCCCGGTTGACGGCCGCCGGCCTCTCCAGAGGAGCCTGGTGGCCTGCCGTCCGGATGATCTCCAGGCGGGCGCGCGGCATCTCATAGGCGGTGCGGCGCGATAGCGAAGGGCGTACGTACCAGTCGCGCTGGCCGGCGATGACCAGCGTTGGAGTAGTAATCTCTGGAAGCAGATCCCAGCCCTGCCACGAGCCGACGCTGTTCTCGACAAAGGTCTTGAAAACACGGGGTGACGCGTTAAAGCGTCCCCGGCGTTGGAGGAAGGGACGGATCAGCACCATGAGCACGGAAGGAATGCGCAGCGCCAGGCGCATCGCCTTGGAAAGGGGCAACTGGGCAGCCGTGTTGACCAGGGCCAGCTTGGTCAGCCGCTCTGGATAGTGGGCTGCAAAGTTGATGGCCAGCAGCCCGCCGGCCGAGTGGGCCAGCAGTACCACCGGCTCCCGGACGTCCAACCCATCCAGGACCGCCACCAGATCGGCCGTGACCTGATCCACCGTATAGCCATCGCGGGGTTGGTCAGATTGGCCGTGGCCCCGCAGGTCGGGAGCGATACACCGGTGGCGCCGGGAAAAGTGGCGGAGCTGGTTGACCCACTGCAATGCGTGGCCGCCAGCCCCCTGAACGAAGAAAAGGGCCGGTCCATCACCACGCGGCCCGGCATCGATCACGCTAAGACGGACAGACGGTTGGACATGTAACCGGATCCGGTCTGAATCAAACTCACTCATTCAGCGGAAATCCCTTTTTCGGAGATCATGGCCTTTGAAAAGTCAACGCCGAGGATCCTGCCCATGGTACCGTGGCTCATATTTCACCCCCGTCAGGACCAACTAGATTATACCATAACAAGCACAAATGTCAACGGGGTCTCTTTCGGGACGAGTTTGCGGTCCGCCGGATGTGCAAGGTGCTGGAGGTGTCGCCGAGCGGCTACTACGTCTGGCGTGAGCGGCCTCCGAGCAAGCGGGAGATGGCCAACCGAAAGCTGACGAAGAGATAAGGGACGCATTCGAGGAAAGCGGGGAAACCTATGGCAGTCCTCGCATCTATCAGGTCATGAGGAAACTTGGGTTGATGTGCAGCAAGAATCGAGTAGCGCGGTTGATGGGTGTGGCGGGTCTGCAGGCCAAACAGACTCGACGGTTCAGAACCACGACAAAGCGCAACAAATCCCATCGTGCCGCTCCCAACTTGCTGAGCCAGGATTTTTGCACAGAACGACCGAACCAGAAATGGCTGGCAGATATCACCTACATTCCAACCCTGGAAGGATGGCTTTACGTAGCAGCTGTCCTGGACTTGTTCAGCCGCAAGATTATCGGTTGGGCCATGTCGGACCGGATGACCACCAACTTGACGCTGGCGCGTTGAAGATGGCGATTCGCCAGCGCCGGCCAGGTGCCGATCTCATCCACCATTCGGATCAAGGGAGCCAGTATGCCGATAGCCGGTATCAGGCTGTGCTGAAAACCGGCAAGATCCAGTCTAGCATGAACGGCGTAGCGACCTGGTACGACAACGCGCCGATGGAGAGTTTCTTCGGCACCTTGAAAAGTGAGAATGTGTACCGGTGCATCTACCAGACCCGCGATGAAGCGAGGCCGGATCTGTTCTACTACATCGAAGGGTTCTATAATCGGCGCCAGCTGCATTCGTCCTTGGGTTATCTCAGCCCGGAGGCTGACGAGCAACTCTGCCATTAACAAGCTGCCTTTGCTTAATCCCCTGTCCATAGAAACGGGGGAGCATCAGCATCTACCCCGTCATTGCGAGCGAAAGCGCTTCTGCCGAAGCGAAGCAATCTGACTCTTACAGGCGGGGATCGCTTTCCCTCGAAAGACTCGGGACAGGCTGTCGCTCGCAAACAGCGCTCGCTCCCTGCGATGACAGGTGGCAGTTTCGGTGATTAACTGGCGATTTCAGGCTCCCAGAACAAGATGCAATTGCCCTGCATCCTTCGATGGGGCAGGGAATACGCCATGCTTTGGCCCTGGTCAATCGAGGATTGCTTGACGGGCAGAGACCCTCAAGATCTGGCCTCACACCGAGAAATACTGCAGGAGCATCTCTGCGAGATGACACAGTCGCCTTTTGCAGGTATAATGGCGGCACTATTGGCAGTCCTGGCACCAGTGAGCCTTCACAAAACAGACCTTGGCTTTTGCCTGCTCTAGCCAGGTCCTATATTAGGACTCTTGACCCTTGAGTAGATTGCGATCCCGATGCGAACGACCAAAATACTCATAGTTGTCGTGTGAAATAGCACCAGGTACGGGGAGTAGATCTCCGCCGGGACAAGCCCGGCCATCATATGGTGATTCAATGAAGCTCTGTTACAGACGTTGTGCCGCGGCTCTCCTGGCGCTGCTGATATTGGCTTCTGTCTGTTCGTGCGCAATGGCCCCCCTTGCAGGGGTTCAACCCGGCATGACCGAGACGCCTTTCCCAATCCCAAGCCGTACATTGGCTGCAAGCCCCAACGCCGCACCGTCTTTGCCCCCCAGCAGGACGCCGTCCCTAACCCTGAACAGCGTACCTTCGCCTACCCCGGGGAGCGTACCGTCTCCAATCCCAACCAGTCTGCCTTCGCTGGCGCCGCGTTTCACCCCGTCCCCGATTTCCGACCCGGCGGCGGATCCCTCAGGGCAAGAGTTGGTTCCGATCTACACCTACCGGATCGTAAACACCTACCCCCACGATCGTGATGCCTTTACCCAGGGCCTGGTTTTCGCGGACGGTGTGCTGTATGAAGGGACGGGGCGCCGTGGGTATTCTACACTGCGCCAGGTTGACCTAGAGTCCGGACAGGTCCAGAAACTGCGGGTACTCCCAGAACAGTACTTTGGCGAAGGGATCGCGTTGTCTGGCGACCATATCTTCCAGTTGACCTGGCAGTCAAAGATCGGCTTCATTTATGACCGGGCCAGCCTTGAACTTCTCGGCAGCTTTGAGTACCCCAGCGAAGGCTGGGGTCTGACCTACAATGGACAGAGCTTGATCATGAGCGATGGTACACCAACGCTCCACTTTCTGGATCCAGAGAGCCAGCAGGAGACCGGACAGGTGCAGGTCACCTATCTTGGAGAGCCAGTCAGAGCCTTGAACGAACTCGAGTTCGTTCAAGGAGAGGTTTATGCCAATGTCTGGAAAACAAACGCGGTGGTCCGGATCGCTCCCAAGACCGGTGAAGTGACAGGTGTGATAGATCTGGCCGGCCTGCTGAGTCCCGATGACCTCAGCCAGCCGGTTGACGTCCTCAACGGCATTGCCTACGACGAGGAGAATGACAGGCTGTTTGTCACGGGCAAGCTGTGGCCCAAGATCTTTGAGATTGAGCTGATTGCACAAGATTAGCGACAAATTTTCCCGATTATACCTCGACCAGAACCCTGTCATAAACCGGTATGGATCGGCAGAAACGAGTTGAACTCTACATTAAAATCGCTTTCGCAGCATCCGTGCCCCCTTCACCAACGCAGGGGAATGTGGTATAATCAATAGACTGCAAAGGTTCGTAGTGGGCGCTTCAGCGCCCCGATTCGCAAGAACGCCAGGAAGGAAGGCACCGAGCTACTTTGACAACTTGATCAGGTAATGGCGTGAGCACGTCATTCTGAGCGCAGCGAAGAATCTCTTCTGCGCTGTTCGAGTGATTTCGCTCGGGTAGGTGGAGATTCTTCGCCTCCGCTACGTTCCGGCTCAGAATGCCGTGTTTCCAGGAACTTGGGCTGGTACCTGTTCAGCCGAGTTTCTGTTTCGGGCTCAAGTTGTCAAAAAGCACAAGTGCGTACTGCGAACGTGTACTGCGGTCTACCGACATTTCTTCTGGACTCTCAGGATATAGCGCGATGGCTGATTTCGTTCACTTGCATGTACATAGCGATTACTCGTTGCTCGACGGGCTGAGCAAGGTAGATGCGCTGGCCAAGGCAGCGGCTGAGATGGGGATGCCAGCCCTTGCACTGACCGATCACGGCGTCATGTTTGGCATCCTGGCTTTCTACCACGCAGCCAAGAAAGCAGGCATCAAACCGATAGTGGGCTGCGAAATCTATATATCTCCTCGGCGCATGACACAAAGGGAAGCCAAGCGCGACGCCAAGTCCACGCATCTGGTACTGCTGGCGGAGAACCAGGCTGGCTATCACAATCTGATGCAGATCGCGACGACGGCCCAGCTCGAGGGTTTCTACTACAAACCCCGGGTGGACAAAGAGTTCCTGGCCGATCATGCCGAGGGCCTCATTGCCCTTTCCTCCTGCGGCTCCGGTGAGGTTCCCCGCTTGCTCCAGCAGAATCGGCCCCAGCGCGCGCGCAAGGCGGCCGAATGGTATCGCGACGTTTTCGGTCCTGAGAATTACTTTCTGGAACTCCAGGAGCACGACATCCCCGAGATGGAGCCGGTCAATCGGGAGCTCGTGGACCTCAGCCGGAAGACCGGGATCCCCCTGGTTGCTACCAACGATGCCCACTATGCCAAGCGCGAGCAAGCCTACGCCCACGAAGTATTGCTCTCCATCCAGACGGGCAAGACGATGACCGACCCGTCGCGGATGCGGATGAACAATGACAGCTACTATTTGCGACCCCTGGAGGAGATGGCCGGTCTGTTCCCGAGTTTGCCTGACGCATTGCAGAATACTCTGTTGATTGCCGAGCGATGCAATGTCAATCTAGACCCGACTGGTTTTCATCTGCCGGAACTGGATATCCCGGCGGGCCATACGCCAGAGACCTACCTGCGCCATTTGACCGAGTCTGGCCTGCGCAAGCTTTATGGCGACGCCTTTGGCTCTGAGCAGGTCCAAAGTCGCATCGACTATGAGTTGGATATCATCCACCGGATGGGCTTTGATGTCTATTTCCTGATCGTATGGGATCTGTGCGAGTTTTCCAGGAAACAGGATATGTGGTGGAATGTCCGCGGATCGGCAGCCGGCAGCATTGTGGCCTATGGGCTGGGCATTACCAATCTGGATCCGCTGGCCCAGGAACTGATATTCGAGCGTTTTCTGAATCCGGGCCGGGTCACCATGCCGGATATTGACTTGGACTATCCGGACGACCGCCGGGACGAGATGATCCAGTACACCATGCACAAGTACGGCGCTGACAAGGTGGCCCAGATCATTACCTTCGGGACGCTGGGGCCCAAGGCCGCTGTCCGCGACGTAGGCCGGGCGCTGGACATCCCCTTGGGAGAGGTGGACAAAGTGGCTCGCCTGGTGCCAGGCGGCCCAGGAGCCAAGCTAGAGGATGCGCTGAGTGGAGTGGCCGAGCTTCGCCAGATGTACGAGGGCATCGACTATGTGCGCCAGTTGATCGATACGGCCAAGGTGGTGGAGGGCGTTTCCCGCCACGCGAGTACGCATGCTGCCGGCGTCGTTGTGACCGATCTGCCCCTGGTCGAGTATACCCCCTTGCACCGCGCGACGCGGGGATCCGACGATGGCCTGCCGGTGACCCAGTATACCATGGATGTCCTGGAGGATACAGGGCTGCTCAAGGTCGATTTTCTGGGTTTGAGCACTCTTACCGTCCTGCGCAAGGCCGTGGATCTGGTCAAAGAGCGCCATGGGATCGCTTTTACGCAGGACAATATCCCGCTCGATGACCCAAAGACTTACCAGTTGCTTTCCAGCGGTGAGGTGGCAGGCATCTTCCAGGTTGAATCAGGGGGCATGCGTCGCGTATTGACCTCGATGAAGCCTACGCAGTTCGACCACATTGTGGCCGTACTGGCGCTGTACCGGCCCGGTCCCATGGAGTTCATTGATGACTATATCGCTGGCATGCATGGCACAAAACAACCAGAGTATGTGCATCCAGCCCTGGAGCCCATCCTCGGCGAAACTTACGGTATCTGTGTCTACCAGGAGCAGATCATCCGTATCCTGACCGATATCGCGGGCTACAGCCCTGGGGACGCCGATCTGGTCAGGAAGGCCGTAGGCAAAAAGATATTGGAGCAACTGGTCCGGCATCGTGAGAGCTTTGTCCAGGGTGCTGGCGAACACAGCGGGATGGACGAGTCGTCCGCCAACCAGATCTTTGACGCCTTCGAGTACTTTGCTCGCTATGGCTTCAACAAGGCCCATGCCGCGGACTATGCCATTATCACTGTCCAGACTGCCTACCTGAAGGCGCATTTCCCTGTCGAGTATATGACTGCCCTCCTGACTGTGGAACGAGGGAATACCGAGAAGGTCGGTCTGCTTATCGCTGAATCGCGCCGTCTGGGCCTAGAGGTTCTACCCCCTGACGTGAACTATAGCGGACTCGATTTCACGATCGAAGATGCTGATGTGCGAAAGGATCAAGAAGACGGGGCTGGTGGGCCAGCCATCCGCTACGGTCTGGCAGCCATCAAGAATGTGGGGCAGGGACCTGTGGAGGCCATCCTGTCGGCGCGATCTGCTGGTGAGCCCTTTGCAGACATCGACGATTTCTGCCAGCATGTGGACCTTCGGCAGGTGAACCGCCGGGCCTTGGAGTGCCTCATCAAGGCTGGTGCTCTCGGTGCCTTTGGCACGCGGGCTCAGTTGTTGGCCATCATGGATCGGATGATGAGCATCAGCCAGCAGGCTCACGGTGCTGCGCAACAGTACACGATGTTCGATCTACCCGCCTTTGCAGTCACCACCCGATTGGCAGCCGACCTGCCTCTCCTGCCTGAGGTACCGCAAAAGGAGCTTCTGGGCTGGGAGAAAGAGTTGGTGGGGGCCTATATCTCAGATCATCCGCTGTCCCGCGTGTGGGCAGACCTAGAGAATACCATTACCGCACTCCTCGGCGAAATTGACGAGACCATGGCCGAAAAGAACGTAACAGTCGCGGGCATGGTCAACTATGTGCGGCCGATCGTCACCAAGAAGGGCGACCCCATGGCCTTCGCCCAGATTGAGGATCTGCAAGGCAGCGTCGAGTTGGTCATCTTTCCCCGGGTGTGGGAAGGGACGAAGGATCTCTGGGAGCCGGACCGGATCCTGGTAGTTCGGGGCAAGGTCAACCTGCGCGGTAGAGAACCCAGCATCATCGTCGACTCGGTGACCAACGAGATCACCACAGTGCACCCCATCGGTGAGCCCGACCCACCGCCACCAGAGCTAGAGGTTGCTGGGCGCTCAACCGATGAACGAGGCCAGCCTCAGTCAGTGCCACCAGTTCACGTGCATGTGCTGGTGCCTCGCAGCAGGAACATGGAGCAGGTCATCCAGCGGTTGGGGCAGGTCCACGATCTGCTGCAGCACTACCCGGGCGAGGATCGTTTCAGCCTGTATGTAGAGAACGGTGGCCAGGGGCGGATCCAGATTAGCTTTCCGAACGATAATACGGGCCATTGTCCAGAGTTGGAGCGAAAGTTGCGGACCCTGGTGAGCCCTGGCACGGTGCGCGTGGAACGCGTCCACTAGCCAGAGCGATGGTGCTAGAGGGCTGGGGGGAGCGACAGTGCCCCTCAGCTTTCTCTTTGGGAGGTCAAGCATGAATCCGGTCGAGCGAGTGAAACATGCACTGACAACCGCAGGGCTGGATGCCGGATTAGTGCGGGAGTTGCCAGCGGATACCAGTACTGCGGAAGCTGCCGCCCGCGCCGTAGGCGCCCCGGTCGGAAGTATCGTCAAGTCCCTTATCTTTTTGGCGGATGGCAAGCCGTTGCTTGTGCTCGTAGCGGGCGACCAGCGGGCTGATCTCAAACTTCTGCGGGCCTACACGGGGCTGAGCAAGCGGCGGCTGCGCATCGCCCGCCCGGACCAGGTGCTTGAGGGTACCGGATTTGAGGTAGGGGGTGTGCCACCCGTCGGCCACAGCGAGCCCCTGCGCACGCTTGTCGACGAGACACTGAGCCGTTTTGATACGGTCTGGGCAGCCGCCGGCAATGCCCATGCTGTGTTTCCCATCGCCTACGGGCAGTTGGTGGCGATCACCGGCGGCGAGATCGTGGACCTGGCAGAAAATGAGGACTAGGCACGAGGGGGTGATTATTGCCCCCTCGTGCCTTTTGCATGCGCGTTCTATTCCGAGATCTCGGGTAGCTCGGTGAGAGCCTCTTCGATGCGTTCTTGCTCAAGCTGGTAGTCGGGTAGTTCCTCCCTAAAGTAAGCATCGTAGGCGGCCAGGTCAAAGTGGCCGTGACCGCTGGCATTAAAGAGGATGACCTTTGACTCGCCCGACTCTTTGCAGGCCATTGCCTCGTCGTATACCGCCTTTACCGCATGGGCTGTCTCGGGGGCCAGGACATAGCCCTCTGCCTGGGTGAAACCCATGACCGCGTCGAAGCAAACATTCTGGTGATAGGCCCGGGCTTCTGCCTGTCCCTGATCCAGCAAGGCACAGATGGCGGGCGCCATACCGTGGTAGCGCAGACCGCCGGCGTGTACCGGGGCGGGGATGAATCCATGTCCGACGGTGTGCATCAGGGCCACCGGCCCGGTCTTGGCCGTGTCCCCCCAGTCGTAGGCGTAAACGCCACGGGTCATGCTGGGACAGGCAGTAGACTCGACAAAGATGGCGCGCAGGTCAGGCTTGGTCCCCTGCAGTTTGTCCTTCATGAAGGGGAAGATAAGGCCCGCGGAGTTGCTACCACCACCGGCACAACCGATGACGATGTCGGGATAATCCCCGGCCATCTCCATCTGGAGCCGGGCCTCCTGGCCGATGACTGTCTGGTGTAGCAGGACAAAGTTGACCACGCTGCCCAGGGAGTACTTGTACCCGTCGTGGGTCATGGCATATTCCAGCGCTTCGCTGATGGCGATGCCCAGGCTGCCTGTACTTTCCGGATCGGCTTCGAGAATGGCGCGTCCGGCGTTGGTCTCGGTACTGGGGCTGGGTACAACCCGGCCGCCCCAGGTCTCCATCAGGATGCGGCGATAGGGCTTCTGATGATAGCTGATGGTGACCATAAAGACCTTGCACTCCAGGCCGAACAGTTGGGCAGCGAAGGACAGGGCGCTGCCCCACTGACCTGCTCCGGTCTCGGTGGCAAGACCGGTCAGTCCCTCCTCCTTGGCATAGTATGCTTGGGCCACGGCAGTATTGGGTTTGTGACTGCCAGCGGGGCTAACTCCCTCCCACTTGAAATAGATCTTGGCCGGCGTGTCCAGGGCTTTTTCCCAGCGGGAGGCGCGGTGGAGGGGGCTGGGTCGCCACATTTTGAGCACATCCTGGACCTGCTCCGGAATATCGATGTACTGTTCCCGGCTGAATTCCTGCTCGATCAGAGCCATGGGGAAGACCGGAGGTGGAAGCGGCGGTTCTACCATGGGTTCCAATGTGGCCGGATGCCGGTACGGTACCGGGCCTGGATCCATGTCTGCAAGAATGTTGTACCACTGGGTCGGCAGGTCCTTTTCCTCTAGAACATACTTGTACTGAGACATCGTTATCCTCCTTTGATTATGTATGGTATGATTGAGAACATAGAGTCACGCGAAAGCGATCTTGGTAAAGAAGAAATCCTCCTTCCTAAGCGCGATGGACCGCTGCCTGGCCTGAGAAGAAGTGCGCATAGATCTGATAGTGTGCGGTATCATGGAACTTGACCTCTTCGATCTGTTCCCCGTCAAAGCTGTAGATCTGTGCCCCGGGATAGGACAGCAAGAGCGGTGAATGGGAAGCAATAATGAACTGGGTCTGGCCGGCAGCCTCTAACTGATGCAAAAGATCAAGGAATTTGACCTGGCTGGCAGGCGAGAGGGCGGCTTCTGGTTCGTCGAGAAAATAGAGTCCTTTCACGTGAAAACGCCCGCCAAAATAGCTCAGGATCCCTTCGCCGTGCGACAGCGTATTCAGGATCCGGCCGCCATAGTATTTGAGCCGGCCGGGGTCGCAGAGAGCCACATCGTCCAGAAAATCGGCAAGGTCATGGAATGTCTCGGCCCTGAACAATGAGCCTGCGACCCTGCCGTTGGCCCAGTCAACGTCGACATGGTTGGCCAGTTTGGTCTCGAAAGGGTTGTTGTGGGCCAGATGCCGCTTTGGCTTGTCCCAGATATGGATGCTGCACTTTCTGGCAATGGCGTCCAGGAACGTCGATTTTCCGGAGCCATTTTCACCCACAAAGAACGTGACCGGCCGATCAAAAGTCAATCCCGTTGACTGCCGGATGACAGGGATGTTGAATGGGTAGTGGTACCGGGTAGGAAACTCCCTGCTGTCGATCCTTGCTTGGCATAGATACATAGCGATCTCCTCTTGTCCTGTATTCCATTCGAGCCCACTGCCGCGTGTATCATCCTCTTGTAGAGGAGGCTTGAGTCTCAATCGGGTAGGAGGGGGCCTCACGGCCCCCGTCCTCCCACACCACCGGACGTACTCATCGTATCCGGCGGTTCCCTCTGCGGTTTCAGCTCAGCGTGTGTGTCCGCTGGTCAAGGCTCGTTCTCGGTTCAACGCCGTGGATGCTTGCCACTCCTCAAACGCAGCAGGTCCGGTTCCGCCTTCTCCGCTCGCACCGGGGCGCACGCTTTCCCTACTGGGTCCACGTGCCTTGCTGTTGCTCCACATCCATCGAGTATCCTCGTCTGCTCCTTGCCGCAGAAGGTTCGGCCCTTCGTCAGCTCTCGCCGACTACTATGGCCTCTGCTGACTTCTCTACACCCTTCCCGCACCGTTGCCGTTGTGGTAGTCTGGTTCGTCCAGACAGATGTAGAGACCTCCCAGGGTAAGTCGTGTCTCTTTCCTTCGGTCCCCGCCGGATTTACCCCCGCAGCGTTCCGGATGACTACTGGGCGTCCCCATCCATTGCTGGGTTACCCCGCCGCGGAGGCCTTCTATCCGGTTTCTGTTCGTCGGGTCCGAGTTTTGCCTCCCTGCCTTCCGGCAGGCCGCTTCCTTCAGATTCCGCATCGCGGCGAACACCCTTGCTTCGGCTAGCGGTTCCGGTCATCACGGCCCGCAGAGGACTTTCACCTCCTAGATACACGACATGCCTGGCACACAATAAAAAGCACTCGCCCTCAGTTGAGGGCGAGTGCTTTGCTCAAAGACACCCGTGGTACCACCTCTCTTAGGCCAGTGCACCCCAATAAAAAATCCGCCGGTGAAAGCGGATAGCAAATAGGCATGCCAGCCTCACTCTGCGGGTACAGCCCTTCGAAAAACGGTGGACGATACCCTCGGCCCTGATAACGGTGGCGACTCCGGCTCCGACTACTTGCCCCTGCGGCTCCAACTGCGCAGCCTGCTGGCGTTCGGCGGGCGGCTCCCAGGCCCATTCACTGCCTGCGCTGGTATCGGGCTCTCACCTCACCCCGACTCTCTGAACCCCGCTTTGACGGCTACTACTCCTGATCACAGCCTTTGCGTTCTTTATTTTTCGGGTAGATCTTAGCACAGCCCCTGACATTTGTCAAATGGTGTAAGGTACTGCGCGATTGTGCCACGAACACCCGGGGACCCCGTCCCTGGAACAAAGCACCCAGGGCGGAACTGAATGCCAGTGCGGTGCGCGGACTCCCTGATGATCGGGACGTCAGGCAAGGTGACATGCCTGACGTCGAGACTCCCGAAGACGTTGACTAGAGATGGGGCGTAATCTTGGCCAGTAGCTTAGCCTTGGGCATAAAACCCACGATTCGCTCTACGGCCTGTCCATCCTTGAAAATGATGAGAGTCGGGATGCTCATAACCCCATACTGCATGGCTGATTGGCCATTATGATCAACGTCCAGCTTGGCTACCACGACCTGGCCATCATACTCTTCGGCGATCTCCTCAAGCACCGGCGCGATCATCTTGCAGGGTCCGCACCACACGGCCCAAAAGTCCACGATGGTGGGCAGATCTGCTTTCAGTACAGCTTCTTCAAATGTGTCGTCCGTGACGGCAATCGGCTTTGCCATAGTGTTGTTCCTCCTTGGAAGCTTTGCCAAGTCTCACAACTCGAGGTTGTCATGTCACGCTTGGTCCGGCAACGTGGCTTCCTCTGCGATGAAATTCCCCTCTCCAAGAGGGATGGAGAATCGGGCAAAGACCATCGACAACACGCGTCCCGCCCGCTCTCGAGCTATGTCAGCATCGGCCGCAAGCACACACTCTTGCACAAAGTTGTCGGCCACGATCAGTCCTACTTGGTCGAGAGCTGCTCGGGCAGCCATCAATTGGGTGAGAATGGCCTCGCAATCCCGCCCATCATCAACCATCCGCTGCAGACCGCGGATCTGGCCTTCGACCCGCTTGAGGCGATTTGTGATCTCTTCTGTGCTCATGGCCGCGCCCCTGTTGTGGATACCCCCGTCGGGTACGCGCCCCATCTTATCCTGTTTCGCCTCTTTTGTCAACCCATTGCTTCTCTGATCTACGCTTTGGCTGGTGCTGGCTCCAAAACCATGAGCCCATCAGGATCGGGAGTATAGGCCATGGGACCCTGGGGAATGCGATTGTCCACTTGAAGGTAGCCAGCATCCATGTACTCCCAGATGATCTCAAATGGGGCCTTGCCTGGCACCCATTTCTCGGCAATCACCGTGCCGTGACCGGGGAGGACGGTAAAGACAACCTGGCGCGGGTCATCAGGATCCTGCAGAGCCGCTGAGCGGGCGAAGGCTTCTTTGATCCCCTGTGCCTGCGCCCCCGTCGCACAAGAGACAATGTAGTGGTAATATTGGGGATATAGTGGCACAAATTCGACATGCTCCGGGTGATAGGCCCCAATGCCCCGGTGGCCGTGCAGCTTGGAGCGGGCCACTGGTACCTTGGCAGCGAATGCATCACCCACCAAGTCCCAATCCTCCTTCAGAACGATGGTTGGCAGCGCGGTATCCATGTCTATCATCTCCAGTGCTTCCGAAGAAGGGGGCGAATTCTGTTTTCCCTCTACCTCGCGGACGAGAGCTCCCTTTTCATCAGGGCGAACACCAACGATTACGGCCAAATCGTCTTCAGTGATGTCGCTCTTTTGCACGGGGCGGGCACTTCCCGTGATCGTGGCGATGAGGGCTCCCAGATCTGCATCCCATGTAGAGAAACAACCCTCGCTGTATTGTTCCGCCACTGCGTCGCCGACGGACGGTACGTGTACGAGGTCTGCGATGCGTACCATTTTGGTGAAAAAGTTGCGCTGGCCCAACTGCCGGGCCGCCGCAGTCATGGCCCGAGGCGTCCTGAGACCCTGCCAGACAGGGTGAGGGATCGGCTCGTCCATTGCCTGGTGTTGCGTCACCTCGTCAGTGGAAACCGTGGTCGCGATGCGCAGGACAATGTCATCGTAGAAGGCGGAGATGTTGTCGTCTGTCTCACTGCGAGGATAGGCGCCGACAAGGTCAAAGTGGTAGACGGCCTGGGGGCGTTCACCTCCGACCAGAAGGAGGATGCGAATGCATTTGGCTTGAGCTTGAAGCAGCCGTTCCAGGGAAAGAATTGGCCCGCCACGACGACCTTGCTCAACCAGCGTCTGATAGGCCGTGGGGGCAAGGCCGGGGAAATCAAAGTCCGATGGGTCGGGCGGCTCCTTGGACAGAGCAATTTGGAAATGGTCCAGCATCTGCTGAAACTCTGTAGGATCGGCGTGTAGCATCGTATATACGGCTGGGGTACGCTGCAATTTGAACCGCCGCCGGCTGGAGAGCATCAGAGCCTGGCGCCAGTTCAGCGGTTCGCCAAAAGCAGCGGTGGTCAGAATGATATCGGTGCTGTCGTCGGGCACAGCCTGGACCTGATGCCCCTGGAGACGGGCATGCTGGAGCAGTCCCTCTACGACTTCCTCCGACAAGGGCGTCATCGAGCCAGGGACGAAGGCGATGTTAATAGGGTGCAACCATGGGTGTCTAGGTTTGCTCGTTGCAGCTTCAAGGACAACAGAGTTCATGTTGCATTTCTCCTGAGCACAGAAGATTGAGAGACATTCACTCTCACAGTCGAGAGATCAATCATGTGCTACGCCATCGAAAACACGTACTGGCCATTCTCGTTGCGAAACTGATCAGGATCCGGGCTTTTGGTGCGCAGGTTCAGGCGGGACCCTTCTCAAGCAAGCGCAGGCTGGGTATCACATCCAGTTCCCACCCTGCCCGCTCGCCTGCCTCGAAACGGAAAAACCCACTGCTGGCGATCATGGCTGCGTTGTCGGTACAGAGCTCGACGGGGGGATAGCGTACGGGGATTGAGTTGCGCTTTGACATCTCTTCCCGCAACAGCTCATTCGCTGCCACCCCGCCGGCCATCAATACGGCCTTGGCTTCGAATTCTTCTGCCGCACGGCGGGTCTTCTCCACCAAGACATCTACCACGGCCGCCTGGAAACTGGCGGCCAGGTTGGCGACGGAGATCAGCCGCGCGAGCGGTGGATGCTGCGAACTCATTGCCCGCGGCTTAAAGCTCGCCTGGTGGCTGGATTTCACCTGATGCTGTTGTACAATGCGTAGGACTGCCGTCTTGAGCCCCGAGAAGCTAAAGTCGTAGGTGCCTGGCAGCCAGGCGCGGGGCAGCTTGAAGGCCGATGGTGGTGCCGTCACGGGCTATCTCCTGGATTGCCGGTCCACCAGGATAGGGCAGTTCGAGCAATCGCCCAACCTTGTCAAATGCTTCGCCAGCGGCGTCGTCCAGTGTACCACCCAGTCGCTGGTACTGTCCATGGTTGGTCATCAGGACTAGCTCACTATGCCCCCCAGACACGATCAAGCAGACCAGCGGAAATTCTGGCGGGGGTACGTCCTGGACCAGCCAATTGGCATAGATGTGGGCTTCGATGTGATTGATGCCGATGAGGGGCAACCCGCGCCCCCAGGCCAGCCCCTTGGCCGCATTGACGCCTACCAGTAGCGAACCGGCCAACCCCGGCCCGTGGGTCACCGCTACCGCTGCAAGGTCATCCCAGTCGACATCAGCTCCAAAGAGAGCCTCTTCAATAACCGGCAGGATACTCAAGATGTGCTGGCGAGAGGCTATCTCGGGAAAGATGCCGCCGTAGCGGCGGTGGATATCGACCTGCGAGGCAACGACGTTGCTGAGGATGAACTGCCCATCCTCTACCACAGACGCGGCCGTTTCGTCGCACGACGTTTCAATGCCCAGGATCAGCGTCATAGTCCGTGTATTTGGAAAATGTAGTAGCTACGAACCTCGAAACCGCAACAAACGGGCCAAGGAGGTGCAACCAGCACCGCGGTGGCCCTGACCCACCAGCCGGACGAGCCAGCCTCGTGAGCTACTGGGAGTATACCCGAATCCTACCTTTCGGTCAACTGACAGGCACCAGCAGCCCCTGGCACTTGCGGCAACCTGGCGGCCGTGCTATAATCCCCGCGTGAACCTACGGATCAGGGCCCTAATCCAAACACTTGCACGTGTCCCAACCGGCTGGTGGGTTGTCCTCTTGACCCTACCTGCGCTCATTCCCCAGGCGCGGCCCGGGTTCTTTGCGTCCGATGACGGCATCTTTCATGTTTACCGGCTGTCTGCGCTGGATCGGGCTGTACGTGCTGGGGTTCTCTACCCCCGCTGGTTCCCAGATCTTGCTTTTGGCTATGGCCATCCTGTACTGAACTTTTACGGGCCATTGAGCTATTATTGGGGCTTGCCCTTCATGCTCCTGGGCGCGGATGCTGTGCTGGCTCTGCAGTTGGTTTTTGCCACTGGTTTGGTGGCCTCAGCGTTGGCCATGCTTCTCTTTGCCCGGCTGTACCTGGACCGCGGTCCGGCGTTGGTTGCTGCCGTAGTCTATGCCTACATGCCCTACCATCTGGCGGACCTTTACGTGCGGGGAGCCGCCGCCGAATTCCTGGCTTTTGTGTGGTTCCCGCTGGTGCTGTGGGCTTTTCACAGGTTGGTCGAAGGGCGCGATCAAGCACGACTCTACAGACTAGGACTGGCTGCACTGACCCTGGCCGCTTTGGTGACCACGCACAGCCTGTCGGCTTTGATCTTTGCCCCGGTTCTGGCAGCCTATCTGCTTATCTTGATCATCAGGGTGGGCGAGCGGCGGGCGATTGGTCAGGTACTTGTGGCCCTGGCTCTGGCCGCAGCTGTGAGCGCCTTTTACTGGCTGCCGGTTCTCACTGAATCGCGCTATGTGGGTTTGGGCTATGGCACCTCGCAGGGCTACCGCGACCATCTCCTAGCGTGGTCCAGCTTGTTCGCCTGGTCCCCCATCTACCCGTACTCTGTGGACCCTACCGTGGCCCGGGTTTTTCCTCTGGGATTGCTTCAAGCCCTGTTTATTGTCGCCTCCCTGGTCGTAGCCTTCCGTCCTGGCCCGCGACGCTGGGTGACTCTTTTGTTCTTGGCTGTCGCTCTGGTGTCCACACTTATGCTGACCACGACCTCACTGCCGATCTGGCGGGTATTGGAGTGGGGGCTAGCTTTCCTCCAGTATCCCTGGCGTTTCCAGACCCTCACAGTGCTGGCCACTGCCTTTTTGGCTGGTGCAGTGATACAGGACCTGACACGCCCGGCCCATTGGAGCAGGATTGTGCTGGGCTCTACGATGGTTGTTGCCACCGCGGTCTGGGCCCTGGGGGGACTGTCCATCGTCCCCACGTACCCTGATTCTTCGGTCGAGGCAATGTGGCAGATGGACCGGGACCACGGTCAAGTGGGTACGACCTGGACTGGGGAGTATTTACCTGTCTGGGTGACGGAGCAGCGTTGGGCTCTGTCCCATGCCGCGGCAGCACCGGCGCCTGACGAGGCGCCGCTGGCTGCGGGCCAGGTCGAGCTCGTTGGTGTGGGCCACGCCCTCTATGATCTGATTTTGACTGCGGATCAAGAGTCTACTATATCCCTGCACCAGTTTTACTATCCGGGCTGGGCGGCTGAGGAGCGCGCCAGCAGGCAATCGTTCGCCGGCCATCCAAAAGGTGTATTGGGGCTGGCCGCCTTTGACTTGCCAGCGGGAGGCGGCTCATTCGCATTGCGTTTGGGTGCCACGCCATGGCAGCGCTGGGGCACCCTGGTATCCCTGGTCGCGGCTTTGGCCATGAGTGCTGCCCTGTTCGTCCGTAGCCGGTCGTCTGGAGCCAGGTTCCGATCTGGCCCTCTGCTGCTTGCCGCATGCTACTTGCTGTTGGCCGTGGTCTTGTTCGCTAGCTTGTTCTGGCCGAACGGCACTCTGCGGGCTACCCAGCCAGTAAACGCCAACCTGGAGGACACAGTCGAGCTGTTGGCTTTTGCGACTGGCGAGACGAGCTATCGCCCGGGCGACACCATAGATGTCACACTTTACTGGCGGGCATTGCGCAGCCTGGACCTGGGATACAAGACCTTCGTACACATGACTGATGCGGCAGTGACCCGCCAGCCAGCCCAGCACGACGGCGATCCTGGCGGCGGGTTTAGCCCTACGACGCGCTGGCTGGCCGGCGAGCTGGTACCGGATGCCCACCACCTGGCATTGCCTGCCGATCTAGAGCCCGGCCGCTACCTCCTGTGGGCAGGTATGTACGAGTACGATACGGTCCGCAACCTTGACATTGTGGCCATGGCGGGTACCCCGGCCGATGCCAGTGGTGGCGGTCGTATCCCCCTGGGCGAGATCGAGGTGGTGGCGCCGTGAGCCAGCAACAGGATCGCTCCCAGGGCTTTGCCAGGAACAAACAGGATAGGTCCGGGTTCTTGCTCGCTGTCGTGCTGCTTCTCTACCTCGCCCTTGCAGTCTGGTACAGCATGACCATCCCTCTGGGTGAGGCGCCGGACGAGGTGCCACACTTTACCTACGTCCGTTATCTGGCGCAACATGGCCGGCTGCCAACCACACAAGAGGAGCACGAGGCTTTCCAGCCGCCACTCTACTATGCCCTGGGCGCAGCACTGACATTCTGGGTGGAAGATGATGCAGACGCGGCTTTCTCCGTCCGGGCCAACGCCCACTTTGACGTGGCTGACGCTCGTGCGCCAAAGAACCTGCTCCTGCACTCCAGCGACGAGGCCTGGCCCTATCGCGGCTGGGCGCTGGCGTGGCACCTGCTTCGCCTCTTATCGGTCGTGCTCGGAGGGCTTACAGTTTGGGCTGTCTACCGGCTTGGGCGCGTTCTATTCCCTACAAAACCCGCCATCCCGTTGACGATGGCCGCCCTGACTGCCTTTACCCCCCAGTTTATTTTCATGTCTGCGGTGGCGAACAATGACAATGCAGCCCTGACCTTTTCGGCCTTGATCCTGTGGCAGGTGGTCGCCTTGCTCCACGACACCGAGTCTCAGCCGATCTGGCGGCGCAGCGCCCTGCTGGGACTCCTGTTGGGTCTGGGTTTAATGAGCAAAGCAAATTTGATCGGGCTGGTGCCTGTGGTCGGTCTGGCAGTGCTGGTTGCCAGCTACCGGTCACATTCCGCTGGCAATGGTGAGCGGGAGGCAGGGCGCTGGGCGTGGGTTTTGCCTGCTGCTGGCAGGTTGTTGCTGGCCTTTGGCCTGGTAGCAGTCCTGTCAGGTTGGTATTTTGTCCGCAATTGGCTCCTGCACGGCGACCCGATGGGCTGGTCCTTCCTGCTCGAGATCAACGCCCGCCGCGAAGGACTGCTGAACCTCGACGTGCTGGCCTGGCTGTTCAAGGGGCTGTTCCGTTCCTTCTGGTTGGGTTGGATCGGTATTGCCTTCGACGAAGCGATCTACTGGGTCATCGGTGCGGTCTGCTTGGTGGGTGGGGCCGGTTTCGTCATGTGGCTAATACGCCGTTGGAGCGCACTCGACGGCGCTATTAAATGGAGCCTGGGTCTACTGGGCTTGCATGCGGTCATCACCCTGGGCTCGCTGCTGCAGTGGACAGCCACTGTCCTGGGTACTGATCAGGGCCGGCTCATCTATCCCATCATGCCCACAGTCATGCTTGTCTTGGTCACAGGCTGGGCCTGGTGGGCCAGGGGGCGGGCGGAAAAGTGGCTGCTGGGGACTATGGTAGCTGGGATGCTTCTGTTGGCGATCGTCACGCCCATTCGCTACATCGGGCCAGTTCACGCGGCGGCGCCGGTGGCTTCCGATGTGGAACTTGCCGGGGCAACATCCCTCAACGTGGATTGGGGAGACGTCCGGCTGTTGGGCTATCGCCTGGAAAGCAACCAGGCGCAGCCAGGCGGCAAGCTAGCCCTACACCTCTACTGGAAAGGGCTCCAGCCGGTGGAGGAGGACCTGATGGCCCTCGTTCAACTGGTGGATGAGGAGGGCAAGTTCCTGATGTACGCTGATGGCTCACCAACGGCCGGTCGTGACACCACCGATCGTTGGCTGCCAGGGGTACCGCTTGCCTCGCTTCACTTGCTGCCCATACCCGATTATGGCCAGCCTGGCGATTATTCCCTAACGATCAGCCTGCATGCCTTTGGCGATTCTACCTGGCTGCCCGCCATGGGGCCAGATGGCACCTCACTGGGAGACCATCTCGTCCTGCCCGAGACGATACACCTGGTCGTACCCTGATCAAGGGGTTGCTGGGGTCTGCTGCGGCTTCTATCTCCCCTGCCAGGCTCGCAGCCAGCGATCCTCCAGTTCGCGGCCATCCATGCCAGACATGATGGCGCCCGCATCCTCAAAGGACAGTTTGTTACCCAGAATCGGCTTGGTATAGTTGTCGCCGCTATAGTCCAGTACTGACTCATTCGAAACCATATGCTCTGGACCATCCGGGAGCAGCAGGCTGGTGTGCCTTCCACCTTCGGCGATGCTGACCTTGGAACCCAGGGAACGGAATGCAACCCCGTGCGGTCCCTGGAAGTCCAGGCGATCCGAAGCACAAAAGAGTGCGCACCCTCCCTGGGGCATGGACAGCCAATCGTGCCGGCCGCCAACGACTACGCCTCTGCGCAGGACAGAGTCTTGGTCCACGATTACAGAATCCACGATCACGGAATCCCGGATATCGGCCGAGGGGGGAATGCTGCTACGAATAAGGATATTGCCATTCTTGTCCCGGTCGTGGGGGATACCAAAGAGTTCCCGAGTTGCCCGGCCCCGATCCGACTCAGTTGTCAGGGCATCCATCGTTTCCCGCAGGGTCAGATGCAGCCCCAGATCTGCCCAAAAGGTCTCTCCGAAATCCAGTACTCCAATCGCCAGGGGCCGCCCGGTTTTTGACTCGAGCGCCTGGCGCAGTCTGGCGAGTTTTGGATAGAAATCTGGATAGCGCTTCTCTAGATCTCGTATCCCTGTCCTACCCAGTTGTTCCTCGTGCGCTGCTTCCGCCCGCCACTGGTCCTCATCCTGGCAGCAGAGGGCGATCCAGGCATAGGGGTCCCAATTGGCCCATTTTTGGGGATCGAGAACATCGTCGCCAAGAATCTCAATCGCTGTGTCCAAGAATGGATAGCTTATGGCCAGGCTGCCCAGGTTGACACCGACCCGTACATCGTCTCCAAGCTCGGCGATTCTACTCCGCAGTGTATCCCGATCCTGCCTGGAGAACTGGAATTTCATGAGACCGCTTGCCGGGTCAGTCACGACCCATTCCTTTTCCCGGGCAAGGTCTCTGGTGATCTCTGTCTGCCACACAAAGCGAACCGCGTCCACTTTGCCAAGGTCACGCGCCCCCACATCCCACTCTACCCCGGGAATGACCGCTTCATCGCCCCATTTGACGATCATGCCCCTGAATCCACTCCTGGCCAGGTGTCGTATCCAGGAATTGGCAGACAGATTGGCAAGATCGACGGTACGGAGGAAAACACCGGATTGCCGTGCCTTCATGGGTGTAGGAAAAGATGGCTTGCGGTTGCCGAGCGCCTGCGTAAAAGGACTCAGTCGCTTGCCTTTCCCAAAAACCATGCTCATGAGTCCAACGTCTGGAAGCTGTATCCCTCTGGCGGCAATGCCTGGCATGGCTTCTGCCCATGCGTTGAGCGTACCCAAAAAGTTTCCCTTCAGAGACTTTTCGTAAACCGAAGCCACGTACGTGCTACCATCCTGGCAGAAGACGTCGCAGGATGTACGGCAAAAGTGCTCTCCCCAGTAAGCTTGATCTGATTGGCTACCAGATACGACGATGGCCGTGGTTGGACCTGCGTTCTGCTGCACCATGCCCACGTTGTCGCGTATGTTCCTGCTCCAAACGTCGTACACGTGTCATACCTCCATTGGTAGTGTGCGTTTTTGGGGCCTAGCCTTAGTATACCTCAATCGGCTGGAAAATGCAACGAAGTGCTGGTAAGGTCCAGAGGCCAGCCGACATTGTGGGGGGCTCCGGCGCGGCCAGGGCGCGCCGCCTTCGGGGGCCTAGAGGACGCGAACCAGGAGCTTTCCGTCTATGGGCTCGGGCGTGTTTCTCTCGTTGATGACGTAAGAGATGGCAAAGGTTGAGACTGCTTCGGCATCGACAAATGCGGCGTAAGCGGGCGGCAGCCCCACAGTACGATGTGGCAGGCAGACATCAACCAGCCCTCGAAGCTCTCGCCCCTCTACCAACCAGCTATCCGCCTTGGAAACATTGACGGATTCAAAACCAGCCGACCAGGGCAATACCGTGGTGTCGTAGAGATCGGAAATGGCCTCGTTCATCATCTCCATGTGTGTACGTGGCGGCTTTGGTGGCTGGGGCACTTTGTCACCAGTACCCTCAAGCCATCGCAGTCTTTTGGGTAGGGACAGGGTAAGGACCACTCCTTCTGCAGCGGCAGACCCCGAATTGACCAGTCCAAACTCAAGCTTGACGGTACGGCGCGTTGGACTCAACGCCTCCGACCTGCGTTGCAGCCATTCCTCACAAGTCCCAAGGAAGACCTGAATCTCCTGCCGGTACCTTTCGAACTCTTCCTGGGGGTAGAGTATCGCGTTGGTCAGCATGGATGCAGCTTCTCTGTCATCAATCCCAGGCATAGTCCTGCTCTCCCTAAGGCGCAGTGGTTCCTGGAATTGATCTCTCAGTTCAGCCAACTGGGCAGCGACCATGTCAGCGCTGCCGAGAACTTTATCTTTTGGCCTGACTTCTAGCATGTGCGAACCGCTGTCGAAGCGTAGCTCAACCTGCGGTGCACGGCGTTGTTGTCGGGAAGGCTCCCACCGAGATCCTGGTTCAGCATCCCGCCCCGTCCCCTCGGCTGGTGGTAGCCGGGTGCCCGGCGGCAGGCTGATGCTCTGAAGGTTGAGTCGATGGGCCTTCAACCGACGACGCACGTCATCGGTCAAGAGCAGAACGGTGTCAGTACCGTGGATTTGGCTGTATTCAAGGACGCTGGCGATGAGGACATCGTCCCGATTGTGGGCGTCCAAGCGATACTCCTGGAACGTTGTCTGCTTTGGACTGTAGCAGAGAGTTACTTCCACACCAGGGCGGACGAGCCCGTCATTCATCTCCGTCCAGGTGCGGATCGTTCGCAGGCTGTTCTCAGAACGCTTGCGCGTACTCAATCGGGGATGATCCCATCCCTGTCGTTCGAGATCCTCTATCACGGCTGGCGCAATAACCAATTCCACGGCATCGCACTCGAGAGCTTCAGCCAGGTCGAACTGGTCCAAGGATTGGAAATAGAGGAATACGGTCGTGTCGGGAAATACGAATTTCTTCATACGATTGGCTCTAATCTTTGGCCACGTCCTCCAACTGCCCCAAGAGATCGGCGAGGCCAACCTGTTGTTTGAGGCGGGTACCCATTTCGATCAGGAGATCGCTGAGGTCAAGCCGATTGGCCTTGTCATCCTCCAGGGTATTGAGGGCCTCAGAGAACTCGCCCCGCAGATCCTTGGCCTGCTTTTTCATGTCCGCAGCCAGTTTGCGGCCATCGGCTTTGAGTTCCGTCACCTGCTGGTCCAGATTGGTTTCCAGTTGCTCTTGCCGGGTCGACATGCCACGCTCCGACTTGGTCAGGCTCTGGCGTAGATCCTCCTCAGCCTGGCGTGTGCGCGCTTCTTGGTTCTCTTTTTGCTGCTCAAGGGCAGCACTCAGGTCCTCCAACTGTTTGCCCATCCGGTCAACCTGGGCAACAATTCGCTTGAACTGCTGCTCGTAATTGCGCATCTGCGGGCCAAAGATAATGTCCCGAATGCGGTCCACTTCGGCAACGGTTTGAGGTCCCTGGCCAGCGATATCACCTTCTTGACTCATCATACTCCTCCTTATGTTCTAGAGCTGCACGGGGCTGAGATCCATGGAATGCGACAGGTTCACCAGTCCGCAACGCGGGCTCAAAGTGTGGCCCTTTCGCAGTGCTGAGGATGCGCCGCAGCATCCAAAGGCATGCGGATACAGGAACCACAAACGAGATACCCTGTGCTGATTATACCTGAGAATCCAATTTCCTGCAAAGCAGAGTCACTTGAACTGCGAGTTGAAGACGAGCTTGACCAGTTCCGCGACAGCAGGGATAATCAGGGAGAAAAAGAGCGCGCGGAGTATGGTCGTGTCATAGGGCCAGGTCCTTGTCCCACGGATGCGGCCTTCGTACGTGACCAGAGCGTTGATCTCTGTTCCCAAGGAGCCACCGGAGTCTCCGTCGGTGATGCGCTCCATTAGTGCCCTGCTGGTCTGGAGGATATTCTTCTGGACCGCCTCCAGTTCCTTCCGTTTGGCAGCGGCCAGTACACGGTGGGTATCGCGCATGTTGAGGAAAAAAACCAGGACAATCACGCCAGTCAGAATAAGATAGAGTACCAAGTTCTGCCAATCAGAGATGGTTAGTTTTCCAAGGCCAAAAACCATGCTCAGCAGGATGCCGCCGACAAAGACCAGGGCGAGAGCAAGGCTTTGCCGTCCGATCGGCTCAAAGGGCTTCGTGTCAAAGATGTCGATGCAAAGTGGCTGGCGGTGCAGCGCGGAGGTGATCCTGGTGCTGGCCACGGAAGAGTACACTGCCCAGCCCAGTAGGCCAAACATGCCGGTGCCCGAACACACCAGCCAAAGCTTCAGCCAGAAGGTATCAGAGCCCTCTATTCCTGCAAGACCAAGCCATAATCCAAATATCGCACCTACACCAAAAGCAATCGCCTCGGCAATGGGGTTGACACGGGACGCCCGGACAACCAGCAGCTCAAAGTTGCTGTCGTCGAGCTGTACAAGCGGCCGGAATGCCTCGAGTACCTTCACTTCCATCCGTGTGAGGATGGGACCGATGAACAGAATGTAGAGGATGACTGCGGCGGGCAGATATACGACTTGCCAATAGCCCTCTGCAAAAAGAACACCCAGTGCCCCGTCCATGAAGGCCGCGCCAATAGGAAGGAGTACGAGAAGCAACACGATGGCGACCGTAACCGATAGGGGCCGCTCTGGTCCCATCAGCTTGCCGAATATGGATACATCGTGTCTATCAGCAAGCTCCGTATTCATGGTGCCCTCCCGAACCCAGTATACGATAAAAGGCCACCCGGGTCAAGCTACTGTTGCGGTTTCTCCTTCGCAATGGTATGATGGGGTCGAAGCTGGAGAGAACCTTCCTACCTGACTAAAGAGGTCCTGGTGATGGAATCTAGGCTGGCTCGCTTGTTGCTTGTTGCCGATACCCACCTTGGCTTTGATCTGCCATTTCGACCAAGGATCCAGCGACGCCGAAGGGGCTATGACTTTTTCGCCAATTTCGAGAGGGCGCTGCAACCGGCGCTGCGAGGCGCGGCCGATCTAGTCGTCCATGGCGGCGACATCTGCTATCGGAGCAAGATCCCTGCCGCGCTGGTTGAGATGGCCCTGGCCCCGCTGGTTCAGGTTGCAGAGCAGGGTATCCCCGTTTACCTGGTGCCTGGGAACCACGAACGTTCCCGTATTCCCCTGCACCTCTGGACGGCACATCCAAACATCCATATCTTTGATCGGCCAAGAACCTACATCTGCCATCTGGAAAATGGCTCGATTGCCCTATCGGGCTTCCCCTTCGCCCAAAAGATACAAGACCAGTTTCGAGATCTGGTGGGCCAGACCCAACATACGGAGGTACGAGCCGACGCCCGTCTCCTATGCATGCATCAGACTGTTGAGGGGGCGCGAGTAGGCACCCATGACTATACCTTTCGGAACAGGCCGGATGTTGTACGAGGGCGCGAGATCCCAGAGGGGTTCAGCGCGGTTCTGGCCGGCCACATCCACCGTGCCCAGGTGTTGCGCCACGATCTGCTTGGAAATCCGCTCCCGACCCCGGTTATCTACCCGGGATCAATTGAGCGTACATCCTTTGCCGAGCGAGACGAGGACAAGGGGTACATGATGGTCAAAGTTGGACTAGTGGGTTGCGACCGGGGTCGCCTGGTCGACGTTTCGTTCACCCGGCTGCCGGCCCGGCCCATGGTCAGCCTTACGATTGAGCCGAGCACGATGGAAGAGACATCCCTGGCCGCCCATCTAACCAAGCAACTGGCTGTACTCTCTCCGGACTCGGTCGTTCGCCTACAGGTACGGGGCCCGGGTGCCGAAGAGGTTAAGCAGGCGCTGAATGCGGAGTATCTCCGGCATCTTGCGCCGCCAAGCATGAATATTACGCTCAGCGCGCGCGATCCTTAGGTTTTGGCACGGTACGGGTGATGCCTGCGATTGGGTAACAAGGAGAGATGGTAGACGCGGGTGTGGCCTTGGAAGAGAGGTCTTGGCGCAACCGCCATCTTTTGCTGGAGACAGGCCAGTTCACAGCGTCCTACTGCGAAGTCACGATCCGCCAACCGTGTGTGTAGACATTGAGCGTTTTGCCCCGCAGGTAGCCCAGAAGCGTGCAATTCAACGCGTCGGCCAACTCGACGGCGAGTGAGGTTGGTGAAGAGATTGACGCGATGATCGGCACTCCGAGCCGTACCCCTTTGGCTACCATGTCGTAGCTGGCTCGACCGGTGCTTACCAGCAACTTGTCCTTCAGAGAGATGCCCCGCAATAGGCAGTGGCCCACCGCCTTATCCACGGCATTGTGTCTGCCGATGTCTTCGCTCACGACAACGCACCGGCCCTTGGTGTCAAATACCGCGGCCGCATGAATGCCACCTGCCGCGCGGTATGCCGTCTGCTGGCGGGTGATCTGCCCCAGCAGCCTTTGCAGTACCTCAACGGCTATCTTGCTGTCGGCATCAACCGGGGCCAGGTTTTCCACCAGTGCGCCTACCCCGCTCCGGCCGCATCCGGAACGGATCAACTGGACGGTATCAGAGAGTTCAGTTGGGCCGGCAGCCCCAGGTAACAGGGTCACATCTACCAGATTGCGTGATTCGTCCAGGGCATCACCCTCAGAGGTCTCTGTGGGCACTGCCCGCCCGCAATGTCGGACGAGAGCGATGTCCATGAGGTCGGTCACCAATCCTTCACCCAGCACAAACCCAGCAGCAAGCTCTTTTTCCCTGCCCGGTGTCCGCATCAGTACTGCTACAGACCGGTTGTCCACGCGGATCTCGAGGGGCTCCTCGGTCACAATGTTGCCGTCGACCTGTTCGTTTCCTTTGTCACTCAGACGCCAGATTTGCCAGGGCATCAACCCAACTGTCTCACTCGGGTCCCTATTGGCCTCGCTCTGGCGATAGCTTTTTTGGTAACGCTTCAATGCTTCCCCCAATGAAAAAAGATCCTCGCGAAACCGCGCACACACGGTCCGGCAAAGACCTTGCCACGGAAGCCAGGGAGCCCCAGGTTGCTGTTGGGCCTGGCAATCAGTACAACGCTGCGTCAAGGATAGCGCCAATAGGCGAATTGTCACAGGCTGCCAGTGGCCTGTGTCTATTGCTGCGACAGGAAGAAATCCTGCCCCACGATGACTCGGATGTCGATCTCGCTGCGCAGATTCGGACTGCGGCGCACGTTCTCCGGTGCCGGCTGAAACAGCTCTATCAAGCGTTCCAAGGTATAGACTTTGCCGGTATAGTCCACGATGACTGTCATCGGATAGTCCAGGCGGTCGGCATCGCCAAATTCAACAACCTGGAAGCCCTCTTCCATCAGCATGGTCGCCACGCGCGCCGCAAAATTGGGCTGCGATGTCCCATTCTGTACGGCGATACGCGCGCCCTCGCCGGCCAACTCCTTCAAGTCTTTGATCTCGACCGGAGCTAGTGTGGGTGTCGGTGTAGGCGGGGCAGTAGGCGCTGGCGTTGGTGTCGGCTCTACCGGAAGAAGCGCTTGTGGCGCTGTGAACAGATCGGCAATCACTGGGTTGATCAAGTCCCACTTGGGCAATTGCACCGCGGCGCCGTCCTCACGACGGAACGCATACACCAGTGGCTTCTCCAAGACCGCTTGCTTGATGTTGGCCGTGTCAATCTGCGGTGCGAGAGGTGCCATTTCGGCCATCTCATCCATCGTCATGTCGGTCTTGACGTTGTTGGCCAAAGTCGCAGCCAGGGTCGGCAGCTTGGGCAGCAAATTCAGATTCAGAGCTTTGTCACGGATGGCGACGAGGATCATCTGCTGTCGCTTGGCCCGGTCAAAGTCACTGGTGCTCATGCGCGAGCGAGCATACTTGAGGGCACGTTCGCCATTCATATGCTGCCAACCAGGGTCAAAGTGGATCGTCTTGAAAGCGTATTGATCGCCGGGCCTCGGATCGGGGTACTTGGTATCATGCAGTTCGGTGGGCACGTTTACGTCGATGCCCCCAAGGGTATCAACGATCTCGACAAATGCCTTAAAGTCGGCCATAACATAATAGTCAATAGGAACGCCAAAATTGGACTCGATCGTCCGTTTCAGAAGAGCCGGACCGCCTCCTGGGTAGTCGTACTCGTAGCCCCAAACGTTGGCGGTGTTGATCCGATTGTCTCCATTTTCCGGGATTGACAGTTGAAGATCACGGGGTATGGAAAGCATCCCGGCTGTCTTGTTGAACGGATCTATAGTCAGGATGATGATTGTATCGGTGCGATAGCCCCAGCCTGTTCCCCCGCGTCGATCGATTCCCACCAAAAGGATATTGATTCGCTCACCGACCGGAGCTGGAGTGGCTGGTGGGGGAGCCGAGTAGACGACTTCTCCTGAACCGGCAATCGGCGTCATCTCTGGCATCTGGGGCAGCGGCTCCAGGGGATTCTCCACATCAGCCACAGCCTCGGGTAGGCTGATCGATGGCAACCGGACAACGGGCAATGCCGGTAGTTCGGTGTGAGCCACGAACTCCCGGACAGTGATGTAAAAGAGGTAGCCGGCCAGGAGTCCACCGAGGAAGAATAAAACCAGGAAAAGGCCAATGAGCGCACGCGCCCACGCAGGAGGGCCACTTTGCCTCCTGGGTTGATTCTGACTATGCGGTTCCTTGTTACTCAATCAGACCACCTCACAAGGGTCGCTGAAACCCGGTTTCGGGCCATGACCGGGCTCAGTCAGGGCAGGCGAGTGGGATTATACCACATCTACCGGGCTATCGCAAAAAGCTGCGAGCTTCCAGATAGGTGATTCTTCCATGCTCAAGCTTCTCATGATAGAGGAAACTGCCCCGTACCGGCAGATCGACCCTGGGAGCCCACCGTTCTCAGCCGCTGGTACATACGCACCAGCAGCCCCTCCAGATGGAGGGGCTGCTGAATCTAGCAGCATGGCACAACCAGCCGCCGGGCGGCTGGTTGTATGTGATTTTCTAGTACTGCGGCATGGGCGGAGCAGCTGGTGGCGGTTCGTCAGCGGGGATGTCGCTGATGAGGGCCTCGGTGCTCAGGATCATGGCTCCGATGCTGGCCGCGTTCTCCACGGCGCTGCGGGTAACCTTGACCGGGTCGATGATGCCCTGCTCGACCATGTTCGGGTAGGTGTCACGCAGGACGTCAAAGCCGACGTTGATGTCGCCTGCTTCCTTCTGCGCGCGCTTGACATTCTCGACGATGACGGCGCCGTCTCGGCCAGCGTTGGCGGCCAGCTGGCGCATCGGCTCTTCCAGAGCGCGGCGGAGGATAGTCACGCCGGTCTGCTCGTCGCCAAAGGTCATCTCGATGCCTTCCAGGGCGGGGATGGCGTTGATGAGGGCCACACCGCCGCCAGGGACGATGCCTTCCTCGACGGCCGCGCGGGTGGCGCTGAGCGCATCCTCAACACGGTGCTTCTTTTCCTTAAGCTCGACCTCGGTGCCGGCGCCGACGCGGATGATGGCCACGCCACCGGACAACTTGGCCAGGCGCTCCTGGAGTTTTTCCTTGTCATAGTCGGAGGTGCTGGCCTCGACCTCGGCCTTGATCTGGTTGATGCGGGCCAGGATGTTCTCGCTAATAGCGTCATCCTCGATGCCGACGATGGTCGTATCTTCCTTGGTGGAGATGACCTTGACGGCGCGGCCCAGGTCGGCGACCTGGGTGGTGTCGAGCTTGCGACCCATTTCCTCGGTGATGACCTGCCCGCCGGTCAGGGCGGCGATATCCTGGAGCATGGCCTTGCGGCGGTCGCCAAAGCCGGGAGCCTTGATGGCCAGGACGTTAAAGACGCCGCGCAGCTTGTTGAGGACGAGGGTGGCCAGGGCTTCGCCGTCGATGTCCTCGGCGATGATGACGAGGTTCTTCCGGCCGATCTGGACCATCTTTTCCAGGACGGGGATCATGTCCTGGGCGGACGAGATCTTTTTGTCGTGGATGAGGATCAGGGGCTCGTCGAGGACGGCCTCCATGCGCTCGGGGTCGGTGACAAAGTAGGGCGAGATGTAGCCGCGGTCGAACTGCATGCCCTCGACATACTCGGTCTCAAAGGCCAGGCCCTTGGACTCTTCGACGGTGATGACGCCGTCCTTGCCAACCTTATCCATGACCTCGGCAATGAGCCGTCCGATCTCCTTGTCGTTGGCCGAAATGGCGGCGACGTTGGCGATTTCTTCCTTGGTGTCGATCTCGGTGGCCTGCTCGCGCAGGGCGACGACGATGGCCTCGGCAGCGCGGGCGATGCCGTTCTTGATGAGCATGGGGTTGGCGCCAGCGGCGACGTTCTTGAGGCCCTCGGTGACGATCATCTGGGCCAGGACGGTGGCGGTGGTGGTGCCATCGCCGGCGACGTCGTTGGTCTTGGTGGCGGCTTCCTTGAGCAGCTGGGCGCCCATGTTCTGGAAGGGCTCCTCGAGCTCAATCTCTTTGGCGACGGTGACGCCGTCGTGGGTGATGGTGGGTGCGCCCCACTTTTTGTCCAGGGCAACGTTGCGGCCCTTGGGACCGAGGGTGACCTTGACGGCATTGGCCAGGGCATCAACGCCGAGCTTGAGGTCACGACGGGCATCCTCTGCGAAAATCAATTGTTTAGCCATATCAGTAGACTCCTTTTGGTTCGGTAGGTAATTGCTTACAGCAGGATAGCGAGGATATCGCTTTCCTTGAGAATGAGGTACTTGTTGCCCTCGAGCTTGACCTCGGTGCCGGCGTACTTGGCGTAGAGGACCTTGTCGCCCTCTTTGACGTCCATGTCGATGCGGTCACCATCGTCGTCTTTGCGGCCTGGGCCGACGGCGACGACCTTGCCCTCCTGGGGCTTCTCTTTGGCTGTTTCGGGCACATAGATGCCGCTAGCCGTGATTTCTTCCTGCTCGGTAGGTTCTACTACCAGGCGGTCTGCCAATGGTTTGAGATTTAGCGCCATTTCGCCTTCCTCCTAGAATATTGTTTGTTTGACGCAGTGAGCGCGTTAGCACTCCAGGTGAACGAGTGCTAACGCGCGTATAGTGTACCGCAACCTCGAAAAAAGTGCAAATTCCAGAGTGGCTGTGGATCGTGACAGTTCGTAGACCCAGGAGATCCTATAACGCCCTTAGGGCCAGGGCCACACCAGAGGCACGACGACCAGCACAGTGAGTAGGGCTATGATATTCAAGGGAAGACCCGCCTTGAAATAGTCGCCAAAGCGGTAGCCTCCAGGTCCCATGACCAGCACATTGGACTGGTGGGCCACCGGAGTAAGAAACCCGGCGGACGCTCCTACGGCAACTGCCATCAGCAGGGCATGGGGCTCGCTGCCAACCTGGAGGGCGGATTCGATGGCAATTGGGGCGATGAGGACCGTACTGGCAGCGTTGGACATGAATTGGGTCAGCAGATTGGTCAGGATGTAGAACCCCGCCAGCAGAGCCACGGGACCGAGTCCGCCCACGGCGTTGACCATCAGTCCCGCCAAAAAGTCCGCTGTCCCTGTTTTCTCCATGGCGATACCCAAGGGAAGTGTGCCAGCAACGAGAAAGACAGCTTTCCATTCAATGGACTGGTAGGCCTCATCCATGGTCAAGCAGCCGGTGAGTACCATCAGTATGCCAGCGAGCAATGCCGCAGCCGTGATGGGCAGCCAACCGGCCACGACTGGCACCAGCATGACAGCCAGAATCCCAATTGCCACAGGCACTTTCTGGCTACGCAGAGGGGGGGCGCTCTCTATGTCGCCGAGGACCACATAGTCGGCCTCGCGCCCAAGGATCTGGAAGTTATGCCTGGGGCCTTGTACCAGCAGCGTGTCTCCAAAACGGAGCGGCAGATCAGCCAGGCCGGTGCGGCGGGGACGGCTGTCCCGCAGAACCGCCAGGACGCTCAGATGATATTTATCACGAAACTGAATTTCGGCCAGCGTCTTTCCCGCCTGGTTAGAGTGCGGGGACAGGAGTACCTCAGCGATGCCGATTACTTCCGATTGTAACTCTTTGTCATGCACGCCCACTTCGGGCTGTACATCCAGGCGTCCTGTCTGCCCGGCCCACACCACGTTGTCACTCATGCCTTCGATCAGCAGGACGTCACCCCGGCGCAGGATGGTATCTTTATCGGGCACAAGGCGCGTGCCCCCCCACCGTTCCATGGCGATGACGGATAGATCAAAATCCTCTCGCAAGCCACTTTTGGCTAGTCGTTGGCCGATGAGTGGAGAACCAGTAGGGATGCGTGCCCTGAATAGACGCTCACCCAAGCGATAGAGGTCTACCAGATCCGTATCAGAGCCTGCTGCTCCTGCCAGCAGCTCCGCTGGCGTTCGGTCAGGCAGAAACCGAATGCCAACCACTACCACATATGCCACACCGAGGACGAGGATGGTCAGGCCGACGGGTGCAAAGTCAAGTAAGGAAAAGGGCTCAAAGCCTGCCATGCGCAGGGCATCGCTGGCCAGAATGTTGGGTGGAGTGCCAATCAGGGTTATCATCCCGCCCATCAGCGAGCCAAAAGCAAGGGGGAGCAGGAGCTTGGAGACACTGATCTGGGCTTTGCGGGCCATAGACACGGTTGCCGGCATCATGACGGCCGTGGCACCCACGTTGTTCATCACCGCCGACATTAGGCCCACGGTGGTCATCAGCACGCCCACCAGGCGACGAGCACTGGTGCCGGCCACTTTCAGCATCCGATCGCCCAACAGATTCGCCACACCGGTATAGAACAAACCACCACTGACAATAAAGATGGCCCATACCGTGATAACAGCCGGACTGCTGAAACCCTCGAAAGCTTCTTCCGGGGTGATGAGGCCAGTCAAGATCAGGGCCAGCAATACCAGTATCGCAACCACGTCTACACGGAGCCAGTCGGTGATGAAGAGCAGGATCGAAATGGCCAGGATGGCCAGCATGAGTGCAATGTCGGTAGTCAAGTTTGTCTCCCTCCACCGGCAATCGTACCACGAGCCAGGCGATTTGGCAAGTGCCAGCCTTTGTGCATGAGTCAGAATTGAGTCTTTCTTCAGGGCTCTCAGGAAACACTGGATTTTCGGACCAGGCCCTTCTGTGGTATAATGCGCCGCTATGCACGAGCTATCGATTACACAGAGTATCTTGGACATTGTTCTTCGCCATGCCAAGCAGTCCAATGCCCAGCGCATACTGGGCATTAACCTGGTCATTGGCGAGCTGACCGGGTTTGTGGATGACTCGATTCAATTCTACTTTGACTTTATGTCCAAAGATACCCTGGCCCAGGGTGCAGAACTGAATTTTGAGCGCATTCCTGCCCGGGTCCGGTGCCACGTTTGTGGTGCCGAGTACGTGCCACCCGACAGCCGGTTGTGGGCCTGTCCCGAATGCGAAGCCCTGGGGGGTGAGATTATCAGCGGCAGAGAATTTTCTGTCGCCAGTATTGAGATAGAATAGGGAGGAGTGCGTTCATGTCCGTAGAAATCTCCCCGTCTTGGAGGATATCTTGAGCGCCAACGACTTGGTCGCGCTCGAGAATCGACAGATGCTCGACGAGCAACAGGTGTTGGCCGTCAACGTCATGGCTTCGCCTGGCGCTGGCAAGACCAGCTTGATCCTGCGTACCATAGAAGCGCTTCGGGGCCGGCTGCGGCTGGGCGTCATCGAGGGCGACGTGGCTGGCCGCGTAGACGCCGACAAGGTGGCCGAAACCGGCACCCCGGTCGTCCAGATCAATACCGGCGGCGGCTGCCACCTGGACGCACCGCAGGTGCGAAGTGCTTTGCAGCGACTGCCCCTGGGTGAGATCGACCTGCTCTTCATCGAGAATGTAGGCAACCTGGTCTGTCCAACCGGTTTTGCCCTGGGCGAGCATGTCAATATGATGGTCGCCCACGTTGCAGAAGGGGACGATAAACCCATCAAGTACCCGGGCATGTTCGCTGCGGTGGATGCTCTGGTCCTCAACAAGATTGACCTGATGCCCTACCTGGACTTTGACCTGGAAGCCTTTACCACGGCCGTGCGCGCCCTGAATCAGGATGTATCCTTCTTTCAGGTTTCTTGCAAGACTGGGGACGGTTTGGAGGCTTGGGTGGAATGGCTGAGCCGTCAGTCGCGCTAAGACAAATCAGTGTGCGCGGGGTGGTGCAGGGCGTTGGTTTCCGGCCCTTTGTCTACCGCCTGGCCCGCGACCATGCTCTTGCGGGCTGGGTACTAAACCATTCGGGCGGGGTCGACATCGAGGTGGAAGGCACGCTCCCGGCTCTTGACGCCTTTGTCAACGGCCTGACAGAACAGGCGCCGCCCCTGGCTCGTATCGTGGCGGTGGAAGTAGTCGAGGCCTCCCCCCATGGCTATGAAGGCTTTGAGATCCGCCATAGCGTAGCTGAGGAGGGACGCTATCAGCTCATCTCGCCCGACATTGCTACCTGTGCCGACTGCCGGCGCGAGCTGCTGGATCCCAATGACCGCCGCCACCGCTACCCCTTTACCAATTGCACGAACTGCGGGCCGCGGTTCACCATCATCCGCGACATCCCCTACGACCGGCCGCTGACCACCATGCAGCCCTTTGTCATGTGCCCCGACTGCCAGCGCGAGTATGATGATCCGCTGGACCGGCGCTTTCACGCCCAACCCAATGCCTGCCCAGTCTGTGGCCCCCAGGTCTGGCTGGAGGATTCTGTGCGGCCGGAGCCCACCTCGCGGAGCGGGATGACGCGGTGCGGCTGGCTGGCCGGATGCTTGCAGCGGGCAAGGTGCTGGCCATCAAAGGGCTGGGTGGCTTTCACCTGGCTTGTGACGCGACGAATGCAACTGCCGTTGGCGTCTTGCGGACGCGGAAGGGCCGGCCGGCCAAGCCTCTGGCCGTGATGATGGCCACCATGGACGACGTCCGCCGGCAGTGCCACGTATCCGAGGAGGAGGAATCCTTGCTCACGAGCCAGCAGTGTCCCATCGTCCTGCTGCGCTGGCGAGATGATTCTTCCATCGTCCCGGAAGTGGCTCCCCGGAACCTCTACCTGGGCGTCATGCTGCCCTATACTCCCCTGCACCACATTCTCTTGCGCGACGTGCGCCGCCCCCTGGTGATGACCAGTGGCAACCTATCCGAAGAGCCCATCGCCCAGAGCAACGACGAGGCCCGCCAGCGCTTGGGCCCCTTGGCCGATGCCTTCCTGATGCACAACCGCGATATCTATGCCCGCTACGATGATTCGGTGGTGTTTGTCACCCAATCCCCAACTTGCCAATCTTCAACTTCCCAATCCACCCAGTACATCCGGCGTTCGCGGGGATATGCGCCGCTTCCGGTCCGGTTGCCGTTCAAGACAGGACAGATGCTGGCAACGGGCTCCGAACTAAAGAACACGTTCAGCCTGACGCGGGATGATTTTGCCTTTGTCAGCCAGCATATCGGCGACATGGAGAACCTGGAGACCCTGGAACACTTTGAGGCATCCGTCGCGCTCTTTCAGCACATTTTTCGCACAGAGCCGGAGCTTTTCGCCCACGACCTTCATCCCGACTACTTTGCCACCAAATTCGCGCAAGCGCAAAGCTCCGATGGCCGAGACTCGCGTGCCCATCCAGCACCACCAGGCCCACATCGCTTCCTGTCTTGTCGACAATGGCTGGGGAACGGCATCTGGCCCCGTGATCGGTGTGGCCTGGGATGGTACGGGCTATGGATCCGATGGCCGCATCTGGGGTGGGGAGTTTTTTGTTGGCGACTACCGCGGTTTTCGAGCGTGCGGCGCATTTGGAGTACCTGCCTATGCCTGGTGGCGAAAGCGCTATCCGAAATCCGTGGCGATTGGCGGCGGGCTATCTCTATGCTTTGACCGGCGAGATGCCGGCCTTTGCCGGGATTGCTGACCAGGACCTGCGCATCCTCCGCCAGCAGGTGGACAGGGGCCTGAACGCACCGCTTACGTCAGCCGCAGGCCGTCTCTTTGATGCCGTGGCCGCCCTTGCCGGCGTCCGGCAGCGGGTGACCTATGAGGCCCAGGCGGCCATTGAACTGGAGATGCTGGCAACCAGGTGGGCCTCTGACTGCGCAGCAGACATCCATGCTCCGGCCTACCCCTATGAAGTAGAGGCAAGGAGAAGATGGGGCTGTGATCCGCCTGCGCCAATTGCTCCAGGCGGTCCAGTCGGATGTAGAGGAAGGCACCAGCCCCGGTGAGATCGGATACCGGTTCCACCAGACCCTGGCCGAGATGATCGTTGCGGTGTGCCAGCAGATTGCTGCCGGGCAGAGCCCGCGGACCGTGGCGCTCAGCGGTGGCTGTTTCCAGAACCGGTTGCTGCTGGCCCTGACTGTGCCCAGACTAGAGGATGCTGGTTTTCAGGTACTGCTGCACCAGCAGGTGCCGTGCAATGATGGCGGCATCAGCCTGGGACAGGCGGCGTTGGCTCACTTTGCCGCCCTTGATTCAAAGCACACCCAATGATGCTGTGGCGAGTGACTGTCTGCCCCGGTGTGTTGGGAAGAAAAGCCGAGTGGTATATACTGGTAACATGAAATATATTGACGAGTTCCGAGACCCTACCCTGGCCCGCAATCTCTTGTCTCGTATTGAGGCTCGCTCCACGCGGCCGATTCGGCTCATGGAGTTCTGCGGCGGCCATACCCACGCTATCCTGCGCTATGGCCTGCGTAGCCTGCTGCCGCCCACGGTGGATCTCCGCTCCGGGCCAGGCTGCCCGGTGTGCGTCACAGCCAACGCAGACCTGGACCATGCCATTGCCTTGGCTCGCGTGCCGGACTTGATTCTGACCACCTTTGGCGACATGGTCCGCGTGCCAGGAAGCGCCCAGACCTTGCAGGATGCCAGGGCTTCCGGCGCCGACGTCAGGATGGTGTACTCTACCCTGGACGCCTTGCAGATAGCGCGGGAAAATTCCTCTCGCCCCGTTGTCTTTTTGGGCGTTGGCTTTGAGACGACGGCGCCAACCATTGCCGCTGCTCTGCTCCAGGCCCAGACGGAGGAGTTGGATAACTTTTCCGTCCTCAGTCTGCACAAACTGACCCCCCCCGCCACTCGGGCCATCCTCGATGAGGGTGAAGTGGCTGTGGATGGCATCATTGGTCCCGGCCACGTGGCCACTATCATTGGCGCTGACGCCTGGCGCTTTCTGCCGGAGGATTATGCTGTGCCTGTGGCCATTGCTGGCTTTGAGCCGCTGGACATCCTCCGCGCGGTGGCTGACCTGGTTGACATGATCGAAGATGGGCGGCCTGCGGTGGCCAACACCTATGCCCGCAGCGTGACCCGTGAGGGAAATCCTGCGGCATTGGAGGTACTGGACAGTGTCTTTGCCGTGGGCGCTGCCGAGTGGCGCGGCTTGGGTGCCGTGCCTGCCAGTGGGCTGCGCATCCGCGATGAGTTTGCCAGCCATGATGCTGCTCGCTCGTTCGATGTTGATCCTGGTCCCACACGAGAGCACAAGGGCTGCCTCTGCGGTGACGTGCTGCGGGGTACCGTTATACCTTCCGAGTGTCCCCTCTTTGATACAGCCTGTACCCCAGCCCAGCCCATCGGCCCCTGTATGGTTTCGGCGGAGGGCGCCTGCGCAGCCTACTATCGGTTCGGGCGGGAATTCGAATGACCGGGGATGTGATCTTGTTGGCGCACGGCTCCGGCGGCAAGCTGAGCCAAGATCTGGTTGAGAACATCTTCCTCCGTCATTTTGACAACCCTACTCTCCTCAAGCTGGATGACTCGGCTATCCTGCCTATCCCTGGTCCCCAATGCCCAGACCCCAGTACCCAACTTGCCTTTTCTACCGATAGTTACGTCGTCAGTCCTCTCTTTTTCCCCGGGGGTGACATCGGCAAGCTCGCAGTATGTGGTACCGTGAATGATCTGAGCATGAGTGGCGCCGCGCCTCTGTGGTTAAGTGCTGGATTCATCCTTGAAGAGGGGTTGCCGTTGGCCGAGCTGGAGCGGATCGTGGGTTCCATGGCAGCCACGGCCGAAAGGGCCGGCGTACAGATCGTGACCGGCGATACTAAGGTCGTGGACAGGGGCAGCGCCGACAAGTTGTTCATCAACACCGCCGGCGTAGGCATCGTGCCACCGGGCATCGAGATCGCTGGCAATCGGGCTCTAGCCGGTGATACTGTGATCCTGAGTGGCACCATCGGCGACCATGGAATGACGATTATGACCCAGCGCGAGGGTCTGCAGTTTGATAGCCTCCTGGTGAGCGACTGTGCTCCCCTGAATGAGATGGTCGCGGGCTTGTTGGATGCGGTGCCACCAGGATCCATCCGGTGCCTGCGGGATCCTACTCGCGGGGGCCTGGCCACGACCCTGAACGAGCTGGCAGAGCGCTCTAGTACCGGCATTGAGATCGATGAAACCTCTGTCCCAATCCGCGATACAGTACGCGGCGCGTGTGAGTTGCTTGGCCTGGATCCCCTCTACGTGGCCAACGAGGGCAAGCTGGTGGCCGTCGTCGCGCCGGAGGCCGCCGGAGCAGCGCTGGCCAGCCTGCAAGCCCACGAGTTTGGCCAGGAGGCAGCCCTCATCGGCCAGGTGACGGAGGCTCATCCCGGGCGCGTGGTATTGCGTACGGAGCTTGGGGCCCGGCGTGTCGTCGATATGCTGGTGGGCGAACAGTTGCCCCGGATCTGCTAGGTTTTTGACCACCAGGTAGGACAAACCAAGCTGTCCTCGCCGCTTGTATCGACGCTGCCTGCGGTGAGGGATTCCATATCCATATCAAATGGAGCGAGAATATCTGTATTACCCAAAGATACTCCACCAAAAACCCCACGCATAACTGCATCAACTTGACACATCTGAAATCATGTGCTACAATGCCCCAACTCCAAAGAATACAGGTATGATCACAGCTCAATATGCTACACAGTGGTATGCGCATATCGCAACTCAGTACTGGCAGTCGGATGGTATACGGAAAGGAGACTCTCCTGGGAGGCTTCCTTGAGCCCTGACGCCCTGTCCTGGGTTGGGTCCGGCGCTCAAAGCTGCTGTGCTATTTGGCCCTTGCGGGCCGGTCACTTTTCAAAGGAGGATGGATGCGTATGGTAGCCGATTTGAATGGGAGTTTGGCCGAGTCCTTGTACCAGCGAGGTGTGTCCAGACGGGACTTTCTAAAGTTCTGCGCTGTCATGACCGGGTCCCTGGCCTTGCCTGCCAGCATGATACCCAGGGTAGCCCATGCTCTGGAGACGGCCCCACGCCCGCCGGTAGTCTGGTTAGAGTTCTCCGACTGTGCTGGCTGCACAGAGTCTCTCCTCCGGGCGCATAGTCCCACCGTGGCCCAATTGGTGTTGGACATCCTGTCCCTGAACTATCATGAGACGATCATGGCTCCCTCAGGGCATCAGGCCGAAAAGTCGCTGGCCGATACAGTGGCGGCCGGGGGCTACCTTACCATCGTAGAGGGCGCAATCCCGCTCAAGGATGACGGCATATATTGCACGATTGGCGGCCGCACCGCGGAGCAGATCCTAAAAGAGGTTGCGGGAAATACGGCGGCGATCATTACCGTGGGTGCTTGTGCCTTCTATGGCGGCTGGCCAGCAACGACGCCCAATCCGACAGAAGCCGTGGGTGTAAAGGATATCATCTCTGACGTGCCGGTGTTAAACCTGCCCGGCTGTCCCATGAACGTGGACAACCTCACGGCTACGGTGGTCCATTACCTGACTTTCAACCGCCTGCCAGAGATGGATGAGCTGGGACGGCCCTTGTTCGGCTATGGCCAGCGCATCCACGACAACTGCGAGCGGCGCGGTCATTTCGACGCTGGGGAGTTCGTGCAGACGTGGGATGACGAAGGAGCCAGGAATGGTTGGTGTCTCTACCAGATGGGGTGCAAGGGACCGGTAGCCATGCACAATTGCCCCACGATGCGCTGGAACGAGGGCGTCAGTTGGCCTGTGGGCGGCGGACATGGCTGTATCGCCTGTGCCGCGCCTGACTTCTGGGAAATGCCTGCCTATGAAACGGTACCGATTGAAGGCCAGACCCCACCCACTACTTTCCCGGGCATTGAAGAGCAACAGATCTCGCCGGTGACCACGGCTGTCGTCGGCGCAGCGGCCGGGGTTGCGATTGGTGTGGCCGGAACTTTGGCCGCCAAGAAACTGACTGAGAAGGAGGAATAGGGATGGCCAAGATCGCCATTGATCCTGTGACCCGCATCGAAGGGCATCTGCGCATCGAGGCAGAAGTGAACAACAACCAGGTAACCGATGCCTGGGCTTCCAGTACCATGTGGCGTGGGCTGGAACTGATCCAAAAGGGGCGCGATCCCCGGGAAGCGTGGTTGATGGCTCAACGCATCTGTGGGGTGTGAACCACCGTTCACGCACTCAGCTCCGTGCGAGCTGTCGAAGATGCTCTGGGGATCCAGGTTCCGCAAAACGCCCGCATTCTAAGAAACCTGATGGCCGGCATACAGTATGTGCAGGATCATGTAGTCCACTTCTATCACCTGCACGCCCTGGACTGGGTGGACATTGTCAGCGCTCTCGATGCCGATCCTGCTGCGACGGCAGATCTGGCCCAGTCGATCTCTGATTGGCCCCTGTCCAGCGAGTCCTACTTCCAGGAAGTCAAGGACAAACTGCTCACCTTTGTGAGCAGCGGTCAGTTGGGCATTTTCGCCAATGGGTATTGGGGGCACCCGGCCTACAAGCTGCCCGCCGAAGCAAACCTGATGGCTGTAGCCCATTACCTGGAAGCCTTGAACTGGCAGCGAGAGGTGATCAAAGTCCACGCTGTGCTGGGCAGCAAGAACCCCCATCCACAGACTTATCTGGTGGGCGGTATGGCGACTGCCCTCGATCCTGAGAGTCAATCGGCCATCAACGCCGACAGCCTGGCCTTCATCAGGTCAAAGTTCCAAGAAGCCAAGCGGTTCGTGGAGCAGGTCTACATCCCGGACCTTCTGGCCGTGGCTTCCTTCTACAAGGAGTGGTTCGCCCTGGGCGAGGGACTAGGGAACTTTTTGTCGTATGGAGACTTTCCTTCGTCGACGGGCGACTTTTTCTTGCCGCAAGGCATCATCTTTGACCGTGACCTGTCCACCGTCCATCCGGTAGAACAGGACAAGATCACCGAATACATTGCCCGCTCATGGTACGACTATAGTGACGGCGACCAGGGTGCTCTGCATCCCTGGGAGGGAGAAACGGTCCCCAACTACACGGGTCCTCAGCCGCCCTACGACTTCCTGGAGACCGATCAGAAATACACTTGGATGAAGGCGCCACGCTACGAGGACAAGGCCGTGGAGGTTGGTCCTCTGGCACGGATGCTGGTAGCTTACGGGGCTGGACATCCCGGGGTGGTAGGTGCAGTGAATGCCGTGCTTGAGACGCTGGGAGCCGGGCCGGAGGCGCTCTTCTCTACGCTGGGCCGGACCGCGGCCCGGGGTATCGAGACGCTGGTCATGGCCGGGCAGCTTGAGCCATGGCTCGACGAACTGGCAGCAAACATGGCCGAGGGAAATCTCAATGTCTTTGCTGGCGACAAATGGGACCCGGCCACCTGGCCCGCAGAGGCGCAGGGCTATGGCCCCCACGAGGCTCCACGCGGGGCACTGGGGCACTGGGTAAAGATCAAGGATGGCAAGATCGAGAACTACCAGTGCGTGGTCCCCTCGACATGGAACTGCTCACCGCGGGACACTAGCGGCCAGCCAGGCGCCTACGAAGCGGCGCTACTCGGAACACCTCTGGCCGCACCGGAGCAGCCCCTCGAAATCTTGCGTACGATCCATTCCTTCGACCCTTGTATGGCCTGTGGCGTCCATATCGTGGACACGCAGGGCCAGGAACTGACCCGCGTCGAGTTGGAAGGACGCATGTAGACGGTGAATACGACGCTGATACTCGGCCTGGGCAACATTCTCCTGGGAGACGAGGGGGTTGGCGTGCGGGTGGTAGAGAGACTACTAGACCTCTACCATTTTCCCAAAGGAACGCGGGCCATGGATGGCGGTACGCTGGCCTTGGACCTGCTACCCTACGTCGAAGATGCCGACCGCTTGGTGGTGATCGATGCGGTGGACATGCGCGCGGAGCCAGGGACGGTCGTGCGCATTACGGATGACGAGGTTCCCACTTTCCTGAGTGTCAAAGTATCTCCGCATCAGATGGGGCTGGCGGACATTCTGACCGCTGCCCGGCTGCGGGGTCTCTCGCCCGGAGAGTTGGTGCTGTGGGGTGTGCAGCCAGAGGTGATAGATACCACCCTGGAACTGTCGGCGCCTGTTGCTGCTCAGGTTGACGTCCTGGTGGACGGAGTATTGGCGGATCTGAGCCAGTGGGGTATCGAGCCCGCCAGGAGGGGGAGAGCGCGAATGAAATCCGACGAAAAGCACGAGAGCCGGTTGGTGGACGGAGGGAGAGCTGCGATGGAGCTATCCCGGAGAGAGTTCCTGAAACTATCAGGAGCGGGTCTGAGCGCGTCCGTGGCAGCAGGCGTCTTGGTACCGACAGCGGCGGCGCAGGATTCAGAAGATGCGCTGGGCATTCTGTACGATCCTTCCAAGTGCATTGGCTGCCGAGCCTGCCAGATGGCCTGCAAGCAGTGGAACGAGCTGCCGGCAGAGAGCAATGATTCCCAAGAGTTGTGGGAGACGCCACTGGGCCTGTCAGCTATCACCTGGAATATCATCAAGCTGAGGGAGCAGGAGCCACCTGAGACCCGCTTCTTCAACTACCAGTGCATGCACTGTGCGGACGCGGCCTGTGTGACGGCCTGTCCTTCTGGCGCTCTCTTCAAGGACAAAAATGGTTTTACGGCCTATGACCGCTCGAAATGCATTGGCTGTGGGTACTGCACCCAATGGTGTCCCTACGACGTGCCCGGTCTGGAAGTCAAGAGCACCCTAACTGGGGTGGCCAAGGCCGGGAAGTGTACCTTCTGCCAGGATCGGATCTGGCAGGGCATCGGCGGCCCCTCCTGCGCCGAGCGCTGTCCGGTGGAGGCGCTGGTCTGGGGCCCGCGGGGGGAGCTGCTGGAAAAGGGCAAAGCCCGCGTGGAGGAACTCAAGGCTGAGGGCCTGAGCAACGTCCAGCTCTATGGCGAGACACAGGCCTCGGGCTTGGGCCGGCTGAGCATTCTCTTCGATGAGCCAGAGGTATACAACCTTCCGGCCGATCCAGTGACGCCGACGACCGCCAAGCTGTGGCAGACCTTTGTTCAGGGATTGGGTGCTTTGGCCATCGTAGGGGCCTCGGCAGGAGCCTTCTTGGCCTTCCTGTTCAGCCGGGGCAAGATCCAGATGGAGGAGGTAGAATGAGCGTCAGGCTGCGCGGAACGGATGGCGTCGTCAATATCCGCTGGATCCCCAAGTACACGTTGCTGGAACGCTCCGGACACTGGGTCCACGCGGCGACCTACATTCCTTTGGCCTTCACTGGCTTTCTAATCTTTGCCCCCTTGCTCAAGGGCCTGGCCCAGGGAGACTGGGGAGAGGCGCTGCGAGTGACCCATCGCCTGTTCGCTGTCGCGTTTGGCCTCATGCCGATCATCTATATCATCGTCCAGCCGAGCCGGTTTCTGGATGAACCTGCGCGAGAACTTTCGGTTCGGCAAGGAGGACATTGGCTGGGTCAAGGCGGCAATTCCCTACTATCTGAAGGGTGAGCATGTGGATATGCCGCCGCAGCCCCGGTTCAACACCGGAGAGCGGCTGAATGCGGCAGCGATCATGGTTGGCTATGTGCTCTTTGGGATCACGGGTCTGCTGATGTGGTTTGGCAAGGGAATCATTCCCAACTGGATGTTCCGGCTTTCGGTGATCGTCCATGATCTGACCATGGTCGCCACCTTTTGTATGTTCATCGTCCACTTTTTCCTGGCCGTGATGCATCCACTGATGTGGCAGAGCCTGGTGAGCATGCGCTATGGGGTCGTGTCCGAATCGTATGCCCGCGAGCACCATGCGATGTGGTACTATGGTCGCGAAGCGGGCCCTGGAGATGTGGCAGGAGCACCAGGCAGAGGCGGCGACCGAGTCCACTCAGGCTTGAGCTGAGCCTTGGGACAGACAGGAATCACAACTCATCGTAGATAGGGAGCAAAGGGTATGTGTCTTGCCATTCCGGCAAAGGTGAAATCAATAAACGGTGTTGAGGCCGAGGTCGACGTCGGCGGCGTACGACGGACAATTAGCCTGTGGCTCGTGCCCGAAGCGAAGGTCGAAGACTATGTCTATGTTCATTCCGGTTTTGCCATCAGCATCGTGGACGAAGCGGAAGCGCTGGAAAGCCTGCGCCTGATTCGGGAGTTGGCCGAGACTTATCCGGTCGATGAGCTATTTTTGACCACTGGTGACCTGCCCCAACGGGATGAGGAACTGAAGCCAGCCGGCTGAGGCCAGTCTTCAGCCATTGATACAAGTCAGAAACAGAGCACAGATCTCTTCCATATGGAGGGGGTCTGTGTTTTAGTTTGCTGCCCGGCAAAGACAGCCTGCCGTCTGCCCTTCCAGCTTGACACGGAATTCACAAATGCTTGGCGATTTGACACAGTGCTTCACCTGAGGTATTATCTACCACGGTCTGCAGTCTGGGTTCAGGCAATGGCCGTCAATGGAGACATGATGCGCGCCGTAGCAATTTGCACAAGTTGTCAACTCCGCCACGATTCAGAGCGCAATAAAAGGGGCCACACATGCGGTATCCCCGGTCTCTTGTGTCTTCCCATTGAAAAGAAATCAGCACCTGTGCTGGTACAACCTGCCGGTACAGGGCAATATATTGGACAGTTGACGATGGAATCCTTTGTCAGGAGGGTGGAATGAGCCTATGGGTGATTGACAAGCAGGCGATAGCTCCCCTTGTCACCAGAATGATGGATGACTATCGGGTGGTCGGGCCCCAAGCCAAGGGCAGCAAGTTCGCCTTTGGTGAGATCGAGGATGTGGCCGATCTCAGGTTGGATTATGATACCTCGATCCTGCCGCCCAAAAAGTACCTACAGCCACAGGAAGAACGGATGATGACCTTCACCCGTACCGGAAAACCGGAGGTGGAAACGGTCATCGACGCTCCTCCGACCGTGATTCTGGGCGTCCACACCTGCGACCTCCAGGGCATGACCGTGCTGGACGAGGCCTTCAGTCAGGGCTTTCCCGATGCCCATTACCTGAGGCGGCGGGAGCGGACGCTGCTCGTGGGTATTGAGTGCCTGGAGCCATGTGACGAGCACTCTTTTTGCAAGAGTATGGGCACGCTAACGGTGAGCAACGGCTACGATCTGCACCTGACCGATCTGGGTGAGGCCTATGCCGTGGATGTGGGTACGGAACAGGGCGCGGCACTGCTGAATCGGTACGGCAGCGCCGACCAGGCCAGCGAGATCGAAATGAAGCAGCTTAACAAGGTGTTGGCTGCCAAATGGCCTCGCTTCCCCTACAAGCTCAACTTCGACTGCCGGCGAACTCTCGTCCCTGATGAGCCAGGCATATGACAGCCCGCTGTGGGATCAGTTGGCTGAGATCTGCCTTGCTTGTGGGCAATGTACCCTCGTGTGTCCGACTTGCTTCTGTTTTAACGTTTACGACGAGGTAGAACTAAACCTGCAGGAAGGCGAGCGCCGGCGCCGCTGGGACTCGTGCCAGTTGGATGAGTTCGCAGGAGTTGCAGGAGGCGAGAACTTTCGTGAGCATCAGGCTGCCCGCCTGCGCCACCGATTCATGCGCAAGGGCCGCTATCTCCAGGAGAAATACGGCGAGCTGGGTTGCACGGGCTGCGGCCGCTGCGCCCGATCTTGCCTGGTGGACATCTCGCCCGTGGACGTCTTTAACGATCTGCACGGGGCCAGGGTGTAAGGAGGTAAGAGGATGACGCAGTCCACAGTTGCTACTGCTCAGGAGGAATCGGTCTACCGGCCAGCGATGGCTCGTTTGCTCAAAGTTGAGCCGATGACCGAATTGGAAACGCTGTTCACCCTGGAACTGCCCGGTGGGCGGAGCCTGGGCAACGAGCCCGGCCAGTTTGTAGAGGTCTCGTTGTTTGGTATTGGCGAGGCGCCAATCTCCATCAGTTCTTCGCCCAGCCGCAGCAATGGTACGTTTGAGCTTTGCGTGCGAAATGTTGGGGATGTGACCAGGAACATGCATGGCATGGAACCAGGCGCGGTGCTGGGTGTCCGCGGCCCCTTTGGTCATGGCTTCCCAATCGAAAAGATGAAGGGCAAGGACATTCTTTTTGCAGCGGGTGGCTTGGGGTTGGCCCCACTGCGCTCGCTCATCAATGAAGTGTTGGATCAACGGGCGTTTTTCGAGCGCGTGATCATTCTCTACGGCACCAAGCAGCCCAGTGAGATTCTGTTCAAGGACGAGCTGCTGCAGTGGGCAGAGCGGGAGGACGTCGAGTTCCACATGACTGTGGACCGTGGTGACGAAAGCTGGAAGGGAAACGTTGGGGTCATCACCACGCTCTTCCCCAAGGTCACCATCAACCCGCGCAATACCGTGGCAGCGACCTGTGGCCCGCCCATCATGTACCGCTTTGTGCTGATGGAACTGCTGGGCAAAGGGATCCCAGAAACACAGATCTATCTGTCACTCGAGCGCCGGATGAAGTGTGGCGTGGGCAAGTGCGGCCACTGCCAGATCAACGAACTATACTGTTGCCAGGACGGGCCGGTCTTCCGGTATGCTGACATCAAGGGATTGGAGGAAGCGCTGTAATGGCCGAGAACGGAAAGCCAAAAGTCGCATTCTTTGACTTTGCCTGCTGCGAGGGCTGCCAGCTCACCGTGGTCGACGCTTTGCAGACGCATCTGGAGTTGGTTGAAGCGGTCGAGATCGTCCAGTTCCGCGAGGCGATGACTGAGAAGGGCGAGGATTATCTGATCGCCTTCATCGAGGGATCGTGCACTCGGAAGGAGGATGAAGCGCGCCTGCAGGAGATTCGAGAGCAGGCGGCCATCGTGGTTGCTCTCGGCGCTTGCGCGCATACAGGCGGCGTCAATGCGCTCAAGAATCTTCAGCCGTCCCTCCAGGATGTGCGCGAATATGTCTATGCCGACAAGTGGGGATGGTACGATACCTATGCGGCCCGGCCCATCAGTGCCGTGATCCAGGTGGATGCCGTCATCCCGGGTTGTCCTATCGATCGCTTTGAGTTTCTGGATGTGGTGAAAAAGGTGCTGCTGGGCAAGGCACCCACCATTCCTGACTACCCACTCTGCGTAGAATGCAAACTCAAAGAGAACGTGTGCCTCTTTGACAAGGGCGGTACGTGCCTGGGTCCCATTACCCGCGCCGGATGCGATGCCATTTGCCCCACCTATGGTGATGGTTGCGAGGGATGCCGGGGGTTGATTACCAATCCCAACGAGAATGCCATGAAGGACGTCCTCGAGAAGGCCGGCATGACGGTCGAGCAATTGATGTCCAAGATGACGATGTTCAATGGCTACGAGCCGGGCCAGATTGAGGTTGCGGGCCAAGGTTGAGGCGAAGGAGATAGATGCATGAGTGAAGTCAATGTGAATGTGAACGTACATCACCTGACCCGGGTTGAAGGGCATGGCAATATCGTCGTGGACGTTAAGAACGGCGAGATCGTCAAGTGTGAGTGGTCGGTCGTGGAGGCGCCGCGCTTTTTCGAGGCGATGTTGCGTGGGCGTCCCTACACAGAGGCATCGCACATCACCTCGCGCATTTGTGGCATCTGTTCTGTCGGTCACGCGACGGCCTCGCTGCGAGCGACGGAGACCGCCCTGGGTGTAGAGATTTCAGAACAGACGGAGCTGCTGCGCAAGCTACTTTTCCATGGCGGAGATGATCGACAGCCATGTGCTCCACGTCTATATGCTCGTTGCCCCCGATTTCTTGGGGGTAGGTAGTGTGCTGCCGTTGGCTGCCTCGCACCCTGAGGTGGTCATGCGGGCACTGCGGATCAAAAAGCTGTCGGGTGATCTGTGCGCCATGGTCGCTGGTCGCCATACGCACCCAATTGCTATGGCCGTTGGCGGCTTTACACATCTGCCCAAAATAAAGGAACTCCTGGCCATGCGCGAGCGCCTGGTTGCTGCCCGCGAGGACATGGATGAGACGATGGCCCTGCTCAAGACGCTGCCCTGGCCTGCTTTCGAGCGCGAGACCGAGTACGTGTCGCTCCAGAAGGATGACGAGTACGCCTTTATCGACGGCCGGGTTGCCACCACCGATGGCTTTAGCTATGAACTGCCTGACTATCGCAAAGTGACCAACGAGTACATGGTTCCCCAGTCGACGGCCAAGTACACCAAGCACAACCGCGAGAGCTACATGGTTGGCGCGCTGGCTCGCTTCAACAACAACTATGACCAGTTGCACCCGCGGGCCAAAGCTGCCGCCGAAGAGTTGGGAATGGAGCCCATCGTCACCAATACCTTCCTCAATTCGGGAGCCCAGGCCGTTGAGATGGTCCACTGCATCGAAGATGCCATCCAGATCATCGATGAATTGGTAGACCGGGGCCTCGAGGAGGAGCCGCTGTACCAGTTCCAGGGCAAGGGGGGCGAGGGCGTTGGTTCCTGCGACGTGCCGCGGGGCATCTTGTTCCACAACTATGTCATCGATGATGACGGGCTCATCCAGGGCGCCAACTGCATCATTCCTACCAACCAGAATCACGCCAACATCCAGGCTGACATGGAATTCCTGGTTCCGCAGATCCTGGACAAGCCTCAGGATGAGATCCGGCTTACGCTGGAGATGCTTGTGCGGGCCTACGATCCCTGCATCTCCTGCTCGACACACTTGCTTGACGTAGCCTTTGTCTAAGGGCAGGTGGATGGGAGAGGGGCTGGCTGGGGCGGAGCCAACAGCGGATGGGGGCGCCAGCCTTGTACCTGAACCTCCCACGACCGTCATCATTGGTTTGGGCAACCCCTTGCGGGGCGATGATGGTGTGGGTGTGCGTGTGGCCGAGCTTCTGGCTGCGCGACAGCTCCCCGGGAGCGTGGAAGTAATCGATGGCGGGACGCAAGGGTTTGGGATCGTGAACCTGATGGCAGGGCGGCAGCGAGTGATCCTGGTAGATGCCGCCAACATCGGCCAAGCCCCCGGCCACTTTCTCCGCTTCACAATGGACGAGGTGGATTTGCTGGGTGAGCCGAGTCCGCTGGGGGATGACCAGTACCTGAACGTCCACTATGCTGGCCTGCGCGAAGCACTGTTGTTGGCTCAGGCGCTGGGTTCCTTGCCCCAGGATGTCGTTGTTTTTGGTGTGCAACCGGCCAATATCGGATGGGAAATCGCCCTAAGCCCAGAGGTCGAGAAAGCGCTTCCCGATTTGATAGACGCCATTCTGACCGAAGTGGCGGTCGGCTAACAGGGTACAAGGGCGTGGCTGCGGGCCGCGCCCCATCGCGCAGCAGTGGGTGAATGCCGAGCGCTGAACGCTCGACAAGGAGGAGATTTCATGGCAAAGATACTCATGATTGACGATGATCCTGATGTGACCTTGGCAGTTCAGATTCCACTAGAGTCTGTTGGCTATGAGTTCTACTCTGCCAGCAACAGTGCTGAAGGGTTTGAAAAGATCAAAGAGGTCAACCCTGACCTTATTATCCTCGATGTGATGATGGATACGGCGACTGAGGGTTTCCACACCTCACTAACACTGCGAGATCCTTCGCCCGATTCCGAGTATGCCGCATACCGCGACGTTCCCATCTTGATGTTGACGTCGGTTCATACCACCACCCCGCTTCGCTTTGCGCCTGATGAAGGCTATTTGCCTGTGGATGCTTTCCTGGAAAAGTCGGCTGGCCCGGACGAGATCCTGGCCAAGGTGGAGGAGCTTCTCAAGTAAGAGCGAGAGTTCCTGTCTCAGCTTCATGGACGAAGGAGAGAGCATCCCCGGATACAAGTACTTTGCCAGATCTGGGGGTGCTCTGTTGGTTTGGATGCAAGAGATCAAGTCATCGTCTGAAGACACGGGCCGAGAGCCTGTAAACGACAGCCGGACCTTTACCGATACGGGTAGAACGCTTGCCGAGCAAGAATTGGTGAGCAGCCTGGCCTGGCTGATTGCCCTGCGCTGGTTCGCTGGGATTGGTGTGCTTCTGGGAACCTGGCTGGCCAGCAGCATCCTCCACCTGCGCGTACCAGCTCCCCCCTCTATGTCTTGGGCCTGGGCGTACTGGCCTACAATGCCCTCTTCTGGTGGCTTCTGCGGCGCTTTGGCGCAGAGACGACTACGTCCAATGCCACTTACCAGTGGTTTGCCCGGTTCCAGATCGGCATCGACTGGCTGGCCATGACGCTGCTGGTGTACCTGACCGGGGGCATCGAGAGCCCAACCCTCGTCTTTTTCCTATTCCACATCTTTATTGCCTCCCTTTTACTTCCACACGACCGTGCCTTCCTGTATGTCACGTTGGCGCCCATCCTGGTCGGTGGCGTTGCTCTGCTTGAGTACCTGGGCGTGCTACCCCATGTCTCGATTTTTGAACCGGCGCGCTATGACGATGCGGGCTATACCGCTTCTGTTTTCTTTTTCTTCACCGCAGCTACCTATGCGATGGCCTATCTGTCGATGACCATTTCCCGGCGACTGCGCCGGCGTGAGGATGAATTGGCTGCTCTGTATGGAAGCGCCCGGGCAACGACGTCGACGCTCGACCTTTCCGAGGTACTGAACCGACTGGCCGAGGCAACAACCAATGCGCTCCGTTGCAAGGCATCCGCCATCCGGCTTCTGGACAATACAGGCAGCGTTCTGGTAATGGTGGGATCCTATGGGCTGAGTGAAAACTACAGGCACAAGGCACCCATTGAAGTGGCCCGTGCCCGCCTTGACCAGGAAGCCCTGTCTGGCAAGACGGTCCTTGTCCCTGATGCGGCCCACGATGACCGCCTGCGCTATCCAGACAAGGTTACGGCGGAGGGCATACGCACCATTGTGATCGCGCCACTTATTGGCAAGACGGGGCCCATTGGCGTGCTGAGGGCTTATGGCGGAGCAACCTACCATTTCACGGAGGATGATGCAGCCTTCCTAGATGCCATTGCCGCGCAAGGGACCGTCGCCATCGAGAACGCTCAGGCCTACCAGTTGCTCGAAGAGCTGGACGAGAGCAAATCTCAGTTTGTGCGTATTGTTACCCACGAGCTGCGCTCGCCGGTCCAGGTCGTGATTAGCCTGTTGAATGTACTCGACCGGGGTTTTGTTGGTGAGCTGAGTGAAAAGCAGGCAGACTTGGTTCACAGGGCGCGGCACAGGATCGAATTTCTGCAGTCGCTGATCGATGATCTGCTTGATCTGGCAGCGGGCAAAGCGGACGTCTTGGCCACCACCGAGCGCGGCCTCGTTTCCCTATCCGCCGTGCTTGAAGAGGTCCAGGCCCTCTACGAAGCGCGAGCCCAGGAGAAGGGACTGGCCTTGCAGGCAGAGTACCCGGACGAAAATCTGACAGTATGGGGAGATCGGGCGGAACTGGATCGGATGCTGAACAACCTGGTCAGCAATGCCGTCAAGTACACGGCTCAGGGCGAGGTACGGCTTTCGCTGGAAAAAAGCAACGGCGGCGCTCGCATCGTGGTCAGCGATACTGGCATCGGTATCCCAGAAGATGCCCTTCCTGACCTGTTTCAGGAGTTCTTTCGCGCAAAGAACGCCAGGCAGGTCAAGGACTCGGGTACTGGCTTGGGTTTGTCCATTGTCAAGGACCTGGTCGAGCGGTACGGGGGAGAGATCGAGGTGGAAAGTGCCTTGGGGCTAGGCACAACCTTCATCGTCACCCTACCCCTGGCCGAATCGTCGCCGGCTTAACGAGCGCCATGAAACCACAGAGCAAGTTCTACCTTGGCATCCTGGTCATCTTTGTGTTGCTGGTTGCAGTCATTGCCGTTGTAAGCGTCAAATGCGTAAATGATAACACCATCCGCGAAGCCGAAAACAGGGTAGCGATAGACGCCCGGGCTGCTTGAGAGATCTTTGACAGCACACCCGCCGGGACCTGATGGTATTGAGATTTCCAGGAAGTTCCATCAGGATCCAGATCTGAAGGACACACCGGTCGTCATTCTTTCTGGCGTCAAGAAAGTGCTGGACATGCCGGTAAAGTCCTTTCTAGAAAAGCCCTTCACGCCGGACCAGTTGTTGGCGGCTATCGAGGAGGTTCTAGGGCCACGTAGCTAGCCAGTGGAAGCCTATCTGGCTTTCATGATGGTCTTGCTGTACGAGTGTTTTGCGCGGCACATGACTCGTAACCTGGCCTCGAGAGCCCGAATGCCGAACCGGCGCAGGGATCACACGCGGCTGTGGGCGAGTTGCGGCGTGCATGGGCAGTCCTGTCAAGAGGTAGAGAGAGCGCAGTTTCCTTCTTTAGGATCTGCGCTCTTTTTTCGCATTCCGAGGGTGCATGGTGATCGTCAAAGACCAGCCAATTGGGAGTCGTGTTGGGGTAGTCTCACTTGGAGCGCTTGGCCCTCGTCTCGGGGGTACTTTTGCAGGACTTACGCTCCACATGCCGTATCCGGAGGATCAGAACGCCCGCGGGACAGGGACCAAGAGCGATGAGATGCCTGGCTTGAGTCAGATGGGATTGCCGTGAAAGACGCGATCAAGGTACTTGACACAGAAACTGAACTGTGCTATAATTCCTTGTGAAGCAGTTCACAAGACGATGGTGTCTGTAGGCTTGGACAGTCTGGAGAGATCTCGCCAAGCGCTCACTGGTCCCGTAATTTGGGATCGTGGCGGTCTCATACCTGTCGGCAAAGCCCAACCATGCCCTGCCACATGAGCAAGACTTGAACAGCCTCGGCACCCTTTCCTGCAATCGTGACACAGGCTGACTGTCCCAAGCGCGGAAATCCTGTCCGACAAAGCCCGCTTGCCTTTCATCGAGCTTCATAGCACTAGCGCGGCCGTTTTTCAGTCATCGACGAACTAGGCTTTATCTGGGGGAACGCTTTGTACTGTTTCTGATGGATAAGGCGAGGGAGAGCATGATGGCGAATCCTCTGGCCGCTTCTGACAGAGATCTGTTCACTGTAGTGACCGGACTGCGTGGCGGAGAGCGCGTGGCCGCCTGTTATCAGTGCGGCACCTGCTCTGGATCGTGCCCCACCGCCCCGGCCATGGACTATAACCCCCGTCGCATCCTGCACATGTTGCGTCTGGGTCTGGGCGAGCGGGTCCTAGAAAATCAGTCGATTTGGCTCTGTACCTCCTGTTATTCCTGTACGGCCCGCTGCCCCCGCGAGATCAAGATCAGCGACGCTATGCTTGGCCTGCGCAGCGTGGTAGTGGACCGGGGCCTGGCACTGCCCCCCAACCTGGTGACCTTGCGCGACACGGTGACGAGCCACTACAACATCTCTGGCGATGACAATGCCAGCCGCCTTATCTGGAGCGACAACCTGGAAGAAGAGGCTCTGACCTTCCGGGACAGGCACCAGGCCGACGTTGCTTTCTACGTCGGCTGCGTGGCCTCCTTTTACCCGATGGTTTATGGGATTCCCCAGGCCATGGTTCAGGTGATGGACCGCGCTGGCGTGGACTTTGCCACGCTGGGTGGTGAGGAATGGTGCTGCGGCTATCCCCTCTTCACGGCGGGCATGGAGGGCCTGGTGGCCTCCCTCATGGAGCACAACGTGGCCCGGGTGCAGGAGATGGGCGCCAAGACGCTTGTGACCACCTGTCCCTCGTGCCACTATACCTGGTCACACCTGTATCCTCTTTTTGACTCGACGCCATTGGGATTTGAGGTGCTGCATGCCAGCCAATATCTGGCCCGGCTGCTGGAGTCGGGTCAGATCAAACTAGGGGGCTTTGAGCAGGCAGTGACCTATCACGATCCCTGTGATTTGGGTCGCAAGAGCGGCATCTTTGACGCGCCTCGACAGGTCATCGAGGGCGTGCCCGGTATCGAGCTCCGCGAGATGGATGCCAGCCGGGAGGAAGCCCTGTGCTGTGGCGGCGGCGGCGATGTGCAGATTGTAGATGAAAGCGTCACGGCGACAGTCGCCGACCGGCGTCTGGGCCAGGCCCAGCGCACCGGGGCCCGCGTGCTGCTGTCGGCCTGCCAGCAGTGCAAGCGTACGCTAATGGCCGCCGCTCGCCGGAACAAGGTCCGGGTGCGAGTGATGGATGTCGCCGAGTTGGTGTGGCGGGCGATGGAGGGCTGACAATGAAGATCGGCGTGTACGTCTGCTATTGTGGATCCAACATTGCGGCCTCGGTGGACGTAGAGGCGGTGGCTGAGTACGCCCGGGGGTTGGAGAATGTGTTCGTGGCCCGTACCAACAAGTACACCTGCTCCGACCCCGGCCAGGAGACAATCCGGCATGACATCTGCGAGTATGGCGTGGACCGGGTGGTCGTCGCTGCCTGCTCGCCGCGAATGCACGAGCGCACCTTCCGGAGCACGCTGCAGGCGGTAGGGCTCAACCCCTACTTCCTGGAGGTGGCCAACATCCGGGAACACTGCTCCTGGGTGCACACCGACGTGCCTACAGCCACCGAGAAGGCCAGGGACCTGATCCGCGCCGCCGTGGAGCGGGTGCGCCAGCACGAGCCGCTCCAGCCTCGCCAGGAGTCGGTAACTCGAGCGGCCATGGTAGTGGGTGGGGGAATCGCTGGTATTCAGGCTGCGTTGGACATTGCCAATGCGGGTCACCCAGTCTATCTGGTGGAACGGCAGCCGTCGATCGGTGGCCACATGGCTCAATTGGACAAGACCTTTCCCACCCTCGACTGCTCAGCCTGCATCCTGACGCCCAAGATGGTGGATCTGGCGGCCCATCCCAACGTTCACCTGCTCGACTACAGCGAGGTGACCGATGTCCAGGGCTACGTAGGCAATTTTCGGGTGACGGTGCGCCGCAAGCCCCGCTTTGTCGATCTAGACACATGCACCGGCTGCGGCTCCTGCGCCGAGGTCTGTCCCAGCGTGCTACCCAGCGAATTCGATCTGGGGCTCACGACGCGCAAGGTGATCTACCGGCTTTTCCCCCAGGCGGTGCCCAACGCCTTTGTCATCGATAAAGTAGGTATTGCACCCTGTCAGGATGGCTGCCCGGCGGGGCAACATGCCCAGGGCTACATCTCGTACATCCGCGAGGGGAAATTCGAGGAGGCGCTGCGGATCATCCGTGAGGACAACCCCTTTGCCAGCGTCTGTGGGCGTACCTGCCACCACCCCTGCGAGGGGCGCTGCAACCGGCGTCTGGTGGACAAGCCGGTCGCCATCATGGCATTGAAGCGCTTTGTGGTCGACTATGTCTATGCCCGGGGTCTGCCCCGGCCCATTGAACCGGTACCGCGGACCCAGGAGGAGCGGGTGGCGGTGGTCGGCTCCGGACCGGCGGGACTTACGGCTGCCCAGCACCTGGTCAAGATGGGCTACGGGGTGACGGTGTTCGAAGCCCTACCGGTGGCCGGAGGGATGATGCGCACCGGCATTCCGGAACACCGCCTGCCCAAGGGCATCCTACAGCGCGATATCGACGACATTCTGGGCCTGGGGGTGGAGCTGCGGCTAAACAGCCCGGTACACGATCCGTCAAAGCTGCTCAACGCCAACGGTGGCCGGTATGACGCCGTCTACCTGGCCACCGGCGTTAGCCGGGCCACAAGCCTGGGCATCGAGGGCGAGGACCTGGAGGGGGTGCTATCAGCCGTCCCGTTCCTGCGCCAGGTGAACCTGGGTCGACGGGTACAGATCGGCAAGCGGGTAGCGGTAGTGGGCGGTGGCATCACCGCCGTAGACGCTGCCACAACGGCCCTGCGCTTAGGCGCTGAGGAGGTGAATCTGGTATACCGCCGCTCGCGGGGCGAGATCCCGGCCTATCCCTGGGAGCTGGAGGAAGCCGAGGGCGAGGGCATCAAACTGGTCCCCAACACTGTGGCGACGCGCATCCTGGGAGACGGCGGACGGGTGGAGGGTATGGAGTGCGCCAGATCGCGGCAACTGAGCCGCATCGACCAGAGCGGCAAGCGTGTAGTCGTGCCGGAGCCAGGTACCGAATTTGTGATGAAAGTAGATACCGTCATCCGGGCCATCGGCCAGTACTCGGATCTGGTATTTCTGGAAGAGCCCTTTGATACCCTGGTGGGCGACCGCGAAACGCTGGCGACGGAGGTCCCGGGCATGTTTGCCGGGCGGGGCGTGATCCCCGGTGCCGGGTTTGTCATCAATGCCGTGGCCCTGGGACATGAGGCATCCCAATCGATCCAGCGCTACCTGCAGGGCGAACCACTCCAGCGACCCACACCCAACAGGCGGCCGGTAGAAAAGTGGACCCGGGATGAGTCCCGGACCAAGGTCCGGTTGGGGGCCATCACCCTGGCGCCCCGCGAGGAGCCGGCCCGGCTGCCCCTGGAGGAGCGGGTGCGAACCTTCAAAGAAGTCGTGTTACCCTTAACGGAGGAGCAGGCGGTAGCCGAAGCTACCCGCTGCCTGGATTGCGGTATCTGCTCCGAGTGCTACCGCTGCGTGTGGGCCTGCGAGGCGGGAGCCATCGATCACAATATGCAGGAGCGCCTAGAGGAGATTGACGTCGGGGCCATCGTCCTGGCCACCGGTTTTGAGCTGTACGACGCCCGCAACGTACCCCAATATGGCTACGGCCGGTTCGACAACGTGTACACCGCCTTGGAGCTGGAGCGGCTGACCAACGCCGGTGGGCCGACAGGCGGCGAGGTGCTGCTTAAGGATGGCAGCAAGCCAAGAGCAGCGGCTATCCTGCACTGCATCGGCAGCCGGGACAGGCAGCATAACGCCTACTGTTCGCGAGTATGCTGCATGTACTCCATGAAGTTGGCCCACCTGATCCAGGAAAAAACGCAGGCCCAGGTCTACGAGTTCTATTTCGATATCACTGCCTTTGGCAAGGGCTATTCCGAATTTTACGAGCGCGTACAGGAGGAGGGCATCATCTTTGTCCGGGGGAAAGGCGCGGAGGTCGAAGCTGCGGGGGACGGCCGCCTGGTAGTTCGCGCCGAAGAAACCTTGTTGGGTGAGATCGTGGAGATCCCGGTGGATATGGTAGTTCTGGCCACGGCTATGGTACCCACCGCCGATGCCGAGGAAGTAGCTCAGCTCTTCCACGTGACCCGCAGCGAGGACGGCTTCTTCCTGGAGGCACACCCCAAGCTGCGCCCGGTGGAGACGGCCATGGATGGCATCTTTCTGGCCGGGACCTGCCAGGCGCCCAAGGACATCCCTGATACGGTGTCCCAGGCCGGCGGCGCGGCGGTGCAGGCCGTTGGCCTGCTGAACCGCGGACGGGTCGAGATTGAACCGATGACGGCCGAGGTGCTTCCCCTGCGCTGCGTGGCCTGCGGGCTGTGCGTCGAGGTCTGTCCGGTAGGGGCGGTGGAGTTGGTAGAGGTGCGGGGTCGAAGGCAAGCCGAGATCAATCCGGCGCTGTGCAAGGGCTGCGGCCTGTGCGTTGCCGGCTGTCGGGGCGGGGCCATCACGCTGCACGGCTTTACCGACCAGCAGTTGCTGGGGCAGTTGGCGGCCTTGCTGCGGCCGGCGGAATTGGTGTCCGTCTAGACTGTAGGGCGGGATTCCATTCCCGCCCAGGGGCAAATCATGAACGCGATGGAGCAAAAGATCAAAGAGAACGAGATCCACCTGAGTGGCAAGGTCGAGGGTCTCGCCCGAGTACTGTCGCTCCTTTTGCCCAAGTATGGCGAAGATCTGTGGGATACTCACCTTGGAGCGGTCCTTGAAATGGCAGAGCGGTCTCGAGAAGCCCGGACAGAGGAGGATTTGGCGTCATTTACCAGACATGGACTCGACCCGGCAAATATGAGAGACGTGGCGAAATGGTACGAGATCACGGAGGAGGAGGCTTGGGAACACAATCCGGTGTACGGGCTACAGGACACGGAAACGATTGAGGCAACAGAAGACCGCTGCGTGCTTAGGGTAACTCGCTGTCGATACGCTGAGCTGTGGCAGGAACATGGCCGTCCTGACATGGGATACCAGATCCATTGCCACACCGATCGTGCGTGGTGGGATCGCCCGGCGTGGAATCCCCAAGTACGCTTCAAGCAACCAAAGATATTGATGGAGGGGGATGATTGCTGTTTATTGATCCAGTACCTGTCAGATAATGAATAACGACAAGGAGGCACAATGGCACTGTTGACCGGAGACGAGATCATTGAGATTGCGATGCGCATTGAAGAGAGCGGCGAGGTGTTCTACAACGCCGCTGCGGAAAAGGCGGTTGATGCCATCGTCAAGGGGTTGTTCGAAGAACTGGCCATTCAGGAGCGGTATCACCGCCAGGCGTTCCAGCAGATGGGCCGGGACGTAGTAGAACTGGCCCTCTCGCCAGAGCAGTGGGATGAATTCCAGGCCTACACCGGTGCATTGCTACAGAATCGTTTTTTCGCCAATCCAGAGACCGCGTTGAACATCGCGGCTGAGGTCAAGGATGAGCGAGCCGCCCTGCAGGCGGCCCTGGGTTTTGAGAAGGAGACGCTCCTCTTTTTCCACGAGTTGCGTGCAGCGGTCCGCGGCCCTGGCCTGCAGACCGTGGACCGGATCATTCAGGAGGAGAAGCAGCACATTCAACGGATTGCCGGGATGTTGGCGGTGGTTTGAAGTGCATGTTTAGCACCCAATCACGGGCTGAAGCTGGATACTGGAGATTGGGCTGTGGCGGGTGACTGGGATCAAAGGGTGGGTCATATGAGCGATGAGTTTGAACCCAAGATTGTTGGCTTTCTGTGCAACTGGTGCAGTTACGCCGGGGCGGATATGACTGGTACCAGCCGTATTCCCTACCCTCCGAACATCCGCATCATCCGTGTGCCCTGTTCGGGACGGGTGGATCCGCTCTACGTCCTCAAGGCTTTCCAGGAGGGAGCCGACGGGGTACTGGTGGCCGGCTGCCATCCGGGCGACTGTCACTATGGCGATGGCAACTACCATGCCCGGCGGCGGTACGCGCTGATGCACAGCTTTCTCGATTATGTGGGCATCGAGGCCGGACGGCTGCGCATCGACTGGGTGTCGGCCGCTGAGGGCAACCGCTTTGCTCGGGTAGTGGCCGACTTGACTGAAGGGGTACAGCAGCTCGGGCCCTGGATGGGGTATCACTCTGAAGGCTAATAGACCGTGGAATGCCAGGGAGGGGATGTATGAGCCAGGGGATCCAAGAGGGTATCCGGGTCCAGGCCAGGGAGTTGTTGAGCCATGGTGAGGTGGCCTGCGTCATAGGCTACGAGCGTAGCCCGAAGGGACGCGTCCGGCCGGCCTTTGTCTACGACGAGGCCGGGGCCGAGCGGTTGGTGTGGGACCAGAGTTGCCATCATAACCTGGTGGTCTATCTGCCCGACCAGGCTATGCGTACGCGGCGCCGGGACTCTCCAGCGCGCGTAGCCGTTGCCGCCAAGCCCTGCGACGTCCGAGCGCTGAATGTGTTAATCCACGAAGAGCAGTTGGAGCGTGATCAGGTGTTCGTCATCGGGATCTCTTGCCCGGGCGTAACAGACGGCGACGGAGTAAAGGAGCACTGCCAGCTTTGCCGGGAGCGGGTTCCGGTATTCTACGATGCATTGGTGGGCAAGCCGCCCGATTTAGAAGTGCTGACTGAGACATGGGCCGATGTCGTCAAGCTGGAAACCATGGCCCCCGCTAAGCGACTGGCTTTCTGGGCCCGTGAGTTCGAGCGCTGCATCCGCTGCTATGCCTGCCGCCAGGCTTGCCCCGGATGCTACTGTAGCGAATGCCTGGTGGAGCAGGTCGATCCGGCCTGGGTGAGCATTGCCCATGGCGTACCGCAGAAGGCATTCTTCCACGTCATGCGCGCCTATCATCTGGCTGGGCGATGCGTCGAATGCCATGCCTGCGACCAGGCCTGCCCTATGCACATTCCCCTGAGCCTGCTGAACCGCAAGATCGCCAAGGAGGTAGAGGCGTTGTTCGGTTATGCAGCCGGTGAGGATGCGGAGACTCCACCACCTTTGGCGACGTTTCTGAAGGACGAGGAGTTGCCGCTGTAGGCCAGGGATTATGCTGGTAGATCGGGAGATTGAGAGGTTCGGAAACGTAGATTCGGGGTAGCAGTCCAGCAAAGGATTGGGGGCAGTTAGATTGAAACCGCGCGAACGGGTGATGGCAGCGCTGGCGCACGAGATGGCGGACCGGGTGCCCCGGTTCGAAATCTGGATCGGTGGCTTGCTAGATGATCTGGGACAGCCGGACATCCCAAGCGCTCATGTGAACTTGGGTCAGGATTGCGTGATGATGCCGACGCAGAGGCCTCATGAGAGCAAGTCATGGATGACTGGTGTGGACGAGTGGGGGCGGGTCTGGAAAGATGGCATGTATGCCGACGGGGTATTGGATTCCGAGGAGGACCTGCTGTGCTACAGCCACCCGGTATCGTACGTCGAGGAACACTTTGACGACAGGCTGATCAGAGAGGTCCAAGCCCGCTACCCAGATCATTGCCTTATTTTTGGTACTCACGAGATCGGCCCTCTGACGGCGGCGTACATGGCCATGGGCTTTGATCGGTTTTTCCTGCGCTTGATAGACGACCCGGCCTTTGTTCACAAGCTACTGGCCGACCGCACGCAGTGGAGCATGGCCGTGTGTCAAAAGGCGGTTGCGCTCGGTGCGGAGGTGATCGTCGTCGGAGATGATGCGGCCTACCGGGATGGCCCCATGATCTCACCAGGGATGTGGCGCGAGTTCGTATTACCCTATCACCGCCAGATTGTCGAGTCGGTGGATGTCCCTGTCCTCTGGCACAGTGATGGAAATACAGAGCAGTTGCTGCCTTTTGCCATCGAAGCGGGTTTTGCCGGTGTCCACGGGCTGGAGCCGGCCGCCGGCATGAAACTCGATCGGGTCAAGGCGCAGTTTGGCAGCGACCTGGTCCTGGTTGGCAACGTGGATATCCGGTTGCTGTTTGGATCGGATCTAGACGCCGTACGCGCCGAGGTTGACCGCTGCGTGGCGCAGGGTGCGTCGGGTGGAGGATTCATGCTCGCCACCTGCAACAGCATCTTTGCAGGCCTGGATCCTGTAGCGGTCGCTGAGATGTTCCGCTACGAGAGAGAGGTGGGATCCTATGCATGATATCGACAAGGAGGATTAGACCATGTCTAGGGGTCTTCTGGTCTACTTTTCGCAGGGTGGGACGACGGCGCAGGTAGCCGAATCGATCGCTACCGGACTCCGTTCGGCAGAGTACGAGGTGGATCTACACAACATCGCCGATGGCCAGCCGCCAAGCCCGGAGGGCTACGATCTGCTGGGAGTTGGCACACCCACTTATTACTATCGTCCGCCCTTCAACGTGACAGACTATGTCCGTGGTCTGCCCGATCTGAACGGACTTCCAGCTTTCGTCTTTGTGCTATACGGCACATACCCAGGGAACGCCGGGAATGCCTTGCGGCAAGCGTTGGTTGGGAAGGGCACGCAAGAGGTCGGCTACTTTAGCGCCCGCGGCACCGACGTTTATTTGCCCTATTTCAGACAGGGCTATCTGTTCTCGCCCGATCACCCTACGGATGAGGAATTGGTTCAGGCTGAAGAGTTCGGTACAGCAGTCGCAGCCCACGTGGATGGCGGGGGGTACATCAGACCGGAGCCTGACCCGTCGGTGGGGGCTGTTTATCGCTTCGAGCGGTTCTCGACAAACCGCTGGCTCGTTGAGCAGCTCTACAGTCGACTTTTCCGGTTGGATAAGGCCAAGTGCACGGCATGTGGCCTGTGCGTCCAGGAGTGCCCCACAAACAACATCACTTCGGACTCTGGGGGGTACCCAGTCTGGGGGCGCAGATGTCTGGCGTGTCTGTTCTGCGAGATGAATTGCCCGGAGGAGGCGGTGACCTCGGCGGCTAGTTTGCCTATATTCCTGCCTTTCATAGAGTTCAACGTACGCGATGCGTCGCGAGACCCATCGCTGGACCACGCAAGGGTTAGGTTCAGTCAGGGCAAGATTGAGCGCCTGTAGAGTTGAGTCTGAAGGAGACCAAGTTGGGTCTACCGTAGGCTGGTCCGTGCTTCTGAGAATGAATGCCTCTGAGGCCATAGTAGCAGGGGGATATGGCATGAAAGTGACAAACCGGGCAAACCTGGCGGCGTGGCTCGACGCCTTGATTGAGCGATATACGGTCATCGCGCCACACCGGGCGGAGAATAACCTTCTCTACCGCCCGGTGTCCTCTTCCTCCGAGGTCGTCTTTGACTTTGAGCGCACGGTCCTCTCCCCCAAGACCTTCTTTTTGCCGGACACGCAGGTTCTCTTCCAGGTGGAGAAACGGGGCAGAGAATTGGCGCTGAACGAGCTGACGCTAGAACGGGAGCAGGTGATCTTTGGTATCCGCCCCTGCGATGCCCAGGGCCTGCGTGCCCTCGATGCTCTGCTGCTGGATCGTCCCCCACCCGATGCCTACTACGCGGAGCGCCGGGAAAAGACGACGTTGATCGGGTTGGCTTGCCCCCAGCTTTGGGAGGACTGTTTTTGTACTAGCCTGGGCGGGGCTCCAGATGACGCTACGAACGTGGACCTGATGCTGTACGAGGGGGAGGCTGGGTACTGGATATTGGAGACCACGGAAAAGGGAGCCGCGTTGGTCGAGGGCTTAGTTGCCGAGGACACTGAGCGGTCCGCAACCGCCTCGAAAGGAACCGGGCAGCACGTGCCTGTGCTGCAGGCGGAGGCCTGGAGTGCGGTCTTTGATGATGTTTACTGGGAGCAGTTGGCTGAGCGCTGCCTGAGCTGCCACGCCTGCACCTACGTCTGCCCGACCTGTCGCTGTTTCGACGTGCGCGATGACACGCTGGCGGCCGGCGCCGGCTACGTCCACATCCAGCGGCTGCGGGCCTGGGACAGTTGTCTGGCCCCGGCCTACCGGCGCATCGCCGGAGGGCACAATCCCCGCCCTGCCAAGGCCCAACGCCTGCGCAACCGCTACTACTGCAAGTTCTGTTACTCGCCTCTGGATTTTGGGGCCGTGGCCTGTGTGGGCTGTGGGCGGTGTATCGACGTCTGTCCGGTGGGGATTGATATCTGGGAGATACTTGGGGACGTAGCGGGGCTGGAGGGCGGAGATTAGAGATTGGTTATTGGATATTGAGTGGCGATGTCGCAGACCATGAGTCTCCAGTATCCAATCTCCGGCCTCTAGTACCCATTCAAAGGAGGGTGCGGTGAGGGACGAGGGCAATCCTATGCGGCCACTGCTGGGTACGCTGGCGGGTGTGAAGGATCTGGCTGATGAGATCAAGCTCTTCCAGGTCGAGATGAACGGCAATGGCTTTGCCTACGAGCCAGGGCAATTTGCCTTCCTGTCGGCCTTTGGCGTGGGCGAGGCGCCCTTTGGCCTAGCCTCAACCACAGCCCGGACCTCAACCCTGGAGTTTGCCATCAACCGGGTGGGTACGGTGACGGCGGCTCTGCACCGCATGGAGCCGGGGGCGGTGGTCGGCGTTCGGGGACCGCTAGGCAACAGCTTCCCGATGGAAGATATCCAGGGCAAAAACGTCGTCGTTCTGGGTGGTGGCATCGGCGGCGCACCGCTACGGCCTGTAATTCACACTATCCTGGACAACCGGGCTGACTATGGGGAGCTGACCATCCTGTGGGCGGCGCGCAGGCCCAACCTGCTGGTATTTACCGACGAGTATGATGACTGGCAAGCTGCTCCAGACACCAACCTCCATCTGACGGTGGACGAGGGCGATGCGGAATGGGTGGGTAACGTGGGCTTAATCACCGAGCTTCTGGAACAGGTCGACCCCTTAGCAGAGAATGCGGTGGCCATCATCTGTGGCCCGCCGATCATGATCAAGTTCGTCATCATTGCGCTAAAGAAGCTGAAATTCTCCGACCAGCAGATGGTTATGACGCTGGAGGCCAAGATGAAGTGTGGCATCGGCAAGTGTGGCCGGTGCAACATGGGGGAAAAGTTCGTTTGCCTGGATGGCCCGGTATTCCCTTATACGGATGTTGCCGGGTTTCTGGAGAGTTTCGTGTGAGTAGGCTAGCCCGGTCACAGGTTCTTGGTGTCCTCAGACCATTCTCCAGAAATCGGTGCAGCGATGGCGCATGGTCCGCATTGGCAGCAAGCTTTGGTAGGCTGCCCCTCTGTGAGGTGGATGCGTGGTCTCTGTAGCAGATCTGTGTCGCTGCGAGCTGTTCGCTGGCCTGGACGAGGATGACCTGCGAAAGATTGCGAGCATTGCTTACGAGGGAGAGTATCAAGCCGGCGATCTGATCTGTTCCGAGCGGGAGCAGGCCGACCGGCTCTTTATACTCTGTGAGGGACGCGTGCAGCTGCATGTCCGGCTACGCTCTTTGCTGGAGCTTGATGCCGAACTGGTCATCGAGGAGGTGGAGCCAGGGCGCATCTTTGGCTGGTCATCGCTGGTCAAGCAGCGACGATTCACTGCCTCGGCCCTGGCACTAGAACGAGTGAGGCTCATGGCCATAAAACCTGAGGATCTCAACGATCTGTTTGACCGCAACGCGCACATCGGTTTTGTGGTGATGAAGCAGTTGGCTGAGGTCATTGCCTCCCGTCTGCAGCACACGCGGGAGCAGTGTGGCCAGCAGCGGGCGCAATGATATATGATGCGTGATTCGCGAGGATGGGGCCGGCACTCTACTCTGCTGGAGAAGCACTGGCTCGGGGCAGTACGACGGTGAATTTGCTGCCAAGACCCAACTCTGACTCTACCGAGATCTGTCCCCCCCAGTTTTCGATGATGCGTTGAACGATAGCCAGGCCCACTCCCGTGCCTACAGGGGAGATTGCGCGCGCGTTTGCAGCTCGGTAAAACTCCTCAAAGATCTGCTCTCGATCCTCAGGGCGGATGCCGATGCCAGTATCGCGAACCGTACCCACCATATGATTGGGGGTTTGCCTGAGGGCTACTGCGACGATGCCGCCTGGCTCTGTGTACTTGATCGCATTGCTCAGCAGGTTGGTCCACACCAGTTTCAGCCGCTCAGGATTGGCCCGGATCGGTGCCAGGCCCGGGTCCAGGTCCATGCTCAGGAACAGATCCTTGGCGCTCGCTTCAGTCTTCATGAGCTGTACGACGTTCTGCAATACGCCCGCTGTCTCCACCAACTCCACGCCTTCATTGCGGCTAACCTCTTCGCGGGCTCGGGCCAGGCGGAGCAGATCGCTGATTAACTCAGACAGTTCTGCTGTTCGTTCCATGACCCGCTCAAGGATCTCGCGTACCTTTTCAGGTGAAGCATAGCCGGCCAGGGCCAACTCAACGCAGGTGTGAATGGTGTTTATGGGCGCCCGCAGCTCGTGGGTGACCATCGTCAAGAATCGCGTCTGCTCCGCATCCAGCCTCCGCAGTCGCGCGTTGACGCTTTCCAGTTCGCGGCAATCGTCCAGAGCGACCTCGAGACTCTGCGCAAGTTCGTGCTCCCCTGTGCGCAGTCTGCCACGAAGTGCTGAAGAAAGGTAGGCGGCCAACCCCAAAGCAGCGGCCAATACGCCGATCGCAGTCAGCATATAGGGCACCTGGCGATACAGCTCTACTCCCTCCAGCAGTGGCAGGTGATAGTGCGGCAGGACACCGGCATACTCGAGTCCAGCAATAGAGGCAAAGATGGCGAGCACCAGGGAGGCCACCAGTGCACCAGCGGACTTGGAGAGAAAGAAAGCAGCGAAAACGGTAGGCAGCAGGAAGAGTACGGATGCGGGGCTTTCGACGCCACTGGAGAGGTGGACCAGCGCAGCCAACGCGAGCAGGTCAAGGCCAGCCTGCACGTAGGCAAAGCGAGTCGCCTGTCCAAGGGGAGCTGTTTGTTGGGGCGTGATCCGAAGGCTACGGGCGTAGAAGAGAAACTGCAGATTGTAGAGGAGGAGGAGTAGGGCGAGGACGAGCAACTGCACCAGCGGTAACTGGCCGGGGAAGAAGAGCCAGCCTAGGGCTACGGCCACCGCGATACCCAGGACGGCAAAGAAGCGCAGGCGGACCAGCCAGCCAACGCCCTCGAGGAGTACGGTGTCAAAGGGAATGCGCTCTTGCATTCTGGGTGCCTATCGTGAATCGCCCCCTGTACCCTGTCCTGACCTTGTGGCAGGACCCATCCAAGAGCTAGACTGGAACAGGCGGCGCCGAGCTACCGGCAGACTCAGGCAAGTGCGGGAGCGGGCTGGCGGGCATAGCGGTTGGCAATCTCCACAACCTTTGTCAGCGGGACTGGTTTGTCCAGAAACAGGTGGGCGTGGAGAGGGCGGTCGGTGGGAAAGTGCCCGGCGTACTCTGAATCTACGATGGAGGTCAACATCACTACCGGGACCCCCCGCAGCGCCGGGTCGTTGGCAATCTCTTCGCTAACCCATACGCCTTCGGTGGGCATGCGCATGATGATGTCCAGGAATACGAGATCGGGCGTCTTTTCGCGCATCATTTGCAGACCCAAGCTGCCCTGGCTGGCACAGCGCACGACAAAGCCATCGCCTTGCAGGGCGGCCTGCAGGGCCGCACAAAGATCGGGGTCATCGTCGATGATCAATACCTCACCTTTTGGTTTCACCGGCATCCTCCTTCTGTGCCAAGGATCCAGAAACATCTGCAACGATGAGGCGACCATGTATTCACATTATATCACATTTGCCGGAAAAGACCAAGTACCAAATCTGCATCGATGAACGCAAGCGAGCGCATCAGCTCGGACTGGATGCGTTGCAAAGACGGCCTTGAGATCTCGAGTGTCGTGAGCGCCAAGGTATGTTGCAGCCTGCAGGCTTGCCTCTGGCAGGCCGGGTTGATGGGCCTGACCGCCTAGTACGGGATCCAGCCTGGTATAAGCCGGTTCAATTTCGGCAGCAGGGGGCGCAGATCGGGCTCCTCAAGGACCAGGCTTGCGGCTGTGCGCACTGGCGCGGCTGCAGGATTGATGGCGACTCCCACGCGCACCCGGGAAAACATGTCTACGTCAGAAGAACCATCGCCTACGGCCAGGCACTCGCCGTGCGCCACACCGAATTCAGCCTGCAGGCGGTCCACGACCGGTCCCTTACCACCCTCCGGGACGTGCACCAGCGCTTCACCGCTGACCAGACCGTCCTCAAAGAGGATCTCATTGGCTATAATGCAGTCAATGCCCAGATCCGACTGGACCTGTTCGGCATGAATTCGCAGCCCGGTGCTCACGACAGCCACCGAGACGCCCGCACGTCTTAGCGCGGCAACTGTCTCCCGGGCGCCGGGCAGGTAGGGGTTCTGGCAGAAGGCGGACTCGACCACTGTCCGCTCCACCCCTTTCCAGAGTGAAGCATCGAGACGGAGCCAGCCTTCGTAATCCAGTTCGCCGCTCAGTCCCGCGTGGGTGAAGGCTTGGGCGGCTTCCCACGTCCCAAGATTCTTGTGAAGGTAAACGTAGGGATCCGGGACCTGCTTGAGCGTCCCATCCAGGTCAAAAATCGCCAATCGAAGTGGCACTTGGCCTCCCTGCAGCAGGCTCCTGCACCTTGACACCTACCTTGCAGGAGCCTGCCTTGCTGCCAGTGTGGTGGATGCGAGTCAGTCCGCTGAAGCCCAATCGCGCAGGAACTGGACCAGCAGCCGCACACCGAACCCGGTACCGCCTTTGCGCAGATAGGCCGGGCGCTTGGGCGAGCCGCCGGCTTCCTCAAATGACATACCAGCGATGTCCAGGTGTGCCCAGGGATAGCCTTCGGCAAACTGCTTGAGAAAGATGGCCGAACTTCCCACGCCGCCCATGCGTCCGCCGCTGTTGGCCATGTCGGCTGTCAGGCTCTCTATTTTACCCAGGTAATCGTCATAGAGCGGCATGCGCCACAGGCGCTCACCACTGGTCTGGCTGGCCGCTTGCAGGCAGGCCGCCAACTCGTCATCGGTGCTGAACATGCCGGCGGCGATGCCCGCGCCCAGAGCAACCACACAAGCACCCGTGAGCGTTGCCAGATCCACCACGGCCTTGGGCTCAAAGCGTGCGGCGTAGGCCAGGGCATCGGCCAAGACCAGCCTACCCTCGGCATCAGTGCTGATGATCTCGATGGTCTTCCCGTTCATGGCCGTTAGCACGTCACCGGGCTTGTAGGCGCGAGCGCTGGGCATGTTCTCCGTGGCTGGCACCAGCCCCACGACGTGCAGTGGCAGGTCGAGCTGGCCTACCGCTTCCATCGTGGCCAACACAGCCGCAGCCCCGGCCATGTCGCCCCGCATGCGTTCCATCCCCTGTACAGGCTTTAGCGAGATTCCGCCCGTGTCAAAAGTGATGCCTTTGCCTGCCAGTACGATCGTGTCCAGATCCTCCCGGCTGGGATTGTACTCCATGACAATAAAGGCCGCCTCTTCGTCGCTGCCCTGGGCGACCCCCAAGAACGAGCCCATCTTGAGTTCGTGCGCGTCTTCTTCGTTGAGTACCTGGCAGCGCATGTGGTCAAACTCGCCAGCGATCTCTAGCGCAAGCTCGGCCAGGTCGCTGGGGGTGGCATAGTTGGCCGGGCGATTCACCAGGTCACGGGCCAGGCAGGCTGCTTCGGCCACAACTAGGCCTGCCTGCGCCCCGGATTCGACCTCCGGTATCTTGGCCGGGTCAAACTGGACCAACGTGAACTGCTCCGGGTCCGGCCGGTCCGGAGCTTTGTTCTTCAGCTCCTGGTAGCGGTAGAGGCCCAGGATGGTGCCCTCTACTACTGCTTGGGCTGCATCTTCCAAGGCAAAACCCGTCGCCCCTCCGCCATGGACGATGCTGCTGAACGAGGCGACGCCCAAAGACCGGGCTTTCTGGGCAGCACTGGCTGCGGTCGAGCGCACCGCCTCCAGTGAGAACCCATCCTGCGGCCCGAGGCCCACGACCAGTACCCGCCGGGCAGGGATGGCGCCGCGCGGGTAGAAGACTGTTGTCTCGCCCTTCTTGCCGCGGCAATCACCGGCGGCGATGGCCTCACTGATGGCGCCACCGAGGGCCTTGTCCACAGCGTCGGTAGCGCCACCCGGCGTTTCAGTTTCTTCAAAAAGGTTGACAACGATCATCTCATCGTCGGTGGTCTGGATGCCACCGGCGATTGTCCGGATTTCCATTTCTCTGTCTCCTTCCGACCTCTGTATGGAAGTTAGTTACGGCTACGAAACCGCATTGCCTTTGTGCCTTGCCGCGATTAATCCTCAGCCTCCATCTGTTTTCGCAGGCTGAGGGGTCTCATATCGGTCCATACCTCTTCGATGTAGGCCAGGCACTCGGGCTTTGTCCCACTCTTGCCTACCTCTCGCCAGCCCAGCGGGATCTCCCGATCGACGAACCATATCGAGTACTGCTCCTCGTGGTTGACGACCACCGTGTAAGTCCTGGTGTCCTCCTCATCGTACATGTTTACGTCTTCCTCCTTTTCGCCATGGTGATTATGCCTTCCCAAGATGCTTCCAAGTCTTCTCTTGTTGGATGGTGTGTTGCAGAGGTTGGTTCTCAAATGCTCAACTGGCACTTGTGTCAGGCAGTCCTCTTTCCTTTCTCCGGTCCTTCAACATTCTCTGGATCCCTTCAAGCGGAATGTCCTTGACGGTCTTTAGCAGCAACGCGACCTGCTCGACCTGGCCAGGTGTGGTCTCCTGGGCGATAATGGTCTGTGACATCTCTGCCACCGTGGGTGCTTCGAATATCGCGCGCAGGGCTATGTCCAGCCGAAAGATCTCTCGTGTACGAGAGATGATCTGTGTGGCCAGAAGCGAGTGTCCACCCAACTCGAAAAAGTTGTCATGGACGCCGATCTGCTGGACCCCAAGGACCTGGCTCCAGATATCAGCCAACACCTTTTCCACCGGTGTGCGCGGTGCGACGAATTCCCCTTCCAGTACATCGCGAGACCACTCTGGCGCAGGCAACGCGCGGCGGTCGAGTTTGCCGCTGGCCGTGAGCGGCAAGGCATCCAGCGGAATGTATGCTGACGGTACCATATGAGCGGGCAGCTTTCCCCGCAGGAATCGGCTCAACTCACCAGGCGTAGGGGCTGGATCTTGGTTGGGGACCACATAGGCTGCCAACTGGCAGTCGCCAGCCACATCCTCTCTAGTCACAACGATTGCCTCTTGGATCATCGGGTGTTGGACCAATACCTCTTCGATCTCTTCCATCTCTACGCGAAAGCCGCGGATCTTGACCTGGTGGTCGATGCGGCCAATGAACTCGATGTTGCCATCGGGTCGGTAGCGGGCCAGATCCCCCGTTCTGTAGAGACGCGCACCCGGCTTGGAACTGAATGAATCCGGGATGAACTTTTCGGCCGTCAGGCCAGGCTGGTTCAGGTAGCCCCGCGCCAGCCCAGCCCCGCCAATGCATAACTCACCGGGAACGCCGATGGGCACAGGCTGCAGATGGGCATCCAACAGAAAAACCTGAATGTTGGCCATTGGGCGGCCGATGGGCGGCGCCTGATCGCCACCGGTGCATTGGTAGACCGTCGTGTTGATCGTCGCCTCGGTGGGCCCATAGCCATTGAGAAACGTGCGGCCCGGCGCCCAGCGCGCTACCAGGTCGGCGGTTACCACCTCTCCGCCGGTGATCACGGTCTGAAGCGAGGGAAGCTCCGCTTCAGGTAGGAGTCTAAAGGCCGACGGAACCATGGTGAACTGCGAGACTCCCGTGTCCTGTAGGAATCGTATTAGCTCGGGACCAGGAAGGAGTACCTCTTCAGGCGCAAGCTGGAGCACACCGCCGCAACACAGGGGTATCGTGATGCTGGCAACCCAGACATCGTAACTCAGAGAGGTGTTATCCAGGCGATGGGTGTGGGCTCCCATGTCGCAGTAATCATACCACGACAGGAGAAAATTGCCAAGTGCCGCGTGCTCGATCATGACCCCCTTGGGCCTGCCGGTCGAACCCGAGGTGTAGATCATGTAAGCCAGATTCGCTGCGGTCACCGTGCTTTCTGGGTTTTGCCCGTTCTCTCGGGCGATAGCACGCTGTTCTGTATCCACACTCACCAGACAGGCAGCACAATCGGGTAGCCTGTCCAGCATTGCTTCTGTCGTTACGATGAACGACATCTGAGCACCTTCCACGTTGAGAGCCAGATGCTGCCTGGGCTGCGCAGGATCCAGTGAAAGAAAGGCGGCCCCGGCCTTCAGAATGCCCAGCATGGCCACGACCCTCTCCACTGTGCGCTCCAGAAAGAGACCCACGAGCATCTCGGGTTCGGCGCCCAGGCCCTGCAGGTGGCGGGCCATCTGATTGGCTCTTGTGTTGAGTTGGCGATAGGTGAGTTGCTGCTCTTTGAATACCAGGGCCACGGCATCGGGTGTTCGCTCCACCTGACGCTCAAACAACCGGTGCATGCACAAGTCCGGGCCAAAGTCTACTCGGGTGTCGTTCCACGTCACAAGCATCTGGTGTTCCTCAGCCCTCGTCAGCAGGGGCAGATCTGCAATCCGTTGGCTGGGGCCCGCCACAATGCCTTCCAGCAAGGTCTGAAGATGACCCAGCATGCGCTCGATGGCAGGAGCCTCGAAGAGATCGGTACGGTACCCTATCTTCGCCCGTAGTCCTTCCCCTTCCCGCATCAGGACCAGGGTGAGATCAAACTGCGGTGCTTCCGCATCAATGTGCATGGCACTCGCACACAGCCCAGGCAGGTCAAGAGCCTGGGCCGGCGTATTCTGGAGAACGAGCATTGTCTGAAACAGCGGGGGATGAACCGGATCACGAACAGGCTGCAGTACCTCTACAATCTTCTCAAAGGGCAGGTCCTGGTGGGCATAGGCTCCCAGACAGACCTCGCGAACCCGGCCCAACAGCTCCCGGAAGGTCGGGTTTCCAGAGAGGTCCACGCGGAGGACCAGCGTGTTGACAAAGAAGCCGATGAGATCCTCCAGTTCAGCACGGGTCCGATTGGCAATGGGGGAGCCAACTACGATGTCCTCCTGACCGGTGTAACGATGGAGCAGGGTCTGGAAAGCGGCGAGGCAGACCATAAAGAGGGTGACGCCTTCCCGCTGGCTCAGCACCCTGAGCTTGTCTGCTAGCGCCTTGGAAAGGGTGAGAGATTGCACCGCGCCACGGCCGCTCGGTTCCTGGGGACGGGTGTGATCTGTAGGCAGCGCCAGTACTTCAGGAGTACCAGCGAGTTGCTCTTTCCAGTAGGCGAGCTGCGTTTCCAGTACCTCGCCCTGGAGCCATTCCCGCTGCCAAAGGGCATAGTCGGCATACTGCACAGGAAGCTTGGAGTGTGGGGCGGGCTTTCCGGCGGAGAAGGCCTGGTAAAGAACAGAGATCTCGCGGAATATGACGCCCATGGACCAACCATCAGAGATGATGTGGTGCATTGTCAGGAGCAGTATATGATCTTCCCTGCCGAGCCGCAGCAGGGCTGGCCGGAACAGAGGGCCCTGAGTGAGGTCAAAGGGATTCCGGGCTCTCTCGGTGCATCGGCACTGGGCCTGGTACAGCCGCTCGGTCTCGGGCAGGGACCGCAGATCGAATAGTGGCAGTTGGATCGTATGTTTTGCAGCGATGACCTGTTCTGGCCGTCCATCCACGGTGGAGAAGGTAGTGCGCAGGGTCTCGTGGCGTCGGACGAGATCGTTCAAAGTCTGCTCCAGGGCAGGCAGGTTGAGCGGCCCCGAAAGGCGTACCGCTCGGGTGATGTTGTAGGCTGGGCTATCGGGTTCCAGTTGATTGAGAAACCACAGCCGTTCCTGGGCGAAGGATAAGGGCACCCTGTTCTTCCGAGTCCGCTGAGGGATGGCCTGTAGTCCAGCAGGTGATGGCCAAGTACCCAGTGCCCACTCCTCCAGGATGGCTCGCTTTGCTGGGGACAGCTTGGATTGGCGTTGCTCGAGATCGGCTCTTCGAGACATTTTCCCTACCTCTCAAGACGGTTGCCCGGTGGTCTGAGCCTATTCTTCGGGCAGACTCTCTATCCAGCTGAGTATGAGGTCTTCAATAAGCAGAGCCTGATTTGCCAGAACCGGCTCTCTGAATATGGCCTCTAGCGGAAGCTCCACGTGGAAAGCCACTCGCACCTGTGATACCAACCGGGTGGCCGACAGTGAGTCACCGCCCAGGGCGAAAAAGTTGTCATGAACCCCTATTTGATCCAGATCCAACACCTGGACCCATATCCCCATCAGGGTATCCTCTACCCGGGTTCGGGGGGGCTCAAATGCGGGCCTAATCGGATGCGCTAATCCCTCGGCCAGGCTGGTGCGTTGCACCTTGCCCGTGGGGCCCGTCGGTAGCTGCTCCAGGATGAGTACCTGACTGGGGACTTTGTGGGCCGCCAAGCGAGCAAATGCCCACTCACGGATCTGTCGTTCCGTCGCCGTGGCGTCTTTCCTCAATACCACGCCAGCGGCGATATCCTCGCCCAGCGTCGGATGGGGCACGCCAAAGGTGACAGCTTGCTCGACCGCGAGATGGTCTAGGAAGACGTCGTCTACCTCCTTCGGCACTACCTTCTCCCCACCGCGGTTGATGATCTCCTTGATGCGGCCAGTGATGAACAGATAGCCATCCTCGTCCAGATAGCCCTGATCCCCAGTTCTAAACCAGCCGCTGACGAAGGAGTTACTGGTGGCCTCGGGATTACCATCGTAGCCCTGAAATACGTTATCCCCACGGATGACGATCTCACCGGTCTGTCCTCCGGCTACGAGGATTCCATCTTCATCCATGATTGCCACCTCGGGGCCAGCAGCCTGCCCGACAGAACCAGGCTTGCGCCGATGGGGGGGAAGGCGATTGCCGGTCACGTGGGGCGAGGCTTCAGTCAGGCCATAAGCCTCGAGCGCAGGGGCGCCGAACACGCGCTCCAATTCGACCATGATTCGAGCTGGCAGAGCAGCAGAGCGAGAGCCGATGAACCGTAGAGGACGACGAGCGATAGTTGCCTGATTGGCTGCAGCCTCACCGAGAATAGCCAGGTGCATAGTGGGCACGGCTGTATACCAGGTCGGGCTGAAGGTGTCCAGCCAGGCAAAGAAGTGGGAGGCGTCAAAGCCAGGAGAGCAGACAACGCTGCCTCCCGAAACCAGTGAAGCGAGGAGGGCAGCGGCCAGGCCATGGATGTGGAAGAGAGGCATGATGTTCAGGCATCGATCGTTTACGTCGAGTTCGTAGGTGTCCCGCATGTGGACAGCTGAGACACAGAGATTCCTGTGGGTAAGCGGTACGAGCTTGGGTCGGGAAGTAGTGCCCGAGGTATACAGTACCAGGGCCACATCATCAGGCTGGGCGGAACTACATACGGCTTCACCATGCCGATCTTCACCCTCAAGCGTGAATATGCCAGCTTCCGCCTCCAATACAGGTGATAGCTCCATGATGGGAATGCCCTGGGCGATGGCCACGGCTCTAGCTGGCGACGCCATGCCAGATCCCACAAGCAGCGCCTTTGGATTCAGATCTGATAGGTAGAACTCAAATTCCCCGGAACCATAGGCAGGATTCAGCGGTGCACAGGTAGCGCCAGATGACACCGCCAGGAAAGCTACGGCCATTTCCGGCCCGTTGGGCAGTACCATCGCCACCCGGTCGCGGCGCCCCACTCCCATTGCCTGCAAGTCCACAATCGCATCCTCGACCTGAATCCATAACCTGTGGTATGTCAGAGGCTGGCGGCTGGGCGCCGCGATAGCTACAGCGCTGGGGCTTCGCTTTGCGTGGCCCTTGATGAGAGCGTACATTGTCTCTTGGGGCGTTGCGCTGGCGTCAAGGCTCCCTTGAGCGGGCTGCTGCTGTGGTTGTGTCATCGCGATCTTTCGGCAATGGCTATTCTCTGGCCTCCCATGTGCTGTCTGCAAACAGGACATACACTTCGCCCCAGGGACCGGAGAGCACTTGGCCCCCGGCGAAGGGCTGGGCCAGCAGCTCGTAGCCCTGCTCTTCGACCAGCGCCCAACCGGTGCTTGCCCCTGGCCCACCCAACTGCTCCCGCCATACTTTGCCAAAGCCTCGTACCGGCTGCAGCAAACCTGCTGGCGGCGCCAAGTCTAGGTCGGTCGGTGGCTGGGACCTATCCCAGGTGTCGGGGTAGCGCGCCCATCTACCGTCCGCCTCCAGGACATAGATCGCCTTTTCGTCAGCCCGCCAGAACATCAGCCCATACTCGAAAGGTTGGTAGGCTGCCTCTGTGCTCACTGCGCCAGAGGTCGGGCAGTGTAGCTTGCCTGCGATCTGCGCCTCCTTGTGCACCCTGGCATTGAACTCGGCAGGCGGTATCGAGCAGGCGGTTGGAGTGGCCTGGGTTCGCGGCGCAGACGTGGGGCCAGCCATAGGCGTGGGGGTAGGTAGCGCAGGCCAGGCAACCGGACTGAGATCCAATGTACTGGGATCGACGCGAGCAGCACCGTTGCTAGTCCCGAACCATAACCAACTGTCGGCATCCTGGTTGATCGCGGCCACGTCGTTGGCCGGCAGGCCGTCCTGGGCCGTGAACTGTCGCCAGGATCTGCCGTCGTAGCGGAAGGCCCCTGCCTGGGTGCCCACCCACACGGCGCCGTCGGCGGCTGCATGGAGCGCCGACGCGTTCAGAGCCTTCTTTTCCTGGACCGGCGGCAGTTCGCTCCACTGGGCCCCGGCACGGCGCCACACCGATGAGTCGGAGTGCAAGAGATAGGCTGTATCCTCGGGGCCAAGCTCAACCGCGGTGGCCTCCTGCCCTCCCCCACCGGTCCAGCCCTCCTCGCCGTAAAACACCAGCCCTCCGGCCGTGGCGGCCCAAATGGTGCCCGCGTCGTCGATCTCGATGTCGTTGATCCGCCAGCCTGTCAGCCCTTCAGGATCGGGGATGAGTTCCCACTCCTTCCCGTTCCAGCGCAGGAGCCCTGGCGCCTGGGCGCCGGCCCACACAGTACCATTGCGCCCGACCGTGATGTCATACACCGCCCCGGCAACCTCCTCATCCGGGAAGGGGCGGGATATCCAGGTATCCCCGTCATAACTGGCAGTACCTGGGGGCAGATCTCCGCCGGCCCACAAGGTGTCATCAGGGGCTGCGGCGACGGCGCTGATGTACTGGCTGGGCAAGCCGTCCGTGATGGTATGGCGGGCCCGGATCGCACCCTCAGCATAGCGGGCCAGGCCGCTGCCCCAGGCACCTAGCCAGATATCGCCGTTGGGTGCTGCCTCTATCTCGCCCACCCACTCGCCCTCAAGAACCGTAGGCCACTGCTCCGTGGTGTGAACCGGCTCCCAGGACAGTTGCTCCGGATCCAGTGTCCAGAACTCGCCGGCATAGGTGCCGACAAAGATCTGGTGCTGTCCATCAGGTAGGGCAGGAGAAGTCGTGGCGGTTGCCAGCTTGCTGCTATAATCACGCCCGGCCAGGCGTTCGTCGTCCCAGCGATCCCAGGTCTGGCCTCCATCGGTGGAGCGGAACAGGTCGAACTCGCTCAGGACGTAGACGGTGTGATCGACGGCAAAAGTGGGTGATTTTTGGATGGACTGGACATGGAACTCGGGCTGGCCCGTGACGACCAGCGGTTCCCAAGTCTGTGCACCATCCAGGCTGCGCTCTACACGCTGGCCATAGTCAGCGATCCGGAATTGGACAGCAGGCTGGACCCGGGCGGCTGGCAGCAGCTCCTCTGGCGGCGGCAGATCCGCAGCCTGTGAGTTGGTCATCACCAGTGTCCAGCTCAACCCCCTGTCAGTGGAGCGGAACACGGAGGCGCCGCCTTGCCACGGGTGTGATGCGCTGGTAGTTGCTGTAGGCCAGCAACGCACCATCGGCGGCATAGTTGGGTGACACGGCGACGTCATGGACGCGCAGGTGAGTGAGGTCTTTCCACATCGGCTGCCAGGTATCGCCACCATCCGTAGAACGGTAGACGCCTTCGCCCCAGAACTCACCTTGAGCGCCACCGGCAAACAAGGTTTGGTCGTTGGCGAAATCAGGCGAGATGGCCAGGTCGAGCGCCAGGTACTGGCTCGAGGGCAGGCCGCCTCGCAGTTGGACCCAGGTTTGGCCGCCGTCGCTTGAGCGGTACACACGGCCGCTGTCCGCAGTCACAAAGAGTGTTTGATCCCGCGCATAGTCTGGAGAAGGCTGGATCGAGACTGCCTGGCCTGCTGCCAGCGGGTCATCGGGCTGTGGACCAGGCTGGCCGGTGGATGCTGGCTCAGGCCGTCCACCCGTTTCCGAGAGCACGACCAGGTCACCGCCGGCAAAAGCATAGATTCGCCCCTCCTCTGTGTCCAGCGTATGGATACAGAGGGGTGGAAGCGTGCCGGCCGGCGCCAATGCTGCCAGATCGACCACCAGCATGTCATCGCCATGGGGGACGTACATCTGGCCGGTATTGGGATTGGTGACGCCCAAGCCAAGTCCATCGCGCCAGGTCTGCAGGTTGCCCTCCAGATCGGAGACAAGGAGGTTGTTGTAAGAGACGTAGCGGCTATAGCGTTCGCCGCGGTAGACCCGGCCGCGCACGGCCTCGGACAGCATCAGTTGCTGCCGGCAACCGCGTTCCACAGGTGGTGTCTGGGCCGGGTCGGTGATCTCTGTGAGTGTGGTTGCGTCAAAGAAACGGGGGGTAATTCATAGCCCGGGCCCTTGCCTGCGGACAGGATGGTGACTTCTACAACCAGCAGGTTTCGATCCGGATAGACGTAGGCATTGGTCGCCGCCAGGCAACCGTTGCACCAGGGCAGCGGCTGCTCCGTGATCTCGGGCAGCAGGTCGCCGGTAATCCGCAGCGTGTCCGGATCTGCAATGTAAGTCGAGTAGGCGACGATATAGAGTTCGTCGCGAAGCGGATTGTAGACCGGGATGCCTGGTTGCGAGACTGTACCTACTTTGATCAACGTCTCAGCATCGTAGACGCGAACGTCGCCCCCATGCTGCTCGGACATGACAGATACCGGATTGCCTACGTAGAGGCGTTCCCGCTTGCTGTCCAGCGCCACGCGCCCCCCAGGTGAGATGGTCCCCACCACCGTGACGTCTTCCGTGTCCACAACCGTCAGCTCGCCGTCGCCCTCTTGGGATGAGACATAGAGTCGACTGTGGTCAGGATCGAGTGTCAGCGTGCCAGCTCCAGGTAGGCTAGCGACTTTTTGGTAGGTAGCCGCATCGAGGACGTGCAATTGCCCCGAGGTATCGGTTACGTAAAAATGACCGGTGGTTCTGTCCAGCAGCAGATCATAGAGGTGGGCATCGACCGGAGCCAGGGGAATGCGGGCCAGGGTTTCTGGTACCAGACCAGGCCCGCCTGCATGCGCTGGCGGACTGGCGGTTGGCTCAGGGGGCACCGTAGCAGGGGATGAGCTGGGTACCGAGGTTGCCGCAGGCTCAGGGCTGAGGGGTACCGTTGCCGTGTTCACGAGCTGGGGTACGGCAGAGGCGGGGGTAGGTGTGCCGTGCGGCTCTGAGGTTGATGCCGGCGCTGCCTGATTGCAGGCGGCCAGGAGGAGCGCTGCCAGCAACCAGAGGGGGATCCAATGAGCCCTGACCGTGCATTTCATGATAGAACCTCTTCTAGTCTTGCAGTAAGGGCGCCAGTTCCTCCCGAAGTAGAACCAGGGCCTGCCGGATCCGGGCCTGGTTCTCCGGCAGGTTAGGCCAAAGGCTGGCACCTGAGGGATGGGGTAGGGGCAGGACCTGCCGTCCATCCACTTCAAAAACCTGCCCCACCGCCTCGTCCAGTCGTATCTTTTGCCCAAGGAGGGTCTCTATGGCCAGGCCGCCCACGGCCAAGAGCACGCTGGGTGAGACCATTGCTAGCTCGCGGTCGAGAAAGGTCCGGCAGAGCTTTTGCTCTGCGCGGCTCGGTTTGCGATCGCCTTTGCCCTTGGGATGTTTGCCAGGGTAGCACTTGGTCACGGCCGTCATATAGTATCGGCTCCGAAAGTCCACTTCTTCAAAGCCAGCTTCCCCCAGCCATTGAAACAGCCGCCGGCCCGATGAGGCGTTGAATGGCCGTTGAGCCTGGACTTCAGTCACGCCTGGCGCTTGGCCCACAAGCATCAAGGGCGATGGCGCCGGGCCCGAGAAAATGGCTCCCGGCACAATGCTATAGCCGGATTCCAGGCACCTGCGGCAGGCGCGCATCTCACGGCCCAGGGTTTGGACTGAATCAGCCTCGATTGTGGCAATCTGGCCTTTGGCGCGCCTGTTTGTCATCAAACCATCGTCCACTTCTGCTCGGACTGGGCGGCTAGCCCTCGTTCACGACATGCACGATGGATACGACTTCGGTTGCCAGACTGGCATATACCGAGCAGTATTTCTCCTCCGAAAGATGGACCGCGTCAGAGGCCGCCTTCTGGGTCATGTTCGGGCCCTTGATCACCCACTCTACCTCGATTTTCGTAATGAACCAAGGAGGATCAGGTTCGTTCTGTTTGCTAACCGAGGCCTCGATAGCGGTGATCTTTTTCCGCTTTTTCTCCAGAATGCGAACGACATCGATGCCGGCACAGGTCACCAGCGAGACCAACAGAAGCATGGGGGGTTTGAATCCCTGCCCATCGCGATCGGTCACGACTACGTGCCCCGCTTCATCGGTAGCCAGAAACTGTGCGCCACCAGTCCATTTGACGTTTACGTCTGCCATGTTGCCTCCACAATAGTTATAGTTTTCACGTCCCAAGTCCGGTGAACAGGGAGTGGGATGAAGAATGGGTATCGAACCGGCAACGACTCGGTCTGTGTCCTACTCGTTGCGACTTGGAATCCCCTTTGAGTCATGGTTTCATATAGACCATGCCGACGCCAAGCGCCTCCAGGGCTTCCTGGGCATAGTAGCGGACGAGGTAGCTTGGGTCCTCCAATGCGCCAAAAAGGGGAGTGAGGGCGCTTTGGGATCCAATACGACTCAGGGCTCGCACTGCCAGCAACCTGGCGTGAGCACTGCCCTCAGCCAGCATTGCTGCCAGAGGCTCAACGGCTGGCTCTCCTATCATGGAAAGGGCGTCGGCGGCGATACTGGCCACAAAGGCGCTGTCATCAGCCAGCAGGGCGGCCACGGCAGGCGCGGCCTGTCCGTCGCCGACGCGCCCCAGGGCCAGAGCCGCGCAAGCGCGCATGTCTGGATCCGGGTCGGCCAGTACACCGGCCAAAGGTTCCACGGCCGCATGTCCCCCGACCTCGGCCAGCGCTCTCGCTGCCCACCAGCGGGTATCGGCGTCGTCCATGGCCAGCATCTCTGTCAGCGGACCTATGGCAGCCGGACCCAACCGGCCCAGTGCCAGGGCTGCCGCCTCGCGGGCTTTTTCGTTTCCGGTGCCCAGTACCTGCAAAAGTTCCGCCAGTTGATCAGGCTCCATGTCTATCCTTCCCGCGCCAAGCTCGCCCAAAAACCAATCATCGCCGGGTAGCACTGGTACATGCACCAGGTGGGCTGAGCATCGGCAATCAGACGCGCCAAAGCCAGGTGCCATGATCTTGGCTCCAGGCAGGCGACGCAATGCCGAAGCCCAGAGGCACTCCAGCCGTAGATGAGAAGAACGGCCCCAGGCACCACCCCAGGTGGAATGCTCTCTCAGATAGTCTATGTGCCAATGGGCCCGCTTGCCGCTTTCTAGCCGGCGCCGGTGTCGCTTCAGCCGGGCCCGCAGCCCCCCCGGTCCCAGGGCGCTGCCCACGTAGAGATACCAGCCCGCCGGGAACTCGACCTCGCCCAGCCGCCCAACAGCGATGCCTTGATCGCTCCCTAGCCGCAGGGCCAGGATGTAGGTTCCAGGTTTGTGCCAATCCATTCGCCCGGTCGAGTACTCCACTTTGTACCAGCAGTGCGGTCGAACACTGCCGGGAGTATAGCAGATTTCCGGGTTGTTGGCAACAGCCGCGTCAATCCCGTGCGCCTGCCGCATCATGATGGGCTCTTTTGACAATGCTGGTGATCGATTCCTGGAATTCTTGGCCGCCGAAAGCAGCGTGCACAATCACCACTGTGCCTCGAAGGAGCTGACCAGCTGATCGCCCCGCTACCTGCCTGGCAGATTCTCAGTTTCTGTGGCATAATGGGTCAGCATGTAGCGCTGGGTGGTCTTCCGGCTGCCCACAAGGAAGGAGTGTGGATCGTGTTATACAACCTCATTGCTAGCGCACCGGCTGGGGAAATCATTCTGGAATGGATAGACTTTGCGGCGCTGGTCATCGAGATCCTGGCCGTGTTGATCATTGTGGTGACCATCTTGTATGCCCTGGCGCATTATTTCATCCAGGCAATACGACAATCTGACCTTGAAGGCCACTATCAAGAGCTTAAGGTCCGCCTGGGCAAGGCTTTGTTGCTGGGCCTGGAGATTCTGGTGGCAGCCGACATCGTCCGCACCGTGGCGCTAGAGGCAACCATGGAAAGTGTCATGGTTCTGGGCTTGTTGGTGCTCATCCGGACCTTTCTGAGTTGGGCGCTGGTGGTCGAGATCGAAGGGCGCTGGCCGTGGAAGCTTGGCCCTGAAAAGGATGAGTTGGAGACCTAAGCCTTTGGCCGATTTGCCAAAGCCTGCCAAAGAACGGATAATGCCTGCAAGGACCATTCCGTTCAATCCATACTCAACGAAAGAGGAGAAATCATGGCACGCGAAAACCCACTCTTGGAGACCGATCGACGTATCATCGGTGACGTGTACACCAGTACCGAGACCATGGACAATCTGGAGATTCTCTGCGACGAGTTCGGCTCGCGCTTTGGCGGTACCGAGGGCGAGCGCCTGTCTGCTGAATTCTTCAAGGCCAAGATGGAAGAGTACGGTCTGAGGAACATTCGGCTGGAGCCCGTCGAGTACATTGGCTGGATCCGGGGCGAGGCCAAGCTGGAGATTGTGAGTCCCATCCAGAAAGAGATCCCTTGCATTACGCTGCCCCATTCCCCACCCGTGGACATGGAAGGCACGATTATCGACATGGGCGATGGTGCGCCAGAAGAGTTTGATCAGCGGGCGGAAGAGATCGCGGGCAACATCGTTCTGACCACCAGCGTCGTCAACCCTAAGGGGGGCAGTCGCTGGATCCATCGCGGCGAGAAATATGGGCGCAGCGTGCTGGCCGGGGCCAGCGGTTTTATCTTTGTCAACCACTACCCTGGCTTTGGTCCGGCCACCGGCGGCATCGGCCATGACGGTGAGGGGCTTATTCCGGGCATTTCTGTCTGCTACGAAGACGGGGCCTTTATCCGGCGGCTGGCCAAGCGCCAGGGCGAAGTCAAGATCCGGCTGACCACGACTGACCGTTGCGAGCCCATGATCTCCTGGAACGTCGTCGGCGATCTGCCCGGCAAGCTGTATCCGGAAGAGGTGGTCATGTTGGGCTGCCATTATGATGGTCACGACATCTCCCAGGGAGCGGGCGACCCTGCATCGGGCGCTGTGGCCGTTCTGGAGGCAGCTCGCGTACTGGCCAAGTACGCCCCGGACCTGCCGCGTACCGTGCGTTTTGTCCAATGGGGTGTAGAGGAGATTGGCTTGTTGGGATCCCGAGAGTACGCCAGGGTTCACGCCGATGAGTTGTCGAACATTCGCTTCTACCTGAACATGGACGCTGCTGGCAGCAAGACCAACAACCGGGACATCATTGTCAACGAATGGCCTGAACTTGAGGATACGTTCCAGGCTTGGAGCGAGGAGATGGCGCTGGGCTTTGCTGTTGGCCAATCAGTCAACGCTCACTCGGACCACTTTCCATTCTTCATGGCCGGCGTGCCCACGGGCGGCATCCAATCGGCCGAGGGGATGTCGGGTGGACGGGGCTACGGCCACACGGCATACGACACGGTGGACAAGGTCGACCTGCGAGGTCTGCGTGAAGCATCGACGCTGTCGGCCAGGGTGGCGCTGCGGGTCGCCAGCGACGAGGCCTGGCCGGTGAATCGCCGGGCCGAGGAAGCCGTCCTAGAACTGCTGGACAGTCCCGACCAGCGGGAGGAAAAAGAGTATCGAGATCGCCTCGACGCCTACTATGTAGAGGTGCGGCAGCAATAGGGGGACGCAGTCCATCCGCCGCGCGAGCTGACTCGGGGTAAGCACTGTGACTGACAGAGTAAAGTACCAGCAACTATTGGTTGGACCTATTGAACGGTTCGACCAGCGGAACGATATGTTCCGGCGCACCCGCTACGATCCAGAATGGATGGAGCGAGTCGGGACGTTCTATGGGCCTATGCGGCCGCGCGACAAGGCCGGCTACCGGCTGGAGGAGCAAGCGCTGGCTGACGCGGCCTGGCACGTCGAGGATCAGTGTGCCCACGGCTGCCAGGGTTCGGGCCACCCAGGTCTGTATGCGTGGGAGGTGGAACCGGAAGAGCCGCCGCAAGTTGAGACCAATGTGGGACCCCCTGGCCAGCCCAGCGGAGCCAGTACCACTCCTGATCTCAAGGTTGATACATCCGACCCGGCGGAGGTCACAAAGAAGGTCAAGCGAGCTGCCCGCTTCTTCGGGGCATCCCTGGTCGGTGTATGTGACCTTGACCAGCAGTGGCTCTATTCCTACGTCAGCGATGATAGGAACAGAGAGCACCTGCCACTGGAGCTGCCAGAGGGTATGCACTCGGCGGTGGTTATGGCCGTCGAGATGGACTACGACCTGATGCAGACCGCGCCCACCGGCGGCGCGGCAGCGGCGACTGGGCTGGGCTACTCAAAAATGGCGTTCCTGGCCGGGCTATTAGCCCGCTTCATCCGCAATCTGGGCTACCGGGCCCTTCCCTGTGGCAATGATACGGCGCTCAGCATCCCCATCGCGGTCGAAGCCGGGCTGGGGGAACTGGGCCGCAATGGACTGCTGATCACGGAGCAGTTTGGCCCTCGGGTGCGGCTGTGCAAAGTCTTTACCGACCTGCCCCTGGTGCCCGACGAGCCCCGTTTCTTTGGCGTCGAGGAGTTCTGCCGCGTATGCCTCAAGTGCGCTGACGATTGTCCTTCGCGAGCCATCTCCTTTGGTGACAGGACCACGGAGGCGCTGAACATCTCTACCAGCCCGGGAGTACTCAAATGGCCCGTGAACGCGGAACAGTGCTTCAAGTACTGGGCGGCCAATGGTCTGGATTGTTCAACCTGCATCCGGGTCTGTCCCTTTAACCAGGCGGCGGGCAGGCTCCACGACGGGGTGCGCCTGGGGATCAAATACGCTCCCTGGCTGGACAGGTTGTTTCTGTGGTTCGATGGCACGCTTGGCTACGGCAAGCAGAGCGACCCCGAGGCGATCTGGGAGGGCTAGCAGAAGCTGAAATGGATCCAGGCTGGTCCAATCTCAAGATTGGACCAGCCTTTCTCAATCCAGTGCGAGTGGCGGAGGAGTTGTGTTCCATGGCAGATATCCAGGTTGTACAGTCGGATCGTGAGGACGGCTACGAGTTCCAGGTAACCGTCAAAGATCGTCGTAGCGAGACTCATCACCGTGTGACCTTGCGCGAGGCTGACTACCAGCGCCTGGCCGGCGGCGAGGCCAGCCCTGCAGAACTGGTGACAGAGTCCTTTCGCTTTCTCCTGGAGCGCGAGCCCAAGGAGTCGATCCTGCGCTCCTTTGACCTAACCCTGATCGGTCGCTACTTCCCAGAATACGAGCGTCTCATCCAGGAACGACTGTAGCGCGGTGTCCTTTCCGGCGTCCTGGGCCTAGCTCTCCTTCTCGCCCCAAAGTCCGAACTCATGCAAACGATCCAGCTTCGACCATACAGATCAAAGGATCTCGAGCCGCTTGTCGCCATGTGGCATATCAGCAAGCGACAGGCCTTTCCCTATGTTGAGGCCCAACAGCGCTACACGCTGGAGGATGATCGGGACTACTTTCAGCGGGCGGTTCTTCCTGGAAGTGATGTGTGGATTGTGCACGGAGAGCATGGTCTGCTGGGCTTTATGGCCCTGCAATCCGACCTGATCGATCTGCTCTTCGTCGCCGTGAAGGCTCGGGGCCAGGGCATTGGAACCGCACTGGTGAACAAGGCGAAGGCATTATCGCCTTGCGGGCTGCGTGCCTACACTTTCCAGAGGAACAAGGTTGCCCGAGCTTTCTTCGAAGAAGCAGAGTTTTTCAGAGATCGGATTTGGTGTGAGTCCCCCACCCGAGGATGAGCCGGATGTTGAGCTCGCGTGGGCGCCGGGTATGGATTGTTCTTGATCGTCGAGCTGTTCGACTTCATCTTGGTTTGGTATGAGGAGGAGTACAATGGTCGCCTATCTTGAGCACGCGAATATCACCGTACCGAATATCGACGCAGCGATTGCCTTCCTTCAGGTGGTCGAGCCAGAACTGATCGTGCGTCATGATGCAACGCCAGAAGGCAGTTACCGGTGGGCTCACATCGGAGCCTGCAATTGCTATATCGCGCTGCAGGAGCCCCAGCTTGACTCCAACCCCAACGACTGCCACCGGCCTTACAAAGACTATGGTGTGAATCACATCGGCTGGGTCGTTGACGACTTTGCTGCGACTACTGGCCGCCTGAAAGCGGCTGGGTACCAGGAGGGGATCCCTGGGGAAGCGCATCCGTACCGCAGGCGCGCTTACTTTTACGATTCAGCCGGCTTCGAATGGGAAATCGTCGCCTACCTCACGGAGGACCTTGCAGAACGCTACTCGTATGATTAGGGTACTGCGCGAACAACAGAGAGGTGTCTGCAGTGCTAGATGAACTCAGCCAGGACCTGAACGCGGTCCTGCCCTATGCGCCGCTACTATTCGGATTGGCCTTGGTCATCTCGTCCGTTGGCTTTTATCGTGTGGTGTATTTTATCAGCATTGGCTACGCCTTTTCCATCGTGGCCATGGCCTTGGCTACCGCCCTCATGCTGCGTCAGAATCTCACCTGGGCCTCCGTATTGCAGAATCTCCTCCTGATAGTCTGGGGGCTCCGGCTGGGCTTATACCTGGTTCGACGCGAATCCCGGTCTTCCTATCGCAGAGAACTGGAGGATACGCACGAGCGCAGCGCCGGGATGAGCTGGCGGCAGACGGCCCTGATCTGGATCAGCGTTTCGGCTCTGTATGTCCTGATGTTCTCTCCCAGCCTGTTCAGTCTCACTGCCACCTCTCGCGCTCCGGGCGCGCTGACCGCGGCGGTTCAATCTCTCGGTTTGCTGATGATGGCCGGTGGCCTGCTCCTGGAAGCTGTGGCCGACAAACAAAGGTCCGACTTTAGGGCCCACACCCCAGGCCGATTCTGCGACGTGGGTCTGTACCTGTGGGCAAGGTGCCCCAACTACCTGGGCGAGATCACTATCTGGATCGGCAATTGGGTGGTGGGCCTCTTGTTCTACACCTCTTTGCTTGGATGGATCGCCAGCTCCATCGGGCTTGTGTGCATTGTGTTGATCGTGGTGGGCTCTACAAAACGGTTGGAGCATTCTCAGGGCGAGCGATATGGCGATCTGCCAGAGTATCAGGAGTATATTCGGTCAGTGCCGGTGCTTTTCCCCTTTGTTCCCATCTACACTTTGGAGAACGTCCGTGTCTTTCTGGAGTAGGATACGGTAGAAACCGGAGGAGAAGGGAATGCTCAGATTGGCAGTTGCTCTCCTGTTGGTCGAAGACGATATAGTCAATCCGGGTAGCGCCTGACGGCACGGTAGCCGTACCGGAGTCGCCGGGTCTGGGCATCGAGCTGGACGAGGACAAGCTGGCTCACTATGGCGAAAAATACTTTGAGATCACCTCGCGGGGCATCGCCGTCAAAACCATTCGCGAAAAGGGATTGCTCACTGCTCTGCGGCTGGCGCGCAAGTGCGAGCGGTAGGGAAGGCGCTCAGAGGAAGGAGCCGATGTGACTGGGTTTCACGCTGCGTCCGCCATGCCTGCGGAAGGGAAGCTCTCGGTCAAGACCAAGCTGTTCTACGGTGTGGGCGACGTGGGCAATGCCATGGTCAACTCGGCCATCTTGTTCTTCCTGCTGGTCTTCTTCACGGACGGGGTACTGATCGCGCCAGCCCTGGCCGGGAGTGCGCTGCTGGTGGGCAAGATCTATGATGCCGTCAACGATCCGATCTTTGGCTGGATCTCGGACCGAACGACTTCGCGTTTTGGCAAGCGCCGGGTATACATGATTTTTGGCGCATTGCCACTTGCCCTCTCCATCGCATTGTTGTGGCGCATGCCATCAGGTCTGTCGGAAGTGGCTATCTTTGCCTGGATCGTCGCCACTTTTATCTTTTACGACACCATGAACACGGTCACCAGCGTACCCTACTATGCGCTTACGGCCGAGCTGACCGACGACTATGACGAACGGGCTGGCCTGACAGCCTACCGCATGATCCTGGGGGTGCCGGCCTACCTGGTTGGTGCGGCCCTGACCCCTGTCATCGTGGGCCTGTTCGCTACCAAGCGGACGGGCTACGAGGCCGTAGGTCTGATCTATGGCGCTGTAGCGGCGGTGGTTCTGTGGATCTCTGCCTCAGGTATCCGGGAGCGCAAAGAGATCAGCCAGAGCAAGTCAGAGACGCCGCCGCTGCGAGCCTTTACTACCACTTTCCGCAACCGGCCTTTTGTCCAATTGATCGCGGCCTATCTCATCGCCGCCGTTGCCTTTGCCCTGACCCAGACGCTGATGGCTTACTATCTGACCTATCAGCTCCAGATGGAGGGCCAGGTGCCCCTGGTGATGGGCTTGCTGTTGGTCACCATTGGTCTCTTTCTGTTTCCGTGGAAGTGGCTGGCAGAGCGCTGGAACAAAGGCCCAGCCTATGCCCTGGGACTGGCCATCGCTGGCCTGGCCGTGGCGACCACCTTCTTTCTTCCACCCCGGCCGACGCCCTTGATCTACCTCATCGCCTTCGTGGCCGGCATTGGCTTCTCGGCGCAGTGGGTCTTTCCCTGGGCCATGGTACCCGACGTGGTGGAATGCGACCGCCTGGAAACAGGCGAGTACCGTGGCGGCATGTACTATGGGGTGTGGGGCTTTACCTCCAAGTTGACCGGGGCACTGGGCGTCGCCCTGACGGGTTGGGTTCTGCAGCTCTCTGGTTACGTGCCCAACGCGGAGCAGACCGTCCAGGCGCTGTTGGGCATCCGCCTGTTCTTTGGCCCGGTGCCGCTAGTGGTGCTGCTGATCGCGCTCCCCTTGCTGTTCTGGTACCCTATCACCCGCAAGAGCCATACTGAATTGCTGCAAAAGCTGCAGGCGATTGACTCCGAGGGTACCAAAGGGTCTGCCGCCGGGCCAAGTTCTTAGGAGCGTGTCAGTGAGGGTACCCACTGGTGAATCCAGTACCGACCTTGCTGAACCTGGGACCTCCACGATGGGGGCGAAATCCCAAGGATGGCTGTGAAGCAATGGACATAGAGAAAGTCAAGATCCGGTATCGGTCGCCCGAATGCCTAGATTATCCCGAGTTGGCTGGCTATACGCGCGAGGAGATCTATGACGGATGCATGGGCGGCGGTGCTCTGTACCTTGCCGCCCAGATGGTCCGAACCATGGATCTGAAGGAAGGGGACATTGTCCTGGATCTGGGCTGCGGCACGGGGACAACGTCTATCTTTCTGGCGAGAGAGTTTGGCGTTCGCGTGGTAGCTGTCGACCTCTGGACCTCGGCCACGTCTCTGGCTGCCAGATTCTCAGAGTGGGGCTACAGGGATCGAATCCTGCCCCTGAACCTGGATGTGACGGACCGCCTGCCTTTTGCTGATGCGTACTTTGATGCTATCTTTTGCATGAACTCTTTGAGTTTTTACGGCGGGAGTGTAGAGTTCCTGCACCATCTGCTCAAGCACGGCAAAAGAGGCGGGCAGATCTGCGTGGGTATGGAGACCTTTAACCAAGAGTTCTCTCCAGAAAGATTTAGCAACCCTCCGCCGGTATTCAACTACAACCTGCCCCCGCCCCACGAGACAGTAAACGTCTGGGAGGACGACTTCTCCAAGATGCATTCTCCCCCCTGGTGGAAGGATCTCTTTCAAAGATCAGGCATCTTGGAGGTGGAGCACTGTCGTGAATTGGAGGATGCTGCTATCCTATACGAAGACTTGGTTCTGTACCAGATTGAACATGACCTGGATCCCGAGGATGTCAGAAGGTCGATTGCCCAGTTGGAGCATGGGCGGGAAAACAGGCCATACAAGACCCTGTTTGTCCTCACTGCCCGGAAGCTGTAGAGGTCAAGGCTGAGATTGAGGGAGGCGGAGATGCTCGTACTAGAAGAAGTAGCCCGGCGGCTAGATAGGGCTGGTATCGAGTGGGCAGTCTTTGCCGGAGTGGCGGCGGCCGCATATGGGGCGACGCGGCCTTTGACGGATGTGGACATTCTGTTGCCGGCCGCAGAGAGGGAGCGGGCGCTAGCTCTATTCCCTGAGGCAACGGTGGTGGATTATGACGGCGGCTCTCTGGCCCAATTGCTGCTGCCTGGCATCGATATCCTGGCCGGGCTGGCGCTAATGGACCTGGACGAAAAGATGGCCGAGCGCTTGACGCACTACGAGGTCGCTGGTGTGACCGTGCCTGTGATCCCGCCCGAGGACAACATCCTGCTCAAGGCGATGTGGGGCCGGGGCGCCGATGAGGGCAAGCATGATTGGGAGGATGTGGGGGCCATGATGGCTCACCTGGAGACGATTGACTGGGAGTACCTGCGTTGGCGGGCGGCTGGCCTATCCCCCAGGGCGCAGGTGGAACAGGCCCTACAACGGCTGGACCGGCTCTGGGAGCAAAAAGCCAACGCCGGACAGAGTCAGAAAGCAGAATGGGAGGAAATCGATGGTTAGAATTGACGGTTTTGGAGAGACCCAAGACGTAGAGATCACCGTGTTGGTCGACAACCAGGCCGACATGATGTTCAAGTCGACAGAGACGGTGAAACGCTTCACCGAGGAGCCTTTGCTCGCCGAGCACGGCTTTGCGGCGCTGGTCGATCTCAAGAGTTCCGGCCTCCGGATACTTTGGGACGCGGGCATGACCGAGATGGTACTGTTGGAGAATGCCCGCCGCCTCAAGATCGATCTGAGCACTGTGGACAAGATCGCTCTGAGCCACGGACACGGGGACCACTATGCTGCGGTGACTGGCGTGGTCTCGATGACGGCCAAGTCGCCAAATCCCCGGGAGTGGGACAAGGACGCCTCCATGGAGGAAATCAGCGCCTACGCCAAGGGCCGCCGCACACCGGTCATTGTTCACCCCGCTGCCTTCCGGGAGCGCTGGGGGATCGACAAGAATGGCAAGAAGTATGGACCCAACCTGGTACCTCGCGACGAATGGGAAGCCGCAGGGGCGGACATCCTCCTTTCAGAAGGTCCTTGCCAGTTGGGCCCAGGTTGCTGGACCACGGGCAGCGTGCCGCGCTTGAGCTTTGAGAGGGCTGGCATTCCTCCCCGGCTGGCCTACCGGCAGGGCGATGCGTTCATCCGCGACTATTTGGAAGACGATCAATCCATCGTCATCAACCTCAAGGACAAGGGGCTGGTCGTCCTTACTGGCTGCGCTCACTCAGGGGTCGTCAATACCGTCAGCTATGCCAGGGAACTCAGTGGTGTTGACAGGGTGTGGGCCATTCTTGGTGGATTCCACCTCGCGCCAGCGGGAGATGAGGACATCCAGCAAACCATCGACGAGATCCAGAAGCTGGGGCCGGCGCTGGTCGCCCCCACCCATTGCAGCGGATTCAAGGCGATCAGCCGCTTCGCTGACCGGATGCCGGACGCCTTTGTGCCAGGATCCGTAGGAACGACGTATCTATTCTGAGGCCAGACCATGCAATATACCATCCTTACAACCTGCCCCAGCTATGGTAGTCGCAATGTGGGCGACAAGCTGATCGAAGAGCGAACCAGGGAACTCGTTATTCGCGAGAAAGGACCCGTGCAGTTTCTCACCATCTTTCGCGAGGAACCGCTGGACGACCGATTACTAGAGATCAACGCCTCACGTGCTTTGCTGATGCCTGCCTTCCCCATCCGTGATACACCGATGTACCCGGGGACTTACCGTCTTGTCGATGATCTGAGCCGTATCCGGGTACCGATGATTCCCATCGGCGCCAATTGGAACGTCTACCCGGGCGATGCCCAGAGCCGGAGCGACGTCCGCTACTCCGACCAGACGGTTGCTTTCCTGCACTACATCGCCGACCAGGTGGATCGGGTTTCCTGCCGCGAGCATCTGGTCCGCCGGGTGCTACGGAAGCATGGCATCCACAACACGGTTATGACCGGCGACCCGGCCTTCTTTGATCTGCCCAGCCTGGGAAAGCCAATGGCGCGCCCCTCCAACGTGGACCGGCTGGCCTTCAGCCCGCCGCTGAGCCCATTCTTCGTAGACCAGGCCGAGTCCGTCATGGAGATGCTGGCCGATCTGTTTCCCGCAGCGGAGCGGTTCTGTGCCATGCACCTGGCAGACGCGCATACGTCGCCCAGTCTGCAGAGTGAAAACAGCGCGGCGATGCGCCCCGAAGTTGCGGAAAAGAACCGGCGCATCCGCCAAAGAGCGGCGCAACTGGGCTTTGAGTGCCTCGATCTGGCGGGAAATCTGGAAGCCATGTCCACCTATGATACCTGCGACCTGCACGTGGGCTATGAATGCCACGCCCACCTTTACTTCCTCAGCCATCGCCTGCCCAGTGTGCTGATCGCCGAGGATGCCCGTGGCGTGGGCTTTAACTATACGCTGGGGGTTGGGGGCATCACCGGCTTTGTGCGGGCCCAGAGAGGTTCACGGGACGTACGCAAAAAGCATACGTCCGGCTACTGCACATCGCTCCGCGAGCTGGCCCTGGCGCCGCCGCGGGCCGATGTGCCTGGTCTGGTGAAGGGATTCCTGGAGGAGGAGTTGGATACCGCTTTCCGGCGCTTCGTTGGGCTGTCGGCCTATCTGGATGAGCTGTACGAACGGGTGATGCGTCCATTCATCCGATCCCTGCCCTGACCTTTTGTCAATGAACCCAGACTCAGGCCACGATTCGGAGTGGTAGAAAGAAGGAGTTGAACATGTCTTTGCACCCAATGGTCACACAACTGCGTTTCACGCGAAGTGAATTTCAACGCTGCCTGGATAGTGTCACGGCAGAAGATGCTGTCCGCCGTCTCGAGCCTATGAACTGCATCAGTTGGATCATCGGCCACCTGGCCAATCAGGAACACACCTACTGGGTCATGGTCGCCCAAGGCCGCAAGCTGGCACCTGAGCTGAATGACCTGGTCGGCTTTGGGCGGCCTGCCAGCACCCCGCCACTGGAAGAGATGTGGGAAACGTGGCGCCTGGTTACCGCTGCCGCTGACGAGTTCCTGGACACGCTGACAGCGGACAGGCTACAGACGCATCTAGAGTGGAAAGGCGAGCCCTGGCGCGAGAGCATCGGCACCATGCTGCTTCGCAACATGGATCACTATTGGTACCATCTCGGGGAGGCACACGCCATCCGGCAGCTCCTAGGCCATCAGGATTTGCCGCAGTTTGTGGGTGACATGTCACAGGCACCGTACCAGCCTGAGTCGGTCTAGCCCAGCCCTGCCAGAACGATTCGCGTGGTCAGAGCAAATGCCATTCCCCAATTGCGCTTACCACTATCATTACTGGTTCCACACCGGTGAAGCCCACGCCATCCGGCAGATGTTGGGGCATCCAGATCTGCCTCAGTTTGTGGGGGATATTTCAGAGGCAATCTACCAGCCAGAGCATACCCGCTAAGCAAAAAAGGAGGAACTGTGTCCAAAATCACGGGTGCACGCTACATTGCCGAGACTATGAAGGGCTATGGGGTGACGCACGTCTTCTATATGGAGATCATACTCCCCAGAAGCCTGATCGAGATGGAGAGACTGGGCATCCGGAGAATCGTGACGCACAGCGAAAAAGCCGCTGCCTACATGGCCGATGGCTATGCGCGTATGGGCCGCAAGCCCGGCGTCTGCATGGCCCAATCGGTGGGCGCCGCAAACCTGGCCGCGGGTTTGCAGGATGCCTACCTGGCCCACTCACCTGTCATGGCGGTTACCGGCAGCAAACCACTGCTCTACCAACACCGAAATGCCTACCAGGAGATCCTACACAATCCACTCTACGATAACCTCACCAAGTACAATGTTCAGGTAGACGCAGTGGAGCAGCTCCCCATCACCCTGCCCCAGGCCTTCCGCGAGGCCACAACAGCCACTCCCGGGCCCGTACACATCGACGTTCTGGGTCTCTTTGGTGAGTTCCTGGAGGGGGCTGAGGGGGAGATGAAAGTTGTCGTCGAGCCAGCGTACAGGAACTATCCCGCGTGGAGGCCGGTTCCCGACGAACAGGATCTGAGGCAAGCGGCCGAAGCCTTGCTGGAGGCAGAGAGACCGGTCATGGTCGTGGGTCGAGGGGCCATCATCTCCGGCGCAGCCCAGCAGGTGATCCAGTTGGCCGAGCGCTTGTCCCTTCTTGTCGCAGCTTCGCCTGATGGCAAAGCCGTGATGGCCGACCGCCATCCCCTGTATGTCGGACCTGTTGGCGGGTATGGGCGACCCTGCGCCAATCAGATCGTCTCTAAAGCCGACCTGGTCTTCTACGTAGGTTGCGGGACAGGGGATCAAGTGACCAACAACTGGACGCTGCCGGCGACAGGCACGCCTATCGTGCAGCTTGACATCGATCCCGCAGAGATAGGTCGCAACTATCCGGGAGCCCTGGGCCTTGTCGGCGACGCAAAGCAGACCCTGCAGGCGCTCTTGGATGGTCTGGACACGCAGCGTGAACCGGGCGACTGGGTACGGTATGCCCAAGCGGTTGTCCAGAGATGGCAGGATGCCGTCGCGCCGCTCAGGGACTCGGATGCCATACCCGTGCGGCCTGAGAGATTGTGCAAAGAGATTGCGGACATCCTGCCAGAGAACGCCGTCCTCGTCGCGGACACGGGCTATTCAGCCATCTGGTCGGGTACCATGATCGACTTCTCTCACCCGGAGCAGGTGTATCTCCGTTCGGCTGGTTCGCTCGGTTGGAGTCTGCCGGCCGCAATAGGAGCGAAATGCGCCGCCCCCGAGAGGCCCGTGTTTTGCTTCTGCGGAGATGGCGCCCTCTGGTACCACCTATCCGAGTTGGAGACGGCCAGCCGGTGGGGCATACAGGTCATCACCATTGTAAACAACAACAGCATGCTTGGCCAGATTGCACCCTTTACCCAGAATGCGGGCAAGGATCATCCCGGACACAACCTTGATGCTGCCTATCGTTATCGAGAAACCAACTTTGCCAGAATTGCCGAGGAAATGGGATGTTTCGGCATCCGTGTGGAACAACCTGAGGACATCCAGGACGCCATCCAGCAAGCCCTTGACCAGGAGAAACCGGCCGTGGTGGACGTCGTGACCGACGGAGGCGCCCATCCGATGGCTGGCATGAATTTGGAGGCAGCGGACTAGACAAGGAACGACGTTCCGAGCGCTTCTGTTCAGCACCAGCCCGGTAGCCAATTCAAGAGGGATACGCGAACTGCGTCGACCAGACCCCTTACTGGCTCCGCGCCGGATCAGCCCGCGCCTTCCGGCAGATGCTCGGCTAACCTGACCTGAGCCAGGTTGTGAGGTGTGATGTATGCACTGTGCCGGCCAGGTTGAAGGTTCGGATGCCTTTGGCCAAAATCTCCTACAAGCATCAGGCTTCTCGCAAACGTGGATCAAGTGCATCCCGCAGGCCGTTGCCCAATGTATTGAAGGATAGCACGGTAATGGCCAGGCAGAGGGATGGCCAGACTACCATCACCGGCTGCACATCCATGATCATCCGCGCAGATGAGACCATCGTGCCCCAACTGGGTTCGGGCGGCGGCACGCCCAGGCCCAGGAAGCTCAATCCGGATTCTACCAGGATTGCTGCCCCCAGGGTCAACGCCGTCGCGACAAAGATCGGGGCCAGGATGTTGGGCAAGATGCCGCGCGACAGAAGCCGCCAGTCTTGCGCGCCGATAGCCCGTGATGCCTCGATATACTGATTATGCTTGACACTCTGTGTTGACGCGTAGGTGATCCTGGCAAAGCGCGGCACGTTCAATAGGGCAATGACAAAAATGACGTTGGTCATGCTGCTGCCGAGGAAAGCGATCACGGCGATGGCCAGGACGATGGTTGGAAAGGATAGGATCACATCCATCGAACGCATAATGATGGTATCGATCGTGCCGCCATAGTAGCCAGCGCTGAGTCCCAACACGATGCCTACCGCGAGCGAGAGGATCACGGCTGAGAAGGCGACCCGGAGGGATACGCGCGCTCCATAAAGCAGGCGACTCAGAATATCGCGCCCAAAATCGTCATTTCCGAGAGGGAAATCCGGGCTAGGCAGCCCGTAGGCGTGGCGCGAGTACATTTTATAAGGGTCGTGTGGAGCGATCAGTGGAGCAAGGATGGCAGCCAAAACCAGAATCAGGACAATGCTGCCACTGACCAGCACGCGAGGATTGCGAAGGATACGCTTGCTGAGGCTCATAGCAGTCTGTTCCCCCTGTTAGTAGCGGATGCGCGGGTCAAGATAGGCGTTGAGGATATCCACGCCCAGCGTGATCAAAATAAAGGCTGCCGCCAGCAGGAACACCGTTCCCTGGACAAGGGGGTAGTCGCGATGTTGGACGGAGCTGATCAGTATAGTACTCAGACCCGGCCACATAAAGATGGCCTCAATGATCACCGTGCCTCCGAGCAGAGCGCCCATTTGCATGCCGCCCAGCGTAACCACTGGGATCAGTGCGTTCTTGAGTGCATGCCGCCAGTTGATCGCGGGTTCGCTCAGCCCCTTGGCCCTTGCGGTTCGAATGTAATCCTGTCGCAACACCTCCAGCAGCGAAGATCGAGTCATCTGCATGAGCACGGCCCCCATCCCGATTCCCAAGGCCAAGGCGGGCAGGATCAGTTGCTGCAGATGCCGTCCGGGGTCCTCACTGAAGGAGACATAACCTCCTGATACGGCAGGGAGCAAGCGCAGGTGCAGGCTCAGGATCAGGATCAGCATCGTCCCCGTGACAAAGACGGGTGTTGACAACCCGACCAGCGCTGCGGATGTGCTCACGGTGTCCAGCCAGTTGCCATGGTTCACGGCCGCGAATATCCCCAGAGGGATGCCGATACACCAGGCAAGGAGGGTACCGGCGATGACCAGTTCCAGGGTGCGTGGCAGGGCGGCCATGATGTCTGGCATCACGGGACGCCCGCTGAAGGGAGAAATGCCCCAGTCTCCGCGCAGGAAACCCCACATCCAGCGGGTATACTGCACGGGCAGTGGCTGATCCAGGCCCAGCAATCGCCGTCTGGCCTCCATCACCTCCTCTGAAACGTCTGTCTCTTCTGTCACCATAGCGTCTACCACGTCGCCGGGGACCAGATGGATCATCAGGAATACCAGCGTGGCGACCATAAACATGAGAAAAACGGCCAGGAGCAGGCGCCGTATGATGTACTGTGTCACGGTGTTTTACCTCATCCTGTCTCTAATTTGGCTGCAACGGTTCTGACGGGAGCATCGAGCATAGGACGCCTCCTTTGGAACAGACCTCCTGAGAGGCTCCCCAAGCTTTCCACAGGAGGACGTCCTATCTCGCCAGCCATTGCCTACTCTGGCTTGTCCATCCACACTTCCGGTATGGTCAAGTAGGACATGACGGAGTAGGTGTGCGAGAAGTCATTGACATACGGTTGCATGGCCTCGCCTTGCTCACGGCGCCAGACATAGACAAAGTAGACTCTGTCGATCATGAGCTTGTCTACCTCGTTGTACAGCTTGGCCCGCTCTTCCTCGTCATAGGTCGCCCTGGCTCGGTTCAGCAGGTCATCGGCCTCCGGGTCCGCAAAATGCAGTCGAGGGGGCCACTGCCCCTTCTCAGAGTGGTAGTAGAGGTCCATGAAGGCAGGATCGGTCATGTTCTGCCCAAGCCCATCGGCCTGGATCTCCCAGGGAACGACGTCAAGGCGGCGTTGGGTGCGGGTCGGCCAGTCTACCAGCTCGACTGTGCCGTCTATGCCGATCTCTTTCATCTGGGCTTGAGCCATCTCTGCCAGCCTAAAGTGCATGGCGTATTGGTTCGTAGCCAGGAAGTTGACTTTGAACGGCGTGCCGTCCTCCACACCCGCGACACCGTGCGCCTCGAGAACGCCATCGCCGTCCTCATCCTTCCAGCCGACCTCTGCTAGCAACGCTTTGGCCTTCTCCTGGTCAAAGCCGTAGCTGCCATCCAGGCTGGGATCATAGCCGAGGAAAGACTTGGGGATGAAAGACCCGGTTAGCGGCTCGCCTCGTCCGAAAAAGATGGTTGAGCCTACCGCCTCCCGGTCGACTGCCCAGGAAATGGCCTGGCGCACGCGCTCGTCGTCAAAGGGTGGCTCCGAGGGGTTCATATAGAGCGTCATGAAAAGCGCTTGTACGCCACTGTCGAACTTGAGATCGCCCGCTGCGGCCTCTTCTTCAATCTGATCCATGTGCCGCCAGGGTACATAGTCGATAAAGTCCACCTCACCGGTTCGGATCGCGGTCGCTTTGGCTGTTTCATCCTTGTAAGGGATGAACTTGATGCCGTCGAGATAGGGTAGAGGCTGATCAAAGTAGTCGTCAAAGCGCTCTACTTCAAACTTGACGTCAGGTTCGCGACCTACGTACTTGAAGGGACCAGTGCCCATCATCTCCAGATTTGGATCGGCACCGCTTTCTATCCAGTCCTTGCTGACGATGAACGCGTCTGTACGCGCCAGCACCTGGAAGATGGCGGCATCTGGTCCAGGCAGGACCAGTCTGATTGTGTAGTCATCTATCGCCTCGACCTGGATGCCCTTAAAGGGTCCTGCAGCACCCGATCCTACTTCGGGGTCCTGGATCCGCTCGTAGGAGAACTTGACGTCCTCAGCGGTCATCTCGGAACCATCGTGGAACTTGACCCCTTCTCGCAGCTTGAATTCGATGGTGGTGTCGTCAATGATTTCCCACGATTCGGCCAACATGGGGATGACGTTCATCTCCCGGTCCCAGGTGACCAGCCGGTTGTAGACCATGTTCTTGACGGTCGCGTCGGCAGCACCTTTCTGGACGTGGGGATCCAGACTGGGTGGATCGCCAACCAGGCCGTAGATCATGGTACCGCCATGTTTCGGCTCGCCGGGAGCAGCTTCCTCAGCCGCTTTGGTTGGTTCCGCTGCCACCTCTTTGGCGGCCTCGGTTGGAGCAGCGGCGTCCGTCGGTGCGGCCGGCGCGGGCGCTTCAGTTGGCTCGGCTGGCGCCGAACCACAGCCGGCGATGACGGTGCTTAGTACCAGGATGATCAACAGAAAACCACAGATCTTCTTGTACATGATGTTGCCCCTTTCTGAACTGGGTTAGCCATGTTCCACAATCCACGTGCGACCTCCTCCTTTTTATCCTGCAACCACCTCCCTTCTAATCTCGACAAGCGCCATCACACCGGTAACGCGGCTCAGAAGCCAAGGGCAACGCCCGGATGATAGGGATCGGCTCCGCCATGAAGCTTGCCCGTCTCCGAGTCCACCAAGATACCCGTTGGACTGGCAAATAGACGGGGAAGGAACGCTGGCTCGCGGATGTCCAAAGGATGGCCCATGCCACTCAGCGCCTCGAGGGTGGATGCCCCCAAAGCGGCATCCACGATGATCTTGTCCCCGCTGGCATCCACGGCAACCCTGGAACAGGCTTCTTGGATACCCATGCCCAAGTCGATGACGTTGTGTAGTACCTTCATCACCGTGCCCATGATCATGCGACCGCCTGGTGCGCCCACGGTCATGAATGGATTGCCGTCTTTAAGTACCAGCATCGGGGTCATGCTCGAGAGTGGGCGTTTCCCTCCCTCGATAGAGTTGGCCCGTCCTGGTCTTGGATCGAACAGTACCATGGTGTCGTTGAACAAGATCCCTGTTGGCGGCACCACGACACCGGAGCCCCAAACCATGTTGATGGTCTGGGTGATGGCGACCATGGAACGATCCTTGTCTACAACCGAGAGATGGGTGGTACAACCCCCATTGGCCTCGCTCACCCCACGCCCAAACGGCCCTCCCTCCCAGGGTTCCACCGTTTCGGCTGATCGTGCCCAATCAATAGCTGCTCTTCGTTGGGCGGCATACTCTTTTGATTCCAGTACTTCCCAGGGCACATCTACATAGGTTTCGTCGGCCTGGTGCTGCCAACGGTCGGCATAGGCAATGCGCGCTGCCTCGACAAAGAGATGCAGCGCTTGAGCACCGTTGGGTTCTAGATCACGAAAGTCAAAACCCTCAAGGATGCCAAAGGTTTCGGCCAGCGTGCTGCCACCTGTTCCAGGACCGAACACCAATTGATAGCCATCGCGGTAGGAGTGTACTCGCGGCTTGATCAACAGGGTATCATAGCCGGCCAGATCTTGTTCGCTCATGGGATTGCCGTGTGCCGCCAGATCCTGAACAACCGCCCGTGCTACGTCGCCGCGATAGAAACCATCAGTACCCTCTTCGGCCACACGCCGCAGGGTGGCCGCTAGATCCTCTTGCACGAGCCGGTCTGCGGGCCCCATATCGGCCGCCCTGAGAAGGAATTTGCCGTCTCTGAGAAATACTTCTGCCGTCGCTGGAAAGCGAGCAAGCAGATCCATGGACCGGCCCGCCATGAGCATATTGTACCAGCTCATGTCAAAGCCATCTTCTGCAAAGCGGATTGCTGGCTGGAGTGCTTCTGTCAGGCTGATGGTACCGAACGACTCCAGGGCCTGAGCTGCGCCTGCGACCAGCCCGGGGACGCCAATAGAACGATGGCCATAGTAGTTGGCGTCATCCTTGATACCCCGGAAGCCCAGTACATCGGTCGCCCCCTCGTTGATGATTTCGTACATATCCGGCGTGGCAGCTTGTGGAGCGGGCATGAAGTAGTCGAGGAAATGATTTTCCCCACTTACCGCATCGTGAAAGAGCATAAAACCGCCGCCGCCGATGCCATTCATGTATGGCTCCAGCACGCCCATAGCCAGGGCCGTCGTGATAGCGGCATCGACAGCGTTGCCCCCACCCTGTAGTACCTTCAGCCCTGCCTCGGCGGCCAGGGGATGCTTGGCAGCAACCATACCATTCTCGGCAATAGCCTCATTCTTTGAGATCTGCCACCTTGTGACGTGCATTTTGTCTCCTTTTTCTCTACCTGGCGTGGCCGGGTACCTGCTATTGCCACTCTGCCAGGAAAGCCACTGTGCGGTCCAGGAACTTTTCCACCATGGCCTCGCCCTTTTCGCGTGTGGCCATGGTAGCGTCCCCAATGACACCCGAAGCCGTAATCTGGCGGTAGGTGATATGGTACTGCATGACTTCGGGATATTCGCCGATCAATCCTCGCTTGGGCATCTCTTTGACCATCTCTTCGGGAACAACCAGGTCCTCGCGGAGCGCCATTAGCACCGAAGTACACACTTCGCCGGCGTGGCCAACAGCCAATTCATCCGTTTCTGCCACGTCGGGAGCCGCTTTGGAGATTGCGCGCCACCAGTCTACCTGCGCACAATTAATCCCCTTGGCAATGAACTCGCGGCAGATTTCACCGATGGCCGGCACATTCCCTGCGTGCCCATTGAGGAACAGGATGCGCTTGATTCCCCAGATGCTCAGGCTTTCGCAGACATCCGTTAGATAGGCCTTCAGGGACTCGGAGGTGACGGATAGGGTTCCAGGAAAAGACATCAGAGCCTGGGAACATCCTATTGGCACGAGGGGGGTCACGACAGCGTCGACCCTCTCCTCCAACCGCCTGGCGATCTCCTGTGCGGCGAAACCATCAGATCCTTGAGGCAAATGAGGCCCATAGACCTCGACCGCACCCACCGGTACCAGCGCGAGATTGGTCTGGGCCAAGGCACGTTCGGCTCGTACCCATGACATTTCTGCAAGGTTCATGCTTCTTGTCCTCCTCTTTTTCTCCAGATAGCCGAGTCCACGCACTGCTCGGTCTCCCGCTAGGGTTGTGATAGATCGCTTACAATTGCTGCGATGGGTGTGATCACGATACATTCATTATCCGAAAGATGACTCGTCGGGTGGATGGTTGGCATAGACAGGTCGTTCTAGCGCAGGCGCATGGAATTCTCGGCCTTGCAGCTGTGGTGACGAATCTCATACTTCTTTGCTGAATCCGTCGTGCTCATCAATGCCCCTCCGGTGCGCGGAGATAGCAAAAAAGCCAAGTCTGTGGGGCCATTGGAAGTGCCCGTGAGGATGACGCTTGTTCTTGCTTGCTATTCTACGGTATTCTTGACCAAAAGTCAAGTGCGGGATTTTAACCCCTAATGTGAAATGTCCGTACATGGCTGCCCAACGACTGCCCCGGGACCATTGACAGTATGCTGCCTCTGGTTGAGGACAATTGCACTGCCTGGCTGCAGGCTCAATCGTTCCTGTTCTGGTCCGTGGGCAGAGTGTTCTGCTCGCTGTCGGGTGGCATGGCTTGCACCACGCATCTTCCCGTGCTACACTGTCCTCGCGGCTGCTGTGATGGCAATTCGGTACGCCAAGCTGTCGGTAGGCAGTGAGATACTCCTGCTCATGGCGGTCGCGGCAGCCAAGTTCCCGCCCGATCCGAGGGCTTGGTCGTCCTGCCCCATCTAGAGGGGACGGCTTGTCCCGAACTCAATCCAGCATTGTCTTTGTTCTGCAAACACCGAATCATCACATTGACAGACGCAAATAGGAAGGCTATAATAGCGCTGTTAGTAGACATCACCTTTGACTACGTCCGGCGCTGGCGCCGAGTATAAGCGAGGAGATTGTACCTATGGCAACCACGACAAAAACAGACAAGCTTGCCAACTTTCAGGCCGCTGCAGAGGTCGTCTATGGACCAGGGGCAGTTGCTGGGATTGGAGAACAGGTCCTACATCTGGGTGTAGGCCAGGCATTGGTTGTAACCGATGAAGGAGTTTCCCGGGCAGGGATCACGGCCCGGGTTGTGACTGCCCTGACCGGGGCAGGGGTTGAACCCGTGGTTTTTGATGCCGTCGAGCCCAATCCCAGCATAGAGACGGTTGAGAAGGCATTGGCCCTCTACCGCGACACAGCCTGCGAGGGTGTCGTGGCTGTCGGTGGGGGCAGCCCCATCGATGCGGCCAAAGCCGTCGCCACCCTGGCCACGAACCCCGGTGAACTGTCGACCTATATTGGTGTGGGCAAGATCGTCCAGCCCCTGGCGCCTCTCTTTGCTGTGCCGACCACCGTCGGTACCGGTAGCGAGGTAACCACCTGGGCCGTCATCACCGACCTGGCCCAGCGCAAAAAGGTTGTGCTGGGCTCTCCACTGCTGGCGCCTCGTTTCGCGGTCTTGGATCCTGAGTTGGTCCTTTCGCTGCCAGCCAGATTGACGGCATCGACTGGGATCGATGCGCTGACGCATGCCATCGAAAGCGTCATCTCGCTCTTTGCCGGGCCCTTTCACCGACGGGTTGGCATTGGAAGCCATCCATCTTATCGCCGCCAATCTGCCGGCAGCTGTGCGCGCGCCGGAACTGGATCCCCGGGCGAACCTCCTGTACGCCAGTGCGATGGCAGGCATGGCCTTCAGTTATGCCCGGACGGCACTGGTTCATGGCATGGCCCACCCTTTGAGCGCTTACTATGACCTGCCTCACGGCCTGGCAAACGCCATTCTCCTCCCAGACGTGTTGGCCTTCAACCTGCCGGCCTGTGAAACCCAACTGGCGCGGGTGGGGGCGGCCATGTGCGCGGAGACGAGTGCCCAAGCTGCTGTCGAAGCTGTGCGCCAGCTCAACATTCGGGTGGGAATCCCAAAGCGCTTGAGCGAGGTCGGCGTGACCGAAGAATTCATCCCACAGATGGCCCGAGATGCCTTTGAGAGCGGCAACGCGCAGGTTGTCAATCCGCGCAAGCCCACCTATGAACAAGTCATCGACCTCTACCGGCAGGCTCTGTGAGTCAATCCAAGGGTGGATAGGCGATGACGGCGCCTATCCACCCTGCTTGTTTGAGCTTCCTTGGAGTAGGTGCAACCGCGTCAAGCCCAGGGCCTCCCGGTTACTTATCTCGTCCGTAATCGGCCGTCGATACTGGATCCGGATTACCGGTTGCGTTACTCTGAGCAAAGAGAGGGAATATCCATGGTTTATTATCCCGAGTCCCTGATCTTTGAACTGCAGGAGAGAGCCCGCGAGCTGCGGCTGGACAGCATCAAGATGATCTACCGCCGGGGGGCCGGCCACCCGGGCGGCGCGCTGTCAGCCGCCGAGATCCTGGCCGCCCTCTTTTTCCAAAAGATGCGCCTTGATCCTCGGCAGCCGGACTGGCCCGAGCGCGATCGTTTTATCCTCAGCAAGGGGCATGCTTCCGCCATACTGTATTCGGCCCTCGCCCGGCGCGGGTTCTTCCCCATGGAGGACCTGGAGGCATGGGGAGATCTCGACTGCCATCTCCAGGGTCATCCCGACCGCCTCAAGACGCCCGGGGTGGAGATGACTTCGGGCTTGTTGGGCCACGGCGTGGCCATCGGGGCGGGACTCGCCTTGGCCGCGCGGTTGGATGGCCAAAGCTCCCGGGTCTACACCCTGCTCGGGGACGGGGAATGCCAGGCCGGCGTGGTCTGGGAGGGTGCGATGACGGCGGCCAAGTACCGGCTGTCCCGGCTCACGGCCATCGTGGACTATAACAACGTGCAGCTTGACGGGGCCGTGCACGAGATCATGCCCTTGGAGCCCCTGGCCGACAAGTGGCGCACCTGCAACTGGGCCGTGCTGCAGATCAATGGCCATAACCTGCGCGAGGTGCTGGAGGCGCTGGATATGGCAGCCGAGATTCACAACCGGCCGACGGTTATCATCGCCCGCACGACCAAGGGCAAAGGGGTCTCTTTTATGGAGGACAAAGCCAAGTGGCACGGAATCGCGCCCAGCGATGATGAATATCTTCAGGCATTGGCGGAACTGGGAGGGGAGGTGGGACCATGACAACCATCACTCAGACCATGCCCATGCGAGAAGGCTACGGGCGCGCGCTGATGGCATACGGTGAGGTGAACCCAGACGTCGTTGTTCTGGACGCCGATACCTCTAGCTCAACCCTGGCCCGCCTATTTGCCCAGCGCTACCCCGAACGTTTCTACAATATCGGCATCGCCGAGCCGTGCCTCGTGGACGTGGCGGTTGGGTTGGCTCTGGGAGGCAAGATTCCCTTTGCCAACGCCTTTGCCGCCCTGTTATCCCTGCGGGCGGCGGAACAGATCCGCACCTGCGTGGCCTACGCCCGAACCAATGTTAAACTGGCTGCTGGCTATGCGGGGCTGTCGGACTTTAAGGATGGCCCTACCCACAACGCCATCACAGATATTGCCATACTGCGGGCGATGCCCGAGATGACGGTGATTGTGCCGGCTGATACGCTAGAAGCAGGAAAATGGGTACCCGTGATCGCCGAGTATGATGGGCCGGTCTACCTGCGCCTCAGCCGCGCCGCCACAATCCCCGTGCATGGCGATGGGCTGGAAGTGATAATTGGCAAGGGCATCAGCCTGCGGCAAGGTGGTGACGTGACCATCGTGGCCACGGGGGCCATGGTCGGCCGGAGCTTGCTGGCCGCCGGTAAGCTGGCAGAGAAAGGTATCGATGCCCGCGTGCTAGAGATCCATACCATCAAGCCGCTCGACGTGGATCTCATCTGTCAAGCAGCCGCAGAAACTGGAGCCATCGTCACCGCCGAGGAGCATTCGATCGTTGGCGGGCTCGGAGGAGCCGTGGCAGAAGTACTCAGTGAGCACTGCCCGACGCCACAGGTACGGGTGGGAGTAGCCGACACTTTTGCCCTGACCGCCCTTGACCTGGAGAGCTTGATGGATGCTTTTGGCCTGGGGGTGGACGATGTCGTCACCTCAGCCGAGCTGGTACTACGACGCAAGTAACCTGTTCTGAATTCATCCTATGCTTGGTCGGACCTTGTCTTAAGCGCAGACGAAGGACCTGTTGGAGGACCCACCGAAGGGAATCGAACACAGACATCTGATAGGCCCTTCAGTATGGAAAGTGGTCGAGGGTATCCGCAGCTCACTGGTAGACCGTCCAGCGCGCATCGCGCGAGACCCTGGATGGGTATCAGACTTGACCCTCGGGCAGTTTGTCGATATCATTGTTCTGTTCCTGTTCCTGGTCATCGTTGGACTGTTCATGAACGTGGGCCATTTCGGCCCTAAAGAGGCTTTCCCCTGCAAAGCAGGCAAGGCTGTGTCCTGCCCGAGTCTTTGCCAGGGGCTTGCCTGATTCTCACTGGAGGTTCTATCTTTGGCAATGGCAAAGGGACGGGGTGTATTTGAGGGTGTCGCTGGCGCCTATCCGCGGTCGCTGTACCGGGCGATGGGCTTTGGCGACGATGATTTTGAGAAGCCTTTGATTGGCATTGCCAATTCATGGAGCGAGGTCAACCCTGGACACTATCACCTCCGCCAGTTGGCCGAGTGGGTTAAGGAGGGTGTCCGCGATGCCGGTGGCATGCCCGTGGAGTTTAACACCGTCGCCCCCTGCGACGGCATCGCCCAGGGGCGGGGCATGCACTACATCCTGCCCACGCGTGACGCCATCGCCGCTAGCGTGGAACTGATGGCGGGGGCCAATCGCCTGGAGGGCATGGTGATGCTGGGCACCTGTGACAAGATCATCCCTGGCCTGCTGATGGCGGCGGCCAGGGCCGATCTGCCAACAGTGATCGTCACGGGCGGTCCTATGGCACCAGCCCAACATGAAGGAAGAACCATCGTCCTGAGCGACGTCAAGGAGGCGATGGGCCGCTACAAGGCCGGCCATATCTCTGAAGAGACTTTCTACGAGATCGAATGTCTGGCCTGCGGCGGTCCGGGGGCCTGTGCCTTTATGGGTACGGCCAATACCATGGCCACTGTTGCCGAGACGCTGGGCCTCACGCTGCCGGGCTGCGCCACGCTGCCAGCCTCCGATCCCCGCCGGGCCGAATTGTGCCGCGCCAGTGGCTGCCAGGCTGTAGCGCTCGTCCGGCAGGGGCTGACTGCACGGCAGATGCTGACCCGGCCATCCCTGGAGAACGCGGTACGGGTCTGTCTGGCCTTGGGGGGCTCAACCAACGCCACGTTGCACCTGCCGGCAGTGGCTGACTGTGCAGGGTTGGAGTTGACCCCCGACGACTTTGACCGTCTGAGCCGGGCCACGCCCCTGATCGCCAAATTCAAGCCCGCCACCCAGCATACCGTGGTGGATCTGGATCGGGTCGGAGGTATTTCCACGGTACTCAAGGTTCTGGCACCTCTGCTGGATGGCAGTACGCCCACCGTCGACGGCCGTACTACCGGGCAAATCGCGGCAGATGCCACGGTTCCAGATGGTGACGTGGTCCATCCACTTGACAAGCCCCTGGCCCTGGAGGGCGGCATTGCAGTGCTCAAAGGTAATTTGGCCCCCCGCGGCGCCGTGGTGAAGCAGAGCGCGGTACACCCCGATATGCTCCGCCACGTGGGGCCGGCCAGGGTCTTTGAAAGCGAGGATGAGGTGCGTGACTCGCTCATGTCGCGTAGCGTCCGGCCCGGTGACATACTGGTGATTCGAAACGAGGGGCCAGCAGGCGGTCCGGGCATGCGCGAACTGTCGATCCCGGCGGCGATGCTGGTTGGCATGGGGCTGGGCGACTCGGTGGCCATGGTCACTGATGGCCGCTATTCTGGCGCCACCCGCGGCCCTTGCATTGGACACGTGACCCCGGAGTCCTACGCTGGGGGACCGCTGGCTGCCGTACAAGAGGGGGACTTGATTGAGATAGACATCCCCAACCGCCGCCTGGACGTCCAACTTTCCGATGAGGCAATTCGAGACCGGCTGGCCAACTGGCAGCGGCGCGAGCCGGCCATCACCACTGGATTCTTGGCGACTTATTCCCGTCTCGTTGGCCCAGCCGACCGGGGCGCGGTAATGAAATAGGCTCAACGGGACCGAGGGTGGACTTGGCCCGCAAAGAGGCCGAGGTGCTGTAGACTATCGGACCAGACTGCCATCCTTCGCACGAGAGAATTTGCGGCAGTCTATCATTCTATGAGAAATGCAGGGAGGTAGGCAAGATATGAGCAAGACAACATTGGGTGTCATTGTCGGCAACAGGGGCTTTTTCCCCGACCACCTTTGTGAGACGGGGCGCGCGGAGGTCCTGCATGTGCTGGAAGAAGAAGGCATCGGGGCCGTGTTTCTGGGTACTGAGGACACGCCCTTTGGTTCGGTGGAGACGCTGGAAGACGCGAAAAAGTGCGCTGCACTGTTCAAGGAGCACGGCGAGGAGATCGACGGCATCCTGGTCACCCTGCCCAACTTTGGTGATGAGCGGGGCGTGGCTAACGCTGTCCGCTTGTCGGGACTGGACGTGCCGGTCTTGGTCCAGGCTTTCCCCGACGAGGCGGGCAAGATGACGCTGACCGACCGGCGGGACAGCTTCTGCGGCAAGATGTCGGTGTGCAACAACCTGTGGCAGTACGACATCCCCTACACCCTGACCAGCCTGCACACCGTCGCGCCGGACTCGGAGAGTTTTCGTCAGGATCTGCGCCAGTTTGCCGGCACTTGTCGAGTCGTGCGCGGTCTGCAGGGAGCCAAGTTCGGCATGCTCGGCGCCCGTCCCGCGGCGTTCATCACCGTGCGCTTTAGTGAGAAACTCCTGGAGCAAGCCGGCATCAGCGTCGATTCCCTGGACCTGTCGGAGGCCTTTGGCCGGGTCGGAACGCTGGCCGACGACGATCCCGAGGTACAGGAAAGCTCGACGCGATCAAGGACTACGTCCCGACGCAGAGCGTCCCGGCCGAGGCCTTGCTAAGATGGCCAAGTTCGCTCTGGTGGTGGAGCGATGGATGGAGGAAAACGACCTGGTCGCCACGGCCGTCCAGTGCTGGACCGCCATCGAAGAGTATTTTGGCATCGTGCCCTGCACGGTCATGAGCATGCTGAGCAATGCGCTGAGGCCCAGCGCCTGTGAGACCGACATCACCGGCGCCATCGGCATGTACGCCATGGCCCTGGCCTCGGACAAGCCCAGCGCTCTGCTGGACTGGAACAACAACTATGGCGACGATCCCAACAAGGGCGTGATGTTTCACTGCAGCAACCTGCCCAAGGACTTCTTTGAGGAGGCCGAGATGTCCTACCAGGAGATCATCGCCGGGTCGGTGGGCAAGGAGAACACCTACGGCACGGTGGTGGGCCGGGTCAAATGCGGGCCCTTCACCTACTGCCGCGTATCGACCGACGACGCTCGGGGCGCCATCCGCGTCTACCTGGGTGAGGGCAGATCACCGACGACCCGCTGGACACCTTTGGCGGCTTTGGCGTCGTCGAGATCCCCGACTTCCAGGGGTTGCTGCAGCACATCTGTGAGAACGGCTACGAGCACCACGTAGCCATGAACCGCTCGCAGGTGGCGGCTGCTGTGAATGAGGCGCTGGCCAAGTATATGGGCTGGGATGTCTACTATCACGCGCCAACGGGCTGAGTGTGTGGACCTTGCGCAAGGAGTATGCCCATGACTGAATTCGAGGGGAAACAAGAACACATCCAGGCCCTGCTGGCAGAACGCGGCCTTGATGCCCTGCTCTTGCAGCGAGTGAGCAGCTTCGCCTGGGCCACCTGTGGCCGGGCCTCCTACGTGCACACGGCTTCGAGCACTGGCGAGGCATCGTTGCTCATCACGCCTGCCGGCAGGTACGTGATCACCAATAACATCGAGGCACCGCGGTTGGAGCAAGAAGAGGGCCTGGCAACCCAGGGCTGGGAGCTTTGTGTCGGGCCCTGGTACGAGCCGCAGGCGGCAGTGGCCCAACTGACCCTGGGGCTCAGATTGGGTGTTGATGGGCCCTACGCTGGCGCCACAGATCTTTCGAGTGAACTGGCCCGGTTACGAGCCAACCTGACCGCGGAAGAGGGGGATCGCTTCAGCACGGTGGGCCGGCTCTGCGCTGAGGCTATGGACAGTGCGGCGCGGGCGCTGCATCCCGGCCAGACCGAGTACGAGATCGCCAGCATCCTGGCCTGCGAGGCGAAAAGCGCGGCGTGCAGGTAACTGTGAACCTCATCGCCACCGATCAGCGCATCTACAACTACCGGCACCCATTGCCCACCGGCAAGGAGCTGGAGCGCTATGCCATGCTGGTGCTCTGCGCGCGGCGGTGGGGGCTGGTGGCCTCGGTGACGCGGCTGGTACACTTTGGCCCTCTACCCGATGAGCTGCGGCGCAAGGCAGAGGCCCTGGCCCAAATAGATGCCACGTTCCTTGCTGCCTCCCGTCCGGGAAAGAGCCTGGGTGAAGTCTTTCAAGAGGGGATGGCGGCCTACGCCGCGGCCGGTTACCCGGATGAGTGGCAGTTACATCACCAGGGCGGTCCAGCCGCTTACGAGCCGCGCGAGTATGTGGCCACACCCGGATCGACCGACCTTGTGCTTGCCGGGCAGGCCTATGCCTGGAACCCGTCGATCACGGGCACCAAGTCAGAAGACACCGTGCTGATCAGCGAGGCCGGTTATGAGGTGATTACCGAGATCGAGGGCTGGCCCATGCTTGAGGTCGAGGTAGACGGACAGGTCCACAGCCGTCCCGCGATCCTGGAGATTGTTTGAGACTGATGCGCCGTTAGCAGGGCCCTGTATTCCTGGATATAGCGGCGGTCTGAACTGACCTCGTTGGGTGGCTGGAGCTAACATCACCCTACAAGACTACGGATCCCTGGAGGGATCCGTAGTCTTGTCTCTTTGGTTGCCGCTTGCATAGGCACGGCTTGCTGACTGATGACCAGACTGATCATCAAGGCTGCGACATGGTCCCACAAGCAGGCATTATCTCGGGCACTTCCATGGTCTGCAAAAGGGTGAACGCTAGCAGCTTGGGCACGATGGAGCTGCCTCAGAAGTTGATTCTCTCCAGTTCCGGTTCTTTTAGGATGTCTGGCATGGTCCAGAAATGGGCTTCACCAGTGTGTACCCGAAAGATCCGCCACAGGTCCTCCAGCGGCTGGCCTGCCATCTGCTCGAGGAATCCCCTTTCTTGGGCAATCTTTCCCTTAAGTTCTGGATCGTCTATAAACTGCCTCTCGCCCGACACCCGCATCATCTTTGCATCCCCAAGTTCGGCTGCATTGTTGTAGAAGCACAGCTCCACTCTAGGATTGGCCTCCAGCTGCTTGCACATTTCCTTGGGCGAGAATGTAGCGAAATAGAAGCCGTTTTCATTGGCAAACCACATCAATAGCGCCCGAACCCGCGGCTGATTGCCATCTGTCGTTGCCAAATAGCACACAGGATTCTCGCTAGCAAACTTGACACAGTCTTGAAAGTTCATGTTCATATTCCTTTCTCTTATGCGAAAACTATGGCCTGGATCGGACACCTCTACGGTCGGAAGCGCTCACCCCCGCAGACAAAGACTGAAGGCCGGTTGTGAACTGGGCCTTTCATACTGCACGATCTGTGCTCTCGACTGGATCCCAATGCCAGAAACCCCCTTCTTGGCTGATGTAACCCAGTCCAGGGAAGGGGAAGTGAAAGCCTTGCACCAGTACTCTTTCGGCAGCGATCTGTTCCATGAGCAGCTTTTTGCTGGCCAATGCCTGCTCGGGATCGAGATCGAAACCCGCATACCAATCTGGGTTTTCCAGGTGGATTGGGAGCAAAGCCGCGTCAGAGAGGTACAGCAGCTCTTCACTGGCTGAGGAAACGGCTACGGCCAGGTGGCCAGGGGTGTGCCCCGGAGCGGGAATGGCACGGACGCCAGGCACGATGTCTGCCTCGCCCTCGACGAGATCGACCTGATCCTCAACCGCCAGCAGGTTTTTCTGGGCGACCGTGATCAGGAGTTCCTTGATCGCCTCGTCTACGCCCAATCGCTCCAGATCGGGCTCTCCTGTCCAGAAGTCCCACTCCTCTTGGCCTATCACGTAGCGGGCATTGGGAAAAGCTGGGTTGCCTTCATTGTCAAGATTCCCGCCAAGGTGGTCGGGGTGACCGTGGGTGAGGATGACAAAGTCAATCTCTTCCGGTGTCAGACCAACGGCCTGCAGGTTCGGGATCAGTCGCCCTGTAGCACCCAGCCGGCCACCCGCACCGGTATCCACGAGTACTGTATGCTCGCCCGTGTTGATCACCATGCTTGCGTAGGGACTGACGTATTCTGTCCACTCCTCCTGGGCGAAGCCATGCTGGCGCAGTGCCTCGTCCAGGTGTTCTCGTGGCGCGTTGCCGAAAAACGCTGGCGCAGGATCGTGGTACGTGTTGGTGCCATCACTCACGACAGCGCAATCGAAGGTCGCGACCTTGAAACAGTAGTAGTCGCTGCCCATAGTGATTCATTCCTCCTTTCTCATGGTCGATTGCCTGAATGAGCAAGAACCTCCTTGTAGCTGATCACGCCAGAAAAGTCAGTGGGAAGCATGCCAGAACTCGTTACACAGGCTCCCAACGGACGTTGTGCGCATATCGCAGGGCCAGCAGTCGGGGTCATGGAGATCGTTCACGACGTACCATCGGCTATTGACCGCTGTTCGCTGCTCCTCTCTCCTGAGTTTGCAGCTAGAGCACGACGCAGTACAATAGGTACAGTTGCTACGATGTTGGCTGCGACGAGGGCGAAAACAACAGAGTATGGGATATGCTGCGACGAGATCTGGAGCGAGGGCAAGTACATCATATCACAGATCTAAGCTGAAGTCAAGCACTTTTCGGGCCACGCAATTATCAGTTATTGGAGACTGATCTGCCTCCTGCCTCTAGCTGTACTGAGCCAGCTTGCTGTTGTCGGGTTTCTGGAGTACAATGCTCGCAGTGCAGTACCTTGTCAAGGTACCCACCAGGCTACAATAGTGAGAGAAGATTCATGAACATGCCACGCATTTACCAACTCTTGATTTCGTTCGCCATTATCACAGCCATCGCCTTTGCCAGCGACAGATCGCGCGTCTTGGCCTCTATCCTGTCAGTCCTGCCCTTGAGTATGACACTGGGGATGTGGTTCATCTATACGGGCGCCAGTGGCAATACCAACATACCCGCTGACTTTGCTCGAATGCTGCTGTTCGGCCTCATTCCGACGGCCTTGTTTGTTGTGGCCTGCTGGTTCGGTTTTCGGCAGGGATGGTCGCTGTGGCTGGTACTGGCTGTGGGTTATTCGGTCTGGCTGTTGGCCATGGGACTCTACCGGCTCATCGACTCGGGACTGGCGAGATGACAAGGATGCTGGAGAGAATGCCAGCTTGTGTCTTGGCTGGCATTCTCTCTCAATCACAAGTGAGCACTCAGCGCTGCACTGTCTATTCCCTTTGTCAATTGCCCGCGGCCTGCGTTGGGTAGCCTGGCCATCTGATCGTCCATCGACTCGCCACGTGGCAGGTCAGGGGGGCATGCGTCTCTAGCCAGCTGTCCCCTGTCCAGTGCCGCTTCGATAGTCGTACTCCGAGCCAAAGAGGCTGTGGGGGATGAAATAGACGACGAGCGTCACGATGCCAGCCAGGTACACCGACCAGCGGTTGCGGCGCGGCCCGCGATTCAGGAACGCCGCTAGCAGCCAGAAAACAAGCTCTACCAGCACCTTGTTGTCGGTCCAGTCATATCCAAAGGGTACACCCGACCACCATACACCAAAAGCGTACCACTGCACGAGCGGGCCCAGTACGAACCCACCAATCAGTAAGGAGATGATGGTGGCCCAAAGCATCCATTTGTAGTTGCCGTCGAATATCGCTTCGAGCAGCGTCCGGATGGCAATTGCCATGGAGGCGAAAATCGCCAGGATATGCAGAATCAGTACCCAAGTAGGTACCTCGGCCTTGTAGCGAGCATAGATCGGCTTGTCTCCTGTTACAGAGACGGGCTGGCCTTCACCATCGTCAATGTACACAAAGTACTCGTACTTGCCCGCCCTCTCCTGCAGGCTTGGCAGCATTGCGCCCATGCCTTCGACTGATTCTGTACGACCTCGGCGGGTAAAGTCGAATTCACCTGCCTCAATGGGCATGGTGGACCAATCGTCATCTGACTTGAAGCGCCGGTACTGGACATGGCCCGATACGCCCTCGGGTACCGGGTTCAATAGCATAATCTTGAGGTCCGTGCCGATGGTCTCGCTGCGCAGAAATTTGTATTGCAATAGGCCCTGCTGGGTCTGGAGTTCGCCCTCAAGGGGGTAGGTCGGTCCGGTCTTGTCCTGATAGGTAAAGCAGGCGAGCGTGATCAACACGGCCAGAGCCCAGAGTAGAGCACTCGTAAGCTTTGGTTTGCGTTCGGCAAAAGCCTTCAATGATGACATTTTGCTCTCCTTTTCATGGAATTGAGCACCGGATAGTAGCACAGATGCACCAAAGGTGCCAATCTCTCTTGTAGTGGATATTCTGCAGAGGTGATCTGGGCGACAGATGAGAGTTTGACCCAGCAACGGTGCTGTGCTATGCTTGGTACAGTTCTCATCACGATTGGAAGGAGCCAGCCCCATGAGTTCAGAGGCAGATCATGCTGGCAGAGAGTCTTCCGTATGCACTCCTGCATCTGAACGGCACCAGGGGTATAGCCAGGGCATGAACCACCGAGAGCATGATCCCCAGACCCTCTACCCAATGCATGTGGTGATCCTCAACTGGAATCTGCCCTGGGACACCATAGCCTGCGTTGAATCGGTCCAGGCTGGCGCCCCGAGCGGCGTTGAGATTGTTGTTGTAGACAATGGCTCCACAGACGATTCTCTGGCGCTGTTCCAGGATCACCTGGGCAGTGAGGTCACGATCCTTGCTACTGGGGAGAATCTGGGCTTTGCAGGCGGGGTCAATGTTGGCATTGAGAGAGCCATCAGCAACAGAGCCCAGTCAGTTCTACTTCTGAACAACGATACCATCGTCGACCCCGGCATGATCGAGCATTTGGTTCTGGCAGCTGGCCAGTTCCCCAATGCTGGCGTCATTGGGCCTATCATCTACTACCATGACCGTCCGGAGCAGGTTTGGCGCTTTGGCGACAAGGAGCTTCGTGGGTTTCCTGTCCCCATGAAACTGCCAGACCGTGTCATTGTTGAAGCAGCCGGCGATCCCTTCTCTGCTGACTATGTGACTGCCTGCGGGATGTTAGTCCGGCGGGATGTCTTTGAGGCGATTGGGCTGTTCGATACCCGCTATTTTTTCTATTTCGAGGACGCCGATTTCTGCCGCCGGGCGCGGCTGGCTGGCTTTGGGATCTGGTGCGCACCAGAAGCCAAGATGTGGCACAAGGTCTCACTGAGCGCCCGCAAAGCCAGGCCGGGCACCCGATACGCCGAGTTCTGGGGACGGGCCCACTTCTATCAAACGCATCCCCACGGCTTCTCGCGGGCTCTCACCCTGGGCTATTTGCTGGTCAAGTTGGCCTTGACAGCAGTCCGGGATTTTGTACACGGCGAGCCGGCCCTCATCAGCCCGGCGTGGGCGGGGTTCACCGACGGCTACCGCGGCCGGTCCTCTAGGGCGTCTCAGTTCCTCGCCTGAATTCCAGACTACTGGGATCACGCCATAGGCTGCTGCCGCTGGGCCTGGGAAAAGAGTGTATCTTAGCCATCGGGCCACAGCGCTCAACGGGCAGATCTCGCGCGAGCCGAGGGTTCCCAGCGCCTTCACTCATAAATTCAAGTGGTTGCTTGCGCTGCTTGGCCTGCGCCAAATATACCGCGCTGCTAGCCTTGGTCTCCCTTCCAAATCCGTATGGCTTCTCTGACTGATCGTGTCAACTCAACAGTAAAATCTGAGGCGAATTTTCGGGCATAGACGTGCTGCCCAAGGTTGCTAGCGCTGCCCGAGTACCGGCGAGGCCCACTGGTCTCGAACATCCGGGTCAGTGTCGCCTCGTCCAGTCTTTCGTATTTATCCTTGAAACAGATATACTCCCCGGGGTATCTTGGAACAAGATCTCTTGCAGATGCCGAGGCTTTTGGGTAGCCGAAGCAGAGAAGTGCGACTGGAAAAGCATACTGTGGCAGGTCTAGAAGCTCCTGGTGGTATTCATAGTTCTCCATGATATCGCCGATGTAGCAGGAGCCGATGCCCATCGACTCCGCAGCAATCACGGCTGTCTGAGCCGCAATCAAAGCATCGCAACTTGCCAGGAGAAGGTCGCCTTCACCCGGAAAGCGGAGCTTCTTGCCCTCGGCTTCACAATATGACGCCACATCCGAGGCAATAAAAAAGTCAAACCACCTCTGGTAATCCGCAAGAAAGAGCAGGACCAGTGGCGCTTTGGCAATGAAGGGCTGGTTATCACAGGATATCGCGAGCTTCTCCTTCAGATTCTGATCCTCAATCTCAATGATAGAGTACAGCATCATGCCCCCCGCTGTTGGAGCACGCATTGCAGAGTGTACGATCAAGTCGGCAGATTCTTTGTCGATTGGCTTGTCTGCATAGGCTCTCACTGACCTGCGGTTCAGAATTACCTCAATGGTGTCGTTCACGTGTGGCTCCTTTACGCAAGACTCGTAATCAGCACTCTGTTGCATGAAAAAAAGCGCGGACCAGTTCTTCTTTGGTCCGCGCTTCCCAGTGCTACACTGTGGGTGAGGCTATCCGCCTCGCCATACTAGGCAAACAAAGTTTGCACCATGTCGGCAGTGGTATCAGAACTCAAGTTGCCGACATAGAATTTGGCTCATGCCACTTGGGTTACCAGCCTATCGCGACCACGTCAGTCGCTTGCGGCCCCTTCTGACCTTGCTCGACGTTGAACTCGACCTTCTGTCCCTCTTCCAGGTTCCGGAAGCCTTCGCCCCGGATCGCGGAAAAGTGGACGAACACGTCAGGTCCTCCCTCTCGCTCAATGAATCCATAGCCCTTGCTTCCATTGAACCACTTGACGGTTCCAGTTTCTCTCTCAGACATTTCTCACCTTTCATCGATATTGTTAGGAGGAAGGTGCCGCTGGCCGTCACCTAGGAAAAAGCACCCAGACGTGTAAGCCTGGGTGCTCATCTTGCGGTGGCCGATCCAGATTCTTACTTCATCCTACAGTCACATTATACCACCGTTCTAATATGATGTCAAATTGGGCTAGGCGTTGGTCAAAAGTGTGAATATGCCATCCCTGACCAATTACTGAGAGAATTCTGTACCACCAGCACCCATGAAGTGGAATCCTATTAGCCGTAATGGCAGACCTGCGACGCCCTATCCGGTCCTCCTGCCATAATGAGAATGGCCCTGTGGACCCACAACAGGCCCAGGGATGGTCCTGGCTATAAAGGTACATTGACCCACCCATAGTGCTGTGCTATACTCGATCTGAGTCTCATCTCGATCGAAAGGAACCAGAACCATGAGTCCAAAATCTGACTACACCAGCGAGGAATGGGCCGAGGTCGTCGCCGGTCCCTACCTTGCCGCACTGTACATCGTCGTTGCCGATCCAAACTTTGCCTACTTCAAAGAGATCGCCGCAATGACCAAGGCGATGATGGACTCGGCATCCAAGACGGCCAATGACCTGATCAAAGCCGTGGCGGCTGACCTGACTTCGAAAGAAACTCAAGAAGAGATTCGGCAGCAGTTTGAAGCATTGAAAGGGCACAAAGACGTAGACGCGCTCAAAGGGACGATCATTGCCAAGATCACCGGCGCGGCCGATATCGTGACTACCAACTCCGCGGACGACGGCCAAGCCTATCGGCAGTGGCTTCTCTATCTGGCTGAGGCGACCGCCGAAGGCTCTAGGGAAGGAGGGTTCCTGGGGATAGGCGCCGTACGGGTCAGTGACCTGGAGAAGCAAGGATTGGCTGAACTGACCAGCGCGCTAGGGAGCAGCGACGCTCAATAGCACTGCGTGATTCGTGGGCTCTGGCGCCTCACCCGTGTGCTGTCCATCCTGCCCGCGTGCGGCCCTACTCTTGGATAGAGAAAGCTTGGCCCCGCAGTTCCCATTTTAGGCCCAGCCGGCTCGGCGATCATCTGATCCGGTTTCGAACGAGCCATCGCTGGCGATGGCTCGTTGTGGTTTACAGGCTTTCGCGCCAACTCTACTTCAAGGCCGCCTTGACTCGTTCCGGTGTGAAGGGTATCTGGTAAAGGCGGATGCCGGCAGCGCGAAATACCGCGTTGGCAATAGCTGCGGGGACCGGCCCCTGCGCGCCCTCGCCAATCCCCAGATAGGGTTGGCCGGGGCGATTGATTAGTACGGTCTCGATCACGGGTGCGTCACGGAAACGCAAGATCGGATAGCTGTACCAATCGACACTGGTGATGCCGTCTCGGTCAAAGGTGACCTGCTCCTTCAGCGTCCAACTGGCTGACTGGGTGAAAGCGCCCTCGAGCTGGTTGCTCAAACCATCCGGGTTAACGATCTGCCCCGCATCAGCGGCAATGACGGCCCGCTTCAGCCGGATGTGACCGCTGTCGCAATTCACGCTCAGATCTACGATTACGGCCACATAACTCTGCCGATTCTTGTAGTGGGCAAAGCCGATGCCGCGTCCCAGACCTTCCGCCAGCGGTCCGGCAGCTTTGGCTGCGGCCCTGATGACGGCCCGGGCCCGCTCGTCCGCCAGGTAGCGCAGGCGAAATTCAACCGGGTCAACCCCCGCAGCGTGTGCCAACTCGTCCATGAACGATTCGATGGCAAAGACGTTGGCATAGGAGCCCAGTCCCCGCAGTGCCGAGACGCGCAGTGGGCTGTCGGGCAAGAAATGCTTGACGATGCGCCGCCGGGGAAGCGTGTACAGGGGATCCGCGTTGCGGTGAATGCCCATCTGGGGCAGCATCCGGGGCTGTGCCTGCGGTGGGTTGAATGGTTCCGCCAGGTGCCAGGCCGCCAGCAAAGCGGAAGTGTCTCCCACCGGAGCAGCGCGCCCTGTCTGGGTATAGCCCCACACGTCGTGGTTCCAGTCGACGATCTTCCCCCCGGCATTCAGGCTGGCCTGCATCTGGATCGCCGTTGCCGCGCCATAGGGCTCCCATGGGTGCTCGTCGGCGCGCGACCATTTCAGCGATACCGGCCGTCCCGGCACGGCGCGGGCCAGCAGCGCCGCATCCAGGGCAGCATCATCCGCACCATTGTGGCCAAAGCAACCCGGCCCATCCACGTGGATGGTGCGGATCTTGTCTTCGGCCATCCCCAGAACCTGGGCCAATGCTGCCCGCAGTGGATAGACTCCCTGGCTGTGCGTCCAGACTGTCAACTCGCCATCGACCAAATGCGCCACGGCTGCCGATGGGCCCGGCGAGGCGTGCATGTGGTAGGGTCGGTAGTAGGTGGCTGCCAGAGTTTGCGCTGCCTCTGGCGGCGTTTCGATGGGCGGCACTGGACCGTCAACAGGTCTGCCATCAACGACAAGAAAGGCTTGGTCAGACTGACTTAACAGGTGATCGGCAAAGGCTTCTTGGGCCGGTAGGATGCGTCCGCTCTCCCAGATGGTTGTCCTGCCGAGGGTTTCTGCTGCCTGGATGGCCTGCTCCTCGCGCTCGGCGACGACGGCAAGAAAGCTGCCATCTCGTACGATCTGGATGACGCCTGGCATTCCACTCACCGCCGCCTCATCCACCGAGGACAGCCTGGCTCCATAGGCCGGAGGACGGACTACGCGGCCGTGGACCATGCCCGTCAGGGCCAGATCCTGTACAAAACAAGCGCTGCCTGTGACCTTTGCCAGCAAATCCAGGCGTTCTGTGGGGCGTCCCACAATCTTGTATGACTCTGGTTTCTTGAGCCGGCCCACCCCAGTCACGCTGGCACCGAACCTCTTTCCGGCGAAAAGATCCCAATAGGTGACGCTATCTCCGGTTTCCAGATCGGTGATCGTTCCGTCGACCACTGTGAGGCGCTCAATAGGTGCTTCCAGCTCTTCGTGAGCCACCGAAAGCGCGATCTGCCTGACCTCGGCGGCCGCAGCGCGGACGGCGGTTCCCGAAGTTTCCAGGGACATGCTGCTGACCGTGTACCCCTCGTTGGGAGTCTGGGCCGTATCCCCAGAAACAACCCGGATCCGCTCCAGTGACACGTCCAGTTCCTCGGCCCCAATCATGGCGATGGAAGTCCTGATATCCTGGCCCAGCTCGACTTTGCCTGTGAACAGGGTAATGGTGCCGTCCGTGTTGATGCGCACCCAAGAGTCAATCTCAGGTGTCTGCGCGAGAGAACCGGGCAGGGCATCGGTTTTGGTCAGCGTCTGGATTTCGGGTTCCGCGCTGCTTTCCACTTCATACTGAGGGGCTGGCGCAGGTCGTCCCGCTGCGCGTTTGACTGCTCGCAGGATCCGATCATAGACCCCGCACCGGCAGAGGTTCTTTGCCAGCTCGGCCCGAATCTCACCATCGGTCGGGTGGGGATTCCGGTCGAGCAGCGCTTTGGCGGCGATGAGCATACCAGGTGTGCAAAAGCCACATTGCACAGCCTGTTCCTCGATAAACGCTATCTGAAGCGGATGTGGATTAGCTCTCGTCCCAAGCCCTTCCACTGTCGTGATCTCGCGGCCTTGAAGGGATCGAACCGGTATCCGGCATGAGGGCACAGCCTCTCCGTCGATCAGGACCATACACGCGCCGCATTGCTCCAGGCCGCAGCCAAACTTGGCCCCTTTCAGGTTCAGATCATTGCGTAGGACATAGATCAACGGTGTATCCGCTTCGACGTCAAGTTGATGGATGTGGCCGTTGACTTTCAGTGTAATTCCCTGAGACATGCTCTCCTTCCCTGTGCTTGTGTGTCTGCTGCGATTATAACACGAAGCCAATGGAGGAACAAGGAACACAACGCGCCAGTGGCCCAAAGTGATCGGGAGCACTGGCGCGTGAAAAAGCCTGTGAATCGGAGGATAACGGCGGTCACGACACGCCGGCCAGTACCTGGGCAGGCCGGACAACAGTCTCTTCGTCAAAGCCGATGCCATCCTCACGCAACTGCCACGAACGGCTGGCAACAGCTTTGCCGCCGCGTACCGACATGATCAGATAGGAGTACCAGGGCCATCCATGCTCGCGGTCAAAGGCTGAAGGGAGGGCCGGGTGATGGGGATGGGAGTGAAAATAGCCAATGACCTCCAGCCCTCGCTCCTCTGCCTGCAGCTCACCCTCCAACAGCGACTCGGGTGGTATCAGGTAGCGGCTGCGTTGGTCCGCCTCGTCGCGGGCGTTGCCTGTAGGCAGCACTTCTACCACCGTTTTGCCACCATCCTCTGCCAGGCCGAGCAAAATACCGCAGCCTTCGTAGGGATAGGCATTCTGGCAATGCTGTGCGATCTGTGACAAGTGCTGCGCTGAAATCGCTAGCTCCATGTGGATACCTCTCCTGAATTCCTACCAGCATGGCATAGGCGATGCCGGTATTAACCAAGCTGCCCAACTGTCGCTCCGGCCCCAGCTGGAATCTTAGCAGACCTGCCTGTACAAGTCCAGAATCGCCACTGCCAGTGGCCAGCGGCCACGCGCCCAGGGCAATGACTTGGCAAGCACCCAGCTCCATGCTACAATGCGGAGGGTGTGCCACATTCGTTACACGGCAACTGTGGCGGTTCCTAGCGCGCCTGGTATCTTTCAGCGCGGAGGAGTTCATGGCAAGCCGAGCGCCTGCTGCTACCAGCTACGCTGCCATGCCGCTGCGTCCGGGTAGATTTTTCTACGGTTCTGACAGGTGAGCGCGTTCAATGTGCGAGCACGAACAAACGAGGTTGCTTCGGGAACTGATCTCGATCGATAGCGCCAATCCGCCTGGCAACGAGGAGCAGATTGCCCGCTACGTGGCTGACTACCTGGCCAGTCAGGGGATTGACTCTCGCCTGGTGCCCCTGGAACCCGGTCGGGCCTCGCTGTATGCAGAGCTACCCGGGGAATTGCCCGAAGTGATTGGGCTGTCTGGCCATCTAGACACGGTGCCTGCCTCCGGCGGATGGACATTGCCCCCCGCGACGCCCGTGCTTCAAGACGGCCGTTTGTATGGGCTAGGTGCCAGCGACATGAAGGGCGGTGTGGCCATGTTGGTTTCGGCCTTTTGCCGCGTGGCGCGCGCTGCCAAATCGGGGAGTCGCCTGCAAAGAGGACTGGCGCTCCTGCTGTCTGCCTCAGAAGAGACGCAGATGAGAGGTGCGCGGACGCTCCGCGAGGCCGGCCTGGTTGACAATGTGACCTTTCTTATCATTGCCGAACCGACCAACGCAGAGCTGGGGATCGGCTCAATGGGTGGCGTGCTCACGCGCGTCACCTTTGAGGGCCAGGAAGCCCACGCCGCTACACCCGCCAAAGGTGTCAATGCCATCCTCGCTTGCGCCAGGTTCCTGCTGGCCATGGAACAGATGGTAGAGACTCTCCCGCTCTACAAATACTCGGATGATCTCACCCTGCGAGCGACACTAAACGTGGGCACAATCGCCGGAGGACGGGCAACAAACATCGTTGCCGGCCAATGTCACGCCGACCTGGACATGCGCTGCGCGAGCCAGGCTCAGGAAGAGTCATACCTTGGGGCACTGGCGGAACTGGCCGAAAAGGCGGCTTGCCCCGGCACGTACCAGAGTGAAGTATCGTACCAAGCCAAGCCCCTCTTGACGCCGGCGACCGACCCGTGGGTAAGTCGATTCGCATGCGCCTACGAGTCCATCGTGGGCTGCGCGCCAACTCTGGGTGTGGGCCTGGGTGGCTCTGATATCCTGGAACTGGCTCCTGAGGGTGACTTGCCCTTTATCATCTTTGGCCCGGGTCAGCCTGCTCAAGCACACCGGCCCGATGAGTATATCGAGCTGGAGTTACTCAAGAAGATCTCGGGCTATCCTGGATCGATTCCTCGATACGGAGCTTTGGAGCAATGCAACGATTGCGTGATCGCCATGTTGCATCCCGAGAAGGTTCCAGCAGAGCTAGGAAAGGAAATCAGTCAATGACCTCAAATGCAAAGGACCGCGTATGACTTTGACAAGGCAATCGATAGGCGCCAATCAGACAGTTCCAAGTGGCTCTGCTATGGCCAAGATGTACTCCCCTTCTGGACAGCCGACATGGATTTCCGGTCGCCTGAGCCGGTGATCGAGGCGCTGCATGCCCGGGTAGATCATGGGGTTTTTGGCTACTGCGCGGAGCCAGCCGAATTGAGAGAAGAGATCGCTGACCGGATGAAGAAGCTGTATGGCTGGCAGGTATCCCCGGAATGGATCGTCTTCCAGCCGGGTGTGATCCTTGGGTTCACGCGCGTCTGCCGGGTGGCTACTTTGCCTGGCGATGGTGTGTTGGTCCAACCACCTGTCTTTGGTCCGATCTACGACATGCCAGGCTTGGATCATCTGGTCCGCAATGAGGCGGAGTTGGTCCAAGAGTCCGACGGGTCCTATGGAATCGACTTCCAGGTCTTTGAGGCTGCCATCACGGATCGGACTCGGGTCTTTATTCTGTGCAACCCACACAATCCAGTAGGCCGTGTGTTGCAGCGTCAGGAGCTGGAACGGATGGCCGAGATCTGCCTGCAGAACGATGTTCTGATTTGTTCAGACGAGATCCACTGTGACCTCGTTTTCTCAGGAAGCAAGCATATCCCCATCGCTTCCCTGGATCCAGAAATCGCACGCAAAACGGTTACCCTCATCGCACCAAGCAAAACTTTTAACCTGCCCGGCTTGCGTTGCTCAATGGCCATCATTCCCGATGCGGAATTGCGCAGCAAACTGCAGCGGGCTGCGTCCGCGTACTTTCCCGAGGTAAATACCCTGGGCTTCGTGGCCGCCCTGACCGCCTATCGTGACTGCCAGGATTGGCTCGACCAGGTGCTTGAGTACCTGCAGGCCAACCGGGACCTGGTCATCGACTATGTCGAAAGCAACCTCCCCGGAATCAGCATGACCCGGCCGGAGGCCCTCTATCTGGCCTGGTTGGATTGCCGCCAGACATCAATTCAGGGGAGCCCTTCTCGTTTCTTCCTGGAGCAGGCGCGGGTGGCCCTCACAGATGGAGAGGATTTCGGCACGGGGGGCGAAGGATTCGTGCGCTTCAACTATGCATGCCCACGCTCAGTGTTGCTGGAGGCAATGGACAGGATGAAGGATGCGTTGGCTTCACGACGCAGCGCCTGAGGTTTCTGTGGCGGCCACGAACTCTCTAGAGAAGGAACTAGGGTATGCAACCATATGATGGTACTCTGAGCGGTGTTCAGGACTATTATGACCATTGGGATGAGCGGGACCGTCTCTCCAGCGTCTGGGGACAGGTTGAGTACGTCAGAACCCAGACGATCATCAGCCGCTTCCTGAATGGCCCGCCAGCGGTTGTTCTGGATGTTGGAGGTGCCGCGGGTCGTTATGCCTGTTGGTTGGCCCGGAAAGGCTACACGGTCCACCTGGTGGATCCTGTACCGTTGCACGTCCGGCAGGCGGAGGAGGCATCTAGCCTGCAGCCTGATACCCCAATCGCCAGTTGTCAGGTTGGGGATGCGAGGCTGCTGGCATTTGCGGACGGGCTAGCGGATGCGGTCCTTCTCATGGGTCCGTTGTATCACATCGTGAGAGCTGATGAACGCCATCGAGCCCTGGTAGAGGCGCATCGGGTGTTGAAGACGGGCGGTCATATTCTCGCCGTGGGCATTTCGAGATTCGCATCCACCATTGATGGCCTAGTCGAGGGATATTATCGTGATCCGGCCTTTCGCCGAATCATGCGACACGATCTGGAGGACGGCCAGCATCAAAACCCAACACAAAACCCAGCCTATTTCACCGATGCCTTCTTTCACCACCCTGAGGAGTTGGTAAGCGAAGTGGTAAGGACGGGATTTGAACTGGAAGGACTACTTGCCGTCGAAGGCATCAGCTACATGATGAAGGATCTGGCTCAGAGCTGGGGAATAGAAAGCCATCGGGAGTTTTTGCTGGAGCTCATCGCCAGGACAGAACGTGAGCCCAGTCTGATAGGCGCCAGCCCGCATCTGATGTGCGTGGCTGTGAAGTCATAGGGCTCGCTTCACTACCGATTCCGTGCTCGTTTCTTGGTCAGGACCGGGTGCTGCAGGGAGGTACAACGAATGGCCTTGGACCTTTTGGATGCCGTGTACGGCTGTCTCATCGGCGGCGCCATCGGCGATGCACTGGGTGCGCCGGTGGACGGCCTCAACTACTGGCAGATCCAGGAAGAGTATGGCCGCCTGGAGGAGATGGTTGGTAGTACCAGGGAGAATACCAATGGTCTGCCTGGCGGGGTGACCGGTGACACGGCGTTACGGCAGTACGTGGCCCTGGCCATTGTGCGCAAAGAGGCTCGGATCGGGCCGGACGACCTGGCAGAGCTTTGGATCGAAAAGGGAAACTCGGAGCTCTTTGGGAGCAACGAGCGTGTGGTGTACGAGAAGCTGTCGTGGGGCGCCAATCCGTGGGACAGCGGACGGGGGGAAATCCGTCGGGCGCGGCCACCATGGCCATTGTGCCCGCCGGCATTGTCAATAGTGCAAACCCGGCACAGGCCTACCAGGATGGATACGCCTTAGCCTCTGTCATCCAAGATGGTGATGAGCGGGATGCGGCGGCTACGCTGGCCGCTGGGATCTCCAGGGCCGTCATTCCCGGCGCTACGCTGGCAGATGTGGTGACGGCCATGAACCAGTACGGTTCCGGCCTCATGCAGCGGGCGATCGAACTGACGCTCGACTTGGCCCTGACCAGCGGTTCCATGGAGGAATTCACCCAATCATACTATGAGCAGATGGTCGATTGGCGGATGGTCCAGCCTCCGCACCGGATTCAGCCCGTGCCGGATGGCTACCCGGCCAGGGCCAAGTTCAATAGCAGCAGCAGTCTGGAGCGACTCCCGGTGGCGCTGGCGCTCTTGCACCTGTGCGCAGGCGATGTCAACAATTGCATCGTCGAGGGGGCCAATTTTGGCCGCAATTGTAGTGGGATCGCCAGTCTCGTGGGCTGTATCGCCGGTGCGTTACAGGGGGCGACGCTAATCCGCGGGGACTGGATCGATACTTGCGAAAAGGCGAATCGCGATCTCTGCACGACGCTCGAGGGAGACGATACCGCTAGCTTCTATTCGATGTCATGGCGCCTTGTCAGCGCGCTCAAGGCGGAACGAAATACCACGGAGTCCCGACTGAAGGTGCTGGACAAGCTCCTGGGCAGGTGATCTGTGTGGAGGTGTTGGCAGAGATGGCTGTACCTAGAATCGAAAGCTATCGTTTTGGACACCTGGTCGTAGATGGTCGTACGTATCAGCGAGACCTGATCATCTTGCCCGACCGCGTGCTGGGAGGTTGGTGGCGCAAAGAGGGGCATGCCCTTCATCCGGGGGATCTGGAGGCAGTACTCCAAGCCAAGCCCGATCTCCTGGTGGTGGGACAGGGCGCCAGTGGCTTGATGGAGGTCACCCCGGAGACCATGCGGAAGCTCGAGACGGCTGGCATTGAGCTGCTTGCCCAGCCCACGGAGAAAGCCTGCCAGACCTACAACCGCCTGCGCGAGCAGCGCTCCGTGGCAGCCGCGATGCACCTGACCTGCTAGTACCTTGACCCTGTTGGGGCCCCGGACTGCGCGCACAGAAGCCGGTTCTGAGGGACAAGCCATCCAGCGACAGCCTGATCCCGGGTGAGGTTCTCCGCATAGAGATCGCCTGAAGGTACTCGGCTCTTGAGACAGAAGGAGGCGTTCCATGGTGAGCAACGCTGCCTATCCGGCAAACGAAAATGATGCGCTGGCCCCTTCAGAGAACCTGGCCGCTCGTCGCCGTGCCCTGCTGGCTCGCCTGGCCATTGAGCGGGCTGGCTTGCTGGCGCAGCTCCTGGGGCTGAACGACGAGGCCCTCACTGAGGCGCCGGCCCTTGGCAGCTGGACCGTCAAGGACATTCTGGCACACATTGCCGCCTGGGATCGCTGGCAACACCGGGCCATGAGGGCTTTGGTGGAGGGCCAGGTCCCGGATCTATCGGCTGCGGAAGACTATCATGCTGCCAATGATGCCTTTGTTGCTCAGTGGCAGCATCAGTGCCTGGCTGACGTCCTGGCTGAGCTAAAGGCCGCCCGGGAAGACTGGGTTGCCTGGCTGGCAAGTCTGCCTGAAGATGAGTTCTTCCAGCGCCGTGCCCATGATGGCGAGGACTGGTCGTTCTACGGCCATCAGATCCAGGTAATGTGGCAGCACGACGCCGAACACGCCGAGGAGATCTCGACCTGGAGCGTGGCTGGAGCGTGGAACGGGACAACCGGCCCCAAAGCGGTCCTGCTGTCCGCGCTGGACGCCGCCCGCCAGGAACTGTTGTTCTGTGCCGCCCTGATGCCCATCGCTGAGCGGGATTCGCGTCCTGTGTGTGGTATATGGACGCTCAGGGATGTCTTTGGCCACATCGCTGACTGGGAGCAAGTCGGCGTGCAGGGGCTGCACGATATGGCGGGCGGAACAGCGCCTCAGGTCGAGTTGATCGACGATATCGGAGCTTGGAATCAGGTTCATGCGGGCCTGCGCCGCGATCAAGCGTGGGAGACAGTATGGGTGGACCTGCATGCTGTCCGCCACGCACTTTTGGAGATCCTTAGCCGCATGGATCAGGCTGCATTGGAATGCTCATACCCCTTCCCGTGGGGATCTCGCGGTACTGCCTACCAGTGGCTGACCGTCTTTGTAGGACATGATCAAGAGCATGCGCAAGATCTGTGGTGCGAAACGCGACAGCAATAGTCCTGCAACAGGGCAATCAAAAGTGATTCAAAAGCCCCCATCGGCTGTGGCCGATGGGGGCTTCTGAGTGTTCTCATCAGATTGCATCACTCAGGCAGTCGAGCAGCGCGGTTCTATCCCCCTGATACTACGGCGATTAGCTTGATGATATCGCCATTTTTGGTCAGCGTGGCATCATTGATCAGTTTCCCATCTCTGAGAGCCAGGACGGACTCGGGGTTGATCCCCGCTTTTTCAACGATGTGCCGTATTGTGCTACCGGCAGTGGCCTGCCATGTTTTGTCGCGATAGATTACTGTGACCATGATCCGCCCTACCTATTTGCCCGGACACTGGCTGACGATATTGGGGTCGATGCCCTTGTTGCCATACGCTTTGTCAAAGTGATCGCTAAAATCGCTCGCCAGCTTCTGCGCCCGGAGATCAAAGGCTTCCTTGTCCTCCCAGGTGTTGCGCGGGTTCAGGATCTCACAGGGCACGTTGGGACAGGTTCGTGGTACCTGGATGTGGAACAGCGGATCCTCGTCCAACTCGACGTCAGCCAGGCCGCCACTGAGCGCGCATTGGACGATGGCCCGGGTGATGTCAATGTCCATGCGGGCGCCAACGCCAAAGGGCCCGCCGCTCCAGCCTGTGTTGACCAGATACACCTGCGACCCATGTTTCTTCATTCGTTCACCCAGCATGGAAGCATAGACGTCGGGGTTGCGGGGCATAAAGGGCTCGCCGAAAAAGCGAGAGAATGTACTCACCGGATCCACGATGCCGGTCTCAGTGCCAGCCAGCTTGCTGGTATAGCCCATCAGGAACCAAAGCATCGCCTGTTCGGGCGTCAGCTTGGATACCGGTGGCAGCACGCCGTTGGCGTCTGCAGTCAGGAACAGGATCGTCTTCGGATGGTCGCCCACTGGCAGGGCTTTGATGTTGGACAGAAAGCTCAGCGGATAGGATGCCCGGGAATTGGGCGTATACCGCTCGTCATCCAGATCAAACTCACCCCAAGGGTACATCATGGTGTTTTCGACGATGGCCCCATGTTCCAGGTATGGCGCGTCGTGAAACACGGCATTCCAGATCTCTGGTTCTTTGTCCTGGCGGAGATTGATGAGCTTGGCGTAGCAGCCGTTCTCAAAGTTGGCGATGCCGTTGTCGCTCCAGCCATGCTCGTCGTCACCCAGCAGCGCCCGCCGCGGGTCGGCCGACAGGGTGGTCTTGCCCGTCCCGGAAAGTCCCAGCAGCAGGGCGATGTCGCCATCTGGCCCCTCGTTGGCCGAGCAGTGCAGGGGCAGGATGCCCTCGCCGGGCAGCACATAGTTCATGACGGTGAACATGAGCTTTTTGACGCTGCCACCGTAGGCCGAGCCAAAGACGACTCCCAGGCGCCGGTCAAAGTCCATGGCCACGGCCATGTCGGAGGTACGGCCATCGGGCAGTTTGCGCAGGCGCCCCTCATACCGGTCGCGATCCAGTTTGTCGTAGGGGACTACGACCAGCGTAAAGCCACGGTTGGCAAAAATGCTCTGGTCGATGTCAGAGGGTACCGGACGGAACATGTTGTCGGTAAACAGCGCCGTGAGAGCCCAGTTGCTGACGGTCTTGACCGGCATGGCGTACGAGGAATCGGCCCCCAGTGTTCGGTCTGTGACATACAGTCGTTTCCCCGAGGAGAGCACCTGGAGGGCATCGTCCATGATCATGTCAAAGGTCTCGGGCTCCAAGGGAATGTTATTGGGCGAGTCCCAGTCGATGTTGCCCTCGCTCTCCGCGCGGCGGACGATGTAGGTGTCCTTGGGGCTGCGGCCCGTGGACTCGGGGGGCGTCCAGGTGACCAGCGCACCATTCGCACTGACGATGGCTTCCCGATACTTGACGGACTCCTCGATCATGACACTTCTGGCTGGATTGTCCATGATGTTGGACTGTACGACAAGCTGGCTCATTCTTCTCTCAAACTCCACCTCTCACCTCCATTGGTTTCAGTGGGCGACATAGGTTTGGGTTAGCTGCTCTCGCAGGCAGCTTTACCAGGAAAAGAGTTCGTTGCCCGTAGGTACGCCGCCGGGCACCACTTTGCCCGGGTTCAGGATATTCTTGGGATCCATGGCAGCCTTGATGCCGGTCATCACGTCGATGGAGATCGGCCCGATGTCCTTCTCTAGAAAAGCAAGTTTGAGATTGCCCACGCCGTGCTCCCCCGAGAGGGTACCGCCCAGACGCACCGAGACGTCAAAGATGTCGGACGCGGCCTTTTTCATCTTGTCCGACTGTACCGGGTCGCTCTTGTCAAACAGGATGTTGGGGTGCAGGTTCCCATCGCCCGCGTGGCCAAAGATAGCGATGGGAATGTCGTGCTTTTGCGAGATCTCTTTGATAGCCGCCACCGCATCGGGGATCGCGCTGCGCGGCACAGAGATGTCCTCGCCAAGCTTGTTGGGAGCTCTGCGGGCCAGCGATGGGCTGATGGAGCGCCGCGCTGACCAGAGCGCGGCCCGTTCGGCTTCGGTGCGTGCTACCTCCACATCGCGGGCCCCTGTGGCCCTGACAGATCTCGGCGATGGCCTCGATCTCTTTGAGCACCGACTCTTCATCCATGCCATCCGCTTCGATGATGAGCATGGCCTCGACGTCCAGGGGCAGGCCCAGGTGCATTGCCTCCTCAATGGTGGCGATGGTCGTTTCGTCCATCAACTCGATGGTGGCCGGTGTGATGCCGGCGCTGAGGATGTTGTTGACGGACATGCTGGCATCGGTCAGCTTTGGAAAGATGGCCTTGGCAGTACGGGCTACTTTGGGCAGGGGAACCAGCTTCAGGATCAGTTCGGTGATCACACCCAGCGTCCCCTCCGACCCGACAAAGAGCTGGGTCAGGTTGTAGCCGGTCACATTCTTGATCGCCTTGCCCCCGGTCTCGAGTATGCGGCCATCGGCCAGAACCACCGTCATACCCATTACATAGTCGCCGGTGACGCCGTACTTGAGGCAGCGAGGACCTCCTGCGTTGCAGGCGGCATTGCCGCCCAGCGTACTCTGCTTGATGCTGCTGGGATCTGGCGGATAAAAGAGCCCCTTCTTGGCCACCGTGTCGGCCAGGGTTTGGGTGATCACGCCGGCCTGGGCCGTGGCGATAAAGTTCACCTCATCGATCTCGAGGATACGGTTCAGGCGGCAGGTATCCAGGACCATTCCGCCAATGAGGGCAATGGAAGCCGCTGCCAGGCCCGAGGCCATGCCCCGTGGTATCACCGGGATCTCTTCACGGTAGGCGACCTTGATCACCTCGCTCACCTGCTCCGTAGAATCGGGGCGGACGATTGCGTCGGGCCGCCTCTCGGCAAAGGTGCCGTCATAGGAATAGGCCACCAGGTCCTCGGGCTCAGTCAATACCTGTTTCTTGCCCACGATAGCCTGCAGTTCTTTTAGAATCGATTCTTCGATCATGGCACGTTAATCCTTCTTTGAATTGCGGTACGCTTGAGCCAGCAACTGGCTGGGATGGACCACCTGGGCCTCCAAGCCCCGGCGCTTGACGCCCAAGCTCAATTGCATCTGGCAGCCCGGGCAGCCGCTGGCAATGATCTCAGCCTCTGTTCCGGCCACGTTGTCCATCTTGCTCTCCAGAACGCCCACCGATGTGTGATAGTGGGTGATGAGCTGGGTACCAGCCGAGCCACAGCACGTATCCGCTCCTTCCATCTCAACCAACTCGACGCCGGCTGCCCGGAGCATTTCGCGGGGTTGCTCCCGTACGCCCTGGGCCCGGCAGAGGTGGCAGGGATCGTGATAGGTCACGCGAGCATCCACCTTGCCCTCGGGCGGGCGGATGCCGATCTCGGCCAGGAATTCGCTGATGTCACGGACCTTGGCCGCGAATTCCTTGGCCCGCTCGGCATAGTCTGGATCCTTCGCCAGCCAGTGAGGGTACTCTTTGAGAGAGGATCCGCAGGTAGCACAGTCGGTGACGATGATATCTACGTTAAGTCCCATCAGGAGGTCGATATTGTACCGGGCCATCTCCCGCGCTTCGTCCTTGAAGCCATAGCCGACCATGGGCATGCCACAGCACTTGACGCTAGCCGGGATGACCACGTCGCAGCCGTTCTCGGCCAATACCTCGACCGTAGCCTTGCAGCCATCGGCCATCATCACCCCCTGCACACAGCCCAAGAAATAGGCTACGTGCGCCCGCCGCTCGCCCTTGGCCACAACCACGTCGGGCAGTTGGTGGCGGGTGCCGCGCAGTGGCAGCTTGTGGGGCAGCATTCGCTCCATATCGCGCAGTTGGGCGGGCAGGATGCTGGTCACCCGAATGGCATTCACCACCCTGCGCAGTCCGGTGCGATCGTAGAGCGCCACCGGCTTGGTGAGCGCTTCCAGCAAGCCGGTCCGGGGAAAGATGCCGCGAAAGAGGATCGGCTTGAGTTGGGGAGTCGGTGTCGCCTGGTGGATGGCGTATCGGGCCTCCAGGCAGAGGTCGGCTGGCCTGATGCCCACCGGGCAGATGTCGTTGCAGGCCAGGCAGTCCAGGCAGCGGTACATGTGGTCCTTAAAGTTCTTGGTTAGGTCCAGCTCACCCTCGATGGCCTTGGCCACCAGAGCCACCCGTCCCCGGGGTGATTCGGTCTCGCGCAGGCTGTCCTTGTAGGTGGGGCATACCGACAGGCACAACCCGCAGCGGATGCAATAGTTTACGTCTTCTTGGGTTGGGCCCTCAAAGCCATCCCATGCGGATTTCGGTGATTCTTCCATGTATTCTGTCTATCCCTCTAGGCTGCAATGATTCTGTGATCCGGCCACGATGCCCTATGCCTGCACGATCGGCAGCGTCAGCAGGGCGTGGGGCACGATCAGTACGTCGACCCTGTCACCCGTTTGGATCTCGCTGCCGAGCCTCTCGCTGGCCAGGGCAAAGGCATCTTCCATGGTCGGGGCAGTCAGTAACTTGGCTGAGCGCATCAGATCCGGGTCCTTGGCGCCGACAATGATCACCTCGTTCTGTTCCAGTACCTTGGCCATGACAAAAGCCCGCTGCTGGCCAGGTGGGTAGCCATTCTGGCGGGCGTCGTCCAGGATAAACTGGACGTCTGGGGCATCCTGCATGGCCTTCAGGAAACGCTGTTCGCCCACGCCATCGCCCGCGCCCTCGTCGCACGGCGCAGGGACGATGAAAAGGCCGCCCGGTCGGACCACGGGCGTTGGTCCGAAAAAGAGATAGCTGGCTGCCCGGCTGGCCTGGTAGAGGTTGGCATCTTTGGGATAGCCAACCCCGGCCACCGCTACGTCGTATTGCTGGGGTACTGGTACTTCATAGAGCGTCTTGGCAAAAGCGACCAGTTCCTTGAAGGTTGCCTCAGGTTCGCCAGCCCGGACATAGACCACCTGTTTCTGATCGTCCTGTACGACGTTGACGATGAAGCGAAGGCCGGCCCGCCGCGCTGCCTCGGTAACTGCCTCGTGGAAGGGATTGCCCTCAATGCGCCCCAGTCGCGTACCGGGATGCTCCAACATCTCTGGCCCGTGGGTATAGGCGATCATGGCTTCACCCGCCGCGCCGACGGCCAGTGTCTTGCGCCCGCCAGAGTAACCTGCGTACTGGTGGGGCTCGACGATGCCGGTAGCGATGAGCAGGTCAGCTTCGTAGGCCACCCGATTGACCGACAGTGGAATGCCACTCTCTGTCGTGCCCAGGTCCACCAGCGCGTCGGGGTTCAGCGGTTCGTTGTCAATCACCCGGTAGCGGTCTACCACACGCTGACCGAGCTTGGCGACCTTCTCCTCGTCGGTGCTGGGACGGTGCAGACCAATGCCGCATAGCAAGGTGATGTCCTCATCTCGGACTCCTGCGGCTTCAAGTTCGGACAGGATGGGTTCGACCAGCAGGTAATCGGGGCTGGCGCGGGTGATGTCGGTAAAGACAATGCATACAGTATCACCCGGTCCCGCCATATCTCGCAATGGGGGCGAGTTTGTGGGTTCGGCTACCGCTTGCGCAACAGCCGCCGGCACGTCCCTGATGGGCGGCGCGGTTTGAGATTCGATGACGGCCCCCTGCCAACCTGGGGGCAGGTCGAATGCCAGTTCTCCCGTTCAAATGGCACTTTGTACATACGCTCTCCCACAAATACACAACGCCCTGGCTTGACAGGGCGTCACTGCAACACCGTCACGCAAGCCGTCGTTGGCTTGGAAACTTTGTGCTTCTGTTCACATTATACCACAGCCTCAAGCGGCTCACAAAAACCATGGACTCCAAGGCTTGAGAACCTCCAGGGTCGTTATTCCCCCACTCGAACCTTGCCCCGGCCCTGCTTTTTCTCACTCTTCTTCCGTTTTTCCTGCAGTCTCTTTTCCCGTGAAGCTGCCGTGGGGCGAGTTGGTTTTCGTCGTTTGCGCCTTTTCAGCGCCTGTTTCATCAGGTCATGGAACCGGGCGATGGCCTCTTCGCGGTTTCGCCACTGGCTCCGCTCCGATTGGGAGGTCAGATGCAACACGCCGGCCGAGTCCACGTAGCCTGCCAGCCGCTTCAGCACACGCGCCCGCTGCTCCTCGCTCAGGCTGGGTGAATTGGCAACGTCAAAAAGCAGTTCCACTCGCGTGGACGACTTTTGGACGTGCTGGCCACCTGGACCGCTGCTCCGCGAGAAGCGAAAGCGCAGCTCTGCCTGGGGGATGCTCACTCCGTGCTGATCTGCAGGATTCCGTCGTTCATGGTTGCTAGGAAGGCAGTAGTCTGCCAGGCACATCGGGACGCGCGAGCCCAAGATTGTGGCCCTTCGACCTCATATGTCTCGCTTTTCTTCGGCAGCCTCGTACCTATGCCCGCCTCAGGCAGCGCTGTCTGCTCAAGACCAGATGGCCGGGCCCGCTGGATCTTCGCGTGGTCTCCACTCGACAGGGTTGCCCCATTCAGCGGCTTTCCAGGGCATATTCTCCGGCTGTACCATCGGCAGCATCTCCCGGAAAAACGCCAGCCTCTCTGGCCCAGTCATGGGCGTAAAGCTCTCGGCCACAGCCAGGTCGGCCTCCAGCTCGGCCATCGTCGAGCAGCCGGCGATGACGGTCGTCAACGGCAGGGCCAGCGCATAGCGCAAGGCCCGGTCAGCCACGTGGGCCAGCTTCTTGTAGCCAAATATCTTCATGCCGATGACGCCCACACCCTTTTGCGTGGCCACCGGCAGAAACTCCTCGGCAAAGCTGTAGATAAAATGATCCAGTACCGAGACTGCCACCAGCGTAGTGTCAAAAGGGAATCGGCGCAGGGCTTCGATCTGCACCTGGGGATCGGTATGGCCGCTGAGGCTGATGAACCGGACCAAACCTTCCTCGCGGGCCTGAACCATCGCCTCCAGCGCGCCGCCCTTGCCCGTCATCGGATCCAGCCGTTCAAAGCCCCACACGTTGTGCAGCCGCCACTCGTTCACATGGTCGGTCTGCAGCCGCGTCAGGCTTTCCTCGAGCTGGCGTCGGGCGCCGTCGCGGGTATTGTCGGTGGTCTTGGTGGCGATCCACATCTCATCGCGGCGGTGCTTGGCCACCATGCCCACCCGCTCTTCCGATTGGCCAGCAGAGTAGACCCAGGCCGTGTCAAAATAACGGATGCCCCGGTCCAGAGCCGTATTGAGGATCTCCAGTGCCTGATCTTCGTTGCAGCCCTCATCATCCACGACGCGCTGGGCGCCAAAGCTCAGGATCGGAAAGGACTCGCCAGTTTTTCCAAAAGGTCGTGTTTCCATGCTATCGCCCTCCTTCAAAAGATGAGCTCCAATCTACTGTCCACATGCCTAGAACGCTCGGCTTCTCCAGGGACTCCTTCCATTGAGTATAGCACAGCCAGCAGAGCGCGTCAATACCAGGTCCCGCGCTCAGGCCGGTCCGAAAGCAGCATCCGTGGAAGAGCGAGAAGAGACATGGAAATCCTTCACCGCAGGCCACATGTAGGAGTGGGCCAAACTCAAAGGTCGAGCACTTCTCCACCGTTGGCCTTGGCGAGGAAGGGGAGTCCCATGGTCGCCTGTAGCGGTACGAACTCGCTACTGAAATTGAGGGAGGTAGTCCGCATACTCGGCCAGATAGGCGTCGAGGATCGCCCGGGCAGTATCCACATCGCTGACGCAGGGATCCAGCAGCAGCGCCTGAAGTGCCGTCTGCCGGTCGCCGGTGGCGGCAGCATCCACGGCCAGGCCGGCCACGGCCATCTCGCGACGGCACAGTTCGGCAATGGCTTCAGGCAGCGGGCCAATGTTCAGACCGCGGATGCCCCAGCCCCCCACCAGCGCCGGTACTTCGACGATGGCCCCCTCAGGCAGGTTGGCGATGTGCCCCTGGTTGGGAATATTGACGGCTGGACGATAGATCTCAGTCCCTCCCAGTCAGCCCCTCGATGATCTCCACCGCCCCTTCACTCTCGACATCCCTTAGAGCATCCACAGGCGCTTCGCCTGCAGCCATGGCCGCAATGGACAGCCACTGCTCGTCGCGCTCGTCGCTGGCCCGCTCCCAGTCGTAAAGGTGAAGGTTGTACTTTTCCCATGGCCGGGTCTGGGGATCGTGGCACCAGGGCAGGTACTCGGCCAGGTGGCTGTCGCCGGGCACGGGGCAGAGGCCGGTGGCCTGGAAGACAGCGCGGGTGAGTGGCTCAAAACCGGCGGGCAGCCGCATCATGGCCTGGCGGAAGGCGGGGTACAGGTCCTCTCCGCTGCGCCGGTCGCGCAGATCCAGGATCCAGGTGAAATGGTTGAGCCCGGCCGCCTTGATGTCGACCAGCGGTTTCACCTGGTCAGCCACGTAGCCCGCATTGGGCCAGATGTCGGGGTGGGCATTGCTGCTTACGCCGGGTGGCACGTCAATACCCAGACGATCGGCCAGAGCCACACCGACCATCATGTAGGCGATGTTGATCTGGTGGCACAGGCCCACAGTCTTGATCCGGCTGTAGCGACTCACGGCCAGGCACAGGCGCGGCAAGGGATTGGTAAAGTTGATGAGCCAGGCATCGGGGCACAGGCGCTCCATGTCGCGGGCGATGGCCAGCATCTCAGGTACCTGGCGCAGCGTGTGGGCCAGGCCGCCGGGCCCGCCGTTTTCGCCGTAAGGCTGGCGCACGCCAAACTGGAGCGGGATCTCCCAGTCACGCTGCCACAGGCCCTCGCGAGGACCTACCTCGATGGCGAGGATGACAAAATCAGCGCCGGGCAGGACCTGTTCGCGCTCTGTCGAGCTTTCGATGGTCAGCCCGGCGTCCCATTCACGGTTCAGGCGACGGGCCAGCTCGTCGATCAAGGCCAGCCCTTCGGCGTTGAGATCCACCAGCGCCAGCGTGCCGCCCCGCAGGCGGGGGCTGCGCACCAGCGTTGCCAGCGTCCCCAGGCCAAAGATGGCGCTCCCCGCGCCGATGATGACAATGCGAGCAGGCGTACTTGGTTCCATGGACGATTCCTCTCAGCCAGTGTGTTGGTACAGGCGCCCATTGTAGCCCCGAGCGCCCAAGAAGTCAACCAACCCCAATGGCCTGTAGCAATGAAGAACACGGGAAGGTTGAACGTCGCCGGGGGGTGACCGGCAGGCGAAACAGGCTGCTCAGGGAAGGGAAGCGGTTTTGTGCGAAAAAAGTTCGCGCTGAAGTTGAGGATAAGGCAATTCTAGCCAGAGGGGCCAAGATTCTGTAGTGGAGCTAACCACATTCTACTCCAGGTAGTGGCGATCAATCACTGCTGCCCCCGATATTGGGAGCGGGCCAAAGCGCTCTGCATCGGAGGCAATCTGGGAATCCATGCCGGTGGTGGTTCTGTGCGAGAAATGTGGTATGCTTCATTGCTGGCAGGGGGCAGGCTACTGCCGCGCGGGGTCCTGGCCGTCAGCAATGGATGCCGTGAATTGGCCTACAGAAAAGCGTGGCTGTGCACCGCGGTGCACGGCCACGCTTGGGGTACGGTTACCGATGTCTAAGCTTGGTCCAGCATCTTGCCGTAGGCAAAGAGGTCGCCGGCCTGGTAGATGTCCATCTGCACCCTGGAGAAAGGCTCGGCCTGGAAGGCCTGCTGGCCGTTCAGCACCATCTCGCCCGTCTCAAAGTCAATCTCGACCTCGTCGCCGTTCTTGAACTGGCCATAGATCTGGCTCAGCTCCGGCAGGACGACGATGGGAAAGCCGCTGTTGATGGCATTGCGCTTGTAGATGGCGCCATAGCTCTCGGCCACGATGGCGCCGATGCCCAGCGCCCGGAAGCAGTCGACCGCCTGCTGGCGGCTGGAGCCGGCCCCAAAGTTCACGCCGGCCATGACAATATCGCCCGGCTGGGCCTTCTGGGCGAAATCCTCCCAGCCCTGCAGGTTGTCCAGGGCATACTGGCCCATCTCGTCCAGGTCGGTGATGTGCAGGTAGCGGTTGTGGAAGATCATGTCGGTATCGATGTCGTCGTACAGCTCGCCCGATGGGCTGGTGAGCACCCAGAGGCGGCCCTTGACCCTTGTCTCTTTCATCTCTTCCTCCTACGCCTTCCGGCACCGTGATCTCGCCGGTGAGGGCGGCCCAGGCCGCCACGGTGGGGCTGGCCAGGTAGTTGTGGCCCGGCCCCTGCTTGCCGGCAAAGTTGCGGTTGCTGGTCGAGATCTGCACCTGGCCCTCGCCGACCATGCCGATGTGGCCAGAAGCGCAGCCGCCGCAGCCGGGGTTGCTGACGATAAAGCCAGCGTCAAAGAGGGTCTGCAGCACGCCCGTTTGCAGCATCTGGGCATACACCTCGCGGGTGGCCGGCACGGCCGAAGCGACCATGCCAGGCGCGATGCGCTTGCCCTTGACCATCTCGGCGACGGCGGCGAAATCCTCGTATCGGCCATTGGTGCAGGAGCCGACAAAGACCGAATCGATCCGGGTCCCGGCCACCTCGCGCACGGGCTTGACGTTGTCCGGCTTGGGCGGGCAGGCGATGAGAGGCTCCAGGCCGGTGATGTCGATCTCGATCTCCTGGGTGTACTCGGCGTCGGGGTCGGCGTAGGTGGCCGCCAGGTCGTCCCGGCCGGTCCGCTCCCGGCAGTAAGCCAGCACCTCCTCCGAGGGTGGGATCAGGCCGATGATGCCGCCCATCTCGGTCATCATGCTGGCCAGGGTGATGCGCCCTGGCAGGTCCAGCGCCTCGACCGCCGGGCCGTAGAACTCGACGGCCTGGCCCAGGGCGCCGCTGGCGCCCAAGCGCCGCACGCAGGCCAGGGTCAGGTCCTTGGCGGTGCAGGGCGGCTTGAGTTCGCCCTTGATCGTCACCTTCATGGTGTGCGGCACCTCGAACCAGGTCTTGCCCGCCTTGTAGGCAAAGGCGATGTCCTGGTCGCCCATGCCCTGGCCAAAGGCGCCGATGGCGCCCAGGATGTTCAGGTGGCTGTCGGTGCCCACAAAGGTGGCGCCCGGCCAGGTCAGGCCCTGCTCCAGGGCCACGTGGGAGCCGATGCCCATGTCCACGTCAAAGACGCGTACGCCCTGTTCCTTGGCCCAGTCGCGGCAGATCTGCTGGTTGACGGCGTAGGGGATGTTGTTGGCCGGCGTCACCAGGTCAAAGGTAAAAAAGGTCTTGCTCACGTCATCCACTGGCGCGTCGCCATAGTGGGCCCGGTAGTTCTTGACCACGTTGGCCCCGCCAAAATCGCGGGCGGTGCGCGCGTCCAGTCCCATCCAGACGATCTTGCCTGCCTCTACCTCTTCATCCGAATGAGCTTGGATGATCTTTTCAATGATTGTTTTGCCCATAGCTGAACCTCCAGACTAGTCCCCAGGCTCCAACTCTCCGATCCTCCGGCCCATCATATTCGTAGGCCGAGGGCTCGATGCGGCGCATGGGACGCTCGCGTGTCTTCTCCTCGTTGACCTGGGCGGTGAGGCCCACCGTGCGGCTGATGGCAAAAAAGCCATTGCCCAGCTCGGGCGGGAAACCCAGCTCGCACAGCACAGCGGCAATGCCGCCATCCACGTTCATCGGCAGGTCGCGGTTCAGGCTCTCTTTCATGGCCTGGCGCAGGGCATGGGCCATCTCGATATACTCGCCGGCCACGCCCGTCTCTTCGGCCAGGGCAAAAAGGCGCCGGGTCCGGGGATCGTCGGTGTGCACCCGGTGGCCATAGCCCGGCACGCGCATCTTTCTGGCGCGGAACTCGGCCATCTTTTCCCGGGCGGCGGTCAGGGCATCCAGCCCTGTCTCCCGTTTGTAGGCCACCAGCTCTTCGAGAACCCGCATGCAGCCCTCGATGGCCCCGCCGTGGTGGCGGTTGATGGTCATGATCCCGCCGGCGATGGCTGTGGTCAGCGGCGCGCCGCCCGAAGCAACGGTCCGCGCCGCCAGGGCGCTGGGCGGCGTCACCCCGTGATCCACCGACGAGACCAGGATGGCGTCCATCAGCCTGCCAACTTCAGGGCTGGGCAGCTCGCCCTTGAGGACCAGGTAGACCATCTCGCCAAAGGAGATGCGGCCCATCAGCTCGTCGATGCGGTAGCCGCGCACGACCACCTTGTTGGGTTCGATCTTGGTGATTGCGGTTTTCCAGGTTTTCTCGACCATTGTGCCTCCAATGTGAAACGTGGTGCGTGGTGCGTTATGCGTGTTGCGTCAGACGTCCAAGATTCCAAGTGACTTCGGCATCAGGGCTCTACAGTCCCAGCCCAGCCAGGACCTCTTTTGTCGCTGCCGGCAGGTCGCCAAAGGCGTCCACCACCGTGGCGCCGACGGAGCGCAGGCGGTCCACCTTGCCCTCGTGGGTGCCGCGCCCGCCCTCAATGATGGCCCCGGCGTGGCTAAAGCGGGTACCGCTCTTGGCCGCCTTGCCGCCGATGTAGGCCACGACCGGCTTGGTCACCTCGCCTGACTCGATGAGATCGGCCACCCGCTCCTCCTGGCTGCCGCCAATCTCGCCGAACATGACGATGGCCTTGGTCTCGGGATCTTGCTGGAAGAGCTTGATCACCTCGGGGTGGGGCAGGCCCACGACGGCGTCGCCGCCCACGTGGACCAGCGTCGTGGCGCCGATGCCTGCCTGGGCCAGGTAGTAGGCCGTGCTGGAGGTCATGCCCGCCGCTGCGCGAGGTGACGCCCACCGGACCGGGGAAGAACCAGGATCGGGCCGAGGCCGCCCGCCCGCCGATCATGCCCAACACGGCCTTGTCCGGGCTGAGCACGCCCAGGCTGTTGGGGCCGATGAAATGGGCGCCCGCCTCCTTGGCCGCATTGGCGATGGCCAGCACGTCCCAGATGGGCACCCGGTCGGGGATGATGACCAGCAGTTTGACGCCGGCGGCGATGGACTCCAGCGCCGCCGACTTGACGATGGGCGCCGGGATATAGAGGACCGACACGTCCAGCGGCCCGGCCTTTTCCCATGCCTCCTGGACGGTGTCGAATACCGGCACCCCTTCGACTTCCTGGCCGCCCTTGCCTGGGGTGACGCCGGCCACGACCTGGGTGCCGTATTCGCGCATGAGCTTGGTGCGGGCCATGCCTTCGCGCCCGGTGATGCCCTGAACGAGAACTCGTTTTCTTTGGTCAATCAATATGGACATGCTCTATTCCTCGCTTCTGATAGCTGCCTATCATTCTGGTCGGCAGGTGGGGACAAGCCGGCAACTCGTGCCTCCTGGCAACGTCAAGTCAACGACTCGTCCTACTGAGAGCCCGGTTTACACTCTCCGCGGAAAAAGGCCCATTCCTCGCATTCGGAGCCGTCAGGAAAGATACAGTAACCTGCCTGGCCGGCTGCTTCTTCGCGGATCTCTAGCTCGTAACCCTGTCCGTACAGAACACGGAGGCCGGATTGGGCAGGCCGATAGGCGATTCGAAGGTAGTATCTTTGGATTCGCTCCCTGGCGCACACTCGCCATGGAAAAAGGCCCACTCCTCACACTCGGTGCCGTCAGGAAAGATGCAGTAGCCCGCCTGGCCGGCTGCTTCGTCCCGGATCTCCAGCTCGTAACCCTGCTCCGTGCAGAACACGGAGGCCGGGTTGGCCATGTCGGGCGGCGAATCAAAGGTCGTATCCGCTGGCGCCTCGGTGGGTACTGGCTCCGTCGTCGGCGGCTGTGCTGGTGCCTCGGTAGCGGCAACCGGGTAGGCGCCTCGGTTTGAGGCACGCTCGTCGGCTCAGGGGCCGGCTCAGCGCCGCAGGCGGCCACGAGCAGCAGAACCCCGACCAGGACGATGAGTCCAATGCGTGTCATACCGATGACCCCGCCAAGTCTTCGTCCAGGCCCGGGATGGGCAGCTCGATCTGGCCGCCGCCCGCGCCCTTGAAGAGGCAGTCCACCTCGCAGGCCAGGCACTCGACGCAGCGGCCCTTCTTGGCCTCTTCACGGCTGATATTCAGCTCCGGCAGCCCCTCGTCGTTCAGCGACAGGATCTGGCGGGCGCACTCCTGGACGCAGACCTTGCTCTCGCAGGTCGCGCAGATGCTGTGGTCGTAGGTGATGGTCCCGCCGGTGACCGTCTCAAACTGGTAGAGCTCGCGGCTCGCCTGTCCCGCTCCGGGTGCCGGCCGCTGCTTGGGCGTCACCCGCTGCCCCTCGCGGATCAGCGCATCCAGGCGCTGGGCACAGAAATCGGGCGAATCGTCCTTCCTGTAGCCCTCCACCGGGGCCGGGACCCAACCATTGAGCCATTCCAGGATCTCGACCGCCTTGTCCTCGCTGTTGCCGCCCAGGCGGATGACCACCGGCACGTCGATCTGCTCCTCCAGAAAGGCCTTGACAAAGCCCCGCGCCGAGTGGAACTGCTCCTGGCTGGCCACGCCCGAGCCCGAGCCAAAGTAGCCGTCCACGGGTCCGGAGGCCAGGACGATGCGGGCGGCGCGGTAGACCTTGCTGGCCGGGGGGTTGCCGCTGGTGTCCACAAAGGTAGCCAGCTTGTAGCCCTGGCGCAGCACGGCGTCCATGCTCATCATCGAGCCGCCGCCGCCGGCGCCGTGAAAGCCGACATAGCCCTCGCCCTTCTCAAATCCCTCGGCCATCTGGATAAAGTAAAAGGTGCCCCGGTAGTCGTTGGCCTCGACGTCGTAGGCGATCTTTTCCAGGGCGCGTGGGCGGGCGGTCGTACTCGCGGGCGATGTCGATGCCCAGGTCCTTGTGGCGAAAGACGCCATAGTCGTCCACGGTGACGCGGCAGTCGGCGGCCATCAGGCTGCCGTCGGTCAGTTGGACCAGGGGGTTGATCTCGGCGGCGCGGGCGTCGTACTTTTGCGCCACCCGGAACAGGTTCATCAACAGCGCCGCCCAGTCTGCAGTTGCAGCTTGCCGCCGATGCCGGTCCGGCGCACCAGGTCCCGCGCCTGGAAGTCCAGCAGCCCGGTGCCGACGTCGACGTGCATCCGCGCCACCCGGTCGGGGTGCTCCACGGCGATCTCTTCGATGCCGGTGCCGCCCACGCTGGAGAACATGATCAGCGGCTGCTGGGCGGCATCGTCGATGATGACCCCGGCATAGAACTCGCGGGCGATCTCGACCCGCTGCTTCGACCAGCACCTCCTCCACGACAAAGTTCTTGACCTTCATGCCCAGCATGTGCCGGGCGGCCTCTTCGGCCTGGGCCGGGTTGCTGGCCTTTTTGATGCCGCCCAGCCCGGCCCGGCCCGTGACCCAGGCCTGGGCCTTGACCATCACCTCGCCGCCGATTTCCTCGGCGATCTGGCGGGCCTCCTCCGGGGTGCGGGCTACGCCGCCCTTGGGAATCGGGATCTTGAACTGCTTGAGCAGTTCCTTGCCTTGATACTCGTGTAATCGTGCCATGTTTCCTCCAGGTTGCAGTGCTTGATGCGCAAATGCATACTCGGTAGACCGCTGGACCCGTTCGTAGTCGGCACTTCAGTGCCGTTCTTCCTGGCATGCTTCGCGTATCAGGGCGCTGAAGCGCCACTACGAACCTTCGTTGCGACCTGCTGATGCTGAGCAGGTATCGGATAGCGATCGTCCGAATTCGTCCTTCATCCCTCGTCTGCCGCCGGCAATTCCCCCTGAACCTGGGCGAGAAAAGCGTCCATGAAGGATGCGCGCTCTCGGGCCATCTGGCGGGCGGTGCCGGTGTTCAGACAGTCGAGCCACCTTCATCTGGGCAAGGATCTGGTCGGAGCAGGTTGCCAGCGGCCAGGGGTCGCCGTTGACCTCAAAGGGTGCGGTGGGGTCGTAGGGCGGCAGGTGGCTCTTGCTCATAAAGGCGCGCATGATGCCGATGGCGCCCAGGCCGTCCAGCATGTCGGCGTCGCGCAGGACGCACAGAAGGGGCGTGTCGGCCCGCTGGCTGTTGTGCCAGCGGATGGCGTGCAGCACGGCCTCGCGCTCGTCGCCCGTCAGGGGCAGGCCGTCCAGCAGTGGTTCGGCCAGGGCCGCCGACCTGGCCCCGTGCTCCTCCTCCGGCCCGGGCTGGGTGCGGCCGACGTCGTGCAGCAGGGCCGCCAGCTCGGCCAGCAAGGGGTCCACGCCCTCAGCCGGGGCCAGGATACGGATGTGATGGCGCACGCGCTCGGTGTGGAGCCAGCCGTGGGCGATGCCGCCGCCTGCCTCCAGCTTTTCGCGGACCCACGCTTCGACTGCCGCCAAAACGGTCTCTTGCTCTGCTGCCATTACTCCATACCCTGCGCCGCGCGCCGAACCGGTATAGACCTGACAGGTTTTCTCCAGATCTGGCAAGTGCCACGCCCGGGACAACGCTCTTGAGCCTTCCTAATCTGGGCGCTGGGCAAAGACCTGACAGGTTTTCTCCAGATCTGGCAGGTGCTGCGCCCGGGACCACGCTCTTGAGTCTGCCTGTCTTGGGTGTCGGGCAAAGACCTGACAGGTTTTCTCCAGATCTGGCAGGTGCTGCGCCCTGGACGACGCTCTTGAGCCTTCCTGATTTGGGCGCTGGGCAAAAACCTGTCAGGTCTTTTAGGACAGACCATACTCGACGTCCAGGTCGGCACTGATCTGCTTCAGGCTGGCCTCGACCTTGGCTTCCAGCGGGATGCCGTGCTCGCTGCGGCGGTCGGCCTCCTCGAACTCTTTTTCGCCGTGGACATAGATGCGCTCCGCGCCCTGGGCCAGGTTGGCGCCCTTCAGCTCGCGGATCATGGCGTCCATGTCGGCCTTGAATGCGTCCGCTTGCCGGAAAGCGTCGATGCGCCAGGCGCCAAAAAAATGGCCCAGGTTGGCGGGCAGCGGCTTGCCGGCGCCATCCTTGGGATAGACCGAGGTCAGGAAAGCAGCGCCGGGCAGCACCGCCGAGAGGATCTCGACCATCAGGCCCATGCCATAGCCCTTGTAGCCGCTGAACTCCTCGCCGGCGCCGCCCAGGGGCAGCAGCCCGCCGCCGGCGCGCTGGACAAAGTTGTCCAGCACCCGGCCGGCGTCGGCCGTCGGCACGCCGCGCTCGTCGGTGGCCCAGCCCAGAGGCAGGGCTTTCTCCTGCCGGTTATAGACCTCCAGCTTGCCCCGGGGGACGGTGCTGGTGGCCATGTCCATGACGAAGGGACGTTCCTCGCCGGCCGGCACGGCCAGGGCGATAGGGTTGGTGCCGTACATGGCGTCGCGGCCAAAGGTGGGCACGACCAGGACGGCGGCGTTGGTGGTCGAGATGCCGATCATGTCCTCTTCCAGGGCCATCATGGCATAGTAGCCGGCGATGCCATAGTGGTTGCTGTTGCGCACGGTGGCGAAACCGCAGCCATACTCCCTGGCCTTATCGATGGCCATGGACATGGCCCGGTGGCTGACCGGCTGGCCCAGTCCTGCGCCGGCATCCAGGGTGACGGTGGTCGGCGTTTCGACGACGACCTTTTCCTCGGGCTGGGCGACCATGACGCCGTCGCGCAGGCCATTCACATAGCGGGCCAGCCGGGCCACGCCGTGGGAGTCGATGCCCCGCAGGTTGGCCTGCACCAGGACGTCGGCGGTGATCCGGGCATCCTCCGGGGACACGCCCATCTTTTCAAAGACCCGGACGCAGAATGCCTGCAGCGCCTCCGGCTGAACGATGCTGCCTATGTCTGCCATCGTATCACTCCTTGTCGTCCTCCCAGATGCTTAATCCTATCGCATGTGAGCTTGCCGGACCCTTCGAGCGTCGCAGTGGAAATGCAAAAGGGGGCCGCCAGGGAGGCGGCTGGCGCTTCCCTGTATCCCCCGTTCGGTTCGTGCGTCGCTCTTGGGCTTCGTTGCCATGGGCGTGCTCTCGCTGGGCGAGCAGTCTCGCCGCCGGTTGAGGCCGGCTGGAATGCTCCTCCATCTTCCTCCTGCTCGTGGCGTCGCGGGGCTATTATAGCATGGCCTGAGGCAGGTTGAACTGGCGGGCAACTCTGGTCGCGCCATAGGCGCTGGGACGAGTCCGAACAGAGCCGGCAGGGCTCCTTCGCCCAGAGCCTGCCAGTTGCAGCTTCGAAGCCGATTCAGCGGGCAGCTCGCCGCCTTCGCCCTCCAGGACGCGCTTGAGGGCGGCGATGGCTACCTCCAGCATGGAACTGTCGGGCTCGCGGGTGGTCAGGCTCTGCAGGGCCAGGTTGGGCTTGGCGACGACGCGGATGATGGGGTTGGTGCGGTGGCGGTTGGTGAACTTGATCCATTCGTAGGCGAGGCCGGCCACGACAGGGATGAGCACGATGCGCGACAGGATGCGCAGGGGCAAGGGCGGGCGGCCCAGCAGGGAAAAGACGAGGATGGAGATGACCATCACCGACAGCAGAAAGGCGGTGCCGCAGCGATAGTGGGCGGTGGAGTACTGGGCCACGTTGTCGGGCGTCAGCTCGGCGCCGTCCTCGTAGGCGTTGATGGTCTTGTGCTCGGCGCCGTGGTAGCCAAAGACGCGGCGGATGTCGGGCACGCGGCCGATGAGCCAGATGTAGACGATAAAGATGGTCATGCGGATGGCGCCCTCGATGACGTTGCTGACGAAAGAGGACTCGATGAAGCGGTCGATGAGGCCCACCAGCAGCAGGGGGACGACGAAAAAGAGGCCGATGCCCAGGGCAAAGGATACGGCCACGGTACCCCAGGCGACGGGGCCGCTGAACTCGACCTCTTCGTCCTCGCCCAGGGCCACTTCGGCCGAAAACATCAGGGTGCGGATGCCCAGGACCAGGACGTCCCACAGGCTGGTCATGGCGCGCAGGAAGGGGACCTTGCTGATGGAGCCGGTATAGATGTGGGGGTTCAGGTCCTCGGTGTGGATGATGACCTCGCCGTCGGGCTGGCGCACGGCCACGGCCATGGAACTGGCGCCGCGCATCATGACGCCTTCCATGACGGCCTGGCCGCCGTAGCTGAAATCACTCTTTTTTTCTGTCAATGTGGCTGCTCTTTTCCTTGGTCATGTCTTGTTCTGGCGGAGAGACCTGACAGGTTTCTGGGCCAAGCTCCGCGGGGCGGACCCTTTCTGACAGGCAGACTCGTGCTGGGAGTGCCGGTGCTCATAAACCTGTCAGGTCCAGTCTCGGGATCAGGGACCAGTCGAACTGGTCCAGGCCATCGGGCCCCAGGCGCTCGACTTCGGCCAGGCAGCGGGCGGCGGCGGCCAGCAGATGGTCGACGTCGACGCCCATGCAGGCCGGGGCAAAGGGCTGCAGGTAGCCGGAGCCCCGTACCAGCAGGGTGCAGACGGGGCGGTAGCGGGCTCTCTTGAGATGGTGGAAGGCGACGCCGATCTGGAGGATGCCCTGGTAGAGGTGGCGGATGGGGCGCGGCTCGGCCATCCACAGGTCTTCCAGCGTCTCGTGGCATTCGAAGAAGAGGCCCTGGTTGAATTGCCGGATGGCGACGGCCAGCTCCGGTGGCGGCTGTTCGCGGCAAGGATCGGCTGACATGGGGGGATTATACTTGGAAATGGGAGGTTGGGCAAGCGTGGGGGAGGGAGGGGAGGAGTGGGAGATGGGGTGAGGGGGTGAGGGGGAGCGTGTTTGGCGCTGGAGGATTGCGGGGATGGGAATGGGAGGGGGCGGTGGAAAGAAGTCGTTGAAGGCTTTTTCGTTGGGCAGGTAGCCGCCGTCGGCGGTGCGCTGGGAATCGACCCGCGCTTTCCCCTCTCGCTCAAGGGCGTCGTCGGCCTGGAGTTTGGCCCAGAGCTTGGGGAAATCATCGATGCGGTCAAAGATCTTGGCCTGGCCGCTCTCCAGCGTTCGTGATAGCGCCCATTCCATCTGCGCACAACCTTGGTCGAGATGGCACCTTCCACCCGCTCGAGAAGGGCCAGCTCTTCATACAGCGCCTTGTACGACTCCGACTTGCAAGTGGAAATGAAGTGCATCTTGTGCTTCAGGAGCAGCTCAGCAGGTCGGCTGATGGCAATGCAGATCATCGACCAAGATTGTCACACGCCACGGCTCAAAGCGCTCTGCATTGCGTTCTACCCATCGTTTGGTAGCCTGTTGCTCGCAGACCTGTTTCTCGTGGCCGTCTTGGGGCGTGATGAACTCCGGCTCCAGGCAGATCACATGCTCCTGCTCTGGCGCACACACGACCGCCATCATCATCAAGTGCGAGTAGTATGTCTTTTCATCCCGGACTGACACCCGACAGTTCGAACAATGTATCTCCTGAGACGAGAAGTAACTGCGACCCATCCAGCGATATCAACCGCGTTCCACCTACCCCTTGATACATATCCAGATGCCCTTTCTCATCCAGGCAGCGATATATCTCCCAGAACGGCTCATACAGAAGCTCTGGTTCGACGGGATCCAGACAGTTCCGTAGCTGTTGATCACTTGGTATCTGCTTCACCCCGAACAGGCCGTACGCGTTGTTCTGCCCCTTCTGCCGTTGCATGTTCCGCTGATGCGCCAGAAATGATGGCGATTGTATGTAGAACACCGAGAATGCCTCGAGCCCGGCGTCGGGAATCCCGTACTGAGTATTGCGTGCGGTCCGAAGCTCAGGAACTTCTCCCTGGCTCTGGCCCAGTTCCTCCAACATCTCTTGAAACTGCAGTCGCTTTGCTATTTGTCTCTTCTCCCATGCCTCAATCGCTGCCATATAACGCACCGATGCAGAGTTTCTTCCGCACCTTGAAAAGTGAGAATGTGTACCAGTGCATCTACCAGACCCGCAATGAAGCGAGGCCGGATCTGTTCTACTACATCGAAGGGTTCTATAATCGGCGCCGGCTGCATTCGTCCTTAGGTTATCTCAGCCCGGAGGCTTGCGAGCAACTCTACCATAAACCAGCCACCTTCGCCTAATTTCCTGTCCATAGAAACGGGGGAGCATCAATTGCCCTTCGCTTCGCTACTAATGACATCCATCCAGTCACTGCGAGGCCCGCCGTTTGGGCCGAAGCAGTCTCCACTTGAGCAGCAGGGGGTTGCTTCGTCGGCCTACGGCCTCCTCGCAACGACGAGGTCGGGCGTCATTCCACGCTGAGTAGTGTCTTGCGCCATGGATGAACTCGCAATGACGAGGTCAGGAGTCATTCCGCTCTGAGTGGCAGCATACGCCATGGATAAACTCGCAATGACGGGGTAGATGCGATTGCCCTATCAGAGGATGCGTGCAAAGTTGACGGATGAAGCAGGATCAGGTATCATCTGCCTTTGATCGGCAGTCCTCTGGGTACAGCCTTGCCTGTGTCATGCCAAACCATGAGGAGTCTGGAAAGCCAAACGCGCGGGTTCTCGAGTCACCAATGATTCAATTTCTGTATACAAACATCTATGGTCTGCTAAGAACCTTTCGGCCCCGGCAATGGATCAAAAACGGGCTGGTCTTCATGGCCCTGGTCTTTGACCAGAAGCTGACCGACTGGCCCCTCCTGCTCAAGACAACGCTGGCCTTTATCCTGTTCTGCATGGTGTCCAGCACTGTATACATCATCAACGACCTGGTCGACATTGAAAAAGACAAGGTACATCCCAAGAAAAAGAACCGGGCGCTGCCAAAGGGCCAGTTGAAGCCCTGGTTCGCCATCCTGGCGGTGGTGGGCCTCCTGGCCGTCAGCCTGCCACTGTCCTTCTGGCTGGATCCCTACTTTGGCCTCATCATTGTCACCTACTTGCTGCTGAACCTGGCCTATTCCTTCTACCTCAAGAACGTGGTCATCGTTGATGTAATGGTCCTCTCCTCGTTCTTTGTCCTGCGGGTAGCAGCTGGCGTGGTCGTGGCCGAGGCTGAGCGCTTTTCGCCGTGGCTGTACGCTTGCACCATCTTTTTGGCCCTCTTTTTGGCCATCGGCAAGCGGCGCCATGAACTCGTCTACCTGGCCGAACATGCGAGCGGCCATCGTAAGAGCCTGAACGACTATACTCTGCCTCTGCTGGACAGCATGATCCAGGTCGTCACGACCAGCGCCATCATCACCTATTCACTCTACACCTTCTCGGCCGAGAACCTGCCCGACAACCACGCCATGATGTTGACCATTCCCTTTGTTATCTACTTTGTCTTCCGCTATCAGTACCTGGTCCACGTCAAAGGGGAGGGGGGGGCGCCCGAGATGCTGCTCTATACCGACCGGCCGCTCCTGCTGGACGTCGTCCTGTGGGGCATCGCTGTCGTCCTGGTCTTGTACGTCTTTATTACTTGACCGGATGCGGCCAGCAGATTGGGCGTTCAAAAACGGAACAGAGATCCAGGCGGTCGATCTGCTTGGGACACACCGCCATGAAAAAGAGCCAGGGGGCTGCGAACCAAAAGATTCGCAGCCCCCTGGCTCTTTGCCTGTCGCGACTAGCGGCTGTTCTTGATTACCGCGAGCAGATCACTGCCAAACTCCTCCACCTGCCAGGGCGCCAGCAAGCCATCGCCGGCCAGGTCAGCGGGCGTACTCGGGTTGTTCGTGGCCACCGACCAGAGAGTCTGGTTGGTCAGGACAATATCGGGTTCGACGCCCCGGTTTCTGGCTGTCGTGTTGCGCCAGGTACGCAGCGCATCAAAACGGGCCTGGCAGGCCGCGGAGGGCCGTCCTCCTGGGCCCCCGTTGGAGCCGTTGGCCGGGCGCGGCCGCTCACTCCAGGAAAGGGGTTCCGCCCCCCCCCGGCGGATGGCGGCCAGCATTCCTCGCCCGTACCTGCGGACCATACGCTGAGAGACGCCTTTGATCTCGACCAATTCCCTCGAATCCTGAGGTTGGCGCTCGCTCAGGTCTACCATCGTCTTGTTGGAAAGGACCTTAAAGGGCGGGCGATTCTCAGACCGGGCCCGATCTTCGCGGTAGAGATAGAGCTGGCGCAGGACGCCTCTGCCCGTGTTGTCCAGGTCTCTAGCCCCTGGCAAGCGCCAGAAGCCCTCTGGATCAAAGCTCTTTTGTTCCCTGCGGGCCCTGGTCAGCTTTTGGAAGCGGTACTTGGCCTGGCGCCACCTGCCGCTGCGCTCTATCTCCTGGGCCTGGATGTCGTGCAGCGCGAGCAAATAGTGCGTGTCGAGGCGCGCATAGTCCAATTGCTTTGGCGGCAGAGGACGGCGACCCCAATCGGCTCGCTGGTACCTTTTGTTGAGGCTCACCCCAAAATGCTCTTTAAGCAAGGCAGCCAGACCATGAGCCGGCCAGCCCAGAATGCGGCTGGCCCACATGGTATCAAACAGGTTCTCCAGTGTGAACTGATAGTCCCGTTCCAGGACGCTCAGGTCGTACTCGGCGCCGTGGAGGACCTTGAGTACCTGCCGGTCAGCGAGCAATGGCCCGAGGCCAGAGAGATCAGCCAGGGCCAGTGGATCCACCAGGAAGTCGGTTCCGGGCACCGAGATCTGGATCAAACACACCTGTTCCTTATAAGCATACAAGCTGTTCGATTCCGTATCCACCGCGAGCGCCGGCTCTCCTCGAAGGCGGGCCAACATCGCACGAAAACCTGCCGGCGAATCGACCCAGATAGGCGGCGCCAAACCTTGCCCCTTATTCATCATGAGCAGATTCTACCAAGGAATGGTCAAATGCGCAAATGGGGGGATTGGGTATCGGGGATGTAGGATCTGTCGTGCCAATGATTACCAGCCAGGCGCCTGCATAGGCCAGGGCAGCGGCACCCATTACCCACGAGAACCCGGCCGACAGGGCAATGATCGCCGCCAGGATCGAGGCCAGCACCGATGCACAGCCATTGACCGCCCAGGCCCAAGGGATCATAGCTGGAGAACGGCCTCGGAGCCAGGCCAAGCCGCCAGGGAAGGGGATGCCCATTAGAAAGCCAAGCGGCGCCAGGCACAGTACAGCAACCAGGAGGCGCACCTCCAAAGGAACCACCAAGGCATTCCGGAACAGAAGGGGCAATCCCAGGGGGTAGAACAGGATGAGGGCGGCCAGCGGGGGCAGCGTCCAGCGCGGCGACAGCCGTTGCGCGGCCAGGCTTCCCAATCCAGAGAACAGCAGCAGAGCCGTCGCCACTGCCGCAAAGGCATAGATGGGCTGGCCCAGGAAGAGGATGAAACGTTGGATCAGGGGGATTTCAACAAAGAGAAAGCCCAGTCCCAGCAAGGCGAAGTAGAGCAACACGCGCCCCTTCAGCCATTTTGAATCGGGCAGCCCCCCGGCCTCAAGCCTGGCCAGGGCCATAGGTAGCAGGATCAGGATCACTGATGCCACTGCGGACACCGCTAACAGGGCGAGTAGCACGAAATAGCCGCTGCCACCCCACGGCTGCCAGGTCTTGCCAAGCTGTTGCAGAATGGCCCGAGTCTGGCCCCACCGGAAAAAGTGAAAGTAGAAAGGCCGATCATCGGTCGCGGGCCGCACGTCATAGACGTGAGCGGCATAGAATGCCTGGGGCTGGGCCAGCAACTGCTGGAAAGCGCGATAGTGAGCCGGCTGCTCCAACACATTGCGCTGGTTGGCCTCCGCCTCCGTCAGACCGGGCAGCGCTACCAGGTCCAGGTCCTGCCACCTGCTGAATTCGCGGATCTGATCCAGCTCCGCCTGCGAGTACGCGCCGTTCTTGACCAGGATGAGCCCAACCTGCCAGCTCCGCAGTACGGCTATCTGATCCGCGGGGTCAGCCACCCCAGCGCGGCGCAGCGATTCAACGGCCGTCGCCCCCGCCCGCAGCATCTCGCTGGGCGGCAGTTGCAGCCAGCGCTCGATGACCAGCAGTCCTCCCGGCCGCAGTCTGCTCATATAGTCCTCAAACGCCTCCACCGTCAGGTCATAGCGCTCGCCCAGGCTGTAGGCGCCCGAGGTAACCGGCCGGTAGGTGTCGCTGAGCGCCAGGTGGACCACGTCAAAGGCTTGGTCCTGGCGGCGAGCATAACTTCGTCCCTCCTCGGTCACCACCTGCACCCGATCGTCCTGGTACGCACCGCCTGCTGCCTCGACCACAAGTGGATTGCTCTCGACGGCCACCACCGAATCTGCTCCTTGCTGTAGCGCCGTCCACACATCAAGCCCGCCCTTGGGTTCCAGAACCAGCGCCCGCGCCCCAGGCCGCATTTGGTAGGGCAGAGCCACCGGCAGGTGGCCTGTGAAATCTCGCAGGCGATCCGCGGCAGCCAACCCGCCCGCCACGCGCACCACCGGTGACAGGTCGTCACCATCCACAAACAGCCCATCCTGGGGCGGCAACTGGCCCGAATAGTTCAGGCTTAGCCCCGGAGCCGAGCGGATGGCCGAACTGGCCACGAGGTCCACGCGCGAAAAGGCATTCCACCGCTGCCAGCCTATCCGGCTGTCCGGGAAACGGAGCACCTGGCTAAGACCCTTGTAGGGAGAAAGACGAAGCTGGAAAGGGGATGGAGGAAAGACCGCCAGCACCAGCAAGAAGCTGCAAGCGGCAAGCAAGAGGAGAGGAATCACAGTTTGGGAGCCTGGAGACCGGAGACGGGATCCCTCCAGCCGGAAAACCAACGCAGCAAGGAGGCCCAGGGCAGCAATGGCCAGTATCGCGCCTTCGCCCAGCAGTGGCAGGGCCAGTAGGGGGATCAGGCCGCCCAGGGCCGCGCCCAGCAGGTTGGCGGCGTAGATGCGCGCGGCGGATTTGGCGTGCGCGGTCAGCAACAGACCGGTGACCAGGCCGGCACAGAAAAAGGGCACCGTCAAGGCCAGATAGTACAGGATCAGGTATAGGATCTGGGCCCGTTCCCAGGCAATGCGGTAGGAATCAAAGGGCAGGTGGTTCAGGCTGAGGGTCGCCCCGATCACACTGGCCGCAAAGAGGGATGCCAGGATCGAGGCGCGGCCAGCCGTGGGCGGCCGGCTCCAGCGTGGAACCAGGGTCAGGGCCGTGCCGCTGGCCCCATAGCCCAACAGGGCCACGCTGACCGCCAAAAACGCAAAGTGGTACCATTGCGTGACGGAGAACAGCCGGGTCAGCGTGATCTCAAAGGCCAGCGCTGCCGCGGAAAGGAGCGCTAAACCCAGATACAGCGAGCGCATTTCGCCAGCACCCTCTCAGGGCACCCATGCTAACCGCCGCCAACGATCACATCATAGATCGTCTGCAGTTCCTCCTCGGAGTAAAAGTGGACCACCAACCGGCCCTTGCCCTTGAGATTCCGATAGAGGTTCACTTTGGTGCCCAGCATCTCGCGGAAATCCTCTTCCAGCGCCTGAGTTTCGGGGGATGCAGTCTGCTTTTCCTTGGGCTGTGGCTCGGCCAGCAAGCGGCGGACCAGTTCTTCTGTCTGGCGGACACTGAGTGCCCTGTTCACCACGGCCTTGAGCCCCAGCACCTGTTCCTCTTCCGAGGGCAGGGCGAGCAGCGCACGGGCGTGCCCCTCGCGGATGGCCCCATCGGCCAGCGCCTGCCGGACCTCGGGCGGAAGGCGTAACAGGCGCATGGTGTTAGTCACGGCCACCCGGCTCTTTCCTACACGCCCGGCTACCTGTTCCTGAGTCAGGCCAAATTCATCCACCAACTGGCGATAGGCCGTGGCTTCTTCCAGGGGGTTCAGGTCGGCGCGCTGGATGTTCTCCACCAGCGCCAGTTCCAGCGCCTCCTGGGGCGTGGCCTCCTTGATGATGACGGGCACCGTGGCCAGGCCAGCCATACGCGCTGCCTGCCACCGCCGCTCCCCGGCGATAAGCTGGTAGCGCTCCGGGCCCTGCTGCGTCACGATGAGAGGCTGAATGAGCCCGTGCTCCTTGACCGAAGCAGCCAGTTCCGCCAGCGCATCGGGATCGAAGGTGGTCCGGGGCTGCATGGGGTTGGGCGTGATGGTCGCCACCGGTACCTGGGCCAGGCCGCCGGCCGGCTCCTCAGCCGCCGGTATCAGAGCACCCAGTCCTTTGCCAAGTCCGCGCCGTGTGGTCATAATTCGTTCCTCTCCATCAGTTCGTAGGCCAGGGCATGATAGGCCGCCGCGCCGGCCGTGGCCGGGGCGTAGCTCATGATCGTCTCGCCATAGCTGGGCGCCTCGCCAAGCCGCACCGTTCGAGGGACCACCGTTTCGAAAACGTGCGCCGGAAAGTAACGGCGCACCTCCTCTACCACCTGCCGGGAGAGGTTGGTCCGGGCATCGAACATGGTCAGCACCACGCCGGCAATGGCCAACCGTGGATTGAGGCTGTCCCGCACCAAATAGATGGTCTTGAGCAGATGCCCCAACCCTTCCAGCGCCAGGTACTCGCACTGGACGGGGATAATGACGCCATCCCGTACTGTCGTAAGGGCATTCACCGTCAAAAGGCCCAGGCTGGGCGGGCAGTCGATGAGCACATAGTCATAGCGGTCTATGACCGGCTCCAGAGCACGACCGAGGCGGTATTCCCGCTGCTCCAGAGCTACCAGTTCCACCTCAGCGCCAGCCAGCTCCCGCGTCGATGGCAGCAGATCCAGGTGCACCTGGTTGGTCAGCCGGATGGCTCGCTCGGCCGGCACGCCATCCAGCAATACGTTGTAGACCGACTGGGCCACCTGCTGCCGCTGGACGCCCAGGTGGGAGGTCGCGTTGGCCTGGGGATCAAAGTCCACCAGCAGAACACGGTTTCCCGCGCCGGCCAGGTAGGCGCCAAGATTCACGGCGGTGGTCGTCTTGCCAACGCCGCCTTTTTGATTGGCCAAGGCATAGATTCTGGACATGATCAACCATCTCAGACCCTAAGGGTCTTTACCAGCGGAGGATATTGTTCATCTGAAAGCAGATATGCGCCGGCCACCCAATCCCACAACCCGGACAAGACCCTTGGGGTCTGGGGGTAGCAAGCACGATTATTATAGCAGAGAAGGACTAAAAGCGGAAATATCTGCCCCGGCGCGTTGGTGTTCAGGCCTGCCGAAGTGCAAGTTTGAACAGCTACGGGATTTGATTTGACGGGCAGGGCCATTTCTGCTACAATGGGGACCGTCCTGCCCCCATCGTCTAGTGGCCTAGGACACCGCCCTTTCAAGGCGGCGACAGGGATTCGAATTCCCTTGGGGGCACACGTGGTCGCCATTGACAATAGACTAGTCTACTATTTAGAATCGGCCTGCTAGGCTGATTCTTGCTTTCTCCGGGATATTCCTGTCCTGGCCGATAATGCACATCGGTTCGAGATTCGTCCTGAGCCAGCTCGCTGTGGGGCTCAGAGTGGGTGCAGGTGTACAATAGTCAGTTGTGATCGGCATTTAGCTGCCTGTCGAATGCTAGTGATGGCTCACTCTGGACGAAGCTCTCGCGGAGTCTCCGCCTCATGTCTGGCCCGTGAGAAGCGATTCTACATCTTGTCTGGCCAAAATCGCGGCGGATAAGAATATTCGGTCAGCACAGGAGTAGACAGAGCCACGCCTTTCTGCTCATGGCTCCCGTCAATACCCACCTTGTCCAGAGTTCCATGAGCGAGTATAATGAATAGGGTTCGGTTTAGTCGGACTCAAGATCATGTGAAGACTTGCATATGCATCCTTGCGTGTGCCGCCGCTGCCTGTCAGAGGGGCAGCAAATGACCTGAAGAGGGAAGACAAGATGCCACGCGTATCGCTTAACCAGCCTGCCCCAGATTTCAGCCTGCCCGATTCTGCCGGCAACATGGTCAGTCTGTTAGATTTTCACGACAGAAAGAACGTCCTGTTGGTCTTCAATCGTGGCTTCACCTGACCATTCTGCCGAGCGCACATGGCGCAGTTGCGCCAAGATTTTGCCCAGTTTGTCGCCCGCGACATCGAAGTGGTTGTGGTCGGTCCCGAAGACGCCCGCGCTTTTTCGGAGTACTGGCGCAAGGAATCCCTGCCTTTCGTTGGGCTGCCCGACCCCAAGGCCAGCGTGCTCAAGCTTTACGGTCAGGAGGTCAACCTGTTCAAGCTGGGACGGATGCCGGCGCAGGTGCTCATTGATAAGGCCGGGGTCGCTCGCTTTGTTCACTACGGGCACAGCATGAGCGACATCCCCAAGAATGAAGAGATTCTGGCCCTTGGTGATGAAATCAACACTCGAACAGATGCGGGGACTTGAGCGCCATCTCTCGTTCCTTCCGAGTCGGGACTTGGTAGGACCTCAGCTTCATGACCCAGTTCGTCCTGCTGGTCGAACGCTGAGGCCATCACCCGCAGTGGTTCAACGTCCATCACCGATTAGATGCGTTGGACTATCGCAAGATGAAACATCTATGCAATTGCCAACCGTGAGCAGTTCAAACCTGCAACGCACAAAGCTGACCTTGCCGCACGATTTCCAGGGAGAGCGAAACCTGGTCCGCATTGCTTTCCAACAGTGGTAGCAGACCCAAGTCGATACGTGGATCCTGTCGTGGCCGAATAGTCTCATTCGCTCAGGGGCTACAGCTCCGACATAGGGATGTGGGGCTGCGACACTAGATGCACTTGATTGAGAGCAGGGCAAAAGGCACCAGCCACGGACCCAAATATACTTGCCTAGCCGTATTCACAGTGACAGGCATATAGAAAGAGCTCCCTTGGGGGCACCAACAGGCACCATGTCGGGGGAGCGTGAGGTACAGCGTTCCTCCGTCGTTTTTTCTCCACATTCCCAACTACGATTGGGTTTGGCACGCCCCAAGGATGCGCCGCTTTCATTGTTGTGTCCATCCACATCCTTTGATTACGCCCTCTCGCAGAAGCTGCCCCATGCATTGCGACCCTCGCCAACCGAGGAACTTGGTGTTCTCCTTGGAGCCTGTCGCCGGACCAAGTTGTGTAGCGCAGCCCGATCAGCCACTTGAATACTCTGGGCTGCCGTTGCAGCCGGTGGAACACCTCCATGCGCCAAAAGCCGATGGGTCTGAATGCTCCATCGGCTGGCGCGGTGCGCAGCTCTCACCGAAAGCGATATACGACGCCTGTCTGTGAAATACTGTACTTGGACGAGGATCGGTGGTACAATGGGACCCGGCCCATCGAAGCCGCTGCGCCCTCAACCTTGCCGGCGCCGGCGGCTGGGAGCTGGGGAGGATGATGGATCCAGTTTTAAGGTGTATCGTCACGATCCGGATGACCCTTTCAGTTTGAGCGATGATGCGGTCCGGGGTTTGATTGTGGGCCAAGGCTGCGTGCTGTGGGTTCGTACCTGGAATGAGGAACAGATCGCAATGAGGCTTCATACCTAATCAATGACTGCACTCCAAGATATTAGTCAAAACCCCTGGCGGTTGCTGACCTTCGCCGCGCTGCTCGCCATCACGCTTTTGGCTGCGGCCTGTAGCCCTGCAACAGAAACATCACCGCCATCCACCGCCACTCCGCCATCACTCCAACCAACAGAAACTCCTCTGAGCCTCCCTGCAGGCTCAGAGCCCGACCCGTGGCTGGTGGAAGAACTGCCGAGCCAATACCTCAGATTTGATCGTCTGACCGCGGAAGACGGCCTCCCAAATGATCAAGTATGGGACGTTGTCCAGGACAATGACGGGTTCATGTGGTTTGCTACAGTTGATGGATTAAGCAGGTATGACGGCAACAGCTTTAAGGTATTCCGTCACGACGTGAGTAATCCCAGCAGTCTGAGTCAAAGCTACACACTAGATTTACTCTTGGACCACAGCGGCGCTCTCTGGGTTGGTACCTGGGATAGCGGCCTCAACCAATATAGCCGCGAAACGGAGCGTTTCATCCGCTACCGGCATGAGCCTGATAACCCCCAAAGTTTGAGCAATAATTCTGTACGATCGATTTACCAAGACCGGGCCGGGACAATTTGGGTGGGTACGCTTGGCGGGCTCAACAAGCTCGACCTTGAGACTGGGCAGTTTGCGCATTACCGGCACGATCCTAGCGACCCGCACAGCCTGAGTCATGATACCGTCTGGGCGATTTTTGAAGACGGCAATGGTATCATGTGGGTCGGCACGGCAGGAGGTCTCGACTATTTCGACCCGGGTACAGAAACCTTCATTCATTACCGGCACGATCCCGATGACCCCCAGAGCCTTAGCCACAATACGATCCGGTCCATTTATGAAGACAGGACAGGCACCCTCTGGGTGGGAACGTTGCTTGGGCTCAACCGATTCAATCGTGAAACGGAACAGTTCACCCGCTATCAGCATGATGCCAGCGATCCTCAAAGCTTGAGCAATAATTACGTCTTTTCGATTTCTGAAGACCACGCTGATGGCCTCTGGGTGGCTACCCGGGGAGGGGGGCTGAATCGATTCGACCCAGAAACAGAGGCTTTTACTCACTACCGGCATAATCCTGCCGATCCTTATAGTTTGAGTGGGGATGGTGTCGTGGGAGTGTACCAGGACCAAACGGGGCTGCTCTGGATTGTTTCGGACGGCGGCATCAGTTTGCTGGATGCCATGGCAAAACCCTTTCGCCACTATCGTACCATCTCCGGCAATCCCAACAGCCTGAGCCATAATGTGGTGCGCTCTCTTTTCGTAGATAGCGCAGGGAGCGTCTGGATTGGCACTATTGGAGGTGGGCTCAACAGGCTCGATCCGCAAACAGATGGTTTCACCCATTATAAATCCGACCCGACCGATCCAAACAGTCCTAGCACTGATTCTGTGTGGGCGGTGCTTGAAGACCGGGAGGGACTAATCTGGGTTGACGGTATGACTGGAAGATTGGAAATCTTCGATCCAGAGACAGAGCAATTCACGCATTATGTCCACGATGCGAACGACCCCAACAGCCTGAGCAATCGAGGATTTGTATACCTCTATGCAGACCGGGCCGGTACAGTCTGGATCGGCACCTGGGGGGGGGATTGACCGCCTTCAACCGTGAAACGGGGCAATTCACGCATTTCCAGCACGACCCGGCCGATCCGCAATCGCTGAGCAACAATCAGGTCACCTGCATTGTGGAAGACCGGGCGGGGATGCTCTGGGTTGGCACCTCGCAAGGTTTAAATCAATTTAATCCTGAGACAGAGATTTTCACCCGTTATCAGCATGACCCTAAGGATCCAGATAGTCTCGTTCAAGACTCGGTGTTTTCAATCTTTGAAGACAGTAATGGCGACCTCTGGATTGGAACAAGCGGGGGGCTTGACAGATTCGACCGGGCGAGTGGGCAGTTTACCCATTACAGCATGCAAGACGGACTGCCCAGTGAAACGATCTATGGCATCCTGGAGGAGAATGTCTCCACTGGCGGGAAGGGCGGCGATCTCTGGATTAGTACCGCCAATGGGCTGTCCAGATTCGATCCCCAGACGGAAACGTTTCGAAACTACAGCGTAAATGATGGTCTCCAAAGCAATTCATTCTTAGGTTTTTCAGCGTATGCCCAAAGCCCAGACGGCGAGATGTTTTTTGGCGGCACTGGTGGGTTCAACGCCTTTTATCCGGACCAGATAAAGGATAATGCAAATATCCCACCGGTTGTGATCACGGACTTTCAGCTGGCCAACAAACCGGTACTGATCGGGGGCGATTCAGTCCTGCAAGAATCAATCCTCGAGACCGACCAATTGGTTCTGTCCTATCAGGACAATGTCTTTTCTCTTGAATTTGCGGCCTTGAACTACCGCTCCCCGGAACAGAACAGCTACAAGTACAAAATGGAAGGCTTTGAGCAGGACTGGCACGAAGTGGACAGCAGCCGGCGTTTTGCCACCTACACCAACCTGGACCCAGGCGAGTATGTCTTTCGAGTCATCGCATCCAACAACGACGGGGTCTGGAACGAAGAAGGGGCATCAATGGCCATCACCGTGACGCCGCCGTGGTGGGAAACCACCGAGTTCCGGATGGCGATGGTGCTATTGGGCATCGGCTTGCTGGTCGGGGCCTTCAACTGGCGGGTGAGATCCATCGAAGCCAGAAGCCGTGAACTCGAAAAAACGGTCCAGGAGAGAACACGGGAATTGCAGGCCGCGAACCAGGCCAAGAGCATGTTCCTGGCCAGCATGAGCCACGAGCTGCGCACCCCGCTCAATGCCATTCTCGGCTTTAGCCGGCTCATGGCCCGCGACCCGGCTGTCACCACCCAGCAAGAAGAGATGCTGGATGTTATCGACCGCAGCGGCGAGCATCTACTGAGTATGGTGGACGACGTACTGAGCCTGTCCAGGATCGAGGCCGGTCGCGTCGAGTTAAAAGAGGAAGCCTTTGACGTCGAGCAGTTGTTGCAGGACATTGGCTGGATGTTCAAGTCACGGGCCGAAGGCAAGGGCCTCCAGTTTAACCTGGAGCTGGAGGCAGAGCTCCCGCCCCATCTGCGGGGGGATGCCGGCAAGCTGCGCCAGGTGTTGATCAACCTGCTGGGCAATGCAGTCAAGTTCACCGAAGCCGGGGAGGTGTGGCTGCGCGCCCGTTCGCTAACGGTGGCCGGCGATGCTGGTACGGTGATGCTCCAGCTTGAAGTAGAGGACACGGGCCCGGGGATCCCGAGCGATCAACTTGATAGCGTATTCGATGCCTTTCTGCAAGCTGAAAGCGCCGGAAACAGCGGAGGGGGGGCAGGGCTGGGTCTGACGATATCGAAATCGCTGGTAGCAATGATGGGCGGCGAGATAGCCTTAGAGAGCAAAGTAGGCCGGGGTGCGCTGTTCCGGGTTGCAGTGCCGCTTCAGTTGGCGGAGGCGGCAGCGCCCGCTGAAGCTGCGGTGGCGGAGGTCATTGGGCTCCAGGACGGCCAGCCAGACTGGCGCATCCTGGTGGTGGACGACAACCTGGAGAACCGGCTGTTGCTGATCAACCTGCTTGCCCAGGTTGGATTCGAGGTACGGGAGGCGCAGAATGGCGAGGAGGCAGTTGCCGTCTTTGAGGACTGGCATCCCCACCTGATCTGGATGGACATGCGCATGCCGGTCAAGGACGGCTACGCGGCTACCCAGGAGATCCGTACCCTGCCAGGCGGCCAGGCGGTCAAGATCGTGGCCATCACGGCCAGCGTCCTGGAGGAGCAGCAGGGTGAGATCCTGGCCTCGGGCTGTGACGACCTGGTGCGCAAGCCCTTCCGCGACAACGAGATCTTTGAGACGATGGCCCAGCTGCTGGAGGTCGAATACGTCTATGAGCACGCCGGGGAGGCGCCGGCAGGAGCGCGAGGAGGTAGACCTCACCGCCGGGATGCTGGCCGACCTGCCGCCAGATCTGCGGCAGGAGCTGGAGGAGACGACGCTGGCGCTGAACAGGGAGGCAACCCTGGCGGTGATCTCGCGCATTGAAGAACAGGCACCGGATACGGCCAGTGCCCTGCGCGCGCTCGTAGAGGACTTTCGGATGGGACGTATTCGGGAACTTTTGGAATGGGTGGTGTGGCTGGCTAGTCTTGACACCACGAAGCCAACGATTATTTCGGGCCAATTGAGGAGACAGAATGTTGTGCAGACAGGTGAAGGGGCAGCGCGTGACTGCGACAGGCTAACAGTAGGCTCGAGCGGGTGCTCATCCCACATGGTTGGTCGCTATTGCCGTGTTGGTAGCCGCCTGTGGACCTTCGACACCCCCTGCTACAACCGAAGCATCACCGCAACCCACCAACGTCGCTTCGACGCCCCCTGCGACCACCGCGCCTGACCTGCCCCCAGCGGAAGTACCACTGAGCCAATTCCTTCGATTTGACCATCTCAGCACGGAAGAAGGGCTATCAAACAGCACCGCCTGGGATTTGATGAAAGACAGCCGGGGGTATCTTTGGATTGCCACCTTTGATGGCCTGAACCGGTATGATGGCTACGATATGACCGTGTTCCAGCATGACCCGGATGATCCCCACAGCATCGGCTCAAGTTTCATCGATCGAGTCATTGAAGACAATAGCGGCAACATTTGGGTAGGCCACGCCAGCGGATTTGATAAGTTTGATCCTTCCACTGAACAATTTACGCGATACACATTCGATCCAGATGTATCAGACAGCACTGTAAGTGCCATCATCGAAGATTCCCAGGGGCGCTTATGGATAGGCAGTTCTCATGGTGTCCTATATCAATTTGACCGGGGGACAGAAACACTCAACCCTGTCTCGTCAGATAAGGAATTTGGGAGGATCCTCGATATCGTACAAGATCAAGAGGGAATCTTGTGGATTGGCCATTTCGATGGGTTGACGCGATTTGATCCGGAAGCCCAAGCGTTTACCCATTATCTGCCTGTTCCTGACACGGCAAACAGAGTCAAACAGATTGAGATAGTCGAAGAAGGCATCCTGTGGTTGGCCATTGATGGAGAAGGCCTTGCCCGCTTTGACCCAAAAACAGAACAGTTTACGATTTATCGCCATGACCCTCAAGATCCACAAAGTTTGAGCAGTGATGCTGTTATGGCTGTCCTGGAAGATGAACCCGGCATCTTCTGGGTTGGTACCTATGGTTGGGGATTAAATAGATTTGACTCGAAGACGGGAAAGTCTGTCCGGTATCAAACCAATCCCTATCTTTTCGAAAGTTTGAGTGATGATCGAATACCCGCCTTGCTCAAAGATGAGCAGGATACGCTATGGATCGGCACGTACGGCGATGGGGTCAATATCTATAATCCACTCAATTCACAATTCATCCTCTACCAGCATATCCCTGGTGAGCCGCAAAGTTTGAGTCATAATGAAGTCAAGTCGGTGCGTCAGGACAAAAACGGCACTATTTGGTTTGGCGGCTTGGATGGGCTTGATAAACTTGACCCGCAAACAGGATTGTTTAGCCATTATCAACACGACCCCGAAAATCCCCATAGCTTGAGTGATAGTCACATTACTGCTTTGCACATAGATAGTGAGGGGATCATCTGGATTGGTACATGGCCGGGGGGGCTCAATCGGTTTGATCCAGCGACAGAACGGTTTACCCATTATGTCCATGATCCAGACAATCCGGCAAGTTTGAGTCATAATGAGATTCAGGATATTGCGGAAGACGACTTTGGAAATCTCTGGGTTGCGACGAATTGGGGAGGGCTTAATCGCTTTAATCCAACTACAGAACAGTTCACCCGCTACTACCATGACCCTGACGATCCACACAGTTTGAGCGGCAACAATGTTCTGTCAGTCGATGTGACGCCATCGAATATCATTTGGGTCGGAACCAATAATGGTCTTGATCGATTCGATCCTGAAACAGAACAGTTTGTCCGCTATCCTGCACATTTCAAAGGGCAAGCGGTGTACATGGTTCATGAAAGCAAGGCGCATGTGTTATGGGTTGCTACCAGAGTTGGCCTTACAAGATTCGATCCGGAAACTGGGTCAATCGCCACCTATACCACAAAACATGGCTTAGCCAGTGAGATCATTATGGGAATACTTGAAGATGCCCAAGGGAATCTGTGGCTCAGCACGGTTAAAGGTATTTCCAGATTTAATCCCGCAACAGAAACCGTTGAGAATTTTGACAGTCATTCAGGAGTTCAAAAGAGAGGTTTTCTCTATGGAAGTGCATATCAAGCTGGTGATGGGCAAATGTTTTTCGGAGGCAAAGATGGATTGAATGCCTTTTATCCTGAAGCGCTCCGAGAAAATGACTTTGTTCCGCCTGTGGTCCTAACGAATTTCAAACTGGCCAATCAATCTGTCGAATGGGGCGAAAACTCACACCTCCAAGAAGTGATCGACGCAACGGATGAGTTAACCTTACCCTACGAGGATGATGTGTTCTCTTTTGAGTTTGCCGCTCTCAACTATGTGTCGCCGGAAAAGAACCATTTTGCTTACATAATGGAAGGATTTGACGATGATTGGACGCTATGTGGACAGTTCTCACCGGGAAGCAAAGTATACCAATTTGGATGCAGGAATCTACACCTTCAAAGTCAAAGCCTCAAATAACGATGGCGTCTGGAATGAAGAAGGCAAATCCATCAAGATCACCATCCTACCGCCCTGGTGGGAAACGGCGTGGTTCCGGATCGGGCTTGGGGTGTTGGTCGTTGGCTTGATCGTTGGCGGCATTCGCTGGCAGGTGAGGTCCATCGAAGCCAGAAACCGCGAGCTTGAGGCTCAGGTGGAGGAAAGAACACCGGAGCTGCACCGATGCGCGAGCGCAGGCGGCCGTGGAAGCGCAACTGGCCGCCGAAGCGGCCAACCGGGCCAAGAGCACCTTCCTGGCCAACATGAGCCACGAACTGCGCACCCCGCTCAACGCCATCCTGGGCTTTGCCCGGCTCATGGCCCGCGATCCGGGCATCTCCACCCAGCAGCACGAGATGCTGGAGATCATCGACCGCAGCGGCGAGCACCTGCTGGGCATGGTCGACGACGTACTGAGCCTGTCCAGGATCGAGGCGGGACGCGTTGAACTGAAAGAGGAGCCCTTTGACGTCGTGCAGATGCTGAAGGATATCGGGCTGATGTTCAAGTCGCGTCGCCGAAGGCAAGGGGCTGCAGTTTGACCTGGAGCTGGACGCCGGGCTCCAGCCCTATCTGCACGGGGATGCCGGCAAACTACGGCAGGTCCTGATCAACCTGCTGGGCAATGCGGTCAGGTACACGGAAGCGGGGCAGGTGTGGCTGCGGGCCCGGTCTCTGCCGCTGGCCGGGGATCCGTCGCGGGTGCTGCTCCAGTTAGAGGTGGAAGACACGGGCCCCGGAATCGCCAACGAGCAACGGGATCAGATCTTTGAAGCCTTTGTACAGGGTGAAGCCGCCCGCGACGGTGAGAAGGGAACCGGACTGGGCCTGACGGTTTCGAAAGGGCTGGTAGAGATGATGGGCGGCGAGATCAGGGTGGAAAGCGAGTTGGGCCGGGGATCGCTGTTCGGGGTCGCCATCCCGATGCAACTGGCGCAGGCGGGCGTCTATGAGGCAGCCCAAAAACCACCGGCAAGGGTCATCGGGCTGCAGGCTGGCCAGCCAGCCTGGCGCCTGCTGGTGGTGGATGACAACCTGGAGAACCGCCTGCTGTTGACCGAGCTGCTGGAGCTGGTTGGATTCACGGTGCGAGAGGCGGAGAACGGCCGGGAAGCCATCGCGGTCTTTGAGGACATGGCGTCCCCACCTGATCTGGATGGACATGCGCATGACGGTCATGGATGGTTACGAGGCCACCCGGCGGATCCGCGCCCTGCCGGGAGGGGATGCGGTCAAGATCGTGGCCGTCACGGCCAGCGCCTTTGAGGAGCAGCGGGAGGAGATCCTGGCCTCGGGCTGTGACGACATGGTACGCAAGCCCTTCGGCGAGCACAAGATCTTTGAGGCGATGTCCCGGTTGCTGGATGTCGAATATGTCTACGAACAGGCCGGGGAGGCGCCGGGCCAGGCGAGGACAGTAGACCTCACCGCCGGGATGCTGGCAGGCCTACCGCCAGATCTGCGGCAGGAGCTTGCGGAGACGACGCTGGCACTGGACCGGGAGGCAACCCTGGCGGTGATCGAGCGCATCGAGGAACAGGCCCCGGATACGGCCGCGAGCCTGCGCGACCTCGTGCAGAGCTTCCAGATAAGCCGTATCCTGGAACTCTTGGAGGAAACGGAAGAAAAAGATGGCGACTAACAACGATTGGAAACCCCAGGCAGCGGACATCCTGGTGGTCGATGATACCATCGCCAGTTTGAGATTGCTGACCGAGATCCTGAGCCGGGCGGGCTACCGGGTCCGCCCGGCCGACGGGCCAAAGCTGGCCCTCCAGTCGGCGCTGGCCCACCCGCCGAGCCTGATCCTGCTGGACGTCAGGATGCCGGGGATGAGCGGCTTTGAGGTCTGCCGCCGTCTGAAGCAGGACGAGCGGACCCGCAATATCCCCATCATCTTTGTCAGCGCGCTGCAGGACGTGGATGACAGGGTCCAGGGCTTTGAGGTTGGGGGTGTGGACTTTGTGTCCAAGCCCTTCGAAGAAGCGGAAGTACTAGCCCGGGTGAATACCCATCTGCAACTGCACGGCCTCAACCTGCACCTGGAGAACCTGGTTGCCGGGCGGACGGCCGAGCTGACCCAGACCAATGAAGCCTTACAGACAGAGATCGTGCAACGCAAGCAGGTGGAGCAAACGTTGCGTGAGAGCGAGGAACGTTTCCGGGCCACTTTTGAGCAAGCCGCCGTCGGCATCGCCCACGTGGCGCTCGGCGGGCGCTTTTTGCGTATCAACCAAAAGTTCTGCGATATCGTGGGCTATTCGCATGACGAGATGCTGGCACAAACTTTCCAGGACATCACCCACCCCGCCGACCTCGACGCCGACCTCGAGCACGTGCGCAGGCTGCTGGCCGGTGAAACGGATTCCTACTCGATGGAGAAGCGCTACCTGCACAGAAACGGCGCGATTGTGTGGATCAACCTGACCGTCTCGCTAATCTGGGAGCGCACCGGGGAGGCCAGACATTTTGTCTCCGTCGTCGAAGACATCACCGAGCGCAAGCGGGTGGAGGAACAGTACAGGGCCTTTTTCACAGAAAATGTCAGCCCGGTCTTTTGGACTGAGATGAAGAACCCGATTCCCGTTGATCTGCCCCCTGAAGAGCAGGTGGATGCGATCTTTCGCGAGGCCTATGTCAAGGATATCAGTGATTCTACTGCCAGAATGTACGGCACGACCAGAGAAGAACTCTTGGGAGAAATGGTAGCCCCCTGGAGTTTTGAAGGATATCAGGATCGAGATTCTGCTCTTCACCAGCACTATCAGCGTTTCGTGCAGTCGGGCTATGTCAGCCACGCTGCCGAAGTACATGAGCGAACACAGGATGGAAGAGGAGTGTGGCTGCTCATGAGTATCAAGGGGATCGTTGAAGATGGGCACCTGGTGCGAGTCTGGGGGTCCCAAGTCGATATCACCCAGCGCAAACAGGCCGAGCAGGCCCTGCGGGACAGCGAAGAAAACTATCGTACCCTGGTCGAACAGGCGCAGGACGGGATCGTCATATTGCAGGACGGCAAAATCCGGTTCCTCAATGCCTATCTGGCAGCGCTGTCCGGGCGTACCGTCGAAGAGATGTTGGATACACCTTTCGAATCGTACCTGCCGGCTGACCAGGCGGAAAAAGTCGTCGATAGGTACCAGCGGCGAATGAAGAGGAAAGCCGTCCCCTCTGTTTATGAATCGGCCATAGAGCACAAGGATGGCTCCGAAGTGGGGGTTGAATTCAACGCTGGCCTGACGAGCCACAATGGCCGGCCCGCTGACCTGGTCCTGGTCCGTGACATCAGAGAGCGCCTTCAAGCGCAGCGGGAGCTGCAAGCAAGCCGGCGCCTGCTCAGCCTGGTCATCGATAACGTACCTGCGCAGGTAGCCTATGTGGACAAGGGCCAGACCTTTCGTTTTGTCAACCGGCGCTACGAAGAGATCTATGGGCTGCCCCGCTCAGAGTTTGTCGGCAGCCATGTGCGGGAGATCCTGGGGCCGGAGGGATATGCGGCCACCGAGCCATATCTCGCTGCGGCACTGGCCGGAGACGCTGTACGATACGAGGCCGCCTTTCATGACCGTGACGGCGGTGCACGATGGTTGAGAGTGAACTATGCGCCTGACAAGGGCAAAGCCGGGGACGTACAAGGCGTGGTTGGCACAATCATCGATATCACGGAGCGCCGGAGGGCGGAGGAGACATTACGAAGAAGCCATGAGCGGCTCGAAGAGGCCCAGAGGACGGCCCAGATTGGCGACTGGGAGTATGACATCCTGGCCGGCCGGATAACCTGGTCCGCCGAGATGTACCGTATCTTTGACCTGGATCCGGAGCGCTATGTGCCCAGCGCCAAAAGCGACGAAGAATTCTGCCACCCAGAGGACGCGCCTGTACTCCGCAAGGCATTCAACCGCTTCTTTGCCAGCGGGGAGCCGCTCGATCTGGATTACCGGATTGTCACGCCCCAGGGTACGGTCAAGGCCTGCCGTCGCCGCGGCCGGTTGATCCTGGATGAGCAGGGTACCCCAATTCTGGCCATCGGCACGACCGAAGATATCACCGAGCGCAAGCGTGTGGAAGAGCGGGTCCTGGAGTACCAGCGGCGATTGCGGTTTTTGGCCTCGCAGCTAACGCTCATCGAGGAGCGGGAGCGGCGCCGCATTGCCCGCGAGCTGCACGACGAGGTGGGGCAGAGGCTGGCCTTCGCCCGGATGGGACTGGCCTCGGCGCGAGACATCGACTCTGAATCCCAGCGAGAAGCCATCCTGGAGGATGTTTCCCAGTCGGTGCGCCGGGCCATAGGCGACATACGCGATCTCGTCTTTGACCTGAGTTCGCCGCTGATGGACGAAATCGGGCTGGCCGCCGCTCTGGCCGAGTGGCTGGAGGAACAGGTGGCAAGAAAGCATGGCCTGCGAACGGAATTCATCAACGATGGGCAGCGCCTGCCGCTGGACGACGACATGCGGGCCATGTTGTATCGCAGTACGCGCGAGCTGCTGACCAACGTGGTCAAACATGCCCAGGCGACTCGGGTCAAGGTTCGCCTGGAGGGCGAGGGGTCTCGGGTGCGGATCGTCGTGGAGGACGATGGCATCGGCTTTGACGCGGGCGCCCGGCCCAGGGTGATGGAACGCGAGGGCGGCTTTGGCCTGTTCAGCATCCAGGAGCGCATGGCCGACCTTGGCGGGTCCCTGGAGATACGGTCCGAACCTGGTCAGGGCTGCGTGGCCACCCTCACCTCACCGGCCACGATTGAGTAAATTGGACACAGGGACTTTGGAACTGGACATTGCAATTTTCCGGAATCTAGTTTACAATGGCTTAGCAGGTCAGAGTGCAGGCATAGACGCAGAGTTGCGCCTCGGCACCTGCGGTCGATGGGTTTCGGATCTGGCCTGTACCCCATAGCGCCTCTCTTGGAGCACTTATTCGACGGTTCCCTGGATATGTGTTTGCCAGTGGGCATTGCAGTTTTCAAGAACTTCTTTTCGCCAATGTCCAGTTTGGAGGACTTGGGCCATGATCGAAGGACAATGAGTTATGGAAACGACGATTCTGCTGGTCGATGACCATCCAATCGTTCGACAAGGACTGCGCCTCCTTCTGGAAGGGAAAGGAGACATGCGCATCGTCGGCGAGGCGGGAGACGGCCAGACCGCCATCGACCGCGTCCGCGAACTCGAGCCGGACGTGGTGATCATGGACATCACCATGCCCACGCTCAGCGGCATCGACGCTACCCGGCAGATCTTGTCCGAAGCTCCCGATACGAAAGTCATTGCTCTGTCCATACACGGCGAGAAGCACTTTATCGAGGAGATGCTGGGCGCCGGGGCCACCGGCTATATCCTGAAGGACAGCATCCCCGAAGAGCTGGTGAACGCCGTCCGGGCCGTGATGAGCGACGAGGTGGTGTTGAGCACTGCGGTGGCGGGCGTTGTGGTCGAAGGGTACCGGAAAGCCCTGGCTGGCGGCCTGGTCTCGGACGAGGAAGAAGGGGTAGCAGCAGGCCAGATCATCCCTACCAAGCTGCACCGTCCTCCGGTCACCACCGACCTCGTGCCCCGCCCTCACCTGCTGGCCCGGCTGGAGACGGGCCTGCCGCGCCCCTTGACCTTGATCTCTGCCTCGGCTGGTTTCGGCAAGACGACCCTACTGGCCACCTGGCTGGAGTCGATGGGCCAGGCATGTACGGATGGGGGCGGTAGGGGCGGGGTGACCCCGCCCCTACGTAGCGCCTGGCTGCAGCTCGACGCCGAGGACGGCGACCTGGGGGTCTTTGGCTGCTACTTCTTGGCCGCCGTACAGACCCTCTTTCCCAATATCGGCAGCGAAACCTTGCTCCTTCTACGGGCGGCAAGCCGGCCTCCGCTGCCTGTTCTGACCGGCAGCCTGCTCAGCGAACTGGCCCAGATCGAGGAGCCTTTTGTGCTGGTGCTGGATGATTACCACAAGATCCAGGATGAGATGGTGCACGAATTGGTTGCCAGCCTTGTTGAACGCTTGCCGCCCCAGATGCACCTGGCCATCGCCAGCCGGACCGATCCCCCCTTCCCGCTGACCAGGCTGCGCGCCAGGGGACGAGTGCTGGAGATCCGGACCGGCGACCTGCGCTTCACGCCCGAGGAGACCCACACCTTTCTGGAGGGGATGGTGGGCCGGGATCTGGACCGGGATACGACGGATCTGTTGGAGCGCAAGACCGAGGGCTGGATCGTCGGTTTGAGGCTGGCCGCCCTCTCTATGCAGGGCCTGCCCGATGTCGATGCCTTTGTGCGGCGCTTCGAGGGGACCAGCAGCGAGTATGTCGCCGAGTATTTGCTGGGAGAGGTGCTTGCCCGGCAGCAACCGGAGATCCAAGAGTTCCTGCTGCAGACCTGTATCCTGGACCGGTTCTGCACGTCGTTGTGTGACGCGGTCGCGGACGGCGGACCATGCGCCAGGCACCGGGCGACGACAGACGACGGCTGCACGCGGTCGACCGACCGCCAGACGGCGGATGGCGATCGCCTGGCCGTCTGGCGCAAGGCAGCTGCCCGTGGTCCTCCGTTCGTCCGTTGTCAAGAAGCGAAGCGATGCTGGACGAGTTGAAGCGGGCCAACCTCTTCCTCGTGCCGCTGGACCCGGAGGGCATCTGGTACCGTTTCCACCATCTGTTCCAACACCTGTTGCACGAGCGCCTGGAGAGCCTGTACAGCGCCGCGGATCTGGCCGCCCTTCACGCCCAGGCCAGCACCTGGTTTTCCGAACGAGGCCTGGTGGATGAGGCCCTCGACCATGCCCTGGCCGCCGGGGACGTGGCCGGCGCCGCCCAGATCGTGGAGCAGAATCGAAAGGTCGTACTGGTCGACGACCAATGGCACAACCTGGCCCGGTGGATGGAGCGACTGCCCGCCGAGATCAAGCGTGAACGAGTGGAACTCCTGCTGGCCCAAGCCTGGGTGCTCTTTCATCGACTCGATTACCAGTCACTGCCACAGGTCCTTGAAGAGGCAGAAAGGGTTTTGGCCAGGGACGGGGCCAATGAACCCATCCAGGGAGAAATAGACTTCTTCCGAGGGCACTTTTCCTATTTTGGGGCCCTGGGCGCACAGGCTGAGAAATATCTCGCCAGCGCGACAGCCAAGATCCCTGAATCGTACCACCGTATCTGGGGAGAGGCAGAACTGCACTATGCGCTGGCTATGCACATGAACGGCCAGAAGGAGGCGGCCGTCGACAGGCTGACCAGCTTGATCCAATCCCATTGTATGAGAGAGGACATAAGCTGCACCCGGTTGTGGTCTGGCCTGTACTATATCAACTGGTACGATGGCAGCCTGCCGGAGGTCATCCACCCCGCGCGCAAGATCAAAGAAATCGCATCAGCAGACAACAACCGCTACGCCGAAACCTGGGCTTCCTACATGGAGGCGTGCGCATATTTCTACTGGAATGATCTGGAAAGCGCGGTCCAGGGCTTCAACCAGCTTGCAGCGCAACGCTATATCGTTCACGCCAGAGCCGCCATCGATGGCCTTTGCGCCTTGAGCCTGGCTTACCAGTACTTGCAGCGCCCGGACAAGGCTGACGAGACGGTGGGGCTGCTGCTCGAGTTCGCCCGGCAGATGAATGACCCTGCCTATCGGACCATTGCTTCCTCTCTCCAGGCCCGCCTAGCCCTATTGCGGGGAGAACTTGTCCCCGCCGTGCAGTGGTTGCGGACGGCGGACCTGGCGGCGGATGCCGGCATCATGTTCATGTGGCTGGAGGTCCCGCGCCTGACCGCATGCCGGGTGCTCATTGCCGAAGGATCGGCCGGCAGCCTGCGGCAAGCCACGGCCAGGCTTGAACAGGTTGACCAGGAAAACGAGGCTGTTCACAATACCTCTCAGAGAATCACGATTCTGCCCTTGCTGGCCCTGGCAACCCACAAACTGGGACAGACTGATGAGGCCCTGGCCATTCTGGGCCGCGCCGTGGACCTGGCCGAGCCGGGCGGTTTCATCCGCCCCTTTGTGGACCCAGGGGTAGAGATGGCACCCCTGCTGCAGGAACTTGTCGCCCGCCGCGTCGCGGATGGCAGCCTGCAGCCGGCGACCGGTTCCTATCTCACCCAGATCTTTGCCGCCTTTCCCGAACCGGTGGAGGGCCACGCGGCCCTGTCGCCGCCGCGAGGCACCGCCCCGGGCCTGGTCGAGCCGCTGACCGAGCGCGAGATGGAGATCCTGGCCCTTCTTGCCCAGCGGCTGACCAATCCAGAGATCGCCAGGGACCTGTTCATCACCGTGGGTACGGTCAAACAGCACACCAACAGCATCTTTGGCAAGCTGGGCGTCGGCGACCGGCGCGAAGCTGTCATCCGGGCCAGGTCGCTGGGGCTTTTGCCGCCCGCATAGGCCGGCCTTGCCGGCTGCTGACTCCCTCCCACTGAACCATGCATTCTGTGGAAGACCCTCCGTAGAAACCCCTGCCGGAACACGGCTGGGGGCTAGCTACGGCTTGCCATACACGCTTTGGGCGGCGCCAAACAAGCGAGACTGACCATCTCCGGTTGTTCGGTTCCTTGGGGCATGGATTGACACTGCCCCGCTTCTGCACTATAATGTGCCTATAGAAAGCAACTCGATTGGAGGGAAATCTCGAAAGTGGATACTGCCTGGGCATCTATTACCGTTGCTTTGCCAGAGGATCGGCTGAACAAGTTGCGCCAGACCGCGGCTCGGCTGGGTGTCATACCAGAAGAGTTGGTGCGGGTCAGCATTGAGGAACTCCTTGCCCAGCCCGAGGATGACTTTGAGCAAGCCATAGAACACGTGCTAGAGAAGAACTCTGATCTGTACCAGCGACTGGCATAGTGCGCTATCCCAACCGCACACGCCTCGGGCCAAACGCCTCTCCCCCAGCTCTGCCGCCCAACCTACCAACTGGCAGTACGACAGTGTGTAGATTTCGGCGGAAAGTCGGCCGGTATGGTCATTGCGAGTGATAGGCAGCAATCTCCACTATGACCATCCTTCCCTGGGGAGGATGGGATCGGCGCCAGGATCCCGCCGGACCGGCGAGGGGGGCAGGGTCACGTCGATGAGGAGATCGGTGACACTGGGGTGGGATGAACTCAAGTGGCAAACTCGAATACTGGCGTTTCGATCAGGCGGCGTGGCTTTCGCCTCTCCCAGACTGTCTGCTGCAGTCGCTCCACAGTCTCTGGCGCAAAAAACTGCTCACCGGTTTCTACACACACCCTGGCTGGTACGTTCTCTACGATGATAAACTTGCCATCCAATTCGACGGCATAGGTCACTTTTTGCTCAACAAACGTCTCTTTCCACTCGCGCGTTCCCATGCTATGATCTCCTCGTCCGAAAATCGATCCACTGATCTGGATCTGGCTCGTACAGCGTGACAATCTTGACCAGAGGGCGTGATGGATAGCTGCACAGAATGTGCACAGGTCTGTCTGCCAGCGTGAAGCCGAGGATGAGACAGCTTGGGCCATACTTGTCGTCAGGATAGTCCTCCACGACTTGGCCATTCGCAAAGGCTTCACGGATCTCCTGGACGCTGATGTGCCGGATGATGCTCTGATCCACCGCGTGCTGTGAAAACTCGAACTGACCGTTTGCGATCTTGCTGCGCAACTCTCTGATCATCGCCACCCCGTAGTTCGATGCGATTCACTCACCTTGATTATAGCACAAGGGCGAGCAGAATCAAAGACCACGGTTCGCAGGGGCCATGCGCCCATCCCCCAGCTCTGCCGCCCAGCCCACCGCCGGGCAATGCGGTACGCATCGGGAGTAGCAAGCAGGTCCCATCTATAACCATCCTCCCTTGCAGAATATAACCCCAATATAACCTTTGGGTAGATGCGCTCCGGGCCAAAACCTGGTACACTCGTGGCACAAGAGTTGGAGCCGCGGCGGCAAAGCGCATGGGGGGTGTGGCACCGGAGGTCAGGCCGTTGCCAGTTCAGAATAGGATCGCCTGGCCGGCTGAATCTGGTTCAAGTGTTTGGCTGTACACCAGCATCGTGCTGGTAGATAACAACTATATTATGTAAGGAGAAAAGAATGGCTGACGACAAAGAGCGAAAAGAGAGTCTGTTCATCGTGGCCTACAAGGGCACAGACACGGCCGAAAAGGTCTATGACACACTTCACGACCTGCAGAAGAAGAAAGAACTCAAGATCAAGACGGCGATGGTCATCCATCGCAAAGACAACGGCAAGCTCAAGCTGGTCCACAAACACCGGATTGAGACCTGGGGTGGCGCGGCCATCGGTGGCGGAGTCGCCTTGCTGCTGGGTGCTGTTGCGGCCCCCGCCGTGCTGGCTGGCGCAGTGGTCGGCGGAGCCCTCGGCGGCCTTGGCCACACCGACCGCAAAGACGTCAAAGAGTTCCTGGATGACAAGCTGGGGCCCGACGACTCGGCCGTGGCCATCCTGATCAAGGACGCGGATTGGAAGGCCCTGGAAGACGCCGTCAAGCAGTATGACGGCAAGGATCTGAAGGTCGAGCTGACAGCCGATGCCCAGAAGAAGCTCAGTGACCTGGGTGCGGATCCCGAAGTGGCCGACGCGGCTGCGGACGACGTCGAGCAAGAGGACGAGCCAGCGGACAAGTCATAGTCCCTGCCATCCGCTTGGCGAGGCATTGCCTTGGGGGCCGGTCACACTGTTCTTTGGCCGCCCCCATGCAACTGCCTGAATGAGAAAAGACTGCGCCGCTCGCAGAAACCCGCGAGCGGTGCTCGTTTTTGCCTACACCTCAGACCACCTCAATGGCCGTCTATAACCATCATAGGCCCTCCTCCGCCGTGCAGAATATAACCCCTCTATAACCCTTTGGTAGATGTATTTGTGGTCAAAAGCTGTGGCGGCTAGAAGTTCCGCGCCTGACCGAATGCCGGGTGCTCATTGCCGAAGGATCGGGCGCCAGCCTGCAAGAGGCCACAGACAAGCTAGTGCAATATGACCAGGAAAACGAGGCTGTTCACAACACCTGTCAGAGGATCACCATCCTGCCCTTGCTGGCTTTGGCAACCCACAAGCAGGGACGGACCGGACCGATGATTCCCTGGCCATTCTGGCTCGCGCTGTCGCCCTGGCCGAGCCGGGCAGTTTCATCCGGCCCTTTGCCGACCTGGGACCAGAAGTGGCAGCCCTGCTGCAAGAGCTTGTCGCCCGTGGCATCGCAGACGGCAGCCTGGGGACGACTACTGTTCGTTATCTCAACCAGATCTCTGCGGCATTTCCCGAACCGGTCCCGGGCCACCCTGCTGCGGTTTTGTCACCGGCGCCAGGCACCGCCGTGGGCCTGGTCGAGCCGCTGAGCGGGCGCGAGATGGAGGTGCTGGTGCTCCTCGACCGGCGGCTGACCAACCAGGAGATCGCCCGGGAACTGGTCATCACCGTGGGCACGGTCAAGCAGCACGCCAAAAGCATCTATGGCAAGCTCGGCCTCGGGGACCGGCGGCTGGCTGTCGCCCGGGCCAGGTCGCTGGGTCTCTTGCCCGCGATGCCCATTTGACAATTCGCGGCCATTGTCTGGCAGAATGAGGGGCAAAGTGAGACCACAAGCTGGCTCAAGATGCTATTGCGCGCCTTCTTGCCCTACGATGATTTCCAGCGTGGCGATGAGTGGAGGTAGGTCGGACTCGATGATCTGCCACAGGATGTCCAGATCGACGGCGTCATACCCATGGATCAGCCGGTTGCGCAGGCTGACGATCTGAGGCCAGGGAATCTCGGGATATCTTGCACAGTCCTCGCTTGGCACCCGGCTGGCTGCCTCGCCAATGATCTCCAGCAGCCGCACGAGCGCGAGTTCGAGGAGGCGATCTCTGTCCAGGTCGGCTCGGGACTTGCCCTGCGTAAGGTCGACCGCCTCCCGAGCGTAGTCAAGCATGTGGCGGAGGGGAAGATATTCATTCCGCCTGGGCATAGTGTACCTCGGCTTCAGCCAGCACCTGGTCGCGGAAATAGGGACTTAGGAAGGCTGGCGTGTTCAGATCCACCTTGCGCCCTAGAATCTCGGAGAGTGCCGCCTCCATGGCAAAGAAAGCCAAGCCAGGCACGTGATCGGGCTCAAACTCGACCAGCACATCGAGGTCGCTGTCAGCCGTCGAGTCCCCGTGGAGTATAGAGCCAAACAGGGCCAATCGGCGTATGTGGTGCTTGTGACAGAACGCTGCAATCGTTTTTTCGTCTACCGAGATGAGAGCCATCACCGAAACCTCAATCAAGACTGATTCGTAGGCTAGTATAACACGACGTCCAGGTGATTGTCAACCTTAAAGTCGTGCCATCGCCTGCTCCTGAATCTTCAGCGCACCGCCTGACACCCCGTCCCATTGCTTGACTCATAGGCCCCAGCCGTCACATGGCTGCGGCCTTCCCTGTTCTCTGCGGCAGCAGCTGTCGGGTTCTAACCTCGCTCCCGAGTCCATCTATAACCCTCATAGACCCTCCCTGCCCGGAAGGATATAACCCCTCTATAACCCTTTGGTAGATGTATTTGTGGTCAAAATCTGGTATCCTGGTAGCATAGGCACCCTTGATGCGGATAGCCTCACCGCGAGTGGAATTGGTTGCGGAGAAAGCGTGCGGAGATGACACCCTATCTAAAAGTAGCTCAGGCATTGGTCACAGCCGGGTATCTGAGCAGCGAGGACGTCAACGCCGCCGCGGCGGTCCTGGTGAACACCATGCGGGTAGCGGACGCTCAGAAAGCAAAGGCCGCGGCCATTGACGACGAGATCTACCAGGAGTCTGTCATCGCCTCGGCGCGGGCCGAGATCGCTGCCGCCGCGGAGATGGGCGCTGGGGATCAGGCCTATCGGCGGAGCGTCATCGAGGCCGCGGAGGACAGGGAAGACGAGGACAAGGCCACCATCAATAGCACCCAGGCGATCATGGCCGCGGCCTATGACGACGCCGCGGCAGGTCTGGCCGCCGCCGGGCTGGTAGATGGCGCCTCTGTTGAGGCACGTGGCCGGCGAGATTGCACGGGTCTGGGTGACACAGCCCCGCTAGAACCTGTCGGGCTGCGGGCCACGGCCAATCTCAACCGGGTGCAGTGGGTGACGTTATCTAGCGTGCCAGATGGACCGGTGATCCTCGGGTCCAGCCGGGCGGCAGAAAGGAGGGAGACGCGGCCAATCTCAAATCCATCGGCTTGGGGTCTGATGGACCCGTATCGAGAGGCGCAGACCGGCGCGAACTGAGCCCCCATTCATGGGGCGTCCCCTACATGGGACGTTCCATAACGACAAGGAGGAATACGATGTGTTGTTTTATTACCGCACTGGTACTGGTAGGACCGCGGCTGGGCATTCTGGTTTGGTGGCTATTCAACCCTGTATACTTTACTGCCGCTTTCGACCACTTTATCTGGGGCTTCCTGGGCTGGCTCCTCTTGCCCTGGACGACGCTGATGTACGTGGCCATCTATCCCGGCGGCATCATGGGCTTTGACTGGATTTTGCTTGGCCTGGGTGTGTTCCTCGATATCTTTTCCTACACGGCCAGCTATCGCGAGCGGGCGGCTGTGCCTTACGGGGATATGGTACCCTAGCTCAAGCCATCCTTACCCGCCAGCTCTTGGGCCGAGCGCCCTGCCCTGGCCGGTGTGTGCCTGGCCAGGCGATTCCGGCACCGCCTGTTTACGGCGGTGCTGGGAAAATTCCTATCGATTTCAATTCCTAGTACCGGCTCTTTCAGGTGCGATACAGCAAGATCATCAGAGACTTGGCGAGAGAACCACTAAAAAGGATTTGTGACAAGCAAGAAAAAGGGGAGAGACGAAATGTCTAATCTGCTGATCATTACCTTCAACGACACGGAGCAAGCCGGGGACCTGCGCGAGACGCTGCGCCAGGAAGAGCACGAGGGCTTGCTCTCTCTCGATGACGCGGCCGTCGTAGTCCGGGACGAGAAGGGCAAGTTCCACGTCAAGAACGAGACCGATAGCGGGACCGCCATCGGCGCCGTCGGCGGCGGGATGTTGGGCTTGTTGCTCGGCGCCGTGTTCTTTCCGGTGGCGGGCCTGCTGATCGGCGCCATCGGCGGGGCGCTGGTGGGCAAGTCCATTGACCACGGCATCGACAAGGATGTCATCAAACAGGTGGAAGCCGACATGCAGCCGGGCACATCGGCCCTCTTTGTCGTCGTGCGGGATGCGGACCCAGCCGCGGCCATTGGCGCGCTAAAACCCTATACGGGCAAGGTCTACGAGACCTCTTTCGACGAGGAGACCGAGGGCGAACTGCGCCGCGTCCTGAAAACGAAAACCTAGCCTTCGAGTCGATGTCTGCCGCCGGCGACTGTCCAACAAGCGACAACCGCCAGGCGGTCGTCTGAAATGGCCTGCATGGCGAAAGGAGATATTCCCGTGACAGCAGCAACCACAACCAAGAAGAAAGAGCCCGGCGGGCTTGCCCGCTACCTGCCCATCCTGAACTGGCTGCCCAAGTACGACAAGTCCTGGCTGACCGGCGATCTCATCGCTGGCCTGTCGGTGTGGGCCCTGACGGTGCCGACGTCCATGGGCTATGCGGCCATCGCCGGCGTACCGGTGCAGTACGGCCTCTACGCCGCCGCCATGGGTCTCATCGCCTTCGCCCTGTTCACCGGCTCGCGAGGGGGGTCACCGGGCCCGGTTCCTCCACGGCGGCCGTGGTGGGCGCCGCCGTGCTCTCTATCGCCGCGGCAGGCTCTGACGAGGCCATTGCGGTGTCCGCCGCCATCGCCGTGTCGCCGGCCTGATCTATGTCCTCATGTTCGTCTTCAAGATGGGCTGGATCTCCCAGTTCCTCTCCCAGAGCGTGCTGACCGGCTTTACCTTTGGCGTGGCCATCAACGTCGCCATCGGCCAACTGGCCAAGATCACCGGGACGGAAGCCTCGGGCGAGAACGCCTGGCAAAAGCTGATCAGTTGGATCGGCAGCCTGCCAGAGACCGACCTGACCACCCTGGTGGTGGGCGTGGCTGCCCTGGTGCTCCTGTTTCGGGCTCAAGATCTTTGCGCCCAAGGTGCCGGGAGCGCTGGTGGCCGTTGTCCTGGGCATCCTGGCCACGGTGGTCTTTGGCCTGGGCGACGCCGGCGTGGCCCTGATCGACGAAGTACCGCGAGGGCTGCCCAGCCTGGCGCTGCCTGATATCGGCCTGATCACTGGAAAACTGGGCCTTGATCCTGGGTACGGCCGTTGGCGTGGTGCTCATCGGGCTTTCGGTCACCACGGCCACGGTCCGCAACCTGGCCCGCGAGCACAACTACCGCATCGACATCAACCAGGAACTGCTGGCCCAGGGCGCGGCCAACGTCTCTTCAGGCCTGTTCCAGGGCATTTTCGTCAGCGGCAGCCTGTCCAAGAGCCCGGTTAACGACGACAGCGGCGCCAGTTCGCAGGTATCCAACCTGGCTCAGGCGCTGTTGATCCTGCTGACCCTGCTGGTCCTGGCCCCGCTTTTCTCCAAGCTGCCCCAGGCCGTGTTGGGGGCCATTATCATCCAGGCCGTCGTCACGGGCATGATGGATGTCGCCGGAATGAAGCGTCTCTACACGATCGAGCGCTCCGAGTTCTGGATTTCGATGGCCGCCCTGCTGGGTGTGGTCACCTTTGGCATCCTGCAGGGGGTTGTCATCGGCATCATCCTCTCCTTGGTGTGGCTCGTCGCCGTGTCAGCCATGCCGCCCATCCCGGAACTGGGCAGACAACCCGGCACGGACGCCTATCTCGATGTGGAGCACTACCCGGATGCCGAAACCTATCCCGGTCTCAAGATCCTGCGCTATGACGGCGGCCTGTTCTACGTGAACGTCGACACCCTGCAGGACAGGCTCCGCCACGCGCATCTGGATGCAGACCCGCCCCTGGAGGGCGTCATCCTCTCCATGGAGGGCGTGAACTTTATCGATATCGAAGGCAGTGACAAGCTGTCGGAAGCCATTGCCGCGGCGCACAACCTCGACATCGACTTTGAGCTGGCGCACGTCAAGCCGCCGGTGGTGGATCTCCTGAAAAAGAGCGGCGTCTACGACCAGCTCGGCGCCGAGCACTTTCACGACGACATCCATTCCGCCGTCGAGGCCTACCTGAGCCTGCACCCGGAGATCAAGCCCCATTCGGGGGATGAGCCCGGTACCTGAAGGATAGAAGCGGTAGGCCGCAACGATGGTTCGTAGTGGGTTGCTTTGGCGCCCCGGTACTCACAAAAGTACCGGCAAGAACGGCACTGAAGTGCCTACTACGAACGGGTGCTGCAGTCTACGGCTATGATGGTTCGTAGTGGGCGCTTTAGCGCCCCGATACTCACGAAAGCACTGGGAAGAAAAACACTGGAGTGCCTACTACGAACCTGAGGTTCTGGGGAGAACAGCACTAAAAGGGAGAGTGCATGAAAGATAAGAAAGCAAAGGGGATTCTTCGTACCATCATCCGTACACTGGTCGTCTGGGGCTGCGCCCTGGTGGGCCTGCTGCTCATGGCCTGGATCCTGCCGGGCGTGAGCGTGGACACGCTGGGCACGGCCATCTTGGCCGTGGCCGTCATCGCCCTGTTGAACGCCATCCTGTGGCCCCTGCTCAGCGCCATCATCTTGCCCTTCGCCGTGCTGACCCTGGGGATTGTCACGCTGCTGGTGAACGGCGCCTTTATCCTGCTGGCCAGCGCCCTCGTCGAAGGCTTCCAGGTCGACAACCTGGGCTGGGCCATCCTGCTGGCCCTGGGCCTGACGGCCATCACGACCATCCTCAGCAGCCTGCTGACCATCGACGACGACAACGCCTGGTACCGGAACGTTGTCCGCCGCCGCATGAAGCGGCGTACCAAGGTGGAAGAGACCGACGAACCCGGCTTTGTCTTTCTGGAGTTCGACGGCCTGGCCAGGCCCATCCTGGAGCGGGCCATCGACAAGGGACTCATGCCCAACCTGGCCCGCTGGCTGGAGACGGGCAGCCACCAACTGGTGGGCTGGGAGCCGGACATGTCCTCCCAGACCTCGGCCAGCCAGGCGGGCATCCTGCTGGGCAACAACCACAACATCCCGGCCTTTCGCTGGTACGACCGGGCGGCCAAAGAGATCCGCAGCTCCAGCGACCCCAAGTTCCTGGCCGGGCTGGAAAAAACGCTGTCCAGCGGCAACGGGCTGCTGGCGGACGATGGCGCCAGCCGGGGAAACCTCTTTTCCGGCGACGCCCCCGACGTGATGACCACGGCCAGCACCATCCTGGACCGTTCTCGCTTCCATACCGTCGATTTCCAGGCCTATTTCCTGAACCCCTACCACTTTGCCCGGACGCTGCTGCTGACCATCTGGGACGTCATTCTGGAGATCTGGGAATTCTGGAAGGCGCGGCACAACCACGTCGAGCCCATCATGACTCGAAAGCACCGGGGCGGCGCCTATCCGCTGATACGAGCCTTTAACACCGTCATCATGCGCGATCTGAACATCGATACCCTGGTGGGCGACATGTTTGGCGGCGTGCCGGCGGTCTATGCCACCATCGTGGCCTACGACGAGGTGGCCCACCACTCGGGCATCGAGTCTGACGACGTCTTTGATATCCTGCACAAGCTGGACAAACAGATCCCCCGGCTGGAGACGGCCGCCCAGGAGGCGCCGCGCCCCTATCACCTGGTGATCCTGTCCGACCACGGACAGACCGAGGGGGCGACCTTCAAGCAGCGCTACGGCCTCAGCCTGGAGGAGCTGGTCCAGGAACTGGCCACCGAAAAGTACGTGGTCCAGGGCGACGTGGATGTCCACGAGGATTGGAACCAGGTCAACGCCCTGCTGACCGAAACGGTGCACTATAGCCAGGACGCCATCAAGAAACCCCTGGGCGCCCTCCTGAAAGGCAGTACCGAGGACGGGCAGGTCGCCCTGGGCCCCAAGGCACCGGTGCAGGCAGCGGGAGATGCCAAGGCCGCGGCGGGAGATACCGGGGATCCGAAAGCGTCCGAGGCGCCCGCCGAGGACGGCGGTTCTGGAGACGACGGGGTTGGCTCAAACATCGTCGTGCTGGCCTCGGGCAACCTGGGCCTGGTCTACGGTACCCGCATCGACCAGCGGGCGACGATGGAGCAGATGGAGGTCTTTTTCCCGGGCATGCTGGAGGGATTGGCCCAGCACGAGGGCATTGGTTTCCTGCTGGTGCACTCGGAAGTGGAAGGCCCGGTGGTCATTGGCGCCGGGGGCAGAGCCTATCTGCGGGATGGCCGGGTGGAGGGGCAGGATCCGCTGGCGAACTTTGGCCCCAACGCGGCCCTGCACCTGCAGCGCAACGACGGCTTTCCCGATGCCCCCGACATCTATGTCAGCAGTTTCTACGACCCCGAGACGGAGGAAGGGGCGGCCTTTGAGGAGCAGATCGGTTTTCACGGCGGCATGGGCGGGATGCAGACCGAGCCTTTCCTGCTGGCTCCGGCCGGGCTGCCGCTGCCCGACGAGCCGTTGATCGGCGCCGAATCGGTATACCGGCTGCTCAAGGGCTGGGTGAGCGCCTGATCTTGCGCCATCTATAACCACAATAGGCCTGTTCAGGCGGTACAATATAACCTCTCTATAACCCTTGGGTAGATGTAATTATGGCCAAGATCTGGTATCCTGGTCATGAATCAAGGGCCGCCAAGGTTGCGACGGGGAACTGCCCCGGGCGTGACCGGCCCAAACGAAAGGAGAAGAAATGTCGAAAGGTACCGTCGTCATCCTTGTTATCCTGGGCTGCCTGTTGCTGGCAGTCGCCAACGTAGCCCTGTGGGCTTCGTTGGACGTATTCAATCCCGGCCGCTTTGGCGATCGGGTCGCCGAGGGATTGCAGTCGGACGCGGCCAGCGAGGCGCTGGCCAGGGCCATCGTGTTCCGGGTCATGGAGGGCCAGCCAGAACTGCCGGCGCTGGTGCAGTTGCCGGCCCAGGAGCTGGTCACCTGGCTGCTGCAGCGGCCGGCCCTGACGTGGGTCTTTAAGGAGACAGCGGCGGTCGCCAGCGCGGTCATGACCACCAGCGCCCAGGACGTGGTCGGCATCGATATCAACAAGGTATTATCGAATGTAGGCAACCAGCTCGTTAGCGTAGCCTCATCCATCGACCCCGAGGCAGGCGCCAACGCCCAGGCGGCGGTGGATGCCGCGATGGAATCCGCTGACCAGAGCCAGCGCCTGGCGATCTATGAGTCGGGCCGGCTACCCAAGCTGCGCAGCATCGCCAACACCGTGCCCTGGCTCTGGCCGCTGGCCGGCCTGGCCGCCATCGCCCTGTTCCTCTGGGCCTACTTGAAGGCAAAGGCGCAAAAGAGCGCGATGTCGACCATCGGCATTGGCGTTCTGGTCACGGGCGTGGTGTCCCTGGTGCTGGTCCCGGCCGTGCGCGCACCGGTGCAAAACGCCGTCATGGATCCCATCATGCAGACGGTGGTCGCGGAAGTGCTCAGGGCCGTGACGCGCGGGCTGGCCATCCAGTCCCTGATTCTGGCCTTTATCGGCATCGTCCTGATCGTCGCCAGCCACTCGGTCCACAAAGAGGACGGGCAGGCACCAGCGGCAGCGGCAGCGCCGGCTCAGGCACCGGCGGCGCCAGATCAACCGCCAGCAACGCCAGTTCAGGCAGCGGCGGCACCAGCTCAGGCAGCAGCAGCGCCGGCTCAGACACCGGCGGCGCCAGATCAACCGCCAGCAGCGCCAGATCAACCGCCAGCAGCGCCGGCTCAGACACCGGCGGCGCCAGATCAACCGCCAGCAACGCCGGCTCAGCCACCGGCGGCACCAGACCAGCCATCGGCCTAAGCATCACGCGCGTGGCGATGCGGAACCTTTTCCAGGGCGAGGCGCCGGAGACCGGAACCGGCGTCCGCAGGAAGGAGGTGGTCAATCGCGCAAGAGATAGGAGACCTGGTCAGGCCAGGGCCCAGCCTTGGCGCGAGCCCGGCAAAGTCGATGCGAGCCCAGGGCCGGCCGAATTCGTCGGGCATAGTTTTCAGGTCTATAGGTACATCAAAAAATCACGAAAAGAAAAATGAGGAAAACCATGGGTGATCAAGACACAAGTTCGGCAGTCTATAACATCGTAGCCTTTTGCTTTGACGGCCAGGACACGGCCAAGCAGACCCTCGAGGATGCCAAGTCGGCGGGCGCGCTGGACGGCTATGACATCGTAGCCGAATGTCTCGTCAATCAAGACGAAGATGGCAAGGTCCACATCCACGAGCCAGGGCATGGCGCCTGGGGTGCGGTCATTGGCGGGGCCATCGGCGGAGCGCTGGGCCTCATCGGCGGGCCGGCCGGCGTGCTGGCCCTGGCCGCCAGCGGCGCTGCTATCGGCGGCGTGGCCGGCCATCTGGACCGCGTCGTCCCGAAGGAAGATCTGGAAGAGATCGGCGAAGCGCTTACGCCTGACACCTCGGCCGTGCTGCTTCTGCTGGAGGACACCCAAACCGAGGACGCGGTGGACAGCATGTCGGGCTACAACGCCCAAGTGGTGAAGCTGACCGTGGGCAGTGATCTCTCGGGCCAGATTGCCCAGTACACTGCCGGCGCGGTGACCGACGATGAAGGCAACGTCGTCGCTGGCAAGACCGGGGTGGCCGCCGATGCCGACGGTGATGTGGCCGCGGCCGCCGACGTCGCTGCGGGTACAATGGACTAGGCGAGATAGGGAATCTGGGCTGGCGCCACTGGAGAACAGCCGCTCCTAGCGTCAGGCAAGCAGCAGTTGGAAATACCCAAGACCTGAGGTTCTTTCCGGATGCGGTATGTGCGGTGCGGAGGATCAATCCGTACGCTGCGCAAGCCCTGCGCGAGGTCCAAGAACCTGTCAGGTCTGTAGCTAAGATGAAGAAACGATCCGGCATCAGCGAAAGGAGATGAACTCATGCCAAGAATTCGACGCACAGCGCGGCGCACGGGGCGAAGGACAGCGCGCCGGACGTCCCGAAGAAGAAGATAACGACGCATCGCAACGATGCACGGTGCATCACAATGCACCGTACGTCGCAACGCAGTGGATAGCGCACTAGCCTACACGAAAGGGGAAACAGAAATGGCAGAAGAAACCTGGAATGAAGAAATGGAGTTGGCCGAGGACCTTGAGGTTGATGCTGAACTAACAGCCATGGACGGCCTGGACGACCTGGCCGATGCCGCGGACATGATGGATGCTGCCGAGGACGCCGCCGCGGTGGCGGCCGTCGCCGAAGCGGCCGCCGTTGAGGATCTCACCCGCGCGGTGGACGCCGAGATCGTGGCCGATCGCCTCGGGCAGTTGAGCGATGTGGTGGCCGAGGCGGGCATCGTGGACGTCGCCCAGGGGGCGGCCATGCTGGCCGCATCCGAAGACATCCAGGGAATCAGCGCCGCGGTGGGCCTCATGAGCGCCGAGGACCTGGAGACCGGCATGGAGGTGGCCAGGACGGCCGGCGAGTTGTGGGCCGCCAGCGACGTGGTCGACCTGATGGAGATGCCGGTGCTGGCCGACCTTTCTGGAGTCGCGAGGCGAGCTGCTGCAGAACGTGGCCGTGGAAATCATCCTGCGGGCGGCGGGCACGCGGGCGCTGTCGCAGGTGCTGGCCGTGGAGGGCGAGGCGGTGGCCGAGCTGGGCGCCGAGGAAGTGGCCGAGGGCATCGTCCGCGCCGCGGCCTCGGAGGCCATGGCCGAACGGAGCGATGATCTGGCCGTCGCCGGGGTCATACTGGCCGACCGGGGCATGGCTGAGGCGGACGTGGCCGGAGCAGCAGCCGGCGTTGCCGGGGAGCTGGCCGAAGACAGCGCCGCCACGGCGGCCCTGGGCGGAGCAGAGTTGGGCGCCGCGGACGCGATGGACGCCGCTGCCGAGGCCCTTGCCGAGGATGCCGAGGTCTAGACCTCTACTGACACTACAACGAATGGAGAGAACAACGAATTGCCCCGCACGGCGGCCCTTCGTTTCTTTCTAAATTCGTTGTAGTGTCCCCGGCAACTACTGTGCGAGGGTTTGTACGCAACACGCACCACGCAACACGTAACACGCATCACCACTGACGTTTCGCTCTCCAGCAGGACCCAGAACGAGGAGGAAAAAATGACCCACAAACTGCCTGCACTGCCCTATGAGTTTGGCGCGCTGGAGCCCTATATCGACACGCGCACCATGGCCGTCCACCACGACAAGCACCACCAGGCCTACGTGGACAACCTGAACAAGGCCCTCGAAGGCCACGAGGACCTGCAGAAACTGAGCACCGTCCAGTTGCTGATGGACCTGGACAAGGTACCGGAAGAGATCCGCACCTCGGTGCGCAACAACGGCGGCGGCCACTTTTGCCACAGCCTGTTCTGGCAATGCATGAGCCCCAAAGGCGGCGGGAAGCCCAGCGGGGCGCTGGCCGACGCCATCGTGGACAGCTTTGGCTCCTTTGACGCTTTCCAGGATGCCTATACCAAGGCCGCGGCCACCCTCTTTGGCAGCGGCTGGGCCTGGCTCTGCGTGGATAGCGAGGGCAAGCTGGTGATCACGACCACGCCCGGCCACGACGTCCCGCTCAACGACGGATTGCTGCCCATCTCGATTTTGGACGTGTGGGAGCACGCCTACTATCTAAAGTACGAGAACCGCCGGCCCGACTATATCACCTCCTGGTGGAACGTCGCCAACTGGGATACTGTTGCCGCGGGCCTGGCCGCGGCCAAGGTGGAGCTGGGCCTGGGCAAAGCCGCCGACTGGGCCACAGGCGCCTGGAATTCCCTGGAGAAGCAGTGGAACAAGCTGGCCGGCTCCTGACCTGAACCTACAGCGAATGGGGAAATCAACGAATTCTCTTGCAGAAGAGCCATTCGTTGGTTTCGAAATTCGCTGTAGTGTTTCCCACGGCAGCCATTGGAAACTGCTTCCCCTTCAACAGGATTTTGACGCATGTCATTGCGAGGAGCGGAGCGACAGCCTGTCCTGAGCGCAGCGACAGGAAAGCAATCCCGCTTTGCCAAGTAGTCGGTTTCTCACGAGTACGTGGAGATTGCTTCGCTGCGCTCGCAATGACAGATCTGTCATTGCCGCCTTGAACAGGTACTGCAACGAACGGGGAAACCAACGGGTTTTCTCGCAGACCAACCCTTCGTTCCTTTCTAAATTCGCTGCAGTGTTTCCCACGGCAACCACTTTCTGAGAGATCTCACACACCCAAAGGGTACCTACCTATGGGAGCGCATTCATTCGAGAACCAACCGGCCGCTGTCCCCCAGTTCAGCAGCGAGCTGCGCCCGCAGCCGGCCTGGGCCGGGGAGGTAGCGCAGGTAGTGGTGCAAAACTGCAGCAGCGAACCTCGCGCCTACACGGTGCGATTCGATAGCCCAGAGGGCGACCTGACCTTCGAGCCGGCCGAACCGCAGAAACTGTACCTGCTGCCAGGTGAGGTGGCCGCGGCCGAGTTCCGCGCCATGCCGCGAAACCGCAGCATCTTGGGCGGGGAGGTCGTCTACTTTTTTACGAGCCGAGTGCAGACGCCGCGCGAAGCGCAGACACTGAGTGGCAGGGTGGTGAGCAAGGGCCTAGTCCCGGCCTGGCTGGCGTTGGCGGGCCTGATACTGCTCCTGGCCTGTGCCTGCCTCTCCATCCTGGCCGCCTCGTACGCGGGACTTCAATGACTTTTCATCGATGAAACCCTTGGCGCTAACCGCCTGGTACTTTCAGTAGAGCCATCTATAACCATCATAGACCCGGCTTACCTACCAGGATATAACCCCAATATAACCCTTGGGTAGATGTATCTGCGGCCAGAATCTGGTATCCTGAACACACAGAGGCGCGCGGTGCGCTTCAAGGTGGTAGGTGTGTACCCAAGTGAATCAAAAGCCAGAAAGGAGAACCATCGTGAATTCAAAGACAAGCACATCATCCCTGGCCATTTCGGTAGTCGTGCTGGCGGCCATATTCATCGTGATTCTGGGCATGAAGGCGACCAGCGAGATCCTGTCGCCCATCCTCCTGGCGCTGGTGCTGGCCGTATGCACCACGCCCTTTATGTACTGGTTCATGAAGAAAGGCCTCTCCAGCGGCCTCTCCCTGGCTCTGACCCTGATCATCGATCTGATCCTGGTCGTGGCCCTCGTCTGGCTGATCAGCATGTCGGTGCAGAACCTGGCCGAATCGCTGCCTGAATACCAGGACCGGTTTAGCGAGATAGAGCAGAACCTCGGCGGAGCGCTGAACAACCTGGGCATCAACCAGGAAATGCTTGACGCAAAAGCTGAGGCCGATCCCATGGGCTTGATCGAGGTGGCGGCCGGATTCGCGGGGGGCCTCGCCTCCGGGCTTTCAAACTGGGGCCTGATCGTGATCATCGGCGTCTTTTTCCTGGTGGAAGCGACCATCATGCCCGGCAAGGTGGACAGCATCACCAAGGGGGAGCCTGACCCGGCGGTCACGGGCTTTGTCGGCCTGTTCGAGGCATTGCGACAGTACATGATCATCAACGGCGGCGTCGGCGCGCTGGCCGCTGTACTGAACACCATCCTGCTGGCCGCTTTCGGGGTGGAGGCCGCCGTGCTGTGGGGCGTGCTGTCCTTCTTTCTCAGCTTTGTGCCCAGCATCGGCTTTATCATCTCGGTTATCCCGCCGGCGATCATGGCCCTGGTACAGTTTGGCTGGCAGACGGCCCTGATCATCGTCGTGGCCTATATCGTCATCAACTTCCTGGTGGACAATGTCATCAAGCCCAAGTTCATCCAGGAGGGCGTGAACATCTCGGCCTCGGTGACTTTTGTGTCCCTGACCGTATGGGCCTGGGTACTGGGTCCCATCGGCGCCATCCTGGCCGTGCCGATGGCCATTATCATCCAGTCCGTGTTCGCCAACAGGGAGGAAACGCGCTGGCTGGCCTACCTGATGGGCAGCGGCGAAAAGCCCTACGATCCGGAACCGGAAGCTGACGCTGGCACGAGCGTTGAGGGCGACGCGGCCCCGGAGACGGCTTGAGCTAGTTCTGAAGGCAAGACTTCCGAAGTCTGTTCCAGGTAAGGAGAACACATTTTGGCAACGATTACGGGATTTCGGTTTGACACCGTCGATGGCGCAGGCAAGATGCTGGACCTGGTCCAGGACCTGACCCGGCAGCAGTTGATCACGCTGCAGGACGCGGCCACCGTCTCCTGGCCGGAGGGCGCCAATAAGCCCAAAACCAAGTACCTGGGCGACCTGGCCGGCGAGGGCGCGCTGGGCGGCGCTTTCTGGGGCATGCTCTTTGGCATGATCTTTTTCGTCCCCTTCTTTGGCATGGCCGTCGGCGCGGCGCTGGGCGCCCTGTTCGGCCATTTTTCCAACTATGGCATCGACAAGGATTTCCTCAAGGCCGCCCAGGAAAAGATCACCGAAGGTACATCGGCGGTGTTCCTGATGACCAGCGACGCGGTGATCGACAAGGTCACCGGCGCCATCGACGATAGTGGGCTCGAGTTCGATCTGTTCTATACCAACCTGTCCAAGGAACAGGAGGCGCTGCTGCAGGAGGACTTTGGCAGCCAAAAAGAGGAAGGTGCGCCATGTAATGTAGCGCTGACGCGGGCCTAACATCGCCGCCGATGGCCGATCAACCAGTGTTCGTTCACTACCTTGACGGAAGTCAAGACCTTGACAGAAGTCAAGACATTGACAGAAATCAAAACCAGAAATTCAAAACATAAAAGGAGAAAAAAATGGCTACAAACAAACCACAGACAGCCGCCGACGTTCCGGAAAATGTGGCGGTACCGAAATTCATGGAGACGCGGATTGGGTTGCTCGAGTTCAAAGACGGAGCGCCCTCGGACGAAACCGTGAAAAAGGTCTATGACAACCTGGACTTTGTCCGGGCGCTAGACGCCTACATGAACGGCTACCAGCTCGCCTCGTTGAAGGCGATGCACAAGGGGCTGCTCGCAGCGGGCGCCGAGGACAACGGCGGCGTCCTGATTTGGCCGAAGCTGATGGATTCCCAATCCCTCTTTCTGACCGCCAACGCCGACACCGTCTACTATATCTTTACTATCAATCTCAATAAGGGACCGATGGTCGTCGAGACACCGCCGGACGCGCTGGGCCTTTTCGACGACTATTGGTTCCAACACGTCATCGACTTTGGCCGGCCGGGCCCGGATCGCGGGCAGGGCGGCAAGTTCTTGCTGCTGCCGCCAGGCTACGACGGCCCGCTGCCCGACAGCGGCTACCACGTGGCGACGAGCACTTCGAACTTTGTCATGGCCTTTGGCCGCAGCTTCCTCACCGACAACGACCCCAAGCCCACCGTCGCGATCATCAAAGACCGCCTCAAGATCTACCCCTACACGCCAGGCGGCTATGGCACCAGCATCGCCACGCTGCTCGAAGGCGAGGTACCGGCCGGCAAGCCCGCGGCCATCAAACCGGTCCACTATGTCGACGGAACCGGGCTGGCCATGAACACGCTTCCCCCCAGCGACCACACCTACTTTGACATGCTGAACGAGATCGTCCAGGAGGAACCGAGCGGCGTGATCTCGAAAGAGATCGTGGGCTCGTTCGCGGCCATCGGCATCGTCAAGGGCGAGGAGTTCAAGCCGGACAAGCGCATGCAAAAGATCCTGAAAGACGCGGCGAATGTGGCCTGCGCCACCGGGCGGGCACTCAACTGGCGGTTCACCGAGAAAGACGGTTGGGGCTTCTATCCGGGCTCGGCCTGGTACAACATGCTCTGGCAGGGCGGCTACAACTATGAAACGCCGCCTCCGGCCGTGACCAAGGACGGCATCAAACCCTATCCGCCGACCGGCTACCGCATGCTCAACGCCCGCTTTGGCTTCTTTGCCGTGGCCACCGGGGTCACCCCGGCCATGTGCATGCGACTGACCGACGTCGGCTCGCAGTACCTGATCGCCGGTGTCGACAGTGAAAAGAAGTACTTTGACGGCGGCAAGACCTACAAGTGCACGCTGCCGCCCAACATCCCTGAGAACAACTTTTGGTCGTTCACGGTCTATGACAACCAGACCCGCTCCATGCTGCGCACGCCGCAGCGCTACCCGCGGGCGGGCAGCCAGTCCTATCCCAGCCCGGCCGCCGTCCCCAACGCCGACGGCTCCTATGACATCTACTTTGGCCCCGAGGCGCCCAAAGGCAAGGAGAGCAACTGGATCCAGACCGTGCATGGCAAGGGCTGGTTCACGATCCTGCGTCTCTACAGCCCGATGCAGGCCTACTTTGACAAGACCTGGCAGGTCGGCGAGATCGAACTGGTCAAGTAAGCGTATCCAGTGACCTGCCGCTTCTTAACAAGTTGCAGGCAGGAACGATGGTCCGAGTGGCCGGCGCAGGCAATGGGCCTGTGCTGGCCGCTCAATCCAGGCAGATTGCGACGATCAGCCACAAGTCCGCGGTAAGGGGGAGATTCAAAGTGACAGGTCAGACAGATAGGCCCACCGATCCGCGCGGAGGCTTGGGACAGGTCGAGGTTATGTGCCGAAAGCTCTTTCCTATCAGGAGGACACAATGAGTGCGCAAGCATCTGAGGCAGCGCAGTCCCAACCTGTGCCCAAGGCACCGAGTACACTGCAGCAATGGTTCCCCATCGCGGTGTGGCTGCCCAAATACAAGTGGTCCAAGTACCTGACCGCCGATCTCATCGCGGCCGTGAGCGTGGCCGCCCTGCTGATTCCCGAATCGATGGGCTACTCTTCGGTCGCCGGGGTCCCGGTCCAGATCGGCCTCTACGCGGCCCCGCTGGCCCTCATCGGCTATGCCCTGTTCGGCGGATCGAGGCTGCTGGTCTTTGCCGCGGCGGGGTCAGTGGCGGCCATCTCGGCCAGCGCGGTGGGCGCCCTCTCGGGAGGAGGCCAGGATGCCGCGGTGGCCATGACGGCGGCGCTGGCCCTCACCACCGGGATCATTTTCCTCGTGGCGGGCATAGCCAAGTTGGGCTGGGTCGCCAACTTTATGTCAAAATCGATCATGGCTGGCTTTATCACCGGCATGTCGATCCAGATCATCGTCGGCCAGTTGGGCAAGCTGTTCGGCGTCGAACAGGCCGACGGCAATACCTTCCAAAAGCTGTGGTCGGCCATCTCCCAGTTCGGGGACTGGAACTGGACGGCAACCGCCATCGGCGTTGGCGCCCTGCTGCTGATCTTTGCGATCCAGAAATTCGTGCCCAAGCTGCCCGCGGCGCTGACGGCCGTCGTGCTGGCGTCGGTGATCGTGGCCGTCGCCGGGCCCGACATTGACCTCGTGGCCAAGATCCCCCAGGGCCTGCCCTCCTTCACACTGCCGACCGGGATCGACGGCAAGACGTGGCTCACCCTTCTCGCGGCCGGCGCCGTGGTGGCGCTGGTCGCTTTTTCCGAGGGATGGGGCGCCTCGGGAGAAATCGCCAAAAAGACCCACGACCAGTTGGACACCAACCAGGAGTTTCGCGCCTACGGCTTTGGCAACATCGGCGCCGGCCTGCTGGGCGGCATGGGCGTCACCGGCAGCCTGTCCAAGTCGTCGGCGTCCATGACCGCCGGGGCCAAGAGCCAGATGTCGAATATCTTTTTGGCGGGGATGGTGCTGTTGACCCTGGCCTTCCTGGCGCCGCTGTTCCAGTGGCTGCCCGAGACGGTCCTGGCCGCCATCGTCATCAACGCCATGTCGGATTCGGCCAGCCCGCGGAAGCTGGAGCTGCTGTGGCGTATCGACAAGGTCGATTTTGCCCTGGCCGCCATCACTTTCGTCGTGGTCCTGGCCCTCGACCTGCTGCCGGCCATGATCGCCGGCATCGTCCTGTCGATCTTCTATGTGATCTACCGCATCAGTTTCCCCGGCAGGGTCGTGCTGGGCCGGGACAAGGACACTGGCGACTATGAGGCCATGTCCTGGCAGTACGGCCGGCGCCACGGCACAACCGACTCGAAAGCGAAAGCGGTGCCCGGCGTCATCGTCTACCGGTTCGCCGGACCGCTCGTCTTTTCCGGCGCCGAGGCTTTCAAGAGTACGGGAGAAAACCTGCTGATCGAGGCCGCTGCCAAGGGACCGCTGCCCCACACGGTGGTCGTCGACTTTGAGGAGGTTGCCTATCTCGATGTGACCGGCGCCGCAGCCCTGCTCAGCTTCTTTGACTATGCCCAGCGCTACGGCGTCGACCTGTCGCTGGCGCGCGTGCACTCGGGCACCCACCACCTGCTGCAGGTGTCCGGCGTCCTGGACGACATCGGCGAACAGCGCATCTATGACACCGTGCGCGACGCCGTCGGCGCGGCGACCTCGGCCATGGCAGCGCAGAAAGGAGATGAGACGAGTTGATGGGCTCTGACCTGGCCTGAAGGACCTTTGAAAGAAGTTCAATCGTTTAGCCAACACAATAGATTTACGAAAAGGAGAAATCGCATGACTGCAAAACTACCCAAGATGAAAATGACCACCGACATCCCGGCGTCGATCACGGCCCCGGACAAGGTAGAGACCTCCATCGGCACGCTCAAATACTTTGACGGCGTTCCGACGGAAGCAACGAAGGAAACCGTGTACGACTATCTCGACCGCTCGCGGGCGGTCGAAGCCTTCCTGAACTGCATCCCGGTCATGTCCATGTATTCCATCAAGGAAGGACAGCGAACCTTTGGCGTCGATGGCTGCAACAAGGTCATCATCTATGACACGCTGCTGGACTCCAAGTCGCTGTGGCTGACCGCAAACACCTCGACCATGTACGCCATGGGCTGGCTCGACCTCAAGAGAGACGGCCCCACGGTCATCGATCTGCCGCCCCGCATGTTGGGCATCCTCGACGACATGGCCTTCCTCTACCAGACGGATCTGGGCATGGCCGGCCCCGACAAGGGCAAGGGCGGCAAGTTCCTGGTGCTGCCTCCGGGCTACGATGGCGATGTGCCCGACGGCTATTTTGTCGTGCGGTCCAACACCTACGGCGTTTGGGTCTTTATGCGCGGCTATCTCGACAAGGGGATCAAGGCTGCCTCGGAGAACATTCGCAACACGCTCAAGCTGTACCCGCTATCGCAAAAAGACAACCCGCCGGAGATGGTGTTCCTCAACGGCTCGGAGAAGGTGATCAACACCGTCCTGCCCAACGACTATAGTTTTTACGAAAACCTGAACGCGGTGGTCCAGGAGGAGCCAGAGACGCTTCTGGGTCCCGAGATCAAGGGCCAATTGGCTGCCATCGGTATCGTCAAGGGCCAGCCTTTCAAGCCAGATGCCCGCATGAAAAAGATCCTGACCGACGCCGCCGCCATCGGCAACGCCGCGGCCCGCGCCATCAGCTTTGCCCCACGGAATCCGGGACTCTACACCTACGGCAAGAACAGCGGGTGGTTCAAACCGATCATCAATGGGGATACCACCTATACGCACAATGGTGCTCGCGAACTTGAAGGGCGGGTCTTTTACCACTTTGGCTACATCTGCGTCTCTCCCGCTATGGCGACCACGGTTCCCGGTGCAGGCTCGGACTATTCCATGGGCATGGTCGACTCGAAACAGCAGCCGCTGGACGGCTCCAAGACCTACAAACTGCACCTGCCGCCCAATGTCCCGGTCAAGGACTTTTGGGCGCTGACCATGTACGACACCCAGACCCGCTGCCAGTTGCAGACCGACCAGCAGTTCCCCACCCTCGACAGCTACCGCGAGGGCATGAAGACGAATGACGACGGTTCCATCGACGTCTACTTTGGCCCCAAGGCGCCCAAGGGCATGGAGAACAACTGGCTGCAGACCATTCCGGGCAAAGCCTGGTTTGTCGCTTGGAGGGTATACGGCCCGCTGCAGCCCTGGATCGACCAGACCTGGCGGGTGGGTGAGATTGAGCTGGTAGGCTAAAGTTACCGTTACAAGTGAAAGGCGCAGGTATGGCGTCTGCGCCGGTCATTTAATCAAGTTAGTTTCCGAATATGTAATATAACCAGAAAGGGGAAAAGACAATGACTACTTCCAGAATCAAGATGATCACCCAGCAACCGGTGATGAAGAACACGATCCCGATCCCCGAGAACCGAACCACACCGGACAAGGTCGAGTCGTCGATCGGAACGCTCGAGTTCTTTGATGGCGTCCCCATCGGAGACACGAAGGACACACTGCTCGACTTTGTCCAACGCGGCCGGGCGGTGGAGGCCTTTATCAACCTGACCCCTGCGGCGTCGATGTACTCACTCCGACAGGGTCATCGGGACCAGGGCCTGACCGAGTGCAACCAGATCCTGATCGCGGAACAGCTCGGCGACTCCAAGCCACTCGTCCTCACCTGGAACAACACCTCGCTGTACACGTGGGGGTTCCTCGACCTCAAAAAGGACGGCCCGACGGTCATCGACATCCCGCCCGACGTGCTGGGCATTCTCGACGACATGTACTTCCGCTACATGAGCGACATGGGCGCCGCCGGCCCCGACCACGGCAAGGGCGGCAAGTACCTGGTCCTGCCTCCGCACTACGACGGTGACGTACCGGACGGCTACTACGTGGTGAAGTCCCAGACCTACTGTGTGTGGAACTTTATGCGCGGGCGTGTGCACGGAAGTACTTCAGACCCGGACAATGTCAAGAAGGCGACGGAGAACATCAAGCAGAACCTCAAGGTGTACCCGCTCAGCGAAGCGAGTAATCCGCCCAAGATGGAGTTCAAGAACATGTCGGGCCTGGCAGGCTACAACACGATCATGCCCAACGACTTCAGTTTCTTCGAGGTCGTGAATGAGATCGTCCAGGAGGAGGCCGATGGTTGGCTCGACCCCGAACTGGCAGGACAGCTCCGCGCGATCGGGATCATGAAGGGCCAGAAGTTCGACCCCGATGATGGGCTGAAGAAGATCCTCACGGACGCGGTGGCCATCGGCAACGCCTACGCACGGGTCAACACCGTGTATCCGCAGGACCCGGGCCAGTACATCTACCACGACGAGCACACCGAGTGGGTCATGGCCTACCCCGACAAGGACACCTATTTCCTGGAAGCCGGAGCGCGACGCATGGATGGCAGGCTCTGGATGCACTACAACGCCGTTTGCGTGACGCCAGCCATGGCCTTGACCCGGCCCGGTGCCGGATCCGACT
>CAWANP010000011.1:0-38272 GCA_963783445.1 uncultured Chloroflexia bacterium | reverse complement strand
ACCGGGTCAAGACCGCCGGGAAAACCAGTAGCGGTTCTGTACAAGGCTGCCAGGGCCTACGGATTGACCAGCGCCGCCGTGCTCCTCCGCCATCTTGTGCTCAGCATAGGGCACAAAGGGCACACCCGGCCGGCCGGTGGCCAGCTTGTTGCGGTGGTAGAGGATAAAGGTCTGCACCCCGCCCGACAAGAGAGTAAACGCGGTCAAAGCCAGACTGGCACCAGAGCCCGGAGGGCAACGTAGCTGGTGAAGCCGACGCGGCAATAGAGATAGAGCGGCCCACATCCTTGAGTTTAGGCTGTGCAGTTTATCGATGCCTCTCACGCAGTTCAGTCAACGGGACGTCGACGGCGCCGGGGATGTGCCAGGTTTCGAAATCAGCGGGGGACGGACGTCGATGACAAGCTGCCCCTCGCCAGCACCTTCGGGTAGTCTTCGGCGTACCAGAGGGCCAAGTCGCCCTGGAGCAGGTCCCTGGCCACAAAGCCGGCCATGTTCACCGGGTCCTTGGCCGAGCCATAGGGCGGCGCGTAGGCCAACTCCAGGTGCTCCAGATCGTAGACGGTCATCCCGTCGCGGATGGTGGTGGCAAAGACGTCGACGCGCTTGTCCACCCCGTCGAAGCCGACGACTTGCGCGCCCAGGATCCGGCCGTTATCGGGCGTGAAGGACATCTTGAAGCGCATGGGCGCGCCCGGATAGTACCGGCGTGGCCGGTGGGGTGGATATGGACCTTGCGATAGGGAATATCGAGACGATGGAGGGTCCCTTCGGTCACCCCGTCCCCCGGCCGTCATGTCGAACACCTTGACGACCGATGTGCCCTGGGTTGAGTGTACGCGGTCTCCCCGCAGATGTGATCGGCGACGATGCGCCTTTGGCGATTGGGGAGGCCGGCCAGGGCACAGGCGTCAGGCTGACCGGTGACCGTATCGGTGACTTCACCGCATCGCCGGCGGCATAAATATCCGGGTCCGAGGTGCGCATGTGCTTATCCACGATGACGCCGCCCCGTAGGCCGCACTCTAGTCCGGCCTCCGGGCCAGTGATGCTCGGGAGTACGCCGACGGCCAAGAGCACGAGGTCGGCGACCAACGTGGTCCCATTTTCCAGCTCGACTTTGACGTGGTCCGAGACATCTTGGAAGACTGCCGCCGCCGAGGACAAGGTGCATCTGACGCCATAGGTCTCCATGTGGTAGATTAGCGCCTGGTCCAGCTCGTGGTTCAGGGGGGGGATGATGTCTCTTCCAGTTCGACGAGGGAGACCTGCAGCCGCTGGGGCGCGGCGTTTCCGCCCTCTCAACGCCGATATAGCCGCCGCCGATGACGATTGCGCTCTTGGCTCTGGTATCGACTTCGGCCTTGATCGCATCGATATCGGGACAGTGCGCAGGGGATGGATTTGGGGGTGGTCGATGCCTGGGATGGGGGGGCGCAAGGGATGGCCCCGGGGGTGAGCACCAGCTTGTCGTATGGCTTCCTGAATTCCTCGCCGATGTTTCGGTTCCAGACGAGGACGCGTTTCTCCTCCCGATCCATCTCGGAACCTCTTGGTCGATCGGACGTTAAGGTTCAGCGGCCCCGTCAGGTCGTCGGGAGTGGTGACCAGTAGTTGGTCCCGCTTCCCGAACCTCGCGACCGATACGATAAGGCAATCCACAGTTGGCAAAGGAGACATACGACCTCTCACACACGGTGATCTCGGCGTTTTCGGCCAGCCGTCTTGGCTTGGGCCGCCGCCGACATGCCGGCGGCCACCGACGACAACAATGATCTTCATGGGAAACCCTTTCCTGCTCAGTCTCTAATTCGTGGAAAGCCATATCCCAGCACTCTCATTCGATCACATTCCACCCATCGGACAAGGGAGTCGAGACCTTTTGGCCAAGACAACGCCTCCCCCCGCGACACAATACCGATATAAACAGGATTCGATAGGGCTGGTGTGGAATAATGAACCGCGTGGGAAAGCCAGATCAGACAATTCCTGCATAAGGTCTAGAGGTGAATCGACGAACGCGAAGGTCTTTATCTTCAGCAGCTTTGACGGCCGAGCTGGGCTCGGCGTGAGCCGCGCCGAACGGGGTCCGGATGGAGACGGCAAACGCAGGTCGTGGTAAAGCGCTACAATGTTTAGTGCCTGGCCAAGAATCGACGAGACGGCACCCAGGTTTACGCCGGCACACAGGAGAACGGGATCCTGCGCTCGACCGACGCCGGGGCCACCTGGGAGCCACTCGGCCCTGAGGGGTGCCTCAAGGCATGGCAGTCGATTCCCAGCGGCCGCGGACCCTCTACGCCGGAATGAATCCCGCAGTCTGGCTATCTTCCCAGGACGGAGGCGATTCCTGGCACGAGTCACAGGCATTCCGTCCGATCCCGGGCGCGGCTGGTGGTTCTCTCCAACCGAGTGTCCCTTCACAGCTTACGTGCACGCCCTCTCTGTGTCCCCTGAGGATCCGGGCGTCATCCTGGCCGGGACGGAGTTTGGGGCCGTGGTGCGCAGCGAGGATGGCGGTAGACCTGGTCCGGTCACCGGCGCGGCGCCCTGCGCGACTGCCACCGATGGCATTCCATCGCCAACGGGGACTGGGCCTACGAGGGCGGTGCGGGCTGGAAGGCGGCCGGCGCGGTCAGCAGCGATGGCGACCGGACCGGTCGCAGCCGCGCGATGGCCTGGACCGTCACGATGGCTGGGCCTGCGCCGCGGACCCGGAGCAGCCGGAGATCTGGTACGTGGCGGCTTCGACCGGTCCGGTGACGCCCACAGTCTGGATCACGCCGAAGCGTACATCTACCGCTCCACGGGAAGACGCTGGCTGGACCAACTTGGCCGGAGGTCTGCCCGACCCGCTGGACTATCTCCCCACGACTCTAATGACCGACCCACGCGCTCCGGGTCACCTTTACGCCGGACTGTCCAATGGCGACATCTGGTTCTCCTCCGATCACGGCGACGAGTCGGAGCAAGCTCCCGATCAACCTCAAAGGGATCTGGCATCAACTAACGATGCTGTAACTAGCCAAAGCACGGCAGCAGGTAGGCCGGATTTTCCCCAAGGCGAGTGGCTCTGTCGAGAGCTGAAGGCGCACGATCGGCCACGCACTATGACCAGCCTTGGCCAGGCTACAAGCAGCAACCAGGGCACTCGCCCCCACTCTCTCGTAGCGCGCATCGCATGGCAACCGGCAGCAGCCTGCATTCCTCCAAACTATCTTGACAGACTGTCGTTTTGGTCCTAGAATGCCAGAGTGCGACGTAATCTTTGGACAGATCTAGAACCTTCGCAAGGGTTTAGGGTTACACGGTGGGTGGACAACGATGAAAAAGCGAACTGGACCCTGGCCCTGGCGCTCCTTGGCGTCGGACTTTACCGATACCGGCGCTCGCTCCTGGCCCGCCTCCTAAAGCTGCCACCACCGCGCTACGGGGTGGGGGTCCAGCGCGATATCCCTGTCTCGATGCCGGATGGCGTCCGCCTCTTCGCCGATCACTACTCCCCGACATAGCGCCGCCGCTAGAACCAGCGGGGATTTTCCCACCATCCTCATCCGCACGCCCTATGGCCGGGGAAAAGAGGTCTCCCTGGGCAATGGCTATGCCCTCGCCGAGCTGCCGGCACAGCGATTTGCCGAGCGAGGTTATCACGTCCTTGTGCAGGGCGCGCGGGGATGCTATGATTCGGAGGGCGAGTTCTCCGCATGTCAATGAAGCGGCCGACGGCCAAGCCACGGTGGACTGGATCGCCCGCCAACCCTGGTTCAACGGCGGCCTGGGCACCTGGGGACCCAGCTATCTGGGCTACATGCAGTGGGCCGTGGCGGCCGCTGCTCCGGAAGCCCTGAGCGCGATGGTGGTCATGATTGCCAGCGCGGAGAACTACACGGTCAGCCACCCCGATGGGGCCTTTGGCCTGGAGACACGCCTGCGCTGGTCGCAGGGCATCCAGCCAGAAACGAGTGCACCGCCGGCCCCTCCGCGAAGCAACTGCCATCGCTTCTCGGGCGAGGAGGAGGCCGCCTGCAAGCTGCCTTTGACCACCTGCCCCTGCTGGAGGCGGATACCGTCGCCGCCGGTGAGCCGATCCCCTTCTTCCGCGATATCCTGGCCCACGACCAGCCCGACGACGCCTATTGGATGGCCCGGGACCACCGTGACGCCGTGGCCCGGTTTGCGGCACAGGTGCACCTCGTCGGCGGCTGGTACGACTACTATCTGCGCGGGCTGCTGCGTGACTATGCCGCGCTCAAGGCCGCCGGCCGCCAGCCTACCTGACCATCGGCCCCTGGCACCACGCCCACCCCGGCGGATGATGGCCGGCCTGCGGGAAGGGCTGACCTGGTTCGACGCCCACCTAAAAAGCCTGTCCTCGAGCGCCGCGAAGGACCCGTCCGCGAACGCAGCGCAGGGCCAGCCCGCCAGGAGGGCGGAGCACACCGACCAGCGTGCGGCCAAAAGCCGGTACGCATCTATGTCATGGGGGCTGAGGAATGGCGCGAGTTGGACGACTTTCCCCCGCCGGCCCGCAGTACCCGCTACTACCTCCAGCCAGAGTCAAGCTGGCAACAGATCTGCCGCCAGCCGAATCGCCCCCCGACCGTTACCAGCTACGATCCCGCCGACCCCACCCCGGCGCTGGGCGGTGCGCTGCTGGCCTTGCGGGGTGCGGGTCCCCAGGACAATCGTCCCCTGGAGGACCGGTCCGATGTCCTGTGCTACACCTCAGCGCCGCTGGAGCAGTGCCTGAGGTCATCGGCCCGGTGCGGCTGGAACTCTATGCCCGGTCCACCCTGGCCCACACCGATTTCTTTGGCCGGCTGTGTGATGTGGCCCCGGACGGCCGCTCCACGAACGTCTGCGACGGCCTGTTTCGCGTCGAACCGGGCCGGCCCGGCAGGCCTACGACAGCTCAGGACAGTGCCTGCGGATTGAGATCGACATGTGGGCCACCGCCCATCGCTTCCGGCAGGGACACCGGCTGCGCCTGCAGGTTTCCAGCGGCGCCCATCCCCGCTGGAGCCGGAACCTGGGCACGGGCGAGCCACTGGCCACGGGTGTCAGCATGTGCTTTGCGAACCAGACCATCTACCACGACGAGGCCCGTCCCTCAGCGCTGGTTCTGCCGGTGGCGGAAACCCTCGCAGGCACCCAAGAGGGTTGCCCGTCGTAACAAGCCGCATCTAGAGACCAGCCCAGAGGCCCGGAAGGAATCGGGCCGCGGAGGAACCAGAATGAGCGAACCAGTCATTGCCCAGACAGTCTTTGTGACCATGGTCAGAACGGCCGGTGAAAGAGCGTGCGCAGGTCTGCTCATCGAGAGCATCCGCTCGTTCGGCGGCGCCTTGAGTACCTGTGAGATCTGGCTCTTTGAGGCGAATCCTCAAACGGCACCATGCTCAAGCCTCGAGAGCGGAGGCGTCCAGGTTCTCCCATTGAGCATACCCGACCCTGTGGGGCGCTATATCTTTGCGGACAAAGTCTATGCCTGTTCCCAGGCAGAAGCGTTGGCGACCGAAAGGTTTCGTTCGCTGATCTGGATCGATCCCGCGTGTTTGGTCATCCAGCCGCCCGTGCTGTTCGATCTTGGCCATTCATTCGACGCGGCCGTGAGACCCGTACACATCAGGAATGTGGGGCTTCCCCTGGCTGAGCCTGTGGATGGTTTCTGGAAGAAGACCTACGAAACCGTGGGAGTGCACGACATTCGGGCTGCTGTGGAATCCTTTGTAGATGGGCAGCAGATCCGAGCCTACTATAACACCCATGCTCTAGCCATAGATCCATCCCTGGGCCTGCTCAGCCGGTGGTACGAATGCTTTGAAGCCTTGGCCACGGATCAGGGCTTTCAGACAACGTCATGCGCGGATGACCTTCACCAGATTTTCCTGCATCAGGCCGTTTTGAGTGCGCTCCTGGCAACCGCGGTTGAGCCTGGGCGGATCCGCGTCCTGCCGCCCGACTACAACTATCCGTATAACCTGCACCAGGCTGTACCCTTTGACCGGCGCGCCGCCTCGCTCAACGATCTTGTGTGCATTACCTACGAAGATCGCTCCCTGGATCCGAACGTGGTGGACGACATCGACATTCACGAGCCTCTGCGCTCGTGGCTGGCTCTCCACAGTTCGCTCAGTGACTCGCCAGAGTAGCAGCGCCGTGAGAAACTTGGCATGCTACCTGGGAATCTTGGAATTGCGGGGATAACAAGGAAGGTATGATGAACGCTGATCAGCCCCATATCATCGCCGAGCGGGATGGCATCATTCTGCGCCACGCCACCAGCGACGATTTGCCTCGCCTGGACGAGATCACCATCATCTGCTACGAGCCCATCGCCGCCAGTTTTATCGACATCGCAGGCCAGGAGTTCTACAAGGGTACCCGCCTCAACCCTGATTCGGGCTGGAGGGATGACAAAATCAAGCAGGTCCGGGATGCCCACGCGGCGCATCCTGACCAGGTATGGGTTCTGGAGGAGAACGGGGATGTCTTTGGCTTTGTCACCTTTGGGATTGTCGCCGAGCGGAACATGGGCTTTCTGGACAACAATGGCGTTTTGCCCGAATACAGAGGCCGAGGCTGGGGCACCTTCATGTACCGTCACGTCCTTCGGCGTTTTCGGAAAGAGGGCATCCGATTCGTTTGGGTAGAGACCGATCTGGACGAGCCGCACGTCCCGGCACGGCGGGCCTACGAAGCTGTTGGCTTTGACCGGCAGCAGCGAATCGTGATCTACCGCCAGGACCTTGAGCAACACAACCCCGGATCGGAACCGATCCCTGAGGATTAGGGCTGCGGTGGCGACCCAGCATCCTCCGGGATCGGCGACCCCATCCGGCAGATCCCGCAGATAATTGCACGAAACAAAGCGCACGTCCTCCCACACGTGCCCTTCGGACGCAAAGGTATCAATGTCCTGGATCCAGCGCTTCTCCCCCTGCTCCAGCCGGTAGATGTGGGGGCTCGTCCGGCACTTGAGCAGCACGTGGATCGGCGCCCCCTTCTCAAACCTGGCCAGGTACTTGTCCTCAACTACGTGCACGTCCTCCCAGGTTAGCCCCATGTGCTCGAAAGCGTCCAGGCTGCTGATCCAGCGCAGCCTGTCGTTCTCCAGGACATAGATCTCGGGGCCGCTGCCCTTCAGGACCAGTCCGTCGCGGATGATGAGCGAGGTGGTCTCGGGCATGATGCGCGCCAGGCTGACGCCATAGCGGGTCACCGGGATGTTGACCAGAAGAAGCAAGATGGCAACCAGGATGGCCAGCCGGCCCAGCATCTTGCCCATGTCGATGCTCGGCTGCCGGGGCGGCGGCTCCCAGCCCTCCTGACCAGGTTGGGGTTCCGGTTTTGGCTTTTGAGGCTTTGCTTTTTTCGTTGTCGCAGGGCGAGACACAGTCTGGCGCTGCTCGGCTACCCGGCGCTCCTCCCCGGGAGGGGGCTCCGGACGAGGTGGCGGAACCGGGGCGGGCGCGCCCCCCTGTCCCTCGGTCCTTTGCGCTTTCTGACGCTCAACCAGAGCATCCAGCAATAGGTCGAGGATCTGGTCTGTCGTAGAACGTTCATCTCCAGGGATTTGGCTAGACATCATGACCCCCTATCGTACCACAAAGAAGCCAAAGACCTCGCCCAGGCTGGCAAAGACATTGGTATAAAAGTTGCCGCCCAATTGGCGGAACAGCTCGAACTGCATACTGGGCGCGCCGATAAAAGGCCGCAGCGTCCAGGCCATCTGGCTGCCGACAAAAGCATAGACGATGACCCAGGCCCACATCACCCAACGGCGAGCTGTGCCCCCATCCTTCCCCGAAGCAGACACGATCTTCATGCCCTGGTTCAAAAAGATCACGCCGATAATGCCACAGACGACAAAGATCACCACATTGAGCAACTTGAAGAACTGGTAGTTGCTCGTGGTCAGCAGGAAAAAGACCACAATCGGTGCAAAGCTGAGAAGCAGCACGGCCGTCACCGAGATGGCGGTCAGAATGAGGGCAAAGTTCTGGGTCAGGCTCTGATTGGAGCCAAAGAGCACGTTAAAGAAATAGAGCGTCGGCGAACAGATGACGAGCGTCGTGAGGAAGAGAAGGGGCAGCTTGACCGCCGAACTCAGCGTCTGCCACAGGCTGTGGGTCGAGCCCAGGACGGCCCCGTACAGGGCCAGGAACAAGATGCTGGAGATGAGCATGGCCCGCATCTTTTCGCTTAGCCTCACCCCGTCGCGGATCTCGATAAAAAAGTGATGGCGATTGCGCAGAATGGTTTCGATAACGGCTAGATCTTTCATGGCTTGATCGTCTCCTTGGTTCAGGATGAAACAACCTTCCTCACTCACGTCTGCCGGCACTGTCCCCATAGATCTCATACTGCTTTGGCTGGGGACGTCGCGCGCCGCATTGCGAGAGACTGGCGCAGCAGGGTGAGCACCCAGGCAAGCCCAGCTACGAGCAGCCAGGCCGCGAGTTGGAGGGCGACATTGTCGGCGAAAAAGTTGTTGCTGTTGGTGATGTAGAAAAGACCGTCGGTGCCAAGCACATGGTGAACCAGGGGCATCAGCACGTAGGACGCACACAAACCGGCCAGGAACAGGGTCGCTGGACGGGGAACACGCGCGTACGGAACAGGACTCGCAGGCCCGTCGTGACCAGAAGCCAACCGACAGCAGCCACCACCGCAGCCACCAGCATTCCCACCCACCAACCGCCGTCGCTGGCCAGCCAGCGAGGCAGGTTCTGCAGGCCGACAACGGTTACCAGAATCAGCATCAATCCCAGACCGTCGAGAGTCAGCCAGAAGAGTTCGCCCGGGCGCCTGGCGGCCATCTCTCCCGGCAGCAAGGCCAAGCTGAGCCCTGCCAGGGTGGCCAGCGTAGCCTGAAGGGCATTCGCCAGGGGCAGCGAGGGAGCGTTCACGGTCATGGTGATGGCCGGAATGCCGATCGCCAAGGGCACGGCACTCAGCGCCCAGACACGCCACCAGGCTGGCGGGTGGTACTCGGCGGCCAGGCGTCCCAACAGCCAGTTGGCCGCCACGTAGAGCACCAGAACGGCGCCGCTGGCCACCAGGCCGGCCATCCAATAGCGGCTGCTGGTGACGGGGCTAAAGGGCGAGGTATCCGGGACGACGGTGCCCATGTCGTGGTAGTAGAGAAAGATAAAATACCGGTCGGCGATGCCAAACCAATAGTAGAACAAGCCGAGTACGAGCAGGGAAAGGGGTACGGCGCAGAGCAACGCTGCCTTCCACTCGCGAGGGCTGCCAGACAGCCTGGTCATGCGGGATGCCTGCGTCTCCAGCTTTTACGTCCATTCGATCCGTACTTCCACTCCGATGGTACCACGATCCGGGTGTGCTCTACGCCCGTGAGTGGGGTGAAGGCCAGGGCCAGGACTCATCTCGCCGAGGAACATGCCGAGTGCACGGCCAGGGCCAGGAGCCAGCGCAGTCTCAGCCAGCGTACCAGGCACCAAGCCGGTACCAGGAGCCCCAGTACCAAGATGGCAAGCAAGTACATCCAACCCGGATAGCTCCAGACCAGGTGCCAGGCAAGCTTGGACACGTTTTCAAACACTTGCCCCAGGAAGACTGTGATAAGGGTGATGGCCAACAAATCGACCCAGGTCACGGCCTGCTTTAGCACCCTGGCCGTAACAAAGCCACCGAGTGTGCTGCCTGCAATAGAGACCAGGGGCACTGTGAGGTAAAAGATCGGGTTAGGTTGACCTCCGGTCAGGTAGTAGTCCTTGGCCATCGTCAACCCCAGGATAGCGACCAGAAGTGGCCCCAACACCCACCAGAAGAGGGGAGAACGCCACGGTGTACTTGGCTTCCCGTGCACTGCTGTGGGGTCGTTCATGTCCTCGCCCCTACCGTCGACAAAGCCAAACTCGTCACCAGTGCATCGCCGGAAGTGTGACAAAGACCACAGTCAGCCCCCAAAAGACGACCCAGGCCACCATGGCATAGCGCCAGCGCTCAAACTTGAGTAGAGGGATGAACAGCGCTGCCAAAGCGACGATCCAAAAGGCCGGGCGGCTGAGGAGCTGGGGCCAGCCCAGGACAGTCCCATCGGGGGCAAAGGCCAGCCAGCGCAGGACGAGGGCACAGGCTACCGGCAGCCCAGCAGCGACGACGGCGTCGGCCGTGCCCCAGCCTGCATGTGCTGCCTGTAGTTCCTGTCCGATCTGCTCTTCCACCCCAAAGCGGACTGCCACGAGGGCCAGTGCCTGTTCCGCGCCAAGTCCCTCAGCTTGGGCCTCGGCTACGGCTTCTTCCAGGTGGTCGCGGATCTCGGCCAGGACCTCCTGTTCGGTCTCGCTATCCAGATCCATCTGGGACTGAACCCGAGACAAGAGGTGGTCAATGCCCGGCCCAGGCGAAGTCGTGCCAGCCATCATGACGCTGCCTCGACCCCGAGAAGCTGGTTCACGTGCTGGGACAGCGTGCGCCAACCCTCCAGTTCCTCGGCCAGACGGCGGCGGCCCCCGTCAGTGATGGCATAGAACTTGCGGCGGCGGGTGCCCTCCTCGCCGTGCCACTCGGAGCGCAAAAAGCCCTTGCGCTCCATCTCGTGCAGCCGAGGGTAGATCAAGCCCTCTTTGAAGCGAAAGTAGCCCTCGCTTTGGGCCTCCAGCTCCTGGATGATCTCGTAGCCATACATGGGCCGTTCTGCGTCCGCCAGAAGGCTGAGTATGATGACTGTCGTGGTCCCCTTGCGCATCTGTTCCTGGATAGTCATACGCCCTCTTACCTTATGAACTTATGCATTAGTAAGTATAGCACATCTGGTCCGGGCTGTCAAGCGAGTTCTTCAGACTGCTGGGGTACGAATACCCTACGGATCAGACCAAAGCCTTGACACTGATGGGATGGCCGGGTTCCCAGGGACGCACAAAGGGGCTGAGGAATTCCTCAGCCCCTGGTTCTGGCTCGCCCCCAATCGAGGAAGGCATCTCCGTGGGGTCTGGACCCTGTCCCAGTCTAATCCCGTCGCGAGAACCCTGTCAGCAGAAAGACATAGTAAAGCATCGTTGACAGCGCCTGGGCCAGCGCCGCGATGTAGGTCAACGCAGCTGCATCAAGGACCTTTTTGGTCTCCTGCAGCTCGCGCCCATCGGCCAGTTGATAGGTTCGCAAAAGCTCCAACGCTCGCTTGCTGGCGTTGAACTCAACGGGCAAAGTGATCAGGGAAAATACAACGGTACCCATAAAGAGGAACAGACCGATCCAGGCGATCGTCGTAGAGCCCGTCACCCCTGTCAGAAAAAAGCCAGCAAAAAAGATGAGGGGGCCCAGCCAGGAACCAATTCGGACTGCTGGCACCAGCCCCGACCTGAGTCGCAGTGGTGCATAGTTGGTGGCATCCTGCATCACGTGCCCAATCTCGTGGGCGACAATTCCGAGAGAAGCAACCGAACTGGTATTGGCCACGCCATCCGACAGCCGCAGGACATTCTTACTCGGGTCATAGTGGTCGCTGAGCTGGCCGTGCGCCCTCTCTACTCGGATATGGTCCAGCCCAAGACTACGCAACAAGATCCGCGCCGTCTCATAGCCACTGAGTCCCCGCGAGTTCGGCTTCCGGCTATAGCTGGTGTAGGCAGACTTGACTCGCAGCTGGGCATAGAACGCCAGCAAAAGAGCTGGCAAAGCGAAAATCAGATACCGTGGATCCAAAAGAAACATGCCTTCCTACCTCTCCACCATATGGACACCGATCCAGGGATCGATGTCTCGGGTCAAACGGGCGATGGCTCTTGCCTGCCGAATCACGCGCCCATCAATTCTGTCTGTATCTTAGCACAGCAGCGCCGTGTCTGCATGCTTTTTCCCTGACCGAGTTCTGACACTCGCTTGTCAGGCATCATCGTCATCCTTCTGAGGATATACCTTTTGCAGGACCATTGGATTCATCTGGTCTTGTACCGGCAAGTTGTCATAGTCGCAGTGACAGGGACCGCCCTGGGCACAGCCGAGGCAGCAGTAAGCGCGGCCATCCACGATCGTCGCCTGCCATCGGATCACGATTCCGCAAGTAGCACATACCAGTTCTGTATTCATGGTCCAAGCCATCCCCTTCTAGCCAAGATTCGGGATTACTCTAATTGACCATCGTTAGACCAATGCTAGAAATCTGTTAGAGTTGCGTTAGAGTTTGGATGCTGGACCACCCTCGAGACGACGGCTGCGACTCCCAATGCAATTGCCCTGGACAGTGGGTGGGTGGCAGATTGCAGAGAATAACCTAATGCGCTATAATGGAACAATCACATAAGAATCGTCGCAGCCTCAGTCCCCTGTTGACTTGGCAGAAAGAAGCAACCTGGCCTTGCCCGCCCTTCAAGGGGACCTTCATCGATGGAGACAATCCACGGCCTGCGCGTGGTGCACTAAGCCAGAAGGCCAACACCACCACGGTAATTCAGGCGGAGGAGCCGTTGGTTGCTGAATCTGGCGTTTGGCATTGCGTCGCAGGCTCAGAGCCAAGTTGTAATCCGAGTTGTAATGCCAGTGCACTATACTGACAATCGGAACTTGACACCCTTGTCGCACAGAAAAGGACTAGAGAGGGGTTTGGGGTCTTGTGAGGTTGTGATCTGATGACGCTGAGAATTCTGTTTGTCGAAAAGGACATCACCACTGCCGACCTGTTGATGCCCAGCTTGGAGCGCAAGGGCTACAAGGTTTCCGTGGTACATACGTTACGCCAGGCAGCTAGCCGGATCCGCGCCCTGTGTCCAGACCTGCTGATCATGGACATCGCGTCTTTTGGCGCCAGGGGCTACAAGGTCAGTGACACGGTCCGTGCTCGACTGGAAGGGGTGCCCACAATTCTCCTTCTCGAGAGGGGTCATGCCAGCGCTGGTAGCGCTGCAGAGGCGTACATGACGCCGCCCTTTACCTCCCGAAAGCTGCTCTACAGGATCAAAAAGGTGGCGCAGCATCTGACTCGACGTGAGATCCGGGCCGGGCACCTCGCCGTGGATCCGCAAACCCGCACCCTACGCAAGGGTGAAAAGGTCATGCACCTCCGTCCCAAGGAGGCCGACCTGCTAAGGCTGTTTCTTGCCAGTCCAGGAAGGGTGATCAGTCGGCAAGAGCTTATGAAGCAGATTTGGCAAACGGACTATGTGGGTGACACGCGGACGCTGAGCGTTCACGTTCGCTGGCTTCGTCTCAAGATCGAGGACGACCCCAGCTCTCCATGCTATTTGCGTACAGTACGTGGCGTGGGATACCGTTTTGAAGTGCCGGAGAATCCTCTCAACCAAAGCAGCTGACCAGCGCAAAGGCAAACGGGACAGTGCGCGTACCTGTCCCGTTTTGATTTGACACCAACTCCAACACCAAGAAGTGATCTGGCCCCGACTGGGCCGATCAGTCCTTACTCCGTAGATGGGGGAAGAGAATCACCTCGCGCAGCGATTCCTGGCCAGTGAAGAGCATCGTCAAGCGATCTATGCCCATGCCAAAGCCGCCTGTAGGCGGCATGCCGTAGCTCAGCGCGGCAACATAATCCTCATCTAGGGGATGGGCTTCCTCATCACCAGAAGCCAGAGCTTGACTCGTGGCCTGGAAACGCTCCCGTTGGTCCAGGGGATCGTTGATCTCGCTAAAAGCGTTGCCCAACTCGAAACCGCCGATAAAGAATTCAAAGCGTTCTACGGTTCCCGGCTCGCCCGGTTTTCTTTTGGATAGCGGTGAGACCTCTACGGGATAGTCGTACAAGAAGGTAGGCTGGATCAAGTGGGGCTCCACGTAATTGACCAACGTAGGATCGATCAGCTTGCCCCAACTGGATTTGGGTTCTGGCGTGCCCCCTGTCTCGATAATGGCCCTGTAAAGGCTTTGCGCATCCCGATGATCCTCGTAATCAATACCCGTGACCTCGCGAACGGCTTCGCGCAGCCGCCAGCGGCGCCAGGGCGGCGCCAGCTCGATCTCCTGCCCATCCACAGAGATCTTGGTCGTCCCCAACGCCTCCTGAGCCGCATAGGCCACCATCTCTTCAGTCAGGGCCATCACGTCCTGATAGTCAGCATAGGCCGCGTAGAACTCGACCTGGGTGAACTCGGGATTGTGCTTGAAAGACACGCCTTCGTTGCGGAAATCGCGGCCAATTTCGTAAACTCGCTCAAAGCCGCCGACGATGAGACGCTTGAGATAGAGCTCGTCGGAGATGCGTAGATAGAGCTGCTGTTTGAGCTGGTTGTGGTAAGTGACGAAAGGCCGGGCTGCTGCCCCCCCATAGATCGGCTGCAATACCGGGGTTTCGACCTCGAGAAAGCCTCGTTCGTCCAGGAATCGGCGGACCGCAGAGACAATCCGGGATCGCACCCGGAAGATCTCGCGGACTTTTGCGTTGACCGCCAAGTCCACGTAGCGCTGCCGGTAGCGCAACTCCTTGTCGCCGAAAGCGTCAAAAACTTGACCGTCCTTCTCCTTGACCACAGGCAGGGGCCGCAGGGCTTTGGACAGGACGCGCAGCTTGTCCACGCGGATGCTGGCCTCACCGGTACGGGTATAGAACATCTGCCCCGTTGCCTCCACAAAGTCGCCCAGATCCAAATCGCCCTTAAAGATCTCGTACATCTCATCGGCCACCACATCGCGTCGCAAATAAAGCTGGATGCGGCCCGTGCCATCTTCGATGTGGGCAAAGGACGATTTGCCCATCACACGGATGCCCGCCAAGCGTCCTACAACACTGACAAGGATGGGCTCAGCCCCCTCTGGGGATGCCTGCAGAGCAGCAATGGCCTCGGCTGCCGTATGGGTCCGGTTGGCTCGCGCCGGGTAGGGATCAATGCCTGCCTCGCGCAAGCGCTCTAGTTTGAGCAGGCGTTGCTGTTCCTGGTCACTTAGTCGTTCTTCGGTCACGGGGCTCTCCTCGATCCTCGACTATCGGGTTGCCAACACGAAGGGGCAAGGCGCTTGCGCCCTGCCGCACCCTTACTCGATCTGGAGGATCTCCATTTCTACGTGTCCTCCTGGTGAGTCATAGGCCACCCTATCGCCTGCTTTATGACCCAACAACGCCTTGCCCAGAGGTGATTCATTGGAAATCCGACCATCGCCAGGATTGGCCTCGGCTGAGCCAACGATGGTATAGGTCTCGGGTTCAAAGCCTTCCTCAAGCACCGTGACTCGCGCGCCAAGACTTGCCGTATCGTTGCTTCCATCCGACTTGATGAGCACCGCGTTCTTGAGGATGGCATCGATGGTCATGATCCGCCCTTCGAGAAAAGCTTGCTGGCGCTTGGCCTCCTCGTAGCCAGCGTTCTCTGAGACGTCACCGTCCATCTTGGCTTCGTGGATATCCCTGGCAACTTCAGGCCGACGCACAGTCGTCAGAAACTCGAGTTCCTCTTCTAGTTTCTGAAGACCTTCGGGGGTTAGAAAATTCTCGTTCGCCATAATTCTCCTTCAACCTCACAAAACATCATTTTCCCGCCATATCACTGCTGGTTACTGGTGCGTCATGACTCCTGGGTCCGTACCTGGGGACAGTCCCCGACCCCTGAGACGGGGACTTGGGGATTTCGCACCCAATCGTACTTGACTGTCCTGTCCGCTCCCCGGATCGTAGCCATTGGACTGCACTTTTTCACAACCATCCAGCATATCAAAAAGAGCACCTGAGGCAGGTTGCCTCAGGGCCCCTGTGGAACAAAAAACTGAGAGACCGGCTCTCAGTAAATTACTCGACCACATTATACCCTAAAAAGCATTCTTCTCAAAATCTCGGGGTGCGTCTTTCATTCGCAGTCGCTGTGACGGACGCAGACCCTCGCAAGATTCCCGCACTAGGGCTGGGCCGGAAGCCGGGTCTGTTCCAGGTAGTCCTTCAACATGTCCAAACTGTAGCGGCGGTGCCCACCTGGTGTGCGATAGGGGACGAGCATGCCTTGCTGTTCGATCTTTCGCAGGGTGAACAGACTAACCCGAAGATACGCCGCAGCCTCTTTGGCTGTGAGAAGTGTCGTTTCGCCTTCCATGCAACCTCCCCTGCTTCAACCGTTCTTCTGGGCTTGGGTGAGATGGACGAGGTACGCCACGAGACGTCAGAAGCAGTGTAACACATCCCTGGGTCCAATGCCATAGGCCCCAGGGAGGATTCTTGGGTTGATCCAAAGTTGGACCAGGGGTCTATGGCCTTGCCGTGGGCCTACGAGGGTCCTTACTGAACCACAGACATTGCCCAGAGAGCCCGCCCTGAGCCATACCCAGAACTCATCAGGTCTGCAAAGTACCTGTCAAGGGGGTAGCCACAGGACTCAAATCGAAGGATTGGTTGCTCAAAGCAACCAATCTTGACCAAAGCAAGATGGTCGGGTACAATCCCGCGGTAAAGAAAGAATGGCAGGGAGGTGCTATGGATGACGATCACCAGGTTCTACAGACCAAGACCGGAGAGGTCCACCGCCGCTTGTTGGAAGCCTACGGCGAGCCTCAGTGGCGGCCTCACATGGACCCGGTCTCCGAGTTGGTCAGCACCATCCTGAGCCAAAATACGAACGACGTCAACCGTGACGTGGCTTTTGACCGCTTGGTGGACCGGTTCCCCAGGTGGGAACTGGTCCGCGACGCGGACGTTGAGGAGGTTATTGAGGCCATTCGCCCGGCTGGCCTGGCCAACCAGAAGGGGCCGCGGATCCAGGGTGCGCTACGCATCATCACCCAGGAACAGGGCGAGCTGACCCTCAATTTTCTGGCGGACCGCCCGGTGGAGGAAGCCAAAATATGGCTGTCGTCCATCAAGGGTGTGGGTCCCAAGACGGCGGCCATCGTCCTGCTCTTCTCATTGGGGCGCCCTGCCTTCCCCGTCGATACCCACGTCCACCGTGTGACCAAAAGGCTGGGGTTGATAGGGCCGCGGACCACGCGCGAAAAAGCCCACGTCGATCTGGAAACACTGGTACAGCCTGAAGATTTCTATGCCTTCCACCTCAACCTGATCCGGCACGGCCGCCAAGTGTGTACCAGTCGCAAGGCCCGCTGCTCCGACTGTGGTTTGACAGACCTGTGTGATTACTACCAGGTTGAGGGGCAGTGACCCAGCATACCTGATGGACCCCGACCAGGCGAAACAGGACCCAAAGAACCGGCACCAGCTTCTTGTCCAGTTCTTGGCACTGAAAAGGATTGACATTATACCCCCCGGGGGGTACAATGGGCACCGGGTTCGGCGGCGCAGAGAGTTTTCGCCTTCTGTTCGCCACCGCGATGGAGATCCAGCCCGCGCGACCTTGAAGCATCCAATCGCCCAGACTGATCAGAAAAGAGTCATACAACTTGGCTGAAATCAACTATGTCGGTCATGCCACCGTCCTTGTAGACATCGGGCAGATCCGCGTACTCACAGATCCAATACTCCGGGACCACGTCCTTTTTCTTCAGCGCCACGGCAGCAGCGTCGCCCTGGGCCTGCTGGATGAACGCCCACCTGACGTCGTACTCCTGTCCCATCTGCACTACGACCATGCCGACCTACCTTCGTTGCGACAACTGCCATCAACCACAATGGTCATTGCCCCACGAGGCAGCGGAAAATACCTCCGGCGCTGGGCCGGCGTCCAAGTCCACGAAGTTGTCGAAGGGGACAAGGTACGGGTGGCAGATGTCGAGATCAGTGTAATGCCCGCCGAGCACGGCTGGGGGGTGTCGGTCCCCCGGCCCATGACAACCTGCCTGAGCTATGTCATGGAGAATCGCCTGTCGATCTATTTTGCAGGGGATACAGATCTCTTTCAGGGCATGCACGAGGTGGGCCAAGAATTCGACCTGGACATGGCCCTCTTGCCCGTGTGGGGCTACAGCCACCGGGTAGGAGCTGGGCATCTCACTCCCTTGACGGCAGCTCAGGCATTGAACAGGCTCGAGCCACGTGTGGCCGTTCCCATACACTGGGGTTCGTTCCGTCTTGCGGGCCCCCATGCCGTCTGGGACGCGGTGGACTATTTGAAACACCCGCCTCGCGCCTTTGCCGAGCACGCTTTGCGTCTGGCTCCCCAGACTGAGGTACGCGTGCTCCAGCCTGGCGAGTGGACGACGCTGAACTGAGGGCACCTTGCCCCTTGGGGACACAGATCACCCTCAGGACGAGGGCCGTAGCATTTTCGGATAGATTCTTGAGGGCATTTCTGCCCGTATACTTGGGGCCAGCCGATGACCTTGGAACGACGCCTGCTGAATATCGCCCTCATTTTTACCACCATCGTGGTGGTCGGCGTCGTCGGCTATATGGTCATTGAAGGCTGGTCATGGATAGACGCCTTCTACATGGCCATCATCACGGTGACCACCGTCGGCTTTGGCGAAGTCCATCCCCTAACCTCAGCCGGGCGACTTTTTACTTCGGCCTTGGTTGTCCTGGGTGTGGCCGCCATCACCTATTCCTTCACTGCTTTGGCCAACTATTTGATCGCCGGTGAGCTGGGAGACGTGCTAGAGGAGTTCAGGATGAAGCGCAAGATAGAGAGCTCTGCAAGGACACTATCTCATCTGTGGTTTTGGCCGCGTCGGACAGCAGGTATGTACCCAACTTCAACAGGAAGGACGCTCCTTCATCGTAATTGACAATGAGAGCCATGCGATCGAACGGGCCAGGGCTCTGGGTTATCCGGTATAGAGGGCGACGCCGGCGACGATGAGATACTGCACCGGGCAGGTATCCTCCGGGCCAATGGCCTGGTCGCCGCGGTGGAGAGCGACGCAGCCAACTTATTCGTGGTACTATCCGCCCGGACGCTCAAGCCGGACATCTATGTCGTCGCCCGCGCCGACACCGAGGACAATGCCAAGAAACTAGAGATTGCCGGCGCCAACCGGGTACTCTCGCCATACAGCCTGGGAGGGCGCCTCATCGCCCAGACGCTTCTCCGTCCCGATGTGGTGGATTTCCTGGAGGCGGTGATGTACGACGACTCGTTGCATCTCTTTCTGGAGGATCTGGCAGTCGAAGCAGGGTCCTCCCTGGCAGATAGCACAGTCGGTGAGGCACGGATCCGCGAGACAACGGGGGCCAACATCCTGGGTCTCAAACATGGAGACGATGTCCTGGTCTCCCCCGATTCAGATCACCCCCTGCACCCCGGCGATGTGCTCGTCGCCCTGGGTACGCGCCAGCAACTGGAGAAATTGGAAAACCTGCTCCAGACAGCCAGCAGTAGCTCGTAGGGGTTCGACCGCTGGTCGCGCCCCGCGCCCAGCGCTTCGTCAGCCATCCAGCGATGCTGCCTGGCCGTGACCTCAACCTGGACGTCCTTTATGCTGCGTCCAACAACATTCATTTAACCCTCTCCTGATCGGCTAGTTGAGATGCGGCTCCAGTTTACCCGGAAAGCGCCGTTTGGGCAGATAGCCCTTCGTTAGGATCTACTACGACCCATCTGCGTCGTCTAGCTTCCCACTGCCCTGATGGGATGTGAGCATGGTTTCTTACCCAGGGAGCAGCATTAGGACTGTGGAAGCTTCGGAAGCCTGGTTTCGGGGAGCTAGCCAGGACCTTGCTGCATGGACCGGCGGTACGGAGAGGTGTTTGACTTCTCTACGAGCGCGTGCTACAATGCTTGAGCCAACATCCCATCCAACAGGAGCACGCAGAATCAGTGAGTAGGTCATCGCCGCATTTGAGGTCTGTACCACAGGCCAGGGAGGATAAAGTGAAGGACTTTGAACAGCAGATTATGGAAAAGATAGACAAATCACCAGGACGAAATCGTCAAACTCTGCTCTGACATGGTCAAGATCTCTAGCGAGAACCCACCCGGCGATACGACCGAACTGGTCTCTTTTGTGTGCCGCCACCTTGAATCGCTGGGCCTCGAATACGAGGTATTTGCTCCCCGGAAAACCATGCCCAACATCGCCTGCCGCCTCCAGGGCGCGGGCCCCGGAAGACGGTTGATCTACAACGGGCATCTGGATACCTATCCCAGCGGAGACTCTGAGCGCTGGCAGTACGATCCCTTGAGCGGCCTGGTTGCTGATGGCAAGATCTATGGCCGGGGTGTATCCGATATGAAAGGCGGCTGTACCGCCTCCATCATGTCGTACTGGTTTCTTTCCCAGATGAGGGACAGCTTCAAGGGAGAACTCGTGCTGACACTGGTCTCCGACGAGGAAACCGGCGGGAAATGGGGGGCGCAATGGCTTCTGGACAACGTCCCCTGGGTCAAGGGCGATGCCATGCTCAATGGCGAACCCACCTCGCTGTCTCACCTCACTTTTTCCGAAAAGGGCCGGCTGATCCTGGAGTTTGTGGCCGAAGGTGTGGGCGCTCACGGCGCCTACGTGCACATGGGTGACAATGCCATCGTCAAAATGCTGAACTTTCTCTACGACCTGATGGGAGTCGTCGGGATGGAGTTTTCCCACCCAGCCGACGTGGAAAAAGTCCTGGAAGAGGGCCGGGAGGCGCTGGACGTCGCCAAGGGTCCCGGCACAGCCGAAGTGATCAAGCGGATTACCTGCAACGTCGGTACCATCCAGGGCGGCCTCATCGTCAACACGGTGCCCGAGCACTGTCGCGCCGAGGTAGATATCCGGCTGCCCACCGGCGCCCCCGTCAAGGGCCTGCTGGATGAAGTGGACAGTCGGGTTGCGCGCCACCCCGGCATCTCATACCGGGTGACACAGGGAGGCAGTGACCCTACCTTTACCCCACCTGACCATGAGATCTGCCTGCTCATGGCGCAGAATGCCGGGAAGGTGTGGGGGCAGAAGGTCATGCGCCTCCCGGGGCTGGGCGCGTCAGACGCCCGGCTTTTCCGAGACTATGGCGTGCCTTCCGTCCTTTATGGGCCCAAATCGCACGGTATGGGGGGCACCGACGAGTACATCACCATCGAGGACCTGATGGTTGTGACCAAGGCCCACGTTCTAACCAGTCTGGCGTACCTGCAGCGTTAGTCCTTTCTATTGCCGTACCGGAGGTGCTGGCACCGCTGGCGAAATACTATCGCAGCTAGGCGCCAGATGAAGGGAGGATCGCAGCCGTCCCGCCCATCCGCGGTCCTCGCCACCTACTCCCTCTGCCGCCTCGGCGCTGGCCAGCATGGCCTCAAAAGTAGGCAGAAAGTCATCCAACGCCTCTTCTCTGGGCGCCTGCACCGAGAGAAGGAAGCCCTGCTCGCCCGCATAGCCCATCACCGTCTTCTCCCAGCGCCCGCCATCGGACACCCACACCCGCAGGGCTGGCGCACCAAAGGCCGTCACCTTTGACCGTGTCACCGGCTCGCCCCAAGCCCAGAAACCCCGCGTTGAGCGTGTACAAGTCCTCCGGCGTCGGATCCTCGGGCAGGCCCAAACCCTGCATGAAGCTCAACCCCCGGCGGTCGTGCGACAAGACTACACCCTCCGGGACTGGTCCCGCGCTAGAGGGTCGCCAGCTCTGCCTCGGTCTCAGCGAACAGGCTCGTCGAAGTCTGTGTTGCCGTCACTCAACCTTCGGGGTAGTCGATACCAGGGCCAGACCCAGGGAATAGGGGGGCCTACGTCAGCGGCAGCCCCGTAGGCGGCACCCGCGTCGTCTGCGACAGAGCGCCACAGCTTTCCTGGACCAAGGCTACCGCTGCCAGCACCAGTGTCGCGCAGTACGCTTTGTTCTCATCCGCATGAGTAGCTCCATGATCGTCTCAAAGAACACTCGATGCATCTACCGTCTCTAGACACGTCCCACTACCGAGACTTTACCTATCCCAGCCAGATGGGTGTCCAGTTGGAGGGGGGGCTTGATGACGAGAGCAGTTCTGAAAAGGCACCCGACTTGTCGAAAAGCGCTTGACCCTGGCCTTGCGGTGTGATATAATGTACAGGTCAACATCGCAGCCCTCTTCGTAAATCGTGCCGTTCATGTCCGCCTGGCCTACTCACAAGTGTTTCCAGGGAGCTATTCCTCGTGATCACCCTGCAGGAATTGCTATGCAGGAGAGTTCTGTCAAAGCATATGCAGGGCGGCAGAGGCGAGGAGGAGACTTGAACTTGAGATTTCTATTTACAGTTCAACCTTCACTAGCCCATCTTCATCTCATCATTCCCATAGCTCAAGCTCTGGTCGAAGTAGGGCATGAAGCGGCTTTCGCCACCGCCAAGAGCTTTTGTCCTTCAGTTGAGAAAGCAGGGCTCTCCTGCTTTTCAGCAGGTCTGGACTGGCTAGCAGGAAATACAGGAAAAACCTTTCCTGAGTGGTACGATGTTCCCCTAGAAGAACGAGGTCGCTTTGAGGTTGGCGTGGTTTTTGCTCAGCGTTGTCCTCCCCCGATGATCGACGACTTGTTGGAGCTAGCTAGAGACTGGAAACCAGATTTGATTATTCGTGATTTGTGGGAATTCGGTGGGTGGATTGCAGCTGATCTGTTGGAGATACCGTGCGCCGTGATCGGGTTGTCAGGCGGTATCATTATGCCTTTCGAAGCTATCAAGGCCCTCGTGGCAGAATCATTGAACCGAATTCGGCGTAGCTATGGACTTTCAGCCGATCCAGATCTGGATTTGCTTTATCGCTACCTCCGCTTAGATCTCATCCCCCCAAGCTATCGTCCCCCAGAGATTACGCCAACTGCGGCCACTCATACGATTCGGCCCGTGAGCTTTGATCAGACCGTGTCCTCGCAGCCACCTAGTTGGCTTGGAGAGCTACCTCGCCAAAAGACAATCCTGGTGACTTTGGGCACAGTCAGTAACCAACATCTAGAGATATTTCAGTCAATCGCGGCAGGTTTTCGTGAGGAAGCGATCAACGTGATCATTACTGTCGGAACCTCTCTGGAACCTTCTCTTCTGGGCCAGCAACCAGGCCATATTCGGATCGAGCAATACGTTCCCTACTCATTGCTTATCGACTACCTCGACGCGGTGGTGATGCATGGAGGGTTCACCTCAGTCATGACCAGCTTGTCCAAGGGACTGCCCATAGTTTTCGTGCCCCTTTCCGCCGACCAGCCCAGAAATGCAGCTCGTTTTACCCATTTGGGCGCTGGTCTGACAGTCCAACGAAGTGAACTCACCGCCCGATCAATTCGGGGTGCCGTAATCGAGGTTCTTCACAATCCTTCCTATCGGAATGCGGCACTGGGGATTGCACAGGAGCTGCAAGAGCTACCAGGTCCAGAGTACGCAGCAGAATTACTGACAAGACTCGCTCGAGAAAAGAAACCAATTGTTGCGGGTAAGTTGGGATAGCGAGGGAGATATCGCGCAACTGGTTTAATCTGCCGTCCGGCGCGCAAGTCTCTCAGTGTCAGGCATAGTCATTGAGCAGGCGGCGCATCTTGCGTTATGTAACATGACACTGTGGCAAGGTAGCCTTGGATGAAGGTGTAGCTGATTTGAATAGGAGAAGATCATGACGACAGTTGACCAGCAGACTCGCCGCCGGATAGCACGAACCGGCCTGACAGCTCTGGATGAGGCGCAGGCCTGTCCCGGTTACGTCCTCTACGCACCCCAGGCTGGTCCTGGAACCGTGTTTCTCATCGATCTCAAGGGCGAGGTAGTTCACCAGTGGGACTTGCCCTATCCTTCCGGTGCATACGGCTATCTACTCCCCAGCGGTAATCTCTTTTACATGGGGAAGGTCCGTGATGAGACGTGGGATTTTGGCCCGCATGGCATCTGTTCAAAGGTGGCGTGCTATTGGAAGTGGACTGGCTTGGAAAAGTGGTGTGGGAGCACCGCGACCCGTACCATCATCACGACGCGAGACGCACGCCCTCTGGAGGCGCGATCTACCTGACGGTGGAACGGGTGCCCCATGATGTCGCCGCCAAGGTCAAGGGTGGCATACCTGGCAGTGATAAGGATGGTATGTGGGCCGATGTCGTGGTAGAGGTAGATCCAGCAGGTGACCGCATCTGGGAGTGGCATGCCTATGAGCATCTCGACTATGAAACCGATGTTCTCCCACCCAACATTCACCGCTATGAATGGAGCCATGGTAATACGGTCGTCCCGTTGGGAGATGATCAGGTGATGGTCAGCTTTCGCCATACATCAACTGTGGGCATCATTGACAAAAAGACCGGCCATTTTGTGTGGAAACTGGGTGCCGACGTTCTGTCTGGACAGCACGATCCGAGCATGCTGCCAAACGGGAACATCCTTGTATTTGACAACGGCCCGTTTCGCAAAAGGATGGGATTCCCCTTCTCGCGGGTAATCGAGATATATCCAAGGACCAACGAAATTGTCTGGCAGTACCAAGATAGGCCGTGGTATGATTTCTTCAGCCCTCATATCTCCGGGGCTCGTCGGTTGAGTAATGGAAATACGCTCGTCACCGAGGGCGCTTTCGGACGCATATTTCAGGTAACGCCGGAAAAGGAGATCGTCTGGGAGTACATCAATCCCCACTTTCACGAAGAGTCGGATGGTACGCTGATAAACTCGGTCTTCCGTTCCGCTCACTATCTGGCCCACGAGATTCCTGCATTGCGGCAATGGTCATGACTCTGTCAGTTGGACTATGCAGATCGAGAGCGTGCAGAAAATCCTTTCTTGGAGGAGCGCTACGGTCTGGATCGCGAATAGTTCAAGACTGTTGTGGATGAGTTCTATGGACTACACGGCTGGGATATTGAAGGTGGCTAGCCCACCCAGGAGCGCCTTGATGAACTCGGCCTGCCGGATGTATACGAGGCCATGGTCGACGGGGCAGCGGAGGCTGAAAAGAGGTCGATCAGGTCTCAGTAGCGAATCTGCGCATTTGATACTTCTTTTGGGTGGGCTTTGACTCCCACCAGATGAAGTCGTCTCATATGGGCGGATCATGCAAAGGGCGGCGGACATGAGGACAGACCAATCCTACTGGTGAGGATGTACAGGAATGGCTACGGGCTTGTCGGACAAGGTTGCTCTGGTAACAGGCGGAACTTCGGGTATCGGCAGGGCCTCTGCACTGGCTTTCGCCAGGGAACGAGCCAGGGTCGTCGTTGCTGATGTGAACGTTGTCTGTAGATAGCAGTAATGTTGACGGTAAAGACCGGGAACTCACCGCGAAGACGCAAAGGACGCCAAGAAAATCAAGGTCAAGATCTTTTCCGATTTCTGCTTGTCCAGCCACTATGCCCTCGGCCTTTGTAAAAAGCCTCTGCGGTCTTGTTTATTTGGCGTCTTGGTGGTGAAACCAGTCTTCCCTTCGAAAAGATGCACCGGCACAGCGTAGGTCCTGTCCTCCGTCCCTACTTGCTTGTCTTACACCCCTTTTTGCAGTACAATTCAGGTACTGGGACAAGCAGTTGGAGATCGCCAGCGAAGCACAACTGCAGGACAGGAGGCAACTTTGCAGCACGGGGTAACGGACGTAGAACGACTCAAGACAAAGGTACGCAAAATGGCGGCCGGGCGCGTGCTGTCTGGCGACAGTGCCGACGTATGCCTGGATCTGGCGCGTATGGCAGGCGGCCGGGCGCGAATCGCCGCCGGCTATGGTTCGTTGAGCGAATCACCCCAGGCCCTGCCCCGGGACCGCATGATCTGGCTCTTGGACGGTTTTGCCCAGATCTACGACGCGGCTGGCCGGGTCACCCACGTCAGCCAGGGTGAGAGCACCGTCCTGACCGGGGACAGGCCTACCGTCTCATCTTCCCCCAACTGAGCCTCTACCTGCTCGTGGAACCGGAGATCTAGTCCCAATGCACGCGGCAGGCCTCGACATCGGCTCGCGAACCATCGTGCTCGTCGAGTGGGATGGTTGCCAGATCACCCGCGCCGAGATCATCGATACCGGCACCGATCCCCTGGGCAATGCCCGGGCCCTGCTCTCCAGTGGAAAGGGTGGGCAGGGGCATGGCTACAGTCGCCTGGTGGCCACCGGCTACGGCCGCCACCTGGCCGAGGAACAGGCCCTGGCGGACGCCGTCATATCCGAGATCAAAGCCTACGGCCTGAGCGCACATCACCTCTACCCCGACGCTGGCACCGTACTGGACATCGGCGGCCAGGACAGCAAGGTCATCCGGCTGGGTCCGGATGGCCGCGTGCTCCGCTTCGAAATGAATGATCGCTGCGCCGCCGGCACAGGCCGCTTTCTGGAGAACATGGCCCATACGCTGGGCATGGAGGTCGACGAGTTTGGCGCTCACGCCCTGTCAGCCAACGGTAGGACCATAGGCATTTCAAGCATGTGCACCGTCTTTGCCGAATCGGAGGTCGTCTCGCTCATCGCCCGCGGTGCGGACAGCCATCGCGTGGCCCTCGGCCTCCACCAGGCTATCGTCGACCGCGTGGGTGGCATGGTCCACCGCGTCGGGGTCCAGGAACGATTTGTCTTTGCCGGCGGCGTGGCCCACAACCCCTGCCTCCGGCAGCTTTTCGCCCAAGCCCTGGCCGTGCCCATCACCGTCCCCGACCAGCCCCAGACTGTAGGTGCCCTGGGCGCCGCCCTCCATGCCGCGGCGACTTGTGACGATTGACCGATATGCTGTATCAGATCAGGAGATTTGACTTCTAAGACATGAGCTATTTTCAGGCCATATCAGATTTTCGGAGAGCGCGCCGTCGCGCTGCCACGGAACAGGTCTTGGCCTACTTGCGGGGACGGTCGGTCGACCTTCTGCCCTTTGAAGAAGTACGGGGCAAACTCAAGGGCAAAGCAGGCCGGTCACTGGGCCTGCAAGAAATCCCCCTTGACGCCATCGTTGGCAGCGTGGGCCGCTATGTCGATTTCACCCGCAGCTTCCTGCCGCGCCAGGACAGCGATGAAGCACGCTGGGCACGGGTCCAGGTGGCTACCGGGAAGTTCGCTGGACTGCCCCCCATCGAAGTTTACAAAATCGGCGACGCCTATTTTGTCCGGGACGGCAATCATCGTGTCTCGGTAGCCAGGGAGTCCGAACAAACCCACATCCAGGCCCATGTAACCGAGATCCTAACCCGCGTCCCCCTGTCGCCCGACGTCCAGCCCAAAGACCTGATCCTCAAGGCCCAGTACGCAGATTTTCTGGAGCACACCCATCTGGACGAAATCCGGCCTGGGGCTGATCTGAGCCTGACGGTCGCCTGGCGCTACCACAAACTTCTGGACCACATCCAGGTTCACCGCTACTTTATGGGGCTTGACCAGCAGCGCGAGGTTCCCTTCCTGGAAGCAGTGGCCCACTGGTACGACGAGGTCTATCTACCGGTGGTCGAGGTGATCCGGCGCCGGGGAATGCTTCGCGACTTTGCCGAGCGGACCGAAACCGACCTCTATCTCTGGCTCCTGGAGCACCGGGCTGAGCTGGAGGAAGCTCTGGGCTGGGAGGTCGAGACCGAAGAGGCTGCCGATGACATGGCCGTACAATTCAGCGCCAGGCGGGAACGCGTGGTGGCCCGCGTGGGTAGTAGGCTCATTGACCGCGTGACCCCCGACGAACTGGAGTCCGGACCGGCGCCGGGAAGGTGGCGAGAAGAACGATTGGGCGCCCGCCGGGACGATCGTCTCTTTGCCGACATCCTGGTTCCGGTCAGCGGCGAGGAGGGCGGCTGGTTTGCCCTCAACCAGGCCCTGGAGATCGCCCGGCGCGAGGGAGCACGTCTTCGCGGCCTGCACGTCGTACCCGACAAGGCCAGGATGGAGGACGAGGCGACCATCGCTGTACAAGCCGAGTTCGATCGTATCTGCGCGGAGGCCGGTGTCTCGGGACGGCTGGGCATCGATGTGGGCAACGTGGCCCGCAGGATATGCGATCGTGCCCGGTGGGCGGACCTGGTCGTCGTGGGCCTTGCCCACCCTCCTGAACCTCAACCTGTGGCCAAACTGAGTTCGGGCTTTCGTACCCTGATCCGGCGTTGCGCCAGACCTGTGCTGGCCGTGCCCATGATGGTGTCTCCTTTGAGCCACCCCCTGCTGGCCTACGACGGCAGCCCCAAGGCCGAAGAAGCCCTCTTTGTTGGCGCTTACCTGGCCAGCTGCTGGCAGGCGCCCCTGAGTGTCGTTACTGTCCTGGGGGACACGGCCGTCGCTTCCTCAGCGCAGGACCAAGCAAAAGGTTACCTGGAAGCGCGGGGGGTACCGGCCACCTTTGTCCAGGCCCGGGGACCGGTGGCTGGGAGAATCGTGGAGACAGCAGAAGAGCTTGAGAGCGACCTGATCCTGATGGGTGGTTACGGCTACAGCCCGGTGGTCGAGGTCGTGCTGGGCAGCGCCGTGGACAAGGTCCTGCGCTCCAGCCAGTGGCCGATTCTGATCTGCCGGTAGAAAGAGAGAAACCTTGATGAGTCCGATCTATCTTGACTATAACGCCACCACGCCCATCGCCCGCGAGGTTGCAGACACGATGGCGCCCTATCTCTACGAACACTTTGGAAACCCTTCCAGCAGCCACGCCTACGGTACGACTACCACACGAGCTGTGAGCACCGCCCGGGCCCAGGTTGCAGACATGCTCGGTTGCAGGCCCGGTGAAGTGGTCTTTACCAGCGGTGGCACAGAGAGCAACAACTATGCCATAAAGGGTGTTGCCCTGACCGGTCGCGGCCGAGGCAAGCACATCATTACCTCGGCGGTGGAACACCCAGCCGTCATTGAGGTATGCCACTGGCTGGTGACCCAGGGTTTTGAACTCACGGTACTGCCGGTGGACGAATACGGCCTGGTTGATCCCGCCGCTCTGGAGCGGGCCATCACGCCTGATACTCTCCTGGTGACGGTCATGCACGCCAACAACGAAGTCGGTACCATACAGCCCGTCGCCGAACTGGCCGCCATCGCTCACCGCTACGGCGCGCTGATGCACACCGATGCGGCCCAATCGGTGGGCAAGATCCCGGTGAACGTCGACGATCTGGATGTGGATCTGCTCTCTGTGGCTGGGCACAAGGCCTACGCGCCCAAGGGCATAGGCGCCCTCTATGTTCGCACCGGCATCGAGCTGGCCCAACTGCTCCACGGGGCAGGCCACGAAGGAGGCCGCCGGCCCGGTACCGAGAATGTCCTTGAGATTGTCGGCCTCGGCCAGGCCTGCCAGGTGGCCGCTCGTGACCTGGAACAGAACAGGCAGCACTTTCAAGCCATGCGCGACCTACTTTGTGATGGCCTGGTCCGCGAGCTGGGCCAAGACTCGGTCAGGCTCAACGGGCACCCGGAACTGCGCTTGCCCAACACCCTTAGCCTCAGTTTCCGCGGCATCGAAGCCAATACCCTGCTTGCGCAGGTGAACGATCAAGTCGCTGCTTCCGCCGGGGCCGCCTGCCACGCCGATGAGGTGGACGTTTCGGCCGTCCTGGAGGCCATGGCCCTGCCTGTAGAATGGGCCATGGGTACCCTTCGTTTCTCGGTGGGACGTGGAACCACGGCTGAGGAGATCGAGCAGGCCGTAGAGGTGGTGGCCGGGGAGGTGAGGCGTCTCCAGCCCCGGGCGGCGATGGCCGATCTGCGGCTTTTGCGGGATCAAGGCAAAGCCAGCCCAATCTGACCATTGTCGGCCCCCACTCTTTGTGGGTACCCTCCAGTAGGTCCTACGATCTTGCTCAGGGCATTCTTTTGTGCCGTTTTCTGCATATTTCAGGTTTTATCCGGCTATTCTGACCACAATGCCATTCAGCTTTACAGTCTGTTTGACAAAGCCTCCGGCCAGTGATACAATCTAAGCAATACAACGGCAGGAAGAGGAACCAGGGAGAATCTGAATTGACTACCGACGCATTCCAACACGAACTCGACGTTGCCCTACGCCTGGCCCATGAAGCCGGGGCGAAGATCATGGGCTACTACCAGACAGGTCTGCCTGTGGACCTCAAGGCGGGAGACGAGCCTGTCACCGCCGCCGACCGGGCCGCGGATGCCCTCATCGCTGACGGCCTGTGCGCGGCCTTTCCCAGCGACGGCCTGCTTACCGAAGAATCGGAGGACGATCTGTCGAGGCTGGACAAGGAGCGGGTCTGGATCGTGGACCCCCTCGACGGTACCACCGAATTCATCAGCGAGACGGGTGAATTTGCGGTACAGATCGCCCTTGCGCTGGCCGGTGAGGCCGTGCTGGGTGTGGTCTACCAACCGGCCAAAGGGAGGTTGTTCCACGCCGTTCGAGGCCAGGGCGCTTTCCAGGTTCACGACGGCCAAACCACGCGTCTGCACGTATCCGCCCAGTCTGATCCAGCCCAGATGTGCCTGGTAGCCAGCCGGTCCCACTATTCGCCCTTCGTCGACCTTGCCCGGCAGGCATTGGGCATTGCCAGGGCAGAGCGTGTGGGCAGCGTGGGTCTGAAGGTAGGCCTTGTGGCCAGGGCCGCCTGCGACCTCTACCTGGCCACGACCATTTCCAAAGAGTGGGACCTTTGTGCGCCCCATGCCCTGCTTCTGGAAGCAGGCGGCGTGCTCACCAACCTGTGTGGCGATGTGCTGGTTTACAACAAGCGCGACGTAATCGAATGTACAGGACTTATCGCCAGCAACGGCTTGGCCCACACCCAAATCGTGGAGACGCTGGCACCGCTGCAGGATAAGGCTGAGTGGTAGGTGGCCACAAAGCGCGTATTCTGGCTGGGGCTCGTCATTGGCCTCGCCTCGGTCATGGGGCTGGCTGCCTGTAGTGCCAAGCCAGCCACAGACACGCAGGAGCGCGCGGCGACCGATGGGCCTGGTCCAGGAATAGCCAGCGTGGGTATGGAGGGGCTCGGCCCCATGCCCGAGTACCAGTTGACACTGGAGCTTGACTTTGAAGACCAGCGGCTGGTAGGACGGCAGCAAACAACGATCCCCAACCGGACAAGCAGCGATCTGGAAGAGATGGTCTTTCGCCTCTACCCAAACCTACCCCAGTATGGCGGAGAGATGCGCATCGGCCCCGTCTGGGTAGATGGCCAGCGTACGACGACGTCCCTCCGTGCAGCCGACACCTCGTTGGTCATACCCCTGGCCACGCCCCTTCCACCACAGGCCAGTACCTCTATTAGCCTCACCTTTGACATCGACATTCCGCCGCAACCCAGAGGCTACGTCCTGTTTGGTGAGAGCGATGGCATTTGGAGCTTGCCCGATGCCTATCCCTTGCTGGCCGTCCACGACGATTCAGCGGAGATCAGCGGTAGTACCTCAGCTTGGCACGAAGAACTCGCGCCGCCGCAGGGCGATGCTGTCTTTGCCGAGGCGGCATTCTATGATGTCACATTGACCCTGCCACCATCCATGACGCTCATCTCCACAGGCTCCGTGGTCAGCGAGGAAGCGAACGAGGCTGGTCAGCACGTCTACCACATTATTGGCGGGCCACTACGCGAGTTCGCCTGGTTGGCCAGCGCCGACTATCTGTCAGCCGAGACGACGGCTTCCGGCGCCACCGTACGTTCCTATTACCTGCCGGGCGATGAAGCAGCCGGTCAGAGCGCCATGTACACCGCCGCTGCGGCCCTGCGAGTCTATGGCGACGCCTTCGGCCCCTATCCCTTTGGCGAGATGACCGTGGTCGAAGCGCCACTGCGCTTTTACGGCATGGAGTATCCCGGTATGAACCTGATCGGCATCGACTTGTACCGTGATCGCCGGGAGGAGTTGGAGAACCGGCTGGCCCACGAGGTTGCCCATCAGTGGTGGTATGCCCAGGTTGGCAGCGATCAGGTCAATACGCCATGGCTGGATGAAGGATTGGCCGAGTACTCGACCGCCATCTACTACCGCGACGTCTACGGCCAAGCACGGGCGAATACCCTCATCAACCAGCGCTGGTTGGTGCCCTATCAGGCCGCTGTGGAGGAGGGCTACGACGCCGTGGTGAACCAGCCATCATCGGCCTTTGGCCCTGAATACGAGGTCATCGTCTACGGCAAAGCCGCGCTCTTTTTTGATGCCATCCGCCAAAGGCTCGGTGATGCTGCCTACCAGGCGGTCCTCCAAGAGTATCTGGATCGCTACAGGTGGCGAGTTGCCACAGCTGATGCGTTTCTGAGCGTGGTCAAGTCGGCTTCAGGTGAGGATGTGGAAGACTTGTACAACCGCTGGATCCTGGGCAAAGAATGAACCTACCAGGAGTCAATGCCTGTACGACGCTCCCCCCAACAGAGCCTGCCGGGCGTTGACAGGCAGATGCCTTTGTGGTATCCTTGGCGGCGACAGAGGATTTGGAGCCGCCCAATGGCAACATTGAGTCTATATGCTGATCTTGCCCAGTTGACGACAATCCGAGAATTTGTATCCCGTTCCGGACGTGAACTGGATCTAGACAAACGGGAGATCTATGATCTGCAACTGGCCGTGGATGAAGCCTGCACCAATATCATTCAGCATGCCTATGATGGCCAGGGAGGGGCGATGGAGGTAACCATCGAGCCCGACAAAGGCGGGGTACGCGTGACTGTGCGCGACTGGGGCACGCCGTTTGAGTTCCAAAAGGTTCCTGTTCCGGATGTGGCGGCCCCTCTGGAACAGCGAGGGGTTGGTGGGCTCGGCCTGTTCCTCATGCACCAGGTGATGGATGACATCATCTTTGACTTTGATGCAGTGCAAGGCAATACGTTAACGATGGTGAAGCGATGTTAGGGAAGAGGAGTGAGCTATGGAGATTACGGTAACCCAGGTCCAAGGCACTTCGGTACAGGTCACGGTTCTTGGAACGCATGGGGATCTGGATGCCTCGAACTACCAGGATCTGATCAGCAAGGCACAGGAGGCCTATGATGCTGGAGCCCGCGACTTGCTCCTGGATCTGAGCGACACGCCATACATGAGCAGCTCAGGATTGGTAGCCCTGCAGACAGTCGCCTCGTTGTTACGCGGAGAGAGAGTGACAGAATCAGAAGAAGGTTGGGGGGCAATCCGTGCGATTGACCGGCACAGGGACTCCGGTCTCCAACAGCATCTGAAACTGCTTAATCCTCAGCCCCGTGTAGAGCGCGTACTGGACATGGTTGGCTTTACACGCTTCCTCGAGGTCTACCCCAACCTGGACGCCGCCATCTCCTCCTTCTAGCTGCGGATGCCGTCAAAGGATGGTACTCTCAGGTCGAGGAACGGCAGTCCCAGCAGACAGTCCTGGGCCCTAAAGTATTGCTCAGGTAGACGCCGGGCCTGTTGCCCATGCACTGGTGAAGGGCTGAAGCTCCTGGGTGCCTGGGCGACGGTAGGTGAACAGTTCGAAACAAGAGAGCGTTAGTCAAGGTGGAGTCATTGGCTAAGGCCGAGCAGTTCAGCGTCGAGACGGAATCTTTGATCCGCCGTTATCAGAAGGGGGACGAGCACGCCATCGGAGCCCTGATTCGGCGCTATCAGAACTATGTGTATCGCCTCTGCTATCTGGTCATGCGCAACGAACAAGATGCGGAAGACATGACGCAGGAGACCTTTGTCCGCGCCTTCCAGGCACTGCCACGGTATGAAATCCGTGAGGGCATCAGCTTTGAAGCCTGGTTGTACCGCATCGCCGTCAATCGCTGCCGGTCGCGGATGCGGCGCAAATGGTACCAGGTCCTGCCCTGGCCCAGCCCTGCGCCGCAGATCACAACTGAGCTGGAAACACAACCAGACCGTTTGGTGATGCAGGATGAACAGCGCGGCGAGATCCTGGCGGCCATCAACAGCTTGGGCAATAAGCACCGGCTGGTCGTGATCCTGCGCTACTATGCCGGTTTTTCCAACGAGGAGATTGCCCAGACGCTTCATATCCCCTCCGGTACCGTGCGTTCGCGTCTGCACACCGCTCGCCGGCGTTTGAAGGTACTCCTGGCCGAACCAGAGGAAACAAGGGGACAGCAGATCGTGTCACACCAGGTGGCGCCATGAGCTGTGATTCTGCCAGCCATCTCATTGACGACTTGCTGGGAGATCAACTCAGCCGGCGCGAACACCAGCGACTTGAGAAGCATCTCTCCACCTGCCCGCGCTGCGCCGAGGCATTGCGCAGACGGCTCGCATTTGAGCGGCGCATGCAGCAGGCGCTGACTGCCTCGGTTCACCAATTTCAATTGGCGCCCAAGGCCAGCCGGGAGATGATCCAGGCGGTCGAAGCCAGCCTCCAGCAGCGAGCCTGGCGATTCAGAGTCTGGCCGGTCGCCCGGGGAATGGCGGGCGTACTGACTGCGGTGTTGCTTTTGCTTGGATTGCTTCTCATGGCAGAACACGTTTCTGTTCTGCCAATGAGCGGGCAGCGAGCCGCTCGTTCTCCCGCAAGACAGCCAGCCCTATCGGTGGATCAGAACAGAATCTCTTTCGAGCCGCAGAACATGGTCCCCGGCGATCGATTCACAGTGACGCTTCCTATCGAGAGCAACCTCCTGCAGGACGTTGGCACCATCCGCTGCGATTTGGAGATCAGCGGTCCGACGGGGAAATATCGTTTTGCCTTGTTTATGCAGGGTCCCTTGCCGGCGCGCGGTTTGTCCGTCATCCAAGTGACACCCGAGCTTTTGGCCAAAGCAAGCCAGGACCAATATCAACTATCGCCTGCCCAGATATTTGGCTTGCCAGGCGCCTACACCTTTCGTGTCACTGTGTTCAGCCCCGTGGTTGCATCTAGGCAGTGATCAAGCACACCGCGCATCCTAGTTTTTCTTTGCATACCCTGAGAAAAGTGACCTACCAGCCCACTGTACGGCCGTCCCCTGGAGTACCAATAGAACCCAGGAAAACCCGGGAATGTGCCTGGCGTCGATTTGTCTCATCGACCCGATTCCTGTTCATACTGATGCTGATGCTCCTCGCGGTAGTCGCCTGTGGGCCCAGCAACGATAGCGACGAGGAAGAGACTGCGACCCCAGCACCCATTGAAGCCACCGAGGCCGCGTTTCTCACCCGGCTGCCCCCACTCGAGACCGCCACGCCGTCTGCCCCCCTCGTCGACCTCAGGCTGGACGAGCAAGAACTACTCGTTGAACCGCTACCTCTGCGAGCGGGTTTCCCATTCACTATCACGGCTGTCATTCACAACCATGGTGAGGTCCCGGCAGCCGGCGTGCCCTTGGTGATTCATATTTCTGCCGATCAGGAAGAGCTGGGCTATACCTCCTTTCTGCAGATAATTACCGTGACAGTGCCTGCCAGCGGCTCCCTGCCGGTGGAGTTGCCTGTTAGCTGGAACTTTGCCGGGGGCGCGTACCAACTCTGGGCACAGGTGAATCGCTTGCCCGATGCCTGGCAGTCCCCGACCTCACTCCAACCCGAGGCCGAAAGCAACGACAACTTTGCCCTGGTGGCGCTAATCGTGGATCCCTTTGACGCCTACTCTAGCGATCTCTGCCCGGGTCGAGTAGATTCAGAGATTACGCCTGCTGACGTGCTGCCTGAACCGGGTCAGCAGCGTGTTCTGGTACGGGTACACAATCCTGGGAACCGCGCTCTCTACAACTTGCCCGTGGTCGTCACCGGTGATCGATTGACCGGTATCGCCTACACGCCGACAATTCCACCCTGTGGTGGGACTGCCGAGGTCGTTGTGGACATCGACCACCCCTTTGAGCAAGGGACGTCGCTGACTGTCCAGCTCAACCCCGAGGACTGGGCAAGTAGCCTGCCAGAGGATGATTATACGAACAACCAGGTGGCGGTCACCGCAGGTCTGGTGCCTGGGATGCAGCTCCCTCCGGGCAGTGGTCTGGACGACTATGATTTCGCCATTACCACGGTCGACATCGAGACGGCCGAGGCATGGATCATCCTCGTCACAGTGCATAATCTGGGGACGCGTGACGCGGCAATGGTACCAATCCGCATTGAAAACGAGGCCGGTCGGCAGATCACCGATGCCATCCCCCTGGTCCAGGGAGATGGCCTGGGCATCGCAGCCATCCGCGCAGGCTATCTCTGGAGCCCGGGCGGCACGCTCACTTTCACTGTCAACCCGGAGGATACCGAGGACGCCTACCCTGAATCGAACCGGGACAACAATGTGGCGACCTTCAAGCTCCCCTAAGTACACGCTTTCATAGATTCGCACCGAGTTTGACATAGAGCGGTTCTCAAGTAGAATCTGGGCTTGCAGGTGAAAGATGCGTGGACCCAAGCCCAAGCATCGGATCACATTAACACCTGAAGAAGAGCAGTCCTTGCGACGACTGGCAAGTGCGCGCAACGGGCCTCAGGGGAAAGTGCTGCGAGCCCGTATCCTGCTGTCGGCTTTCGACCACCCGGAGTGGAGCAATCATCAGATTGCCCGCGAAGCTGGTTGCACCGGTTGGACAGTGGGCAAGTGGCGAAGGCGCTGGGTCGCGAGACGGAGCATCGAGGATTTGCCTCGGCCTGGAGCACCCCGGCGTTTTTCCCCCTGAGGTGCGAGCACAGGCCACCGGCTTGGCGTGCAGTCGACCGCAAAAGAAGGGCGTGCCACTGGTTCGCTGGAGTGCAGCGGAGATTGCTCACTGTCTGGTCACCCTGGGTATCGTGGCTTGTATCTCGGCGAGCACGGTGGGGCGCTGGTTGGCCCAAGAGAGGATTCGGCCTTGGCGCTATCATACCTGGCAGCACATTCTGGATCCCAAGGCGTTCCTGGCGCGAGCGCGGCCGGTTCTGCGGACCTATGAGCGAGCGCAAATCCTTCTCGCAGAAGGGCTATGGGTCGTTTGTACCGACGAGAAGACTTCGATCCAAGCCCGTAAGCGGGAACAACCTACCGAGCCGGCGGGACGGGGGCACCCGGTTCATATCACGCCCCGTTACGAGCGCAAGGGAGCTTTGCAGCTTTTCGCCGGATTGAGTGTGGCTGATGGGCAAGTCTACGGCATGTGCCGGAACCGAAAACGGTCCGTCGACTACCAGGCCTTTCTGCTGACGGTGATCATCCCTGAGGCACTGCGGCGGCGTGTCCACACCGTGGCTTTGATCCTGGACAATGGACCTACCCATGCGCCAAAGCAGCTGGAGCAGTGGCCGGCGAAAGAAACCCAACTCAGAGGATGGTCGCTGAAGATCCAGGTCTACTGGCTGCCCAAGAACGCCTCGTGGCTGGACCAGATCGAGATCTGGTTCAGCATCCTGCAGCGCAAGCTCCTGAAGCCGAATGACTTCGAGAGCCTGCAAGCGCTGGAGAAAGCGATTCGGTCGTTTGTCCGGTACTACAACAGAACTGCAAAGCCTATTCATTGGACCTACACCGTCGAGAAGCTGGAACAAAAACTCGGTGCGTATTAACGGAAGCGTGTACTAACCGCTGTCCTTCTGCCGGTCCCAACGGTCCAGGGGCGGAAGGGGCCAAGGCTTGTGGCGGTGGCTGCCTGGCGGCGGGCGAAGGCCCAGTCGTTGAACCTGTGGGGGACGCGGTGACCGGGGTTTCCATGTTACGCTCCTCCTAGTTTCTGGTTGAGGCTGTGGGCTATTTGATGAGTCGATTGACCATGGGCTTGGCGATCCAGTCGTAGAGGTAGCTAGCGCCGTGGGAGATACGGTGACCTGCGAGGGTCATGCCGAGATAGATGACGGGAATATCCAGGGAGAGCATGGTCGGGCTATCGAGGCGGTAGGCGGTGCAGCGGGTGACGCTGGCAGGCACCAGATGCTGGGCAGCTGCAACCGGGCGACCGCTTCTCACAGCGGACGGTACCCGCTCCATAAGCCGGGCGGCTGTAGCCGGTCCAGTATCAACCGTCCTTCTCCAGCTCTCCGGGTACGTCCGCTGGCCGGGCAATCGGTACCCCGGCCAGCAACCGCTCCAATTGCTGGCGGTCCAGCGTAATCAGGACGGTGCCATACTGCTGGGCTACGGCGGCATAGACCGCGTCGGCGCCGCGGAGCCGCAATCTCGCTGCCAGATCGGAAGCGCGATCCACCACAGCGCCGTCTAGTGGCACCACAGGTATTCGTGGGCCAGTCGCGCACGAGGGCGGCCATCGCCACCGCCCGATCGGCATCGTCCAGCAGCCGCCCCGATAGCAGCGGCCGCCTCGACCGGTAGCCGGGTCCGGGCAAAAGAGGGGGATCTGAGCGCTGATGAACCACAAGCAGGAGCGCCTGGCTGGCGTCCGACTCGGGCTCGTGGGAATTCAGGGCGCTAACGTGGACGCTGGCGTCGAGAGTGTACATGGCCTTGCCCCCTAACACCTAATCTCGTCGATCAGGTCCTGGGTGAAGAGGTCTACCGGCCACACCGCGGCGCAGTTCCTCGGCCAGCAGTTCGTAGCGCTCCCAATTCGTCCAAAACGGCCCTCTTGCCTGCCTTGACCATCTCCTTTTCCGCCAGGCCCGCGTCCAGGGGCAAGAAGACAAGTCTCTGATCGTCCCGTTGGGGTCGCACCGGCCTGGAAGAGCCGGTGCTAGGCATTGAAACCAACAGAAATCTGCCCAGCACCGCCTGTTCACGGCGGTGCCGAAAATCAACTGGACCAATCTACGATCCACCCACAAAAGCTTCCAGCGAATTCCAACAAAAATCTG
>CAWANP010000010.1:0-124923 GCA_963783445.1 uncultured Chloroflexia bacterium | reverse complement strand
CGGAATGCGGCTCTCGTCCGGGAAGTTCACTTCCTTGCGATAGACCAGGATGTTCTTTCCATGGTGGGTGAACGCTGCTACCAGCTTGTCGGAGGTGAGCTGGTTGGCCTTTTGAACCAGCTCTCTGCGCTTCTCGGGATCGGTCTCGACGCGCTCCTGCTCGATCAGTTCGTCGACCTCGGCGATGGAGTGCGTACCGAAGGGCAAATCCGCCGGGCGGTCGGGGCCGTTGAACTTGGAAGTAGTCATCATCCAGTCCACCAGGCCGTCGTCGGGGTCATAGTCGCCGCCGCTGCCCATGCGCAGCATGTCAAAGTCCATGGTGTTGTTCTTTTCGACCAGGACTGTCCAGTCCTTGAGATCCAGTTCGACGTCGATGTTGAGGTTCTTTTTGAGGATGTCGACAATGATCTCGCCCTCGCGTTTGGCCCCCGGAGTGACCATCAGCTTGAGCGTGGGAAAGCCCTCGCCATCCGGGAAACCGGCCTCGGCCAGCAGGCGCTGCGCCTCTTCCGGGTCAAAGGTCTGCTCGCTCGTATCGTTGATCCCGGTGTCGAAATAGAAACGCATGGCGGGGTTGATTGAGCCAAAGGCGGGTACACCCCGTCCAAAGAAGGCCCGGTTGATAAAGTCCTCGCGGTCGAAGGCCTTGGCGATGGCCAGCCGCACCATAAAGCCCGGTTCTTGCTTGAGCTCCTCCAGTGGTTTGTCAAAGTCGGGCACCTTGAAGGGATCGCGCCAGGGGTTCATCCACAGCGCCTGGAAGCCCGGGTCAGGTACCTCGGATACGACCAGGTCCGGATCGGCCACAAAGCGGTCGATGAGTTCCGGAGGCGGGGGGTTGCCGCCGATGATCTGGATGTCGCCGGCCTCAATGGCCGCCGCCAGGGGCTCGGGCTCGGGGATGGGGATGTAGGTGATCTTGTCCAGGATGGGGCGCTCGGGATCGTAATAGTCCTCGAACTTTTCGAGTACCACGCCCTGGCCCAATTGGTGTTCGACCACCTTGTAGGGACCGGTCCCCACCGGCATCAGGCCATACTGCTCGGGACCCATCTCCTCCAGGGCGCGCTGGTTGACGATGGTCAGGGCCCGGCCGCTGGCGCGCTCCGTCGTCTTGGTCAAGAACGATGCCTGTGGCGTCTCCAGGGCGAACTTGACCGTGTGGTCGTCGATCTTTTCGACACCGGTGACGTTACTCAGCACCGCGGAATGGATCGATTGCTCGGGGTCCTTGGAGCGGTTGTAGGTAAAGACCACGTCGTCGGCGGTAAAGGGGTCGCCATTGTGCCAGGTCACCCCCTGGCGCAGGTGGAAAGTCCACTCCAGTCCGTCGTCCGAGACCTCCCAGGATTCGGCCAGGTCGGGTTCCGGGAACAAATCGGCGTTGATGTGGGTCAAGCCGCTGAGCACCATGGACGTGATCTGGAACTGCAGGACCTGGTTGATCTGGGCCGGATCGAGGGTCGTGATTTCGTTGGACACCCAACCGGCGACCAGTTCCCCACCCCCTGCCGCCTCTGGAACAGCCGTGGGCTCTGTGCGGTTGTGGCGGCTTCGGCCGCCTTCTCCTCCGCGGGCGCGCCGGTGGGCTCTGGTGCGGCAGCAGGGCCACAGGCAGCCAACACACTCGCTGCCGACAGCGCGCCTGCCGCAGCCATGATACGCAGGACCGTCCGCCGGCTCATGTTGGGCCCACTCAGATCCTTTCCGCTCAGTCCGAGCATCGGATCGCTGGGATCATAGTCAAAGGCCCACTCCAATTCCTCGGGGTTCACTTTGTCCGCCATCTCTTCCTCCCTTTGATTTGTTCTGGTGCAGTCGATATTGCTGCGCCCAAAATACAAACAGCGGAATTCATCCACTCGGATCATGGCATAAACCCCGCTGTTCACCCACGCCCAGTATGCGGCGGGTTGTCTGTGTCAAAAGGTCAGGTGAGGGCCGCATTCAATTGAATACAAAATCATTATACACATCTCGCCCGATTTGTCAACTCGAGCGAAATCACCCTGGATTTGACGGGGTACATTTGGTTGCTTCATGGCTGCCTGGAGGGGGAGGTTACGAACCGCCCCTCTCCAGGATTGACCATGGACAAGGGCCATGATATACTGCTCAGTGTGGGCTTGACCGCTGTATCCGAGCCCTCGGATGATCCTGCTTTTCTGTCCTTCGGTCCGATGAATGTCGAAACCTATACCCCAAACGGAGGGAATCCATGAGTGACAAGGTGAACACCGTCTGCCTGACCTTTGACTTTGACGCGCTCAGTGTTTGGCTGAGCAGCTATCACCCGGCCACACCGGCGATGCAGTCACGGGGTGAATATGGGGCGCGGATCGCGGTACCCGTATCCTGGAACTGCTGGCCGCCCACGACCTGCCGGCAACCTTTTTCGTCCCCGGGCACACCGCCGAGTCGTTCCCCGGCACGGTCGAAGCGATCCTGAAAGCCGGTCACGAGGTGGCCCATCACGGTTACGGGCACGAGGGTCCCGGCGCGCAGAGCCCGGACGAAGAGCGGCGCAGCCTGGAGTGGGGCCTGGCGGTCCTGGAGCAGTTCCTGGACGCGCCGCCCCTGGGCTATCGTTCGCCCTCCTGGGACTATAGCGCCGCTACCCTGTCCCTGCTGGTGGAGTATGGCTTCCTCTACGATTCCAGCCTCTTTGCGGAGACTATCATCCTTACCACCCCCGCCTTGGGGATCGGGTCGGCGTCACGGAGCCGCTGCAGATGGGACAGGAGGTGGACCTCTGGGAGTTCCCTGTGGACTTTTGCCTGGACGACTGGCCCCACTTTACCTTCAACTTTGACCCGCTGCGGGTGGGGCTCTCCGCTCCGTCCAAGGTCTTTGAGATCTGGGCTGGTGACTTTGACTATATGGTCAAGCACGAGGAGGATGGTGTCTTTACCCTGACCATGCACCCCCAGGTGATCGGACGTGGCCACCGGATGGCGCTTCTGGAGCGATTCATCCAGCATGTTCTCGATACGGGCTCGGCCCGTTTTGCCAAGATGGGGGATGTGGCAGAGCAACTGTCAGTGCAAGAGGGAGAATAGTCCGTCCGTCTGCTTAGCCTTGGTCTAAATCTCGAGATACTCGGCTGGCGTGAGCACTGTCAGGGGCGTTTTGTCCCGATAATGGCCTGCGTTCCAGGTGACAAAGACCTGGACCTCCAGTGCGTTCTCGGCTAGGTTCAGGATCAGGGAGTCCAGGAAAGCCATCCGAAAGCGCTGCATTCTCCCGAAAGGTAGGTCAACGAACTCACGGTGAAAGAACGTCTCGGCAGTTAGTCCAGTCGTGCTTGGATAGAGGATCGTCAATTGGTAGCGGTCTTGGAGCCATAAGGGCCACTGGGCCAATCTCTCTCCCGATAGATTGAATGACAGTTTGCCCAAGAGTTCCATCACTGAGTAAATCGTCGTGGCTGGATCATCAGCCTGAACCTCTGTCAGGAACTGAGCGTTGGCTGCCTGCCTAGGATCCCGATGAAAGGCGTAGGCCAAGGTCAACACATCCGTGTCTATGGCGACCATGTGCGCCCTCTGCGTGTTGCCATGTATTCATCGAGCATAGTCGTTGATTCCAGGTCGGCCAGTTCAGCACGTACAGCCTCATCCAAGACCAGAGCCTCAGCCCTGGAAGCTGGATCCCTATGGGGCGGAACGAGGCGAACGCCACCCCGGGGCGGCGGTGTGGCCATCTCCTCCTGGAGTCGTTCTACCTCCCCAATCGGCACACGACGATAGCCACTGCCAGGCAAGCGGACCAAGCGGATCAGTCCACGTCTTTCCCAGCTGCGTAGCGTCTGTTCGTGGACCCCCAATTTCTGTGCTGCGCGTTTCAGAGTAATATAAGCTGGTGCCTCTGATGTCATGGCATAGCCCTTCTATGATATCAACATTTTACAACATTTCGTAAGTTTTGTAAAGAAAGGCCCCTCACTTGGAGGGGCTTTTCTGGCGACAACCAGTGACTATTCGCCTGAAGGCAAGAACCTGGGCGATGATTCTACCTTCTCGCCGCGCCAGTGGGAGCGCTCGTCGTCGCCGGGGAAACGCGTCAGGATCGTGGCCGCGTCGGGAAGCTGGATTCTTGTCGCCGGGTTCCAGGTGGGCCTTGTCCTCCTTCTCCACGACGGGGCGCGCCGGCAAGCTAAAGATCCCAACCTGGTCTCCCTCACGGTGGTAGCGGCTCTCGACATAGGCCAGACCCAGGATCCGGCCGTCTACGTCCACGGCGGCGCTGGTCACCCAGCCCACGGCCCGCCCCCTGCGGTTGACCACCGGGTCGCCGGTTTTGGGCATGCGTACCCCCCGCTCGTTCATACGGAAGCGGGCGATCTCCAGCTTTCGAGTCTTTTCCCCCTCGAGGTATGCCGTGCGGCCGACAAAGTAGGGCTTGTGCAGCTTGACGTAGGAGGCGAACCCGGCTCCCGCTGGCGAGATGCCAAAGGGCCCGGCCAACTCGTGGCCATAGAGGGGCAAGCCGGCCTCGGTACGCGTCGAGTCGCGGCAGGCCAGGCCGCAGGGCTGCAGGCCAAAAGGCTCGCCCGCTTCCAGCAGCGCCTCCCAGAAGGCTACTGCTTGATTGGGATGGACAAAGATCTCGTAGCCGATGTCTTCCCCGGTGTAACCGGTTCGAGAGATGATGAGGTCAAAGCCTTCTCCTGAGCTTGCCGAAAGACCCAGTTCGCACTCGGTGAGGCCGGTCTTGGGCACGCGGCCCAACTGGTCCTTTAGCCGCCAGTCGTCGGTCAGGCTCTGCAGGATAGCCAGAGAGGCGGGGCCCTGGAGCGCCAGATCCACGCGCATATCGGGGCCGCAGGCGGGATCCTTCAGGTTGCGCAGCGTGGCCGGGCGCAGGACCCGCAGATCGGGTCGCTCCGCATCGATCAGCACTTCACCCCGGTTCACCGCGTTGAGCCAGGCCCAGTCCTTGTCAGCGTTAGAGGCGTTGACCACCATCAGGTACAGGTCCTGACTGCGGCGGTAGACCATCAGGTCGTCGATGACGCGGCCCTCGTGGTCCAAAAAGTAGCTGTAAAAGCTCTGACCCGGCTCGAACCAGCGGACATAGTTGCTGCACACCAGGTCCAGAAATTCGGTAGCTTGCGGCCCGCTGATCTCAAACACGCCCATGTGGGCCACGTCAAAGAGGCCGGCCGCCCTGCGGACGGCATTGTGCTCGTCGATGACGCCCGAATACCAGACCGGCATCTCCCAGCCAGCAAAGGGAATGACCTTGCGGGTATGGGTCTTGTGCCACTCGTAGAGGGGTGTGCGCTGCAGTGGGGCGTCCCCCGGATCCTCCCACTGGAACTCGGGCAGATTGGGATCCGTGCGTACAGGATCCAGGTTGCTGCACCCGACAAAGTAGGGAACCCGCAGCTCAAAGCGATCCTGGTGGCCGGCCCTGTACAGTTCCAGACCCGTGGGCCGCCCCGAGTCGGGCCCGTAGCCGGGATACAGGCTGTAGTCGGGCAGGCCAGCTTCAGTTCGCAGTGCCCGGCGCGCCTCCGGGCTGGCAGGGGTGGCGCCCGCCTCGATCAGCCGGTCGTACACTGCCTGGACCTGGCCGGCCGGTACTGCCAGCACGAGATGTTCGGCTCCGAGGCGCAACTGGCAGCCGGGCATCTCCCCGATGGAGTCCGCGATTTGGCTTGCCCTTGGCCCCCGCAGTCCGAGGGCCACCGTACACTGGGCCTGCTCCACCTGGCGCATGTCCTCAACAATGAGGGGGCCTTCCACCTTGCGGTACAGGTCGTCCTGGTCAAAGAGGGTATAGCCATCGCCCAGGGCCCGCAGCCAGGCCTTGACCCGCTGGTGGTTCTCCGGGTTGGTCAAGATCAGGTAGCGGTCGCGGTCATCCGGTGGCAGGCACAGAATAGAAACGTCATCGATCACCTGGGCGTCTTTGTTCAGCACAAAGCCAGCCTGGCATCCGCCCGGATTTAGGGCTGACACGTCGCTGGTCAGGATCTGCTGTAGGGAAGGCTCAGACCGGTCGCCCTCCACCAAAAGGAGGCCACAGTCGCTCAGGTCAGAGAGGGCAGCACCCGTCCGCGCGGCCTCCAACTCCGCCTCCAGGCCAGGGCCATCGGCCCGCTGCAGGCCCGGATAGGCACCGGGCGCGGTATTGAGCAGGCTGTAGTAGTGGGGATATTCGCTGCCCTTGTCCTCCGTCTCAGCAACCCCCTGGGCCGCTAGCTCCGCCACCTCGTACTTGATCTCCTCGTACAGGTCCAAGTCCATCTTGCCGCGTGGCAACTCGCCGACCAGGCCGGTATAGCTGAAGGGCCGGATGTTGGTCACCGTCTTGTGGATAAGCCGGGCCACCTCGTCCACCTCGGCCGGACCAAAGCCACGCTGGGTGAGCCAGGGGGTACCCAGCCGGATGCCCATGGCCAGGGCCGTCTCCTCGTCGCCGGGGATCGTGTTCTTGTTGGCCACGATCCCGGCCATGTCCAGGATGCGAACCGCCGGCTCGCCGCGCAGGGGAAAGCCTGTGTCCGTCTTGACACTGTTGAGGTCGAGCATGCAGAAATGGGTGTCGGTTCCGCCATAGGCCAGCTCTAGCCCGCGTGTCTCCAGCCCGCTGGTCAGGGCGGCGGCGTTCTCCTTGATCCGCCATTGTACGCGTTTGAACGAGTCGGACTGGGCGATCTTGAAGGCCACGGCCATGGCCGCAAACTTTTGGGTGTGCGGCCCGCCCTGCTCGCCGGGAAAGACGGCCATATCGATCTTGTTGGCCAGATCCTCGTCGGTGCACATGATCACGGCACCCCGCGGGCCAAAGAGGGTCTTGTGGGTGGTAAAGGTGATGATATCGGCGATGCCCACCGGGTTGGGGAAGGCGCCGGCAATGGCCATGCCAGCCGGATGGCTAATGTCGGCCAGCAGCATGGCGCCCGCCTCGTGGGCAATGTCGGCAAATGCCTGCCAATCGGGCGCCCAGGTGTAGGAAGTGAAACCGGCGATGATCATCTTGGGCTTGTGTTCCCGGGCCTGGTCGCGGATCTCGTCATAGTCCAGTTTTCCGGTACGCTTGCTGACGCCATAGCTGACCACGTGGTAGCGCTTGCCGGAAAAGTTGAACTCGCTGCCATGGGTCAGGTGGCCGCCCTGGTAGAGGTCCATGCCCATGACCACGTCGCCCACGTCGACCACCGTGTCATAGACCGCCAGGTTGGCCGCCGCCCCGGAGAGGGGTTGGACGTTGACATAGATGTCGCTGGACCCTACCCGCTCGTTGGCAAAACAATCCGCGGCCCGCCGCTGGGCCAGCGTCTCGACAAAGTGTACATAGTCCACACCCTTGTAGAAGCGGCGGTCAGCGTAGCGGCGATAGTAGGCCAGTTGGTGAGCCAGGTCAAGCAGCAGGGGTTCCGAGTCGCGCGTCATGCGCAGGGGGGGATAGCCCTCGGCGTAGACGTTGTTGAAAACGCTTCCTAAGGCGGCTCTTACCGCTTTGGGCGCCATCGACTCGGAGGGGATCATGATCAGCTTGCGGGCCTGTCGTTCCTCCTCAAAGTCGATGATGAGATCGATGTCGGGGTCCACCTGATCCAGGCCGGCTCCGAGGTAAGCGTCCCAGTATTCTTCACTTGGCATGAAAGACACTCCTTCGTGTTGGTTCGCTATGGAGTTTGGTGACTGGCGCCAATTGTATCACCGAACCGTACGCGTCGCAACTGCCCATCGATGGGTTGCCTCTGCCTTATGAGGGGTACTGCTGTCAGAGGACTTCAGGCACGACGTGCCGCGGTACGTCGTGTCCCCGCGCCCAGGCCGCCTCGATGAGGGCGTACATGCCCCCCGATACCAGCGAGTGGCCGCCCATGATGACCGGTACCGGCGCGGCCATGGCTGCCTCGGTCAGCGCCCGGAGAAAAGGGTCTGCAATCTGGGCCGGTTGGCGCAGGTCGGAATGGAAGCGGTCGGCGGCCGAGGGCCACAGGCCCTGGTGGGCCAAGATCACACGGTTGTCCAGGAATACCGCTTGCCCCATCGCGGCCAAAGCTTCAAAGAACTGCTCCAAACCTACCGCATCCAGATAGTAACCCAGCAGGCTGCGTACCTCGCCCCGGGCCTGCCGCCCGCTGGCGCGCATGCCCCGTTCCTCAGAGATGACCCGCGTACTGCAGGCGGTCTCCCGCTCCAGATAGCGCCAGGTGGCCGAGCCCACCCGGCCAGCGATGAGAATGGTCGCATCACGATCGAGCATCAAGGGCAGAGCCGCCTCCAGGGCAAAGGTGTCCAGCGTCAAGCTATCCAGGCAGGCACGGGCGTGGGGGCCGGCGTCAGGGTGGATGGCCAGTGTGAGCAGGTCCATGGGGGTGTCTATATCGAACTGGGTGGCGCCGCTGCGGGGCAGCTCCCGGATGGGCAGGCCCGCGTCCTCGCCCAGCAGCCAGCCCAGCTCGTTGTCCTTGTCTGGCAAGGGATGGTCCAGCAGGACCGAGGTAGGGCTGAAGGCAGCGAAATCAGCCGAGTAAAAGTTGTTGGTGATCAGCAGCCGCTCGGCAGCCAAGAGATCCTCAGCGATGGCGGCCATGTCGGCGGCCGGCAGCAGTGGGCCGGCGCCGCCACCCATGTAGAAGCAGCGGTCCATGCCATAGTGCGCGATCAGCGCTGTGAGCCTCTTCCCGAAATGAAAGGGCTCGCCCGGCGGATCCAGCTCAACCTCAATGGGAAACTCGGCCAGCCTGCGGGCAAAGGCCGGCGAATTGGTAGAGACGACGATCGGTTTCAGGCTGGGTATCGCCAGCGCCCTCTCTACCAGGTCCAACGTTGCGGCCTGGCGGGCCTGACTCACCATCCGTTCCGGCTCGCTGCCCTCGCTGACGCCGGTCATGATCAGTAGGGGTAGGGTTTCCGTGCTCATGAACGGATTCTAGCATCTCTGTTCGCTTTTGTCAAAGCATTGCGAAACGACCCACGTTCTGTTATAATCTAGGAGAAAACTGCGCAGGAGGGTACCATGAACGACATCTTGGCCTATATCGAGAGCCACATGGAGGATACCATCGCCCGGCTGCAGGCGTTCTGTCGCCAGCCGAGCATTGCCGCCCAGGGGATGGGCATGGCCGAGATGGCCGAATTGGTACGCCGTACCCTGGCGGAGGCTGGAGCCGAGGCCGAACTAGTGCCCACGGCCGGCTATCCCCGTCGTGGTGGGGCGCTTTTCCGGTACGGCATCCAAAGACGCTGATGTTCTACAATCACTACGACGTCCAACCTCCAGAGCCGCTGGAGCTGTGGGACAGCCCGCCCTTTGCCGCCGAGATCCGCGACGGACACCTCTATGCCCGCGGGGTAGCCGACAACAAGGGCAACCTGGTCGCCCGGCTGGCGGCCGTGGAGGCCTGGCTGGCGGTGCGCGGCGAACTGCCCCTGAACGTCGTCTTTGTCGCCGAGGGTGAGGAAGAGATCGGCAGCCCCAACCTGGGACCCTTTGCCGAGGAGAATATCCCGAAACTGCGGCCCGATGGCTGTATCTGGGAGGCAGGCTACAAAGACACCAAGGACCGGCTCGAGATCACACTGGGGGCCAAGGGCATCCTGGCCGTGGACCTGCGGGTGCGGACGCTGGGTCGTGACCTGCATTCGGCCAATGCGGCAGTCTTCAGGAGTCCGGCCTGGCGCTTGATCTGGGCATTGGATAGCCTCAAGGGGCCGGACGAGCGGATCCTGATCCCCGGCTTCTACGACGACGTGCGCCCGCCCGACGACCGCGATCGGGCTCTGCTCGCCGCCTGGGACTTTGACGAGGCGGGGCAACTGGCCGAGTTTGGCGCGGACCAGTACGTGCTGGGACTGAGTGGCGAGGCGTTGAAGGAAAAATACCTCTTCCAGCCGACCTGCAACGTTTGTGGCTTTCACACTGGCTACGGCGGGCCCGGTGTCAAGACCGTGCTGCCTGCGGAAGCGTTGGCCAAGCTCGACTTTCGCCTGGTGCCGGACCAGGACCCGTGGGACATCCTGGAAAAGCTAAGGGCGCACCTGGACGTCGGGAGGTTTCTCCGACGTCGAGATCGAGGTCGAAGGCCCCGAGTTCCCGGCCCGCACCGACCCCGGGGATCCGCTGGTGGAGGCCGTAGTGATCGGCCGCACGCCGCGCCTATGATGACGAGCCAGTGGTCAAGCCGATCTCGGCCGGCACCGGCCCGATGTACGAACTCTGCCAGCGCTGGGGGGTGCCAGCCGCCGGGGCGGGCGTCGGTTGGACCGGATCCCGGCAGCACTCGCCCAATGAGAGTATCCGCCTGGACGATCTGAAGCAGGGTATCCAACACATTGCGTGGATCATCGAGCTGTTCGCCCCATGACCGGTAGCAGGGGAAGCCCCAAGGAACCTGGACGTAATGATCCCTGCCCCTGTGGCAGTGGAAAACTGTACAAGCACTGCTGCAGGTCGAGTCGCAGAGAGCGCCGCCGCTCCCGCCGACAGCGGTTCGTCGAAGCTACCTCTCAAACGGCGCCGACGCAACCCGACCAGATTCGCCACATGGCCCAAGATGTAAAACCACACCTATCCACCGAGCAAGCACAGCAGCTGGAGCATTTTCTCGAAGTGACGGAGGATGTGTCAGCCTATGAAGCCGTCAAGTACGAGGTCGAGGCTGCCGCAAAGACTCTGGAAGACCATCGCCCCGAATTCGAGGGGCTGCTGGATCATCCGCAAGGGATGGTGGACCGCGCCCATCGATTGTTTTCCGAGGAAACCTTCCACTCGATGCGCAACACGATTGCCGATGTCCACAGGGCCTTTGAGGCTGTTGGCTACCCGCGGCAGTCCTTTGAGGGTTCCCAGCAGATCAGCGACGCTATTGTCGACGCCATCCTGTACCTCGCTGACGAAAAGCGCCGCCTGCACCTGGCTCGACACCTGATGATGTCGCTGCCACAGTATGTCTCTGCCGGGCGCTACCTCGACGCCTGGCTGATCCAGTATTGCGCTGTCCAGATGCTAGAGGCACCTGATAGGAGCAACCCCTTCCTGTCGGAGATATTTCTCAACGCTTTCGCCAAGTGGGCGGAACAGGTCAAGGCGGAGCAGGTGGCCTTGCTCGGCGAGCTGGGCGTGGCCCCGTCGGAGATTGCCGGCATGACCTTTGAAGAGATGGAGTCGTGGGTTCAGGAGGCCATGGCCGATCCGGACCGCAGCGCCTGGTTGGAGACCTACTATGCTAGCCATCGGCTGCTGAGTGACCAGGCTGAGGCACACTCCCAGGAGATGGACCAGGCCACGCTACAACTCCTGGACCGCGAGGATGCTGACCGCCTCCTCCTCTCACCGGAGGAACTCGACCCCTGGATACCGGCCCTCGTCGAGCGGCTGGAGCCTATTGGTGCACAGTTTCGGCAGGTGCTGGAACGGGATAAAGATTCTACCCCCAGGCTTCAAGATGCTGTCAGCAAGGAACTCGTCGCACTCTCCAACGAGATGGCTGTAGAAATCTTCACTCCCGAGCGATTGGATCGGCTGGTGAGTGAGCTGCAAGCCTACCGGGACGACTTGCAAAATGCCAGGGAGCGTCAGACTGCTGTGCGCGCCCATGCCGCAGCAATGAGGTTGGTCAGTACGGGAGACCGATCTGGACACCCCCTACTGTTCGGCATTTGCTTTGCCTCGCTGCGCGCCATGTTGGTTGCCCAGGCTGACGTCGCCCAAACTATAGCCAACCTCCCAGAGTGAGAGTAGGACATTGTCCTCCACCCGCAATTCCTGTTCAGTGTCTATTGTCCACCGTCAGACATCGAATTGACAAACACCCCTGTTTTTGATAGAATCCCTCGGCGTGAATCGGCCCAGTCATGCGATTCACGCTTTTATTTTGGCTCGAACCAGATCCGAGAGCCAAGCAATCACAAGGAGAGTGTTTATGCCTAGAGTAGTTGGCAGTATCGCGCCCCATGGCGGGCAGTTGGTAAATCGCGTCCTGCGGGGCGCTTTACGTGAAGCAGCCCTTGAGCGGGCCGGATCCTTCCCCCAGGTTCAATTGACCCCGATGGCCGTCTCGGACCTGGAGATGATCTCTGTCGGCGCTTTCAGCCCGCTTACCGGCTTTATGACCAAGGACGACTATGACAGCGTCATCGATGACATGCGGCTGAGCAATGGCTTGCCGTGGACCATTCCTGTCACCCTGCCCGTGGATGACGACACGGCTGCCGGGCTGGAAGAGGGCCAGGAGATCGCCCTGTTGGATGGCGATCACCTGATGGGCGTCATGACCATTGCCGAGAAATTCGAGGCTGACAAAGAACGCGAGGCCCGTGAGGTATACCGCACCACTGAGGAAGCCCATCCAGGCGTGGCCCGCCTGTACCGCCAGGGGAACTGGCTGTTGGGCGGCGAAGTCTTTATGCTCAACGGTCCCAAGGAGATCGAGTTTCCCGAGTTGCGCCACGAACCGGCCCAGACGCGGCGGATGTTCGCCTCCCAGGGCTGGCGGAGGACCGTCGCTTTCCAGACGCGCAATCCCATCCACCGCGCCCACGAGTATATCCAAAAGACAGCGCTGGAGATTGTGGATGGCCTGTTCCTCCATCCCCTGGTGGGTGAGACCAAGGCGGACGACATCCCTGCCGATGTGCGTATCGAGAGCTACCAGGCCATCCTGCGCGACTACTATCCGGCCGACCGGGTGCTGTTGGGCGTCTTTCCGGCAGCGATGCGCTACGCCGGCCCCCGCGAGGCGATCTTTCATGCCATCGCCCGCAAAAACTATGGCTGCACCCACTTTATCGTCGGCCGCGACCACGCCGGTGTAGGCAACTACTATGGCACCTACGATGCCCATCACATCTTTGACGAGTTTGAGCCGGGCGAACTGGGGATCACCCCTTTGTTCTTTGACTATACCTTCTTTTGCAAAAAGTGCGGCTCGGTGGTCAGCGCCAAAACCTGTCCCCACAGCAAGGAGGACTGGGTCTACCTGAGCGGTACGCAGGTGCGAGAGATGTTGGAGCGCGGCGAAATGCTGCCCGAGGAGATGACACGCCCCGAGGTCTCCCGGGTGTTGATGGAAGGCGTCCAGTCCAAGAAGCAGACGGATGACCAGTAGCCAATGAGCAAAGTCTTTGTCATCGGGCTTGACTGCGCTGAGCCGACACTGGTCTTTGACCGGTGGCGGCAGCATCTGCCGAACCTGAGCCGTTTGATGGAGGGTGGGACCTACGGCGAATTGACCAGTACCATCCCGGCCATCACTGTGCCGGCTTGGGCCTCCATGCTCAGCAGCAAGGACCCCGGCCAGCTGGGTTTCTATGGTTTTCGCAATCGAGCGGACCGCACCTACGAGAACATGTCCATCGCCACGTCGCGCTCAGTCCAGGCTGACCGCGTGTGGGATATCCTGTCTCAGGTGGGCAAAGAAGTCGTAGTGGCAGGCGTACCTCAGACCTATCCGGTAAAATCGGTGAATGGCTGCCTGATCTCCAGTTTTCTTACTCCCAGCACACATAGCCAGTACACCCACCCGGCATCCCTCAAGCCCGAGATCGAGGGGCTGGTGGATGGCGAGTACATGTTTGACGTTCATCAGTTTCGTACTGAGAACAAGGACTACCTGCTGGAGCAGATCTACGCGATGGCGGATCAGCACCACCATCTGATCAAGCATCTGATGACGACCAAGCCGTGGGATTTTTTCATGCACGTGGACATGGGCGTGGATCGGATGCACCATGGCTTCTGGAAGTACTTTGACGAGCGACACCCCTTGTATGTGCCGGGCAACCCCTACGAGAATGCCATCCTCGACTACTATATCCATATCGATGGCCAGATCGGGGAGCGATTGGCTTTGCTCGATGACGATACGGCGGTGCTGGTTGTGTCGGATCACGGCGGCTAAGCCGATGATGGGCGGCATTTGCTTCAACGAATGGCTGCAGCAGGAAGGTTACCTGGTGCTCGAGTACCAGCCGGAGGGTATCGTCCCGCTGGAAAAGTGCGAAGTGGACTGGGAACGCACGGTCGCCTGGGGATCTGGCGGTTACTATGCGCGGCTGTTCTTGAATGTAAAGGGCCGGGAGCCCGATGGCATCATTGAACCCGCTGACTATGAAAGGGTCCGGGACGAACTGGCGGACCGGATCGCGGCCATCACCGACCCGGAGGGCAACAACATTGGTTCGGTGGCCCACAAGCCGGAAGAGACCTATCAGACAGTCAACCGCGTCGCCCCCGACCTCATCGTCTATTTTGGGAATCTCGGCTGGCGGTCGGTGGGCAGTCTGGGATTGAACAGCATCCATACCTTGAAGAATGATACCGGCCCCGATGACGCCAACCATGCCCAGGAGGGGCTGTATATCTACTACGATCCCCGGGCGCAGGGCCAGGGCAATGGTCCCAGGCAACATTTGATGGATGTGGCCCCGACGATCCTGGATCTGATGGGGATGCCTGCGCCCAAAGACATGCAGGGGAGTACGTTCGCAGGCCAGGCGTAGGCCAGACAATACAAACACGCAATACGATTTCACGCACCCACGCTGGCTGCATTCGCAACGCGCGAGATGCTCGACAAGGAGACAACACGATGGAACAAAAGGGCGTAACGATCTGGATGACAGGCATGTCGGGCGCGGGCAAGACCGCCCTGGCCATACCTTTGGAAGCGGAACTTTTGAAGCGTGGTCTGAAAGTAGAGCGATTGGACGGCGACATCGTGCGCGAGAGCCTGACCCGCGACCTGGGTTTTTCCAAAGAAGATCGCGACAAGAATATCGAGCGAGTTACCTTTGTGGCCAAGCTGCTGACGCGCAATGGCGTGGCCACGATCTGTTCCTTTATCTCACCCTACCGGGCGGTTCGGGCCAAGGTCCAGGAAGAGGTCGGAAGTTTCGTCGAGGTCTATTGCTATGCGTCGCTGGATACCCTCATCGAGCGTGATGTGAAAGGGCTCTACAAGATGGCCCTTGCGGGTGAGATCAAGAACTTTACCGGCATCTCTGATCCCTATGAGGCGCCGGAGAACCCGGACGTGACCATCGACTCCGGCACAGAGACGCTGGAGGAGAGTCTGGCCAAGATCCTGGCCAAGCTGGAAGAGTTGGGCTATGCTCCTGCCGCGGGGGAGAATGATGCCTACACCGCCGAAGAAGAGGCAGAGATTGAAGCTCGCCTGGAAGCGCTTGGGTATCTGTAGTCAGAATAGCTCGGCACCATGAAGGGATAGAAAGGCGGTCCAGAGATGGGCTTGTTTGGCAAACTGCGTGGCAAGGGAAAAGGTAAGCCGCATCGGGTGGTATTCATCGGTCTGGACGGCACGCCCTATACCTTTCTGAAGCGCCTCATCGCTGAGGGGCGGGCGCCCAATGCTGCCCGCCTGGCCGAGCAGGGCAGCCTGTTGCGCATGGATTCCATGTGGCCCTGGGTGTCTTCTGTGGCCTGGAGCACCATGATGACCGGTGTGAACCCGGCCAAGCACAACATCTATGGCTTTATCGATCGCGATCCGGCTACCTACAAGCAGTTTATTCCTACCTCACGCCACATGAAGGCCAGGACCCTGTGGGAGGTACTGAGCGACGCCGGCAAGCAGGTGGCCGTCGTCAATGTGCCGGTCACCTATCCGCCACGGCAGGTCAATGGCATCCTTGTGGGTGGCTTTCTCAGCCCCAACCTGGAAAAGGCGGTCTATCCTGCTTCCTACGTGCCGACCCTACAGTCCCTGGGCTACATTGTGGATGCTGATCCCTGGAAAGCCCGCGAGTCGAAAGACCTGGCTCTGCAAGAGGTAAACGCCGCACTGGATGCCCGCATCCGTACCCTCTTTTACATGTTCGACAACGAGGAATGGGATTATCTGCACGTCCACGTCATGGAAACCGACCGCCTGCACCACTTTCTCTGGCAGCAGATGGACGAGGACGACCCGGTCTATGCGCCGGCCTTCTACGAGTTTTACCAGCGCATCGATGACATGCTGGGGAAACTTGCCGCCAAGCTGGACGACAATACGACCTTGATGTGGATGGCCGACCATGGCTTTTGTACGATCAAGAAAGAGGTCTATGTCAACCGTTGGTTGATGGACCGTGGTTGGCTCAAGCTGCGGAATGTGCCACCCGACCGCAAAAAGGGGTTGGACGAGATCGATCCGGCCTCTGTAGCCTACAGCCTGGATCCAGGCCGCGTGGTAATCCGCCTGCAGGGACGGGAAAAGGAAGGCTGTGTGGCCCCTGGCGCCGAATACGAAGCGATTCGGGACGAAATAGCCGCCGCCGCCCTGGAACTGCGTGACCCCGACAGTGGTGAACCGATATTTCAGGCCGTATTCAGGCGTGAAGAGCTTTATCACGGCCCCTACCTTGAGCAGGCGGCTGATCTGATCCTGGCGCCCTACGATGGCTATGACCCCAAGGGCCCCCTGTTCAAAGACACCCTCACCTACAAGGGTGACGAGCTGGTGGGGATGCACACTTTTGACGACGCCATGCTCTACGTGAGAGGACGCCAGATCCCCCAGACGCGCTTTTCGGTACTGAACGTGATGCCTACCATCCTTGATCTGTTGGACGTGTCGCACCCGGCGGGCTTGGATGGCACCTCACTCGTGTCCTAGGAGCGACCCGCCCGTCCTGAGTTCATCCTGGAAGGACATAACCGCCAGCCCTGTCCTTGCATTTATCGCCAACCGCCGCAACCTGAACAGCATTGCCGCCCTCACCGGCGCCCTGGAGGCTGACCCGCGCACCAGCGCGCTGCCCCTTCGCTTCCTTTGGCAGGATGAGCGACTCGTGCCGCGCCTGCAGGATCTGGTCGATACGACAGAGGACCTGATTGTCGCCCTTTCGCTCGCGACTGCAGATCTTTACTTACGCCGCGCCCCTGATAGCCGAACTGCGAGCCCTGGAGCCTGCCCCCTACATCGTCGCTGGTGGGCCACACCCCTCCGCCCGGCCCGAAGAGGTACTTCGCTCGGGAGCCGATGCCGTCGTAGTCGGCGAGGGGGAAATGACTTTTCCCGCTTTGTTGGAGCGCCTGCTGGCTGGAGGTTCGCCGGCTGGGCTGCCGGGCGTCGCCTTCCAGACAGCCCCTGATACAATAATCCACGGTCCACGCCCCCAGCCGGTAGACCTGGATGCCTATCCTCCGCTGGGCCTTGCCCACCGTCGCTTTGGCCCCATCGAGATCACGCGAGGTTGCCCCTGTGCTTGCACTTTCTGCCAGACCTCGTTCCTCTTTGGGGGGAAAATGCGCCACCGGTCGGTCGAGTCTGTCGTGGAATCGGTGCGCCTGGCCATGGAGCAGGGCTATGCCTACGCCCGATTTGTGACCCCCAACGCCTTTGCCTACCAGTCGGAGGACAATGGCCGGACGGTGAATCTGGATGCCCTCGAGCATCTGCTACGTGGAACCGCGGCGCTGATGGGCCGGGAAAGGGTCTATTTGGGTACTTTTCCCTCGGAGGTTGGGCCTGAAACCGTCACGCCAGAGGCCGTGGCCCTGGTACGCCGCTACTGTGGAAACGACAACCTCATCTTTGGCGCCCAGACGGGGTCCGACCGGCTTTTACGCTCGCTGAGCCGGCGTCACACCGTCGCCGATGTCTACCACGCTGCGCAAGTGATCATCGCTGGCGGCTTCACGCCCATCATAGACTTGATCTTTGGGCTGCCGGGTGAGGAACCGGAAGACATTGCTGCTACGGTTCGCCTCATGGAGGACTTGGTAGAGTTGGGCGCTGTCCTCCATACCCACACATTCATGCCCCTTCCGGGTACTCCTTTGGAAGATGCCCCTCCTGGTCGGGTCGACCCGGCCCTGCATCCCATGCTGGATCGTCTGGCCAGCATGGGGCATCAGATTGGGCAATGGCGCAAGCAGGAGGAGCTTGCACGCTGGCAAACCTCTCATACCTAGACCTCGGAGGTTTTGGAAAACCTCCGAAGTCTAGGTATGAGCCAAGTATTCTCAATGTTTGTGATCGAGCAGGACTATTTGCGTTTCGGTTGGTAGTGAGGATTTGGTGACCTTTAGCTCCGGCACGGGGGAAATTGGGGCCAACCCCATCGCCTTGAAGAACTTGGTCACCGAGTGCAGCCGGGCATTCTCTTCGGGCGTTTTGTAGTGCATGGGAATCACCAGCTTTGGTTCAATGAGGCTGATCACCTCTGTCGCCTTTGGCGCGTCGATGGTGTGTACCCCACCTACAGGGATCAGCAGTACGTCCACATCGCTCAGGGCCTCAACCTGTGATTGGGTCGGTACGTGGCCCAAATCACCCAGGTGGCAGACGGTCAGGCCGTTGAAATCAAAGAGGAATACGGTATTGCCTCCCCTTGTCGCACCACTGCGCCCGTCATGATAGGTAGCAATGCCAGTGACAAACACGCCTTTGACTTCGTACTCGCCCGGTCCATCAAAGAAGCGGGGCCCACCACGGAAGCCGATCCGATTGTCATGCCCGGCATGATCGTGGCTGACGGTAACAAGGTCAGCGCGAATGCGGGGGCGGGTATGGCCCAGATCCTCACGAAATGGGTCGGTGACGGCGACAACGTTACGCTCGCTCAAACGAAAACAGGCATGGCCGTACCAGGTAATCTCCATGGTATATTCTCCGATTTAGCGTTCCCGGCCAGGCTAGTATACCACGGTTGCCCCATGTGACTCCCTTGTCCACCCATATGGGGTGGTACGGTTAGAGGGTCATTCCCAGTACCTTAGCTTATCCCCCCATCCTCGATGACAGGTACGTCAGGTATGGGCGGGGCAACTTCGGCCCAGTCGATGACCGGCATGGCTGGTGGCTCCGGCATGGCAATCACGGATGCAGTATCTCTCGACGAACCTTGCTCTTCGGCATCCTGGCCCTGGTCAATCATGGTTGGCCACAGACCGGTACAATCCAATACGGGCATTTCCAATGGTTCCGGAAAGAGGTCACCGAGACCGCCACTGGCCACGGGCATCGGCTGAGCAATAACCTCCTGGTGTATTTCTACTCCCTTGCCCACCTCGACGCGCCCTACCTCAATCTTCGTGATCTGGATTGGTTGGTCCAGGATCGATTCCGTCTGTTCCAAGTGAGCGCCGCACTTGCGGCAGTAGTGACCAGTCTGCCGCCCGGCTCCGCATTCGGGGCAGAGGGCCTCTTTCTTCGAGGGCCGAGGCTTGACCATTGGCGCCAGTGTAACCGCCCCAAGCGCGGCCAGGAACGACTTGACGTCGGGATAACGTGCCTGAGGGTCGCTGGCCAGGGCTTTGACAACCACGGCGTCCATCGCAGGTGGAACCTCGGAGTTGAAGCGGCTGGGAGGCAGGACCTGTCCCTGGATCACCTGGGGATTCCGCTTGGCAAGCAAGTTATAGAGTATCGCGCCAAGAGCATAGACATCGCCCTGGGCACCGGACGCCTCGCCAGCGGCCCGTTCTGGGGCCAGGTATGGAGATACCGGCTCGTCGATCTGCGCGCCCACGAGCCTCTGCAGTTCAGCCAGGCCGAGATCGTCTACCTGCACCCGACCATCGTCCTGCACCACAATCTTCTCCGGTGAGAGCGATCCGTGGGTGACGCCCTTGCGGTAGGCGTGATCAAGTGCCTGTCCTGCCTGCATCACGACGTCAGCGGCAGCGTCGACGGCCCAGGGCTGGTCCAATCTGGTGGCCAGGGAGTGACCCTTTTCCAGCGCCCGGGTGACGAGATAGGGCAAGCCCGACTCTTCGCCCACTTTGTGAATGGAGGTGATGTTGGGGTGATTGAGCTGGCGAATGCCCTGGGCCAAATCTCGGAAGCGGGCGGCAATCTGCGGATCACTGCCCAAAAGGCGGGGTAGGACCTTGATGGCTACGGTCTGCTTTGTATCAGGCTCCTGGCCGCTGTACACGACAACGCCCTGGTCCTGCGCTTCGAGCTTTAGCGCCTTGTAGCCGGATTTGAGCTGCCCTACGAGTTTTTTCATGGCGCCATCCTTCCATGCTAGCAATTGATCCCAATACACCCGGCAGCCGTGATCAAAGCCGGGCCTTCATTCAATAGCCAAGCCTGGTATCATTCTAACACATTCCAGGGTGCAGTACAAGGACTTGAGAACGACTCCTTTCGGACGGTTACCTGACCTGCTTTGCCTCTACCCTTCCGTCCGGAAATAGGAGCAGACCGTAATCTCCCAAGGTGCGTTCATCCGTAACCCACAGCACCAGCCCGTCCCCTGCTTCCTTTGGCACAGGGCGTACCAGGTAGGTACGGCCGTCCAAGTGAAGCTTTTGTCCGGCCTCGTAGGCTGCATAGACCTCTTTATAAGATAGCTCTGGCAATTCGTGACTCATGGTTCCTGCCTTCCTGGTCCACCTGCCTCGTTGGCGCTGCTGTCCTGCGGTCTCTTGCTGGCTGTCGTAGCCAGGCACCGAGGAACTGTTATGGGCTTTCGGCAAGAAGAGGTACCATTTCTTGCCTTGGAGCTTCGCTGTGCTGAAAATAGCGGACGGCTGCCTGGCCAATGCCCCAGGTACCTATCCCTGCAATCGCCCCGGCTATGACCCAGCCGGGACCGGGGACGAACTTGGCCGCGGCGATGGCCAGGTAGCGCAGGCTCAGTCCACCGGCAATGGTGGCCACAAGCGTCTTGGCATGCTCGACACCCATGGGCTCGCCGTAGATAGCCGCAATCCGCAGGACCATCCGCGCCTGGATCGCCAGCAGGAAGGGGATGGCCAGCCCTGGGATCGGTTCCGAGCCTACGAGGGTGTTGAGCAGTGAGGCGTTGCGGATGATGCGGTTGGCAGCCTGCCGGCGGTAGCCCGGTAGCGCGCGCCCTAGAGCCACGACCAAAGATGGGTGGGCATCCACGATCCGGGGCAGAAGCAGCGTGGCTACATTGGTCCCTCGTTTAGCCGAAATGGGAACCAAAGCCAGCTCTCCCAGTTTCCGGCGAGCGTCATCTGCCACAGCATCCCGGTCATTCCCCAATAGGTCGATCTTGTTTAGCGCCACAACCACTGGTTTGTCCGTGGCCCTGAGCTGCTGGAGCAGGCCATGGTCGGCTTGACGTACCCCGGCGACGGCATCCAGTACCAGGACGATGACGTCGGCAGCTTGGACTGCATCCAGGGCGATATCAGCCCGATCCACACCACCCACCTCGCCAAAGCCGGGGGTATCGGTAAGGGTGAAAGGCTCCCATTGTTCGTGATGCAGCTCCCGAGTGGTACCTGGAACGGCTGCCACGGCCGAGACCTCACGGCCCTTGAGCGTATTGAATAGGGTGGACTTGCCCGAGTTGACGGGGCCCACGATGGCCACCCGGGTACGCGCCTCCGCCTCAACCTGCCGGGTCAAGTCCGTCCAGTCGAGGGCACCGAACAGGCGCCGGATCTCCAGCATGCTGGCCGGTAGCTTTGTCTTGGTCATTGTCTGATCGTCGTCATTCTTCTGTATCATCCTCCGAACGGACTTGATGCTCTCTGATGAGTACGATCAAGTTCAACACCACCAGCAGAACCAGGCCAAAGACTGCCGCTTCCTGCCAGCCGGCCAGCAATGCCACGACCACCACCATCAAAGCCGCTACATTCGTTACGATCAAGTCGCGACGACGTTTCATAAGTCATCCTCTCCAAACACTGGCCAACCCTGGGTTTTGGCCTCAGCCCGCAGCCTTTCGTCGGGGTACACTGCCACAGGATGGCCAACCCGGCTCAACAGGGCGGCATCTAGTCCGCTGTCGCCATAGGCAAAGCTGGCCGCCCAGTTCACTGGCAGCTCCTGTTGGGCGAAATAGGTCTCTGCCCTTTCCAGCTTGCCGGGGCCTTGACACAAGGGTTGAATAGTACGACCCGTGTAGCGTCCCTCGCATACTTCCAGTGGCGTGCCAATGGCGTGGGCGATCTCCAGTCGCTGGGCGACCGTCTCCAGCCAGGGAGTAAAGAGCCCCGACACCAGGGCGACCAGATGGCCCTGGCGTTGGTGTTGGCGGACGAGGTCCAGCACCTGCCCGTGCAGATTGGGGATGACCTGCTCGTCGGTCAGGTACTCAAAGAGGGCCAGGCTCTCATCGACAGACCAACCGCGCAGCAGCCAAGCCATTGTTTCGCCCCAGGTACGATAAAAGTCCATCTGGCTCAGGAGCCCCAACTTGTAGAGAGGAAAGGGAGCCATGTTGCGGGTCACGTAAGCCATGACCCAGCGTCGATGGCGCCTGGTGCTCCAGTGGTGCCGTGCCAGATCCTGCCAGATGTGGCCGGCATAGAGTGTACCGTCGAAATCGAAAAAGGCCGCGGTATAGGTTAACCCACTATCCAAATCCCAATCCCCGTTCTTTCAGACTCACAAATCGCTGCCGGCCGATGATCAGGTGATCCAGCACTTCCACGTCCAGCAGTTTGCCCGCCTCGACGATCTGCCTGGTGACGGCCACGTCCTCCGGGCTGGGGGTCGGATCACCGGAAGGGTGGTTGTGCAGGACAATGAGTGAGGCGCAGTTAGCGCGGATCGCTTCCCGAAACAACTCGCCCACCCGGATCAGGCTGGTGTTCAATGAGCCCTGGTAGACGGTTCTTGTCTCGAGCACACGATTCTTGGTATCCAGCAGCATGATGCGCAAGTGTTCCTGTTCCAGCAAGCCCATGTCAGACATCACCAGATTGGCTGCATCGGCTGGAGAGCGGATCTGAGCACGCTCGTCGGGTGATTCGATCAACAATCGCCGCCCCAATTCCAGCGCGGCCTTGAGTTGGGCCACCTTGGCTGTACCCACTCCCCTTGTCTCCGTGAGTTCTGCTGTACTCGCCTTCGCCATACCGGTCAATCCACCGAATCTTGACAGGAGCGCCTGCGATACGAGAATGACGTTTTGGTCAGGGGCGCCAACCCGTAGAATGATGGCCAGCAATTCGGCATTGGACAATGCATTGACCCCATAATTAAGCAGGCGCTCGCGAGGACGTTCACTGCTGGGCAGCTCCATGATGGTAGGGTGGTATTCAGCCTCGGCGCTCATTGTTTCGTCTCCTTGTCTGCTCCGCTTTAGAACGAGGGCCAGCATCCGCTGTTATTGTACCTGATGCAGGGACGGGTGTCAAAGATTCGATCTGGGCCTGGGATGGGTTGGGGTGTGAATGGGCAATTGTCCTTTCCCGCTCGATATGGTAAAATCGGGTCAGCGAGAATGGCAGATGGAGGTAGAATGACATCGGGAGAGCTGGTAGAAAAGTTCCCCTGCCCAAAATGCGGAGCGGAGATCGACTTTGACGCAGAGCAAGGCACCTTGCTCTGTGCCTACTGCGGTCACACCGCCCCCGTTCCCGTTACCGAACAAGAGATCCTAGAGTACGACCTGGAGGCTGCTCTGCAGGAGATGGTCGCTGCTCCCCATGAAACAGGCTATGGCGGGGACAAGCGCTCCATCAAGTGCGAAAGCTGCGGTGCGGTGAATACTCTGGACGCCAACGTCATCTCTACCGAGTGTGCCTTTTGCGGCTCGAACCAGGTAGTACCCCAGAAGCAGGTAGCTCAGGTAATCAAACCTGAATCGCTGCTCCCCTTCCAAGTGGACCAGAATCAGGCTGTAGCTCTCTTCCGCCAGTGGTTGGGTAGAGGTTTCTTCCGGCCAAATCCGGTGAAAAAGATCGCCAAGGATGCTCGGGCTGGCGTTCAGGGGGTGTACCTTCCCTTTTGGACCTTCGATGCCTATGCCTCCTCACACTGGCAGGCTGACGCAGGCTACTACTATTACGAGACCGAAAGCTATTGGGCGACTGATGACCGGGGGAACCAGGAACGCCGTACCCGGCAGGTCCAGAGAGTCCGCTGGGAGCCAGCTTCGGGCTTTCTGCCCCTCTCCTTCGATGAGGTGCTTGTGCCCGCTACGACCAGCATCGAGCGGGACATGGTAGAACGGATCTACCCTTTTGACACCAAGTCTTTGGCACCCTACGATCCAGGATTCCTATCCGGATGGGGCGCGGAAGCCTATACCGTAGATCTCAGGGACGCATGGGAGACGGGACAAGAGATCATTGAGAGAGATGTCTGGCAGGCGTGTACGCGCCAGGTGCCTGGCGATACCCAGCGCAACCTGCATGTAGATACCGCCTTCTCCAACATGACCTACAAGCATGTGCTCTTTCCGGTGTGGATTGCCTCCTACCGCTATCGGGACAAGGTGTATCACTTTTTGGTAAACGGCCAGACAGGTGAGGTACAGGGTCAGGCGCCGATTAGCTGGATCAAAGTTACTCTGGTCGTTATCCTGGTCGCTATCGTTGTCCTGGTAATGGTCGTGTTGTTTTCTGTGGCCGACGCGGGAGCGGCCCTGAATCTGTACCGAGCATTCTTTGGGGTTTAGAACATGGGGGCGATAACCAATGTCGCTCGCCGAACCTCACCCACCACGAAAGCCTCGAGGTTTGTTCATCCCCTACCTACGATTTGACAAATAGTGACCGCCTGAATATAATGTTCATTTGCGGTTTCTGTCGACCGCGGATAGTTTTATGCGCCTTTATGAGTTGAATTTTGATGCCAGAATTCTGTAATTGTCCTTGCCTCACCGGCCGGGCAGTCTCCCCTTTTCCGGCCTCAGGCGCAGTTGCCAACTCAGAGCCAGGCAGACCTACAAGGTCTTTGTCTGGCTAATTGCCAAGGAGTGTAACGAATGCCTAACCGATTGCGACGCAAGTCGTACGCGCGTATTCCTGACGTTCTGCCTCTACCACATCTGATCCAGGTCCAGTTAGAGTCTTACCGCTGGTTTCAGACAGAGGGCCTGCAGGAACTCTTTGACGAGATTTCGCCGATTGAGAGCTTTAATGGAAACTTGGAGCTTCATCTGCCGGGGCTGAACGAAGAGATTAATGAGAAGCTTGGACTCGACTATCGCTTTGAGGAACCCAAGTACACTCAGCAAGACTGTCTTGACCGCGACATGACCTACTCTGCTCCATTGTATGTCCGGGTCGCCCTGTGGAACAAAGACAGTGATGAATGGACGACCCAAGATGTCTTTATGGGCGACTTTCCGTTGATGACCGAGAACGGGACTTTTATCATCAACGGGGCAGAGCGCGTCGTGGTCAGCCAGCTCATTCGGTCGCCTGGCATATACTACACGGTCGAGGAGGACCGTATCACAGGGCGAGAGATGTGCATGGCCAAACTTATCCCCAACCGGGGGGCCTGGTTGGAGTTTGAAACGGCCAAGCGAGATGTCCTGTCCGTCAAGGTTGATCGCAAGCGCAAGTTGCCGGTCACGATCCTGCTGCGCGCTGTGGGTTATGGCACCGACGAAGAACTGTACAGCCTCTTTGAGAAGGCTGACATCATGCCGGAGCATCCCTACATCCAGGCGACAATCGAAAAGGATCCAACCAAAACGACCGACGAGGCATTGGTCGACTTTTACAAAAAGCTTCGGCCAGGCGATCCACCTACGCTGGACAATGCCAAGAACTTTTTGCAGTCGCTGCTGTTTACTGCTCGCCGCTACGACCTTGGCCGGGTGGGACGCCACAAGCTGAACAAGCGCCTGGGACTCGAAGTTCCCCTGGAGAAGCGCACCCTCACACCAGAGGACTTGGTCCGGGTCGTCGAGCGAGTGATCCAGGTGAACAATGGGATCGAGGGCCCGGATGATATCGATCACCTGGGCAACCGCCGCGTCAAGACCATGGGCGAGCTGATCCAGAATCAGTTGCGCATCGGTCTTTTGCGCATGGAGCGGGTGGTACGCGAGCGCATGAGCATCCGCGAGCCCGAGCAGATGACACCCATCTCACTCGTCAATGTCCGCCCCGTTGTGGCTTCCACGCGAGAATTCTTTGGCGGCAGCCAGCTTTCGCAGTTCATGCAGCAGACCAATCCGCTCGACGAACTGACCCACAAGCGCCGTCTCAGTGCTTTGGGACCTGGCGGCTTGCGGCGTGAGCGGGCTGGCTTTGACGTACGAGACGTGCACCACTCCCACTATGGCCGCATCTGCCCCATCGAGACACCTGAAGGTCCGAATATTGGACTCATCGGTTCGCTGGGCACCTACGGCCGGATCAACGATTTTGGCTTCATCGAAACCCCCTATCGCAAAGTGATCCACTCCGTACCCAACCGGAAAGACAGAGTTGTGGGCATGACGATCCGGGAGCGATACGTCGATCCCGATAGCGGCGAGGTCATTGCCGAGGCCAACCAGCAGGTGGATGCGGCGACAGCAGAGCGATTGGAAGCTCTCACGAACCAGGTGCCAGAGATCAAGATCCGGCCGATGGCCATCAACGAGATCTTTTACCTGTCGGCGGATGAAGAGGACGTATTCACCATTGCGCAAGCCAACGCGGAACTGGACGGGCAGGGGCAATTCGTCAAAGACCGGGTGTCTGTACGGCGCATGCAAGAGTTCTTGGAAGAATCGGCTATCAAAGTGGACTATATGGATGTGTCGCCCAAACAGATCGTGGGCGTCACGGCTGCACTCATTCCCTTCCTGGAGCACGACGATGCCAACCGCGCCTTGATGGGGTCCAATATGCAGCGCCAAGCCGTACCTTTGGTCCAGCCAGAAGCACCCCTAGTGGGCACAGGCATTGAATCGCAAGTCGCGATCGACTCGGGACAGATCGTCATTGCTGAAGAGCCAGGTGAGGTTGTCGGCATCACGGGTGATGACGTCGTAGTCCAGGGAGAAAACGGCCGCCGGACTTACAAGCTGCGACGTTTCCAGCGTACCAATCAGAGTACTTGCCTGGATCAGAAGCCTATCGTGCACAGGGGACAGCGGGTCGAGACCGGTGACGTTCTGGCTGACTCGTCGTCTACTGAAATGGGCGAGCTGGCGCTGGGCCAGAACGTACTCGTGGCCTTCATGAGTTGGGAGGGAGGCAACTACGAGGATGCGGTCCTGGTAAGCGAGCAGGTGGTCCGCGACGACAAGTTTACCTCGATCCACATCGAAAAGCACGAGATCGAAGCGCGTGATACCAAACTCGGTCCGGAAGAGATCACCCGTGATATCCCCAATGTGGGAGAAGATGCTTTGAAGGATCTGGATGAGACGGGTGTCATCCGCACGGGCGCCGAGGTTGGACCAGGCGACGTCCTGGTAGGCAAGATCACACCCAAGGGTGAGACAGAGCTAACACCCGAAGAAAAACTCCTTCGGGCCATTTTCGGAGAGAAGGCGCGCGAGGTCAAGGATTCCAGCTTACGCCTGCCCCACGGAGAACACGGGATCGTAGTCGACGTCAAAGAGTTCACACGTGAGGAGCACCGGGACATGAAAGCCGGTGTGGAGCAGACCGTGCGGGTGATGGTTGCCCAGCGCCGCAAGATGACCGAGGGTGACAAGATGGCTGGTCGTCACGGAAACAAAGGCGTCATCAGCCAGGTCGTTCCCATTGAGGACATGCCCTACCTGAGCAATGGGATGCCGGTCGAGTTGATCCTCAATCCCCTGGGTGTACCGGCTCGCATGAACATCGGTCAGATCTTGGAAACGCACCTGGGCTGGGCCGCAAATCGCCTGGGATTCAAGACGGTTTCCCCCGTCTTTGACGGCGCTGACGAGATAGAGATCCAGGCAGAGCTGGCTCGTGCATGGCTGTTGGAGCGAGCCTGGGAGGTATTTACCGAACGGGCTTGGGCTTGGGCCAGAGAGATGGAGATCGAGCCCGAGGATGTGACCGAGGAGGAGCTGCTGGGCTTCTACCTGCTCGACTGGGTGAGCACTGAGTCCTATGACGAAGAAAGGCTAATCCGGGATCACGTCTACGCCCGCCAGATTGTCTTGTTGGAGTGGTTGAAAGAGCGGGGCTATGATCCGGACCAACTCATAAGCTTTAGCTTCGAGTACGCGCCAATGAGCGAGCGGACCAGGAGACAGGAACGAGCGAGGATCGTTTGCCTGAGAGAATGGCTCGTTGCCATGCAGGAAAAGCTCGAGGGAGAGGGCCAGTCCTGGCCCATCGACGGACCGCTGAACCTCGAATCCGACGAGGATGTGCAAGCGATGGCAATTCAGCTCGGCCTGAAGACCGGCTACCCGATGCCTACAACCGGTAAAATGATCCTCTACGATGGCAAAACAGGTGAGCCCTTTGACCAGCCGGTGACGGTTGGCGTAATCTCGATGATGAAGCTGGCTCACCTGGTGGAAGACAAGGTCCACGCTAGGTCTACTGGGCCCTACTCGCTGGTGACGCAACAACCCTTGGGCGGCAAGGCTCAGTTTGGTGGTCAGCGATTTGGTGAGATGGAGGTATGGGCGCTGGAGGCATACGGGGCAGCGCACACTCTGCAAGAGATGCTGACAGTCAAGTCTGATGATGTGACGGGCAGAACCAAGACCTACGAGGCCATCGTCAAGGGCGAGGAAATTGTCGAGCCTGGCGTGCCCGAGTCGTTCCGTGTTCTGGTCAAGGAGCTACAATCGCTGGGCTTGTCCGTGGAGGTCCTAGACGAAGAGGAGGAGAGACTTCACTTTGGCAAGGACCAAGAGGAAGAACAACTGCCCGACCTGGGGCTGGGCCTGGATATGCTGAACATCTGATCGCGCCCAATGCCGGGCATTCTGAAAGACAAAGGGAGGGGCATCAGCTCCTCCCTTTTTGGATCCAAGCTTTAAGAGCCTGTCTCTGGCTACAAGTCGGGGCGAGAGGATTTGAACCTCCGACTTCATCGTCCCAAACGATGCGCGCTAACCGGACTGCGCCACGCCCCGTCCAGCATAGTATACTCGAAAGGGGTCAAAAGGTCAAACTACCCGGTGTCGTGCACAATCAGGTTGTTGGCCTGGAGGAGATGTGCTATAATGGCGCCAAGTCTTGGCCCAGTGAGAGGATTGACAAAAGGACTACCTATGTCCAACTACGAAGCCATCATCGGCATGGAGGTCCATGCCCAACTGTTGACCCAATCCAAGGTTTTTTGCAGTTGTGACGCTGGGGTGTTTGGCACAGATCCGAACACTCATGTCTGTCCGGTGTGCCTGGGCATGCCGGGCGTGTTGCCTGTTCTCAACCGGCGCGCCATCGAACAGACGATCATGGTTGGTTTGGCCCTCAACTGCCAGATTGCCGAAACGGCTGTCTTTTCCCGTAAAAATTACTTTTATCCTGACCTGCCCAAGGCCTACCAGATCAGCATGTACGATTTTCCCTTGTGCCAGGATGGGTGGCTGGAAATCGAGAATCAGGACGGGCCAGAGGGCGCCACAAAGCGCATAGGTATCCGTCGCGTACACCTGGAAGAGGAAACTGCCAAATCATTTCACGTTGGAGACCACAGCCTGGTGGATTTCAACCGTGCTGGTCTGCCCCTCATTGAGATTGTCACCGAGCCAGACATCCGGGCGCCGGAGGAAGCGCGGCAGTATTTGACCAAACTGCGCACGATCCTGCGCTACCTGGGCGTCTCTACCGGGGACATGGAAAAGGGGGCGATGCGTTGCGAGCCCAACGTCTCGATCCGGCACACTGGCGCAGAAGCCCTGGGGACCAAAGTGGAAGTGAAGAACCTCAACTCGTTCCGGTCGGTCAAGCAGGCGTTGGCCTACGAAATCGAGCGCCAAGCCCGGACGCTGGACAGCGGAGGGGAGATCCGCCAGGTGACGATGGGCTGGGACGAACAGCGGGGACGCACCGTCGAACAGCGCGTCAAGGAAGAATCGGACGACTACCGGTATTTCCCTGAGCCAGACCTGCCGCCGCTGCGCATCGCACGAGCGTGGGTCAACGAGATCGGGACAGCCCAACCCGAATTGCCAGATACCAAGCGGGATCGCTTCATGTCTGAGTATGGACTATCGCGCGGCCGATGCTGGTGTTCTTGCGGAGGATCGCGACGTGGCTGCCTATTTTGAGACAGCCGTAGCTGCTGGCCAGGCCAGGGACATTGCCCCCAAGACGTTGAGCAACTGGATAACCGGCGAAATGTTTCGCTTGCTAAAGAACAAGGATGCCGAAATCGGACAGGTGGCAGCTGATCCCGCAGCCCTGGTGGGGCTTGTCGCCCTGGTTGAAAGGGGTACGATCACCGCCAACAGTGGCAAGGCAGTGATGGGTGAGATGCTTGCTACGGGCCGGTCTGCGGATGAGATCATCACAGAAAAGGGCTTGGCCCAGGTCTCAGACCAGGATGCGTTGGGAGAAATCATCGACGATGTGCTTGCTGCCAATCCAGAACAGGTGACCAGGTACCGGGGCGGGAAAGAGACGCTGCTGCAATGGTTCGTGGGGCAAGTAATGCGGGCCACGCGGGGCAAAGCCAACCCCAAGATCGTCACCGCCCTGCTGGAGGAAAAGTTAGAAATGCAGTAGGGCGATTTTCTACAGTATGGTCATACCGGATGGGAATTGCCACAACCCCATCCGGTTTTGCTTTCGGATCGTGCTTGTGCTATAATGCGCAAACTAGATCAAGGTTGGTTCCAATCTTGAATCTGAGTTTAATAGTGGATTGCAGCGTGGCAATTCCTTGTCTCAAGGTATGCCCGCGCGCGAGGAGGTGACACTTCGGGTGTATTTTTTTGTGCGGTCAGCAAGGTCACTGGTATGCTAGGCAGCGGGCTATTGTCTTCCATGACGGCCCAGTTCTTTTACTAGATCACAACAGAGGAGCATGAAGCAATGAGCGAGTTGAATCCCTTCAAGATTGCGCAGGCGCAACTGGCCGAAGCGGCAGAAATCATGGATCTGGATCCGGCGGTCCACGAGTTGCTGCGCTGGCCGCTGCGCGAATTCCACGTGACCCTTGCCGGTCAAGATGGACGATGGCTCCACCAAGGTCTTTCATGGCTTTCCGCGTGCAGTACAACGATGCGCGGGGCCCCACGAAGGGCGGCCTTCGCTTCCACCCCGACGAGACCATTGACACGGTTCGGGCTCTGGCGGCATGGATGACCTGGAAGACTGCTGTGGTGGACATCCCGTTGGGCGGCGGCAAGGGCGGCATCATCTGCAACCCCAAAGAGATGTCGATGGGCGAGCTGGAGCGTCTGAGCCGCGCCTATATGCGGGCCATTGGCCACTATATTGGCGAAGAGACCGATGTGCCGGCGCCCGACGTCTACACCACTCCCCAGATCATGGCCTGGATGATGGATGAATACGCCGTGATGCGCGGCTACAACGTGCCTGGGCATGATCACCGGCAAGCCGCTGCCCCTGGGTGGATCGGCAGGGCGCGGCGACGCGACGGCACGGGGCGGCATGTACACCATCCGCGAGGCAGCCAAGATTTTGGGCATCGACCTGACCAAGGCCACAGTCGCCATCCAGGGCTATGGCAATGCCGGGCAGTTTGCCCACCAGCTTGTCACCGAGACTGTTCGGCTCCAAGGTTGTCGCTGTCTCCGACTCCAAGGGCGGCGTATACGATGCGCATGGCCTGGACTTTGACAAGGTCATGGAGTGGAAGCAGCAAGAAGGTACCGTTGCCACCTACGAGTGCTGCGAAGGTACCAAGAAGGTCAGCAACGAGGAACTGTTGGAGCTGGATGTGGATATCCTCATCCCGGCTGCCCTGGAGAACCAGATCGGCCCGTGGAACGCGGACAAGATCAAGGCCAAGATCGTGGCCGAGCTGGCCAATGGCCCTACCACCCCCGAGGCTGACGATATTCTGCACGAGAACGGCGTCTATGTGATTCCCGACTTTTTGTGCAATGCCGGCGGCGTGACCGTCTCCTACTTTGAGCAAGTCCAGAACGCCTACGATTTCTACTGGGAGATCGAAGAGGTCCATGAGAAGCTGGACAAAAAGATGACGGCCGCCTTCCACGCGGTGCACGACGCAACCCAGAGTACAAAGTCAATACCCGGATGGGAGCCTACATCGTGTCGGTCGCTCGTGTGGCCGAGGCCATGAGGCTGCGCGGCTGGGTGTAGCAGAACGCTGGGGCGAACTGCCTTGCCGTTCAGGCAATCCAGAAATTAAAACGGGCGCGAGATTCAATCTCGCGCCCGTTTTCCTGTTTGAGCGTGCTAGGGTAAAAAGCCCAAGGGGTTTCGCCGCACCCGTCCCTGGATGATCTCAAAGTGCAAGTGGGGCCCGGTGGAGCGGCCGGTACTGCCCATGGTACCGATCTGCTGGTTCCTTTTCACCGACATGCCCGCCTTGACGCCGACCGTGTGCAAGTGGGCGTAGCGGGTGAGGTAGCCGTTGCCGTGGTCCACAAGGACCTGGTTGCCATAGCCCCAGGTGTCCCGCCCGGCCATGATGACGTAGCCGGCGTCAGCCGCAAGGATCGGGGTACCCGTGCGATTGCCGATGTCGATGCCCTGATGGCCGCTCCAGAATGCCTGGGTAAGCCAACCTTTCGCCGGCCAGGCAAAATTCCCAGAACCTTTGGCTGCGCCCGCGGGCGCCTTGCCAACCCTTGTCATTGGATAGTAGTTGCTTGCAACCACGATCTTCTTCCGGCCGCCGGGAATCACGACCTTCTGACCAGGGGTCAAAGCATAGGGCTCCTCCAACCCATTGAGTGCAAAGCCCGTGATCTTTTCCGCTTCGGCCTTGTAGTCCTTGGCCAGCTTGTCCACGGTGTCGCCAGCCTGAACGGTATAGTAGATTCCATCTACGGGCAGGATGGAAAGAACTTGGCCCACGCTCAGCAGATCGGGCGCGTTCTCCACCGCTGGGTTGGCCCAAACGACCGTTTCGACTTCCAGGCCGAAACCAGTGGCGATGGACCACACGTTGTCGTTGGCCTGAACGGTATAGGTAATGATCTCCATTCTGTCCCGCTCGGGGATGATCGTGTGGGGCACAGGCGCTTGAAAGAGACCCGTGTTGTTGGCGACTAAACGGCCGCCCCCCGGTTGCTGGGAGATACGACAATGGCAGGGTCACTCTGTTCCGGTGTCGGGCGAGGACCGTCAGCCTTGCTCAGGGATGGCGCAGCCAGGCGGAAATCGATAGCTGGGATGCTGATTTGACTGACAGCCAGCACGCCCAGGGCCAGTAGGACCACGACCAGATGCAGGGAAAAGCGGCGAAGGACGGACCCATCACTCGGCATCGATGCGGAGCCAGTGGGACATGCGCGCCAGAGATGTCTGAAGCAAAGATCGCTCTTTGGCTCCGTCGATAAGAGAACCAACGCTCTTTGAGAACTGCACCCCTCTCTTCCCTGGCAGGGCTCGAGCCTTGTCATCGACTTGACTCGCTACAGAGGCCATGATCTGGCGCCTTTTTTCCCAGATATTGGCCTGGCCGCTCTCCTGTGCAGGGAGTTCGGTTTGCGATTCAATCATGCATGCACTCCACAAGGTTTACGCCGCATAGACACGGCTCACGACGCCGGCCATTGTATCACAGAAGAACTTCGCCGCCAAATCATCTGGCGGCAAGCAACTCATAAAAGGATTCTATTTCTATACAGGAACTTGGCTAGAATCCCTATTCTTCTGGTTGGCGAGTAACTTTGGTGCTCAAGTCCTTGCAGCAGACATGCAAGGACTAGGCATCGCGGTTCAATGTGGCAAGGAACTTGGCATTGGTCTGCGTTTTGCGCAGGCGATCAGCACGGGCTCTACGGCCTCGGCTCCACCACCCAGGGCATCGATCATGCGCCGCAGGGTCCAGACCCGGGAAAGAGTCTCCTTGCTCAGGAGCAGTTCCTCCCGCCGCGTGCTGGAACGCTCAATGTCGATGGCAGGGAACAGGCGCCGGTCAGCCAGCTTGCGGTTGAGCTGCATCTCCATGTTGCCCGTGCCCTTGAACTCCTCATAGATCACATCGTCCATGCGGCTGCCGGTATCCACCAGGCAGGTGGCAATGATTGTCAGGCTGCCCCCCTCCTCGATGTTGCGCGCCGCGCCAAAGAAGCGCTTGGGCGGGTAGAGCGCAGCCGGGTCAATACCACCGGACAGTGTCCGGCCACTGGGAGGCACGACCAGGTTGTAGGCCCGCGCCAGACGGGTGATCGAGTCGGCCAGAATGACCACATCTCGCCCGATCTCGACCAAGCGCTTGGCTCGATCCAAGGCCATCTCGGCGACGCGCACGTGGTGCTGTACCGGCTCGTCAAAGGTGGCAGCCATCACCTCGGCCTCCACCGAGCGAGCCATGTCCGTCACCTCCTCCGGGCGCTCTCCGATGAGCACGACCATCATGTGCAGGTCGCTGTAGTTGGTTGTGAGCCCATTGGCGATCTGCTTCAGGATGGTTGTCTTGCCTGCCTTGGGCGGCGAGACGATCAGACCACGCTGCCCGCGTCCGATGGGCGCCAGCAGATCAAGCAAGCGCGTGGACAGGGGATACTGGCCCGTTTCGAGATGCAGTTGCTCCAAGGGGAAGATAGGCGTCAGCCCATCAAACCAAGGCCGTCGCTTGGCCTGCTCCGGGTCCACGCCGTTGACCGCTTCAACCCGCAGCAGCCCAAAGTACTTTTCGTTCTCTTTGGGAGGCCGGACCTGGCCGATGACCGTGTCGCCAGCCCGCAAGCCAAAGCGCCGGATCTGAGACTGGGAGACATAGATGTCATCGGAATTGGGGAGGAGGTCGCCAGAACGGAGGAATCCGATACTTTCAGAGACAATGTCGAGGATGCCACCTCCAAAAAGAAGCCCTTGTTTCTCGGCCTGGGCCTCCAACAGGCGCATTGCCAGATCATGCTTCTTGAGCCGGCTGTAGCCGGTGATGTCCAGCTCGCGAGCCATCTCCTGCAACTCGCTCAATGTTTTGGTTTCAAGTTCAACGATATTCACTTCGTCTCTCCACATACAGTGATTTGGGGGCTTACACAGCTTGGGTCAGCTTCATAGCCTGGCCAACTGCTCAGAGTGGCAAAGATGATACTGCCATGGCGCTTTTCGGCAAGCTCTCACTCCTGCAAGCCAGTATGTTCGGTTAAGACATCGGACTTTTAAGAATTGGTGTGGAACCCACGTTCAAGGCTGAGTTGCTCTGAGGCAGAGTTATACCTGGAGTTCTTTGGACTATGACCTGGAGGCTATACCAATGTCGCCAAAGAACTGTTATCCTAGGAGCAAGGCCGACTGTCGGGAAAGGTCTGATCTCACAGATGGCCTGCTGTCAAGCCCCGGAACATTGTGCCTGATGCCAGATAGATCCCAAGCTGACCAGGAGTGCATCGAAGGAAAACATCAGAACACGCGGTGACTCCCGCCGGGGAACGTCCTTAACCCTTAAGCTAAGCGATTATAGCACAGATCTTCCGGGACGTCAAATCGAGCCATTGGAAGAGAGACTGCGTGGCCATCGATGCTGTTCAACCTCACTTGTCATCAGCAGGTTCTTGGAGTATAATCCTGCAATGGCTATTCAGATGCGGCCTCAAAGTGAGGCGCCGCCAGATTTTGGGCGCCCTGCAAAGGAACTCTGAGGCCAGGGTCTTGCTGGCATGTTCGAGTCGAAGCATAGGTCAGGATCGGGCGTATGAGCGCATCAACGAAAGCTGACGGCTTTGTAGCAGTACTGACCGGCGCCGGCATCTCGGCTGAAAGCGGTGTGCCTACGTTCCGGGGTGACGGAGGGTTGTGGCGCAGTTATCAAGCTCAGGATCTGGCTACGCCATACGCCTTCCGTTCGGACCCCCAACTGGTCTGGGAATGGTACAATTGGCGTCGAGGCCTGATCGGCGCCTGCCTACCCAACACGGCCCACAGCACGCTGGTCCAGATGGAACGTATCTTTGACGAGTTCCTTCTCATCACGCAAAATGTGGATGGAATCCACCATCTGGCAGGTAGCCGTCAGATTGTGGAACTCCACGGCAACATCTGGAGGATGCGCTGCACAGGGAACTGCCAGCCTGCCTGGGAGGACCGGAGATCCCACTGCAGGACATTCCGCCACGCTGTCCTGCCTGTGGGGCTTTGGCCAGGCCCGACGTGGTCTGGTTTGGCGAGTCGCTGCCGGAAAGGGAACTGGACGCTGCATTCGCGGCAGCGCAGCACTGCCACTTGATGTTGGTCATCGGCACGTCAGCGATGGTACAGCCAGCGGCGTCCCTCCCTCTGGTGGCCCTGCAGAATGGGGCCTACGTCGTCGAGATCAATCCCCAGCCCACTCCCCTCTCCGATGCTGTCGACGAAGCTATCTGCCAACCGGCAACCATCGGTCTGCCCAAGTGGTGGCGGTACTGGCAGCAAGAGGGCTCGCAGCATGCCATGCGCTGATCGACTCTCGCTCTGAACCCTAGCCAGATATGGCCTGCCGTCCCTTGGAGAAAGCCTGATGATTTAATGCTACAAATCTGGGCGGCACGCGTTCTTCAATGACGTGCAGCCAGGTTTTCTCCGGTATGTCCAAGAATGTAGAAAGCGATCCCAAGAGTACGACATTCGCTGTGCGCACATTGCCCAACTCCTTGGCAATTGCAGTCCCCGGTACGATATGGAGTTGGTCTGTCACCGCGCCGAACAGCGTGTGCAGCTCTTGCTCCGCCGGATAGTGGGCACCACCTGAGGTAACGGTGATCGGCTCGATGGTGTACTGGTTGACGATGGCAATGCCCCCCGGTTTCAGATACTCGGCATAGCGGAGCGCTTCGGCCAGTTCAAAAGCAAGCAAGATGTCTGCCTCGCCTAGGCCGATCAAGGGTGAGTAAACCCGCTCAACGTTCCAGCGGACGTGGGTGTTCACACTTCCGCCCCGTTGGGCCATGCCATGGACCTCTGACTTTTTTACGTCGTACCCCGCCGTCAATGCTACCTCGGACATCACATTGCTGGCCAGGAGGGTCCCTTGACCACCGACGCCAGCTAGCAAAAAACTCAAGTTCGTGGTCATGTCACGACACCTCGCTCGCTCGGGCAGTGTCCTCTCTGTGCTCCGGCTCCATCTGGTCCCTAAACAGGATTGCGTGCCAGGGACAGACCTGGGCGCATACCTCGCAGCCGGTACATAGCAGTGAATCGATGATCGCCTTGGGCCTCTGCGTCTTTTCGTCCAACTCGTCGCTCTTGAGAATAGCTGGACAGCCAATTCGGAAGCACATGGTACAGCCATTGCATTTGTCAGCTACGACCGCCAGTGACTGCCACCGTTTTCGGGCCTCGGGCAAAAGCGCGCATTCGTCTCGGGCAATAAGCACGCTGGGGCCATCAGCTTTGAGGTACTCTGTGAGCGTTTCATCCAGCGCCTTGACATCGAAGGCAGGAACCGTCTTGACTCGCTCAATACCCAGCGCCCGGACCACCGGTTCCAGGTCCACGGGCGTTGTCTCCTGCAACTGCAGGGTGTATCCGGTGCCGGGGTTGTGCTGGTGCCCGGTCATACCTGTAGTGCGGTTGTCGAGGATGATGGTTACCACGTTGCTGCGGTTGTAGGCCACGTTGGCCAGAGCCGGCAGCCCGGTGTGAAAGAAGGTCGAGTCACCGATGACGGCCACCATCCGCTCACCAATGCCTGCTTGAGCAGCGCCGTGGGCCACGCCGATGCCGGCACCCATGCAGCCACAGGTATGGATAGCCGATAGAGGCGGCACAAGGCCCAGCGTGTAGCAGCCAATATCACCGGTCACTGGCACGCGTCGCTTGCTCAGTATGTGAAACACACCCCGATGGGGACAGCCAGGACAGAGAACTGGCGGACGGGGCGGGATCTCTGGCTTTTCCAGCCCTTCGATCTGTCGCAAACCTACCGGCACACGGGCCGCCTCCGGCAGCAATCCAGCCTCGATGGCACTTTCACGTACTACGCGGGGGTCGAACTCGCCGCACAGGGGAAAGATACTCTTACCCTCGCATTTGACCCCCATCAGCTTGATCTCTTCCTCCAAGAAGGGATCCAGTTCCTCAACGACGATGAGACGATTGACTTTGGCTGCAAAGGCATGGATCAGATTGGGGGGCAAGGGATAGGTCATCCCCAGTCGCAGTATGGGTACATTGGGAAAGATCTCTTTGACATACTGGTAGGCCACGCCACAGGTCACGATACCAAACGGAGATTCACTCCCTTCTGACTCACCCCATTCCACCCGGTTGAATGGAAAAGTCTCGGCGAAATCAGCCAGTTGATGGATCCGTTCCTCGATTACCGGATGCTTCTTTCGGGCGTGGCCCGGTATCATCACATACTTTGTCGGGTTGCGGGGGAACTTGGCATTGGGAGGAGGCGTTTGTACGCGCTCGCCTATCTCTACGGGTGTGCTGGAGTGGCAGATGCGCGTGGTCAGCCTCAAAAAAACAGGCGTATCAAACTGCTCGCTGATGGCAATCGCCGCGCCGACCAAGTCCTTTGCTTCCTGACTGTCAGACGGCTCCAGGCAGGGGATGCGGGTGAATTTGGCATAGCGCCGGTTGTCCTGCTCGTTCTGTGAGGAATGCATCGCCGGATCGTCGGCGGTGACGATGATCAGCCCTGCTTCTATGCCTGTCATTGAGGCGTAAAAGACAGAATCGGCGGCGACGTTGACCCCCACGTGCTTCATGGCTGCCAGCGCCCGCCGGCCCGCGTAGGCAGCCCCCACGGCAACGTCTACCGCCACCTTTTCGTTAGGCGCCCATTCGGCATAGACGTTGGGAAACCGGGCAAAATCCTCGAGGATCTCAGTACTGGGGGTTCCGGGATAGGCTGATGCCACCTGAACCCCAGCCTCCCACGCCCCTCGGGCTACGGCTTCATTACCTGAGAGCAATTGCTTCATGACCATCACCTCCGTTGGTGATCTTGTGTCAATTATACCACGATCAAGCCAGTCCCTCAAGAACAATACCTTGGCTGACGGACCACACCGTATCAGTGATGTTTGACTTTCCCACTCACCTTTGCTACAATTCCTACCATCTACGGACGCTACGACCAGTACTGTGCCGCCGCGTCAGGAGATACCTTGTAGTCTAGGTGAAACCAGGGGGAGTGGATCATTGCAGAGGTCGGGTATTGGAAAAGTGGCGGTGGTGTGGCTGGCGATACTGAGCAGCTTGATGCTGGCTGGTTGCGGTCGCATTCTTCATCAACCTACACCAACTGCCGTGGCCGTCGTTCCAGCCACTCCCACCAATACGCCAAGGCCTACCGCCACTCGCCGGGCAACCTTCACGCCTGTGCCGGCTACGCCATCGGATACGCCACCTCCTACCGTCACCCCTACCCCAATCATCCATGTCATACAGCAGGGGGATACCTTGCTGGCCATCGCACGCCAGTTTGGCGTCACGGTACAGGCTCTCCAGGAGATCAACGGGATTACGGATCCCCGTCGCCTGCGGATCAACCAGGAGATCATTGTTCCTTTGAAGCAGGAGAACAGTGAACCGACGACGGTGCCCACACCAACTCCCGTGGCCCTCCAGATCCAGGGGCTGGGTTTTCATTGGACGCCTGTCGACAGTCTGTGGAGCCTGGGTGAAGTAAGCAATCTCTCCGGTGATCCTGCGGAGGAAGTGCAGGTTCAGGTTTCGCTCCATGACGAACAGGGGCAACTGCTGGCCTCAAGCACAGCGTTCACCCATCTTGACATCATCGCTGGTGGCGGGCGAGCGCCGTTTTCCCTCCTATTTGCCGCACCTCCTACCAGTTTTGCCCAATATCAGACTCGGGTGTTGAGTGGTGTGCCCAGCACCCACTTGGGGCCACGTTATCCCGATCTGGAGATAGCAGAAGATTGGGGCGGATGGCTGGACGAGAGTACCTATCAGATCCGGGGCAAGGTGCACAATATCGGCGAGGCCGATGCTGAACAGGTCGCCATTGTGATCACCTTATACAATGAGGAAGGACACGTAGTCGGGGCTCGGGTTGTGGACATTGCAGCCGAGTTCTTTCTTGCAGGAGCCATCGCTCCCTTTGAGGTAACATTGACCCCTATGGGGCCGGTAGACCTCTATGATATTCAGGTGCAGGGCTGGTGGGTTGGCTACCAGGTGCCCACAGCCACAGCCGAATTCACGGGTACGCCACCGGTCACAGCTACCCCCTGAAACGGGACTCGAAGGGATAGATACTGGTTGGCCTATGGGGAGGCGCCGTATCCCTGGCCCGCAGACGGTGTTATCGCTGATAGAGATCGGATTGAGCAGGAGCACGGATGGACGCAGACGGGGACAAATCGACTGAACCAAAGACTTATTCCCTCGAGGTTCGGGGGTGGTATCGGGTAACCCGGGTAATTGTTGGCTTCTTGCTCCGGATTCTCACCCATACCGAAGTGGAGGGCCTGGAGCACGTACCCGATGAAGGGCCCTACCTCTTGCTCACCAACCACCTGCACTGGCTTGACCCACCCGCCTTGATGGCGGCCTTCCCCTACCGAGGCTACGTCTTTGCCGCTGCCAAGCGAGAAAAACACTGGTTCTTTGGCCCGCTCTTTCGCTCTCTGGACGCCATTTGGGTCCATCGAGGCGAAGTTGACCGCAAGGCATTGCGCCAAGCCTTGGGCGTACTCCAAGGAGGTGGTGTGCTGGGCTTGGCGCCCGAAGGGACTCGTAGCCACACAGGAGCCATGCAGCGGGGGCGCGGTGGGGCAGCCTACTTTGCCTATCGAACGGGCGCCAACGTGGTTCCTGTCGTCGTGACAGGCCAGGAGCACGCCGTCTCCGCTCTCAAGAAACTACGCCGGGCGCGCATTCACATCGTGTTCGGTCCACCTTTTGCCCCCCCACCTGTGCCGTCAGGAGAGCGGGCTAGCGCTGCTGATATCCGGGATTTTACCGACGAAATCATGTACCATCTGGCGGCCATGCTTCCACCGAAATACCGTGGTCTGTACTCAGACGTAGAAGACAAGAGACCCGATCTCATCGTCCGGTACGCAGCCAGTAGCCAGTAGCTATGACAACAAAGACTTTCGGGCAGGACTGACTGGTCATGCCAGGCCACACACTGCACGCACCGGCATCACTGGCCGGCGCACGGTCCCTGCGACCAGATGACTAGCTGATATTCGGTACGCCTGATATGGGGCCAGTCAAACTTGGCAGATTTCGCTAATTTGTGGTATAATAGGTTATCAAGGGTTGAAACGTCAAGTCTGAGACAGGTTCATGCTTACTACTAACAGGCATTCTGCCAATCCAGAACCAAGCTCTGACCAAGGTCGAAGGAACCGCCTTGGGGGGCGTGGCAGCAGGCGGAGCAGACGAAAAAAGCGTGGGCTGGGGCCCCTGTCGCAGGGGCAGATCTGGTTGATCGGCGGCGCCGTGACCGTTGGCTTGGTGCTGGTTCTTCTCGCCCGCTGCGGTGGTAAGCCGCCATCTGAATCTGTCACCGCGACAATCGATGTAGCTGCCCAGGCAACAGAGTCGGCAGCTTACTCAACGCCTGTTGAAGAAGCGACGGCTGTAAAGGGGGCAATCGAAGCCGAGGCTGTGACTGCCATCCCAGTCGCTGCAGGGCTGCCTGATGCAGGCTCACTTCCCGAAACGAACCCTCTGCCACAGGTCTATAGTGTGCGCAAGGGTGATACCCTGAGTAGTATCGCCAGCCGTTTTGGCTGCAACTTGAACGATCTCATTGAGGAAAACGGCATCAATGACGCCAACACCCTGCAGGTGGGACAAAAGCTCGAATTGGCCTCGTGCCAGACCGAGACTGGTCCAGCCACCTGGTTGTTGCCCAATAGCGAATTCGTCAATAGCCCGGCCTACGTGGATTTTGACGTGGAGGCTTTTGCCCAGGAGCAGGGTGGGTACCTGTCCAAGCACACAGAGAAGATCAGCGGCAAAGTCCGAAGCGGACCTGAGATCGTTACCCTAGTCTCTCAACATTACAGTGTTGGTCCCAGGATGCTGCTAGCTATTCTGGAAATGAAGAGTGGCTGGGTAACCAACCCGAGCCTCACCAGTGGGGCACGCGATTTCCCCATGGGCTACAAAGGCGGAGGTTGGGAACTCCTCTATTGGCAGCTAGCTTGGGCAGCCGATGAGCTAAACAAAGGCTACTATGACTGGCGAGGGCGGGGCATGACGCCCATCGTCTGGAGAGACAAAACGGCTACCAACTATGACTCCTCCCTGAATGCGGCTACCGCCGGTCTGCAACGCTTTTTCTCCAAGAATGCTGGGAAAGAGCAATGGGAGACGTGGCTAGGCGACGGCCCGGAAGGCTTTGCTGCCAACTATCGCCATCTGTTCGGCGATCCGGACCAATATGCCATTGAGCCCCTTATCTCAGCCGATACTACCCAGCCAAGCTTGGCCCTTCCCTGGTCGCAAGGCGAGCTATGGTACCTTACAAGTGGTCCCCATGGTGCCTGGGAAGAAGGCAGCGCCTGGGCCGCACTCGACTTTGTACCACCGGAGAAGGGCCTTGGCTGCCAGCCAGCCAAATCCTGGGTTACGGCCTCGGCCTCTGGATTGGTCATCCGCAGCCAGTACGGCGAGGTCATGGTCGACCTGGATGGCGATGGGCACGAACAAACCGGTTGGGTATTGTTCTACCTCCACATGGCATCCAAAGGTCGCGTAGAAGTGGGAACCCACGTGCAGCAAGGCGATCCCATCGGCCACCCCTCCTGCGAGGGCGGCATCTCGGAAGCGACCCACCTCCACTTTGCGCGCAAGTACAACGGGGAATGGATCGCTGCCGACGGACCACTGCCCTTTGTTCTCTCCGGCTGGGAGGCCCACTCCAGCGGCAAATCCTACGATGGCACCCTCACCCAGGGAAACCAGGTTCGTACTGCCTGCGAATGCTGGGACAAGAAATTTAACGGCATCAAAGCAAGAGAATAGTCGTGCAGCCCATCACCAGTCATCGAAATAGCCAGGTCAAGTACCTTCGTTCTTTGCGGTCGCGCAAGTACCGCCAACGGGAAGGTCGTTTCCTGATCGAAGGAATCCGCATCATCGGGGAGGCTGTGGCCAGTGGCGCCCCGCTGGAGACTCTGGTCTATGCACCGGACCTCCTGGTGAGCGAACGCGCAAAGTCATTCGTGGAGAAAGTGGATCCGGACCGCCGCCTCGTACTTTCCGGCGACGTCTTTCGCAGCTTGTCGGACCGGGATCAACCCCAAGGTATTGCCGCTGTGGTGCGCATGGAGGACCGCCCCCTCACGGATATCTGCACAAGCCCCCGCCTCAGAGATGGACCTTTTCTGGTCGTGGTGGCCTACCAACTTGGGGATCCCGGCAACCTTGGTTCGATCATTCGTACAGCCGACGCAGCTGGTGCGACGGGCGTGATTGTCGTGGAACCATCAGTCGACCTTTTTGCTCCGCAGACAGTTCGAGCAACCATGGGCTCCATCTTTGGTCTTCCCGTCATACGTCTGGCGGATGGGGGGGCATTGTCAGCATGGTTCGCGGAGCTACGTGCCAGTGGGTTGCCCCTGTTGGTCGTTGCTTCGTCAGCCCACGCGCCGCAGGTCCATTTCGACGTAGATTTTTCCAAGCCACTGGTACTTCTCATTGGCAGCGAGCGTCAGGGCCTGCCTGTGGCCATCCGAGAAGAAGCCGATGTCGCCGTTCGCCTGCCGATGGCAGGTCGGGCCACCTCGCTCAACGCATCGGCGGCCACGGCAGCCCTGATCTACGAAGCAGTCCGGCAGCGCCAAGCCTAGGGCCCTCAACAAGTCGAAGGGCGAAGGCAAGGGCCCGGACTAGGGGGGCGCAAAGCCCAAACACCACACACGACAAATCCCTGCCACATCAACCGCAATTCAAGTGGTTTCTCAGGCCCCCGTCCGCAGGGGGCCAATGCGAAAGATAATCGGGAGATTGACATGGATCGACGCTTCTTTGTACTAGGCAGTATCTCAGGAGGCATGGCCGTAGCTCTGGGTGCCTTTGGAGCCCACGTTCTCAAAGGCCATCTCAGCACCGATATGCTGGCCAACTTTGAAACTGGTGTGCGGTACCAGATGTACCATGCCCTGGCCCTTTTGGCCGTGGCCTGGGCAATCAATCGCTGGTCAGAAAGCAGGCTGCCAGCTGCGGCAGGCTGGTTCTTTGTGGCCGGGACGTTGCTCTTTTCGGTCAGCCTCTACTTGCTTTCCCTTACCGGGGCGCGGTGGATGGGCGCCATTACCCCTCTCGGTGGGGTGTGTCTTGTAGCTGGCTGGCTTTGCCTGGTTTTTGCGGCTTGGCGCGGCCACTGATGAGTCGGGCAAGCCGTGAGATCCCGCCAACCAGAGTACCCCGGTGTGCAATATGACGTTGATCATATTTCTGCTCCTCTCACTTTGCAGTCCAGACAGCATGGCTGTTCCTGATCTGCCGGGCTAGGTGTGTCGTTTTGAGTACGATCATATTACGCTACTCGTTTTCTTTATGGCCTTGCTTCTCTCTCGAAAGTGCCCGACTGCGAAAATAGAAACTGCCGTCCGGTCTTTCTGGACAGCAGTGTAACAAAACCCTATCTTCTACCTGTCTCAACGGGTCCAGATTCTACTCAACCTTTGGATCACTTTGCCCACAATTCCCTAATCCCAAGGCGCATCCACCACCCACTTCACAGAGACATAACCGCAGTCATCCTTCTAGCCCCCTCGGCTTCCCCGTGTCTGCACCTCGTGCCCAGCCCGGCGAAGTGCAGACAGATCTCGTTTCACCGTACCTGGGCTTACCTCCAGCGCGCCCGCAAGATCATCGACTGTGGGCGCGGCATCCTGCTCCTCGGCCTCTCGCAACAGGCGCGCCAGCCGGTACTGGCGACGAGCGACTTTGTTCGCGATGGACTTGTCCTCTGGACTGTCCACGGTCCAGGTCGCGGACACGTACTCATCCTCCAACACGGGCCGGCCAGTGGGTACTCCCCGACGAGGCAGGCGGACCGCCAATTGGTCTTTTTGCAAGCCGGTCCCGAGTTCGCGATAGGCCGCAACGATCTCCCGTTGGGTAGTCGCATGCTCCAGGAACGAGCGCCGCAGCTCTCTGTCATCGATTTTGGCGGCCAGTTCCTGCAACAGGTTTTGGGCCCCGATCAGGAGCCCGCTGGCGCGGGGGTCCAGGCTATCGCGCAGGATGTGGTAGCAGCTCAGGTAGACCCGCAGAGGCTCATCCGTGCCATCGAGTCCTGGGTTGAGCTCCAGGTACTCGAGAATCTGCTCGGTATGGGTCAAAGCTTGGGCCAGATTGCCCTGGAGCCTGCCAACCCTGGCCAAGCCGGCCAGTGGCTCCACGGCCAGGTTATCCTGCCCGAGTTCGCGCCGCAGGGCCAATGCTTGCTGGTAAGCTGTGGCGGCATCGTCCAGACGGTCAAGACTAACCAACGCATGGCCCAGGTTCGTGTAGGCGTATCCCTGATTCAGTCGGTCGCCGATCTCCTGCGTAATCTCTAGCGCCTGCTGGCAGTACTCTGCAGCAAGCTGCTGCTCATTTGCATGGTGGACTAGCAAACCCAGATTCGCCAGGACAAATCCTTCCCCGCGCCGGTCACCAACTTGACGCAAAGCGTCCAGCGCTTCTTCATGGTATGCCCTGGCTTTCCGATAGTCGGCCAGACTGGCGCAGGCATTGCCCAGGTTTCCCAGTATCCATCCTTCGGTCTGCCGGTCGCCAACCGCTCGAAAGATAAGGAGAGATTCCATGTAGCGATCCCGAGCGGTCTCATAGTCGCCCCTGTAGTCAGCGACGTCTCCAAGATTGGCCAGCGCCAGCCCCTCACTCTGCCGGTCGCCAACCTCCTGGAATAGGTGCAGAACCTGCTCAAAATTGGCGCTGGCTCCCTCAAAATCGCCCTGGTATTGGAGCACGGTACCAAGGTTGTTGAGGGCCACACTCTCGCTCCGCCGGTCTCCGATCGCCCGCGAGATTTGCAGGGACTGCTCGTAAAAGCCCTTGGCTCGTGTGAAATGCCCCTGGCTGCTAGAGGCAATGCCCAGGCTGTTCAGGACCACAGCTTCGCGTTGCCGGTCACCATGCTCGCTGGTCATCCTGAGCGTCTGTTCGAAGTAATCTTCGGCCTCAGCGTATTTGCCTTCATTCAGACAAACCAGGCCGAGGTTTCGTTGACTATCGGCTTCCAGGTCGCGTGCGTGCCAGGTCCTTGCCAGAGCAAGTGCCTGTTCCAGCCTGACTCGGGCTGCTAGATTGTCTCCCTGTCGCCAGAGCGCTGTCCCCCAGATGAGGTAGCCTGCCGACTGAAGTCGGGCCGACTGAAGTCGGGCCGGCTGAAGTCGGCCTGATTGATGCAGGGTCGCTTTCTCTTGAGCCAGCTCACTGCCCGAGATGCCACGGGTTGCCTCTTGCACCGACTGCGCCAATCGGACCGCTTTCTGTCCCGCAGCACTGGCCTCTCCGTAGGCGCTGATCGCCTCGGCATACCTGGCCCGGCGCAGCGCCACTTCAGCGCCTCGCGCGAGCCCTTGGTGCCCGCCATCATCCAATTCCTCTGCCAACACCTCCAGCGAAGCCAAGTCCTCTGCCTGCGCCGCGCGCTCGCCTTGCAGGGCATAGACCTCCTCACGCGCCAGGTGAAGCTCAAATGCGCAGAGAGGATCGGCTGGACCAGACTGTCGTACCAGAGCATCCAGCGCCTGGGTGTAGTGAGAAGATGCTTCGCTGTTGCCATACACCGCACGCGATTGATTGCCAGCCTGGCGGTGATAGCTCGCCGCCTTGTCCCAGACCTCTGCCTGCGTCCAATGATGGGCCAGAGTTCCTGGCTCATCTGCGGCCAGTTGGACCAGCGCCTCAGCCACCCGGAGGTGGTAGAAGCGGCGACGTGGCGCGGCAAGTCTTCGGTATGTCACCCGGCGAATCTGATCGTGGGCAAAAGTAAAGTCGGCACTGGCACCAATTTGAGGGTCAGCAGCCAGGAGCAGCCCCTTCACGCACAGATCATCGCCGGCTGTCAGGACCTCCTCCTCACTCCGGCCACTGGCAAAGTGCCACAGATCGTAATTCACCCCTCTCCCAATCACCGCTGCCAGACCCAGGAGACCATGGACTGGCGCCGGAAGACGATCAAGCCGTCGTTCAATGCTCTGTACAACTCCTGCCGGCAGCGGAAGCTCATCATAATCCGTTGTAGACTCATCCCAGGGAATACTCCAGCGACCTTCTGCGTTGCGAACCAGCAATCCCTCGTCTACCAGGGCCCAAAGGGTTTCGATGAGAAAGAAAGCATTGCCCTCTGTCTCGCTGAACAGGCGGGCGCTAAAGCGGGGGACAGGGTGTTTCAGATCCAAGGCGCGCTGTACCAATTCCTCTGTCTCGGCCTCGTCAAGCCGTTGCAGGTCCAGCCGCCGGATCAGGCGTGTGCTTTCCATGGCGCCTAGTGCAGCCGCCGGCTGGGCAGCCAGTTCCTCGGTACGGGCCGTAATGATGACCAGCATGCGGGCCTCGGCAAGCCGCGGTAGCAGGTAGCGTAGTGCTTCCAAGCTGGCCGGGTCCATCCAGTGAGCGTCTTCCAAAAGTACCAGGTGAGGCACCGTGGCAGCCAGTGCCAGAAAGGAACGAGCAACGGCTTCTAACAACCGCTGTCGTTCCTCTTCCGGGGGCAGGGAAGGGGGCGGTTCGTGGCCGGCCACCATTTCTGGCAGCAGGCGTGAAAGCTCAGCCTTCCACAGCGGCTCCATCGCTGATTCATGCAGGATAGGCAAGCTGGCGCGAAGGGCCTCAACCAAGGGCTGGTAAGCCGGCGGGGCTGCCAACTCGTAGCATCGCCCCCATGCCGTTTCGATGCCACGCCATTTAGCGTTATGTACCAGCTCCCGCAGCAACCGGGTCTTACCCACACCTGCCTCGCCATAGACAAGGATCAAACCACCGTGGCCTCCTCCAGCAGCTTCCAGGTGATGCAACAATTCGGCAAGCTCTCGCCGGCGGCCTGCCAGCGGCAGCCGGTCTGGCCGTTCTAATAGGGGAACCATTTCCGGGCGGGCAGCAGTCGGCAATACAGGCAGCTCCGGCAGATCCGCCCGGGCAGAGATTTCGGCGGCCAGTGCCTCGGTCTCGGGAGAAGGCCCGACGCCCAGCTCCTCTTCCAGGACCTGCCGGCAGACCTCGTACTGTTTCAGTCCCTCCGCGCCACGGCCCAGCAGGTGACACAAACGCATCGCCTCGCGGTAGGCCTCCTCGCGCCAAGGATCCTCGCTCGCCAATCGTTTGGCGTACCGCAGCGCCTCCTCATATTTGCTCCGGCTCTTGTGCCCCTCTACCAGTCGCTCAAGCGCTTCCAGGAAGGTCTCTCGCCACTGATCTCGCTCCATCACCGTCCAGTCGTCATAGTACCCCGCCAGAAACTCACCACGGTAAAGGTCAATACACAAAACACAGTGCTCAAGGGAATCAGTTCTGCCACTGGCACATTCCGCGCTATGTTTTGTGAATTCCTCGATGTCAAGCCAGAGGGGCAGAGCGGGATTGAATTGAACGGTGATCCCTTCGGTCGCCAATACCGGATGGGGATCCAGCGCCCGGCGGATCTGCCACAGGGCCTGGCTGAGGCGCCGACGTGCAGAGACATCGGGCATGTCGGGCCAGAAGGTACCAGCCAGCAGATCGCGGGTGTGCGGCCGGTCGCGGTGGGTCACCAGGTACGAAAAGAGGGAGCGGGCCACTGCGCCGGGTATCACCGGCAAAGATATCTTGTCCCAGGCTATCGAGAGGCCACCGAAAAGATGCACATGCAGCATATGCCCCTCCCCCACCAACGCACCTGGGGAGCTACTCACATCTCCCTCTGATTTCCAAAAAGGACGAGGTGATCGGCGCCCTGGTTTTATATGCCCAGTGACTCCTCAATCGCCTCCGCGGTCCACGGAGCAACCTGGGTACAAGCCCGTACCAGCCCCCAACAACCCGTCATCATCATATCTCCGTAGGGCACAGCCATGTAGGGCCTCAGCGCCGAGCCAGCCAACATTCTCCGGCGGGGCCCGGTTACAGCCACGAAATCCGGGACGCCTGGCGCTGGGTCCAGTACCAGGGCGCCGTGTCCATGCTCGGCAAAGAGTTCGTCGTGCGACAATGTACCATCTGCCAGTTGGCCCAGCAACTCCTCCAACCGAGCCTGGCGGAGCCTGCCGGTGTGGTGCTCAAACAGGCCAGCAATGGCGCCCTGACGCAGGTGGAAGGCCAGGGTATGAAAGTTCCCCACGTTGGCAATGATGGCTCGGTCCTGAGCACGTACACGCTCATCTTCCAATGCCCCCAGGACGGCGGCTGGCGCCGTGTCCATCGCGACCAGTGGACGGTCCCCAGGAGCTGTGGCAGCGGCAGCCTGCAATCGCGTCATGCTGGGCGGAATCTCTTCCCGGAGGAAGGCAAAAGCCGCCAGGCCCAACCCTGTCTGGATGCGTTCTGCCAGGTACTCGAAGCGAAAGAGGCGGTCGCTGACACCCGGTGGCGCGGCCCCATGGTCAAAGACGGCCACGGCCAGCAGTTCGACCTGATCGAGCTCTACACCAAAGGCGCCAAAAGCACGGGCTATCGCCTTGTAGTCAAAATCGAGCATCTTTAAGACGTGCACGCCGCTCAGCCGTCCGGCCTCGTCTTCACCAACCACCTCCACCCCCCTGGCTGCAACCTCATCCAGGTCATCGTTGAAGGTACGGGCCGCGTCCGGGGTAGCAAAAACGCGGTTGCCCGCTTTCAGATGCTCTTCGGCGGCCCAGCCACATGGACCGCCGCCCATCGTCACACCGGTAAGCAATAGGTCCTCGCCTGCCGTTGTTGCCACGCCAATGGCCTGCGCCAGCATCATGGTGGGGGACGGCATGACCAACTTGAGTGCGTTTTCAGGTTCCTTGTCGGTGTCGAACAACAGGACATCCTGCGTGCCGGTACCGACGTCTACAGCCAAAATCTGCATGAGTCCCTCTCAGGCTAGACTGTGCCTCGTAGCAAGTGTGATGGGAAAATCCTGGGGAACAGCCACCCCTTGTTGAAAGGATATTCCAACAGTACTTGGCAGTATAGCATAGCCTGCCGATTTGACCAAATGCCCTCGTTATCGTCTGGCATTCAAGACACTGGTGCTTTTCCTGCTCCAAACCAGGTGGGCTATCATTCTGCTTTCAGATCCAGGGACCGGGATCATCGAGACTGGACGGTACCGCACCCAGCACCTGTCCCACCTTGACAGATGGGCAGCAGCCCAACCAAAACAGCCCCTGGATAGAACCAGGGGCCGTTCCTCCCATCTGTTTGTCGCTGCGTTGCCTGCCTACAGCACCCGCACCTCAGCCACTTCATCCAGCTCAACCAGCCTCTCACCACGGCTTGGCCGTTTCTCTTCCGGCACCTCTGCAAGGCGCTGCCGCTTGCCGTCCACCGCAATCAGGTCCACGGAGCCATTCAAGGGCCCTGTCCCCACGGCGACAACGGGCCCGGTTGCTCTAGTTTGGTTCAATACCAGTACTCCCTGTCCACCCCGGCCCTGTACAGGGAATTCGCCCAACGGCACCCGCTTCACAAAGCCAGTCTTGCTGACCACAACCACGCCCAGTTTGGCGGCAGGATCGGCCACCACCGTCCCACCCAGCAGGTCGTCGCCCGGACGCGCCTTGATGGCCGCCACGCCCCTGGCCGAGGGAGTGGCTTGAGGCTTGACTGTATTGGACGCGAAACGGTTGGCTCGCGCGCTGGTGAAGAACATCGCCTCAGCGTCATCACCTCCAACCCCAGCAAAGAGAACGCCATCCTGGTCTCCTGATAGACCAATGATCGTAGCCCACGCGGCTTCTGCGGTGGACTTGATATCATCCACCGCCACCCGCTTGACCTGTCCTTTTTTTGTGCCCATAATCAGGTAGCAGGAATCAGACAGCACCCCCAATCCGACGACCTCTTCGCCCTTGGCCAGCCCCAGATCCTCCGATTTGGCCATAGCGGGCAGGCGACCCACATGGCCCCACCAGGCATTGCCCTGGCTGGAGACCAGCACTACGGTGTCAGTGGGCTCGGTACGCAAGTGCAACCTGTGGGCCTCGACGGCCCGGCTGGTCGTCCCCGGCTTGACCCGGTAGGAGAACCCCTTGGCGTCGCCGCGCTGCAGGCCCTGTGTCGTCACAGCGATCACCTGAGCACCCTCAGGCGCGACAAGGTCGGCCTCCGTCACAATGGCATCCCCCGGTTTGCCTGTGGTCAGGATGACCGTCTTGCGCGGTGTAGCGAAACGCTCTCTGATGTTTTGGGTCTCGCTGACAACCACATCCAGGCGACGCGCCTCTGAGCGCAGCAACCCTTTGAGATAGCGTATGCGGGCCTTGAGTTCTTTTTCCTCATCGGCCAGCTTGCGCCGCTCCAGCGCGGCTAGCCGTCTCAATTGCATGGCCAGGATCGCCTGGGCTTGGAGCTGACTAAACCGGAATTTCTTGCGGAGATTCTGTTCCGCCGTCTCAGCAGTGCGGCTGCGCCGGATGGTGTCGATCACCTCATCAATGACATCCAGGGCTTTGAGCAGGCCCTGGACGATGTGCAGACGAGCCTCCCGCTTTGCCAATTCGTACCGGCTGCGGCGTACGATCACACTCAGCCGGTGTTCGACAAAATAAACCAACATCTCCCGCAGCGAAAGGCGCTGGGGGCGTACGATGGCCTCACCGTTTGTCTGCTCGGAGACCAAAGCCAGAGCGTTCACCCCAAAAGTCTCACGCAACTGGCTGCGAGACAGAACCTCCTCCAATACGTCGCGGGCCTCGGCCACACGGCTGACCTCGATCACCGCCCGCATACCCTCGTGATCCGACTCGTCGCGCAGGTCGGTGACGCCGTTAATCCGGCCGTCGCGCACCTCACGGGCGATGCGCTCCAACACGGTGGATTTCTGTACGGCGTAGGGCAGCTCAGTGATAACGATATTGGTCTTGCCCCCGCCAATATCCTCCAGGTCGACCCGCGCCTGCGTCACGATCCGTCCCCGTCCTACTTCGTAAGCATTGCGGATCGTATCCAGCAGTGTCACCCGAGCCATCGTCCCGGTAGCGGTAGATCACCCCCCCGGTAGGAAAATCGGGACCTGGCACAATCTCCATCAGCTCGTCTACCGTGATCCGGTTCCGCTGCTTCCAGCGCTGCGCCACATGGACGACGGCGTCGCAGACCTCACCCAGGTTGTGAGGTGGGATATTGGTGGCCATGCCCACAGCGATGCCCGTTGCTCCATTGACCAGAAGATTGGGCAGCGCCGCCGGCAGGATCACGGGCTCCTGTAGAGAACCATCAAAGTTATCCACAAAATCGACCGTATCCTGGTCAATATCCTGTAGCATATGCTCCGAGATTTCAGCCAGGCGGGCCTCCGTATAGCGCATAGCCGCAGGGCTGTCGCCGTCAATGCTGCCAAAATTCCCCTGGCCATCAACCAGTGGATGGCGCATGGCGAAATCCTGGGCCATGCGCACCATGGCCATGTAGACCGACTGGTCGCCGTGGGGGTGGTATTTACCCATCGCCTCGCCCACGATGCGAGCCGATTTCTTGTGGGGCCGGTCAGGGCGCAGGCCCATGTCGTGCATGGCATACAGGATCCGGCGCTGTACCGGCTTGAGTCCATCTTCGACGCGGGGCAGCGCCCGGTCCGTGATGGTCTCGACGGCGTATTGAAAGTAGGCTTGCTCCAGATCCGTCGTCAGGGCAACCGTCTCAATGGTAAGCGTATCAGCTAACATCCTCTATCACCTCTTTGATGCCGAACCCAGCCCCTGTCAGGGCCAGGAGAGCTTTGACAGGCAGGAGCTAGTCGTGCTCGTCTCCGTTCTCGGCGTGATCTTCCTCGCGCCATCGTTCCAGCAGCCACGTACGGCGCAGGCTGGCAGAACGGCCCATCAGGGTGGCGAAAAGCTGGTTGGCGTGGTGCACATCCTCCACCGTTACCCGGCGCAGGCTGTCGTTAAATGGGCCATTATCCTCTACCCGAAAGACTGTCTCTCGCAACTGCCCGGGGTTCATCTCACCCAGCCCCTTGTAGCGCTGGATGGTAGCGGCTCCGCGTCCAGTGCCCTTGCCCCATGCTTCGAGAATTGCATCCCGTTCCCGGTCAGAGTAGGCGTAGCGCGCCTGTTTCCCCTTGCGCAGGAGGTAGAGGGGCGCCACAGCCACATAGAGCCGGCCAGCCTCGACCAGGGGTCGCATGTAGCGCCAGAACAGCGTATAGAGCAAGGCACGGATGTGATCGCCGTCCACGTCGGCATCCACCAAGATGGCCACGCCACCGTAACGCATGTCGTCCACTTGAAAGTCGGCGCCGATACCGCCGCCGACGGCGGCGACGATGGCCTTGATCTCGTTGTTGTTCAGCAGCCGGCGTCAGCTTGACCCCTTCCACGTTGAGGGGCTTGCCCCGCAAGGGCAGGATGGCATGGTAGCGCCGGTCGCGCGCCATCTTGCACGAACCGCCGGCGCTGTCTCCCTCGACGATATAGAGCACCGTCTGCTCCGTCGGCGTACCTTTGGTTACGTCGGCCAGCTTGCCCGGCAATCCGGAATCGACAGCGTCCAGCACGCTGCGCCGGATAACCAGAGAGCGCGCCTTGCTAGCCGCGACCCGCGCCTGGGCCGCGGCCTGCGCCTGCTGGACGATGGTCCGGCCCAGCGATACTTTCTTTCGGAGCCTGTTCCAAGAGTCCTTCGTAGACGATGCTATGGACGATGCCCTGCACCTGGTCGCTGGCCAATTGGGTCTTGGTCTGGCTGGTAAAGTGCGGGTCGTGCATGGAGAGCTTGAGCACGGCGGTCAGGCCAGCCAGGGTGTCACTGCCGCGGATATTGGCATCACCCTTGCCCTTGACCAGCTTTTTTTCCGAGGCGAACTGGTTGATGGCCTTGGTGATGGCGCTCTTGAAGCCGGCCACGTGCTTGCCCCCGTCGGGCGTGGGAATGGTATTGACAAAGCTGACGATCTCGCTGTCGTCCACCCCTGGTGTGCCATTGGAATACCACGTCGACTGTAACCCCGTTCTGCTCGCCGGTGATTTCGATGGGGATGCGGTGGATGGGCCTGCGACCCTCGTTGAGCCAGTGGACATACTCCACCAAGCCGCCATCGTAGCGGAAGGTTTTCTCGCGTGCTCTCTTTTTGCGATTGTCGACGAAACTTGACCGTCACGCCCGGCAGCAGGAAGGCAATGACCTGCAAGCGCCGGGCCATGGCGTCAAAGTCGAAATCGGTGGTGTCCATGAAACGGGAGCTGGGCTTGAAAGCTGATCTCGGTGCCGGTGCCCATGCTTCTTGTCGGCGTGGGCCTTGATGGCCTTGACCTCGCCTCTCTGCCCTACCTCAGCATGACCGGCTCGCCGCTGGTCGGGTCCAGGATCTGGACCGGGATAACCGGCAGGCCACCCTCGTGCCGTTGGAAGTAGATCACGCCGTTGCGGCGCACCCGCACCTCCAGCCATTCGGATAGAGCATTGGTGGCCTTGATGCCTACGCCGTGCAGGCCGCCGCTGGTAGAATAGCTGCCCTCCTTGAACTTGCCGCCGGCGTGCAGCTCGGTAAAGACCAGCTCCAGGGTGGGCCGGCCCTTTTCGGCGTGCATTCCACTGGGGATGCCCCGGCCGTCGTCGATCACGGTCATGGATCCGTCGGCATGGATCTGTACATCAATCTCGGTACAGGCGCCCGCCAGGGCCTCGTCAACGGCATTGTCGACCAGCTCGTAGGCCAGGTGATGCAGCGCATCCAGCCCTGTGCCGCCAACGTACATCCCCGGCCGGCGCTGGATGTTCTCTGGGTAGTCAAGGACCTGGATGTCCTTCGTATCGTAGGCTTTGGCCATCGTCGTCTCCTGCGCGCAGTCTTGCGAGGGTGAGTGCCCTCACCCCATTATAGCACAAATGTTCTTATCTGTCAAGATGGATGTGCAATGGTGGGCCAGGCGCGTGTTGCGCCCAGACGGCTCTCCGTCACAGGTTGCAGTGGTTCTATGCAGCATACCTGATTTCAACGGATATCAACAGTATAACACCTTTTCTTCCAGAGTGCAAGCATAGACCTGTACCAACTAGGGCATCGTTTCTAGACGAAACAGACCAGCAAGGATAAAGAGCTGGCACCGCTCATCCCAACCCCTCCTTTTTAACATTTATTAACTCGAGCGTTACCTGACGTTGACCTTTATATGGCACACTTGGGCTGAGGGCATTGTGCTTGCAGATTCTTGACTGCGTGACAGGAGAGAGATGATCGATCTTCCTCTGACCTTTGATGGCCGTACGCTTGTTGAAGACAAGGCGCCAATCGGGCATATTCCATCCGACGATACCTCGGAACAAGCCACCATCCTGGTCGTGGATGACGCGATGCCGAGTGTGAAACTCTTGCAGATCCACTTGCAGCGAGCCGGGTATCACGTTATCCTGGCCTATGATGGCAATGAAGCCTTGGCAAAGGTAGACAGCGCCTTGCCAGACCTCGTCATCCTGGACGTCATGATGCCAGGTCTCGATGGCCTTGCCGTCTGTGAGCGCCTTAAAAAAGACAGCAGGACCAGGTCCATTCCCGTAATCTTGGTCACTGCGCTGAACCAGGTCCAGGATCGTATCCAGGGCATCGAGGCAGGCGCCGATGACTTTTTGAGCAAACCCCTTGATCGCGAAGAGCTACTAGCCCGTGTCCGTTCTCTGCTCCGCCTCAAGTCGGCCAATGACGCCGTACAGACAGAACGCAACCGCCTGGCCCTGCTCCATGATATCAGTCAGGAGATCAACCGGCCATTGACACTAGACGAGATCCTGGGCAAAATCGCCGTACTGACCCAGCAAGCATTGGAAGCCAGAAGGTGCAGCATCATCATCCTGGGTGACACGCAGGCAGCGACTCGGAACTTTTCCAGCCGTGAGGGTCATCTCCCCAGCGCCGACAGATTGGCGACACCCGCTGTCCTGCAGGAAGGATTGGCCGGCTGGGTGAGCCGGAACCGTCAGGGCACCATCGTGTACGACTGTACCGAGGATCCTCGTTGGCTCGTTCTTCACCAGGATCTGGAACCGGTCGGCTCGGCAATTGCAGCCCCTCTGTTGGTCGATCAGGAACTCATCGGCGTGTTGCTATTGACCCACTCGGAGCCGAACTCCTTTGACGAAAGCCACCTGGGCCTGCTGTCCTCGATTGCGGCTCAGGCGGCTATTGCCCTGGTCAAAGCCAGGCTCCTGGAGCATGCCCGGGAGGAACAGGGGAAACTGTCCGCGGTGCTCAACAGCACGGCCGACTCTGTCTTGGCAGCGAACCAGGAAGGCAACCTAATCATCGCCAATCCGGCTGCTGAACGAACCTTTGGGCTCAACGGCGCTCAGTCCCTGGGAAAGCCACTAACCGGCAAGATCCCTCCCAAACTGCAACGCGTATGGGAAGAGGTCGCCGCCAGCGGCGAGTCCATGTCAGCCGAGATAGCAGTAGCCCAGGGCCGGACCTTGTACGCCAATGTCTCACCAGTAGCTGGAGTAGGGACAGTACTCGTGGTCCAGGACATCACCTCGCTGAAAGAACTGGGAGCGATGGCCCTGAGCGCCGAACAGGCCGAACGCCATCGCCTCCGCCGTATCTTTGGCCGCTATGTCAGTCCCGAGTTGATGGATCGCATTCTGGCCCAGGAAGCGGGGCTCATTGAACCCCGCGAGCGCCGTGACGTAGTCGTCCTGTTTGCCGATCTTCGGGGCTTCACGCGCCTGGCAAGTGCCTATCCGGCCCAGGTTACTATTGACGTTCTGAACGAATTCTTCACGGTCATGGTAGATCGGGTCTACACCCACCAGGGCACGGTCTTTGACCTGGTGGGTGATGAATTGATGGTTGGCTTTGGCGCTCCCTTGCCCCAGGAGGACGCCACCCAGCGCGCTCTGCGTGCTGCCGGCGAGATGCAGCGGGCTTTTGTCAAGTTGCACCGTAGTTGGAAAGAGAAGCTGAGCGTCGAAATTGGGCTCGGCATAGGCATTGACCGGGGGCTGGTCGTACTTGGCAACATCGGCGCACCGAGCCGCATGCATTTTGGCATGGTGGGCAGCACTGTGAACACAGCCCACCGGCTGGTTGAATTGGCCCACCATGGGCAGATCGTTGTCTCGCAGACAGTCGTCGAGTCCACGCAGGACCGGTTGGAAGATTGGGTTTTTGAGCGCCTGTCCCCTGTAGAGCTAGAAGGCAACGGTATACCTGTTCGGGCCTATCTGGCCCATCTCCAGTAGTGCACAATTGCCCTGGGGCACGGGCGCCAGTTGCTCAGGCTCCCTGCACTACCTGCCACACGAAAATGGCCACCATCACCAACCCGATGCCCAGTTGGACAACGGTAGCTAACACCCAACCCAGTGCCCAGCCGCCTCCGGCCTTGAATGCCTGTTTCAAGTCACCCACGCGGATGAGTTCTGTCAATAGCACGCCCAGGATGGCGCCAAGGATGGCGCCTGGCAAGCTGAACACCACAAATCCCACCAAACCGCCAATCAATCCAACCAATACGCTCCAGCCACTGGCCCCGCCCACCTTGGCTCCCACGCTGCTGGCCCAGAGGTCAGCGGTAGTAGCCACGATGGTCAGCAAGCCCAGAACCACCAGTGTGGGCCAACCAACGATCTGGAAACCCTCGACCAGGGCATAGATCAACGCGGCCACAAAGATGATGATGGTTCCCGGGATCACGGGCAGGACGATGCCGATTAACCCAATGAGCATGGCCAGCAAGGTCAACGCAAGCACAATGGTATTTAGCGGTTCATTCACCTGGACGACTCCTCAATCCATTGGTGTGGCGGACGGGACTCAACTGGGCGGCCGGCTCGCCGCCATTGGGTATGCTGTGCTGTGAATTCCGCTCCCGCGAGTACAATCATGGCACTCAGATAAGCCCACAACAGGAAGCCGATGATGACCCCTACCGAGCCGTAGACGAGGCTGTAGCGGGCGAAATTGGCCAGGTACCAGGCATAGAGCTGTCTGCCTGCCTCCCAAAGAAGGCCCGCGACCAGCCCGCCGAGCCATACATCGCGCCAACCGATCTTGTTGCGCGGCATGGTCCGGTACAGGATGGTGAAAGTGACGATACTGATCAGGGCTGGCACCAGCGCCGAAAGCCAACCCACCCAGCGACCGCCAGCCGGGTCGGCGAAGGGCTGCCAGCCAAAAAACGGCACCTGCCAGCTTCGGGCAATGCTGACGATAGTGCTGAAAAGGGTCGTCGCCACAATGAGCAACCCGGCCACCATTACGACGGCCAGCCCGTAGAGTTTCTCAGCCCAAAATAGATCCGACTTGGGATTTCCCCAGGCCCGGTTCACCGCCCGGTACAATGCCGTGAACACGCCTGAGGCCGACCACAGGAGGCCTATCCCGGCCAGGATCCCGATCGTGCTCCGCGACTCGAGGACCTGTTGGATATTCTCTGCGACCAGCTCGGTGGCAAAGGGCATCAAGTTGTCCACCGCTTCGAGGACAACCTCCAGCGCATCTTCGGAAGCCAGCACCGAACTGGCAAAGGTCATCAGGAGCAGCAAAAGGGGGAAAAGGGAAAACAGAGCATAGAAGGCGATCGAACGGGACCTTGCTGCACTGTCGTTCTGGTCAAAGGCCACCGCGGCCCGGACCAAGACGGTCAGCCGCCCACCCACCAGCCGGTCCGCAGTCATGTACAGCCGCTCAAAACCTTGCTTAATCTGTTCCACAGCTCACCGCCCAGAACGCCATATCGACCAGAGCAGTACCAACGTGATCAGCGCGGATAGGCCAAACCCCACCAGCACAAGGATGATAGCGCCCACCTGAAACTCAGGAAAGACCTCTTTGAGGCGGGGAACAAGGATAGCCGGCCCAAGAATAAAAGCAACGGCCAGCAAAGCCATGACCATCCGGTTGGCAGCCGCCGTGATCCGCTGCGTGGGCCCATCCAGGCCCTTCATGGTCATGCTCAAGTTTCCCTCGCCAGCTTCCATCCCTTCCAGCATTCGCTGGAGCTGCTTGGGCAACATCATCATCGCTTCGGCTGACTCGCGCATCTGGTCCGCGAGGGTTTTGAACCGGGTCACCGGCGATTGCAGCTCCAGCAGGGCATCACGCACGTAGGGCTCCACCTCACTAAAGATGTTAATATCTGGATCGAGCTGCAGGCTGATGCCTTCCAGCATGGCAATTGCCTTAAAGACCAGGACCAGGTCGCTGGGCATCTTTAGCCGATTGGCAAAGGCCAGATTCATCAGATCCTCGACAAAGGACCGGGCCCGGATCTTTTCCAGGTCCAGGCCATAGTAGCGCATGCGCAGGCGGTCCAGATCACGCGCCAGGTTGCGCCTGTCGGCTGCCTTGGTAGCGATGCCCAGGTCGGCGAGAGCGTCTATCACCCGGTCGGTCTCCTGGCGAAACAGGCCGACAAATAGCTGGACCAGCCCCAGGCGCTGTACCGGGTCCAGGTGGCCCATGATGCCAAAATCCATCATGGCGATCACTTCTTTGGGCATGACCATGAAATTGCCCGCATGGGGGTCGGCGTGAAAGAGACCGTCCTGCAGGACCGCTTTGAGCAGGATAGCAATATTGTTTCGGGCCACAAGCTTGCGATCCAAGCCAGCCGCATCCAGGGCCTCTACATCGGTGATCTTGATGCCCGCCAGCCGCTCCATGGTCAGGACACGCCGGGTTGTGGTCTCCCAATACACCCTGGGCACGTGGACATAGCCCTCGCCGGCAAACATCTGCTGGTAGCGCTGGATGTTTTGGCCCTCTTGCTCATAGTTCTGTTCGTTGCGCAGCGTCTCCGCAAATTCCTGAGCCAGGGACAATACGCCGTAATACTCGCCCCAATCAGTACGCTTCTCAGCCAGGGCGGCCAGCTCGAGCAGGATGTCCAGGTCCGTTTCGATCAACTTGTCCACACCGGGGCGAAAGACTTTAACCGCTACCTCTTCGCCGTCAACCAGTGTGGCGAAATGGACCTGTCCCAGCGACGCCGAGGCCACCGGTACGGGGTCAAAGGTAGGAAACACCTCGTCCAGAGGCTGCTTCAATTCCTTCTCCACCTGGGCCTGGATCAGATCAAAGTCGGTGGGCGGCACGGTATCCTGTAGTTTTTCCAGTTCCTTGGTATATTCCGGCGGGATGATGTCGCTGCGGGTACTGAGGATCTGGCCAAGCTTGATGAACGTCGGCCCCAACTCTTCGATAGCCATCCGCACCCGCTCGGGGGGCGTGGCGCGCAGGATCTCAGAGGAGCTAAAGCGCAGCTTCTCCAGACCCGGCGTAATGGCCCGGCCAATGCCTAGCTGGGTTAAGACATAACCAAAGCCATAGCGGGTCAGTATACGCGCGATCTGCTGGTAGCGTCGCAAGTGGCGAAAAGTCTGAAGAATTGTCGGCATGGCTCCCCCGTGTCCCGAGTGGTGCGCCCGAATCCCGGGCAGTGCCGGACACAACGCACGAAAAGTCCGTCCAACCCTCCGCATTATACTCCAGAATGCAGCAGGCAGCAACTGAGAGATGCCCGATTTGTCGATGCCTGGTTGGGTTGGTCCGTATTTAACCATAATTGAATGTTGACAAATACACTCTCTACGGGTAGAATGGTTTCCGGCTCCAACACACAGCCAATGCAGAACCGGCTGCTCAAAAGGCCAGGAGAGACAGAAAAGATGACCTACCCCGATGCCGAGACCCTGAGCCAATCGTTCAGAACCACACACAGGATCATCCACCTGCAGACCGGCGGCCTGACCCACGCGGACAGCCTTTTGCAGCCCCCCTTTCGGGGCAACTGCCTGAACTGGGTACTGGGGCACATCGTTGCCGGGCGCAGCACCGTCCTCAAGCTTCTGGGCAAGACTGCCATCTGGCACGAAAAAGATCTGGTTCGCTACAAGAGCGGCTCTGCACCAATAATACGCGATGAACAAGCGCTGCCGCTCGACAAGCTGCTGCAGGACCTGGACCGGTCCCAGCAGCAGATCATGGCAGCACTGGAGCAGACAACACCCGAAGCACTGGCAGCCATCGTGCCCTTTCGCGGCGGCGAGCTGCCAGTGGGCCAGGCCGTAGCCGGCCAGCACTGGCACGAGACCTATCATACAGGCCAACTGGAGCTACTGCGGCAGTTAGCCGGCATAGACGACGCCCTCATCTAGGTGGTCTGCGGGAAACAGGAACAAAAAGCATGGACGGCAAAGCTACAGAGCAATTCATCTATACCATCGAAGCAACACGGCCCGAACTGGTTACCGATCCGGATGCCTGGACGGAGGACGAGAACCGCATCGCCAGGGAGCACTTTGCCTACCTCAAGCGGGCTACCGAAGAGGGCACAGTGCTCCTCGCCGGACGCGCCCAGGATGGGCTGGGTCCGGCCATCGTGGTCTTTGAGGCTTCTTCGAAGGAGGCAGCACGCCATTTTATGGAAAACGATCCCTTCATCGCCAGCGGCCTGATGCGGGCCAGCTTGCACCCTTTCCGTGCGGCTCTAGTACGAGGGTCGCAAAAAGAGATTGAGGAGGACAGATCGTGACAGAGCGGATTATGACCCTGCATCCCCAGGGCAAGAAGGGCGTCAACATCGATCAGGACAAGTATAACACCATGCGCCAAGCCATCCTGGACGCTGTCCAGGACCACGGCGAGATCACCTTCAAGGAACTGACAGAGGATGTTCGGTGCAGGCTCGAAGGAAACTTTGACGGATCGATCAACTGGTACGTCACGACCGTCAAGCTGGACCTCGAGGCCAGGGGTGTCATTCAGCGGATTCCCGGGTCAAGCCCGCAGCGACTGCACTTGGCCGCAACCTAGTAGGCTCGGCGTACCTGCCGCCCTTGGGCCAACCCCCAGAGGATTTGACTTTTCCAACTCATAGGGCGATAATGAAGGACCTAGGGGCGATATAGAGCATCGCCTTTCAAAGCTGGCAGGAGGCCGCCCATGGGCACCAGAGTGCTCACCCACGGTCGGGTGACCTGGGTCAACATCGAAAAGCCTGTGCCGCAGGACATGGAAACCCTGCGGCAGCAGTATCCCTTCCACCCACTAGATCTGGAGGACTGCCTGAGCCGGATAGAGCGGCCCAAGATCGACGAGTACGATGACTATCTCTTTATCATCATGCAGTTCCCCGTCTTTGACCACGACCATCGCGTCAGCCGTCCCGGCGAGGTGGATATGTTCATCGGCGCTGGCTACCTGGTAACCGTTCACGAGGGGAACCTGTGGCCCATCGCTCAACTCTTTGAGAGTTGTCAGGCCGACGAGCAGATTCGCCAGAAGCACATGGGCCGGGGCTCGAGCCACCTGCTCCACGATCTCATCGACGGCCTGGTGGACTATTGCTTCCCCATCCTCTACAAAGTGGACGCCAACATCCGCGAGATCGAGGAGGACATCTTTACGGAACAGGTCCCGACATCGTACGCGAGCTTTCGTGGGTGCGCCGGGACATTATCGCCCTGCGGCGCATCGTAAAGCCACAGATCGCGATTGTGGCCAGCCTGGAGCAGGACGACCGGCCCTTTATCCGCGAGGGCCTGGATGTCTATTTCGGTGACGTGCTGGACCACCTGTACAAAGCCTGGGACATGCTTGAGGACCACCGTGACGTCATCGATGGGCTGAGCGATACGGCCAATACCCTGACTTCCTACCGCATCAACGAGGTCATAAAGATCCTGACCATCATCTCCTTCATTATGCTGCCGCTGACGCTGCTGTCGGGGATCTATGGCATGAACGTCCATCTGCCGCTCGAGGGCAGTCCTTTCGCTCTTGTCCTGATCCTGCTGCTCATGGTACTCATGGTTGGGGGCATGTTGCTCTACTTCAGAAAGCGGCGTTGGATCTAGACTGCCCGCCAAACGGATCGAACGAGGAGGAATATTAGATGAAGGTACAATTTCTGGGTGCTGTGCGCACCGTTACCGGTTCAATGCACTTGCTCACCGTCAACGACTCGCGCATTCTGCTCGATTGCGGGCTGGTTCAGGGACGGCGCAAAGAGAGTTTCGAGCGCAACCGCAACCTGCCCTTTGACCCCAAGACCATCGATACCATGATCTTGTCCCACGCTCACATCGACCACTCGGGCAATATCCCCTCGCTGGTCAAGAATGGCTTCCGAGGCAACATTTTTACCACGCCAGCCAGTCGCGATCTCTGTTCAGCCATGCTGCGAGATTCCGGGCACATACAGGAACAGGATACCATCTATGTGAACAAAAAGCGTGCCAGGCAGGGCCAAGAGCCGCTGGAACCTCTCTACACCGTGGAGGACGCTACGGCCAGCCTGGGCAACTTTGTCAGCTTGGGCTACGACCGCCCCATGCTGGTTGCGCCGGGAGTGACCCTCTCCTTCCGTGATGCAGGTCATATCCTCGGCTCAGCCATCACCGTACTGGATATCCAAGAAGGTGAAAAGCAGACGCGCCTGGTCTTTTCTGGAGACCTGGGCCGCGTAGGGAAGCCCATCCTCAGGGATCCCCAGCCGGTTGAGAACGCGGACTATCTCATCATCGAAAGCACCTACGGTGACCGGCGCCACCCTTCCATTGAGAGAACCGATGAGAACCTGCGGGACGTCGTCCTCAGAACCTACCAACGGGATGGCAAAGTGATCATCCCTGCCTTTTCGGTAGGACGCACCCAGGAGTTGGTCTACGCCCTACATCGATTGATCAAAGCCCGAGACCTGCCAGAGTTGCCCGTCTTTGTGGACAGCCCCTTGTCGGTCAACGTTACCGAGGTCTTTCGCCTGCACCCGGAGTGTTACGACGAGGAATTGAAAGAGTTCATGGCTGACGACCGCCGCCATGATCCCTTTGGCTTCCACCGGTTGACCTACGTCCGTGGCGTAGAACGATCCAAAGAACTGAACTTTTTGCGAGAACCGGCGATCATCATCAGCGCCTCGGGCATGTGCGAAGCCGGGCGCATTTTGCACCATCTAAAGAACAACATTGAGGATCCCCGCAACACGGTGGTCATTGTCGGCTGGCAAGCCCCCCATACCCTGGGCCGGCGGCTGGTAGAACGCAAACCCAAAGTCACGATCTTTGGGGAAAAATACCGTCTGAGAGCCGAGGTAGAGACGATCAACGGCTTTAGCGCCCACGCCGACCGGGATGGTCTGCAAGACTATGTCCGGCAGTTGGGCGCCGAGAGACTTAAAGGTGTCTTTGTAGTCCATGGCGAAGAATCAGCCAGCCTGGCCGCCGCCAGCAGCTTCCGCGACCTGGGCGTCCAAAACACAATCGTGCCTCAGCCCGGAGAAGAGATTCAGTTGTCAGGAGCGTAATGAGATGGCTACAGCAGTCAGACATATCGCCCTATTCGTCCCCGACCTTCGGGAAGCCGAACAGTACTACCAGCGCCTTTTTGGGATGGATCTCATCGGCCGCGAGGCCCATCTGGAGGACAATCTGTGGTACACCTTGCCTCCTGACAAGACATGGGAGGATGCTGAAGCTGCAGGGATTGAACTAAACATGCTTGCGCTCAAGCGCGGGTCTCTGGTGCTGGCCCTGTTCCCGGGGAATCCCCAATCCGGCCAGATCTATATGGTCGGCCTCAACATGCCGCCTCGAGAGATCTCCCGCATCCGGAAACGGCTGCCCTCGGACGCCGAGATATGGGAGAACAGGCCCAAATCCTTCACCTTCCGAGATCGCTACGCTATCATTTGGCAGATTTATGGTTCGGGCATCGACTTTCGCAGCAGTGGCGAGACCCACGGTCGCTGGCTCGATGTATGACAGCCGGTCATCTTCCCGGCGTCCCCAGCGGAGTCAACCCCCGGCATAGGCCACTGCGGCCGCCATCAGGAGCGTCGCGATCCCCAGGAAAAATAGAAAGCCCATCGTGTCGGTGATGCCGGTGACAAATGCAGCCGAAGCTAACGCCGGATCCACCTTGACAGCCTTCAATCCCAGGGGTACAAGTACGCCGGCCAGGGCGGCCATCAGAAAATTGAGGATCATGGCCAGCGTGACCGCCAGGGAGATCACCCACTCTCCTTTCCAAATATAGATGGCCAGCCCGGTCCCCAGCCCGATAATCGTGCCGTTAATCAGCGCCGCTGCAAACTCTTTTTTGAGCATGCGGAGTCCATTGTGCTCATCTACCTCGCCCAGGGCGATGCCTCGCACGATCACCGTCGAGGTCTGGCTGCCGGCATTGCCCCCCTCGCCAGACACTAACGGCAGAAAGATAGCCAAAATCACCATCCCGGCAATCACCGGCTCAAAGAAATCCACCACGGTGATGGCCACAAATAGGGTCACCATGTTGATCGCCAGCCAGGGCAGTCGCTTGAGCACCGAAGCGCGCAGTGGCCCCCAGACCTGCTCTTCGCCGGTGATACCCACCATCCGGTACATGTCCTCCGTAGCCTCGTCCTCGGCCACCTCGATCAGGTCGTCGGCGGTGATCACACCCACCAACCGGTCCATCTCATCGACCACGGGCAGGGCCAGGAAACCGTAGCGGGAGAGCGTACGGGCACAGATCTCCTGGTCAGCAGTGACCGGAACGGAGACGACGTTGGGATCCATCATCGCTTCAATGGTGGTCTCTGGCGAAGCGACCACCAGGTCGCGCAGGCCTACGACTCCCTTCAAGGTTCCCTCAGCGTCCGTCACAAACAAATAGAAAACGCTATCCGCAGCAGGCTCGGCACGGCGCAACTGCTGCAAGGCATTCTCGGCTCGCCAGCCCCGTCGCAGCGTGACGACGGCCGGCGTCATCAGGCCGCCCGCCGTGTCATCCGGATAGCGCAGCAGAGGGAGAACGTCTTCGGCTTCCTCCATCTCGCGCAATGCCTCGGCGGCCAACTCGGGCGACAGGTCTCCCAAGACGTCAGCCGCCTCGTCTGCCTCCATTTCATCCAGGATGTCAGCCAGATCGGCCAGGGGGAGTCGTTCCGCCAGGGCCGCCGCGTCCTCGTCTTCCATTTCTTCCAGGACGTCAGCCGAATCGGCAGGATCGAGCTGGCTGAGCAATGCAACCTGGTCGGCATCAGCCAGTCCCTCCACCAGGTCAGCCTGATCGGCTGGTTGTAGGGCTTCGATGACAGCAGCCGCGCCAGCCATGTCGTCCCGCTCTAACGCGGCACGCACCTGCGCCAGGACGTCGTCCATGACGAGAGTATCCATGAGAGTACCTCCAAGAACAAACCCTTCCGGAGGCTCAGCGTACGAGGATCTGGTCGCCTTCCGGGGGGCTAAGCTATGCGGTTGGCAGCCAGGTGACGGGACATGCGTCTCCTGCCATACGATGCGGACCCGTCGTCCGCTTCCATCTCTTTCATCATCCTGGAAAGGATTATACTCCTCTCATCCTTCCGTGTCAAATCCTTCACGTCATTTCTGTTTCCCCCCAGACACGGGTAGAAGCCCTTCAAAAAGCGAGGATGCTCACATGCCTGCGGGTGCGATGTCCCACGTCGCTAAAATCAACTTGCCCAACAGGCTGAGGCATGGTATACTTTGCTCTCACGGTTGCCATCCGAGTGAAATTTCGAGAGCCAAAACACGTGCCCAGCGGATAGCTACAAGAGCATCTAGACCAGTCGAACATGCAGACGGGAGCCGGTCCCGCAGTGATGGACCATGTGTCATCACAGGCACATGCGCACCCGAGCCCTGGACCAGATCGAGGCTGAGATGATCTACTGTCCCCTTTGCGGGACCGCCAACCGCCATGGGAGCAAGTACTGCAACGAGTGTGGGGTCAAGTTCGATCCCTCGATGCAGGTCAAGTGTTCCCAGTGCGGGGCGCTGAACCCTATTGCCGACGAACTCTGCAACGAGTGCGGGGAACAGCTATCTCCATCGCCTCCTGTGGAGGTCATAAACGATCAGCTCGCACCAGAGGACAGCCCGCCCGTCTCTCTCAAGGATAGTGGTGGGACTCCAGCATGGTTGGAAGACCTTCCTCCACCTGAGGAAGTCCCTTCCCCCCATCCCGGCCCCTTGAGGGCGAAAGAGGGGACAGAGTCTCCAGGACCCAGGATCATCTCCGCGGGATCCAATTTGTTGGCTGGCATCCAGGATCCGTTGCCAATAGGGGATTGGATAGCACAGCCTCCCTCGAGAGCGATGGTCAGATCTGGTTCCACTGAGAATAGTTCCCAGGATGCTAGAACGAACAGTACAAGAACATTGGATGCTGCACGCCACTTTTCCGAGATTGTGACGCTGCCGGCAGGGGTGGTACCGGGGATCGGCGCTCAGCTTGAGGAACCGCCTCAACAGGCGACTGATAGGGTGGCATGCACTATCCCTCATGATCCCATCGAATCGATCCTGGCCATTGACTGTGGCAGCACGCTGACCCGGGCTTTCCTCATCAGCTTGATCGAGGGCGAGTTTCGCCTGATCACGTGGGCTGAAGCGCCCAGCAGCTTGGGGTCTCCTTGGAGTGACATGGCCGTCTCGGTCCGGCAGGCGCTGGGCCAGATAGCCAGCATGACTGGTATACGCATCCTGGACGATCTGGGGCAGATCATCAGTTCCGAAGAGCAAGGAGATGGGGTGGACGCGGTGGTGCTCACCACCAGCGCCAGTAATCCCCTGCGGCTTTTGCTGGCTGCCCCCACCCCAAAGGCGCCTGTGGAGAGCGCCCAACGCGCCTTGTCCCTTTCCTCCACCGTGATCGAAGGTCTCGTCACTGCAGATGTGCGGACAGGAGACGTCCTTGCTGAGGACATAGAAAGCCAGGTACGCTTGATCCAGGAGTTAGTCCCGGATGCTATTGTGATAATAGGTGGTGAAGATGGCAGCGATTGCGAACCAGTATTGGGGTCAGTGGAGGCGATGGCCGTGGCCTGCGATGTACTGCGAGCGCCCGCTGGCCGCCCGCCTATCATTTTTGCTGGCAATCGATCTCTGCAACCAGAAGTAATCCGCATTGTCGGCGATACCACCAGACTACAGGTTGTAGACGCACTAGGCCCCAATGCGGAAATGGAGAATCTCGGCCCCCTTCGGGCTGCCGTCAAAGATCTTCACGACCAACATGCGAAGCAACACCTGCCTGGCTACAGGACACTGGAAACATGGAGTTCGGTCCAGATGCTGCCAACGGCCGCGGCCCTGGCCAATACAGCCCAGTATCTCGCTCAGGCCGGTGGTGCGTATTTGGCGCAACCTGGCGAGGATTTGGTCAATGTCCTAGCCGTGGACGTGGGAGGCGCGACGAGCGCAGCGGCAACCATGGTAGACGGATTTCCTGAACTCTTCATATCCAGCGAGCTGGGTACCAGCCACAAAGCCGCCCGAATCCTGGACCACGTACCGCTGGAATCGGTACTGGGCTGGCTGCCATCTTACTTGGACCCAACCGAGGCCCTCAACGCACTCCACAACAAGGAACTGCATCCGTACACGCTGCCCCAGACACGTCAGGATCTGTTCCTGGAACAGGCCATCGCCCGTGAGATCTTGGGCTGGACCATGACCGTTTGCGCCCAAGATCGCGCCAATGGGCCAGGTCCGCACCCGGGCTCGACACCGCACTTCGACCTGATCATTGGAGCAGGGGGGGTACTGGGCAACGCCCCTCACCCTGGTCTGGCAGCCCTCATTTTGCTCGACGGGCTGCAGCCGGTGGGCATAAGCAGCCTGGTCTTGGATCGTTTAGGCTTGGCAGCCACCGTGGGTGCGATGGCAGCAGTCAGCCCCTTGGCGGCTGTACAAGTACTGGAGCGCGATGCCCTATTCAGGCTGGGGACAGTAGTAGCCCCAATAGGCACGGCAACGGAGGGAAAAGTTGCCCTGACCGTCAAGATCGAGTATAAAGATGGTCGAGCCATGGAAGTGAAGGTACCATTTGGCTCGCTCGATGTGCTGCCGTTGCCCGCCGGACACAGGGCAATCCTGGAGATCCGACCTACCAATCGCTTCTCCTTTGGAACTGGGGCCAGGGGACAGACTGTAGCACAAGATGTCGAAGGTGGCAGCCTGGGGGTCATCATCGACGCACGGGGACGACCCTTACTCCGCGCCAAGGATCCTGGAGAACAGCAGGCAAGAATGCAGCGCTGGCTATCAGATGTCGGGGCGCAAGCATTCTAGCGAGCTTGCTGGCCGGGGTCGATGCCCTACGTTTTCAGAACCGCAGCCAGACAGTGCCTCATCGGCTGGCAAGCTGGCTGAGCCGCAGACCTTTCGGAGAAGAAATGCTTACCTACTATCCCGCAGGGGTCCAGAGCCTGCCCCTGACAACCATCCGGCGCGAACTACTCCTGCCCGTTCCTGGAGAGGTCTTGCTACTGCCGGGCGACGGGGTAGAAGCAGGCGACACAATAGCCCATTGCCAGTTGCCCGGCAGAGTCTGGGTAGCTGATGTGAGCCTGGCTCTGGGTATCAAGCGTGAAGAGGTCGCTCAGCATGTGAGGCAGAACGTCGGTGACCTTGTCCAGGCCAACGACGTACTGGCGGAACGAGAGAGCCGGTTCAGTTGGCGGAGCCGCCTCTGCCAGGCAGCAGTAGATGGACAGGTGGTGGCCATACGTCACGGCGCGGTCCTGGTCGAAGCGGAAGCCACCACGCTCGAGTTGCGCTCTCCAATCACCGGGAGCGTCACGAAAATTGTCCCCGAACGAGGGGCGGTCATCTCCGCGGTAGGAACGTTGATCCAGGGATTGTGGGGGAGTGGCGGCGAGGCCGCTGGCATACTTCGAGTACTGGTAGATGAACCCCAGCAACCGCTGACGGCCGAGTCCTTTGATGCGGACGATGCCGGCAGTGGTCCCGGTGACAGCCACAGATACGGTCACCAAGCCTTGGCTGTGGGCGGGACCATCATGGACGGAGCAGTCCTCGATAAAGCAGTGGAAGCCCAGATAGGGGGACTGGTCGTTGGCAGCGTGGACGCTGGGCTGCGGCCACGGCTAGAAACGTTGCCCTGCCCCGTGTTGGTGACCGAGGGCTTCGGGGCACTTGGCATGAGCCACAAAGCATTCACCTTGCTTCAGGCCAATGAAGGGCGCAGCGCAGCAATTACTGCAGATGACCAGTCAGGCTGGAAAAGTAAACGTCCACAAGTCTTCATACCCCGCGACGCGGCCCAGGATGATGAACCTCAGGACCCCGATCCCCGACCGGTACAGGTGGGGATGCGCATCCGGGGCTTGCGGGCGCCATACCAGGGGGTGGTGGGCGCGGTACTCGAACTGCCTGCCTCGCCGCAGAGGGTTGACTCGGGCATCAGATTGCCGGTCGCCATGGTAGAATTGACTGGTGGAGAGTTGGCCTCCATCCCACTGGCCAATCTTGGGATTGTGCGCTGATCTGGGTACGATTTTCGGGCCTGCCGCCCCGTGGCGGGGATAGCCCTTTGCCCCGAGTCAGTGCTTTGCGCTACAGGAAAGGATGGGGCCAGGTCGTATTTTGACTTGGGCCGAAAGAGAGAGAGATGCTACCAGATAGACTGCGTCAGGAAGACAGTACCTACATTCTGCAGAGGATTACCGAAGGCGACTGCTGTGCCGTGGTTGGCCTGAGCAACACGGGCAAGTCGCATTTGTTGCGCTCGCTGGCTCGCAGTGAGATCAGAAGTTGGTTGCGGGGCGACCAATCCGCAGGACCCGCTCGCCCTGATGATGACGAACGGATCTTTGTCTATGTGGATTTTAACCTGATGCTGGAGGCATCCGAGCAGGGGTTCTACGAACTCATTCTGCGATGCCTGCTGGAAGAGTTGACGATCCAGGATCCCAGTGCAGAGTTCTTGCCCCAGTTGCAGAATGCATACCAGACACTGGTTGCCCCTCCCACCGTTTTTCAGATCTCGCTCAGTTTCAGTGAGGGTCTGACAGCCGTATGCCGGGAGACTTCCAGGAACCTGGTTCTCCTCTTTGACGAGTTCGACGAACCCTTTGAGCAGATCGACGGGCGGGCCTTTTTGAATCTCCGGGCGCTCAAGGACAAGTATCGTGAACGGCTGAACTACGTGACGGCCACCAATCGCCGGCTATCGAACATCCGCCGCGGGAGAGATGTGGATGAATTCGTTGAGCTGTTTCAGCCATTTACGCGTTTCCTTGGGCCGCTAAATAGGGCCGACGTGGATCAAATCATCACTTGGGTCGCGATCCAGGAGGGCTATACCTTTGACGACCAGGACCGGGCTTTTCTGTACCATCACGCCGACGGCCACCAGGGATTGTTGCTGGCTGTCTGCCGGGCGTTGGGCGAGGTTACCGGCGAGCCGGTACGGGATGAGGGCCAGGACTGGCTGATCCACCGTCAGGTACGAGAACAACTCGACAGTGAGATCAATATTCAGGCCGAATGCCGCAAGCTGTGGGCTGACCTGACCGAAGTACAGCAGGATGCACTGATGACCATCGTTGGCAGTGAAGAAGACCTGGACGAACGAGCACTGGAATCCTTACGGAACAAGGGATTGATCCGCAGGGAAGAGGATATCCTCCTCTCCCCTGTATTCGAAGGCTTTGTCCGTCGCCAGCGTCTGACCCGCCGGCGGCGCCACGAGGGCGTGCGCGTGGATGTCGAAAGTGGTAGTGTTTGGGTGGACAGCCGCCAGACCGCCACCCTGACCGAACTCGAATATCGCCTGCTCCTCTTACTCTACGGCCGCCTGAACAAAATCTGTGACAAGTACCAGATCGTCGAGTCGGTGTGGGGCGAGGAGTATATCGACCAGGTAGACGATGCCCGCATTGACAAGCTGCTAAGCCGGTTGCGGGCCAAGCTCGAACCGGATCCGCGGAACCCCCGCTATATCGTCACCGTGCGCGGGAGGGGCTACAAGCTGGTTACGCCCTAAAACCTATCCGGCCAGTTGCTCAAGGCCCCAATCACCGGGGCGTAGAGCCTATTTCGAATGAATGGCTTGAAAGCGGTGGGCGACAGTCTTCGGACCGAGCCTCTATCGTCAGCAGGCTGTCAGCAGCCGGTCATGCAAGGCTTGGCGGTCAATGGTAGAATGAGTCGATGAAAAAGCTCTTCTCTGGCATTCCTTGGGAGGCCACGATAGGGCTTTGGCAGAAGAGACGAATCTTCTATCAGGTAAAGTATGGAGGGACAATTCATGGCAAGCCTGTTGGAAAAGATCCAGACGCTGATTTCGGCCAACCTGCACGCGATGGTAGACGCGGCACTCAAGGCCAACTCCTTGGCCGTCTTTGACCAGTACGTTCGAGAGGTAGAAGACAACCTGGAGAATTTGGAGGATGCCGTCGCTACAGTCGGCGGCGAAGTCAAGACCCTGCGCCGTAAGAAGGCAGATCTGGACCAGAAGGCCAGTGACCTGGACCGAAACATTGACATTTTTCTGCAGGAGGGCAAAGAGGACCTTGCCCTGGCCGCCCAGAGCAGGCTGAACTCGACCAATCGCTTGCTCCAGAACTACGAGCAAGTGCTGGAACGCCAAGAGGCCGAATTCCAAAGCCTGCAAGAAGTCCGCCTGAAGCTGGAAGCCAAGTTGACTGAGGTCAAGCAGGAACGGGAGGAACTGCAAGCCCTTCTGGATCTGGCTCGCTCCAAGGAGCTGACGGCCAAGACCTACAAGTCCCTGGACGACCTGACAGGTTCGGGTGACGACGATATCGCGCGTGTAGCCGAAGGGATCCGGGCCCGGCTAGACAAGGCCACGGCACAGAGCGAGATGCAGGCCAGCAGCCTGGATGCTCAGATGGACGAGGTCTTGGAGCAGCGTGCACTGGAATCCCAACTGGCCGAGCGCAAGGCACGTCTGAGGTTAGACTAGTGGTCAGTGCGATGTATGCTCCGCGCCGATTTGAGCATGCTTTGCACCAACGACTGGGGTCAATGCTGAGCGTGCCGGTTTCCCGCTTGGACAGCACTCAAGGAGTTACTGGGCCAGTCGCCATCCTCCCACTCCGGGGGTCGGATGGCCGTGCCTGGCCCTTGCCAGGCAGCACCAGAGAGCCAAGTACGCCCGCAAAAGCGGAGCGGAGTATTACAGGATTCCTGACGAACTAAGGACACGGTGATGAACCGAACACGTATCATTTTCTTTGTGATCATTGGCCTGGCCATCGTGATCGTCGCTGGCGGGTTGATCTTGAGTCAGGTGAACAAACAGCCAGACCCGCTGGCACCCGAGGCCAATGACGAGGTCCTGGAAGTACAGATCGCTTCCGCTTTGCCAGTGGCGGACTGGGTACAAGAGGCTGCCCACCAGTTCAACGCCGAAGGGCATACGCTGGAGGGCCGGCCTATCCAGGTGACAGTAACCCCCATGGATGGTCTGACAGCCAAAGGGCGCTACGAGCGGGATGAACTGGACCCCTTACCTACCGCCTGGATCCCCGACAGCCGCTACCTGGTAGAACTGGTCAATGCGGCCTACAAGGAACGGCTAGGGCGTGACGTCTTTCTCACCGATGGAGAGTACCGTGCGCGGCCACTGGCCATTTCGCTGCTAGCCTGGGGCATCTATGACAGTCGCGCGGACGTGCTGGAGGAACAATACGACGAGATCTCCTGGCAGACGATCCACGACGCGGCCATCGCGCCTGGTGGCTGGGGCGAGCTGGGAGGAGAGAGCGATTGGGGCTACTTTAAGCTGGCCATATCCAATCCCCGTAAGAACATCAGTGGCCTTGCGGCTATGGTTGCGGCGGCTGGCGAGTACTATGGCCGGACCAACATTAGCGTCGAGGACGTGACCGATCCAGAGTTCCAAGCCTGGTTGGGTGAGATCATGAGTTCTATGAGCGACCTGTCGGGCGGGACCTATACGGTGTCTGACCTGGCCCTCTTTGGCTACACGACCGGAGATGCCGGGCAATTGCTGGAGAGCGATCTGCTGGTCAACATGCAGGGCATCCAGACCCGCTGGGCCGATCCCCTGAGCCTCGTATACCCAGAGTATGTGACCTGGTTTGATTTTCCCTTTACGGTGTGGATGGGCCCCGAGACATCGGCCGCTGAAAAGAATGCCGCATTGGAATTTGAAAGATACCTGTTGTCAGAGGAAGTGCAAAAGCAGGCGCTGGCCTATGGCCTGCGACCGGCAAACCCCGAGGTGCCAGTGACCGGCGAGGACAGTCTCTTTGACCAATGGGCAAGCCAGGGTGTGCTCGGAGTGGTCCCCCGCACCACGGCCATGCGTTCGCCTGATAGGGACGTACTCCAGGCTCTGTTGCGCTGGTTCGATCTCAACGTGGCAGGACGATAACGTCCAACATCCTATGGACCGCACCGAGTGTTCACCATCCCGATCTTGAGAACCACAGGTCTTGGAGTCTGGGTGTGACGAAAAGGCAGGCAAGAATGAGTAGGAGTTCTAAACAGCGTTCGGACTCGAGTGTGCGCACGGTCCTGATCGTGCTGCTCGTCCTCCTGTTCTTGATGATCGGCCTCTGCTGTGGCACCTACGCGCTACTCAGCCGGCTGTTCGATGGCGGCGAAGAAGAGCCACCCATACCCGTCCCAGAGGCGGCCCTGACCGTTTCCTATTCGCCCGAGAAGGAACCGGTCTTCAGAGAATTGGTAGACCGCTTCAATGAACAGGGGCTGGAAACGCCAGAAGGGCAGAGCATGACGGTCGAGGCCCTACCGCTTGATCCCGAGACGATGGTCAATACCGTACTTGACAGAGATGCTTCTTTCCAGGCGATGACTCCCGACTCGTCCGTATGGTTGGGGCAGCTTGACAGTGCCTGGTACGAACAGGCAGGCAGCGAGGCGGTAGGTGAAACTGCGCGCTACGCCGTCAGTCCAGTGGTCATCGCCATGTGGGAAGGAGTGGCCCGTGAGATGGGCTGGCCCGACCGGCCCATCAGTTGGCAGGATCTGCTCGACCGGGCACAGGCTGACCCCGATTTCCGGTGGAGCCACCCGTCCACCAGTTCCGCCAGTGGCCTGCTAGCCACCCTGGCCGAATTCTATGCCGGTGCAGGCAAGACTCGGGGCCTGACCATCGAAGACGTCACGGCCCAGGAGACCCTGGACTATGTGGCCGCGCTGGAAAAGACCGTACGTTACTATGGCGAGGGCGACGAACCAGCCATCATCGAGAGGGCGTTACTGGAAGGACGTGACTTTTTAGACGCCTTTGTCGTCCAAGAACAGATGGTGATCCACTTTAACACGCGGCGGGCAGGAGAGCAGGAGAAACTGGTAGCGATCTACCCCGCCGAGGGCGCCCTGTGGGAAGATCACCCGCTGGCCCTGTTAGAAACCGGCGACCTGACCCCTCTGCAGCGTCAGACCTTTGCCCAGTTCCGCGATTACCTGCTCTCACCTGAAGCGCAGCAGCTCATCCTGGGCTATGGATACCGGCCGGCCGACCTCTCAATCGCTTTGGACGGGGCCGCGTCGCCACTGACAGCCCCCAATGGCGTGGATCCGTCCGAGCCCAAGACGTCGCTCCAGGTACCCAACGCCAGCATCATCGAAGTGGTTCGCGACGTATGGTGGTACACCAAGCGCCACACCAACGTCTACCTGGTGGTAGATACTTCGGGAAGCATGCGGGACGAGAAGCTAGCCCAGGCCCAGGAGGCGCTGCGCATCTTTCTGGACCAGATCAAGGGCGAGCAGGAGAGGGTGGGATTGATCGAGTTTGCGTCGCAGGTGAACGAAGTAGTGTCTTTGGATGAACTGGGCCGCAACCGTACCGCACTGGAGCTGGCCGTTGACGGTCTGGAGGCCGAAGGCGATACCGCCCTGCTGGACGCCACCTATGTTGCCCAACAACAGCTCAAGGAGTTGGGCGACGGGGAACGGATCAACGCCGTCGTCGTAATGACGGATGGCAGGGAGAATAACTCTTGGATCAGCCTTCGCAACCTGGTTCAGGAACTCAGGGATGATTCGGGAGTTCCCGTGGTCGTCTTTGCCATCGCCTACGGCCAGGATGCGGACATGGAGGTATTGCGCATCATCGCCGAGTCAACGGGCGGCCAGGTCCGCGAGGGGGATCTGGAGACCATTGAGGATCTGTACAAGATCCTGTCCACCTACTTCTGAGCATAATGGCGAACAACAGCTTCCAGAAAGAACTTGAGCGGAAGGCGACCCGCGCAATCCTGACCAGGGCTATCTATCGTTGGGAGAGCGCGGTGATCATTGCCCTGACCCTAGGGTTGGCAGCACTGAGCTTGGCCGGCGTGATACCGGCGCTGTTCCCGTTCTGGCGATGGTGGTTTTGGCTCGTCCTGGGCGCGGTGGGTGAAGCAGCGATGGTATGGAGCAGCGTCAAGGATCCCGAATTCCGGGCCAAAGCTGTGGCCGAAATGTTCCACGAAAAGTTCAATGCCCGGGACATCAAGAACAAACAGCGGCGAGGGCAGGTCGAGCAAGCACTTGAGTATCGCGACCGGATCGGCATCGCCATCGATGGCAGCCGTGAGGGTGTACTGCGCAGCCACATGGCCGACGTAAGCCAGGATATTACGGCCTGGATGGAAAACGTCTTTCGGCTGGCCAGGCGTCTGGATGACTATGAGGCCGATGAGACGATCCACAGGGACATGCAGGCCGTGGGACCAGCCATCGATGGGCTCAAGAAGCGCCTCGCTCTGGAGGACGACGACACCGTCAAGCGCCAAATTAGCCAGGCCATCGCCCAACGGCAGATCCAGCGGGACAACCTCCGCAAGCTGCAGACTGTCATGGAGCAGGCTGAATTTCAATTGGAGAGCACGATCACGGCCATGGGCACTGTCTACTCGCAGATGATGATCCTCAACTCGCGGGACGTGGCATCAGGCCGTGCTCAGCGCCTGCAGCAGGACATCACCGATCAAGTCCGGGCCCTACAGGATGTGGTTCACACCATGGACCAGATCTACCAGGCCGGCACCGATCCATTAGGCCTGGGTCTGCGCCCGTCAGGCCCGACGGGCTCCCGACCTTGAGGCAAAGGGTGGAATCCATGAAGGGACCAAATCATTTGTACGATCGAGTTAAACTACCAATCTTGTTGCTGATCGTTTGCTGCCTGCTGCTGAGCGCCTGTGGTGCACCCAAAGAGCCAAACAAGGGCGAGGCCATCGTCTACGTCGCCGTGCCCTTGTCAGGCTTTATGGCCAACGGTGGGCAGACGGTCTTGGGCGGGGCGCGGCTGGCTGCCGAGCAGATCAACCGCGCTGGCGGATTGTTGGACCACAAGGTAACCGTCGTTGGCCTGGACGACGAAGCTGATTCCGGCGTAGCCGTGGACATTGCTGGTGAGGTCGAATCTGCCATCAACCAGGGCAAAAAGGTTTTGGGCGTGATCGGCCACTTGAACAGCGGTCAGACGCTGGCTGCCATGGAGGTTTATGAGAATCTGCCAGTGGTGGTTATCACCCCCACCTCCAGTGAGGTGAGCTTGACCCAAGCAGGCTATCAGAATTTTTTCCGGGTCAACGCCAACGACGCAACGCAGGCCCGGGTGGACGCCGAGTTCCTGGTCAGCGATCTGGGGGCGAAAAAGGTAGCCGTCATCTATAACGATGACCCGTATGGCCAAGGCCTTGGCCAACTGATGGCCAGCGAGCTGCAATCCCTGGGCGCAGAGGTGGTACTGTCCCTACAGGTCGCCGTAGAGCAGTCTACCTTTCCAGATGAGGTTCCGCAGATCTTGGCTGCCCAGCCCGACGCGGTCTTTTATGCGGGCTATGAGATAGAAGCGCCTTACCTGCGTATCGAGCTGGTGGAGGCCGGGCTGACGGCTCCCTTCCTGGCCAGCGATGGCGCCTTTTTGGCGGCCACCATCGATGAGGCTGGCAGCGCTGCCGAGGGAATGTATGTCTCTGCTTTTGGGCCCCGTCCCCAGGCTGCCGTCGACGAGGCATGGATCAAAGCCTACCAGGCTGTCGAGTACCGCAACCCCGACACCTACAGCATCAATGGCTACAGCGCCCTGGAGGTACTGGCTGAGGGCGTGAGGCAAGCCAAGACCTTTGATGCAGCCCAAGTTGCCGAAGCCATCCGTGGTCTGGCTGGTCTCGAGACGCCGCTGGGCACATTGAGCTTTTCTACCGATGGTGACTTGCAGGATCAAAAGATCTATATCTTTCAGGTAGTGGCCGGCGACTGGGAGCAGGTCTATCCCTAGTCTCACCCCCAATTCTCTGAGGTGCGGTACTGTCTCCAGTCACACGCGATTGCCCCCGCCTGCCACACCAGAGCGCTTGACCCTGGCTAGCAACCCTGGTATAATCCCCGCATTCGACCGGGCCTGGGAGCCCGGGGACCGCATGCTCCCCCCACCGGAGGCGGCGCAGGCGAGTACGAGGCGCGACTCCGAAGCGCAGAGAGGAAAAGAGATGAAGATCCAAACCTTGTTCTTGGCCCTTGTTATATTGTCCCTGGCTGCCTGTAACCCGCTGGTAGGTCCCACACCCACAGCGGAGCCCACGACCGCCCCGACAGACATGCCCGAAGCAACCATCGAGCCTGAAGCTTCGGCCGTGCCCGAATCTGGCTCCGGTGCAGAGTCGGCCGAGGAACTCATGGTTCAGGGCAGCCAACAGCTCAACAGTGGAGATCTGGCGGGGGCTGAAGAGACCTTCAAGCAGATCATCGACCTGGACGCCGAGAATGCCCAGGCCCATTCCGCGCTGGCCTACATCTATTTCCAGCAGGGAATGCTGGACGAATCCATCGCCGAGACCGAGATTTTGCTAGAGATGGCGCCCGATGATTTTGCCAACTATGCCAATCTAGCCGTACTCTACCAGGAAAAAGGCGACATCGACGAGGCCGTCTCCGCCGCTGAAAAGTCCATCGAGCTTGCGCCAGAGGCGGAACAAATGGCCGTAAAGGACTTTTTCATCCAGCAGGGATTGCTGGAACCAGAGCCAATTCCAACCATGGCGCCGGGACAAACAGCTGGCGACCTGGAACCAGCCCAGCGCAACGGCATCTATGCCGAGCCGCCGCCGATGACCATTGACCCTGACAAGTCGTACCAGGCCACCATCGTGACTGAAAATGGCGAGATCGTGATCGATCTCTATGCCAGCGAAGCGCCAAATACCGTCAATAACTTTGTCTTCCTGGCAGGCGAGGGGTTCTACGACAACACGACTTTCCACCGGGTGCTGCCTGGCTTTATGGCCCAGGGTGGCGACCCCACGGGGACAGGCACGGGCGGCCCCGGCTATAACTTTGCCGATGAATTCCATCCCGAGCTGCGTCACGAAGGGCCGGGGGTACTATCGATGGCCAATTCCGGTCCCGATACCAACGGCAGCCAGTTCTTTATCACCTACGATGCCACGCCCCACCTGGATGACCGCCACACGGTATTTGGGCGCGTCATTGAGGGGCAGGACATCCTGGACGCGATAACCCCGCGTGATCCACAGCAGAACCCTGGCGTCCCCGGCGACGCGATTCTGACCATCACGATCGAGGAGAACTAGGGACGCGAGTAGCAGGTTCTATCCCAGACAACAAAGAGGGCCACCCAATGTGGGTGGCCTTCTTTTGTTACCTGTCATTTCTTCTCGGCCAGGTAGGCGAAAAAGCCAGCCCGCCGCAGCGCCCGCAGCGTCAGCGCGCCCAGCAGCCCGCCCAGTGCCCCGAAGACAATGTAACCCACAATGCCCCGGGCAAGGCCGAGGACGACGATCCCTACCGGCGCCCCTGCCAGGGTGGCAAAGCCATACTTGACCAGAAACTTGCCAAAGTGACCAATGGCGCCCGCCAACATGGCGACGACCGGATTTTCCGGGTTGCGGCCCAGCACCAAGAGGGCCAGATCGGTACTGACGCCGACCGCCGTATATGACAAGAAGGTATTCAGCGCACCAAAGTCACCCAGGCCCAGGAAAGCAGCTACCAGGCCAGAGGTGAGACCCACCAAACTGGCCGTCCCCACCTTGGGCACAACCCCAGTAGCGACGATGACGATGGCCATCCAAAAGATCCCCGAGTGGCCGGACATCTGTAGGGGCAGACGCAGCGCGATCTTGGACACCACAACCAGCGCGGCGAAAAGCGCGATCAAGATCAGTTCAAACGTCGAAAAATAGCGTTCCCTCATAGATCACCCCAGGGATGGATGAAGGATTAGGCATGGACCAATCGTCTGCCTATCGTCCTTCGTCGATCGTCAGTCATCACGGGCTAGAGATCCCAATCCCATCCACATCCTGTACCCACTCATCCCTTGTGTCCAGCCTTTCCAGCACCGACACCAGCTTGAACGTACCCCGGCCCGAGAGATCAAACATCACCCAGTTGGCCGGATCATCCACCTCCTCCCAGGTCAGTTCGGCTGCCTTGTCCCGGCTGCTGCTACTGACGACAATGACCGTGTCCGGCTTGAGTTCTTGATCGTCCACGTGGAGCAGCAGGGCATCGCGCAGCAGGTAGCCCTCCTCGGTCTTGCCCTCTACTGCTTCGACAAAACTCACCATATCGAGGGTATCCAGGTCGGTGGGGCCCAAGCTGCCCACCAGCCGGCCATCCAGGCGGATAGGAATGCTGCCCGCCGCAACTGTGGGCTCGCCTTCAGCAAGGTCCTGGGGCTGTCTTGAGGCTCGCTGCAACAGATCGATACCCAACACCGCGGCCACCAAAATGATGAGAACCGCAACCCCGATCAATATCCTGGTTCGTTGAGTCATACATCCTCCCTGTTCAAGCAGCTTCCAATTCCACGACAGGCCCGGTGGATGGGTTCGCACACGGCGCTGCCCCAACCACCTTCAGCCCGGACACTACTTCCATGCCAGTAATATCGCTGTGACAGCGACTGTACTTGCCAGCAGTACCCAGTCCAGCCAGCCCATTGTCAATTGATGGTAGGGACGGCGGTGGGGTGAGTCAAATCCCCGGGCATAGGCCGCCTCGTTCATGGCCCAGGCGCGTTTGGTGGTCATCACAACGGCCGGCACCGACAGCGCCACCAGGTCTCGTACATAGTCGAGTATCTCCCGCCAATGCGGCTTGCAGGGCCAGGCTCCCCGGGCACGCTGTGCCTCGATGATGGTCCGCCACTCGTCATCCAACAGTCCCACACTTTGGAAAGCAAGAGCCAGCCCAAAGGCGTAGCGATAGGGCACGCGAAACCACTCCAGAGCCAGGCGCAGCTCACCTGGCGTGGTTGTGGCGAAAAAGAGGGAAAAGGCGGCTGCCAACAGAATCAGCCTGAGGGTCACAATGACGGCCAGTTCCGGGCCTACGAACAACCAATCCACAACAAAGAGCACGACGAGCACCCACTTGAGCCGCCAGATCTGCCGCGCGGCATCGGGCAAAAGCTGCGCCCAGAGCAGCAGCAGCGCGTAGAAGGCCATAAAGACTACCAGCTTCTCCAGGGTCAGCATCACCGCCAGCGATGCGCACAGGCTCATCGCCAGCTTGGTGCGAGGATCGGCCTGTCGGAGCGGCGAAGCCTCCCGCAGTACCAGATTCCGCGTTCGGCCGGTCGTACCCAGTCGGATCACGCTTCCAGCCCCTCCGCAGCCCTTACGCCCAGAGACTTGACCCAGTCGGGCACCGAAAGGCCAAGCTGTGCCCATGAGGCATCGTCATCCAGGATCTCAGCCGGCGGCCCATAGGCAACAAAGCCAGCCGGTCCCAACAGCGCCAGGCGGTCAGCCTGGGCCGCCAGCGTCAGATCGTGGGTAGTGAGTACCACCAGTTGTCCAGCCTCGGCCAGCGCGCGGGCTACCTGGATCAATTGGTGCTTGTGGGCTGCGTCCTGTCCCAGCGACGGCTCATCGAGCAGCAGTCCATGGCGAGGCCGGCGCATGAGGACCGTGGCCAGGGCCACCCGCTTCTTTTCGCCTTCGCTCAGGAGAAGGGGAGGGACCTCCTCGTAGCGAGCGAGCCCCAGCGCCTCCAACAACCAGTCATAGAGATCCATGTCCGGTTCAGGTACCCGGTAGAGGATCTCGTCGCGGACGGTGGCGTTAAAAAGCTGCAGGTCAGCGTTTTGAAAGACCATGCCCAGGTCAGGGCGGGCTCCGTTCATGGTGATAGTGCCCTCGTGTTTTTGCAGGCCGACTAAGGCTCGAAGCAGCGTCGTTTTGCCCACGCCATTGCGACCCACCACGGCCACCACGTGGCCCATCTCCGCCGAGAAACTCAGATCCTGGAGGACAGGCCGCCCGCCCAAGGCCACGGTCAGTCCCTTTACTTCTAGCCTCCGAGCTTGAGGCTCGTGGAGATAGGGCTCAAGCTTTGGGATCGCGGCATCGTTGGCAACAGGGCCCTCGAGGCTCACCGTACGCAGCTTGGGCACTGCTCCGAGGTATTCCTCACGGTGCTCGCACACGACGACGGTCGTACCAGCGTCCGCCAGGTCGGTCAGGTGCTGAACCAGCTCGGTTGCCGCTGTGCCATCCAGCATCGAGAGTGGTTCATCCAGCACGAGCACCTGTGGGCAGCGGGCTGTGGTAGCTGCCAGAGCCAGTTTCTGCTGCTCTCCACCGGACAGGGTCTGGGGCGTCCGTTTGCGCATCGGCTCCAGACCAAAAAGGTCCAGCGTGCTCTCCAATCGCTCGCGGATTATCTCTCGCGACAGGCCCAGGTTCTCCAGGCCAAAGATGATCTCCTCTTCGACAGACTGGGCCAGCATCTGGGCTGCGGGGTTTTGAAAAACCAGCCCGGCCCTTTCGGCCAGTTGCCACATGGGCGCATCGACCGTGCGCAGTCCATCCAACCAGACCTCACCCTCCAGCATGCCATGATAGAGGTGGGGGATAAGGCCCGTCAGGCAGCGAACCAGGGTGCTCTTGCCGCAGCCCGACGGCCCGGCAACAAGCACCCGCTCCCCCGCCTCAATGGCCAGGGAGATGGGTCTCAACCCATGATTGTTCTGCGGATAGCGATAGGCGGCGCGCTCGGCCCGCACAATCTGAGCCATATCCTTAGGCACAAGCCAACCCTGTATGATGCTCAAGGCGGACCGCAGTTCGCCGGTAGCTCAGCACGAGCCGCCCCACCCCCGCTCCGGACCAGACGTGAACGGGCTAGTCAAGCTTGAGTGGTAACCAATGATCACCTGCCCACTCGACGACGGCGATGGGACGGGTGCCGCGCCGAGCCGGTCGCAGTTTGTCAGTCTGAACCAGCCCATCCACCACTGGTTCACCGGCCGAGGTCTGTACTACGGCGATGCCTGCCTCCAGGACTTCAGACACCGGACACAAGCCACTCAATTCCCGAGAGCGCCCCACCAGGACATAGCGTCCATCTTCACCGCTGGCCGCCAACCCCACGGCCGCCAGGGCGCCAATCACGCCATCCTCCGTGCCGCCCAAGCCCAACAGGGGAATTTGATGGGCGGCAGCCAGATCTCGTGCTTCAGACTGGGCGACCAGGTGCTGCTGAGCCCTGCGCCCAAATGCGGTGACGGCATCAGGCACCGTCTGGGCGATGCACAAACCCGGATCGCTGCCTAGCTGAAAGTCATCCATCATCAGATCCCGCACGTGGGCCAGCAGGCTTTCCGCATCAACATTTCCATCTCCATTCAGAACGATGGCCGCGCAGCTATTGTTCCTGGTACAGGGCACACGGGGGTCCACCAGCAACTGGTGGCGCGTCACGCCCAGCAGGGTATGGTCGACGGCCAGCGTAGCAGCAATCTGCCGGGCCAGATGTCCGGTCCCCCGGGATTCAAGCGTATCCGTATCATCCAAACCAATAAAGAGCATGACTTGACAAGCCCCTTCCTTCTGGGTATAATAGTTATGGGCAAATGCCCAAAACCATCTGTCATCATCCGCGCGCTCGAGCGCCGGACTGAAAGGAGAACCCTATGAGCAAAATCTTTGTGCGTTCGCGTCGCCACGTTGGCCAGGGTGCCGGGCGGCCTCGCTTTGCCATCATCGCCGCACAAGGCGCCGATCTAAAGGTCTTCAAGACCCGCATTCGACGCGCGGAACTGGAAAAGATCGCCACCGAAGTTGGCGCCGAGATCGTATACCTGCCCCGTGGTGAAGAGGGCAATGAGCCTGAAGGCGAGGGCGGCCGGGGGCGACGCCGCCGAAAGAAGAACAAAGGCTAGGCATGCCTCGTCCCCGCAAACAGCGTTCCCTGGAGAATCGGCCCCGGCCAGCCATCTACAAGCCGGCTGGTGTGCCGCTGAACGAGCTGGCGCGCCTCAACCTGCTCTACGAAGAGCTGGAAGCCCTCCGTCTGGCAGACCTGGAAGGCCTCACCCAGGCGGAGGCGGCGGCCCAGATGGCCATCTCGCGCTCCACTTTTCAGCGTATCGTCGCCCAGGCCCGCCGCCAGGTCGCCCAGGCGCTGGTCGAAGGGCACGCCTTGCAGATCGAGGGCGGCAGCTTCACCGTACAGCCCCCACGGCCTCGCGGCCCTCGCCGCGAGGGTCGCAAGTAGCTTGGCAGGCGACAGCCAGTGCTGGGCCTTGCCAACTGGCATCACGCCCGGTAGATGCGCGTCCCAGGATTCTCCCCGGCCAGGGCACGGGTCAACTGGTCTGGCTCCCGTCCATTGACCAGCAGCACCTCGCGCACGCTGCGTGCGCCCGACAGGGCGCGCAGCATCGCCCGCTCCACGGGCAGGTCAGGCAGATCCGTGGCCAGCAACTCACCCACCTCAATCTCTGAGATAAAGCTGGCATCCGGATCTTTCTTGGGATCAGCAGTGAACAGCCCGGGTTCGTCTTTGACCAGAATGCAGCGCCGGGCGCCGATCACCTCGGCGGTGAGAAAGGCTCCGGCATCGGTGCGGTGCGGCGGAATACGCCCCTGCTCTGCCGGCTCCTCCCACAGGCTGTAGGGTGGCATGGCGTGCATCACGGGAATGATGCCCATGGCCAGGTAGGCCGGTAGCTTGACCACATCGTCGTGGCCGATCTTGATCCCGCCGTGCGGCGCCAAGAGGATCGATAGCATCAAGGCGTTCTGCTCGCTGATACTGGCGCCCAGCTTGGCCAGCACGCCGGTGGGCATGTCCAGGTCCAGGGCAATGGCGTAGGCATGGCGGCTGCGGGTTCCCCCGCCGGTCATGATCAACAGCGGATGCTCAGCTCGGGCAGTTACGATCTCGTCCAGCAAAGGCAGTACCACACTCCGCCCGCGGTCAATGATGCTCTGCCCGCCCAGCTTGACCACGTTCAGGTCGGGCAGTGGCCGAAAGACCGTCCCGGTCTCGGTGCTCTGCAACAGTGTCTTGTCCATCAGCGACTCGGCCATCAGTGGCGTGTCGATGTGGAGCCGGCCGGTCTCATCTCGCTTCAAGCCCATTCGTTTTCACCTACTTCTGTAGTTTGCGATCTACTCGCCCAGATCAAATCAGTATACTAGCTCCCAGCACATCGGTCAAACAGATAGCCAAACCTGGCATGTTGCTTTTCAGGGCAACACGCCAGGTTCCTCTGGATAAATCGACGTCGTAGCCCTACTTGACCTGGATCTCGACTACACCCTTGACCTGAGCATTGCCCGGGAACCCAGGCAGGACCGTGCTAAAACCGCCCTGGTTGCGGAAGGAGACGATACAATCCTCACAGGCTTGCACTTCGGCCAGTGCGACTTCGGCACTATAGCCATCGTCGGCGACGATTACAAGGGTCGTGGCCTCCTCCGTGGGACCGGCCTTCCCCAACAGGTCGTTGATGGCTACGCCGGTATAGGTCTTGGTCTCGCCATCCTTGTTGGTCGATTCGGCCTCGATGGTATCAAAGCTGCGCAGCTTGTCCTCAGCCCATCCAACCTCGGTTTCGACGCTGCCCGTAATCTTGAGCGCCGCGTCCTCGGGAATGCCCCCGCCCCCCTGGGCCGTCTCATTCACCTGGATCTCCTTGATCTGGAATACCCAGCGGTTGGCCGGTGTATGGGGGAAGACCAGGCGGATGGGGCCATGGTCTGGATCCGCCTCCGAGATCCACTCCCCATTCTCCTTCAGGGCCACGATGCCGTCCTGCGTTTCCTCGCTAGAGATCTCGACGGCATAACCATCGGCGGCTATCGCTGTGATGCTCGCATACTCGGCACTTGCACCGGCATCCCCAAAGATCTCGGTCAGAGCCACCCCGCTCCAGGAGCCGGTCGTGTCCTCACCCACCGACTTTTCCATCAGGATGTCTTCCAGGTCCGTCTGGGGCATCTCGGCCAGCTCGGCGTAGCTCAGCGTCAGCGGTGTCGCAACATCCCCGCTGACCGCCAGCTCCCAGTCCACGTCAGGCGCGCTGCCACCCCCACAGCCCGCCAGGCCCGCGGCCAGCAGAATCCCTACCAGTGCAACCACACCCAGCACAAAGAACCTTCTTACTTTCTCCATCTGTTTGCCTCCCTTTATGACTTTCTTGTTTCTTTGACTACGCAGTGAACATATACCTGTTTGCTTATCGGCAGATATGGCTTTTATCACTTCCCCACCACCCAGACGGGAATGAACATGTCCCGCTCGATCAGGTGCCCGTGATTTCCCAGCCTGCCCTCTTCTACCACGTGGTGCATGCCGTGGTCGGCAAAAATGATGACGAGCGTATCCGACGGGCAGCGCTCCCCAATAATTGGCCCACGGCTGCGTCCACCTCGCGGATGACGGCCTCTTCTGCTGGCGCGCCCGGGCCGTAGGTGTGCCCGGCATCGTCGATGCCATGAAAATGCACATAGAACAGATCGGGCATTCCCTCATCAAGCACCGTCAGCGCATTGGTCAGCACGTTGTCGTCGGTGCTGCCATCCCCGTCCCGGTCTCCCGAAAGCTGCATGTCTGAATTGCGCAGGTTGAAGGCCAGCGCATCGCCCTCAACGGCAACGACGTCCAGCCCTGCCGCCGCGGCGACATCGAACAGAGTCTCCGTTTCCGTCTTGCGAATGCCCCGCCGGTCCACCCCGTTCGCTTCCGGCTGTGCCCCAGTGAGCAGGGCCGCCGAGGCGACGCTGGTACAAGGCGGATAGACGGTCAGAGCCACCTGCGGCTCGCCAAGCGCAGCCAGGTTGGGGATGAGCCCACCGCCCAGTGCCTCGCGATAGCGTGAGTAACCGAAACCATCCAGGAACAGGAGCAGTACCTGGTCGGCAGTGGGTACGTCCAGCGCCTGACCACTGGCTTGCTCCGGAGCTGAGATTCCCAGGGCGGCCGCCGCCGTCGGCGCGACGTCGGTGATTTCTGTACTGACCCGGTCTAGCAGCGCTGGCGGCTCGACCTGCAGGCGCGCAGCCGAGAGCACCTCGCCGTTGAGGGCGACCTGTCCATCCTGTCGCCACCATGCATCAGCTGCCGCATCGGCCCAGTCGAACGCACGTCGCGCTCCATCGGCGTCCACGACCACGAGGCGCTCGATGGCGCGATGCCCCGCACTGTACAGCACGCGCTCCAGGGGCACACCCTTGTCTTCCTCGGTAAAGTCGGCCAGGCCGTCGAGTACCTTGCTGTCTACAAGATAGTCACTGCCGTCCGGTGCCGCCACCGTTGCTTCCCAGTTTGCAGAACAGGCGCTCAAAACAACGCCCAGCAGGACCAACAGCAGCAGGCCGGCCCAGCTACTCAAACTGCCCTGGGCGGCCCTGGGTATCCGTCTTTTCTCCATCATCCTTCGCCCATCGTCTCTTGTCTCTCGTCCTTCGTCTATCGTCTCGAACGCCATCTGTCCAGCCTCCGAAACTCTATTCGCTCCCGTCTGTCGACGAAATCTCTACCACGCCCGTTACCCACTGTGCCCGGCCCAGTTCCGGCAGCACCAGAACGACCTCGGGACGGCCCCGCAGTTGGGCCAGGAGCGCACCTCTGGCTTCTTTGGCTGAGAGGATGTGCTCCTGGCCTTCTGTATCGTACACGGTCAGTTGCTCAAAGTCTGGATCCTCGACGATCTTTTCCACAGGTACGCCCTCGATACGGCCTGCCGTCTTGGCCTTGCGAATCTGGCCATCGACCTCGCTCTTGAGCATCACGTCGGTCTGGTCGATGGTCAGCGATCGGGTCGGTCCCATCAGCAACCGCCCAAAGGACGTGTGGTAGCCATCGACCGTCAGCGGTCGATCCACGCCCACGACGATGATGTGGGAGATGCCCTTGAGCCACGTGGACACGTGCAGGTTCTCGGCAGCGAAGCGGATGCCATCCACATGGGGCATCAACAGCGCCTCTCCGGTCAGATTGGCACGGTCAATGGTCACAAAGCCCCCATCGCGCGAGGCCAGGGTAACGCTCTCAAAGTCGTCCACACCCTGAGCGGACAGAAAGTCGAGGAGGTCCATGTGGGTGCCGGGCTGCTCGCGGTAGGGCACGATTTCGTTGACGGGGATGAAGCCGCCTTCAGGCACATCGCCTGCCAGATGAACCAGGGCGTTAAAGGGTACATTGGCCATCTCGGCCGAGCCGTGGTCGTCGTGGCACGAGGCGCAGGTATGGAAATGCTCCGCCTCGTGGCACTCGGCACACTCGTTCATCGTCTCTGCCTCTTCAGCGAGCAGGGGCCACGGATAGTGAAGCGCTGACTGCGCGGGCGCCATCGCTTCCGTATTCATCGCAAAGGCCACGGCAACCCCGCCCAGGACCAACGCTCCAATGAGCAATAGAACCAACCACAATTTCGACATGCCTTCCCCTCCTGAGTACTACCGGCTATCCACGTCCTCAGTCTACCCGTCGACCAATCCCCAGTCTACCAACTCGCCAGTCGCCAGCCCACCAGCAACCCAATCGCCAACGCCAGCAGGCCCAGTGCCACCCCATCCCGCCACGTTGCCCGAACTTCCCGCAGAAAGGTCCGCGTTCGGATACTTTCCAAAGCAGCGGCCCTCCATCGACACCGCCAGGCTGTCTACCTTGCCCAGCGCCGAGACCAGCAGCGGCAGAAAGAACTGGCGGGCCAGTGTCAGGAAACGGCGCGGGCTTCTTACGTCGTACCGGACGCCGCGCGCCAGTTGGGCGTTGTAGACGATCTGTCCCTCCTGCTCGAAGGTTGGTACCAGGCGCAGGGCCGTGATCAGGGTAAAGCCATAGCGGTAGGGCAGCCCGGCGCGCATCAGGGCGAAGGCCAGATCGTTGGGCTCGGTGGTCAGTACGAACAGGTAGCTGAGCAGGATGACGCTCAAGAAGCGCCCGGCCACGTACAGCCCAGCCTCCACGCCGCCCGCGGTGATGTTCAGCGGACCAATTTGGAAGAGAATGGCCCCCTCCTGCCGGAAAATGACCTGAAGGATCCCCAGGAACAGCGCGGTCGTAATGAACAGCCGCGTCCCGCGCAACCGCCCCAAGCGCACACCGATCAGGGGAAAGGCCGCCAGCAGCAGGGCCACCATCACCATCACCGGCCAGGGGCTGCGTACGACAAAGACAAAGATGGTGCCAAAGAGCAGCCAGGCCGCCTTGACCAGTGGGTGCAGGTGGTGGAGAAAAGAGTCGCCGGGCTGGAAAGTGATTCGGTGATAGGCAAACTGGGGAATCAGGCGACATAGGCTTCTTTTCCCAGCAATTTCAGTTGCTCGAAAGCTTGCTCTGGAGGCGCATCCACGACGACGTTGCCGCTGCTGAAAAAGAGCACGCGGCTGGCATACTGCCGGGTCATCTTGGGCGCATGGTTGACCATGACCACAGCGCTGCCTTGCTCGACCCGCTCCCTTACCAGGTCGAGCAGAAAAGCCGCGTTGGCTGGATCCTGCCCGATGAGTACCTCGTCGAGCAGGATCAGGCGTGGCGCGTAGCCCAGCACAGAGATCAGGTTCAAGCGGCGCTTCTGTCCGTAGCTCAGCCGGTAGGGATGGTCTTCGTCTCTGTCGCCCAGGCCACTGCGAGACAGGAGCTCAGTGACCCGCTCCTCGGCCGCAGCATCCAGGAGATCAAAATTGCGTAGGGCAAAAACCGCTTCCTGCCAGACGCTGTCCGCGAAAAGTTGGTGGTCCGGGTTCTGAAAGACAAAACCCACCTTCCGGGCCAGCGTCGACACGGAGGACTCGTGGATATCTTGGCCCAGAACTTCGACCTGGCCTTGCACCGGCTTGAGCAAGCCCATCAAGCTCTGCATAAACGTAGTCTTGCCCGAACCATTGTCACCCATCACGGCCACAAACTCTCCCGGCCAGACGCTGAGAGAGACATCCCTCAGCACAGGCCGGCCCTTGTAGCCCAGGCAGGCACCCTGCAGGTGCACCACCGGCTCTACTGTTGTGTCAGGCGCTGGGAGCACCTGGCCAGGCCGCTCGACCAGGGGGCTGGCAAAGGCCTTCGTAAGGGCCATCATAGACAATGCTCCCGGCGTCCATCGCCACCAGCCGCGGCTGGAAGGACAGCAAATAGTCCACCTTGTGCTCGATGACCAGCACGGTGATGCCAGCCTTGGCCCGGATGTGGGCGATGACCTCAAAGACCTCGGCCGTGGCCGTGGGATCCAGGTTGGAGGTCGGCTCGTCAAAGATCAGAACCTGGGGCTTGGCCGCCATCATGGCCGCGATGGCAACCTTTTGCTTCTCCCCCCCGATAGGGTTGCCAGAGAACGTTCGACCAGATGCTCCGCACCGACGATGCTCAGCGCCCAGGCGATGCGCTCCTGGATCTCGTCGCGGGGCAGGCAGCGGTTCTCCAGGCCAAAGGCCACCTCGTCCTGTACCGTAAGCGTGCAGAACTGGGCCTCGGGATTCTGCTGCACCAATCCGACGACCTCGGCCACGTCATAGATGGGACACTCCTGCACATCCATGCCAGCCACAGTCACCGTACCGCTGGCCTGGCCGTCATACTGGCGAAAGAGGTAGCCGCCAATGGCCAGGGCCAGGGTCGACTTGCCGCATCCCGACGGCCCGGTGACAACCACGAACTCCCCGGCGCGATCGACAGCGTCACATCGCGCAGGGCATCGCGCCGACCGCCCTCAAAACGGTAGCTCAAGCCCTCGATGGCGATCATTTTTGCCACAGGCAGCAGCGATTCGGACAGTTTACCGTACCTCGATGGATACAATCGGGGCGGCAATCACCTCGCCGTCCATAGTCGCGACAGCAAAGGAAACCAGATCCCCATCAATTACTGTGAATAGACGCAGGTCATCGTCGCCCAGCACCTTGCCCAGAGGAAGCGAGACCGGCCCATCCTCTGTAGACAGCACCACGGTCTCTGCCTCGGGCCGCGGCTCCATCGCCCGCAACACCTTGCCCAGAGGGATCCCCTGGTACTTTTTCGGGCCGTCGCCCATGTCGAGAAGGATGCTGTCCATCTCGAACTGCCAATCATCTGGATCAAAGGGTGCCGGTTGCTCCAATGCGCCGCTCACCTCCAGGGTCGCCGTAGCCGATCACGATCAGCTCGCTGACACCCCGCACCCAGGCCTTGCTGTTTCGCGCTCCGACGATGTTGTAGGATGCATCTTTGCCTTCGCCCTGCGGAGCCAGCAGCAGGCTGTCGTTCTCGTCCACCTCCACCATGCTGACGAAAAAGGCATAGCCATCGGAGGCCTGGACCAGAAGAAGCGCAGCGCCGGGCCGCGGCAGGGCGCGGGCGACAAGCTCACGTACCGGTATGCCGGTGTAGTTTGTCGTGACCTCCGCAGTGTGCCCTCGGCGGTGACCTCCTCGATATCGTCGTTCTCCAGGGGATAGTCGTAGGCAGCCTCCACCGCGCCACCGACATACACCGTCGTCGGGCCACGCAGCGCCTGCCGCAAGAACAGGGTCAGGGCCACTGCCAGCAGGGCGCCAGCCACCAGAAAGATGGGATAGGCTTTGCGGCTCATGGGAACCGGAGAACTGTCCTTGACTACGCCTGCCCGGCGCAAGGCACTGACCAGCGCTCGGGCCAGCACCCCGGCGAACAGCACCCCAGACAGAAAAGCCACCGCCACCACCAGAAGTAGCGCCCAATAGGCCAGCGTGTCGGCGGGCACCGAGGCAAAGAGCTGAAAGACAAATACGTTGGAGGCTGAGGCCAGTCCTCCGGCCAGGCAGTAGGCCGCCAGCGAATCCTTCTTCTTGAAGGGCAGAAACCCCAGGTCCACCAGCAAGCCGGCCACGACGTCCACCAACACAACCAGCAGGCCGTGGGTGTTGCCGGTGAGCAGCTCAACCCCACCCTTGAGCAGCCCGGTGATGGTGCCGGCCCCCTGCTTGCGAGTCAGCCCCACGGCCAGGGTCAACCACAGGACGTGCAAGCCGGCGGCCCACTGGGTGGTGCCGGCAAAGCCAGTGACGGACTGGAAGAAATCCCCGATGGCGTTGACGTAGGTGCTGGTCACCCCGCCCAGGGCGGCCAGGGCAGCCATCATCAACAGGTCGCGCGTGGAAAAATAGTATCGTCTTTGATCCATCTTGTTCTTCCTCATGCAGGCAGGTTCCTCGTGCCGGAACAAAAAAGCGGCGTCTCGGAGATAAAGAGACGCCGCTGTAGGTCATCCAACATCCTGGGCAATCAAAAACGGCGTCTCATGGAGACGCCGCGCCCTGACTACCTTTGGCGCATCTCCTTTCCAAGCGTGGGAGGCATAGCCGTTTCCAGCTAGACCCTACCGGCCTCACCCCATAGACCTGCTCTGACCCTTAGGTGGCGAGGCTCGGAGATGCTACGAACCCGCTATTTCACTTGCTTGTTCAAGGAACTGTGAAAATTGTAACATGGAATGGGCTGGGTGTCAAAGTATTGTGGACACATCGTCCCTGGCGGGCAAGCTGGCAGCCAGCCTCTGATTCTGAAGGTCCCACATGCGCTGGTAGAATCCCTGCATCTGTACCAGGTCATGATGGCTGCCCCGCTCCACGACGCGCCCGCCCCGCAGCACCAGGATCTCGTCGGCCTGTTCCAGACCCACCAGCCGGTGAGTGATGAGCAACGTCGTACGCCCGGGGCTCAGGGACAGAAGGGTATCCATCACCTCGCGCTCCGTGACGGCGTCCAGGTTTGCTGTCGGCTCGTCCAGGATCAGGATAGGGGCATCCTTCAGGATGGCACGGGCGATAGCCAGCCGCTGGCGCTCACCGCCACTCAGTTGCCAGCCCTGCTCACCGATCCAGGTATCGTAGCCCTGGGGCAGGGATCGGATGAATTCGTGGACCCGCGCTTGCTGCGCCGCCCCGATCATCTCCACCTCGGTGGCGCCTGGCCTGGAGAGAAGCAGGTTTTCCCGCACAGTGGCCCCAAAGAGATGGGTATGTTGCGACACAACGCCGATGAGATGGCGTACGTCCTCCTGGCCAAGTTGGCGCAGGTCCTTGCCGTCCAGGGTGATGGTTCCCTCGTTATAGTCCCAGAAGCGCAGGATCAAGTGGGCCAGCGTCGACTTGCCCGCGCCACTGGGTCCGACGATGGCCAGGCAGTTGCCCTGCGGCAGATCAAAGCCGATGCCGTCCACAGCTAAAGGCTCGCCTTCATTGTAGGCGAAACGGAGATCCGCCACCCGCAGCCCATACCCATCAGGAGCAGGCAGTGGCAGCCGAGGATCGATGACAGCCGGATCCACATCCACGATCTCGAACAATCGCCGCGCTGCTTCCAGGCTGTTGTCCAGGTATTGGGCAGCCTGGGGCAGCGGCAGCACCGCCTCAAAGCAAGCGATCACGGCCATCACCAGCAGGGCCAAATAGACCCCATCGATCTCAGCGTTACGGACCAGCGGGATGGCGACGACCAGCACAGCCAGCACGGCCGCGTTCATCAGCAGGCCGATCAACGCGCTCTGCAGCCCGTCCGCAAGGGCCATACGTCGCTGGGCATCGCCCAGACGCCGGCCAAGATCCCCCACCCGGCCCAGGTAACGATCCTGCTGGCCAAAGGCCAACAAGTCGGCCATGCCCTGGATGCCATCCACCAGCGTACTGTTCAATTCAGCGCGTACCTGGATCAGGCGCTGCCCTGGACCACGACCCAGTACCCGCGCCAACAGTGGCACGCCAGCGCCGGCCAGCAGGAAAAAGATCAACAGCGCCACCGCCAAACTTGGCGAAAAACTGGCCATGATCGCTGCCGCCAGCAGGGCCACCAGTACCGCCACAACCGGCGGGGCGATGACCCGCAGGTAAAAGTTCTCCAGTGTCTCGATGTCCGCTCCGAGGCGGGCCAACAGGTCACCACTGCGGTACTGCATGAGCCGGGCAGGAGCCAAGGGCTCCAGTGCAGTGTAGAACCAGACGCGAAGCCCGGACAGCAGGCGCAGGGTCACATCGTGGGAAGCGTAGCGCTCCAGGTAGCGAAAGACCCCGCGGGCGATGCCAAAGAAGCGCACGCCGACGATGGCCACCTGTAATTCGGCGATAGAGGGTTGGAGCGAAGCTTTTGAGATCAGGTAGGCAGATGTTGTCAGCAACCCAATGCTGCTGCCGATGGTGGCAAAGCCCAACAGCGCCGCCAGCGCCATCCTCCGCCAGAAAGGGGCAGCCATCCGCAGCAATCGGCCAAAGGTACCCCTCATGGCGCCCCCCCCAGAGGAGAAGTGGCCCCGTCGTAGGCATGCACCAACTGCTTGTACAACCCAGCCTGCTGCAGTAGCTCTGTGTGGGTCCCCTCTTCCTGGATCCGGCCCTCGGACATGACCAGAATCCGGTCTGCCCGGTACACGGTACTGAGCCGGTGGGCGATGATGAGGGCCGTACGGCCCACTATCAACCGCGCCATCGCCTCCTGCACCAGATCCTCGATCTCTGGATCCAGGTTGGCCGTCGCCTCGTCCAGGATCAGCAGCGGGGCATCCTTGAGAAATGCCCGCGCCAGGGCGATGCGCTGCGCCTCGCCACCGCTCAACCGGGCGCCTCGCTCGCCAATGACGGTGTCGTAGCCCTGGGGTAGGGCCTCGATAAAGGCCTGGGCATGGGCCTGGCGGGCGGCCCATGCTACCTCATCGAGGCCCGCCTCGGGCCGGGCAAGGCGAATATTCTCGGCCACCGTACCGTGGAACAGGTAGGGGTTCTGCGGTACCCAGGCCACCTGCTCCCGCCAGGCCCGCCGGGAAAGGTCCCGAAGCGGCCGGCCATCCACCAGAACCATCCCCTGGTCCGGTTCTATAAAACGCAGCAAGAGGTAGGCCACAGTACTCTTGCCCGCACCGCTGGGGCCGACCAGGGCCACCTTCTGACCAGGCAGTATCTCCAGTGTCAAGCCCTTGAGCGCAGCACGCCGCCCCTCGTCATAGGCATAGTGCACATTGCTAAAGCCAAGACGGAGATTCAGATCGAGACTGCGAGATGACTCAGCCCCAATCCTGGGCTCCATCTTGGCATCAGTCTCGAGTACCTCAAAGATCCGCTGTGCGGCGGCCACGCCCGCCATGCCAGCGTGAAAGCGCGTGCCCAGTAAACGCAGCGGGAGGTAGAACTCGGGCGTCAGTAGCAGAATGAATAAGGCGTCTTCAAAGAGCAGATTGCCGTAGAGCAGGCGCAGGCCGATCTGGACCGCCACCACGGCTGTGCTGAGGGTGGCCACCATCTCTAGCACCAGGGCCGACAGAAATGTCACCCGTAGAACGCCCATGGTCGTATGCCGGTAGCGGTTGCTGATCTGGGCGATGGTCTGGATCTGCTCCCGGCTGCGGCCCAGCACCTTTAGCGTCGTCAGCCCCTGCAGCACATCTAAAAAGTGGGCACTCATCCGGCTCAGGGACGTCCACTGTCGCCGGGTCAACGCCTCGGCCGCGTTGCCGATCAACCACATGAACAGGGGAATGAGAGGGGCAGTCAGCAGCAGGATCAGGCCAGAGAGCCAATCCAGCGGAAAGACAAACAACAGCACAGTGAGCGGCACCAGTGCGGCCAGCGCCAGTTGGGGCAGGTACTGGCGGTAGTAAGCATCCAGGGCCTCGATGCCCTCCACCACGGTGTTGGTCAACTCGCCGCTGCGCTCGCCCCGGGCATAGGCCGGCCCTAATTCCAGCAGGTGGGCCACCAGCCGCGCCCGCAGGTCGTACTTGACCCGGCCGGCCACGCGATTGGCCGCGACTTCCCGGCCCCACACCAGCGCGGCCAGCATCAGACTCAGGGCCAGGAAGCCGGCCAACTGCGGCCGGACCTCCTCCAGGGTCCCTCCTACCAGGAAGACCTGGCTCACGACCAGGCTCAGGAGGCGCGCCTGGCCGACGATCACAACGCCCGCCAACAGACCCAGGCCCACAGTCAAAGCCAGGTTTATGCGCGCTGTCCGCGCTTGCCGCAAAAGCCGTCTGTCCACTTTCATCGGAGATCAGTACTCGGGAAGCATTGTACTCCAAGAACCATACCGGGGCAAGGAACTCACCATCCGGTTGCCAGCAGCGTTAAGAAGAGCAAGATTCCAGAAGCTATAGGGAGCTAATCACAAGTACAATGGGAATTGACAGGGGACTTGACCCGAAATACAATACTCAGTGGCCCGTAGTGCAGCGCATGGGCAGCCAAACTTCCCGGAAGCTGTGCTCAGGCGAACGTATGGAAGCCATTGAAATCGCGGAACTGGGTCAGGATTGCGGCCTATTGATACTGGCAACTGGGATCCTACTGTTGGTACAGCATTCAGAAACGCCCTGCGCCCTGCGGCAACACAATGCGAAAGGAGAACGAGACAAGACTACCGCTCATGCATCCACAAACACGGGTGACTAGACACAAATCCACACAAATCGCCCTGTCCGCCTTGGTCTTGTGCATGTTGCTGCCCTGGCCCGCTCCCCAAGCCTATGCCCAGGAAACACCCGTCCACTATGCCGGCTGGGCCGCAGAGGCCTACCCGGAGGCTTCAGCCGCCGAAATGCAGACCATGGTACAGCGGATGGTCGATGCTGGATCCAATCTGGTATGGATCGGCCACAACAACCCCGGCGAGGTAGATGCGGGCAAGGTAGAGCCGGGACTGTCCTATGCCGTCTACGAAGCGTACCTGGACCCCGGCGATCCACGCCACCAAGCCGCCGTGGCCGTGATCCAGGCCCAGCACCGGATGCTGGCGGCCTGCCGTGCGGTGGGCGTCAAGGCCGTGCTGCCCGTGGGCTACCAGATCCAGATGGGCGAGGTCTGGAACACGAACCACCCTGGCGACCTGCGCCGGGATGCTGGCGGCCAGTCACTGGACATCTATGGCGGCGGGGTCAGCGCCTCTTTCTACGCCCCGGCCTACCGGCGCGACATCGAAGCCTACTATCGCTGGCTGGACGCCGAATTCGTGCAGCCCTACGCTGATGTACTGCTCATGCTCAACCTGGCCGACGAGCCCATCGGCGGCGACTATTCCTCCCACGCCGAGGCCGAGTTCCGCCGCCAGTATGGCATCGGTTTTGACGACGTGGGCTCCGACCCGGCCCGCCAGCGTCTCCTGGGCAAGTTTCAGTCGCGCTACGTAGTCGAATATGCCGCTTACAGCGCCGGGCTGTGGCAGCAGATCTACCCCGGCTTGCTCGTGACCATGTCCTTTGACGGCGCGCAGGCGCGCAAAACCTTCACCCTGCCGGACGTGGAAGCCCTGTTCCGTGACACCCCGGCCAACTTTGCCGTCACCTTTGACGCCTATCCGCGTGACGGCCTGCCTGACATCCCCTTGAGCGACAAGAATCTGGTGGGGCTCTTTCTGCTGGCGCGCTCGCTGGGCCTCTATTCCGCGCGCTACGACAAGCCGCTCTGGCTCTGGGGGGCGGCCAACAGTTGGGGCCTGAGCCAGGCCAGCCCCGACCCCGGTACCATTTCCGACGCCGTGGCCAATGGCCTCTACCTGGCCCTACTGGTCCGGCAGGCTGGCGGCAACTTGCAGGGCATCGCCTATTGGAACTATAACGTCAAGGAGCAGGGGCTGTACAACGACACGCACAATACCACCTACGACCTGGAGATCATGTTCGCCCAGGTATCCGCCGCGCTGCCCCGGTTGCGGTGGCTGATGGCGGCACCTCCAAGCCAGCCCGATGTGCTCATCCTGGCCCCGCCGGCTGTCTCGTACCAGGAGATCGGCGCGGAGCGAGAAGCGGTGAGGCTGGAGGTCCAGCCTTACCGGCGGCTGGCCATTCTGGCCAAAGAGGGCGTGAATGCTGCCGTCGTCGATTCGTTGTCCGGTTGGCCACTGGGCCAGGTGCGGGTCATCGTAGTTCTCTCACCAGCCAGTGACTACCTGTCAGAGGACGACCAGGCAACCCTGGTTAGCTATCTCCAGCAAGATGGCAAACTCGTGACCTCGCCACAGGTGGGGATTGTACTGAACGATGGTCTCTCTGAGTCATCCTCAAGCAACCTCGCCGAGCCAGAACTGGTTTATGATGGCTTGGTGGAAAAGAGAGGAAACCTCTACATTGCCCAACAGGGCATAGCCGTCCTCTTTGAGGACAAGCGACATGAGGTACTCTCAGGCTTCTGGCAGGAAGTACTGGGTCTGGCCAGTCCCCAGCAAGGCTACCGGGCTGTAACTGACCAGACAGCGTTCCATTATCACTTCGGGTCTGACCCAGCCCAGGTCCGGCTGCTGCTGCCCTACGAAGCCCAAGGCTATCGCTACGACGAGCAATCCCAGCCTACCGAAAAGCTGCATGGTTGGCGCCTGTCCCTAGCTCTGGGACAGCGAGAGTATATCCTGCTGAACCGCGTCACCCGCTCCATACCGTGGGTCGAGTAGCCCAACCCGGGACACGGCACCTGACCTCTGGGGGATTCCGTTGAGACGGACAGCTCAACCCTGAGAGCCAGGCAAGTAGGGCTCTTCTATCCGCTCAGGAGACCAGGTGCATGGACAAAGAGAGCGGGGGTCCCGCCCGTATGCCAGAACAGCACCTTCTCTCCAGCGCCGATCTCGCCCCGGCGGACAAGATCCAGCAGCCCGGCCATCGCCTTGCCCGTATAGACTGGGTCCAGGAGAATGCCCTCCAGTCTTGCCACCTGCCGGATCGCACTCCGCCCACCGTCAGTCAGGATCCCGTAGCCAGCTCCCAGATATCCACCGTCAACGTGAACTGCCTCGGGGCCAAATTCAAGTTTCAGGTCCAGGTGTGCCGCTATGGGCGCCAAAAGACTTGTCACGGCTTCGCAAAGGTACTCAGCTGTCCTGAACACGCTGACACCTAGCACCTGTCCCTCGTAGCCACAGGCCTTGGCGCCAACGACCAATCCTGCCTGCGTTCCACCCGAGCCGGTTGCAAGCACGACCCGGTCAAAGGACGCCAAGCCCTCAGCGGCGATCTGGTCCCAGAGTTCTTGGAATGCCAGCGCGTAGGCCGACGCCCCAACGGCATTAGAGCCACCGAGGGGGATGATGTAGGGCCTTCGCCCTGCAGCTCGCTCGGCTTCGCCAGCGGCTTCCAGCACCACCCCGGGATCCTCATCCCCTGTCCACCAGAACCGCGCCCCCAGCAGATCGTCCAGCAACAGGTTGCCTGACCAGTTCTCGCGGGGCACAGGCTCACCCCGAAGAACCAGCACGCACTCCAGGCCTGCTCGAGCCGCGGCGGCCGCTGTCTGCCGGCAGTGGTTCGACTGGGCGGCCCCAACAGTCAGCACTACGTCGGCGCTCCGTGCCAGCGCATCGGCAATGAGGTACTCCAGCTTGCGGGTCTTGTTGCCGCCCGTTGCCAGGCCGGTCTGATCGTCCCGCTTGATCCAGAGTTCAGCCCCTCCCAATGCATCACTGAGCCTCTGCATCGGCTCCAACGGCGTCGGCAGGTGTGCCAGGGGAAAACGTGCTTGTTTTTTCATCTTTTCTCCTCACATGCAGTCTGGCCCTCAGCGGCCAGCTCTGACTAGCATTACAGCCTTTTCCTGGTCGAGGGTCCTGCCCAGGCAAGACAAGTATATCATGGCTCTGGTGGTGGTGCAACTCACTCTGCGACAGATGGTGTACCCTTTTGGTGGAAGTTCGCATTGGTGCGGATCCAATGTGAGCTAGAGGCGAATGGTGACTGCACGCGTCCGCCCGGTGAGCATTTCGCCACCATCCTGTCATGCCCGCATGGGCCTAGCGGGCATCCATACTGTGGCAGTGACGGCTACTGGTGGCATGGATTCCCGCCAAAGGCATACGGGAATGACAGGCGAGCTTGGGTGGTATTTCCACCGAAATCGATACACTACCTGCGACAGAAACCGCAGGCGGTACCTGGACATCCGCAGGGTTGGGACACTTTTGCCCCGCTACTGCACGGCCGCTAGCGGATGGAACCCCCTTCCGCCACTCACCGGCTGCGGGGTCTTTCTGTAAGCGGGTATCAACCCCAATTCCCGGCATTCTGTAATCTGTCTCGTAACACCTCTATGGTACACTGAACTCGGAAACCACAAGACACAGGGAGGTTCTAATGGACGAGCTGGTTAAACAGATCACGGACAAGACGGGTATTTCCGAGGCGCAAGCCAAGCAGGCGATTGAGATGACGCTGGACTTTGTGAAAGGCAAGCTGCCAGAGCCCTATGGCAGCCAGCTAGATTCTATCCTCGAAGGTGATTTGGGCGGTCTGGGCAATATCGCCGGCGGCCTGGGTGGAATGTTTGGAAAAAAGTAGTATCCGCCGTAATCATCAGTAGACAGAAGACAAAGGCCCGCTGTCCCCAAGAGGGACAGCGGGCTCTTTCATTGCCAGGAGTTCGGTAGCCGCCGGTTGGCCCACGCCCTATCTGGGTTTCAGCTGGCCTGCAAAGGTGACGACTCGAAAGATCCAGCCCTCTGCCCCGCCTGCAGGATCCAGTCCTCGATCACGGCCAGGTTTGGCGGCCGGACACACACTCGTTGCAGATCTTCCCGCAACGATTCTGGTGTGCGGGCCGCCAGCGCCCCCAGGGAATCGATCCCTACCGCGAACAAGTGGGCCAGGGTTGTCGTACCAACCCCCCGGATCTGGCTCACCTCAGCCCTCCGCACCACGTCCACAAGCGTGTCCTGCGACAACCCGGTAGCGATGACCAGTCTTTGGAACCGCTCCGGCCGCTGCCAGGCGCGCAGTAGCTGCCGGCAGTTGTTGATGCCGGCTGCCCGCAGTCGGGTGATCTGTTCTGCTTCCATGTGGGGCAACTGTTCAACCCGCATCCAGGCGTCCTCCACAGACTATGGTAGCACACGCCCGTTACACCACAAATTACAGACTCGTCGCCTTGGACACCGTGTGTTGCTTCGCCATGAGATGCTTGCGGGGAACTCTGAGCAAAGCACCGGCCAGGAACCAAAAACGGGCACCGCGTGCGGTACCCGTACGAGAGGCAGAAGAAAAACTGGTCTACCGGCTATCGAAAGCGATGAAGCGGTAGCCAACCTCACGTTCCGTGAGGAGATACCACGGGTTGGAGGGCTCTGGCTCCAGTTTGCGGCGCAGGCGATAGATGGCCACGCGCAAGGTCTCTGGACCAGTCTCGTCGGCATAGCCCCAGATCCTGGCCACCAGCGTGCCCACCGGCAGCGTCTGCCCGGCATTACGGACCAGGTGGTAGAGCAATTTGGCCTCGGTGACCGACAGCTTGGCAGTCCCAGCCGCCGTATGCACCTCTGATCGGTGAAAATCGATGCTCAAGCCCTCGTCCACGACCACCAGCGGCTCGTGAATGGCCTTCGGTCCGGCCGTACGGCGCAATATCCGCTGCACGCGGGCCAGAAGCTCCTGGTAATCGAAAGGCTTGACAACATAATCCTCCGCGTAGCGGCGAATGCCCTCGATCCGAGTCTGGGGCTCACCGACGCTGGATAGAAAGATCAGGGGGATGTCTCCCCGCTTCTTGATCTCAGCGGCGACTTGAAAGCCGTCCATGTCGGGCATCAGGATATCCACAATGGCCAGGTCTGGAAACCGACGCTCCAGGGCCAGCAGAGCCTGTCGCCCCCCTTCGACGGCCATCACCTCGTAGCCATCCCGTTCCAGACGCCGCCGCAACAAACGAAGCAGATCAGCGTCGTCGTCCACCAACAACAACCTTACATAGTCCATAGGCATTCACCATCTCTATTATACAGGACCCTTCACAGTTTGACAACTATCGAGCCTTGGTGATTACTCGCATCCAGTCCAAACCTCCGAGCTTTCTCGCAAAATTCGACCTTTGCAGAGAAATCTGTTCTGATGTATAATGGCCAGGGAGGACAGTTCTACACCCCGCATAACCTCAGATCGAAGGAGCAGAGGCATGAGTGTAGAAGACAGAAAGCCAGATGCAAATGACCGCCCCATCAGCGAGTTGGATCGCATTCGCGACATTATCTTTGGCCCGCAAATGCAGGACTATCAAGGGCAGTTCGGTCGCGTAGCAGCCGAGCTGGGTCTGCTAAGCCAGCAACTAGACGAACTCAGAACCACCTTGGATCAACAGCAGGCCGACCAGGAAAAGCGTCACGACGAGCTGGATCGGACCTTTTCTGAGCGGCTGGATCAACTAGAGTCCACTCTTGGCCTCCAGTCACGCCAGTTGGCCGACGACCTTCGAGTCGAGTTCACCCAGGCCCTCGATGCCCTCCAGGAGGACAAAGCCAGTCGTCTCGACATGGGTGACATCCTCCTGGAGATGGGAACGCGGCTGAAGCAGCAATTCGGCGTCGCCGACCTTCTGGGCTCGTTAGACGAAGCTGGCGACAGCGACCTGTCTGACTGACCCGCCAGCCTAAAGGCGCCAGTTTGTAATGAACCAAGGAGCCAACGTGTCCTCAAGCCAGCACGATGTCCCACTCCCCGATTCCGGTCAGGGCCAGGATGGCGAAGCCCTTACAGAACTGCGCGACATTCTGCTGCGGGAAGACAATGAGTACCTGATTGAAACCGTCAAATCGGCAATCACCCCGGCGCTGGCGCGCAAGATCGACGATGCGGAGGATGAGGTCTCTGACACGCTGGCCCCCGTCATCGGTCCCTCCATCCGTCGCCAGATTCAAGACTCCCAGGACGACATCATTGCCGCCCTGTATCCCATCATTGGCAAGACGATACGTAAGGCTGTGGCCGAGTCCATGCGCGACCTGGCCAACCGCGTGGATCAGAACTTGCGCACGACCTTCAGCGTCCAGCGCCTGACCCGTCCCATCCGCGCCCGTATGCAGGGTGTTTCTACCGCCGAATTGGCGCTCCGCGAGTCCTTCCCCTTTCGCGTAGAAGAAGTTTTTCTGATCCACCGCGAGTCGGGCATCCTCCTCTCCCATCTGTCCTCGGATCCTGAGGCGGCCGAGGACCGCGACCTGGTCAGCGGTATGCTGACCGCCATCAGTGATTTTGCCCAGGACGCCTTTGGCGATGAAGAAGAGGGCGATCTGGGCGCCATCCAGTACGGGACCCTGAGCATCAGGCTGGAACCCGGGCCGTGGGCCTACCTGGCCGTCGTCAGCGAGGGCGTTGCACCCGATGGTTTCCGCGACCAGGTGTACGATACCGTGAGCGATATACACTCGGCCTATCCGCAAGCGTTGCGCGAGTATGATGGTGATCCCGACAGCCTGCCCGGGATTGAGGGCTACTTGCAACCCTTGCTCCTGGCCTCGGACGCCGCTACACCCGATGAGCCGGACACTGCTAGAAAGGGCCCCTGGTTGCCCATCGTTGCCGTGGGCATCATCTTGCTTCTATGCGTGACCCTGAGCTGCTGGGGCGCCTGGCGCCTCGCCGGAGGGGGCGCGCCAACCGCCACTCCCAGCCCGCCCCCGACCGCCACAGCCACCCTGACCAGCACGCCTACCGCGACCCTGACACCCACCGCCACAGCGACACAGACACCTACACCCACACCGACCCGCACACCAACCAGCACGCCGACGCACACGCCAACCAGCACGCCGACCCATACGCCAACCAGCACGCCGACGCTGACGCCGACGCCAACCTCGACGCCTACCGATGCCCCAACCCTGGCCCTCGGTGTGATGATCGGCAACGTCCGGCTCCGTGAGGAGCCGCGCGTCGACAGCCCATTGACCGGGGAAACGGCGCTAACCGGGCTGCCAGTTGAGATCGTGGCCGTCTACGAGGACTGGTACTTGATCCGCTGGCCGCCGGGCGATGCCGCCGGGAGCAGCGGCTGGGTACCAGGCCGGTGGGTGGGAGTCCTGGCGCCGCCGCCCGCAGCCATCATAACCCCAGGTCCCTAGGAGATTTCGACCGTGCGCAAATTGAGCAAAAAAGTATGCCTGCTGGGTGACTTTTCAGTGGGCAAAACGAGCCTGATCCGCCGCTTCGTTGAGGGTTCCTTTGACGAAAGATACCTCAGCACCATCGGCGTCAAGGTCGACCGCAGAGTGATGCAGATGACGACCGGTGATGGGGACGTGACCCTCACCCTCATGCTCTGGGACCTGGCTGGCGGGCCCGATGCGGGTCCCGTCGTCCCCAGCTACTACCGCGGGGCAGCCGGGGCTGTGATTGCCTGCGATCTCACCCGCCCCGACACCCTGGCCGGCGTCAGCAAATACGCCGCGGGCTTTCGGGCAACCAACCCAAAAGCCCACTTGGTGCTGGCCGCCAACAAGGTGGACCTGGTCGAAGAACGCCGGATGAGCGACGAGGAACTCGCCGCCGTTTCCACGGACCTCGACGCCGCCATGTTTCTGACCAGCGCCAAGACAGGCGAGCAGGTGGAGATCATGTTCCAGGAACTCGGCACGCGCCTCCTGGCCAAATAGGCGATCACGCCTCAGGACGTGGTGCAAAAGGTGGGGCATTGCCCACCTTTTGCACTACACTCAAGGGCAGCATCAAATAGACGCAGGGTGATGCCATGAACCCAACGGAACAAGAGACGGCGCCAATTCTCGTTTCTGAGCAACTCGCCCAGACCGTTCTTGATGACCTGCAGGTCGCGGTCGTCTATACAACGGCCGACCTGGGCATCATTGCCCATGCCCCGGGCCTGGGTTCCTATCTCCAGGAAGCCCAGGAAGATTTTATGGGTGAGTACCTCAACGATCTCTGCCCAGAGCTTGTCGGCTCCGAGGAAGAGTTGGAGGCAGTGGCTGGCGGCCAGTCCCCGCGCTTTGACTTGCCCATGATCAACCGCGTGGACCCCGACAGCCGGGACCGGCGCTACATCTCCTTGACGGCGCTGCCCCACCCCGAGCTCCAGGACCACCTGGTCTGGCTGGTCCAGGACGTCACCACCGAGGGTCGTCTCGACCAGCAGGTTATGCAGCAGCTCAACGATGTGCGCCTGCTGCGCGCCCAGCTGGAGAGAGCCAACGCGGAGCTGGTCCGTCTCGACCAGGAGAAATCGGCTTTCATGAGGATGGCCGCCCACGACCTGCGCGCACCGCTGACCGTCATCCGCGGCTATGTGGAAATGGTCATGGAGGACACTGAGGCGGCCTCCGACGAGGAAGCCATGGACTACCTGGGCGTGGTACTCCGCCGCACGCTGCAGATGCGGGATCTGATCAACAACCTGCTGGACGTCGAAAAGATCGAGTCGGGCGCCGTGACGCTGGAGCGAAAGCCGCTGGACATGGCCGCCCTGGTGACCGAAGTGGGCCGGGGCTTTGAGCCGGTGGCCCAACAGCAGGGTCTGACCCTGGTCTGGCAGGTACCCGACGCCTGCCCCCAACCCCTGGCCGATCACGGTCGCCTGGTACAGGTCATGAACAACCTGGTCAGCAACGCCATCAAGTTCACGCCCAGCGGCGGCCAGGTGAGCATCGATGTCCAGGCGCAGCCGGGCCAGATCGTCATCGACGTCAGCGACACCGGCCCCGGCATTTCCGAGGAGGACCAGGCCCGCTTGTTCCAGCGATTCTTCCGCACCGACGCCAGCCGCCAGCAACAGATCCCCGGTACCGGCCTTGGGCTGTCCATCGTCAAAGCCATCGTCGAACAGCACGGCGGCCAGGCATACTGCCGCAGCAAGCTGGGCGAGGGCACAACCTTTGGTTTCACCTTGCCCCTTGAGGCTGCCTGAGCCATGCCCCAGCCACCGCAACTTGACCCGTCGGCCTATACAGCCGATGGAGGGCCCGTAGGCGCGCTGCTTATCCACGGCTACACCGGCTCCGCCGCCGAGACACGGCCCATGGGCGAATACCTCGCCGGCCAGGGAATGTCCGTGCGCTGCCCCCTGCTGCCCGGCCACGGCACCACCCCCGAAGACCTGACCCGCATCCGCTGGCAGGCCTGGGCCGCCGAGGTGGAAGCGGCCCTGCGGGAACTGCAGGACCGTTGTGACACCGTCTTTGTCGGTGGGTTGTCGCTAGGCTCGCTGCTGGCCCTGTGGCTGGGTGTGGGACACCCCGAAATCACCGGCCTGATCGCCATGGCCCCCGCCATCAAGGTCCAGAACCGATTGCTGCCCCTGTCGCTGGTATTCCGTTACTTTCTCAAGTACAGCCCCACCGGTGAGATCGGCGACGACGACCTCGTCGATCCAGAGGCGCAGGATCGTGTCTGGTGCTATGATGAAACGCCCCTCTGGGGCGCGGCCGAAGCCTATCTGCTCCAGCGCAAGGTTCGCGAAAGCCTGTCCAAGATCCGGCAGCCCGTTCTCATTTTCCAGGGCCGGCACGACGCCACCTTGTCCCCCGAGGCCGCAGAGATCGTCTACCAGGGTGTGGCCTCGGCCGACAAGGCGCTGACCTGGCTCGAGCATTCGGGCCACAACCTGCTGGTCGACGGCGAGCGGGAATCGGTCTGGCAGCAGAGCTACGCCTGGATGATGGATCGCCTGCCCCTGCCCTCAAGCTGAGAGATGCCCCATGGACCATTCCCCGCCCGGCGCCGCTTTCTGTACGACCTGTGGCGCGCTTTTGGTGGAGCAGATGATCGAGGAGCGCCCTCGCCGCGTCTGCCCCGGCTGCGGTCACATCCACTGGCGCAATGCCATCCCCTGCGCCGGCGCGCTGATCATCCGCAACGGAAAGGTTCTGCTCATCCGGCGCAGCATCGAGCCTTTCAAAGGCTACTGGGATATCCCGGGTGGCTTTTGCGAGGTGGACGAGCACCCAGCCGCAACGGCCATCCGCGAGACCCGCGAGGAGACCGGCATAGAGATTGAACTGACCGGCCTGCTGGGCCTTTGGCTGGACGAGTACGTCGACAGGCCGACCCTCAACGTCTACTACCTGGCCCGCCCCCTGACCCGTCGCCTCCGGGTCGGCGACGACGCCAACGGCGCGGCCTGGTTCGCGCCAGACGCCCTGCCCCGGCGCCTCGCCTTTGCCAATGGTCGCCAGGCCCTGGATACCTGGGTCTCCGGCGACCCTACCCCCCTGCACCTGCGCGGCACAACACCCTAGACGCCACGACACAGCGCACGACCCGTTTGTAGTAGGCACTTCAGTGCCATTTCGTGTGCATCAACGATGGCCCACCCATTGCTCGACAGAATCTCCAGAATGGCCGGGCGGGGCATAACCAGTTCTGTCTGTTTGTGCTTGTCCCAAGCCCGAACGGATGGAACTTCCTCAACCTCAACCTATACCTTGACCATTTGTCTCAGCCACACATCGATGAAATACACTCCGTAGGCATTCTGTACGCGCTTTGTACACGCCCTGGTGATATACTGACAATCAGTGAATATAGGCATTGGCTTCTGGTCATCCTCTGGAGAAAACCAACCAGAAGCAGAGGAGAAAGAGTGTGATGAAGACCAAAAAGTTCCTGTTTGTAGTAGTGACCGTAATGGCCATGGCTGCCTTTGGTGTTGTCGCGATGGCCGGTGAGCGATCCAGTGATGCGCTCTGGAATGACCCGTCAGAGTACTATGCTGCTGTACAGCGTGAGGCCAGCGCGGCCGCAGCCAGTGACGTATTTTGGAATGACCCCTCCGAATACTATGCTGCCCTAGAGCGCGAGGCCCGCGCAGCCGCCGGGGGAGCGCTCTGGAGCAATGCCGGGTCCTACGGTGCTCTGAGGCTTGCTGCCAGCAACACTGGGTCGGACGTAGTCAACGCTGGGAACTGGAATGATCCCTCGGAATACTATGCTGCCTTGCAGCGCGAGGCCAGAACGGCCGTGGAAAACCAAGCCTGTGAGGTTTGCTGACCTTGACCTCAGGGGAAAAGCAGGGCGACACCCGCAAAGAGTAATCCATGCTACCAGGCGCTAACAGTGCCCCCCAGCACCTGACACCACAACCGGGAGCTGGGCGCGCTGGCTGCAAGGCGATGCGTCCAGCAAGCAATCCCGACCAGCCTACCAACTCTGCCGGCAGTGCAGTTCCTGACGATGCACGGACCATCACTCTCCAGCCATTCCTGCCAGGAACAGATGGGGAGGCTCGGCCTAGGCGTTCTCCTGCTGCGGCTCCTTGACCAGCACAGCCAGCATCACGATGGTGATCACGATCCCGACCAGACCAGCCAGCAGGGGGGCCTGGAAACCAAACCGTTCGTACAGCAGGCCAGCGACAAAGGGCGCGGGAAAGCCAACCAACCCCTGAAAAGCTGCCAGCCGGCCCATAGCCTCCCCGACCCCACGCTCGCCCGTACTGTTGGCCAGGATGGCTATCTGAGACGGCATCCAGGTAGCGGCCATCACGCCAACGCAGGCATAGAGCGCGGCAAAGGCCGGAAAAGAAGTGGCAAATACAAAGCCCAGCACGATGGGGATGCCGCCCAACTGGGACACGAGCATCATGGGCTTGCTCCCGAAGCGATCGATCAGCTTGCCCACGGGCCACTGGCTAAGAGTCCAGGTCAGGGCCATAAGACTAGACATAATGCCCAACTGGAACGTGGACAGGCCATAGGTCTGGGTTAGCATGCCAAACAGCAGAGACAGGGTCAATCCCCAGGCGAAACTATCGACGGCCATCGTCCAATAGTAACCGCGCAAACTGCGGGGGGGCACAACCAATTGTCGGGTAGCGGTTTTGAGCTTACTCCAACTGATCCGCTCGCCGGCACGGTGGAAGGTTTCGCGCAGAAAGCGCAGGACCAGCAGCAGGCCCACCGCATAGAGCAGCGCCTCCAGGCCAAAGACCGGAATGAATCCCCATCGCACCGCCATCCAGCCGCCCAGCGCCGGAGCAAAGATCCCAGGCGCTGCATGGGCCATCATCAGCAGGCTGTAGGCCGCACCGCGGCCGCTGACCGGCGAGGACTCGGCGACCACCGACCGGTCGACGGGATCGCCCATCATCGTAGCCCAGACGAGCACGAATCCCGGTACCAGCCACAGCCAGTTTCCCGTAAGGGCGGCAACGATAAGCAGTCCGATGCCCAACACCCCACAGGTGTTGGCCAGGAGCAGAAAGGGCTTGCGTCCCAGGCGGTCCGACAGCCAGCCGCTATAGTACTGCAGAACCGAAGGCAGGAGGCCGTGCATCCCGCCCAGGCTCTCCAGAAAACCCAGGGTGCTCATCGGCGCACCCAGGCTGAGGACAAAGGGCTGCATGACCGCGCGCATCATGCTCGAGGCCAAACCGTTGAGAAAGGTCTTGCCCGTTACAGTACGCAGGTTGCGGCCTGTTTTGGGGGTACTACTCTGTTCTACCACGAAACTCCCTTGGTTCCCGCACTTTGCCCTGTCGGCTAAGCCCGGCCAATCTGGCCCGGGCTCCGGAACCTATGATCTCTTCTCATGCAGGACAGCCACGCCCAGATCCTGTACATCCAAGACAACCAACTGTACACCGAAAGCCACTCGCGGTCAAATCTCACCCTGTTCCCATTCGTTCGGCAAGGTCTCCCGACCGCAGCCGCCTGGGCATGGTTACAGACCGTCGCCCATCCTCATTGAATGCACGGGTGAGAATCCCCCCACTCCCCCCTTTCTTCCACCTAAACCCACACACACCCATCCCTCACGTCCGCTTGATCCAACCTCCCATCATGTGTTATACTCTCACCAGAAGCTTTCCAAAACGAAAAGGACCCGAATGCACCAAAACCTTTCGGCACAACCTGCCAAAGAAACCCGTCGGGGTTTTCTTCCAAGGATCCATACGATGCGGCGACGAACCGCGATTCTGAGCTTGAGCACCTTTCTGGGCATCCTATGCCTGGTGACCATCGCCAGCGCCCAGACGCCGCCTCCGGCAGCCGGCGCGCCCGCGAGCCAGGAGGTCTACCCCACCCTGGCGGCCAAGGCATTGAGCCAGGGCAGTGTACCCGTCATTGTCGGGCTGGACCTTGCCTTTGAGCCTGAGGGCGTGCTATCCGGCCCCCAAGCCGCCGTCCAGCAGAGGGCGACCATCGGCAGCACGCAGGGCTTTCTGCTGCAGCAGCTATCGAGCTATGGCGTCACCTCCGTCAAACAGTTCCAGTTCATCCCCTTCATGGCCCTGGAGGTAGATGCGAAGGCGCTCCAATTCCTGGCCGCCTCCCCGCTGGTCCAGAGCCTGGTCGAAGACGTCGCGGTCCCACCCAGCCTCGATCTGAGCATCCCCCTGATCAACGCCGACGATGCCTGGGCGGCCGGCTATGAGGGCGCGGGCCAGGCCGTCGCCATCCTGGACAGCGGTGTGGACAGCGCGCACGCTTTCCTGAGCGGCAAGGTCGTCTCCGAAGCCTGCTATTCCTCGACCACCACGGACGCCGTCACCGTCTGCCCCAACGGCCTGGACGAGCAGACCGGCCCGGGCGCCGGGGTCAACTGTCCCGTATCTGTCGGCGGCTGCGAACACGGCACGCACGTCGCCGGCATCGCCGCAGGCGACGGCAGCAGTTTTGACGGCGTCGCCCGGGCTGCGGACATCATCGCCGTCCAGGTCTTTTCGCGCTTTGACGACGCTACGATCTGCAGCCCCAGGAGCGCTCCCTGCGTCCTGGCCTACAATTCGGACATCATTCTCGCCCTGGAACGCGTCTACGCGCTGCGCAACGATTTCGACATCGCCGCCGTGAATCTGAGCCTGGGCGGGGGCCGCTACTATGCGACCTGTGATGCCGAGGAAGCCAGCCGCAAGGCCGCCGTCGACAACCTGCGCGCGGCGGGCATTGCCACCGTCGCCGCCTCGGGCAACAATGGCTACAGCGATTCCATGCTGGCGCCCGCCTGCATTTCCACCGTGATCAGCGTCGGGTCCAGCACTTCCCACGCGCCGGCGGACAATATCTCATCTTTCTCCAACAGCGCCAGCTTCCTGGATTTGCTGGCCCCCGGCGACAATATCGTGTCCTCGGTACCCGGCGGCGGCTACGAAGGCTGGGCCGGTACCTCCATGGCCACCCCTCACGTGGCCGGGGCCTGGGCCGTCCTCAAGTCAAAGCAGCCCGGCGCGCCAGTGGCCGAGATCCTCGCCGCCCTGACCAGCACCGGCGCGCCCATCCTCGACGGCCGGAATGGCATCACCAAACCGCGCATCGACCTCCTGGCTGCTATCAACAGCCTGGGCGACCCTCGTCCCTATCTCCACCAGCCGGCCGATGGGTCGCGGACCTACAACAGCACCCCAACCTTTGAGTGGGGCTCCCTGTCAGGGGCCACAGCCTACCAGTTCCAGGTCGATGATGACCCATCCTTTGCATCGGCCCTCATCGACCAGCCCACCGCCTCCACCTCCTACACGCCAGCAGCGCCCCTGCCGGAAGGAACCTATCACTGGCGCGTGAAGGCGACCCTGGCCGGCGGCGACACCGATTGGTCCGATGCCTGGAGCTTTGTCCTGGCTGGTGGGGCAGCGCTGCCCTTCTACGACGGTTTTGAATCGGGCGCGCTGGGCGATGCCTGGTTCCCCTATACCACCGACGAGGGCCGGGTCCGGGTCTCGACAGACTACCCCGACGCCGGTTCCTACAGCCTGCTCCTGGATGACCATACCGGAAACACCATCTACTCCTATGCCGCCGCCGACCTCATGGTCGACCTCACCGGCCAGTCCGAGGTGACCCTCGAGTTCCGCTGGCGCGAGTTCAGCGACGAGAACAACACCGGCGACGGCGTCTTTCTCAGCGACGACCATGGCAGCACCTGGTACCAGGCATTGTCCTTCAACAACGGCCCTTCTTCATTCCGCAGCGAAACCATCGACCTGGACGCCGCGGCCGCAGCCGGGGGACTCGCCCTGAACAATCATTTCTTGATCCGGTTCCAGTTCTACGACAACTATCCCATCACCTCCGATGGCTATGCCCTGGACGAGGTCCGGGTGACGGGTGACTATCCGGCGCCGGACGCCCTGACGGCCTCCGCATCTTCGCCGAGCCAGATCGACCTGACCTGGCAGGACAACTCGTCCGACGAGACCGCCTTCCACGTCGAGCGCTCGCCTGATGGCAGCACGAGCTGGATCGAGATCGGTATCGCAGCCGCGAACACGACCACCTACCCGGACAGCGGGCTGGACTGCGGCTTCCCCTACTACTACCGCGTCCGGGCCTACTGGTCTGTCAATGACCGGTACTCCGCCTACTCGAACGCAGCCCACGACTCCACCCCGCTCTGCGAGACAGCGCGGACGCTGGCGCCGGGCTGGAACCTGATCTCCTTCCAGCCCGAGCCACCTGACCCCTCTGTGGCCGCCGTCCTGGCCTCTATCGATGGCCTGTACTGCCGTGTCCTGAGCGAGACAGGCATCCATGACTGCAATCTGGATCCTATCTACCGTACCCTTGGCGAGATGCACGGCGCCATAAGCTACTACCTACGTCTCGACAACGGGACCGAGGCCGGCCTGCAAGTCCAGGGCTTTGCCATCCCCGTCGACACGCCGCTGCCCCTGGCGGCGGGCTGGAACTGGATCGGCTACCTGCCCGATACGACCCTGCCCATCGAGACTGCCCTGGCCAGCATCGACGGCCAGTACGACCTGGTTCACAGCCTGAACCAGACCGCAGTCCCTGGCGATCCGGTATACAGCACCCTGACCCACATGGAACCCGGCCAGGGCTACCTGATCCACGCCACCCAGGCGACCAGCCTGGTCTATCCCACTAGCGCGGGCCTGGCCCAAAGTATTGGTACCGGGCATGACCTCGCCCCGCTTCACGCGTGGGACGCTTGCAGCGACGTGACACCCACGCCCACCTTCACCCTGGTCTACGGCAAGCTGGCAGATGGCGGCGCCCCGCCCCCCCTCGGGACCGTGATCGAGGTCCTGACTCCCCGGGGCGAGGTCGCCGGCTGTTTTGTGGTCCGCAATGAGGGCCAGTACGGCTTCATGCAGGTCTATGGCGAGGACCCCAGCGACCCGCCTCTGCCCGGCTTCAGGGACGGCGAGCCGCTGGCCTTCCGGGTGAACGGTGTACCGGCTCCTGCGAAGCCGGCCCTGGCCTGGACCAACGACCTGACGCCCCACGAGGTAGACCTGGTGGTGCCGGATGTTCAGTTCGCGATCTATCTGCCCCTTCTCCTGCGTAACTGAGCGCAACGGGCAAGGCAGGCAGGAACACGAGCAAGGTGCTGCCCAAAAATCCGAAAGGACGAGAATCAACACATGAGCAAGCATGAGCTTCGCGTTGGCATCATTGGCGCTGGCAACTGGGCCAGAACCGCCCATCTTCCAGCCTTTGCTGACCAGCAGGATGTTCGGGTCGTGGGCATAACCGACCTCGACCAAGGCCGCGCAGCAGCGCTCGCTGGGGAGTTTGGCATCGCCCAATCTTATCCCAGTCTGGAAAGCATGCTCGACCAGGCTGACCTGGATATCCTGGACATCATCACCTCGCGGGGCATGCACTTTGAGCCGGCCATGGCGGGCATGGACCGCAACCTGGATCTGCTCTGTGAAAAGCCGCTGGGCCACAACCTGAAAGAAGCTCATACACTCTATGAAAGCGCGCGAGATCGTGGCCTGGTGGCCCACATGGGTTTTACCTTCCGCTACAGCCCGGCCGTGCGCTACCTGCGAGATCTGATCCTTGATGGCTTTGCCGGCCAGATCTATCACCTGCAAGGCTTCGAACAGAACGCCCTGTTGGTTGATCCCAGTACACCCCTGCCGCGCATCGGCTTCAGCCGCGAAACCGACAGTGGCGCCCTGCACGGTTATGGCTCCCACCTCCTGGACCTGGCGCGCTGGATCCTGGGCGAGTTTGACCAGGTCATCGGTGACATGGCAACCTACATTCAGGAGCGCCCCGTATTGGGCGAAGATACACGCCTGAAGGTAGGGGTCGATGACAGTACCACCGTATTGGCCCGTTTTGAGAGCGGCGTACAGGCCCTGATGCAGTTCAGCAAGATCGCCATGGGCCGCCCGCCCGGGGTCGAGATGCGCATCTTTGGCAGCAAGGCGGGCCTGTGGGTACGCCTCGAAGACTCTCCGCAGGGCTATGAGCAATTGTGGCTCGCCACCCTGGACGATCGCAATTTCCGCCCCATGGAGATTCCGCCGGAATACAGCGCTGGACACGACCCCCAGGCGGGTTCCACAAAAAACTATTACACGGCCTTGGTCCGTCATTTTCTCCAACGCGTCCGGGACCACGACACCACCGCCGGAACCAGTGACTTTTCAGACGGCCTCCGCGCCCAGGAGGTGTTGGAGGCCATAGAAATGTCTCATGCCGACCGGCGTTGGATCGACTTGCGCGAAGTAACAGAAAGAAGGGCCGTCCCCCAGACTTGAGCCGCGTCCGCGGTTGAGCATCAAGCTCACCCTAGACTTACTCCGATCTGCGAACAGTTGTGGCTGCTGATAACGAGTTCCTCCCCAGCACGCTACAATCATCCACCCTGTGCCACAGGGCCCAGATCTGGACGTTGACTTCCAGCGGGACCTGTGTTATTATTATGTTGTCCCTGCAAGGCCATCCAACAAGGCCCCATCGCTCGACAGGGACTCCTGGTGGCAGTTCCGGCAGTTCGCGCCTTCATAGCCTTCATCGCAGCGTATAGCCCTACCCTCCTGCGATCGTTGGTTCTGCTTGCAAGGAGCACTGCCCAGCCGTCGCGCCTGGCAACGGCGGCAAGAAGGGAGTGTCCGCATGCTCGTGTTTCTCTTCACCGACATTGAAGGTTCGACGCGGCTATGGGAAGAGTACACCGCCGAGATGGGCGCCGTCATCGCTCGCCACGACGAGATCCTACGGGAGCAGATCGAGAGCCACGGGGGGCGCATCACCAAGCACACCGGCGACGGCATCACCGCTGTCTTTGAGGCCGGCCAGCCGCTGGACTGTGCCCTGGAAGCCCAGAAACAGTTCAGCGCCGAGCCCTGGGCCGCCATCGCCGAGCTGCGGATCCGCGTCGGCGCCCACGCCGGGGAAGCCGAGTACCACGCCTCGGCAGGGACGCTGGAAGGCGACTACTTTGGGCCGCCGGTGAACGCCACGGCGCGCATCATGTCCGCCGCCTGGGGCGGGCAGATCCTGCTCACCCCGGAGGTCACCCAGTCCTCCCCCCTTCCCGCTCAAGCCACGCTGCTTGACCTTGGCGAGCACCTGCTCAAGAACGTTAGCGCGCCGCAAAAGCTCTACCAATTGGTCCATCCTGACCTGTCACGCCAGGACTTTCCGCCGCCCAGAACCCTCTCCGGCCAGTCCATCCACCAGGCGGTAGGCCAGCAGGGTGAACAGATCGCCGGTATGGAACCCATGGCCATGGCCGTGGGCTTGCTCACCGCCACCCTGTTGCCCGCGCTCCAGGGCAGGCTGGATCCCCAGTCTGGCGCCCTCGAGGGCAACCTGGGCGTCCTCGGTGATCTGGGGGCGGCCACGCTGCGCGATTTCACCGCCCAGTTTGCCGCCCAGTTGCAGGCCAGGCAGCAAGCCGGCGAAACGCTGCCTGCCCCCGAAGTGCAAAGCCTGCTCCATGGCGAGTTGCAGGCCCGCTGGCAGGCCGGCGGCGAGACAGCCATCGCCCTGCGCTCGGATACCAGCCGCCTGCTGCAAGCCGTCCACGGCGTACAAGCGGCCATGACCGCCGCCAACGACGAGGTCAGGGAGGCCCTGGCCCAGGGGCTGGCCGGCCTGGGCAGCCAGTTTGGCGAGTTCCGCTGGATGCTGGCCGGGGTGCAGGACACCCTGGCCGAGATGCGTGTCCGCCAGGCGCTGCAGTTGGGCCTGCAGCGGGAACAGCTCGACCTGCAGCGGCAGCAGTTGGTCAAGACCAACCTCATCCTCCAGCGGCACAAGGAACGGGCGCCGGCACAAATTCCCGTGCCGGTAGCATGGCCGGAAGAAGACCTGCCCCCCGCCGACGTACCCTGCCCCTACATGGGCCTGGTCGCTTTCGAGGCCGAGGACGCCCAGTACTTTTTCGGGCGGGAGGAGCTGGTCGCCGAGCTGACGGCGCGCCTGGCCGGTACGCGATTCCTGGCCGTGGTGGGTCCCTCTGGCAGCGGCAAGTCGTCCCTGGTACGAGCCGGCCTCTTGCCCTCCGTCTGGGCCGGCGCCCTGCCCGGCAGCGAGGACTGGCAGACGATGGTCATCACGCCCGGCGCCCGTCCACTGGACGAGCTGGCGGTGCGCCTTTCGGTGTTGAGCGACGACAGGCCGGCCGCCCTGCTCCGGGACCTGGAGGCGGACCACCGGGTGCTGGATCTGACAATCCGGCGGGCCCTGGCCGGCCAGCCGGCCGGCGTGAAGTTGCTGCTGGTCGTCGACCAGTTCGAAGAGATCTTTGCCCTCTGCCGCGACAAAGAGGAACGCCGCACCTTCATCAACGCCCTGCTCTACGCCGTCGAGGCGGAGGAGGGCCGTACCATCGTCGTGCCCACCATTCGCGCCGATTTCTATGGCCGCTGCGCCGCCTATCCCCAGTTGGCAGCCCGCCTGAGCGATGGGCTCTTGGTGGGGCCGTTGAGCGAGGAGGATTTGCGGGCGGCCATCGAGCGCCCGGCGGCACTGGTAGGGCTTCAACTGGAGCCCGGCCTGACCGGGATGATCCTCGACGATGTGGCCGGCGAGCCGGGGGCGCTGCCCCTGCTGTCCCACGCCCTGCTGGAGACCTTTGAGCGCCGCCGGGGGTCGCAGCTGACCCTGTCCGGCTATGCCGGTTCCGGCGGGGTGGCGGGCGCCATCGCCCAGACGGCGGACACGGTTTACGGCGGGCTGGAACCCGAGCAGCAAGCCCTGGCGCGCAGTATCTTTCTGCGGCTGACCGAGCTGGGCGCGGAGGGAACGCAGGACACCCGGCGCCGCGTGGCGCCTGCTGAGCTGCAGCGCAGCGAGGAGGAGGCGCCAGCGGTGGCAAGCCTGCTGCGGACATTGGCCGCCGCCCGGCTGGTGACCACCGGCGACGACACGGTCGAAGTCGCCCACGAGGCATTGATCCGCGAGTGGCCGGCCCTGCGCGGCTGGCTGGACGAGGACCGCGAGGGGCTGCGCATCCACCGCCACCTCACCGTGGCCGCGGGGGAATGGCAGCGGTTGGAGCAGGACCCGGGTGAACTCTACCGCGGGGCGCGGCTGGCGGCGGCTGGCGAGTGGGCCGAGGAGCATGACCAGGAACTGAATCCACTGGAGCGCGAGTTCCTGGCCGCATCCAAAGAGTCCGCCTGGCGGCGGGAGGCGGAGCGCGAGGCCCAAAGCCAGCGCGAGCTGGAGGCAGCAAGACAGCTAGCCGAAGCAGAGCGCCAGCGCGCCGAGGAGCGGGCCGGCTCGGCTGCCCGGCTGCGGCGCAGGGCCATCCTCCTGGCCCTGGCCCTGGTCGTGGCCCTAATCGCGGCCGCTGCGGCAGGCCTGCTCTGGAACCAAAGTTCGGACCTGGCCGTGGAAAAGGCCGACATCGCCAGCACCGCCCAGGCGGCCAGTACCCGCGCGATTGCCGAGGGAGCCGCGGCCCAGACCGCCCAGGCGCAGGAAGCTGCCCAGCGGGCCACGGCCCAGGTCGCCAGCACCCAGGCCGTCAGCGAGCGCGCCGTGGCCCAGACGGCGCAGGCCATGGAGGCCGAGCAAAAGGCTGCCGCCCAGGCAGAAGCCCACGCCCGCGCTACGGCGGAAGCCGTGGCGCTCCTGGAGCGCGAGGAGGCGCTGCGCCAGGCCAGCATCGGCCTGGCCGCCGAGGCAGAGCTGCAGCTGATGGGACCTCGTCCGGAACGGGCGGCCCTGCTCGCCCTGGAGGCCGTCGAAAACTATCCCTACACCTGGCAGGCCGAAAAGGCCCTGAGCCAGGCTGTCTTTGAGAACCGATTGCTGCTCGACCTTCACCACGAAGGATACGCCAACCACGCCAGCGTGTCACCCGACGGCACGCGCATTGCTACGGCCAGCGACGACCACACCGCCCGGGTGTGGGATCTGGCCACGGGCGAGGAACTCTTGACCCTGGAGGGACACGGGAACTGGGTGAACCGGGTCTTCTGGTCGCCTGCCGGAGACCGTCTCTTGACCGCCAGCACGGACGGCACGGCGAAAGTATGGGATGGCACGACCGGCAGCGAGCTGTACACGCTGGAAGGGCACGAGGGATACTATGCCGAGTGGTCCCCTGACGGAAGGTTGATTCTGACCTACCGGGAAACAGCGGACGATGTGGCCACCCTATGGGATGCGGCCACCGGCGAGAGACTGCACGCGCTCACCGGTCACGACGGCAGGGTCACCTCCTTTAACGGATGGTCTCCTGACGGAGAACAGGTTGCCACCAGCAGCCGGGATGGCACGGCAAAAGTGTGGGACGCTGCCACCGGCACGGAACTGCTCACCCTATCAGGACATGATGGCACCGTCTTCAGGGCAGAATTCTCGCCCGACGCTTCGTCCATCGCCACATCCAGCTTTGATGGCACGGCAAAAGTGTGGGACGCTGCCAGTGGAGAACTCTTGCTCACCCTGCCGGGCCACACGGGGAGTCCCAGGGCCCGGTGGTCGCCCTCCGGCGACCGCCTCCTCACCGTCAGTACGGGCCTGGCGAGGGTGTGGGATGCGGAGTCCGGGGAACTCTTGCACCTGCTGCCGTCGCAGGGAGAACTCTATGCGGTCTGGTCGCCCGACGGCAGCCTCATTGCCACGGGTGGCAGTGGCGGCGAGATCAAGGTCTGGGACTCTGTCACGGGCGCGGAGCTGCTCGATTTCCAGGGACATCCCCTCGATATTGGCGAGATGGGCTGGTTTCCCTCTGGGGACCGCATCTGGACCGTGAGCGGCGATGGAAGCGCCAAGGTCTGGCAGGTCTCACAGGCCATCCTTTCCCTTGGCTGCCAGCCCTCCTGTCCCCCTGCCCCCTGGGGCGGTTGGTACTCCAACGCGGCCTGGTCGCCTTCCGGAGAACAGGTCGCCGCCGGCTATGCGGACGGCTCGGTGAGGATTCTGGGACGCCGCTACAGGCGCCGAACTGGCCGGGTTGCAGATCCCGATGGAGGAAAGCTCAGAACCCGCTGGGATCACCTGGATAGAGTGGACGCCAGCAGGCGATCTTATCCTTGCCGCGGCCGCCGACGGCAGTGCCACGGTATGGGATGCGGGTTCCGGCCAGCAACGCCTCAGGCTCTCAGGTCACGAGGATGCGCTCATGGGCGCGCGCTGGTCGCCCGATGCGTCGCGCATCGTGACCTACGCCCAGGATGGCGCGGCCAAGGTATGGGACACCGCCAGCGGAGAGCTGCTTGTCACCTTCACCGAGCACAATCCCTGGTCGGCGGCCTGGTCACCCGACGGGACGCGCATCGTCACCGCCGACCTGCTCGGCGGCAGCAACAGCACCAAGGTTTGGGATGCGGACAGCGGCGCGGTGCTGCTCGACCTCTTCCCCGATGACTTTGGGTCCGCGGTATCGTCGGTAGCCTGGTCACCCGACGGGACGCGCATCGTCACCTTTAGCGAAGACCAGACCGGCCGGGTGTGGGATGCAGCCACCGGCGAGCAGATCCTGTCCTTCACCGGGCTTTCAGGCGCGGATAGCGCCATGTGGTCTCCCTCAGGCGACCGTATCCTGGCTGCCGGCATGAGCGGGGTCGCAACTGTGTGGGACGCCAGCAGCGGCAACCAGGTCTTTGCCCACAACGTCGGAACGATGGCCTCTGCGAGTTGGTCTCCCGATGGTACGCTTATCGCCATCAACGATTTTAACGGCAACCTGCAGGTATATCCGGCCTGGCAAACCCTCGACGAACTGGTTGCCTACGCCAAAGAGTGCTGCCTCGTCCGCGAACTGACTGCCGAGGAGCGGGCCCAGTTCGGTCTGCCAGGCGCGCCCTGACCTGGCAGTCCCGAAGCGTTCGGGCCTGCTCCGGCAACACTCTCTACCTCATGTGGCGCTGACCTGTCATTCCCGCACGCTTCTGGCGGGAATCCACGCCGCCAGCAACCGTCACCGCCGCAGGGTGAATGCCCGCTAGAATCATGCGGGTAGTCGCCCGCTGGAACCATGCGGGCATGACAGGACGGTTGGTGGATGCCCGCCAGTGTATATCCAAAGCTGAGCGTGGCATGGCAACTCGACCGCACTGCCGTGAATCAGATACTGTTGGCCTATTACATAATATGAACCCGCTGGCAGAACCGACCGGCCATGACCCTTCGGCTTCGCTCAGGGCAAGCGTGGCCGGTCTACGGAGCAACGCCCGATGAATCGGGCTGGGAGCGACCAGATCACGTCTTCCAGCCCCGTTCACGGGGCGTCGCTCCGTAGCGCGGGGAGTTCATCCCCGCGCGGTCTGCTGCGCCTTCGCACTTTATGTAACAAGCCAACAGTATCTTCCAACAGGCGGTGCTAGTCATAGTCTTATGCATCTTGAAAGAGTAGCCTGAAAACGCGTGTTATGCACTAAACTTTCCACTTGTCATCGCGAGGGGTGAGCGTCTTTTGCGAGCGACGAAGCGATCCCCAGTGATGACAGGGAGATTGCCACCGCGAGTCCTCGTGGCGGTGCTTCGGTTCCCTCGCAGTGACAGGCTTAAGATGCAATTGCCCTACATCGGAATCCACTCCCCCTTGTAACCCCACCCCTTTTGTAGTATAATGTCACTCACCACCCGCAACATCGTGACCGTCTTTTCAACCAGAAAGGGGGCACCATGTCCGCCACAAGAGCCCTGTCTGCCCATGCGGTCTTTGTCCTACTCCTGCTGCTCGCCGGTGCCAGCCCAGGCTCCCTTTCCCCCCTCAAGGCTGATTCCACCGGGACCAGCGTACCGCCCCTGAACTGCCCCCGCGTCAGCCCCGTCATCGACATCCACGTCGACCACAAGCTCAACCACGCCCCGGCCGTGGCCTTTAACCCCATCCACGGCGAATGGCTCGTCGTATGGTACGCCAAGCAGGGCGCTTCGGTCTGGGACATCTGGGCCGCCAGGCTGGACTACGAGGGGCGCCTCCTCCAGACCTTCAACGTCGCCACCGGTGCCGGGGTTCAGCGCTGGGAGCCCGCCGTGGCCTTTAGTCCCGCGCAACAGCAATACCTCATCGTCTATGCCCGCCAGGTTGATCCGGCCAACCCCGATATCTATGCCACACGGGTCAACTGGAATGGCGCCTGGCTCAGCAAAGAGATCCCCCTGCGCGTCATGCCCGACAAGCAGTACTACCCCTCCGTCACCTACAATGTCCGCGACGACGAGTACCTGGTCGTCTATACCAACGTCTGGGCCGGCGGTGGCAAGGATATCGACGCCCTGCGCGTGAGAGCCATCGATGGGCAGATCAAGAGCTGGGCCAATGTGCAATCCGCAGCGGACGGCGGGGATCGCACCCTGGCCGATGTCGCCTACAATCACCACCGTAACGAGTTCCTCGTCGCCTACGATTTTGCCGGCGGCAGTGCCCACCCCCAGTCACCCCAGATCCGGGGCAAGGTAGCGGCCGCCAGCCTGGCCGGGCTCAGCACCGCCCCCGAGGTCAAGCTGTGCTGCGACATTCCCAGCCAGTGGGGCGCCTCCGTGGCCGCCGGTCCCGACGAATACCTGGTCACCTTTTCCAATGGCGCCTTCGCCGCGCCCCTCTACGGCCGCCGCATCGGCCATACCGGCCAGCCCCTGGGGCCCGGCACCGGATTCCCCCTGACCCAGAACCTAGGCCCGACCTGGGAGGGCGGCGACGTGGCCTTTGCCCGAGACCGCTACCTGGCCACCTGGTTTGGCGCCCCTGTGAATCCGCCCAACGAGTACGATGTCTACGGCTGCAGCGCCATGGCCGGCCACGACTGGCCCGCTGGCGACGATTTCATCATCGCCGATGAGCCCTACTGGCAGACCCAGCCCAAGCTGGCCTGCACGCCCCACGGCGACTGCCTGATCGTATACGAGGACAAGGCACCCGATGGCAACAACCCTCGCATCCGCGGCCGGCTCGTCAGCCCCTGCCCCCGTGCCTTCCTGCCCCTCGTCCCCCGCAACTCCAGAGCACCCTAGCCGCCGCAGCCAGCTACACAGGCGGAGATTGACCGTAGAGGAGGGGAATCATGTCGGGCAAGCATACCTGTCTCATCGTTCTGACCGTGACCGCGTTGCTCCTGGTGCCCGCGGGCCATCCCGGACGCGCTGCCGCCCCCACACCGCCGGCAGACTCGATAGGAAGCAGCATGGTTCCCGCCTGGACGCCCAAGATGAGTCCCCCCGTGCAGGTCACGGGCACCGGCCACGACGCCAGATGGCCCGACGTGGCCTACAACTCCACCTACAACCAGTACCTGGTCGTCTGGAAGGGGGGCAAGAGCATCTGGGGCCGGCGGGTGACTGACCGCGGCGAGCCATGGGGGACCGAATTCGAAATCGTCCGCAACTCCACTGTTGGCGATGGGCGCCCCCGGGTGGCTTACGACAGCAAGCGCAACCGCTACCTGGTGATCTGGGGCCGCGACGACGGGCTGGGTTACCAGATGTACGGGCGCTTTGTGCCCTGGGACGGCCCCGATTCGGCGCTCGCCCCCTTTGCCATCGACCCTTCCAAGCCGGCGAGTACGCAGGTCTATGCCCTGGCCTATGGTTCCTCTCCAGACGAGTTCTTGGTCGTGTGGGTGAACAGGGACACGGGCTCTACCCGGGATATGGTTGCCGGACGCCGGGTCAAAGCCGGCGGAGGCTTTCCCATGGGCACTTTCGTGATCGCCGCCGGCAGCCCGGACAACCGCGGTAACCCCGACGTGGCCTACAACGCCCAGCGCAACCAGTACCTGGTCGTCTACGACGACTACCCCAAGGTAAACGAAAACATCTACGGCAAGCGGCTGTCGGCGACAGGTACCCCGATGGCCGGGGGCGAGTTTGCCATCGCCGACTGGCCTGGCGACGAAATCGACCCCACCGTCGCCAGTTGCCCCGCCACGGACCAGTACCTGGTCGGCTGGCATGGGATTCCCCACGCCGGGCGATGGCCTGTGGGCCCGCTTCGTTTCCGGGCTTGGCGGGCTGGGCAGCATGGTGACCCTCCGTGAATTCCAGTGGTGGAGCTACCACTATCCCCTGGACCTGGCCTGCGGCGTGACAGAACTGGAACGCGAGGACCCGCGCTACCTGGCGACCTGGAGCACGAGGGACGACCTGGACGGGACCAGCTACGCCCGGGAGGTACTAACCACCGGGTCTCAGAGCGACGAGGTCCAGATTGACAGATGGACCGGGGCTGTCGCCGTCGCAGGCGGCGCCATCAACCACCTGGTCGCCTGGGAAACCAACGGGAATGACTATGATGGCTATACAGATATCCACGCCCGCATCGTCGGCAATACCGTGCCCAAGGCATCCTTCACCGTCACCCCGGGAGACGCGCCCAGCACCACCGTCTTTGCCTTTGACGCTTCGGCCAGCAGCGACGCCACCGACCCGCCGGACCAGCTCCAGGTGCGCTGGGACTGGGGCGACGGCACCCGCACCAACTGGAGCCGCGACAGGACCGCCACCCACAAATTCCCCCTGGACCCTGGCTACATCCTGAACCTCTACAGGGTGGAGCTGGAGGTCACCGATGGGACCGGGCCCACCACGACAGACACGAACTCCACAGTCATACTGGTCCGCAATGCCCCGCCCACCGCCTCCTTCACCTTCCACCCCACCACCGGCGGCACGCATACACCCTTCCAATTCGACGCCTCGGGCAGCAGCGACCCCGAGGGCGGCGCGCTGGAGGTGCGCTGGGATTGGAACAACGACGGCACCTACGACACCGCCTGGAGCACGGCCAAGACCGCGACACACACCTTCGGCGAGACCGGCATCCATGTCATCCGCGCCCAGGTACGGGACCCCGTGCAACTGACCGGCGTCACGACCCGCAGCCTGTACGTCAGCGAAGGGTGGCGCCCCGCAACCGGCTTACCTGCCACTCATCTCCCACCAGGCGCCCTAGCAGCCCGCCTGCTCGCATCGGATTGTTCCATCTTTATGAATTGACCCGGCAATACTCCGAAACGCCAACCCTTCGTAGTGCGCGCTTCAGCGCGCTTCAGCGCGCTTCTCCCCCCAACCACGACCTGACAGGTTTCGTCACTCACCCCACCCCCGCCGCAACCTGGCCCAAGGCAGACCCTCACCAACCCCCGGTCTCGACATAAACCTGTCAGGTCTGGCAGTACACAACAGCGAATTGAGAATCAAACGAATCTACCTGCACGCCAGGCCACGCCGATTCGTTCCTTTCTCAATTCGTTGCAGTCTTGGACAAAAACTAACAGCCAATGCAGACTACCAGGTCCTTTGCCAGCACTCAAAGACCTGTGGTATAATCCGGGCACAGGTCTTATTGGACCTGCCGAACTCTCAGTCCTGAATGCCATCGAGCATCATCGCAGCCATCAAAAAGAGGAACCATGGCCCTGGCCGAACCGGTCCGCGACCCAGAAAACGCCGAGCATAGCTCCCTACAGCCCTACTTCCCCGAACCAAAAGACCGCGTCCTCGACATCGGCTGCGGCGACGGCAGGCTGACCTGGCTCTTTGCCCGCACCGCCGCCCTCGCAGCCGGCATCGACATCGACCTGGACGAACTCCGCAAAGCACCCGGCGCGCGCCCCGAGGCAGTTACAGCCCACAGTCTGTTTTCCAGCCGCATCCACCGAAGCCATGCCCTTTGCCAGCAACGCCTTCGACCTGGCCACCTTCACCTGGTCCCTCTGATGAGTCCCCCCCGAGGGCATGGTCCATGCCCTGGCAGAAACCTGGCGCGTGCTCAAACCCGGCGGCAGGTTGCTCGACCTCCGGCCCTACTCCACAGGCTGGCCCCTCGAGGTCGTCACCCCAGACACACAGATCCTCGCCGGCCCCCTCGACGACTCCATCGGCATCGACCTGGACATCGCCTCCGACAACGCCATCCAGGAGGCCCTCCAACACGGCTGGTTCCAGGAAGAAACCAGTACCACCTTCGACTACACCTACTACTGGGACACCGTCGACGACATGCACGACTTCCTACAAGAGAACTGGAAAAAGTCAGCCACCGTCCCCGGCGCCCTCCTCTCCAAAGCCCACCGCCTCGTCCAGTCCGCCGGTGGACCGGTCCAGATCCGCATCCGCAGGACCATGACCCTAGCCAGCTACACAAAACCCACCAAGCAAAAGCCCCCGCCCAGGAACCACCGTTCGTAGTGCGCGCTTCAGCGCGCTTTCCCCCCAAAACCAAGACCTGACAGGTTTTGTCAGTCCCCACACCCCAGCGCAACCTAGCACAAGGCAGATCCCTGCCCTACCCCAGATCCCGACAAAAACCTGTCAGGTTTGAACGGATCCCCTCTGCGGCCCAGCCTCACCCATTCGTTCCTTTCTCAATTCGTTGTAGTCTCCTACAGCCCCCCTCTGGCC